>NZ_JAEKEY010000006.1:0-55674 GCF_016650875.1 Bacillus sp. TH30 | reverse complement strand
GATCGCAAAGCAAGAGGGGTCAAAATTGTAAAAGATCGATTTGAAACAACAGGGGCACCTGGATATGAATTAAGTGTACTGTTTTGTGTATATGCCGAAGATGACAAAACCTTAAGATCACGCGTCAATACGCTGATTACAGAATATCGAAAAATGAAGATTGAGTTAGTTAATCCATATGGAGAACAGCTTGCATACTTCTACGAGTTCTTACCAGGTTCTAAACGTTATAATACGGATTTCAAATTGTTTGTGGAGCCAGGTGTGCTTGCGCAAGGAATGTTCGGGGCTACAACACAAATTGGTGACAATCAAGGGTTTTACATTGGAAAGACCAAGAAATTGAATCGTCCTGTTTTTGTCCGCCCAGAACTTGCGGCGAAAGCATTAGATAACATTGTGACAGCTTTTGAAAGTTTATCGGTTATGTTTGCGGGGCAAACAGGGAAAGGAAAATCTTTCTTAATGAACTTACTCGCCTTTTGGATTGTTATGAGTGGCGGAAGGGCATTTATAATCGATCCAAAAGGGGACCGCACAAGGTGGCCAGAATTATTGCCAGGGTTCAATGAGGATACCTTGCAAGTATGGACGCTTGGGAAGAATAAAGAGGATGCGGGCTGTTTAGACCCATTCCGAATAAGCGCAACGATAGAAGATGCGAAGAGTTTAGCACTTGAAATTTTAACGTTTTTATCAGATGTAGGCTTAGAGGATATCAGATATGACTATTTATATAAAGCCATTGAACGAGTGGCGAAAAAAGAAGACGCATGTTTAACTTTGGTTCGTGTAGAACTAGAGGATATGAAGAAAGAACCTAACTTATTGCCAACTGAATTAGAACGGTTAAACGCCCTTACAAATCGTTTAGCAACCTTAGAAGGCATCCAGCTAGGAGATTTATTGTTTGGTAGACAAGGTCAAGATTATCGCGTATTAAGCCTAGAACGTCCGTTACAAGTATTACAAATTCAACATTTACGCATTCCAAAATCAGAGGACAAGAATGAGAGTGTTACAGACAAATTATCTCGTAGTATCTTAATTGCTTTAGCGGCATTTGGTAAATCCTTAATGCATTCTGACCGTAGTATTTTCAAAGTATACCTACAGGATGAGGCGTCAAGTATTTTGAAAAACAAAGAGGGTGCGGCTTCCTCTGACAAAATCATTCGCGAAGGACGATTCCATAATATTGGCTTGTATTTAGGAACACAAAACGCATCCGATTATCAATCTGAAAACAAAGAGGTTGCAAATGTGGGTATGAAGTTCTGTTTTGCGCTGAAATACGATAAGGAAGCGGAAGAAATGTTGCGTTACTATAACTTACCGGTCACAGAAGAAAATATCTTAATGTTACGCCAGCTTAGACGCGGAGAAGCCTTGTTCCAGGATATTTTCGGGCGAACCGCTGTTGTAGAAATTGATCCTGTTTTCCAAGAATTAAAGACTGCATTTGATTCCTCTACAAAAACTGACGAAGAACGAGCGCAACAATTAGCGTAATTCGTATTACAATACAGATAAGAGTATTCTAAATTATCTGTATATGGAGGATGGAACGATGAAAAAATTACGTATGTTATCTGGATTATGTGTAGCAGGAATGTTAATGGTAACGGGTGTTGCGGGTTGCTCAAATGAAACAAAAAGTAATGCGAACCAACAAGAGAGTCAGAAAGAACGTGATATGAAAGAAGCGGATAAAGCCGCGATGGAGTATGTAAGAGCTTATATTGAAATGGATTCAAATAAAATTAATGATTTGCTATATAAGAAATACGACTTAGGTAAAGATGAGGTGATGCACCCTGGTGCTAGTAAGGGAATGAAGGAACGATATGACTTATATCGATATGACTTAAAAGAAGGAGAAAACGAGTATTACTATCGTGTGAAATACTTTGATCCTGTAGAAAATGCTCAAATGGGAAGAAAATTAAGAATGGTAAAAGATAAAAAAGATGGAAAGTGGAAAAATTATGAATGGGCATGGGACTCAAATAATAGTTTAGATTCTATTGCGGGAAGTATAGAACCAGTTCATGTTCATAAATGGGGGCAAAAGGAATGAAAAAACTTTTCTCTATTTGTATGATTCTTGTATTCTTCTTACTACCGTTAGGGCCTCATGTGGCCCTAGCGGAAGAAGATAAGCAGGAACAAAAAGGGGCGCGTATCTCTGAAAATCTGTTTAGTGGGTATACAGATGGCATTTACAAAGATAAATATTATGAGATTGATACGTACCAGCCAAAAGAAGATGAACAAAACGTATTTCAAAAAGTTGGCGGTTACTTGTTTGGTGATGACAGTGTAGGAAAAGACTTACAAAGAATGTTGTATACAACTTGTCAATGGTTTGGAAATATGGCTTTTCAACTAAGTGTGATTCTTAGTCAATTAACCATTTTCTTAGTCGATCAAGCGTTGAACCTGGATATTGTAGATGCTGTAGCGGATAAATTAGGTGCGGCTATGCAAAGCATTGCTGGTATCGAAAAAGGTGGCTTTTTATCTTCTGGTTTATTCCCAGCCATTATTGGCATTGCATGTGTGTTATCAGCGTGTTATGCGGGTTATATCTTCTTTATTAAGCGCCAGCCATCAAAAGGTTTGAGTGAGTTAGTGAAAATGGTACTTGTGATTGCTTTTATTGTTACGTACATTGGAAACGCAAGTACGATTTTAAGGAGTGCAAATACGATTAGTTCTGAAATTAGTGTAACGGTTTTAGCGAAAGCAACAGGAACGGTTGCGGGTGATCCAGGACGTTCCAAAGCGGATGCAATCTTTTCGGTGAAAAAACAGATTTGGGATTTGTTAGTTGAAAGGCCATATTTATTTTTACAGTATGGGGAAGATTCAAAAGAGAAATTGGGTGCTCAACGGGTAGATGAATTGTTGGCAAAATCACCAGGGAAAGAACGAAACGAAGTAGTTGAAAAAGAAGTGAAAAAAGGAAATCAAATGATGGTTATTTCCTCTGTAGGGGAGCGGCTGGTATTTACGATTATGTACTATGTCGTGAATACATTCGCAGGTATTCCAGTAATCGCGTTTTGTTTACTGATTGTTGCATTTCAATTATGGTTCCTTGTCATGAGTATTATCTCACCAATTGTTATGGCAGTTGCTCTATTGCCAGGACACCGCGGAGTCATTGAGAGCTGGGCTTCACAATGGATTCGCCCATTAGCATTAAAAATCTTTATGTCTGTTATGCTTGTCATCATCTTTACGATAGCAGAACTACTATACGTATTACCAGAAGCGGGCGTTGCAGGGTATGTGTCTACAATGATTTTTCAAATTCTTGTTTTTGTTCTTTGCTATCTGTTTAGAGGAAATATTATTGCGGCCTTTAGTCGAGTACGTGGCGTGTATGAAACAGTCACAAATATATCCCTTATGACTGAAAACTTTGTAGATAAAGGAAAAGAGTACGCTGGAAATACAATGTCTTATATTGGAGACAAAATGGGAGCACATTTTAACAACGCGGCTGAATTGGCGGCGGCAGGTAGTCAGATAGAAAATGCAGGAACAGACGATGAAAAGAAAAAGGCCAATCCATTAATACAAGCTGATATACCGAAAAATTTACCAGACAATCAAACAGAACAAGAAAAAGAAGAGAATAAAAAGAAAGGAAAGCTTATTTCCCTACAGGATCGTGATAAAGAAGGGAATTTACCACAGCAGGAAGAGGAAGGGAAAGAACAAGCGACACCAGGTGAAGAAGAGGCATCAATGCAACAAGGCCTTATCAGCTTAGATAAGGAAGCGTTAGAGCAAGAAATGGAAGGAAAACAAGAAGGAACAGAGGTAGAAGAATCAGAAATGGAGGTTCAACCAGAGCTTGTATCTTTAGAAGATGAGGAAATCCCAACAGGAGAAGAAACACAAGCTGGTATGGAGGCATATGAAGAAATTCAAACAGAAGTACCAGAACAAGAGGTACCACTAGAAGAAATTCCGACTGATATAGAGGTACATGAAGATGTAAAACAAGAAGTACCAGAACAAGAAATGCCATTAGAAGAGGTTCCAACTGATATGGAAGCATATGAAGAAATCAAAACAGAGGTACCAGAACAAGAAATACCACTAGAAGAAGTTCCAAGCGATATGGGAGCATATGAAGAAATCCAGACAGAAGTACCGACACAAGAAATACCATTAGAGGAAGTATCAGCAGATCATGAAGCATTTGAAAAAATCCCATCCGATATCCCACAACAAGACATTCCAACAGAAGAAATCCCGATGGATATTTCAAGAGAAGAAATACAACCAGAACAGGAAACTTCAACAAATATTCCACAACAAGAAATCTCAACACCAATTGAAACAGATGCAAATGAACCTTTAATACCAGATACAATTCGTGCAGATGTAAATGAAGAAGGTGTCATTGTCCCACGCACACCAGAAACAAGTTCTTCTATATCAAATGCAGATATTCCAGATGCTATTCCTGCCGAAGTGAATAAAGCGGGGCAAATTGTCGCTAAAAAACCTAATATAGATGTCGAGTCAACTGTACAAGTGTCGAACTCTCCTGACTCATTTATCCCAACGGAATCCGTTTCCACTTCTGATTTGGTACAAGTAAATGAGAAAGAAGTAAGCAAAAATGAGCAGATTCAAGAAAAAGCGTTAACGATCGATACGCCAGATATACAATATGGAGCTGTAGCGGCTGGAAGTGAAAATTGGATGCCTTCTACTGATCCACAGAACTTAGATAACTTAGACGATTTGGACCCACCAAAAAAAGATGAGTAGAGTCCTAGTTTATAGGACTTTACTATCTTTTTATAAAAAGGAGCGATGTAGATATGAACCAATGGAAATTAACTTGTATGAAAATGGTCAGTATCAGTATTTTTCTTTGCATCGGGTGTTTGGGATGGATGAACATAGTCATTCTTTTCATACAGAGAGAATGGCCGACAGATTTATTAGGATGGATTGGTTTAGGATTACTTATCTGGTATACGCTCATTCTTCTAACTCTACAAATTATCCATAATGAGTTGCGTTGTCGTATTGATGATCGAGTCAAACTAGCCTTTTTCATTTGGTTTGTCGGAACAGGCCATTTTGGATTATTAGATTTTATACAAAAACAGCAATCTACTGTTTTAACGGTACTATTTCCTGTTTTTGCGATTATCCCCATTCTTTTGGCACTTGTATATAGGCTGATTATTAGAAAACATTTCAATCAATCTTGAATCATTTTATAAAGGGGGAGGGATGAGATGATACCAGAAATAAAGGAAGTCGTAGACAAAACGATACAAGAAGACATTGTGCAAGAACAAAAAAAGAAGAAAAAGAAAAAATCATGGATACTGACATTACTCTTTGGGAGTTCTGCTTTTACTATAGGATTGTTTGTCTGTATTGGGTTTATTTTATTTATCATTTTGGGGCAAGGGATAGGGAAAAAAGAAGAAGGAGGACATAATACAGGTGGTGCCATTGGAACAACAACTGTACCAGCTGATGTTTTAAAATGGGAACCCCTTGTACGAAAATATGCGCAAGAATTTGGTGTAGAGCCTTATGTACCTTTAATGCTTAGCTTAATTATGCAGGAGAGCGGCGGTCAGTTGCTCGATGTTATGCAGTCCGCAGAGGGGGCTTTTAACACCAGGTATCCTAAAATTCAGAATGGTATATCTGATCCAGATTATTCTATCTGGTGTGGGGTACAAGAGTTTAAGCATGCTATTACTATAGCAAATGTACAAAGTCCTTCTGACATAAATAGGATCAAGTTAGCTTTGCAAACATATAATTTTGGTCCTGGGTTTTTAAATTATATAAACAGTCATGGTGGAGAATATACGCTTGACTTGGCCAAACAATTTGCCTTAGAACACAATGGCGGAAGAACACAATGTGGTTTCCGATCTCCTTATTGTTATGGCGATTTTAGCTATGTCGAAAAAGTATTGAAATACTATCAAGTTGGTACTGGTGGTGCTAATCCTGGGGATGGAACAGGAGATGGGCCAGCTAATGCGAAATTCAATGAAATTATGGCCTTAGTAACACCGTACGACGGTTATCCTTACGTATGGGCGGGGCGGGCACCGCCGAACTTTGATTGTTCGGGACTAATTGAATGGAGCTATAACAAAGTTGGAATTAGGATTAGTGGAACCGCTGAATCTATGTATAATGCTACAGTTCCAGTAGATAATCCAGCGCCAGGGGATCTTGTTTTCTTCCAGGGAACATATAAGGCAGGGATTTCGCATATCGGCATCTACATTGGTAATAACAAAATGTTTAACGCGGGTGGAACGCATTTACACTATGCAGATTTAAGTCAAAAATATTGGGCGGATCATTTCGTTGGAATTAGACGTGTAAGATAGGGGAGGAATAGCGATGAATAAAGGGTTTATAGGTATTTTACTATTGTTAGTTGTAGGGGTTGGCATATATGCAACCTCTACAGCCTCTAAAGTAAATGAATATCAAAAAAAATATGAAGATACAAAGAAAGAATTACAAGCGGTACAAATCCAAAATAAAAAACTAGATCAGATATTGAAAGGAAAAGAACAAAATACAGAAACACAGGTCAAAAAAGATACAGAAGGATTTTTAAAAGCCTTTTTCGTCTATGATACAGCGAAAGGAGAACGGGCATGGACGAAAATTGAGCCATTTGTGACAGATAATGCTTTAAAAATGCTTGTTCCAGCAGGAACAGACATCAATCAGCCTATTGAAAAGACGGAACCTAATAAAACAATCGTGTCTGATATTGATAAAGTCTTGTTGTACTATACAGCAGTAGATACAACACATGCCAATGTATTTGCCCGTATATGGCAAAAAATAACGGTGAATGGTGTTTCTAGTGTGACTCAAATGCCATTAGATATTTCTTTACTTTATGATAATCAAAAAAACAAGTGGGTTGTTGATGAAGCGAAGATTCAACAGCCTCTACAAGAAAAAGGCTATATCAACTAGTGGATTGAATCCATATATTGGCTCATCTAATTAGGAAAAATACGCAAAATGTTGGCGATATCTAGCGAATCAATCCAACACTATATTTGCCGAAATAAGCGGAAAGAGAGGGAGGCATAAGGAAGAATAGGGAGAGATAGGGAAGAAAGAATTGCAGGGAAGGGAATGAGGGCGGATTTGATAAATCAAAATGTATTACATCATATCGGATATGAAGTTTTGCAAGAAACGTTTGCATTAATTCGAAATGTATTTTCCTATTCAAACGAAGATGAATACAGTGTGACATATGTACGAGAAATTGCGGATGCCTTGCATAATATCCCGCATTCGATTCATAAACAGCATGATACATTTTTAGACTTTGAGTTCAAACTGTTAGAAGAAACATTAATGCAAATGGATTTTGGAAAGGTTGCCGCACAAAATGTTCCCTATTTTAAAATGTATGCGGCACGTATACAACAATTGTTACAGAAACGTTATGAAGGGGTTTAATCAAGGGGAAATGGGGCGATAAAGAATGATCGTATTTGGAATTGGGCTGTCAGTTTTGCTGATAGCCTTTTTGTTTATCCAGGTGTATCCGTTTCATGAACAAAAATTAGAACAAAGAAAATATGATGAATATGGAATTTGGATCATTATTTGTACAGGGGTATGCCTCTATGTTTCACATCATTTTTCACAAGAAAACATGTGGCAATGGGGATTGAAAATTGCTGGTGCAACTTTTTTTACAGGATTTTCAATTGGATGTGTTGGAAAACAATGCATATATGATTTTCAACACAAAAAGTTTCCATTTCAGAAAAAATGACGTTTCAGATTCGCTTGTAATCGATTTTAAATAATTCGTTAATACATTTGATATTGAATAAGGTTACGTCTTTTATTCGGTCTTTTAGGTAGGTTAAATAAGCTTTTATAGGAAAAGGGGTGTGAGAATGATTTTTTTTAAGTTTATTGCATATATTTTGCTAAGTATAGGAGTTTGTACGCTTGTTTTGGCAGGAATAGCCGCGATTGTAAAGAAACAAATCATAATCGCGAATATAAATTTGTTATTGGCCATGTATTATGTTTGTTCTGGAAGTCTTCTTTATTTGTGTACGTTGTGGGAAACACAAGATATTTTACTACAAGCCTTTTTGATTTTAATTGTAGGAATTACGATCATCCGATTAAGAAAAAGTTGGTATGTACCGCAAATGCGTATCCGTCTTCAAAAACTACAGGAGCAAGCGACAAATAAGAATGATCTGTGAGGAAATCTAGGGAAAAAAGGAGTGGAGAAATCTTGATACATCAATATGAATTGAATTTTTCAGTGATGTATAGTGGCAAGGTAACAGACTCACAATCTACGATTATTCCAGCACGTTCTTTAGAGGAAGCAAATGAAAAATTACAATCAGAAGTAAAGCGGCGATTAGGAAAATGTAGTATAAAAGTTAACGCGGCAAGTTTATGTGTTTCAGAGGATAGTCGGTATGCAATCGAACAAAAATAAAAGGGGAAAAGTCTTGTTTCTACAGCAAGGCTTTTTTATTATTTTATGAGCTGACATTGACGTGAAATTTCTTATTGTAAAAGGGGATTAAGTTGCGGTTTTGAAAGCTGTATAATCTTTTGTTTTTTTGAGAGGAAAAGTTTAAAAAACGTTGAAATGACAAAGATTTTTCATGATCCAGGTATATGTACTTAAGTTATGCACTTTAAAATAGACTTAAGCACACATATCTAGGTATATGTGCTTAAAGGTATGTGCCTATTAGGGGTACGGAAACGATTCAGGGAATGAGGGGCCACTCTGGAAGTTTATTCCTCTAATTGTTTCCGTACCCAGCCGACCTAAAAAGTAAAACTAAGTTCATGTTTTTTTATAATTAGTAAAATAGACAGTTAAATATTCATATAAAAAAACCTTTGTATCAGTACATACACATGATACAAAGGTTTTTTATGGGTTTAACATTTTCTTAGTTTTGTAAAACTCATTTTATCGTCTTCACATATATGACTTTCTAAAAATCCTAAAATAAAAACAAGACTAAAACGAATACCCAAATAATTTATTTCAGCCAATTTTTAAGCATTCGCAAAAGTATACTTTTACAGACGTTTTGTATTTCCATTTTTCATTTGCAAAATGGATTGTAAGATTGGGTCTTTCAATCCATAGATTCCTATTAAATTTCTCAATACATATTAGCAAACCAAAAAATCTAAATACTGTAAAAAATAGTATGATATGTATGAAATTTATTTTTATTAAAAGGGGATGTTAGAGTAATGGAAAATGACGCGAAGAGTATAAATCAAACGGGTAATCGGGCTGAGAACAGAGAAGTTTCAATAAAAGCAGAAGAACTTAACTTAGAACAGATTTTACACAAAATCGGAAATGCACCAATAGGTCAACTTATTAACTATGATTATACTTTATATTCACACTATAACACTACAATTTGGAAAGAAGATCGATTTCATCCTTTCCCAGTTTCGCCTAAATTAGCTCCTACATCAGGGAATTTACCATCTCCCGCAAAATATGCTAAATTAGATGGTTTGCAGTTAAAAGACGTAAAGTTGGTAGCAAACCCAGCCGATTTATTTACGACATTCAAGCCGTTTTACATGGCTGTTGGTAATTTCGAGAACAAAACATCTAATCAACAAACTTATCAAACCATAGAGTTTTCTGAAACGATAACGGATTCGACAACCATTACTAAAACTAAGACGCTAAAAACAGGAACCGAAGTTTCAACGAAAGCTGAGTTGGATGTATTCGGTTTAGGTGGTGTAGAAGTCACAGCCAAAGTAACAGTAGAAGGAACGTGGTCAGATTCGAATGCAGAGACAAAAACAACTACAAGAACTTTAAGAATTCCTCCTATGTCTGTACTCGTGGACCCTGGAAAAGGGGTAAGAGTACAGGCTGAAGTACTAAAAGGTGAATTGAAAAATATAAACTTAAAAGCAAATGCATTGTTGCAAGGTCCCTATATCTGGAATAATTATTACCATGATTATAAAGGCGATATATACGGATTCTTAAAAACAATACAAATAACTTATAATAAGCAATTTAATGAAATTACTGGTGGTGGAATTTTGTTTGATGACGCATCAAAAAGCACAATTGCTCAAGGATTGAGTTTATTAAGTGCCGATGTAACATCAAGCTCGTATCGGGTTGTTTTAGAAGAATACGATTTAAAAACAGGGAACACAACAAAAACCACGCCAATAAAAACGTATCAATTGAAATGATTCTAGGTAATTACTCAGTAACTAAATATTAGATACGAGGAATAAATCACCACAGCTGAATAATTTTTCAATTTTGCAAAGGAAGAATCCAAAATGGACTCGATTTTAATTTTGTACTTTCGTCTTTAAATAACTAATAATTTCTCAATATGGATATTATGGTTATTTTTATCAGTAATGTTCTCAACTGGAATTCATTTATCTATACTTATGGAGTACTACAGGATTGGAAAAATAAATAGAGGACGGTTGTTTTAAACTTATTCAAAGGAGTGATTTAATAGTGACGAATGGAAAAAAGCAGTATTCTGATGCAGTAAGTAATCCCCCATCACCAAAATGGAGCAAAAGCGAATATAACAACTATCGTAACGGCTATGCGTATGATGCGAATATTGGATATGAAAACAAAAATTGGATGAATGAACTTCGAGGTGAAACAAAAATTAGTCAGTTATCTATTCCTGGTACACATGGATCGATTGCTTTGCATGGCGTCACCGGTGCTGATCGTTGGGTGATAAACCAAAGAATGTCCATTACAACACAATTGAATTCTGGTATTCGCTATTTAGATATACGTGCTAGAAGGACTGGAACTGCCTTTGCCATGCATCATGGCGCGGCGTATCAAAAGAAAATGTTTGGTGATATTTTAAACGAAGTCACTGCATTTTTACGTCAACATCCAAGGGAAACAGTTTTGATGCGTTTAAAAGAAGAGCATACACCGGAAGATGGTTCTCGCTCATTTGAAGAAATATTAAAAGGGTATTGGGATAATCCTAGTTATAAAAATTATTTTTGGCAACCAGCTGGCTCGGGAAATGGCTCTGGCGTTAACGCTAATCCAGAATTAACGGACGTAAGAGGAAAAATTGTACTTTTACAACAGTTCGCAGTTTCTAAGGCATACGGTATTAACTATTCAAACCTTGAAAAACAAGACCACGATAACGTTAGATTTAGCATGGATGGTATGTATGCAAAGTGGACTGCGGTAAAGAATCATTTAATCAAGGCTAACAGTGATCAAAACAAAATCTACCTCAACCATCTCAGTGGAAATGGTGGTCCCAGTGGTGGAGCCGCTCCTCAGTTCGTTGCCAGCGCATATGGAGGTGATGGCGAACCACTAATGGGAACGGGCAGTCCTAGTCAGTATCCCGATTTTCCAACAGAAAATTATAGGCTTTATTATGGTGGAATGAATATAATGACTAACCAATACATCCCAAGATCAGGACTTCATCATACTGGTATCGTTGCAGCTGACTTCCCAGGCAAAGGGCTAGTTGAACGTATTATTAGACTGAATGATAAACATATTGCTGATATTAGACATATTTCAATAAGCGTTGAAATACCTGCAAATTCCGCAGCAAAACTTACAGTGTATTCAACTACAGGTGCTACCATAGGACAACAGTTTATGGGGAATCCAAATCCAGTAGAAATAAATGTATCTTTCTCTTTTAGCATTCCAGATGAAGTGATATACGATAAATATACCTTAGAGATATCCCCTTTAAATACTAGAAAAAGAGAATTATTAGCTGAATTATTCTAAAAACTGACTTATCAACATTTATTAGTCACTAAGTTAGGTAAATATTAGAATTTGTCAGCATATATGGTCATCCTTACTAAAAAACATACTGTCGTGTTTAGAGCACCTTGGAACAGGTGCTCCTTTTCAATTGTAACTTTGTTGAAAAAATTATTCGGTTATATGGTGACCCCTATTGGGGCATTCCATAGATTGTTTTGTAAGTACATAACAGATCGGCACCTCATTCCTTGAATCGTTTCCCTATCCTGAAAAATAATAAAATCAATGCTATGAAAGTAAACCTTTGGGTAAAAGTTTACATTCGGGTTTTGAATCATTTATAGCTAATTTTGTAATAAATTTCTCAATATAGATATAGATGTTAAATATGGGTTTCATATCGAAAATTAACAAAAAATATAATATTATAAATATTAAGATGGTTTTTGCCTTTGTTTTTCCCTTATGCTTAAAGATAAGATCGTACTCTCCGATCTTATCTTTTTTATTTGTGGATTATAAAAACAAGGTTACAACCATTCTTGTTCGTAAAACACTATTTGAGGAAAACAGACGTATCAAGGATTCTTATTATCTTTAGATGTACCAAAATAAAAAAATTCGTAAAGTTATAATTTTACAGATATCTTCTTGTTAGTTTGCACTCTAAATTTTTTATTCGAGTTTCATATTTGAAAAGAATTTCTCAATATGGATAGAATGGTTATTCGTATTGTGAATATTCTAAATAAAAAGTTATTAATCTATGATTATTGTGTATCATCAGTATTAGGGAAATGAATAATAATTAAGTAGAGGAAGGTAATATAATATGGAATCAAATGTAAACGATATTGAAATTGCGAATAATGAAAAAGGGTATTCTCATGATTCTAATATTGGTTATTCGAATCCAAATTGGATGAATAAAATTAGTGGGAATGTAAAAATAAGTGAACTGTCTATACCTGGAACCCATAATTCCATGTCACGATATGGTGGTGGAGGACTATATCCCGATGACTATATTAAAACGCAAACAATGGATTTGAACACACAATTAAATTCTGGTATTCGATATTTGGATATTCGTTTACGAAAAGAATCGAATACTCTCTTTAGGGCTTATCATGGATCTGTTAATCAAAATGCAAGTTTTAGTGGCGATATTTTAGATAAAATCACTGCATTTTTAAGAACAAATCCAGGAGAGACAGTATTTATGCGAGTGAAAAATGAGTGTGATGGACCTGGTACAGGAAAATGTACAGACGTAAGCACGACAAAAACGTGGGCTCAAATTTTTGAAGATAGCTATTATAACAACGCTAGCTATAGTAATTATTTTTGGAAAGGTATATCGGATAATCCGACGCTAAATGAAGTGAGAGGAAAAATCATAGTATTTTCAAATTTTCCAACAGACGGAAAAAGATTGGGTATTCCGTATAGTAGTATACAAAGGCAAGACCAGTTTGATGTAGATTATGACGCTGATGCGATGTATGCGAAATGGACTGCAGTAAAACAACATTTACAAAGTGCAAATGCAAATAATGGGCAAGCAAAGTATTTAAATTATTTAAGCGGTAACGGAACTTGGAAATTTTTCACAAAGGGAGCTGCGCCTTATTTTGTAGCAAGTGGATATGAGAGTCCTACTGCTGGAGTGGGTAAAGTAATTACCACACACCCCACTGATAAGTGGCCCGATTATCCAAAGGATTTCTATGGTTACGCAAAACTTTATGGGGGAACCAATATTTTAACAACTGAGTGGATTTCTAAACTCGGGTTGAATCATACGGGAATCATCGCCGCAGATTTCCCTGGTAAAGGGTTAATTGATCGTGTCATTCGGTTGAATGAAAGACACAATACTGGAGATATTCGCTACATAACGCCAAAAGGGTCTACAGGCTTACGTGTTGGATTCGGTGGGGATGCATATTTACGTAATCATTATGTAGTATATCGAAACGGCGAATATATCGGTGAAGTCGTTAACGGAAATCCTTATTATAGTTATTGGGATAAAACGGATGTGGGACACGATCTTAGATTTGAAAATTTAATCCTATTTACGGGTGATAAGATTGATGTTTTTGTAAAGAATGGAAGCAATCTAACGCTACTTAAAAGTCAAACGCTAACTGTAGATGAACAGGAAGGCGAAGAAGTAAGAATACCTGATGGCAAATATAGAATTATTTCCGCTTTAAACAATAGCAGTGAAGTGGCTATGCAGACATCACTTTCAAATAATAGGTACAATGTAGTTCTATGGGGGCATACGAACAGGGAACTGAATGGACAATGGAATTTGGTATATGATTCCAATAAAAAAGCATATCAACTTAAAAGTGCATGGAAAATAGATGAAGCATTAACTTGGACTCGGGATTCAATCAACGTGTATACTTCACCTTCTATGGGGACGTATGATGAAGCTTATTGGATTTTAAAACGAGCTGGGAATGGATACCTGTATTTAGAAAACAAAGCCAGTAAAACGGTATTAGACGTAACTGGTGGAGGAACTGCAAATGGCACGAACATCAATGTATGGGGACAGGTACAAGGGGCACAAAACCAAATATTCAAGTTGATTCAACGAAACGAAAAATTAGAAGGACAAATTGATTCTTTGTACAGACCACAACCTGGTCAAAATAATAGATCCAGTGGTAATTTCTCATTGGGGCATCTTGCTGACGGCACAAGAGTTCAAGTTTCGATAGAAGGGGCTGGTGCAATAGCACTTACATTCAGAGTGATGGAGGATAGACCAGCTGATACAGATCCTACAATTTGGTCAAATGTTAAACATGGTTCTATCGTAACAGTTCCTTCAGGTGCAGCTAAAAGTAGGCTGTATATTGCTAATCCAGGTGGATATTCAGGGAATGGGACTTTTAAAGTGAAATTCCAAACTTTACAAAATTAACAAAACAAGAACTGAGCAAACACTGCTCAGTTCTTGTTTAGGTTCTGGTGAGTGACCGCCAAGCCTTGAACATATTCACTTGTTTCTACAGCAACACTTTGAGGTTTTTTGAATGATACCCCACTTTTAATCCATACATAATCACTGAATGATGCACTACCAAAAGAAGTTGTTTTTAATGCTAAAGGATTAATTGTATTATTTTGAGACCCAATTAGAGGCGTAGACGAAAGCTGTGGATTGAATTGAGCCAGTTCTTCTTTATTATAGACTTTAACTAAATTTTGATCTTTATCATAAATTTCAATTTTAAAATCTTCGCTGACTTGTGTGTGTGATAAATTTGTCTGTTCATAATTTACACCATTAGCAGGAAGTGTTTTGGTTCTTCTGCAAAAGCGGAAGTTGAAGGGATTAAAACACCCAATGCTAAAGCTCCTACACCTAATTTACCTAGTTTCTTTTTCAACATACTATCATTCTCTCATTCATATTTTTTTATAATATAAAAAGTCGAGATATTATGTATTTCATAGCTAGTCTTGTATCCCTTATATTCATCATACATTAGTTGGTATAGTTTAGGGATTATTTTTTGCAAAATATTCAATAATTTGATAAATTTGTCTAATATCCGAAAATATTTGTTGAATTAATTGTATTGTATAATAAATTCAAGTTTTTCTTACAATCAAAAATTGTTCATTCTATGCAACAAACGCTATAAACAAGCTCTTATGTATATTTACGTAAGAGCTTGTTTGCATGCGTATCACTCTTTTATGTACAATGAAAGAAAAACATCTTATGAGATGGGGAGAGGAAAACCCATGTCCAACCAACAATTAGTGAATTTACGCATTGATTTTGCTTTTAAACAATTATTTGGCACAAGTGGAAATGAAGATATTCTAATTGCTTTTTTAAATGCCATGTTACAAGGTTCTTTAGAATCCCCTATTGTTTCCTTGCAATTAGAAGACCCACACTTGCATCGAGAACATGAAGAGGATAAATTATCGATTTTAGATATTTCCGCAACATTAGATATGGGAACAAAGGTAAATGTAGAAATACAGCTAAATAATAATCATGATATGATTAAACGAAGTTTATATTACTGGGGAAGACTATACACATCCCAACTTCAAAAAGGAATGCCATATAGTTCTCTTCATAAAACAATTACGATTAATTTGTTGAATTTCGTTATGTTTCCTGAATACGAGGCATTCCATACAACAGGAATCCTATGGAATCAACAACAGCAAAAGATATTGAGTAGTGATATCGAAGTTCACATTGTGGAGATTCCAAAACTCATGCAACAGTGGCGGAATGAACAAGTAAATCCCTGGGAAGATTCATTTGTTCGTTGGTTGTTATTACTTCCAGCGAATGAGGATGAAAAATTAACCCAAACATTGGAGGATATTGCGATGAACCAAGACCCGATTTTACAAAAAGCAATAAATAAATGGGAACGTATGAGTCAAGATTCTTCTTTCCGACAAGCATATGAAGCAAGGGAAAAAGTTCTGATGGATGAGGCCGCAAAATTTGCTCATGCAGAACAAAAAGGGATTGAAAAAGGGAAAATGCAACTGATACGTGGTATGCACAAAAACGGAATGCCAATAGAAGATATTGCAAAGTTTACGAATTTAAGGATAGAAGAAATACGAAACATTTTACAAGTCTAAATGATTAAAAAATAACACCTACAATGTAGGTGTTATTTTTTAGTGGCCACCGCTACCAGGAGTATAATTAATGTTCGAAGGAATATAAATTCCTGTTCCTGGATCAAGAAATCGACTGTTTTCTTAGTTACTTGTTTTAGAATTCAATTAATATTTCACATTCATTTTATCTCCATTGAATAATTAACGATTACTCCTTTATCAGTATGCCATATATCTTTGACTGTTTTTTTCTTAATATCATAATAAGAAAGCACACTTTCCTTTGGGGACCCCAATGTATTATAATCTTTTTTACTATCATAAAGACTTGATAAAAAAAGAAACCTTCACTTTTTTCACTATACTTTAACGCTCTTATTTTAAAGTGTTTTTCCGTATCGTCAAATAGTGGCTTTATTTTTTTGGAATTCAAATTTATTTCTGCAACATGGGAAGTAGGGTTGGTCAAATTTTCATCATAACTGAATATCACTGAACTTTCATCATCGGCAAATGAAGCCCCGCTAATAAATTTTTCCACTAAGCTAACATGTTTTTCTTTATTTCCATCCACATTATAAATATCTAAACTGTATTTAGCTGGACGCATTGTGATTTGCTTTTCATTTGCTTCTTCAAGCTTCTTTTTATCTTCAGCCTCAGAAAAGGAAACTATAACTAATTTATTATTATTGGGATTGTAATCAAAATCCAAAATACTTTTATCCTTATCGTCTTTTTCCCATATTTCTAACTTATCCTTTTCAATATTATAAGTGGCAATATGAAAATTACGATACTCATCTTTTAATAAAACTCTCATGAAAACCGTTGTTTGTTTGTTATCTATTTGTATAAGATCTACATTACCTAATTCCTTAGTCAATTGCCTTATTTGATTTTTTTGTAAGTCCTTAACAAACAATTGCATTGTACCGTCTTCAGCTTTATCAGCAAAGTACAATTTGTTATGGAGTTTTGAATAAGAAAAAGTAGTATAATCTGGTATCTTTTTCCTTAATAATACTGTGTTTTCTTGTAACGTTGGATCATATTCATAAAATGTATTTGTAAGAAGCTTAGGTTCAAATAGGTTTATGTATAATTTTTGAGAAGGTGTATCATTTTTATTAACAACAACACTCCCAGATGTAAGGAATTTGTAACTAAGTATGACACACAAAGATACAGCTATTAATGAAAAAACTATGGTTTTCTTCATTATATCCCCCCTAAAAAAATCCAGATATAAAGTATTATATCCGGATTTTTTCGAAAATTATTCGGTTATTGCTATTCCACCGGATCTTTCAGTTCGACCATTCTTAATCTGACCATCACTTAGTTTTCCCCCTAATGCCACAAATGTATTAGGAAGTACATCCACTATAACACCAAATTTTTTAAACTCGCCATAATCCCATTTCTCAAGAACTCTAGATTTCCCTTTATCTAAGTTCGTTACTACAATTTTGGTGCCCTTTCTAATATATGCCTCACTCGAGTCAACAGCGCAATCATTATCCGTCATCCACTTTCCGTCAGCCCCTGGTTTGTAAGGCGTATAATTACTTATCTTACCGTAACGGGTTATCGTATCCGCTTTAGCTGTTTGTCCTCCAAATACATTGACTGTTGTTAATAAAAACGTAGCAATAATAAAAATGAAACTGAATTTCTTCTTCATAATATTTTTTCTCCTTTTCATTTTTTTGAACTAGTTCTTTTTAATTTTATAACATAGAAAGAATTATTCAACATTATTGTTAAATAATTCCAATCAATATTCATATATAGATTTATAGAGAAAAAGCCAATAGCCTGAATACAATTAAGTAAGTTTTACTACAATTTATAATTTTTTTCTTGGGTTTAATATAAGAGAAGTAAAAAAATCTAAGTTAATGTACAAATAGGCATACCAATTTAAAAAATATGAGTTTTACAAAAGATACAAAATGTTAAACTCATAAAAACCAGTGATATCATGCGTTTTTCTATGGTATTACTGGTTTTTTCGCTATAAAATGAAAAGAAAAAGATTGTCAGTTTAACAAATTATAGTTATAGTTAAACTAAGTTTTACATATTATAGCTTACAACATAGGTTTAGGAGGTCATGTTTTATGACGAAAGGGGGACGAAAACCTGGGGCAAAAGAACCAATTCGTTCAATAGAAAAAATTGAAGAAATGAAAGATTGGCTTTTGCAAAATTCCTCATATCGAAATTACTTTTTATTTTATTTTGGAATTAATACAGGTTTACGCATTAGTGACATTTTACGATTACGTGTAAAAGATGTTCGAGGGAAGCATGTTATAAAAATTAAAATGGAAAAAACAGATACAACCGTAGAAGTATATTTCAATACGGTTTTACAACAAGAGATTGCCAAGTACACAAGTAATCGAGCTGATTCTGATTGGCTATTTCCAAGTCGTCAAGGAGATAAGCCAATCACAAGACAAATGGCTCATACGTTTTTGCATAAAGCGGCACAGGCTTGTGGGATTGATTCGGATCATTGGGGAACACATAGTATGCGGAAAACGTTTGGCTATCAGTATTATAAAAAAATGAAAGATGTGTATTATTTGATGAAGTTATTTGGTCATGCGACGCAAAGACAAACACTACAATACATCGGTGTAGAAGCTGATGAAATCCGTAAAACAATGGAGGATTTCACTTTATAAGAATCCAAAGGAGGAAACCAGAGTATGAAAGAAGGAAAATTAGAACAGGAAAGTAAATCTCGAAAGTACGAACGTATTTTTATTATCTCAATTCTTACCACGATAGTTCTTATTATTGGAAGTATAGTTGTTGTAGAGCATACAGGTTTTAAATATATAATGTACTTGGTGGTAGCAATTATAGTAAGTATAGGTATTACCAATGATATACAAAAAAGATATAAGAAATATTCTAATTCAAGCAATAACGAATAGGAGGGTTATAGATGAGATGTGTAGAGTTTGAAGTTCTAAAAAGTTATGGATCACCAAATGTCTATTTTTTTGGACATGAGATGAAACATAGTTGTTTGATTGCAATTCCAGCATGGAATTGGATTTTTTTAATGGATTATACGATTAATTTTGAAGATGAAAAGCCTATGTTAATGAAAGCATTGGAGAAGTATGTTTCTTATGATTTGGTGGAAAATGCTGCAGATGCATTGTATGACTTTGCTCTTAGTGAAATTTAGGTAAAGCGTTATTTTAAGTAATTGAAGAGTTTCGAAGGAAAGTGAATGGATTGTAAAATAGGTTTATGTGAAATTTATAAATAAAAAGGGAGTCAATTTATATTTATAATGTTTCCAGCATGTCTGTCTATTTAGACTAACATCATAAATGATTTTGAAAGTTAGGAAGGGAGATAGTTAATTGTTCGAATCAATTATTAATCTATTTAAAGCAGACAATAACAAAAGAAGACAGTTTAGAAAACATGTGTATGTTGAAAGATTAGAGCGGATGAATGACAGCGTATATAAATATCCAATCATTGGTGGGGAATACTGGTTAGAAGGTATAAATGAAGATGGTTATTGGAAAGGGGAAGTTCTTATAAGAACTCACTATGGAGGGGAGTTTTATCGAGGGGAGACATATAACGCTGGTGATTTAACAAAAGGTTCATATATAGGTGATTGGAAGTACGGAGTTCCTCATGGAAATGGAAGGTTAGTTACAGATGGGCTTTCTTCTCCGACTTCTATCTTTAGGGCATTTCATTATGAATCTAAAGGTTATAGTAAAATGGAGTATTGGGATAAGTCTTTCCCAGTCAATTTCACCAGATTTTGGGGTTCTATAAAAGTTTATGAGGGGGAGTTTGAAAATGGCATTCCTAATGGTTATGGTAGAGCTTACGCGAGTCCTTGGCTAAATGGTCAACAAAGCCCAATTGTATATGAAGGACATTTTAATGATGGATATCCTATAAATTTAGATTCTGATTATTTTGATATACCGTTAAGAGAACGTTGTAAGTAAGGAATTATTTAATTCAATGATAATTTGAATTTTTTACAAAAAAGGGGGAGTACAATGAAACTCAAAGGGGTTATAAGTAGTTTTTTAACGGTAGGGTTGTTATTTACAGGATGTTCAGCAATTCAAAATTCCAATCATGCAAAGCAAACAAGTGGATCACAAGATATTGCACAAGTTATAGAGTTTTCGTCAAATAAGTATCCAGAAACCGCAGCACATATTAAAGATGCGATTGCAAGTGGCAAGACAGATATTTGTACAATAGATCGAGATGGAGCCGCAGAAAGAAGAAAACAATCTTTAGCAAATGTTCCAACGAAAAAAGGATATGATCGGGATGAATACCCTATGGCTATGTGTAGGGAAGGCGGTAAAGGTGCTGATATAAGGCATATAAAACCAGCTGATAATCGTGGTGCTGGTTCGTACATTGGGAATAAAGTGGAGAAATTACCGGACGGTGCAAAAGTGAAAATCGTTGTGAAATAAAGGAGATAGAGCTATGACAATTATAAAACTGTCTTGTATTTTCGTTATAGTTATATTCCTGGTATGGCACTTTATAAGACTTTTATACCGTTTTTTAGAAAAGAATGCTCAACAGATCGAGGAAAGACAGGAAAGTAAAAAGGTGCAACTTAGAGAATTACGAAAAGATGCGTTTGAAAATCGATATGATGAAGTTTATTACAATGATTCACCACCATTTAAGAGTAAACAACGCAAGAAATCCGCAAAATTTTCTACTTATACAGATGAAAATTCAGACTATATATCACCTGTTGTAACTACATTTACATTTCACTCAAATAATGATAATTCATCAAGTAATTGTGGCGATTCTTCTTCTAGTGATGCTGGAAGTTCAAGCTGTGATTAACTAATAAAGAGCTATGTATATACATAACTCTTTATTTTTTTGAAAATAAGAAAAATCAAATAGTAAAATAAAGGGGAATTTATCCAGTTAGTAATCTACTATGATTTTAATTAGCCATACTGTCACGATTGTTTAATCGTTCAAGTAGATAGTCAAATATCAATATACACTTCAAAGAGTTAACTTTAGTACCATAGAGACTATCCCCTCCATGTAATATCGCATGACGACTTAGGCTAGAGTTTATCTCTTTTCCATGCTCAAAACCAGCTAATATTTTACTTGTATAAAAGGTTTTAACCTGGTTATCAAATGAATAAGTACTATCATCTGATAGCAAATCAGATAAAAATTCTTTTAATTTACGCCCGTTCATGTTTCCTACGTGTTCAAAACCTTGTGCCACAATACCTTCTGTTTGTGCCAATAATGCAGGCACCGTCAAATTATAGTAACCAGCTAAATGTCCCTCAATAGCTTGCTCTAAGATAGAAATTCGGTTATTTAACCATTCAAATCCATTCCATTTAGATTTCATATTAATCAAAGCTGATTCGTCAAATTTATTTAAAAATAGCTCTTCGACATATGTTTGAACTACATTTAAATCATTTGTACGATATCGTTTTATTATTTCCTTTGCTTCATTTGGAAATAAATCGTCATGTGGTGGGAAATCTAGCTCTAGAAAAATGACTTTAACTTCTAAAGCAATATTTCTTTCACTTTGAGCAATTTCTTGTAATGCATTTAAACGTTTGGTAAAATCCCAATTTTTGAATGCTCCGTTTAAATTTTCTAATATTTTTTCTGTTTGCTGTAAATATATTTGGTCCTTTTTTCTTATTTCATTAAGCGCATTTTGTACGATATTACTATCTAATATGAATTGATTTAATCGATAAATAAGTGAATTTTGTGCGCTTGACGTCAAGATTTCAATAAGAGTTTGCCTATTTTTTGATCCTGATTGAATATTGCCATCAATACTCTTTATAGAGTTTGCTACAGAATTAGCTTTGTCATCAATACTCTTTATGGTGTTTGCTACAGAATTAGCTTTGTCATCAATATTCTTTATGGTGTTTGCTACAGAATTAGCTTTGTCATCAATATTCTTTATGGTGTTTGCTATTGAATTAGCTTTGTCATCAATATTCTTTATGGTGTTTGCTATTGAATTAGCTTTTTCAATTCTTTGGCTGGATTTTGCTATAGATTTAGGCATTGCCTCACTTTTTTGAATAGATTCTAATAATGGATTTCTAGGATGATTCATCACGCCCCAACCTTTCATTAGTTTTGTAATCAACAATTTATAAGATAATTATAAGTCTATACGATGAAATTTACTGTAATAATTCACTAAGTAATTGTGACGATTCTCCTTTAAGTGATGC
The DNA here is from genome assembly GCF_016650875.1 of Bacillus sp. TH30. NCBI lineage: Bacteria > Bacillati > Bacillota > Bacilli > Caryophanales > Bacillaceae > Bacillus > Bacillus sp. TH30. The sequence goes on along the minus strand of NZ_JAEKEY010000006.1, from coordinate 32,913 downwards.
TGGAAGCTCAAATTGTAATTAAATAAAAGGAGTGTAAACACCCTGTTATTTTTTAAAAAAAAGAAAATCAGATGGTAAAATAAAGAAAAACATAAGTAATACTAAGGGGGAAGAGTAATGGGGTATCATGTTATTGATCCAGAAACAAATGAGAAAATTCATGTGAAAGATTGGGAAGTGAAATACCCTGGTCTAGATGCCACTTGTGATGTATGTAATACAGAAATGTATATAAGAGCAGAAGCTACATCAGATAAAAAACCACATTTCGCACATTATCCTAAACGATCTAATTGTCCCACCATCTTAAAGAATCGTAAAAGATATGAGGATTTTGCACCAAATGAAATAGACAGAGTGAACGCAGAGAATATAAAGAAGACAGTATTAGCTAACTTATGGGGTACTTTTTTAAAATGCCAAGAAATCATGGAAACAAAACTATATGAAAGCGAGTTTAAATCCATGATAAAAAAAGCAAATGAACGAAACATTTGGCTATATAAAGGATTAACGATGAAATATGTCCCATACATATTGTTAGTGAATTATGGTGTGTTCCCAAAAGCGGATAAAAGGTCGAAAAAAGTACATTTTGTATTTGATGCTGTAATAAGTAATTTTGATGACTTGTGGGTTGAATCTAAAGTGAAACAGAAAATATGGCGGGTATACCCAGATTATGAAAATACAATTGAAACAGTCGATATAGAATGGGATGATTGCCAATACGTAAAACCTTATTTTATAAATTACATTACAGGGATTAAAGAAGAGGCAATTCAATGGTAAGTAGCTAGGTATTATATATCTAAAAAGCGGGCTTTTAAGAGTTTTAAGGGAATAGGGTGGGGATAAAATGAATTTAGATGAAAGAATTTATATTAAAAATAAACATCTAGATTACTTAATGTTTGGTAATTGGCCCGAACTAAAGGAGTTGTTCGAAAATATACCTTCATGGGTTAGTGGTAGTAATGATAAACAGGAAGCAAAATTCTTACTAACGGAAATGGTTTGTTCGACTTTTAATGTTTCCTGTAACGTAACATTTGGTTACCGAGAAAAAATTATTAATAAAATTAAACATAAACTAGGTTATGAAATGATTGAACAAGCTATGAAAACAGAAATTGTTCGTTTGTATAATCTAACACAAGAAAGAATTAAAAAAGAATTTAATACAAACAGTATATTATTATATCGAGGACTGAATCGAAATGAACTAGATTATTTCTACAAAGATTCATCCAAGATAAAAACTAATATGTTATCCTCATTTTCCATTGATTCTAACCGTCATCGTAAAGAGATTCAAGTTTCCGTAGAAGTTCCTATGGAAAGTATATTGTTTTATGAGAATTTATGTCCTTTTAAAGAAGTAGTAGAGCAGAATTATACTTCTTCCTTAGGATTACATTTGGAAAGGGAAGTTGTTGTTTTTAATAAAGGAGAGTTTTGGGATATTAAAGAGGTCACTTGTAAAAATGAGAACGTTAAAAAATTAAGAGAAGCTGAAGAATCATTTTAGCCGCATGTAATTTACTATTCATTAAAATCCCTATATTTATAGGGATTTTTTAATTTGTCGAAAAAATTCGAAAGAAAAAATAGGAAAACACTTGAATTTTTAACCTATATAGGTTAAATTTAATTTGAAAGGAGGTTCATATAAAAATATTTATAGATTTAGAAAGGGATTTGTTAATGAAGGAAATTGATAAGTATATGTTTCTTCAAGAAGCGGCTATAAGATGGGGGATACCCTATGAAACAGTAAAAAACAAAGTAAAACCATCTTTAGCAAAAGAAGAACAAATTGATAGTATGATTGAACGCGGTTTGATTAAATATTTTGAACCGCCGCGTGATCCAAACCGCACATATAAACGGGATCAAAAGTCTTGGCTTGTATCGGTTGACGCAATGCATGAATGGTTTGGTGAACCGAAAAATAAAAAGTAAAAAAACAAAAGAGAAAGATGTTTCCGCGCCTGCCAGCCTGGAAAAACACCTTCCTCTTATGGGCCAACATAATTTAAGAAAGGAAGAATGACTATGAAACAAATCCTTATCAAAATTACGTCTGGTGAGCCTATTTTAACACAACCTCACCTTAAATTTAAATTCCTCAAAAAATTTTACTCTTCTGTTTCAGAAAATTACGAAAAATTAAATTGTTATTTTGTATTGAAGAAAATGTTTCCGATCAGATTTGGTTTTATGGTTTCTTTGCAACCTCAATTTTTATGATGCTTTTCACTTACTTATTTTCGGGTATCCTATTTGGATTTTAGAAGGAAGGCATATGGAAGAACGCCTATTTTTAAAATCATCCCTCTAGAAAGGAGAGAAAGCATTGATCCAATCATTAAAAAGTACCATGCAATTTATTGGTTTGATCTTAATTAGTGCGTTGATTGCTGTCAGCCTAGTGAATTAGTCCTTTAAGAGAGAAAGGAGCAATCACATGGAAGATTACAAATGTAGAGCGTGTGGAGAGATTGCCGCGGAAGGATTTGCGTTAGGAATCCTATGTTATTACTGCATTGAAGAAGTTGTAATTCACATAAAAAAACATTTAGAAGACAAAGAGATTTCTTGTACACATGGAGATAATCAAACAATCGAAATAAAGGGAACAGATGAATCTATAACGGTTTGTCATGAGTGTGGAGAAGAATTATAAAAGGGAGGCAAGAAAATGAAAATCGGTGTATCTGTATGGAGAGTTCTTTGCAAAGAAACAAAGTTGAAATTGCTTCAAAATGCTATGCAAGAGAGTAAAAGCCGCTTTACAAAACAGTCCCTTTCCATTGCTATAAAGCAACAGAAAGGGGAAGTGTGATGAGTGATCGTATTGGTGAAGGGCACAAGAAATAAGATGCCTTCAAAAATATTTTAGCATGTTCATGTAAGAAATAAAGGGGGAATTTAATATGATGAAAACAGTCCAATTGTTGAAAAGTGAAGAATTTGAAATCGGTACAACAGATAAAAACGGGCACAAATTAAGACAGTCTGATTTTGTTGTCACGCAAGATGATTTTGAGGGTATTAGTATTTGTCAAATCCTATACAACAGTATTGCAAAAGAGTTTGTGGCCATGAGTGATTCTAATTGGTGGATACCGTATCATGATTTATCTGTTGCAACAGAAAGGCTAGATTATGTCATTGCAAAAGAGTTTTTGGGGCTAGAAAAATGCGGTACATATTGGGGTAAGAATCGTACATCATTTATTAGAATGCCGATTGAATATTTCAATCCTGTTGAGGAATCCACTTTTATTCTTGAAAAATTAGGGCGGCAATATGACGATCTATTGAGCGTAAAAGAAAATGGGTGCTGGTACCTAACATTAAACAAGAAAATATATAGCGAAAAGCGTCTTGGGATAGCCGCTTGTTTAGCCGCTGTTGATACTGTAAGAAACAAGAAGTAGGGATTTGATTTTAAGGGAGAAATACAAATTATAAATAGGGGGAATTAAAATGTTACATGCAGTTATGCAAGAGCAAAATTACTGGAAAGGCCAAAAACAGAAATTCCGAAGAAATAATAAGAAGTTATTAATTTCATTAGAACCATATTTGTATGAAAAATTGGAAGAGTTCGCATTGTATAACGAAAGTTTAGAGCACATTGCATCGGAGCTAGTAACAGAGGGATTAGAATATATTTATATGGAGGATATCCCTGTTAAACAATCTCATGCTTATCAGCATTTTGTAGAAATTGAATTATCACCATTTCAACTAAAGCTACTACAACAATTAGCACTTAAACGAGGATGTTCAACAAGAAAAATGGCATATACAGTATTACATTTCATGTTACAAACAAAGTAAAAGAACCCTTCATAACAAAGGATTCTTTTACCAGGTATTCGTTGGCAAATGATTTCATCAAAGGAATTGAGTCTGGACACTCAATTCCTTTTTTATGTTATAAAAAAGAAGGTCATTTGTCAAAAAGCATTTGCTATAGAATAACAAATGCTTTTTGTTGAACTTGAATTGAACACTTTCAGAAAGTATTTATATTGTTTGCCTTTTTTTCTTGAAAAATTGTGCCCTCAATCACTAATTTTACCATAGAATATAGAAAATGTAGCGTCTTAAAATAGAAAAACCTATTGGTTTTATATAGATTTTTTCTTTATAATAATAAAAGGCAGTTCCCGAATGTAAATAGGCTCTCGTGCTTTTCTTGCATGAGAGCCTATTTACATGAAAAAAAGATTGGATATTTACCAATCTTTTTCGTGTAAGGGGTTAACGATAGCTTGTTATTACAACTCTTTTTTTATTTTAACATAATTAATCAGAAAATTCAATCTAATATTTTTTCTCAATATGGTTTTTCATATTTTTGAATTATAATATGATTAATTCTTTTTATTTCTATATCTGTCTCTTATCTTCCCGTTATGAATCCTTATTGAATTAAGGATTCTTTTTTTATCATCATTTTTTGATCTAATCGATATTTTCCCATTGCTTCATAAATTAAAAGGTCTAATTTTTGACTAAAATCAATTACTTTTTTATGGCTAAATCCATATTTTTTTACAAGATAGCTCAATTCTTTTTTTTGATCTTCAATCATGTCCTGTAGTAATCGCATATCCACCTTTTTCTTTAAACTCCTTTATACATAGAATCTCGAAAAAATTGTATCCAAAAAATTGCAAACAAAAAACAAGGCTGAAACCAGCCTTGCCCTAAAGGAAAAAAACTAACTCTTATATCTAAGAGTACATTATGTATGGGAATTTTTGAAGTTAATATGCCTTAAAAAGGATAAAAAGGTTATAATAGTAAGGTTTTGAAAGTTCGTTATTCTATAAAGAAACAGTCGAAATCGCTTGTTTATAAAGGAACATTTGCTCTCCATTGCTTAAAACTAGTACCGAAAATTTATCAACAGCGATAATTTTCCCAGGTACTCTGACACCGTTTATTAGAAAAATCGTTACTTCTTTTTTCTCTTCTATTAACTTCTCATAAAATTTTTCTTGTGTATGCATCATTTAGATGGTTGCAACTCCTCTCCTTTTTCGGAACGGTTCATAGCTTCTAAGAATACATATTCTTTTACTGTTAGCTCAACCGTTGGGCAATATTCAACCTTTGATAATTCGTGAAATAGAGAAAGGTTTTTGTGTAGTTTTTGAATCATTTCATCTAAAGTGATTTCTCCTACACCATACTCAATTACTGAATTTAAAAATACGTCTACATCTATTAAACTTGGTTCGATTAGGGAAACAATCTCTTGTACCTTTGGTAAAATAATTGTTTCATAACGTTGTTTGAATAGTTCTAAATCCTCTGGTGCGGGTTCATTCTCACAAAGCTTTTTGAAAGATAGTACACGAATGTCATTTCGTAATGAATCAATACGCTCTTCATAAAACGCTTTGTCGAACCCTTCTTTGTCAGCAACATCATAATGAAGTTCTGTTTGTGATCTACGCTTTTTCTTATAAGAATCCATAAGGATTTTCTCTTTTGCATTAAACATCATGATAAAAACAGTACGCTCTAAATTCATGACTTGGTTTGCTACGCTTAATGTTTCATCTAATACTTTTGCGCGTTCTTCTTCACTTAACTTTTTTATAGAGGATGGAACAAGGTTTTTGACATTCTCAAACGACTCTGAATTTGTAATGTGTTGAAGAGAAAATTGAGCGACCTCTGGTAAACAAGGATCAGTTGTTTTGTCTAAGAGTAACAAATCTTTAATCGTTCGCACTGTATTTTTGATCTCTTTTTGAGCTTGTCGAACTTTTTCTATGCTTCTTTCCATGTATTCTGGTTGTTTAAGACGATTGAAAATGTATTCTCTTCTTTCTTCAAAATGTTGCTGTAAAAGTGACATAGTTGTTTCCCCTCTCTAAGTGTCTTACGGTTTTAAAATCCTTCTCATGGATGTAAAAGGAACAGTATAATTATAACATTTTATACTTTAATACGATTTTAAAATTCTTATATTTCGGAAATTTTGCAAGGATGCTTCTTTTTCGTGTTGTACTTGCACAAGTTTCATACTGTCGGCATATAGCTAATAGCGTAAAGCACGCTGATAGCTAATGATTAAAAATGTGGCCTAAAAGGGTCATTTTTTTATGGGAAAAGTGATATTACCGCTCATATCGATTAAATAAACAAGAAGAGAGTTTTTTTGTATAAAAAGGCGAATAACGTACAAACAGCAAGGAATACGTTTTAGTAATACCGATATTATCGGTCACATCGGGGAGGGTGAGCAGAATGGAAAAATCAAAGTTTAGTAAACCTGTAGCATTCAATAAGAAGAATGAAAAGGATCGGATCATGTTACAACATGTGAAGCGTAAAAATTTTTCGGGTTATGTAAAGAGATTGATCTGGAACGATATACCCGATAAACATAAGAAAATGACATGCGAAGAGGATAGAAAACAAGTACCGTCACCAATTAAACAAGACGAACAAAATGTAACAGGAAAGAAGAAATTAAGTGCCGCGGAACGCATTGAACAAATTAAGGCACAAACAAAAAGACAGGAGCCTCCAAAAAGCTCACTGCCTGTATTTTTACCCAACAATAATATTAACAAGTGATCCAATAATCGCGCCTACAGCGACAGCAATAGCAACATGCATATCGTTAGACCTCCTACTTTTCATTTGCAAGTAGTATGTGTAGTTCTTAAAAAATTATACAAGAGGTGTTACAACATGACTAAGACAGAAACGATTTCTTTTCGCTCTTTTATGGACCAAAGTTATAAAAAGAAAGCACATAAAGAAACAAATAATAAGAACGTACTTAAAAAGGTTTTTACCGCTACAGGGAGTTCATTAATATTGATACTTCCGAAGGTAACATTTGCCGCGGGAGTTAACGGGACGTTTGGCAATGTTCATAGTGCAATTATGAACGGATTTGATGCGGGCGTAGTTTTAGTTATTATCTTTTCGGGTGCGGCCTGGGCGTTGGGCCACCGCACAAAGGCAATAGAAATTTTAATTGGTGCATGTTGCGGATATGTTTTAGCTAGGCACAGCGTTGACATAAGAGACTTTTTAAAGGGAATTTAAAAGGAGGGGTCCTTGTGAAATTCATTTTAGAAGGTGGCAAAATGATTGCGGCTAATACAGCTGGGTATATTGGAGAAAAGGCAAAAGAAGGTTCTTTTCTAGATCAATTAAATAACTTTAGTGACGCTATTGTAGGGAAGGAAATGGAGTGGATTTTCAAGCCAGTCGGTGAATTTATGGTAGATATATTAAGTCAATTGGGCCATTGGTTTGTTTTAAATTTGCCCGATATTATGGGATATAGTGCATTAGTGACAGCTGGATTCATTATGATAGGTTCAATGACACACAAAGGCGGAATGATGAAGCCACTTGCCTATTTTGCAGGCGGACTTATCTTGGCAATATGTATATTAGGAGGGGCCTAAAAATGATACAGGGAGAAGGCTTTATTATATACGATAAAGAAAATACAAACCTTCCTGTTTTGGCACAAAATGAATATTTACCAGTGTTATATGAACCTAAGAAAATAAAAAAATCCTGGTTTAAAAGAAAAGAGATATATTCTTTAAAACAATTTTTACAAGTAGAAAAAAACAAAATGATTGTATATCGGATTATTCCTCATGCTGATGTATCTAATAATACAAAACGTTTATGGCGGGCGATCCATAAGATGTATGAAATGTACGAAAGTATGGGAAGTCGTATAGAAAGAAAAGGGATTACATTTCATTATCGTGAAAAGGATTATTTCTGGTTTGATGTCATTTTCAAACAGGAAAATGGCCAGAAGAAAATTGAATTTTATGTAGCAACTAGCGAATATCAAGCATTAAAGCTCAAAAGAAAACTAGAGAACAAAATGAGTGTGACAATTAAGGAAGCGGAAATATCAGATTTGCAAGTTTCTAATGAAAATACAATTGTACAAGAAATGCGATATTTGAAACATGACATCTTTTCCCTAAATACAAATAGTAACGATACAAAAACACCTATTGGTAATATTTTAAGTGTTATTGATGAACTAAGTTATGATGGAGACATTTGCCGATTGAGTATCTGTAATGAAGCGGAAAACCGTCAGAAATGGGTAAAAAATGCTTCCTGGGCCATTGAAAAGTTAAAGAAGGGGAAACCACCCCAACGGGTTAATATGAGCGGCAAACGACTTGTAACAGGGGCTAAAATTGGTGTTGCCGCTGTTATTAATGAAATAAATGATTTATTAACTGATACATTCCAGGCGTTCTCGAACGCTTTTTTTAAATCAGATAAAAAATTTAGCAAAGAGCACATCATTAAAAAGGCACATACAACCGCTGATGAAGTTGGAACAAATCGTGTGAGTTATGATAAAGGAAATCAGCCTGTTTTTAAAACTCGTATACGGGTGGCCTCACATTCACATGATCGGTTAACCAGGGAGACAATGGGAGAAACCTTAGCACTTTCTATGATGGATTTATCAGAAACTAATGAACTACATGGCGTAAAAATAAGAATAAGAAAACGCCAAACAGAAATATTACATGAAATAAATACGCTCGAACTATCAAGCAAGACAAAGTTTGATCCGAATGTAAATTTAATGAGTACCGATGAAATGAGCAAATTAGCTTTGCAAATGCCTGTAAAAGAGTTGCAACGAAAATATGCCGATGCATTGAGTGTAAAAAAGAAAGTTGAAATTGAGATACCAGCGATCATGCGGGATGAGAAAGGAATATTTTTAGGACATTCGGAATTGAAAGATCAAAAAATACCAATCTATATGCCAATAGATAATCCAGATAATTTTTATAGAGGTTATGTCTTTATAGGAGGACAGGGGGCTGGTAAAGATACAGCAATTAAGAACTTTGTTATTGAGGGAAATACCAAACATAAGATTAGCTTTATCATACCAGATGCAATTGTAGAAGAAGGCGGGCGAGGTATGGCAGACGGGATTCGTGATGCATTACCACCAGAAAACATTATTGATCTGGATTTAAACGACAATGATTATATCCCACCTCTAGATTTAACAGAAGTAATTACAAAGCTAGGGCGGAACGGTGCTTCAAGATTTGCGGATGAAATGATTGATTTCATGCAAATTGAAGGATTAAGCCGAAGTGAAAAATATTTAACGGATGCGGCCAAAGCAAGTAAAGGAAGTTTATTTAATATTAAACGTATTATAGAAGATGAGGACTTTCGGGTAAATCGTATTCAAGAATTAGTGAATGAAGGGAATTTGCGTCTTGCGAATGAGCTGATACAGTGGGGAGATAATGAGCAATTAGGGAATAAGTGTGATCCCATCATAACCAGATTAAATCGCTTTTTTGGGAATGAAAGATTATATGATATTTTTGCACAAGACCCATTAAAAGAACTTGATTTTGGTAAATGGATGCAAGAAGGAAAAGTTATTATTTTAAGGGTTCCGAATGCCAGGGGATTAGGAGAACATGCGGTAAAAACCCTGGTTCACTGGATTACACTAAAAACCTTCATGACCAGGTTATTAATGACTAAAAAAGAGCAAGAAAATGGGGCGTTTATCATTTTTAATGAACCCGAACAATTTGAAAGTGAAGGATTAACAAAACTGATGGGTAGAGTGTGTACAGAGGGAAGAAAAGAGAGACTAGGAAGTATCTATGCATTTCATCATTGGAACAAGTTGAAACCGTCATTACAAGAGAATCTACAAGGTGGCGGCGTACAGCAATTTTTATTTATGAACGATCATACTAAGACATTTGAATTATCTAAGCATCGATTTGAGGATACAATTTCATTAGAACAGGCATATAAAATACCAGCTCATCATTCGATTATCAGTGTAAGAGCTGGTGGAGAAATGCAACCCTCATTTATTTGTAAGATGGCACCACCGGTTAAACCTAAATATGATAATAGCTTTCTAACAAAAAGGCATTCTCGTATGTATGGCCGATCCTGGACCGATTTACAAAAGCAGTACGGATAAAGCAAAGGCACAAGGGCAATAGTTCTTGTGCCTATTTACATTTTCCAAAAATCATGTGGTTGTGCGTAGGGGTCTATTTTTCTAATAACTTTCAAGAGTTTTTTCATTATAAGGGGTGTTGGAATATACGTTTTGTCACGACAAGCCTTTGTCATTGTTGGTAAAGAAATACCTGCAGTACGGGCAATTTTTTGTTGTTCTATTCCATGACGATCCAGCCATTTTTTTAATATGGTTTTATTATCTTTGAAAAACATTTTTCATCTCTCCTAAACTTGTATAATTTGGTTACAAGTTTGGACAGATTTTTTAGAATCTATTCTATAGAGTTTAATATTTTTTTAAATATGGGGAGAAAGTAGAATTTTTATGAAACAATCCAACGAACGATTCTGTTAATTTTTAGCTAGTAATCTGGTATACATATAATGCAAAGATTTGACTTACGCATCATACAACAAATCTTTGCAAGGCGGTTTCCAGAAAAAAAATGACATTTGCATGCAAGAAAATATAAAAAAAGAGTTGAATTGCAAAACAGCAAATTAGCATTTAGTTTTGAAGAAAAATAATTTGTGTTGTTGGAACACAAATAAAGACGTATGATGCAGTTTTCATCATACGTCTTTATTTTTTGAAAAGAGCCTAGACCAGAATCCTTGTTTTTGCTCTTGGGTGGATGCTATAAGTTTTTGTGATTCACGCATTTCATCAAAATCTCGTTTTAATTGTTCATATTGCAATAGTAGAGTTTTATTTAACTCATTAGCAGACTGTAATTCTTGGAGAATTTGTTGATTCGTTTTCTCTTGCTCTTGAAGTTGTCTCATGAAAGTTTCTAAAGTTTGAGCGACTTGTGAGCTAGTCAAAGTTAGTTCGTTTTCTTGATGAGCGGGGGGCGCCCAATCGCTCTTTTTTTCTTTAAACTCTTCTACAACAGCTGTTACAGCCACTTCTTTTTTTACTTTTTGTTTTTTGGTCAAATACCTATACTTTTCTAATGCTTGTATATCATGAGCGGTAAATGCGCGACTGTCATTTGCACCTTTTGCGAATTCATACCCGCTCACTTCTAGTTCATTCGCCCAGCGCTTTAAAGTGCTATCAGATATTTGTAGTTTTTCAGATACTTCATGTGTCCAGTAAGCGCGTTCTTGTGATATTGTATCATTCATATGTTTATCCTCCCTCGCTCAAAGGTCGTTCAATTCCAATTTTGAAGTGTAATCTTTGTTTAATCAAGTCTTTGTAAGTATTTTCTTTAATAATCTTCATGGTTTTCAAATCAATACAAAGATAATCCTAATAAAAAAAGAGTTGCTCTTATAAAAGAACAACTCTTTGTATTACTTTAAAAGCTCTGTGAAGGCTGAATGTATTAATGAAGAATCGAAAATTTGTTGATGGGTATATTTATTTTCTGATAGCGCTTTTGAAAAATTCGCAGATTCTATGATAAAGAGATACATAGTTGCATCGATTGTCGTTGGTAATATTTTGTGATCCACGATTTCTTGTGGACTGATAATATAAGATTTTATTGAGTTTTGTTTTGTATTTATTTTCGCTGTCAATCGATGATTTCCGTCAATGAGTAGGTATTCATTCATGCCTAGCGGAAATCTTGTGTATATAATTGGTTTTTGATTATTTACGGATTTTCTCCAATTATCGGTAGGACTCCATTCCAGAGGGAATGACTTATTATGTATGTTTTTTAATGAAATTGTTTGGATTTTCGGATTTGTTTTTTCTATGAAAAGATGAGCGCCTGTGATTACAAAATTAAAATAAAATGAGAATGAAGGGAAAATAACTTTTTTTTGGAAAATCTCAAATCCTTCAAAGGAGAGGTTGTGCTTGTTCTTATTTTGGATTTGGATATCAGTGTCTTGGTCAGCTTTTTTTAATATTTCTAACCAACTATTAAGCCATTCATTTTGATATTGGAAATTTAATAGACTCTTTTCTTTAAGCATGATTTCTAATTCATCAAAGTTAACATTATAATGCTCGTCTGTAACAAAGTTATAAGCCATGAGTATCTCTCCCTTTTGTTTGATACTTTTATTATAGATTTTAAAATTGAATAAAAAAAGAGTTGCTCTTATAAAAGAACAACTCTTTCTAATTGCATTATGCATATGGATCATCTTCTAAATCATTCAGTTTATTCCATGAAGTATTTTCCGCTTTATCATGGGATTCCCCAGGATTCGTTATTTCTTGACTTGTTTCGATATGTTTTTGATCCGAAACAGGTGTATGAACAGTTTTTGAACCTTCATCATGTTTGATTGGTAAAGGTTGTGTTTCGTTATCCAGTGCAAATGTATATTTACGTGGTAAAATTTCTGCTACATCTGTATTACCAATTTGTTTATGAAGTTGTTGGGCCGCATACAAAAAGAACATTGTAAGATCACTTTGTTTGTTAATAAAATCGATCATTTCTGGTGAAATGTCTTTCTTAATATAGACATTTGCTCTATCACCAGGTTTGTATATTTTACGAGCCATTATTTTTCACCGACAGGAGCAAGCGCTTTTTCTTTTAATTCTTCAAATCTTGGAGAGCATGTGTACACAAGTAACCCGCGTGCATTTACGAAAAGTGGGTCTTTTAAGAAAATAACATTTGTTAAACGTCCTTTTTGCTCTAAAATTTGCTGTAGGCTTTCTTTTACGATTGCGGCACCGCCACCATAAATGAATACATACGGATCATCTTTCATATCATCAATTTTATTAATAATATCAGTTGCAATTCGATTTGCTAAACCTAATAATGCGCCACGTGATGCCTCTTTTAAACGAATATGACGAGGATGTTCAGAATCAAGATAAATTGCATTAAATTCAGCAATACTGTCTATTGTCTTTTGTTTATTGTTTAAGTTCCAAACCTTGATAATATCAAGTAAAGTTTCTTTCACTCCATATGGTAAACCACGACTCATTTTATGTTTAAAACTAACACCATGAGAAACAACTTCTTCTGTCGTACCAGCGCCAATATCGAAAGATAATATTGTTTTGTCAACAAAGTCTATTTCTGTAGTTTTGCCTTCTGTAGCTTCTACTTTTCTTTTGATGGTTTTACCTTTTTCATCATAAACGATTCCCCATGAACCCGCCGCACCTTCTGGTAAACACTTGCAAAATTCAATTTGGATATTAACTACTACTTCACGTCCGCTTGGGTGATGGAATTTTACCGTATGATGATTCATATAACGCTCTACAAATTCTTGTGCTGTTTGAGGCGTAATTGTTGCGACAGGTAATGCAACAGAAAGATCATAAGTAACATCAATTTTATCTTTATTTGGTTGTTTTTTCATAGCTGTAATTGCTAAACCAGTTAATGTAACAAGTAGCACAAGATCATCTTTCGATTTATCCGATTTCTTTTCCATTTCAATACCTTTAATGTTTTCATCAATCACTTTTTGACCAATAATATAACGCATATTGTTTGCTTTTAAGGTAGGTGATGAAATTGTAACATCAATGTTGTTTTCTAATTCTTCAACAGAAATATCCTCATCACTCAAAATGTTCGTTGCTTCTCCAATGTGATGTGAATAAATACTTGGTATGAATAAAGGGTCAAGACCTAATACATTTAACTTTAAACCACTGTTTCCCGCGTCTGCACCAGCTTTAAGAATTGCCATATATAAAAACCTCCTAAAGATTATTTTTTATCGATTAACTTAATTCCATTATATGCTAAACCACTTTGAAAAGTCAATACAATTACACACAAATAAATACATTTTAATACAAGTCAATACAAAAATATCGGCAAAAACCCATAAAAATCATAAAAATACAAGTGTATTTCGTATTGATTAGCATTTACTTGTATTCATTTGTATTGACTTTTATTGATTTTCGACGGTAGTGACGCTATCAGCAACTCTCCAACTTGCCATCTTATAAGGCTGTGGAATAGTTTGTAACTCTACTACACGTTATGCAAACGGTCTAGGAGACCTCTAACCTCAAACGTAGGTTTACTATAGGCAGGCTGACAACTGCCCAACACAAGAAGTCATGCTTCTTGTGTCATTTTATGATGGTACTCTATTCCCATTTGTCGTAGGTTTATTGCTCCAATCCTATCGTCATTGGATTGGTATTGACATATTGTGCAACAAAATATATGTGCTTTCTTATTACGATTATTTTTGTTTATATTTCCACACTTTGGACACTTTTGACTTGTATATGCAGGGTTAAATGCAATGACTTTTATATTGTTCATAACTCCTTTATACTCAAGCATTTGTCGTAGTTGGTAAAAAGACCATGATAGTCGATAGTATTTGTTACGTTTCCAGATAGATGTTTTTAGATTTATGCCTGTTAAATCTTCAATCGCAATCAACGAATGTTCTCCTGCAAACTGGATAAGTGCCTTGGACAATACATGATTTGTATTTGTCATGAAACGGTTTTCTTTTCCACTTACTTTTTGGAGTTTTCGTTTTGCAGATTTTGTGCCGCAGGCTTGCAATCCTTTTCGTAAACGGACGTACTTTGCTGTGGTTTCTTTTATTAGTTTCCCACTTTTAAACAAGTGTTTATCGTTACTGTCAATAGCGGTAGCTAAAAAACGCATACCAAAATCAACACCTACGATATTTTTTATCGTGGAATCAGAGTCGAATCTTTTTTTTACTGCAAAATGCAAAAAGAATTTCCCTTTTTTGTATACAAGTTTAGCCGATCCGAATTTCCAAGAGCCATCAAAGTAGTGTTCTAGGCCTTTTGTAATAAATGGAACTTTAACGCGGCCTTGCAATGTACCAACACTCACTAACCCCTTTTTTGAAAATGCATAATCATGTCCATATGAATATTGCTGATTAGGTCGTTTATATTCTATCAATGTACTCTTACCTTGTTTTTCTAAAGCGGCGTAGCTTCCCGCAACAATTCTACATACATTACAAGCCATTTGGGATTTCAAACCAAACTGTTCTCGTAGGTCTGCGTACACTAACTTTTGTAAGGGTTTAAAGTGAGGTGGCAAATCGCTATTATATGCCATTTTTGATGCATGATTTAATGCTCTTCGGTTTGCATGTAAAGTATCTTGTAACAACAATGCTTGTTCATTTGTTGGCAATAATTTGGTTTTTGCTGTAAGAATAAGGATTATTTTAATCACCTCCTTAACAAATAAGAATATAACATTTTTGAAAAATAAGAAAATTTAAATCAGACAGAAATAATATATGTGAAAGATTGTTTCAATTAATTAATAAACAGCGGGAATGGAGCCTCCCACTGTTTAAAGTTTCATTTTATTACTAAATTGAACGTATCTATGTAGGGCCTCAACGCTTTTCAATCCCAAATACGCTTTAATTTCAATGGGTTTCATGCCATTCTGTAGCGCATTTAGTATAAAACGGTTCCGTAGCATAGTAGGCGTTATATGGATTTCAGCGCGTTTTGCTTCTTTCTGTAACATACGTTGTACAGCGATTCGAGTTAAAGCGGCGGGTTGATCTTTTTCATAGTCCCAGCGGAAAGTTTGCGGGCCGAAATCAAACGCCACAAAGAAGGGATCGCCCGTTTGTTGGCGCGGTCTTACAAGGTTAGGAATCTTGTTGTAATAAGATAAGGCAAGTTTTACATGCTCTTTTGAAAGGGTAATAGATCGTTTGTGGGCGTGTAGCCCTCCTGGGGTAATCGTATTCGTCCCAAAGTGTACATCATGCATAGAAAGCGTGAGTATGTCCTGGATGGATAACCCGTAATCTAACATGAAATGAATTAATAAAAGGTTACGTTCTAGAATAAACTTTCTTCCTGACGCCTGGTATTCGGTTAATCCGTTATAACTACGCATGACGCGGAATAGTTTTTTAATTTCCTTGTCCGATGCAAAGTGTTTAGAAGTTAGTCCAGGAGGGGAGACATCACTTTTTAAATCTTGGCCCGCGCCATGAAAGTGTAAAAAATTAATCAGAATGCCCCGTACACGCTTCACATTAGAAATCGACGCGCCACGTTCCTTTTTAAGAGCTGTTAAGTACCTATCTAATATATTTGCATCAAAAGAACGAAAAAACGATTCTGGAGGTGATTTGACGTGTTTCTGAATCCAGGATATAAATAACGTGAGATCGTAGCGGTATTGTCTTACTGTGGAGGATTTACGGCCATGTTTTAACAGATCAGAAAGGAAAACATCAACAGAAAGTTCCCAAGTCATGTTTATATACTCCTTTGCCCTAAAAATTGTGTACCGCAATTATAAGCGAGAAGCATACAAACAAGCAATAGGGGATTCTAGGTCGTGAATGTTTTTTTAGGGGCTTGTGTTGGATGCAGGAGCCAGGACATTGCGGGGCTATGCGGAGACATATGGGCCTGGCTAGACAGGTTGTGGAGTTGTGATATAGAGGGATATATAGATGTATTGGAGTGAGTGGAAGGCGAATGATGGGCCGATGTTGAGGGAGGACGATGTGCGAGGAATGGGAATGGCCGCCGCCTCGCCTACGTAGTTTTATGAAAATCTGCCTGGCAACGGAATCTGATTCATAGCTGAATCAAGATACCCTTACCAGGAGAGCTTCGTTTTTCTTTTTCTTTACGTATGTAGAAAAATGCTAGCGTTCATGTACATCAACCCCAATTTGCATTTATGCCAAAGTAATGTCACTTTTCATCATGTGTACACTACATAGGCATTATATTTACATCACTTTGGTATAACATAAGTATCATTCTTTTTGCTGTATGCTTGGATAGAACTAGGATTGATAATAGGTAAACGATTATCATGATATGTAGGAAAAGAAACGAATAAAGCTACTAATTAGTAATGTGTTTGTTCGGAAATAGGATGAGCAACTGAAATACTGTAGATTTATATATTAAGTGAAGAGAAGATTTTTATTTTCATATTTTGATCAATTTTGGGATGCTATGTAGAAGTTTATAAAAAAGAAACTCCCGATATAGGAAACTCCTTATTATTAAATCTTGTTTTTGAAAATTAAAAGCATTAAATACATTAGGATTTATTTTTGCTCAATGAGCCTTACTCTCACAAGGGATTAGAAAATTCTTCTTATTTAATTACTGATTTAAGAGCAGGTTCAATTCGAGTATAAATTCATAGTGGATTTGTTGTGAAAAACGCCCTTAATTTACGAAAATATAATAGATTGATAATATGTTTAATCTATTAAAATAAAGAATGGCATGACAAAAAGCCTTGTTAGGGGTAAATTTTTTGAACAAGGCTATAAAACAATTATTTTTTGTGGAAAATGAGATTTAGGCGTTTGGATCAGTCATTTTTTTGAATAAATCCATTGATGGTATGAGGCTCTTCATTGGTTTTCCAAATGCCATATTTGTTCTACGTTCTTTTGCTTGTTGCTCTCTACGCTTTCTGTTTGCAGTTAGCTGTTGTGTGTAAATTTTCATGAAATGTGCAGGCGTACTTACTTGCGATTTGTTTACCTCAAACATCTGTACACAATCCTCAAAAGACTTTCTTGCTTGCCAATCTACGTCTGGCGGCATACGCAATGCGATTGTATAAGCATCTTTTTCAGTAATGTTTGTGTCTTTACTTAAGATGTATATATAAAGTCTCTTTTGATCTTCACTCATAAATCCATCCATTTCGTGGAATCGTAGTTCTAACTTTTCACCCAAAGTAGGGGCATTCTCGGGCTCTTTTTCTTTTACTTCTTCATTTATAGGAGCAACAGCATCCAATATATCTATTCCCTGGCATGTAGGCACAGTAGGTTTTTCGGCTTGATCTAGAGATTTCTCCTGTTTTTTACTTAGTTTTTTAGATAGAAACTTAGTAAATGTAGAAAAAATATCAATGGAAAACGCCCATTTTTGCTTAAAATATTCAATGATTTTTAAATAATTAGTATTGAGGCTTAATATGTAAATAGATGGTGCAATCTTACCATGACGTCTTGTTTTGATTTGATGGCATACTTCAAGGTCCTCTAACCAATTCAGAATAAAGTTGATGATCGGCACAGAAATACCCGATTTTTCACTGATTTGATTTTGTCTCATTTGAGAGTACCCTTCTTGTACGAGGTAAGATAAAACAACTTCTAATGCCTTATAGCGGCGTGGTGTTTGTTCGAAGTATTCTTTAGTGGTTTTACCTTCACACTCGAACAGAATAATATCAATAGCTTTAATTACTTTTTTCACAGATTTATTGATAGCACCTGTAGGAACATGAACAAGGTTTGGACTTAATTCTCGTTTTGCTTTACTTAGTAAAAAGTTATTTAGTAGCATAAAAAAACCTCCTATTTTTCCACCACAATTAAACAGGAAAAACAGAGGTTTTATATTCACAATAGATATACGTTATGGTATAATTTTAGTATCAAGTTTGATACTAAAGAAAAACACATATAACTATAGTGTGAATTAAAGCCCCTATCTCTTGGAGTTTTTAATTGGATTCTAGTTTGGCGACCGGGAACCAATTAAAAACGATGCGGTGGGGTTTTATTTTTTTATTTATATCCAGCATACTTTCTGGAAAATTAATGATATGAGTAAGTTATTTTCATTTTACAATTCTATTTAAATAATATCAACACTATAAGTTCATATTTGCCTATAAAATATGAATTAAAGTGTCTTAACATGTCTACGCCTTAAATTTTCTGAATATTCTGAAATAAGTTGAGAAAAACAGAGGTTCTTCTATTATGGTATAATTTTCTTACTTACATGCACGTTTCTGAATATTCTCAAAACAATAAGAGGTGAAAATATATGAAGAAGTTGACTAAGGAAATCGACAATTATTTATCATCCAAAAATAAAACATATACTGATTTAGCAAAAGAAATTGGAGTGGCCAAATCTACAGTTTCGAACTGGATTAATAAAGATAAAGAGTTATCTATATATACTTTTTCTAAAATTGCACATGTGGTTTTTACGAACGATAAAGACAAACAAGAACAGAAAATAATAGATTATTTAAAGACTTTAGATGATAGGTTAAATATTAATGTAAAAGTTGCGTTTGCATTGGCTCATTTAAACGACCATTTAACACTAATGAAAAAGATTTATGAGATGTGTGAAGAAAATAATGATCTGGAAATGAAACGATTAGCAAATGTTTTTAACTTATATATTGAGCGTTTAAATGGGAAAAATGTTAGAGAAGTGTATTTAAATATTGAAAAGGCGCGAGTTACAAACAATAAGAAGAATTATGATATAGAAATTTTTTGTGACATACTTAGTATGTTGATTTTATGTGATTTGGGCGATTTTGGATTAATGGAAGGGTATAAAGTTAGGATTGAAAATAATATTAAATTAGTGACTAATGTTTATTCGAAACAATTATATGCATTTTGGGTAAAAGAACTTTGGAGCTATGCAATATTAAGGAAAGATAAAAGTTTAGATTTTGAAAGAGAAAATGGACAATTAAGAGTATCTAAGGATTTGAACTTTTTCCCTGTTATGGAGGCTTTGTTGAATATTAGAAGCGGGGAAAATGTTATGTTTTCTGATTACAAAAAGGCTTTATATTTCTTCCAAGAAGCATTATGCGTATTAAATGGTGCCAAAAGTAGTCTAAAATACAACATTGCATTAAATGATATTAATTTCATTAGAATAGTTTGGTGGAGGGATTTGGACAAAATTGATTTTGAGAAACTTCATCTTGCCGAATATGCATTATACTTGATTAAATTGGGGAAATTCCAACAAGCTATAAATATATTGGAACAAATAAGGCTGAAAAATGGTGAATTAACACCACTTCAAACATGTTATATGGGTATGGCTAAAAAAGATGTACAGTTGATAAAAAAGTCTATTGATATGTTCAAAGCGAATAATGATTTTTTATATGTAAAATTTGCAGAAGGAATATATAATGAATATACAGAAAGTATAATATAGGATTAATGGGAGGAGAGGACCAAGTGAAAAAGTTATATGTGTTGATGGTAGTTACTTTGCTGTTATTACCTATATTGAATAGTTCACCAAGTAAAGTGGATGCGCAACAATATTACGCTAAAGTTGAAAACACAGAAAATCAAAAACTATTTTATAGAATGATGGTCGATCCAGGTGGTGGAGGCTAATTCTAAATTTAAAATTTAAATTTATATTTTTCAAAAGACATCGTTTATGCGGTGTCTTTTGTGATTTTATAAACAGTTTTACAAATTCCTGGATAGGATTTTATAAAATCATTGTGTGTTTTTTCACAATGTAATGCTAAAAGCGGAGGGGTAATTATGGGGACAAAAGGATTAGGTGTGAATGAGTTGATTGAGATTGTAAAGGAAATAGACTTACAAACTTTTAGTGAAATTATAGAATTATGTGCAAGCTATGAAAATGAGGAATAAGAGAGTCTCGTTATTGAGGCTCTCTTATTCTTTTTGTTCAACTTCCATTTTTAATTTAGTCGCATATTTTAATAATTCTCTCTCGATTTGGGGCTTATATTCATCTGGTACACTCATGTATTTTTCATGGAGAAGTCGTGCCAAACGCTCAACAGGGTCTTCACCTTTTACCGTTTTTAATATTTCCGCATCTGGTATTTCACTCTGTAACAGTGATGCAGTGTTTACCCCTAGATAGCTTGCGATTTCTTCTAATTTGTTGAAGCGAGGCTTTTTTTCACCAGTTATCCAACTAGAAACAGTTCTGTAAGTGGTTCCTAAATCTTTCGCCATTTGTTTTCGATCAACGCCTTTTATGGCTATTAATTTCTTTATATTTTTCCCCAAAACATTTTCTGTAATTTCCATTTTATATCACTCCATTATTAGATGTTTAAAAAAATAAAGAAAAATTATCACTTAAAGTGATAAAAATATGAACTTTAAGTGTTGACTTCCGGCTTAAAGCCGAATACAATGTAATTAAGGGAAGGGAGGGTGAAAAAATGCTAGCGTCAGAACAAAAAACCATTGTACGAGAATATAGGGAATCCAAAGGTTTAAGTATTAAGGAAGTTTCTAAAGGCGCTAAAATTCCAATCGGCACATTATATGATGTTGAAATTGGGAGAAGGAGTCTCAAAGATAACAAAGCTAAAAAAATAGCGGATTTCCTTGAAGTTCCGATTGAAAATCTTTTCAGACCAACATATTATCGTGCAATACCCATCACAGAATGAATAAACCTCATGTTATTGATTACATCTATTTTGTTCATATTCCTACTAAATGTTATTGTAAATGAAATTCGGCTAAAAGACGAAGTAATTCTACCTAAAGTCTAATGTTCCATATTTAGAAAATTAAAATTCTAAATATTCTGACCTTTGAAAACTGAATAATCCTAAAGGAGCTGTAAAAAATGGTTTTGAAACGATCGTATCAAACACTACTACTCTTTACGAGTGTACTTTTATTTGTAATGAGCTTCTTGATTCCACTGAATCAAGCCAGTGCGGAGGTAATCAATCGAGAAAGGTATCAGATGGATTGGGCCTATAGTCCGCAGTATGGGAAAGATGTTCGCACAGAGCTTCTAAAGAACGCTAGTGGTCAAATCGCGTATTGTCTGGTATACGGTTTAAAATCCCCAAATGGAGAGGATTTACCCGAAGCGGGCAAAACAGATGATATATCTTATCGCGTCTTAATGAATGGGTACCCACAGAAAACACCAGAAAATTTAGGGGTTTCCACTTGGCAAGAAGCCCACTATGCAACGCAATTAGCTCTTTGGAATGCACTTGGCCAGATTTCCGTTGATGAATTACAATTCAAAAATGTGGCTGTTGAAAAAGCGGCTAAAAACATTATTCATGCGGCAAATCAAAGCCAGGATACACAAGATGTCTGGATGAATGTCATTCCAACGGACAAACAAGAAGCGCAATTAAACGGTGAATATTTCGAAACAACAACATATACCGTTCAAACAAATGCAAAAAAAGGTACATTCCAAGTACAAATGAACAATGCACCACAAGGAACACGTGTTGTCACAGAACAAGGTGAAGGGAAAGAAACGTTTCAACTAGGAGAAAAGTTCCGTATCCAAGTACCAAAATCCTCTAAGAGTAGTGAACTATCTCTAAAAGTCGTTTCAAATCTAACAAATGTTCATGCAGTTGTATATAAAGGAACAAGTACAATTCAAGATGCTACTGTATTATTAGAGCGCAGTACAGAACAAGTAAGCACAGACTTACAAGTATTTTGGAAAGCGAATGGCGCTTTAAAAGTGATGAAAGTGGATGAAAACAAAAAGCCACTACCAGCCGCAGTATTTGAAATCGCAAACAGCAATCAACAAGTTATGGGAACGATTACAGCTGATAAAAACGGCATCGCTGAAATGGGTAACTTAGAACTTGGCACATATACTGTAAAAGAAGTAAAAGCACCTGCTGGATATGTGCTAGATGCTACACCAAAGCTTTTTGAAGTGAAAACAGGTGAAGTTGCTGTTGTTGAAATGAAAAATGTACAAATCAAAGGCAATATTGAAATTAAAAAGGTAAGTGACACAGGCAAGATTCTCTCAGGCGTTGAATTTACTGTATTTACGCCAGAAGGAAAGGCAGTTACAAAAGTAACAACAAATCAAGAAGGAATTGCGAAAGTAAATTCTCTTCCGTTTGGAAAGTATTACTTCCAGGAAACAAAAGGATTAGAAGGCTACTTATTAAATCAAACAAAGTATCCATTTGAAGTAAAAGAACATAATCAAACACTTACGTTTGAAGTGAAAAACGATCAAGTAAAAGGAAATGTACAGCTCGTAAAAGTAGATGAGGATGGGAAAACGAAATTAGAAGGCGCTGTTTTTATCCTAGCTGATGAAAAAGGCAAGAAAATCAGTGAGCATAAGACAGACAAAAACGGGTTAATCAAAATTGATAATATCCCATTTGGAAAGTACCAATTCATCGAAAAAACATCACCAGCGGGCTATGTGCTGGTAAAAGAGCCGATTCCGTTTAGCATTACTGAAAACGGGAAAACAATTGAGCTAGTTGCAAAGAATACAAAGATTAAAGGATCAATTGAAATTACAAAAGTAGACGTAGCCGATGGAAACAACAAGCTACCAGGTGCAGAGTTTACGATCTATAACGAGCAAGGCCAGGAAGTCGTGAAAGGAAAAACAAACGAACAAGGCATTGCAAAGTTCGATAAACTCCCAGCAGGAAAATACACATACAAAGAAACACTTGCGCCACAAGGCTATGTGTCACATGAAGAAACATTCTCCTTTGAAATTAAAACAGATGGTGAGATTATAAAACACATCGTAAAAAACAAAAAGATTGAGGGTAGCTTAGAAATTACAAAAGTAGACGTAGCCGATGGAAACAACAAGTTACCAGGTGCAGAGTTTACAATCTATAACGAGCAAGGCCAGGAAGTTGTAAAAGGAAAAACAAACGAACAAGGCATTGCAAAGTTTGAGAAATTACCAGCTGGTAAATACACATATAAAGAGACATTCGCGCCAGAGGGATATTTAATCAATGAAGAAACATTCTCCCTTGAAATTAAAACAGATGGTGAGATTATCAAACATGTTGTAGCAAATCAGAAAAAAGAAGTTCCACCAACACCAGAAACGCCACAACCAGAGCAACCGGAACAACCACAGCCAGAACAGCCAAAACCACAACCAGAGAAACCACAAACACCACAGGTCATTGAAAAACCTGTACCAACACCAGAGAAACCACAAAACATTGTAAAACAACCACAACTGATGAAAGAACAACCTAAGAAAGTAGAAAGCCATTTACCAACAACAGGCGGCAAAGCTGAAAATCCATATTGGAAATGGATTGGTATTACATTTGTCGTTCTTGGTAGCATCCTAGCTGTTTACGCAGTTAGAAAACGTAAGAATCAAGAAGTGTAAAACACTCTCAACTGATAAGGGAGGGCGGGATCATGTGCATATTTGATGTACATTATCAGATGGATGGGATCAAATACAAAAAGTCGTATTTGCTAGCATTACCTGAAGATGGGTTTCAGTTGCGAAAAAATATCCAACATGTTCTATTCAAAGAGCACCAACAAGAAATTAAGATTCTTTCTACAGATTTAGAGGAATTAGATTTAGTAGCTTTATAAAAAACTAATAAGAATGGAAAGGTGAGATTTATATGTGTGGAACATTTATTGGAAGAAGTGCACAAATCCCATCATTTATAAAACCAAAATGGTATGACATGAGTAAGTCAAATTCCATTGTCATAGAGAATGAAGGGAACAGAATGAATCCTCAATTTGTATTTGGAGAAGAAAATAGAAATATCCTGGTACGAGGTGGAACAGGAAAAGGAAAAACAGGTTTGATGAAGCAACTTCTTACCCTTGTCATGGCGGATAATCAACAAGCGACTGTCTTAGATGGGGATGGAGAGTATAAAGAATATGAAAAAATGGGTGCTCACATTATCACTTTTACATCAAAAGATTCTTTTCTAAGCCAAACCGAAATAGAAACATGCAAACAATCGGATGTCGTTATCATAGATGAAGGATTAAGGTTGTATTCCAACAATCCAGAGGGATTCATCAATCTTTTAGAAGAACTAGAGGAACTGAATGTAAGAGTTTTTGTGAGTTTTCAAGCGATACCAGAAGAGTTATTGCACAGATTTGATGTGTATTTAGAATTAGACCCACTCATCGCTTAAAATTATACAATATTTCTATTTAACGATATAGAATGATAAAACAATACAGGAGGTTTTCTTATGAAACCAATTAAGCATATGCGAAGTAAACGCGGTTTTTATATTGGTCGAGTTCCACATACAACACATACACCTTCAACAAATAAGCGTACAGAAGAATGGACGGGAAGAACGGGAAAGAGCATGATTTTCTCTTCCCTCTTAGTCACGCTAGACCCCTATAAAAAAGCGCGCAAATCATAATATTCATGGGAGGACATTCTTTCACTGAATATCCTCTCTACTCAAAAGGAGGAAGCAAGATGGGAAAACAAGTGTATCAAAATCGTCAAGAATGCTGGGAAACGTTCTGGAGAGAACAAGTAACGGTAAATGGTGAATTAGATATCGAACAAGTGAAGCAAGAACTCTTCAACTATAAAACACTCTTAGATCAAATTAATCAACCTCAAAACAGGATCATGCAACCTCAAATTTTGATTCAACTAGCCGCAGAAGAACGAACACAAAAGCATCGTGAAAAACTATTAGCCCTTGCATAAGGCCATTTCAAGGATAGAAAGGAAGTGAAGAAGTGGCGCACAGCAAGTTAGATAGAGAAATTGAAAACTTCATAGAAAAGAACTGGAAAATGCTTTTAGGTATAGGAGCTGTCGCATTTGTCTGGTTTTCTAAAGAAAAAATCCTCACAGAATTGATGAAGCTGGTGCCAACTGCAGTCGGTGTGTTTCGTGGGATTGCTTTATTGATCCTGTTAGGCATTGTCATACGAATTGTCTTACATGGCATCTATTTATTCTTGGAAAAGAAACGGTATCGATATGTATTATTCATCCCTCACATAGATGATGAAGTCACACCAGATAAGCTAGGGCAAATGATTCGGCATGTACATGGTTCGGGTCGAAAGCCTTTAGAGCGTCTGTTAAAAGGGCGCGATTGGTACCGTATGATGATGTATCGTCCAGAGGGAGAAAATGAACGTGTCCGCTTTTATGTAGGTGGTCCAGAAGACAAAATCAAACAGGTTGTGCAAGCCATACAAAGCGCCTATACCCACAGTGAAATTTATACCGTCCCAAAGGAAGAAATGCCATTTCCGACGAGAAAAGCGGTAGGAGGACGGATGGTATTAAAGAGAAAGCGGCTAGATGCCACATTATCACTAGCACGCTATACACGTGATGTATTACCGATGTTAGGAAGTGCAATGGAAGAAAAGACATGGATTGATGTTGCTTTTACACCAGATAACGGGTATCAGCTGACAAAAGGAATTCGAAAAGCAGAAAAGGTCATTCGAAAGAAGAAAAAGCATGGGTTAGATGCCTTTGAAAAAGAAGAAATTCGCGCATTAAATAAACGGTTTGCCAAAAATGAAGTGGCGTTTCAAGTATCTGTTTCATTTGCAAGTGACTATTATCCTGGTGTACCTGTCATCAAGAACTTAGGGCATATGGTGGCAAGTATTATGGCCGATGTGAATGAGCTGAGATACAGAAGGCTCAGACGCAGTATGCCAGCTGTACCACATCCCGTATACGGGAAAATGATATGGACGGGATCAGAGCTATTAAACTTGTTCCATCTTCCGAATGTAACGGGTGATAAAAACAGCAAGACAGAGCGAAACATTTTGTATCTAGATAAAGGAGAAAACATGATACCAAATGATTTATTGGCCGAAGGCATTTCAATTGGCCATGTGATGCACCCCTATATCAAGGATCGATTAGTAAAAATCCGAGAAGACTTTTTCAAGAATCATGGATACATTACGGGGAAAGTTGGGTCTGGTAAAAGTACCATTGCCATGAGGTTGATGCAAAGTGTCATTGATAAATGGCTAGAAAATCCGAATGAAGCGGGTGGATTATCTCTATTTGATCCGACAGAAGATTTGGCATATGTAGCAATGAATCGACTATTGAAAGCGGAAAAGGATGGGAAAAAGGTTGATTGGAGTAAGGTTCACTTTATCCGTTTTCGAAACACAGATCATCCGCCAGCTTTGAATTTGTTTCATCGTTTTTCAAATGAAGATATCCAAACAGTGGTTGAATCCATTATGGAAATGATTAAGTTAATGATTCAAGGGCAAGCACAACAAACAGAACGATTACTAAGAGCGACTATTGGGACGTTACTTTGTGATAAGAGTCAAATTCATACCATTTTAAGCATCCCATTATTCATTAGTGATGAACTGTTTCGAGCAAAAGTAATCGCCAATTTACAAGGGCCAGAACAAAAATATTACTCTCACTTTTGGAAATATGAAGTAGGAAGCGCATTAGAAGACAGCACACAGGCGATTTTAAACCGATTAGATATTTTCCGCAATACGCTGTATTTAAAGCGTATGTATGGGCAAACGGGCTTTTCCTTAGAGATTCGCAAATGGATGGATGAAGGACATCTTATCTTTTATGATTTAGCGGGCATGGGAAAAGAAGATACATTACTGACAGTCGGTTACATTTGTAACCAATATCACCGTATCGCCCAACAGCGGCCGCATGGTTCCAAACTACATTTAGGAGTGATAGATGAAGCGCATGACGTTCCAGTACCCGTTCTTCCTAAAATTATTGCGAAGGATCGGAAGCATGGATTCGGACTATGGGTGATTACACAGCAAGTTTCGGGACAGTTAGACAGAGAGCTAACAGACATGTTAACAGAGGCGGGCGGAAATTACTTTGTATGTAGGCAAGGTCATAATTCCGCGAAAACGTTAGAGGGTATTATGCAAAAGCAATTCCGTACAGAGTATTTGCAAAACCTTCCTAACTTAGTTGTAGCGATTCAAACGCAAGATTATATCAGGGGCGAGGCAAAAAATGTGTGGTGTACCATACGTGTTCCGCCATTAGACCGCTATCTACCAAATGGAAAAGCGGCAAATTATAAAAACGAAAAAGAAATTCATGCATCAAATGAATGGACCAGAGCAAAGATTCATTCTTTAGAGCAACAAAATGGGAAAGCAGGATTAGAAATCGACAAGGAAATTGATGAGTTCCTATATGGAAAAGGCAAGTATCAACAAGCCGAAAAAGTCAATTTAACCAAAGAAGAACCTGTTGTGACATCGGGTCTAGATGAATTAGAAGAAAAAATTTCTTCCCAGGAAGAAGTGAAAGAACCTGTTTCAGAAACACAACCAGTCGAACTCACACATCAAGCGCAAATTATCCCATTCCGAAAACAAGCTACGACAACAATAGAAGTAAAGAAAGAAGATAAGCCAGTAAAAGAGCCTGTTATAACAATCGAAAAAGAACAAACAGTATCAATCGAAACAGAAAATGTAGAAATAAAAGAGGATACACCACAAGAAGAAGTGAGCATTTTCGATATGTGGGAAAAGGAGTAAGAGGCATGGGAAACATTTTATTTCAAATTCCAGATGAACAACTACTCATGAGTTTGCATACACACATCTACTTGGATATTGAGTACATTCATCAAAAGGTGTATGTGGATTATACAAAAAAATCTGTAACAAATCGGTTATATAAGCTAGAGCAAGCGGGCTATATCCGTTACGAGTATTTACCTATTACCTCACCACGAAACCAGAAACGAAAGTTTGCGAAACCACAACGAATTTATACGTTAACACCAGAAGGAGTCGAGATGGTTCGTGGGTTTCGAGGGGAAGTGCATTGGAAAAATAGTTGGTCCAAACGTTCAGCATCCTTTGTGTATCACAGTTTAATGTTAGCGAAAATTGAATGTGCCATGACATTAATATCTAAACGAGAAGGAAAGTTGGAACTAAAGGAATGGATCAATGAACCGCGGGCAACGTTTCAATATGCAAAAGGAAAAAATCGCGTTATACGCCCAGATGGGGTTGCGGTAATTGGATTAAAAGAAGCAATCGATAAAAACATCGGTGTATTCATGGAAATGGAACGATCTTATGGATCAAAAGAAGTATTAGAAAAAAAGATTATCCGTTATAACGACTTCATGACGCAAGAAGGAAAAAAGACAGATTATCGGATACATGCTGGTATGGGATATGAAATACCGATATGGCGCCTAGTATTTGTCGCAGGTAGTGAAAGTAGGGAAAAAGAATTGATTCGCTACTTAAAAGGAGTAAGTAGTCCAGAAATTCCAGTGTATATCACACTGTTCCAAGATATATTACAAGACCCATTCGGAAATATTTATCGGAATATTCAAAACCCTACAGAGAAAGTGAGGTTCTAAGAATGTGTTTAGGTTTATTTTATCAATAAGCGCCAGTATTTTTCTGTTAGTTGTCTTTTCAGATTGGTTATTTGAAAGAGTACCAGGATCACGAGAAGCCTGGGAAGCGGTAAAAAGTAAAGTGGTGGAAATTTACTATACGCAAGGATGGGAAGGGGTATTGCTTTTCTTCTTGGTGGTAGTGGGAATATGGAAGATGGTCGATCATAAGGGGGGCTAAAAGATGCCGTATCCTAGTCTAATATCTTCATATGGAAATCCTATTTTGGTAGGTATTGTTATCAGTATCGTCATGTTTGTGTTAATAGGGTATGCAATTTACACAAAAAAATGGGAGATGTTCATTTTCTGTTTCTTAGCATGGATGATTCTTTTCATGAAAGTAGTTTTTCCGCAAGAAATGGCGGATATTGCATCTAAGTTGGCGGATCATCACCTTTGGATAGATAAAGAGTAAGAAAGATGAGGGGGAGACAGACGATGTTTACACATAAAAACATTTATGAAAGAGGAAATGTGGGAGAAGTTGAAGCTCAATTTCTAGTGGAAATCTATGAGGGAATGGGTTGTGAGGAAGTACATGAGATTTGTTTATCTCAAACAGATGTATATATGCAGAAGTTTTATCTGATGGAAAACGGAAAATTTATCGAAATAGAAATTGGATTAGATACAGATGAATTGGAATGGAAGTGTGATGGAGTAGAGCTTACAAAAGAAAAAGCCATGTTAGAAATCGAGCATGAAATCAGCTGTTATGACATGTTCGAGCAAGCAAGGATAGACAAAGGGTGGATGTTTAAAGAAAAAGCACAAAAGTTTCTTACAGCTTTAAGAGAAAGGGAGAGTGCATGATGGACGTATTGGAAGGTTTGGAGTTCGTAAGGGAGTTTCGGGCTACAGATGGAGCGTCCTTTGAAGTGGGGAGGGATGAAGAAAAACGGTATGTGGTTCATGCTAAATTTCCCTATATCACAGGCAGTCAAACGAAACTCAACAATTTTATCAATTATGCAAGAAACGAAATAAAAGATGAATCAACAGCGGTTGGCATGGCGTCATTTGCTTGTGATTGCTACGAACGATCTTTACGCCAGTACCGAAATTGAAAGGGGGATGAATATGTTTCAAAAGGTGAAACAATGGTTTGCAAAAACATTTGAAAGTAAACAAGGGAAGGCGAGAAAAGCCACAAGGATTCCTTCCTATAAAGGCCGCTTAATTGGAAAATGGGCCTTTTGGCTCCTGTTTTGTTGGATGCTGATTGTATCCATCACAACCGTAGTAAAAGGAAAGGGAGATACAACAGCAAAGGCCAGCACCACTCCAAAGGAAATTACGCAAAAACAAAACCTTGCTACACGTCCAGAAGCAATTGAATTTGCGCGCGGATTCGCAAAGGAATACTTTACGTGGCAAAGAGGGGATGAAGGCAAAAAGAAGCGTTCAGAGCGCTTACAGCTCTATATACAGAAAACACTTGATCCACAAGTTGGCTTGGATTTTGCAAGTATGCAATGGGATTCCAATTTTCTATACGCAACTGTATTAAAGGTAGATGAAGTCACAGCAAAGGAAGCTAACGTTATTTTTAAAGTGAAATACAAATTAAGCCGCATGAAAGCAGATAATAGCGGGCCAGAGGATAAGGAGGTGATCCAACAAGTGTCGGTTCCTGTTCAGACAGATGGAAAGGCTTTTGTGATTAGTGGATTCCCTCAAATCGTGAAGGTGAATGAAAAAGCAGAAGTACCAGAAGGGAAAGAAATGAAAGAACGAGAGGAAATCCATGAAATTGCTGTAAAAGAAGACATTCGAGAATTTTTGCCAACCTTTTTTAAATCCTATACAACCGCAACACAAAAAGAACTCGCGTATGTTTTGGCCAATACAGATATTAAAGGGTTAGAAGGAGCCATGAAATTTGAAAATGTACTTTCCACTAAAATTTATCCAGGAAAAACAAAAGGCACATATGAGGTACAAACAGAGGTATCTATGATTGATCCACATTCTGAAACAAAAATGAAAACGGGTTACACGTTGTTTGTCAAACAAGATGGAAAGCAATGGATTGTGACAGACTTACAAACAAAATAGGAGAGGGGCATGTATATGTTCAATATAAATCATTTTGTGTTAGGAATCGGGTTGGAAGGATTTTTCGAAATGATGAAGACACAAGGAACATACGCGTTATATTGTGCGTTTATCATTGTTATTTTGATCGTAGCGGCAAAGCGTGCATGGGGGAAAGCAATAACGTTAATTGTTGGTGGCGGGATTGTTGTATTCTTCATTAACAAACCAGATGCATTAAAAACAATAGGAACGTGGTTAGGCGGATTGTTTGGCGTTTAAGTAACGAATGGAAAGGAAGGAAGTTACATGAAGGAAAAAGGCTCAAATTCTATCATTGTCTATTGTTTCGGAAGCTATATGAACTATATGCGAAGACAGTACGAAATTATGGGGTATCGTCTTCCGCGTGCGGTTACATGGAGGGCACTTGGTTATTTTGCGGCGGTAGAAGCGGGGCTGGTAGCCTTCCGCTTCCTTCCTCCCTTCAAATGGATATTTGGGGATATGATCGATCAAGTTTGGCTCATGTATTACGGTGTAATTCCCCTCTTCCTCGTATGGGGTGCAGATAAATATAAAACAGATGGAAAATCACTTTTCTCTTTTGTTCGGTCCTGGATCACATTTCGTTTACGGAAGCATCAAAGTAGTCGATTGGTAAATTTACCTAAACTTAAAAAACATGTGTTTTATGGTCATGTATGTGTACAACATGACGTCAAAGATTTACCAATTGTACATTCATTCAGTGAAGAAGAAGAGAACGACATACATGCTTATGATGTAACATTTTTACCCCAAAAGGAGGAAGTTGAATATGTTGAAAACGATGAACAGACCACCAATAAAGCACGTTGAAAAGAATTTAGCGTTTAGTACAGATGGAAAAGTATCCGCAGTATATGAAGTAGACGGATTCGAATATGATCATCAAGATGAAAGCACAAAAAAAGTATATTATCGCAATCAACTCGCTCTTTTTACCCATCAAGAATATGATGTCCACTTACTTGTGATTCCTCGTACGACAAACTCAGATGAAATTCTGGATGAACATATTTCCACTTTAAAAGGGCCAATGGCACCAACAGGACGCTTTCTTTTTAAGAAAGTAAAAGAATACTTACGAAATGCGGCCATTGCGAAAGAGAACATGGAATATCGCTTTTTCATTTTAGTACAGCTGAACATGGAACAGAAAGAAAGACAGATTCGGAATCCTGTCGTAGAAACATGGAAGTTTATGAAAAAGGTAAGAGAAGGTTTTGCAGAGACAGCCCAAAACATATCGGGTATGAATGTGACGGATATTTTAGAAGAAGAAATCGAAAATTATTTGGAAATAGAGGATGTACTCTTTGGTCAAGTCAGAGGGGCGTTTCCGAATACGCGTCGTGCGAAACCATCTACGACTCGTTTTGTATTCCATCATAATTTCACACGTGGCATGAAAGAGCTGAATCGGGATCAAAATTGGAAAGTAGGTTCTACGGTTACGTTGCAAAATGAAGAAGGAAAGGCGGTAAAAGTACGTCGCCCAGATTTACAAGAAATGGTGCACTTAACTGATACGGTGATCGATGAAAGCCCAGGGCGTTCTCTTATACTCGAAAGACAAAATGAAGAAGGGGAAATCGAAACCTCTCACATTGCTTTTCTTGCGGTGAAAGATATGCCCGAAATATCGGCTTTTCCTGGTGGAGAGTGGATTTACCGCATTCAATCTCATTCGTTAAAGTTTCCTGTTGAAATGAGTATCCGAGGGTACCACTTAGAAAATCAGATGGTCACACAAAAACTTTCGAACAGTGAACTAGAATTAAACGATCAACGACAACAAGCAATGGTGGGCGGTCGTACAACAGATTTAACAATT
>NZ_JAEKEY010000005.1:0-5000 GCF_016650875.1 Bacillus sp. TH30 | reverse complement strand
CCACTATACGTAATGGTATGGTATCCTTACCTGAATACATAGGGTATGGAAGACAGACCCAGGGAACTGAAACATCTAAGTACCTGGAGGAAGAGAAAGCAAATGCGATTTCCTGAGTAGCGGCGAGCGAGCAGGTCCTAGAACCGGCGAGTTACGATCCCGTGCGAGGTTAAGCTGAAGAGGCGGAGCCGCAGCGAAAGCGAGTCTGAATAGGGCGTTTAGTACGTGGTCGTAGACCCGAAACCAGGTGATCTACCCATGTCCAGGGTGAAGTTCAGGTAACACTGAATGGAGGCCCGAACCCACGCACGTTGAAAAGTGCGGGGATGAGGTGTGGGTAGCGGAGAAATTCCAATCGAACCTGGAGATAGCTGGTTCTCCCCGAAATAGCTTTAGGGCTAGCCTTAAGTGTAAGAGTCTTGGAGGTAGAGCACTGATTGAACTAGGGGTCCTCATCGGATTACCGAATTCAGTCAAACTCCGAATGCCAATGACTTATCCTTAGGAGTCAGACTGCGAGTGATAAGATCCGTAGTCAAGAGGGAAACAGCCCAGATCGCCAGCTAAGGTCCCAAAGTGTGTATTAAGTGGAAAAGGATGTGGAGTTGCTTAGACAACTAGGATGTTGGCTCAGAAGCAGCCACCATTTAAAGAGTGCGTAATAGCTCACTAGTCGAGTGACTCTGCGCCGAAAATGTACCGGGGCTAAATACACCACCGAAGCTGCGAATTGATACCAATGGTATCAGTGGTAGGGGAGCGTTCTAAGTGCAGTGAAGTCAGACCGGAAGGACTGGTGGAGCGCTTAGAAGTGAGAATGCCGGTATGAGTAGCGAAAGACGGGTGAGAATCCCGTCCACCGAATGCCTAAGGTTTCCTGAGGAAGGCTCGTCCGCTCAGGGTTAGTCAGGACCTAAGCCGAGGCCGACAGGCGTAGGCGATGGACAACAGGTTGATATTCCTGTACCACCTCTTTATCGTTTGAGCAATGGAGGGACGCAGAAGGATAGAAGAAGCGTGCGATTGGTTGTGCACGTCCAAGCAGTTAGGCTGATAAGTAGGCAAATCCGCTTATCGTGAAGGCTGAGCTGTGATGGGGAAGCTCCTTATGGAGCGAAGTCTTTGATTCCCCGCTGCCAAGAAAAGCTTCTAGCGAGATAAAAGGTGCCTGTACCGCAAACCGACACAGGTAGGCGAGGAGAGAATCCTAAGGTGTGCGAGAGAACTCTGGTTAAGGAACTCGGCAAAATGACCCCGTAACTTCGGGAGAAGGGGTGCTTTCTTAACGGAAAGCCGCAGTGAATAGGCCCAAGCGACTGTTTAGCAAAAACACAGGTCTCTGCGAAGCCGTAAGGCGAAGTATAGGGGCTGACACCTGCCCGGTGCTGGAAGGTTAAGGAGAGGGGTTAGCGTAAGCGAAGCTCTGAACTGAAGCCCCAGTAAACGGCGGCCGTAACTATAACGGTCCTAAGGTAGCGAAATTCCTTGTCGGGTAAGTTCCGACCCGCACGAAAGGTGTAACGATTTGGGCACTGTCTCAACCAGAGACTCGGTGAAATTATAGTACCTGTGAAGATGCAGGTTACCCGCGACAGGACGGAAAGACCCCGTGGAGCTTTACTGTAGCCTGATATTGAATTTTGGTACAGTTTGTACAGGATAGGCGGGAGCCATTGAAACCGGAGCGCTAGCTTCGGTGGAGGCGCTGGTGGGATACCGCCCTGACTGTATTGAAATTCTAACCTACGGGTCTCATCGACCCGGGAGACAGTGTCAGGTGGGCAGTTTGACTGGGGCGGTCGCCTCCTAAAGTGTAACGGAGGCGCCCAAAGGTTCCCTCAGAATGGTTGGAAATCATTCGTAGAGTGCAAAGGCATAAGGGAGCTTGACTGCGAGACCTACAAGTCGAGCAGGGACGAAAGATCGGGCTTAGTGATCCGGTGGTTCCGCATGGAAGGGCCATCGCTCAACGGATAAAAGCTACCCCGGGGATAACAGGCTTATCTCCCCCAAGAGTCCACATCGACGGGGAGGTTTGGCACCTCGATGTCGGCTCATCGCATCCTGGGGCTGTAGTCGGTCCCAAGGGTTGGGCTGTTCGCCCATTAAAGCGGTACGCGAGCTGGGTTCAGAACGTCGTGAGACAGTTCGGTCCCTATCCGTCGTGGGCGCAGGAAATTTGAGAGGAGCTGTCCTTAGTACGAGAGGACCGGGATGGACGCACCGCTGGTGTACCAGTTGTTCTGCCAAGGGCATAGCTGGGTAGCTATGTGCGGAAGGGATAAGTGCTGAAAGCATCTAAGCATGAAGCCCCCCTCAAGATGAGATTTCCCATAGCGTAAGCTAGTAAGATCCCTGAAAGATGATCAGGTTGATAGGTTCGAGGTGGAAGCATGGTGACATGTGGAGCTGACGAATACTAATAGATCGAGGACTTAACCATATAATATGAAGCTAATGTTATCTAGTTTTGAAGGAATATACCTTCATCAGTTTGGTGATGATGGCAGAGAGGTCACACCCGTTCCCATACCGAACACGGAAGTTAAGCTCTCTAGCGCCGATGGTAGTTGGGACCTTGTCCCTGTGAGAGTAGGACGTCGCCAAGCAAAAACCTAAGTCGTTTCGACTTAGGTTTTTTTTGTGTTTATTTTTATTTACCGAAGGTTAAAATCCATAAATTTAATAACCCTGAAGATGAAAAAAAGAATGAAATAGAAACGGTATAAAATAAAATTCGAATGATAAAGTAATACGTTTAAATATAAATTGAAGGTAAGGATTGCCTTTTTATGTTAATTTAGTTGTCGAATGAACAATAATGTTTTGATTTAATATGAAAAGGTTATGTAAAAAAGAGCTGGATGGCTATTTTTCGCATAACCTTTTTGTGGTTTTAAAGGATTTTACCTAAGAAAAAATCTATAATTAAGGTAGTTAACATATATTTTTTGATGGGTGTGGGGGATTATGAAAGAAATATGCATGTTATTAGTGGCTGTTATATTATGGGGAACAGCCATTGCACCAACGAAATGGGCATTAGAATCCATTCAACCGTTTACTTTGTTATTTATTCGTCTTTTCTTTGCGGGTGGGATTTGTATGCTTTTCTCATTTAACGAACTACAAAAAGCAGTTATACATAAACATATTCCGTGGAAAAGAATGAGTTTACTGTCTTTTACTGGTGTAGCTGGGTACTTTATGTTCACATCCTATGGTATTTCTTTAACAAGTGGATTACATGTTAGTATTATTGATGCTGCATTGCCATTAGTTACAATTCTTTTTTCAGCGTTCTTTCTGAAAGAGAAAATTCAGATGGATTATTGGATCGGAATTATGTTGGGCGCTATAGGAGTGCTCTTTATTACAATTCCATCTAGCGATACTAATCAAGAGGTGTCTTTAATAGGAGATATACTTATTTTATTAAGTACCTTTTTATTTGCGTTCTACACAGTTTTGTTAAAACGGCCAAAACAAGAACGACGTTTATCTAATAAAGTTTTCACTACAGTAACACTAATGATAGGTGCAGCTATTGTGTTGCCATTTGCAATGATAGAAATTTTTTACTACGGTTTCCCAAAAATCGAAACATGGAAGATTGGATTTAGTGTAGTATACCTTGTTATTGGGGCAACAATTTTAGCGTATTGGTTCTGGAATAAAGCGCTAGAGACGGTCTCAGCATCAATAAGTGGACTGTACTTAAATGGATTGCCGTTAATAAGTATCATTACTTCAATTATCCTATTAAATGAATCTCTGACATGGAAGATAATAATGGGAGGGAGTCTAGTTTTAATTGGAGTAGGATGGGCGGATAAGCAAAAGTTACGTAATCTATTAAAGGGTAATAAAATGGATAGTAGGGACTGTTAAATTGTATGTTTTATATAGTTTAAATGTTAAAAAGATACCTCATATATATGTATAAGGTATCTTTTTATATTTAGCGAAGATAATGGACTTAAATTAGTAGGGATATTCTTTGTTATATCTATATGTATCGAAATCTTTTTGAAATATTGTTTTGACGAGCTGTATACATTCATCATCATAAAAGCTTTCAAAAGTCGGGTGACGAGGGAATAAAGGATCAGTAATATCGGCATCGCTGAAATTCCCTTTATAAATCATGGCAGGGGTTTGATTATGCCATGATGTTGAAAACTCATTTATCGGTGCAGGTTTTAATTCGAAACGTTTTTCTAATTCTTTCATTTCCTGATCGAAATTTTCTAAGTATATATAATTGGTTACATACTCTTCTTCACCTGCTATATATTGTTGTGTAAAGTGAGCGTTAATATCATTTGCATGAGCACCTTTAGTAAATAGGTAGTATAAAAATTGTTTGAATGAGATTCCTTTAGGAGAATTTTCATTTTGATATAAAAACTTTCGAATGGGTTTCCATTCTTCATTTTCTACATAAGGAGGTGCAATTAAGGACACGAAAGAACTGACTGCTCTTCTAAACGGATTGCGAACCAGTTTGAAAGTTTCCTTTTGTTTATCTCGTAGTGCTACACTCAGCCGTATATTATAGGCCGGTGTACTTTTGTATATTTCATATTCGAAATTATGGATGAAGGGGTGATAGTTTAAAGCTGTTTGTAATAAATCAATCTGGTAAAAAAACCACTTAGCAAGGGAAGTACAACCACTTTTTTGACTCCAAAATAGAATGAGAGGAAAGTTTCTATGATAGTGTGGGCTTCTTGCATTAGTACTAATGATGTGTAATAAGGAAGGATCCAACAATTGATGCACTCCTTTCATGTATCTTGATTATATATACATATGTAAAATAAAGATGAGGTATGAGTGTGTGGAGTTTTTTTTGTAGAAAATGAAAAAGAAATGTTGACTATTATTATATAGGGGTGTAATATAAGACAAGTCGCAGATAGCAACAACGCAGAAAGCGACAAAAGAAATAAAAAAACTTGGTTGACATTGAAATATGAAAATGTTAACATAAGGGA
>NZ_JAEKEY010000004.1:0-35506 GCF_016650875.1 Bacillus sp. TH30 | reverse complement strand
CGGAAACTATGCCAGCAACTTTTGGATACTCACATGTAGTTGAAGTTAGTAACGCTAAACGAACAATTTACATATCTGGACAAGTAGCGATTAATGCTGATGGTCATATAGTCGGGAATGAAGATTTAGGTACACAAACACGCCAAGTATTTGAAAATATTAAAGTAGCATTAGAAGCTTCAGAATTAAATTTTAATAATGTAGTAAAATTAACATTTTTCTTAACAGATATTTCTCAAATGGCCATTGTTAGAGATGTTCGAGATCAATACATTGATACTAAGAATCCACCAGCAAGTTCAGCTGTAGAAGTTAGAAAGTTAATTAACGATAACTTATTAATTGAAATCGAAGCAATTGCTGTAGCAAACTAATTTTAAAAACTTATTCTTAATCATATCAACGCAATTCGTTCACTTTAAACGAATTGCGTTTTTTATTAACTAAAATATAAATTATACACGGAGACATTCTTATCAATAACACAACATAAATAACTTAAAAAACAAATAACCAAACAATCTACAACACATTATGAACCCAATTAAAAAGGGGAACCTAACAACGATAGCTAACATATAATAAGTTTATTACTTTTTACTAGTTAACATAATATATATTATACGAAGTTATATAGAGTAAGTGTTTATCTGTATCAAAAACCAAGTAAACTATACTTAATGAGACAAAACGGGGATTTTTAATGAGATTCACATAAAATCTTATCTAAATGAATTTCTACAGTTTTTATCGTTTATTTTGCTATAAATTAATCACAGCAAATCTTAATCGATTAATTATCGTTTAACGAATCAAAAATAATTTTGATTAGCACGGAATTTTTTTATGCGAAATAAATTTTTCTATACAAATGATAAATTTCATTTTATGTTTTGCTTTATAGATTTATTGCTAATTACATATGTTTTATTATTTTATATTTTTGTTGTTATTTCTTTTATTTACGCTTGACTTTCATTGTATTCTTCATTCTAGTTAACATAACGTTTATTTTTAACGTAAAGAAATCCTCCTCACCTTCAGGAAGATTTCTTTTGCTAGCTAGTAATCCATTTATCTATTTTTAGTAACAATCCCAATTGTAAATAACATTGGAAAAATCTAGATTTAATAAATCGTCTTTCTTTATAAAGAAATTAGCAACACCAGAATCTCCCCACATAATATTTAATGAATCATCTGTATCGATTTGCAGCAATAATATATCATGTTGCTGGTATTTTTCTTCCCATTCCCTTGGATCTGTCTGTGTGAAAAATGGATAACCACCAATTTTATGCCCTTGATCTTTACATAAATCATCATACAGTTCGCCTAATTCTGTATTATTTTCTTCATCAACAATTTCTTCCCAATCAATTTCCTCACTAAACATCTTTTCAAATCGATAATCCCTTGATGTTACGGGTTGATAACCCAATTCAAACTTTAATTTCGCTGCTTCAGGTATGATAAATTCCTCTAATTCTGAAGTGTTTAAATAACTAAAATCAGTAATAACCTTATTTAAATCTTCTATAATTGTAGAATGATAAATAATTCGAAAGTCTTTTTGGATTGTTGGATGATCAAAATCTGCTCCGTAAAGCTCATCTTCAGCACTTACGAAAAACTGTAGCATACCCTTTTGAGGCATATATTCAACATGCGGCATTTCTTCAAAGTTTAGCTGCGCAAGTAACATCATAGGTTGTCCATTTGAATCTTTAGGATGCTCTTGATCTATAGGTAAATACGGATAACCACCAAATTTACTCTCAAAAAGCGTTGTCTCTGCTAATGTTCCAGACGCTTTAATATAAGGTTTCACACTTTCTTCTAAAATACTACGATACTGCTCTAGTTCTTTCGGAATTTGAAGTTGATACGTATTCTTCATTACATTTGCCTCCCCTTAATAATGAATTGAAAATGCCCTACTTAATTATATAGCAACAGATAACTTCATTGAAAATCGTTAAATATCCGTTTTAACCCTCATTTTTTGCGCACTTGGCGGACAAAGTAAATTATGTTCTGAGACCTTTTTATTAATAGTTGTAATTAACATAGCTGCTTCTACATTATCCGTTAGTTCTTTTAAATTTTCTTTTAGATGATCTATTTCCTTTGAAAGTTAAATCCACCTAGGCAAAACATGATTATTTTTCAAAGTTCTATAAAGTTGCTTGTCAGGATTATACGAAAGATCTTTATCAAGATTAAGAGGTTTCCCTTTCCCAGGTAAATCATTAAACGCTCCTGTCTTTTCTGCCTGTTTAACGATAGAGCTAATATGATCCTCATATGTGAACGACCAAACTTTTTCATCTTTAACTAAAATTTCTTGTTTTTTAAGTTTTTTATCTAGCTCATCTTGATTCATAGATTCTCTCTCCTTTTTATTTTATAGTGTGGTTTTTGTATGTTTTAATGCTTTCAACCCATCAAATAACTTTTCTCGCCACCAAACACCGTCATGACCGCCTTGAAACTCTTCATAAGTAATTTGGTATCCTTTTTCTTTTAAAGCTTTATACAGGCGTCTATTAGCCGTTAAAAGAGGTTTGTTTTCAAGTTCTCCTGCTGCTATGTAAAAATGAGGTTGACTCGTATTAGAATCTATAGATGAAATTTGATTTTCAATCCAAGGAATTTGATTTTCATAACCATCCTTTTTCCAATGCACGGATCCAGACATTGACAACACGTTTCCGAAAACATGTGGATTTTGAAGCGCTGCATAAAAAGCTGCTAAGCCACCAAGACTGAAACCAGCAATTGTTGTATGATTCTTTTCTTGATATACGTGATACCTAGCTTGAATCCATGGAAGTAGTTCCTCCGTTAAAAATGTATTCATTTTATCGTTATAAGTTAGCTCTTCTAGTCGATCAACGGGTTCTATTGCAACAGCAATACAAGATGGGATATCTTTTTCGTATATTAAATAATTGAGTGTTCTTGCGATTGAAAGGTTATTAATGAATGAATTCCCATCAAACACAATGAGAAGTTCTTGAAGATGTGAAGTGTGAGAATAGTCATGAGGCGTATAAATATAAATTTTACGTGTGTCATTTAAAATCGTACTATGAAAATAATATGTTTCAATTTTTCCAGATGGATAATGATCTGAAGGAAAACGACTGCTATACTGTACTTCCATTCCTATGTTTAACACAGACGCTTTATTGGCATCTTCTCCAAATGTATTTTTATTAAATCGATCTAGTTGGTACTTTTCACTGCGCTTTATCCAATCATTTTCGAAAAAATCGTTTACTGAAAAATAGTACGTTGAAATAAAACTCTCATCCGTCCTAAACGTTACATACCAAATATCTGTCTGTAACAACCGTTGTAGTTGATTTACAGACAGATCCCAACCAGGAAAACTACCGAATACATAAACGTTTTCAGTTTTTTGATCCCCTAACCATATATAAGTTATAAGCTTATACTGATTTTCTACAGGACATTGTTCTATTAGTGGCGTATTATTTGACTTTATTTCATGCAAAAAAGTATAAATTGCTTTCTCGTTTCCTTTTTTCAATTGATTATTAAGATCCTCTAACTTAGGACTAATTATTGAAGTCACCCATCTGCCTCCTTTGTATTTCTTTCTTTTCACTAGATTGCTTTTATAAAATTTAGGATTAGTATGTTATGTATTTAGATGAGTTATTTATTTAGAAGGTTTATCAATTACCTGAATAGAAAGTTCCAACGCTTTTATTCTTCTTTCTAAAAGTGTTCTTTGAGGACTACCAGCCTTAGACTTATCATAGGCTCTCTCAATTGATGGAAGCAAACCAGCAAGGATATTACGAGCTTCTGCTAACTCTTCTTGGTTATACCGATGACTTTCTTGATTCCACACGTTCTCTAACACTGCTAGCCCTATACAAACGGCTTTAAGCCTTTTTTTCACTAAGGTAGTATTTGCTCCCTTTTGAGTCATCTGTGAAAAAGCATTTTCAAGTTTACGGATTGTCGATTGTAAAGATTTTATTGATTCAAATTTATCTATATTTGACACGTTTTCCATGTTACTATTGTTCCTCCTGGCTTAACTTATTTAATACTGGATATAATAAGTACTTGATTTCACTCGAAATATTTTATCATAAATAACTAACTATATTTGAATTGGATAATGGATTAAAGGAAAACGGTATCTAAACGCCTCTCCCTCCTTTACATCATTCTATATGTACTTCTTTCTTCGTATTAGAATCCCTATATAAACAAGGTATTAAAATTGTATTTTTTATGAACAAAAAAACGCACAAGCAGCATAACTTGTACGTTTTTATTTTTATTCAGTAAGATAATACAGTAATAGTTTCCGGGCCTTCTCATAATTCATGAAATCTCTATACAAAATGGGATACTTCACAATTTCTGTTTCTATAAAACGATATTGCGGAAACCATTCAAAAAACGATTTCTTTAGCCACTTTATTTGATCAAACACAATCTCCTTTTCGTTGTTATTAAGTATGTAACTTAAAGTACCTGCTGTATGCATCCAATAATAATTTAAATCAGCGCTTATGCAATCATCTTCTGTAAACATATTATTAAAATCTTTTCGTATTTTTCGAAGGTCACAATTCGGAAACGGTTTAAGCAGCGGACTATGCATTTTCTGCAATTCATTAAAAATAACCTTTTTACCTAATAGCAACTTTCCACCCCTTTATTTCTCTATCCAATTTAATAATTTTTCATAATGATATTGAGCATCTGTATAGCCGAGATTATATAGGTTAACAAGTTTCTCTTTATTTCTTTCTATTCCGCTTATAGGAAGCTCTGCGCTTGGCTGAATTACATAAAAATTATCTTTTTGTTCGTTGTGATTCATATAAGATACAGTTTCATTATAAAAACGATAATGTTCTACTAAATGCTCTGCGATTTTTGGATATCTTCTATATAAAATTTTAGCTAGTCCAGAAAATTTATTACGCTGCTTCTCGTATCCTTCTGGCTTTGTCATTATAACAACGTTTTTTAAATAACCATCATTTTGCGCTTTAAAAACTGGAATAGGATCTATAATACCTCCATCTAACAATTTTCGATTATCATATTCTACAGCAGGTGCTATAAACGGCACAGAGCTTGATGCACGAATAATTTTTAAAATATCATTTCCATGTTCTGTTTTATTATAATAAACTGCCTGTCCTGAGTCACAATCAGTCGTTCCGATTACAAACTGTTCATTTGAATTTAGGAATGTTTGAAAATCAAACGGTACAATTTTGTTTGGTACTTCATCAAATAAAAAATCCATTCCAAATAATTCACGTTTTTGAATTAAGTTTCGATAAGATATATACCTGTGATCTGCTACTAGCTCTGTATTCACTTTCTTATTTCTTCCTTTTTGACGTGACAAATATGTTGCTCCCATACACGCTCCGGCGGATACACCGACTACATACGGAAAGAATAAGTCCCTTTCCATAAAATATTCGAGTACTCCTGCAGTATATAATCCTTTCATTCCGCCGCCTTCTAATACTAAACCGATATTTTTCATGCTATATCCCTCTGCTTCTTTTTTCTTAATTATATGTTAGCACAAGATTTTAGGATGAGGTTATATAAATTAGTTGCAATAATAACAAAAAACTATTGAAGCAATGTCATAATCTATTAGTCATTCGCATGGTACAATATAAGAAACTCATTCCACATATTATAAAGGAGGAATTTCATATGGGTTTATTTAGTGGTATTTTAGGAAATGCATCAAGTGCGAGTACAGAAAGCGTTGAACGTGATTTAGAAAAGATTATGCTAGATGATGAGAAAGTTGAGCATGCTTATAAATTAATTCGTGATTTAATCGTATTTACAAATCGTCGTCTTATTTTAGTTGATAAACAAGGGATATCAGGTAAAAAAACAGAGTATCATTCTATTCCTTATAAAAGCATTACACAATTTAGCATTGAAACAGCTGGGCATTTTGATTTAGATGCAGAACTTAAAATATGGGTATCTAGTTTGAGCGCGCCAATTACGAAAGAATTTAAAGGCGATGATAGCATATTAAGTATTCAAAAAGCGTTAGTAACATATACGACAAAATAGTTGGTTTTTGTATATTTATTCGAATTCTAAATTACTAACCCGAATATTTTGGAAGAATATACATTAATTTTGTATATTTAATCTAAAACAATACAAAAAGGTAAAGCATTTAAAATGTGCTTTACCTTTCTTTTGTATAATAAATTAAAGTTGCTTTATCATTTAATTTCTTTTTAAATTCCGCTCTTATATATCCCATCTTTTCGTATAGAAAACAATTTCGTTCTTCCTCTAAAATTGTAGCAAGCTCCCAAGTCGTTATTTCCGGAAACATCTCCTCGATTAAAATTAATACTTTTTGAGCAATTCCGTTCCCTTGATAGTTTGGAATAATAAACATCGGGCTTATCCAAAATTTAGATGCCTCTTCTTTACGTGATATACATATCGCGCCGACAAGATTCGTATTTACGAAAATTTTATAAAATCCACCGTCCAGATTATTTATTCTTGAAATCGTTCTTTCAATACGTTCATTTGCCGGACTTGTTTCATAGTCCTTATACTTTTCTAATAATGAACTAAATGATTCTACTTGCATTTGAAATATAATCTCTGCATCAATTTCTGTCGCCTTCTCTAATGTTACCAATTTAAACGCTCTCTTAAAGAAGTAATGTGAGCTGTATGATGACGACCGTGCCATGCATATAGTCCAATTGCAGCAGCAAGTTTTGTTTCTCCTGATTCAGGATGATTAAATGTCTTTTCTAAATCTGCCGGTTCTAAAGAATATAATAAGTTAACCCATCTTTTATGTAATGAATCTAGCATTACAAGTGAAACATCTACT
This sequence comes from Bacillus sp. TH30, assembly GCF_016650875.1. Taxonomy (NCBI): domain Bacteria; kingdom Bacillati; phylum Bacillota; class Bacilli; order Caryophanales; family Bacillaceae; genus Bacillus; species Bacillus sp. TH30. The sequence continues at coordinate 28,596 of NZ_JAEKEY010000004.1, read as the reverse complement.
GGTAATTTCGAGTCAGGTAGCTCTGCCCATTTTTCTTCTTTGTACGGTTTAATAGTTGGATTCTTTTCTGTCATTGCTAATTTAAAGCGTATGTAGCTATTCATATGACTATCAACAACATGATGAACAACTTGGCGAACAGTCCATCCACCGACGCGATACGGTGTATCTAACTGCTTCTGATCTAAATCTTTTATCGCTCTTGCTAGTTCATTAGGTAAATCCTCTATTTCTTGAATCCATTTATCAATTATTTCTTCTGTAATAGTTCCTACGTAAGTAAATTGACCTATTGGATAACGTAAATCCTTCATGTACATGTCCCTCCCTATTATTTTTAACCCTTAGTAGTCCTCCAAATATAATGTATGAAATTTACGTTTTCCCCGTTTAAATCTACAGTAGTTGTCTCCGCTTCCTTTTCACGAGAAAATCCGTTCTTTTCTAATACAATTTGTGAAGCTATGTTATTTGTTGTTGTCATAGCACGTATTTCATTAATTTCATAGACTCTTGCTTGAGCCAAAATCAATTTTACAGATGCTGCTGCAACTCCTTTTTTTGTAAAACCCTCTCCAACTCGGTAGCCTAACGACCCAATTCGTTTTTCCTTATCTACATCAACTAAATTGATACGTCCTACAATTTCTTTTTCTGTATTACGTATGAGATGAAAATAAGAAATCCCCTCAGTTTGTTCTTTTAATAGTTCGACAAGTTGCTTTTGAAAGTATTCATACACGTAATAATTAGAGCCACGACTTGGTACCATTGTTTCAAAAAATGATTTGTTCGTGAGTTCAAAATTAAATAAATCTTCAGCGTCTTGATTCTTTAATTGTTCTATGTATATTTCCATCCCGTTTACCCCTTCTTGATTTACTAACTGTTATACATTCTTTTTTAAACGATAATTTTCCTGCTATTTCTTTCGTCTGAGTAATACAGTAAGTAATACTCTAGGATGAAAAAGATGAAATGGACTACGAATTAAGTTCATAACTCTGACTAACCGAATATAAATATCAGAATCACTTGCAGAAAGTTGATATATTTGTTTCGTATACCATTGCTGAAATTTTTGTTTCGTAGTTAATTCTTTCTGTAACTTAGGATGACGTGCTATCTCCGTTGTGGTCATTTCCCAAGGTGTTTTGATAATCATAGCAGTCTTCCTATAAAACTCTCGAGTTAATGTTTTATCAAGCCTTTTTCTCCCTTGAAGAATTAGTTGTAATTGGTGAGCTTCCATAGCTGCAACTGAAACACCTTGTCCGAAAACTGGATCAAAACGACAATGCGCATCTCCAACTACTAACAATCCTTCAGGCAAATTATTAACTAAATCAAATCGCCTGCGTACTTGATATGGAATTTTGTACGTTTTTATATCGGTAATCGCCTCAGATTTGTTTAGAAACTCTGTAACATTAGTGATTGATAGGTTTTCAGCAAAATCATAAAATTCATCATCTGTTTGCGGTGCTTTTTCATTTGCATATCCACTAAAAGTAACAAAATAACGATCATCTTCAATCGTTTGAATTAGAACACCATAAGGATTCTCAGGAAAACTTGGAGACATAAGCATATTACAGCAGTCTAATTTCTCTTTTTCTTTGAGCCTAAACATTCTAGTTGCGTAAAACAAATCAATTCTTACTTTCTCTTCTTGTACTTCGAAATTGTATTCTTGTAACCAATCTATACTTTTCGAACCAAATCCACTTGCATCAACAACAAGATCTGCATGAAATTCTTCTTTCATTCCTGTTTTCAAACATTTAGCTCTTATTCCATAGACTTTATTAAGCTTGTTATCTACTAGTAATCCTTCAACCAACATTTCATACTTCGAAGTAACATTTGAAACTTGTTCAATTCGTTTTTGAATATGCGATTCTAACAGAAGACGACTTTGTTGAATCATATTTATTTCGCCTTTGAAAGGCTGCTTCCATAGGCCGAACTGATGCCATTTTAAATCGCGAGTAAAGTTATTTACGATGCTACCTGCTTCAATTAATTCATTAGTAATGTTAGGAAACAACTCCTCAAGTGCTTCTTCGCCGCCTTTTAATAACACATGCGGATGATTACTTTGCGGAACTCTTTTTCGCGGACCATTTCCATCCCATTCTTCACCAGCTTCTACAATGATTACTTCTTCAAACGTATTTGATAAAGCCTTTGCGGCGAGTTTTCCTGCGATACTTCCACCAATAACAATAGCCTTAGTAAACATTTTTTCCCCCTTAATGAAAAGAGATCCTGTCGTGTATGAATGGAACAGGATCTTAACTAATAATTCCTTGATAATTATATTTAAAACACCTGTGTGAATTGCAACATTAAAATTAAAATACCTAATCCCCATACGTAATACGCGAATACTTTTAAAGAATGACGTTTTAAATATTGGATCATCCATGAAACTGCTATGTAACCAAAGAACGCTGCTGATAATGTTCCGACAATTAATGATGTACTAGAAATAGATTCAGCTTTCCCTTGAAAAATATCTGCAAATTGCAAGATGATAGCTCCGACAATAGCTGGTGTTGATAATAAAAAGGAAAAGTACGCCGCTGTTTCACGGTCTAACTTTCTCCATAATGCAGCGACAATTGTCATTCCAGAACGAGAAATTGCTGGAAATATAGCTACTGCTTGAAATGAACCAATTATGAATGCATCTTTATATGTAATATCATTCATTTTTTTACGACCGTTCTTTTGTTTATCGGCCATATAAAGAAATAAACCCGTCACTAAAAACTCCCAACCTATTGTTATACCTGTTTTTGAAATATCTTCAAAAAAGTCTTTAAATAATAAGCCGATTACAACCGCAGGTATCGTCCCGACAATAAGTAATAGCATAAGCTTTGAAAATGGATTTTTTATTAAATAAATAAATTCTTTTCTATAATAAATAAACACCGCAAGTAACGTCCCTATATGCAGCATCGTATCTAAAAACAAACCTGCCTCATCTAACTGAAAAATATGTCGCCCTAAATATAGGTGACCTGTACTGCTTATAGGTAAAAACTCTGTCAGCCCTTGAATAATCCCTAAAATAAAAGCTTCTAGCCAATTCATGATGATCTCCTTTCTCATTTGCTTGTACCAATATATGATGCTTTAATTTTTGTTATGAAAGAAAATATATTTCTCTTGGGGATTTACTTTAACCTTTATTTAGAAGTTATGGATTGCGATGAAGATGGATATATATGTAAAAAAGGAGGGTTTACATGGAGAAACACACAAAATTAGGCAACATATTACTTTGGATTGGACCAATTCTTGTGTTCTTAGGCTTATGTATGACAAATGTAATTACAGACATACCTTTCTTCGAAGGAAAGCATAAAACTTTTGGAATTATTATGTTATTTATAGGGGTACTTTGTTTAATTGCCGCTCATTACTTTAAAATACGAAAAAATTCTGCCGATTAAATAATCTATTCCCTTATAAGGAGGAACAAATGCGAGGAAAATCATTACGGACAAAAATTACAAAGCTATATAAATAAAAACAATCCTAGTGTATGTACTAGGATTGTTTTTATTTCGCTAATGTTGTTTATTTATAAAACACTTTATCAACGTTATATTTCGCTTTGTACTTATTAATGATGTATGTTTCGTAAATTTCTCTTTCAGTTGGATCTTCTACGATACATGCATCGATACGGTATACTTCATCACGATTATTTTTGATTGGTGAAACATTATCTTCAAAATGCTTTTTAATACGTTGTCTAATTTTACGAGCTTTACCTACGAAAAGAAGTTCGTCATTAATATTGTAAAACATAAAAATGCCGCCTTTATCTCTAGGGAACAAGTGGAAATCGATAAAACCGTTAATTGGAGTAATTAATGGCTCGTCTCCTTTAATAACTTGGTTACGTTCAGTAATTGAAACATCAGCTTCAGGAATATTAATTTTAATCAAGTTCATTCACGTCCTCTTTTATTATAAAGATAAATAATAGCATAAGTATGTAAGAAAAGCTATGTTAAGAGAGATATTTCATTTTATAATTCAAATATTATAGGTATATCATGTAAACTTTTTTCCAAATCATATGATCGTTTGATTCGCCCCAATAATCCTTCAGCACATAACTAGGTTTTCCAAACTTTTTTGTCCATATACTTTGTGCTTTTTTGTATCCACTATCTAAACAGCATTCGATGATTCCTCTGCTAAGTAATGTAAGATACATTGTATTTAGTAGTAAACTCCCTATACCTTTTCTTTGATACTCCGGAAGTATAAATACAGTTCCTATTTCATACAAATCCTTAAGTACACCGTCTGTACAACTATTAATCAATGCACTTGCTGGACCGATTTCAATCGTTCCAATGATTTTATCGTTACTTGTATCTATCGCTAATAAAAAGTAACGATTTTCTCCATTACTATCAAAATCATTTTTTAAATATTTCTTTTTCGAGTTAATTTCATTTTCTATGTCATCTAATAGATGTGATAACCCTTCGTTTTTAAATGTATTAGTAATAACAAGACGAAAAAACAAATGTAATTCATCTAAATCATTCGAATTCGGCCTTCTAATTTCAATGTTATACATGGCTTACATCTCCAATTTTTAAAAATATATGAGAAAGTGTATTTGTTCAAAAAGATTTTATGCAATTGCTAAGACCATACTTTATATACTCTATTCATTATTATTCTACACAACTCTGCATAGATCCAGCAGTATAAAAAACTCAGTATAAATATTAATGTAATAACTTTTATATCCATAGTCGTATGAATAGTAGGACCAAGTACAGGAAAACGGAAGATATCGAGAATGATCATAATTCCTATAAGTAGACATATCGCTGAAAAGGAAATTACCCAAATCCTCCTCTTGAATTGTAAAAAGGATACTCCTAACGCTATACCTAATAAGCCTGTAGTAAAGGGAAAGACAATTAGTTCACTTGGCTCAATAATGAATAATAGGAAAATAGTAAGAATATAAGAAAGTACTCCCTCACGAATAGAATAACAAATAGCCAGAAAAATCGGTAGCGTCGCGAAAGGACTAATAAATAACCCAATTCCAGGGATTAAGTTCCCCGCAGATTGAAAAATAGCAGCAAATGAACCGAGTAATGCTGTAATGACTAACCTACTTGCAGGCGTCACCTTTCTTTTATGAACAAAATTCGCATCCTGCTCTATCATCCATTGATACCAATAGCTTCTAAAGCGATTCATCAAATTCCCCCTAAAGAGACTTAATTCACCACTTTCTATTTTTATTCAAATACTTATTGGTTATGTTTTACTTTCTGCTTGTTAGGAATCACTATACAATAGATGTTTATCCATAGAAGGTTTTTTAAGAGGCGCTAAGTCGTGCGTTTGAAAAAGTATGAATTCCATATATTTTTAGACTAAGAGTTTATACCGTATCATGGAACAATTTCAAAAATAGTACCTTTGTTAAATTCAGTTACTTTCATAGAACCATAAACTCCTAAATATAATCTAGTTTGATCTAAGTTTGTTCCTAAACTAACATAATAAGCTGCTTGAGTCCCAAAATCATAAGTGGTTTCAATAACATGAAAATCATTACGTTTCCCGTCTAGAGCTGCTCTAGTAAAAGCTAATACTCCCTTTACTGGAGATTGAAATTCTTCTTTCTTAGCAAGATCAGTAAACACGATACTACCAGTTAAACTAGGAATTGTAGTTCCCATATATGGTTGTACTCCTGTAAGTGAGGTTCCTCCAAACTTATCTGCTCTGGAATCTTTATGAAAATAACTAATTAGGGGCTGTATGCGCCTCACTGATGTTTCTATTGTTTCATTATAATAAGCCATTGTTCTCTCATCCAAAGTAGGGTTCTCAGAACAGCGCCTTATAAAAGAAGTAGGAAATTCTCCTTCCCATCCTCGCCAACCAAAATTAATAAATCCATCTTGATTGGGAGTGGATCTCATTAAATGCGTTTGAACAAGTTCGGTAACCGGTATGGGTTTATAATGAACAAACGAAAAAATAGACTCTACAATATCCTGCCCGACATTTCCAGCATATTTGATATACTGATTATAAAACCTTTGAAATGAAATACCTGTTATATTCCGAACTCCTTTCGCAATTACTGTAAGTGTTTCTTGTATAGATAAAGGAAACTCATTAAAGCGTGTAACTACTGGAGGGTTATTTATGAATGTATTTTTACTTACATCAATTTCAATTATTTTACCCGCTATTTCTAAATCATCCTGGCTTAAATTAAATGGATCATAACCCGATCCACCATCTCCATTTGTAAAAACAAGTTTTCCGCTCTCAGGTGAAAAGTTTAAACTATTGACTCCGTTATGATTAAAAAAGGGCCTTCTTATGTTAAGTAATGTCCGTCGTTTTTGAGGTTGACTATGTGATTGTAAAATCCATTCCTCAACCGTATCAATATGATCATATTGAGTATCTCTATTTACCCACTTTAAGTTTAAAGTTTTCGGATCACACGGATTAGGTTTAAAAGGTTCAGAAAGGGCACCCGGACCTTGAGTGCCAGCTACTGAATAATGAAGGTAAAATAAACCGTTTTGATAAAATTGTGGATGAAACGCTAGTCCTAGCAATCCGCGTTCATCATAACCGCTACTAGAGACACCTTCTTCAAACGTGCCTAATTTGATAATTCGCGGGCGAATATCTAAAAAAGTCCTTATAACTCCGTCTCCTATGTAAAAGATTTCTCCTACCTGGGTTGCAATAAATAACCTTTCAATTGAGTCACCTGGTAGTATAGTTGTTTTCAAAACAGTAGGTAAATTGAACTTACTTGCAATGGGTCGTAAACTAACCTTAACTTTTGTCAACTTACTTTACACCCCTTTAATTGCGTTTTATTAAAAGAATATGATTAGAACTGTTCAATTAGTATCCAATTAGGGACTAGAGAATTGGATATTATTTCTGGCTGCGCTGCATTTCCTGCTTCTCCATATAACTGCGCATCCGTCGCATATATTCAGGTGCGTCCATTGGATTACCTGCGATCATTTCAATTATACAGAGTCTTTCGGCGCTTTCCTTTTCAGCATGGATTATAGCCTGATCAAGCTCTCCATAGGTCCGGACCGTAACGGTAAACGCGTTACCTCCAAAAGCTTCGGCCAGCTTGGTGTAAGACCATCGAGGGATTTGGTTGTACTTTTGATCTTCTGTTTTGACATTTAAATATCTCTCGATTGTATAACCATCGTTGTTCAAAACAAAGATTATAGGCTTGCAGCCGTAATAGAGCATAGAACTGATTTCCTGTACCGTTAGCTGCAGGGCACCGTCACCTGTAAACACCAATACTCGGCGTTCCGGCGCGGCCATAATAGCACCAAACGCCGAAGGGATTGCGTAACCGATGGACTGCCATCCACCTTGTCCAATATATGTTACATTGCCCGGCAGTCTTATCTCTCCCATTCCGTAATAAAGCGTTCCGGTCTCGGCGATTACAATATCCTCCTCTTTCAGCATGCGCTGAAAACGTGGATAATAGCCGTCCGCCATTAGAGGTCCGTCGGCAATAGTTGTGAATTGCTCATAAGGGAATGACAATTTTTTTGTCAAACCTTTGCCCTTATAATTCACCTTCTGAACGGCAAGTAGCATGTCGGCTGCAAGAACATTCGGATATTCCGCCTCAGCGATTTTAACTATATCCGGTTGAATATTGACAGTTATCAGCGGATTCAGCTTTGCGGTAAAACTTGCGGTGTTTGTGTCCGCCCATACCATGCCAATCGCAATGATACAATCTGCATTCTCTACCGTACTTTGGACTTCAGTCCTCCCGAAAGAGCCTTGATACATTCCGATATAATTTGGATGGTTCTCGTCGAATCCTCCCTTCCCGTACATCATCGTTACAACAGGCACATTCATTGCATCGGCTAGCTGCCGAGTCGCTGTCTGAAGGCCGAATCGCATCGTTTTCACATCCACCAAGATAACTGGTAGGTGGGAACGTTCCAAAAGCGGACGGACATGATTCACTGCAGCCTGAAGGGTATTCGGATTGGATGTTGGACGTGGTGGTACCGGTTCTGCCCAGACTTTAATCGGCTTGGTCACTAAATCATTAGCCACAACCAGGTATACCGGCTTTTTCTTTTCATTAGCAATGCGAATCGCAGTCTGAATTTCGATCTTGGCATTTTCCGGTGTAAGAACCGCGGTATATGCCGTAATCTGCTCATACACCTTGCGAAAAACGTCAAAATTCCCATCCATTAAGGTGTGATGCATAAGCTTATGCTCTTTTTGATCCTTCTCAGGAGGCGCACCCACAATGTGTATAATTGGCACATGCTCGCTGTTGGCTCCCGCTATCGCATTGCATGCACTGAGCTCCCCGACCCCAAATGTCGTAATAAGAGCCGATATTCCTTTGATTCTTGCATAGCCATCTGCAGCGTAGCCCGAGTTTAGTTCATTTCGTCCTTCTATAAAACGGATGCCGTTATAACACTCCAAAGTATCAAGAAGTGTAAAATTATAGTCCCCTGCCACACCAAAAATTTCGGTAATGCCCTCGAGTTTCAGGCAATCGAACAAATACTGACCAACCGTTTTTTGAGCAGGTCCCCTTTGTAAACCAAAGTTGCCCGAATTAATCATTTTATCCATCGCTTGCTCACTCCTTATCTATTTCTTTGGCTTGTTCTATTTTATAGTACCCTTTTTGATAATTCCCTTTAATTAAACCGGTTATCCGTTGTACAACAATTAATCGGGAAGAAATGCTCCTTATCTTTGGAGATATTCATAAAACAAGAGAAGGAGGAGAAATACTAAAACATTACAAGAATGTATTAATTAATCTTCTAATGTTCTTTTTAAATTGTTTCCCTTTAAAACATCCCATTTATCATGCTCCTCACTCTGTTTTGCAAAAGTCTAGCCTACTTTTTAAAATTTTGTAACAGAACCTTAAAAATAATAAAAACCCACGAAGAAAATGCATTTTCTTCGTGGGTTTAGTTATTTAAATGGACTTTCACCTAACTCAAGAAGCATCCGCACCTTCAAACTGACTATTATAAAGCGAAGCATAGAAACCATCAGCTTTCAATAACTCTTCATGATTACCTTGTTCTACAATATCTCCGTCTTTCATGACAAGGATTAAATCTGCATCACGTATTGTTGATAATCTATGAGCGATAATGAAACTTGTTCTACCTTCCATAAGGTTTTCCATCGCTTTTTGAATCAGTACTTCTGTACGAGTGTCAATGGAGCTTGTTGCTTCATCGAGTATTAATATTTTCGGATCCGCTATAAGGGCACGTGCAATTGTTAGTAGTTGCTTTTGTCCTTGGGATACGTTACTTGCTTCTTCGTTTAGTTCCATTTGATATTTATTTGGTAATGTTTTTACGAAGTTGTGAACGTGAGCTGCTTTCGCTGCTTCAATTACTTCTTCGTCTGTAGCATCGAGTCTACCGTAACGTATATTTTCCATGATGGAGCCGTTAAATAGCCAAGTGTCTTGAAGTACCATACCAAACATGTTGCGCAGGTCTTCTCGCGTGAAGTCTTTTATATCGTGACCGTCGATACATATTGCACCGCTGTTTATGTCATAGAAACGCATTAACAGTTTTACAATCGTTGTTTTACCAGCTCCGGTTGGTCCGACGATTGCTACCTTTTGTCCAGGTTTAATGTTAGATGAGAAATTATTGATGATGATCTTATCTGGATTGTATCCAAATTGAACATCTTGGAAGGTAACTTCTCCTTGAACTTTTTGCAGCTTCACTGGATTTTCTGCTTCTGGCACTTCCTCTTCTTCTTCTAAAAATTCGAAGACTCTTTCTGCAGCAGCTGCAGTAGATTGAAGTACGTTCGCGATTTGTGCTACTTGAGCGATTGGTTGCGTAAAGCTTCTAACATATTGCACAAAGGCTAAAATGTCTCCAACTGCGATGGTTCTCTTTACCGCAAGCCACCCACCTAAAATAGATACAGCGACGTAACCGATATTACCGATAAATGTCATAATCGGCATCATCATTCCAGATAAAAATTGAGATTTCCATGCGGAATGGTAAAGGGTATCATTTACCTTTTCGAATTTTTTTACTTCTTCTTCTTCTTTGTTGAAGGCTTTTACGATATTGTGACCACTATAAATTTCTTCGACCTGACCGTTTACGTGTCCTAAATATTCTTGCTGGGATTTGAAGTATTTTTGTGATCGTTTTACGACTGCCATGATGAGAATCATCGATACTGGCAATATTAAAAGCGCCACTAATGTCATTTGCCAGCTGATTGATAACATCATGATAAGTACACCGATGATTGTAATAACGGATGTGATGATTTGCGACATACTTTGGTTTAAAGTTTGGCTCACCGTATCTACGTCATTTGTAATTCTCGATAATACTTCGCCGTGCGTTGTTTTATCAAAGTATTTCAGCGGCATACGGTTAATTTTTTCATCGATTTCTTTTCTGAAGTTATAAGATACTTTTTGAGCTACTCCAGAAATAATGTACCCCTGGATAATACCAAACACAGTGCTCAGTATATATAATCCAAGGAGTAAAATGACAATGTTTCCGATATAGGTAAAGTCAATGGCCGCACCGGGTGCTCCTGATACTTTGCTTACGAGTCCTTCGAAAAGTTTTGTTGTCGCGTTTCCTAAAATTTTTGGACCAACGATTGTAAAGGCTGCACTGCCGATTGCGAAAAGGATAACGATTAAGATTGATAATTTATAGGGCTTCAAGTATTGAAGGAGTTTATTCATCGTTCCTTTGAAGTTTTTTGCTTTCTCAATCTTTCTCATGCCGCCGCCCATAGGACCGCCACCGCCAGGACCAGGGCCGCTTTGTTTTCTATTTTCTATTTTTCTATCACTCATGATGACAACTCCTCTCTTGAAAGTTGTGATAAAGCAATTTGCTTATAAACTTCACAGTTTTCCATAAGCTCTTCATGAGTACCAGTTCCAATTATTTTTCCTTCGTCAAGTACAATAATCTTATCGGCATTCATGATTGTACTGATTCTTTGGGCAATAAGTAAAATAGTACTTCCTGTAATCTCATTGTTTAAAGCTCTGCGCAATGCTGCGTCTGTCTTAAAGTCAAGAGCTGAGAAACTATCATCGAATATGAAGATTTCCGATTTTTTCGTAAGAGCACGCGCAATAGAAAGTCTTTGTTTTTGACCACCGGAAACGTTCGTACCACCTTGTGATATTTCTGTGCGGAAGCTTTCAGGTTTCGCGTTAATAAACTCCATAGCTTGCGCGATTTCCGCCGCTTTTTCGAGTTCTTCTTCAGTTGCTTCTTTTTTACCATATTTCAAATTACTCTCGATTGTACCTGAGAAGAGAACTCCTTTTTGCGGTACATAACCAATTTTCTCTCTTAATTCCTTCTGAGATACTTCTCTAATATCCGTGCCATCTATTAATATTTGGCCGCTTGTGACATCGTAAAAGCGTGGAATTAAGTTGATTAATGTTGATTTACCACTACCTGTACTTCCGATGAAAGCTGTCGTTTCACCAGGTTTTGCAGTAAAGGTGATATTGGAAAGCACATCTTCTTCTGCACCTGGGTATCTAAAGCCAACATTTTTAAATTCAACGTAACCTTTCTTGTCTGAAGCAAATGTTTTCGGCTCTTTTACATCACTAATGGTAATGTCAGTATCTAAAACTTCTGCGATACGTTGTGCGGAAACTGAAGCACGTGGAACCATAATAGATACCATTGAAATCATTAAGAAGGCCATGATGATTTGCATTGTATATTGCATAAATGCCATCAAATCACCAACTTGCATATGTCCCATATCCACTTGGTGTGATCCAACCCAAATAATAAGTACAGTAACGGCATTCATGATAAACATCATCATTGGCATCATAAATGACATTAAACGACTTACAAATAAATTTGTTTTTGTTAAATCTTGATTTCCTTTTTCAAATTTCTTTTCTTCATGTTTTTGAGTATTAAAAGCACGAATAACGAGCATACCGGTTAAAGATTCACGAGTGATTAAGTTAATTTTATCTACTAACTTTTGGATACGCTTAAACTTAGGAATCGCGATGCTAAATAAACCAATGACTAGGCTTAAAATCGCAATTACCGCAACTGCGATAATCCATCCCATTGAAAGGTCTGTAGTAAGTACTTTAATAATGCCGCCGATACCTAAAATTGGTGCATAGAATACAATGCGAAGCATCATAACCATAAGTGTTTGAACTTGTTGGATATCATTTGTACTTCTTGTGATTAGAGATGCAGTGGAAAACTTATCAAACTCCGCATTCGAGAAGTTGGTAACTTTCCGGAATACTTTCTTTCTAAGGTCTCTGCCGAGTCCTGCAGCTACTTTTGCAGCAAGTAAACTCACGATAACGGTAGCTGCCATACTTACTAAGGATAAAAGTAGCATTTTCCCGCCGGAAGTAAGGATGAAATTGGATTGAAGCTTATCTATATTGATACCGATCTTTTTATACTCATTCTCAATGAATGAAACGGCTGATTGCGTTACCATGCTGCCTGGCATATTCTTAAACTTTTCATCTGCCTTTTCTTTCATTGCATTGATTTGATCTTGAGGAAGTTTCGCAATGATTGCAAAAGGATCTGAATTTGGCGGAAGTTTCGCTGGTGTGTTGTTGTCACCTGTCGCAGCAGGAGAGAAAGCAGATGAGCCACCTTTTTCAATTCCTTGTGTAATTAACATTGGTTTCCCAAAGATATCGTTAAGTTCGTTAATTATTTTTTTATCTTCTGTATGTAACTTATAAAGTGGCTCTTTATCAAGCTGCGGATAATCTTTTAAGTCATTTTTTAGTTCACTTTGAGAGAGGTTGTTCTTATCTAAAAGCACATAGTTGTCAGCAACTTTTTTCTTCTCATTTTCATTCATAAAGAGCGTAAGTTTATCCATTTCACTTTTACGAATAACCTCAGGTACTGCATTTTCTACACCTTTTTGTTGAATCCCTACATTGACAATGTTAGACATGTAGTCTGGCAGTGATAAATCGCATACTGCCTGTACAGTTAAAAGACATACAACTGCAATGATGGAAGCAATAAATGGTTTTAAATGTTTGATGATCTTTAACATTTAGTTCATCTCTCCATTTTCTTTGTCTAATTTTTTTAGTTTTTACTCCGCTTCTCTCCTTTATTCTTCGTATTCTCAGTAATTCATTCTAGCAGCTCTTTACGTATTTTCGACTACAGATTAATTTTATGACTATATGAAGATATAATGCACCGAAAATAATCAAACATATTTTATAAAAAGTGATTCTATAAAATATGTTTAAAGCCTATTTTGATAACTCTTTTTTCAAAAACGGTTTTTTTATATTAGGTAAATTAGCAGTAATAGACTTATCTTTGATCAAACATGTTTATAAACCAACATAACGTACAGGAAATCGACTTTTCTCTTTTCGAAATTTACTTAGCATACAGTGGTCATATATTTTCAAGAATAACGGAAGAATATATAGAAAATGCTACATAAACGTGAAATTTGATCAACTTAGGGGGGACAACCTTGTTCAATCACATAGTAAAAGCTGTACCCAATTTATTTACGATTGGAAATTTATTGTGCGGTGTTTTTTCAATTACCATGAATATGAGTGACTATTTGGAAGTAGCCTCCATTTTCATTTTCTTTTCAGCTGTTTTAGATCTCCTTGATGGAAGAATTGCGAGAAAATTAAAAGTGAACAGTGAGTTTGGTGTACAATTGGATTCCTTAGCTGATATTGTTAGTTTCGGAGTTGCGCCTGCACTTCTATTTCATTCGATAGCAACACCATCTATTTTAACTTCTTTGGCATTTATCCTTTTCCCAACGATGGGTGCTTTAAGATTAGCTAAATTTAGTGTAAAACCAACCATCGGATATTTTAAGGGATTACCTATTCCAGCTGCTGGATTACCATTGGCCGGTATGGGATTGTTTTCATATAGCAATGCATGGATTACATTAATCCTCGCTCTCTTAATGGTAAGTCCAATTAGGTTTAAAAAACTTTAATTAGGATCCCGTATATCGCTTTATTTTGTGGGTTATCTATTTTCTTAGCTTGATAACGATGTGGTGGTACCCCTTGTTTAAAAGAACTCCTACCTCCCAAAATACTTAGTTACGCCCAAATAACATAACAAAAAGATTAGGAAATCACTCCTAATCTTTTTTGTTTATTACTATTCCATTGCCCCAGCAACATCATAATCATTTAAATCTAATTCAATCGGTTGTCCTAACGCAAGTTTCGCAAGTTCTGATCCTAAGTATGGACCTGCTGTTAATCCTGAAGCACCTAATCCGTTTGCAATGAGTATGCCTTCAAAATTAGGGAGTGGGCCAATAACAGGTAAGAATCCTGGCGTAAACGGCCTGAAGCCAACTCTAGTTTCAAGCATTGTACCATCTTCTAAACCAGGCGCTACTGTTAACGCTTTATGGAATACTTCATGTAAACCACCAGCTGTTACACGGTGATCGAAACCAGTATCATTCTCATGCGTTGCACCAATTACGACATGGCCATTGTCAAATGTCAAAATATATTGATCGTTCGGCGGCATAACAACTGGCATATTTTCTGTTGCTGTATTTTCCATTTGCAAATGAACAATTTGTCCTTTTTGGAATGTAACTAAGAAATTAATTCCTAACGGATTCAAGATTTCATTCGCCCATGCGCCTGCAGTTACAATTACCTTTTCTGCTAAAATTATTTCATCGTTTACTGTAACTCCAGTAATACGATTACCTTCACGGACTAATACTGCATCTCCTTTTATAAAAGTAGCACCAAATTTTTTCGCAGCACTTATTAATGCGTTACGTAATGATCTTCCATTTACTCGTGCAGCGCCACTAATATGAACAGAACTGTATTCTTCTGATAATGCTGGGAATAATTTTTTCGTTTCTTCAGCTGATAAGCGAGTGATTTCACCGATCTCTGGTGCATCTTCACGTCGTTTATAAGCTCGTTCTTCCATTTGATCTAGTTTTTTCTCGTCAGTATGTAAACTAATTGCACCTACACGGTTGTAACCTGTATCCGTTTCACCGTCTTCTTCTAATTGTTGGATTAACGAAGAATAGTAACGTGCACCGCCCTTAACGATTTTATACCACGCTTTATTACGACGCTGTGAAAGCCAAGGACAGACAATACCTGCTGCTGCATCAGTTGCTTGACCTAATTGTTGGCGATCAACGATAGTAACATTCGCACCTGCTTTTGCAAGATGATAAGCAGTAGACGCTCCTAAAATTCCAGATCCAACTACAATATACGATTTCATTTCAAACACCTTTTCTCTTTTGCTAATTATTTAAATATAAGAACATACTTTAGTATACTGAAAGGAATCCTTTTTTCAATGTGCTCAACGTAATTAATTGTTGCATCATTGTGACGTTCCTAATCATTATTTTTTCTTCTTACGGAATAATTCAATTGTTTTATAGCCTTGTGAAAGGATTTCAATCATTTTCTCAAGACGTTTATCGCGTGTTTTTTCTTGTTTCACAGAAAATAAATTACGTGCCCAATCTTTTTGATAACCAGGAGTTAAACTTTGATAAAACTTAAGTTCAGCTGGATGATTAGCCAATAATGCTTCAACATCTTGAATACGGTCTGCATAATCAGCAACACATTGACTCGCTGCAGGTGTTTTCTTCGCTTTTTTCTTTTCACGTTTTAAACCTACAACTGTAAAGACATCATCCATACTTACCATTCGCGCAAATTTAATTTCGCTTTCCCCAACATATCCATCATCTCCAACGTTTAATGCCGGAAACATCTCATCACGGTGAATAAACGTACTGTAACGAGCATTACCTTTTTTCGGATATGCGAAAAACACGTAACCTTTTTCAATTAGTAATTCTTCATTACTAATAATAAAATTCGTTTGTTTCACCATTTCATCAAGTGTTTCAACAAAAATAAAAATAGCATCATGTTCTTTTGAAAATGAGGTTTCTTTACCTGTGAAAATGTCATAATCACTTGGTTCGTTAATTACGACCATATTTGTATACTTATTTAGTTTCAATTTATCAATAACTGACATTATAATCTTCCTTTGCATCCAATATTCATTTTATATACTTCTTTATACTGTTCTAGTGTATTATATCTATTAAGAAAATTAAACTTGAAATCGTATCATTCTGTTTCAATAGACCATAATTTTTTACTATAAGGAGTGGTTTTATACCGTATGTAATCCGAGATGAAGGGCTAGTTTTGCAAGGAGATAATGGAAAAGAGCCAGTCTTTCATACATATGAAGAAGCTGAGGAAACGTTAAAAACGTTAACTATACCGCAGTTTCCGAAACATATTAGACGAAAACCATTTAAACCAAAAATAATAAAAATAGCCGATTCTGAATAAGAACCGGCTATTTTTATATTCACAACTCAATAGCAAATAAAGTATATAAAAGCTCTTTATATTGATTTTCTGTAATTTCACGCTTCGTTTTTTCTCCATAAATAATTTCAGTTAAACTAGTATTCGTTAATGAGACATGGCCAAAGTTCGTCAATTTTACTGCAATGGGTCCTTTATTGAAAATAGATTTCTCATCTTCTATCACTCTTCTTTGAACATCGTTTACTACTGTCTCATCAATAATATGTTTATAAAAAGCATGACAAACTTTCCATTCTCCATCAACATCTATTCTTTCTAGAACATAGTTTCCTTTACTCGTATCTTTTTGTCTTACTCGATACGAACCGTTTTTAGAAGAAACAAGTTCGCCAGTAAACGGTACTGGCACAAGAGGTACTAATGAAGCAATACCTACATCAATTAAGTACCTTACGTTTTCGTAATTTAAAATAATTGTTATATGCCCATCTTCAAGTGCCCAAGCGTTTATATCATTTTTATATACGGTACCTAGTGCGAGTTGTACATCATAACCACTATCTTTTAAAAAATAGTAAAAAAGAGTATTTAATTCATAACAAAGCCCACCTCGAGAACTAGTTAAAATTTTCTCTTGTAAGTTTTTCATAGAAATTGTATTCGCATTACTTGCTATTACATCTAAATTCTCAAACGGGATTGTGTGGGCAAATGCAAAGAGTATTGTACTTAATTCTTCAAATTTTATTTCAGTACGTTTTTCAAGGTTTAATCTTGTAAAGAGTTGATCTTGTAACTTTGTCATATTCAGCACCCCTTAATAAGTTAAAATAATATATGCTGATTGTAAATTTGAAGGGATATTGTAACAATGTACATTTGCAGTTACTGTACCGGTACAAAATTTAAATTTGAAAAACATTTTTATATAAAAATACAAATAAGAGGCACCATCACAGATGCCTCTTTCGAATTACATTTTATATCTTTATTTCAATGAGCTTAATTTTTCAATTGCTTGTTGCTCAGTTGCTAAGAAAAAAATATCCTTACCTTTATTACATTCATAAATGAAATCTTTTAGGCTTTTACTAGTGTACATAGAAAAATCCCCGATAATAGCAATTTTTACGCTGTAATTAATAAAATTTTGAAGAATATCACCCGCAAGACGTGTTTTTAAGTCAAAGAAACTTTCACTTATTAATGATTTATTGATAGCAATCCGCTTTGAATCCGCTTCATATTGAACTGTTGCCATGAGATCTAATGCAGATTGAACGTCGGATATTAATACTGTATCGTTTCTGACGACGGCAATATTTATTCCGCCAATTACTACTTTCTTTATTTCCATAGTCTCACCCCTCTATAATTTATAAAGTATATATTAAACATGCTGTGTAGATCTTCATTAACACACATAAATGATTTGCCCCTGGCTCAATAACCTCTATTTCATCGTAAATAAATATTGTTTTAAAACTTCTCATACGGTCAATGAAATTAAGGGTAATCTATCTTTTTACTATTTTTGAAAATTTATCTCTCCACAATAACTTAATAAATTATCAAAAGAAGTAATCTCGGCATATGGTTTAGTGTCGGTATTATTCTTAATCATATTAGGATTGAACCATATGCCCTTTATATTTGCATTTTGACAACCAGCAATATCCTTTTCTAAGTCATCTCCAACAAATAGTACATCTTCTGATTGTACATTTAGCTTATTTAATGCTAATTCAAATATGAGTTTGTCAGGTTTACTAAATCCCGCTTCTTCAGAAATAATGATTGTATCAAAATAACGATTCAAATTCGTGTTAATTATTTTTTCTTTTTGCCTCTGAGTTGAGCCATTTGTTATAATTCCAACTTTAATATGTGACTTTATAGTATTTATGATATTAATAGTTTTTTGGTTTATAGAAAAACATTTCGGGAAATTATTATTCCAAAAGTCTTGAATGCAATTGCGTGGTAATCTATATTTCGGTGGGAATTCATCAAAAAACGATTCCAAAACCTTTACTTTATCACTATGACCATAGCTTTTTTTATCATATCCCTTGAATTTCTGTAACATTTCGTTTTTTACTGCATGTTGTTCAACATCCCCATAAAACTCCTCTAAAATAAAGGAAAACAGTTTATCTACTGCCTTATCCCTATCAAGTAACGTATCATCTAAATCAAATAGCATTGCTTTATAACCCCTCAAATAATTTCACAACCTTTCTCGCATTATATAAATAATCCCTAGTTCATACCTTTAAACTTTTGGTTTCCCCAGAGAATTGTTATTTAGGCGATTAACGATTAAACAGAGAACTAGATAAAAAACTCCAAAGTTTGTGGCACGCGCTCTAGTATTTCGGTAGCTTCTCTTATATTGAAATTCATTTCCTTTTCCCCTTCTGGTAAAGAAGCAAAAGTATATTTTCATACAGTTTTAAGAAATCACATGCAGTTTACATTATTATACATTAGTTTTACTTAAATATTAATCGTTCATTTTATTGAACGTGGAGCTAACACAATAATCGTCTTGTGAAATCTCCTAATTTATCTCCACATAAACTCCAGATAGTAAGGCTATAATGACTACCAGAGGTGATATTATGAAAAACTATCATATTCTCGTGGTAGAAGACGATCAAGAAATTCAGGAATTAATTAAACAATTTTTAATGACACAACAGTATACAGTTGTAGTTGCATCAGATGGATTAGAGGGTATGACACAATTTAATAAGCAATCCTTTGATTTAATTCTTCTAGATGTAATGATGCCCAATCTTAATGGATTTGAAGTATCCAAGATGATTCGAAGTCAGTCAAACGTACCAATTATTATGCTAACTGCATTGGAAGAAGAGGAAGATCAAATGAAAGGGTTCGATCTTGGAATCGATGATTATATAACAAAACCCTTTTCGTTTCATGTTTTGATTAGACGAGTCGAAGCTGTACTTAGAAGAAGTTATGATAAAAATGTAAATAATCATTTGGTATTTAAAGAAGTGCGTATCGATGTTGATGCATATAGAGTATATGTAAATGACGTTGAAATTTTATTAACGACAAAAGAGTTTGAAATTCTACAACTACTATTTCAAAATGAGAGAAAAGTACTCACCAGAGAAAATATCGTAGAAAAAGTTTGGGGGTACGATTATTTTGGAGAAACACGAATAATTGATACACATATTAAAAACCTACGTAAAAAGTTAGCTATCCCTTATATTAAAACAATAAAGGGTATTGGTTATAAAATTGATGAATAATATTGTGAAAATCATGAAGATGAAGCAAATTACTTATAAACTCTTTATGACTACCTCTCTCATTTTGTTATCCTTTGCAGTATTGATTTATTTAACTTTATACTTCTTTCTCCCTACGTTTTATGAACAATACAAAACAGATCAACTTCAAACAGGGATAAAAGAAATCATTGATAAGTCTAAAGATCTTACGTTTCAAGATGCGATACCACTTTTTGATGAATATGCCAAAAAAAATAATGCGATGCTTTATCTTCAAAATAATGAGGGAATAATTAAATACTCTCCTTCATTTTCTTTTACTCAAAATGGTTCGCAAACAACAGTAGTTACTAGAGCGACACGGTTCGAGAATGCAGGTACCCTTAGCAATTCATATAACGTTACGCAACCAATTCAATTCCAAGATGGTAGTTTAACGCTTATAGTCTTTGCTACATTTCAACCAATTGATGAAGCTTCACAGGTTTTAGTACGCTTTCTCCCCTATATTAGTATCATTGTACTCGTAATTGGTGTAGGGAGTGCTTATTTCTATTCCAGGTTTATTACAAAACCACTTATTTATATTAATGAAGGTGCACAAAAGATGGCAAATTTAGATTTCTCCGAAAAAATTGAGGTTCGCTCTACAGATGAGTTAGGAGAACTATCTAATAGTTTGAATGACATGTCTATTAACTTACAACAAGCTATGTTTGATTTAAAAAAAGCAAATCAACAATTAAAAAATGATATTGAAAAAGAACGAGAAATAGAAACAAAACGCAGAGAGTTTTTTGCGATTGTAGCACATGAATTAAAGACCCCTCTTACTGTAATGAAAGGATACTTAGAAGGGATGATATACAATATTGGCCCTTATCAAAATCGTGATCAATATTTAAAGAAAAATCATCAAATTATTGAAAGTATGGAACAATTAGTTCGTGAAATTTTAAGCATGTCGAAATTAGAACAACACACCTTTAAACTAAAAGTAGAAGAAGTTAATCTTTCGAAGTTAATAGATACAATCACAAAAGATCTCGAATTTTTTGCTTCTCAAAAAAGCATCCGAATAATAAAAGAAATTGATTCTGACCTTTCTGTTTATACAGATTGTGCTCTTTTAGAAAAAGCATGTAAAAATATTATCCATAATGCAGTTATGTATTCACCACATAATGAAAAAATCTATATAAAGTTAAGTGAGGATTCTAAACAAGGTCAAATCAAAATGCAAATTATGAATACAGGTGTCAATATTAAAGAAGAGGATATACAACAAATTTTCAAACCATTTTATCGAATTGAAAAATCAAGGAATCGAAATACTGGAGGAAGTGGTTTGGGGTTATATATTGTTAAACAAATTCTTGAAACGTTAGATATAAAGTATTCTATAAAGAATATGGAACGTAGTGTACAATTTAGCATGAACATTCCATTATCTAAACAAAAAACAAACAAACTCCCTCTTAGTAGGACGAGTTTGTTTGTTTTTTGTAGTTTTAGTTTTGATATTTTTCGAGTTACTTTTTAAGCAATATTGGGATTAGCTTTTTTACCAATCCACATACCTAAGCCCACCATGCCAAGCCAACAGCAAATTGCTAACATAAACATCAATCGTTGTACGGATAACCCTTCAATCTGCATTTGACCCTTCCCAACAATTGTTTGGAAAAGTTGCGACCATTCGACATCGTAAAACACCCCTACTCCCACAATCACAATCAATATAAAAAATTGTAAAAATATATTCCCCATATTTCTCCATGTTGTGTAAATGAGTAAAGAAAGCTCTCTATGTGTAGCATTCACCATATATACTTTCATATTATTTTGAGAAGAAATACTATTAATGGCATAGCTCCCAAATGTAACGCTAAGGACTATAAATATTGGAGAATAAAACCCGAATATCATGATTAAAGTACTTACTAAAAACAAATGGATTGGATTAACTTTCTTAGCAGCTTTGATATCTAAAAATATGGACATCAAAATCCCTAATAGGTATGGTCCAACTACAATAAAAATACAGGTTAACATGTTATAGAAAGTAAAACTATAAAAAATACCCATCAAAAATAAATATCCATTTCCTAATCCAAGTAAAAATGATTCTGCCTTTAAGCGAATTGGTAAAGAAGATGAAAGTTTATGAAAGAACTTTCCTTTCAACAAACTCAAAAACATGAAACAAATAAGCGCTATAGAAAGTAGAAAAAAATAAAAAATATATTGTTCATTATTTATGTTACGACTTGTTCGAATCAAAAGAATAAGCATTGAGACAAAAAGAAACTTTCCTACAACCGATACGATGGAGATAGGTAAAAGCCCTTTGGCTAACTCTGTTCTCGGCATTTTTTTTATAGCAAAAAGGATACTGATTAAACAAATCCCATATATGCATGTTATCAGCGGCGGCGATAAAAAACTAATCGCTAACAATACGATGATCAGTAAAAGAAAAACGATACCAATAATAATCGCTTGTTGATTTTTATTATAAATCTTTCCCCCGCCTTCAACATGTAAAAACAATAAAGTACTCGTCATGGTAGAAATTGTACTAACTGCAAAACCAGAAAATAACGCACTTATTTCTAGCCATCTTGAACTCCATCCAAAGAAAGTAACACTAAGTAATGATACTATCAGAATAGAAACAGTCCAATATAAGGAGCGGTGAATCCCAGCCTTATTCACAATAGGTATCCAGATAAACACACCCGTCATATAAGTTGTATAAAACAAGATTGATGGCCAGTATCCCTCAAAGCCTTTCGAAATCTGTAATCCATAAATAATGTAAATAAGCATGGGTGTAAAGATAGTTGTTATTAGTAGACTAAATGTAGTTATACTTTGCACCACAAGTCTTTTTTGTTTTGTCGTATGTATTGTATAACACCTCACTTAAAATGAAATCAGTAGTTGTTATTACTTATTCTGTCCGGAACGAGGTTGTTATATATGCGCAAATCCAATTGAAATTCCCATTACGAGGTAAACTCAATCTAAATCCACATTAAATTAAGTGGCGTGCAAAAAAGGTGGATTTTGTGATTCTTATAAATAAAATTAATGGATATATTCAAAACCTTAATCATAAATGGAACAAATGTGTTACTTAGATTGTCTATTACGTATAAAAAGGTACTTTTGGTAGTTCTCTCATTTTGTAATGCAAGAAATACAAGAGGAGTGCTATCCTGTGCATTTGTTAATTGTATAGGTATGTAAAATACCTATACAAAATCCATATATTCTTGAAAGAGGTTGAAAATTTATGATAGTTTCAAAGAAGTTTTTTCACATTGCACATTATAAAAAGATGCTCCCTGTAGTATTACTTTCATGTGTAACGCTTATAGGCTGTTCCAATAGTAATATTCAATCCGAATCCCCTAAACAAACCACACAAGAACATATAAGTAATCAATCTTTTGTTAAGCTTGAAAAAGATTATGATGCTAAGCTTGGTATTTATGCATTGGACACAGGTACGAATCAAATCGTTACTTATCGTTCAGATGAACGGTTTGCATACGCATCTACCCACAAAACCCTTGCTGTGGGAGCACTGTTACAAAAGAAATCAATAGAAGATTTAGATCAAAGAATTAAGTATACTAGCAAAGATCTTGTGAATTACAATCCAATTACTGAAAAATATGTAGATACAGGTATGACTCTGAAAGAGCTTGCGGATGCTTCCATTCGATATAGCGATAATACTGCACAAAATCTTATTCTTAAACAATTAGGTGGGCCAAGTGAATTCAAAAAATCACTGAGAGAAATAGGAGATACTGTCACAAATCCTGAACGTTTTGAACCAGAATTAAACGAAGTGCAGCCAGGAGACACTCGTGATACTAGTACCCCAAAGGCATTAGCTACTAGTCTTCAAGCATACGCGCTAGGCGATATACTTTCAGTTGAGAAACGGAACTTTTTAATAGATTTGATGAAAAAAAATACAACGGGGGACAACTTAATTCGTGCTGGAGTTCCAGGAGAATGGGAAGTAGCCGATAAGACTGGCTCTGGCTCTTATGGAACAAGGAATGATATTGCAATCATTTGGCCACCAAATAAAAAGCCAATTATGCTTGCGATACTTTCTAATCATGCGAAAGAAGATGCGAAATACGATGATAAACTTATTGCAGATGCAACTAAAATAGTGTTAGATGCTTTAAAAGTAACGAATAAATCATAGTAATGAATTTAAGCTGCTCCTACTTTACGGCACATATAGTTTTAAATACTTGTACTTATCTAAACGCTAAGAAATGTAAGCGTGTTTTCAGGCAAAGAAGGAGGCAAAAGCCTCCCTCTTCTCCTAATCGAACTCTCATCCCATTCCTAAAGAAGACGACGCCACATCGTAGTGGTCTTTCAAGTTCGAATCTCCTATTTAGAGTTAATATTTTACGTTTCCTTTCATCTTCGACTATTCTAATGCTCAATCATATTACGCATATTTTTAGATTTTCCATCTGTAGCTATATTAATCGAGACATTTAAATCTAATTCTTTATTTTGAAGGGATATCCCCCCTCTTTTTTATACTGTTTCCATAATTTAGAATTCTGCCGATATAAGGAATGTGATAACTGATACGTGTCAATCCCTCTTTCGATTCCTTTTCGGTACGTTTTTTTATTTCTTTTTCAACTTGGGCCTCTGCAATTTTTTTAATATCATTTACAGGCATAGAATTTATTAATTGAAAAATATCAGCATCGAAATGGATGTTCATAAGCATGCGTAATTTTCCATTTTTAATAAAATGCTTTGTATC
The DNA here is from genome assembly GCF_016650875.1 of Bacillus sp. TH30. Classification (NCBI taxonomy): domain Bacteria; kingdom Bacillati; phylum Bacillota; class Bacilli; order Caryophanales; family Bacillaceae; genus Bacillus; species Bacillus sp. TH30. The sequence goes on along the minus strand of NZ_JAEKEY010000004.1, from coordinate 4,004 downwards.
TATCTTTGGATTTTTTAATACTATATGTCCAATGATTTTCTTGTTAAATTTTAATAGTAATGGAGCTCGTTTGGTATTTTCATCCGTCCATCGAACCCCAGCAATATCATGGCTGTTTAAATGATTTATATAGGATTTATCGTTTATAAAACCATAACCACTAAATTTTAACATTGGAAATGATGTATGTCCTTTTTTCCAATATGTTTTAGTCGTAGATAAGAATGGAATGCGAGTTGTCATCCCAGGTTCATAATAATTTCTTTGGAATTTATATAAAGGTAAAGGATCTATTATTGTATATTGCTTGGTTATCTCTTTTGGTAAATTAATGATTGTATATAATTGAGAAATATTTAATATATTATTGTTCGCTAATATATTTTCTAAAGGCTCCTTAGTTCCAAATATCCACATAGTATCTCGAAATTGAAAAAAACGAGAAAAAAAATCATTAAATTGATTTAAGTCACCATGTTTTAGAAATCTCTCTGTTACAACAATTGTTTTGAGATGCTCCCATGAGATTTCTTGTTGAGCACCCTTATAAAAATCAAATGCTGCCTCATCTAAAATGGGGCCTTTTCCCTTTCCGATATAGGCCTGGCTATAATTACGGGTAGTGCTCCCTTCTTGTTTAGCTATGTTAGAAAAATTAATAAATTGCGGACGGATGATATAGTTATTATCTTTAAAATCGATACCTAGACTATTTATATACAAAACGTGATGCAACTCTCTTTGATCCCAGCACCCTGTTAGAAACGTACACATCATAAAAAGAAATATAACTATTCTTTTATTTTTCTTCATCGGTACTCTCTCTTTTCCTTGTATTATCTTGCGTATGCAATTCTTTAGGTCTTTTTTTCATATACGTGAAAGGAAGTCTAAATGTGGCTGCTAGCATACTTTTAAACACAGGGGGTGAATATGGTGTAAAGAATGGAACTCCAAAAGAGCGTAAATTTACTACATGTATCACCATCACAAGGACACAAAAGATAAATCCTACTATGCCTAATAAAGAAGATACTAAGAATACTACATACCGCAATATACTTATTATTCCTGTTACTGACTGATTAGTTAAAGCAAATGTCGAAACAACCGAGATTGCTATTATAATGACCATAGATGCTGAAACAATTCCTGCACTAATAGCAGCTTGTCCAATAATTAATCCCCCTACAACAGATAATGTTTGACCAAATACGGCAGGAACACGCAATCCTGCTTGTCTCAAAATTTCAAATAAGGTCATCATAATTAGCCCTTCTAAAGGAGCTGGAAAAGGAATCCCTTCTCTTGATAAGCTTAATGTAGCTAGCAACGTATAGGGAATCTGATCTGGATGATATGTAATTAGTGCTATCCAAATTCCTGGAAGAAATATAGAAATTGCTATCCCCAAAAGACTTACAAGTCGTACAAAGCTACCGAATATGTAGAAAAGATCTTGATCTTCAGATGTATTCACAAAAAAAGGAAATGTAACTGGTGCAATTGTCGCTGTTGGTGACCCTTCAACTAGTAAAATAAAACGCCCATATAGCAAACAATTCACAGCATAATCAGGGCGCCCTGTATATTCAATTAAAGGAAATACACTAAATTGATTGTTTGTGATTAACTCTTCAATTTGTGCACTTGAAACAACCCCGTCTATTTTAATTTGTCTTAATTTTAATCGAACTTGATTAATGATATCTTGGGATGCGACATCTTTTAAATACAGGAGTGCTACTTTAGTTTGTGTTCTTTCTCCAATAATGAATTCTTCATAACTAAGAGAACTCGTTTTTAGTCTTTTTCTAATTAATCCTATATTTGTGTTTAACTCTTCAACAAATCCATCACGTCCACCACGAATGGTCATCTCTGTATTTGTTTGTTCAACCGATCTGGTAGGTATTTGGGCAATATCAACTATATATCCATGTTTAGATTCTTCAAAAATAATAAGGAGGTTACCTTCAAATATAATCTGAGAGATAGTTTCATTCGAATTTACCATATCTAATTTCTTTACTGATAACTGGGGAATTAATGTTGAGAGGTTAAACTCTTCTGTCGAATTACTTGAAAGCTCTTTGCAAACATGGGATGATGTGGCTTGTTTTAATTTTGTATTGTCAATTAAGTTTTGACAATACATAAACAATACTGAATTCCTTTTTTCTTTCTCATCCAATTCACGCTTTATTACTTTTACATCGTTGCATCCTTCAAACCACTCTAGTATTATCTTCTCATTTATTTCTACTCGTTTGTTCATCTACGTTGTCTCCTTCAAACTCAGCAACCTTATATAAAATACATCCCCATACTCTTTTAAGAGCTTTTCTTAAATTTAGCAACCCATACAAACACTATTAGTAAGATAGAAAACAAAAATAGCCCTAAAGCTGAAACTGGTAAAATAATTTGAGATACAAACCAATAGAAACTAGAGTCACTGATGGGTAGTATACTTATTAATAAAATACATGAAAGTATTGCAAACATAATCCCATTTCTCGTTTTCTGATTTGTAATTGATAACAAATCTGGTATAAGAAAAACAACAAGTGATAGACGAATAAATATCCCTACAAGCCACTGATACACGGAGAGAAAGTCTAAATTTTCAATGTACCTTCCTATTGACACAAGTCTCCATTCTTCAAATGCTGGATATCGTTGGTTTGCTGCTACGAAAGGTCCAAATTCTATAATAGCTGCCATAACTGGACCTATTGTGATACCGATAATAACCATTCCCAAAGCGATCAGTTGATATAATTTGACTTTTGAACAAATGTGATGCTGTAAGAAAAGAATAAAAATTAACTCTAAAAATCCTGCTGCAGGATAAACCATTCCCTTAAATACTGGCTTCATTCCATTTTCCATCATTGGCTGAAGTAAAGAATAATCTTTATGCGGAACATTTGCAAACATTACAAAAAAACCAAGTAGAAATACAATAGGTAACAAAACACCTGTTGTAAGTGCAATAGATTGAATTCCTCTTGTAGCATTATAGAGACAAATCATTGAAAAAAGTATTCCTAATACAAAGTGAGGTGTTTCTGGTAAATAAAAAGAGAAAAAAGTTAATGTTTCTTTTAGTGCAACGACACCAATTGTTATTAAATAAAGTACAACTATGAATATGATTGGATATACACTGAATTTCCCAAAATTATTTTTCAACCACAAAAACAAATGTTCATTTTTTATGTTTATATATATGATGAATATTAATGAAATCCAAATCAAGTATATAATGCTTACTAATATGATAGAGATCCACGAATCTCTACCCGAGGTATCTAATAACATAGGAATCATAATGACATGATTAATTATCCCTATACTACCAATGAGTATCATAGAAACTTGAAATAAAGTAATTGTTTGCTTAGTCATACATACCACCATATTTTGTAATGAAGAAATATTACATAGTATAACTGATACATTGCATCTTTATTCCAAATGGCTAGTGCTTAGAGCCACGGACAATTAAACGCTCTTATTTATAAAATCTATCACATGAGATGTAAGCTAGTTCCTTTTTACAGATAAATAATTAAACGGGACAGTATTTAGATTATACATCTAGATACTGTCCCGTTTTTTATATGCAATTCTTCAATGATATAGTAAACCGATCATAACAAAAAGAACCTGTAGAATATTCTACAAGTTCTTTTTCAAATATTGTTGAAAAAGGAACAACAAACAATCTTAACATTCAATACAAGGAGACCATTTTGATTATGGCTTGGTTTTATTGTATATCAAATATTAATATTTGAAGAAATAAATTTCCGATAATTATGTGAATTAAAAAGCTAGAGTGTTTATATTAGATTTCGTTTACTACCAACTTCTTCTTACTTAAATAGACTGCACGGTCTGATTTTTTAGCAACTTCCTGTGAGTGCGTCACAACAATAATACATTTATTTTCTTTATGTGCAAGTTCTTGAAACAGTTCTATTATATCCATTGCC
>NZ_JAEKEY010000003.1:0-8227 GCF_016650875.1 Bacillus sp. TH30 | reverse complement strand
CTAGCGAATCTAATCTTGAATATTACGGTGAATCTGGTGCGATTAATGAAGCGCTATCTGATATTATGGGAACATCTATTGAGAAATACGTAAATAATGGAAGCTTTAACTGGACAATGGGAGAACAAACTGGATCTGTTTTCCGTGATATGGAAAACCCAGCTTCTGTTCCATCTTCACTTGGAGTACCTTATCCAGATGATTACAGTGAATTTAACGATTTTAATGGATGGGATCAAGGCGGCGTTCATTTTAATTCAAGCATTATTAATAAAGTTGCGTATCTCATTGCAAAAGGTGGAACGCATAACGGGGTAACTGTTAAAGGAATTGGTGAAGATAAAATGTTTGATATTTTCTATTATGCAAATACAGATGAATTAAACATGACTTCTAATTTTAAGGAATTGAAATCAGCATGTATTCGAGTGGCAACTAATAAGTATGGGGCGAATACAGCTGAAGTTCAAGCAGTTCAAAAGGCATTTGATGCAGCAAAAATTAAGTAAGTTAGAAATATAGTTTTTATTCATATATTAATACATTATAAAAAAACAGCTAATATCATATTAAGATATTAGCTGTTTTTTTGCAACGTAGCAAGGTATTTATGAAAATAAACTTATAATATTCACGCTGTCTATCTTTAATAAGTTGTGACAAATATATAAGATGTAAAGTATATAAAAACAGAAAATTAATAATATATTGACCTCTTAATAGTAAGTGCTATAGAATGAAAGCGATAACAAACGATTGCTTTAAAATGATTTCCTTGATCTTTTAGTGTTTACAAATATAAGAAGGGATAAACAAATCTATTTTTTTGAGTTTTAATGCAAACGTTTTCGTAAGGGTTGTTTCCATCTTATATTTGATTTCCGTATTAAAAGATCATTGAAATACATACGTAAAAATAGCCAATATGGAGGTGAAGTAAAAGAGATTCCTAGATTAATTTAAACCGTGTTTCGTAGTATGAGCATAATAAATTGTTCGTAATATTTAAAGAAAGGGTGTATGGGGTGCAAATTACAAAAAAATTAATTAACAAATCGTTTTTATTACTTACCATAATCGTTATGTTATCATCTGTTTTCTCTTTTCAGAGTGTGAAGGCAGTTTCAAATTCGAAAACAACTGAAGTTATCATTCATTACAAAGAGAAATCTGGAAATACAAAAGACTGGAATCTTTGGGTATGGGGAGAAAATGCAAACGGTAAATCTTATGAATTTACTGGTGAAGATGAATTTGGAAAATACGCTAAGATAAAAATAGATGGTGACTATAATCGTGTAGGGTTTATAGTTCGTACCAATGAATGGGAAAAAGATGGAGGTGATCACTGGGTTGAAAATATAAGGGATGGTCGTGCTGAAGTATGGATCCTTTCGGGTGATGAAAAAGTATATGATTCTAAGCCTTCTTCTGATCTCTCTATTCAAAAAGCTACTATTGATAGTTTTAATGAAATCACTATAAATACTAATATTCCGTTTAATATTAAGGAACAGAAAATTGAAATTGAAGGCGTTAAAATTAAGGGAATTAGTCCTTATGATAAAAATAGTGGAGATATTACTAATAAGGTTAAAATAATTACGGAACAGAAAATTGATTTAAAACAAACATACAAAGTTAAAATAGCAAACTTAGCTGATGCGAATACTGAAATCGGTAAAGTCATTCGTAGCGAGGAATTTGATAATTTATTTTATTATGGTGGTAATGATTTAGGGAATATATATACTCCGCAACATACAAAGTTCCGTTTATGGGCTCCTACTGCGAGTGAAGCGAAGTTAGTTACATATAAAAAATGGAGCGATAAAATAGGTACTGAAATAAACATGCAACAAGGTGAAAAGGGAACTTGGAAAGCAGAACTTAAAGGGAACCAAAAAGGTCTCTTTTATACGTATAAGGTGAAAATTGGGGATAAGTGGACTGAAGCGGTTGATCCGTATGTGCGTGCTGCTTCTGTAAATGGAGATAAAGGTGCAGTTGTTGATTTAGAAGAAACAAATCCAAAAAAATGGAAAGCAAACAAAAAGCCAAAATTTAAAAATCCGGAAGATGCTATTATTTATGAATTGCATGTACGCGATCTTTCCATTCAACCTGAAAGTGGTATTAAGCAAAAAGGAAAATATTTAGGTGTAACAGAAAAAGGAACAAAAGGGCCTGAAGGTGTAAAAACAGGACTTGATCATATGAAAGATCTTGGTGTTACTCACGTTCAGTTTTTACCGATATTTGATTATGCTTCAGTAAATGAAGAGAATTTAAATGAACCACAATATAACTGGGGATATGACCCGAAAAATTTCAACGTCCCAGAGGGCTCCTATTCTACAAATCCTTTTGAGCCAACTGTTCGAATAACTGAATTAAAGCAAATGATTCAAACATTGCATGATAATAATCTTCGTGTTGTGATGGACGTAGTATATAACCATATGTATAATGCCGCTGAATCAAATTTTCATAAGTTAGTTCCAGGTTACTATTATCGTTACAATGAAGACGGAACATTAGCAAATGGAACTGGAGTAGGGAATGATACCGCTTCAGAACGAAAGATGATGAGAAAATTTATGGTAGATTCCGTCACATACTGGGCAAAAGAATACAATTTAGATGGGTTCCGTTTTGATTTAATGGGTATTCATGATTATGAAACGATGAATGAGATACGTAAAGCTGTTAATCAAATTGATCCTTCTATTATTCTGCATGGAGAAGGCTGGGATTTAAATACACCTCTTGCAGCTGAATTGAAAGCAAATCAAAAAAATGCGGAGAAAATGAAAGGGATTGCTCATTTTAACGATAATATTCGTGATGGATTGAAAGGTAGTGTATTTGAGGAGAAAGAAAATGGTTTTGTAAATGGAAAGCAAAACATGGAAGACCGTATTAAAAAAGGCATTACAGCCGGTATTGACTATGATACAAATTCGTCTACTTATCAAGATCCGGAGCAGGTGCTAACTTATGTGGAAGCACATGACAATCATACTTTATGGGATAAACTTGAGTTGACTAATTCAGGTGACAGTGAAGAAATGCGAAAACAAATGCATAAATTATCTTCTTCTATTTTATTAACATCACAAGGTATTCCATTCTTACATGCAGGACAAGAGTTTATGCGCACAAAATATGGTGATCATAATAGTTACAAATCTCCTGATTCTATTAACCAGATGGATTGGTTACGCCGTGCAGCATTTAATAATGAAGTAGAGTATATGAAGGGCTTAATAGATTTACGCAAAAAATACCCAGCTTTTCGTATGACTTCTGCAGAGCGAATTAAAAAGTATGTAGCTTTTATCGATGTTCCAAAAAATGTTGTAGCTTATACAATAGATGGAAAGGGAAGTGGGAATAAAAGCGAATACTTTATGGTGGCTCACAATGCAAATAGGGAAGCCGTTGACATAACACTTCCATCGAAAGGTCCATGGAAAGTGCTAGTAAACGAGAATCAGGCGGGAAGTAAAACACTTTACGTTGTCCATGACAATAAAATTAAAGTTCCTGCATTAAGTTCACTAGTTTTAAAAACAGAGAAACCGATTAAATAAATGCAAAAAGCGGAGTGAAGGTTGTTTTCACTTCGCTTTTAAAGTTAAAGTAATATAATTTCACATACTGTAATTTTATTATAATTTAATAACAACAATAAACAAAAGGAGAAGAACTTATCAAGGTTCTTCTCCTTTTTAATCTGTAATTAAAGTATCCATAGTTGCAGGTATAGGTAGTGTAAATGAACTTTTCTTATTTAATTAACAGCGGATAGGTGTCTGCAAATAAATTATATCAATCAGAAGTTGTTTACAAAGAAATATGCGATTCTAAAATTGTTGCGGAACTAGCCGTTGCATACCGAAAGACCGATATAACCCCAGAGTTACAAGAGTTTTTGAAAATAGCGAAAGGCAAGACGATGAATCCATTTACAAAATGACGAGAAAATGACAAAACTGTAAGAAAGCACGAATGTTTGTAAGAGAGTTCGATGTTTTCCTTTTTCTTTTTTATTATAGTGAAAAAGAAGAAAGCGATGTCATAAGAGGTTGATATTTTTAGATGAGTACAATAATCAAAACTATTCATGTAATGAAAGTATATGGCAACATGTAATGAAAGTATATGGCAATCAGTTAAACACCTTACTTTAAAGGAGGGATTTGAAAATGTCTTTTTCTCAATTCAATATTGATATTTTTCGAGCAATTAATGATTTAGGTAAACAATATACATTTCTAAACTCAGCCATGGTATTTTTGGCAGAATATATGGTATATATTTTTGGTTTAATTATTATAGCTTATTGGTTTACCGGGTCCAGAAAAAGTAGGATGATGGTTATTCAAGCGATGACTGCTTTTGTGATTGCAGAGGTGATTGGAAAAATAGCAGGGGAATTTCATTTGAATTATCAACCGTTTGCAGTATTGCCTAATATTAATAAACTTGTCGACCATGCTGTAGATAATTCATTTCCTAGTGACCATACGATTCTCTTTTTTTCGATTTGTTTTTCATTTTGGCTTGTTCGTAAAAAGACTGGATGGTTATGGCTTATACTTGCATTTTGTGTAGCGATTTCTCGTATTTGGGTAGGGGTTCATTATCCTTTTGATGTTGCAATAGGGGCTTTAATAGGATGTGTTGCAGCGTTATTTTCGTATTGGTTAGTACCGAAATTTTCTTTTATCAAGCAATTGCTTACTCTATATGAAAGAGTAGAGAAACATGTTTTACCATCCAAAAACAAATCAAAGGGATTTTGAGTATAGCCCTTTCTCATCCTCATTATTATTCTACACAAGTTGAATGGATCGATACATTCAATGCACCTATTTACATCCACGAAGACGAAAAAGAATGGGTAGTACGTCCAAGTAACAAAATAATTTTTTGGTCTGGCGAGTCTTTTGAATTAACAAATGGCATTGCTTTAAATCGTATTGGAGGTCATTTTAAAGGAGGAACTGTTTTACACTGAAAAGGTGGAAATCATAAAAAAGGTATCACAGTTATCCAAATCTGATTCTACTTCCTGCTAGTAAAGTAAGAGAGATGATGGATAAAGTAAAAGGGCTACCATTCAACCGTATTTATAATGCTTTTCATCGAGTCGTGTCAAAGCATGCGGACCTTGCTGTTCAGAAGTCAGCAGATCGATACATAAAAGCACTGCAGGAAACACTTTTTAATACATGAGATGTTTCAATATTACCTGTAGACATCTTTAAGAAATTAAAATAAATAGATAAGTTTAGAGCATGTTATTATCATTTTTTAAAACATGCTCTTTGTATTTAAAGTAGCACCAACATTACTGACACGTACAAGTTATCAACAATCTTTATGTTGAAAGAATCTTAGCGTATGAATGTTGGTACTACCCCCTACTTAGTAATCTCACAATTTAAGGCATGTCATTGGGGAAGATTTGGGAGTTCAATCGATTCTGAATAAAATTGATAGTATCAGTTGCAATTTTTTTACGTTTAAGGACAATCCCGGCATGCCCACATGTATAAATATATCGCGTAGGTCTTTCCCAGGATTCCCACAAATAGTCCGTATCCTCAGAATGCACATAAAGATCATGCTTGCCTGAAATTAATAAAATATTTTCTTTTTTTACTTTTGGTAATGCTTGACTCGGTTCAGTGATTTTCCAATAAGCTATTAAATCATCATACGTAACACCATGATGTTCCAAGTCTTCTCTAATAAATATACCTGGATTTGTCTTCCAAATTGAATAAGAGAGTCGATTCGCGTAGAAAATGGATGCTAACACATCAATTTCTGGTTCAACAAGAGATGTTAAGTTAGTAATAACTCCACCTAAACTGATTCCTATTAAAATCAAGGGACCATTTTTATTCGCTTTAATCCATTTGATCAAAGTTCGTAAATCAGCTACCGCTTGTTTAGTTGCTTCTACAGTTCGTTCAACATTGGCACTTACCATGTACTCTCCACTGTATAGGGATTGGTTCGGTTTTCTGTCAAAATGATATGGTAAAGTGAAATAATACATATTCCACTTCAAGTTGGTCATATGGTCGTGGAATATTTTTTTTACACGTTCGTTAGAATCCATTCTCCAACCGTGAACAAAGATGACATGAGGTGCATCTTCATTTTTATGTAAAAATAATTCCCCAGTGACAGAATCGTTGCGTGAATCACCAGATTGAACCGAGCTTTTATATTTGAATTGTCCAACCATGTATTCCTTTTCTTGTTTTAAATGCTTAATGTTAAAATGAATATGAGATGGTTTTACTTTATAAAAAAATTCTATGTCCTTTATATATAGTGAGGTGTTAGAAAGAGAAGTATACTGAAACTTTACACTTCTTTTTTTGTGCAAATCATACAAGGCGTATCGATCAATGAGTTTTGAAAAAATCAAATTAACCTCCTCCAAAATACATATCGTCTAAAAGATGGACAAAATTTATGCTGTAAATTAATTGTAAAATATTCTCTTTTCCTAATAGTAGATGCTTGAATTATAAAACAGGTGGGGAATTTGTATATTATATTATAAAGCTATCAATAAAATAAAACTATAAATATCTTTTACAAAAACCTAAAAAGCAAGTTAATATTCTCATTCATAAAAGAGAACATTAACTTGCTTATTTTCGTATCAAAAGGTACACCTTTTGAAGTGACGTAATTTATATGAAAGACAATGTGTCAATTTGTATATTTAATACAGTGATAGTTACCATAATTTTCGAAGCCTATAGTTAATTAACCTTACAATATACGTCTTTTTGGTATATAAATAGCTATATTCATTAGAGAAAGAGTTTTAATCCTTCATGAGAATCTTTAAAACCTAATTTCTTATAAAAGTGTAAAGCTTCTTGTCGTTCTTTATCTGTTGTTAACTGTACTAAATGACATCCCCGTAATTTAGCACGTTGAATAGCCCATTTAATAAGTTTACTTCCTATACCTTTACCACGTTTTGATGAGGCTGTCCGTACACCCTCAATTGTAGCTCTCCAACCCCCTTGACGTACAATGTAAGGCGTAAATGTAATTTGTTGAATACCGACAATCTCCGTCCCATCACACGCTACAATCAACTCGTTATTTGGATCACAATCAATAGCATGAAATGCTCTTATATAACTATCAGGGAGTGGTGTTTCATAGCGCTCTCTTTTATTTCCTAAAACATCATCAGCAAGCATTTTTACAATTTCATCTAAATCATCTGCCGTTGCAATCCTAAATGTTATAGTTTCTATCACTATCAAAAAACCTCCTTAATGTATGCACTTGTTACTTTTATTTTACTTGTTTAAATACAAAAGGTTAAATTATAAAATATTATGAGTCTCTATAACTTTTTCTTATAGATAGCATAAAAGCCTAACTTATAAAATTATAATTTAGGCTTTTTAACGCAATATTATTATTAGAAAATCCGACCAACTTCAATAAACCTCCATATTCTTTAATAAATTTTCATATTTAACAAGCACACATAGAACCATTCAAATAGGGTGGTTTTTATTTGTTGTATAGAAATTACGTAATAAGCATGGATTTGTATGCTCTCATTCAATGCTATCTAAAGCCATACTTCCTTGCCAATATTCAAAAACGATTACGTTTTTGAATATGTATTCCGGTCTTTCTTGACCAGGTCAATGAATAACTACACATAAACTCCTTATATCTCTAGATAAACTACCGATTAGCTCCATATAGACTCTAGATAACCTATATAGAATACAAGTTATCAAGGAGGTAAGAAAAAATGAACTTTATGAAACGAGCAATTCTCAGTATGAAAAAAAGAGTAGGAACATCATTAATTTTGATGGCAGTTTTCCTAATTGTTACAAATTTAGTGTTGGCAGGATTCACAATCCAAAATGCATCAAAAAAAGCTGCTGATGCAGCAAGAAAAAAACTCGGTGCAGATGTTACTTTAAGTCTTGATTTTGACAAATTAGGTCAACAAGCTAGGGAAACTGGAGAGATGCCTAATCCACCGAAGCTTAATACAAAAGAAGCAGATCAATTAGCGAAGTCAAAGTATGTAAAAGACTATAATTACATAACTAGCACTCTCGGAATTTCTGACGGACTTAAACTAGTAGGAGCTTCAGAAGGAGAAGAAGTAGGAAAAGGTAAGGCGGGAATGGCGGCTGTACGAGGC
>NZ_JAEKEY010000002.1:3090000-5270848 GCF_016650875.1 Bacillus sp. TH30 | reverse complement strand
TTGATACCTATACTAAGGTTATCTAGAATTCTATATTTAGTTATTGCTATTTGATAGTTTACATTTTGACTTCTTTTTTCTTTCCTCAAGCATTTATAGACTCTCCTTCCTTTGGATAATTAGTTACCTACCTGCTTCTATAACATATAACGAAACGTACGTTCTTTGTTGTTTATGAGAAAGAATTTACTTAAACAAAACAATTTACAAATACATAATATTAGTTTTAGCTGCTGCTAAATGAATTCTATTTTATATAATAATAAATTTGAAGAATTTATGAAATATACTGCATTAAAGATGAAAGGTAAAATGATATAGTTTACACTAATAACAGCTAGAATAACAACATACGTATATTGTTAAACGTAAAAAGGAGAACTAATGAAAAAGAAATATATGAATCAAATTCCGACTGATGTAAGTTTTAATCCGAAAGATATTATCGGTTTAATGACTGATTACTTTAAAATGAAAACAAAGCTACGTCCTATAAAAGACTTACCTATCGTTTTACCGAATAAAGATAATGGGTCTTTAGAGAGTGTTACATGGTTTGGTCACTCTGCTTCTCTTTTGGAAATAGAAGGTAAAAAGCTGTTGTTAGATCCTATGTTTGGCGATGCCTCTTCCCCGTTCCCTGTTTTTAATAGTAAACGCTATAGTGGTGCTTTTTCTTTAGAACGTGAAGATTTCAAGGGAATTGATGCGATTATCATTTCTCATAATCACTATGACCATTTAAATTACAAGAGTATTATGCAGTTAAAAGATCGCGCAAAGCACTTTTATGTTCCGACGGGAGTTGCGAAATATCTTATTAAATGGGGTATTTCACCTAGTAAAATTAGTGAGCATAATTGGTGGGATGAAATTACGTTTGATAATATTAAGTTAGTTTGTGCACCTGCAAGGCATTTCTCTGGACGAAGTATGACAGATAGAGATTGTTCGTTATGGTGTTCATGGCTTATTCTTGGTCAAGAAACTAAAGTCTTCTTTAGTGGTGATAGCGGTTATGCTCCTCACTTTAAAGAAATTGGTGAGAAATATGGTCCATTCGATCTTACTTTAATGGAATGCGGGCAGTACGATACGAGATGGTCTGCAATTCATATGTTGCCAGAAGAAACAGTACAAGCTCATATTGACGTTAAAGGAGAATTGCTCGTTCCTATTCATTGGGGTGCTTTTACGTTAGCATTACATGAATGGAGTGATCCTATTGAACGTGTTACGAAAGAAGCAAATCGTTTAGGGGTTAATATTGCAACGCCACAAATCGGTGAAGTTATTGCGTTACAATCTAAAGATTATCCTACGGCTGCTTGGTGGCGAGAAGTGTAAGTATAATAAAAAGCGAACCAATTTAATATTGATGGTTCGCTTTTTATTCATTTATGACTCATCTATTAAAATTCTTTGTTTTATCTACTGGAATTGTATTTTTCATCTTTTCTGTTGTCCAATATCCTGTAGGGTCTTCTATATCGTTTGAATCTTGAATAGCAGATGGGATATTGGGTGCTTTTTTTAGTTGGGTAAGAGTATCTTTTCTCATGAGCTCCACCTGCTATTACATACTAACCTCCCCTGGTTACTACATTACTATATTTGCTTTCCCGCTATCTAAAACTCTACTTGTCGGCACCGAGGTAATATCAATAATACTCACCCTCACGTTAAATTTTATCTTTAATTACATTAGCTATTTTCTGTTCATGCTTGCACTGCTTTATGTATTGAATCTATTGGGCTGGTCTGCTTAGCTAATTCTTTATTCTCATACTCTACTAATTTATGATTTGATAAAACGCAAGAGTGCTCTAATATTAATTCATTATAAAGTACTTCAGTTAAAAATTTAGGTATCATCTCTCCTACGCCGTAATTATAGTCACTTAGAATCCAAGATACCTCTTTCCAATCTAGAATTCCTTCTGAGACTTTTTTTGGAGTGTGATATGTAAATTCATTAAGTAGCTCTACTAAATAGACATACATGCCACCTGAATATGAGGAATCCTCCCATTTAATAATGCCTTTAAATTGAATTTGATTTTGTTCAACATCTATATTTGTTTCTTCTTTTATTTCACGAATTGCATTTTCTAACGGTGTTTCTCCTTTTTCTATCTTCCCTCCTACACCGTTCCATAATCCTTTTACAGGATCATATTCTCTATTTAGCATAAGTATTTCTTCATTTCTTTTTATAAAACATAAAGTGTGCTTGTACATAATTTAATTCCTTCCTTTGTTCTCAATAAGTTCTAACAGGCGATATTAAATATACTGCTGCAGATTGTTCACCTGCTTCAATTAATATCGGTCTCATAGAACCGCCAAAACTTAAAGTAACTCTATCTTCTTTTATTGCTTTTAAAGTATCGACCATATATCGTCCATCGAAAGAGATATTTAATTGCTTTTCACCGTGAATAGCATCTATTTGTTGTGTCTCGGATATTTTACCAATCTGAGAAGCGTTAGAAGAGATTTGTATTGTGAATTCGTCGATGATTTCTAAGTTAACGTTGTTGTTTGCCCATTCACTAGCCAATAAACTTGACCGATCTACACCTTGTAAAATCTTTTTTCTATCTATATTAATAACCGTTTGGGATTCATTTGGAATTAGGCCGGATATATTAGGATATTTTCCTTCAATAAGCCTTGAATACAACGTAATTGTACCGAATTTAAAAATAATGTGACTCTCTGAAAGATATATGTATACTAAATTTGCATTACTGTTCATTAATTTTAGTAGTTCACTAATAGTGGAACTTGGTACAATGCAATTTAATTTCGCATGTGAAGAAATGGGTATTTCACGTAAAGCCAGTCTGTGCGAATCAGTAGCAGCACAAATTAATTTGTTATGATCAATAACGAAATGTACGCCAGTAAGAACTGGTCTAGATTCATTTTTAGCAGTTGCAAAGACAGTTTGTTTGAATACCTCAATCAGCTGTTCCGTTTCTACTTGTATTTCTGTATGTGCGTCTAAAAATGGTACATTAGGAAATTCATTTGCCGAGAGTCCATTTAAGTTTAAAGTAATTTCATCTGATTGAATTGTAATCAACTGCTCATTCATACTTTTTATTAAAATCTCACTTGGCATTTTCTTAATAATTTCAATGAAATACTTTGCTGGTACAACAATACTTCCTGCTTTTAAAATAGTTGTAATTTGTTCGTCTTCAATTGAAATAGGTATAAATTTTTCAATGAAAATATTCGAATTACTTGCGATTAAAGTAATTCCAGATTGATCTGCTGTTATCTTTATTCCGGATAATATAGGAATTAAAGTTTTTGTTGAGATAGCTTTACTTACTTCTGAAAGAGCTTGTGTAAATTGTTTGTGATTAACGATAAACTCCATTTTTCCCCCGCCTTAAATGAAATACTATCTTTATGAAGATTGATGAATAATAGTTCCATTAAAAATATAAGGAACTGTTTCTTTCTTTTGTAAAAGGCTTTTTAAGTGTTCTGGTATACGTAAATAAGGTTCTGCTGAATCTAATTCCATCCAGGTAATCTCCTCAATCTCTTTTGGCCGTGATATACAGATTTCCCCTCCGATTATTTCTCCTAAAAAATTAAAGAAGATTGCATGATGTCCTCTCTCCTCAAAAAAGGCTTCACTAATGGAACAAACCCCTTTTACGGATATATCTAGCCCTGTTTCTTCTTTCACTTCACGAATTGCTGCCTCTTCTAACGTTTCCCCGAATTTAGCTGCTCCACCTGGTAAAGTGTAATAAGAACCATTTTTCCCTTTGTTTTTAACCATTAATAGCTTTTCATGAGTTTCATCATATAGAAGTGCGTATGTAACATTTACTTTTTTCATATGTAACCCCCTTGAATGGTAAAAATTTTCTGTCTTTATTTCATTCTATCATTAAATTGTTTGGATTCATAAAAAGTAATTTGAGTAAATAACTAATACGAAACGATATCGTGTTCATAGACACACAAAAGAAAAGAGCATATTTTGAAAAAGATTAATCATAATACACTCTTTAATGATTCATTTATAACCTTTTTCTAAATAGTAATGATTATGCCCTTTAGGATAATTTTCACTTACCCCTATCACTTTATATCCATGCTTCTTATAAAAATTGGGGGCTTGGAAACTAAAAGTATTTAAGTTGATTAGCCTACATTCTTTTTTAATTGTAAATTCTTCTTTGTTACCGTATCCTTCGTATCTATATTCTTCAGAAATCCATAGAAAGTCGATATGTAAATGGTGCCAAAATGTGATTGCCGTTATCCCTCCTACTATTTCTTCTTTTTCATTCTTCACTATAAAACTAATCTTTTCTGAAGGTGTTTTTTCTTCATTTGAAAGTTGTTTTTGGTTATATTCAATTACTTTTTCTCTTATGTAATCACTATCTTCTTATACCCATTGCTTTACTATTTGCATTTTAACTATCACGCCCCTTTACATTATTTATTCAATTTAATAATCGGAATTTCCTATCTTCTTTAATGTTAGTTATGTAGTAAGTACAGGGACAAAATTAGATTTTTTGAATGGCATCCATTGTTTATACATTATGCTGTAATGAAAAAGAGCCCTAGCATAAGGACTCTTTCTTAGCATTAAGCTATTTTTCGATTTAACTGTTTTATTTCCTTCTTCTTTTCTGCATTTGGAGGGCGGATTACTATAGAGATAACGAAAGATATAACACATAGAACACCGATTGTAATGAAGGTTGGTTGAAATCCGCCAAGTAGTGCTCCAATGAATGATCCTGCAAGTGCACCAAATCCGAAACCTTGGTAAACAATCCCGTAGTTTGTACTATGGTTTTTTAATCCGAAGAAGTCTCCGACAATTGCTGGGAAGATAGTGATGTTACCACCAAAGCAAAAGGCAACACTTGCTACACAAGCAAAATAAATTCCGTAATTTAGTGGAATAAAACTTAAAGTGAAGACGGACAATCCAATAATAATAAATGTAGCAGAGACGATTTTTAATCGACCTATTTTATCTGATAACGTTCCAAGAATAATTCTACCTATTGTATTAAAGATTGCGATCATTGCGACGGCATTTGCGGCAGTCGCTGCACTAAGACCAACGAGCTGCACCCCGATGTCTTTTACCATACCGATTAAATACAGTCCGCCCATACATGATGTGAATAACATGAAAAATAAGAGATATACTTGTTTCGTTTTCATCATTTCACGCGGCGTATAATCATTGTGTAATGTTTCAGTTGCAGTGTTACTTACAATTGCTTCACGTAAGAAGAATGATCCTATCAACACTAATAGTAAGACGATAATACCCCAATATAAAAATGCTTGTGATACTCCAAGACTGTTGATAAGATTTCCGTTTATATATCTAAAGATTAAGCTTCCCATTCCATATGCCGAAACAGATATACCAGAAATAAGTCCTTTACGGTTTGGAAACCATTTAATTAAATTAGATAGTGATGTAATATACGCTGTTCCATCAGCGTATCCAACGACAACACCGGCTAATAAATAAAGTAATGGTAATGAGGAAACTTGTGAACTAAGTATTAAACCGAGACCTAAAACAATTCCTGCAGTAGCGATAAGTTTACGAAGTCCAAATTTTTGTTGTAGCTTTCCTGCAAATAGAGTTGAGAATGATAAAGAAAAACTCGTAATTGAGAACGTGATCGCGACTGAATTGAGGTTCCATCCAAACTTACTTACAAGGGGTTGATTAAATAAACTCCATGTGTAAATTGTTCCTAGGCCAATTTGAACAATGATTGTACCTAGAACAATTAGCAATGGATTTATAGATGTTTGTTTCATGCTAACTGTCCCCTTCTTTTATCATGACATGAATTTTCACAGTTAGTATATCCATGATAAATTGCAAGATACTGTACGGAAAATGGAAATTGAGTTAGCTTACACAAAAAGACACTTCATCAAGAAGTGCCTTTTTGTAGGTTATATACAGCATTTAAAGAAAGCTTTGTTAAGATAAGACATTTTCGAATGCTTATGTATATATGTTATCAAATAATTTGCTGAAAGTGATGAGACTTAAGACGTATTTTTCTTTCATAAATAAGTCGGAGAGAAAATTAATATTCAATTTCCTCAAAGTCTTTCGGCTGCGGTACAGTTTGCATATTTGCTGCATCTTTCGGATCGCTATAAATCGCGTTTTGTTCTGTGTTTACATCCTTTATATTTTGCTTTTTATTTTTATTCACTTCATTTTTCATTAAAGTTCACTCCTTTTTATTATAGGAGTAGTTATACCCTAACCATATTATTTTTACTGCTACTAAATGTATCAGCGACTAAATTGCTAAATTCACGTAAATAATATAAATAATTATCCCCACCATAGTTGTATCTTTTATTGTACATTTTAGCAACGACGACATTATATTCTGGAATGACTAATATCGTTGGTCCTGTAATTCCTAATATTTGATAGGAACCTTTAGGAACTCGCTCACCAAGTTCGCTAAATAAAGCAGGTTCATTTTGAACGAACCAAAACAACCCGTTTTGAGGTAGTTCTTTATTTGTATACTCTGGACTTTGTAAGCTCGTAGCAAGTGCTATAACTTCTTTTGGCACAATTTGTTTACCATTTAAAAACCCTTTATTTAAATGCAGGTTCCCCCAGTAGGCAAATTCTCTCGCGGAGACAAAAAGATTTTTCTCGGAGCCGTCATCTACTGCACCAACACTACTTATTGCATCTTCATTTGGATTTACAATAACCTTAACTAAATTTTCATCATGTTCTATTCTCCATCCAGTTTCATTGAAGTTGGCAGGTAGGAATACACGCTCCTTTAGTAATTCAGGAAAACTCTTATTATACAGCTGATAAATAAGCTGCGTCACCATTCTTACATTAATATCTCTGTACGCCCAAGCTTGTCCCGGTTCAAATTCACGAAAAACTGTCCCCTCATCGGTTTCATTTAAACCGTGTGAATGAGTTACTAAATGTCTTATCGTTGTCTTACCGAGTAATGAAGGATCATGTTTTTCAAAATAATTTACTGCCTCGTCATCAAGTGATTTTATTTCCCCCTCATAAACTGCATAAGCTACCATTAATCCTAAATAGCTTTTTCTTGCGGAAGCGACATTGAACTGTGAAGATATGGTTACTTTTTTACTAGTAGGAGTATTTGAATGCGTTCCACTATAATGCTCTAGTACAATCTTATTATCTTTCATAATACAAAGTGCTGCCGCAGAACTTTGATTGGTCTCTTTAATGCTTTCTACCCATGAAATTAATTTTTCATATTTGTACAAATAAATATCCCCCTAAAACATATAAAAATAACAGCATGAAAGAAAAGTTTCAATACATTATAACTTTGCATCTGCACTTTTCTTTCATGTGAAATATTATAGATCTATAATACTTAAATAAACCACCAGTTCCAGCAATTAGAACAGCTGAAACAACCAACACAACCTACGCAACCGCCACAACGTCCGCCGCCACAACCACCACAGCGACCACCACAACCGCCACCGCCACAACGTCCGCCGCCACCGCATCCGCCACAACGACGTGCATCGTCTTGAATGTAGTAATATGGATATTGATTTTGTTGCTGATCCCAATACACAACATTACCAGGTTGATAAGCATTAAGGTTTAACGCTTGTAGTTCTTGTTGAAACTCATTCATTATGAAACCCTCCATTTACAAATGTAAATTCCGTCCAAATTTTCGAGTTTATTTACTTTTAAAAATAAAGTAGAAATAAGGCTATAGACTAAATGCGTACATCAACAAAATATGACTTTACACTAGGTGATGTACCTTGTTTATGAGCCTATTTTCTTTATATTCTTTTAGTGGACGGAATTAATATAAATAGAGACAATTAAAAGTTACTAATCCAGCAAGTTAATAGTTCATCACTTAATTTTCTTTCTAGTAATTCTTTTACTGAAGGTGTCGGCATTATTGTATAGGAATTTATATTTTCTTTATTAAAATCAATCCAGTGAAATGCTAAATGGGACTCTTTAGATATTGGAGTGAAATCGGATTTTAACTCATTTGAATCTATTTCAAAAATGTGGTTAATTTCGTGGTGGAGGGTTTCTTTGGCTTGCCATTGATTTTCTATGACGCCTAAAAATTGTTTTATACTGCAAGTTACTCCAAGTTCTTCTCGTAACTCTCTTATTAGTGCATTCTCTGCTGATTCCCCAATTTCCACATGACCACCGGGTAAAAAATAGTGATGGCCTATGTATTCAGCAACTAGTAGTTTTTCATCTTGTATCATGATAGCTCGTACAATATGATGGAATTTACTTTTCATTTTGTATTCCTCCTAATCATTCACTTTATACTTGCTCGAAAATTTTCATTTAAAAGCGGGATAATATAAATCATAGGTGTTTCATATGGGTGAATTTCATTGATAATTGCAAGAGTACCTTTTACAAGTTCTCGTTTATACGTTAATTAAAACTAATAATTTTGATAAATGATTCTAAAAAAGAGTATGTTTATGAAGAAAATTATCAAAACATACTCTTAATATTTTTAGTTGATTCATTCTTTTACAATAAGGTTTGATTAGCCCTATTCTTTGCGTCCTCAAAATCGAAGCCGTAGCTAAAGTATGCAATCACTACTATTCCTTAAGCAAATCTATTTTCTACTTCAAATTTACCTACCTGTACAAATTTTAGACTCTTAACGAACCACGAAAGCCTCTTGCGGCATAGTAAGATTCTGCCCCATTGTGATACACAAAGACGTGTCCAAAGCGATAATCGCAAAAAAGGGCACCGCCAAGTTCTCTAATATCAGAAGGTGTTTGCACCCAACTCGACGTCTTCATATCGAAATTTTCAAGATTATGTAATGTACGATATTCTTCTTCCGTTAATAGTTCAATACCCATGGCAGTTGCCATATCAATAGCGTTATTTTCTGGTTTATGTTTCTTTCTTGATTCTAGCGCTTCAAGATCGTAACAAACACTTCTACGACCTTTAGGACTTTCTGCTGAACAATCATAAAAAATATATTCGCCTTTTTCTTTATCAAAATCAACAACATCAGGTTCGCCACCAGTTCGTTCCATTTCGTTGAGCGACCACAACTTTTCAGTATTAGCATCCAGCCTTTCTTGAACATTAGCCCATTCTAGACCTTTATGACGGTTCATATTATTCTCAAAACGATCTTTCAATGTTTGTAGTAATTCTTCACGTTGCTCTAGTGACAACTCTTTTTTATTGCTTTCTTTCATATTAGTTCCTCCATTGATGTTTTTATTAATGATAGTTTAAGTATATATAAATACTGTTTTATAATAAAATGTTTAAATAATTGCGTGAATTGAGTTTGCGATAATTTATATGAATTAGTACAACCAATTCTCCGCAATATGACCCTTTAACGGAACAACTTATTATTTCAAAACAGTTTCTTAATCGATCTTTCAATTCTAGATGTTCTTTTCCTTTTCACTATAAATACACGATATAACTTTATTCAAAACAGTACATCTTTATTTCAACAACAATAAGCGATATACTTCCTCACCGTCATATACATTTCCTAATGGTTTAAAATCATAACATTCATATAGTTTCTTTGCAGAAATATTATCTTTATGGACAGTTAATCTAATTTCCTCACACTCTTTAAAGTTATTTTTTATTAAGTTAATGATTTCCTGTAATGCTGCTTTTCCATATCCTTTTCCTTGCTCTCTTTCATCAATGATAAATCCGTTAATCCAATACATATCTGTTGACTCTCGTACAAAAGCATGCATAATAAAACCAACTATAAGGTCACCATCATATATAGCGAATGGAATATATTCGACATTTTCACCATCTGGTTTTATGTATACTTTAGCAAGTGATACTGCCACTGCGGGAACAAGATAGATTTGATTTTCTTTAACTCGTAACTTTAATACGTCTTCCCAATTTTCTCTCGTAACAATTTTTAATTGAACGTTCACTATTTTAAGCTCCTTTAAAAAGAGAATTTATCTTTTATATTCAACGGAGTGAAATGATTCCCTTTTTCGACATCAACTTATAACATGATTTTCATAAAATCCTGAATAAATTTTTCCTCATCTAATTGTAACGCTATACGCGCCCCTTCAGATTTAGAGTGTGGGCGAAAATCAGCAAAAGTTTGTCCCTTCGTTTCGCCACATATATCCACAGTCACTTTTCGGGATGTATAATTTAAAAATGTAGGATTCACTAAACCGCTTATAGCAAGTACATCGTGTAATAATGGCCCTTCAATAGATGGATTGAGTTTTTGGTATGCTGATAAATAATAATCGTACATGGGTTTCATAATCGACTTAAATGGATTTTGTGTATTAACTAAAATGTAAGTAAATACACTTGGGGTTAAAACCGTTTTATTTGTTACATTTAAAGGGAATAACGTTATATTTTTCGCTTGCTGAAATACAATTTGACTTGCTATAGGATCTCCGTACACGTTTGCCTCTGCTAATGGAGTAACATTCCCTGCTTCTAAAAAGACACCACCCATAAAATAAATTCCTTTTATATTTAACATCAAGTCGTTCCATAAATTAAAAGCAATCGCTAACGAGGTAGATCTTCCTACATCGACAATTGTTAAATCTTCTCCATACTTTACAAGAATCGCAGCAATACTACCAAAATTGTATATAGGAATAGATAACACACTTTCCGGTACATGGATGGGCCCTAATCCTTCTGGTCCATGGATTTCAGGGTAATACGTTGTAATCTCATTTGTAAGTGGGCCTGTTGCACCGCTAATTACAGGAATATCTTGTCTGTTTGCTAACTGTAAAATATATGCGGCATTATGAGCGGCATGTATATGTTCAACATTTCCATATCCAGTTACGATACCAACAATTTCAATTTCAGGATGCAGTAAGCCATACATAATTGCAAACGAATCATCAATACCTGGGTCTCCAAAAAATAAAACCTTCTCCAAGAAATGCACTCCTTTCATAGGTAAGATAATTATGTATATGTGGAAATAATTTAAATCTATACAGTTCTAAGCAAATATTAATGGTGAGTAATGTATTGATAAAAAAGAACTAGCATTATGCTAGTTCTTTTGCAGATAAATAATCTACCAGTTTAATTAAATCTCGTACAAATATTGGACTAACTGATTTTAATATAGATTTTTCCCACTATATTTATAGAATTGAAAGCCTGTTATTAATCCGAAATTTTGCATTCAAATTGCAAATACTCGCAGGGATGTCTTACCATACTTTTTCACTCTCAATTTGCTTATAATCATCTTTATTAAATGTTAAATGAGCAATCACAACTCCAAGTATAGTAATTCCCCCTCCAATTATCGAAACAAAGGTTGGCACCTCACCTAACCATATCCAAGCGACAATACATGCAGTTACTGGTGTTAAATATAGAGAACTTGTTGCCTCAGAAGCACTGGCATGGGATGTAATATATGCTAATGCAATATACGGCAGTACTGTCGGGAACACACCTAAATATATAACACTCAAAGTAATTTCTATAGGAGCTGTTACGATTTCTTGATAAATCCCTGGCAAAAAAATAAGCATACATACAGTACCAGACCAAATTGTATATATTGTAAATGGCAAGAAACCGTACTTTTTTAAGTATGGCCTTTGAAAAACGAAAAATAGACTTTCTGAAATTGCCGCCAATAATATTAGTAATCCCCCACTATTCAATTGAATGGAATCTCCTTGACTTAACGATAAAAAAGCAATTCCTACTAAACTAATTACACCACCAATCCAACCATTTAATTTCATTTTTTCATTCATAAAAATAGAAGCAAGAATTGCCGTTAATATAGGTGTTACTGAAACAATTAAACTAGCAGGTCCAGCATTTACACTCTGTTCACCGTAGTTTAGTGCAATATGATAAATAGTAAATCCTAGAGCACCAAATATAAAAATTACTGGAATATCTTTTAAATCAGGTAACCGTAATTTGTATATAAGTGAAAACAGAAGAAGAATCAAAGAAGCAATTAGTAATCGTAGCAAAGTAAGGTGTTCAGGGGTGTAAGCTTCAAGCCCCATCCGAATTCCTGGAAAAGCTGTTCCCCATATAAGAATCGTAAAAGCGTGAGCACATACAATACGAAAATCCCATTTTTTATTATGCATATTTTCTCTCCCTCTCCAATAAACCAGCCATTTTCTAATTACCAATTATTTCTTTTCATCATATTTAATAGTTGATACAATGTCTTCAACCAGTTAATCCTCGAAAAAACCAACCACTTTGCATTTTTAAAATGAATGAGGGAGTTTTTAATATGTCTACTGATAAAAAACTGCCTAAATATCGGCAGATAATAGACTATATGAAAGAAAAAATTGAATACGGAGAATGGCCGATTGGAAGTAAGGTTCCTAGCCAGCGGCAGTTAGCGAAATTATTTCATGTAAATCGTAGTACTGTAATAACCGCACTAGAAGAACTTATGGCAGATGGCTTAATTCAAGGGCAAATCGGGTCAGGAACAATTGTAACGAATAATACATGGTCATTATTAGCCACCAATCCCCCGCCCGATTGGAGTGAATATGTAAAGGCTGGTATTCATAAACCAAGCAAGTTAATGGTACGAGAAATAAATAAAGCAGAAGCAAATAAAAAATTGATTCATCTTAGTAAAGGAGAACTTGCACCTCATCTTTTCCCGTTAGAAACTATGCAATTCATTATGCGTAACGTATGTGAGGAACTAGATTATTTCGGATATGAAGAACAAAAAGGATATTTCCCTTTACGTGAAGCAATAAGTAATTATGTAAAATCATTTGGAATAAATACATCACCAAGCTCTATATTAATAGTCTCTGGTGCATTACAGGCATTACAATTAATATCAATCGGTCTTTTACATAGAGAGTCAACTGTTTTACTTGAACGACCTTCTTACTTATATTCTCTTCATGTATTTCAATCGGCTAATATTCACCTTTCTGGAATACAGATGGATCAACATGGAATTATCCCTAATGACTTGTTAAGAAGAATTAATTATAGTCAAAAGAAAAATATTTTATATTCGATTCCTTGTTTTCAAAATCCGACGGGTGTATTAATGTCCAAGGATCGAAGAAAAGAAATACTAAAAATATGCGAAAAAGAACAATTGCCTATCATTGAAGATGATATTTACCGTGAATTATGGATTGATGAAATACCGCCACTACCTTTAAAGTCGATGGATAAACATGGACATATTTTATATATCGGCAGTCTATCTAAAACACTTAGCCCAGGACTTAGAATTGGCTGGATTATCGGGCCAGAGCCTGTTATTGAGAGATTGTCAGACATAAAAATGCAAACTGACTATGGATCAAGTTCTTTATCACAAAGAGTTGCTGCAGAATGGTTGAGTAAAGGATTTTATGAAGAACACGTTGCGAACGTAAGGATCCACCTGAAAGAGCGGAGACGAATGATGTTACAAGCTTTAGACAAGTATTGTGCAGATATTGCTACATGGGATATTCCAAGTGGTGGATTTTTTATATGGCTAACGGTTGTACCTAACATTCCAATGAAAAAACTGTTTTCAGAAGCACTATCAAAGGGAGTTCTTTTAAACCCAGGACGTATTTATGAAGAAGAATCGGATCAGTGCATACGCTTATCGTATGGATATGCTTCCTCTGAACAAATTACTCAAGGTATTTATATATTAAGTAATTTAATTCGTAAGTTAATGGCATAATAAAAATCCTCTTTTATATAAAGAGGATTTTTATGTGTACCCTATTTACCAAAATCTCATTTCCTGTCCTAATAAAATAAGTTCTTCATAAGGATCTCCGTCAATTTTTAATACTTGTGCAAAAGCCGGTTCTGTTTTTATGCCTTGTTCTTTTAATTGGATGATTTTTTTCTAATATGGGGATGCTGCATTAATAGCATGTGCTCCACTATCATATGTTTATATGCATTTTGGTTACGCACTGGCTGCGGTTGACCAAATAATTCAAATTCAAAACCTTCAAATTGAAAAGTTGCCTTTATTGTTAAGATATTTCTAATGTTTTTCTTTTTCATTTCAAAACCTTCATATGAACCATACAAAGATCTAATTTCCTGTTCAAAAACATCATAATTATGTACTTCCATTACAATATCTAAGTCAGAGTGAAGGGTATCAATTCTAATAGAGATTGTCCCGCAAAGTACAGGACTATATAAAGCTAAATCCGCCATTATGTTTAGCTTATTCATAACGTCGTAAACTTTTTGTTGTTTATCGTTCCCGGATTGTAAGTATGTGATAGATGTAAATATAGAAGTCTCTCCTTCATTTAACGTAATACTCATCTCACTAAATTTGAGAAAAAATTTAATCATTTCATTTTGTTCTAGGAGTACCTTTATTTCAATATATTAAGGCGAACTAACTATATTTTTCAACTTTTCTCCTATACTGCAATACTATAAAAATAAAAAAGGAGGAACTTTTATGAGCATTTTCAATATTCTTTTGACCATACACATATTATTTGGAACCATATGTTTAATTACTGGTATTGTAGCGATGGTTACTCAAAAAAAGAAAGGAAAACATACGGAATGGGGCGAAATATATCATGCATCTTATGTTGTCATAACCCTGACGGCAATTATATTGGCCATTATAAAGTGGGATGAAATCGCATATTTATTTTATGTAGCAATTATCTCCTATTCATTTGCGATTTACGGATATCTCGCAAGAAAAAAACGATGGAGAAATTGGTTGCAACACCATATTAGAGGTATGTTAGGCTCTTATATTGGTGCAGTTACCGCACTTTTAGTAAACATTGGTATGTATATCCCTATTTTAAATCTACTTCCACCAATATGGTTTTGGTTCTTACCTACTATAATCGGTATTCCTCTCGTAGCCAGTGTATCAAGAAAATATAAAAAACAAAGGAAAAATTAATTGCATTTTGTTTACTTTCTAGTTTGTTTTGTAAAAATGATATTTAATGTAGTAAAGACATAGAAGAGAAAATAAAAAGAATCCAAGTTTTATTGGATTCTTTTTATTTCTGTTTTTTTAAAGGCTTTATTGAATGTAAACGATCCGGATAATTAGTAAACACCCCGTCTACACCCCATATAAGTAACTTTTTCATATCCTTTTCATTATCTACTGTAAATGGATGCACTTCTAATCCATATTTCTTTATTTTTTTACATAGGCTGCGTCAATATATTTAAAGTTCATTCCTAGGCCAATGCAGTATTTTTTATAATTCTCAATTTCTAGTTCTGTTAATTGAACTGCTTTTTTATATGATAATAATTGTACTAACGGTATATTGGCATTTAAATTATGAATCTTTCGCAGACTTTCTTCACTAAATGATTGAATAATAGCTTTATCATTTATTTGGTAGCGATTTATAATTTCTAATAGTTTTTCTTCCATTCCAGGATATTCATCTGGTGATTTTGTTTCGATATAATAGTTAGCATTATGTCCAAACGTTTCAATAATTTCTTCTAGTGTTGGAACTTTAGCATTTTTAAATTCTTCTTTTGCTAAATCGGGGTATTTTTCATTGAAAAAGCTGCCTGCATCAAGTTGTTTTATTTCTGTTAATGTATGATTTCTTACTAATCCAGTACCGTTCGTTGTACGATCCAATGTTTCATCGTGCATAGCTATTAAACGTCCGTCTTTTGTCATTTGAAGATCTATTTCTATATAGTCTCCCTTTAATTGTTGTCCTAATTTGTAAGCTTCTATTGTATGTTCTGGTGCATATGCAGATGCACCTCTATGTGCAATGTTTTTTATATGATTTAATGTATTAGTAGCTTTAATGTATTTATGTTCATTTATTTGCTGAAAAACAAAGATGCTTATTACCATAAAGAAGCATATGAGTGTAATTAGAGATATTTTTTTCATAACGGTATGTTAACTCCTATATTTAAAGCGATTTTATTTGGATGAATTATCCAAATAAATGCTGGTTTTCAAAAACAGTCATTTGTCCTACAGCTTTAAATCCAGATTTTTCATAAATGTTAATTCCATCAGGTGAAGCTTGTAGTACGCAGTACATATTTTTTAATTGTTTTGCTTCTTGCAGCAGGAAATTAAACATAGTAGAGCCAAAACCTTTTCCTCTCATTTCTTCTTTAGTCGCTATATCATAAATACCGACACTATCTTTCGTACATACTAAAGAGCCAACAGATACTACCTCACCTTTATAAAGACCTAAGTATAGTTTCATGTCATCGCTATTCCATACATCTAAAGAAGAAATTTGATTATAGTATGCTTGAACGTGAGTACCTTCTGCTGATGTACCGAATAAAGCCGCTAACGTTTCGCCAAATTGTTGTATTTGTTCTGGCGATGTTGCTTTTTGTATTGTAAAACCTACTGGAATGTCTATTATTGGATGAATTTTTCTTAAGTCTGCTACCATCGCGATATTCTGTTCTGCTTCTTTTAAACCAAGTTTGATTAATTCGCTTTTTATAGTCTGTTCTTGTTTATCATCCCAAAACCAAACACTCATTGAAAATTTCTTTTGATTATAGCATTCTACCTCCTTATATAATTTCTCAATCCCTTCCGTTACATTACTATTTAGTAGTGTAATAATATTAAATGTATCTGCAGGTAATCCGCAGTCGATAGTAATGTAATCCTTCGTTTCTTTTACATCCATTCCATTTACCTGCCGCGCAATATATGAGGTTTTATATGTGAAATTGTCTATTAGTAACTGTTTATAATTCATTAATTTTGCTCCTTTCATAAAAATTCGTATTCGAATCCTTCAGTATTAAATATAACATATAAGAAATGTACCTATTTCTATAAAAATATCTCTATAAATCACTCTATGCGCCCTAAAAGAATTAAAAATGATATAACGTTGTCGGAATGAAAAAAGTGGTATATAATAAATATTAACATTACTAGTAATTATTTTAGGTATTCCTAGAATAAAGGAGCGATACATATGAAAATTACTATTTATTTCGGAAGTCATGAGGATCAAGATGTCCGTACTATGGACTGTCATTTAGATGTAGAAGATACAGAAGAGATTGTTTCTGTATCATAATATAAATAGTTGGGATGAACCCTCTTCCCTACAGCGTTTAAGACACCTTTTACAGGTGTCTTTTTTGTTGTTTTTTCATCAAAAACCCTTTACTTTAGAGCGTTTTAATAGTAAAATATAAATATACGAACAAACGTTCTTTTTATTTTAATTGTACATGAAGGGATGATTTTAACAATGACTCAAGCAAAGCGCAGAGGAAGAAAAAAGCAAACACCTATTATTTCAAATACAGGCTTTATCGGCTCTGTCTTTATTGATACATTGGAGTTACAAAAGAAATCCTATTATTTCGCTCGTAAAAAACTTCAAATTGTTCATCACGTACTAGATGGTCTATCTGGAGCAACGAGTGCATTATTTAAAGAACATAATATCGCTGCATACATGTCATGTGTGTATTTACATAAACAACAGAAAATTGGCTTCGTTCTTTCAACAAAACCTTTTGAACAAAGTGATGGTGTTTCTTATTTTATAAATTATTTGATCGAAAAGAATTTTTATGGTGACGAAGACATTGAATATCAAGAAGTATTTAATACAGGTTTTATTGGTGTAGTATTCGCGGATTTATCTAGTATAGATCGCTTTAATTTTGAGTTTGAAATGGGTATGCTAACGAAATTAATGAAAGATATGATTATTCCGGTTAAAGAGCTCTTTTTACGCCACAATGTACCGGCTTACATCTCCACTTCTCATTTAGAGGAGCAAAATAAATTAGGTTTCGTTCTATCTGTAAAGCCATATGATGAACGTGCAGAAGCAGATTTATACTTCGAAACATATTTAAAAGAGCGCGGATTATTTATTGGTGATGAAGAAGATGATATTGATAAAATAGTTATTAGAAAGACAGCCGAATTACGATAGTTTTCCAGTACAACTTACATTAATAAATTGTTCAGTATTTAATTTGAACTTAATACCTTCCTATTGGTAATAAGAAGGTATTAATAATTTATTAGTCCTGACGCTTTTCATACATCTCTATTTTTTTATTTAGTAAATCTTTACCCCAAGCTTGCATTGCTTCTAATACAGGTATAAACTTTTCCCCCTGCTCTGTTAAAGAATATTCTACCTTTGGTGGAACAACTTTATAAACTTCTCTGTGTACTAGCTCGTCCTCTTCAAGCTCTCTTAATTGTCTAGTTAAGATTCCTTTTGAGATGCCAGGTAACATCCTCAATAATTCATTAAACCTAATAATTTTATTTTTGCTTAAATGCCACAAAATCACGATTTTCCATCTTCCTGCAATTGCATTTTGGGTAACTGTTAATGGACAAATTTCTTGCTGTGTTTCTTCAGAAACCGATTCATCTTGATAACTAAAACGTGCCATAATAAAATCTCCTTTTTCTCTAAGTACTATTTTTATGACTATGTTATTAAATTGTGCCTACTTACATAAATCCTTCTTAAGAAATAGTATATGTAATGTATACAAAAATCAAAAATAACGCTGTATGTAACGGAGGAGATTGTATGAAAGTTTTAGTAACAGGTGCAAACGGAAATTTAGGTTCTAAAATTGTTGAGTATTTACTTACCAGATTATCAATTGAAGAAATAATTGTTGGGGTACGTGATGACAA
The DNA here is from genome assembly GCF_016650875.1 of Bacillus sp. TH30. Taxonomy (NCBI): domain Bacteria; kingdom Bacillati; phylum Bacillota; class Bacilli; order Caryophanales; family Bacillaceae; genus Bacillus; species Bacillus sp. TH30. The sequence goes on along the minus strand of NZ_JAEKEY010000002.1, from coordinate 5,252,066 downwards.
GTCTGAAAAAGCACTTAGCTATAAGGAACAAGGCTTAGAAGTACGTGTAACGGATTTTGAAAATCAAGAAACCTTGTTTTCAGCATTCAAAGATGTTGATCATTTATTCATCATGTCAACATTTGGTGACTTTGATACAGTTATACGTCAGCATACAAATGCAGTAGAAGCTGCCAAAGCAACAGGTGTAAAACAAATTATTTATCCAAGTGTTACAAGAGCAGAAGGAAATGACTTTTTCCTAGCGGGCATGCATAGAGCACGTGAAGTAGCAATTATTGAATCAGGTATTCCTTATGTGATTCTGCGTAACAACTGGTATGTAGAAAATGAACTTGGTACAATTCAAAGCTGTATGGCTGGTGCCCCTTGGGTGACTTCTGCAGGAGAAGGGAAAATCGGTTGGGTATATCGTCCGGATTTAGCTGAAGCAACAGCGAATGTTTTGGTAGCTGATGGTCACAAAAATAAGATTTATGAACTTTCTGGTGAAAATTTAAAACAACAGCAATTTGTTGATACATTAAGTGAAGTATTAGGTAAAGAAATTCCTTTATTAGAAGTAGATGACTCTTCTTATGAAGAAATGTTAAAAGGTGCTGGAGTACCTGAAGCCTACCTTCCAATGTTAGTAATGACTCAAAAAGGGATTCGTGAAGGAGGATTAGAATCAACACATACCCATTTAAATTTCTTATTAGAACGTCAGGCTACACCATTAAAGCAAGCATTAACACATTTATTAGTAAATACAAAATAGATAAATCAAATTCTACAGCCGAGATCAAATAATAAATTTTGTATCTTACAAAGTGCCAGTCCACATTAGGAATGGCACTTCTTTATTACTGCCTTTACTTCGACCATCTATCACTTTAGTTAAAGAAGGATTTTTAAACAACATTATTATTTTTTAAAGGACTCTATTGCAAAATAAACATCTTTTTGTTACTTAACAAATTTACTTAGCTACGCAAAACACTATAATCTTTTGAATGAATTTCTAAGTTCAACTTATTTGAATAAGCCTTATTCAAAATAAGAAATACTATTCCTCCTGCAATTGGAAGTGTATAGGCTGGAATATAATTTAATAATAGACCTGATAATGCCAATGCTATTGGCTGCATCATTTTACCTATACTTAATCCAATACTGAGTACCCTCCCCCTATATTCATCAGGAATCTCTTTTTGCATGAAATAAATTAAAGGAATATCAATTAACGCTATTATTAGTCCTAAAAAGAACATAACAACACAATACGTAATAACGTATACAAAATCATTTACTTCAAAACTTTTGAATAGAACTGGAATTCCTGAAATAATCATAAAAACTGCCAACATTGAACTTAGCTTTTTCAAAAGATAAGAGTAAGAAAAACGATTAGTTATCTTTTTTACTAAAATTGCACCAATTATCATCCCTACTGGAAAAGTCCCTTGAATGATACCAAATTGCTTAGAACTAAGATTGAGAACTGTGTTAATAATGTATGGCAATGGAACAGTTACAGCAAACCCTAAGAAGAAATTAAGTGAAATTAAAATTCGAAACGTATTCTTTAAGCTTTCCTTTTCAATTAAGTATGAAAACCCCTCTTTTATATCTTTAATAAAATTAATTCTCCTTTTTGGGCATTCCTCATTTATGTTGAACTCGAACAGTTTAAAATGAATAAATAATATGGATATACCCGAAAGAATAAATGAAATACCGTTTATAATTATAAAAATTTTAATATCAAAGACTGCAAAAACGATGCCACCTAACATAGGACCGAGAATTAAAGATACAGAATCGATAATTTTACTTATAGAGTTAATACTCATAAGCCGCTCTTTAGAGACGATATTTGGTTTTGCGGCTTCTAATCCTATTCCAAAAAATGTTGTAAATACCGTTATAAGAAAGGTAGTAGCATAAATGATGAATAAGTTTAATCCATAATTGCTGCTTACTATATAAGTAACAATTAATAAACTTCCACTTAGTAAATCCATGCAAACGACCAGTTTCTTTTTATCAACTTTATCTGCAATTACACCGGCAAATGGATTCATAACAATCATTGGAATCGTTCCTAAAATGAGCGTAATCGCAAAATTTAACGCTGATCCGGTTATTTGTAAAACATACAATCCTAATGCGAAACTATATATAGAGCTACCGGATATTGATACTGTTTTTGCAATTGAATATAAACAAATATTTCTTAGTTCTTGGTTTCTTTTTTATTTTCTATATGTAATCGTAAACTTCCCATAACATTTCCCTCCCGCTGAACTTTGTATTACGTACAGTGTAAGTTCTCGGGTCAACACAATATCAATATGCTAGTATTAAAAACTTTTAAAAGAAAAATTTAAAAAGATGGGGTTAACCCCATCTTTTTCCGAAAAATGAATATGTATAAATTTCTTCTCCTTGAACAAAGAAATCCTCGTACTTTCCGCCTCGATCCAAATAATTTGAAGTTCTTTCATCAATGAATTGAAACTGTAGATTTTGGATTTCTTTCGTTACTTTTGAAAGTGTAAAATTTTCTCGAAACCTAGTTTTAATTTGGCTGTTTATGCTAAAATTTTTAAATAAAATAAATAAACTTAATAAATAACAATCCGTTTTAAAAAGTGGATTTAATTCGTGAAGTAAAAAATCCTCATGATCAAAACTATAATTGCTCGTACCAGAGTGATCAATTACAATATCAACAGACCGATTCTGAATAGGTATACTTAAAAAATCAGCACAGATAAAGAGAATGTTTCTTTTCGGATTTCTTCTTTCTAATACATCTTTTAAAAATAGTAGTTTATTCAAATCTCGATCAACTGCAATAAATAAGCAATCCTCGGGTAGTTCTTCATAAATATTTCGCAAAAAGAACCCAAGACCCGATCCTATATCAAGTAGTATTTTGTTATTTAAATCTAATTGCATTAGTTTCTTTTTCGCCCATTCTCCTTCTCTATGCATATTTTCCAAATATGCAGTATCAGTTTCATGAATATAATCTGAAATATAACTTTCAAGTGAAGATCGCTCATATGCTTTAAATAAATTGCCAGCTGTTAGAATACCTGAAGTAATAATGTATTCTTCCCCACAGTTACAAATTAACTTTCCCTCTGTAATTTGATTGCAATTAATAATTCCATTTTGAAGAATTAGGTTTTTGCTACACTTAGAACATGTAAGTAAATGAAGTACGCTTAAATCTATCCCAATAATAGCATTCGGAGTTTCATTTGTTAGCGATAAATCATTTAACACTTCTTTTAATTTATCCCTTCTCTCCTCTAAAATTTGTATTTCTTGTTCAAACATTTCGTATTTCGATTTAAATAAAGATTGGTAAAGAGTATCTTTTTCGTAATTCATAGATTTCGCTAAATTTTGATAAAGAAAAAGTTCTTTAATTTCATTCAAACTAAAACCTAGCCATTTGTACTCTAATATAAGCTCTATATCTTTTTGACAATACTCATCAAAAAAATAATGGCTACCCTTCTTTTCAGGAATAATTAGTCCGAGATCCATATAATGTCTAATTGTATCTATACTTATATTATTTTTTTCTCCAAACTTTCCGATTTTCATAATATCACTACCATTATAATATTTGTTTATACATACTTCTTTTTTTAGTAAAAAATCCTTTTATCTATACATTATTATTTGTGATACGGGAATGATGTAATGAAGCTTTTATATAATAAAAAAACCCGCGAATTATTCACGGGTTTTCCTCTTAATAACTAATTGCTATTGTTCCTTCACCTGCATGAACAGCAAATGAAATCGGCAATGGATAAAGCTTGAAATCCATTTCAGGGAATGCTTGTTTAATATCTGAAATCCATTCTTCAGCTCCATTTTTATCGTTAGCATAGAACATATGAAGTACTTTTGGTAATTCTTTTTCAAGCTCATTTTTAATGTATTCTCTACATTTTTGGATTTTACGCACTTTCTTTTCAAGTAAAAGTTCTCCGCCTTTTACTTCTAAGATTAAGTTGACACTTAATAAACTTCCAAGTAAAAATTGAACTCCCTTTACTCGACCACTTGCATATAAACCTTTTAAGCTTTTTGGAAATACATAAAAAGGCCTTCTTTTTTCATCTACTAATGTTTTATGTATATCTTGTAAAGTCATACCATCATTGTATAACGTTTTAGCTTTTCTCAAAAGTTCATCCATTGGATAACTTGTCGTTTCACTATCTAATACAGTTAAAGGGAAACCTGCCATATCAGCAGCTAGCTTCATATTTTGATAGGTCCCACTTACTTTTCCGCTAATAGCAACTGCAAAGCCTTCTTCATATTCTTCTTTGCATTTAGTAAATAACTCTACCATTTCCCCTATGTTAGGTTGCGAAGTAGTAACTGTTCTTCCATCATTTAACGCTTCATAAAGACGTTTATGAACTCCTTCTTCACAATCCTTATAAGACACTCCATCAATAATAACTTCAATTGGGATAACAAAGTTATCACCATCTGTTGTAAAACTCGCAGTTGTACTATCAGTAAACCAAGCAACACGCTTCATGTTGTTCCTCCCTTATTCTGTTCCTCTTTTCTGACTTTTCTATATATTTATCTTACGAAAAGAGAATATCCCCTGTAATAGTAACAGGACTTTATTATTTTGGCTATAGTAGATGTAATAATAAATGTGAATGTTTTTTGTCTATTTATCAAAAAAAGAAAACCACAAAATTTCCCGGCCTTCTTTTAACATTACTTAAATGTTTCGTTATCTAAAATTACAACATAATCATTCGTCAATCGGCCAGCTTCTTTCGTATAATTAACAAGCCTTTGTATGTTATCACAGCTAAGTTTTGCTCCCCATACGAGTAATGGTACGCCGATAAAGTCGATGTGGAACCTTCTAGAAAACAGACCACCGAAAGTCATTGGTAAAGGAACTGTTGGTGATGTATTAGAAAAAATAATCTTTTCATGGCTGTGATAATGTTTTTGCAGAATCTCTCCTAAATGCTTCATCGCAGGTACAACGACTTTGGATGCCCCGCACCCAATTGTATATACAGGATTCCCATATTCATCTTGTCCATGAAAAATAATCTTTCCCATATCCTCTGTTTTCAATTTATTAAAGTAATCTACATTTAATATTTCTTCTTTCGTTAACTTACGATCTGTTGGTAATTTATTTAAATGATAAGCTGCAGCGAGTGCAGTTGAATGCGTTCCACCGAAATCTGTGTAAATGAATATCATATTATCATCCCTTGTTGTAAAAGTTCAATATTATTTAGTATTACCGTTCACAGTGTTGTTAAACAAGGGACGAATGTATTTACGCTTTTTGTGTTAATTCATTATATTTTTTCCGAATATAATAGCGTCTACTAATTACGGTACCTAATGTGATACATAAAAAGGCATTCGTTACAACCATTAATGTGTGGTGAGTACTGCCAGGAAACATACTTTGCTTAATCACGATTTTCGCACCTAAAATAACAAGGAGAATAATTGTACTTAACCAATTTCCTTTTCGTAATACATGACCTGTTTCACTATCTAATCGAAATGTTAAAGCTTTTCCCCTAATAACTCCAAGACCCAATCCAATTCCAAGCATTGCAACGAAGAGAAGTCCTTGCAATATATTTAATTGTCCCATATGAATAATGGACTGGATTGTTACAAAGCACAGCAAAGCCGGAATGAGCCAAATACGATTAATATTCACTTTGTATTCCTTACCTTGAATTAATACAATTATAAGAATAACAAGTAGAATAACAAATAGAATATCCATTTAGAGTCCTCCTATATACTTGTTTACCTTTGAAAATTATATTCGTCTCTGTTTGAAATACGATAGCTACTTTAATTTGTATAATATGGAATGTGATTTCCCATCAGCCTTAAGCATTATTTATAAAAGTAAAAAGACGTACTTTTTACTCGTACGTCTCCTACTACTTGTTCTTCATGTATAGCAACTAGTTCAATTGCGGGATTTTCATATTTTTCTTTCCCTCTAAGTACATTGTCATAATATGCTGTATCTAAAAAAGATAACACACGGCAACGTACCTAGCCTATTTCGTCTTCTTTTTTATATGCTCTAATTTTTATATCCATGTAATTAAAAAGCTCCTTCTATTTCCACCATTAGTTTTTCAGGTCCTGCCCCTTTATTTGATGGAATAACTAATGTAATTCCTAATTCCGGGTATACGGCCGAGCGAAAACTCACGCCTGGATCATATCCCATTACATGATATTTAAAAATATTTTCTTGTCTTTTCTCAATCCATATTCCATAGCCGTAAGACTGGCTATTATTCACCAAAATATGAGGAGTTAAAAGTAACTTCGTATATTCGCGGCTTAATATTTCGTTGTTAAATAGAGCTTCCCAAAATTTCACCATGTCTGGTGCAGTAATATAAGCACCACCATCAGAACCTCCTTTTATGGGTATAGAGTATGCATTTGTTCTCCATTTTTGACTATTTACATCCTTTATATATCCGAGAGCAGTATGTTTTGGTAAATTATCTAAAGAGAAATAGCCTGAATCATTCATACCAACTGGAACAAATATGTTTCTTTCTATATATTCCGTAAATTCAAGTCCTGTCTGCTGTTCTATAATTAATCCAAGTATAATAAAACCTGCATTATTATAGTAAAACTTACTTCCTGGTGTAAACATCATATTACTGTTTTGGAATAATGGTAAAAAGTCTTTTAAACTTTTTAATAGATACATAGGAGTTTGTTTCCAAAGGTCTTCAAAGTTATCCATGATACTTTCATCAAAATAATCTGGAATACCCGAACTATGCGTTAAAAGTTGATGTACTGTAATATCTTCATTAAAGTTTGGGAATTTAATATGTAGACAATCTTTTAACTTTGTATGAAAAGTAATTACACCTCTTTCAACAAGTTGACAGATACTGATAGCAGTAAATAATTTGCATCCTGAGGCAATTCCAAATCTTGTTTGTAGTGTATTGTTTATACATTCACTTCGGTTAGCATATCCAAATGAATTTTCATAAATAATATCATCATCTTTTTTTATTAAGACTACCCCAGAAAAATCTATATTCCGATGTATTTCTTTTACAATTTTCTCTATTTGATCTTTTGTTTTTATCATAATAACCACCCTTATTTATTGGTATTGTTCTTTCCTCTTAATTATTTTTCCATATATAGGGGAAAGAAACCTCCTATTCAACCCCCTAATTTTCAAATAAAAACCAAGGGAACTATTTCGAATTTATTGATTCAGCGGAATATACCTTAGACCGCGATGGTAATAAAGTAAACACGCACAATATGATAGTAATAAGTAGCATTACCAATACTCCTACAATGACTACAAGTTGTATAGAAGTGAATTGAGTTGCAACGCCGAACAGAATCGTTATAAAAATTGTAAAAACAGCTATAACGAGCCCGTATATACTCCCGATTCGTCCCATCATATGAACCGGAACGTTATTTTGATAAAATGTGTAAAATCCCGTATTTGCATATGCCATAGAGAAAGATAAAACAAAGAATCCGATAGCAGCTATTAAAAACTCACTTGAAAAAGCATAAATCAAATATCCGATTGCAATGAATAATGATCCTATCCCAATTAGAAATGAAGGTGCTAATTTTTTTGATAAAATTGTATTTGTTATGGCTCCTAAAATAAAACCCGCTCCAGCGATACTAACTAAAAAGCCATATTCACTATCTGTTAACAATAAAACTTCTTTCGCAAACGATAGTTCAAGTGAATCTATAGCGGTAGCTAAAACCATCATTCCTTGGAATAGGAAATAAACACATACTATATACACAGATTTTTTGCTGAAATTTAAAACTATGTTCCAATCTTTTTTAGTACAGTTAGAGATAACTTATCAGTTGTTGTATTAGAATCGTATTTTTTATCAAGATCAGGTAAAAGTAATGTAATTAACCCTGATAACAGAAATGCTATAGTATTTATATATATAGCAAACTCTGGAGTACTCGCTATTAATAATACTCCTGCTACTGCTGGACCAATTAATGATGCACCAGATCCTATTAAACTACGTAGTGAGTTGAAACGTTGTCTTTGCTCTACTGGAATTAATTTCGTCATATATGTCATAGCAGTTGGCTCATAAATCGCACTAGCCATGCTAATAAAGAATACTAAAAGATAGATAATCCAAAGAGATGGAAGCAAGGGTAAAATGGCGATAAATACTGCGCGGTATATATCAAGGTGAATCATTAACTTCCGTTTGTTTAAACGATCTATCATACTTCCCGACCAAGCGTTTGTAAATAAAGCAGCTAATGGTTTAATCACATATAAAGTAGCAACCGCTAAAGCTGAGCCGCCCATATTATAGACAAGTACATTAAGTGCTATTAAGTAAATCCATGCACCTAAATTCGCAATACCAACTCCGGACAATAGTAATAAAGGATATTTCCAATCTTTAAGTAATTTTTTCACTTTAGGCACCCGCTTTCTAAATTGTTTTAAAACAATAAAAAAATCCCACCCCCAAGACTTTTAGTCTTAGGGACGAGATTTATCATCGCGGTGCCACCCTAGTTTGTTAATATGTCGCCATATTAACCTTATCAGGTACTGCACTATTTTCATGCTTATACCTTAGCTCTATAACGGGAGCTCCCGTCACACCATCCACTTTTAAAAGGTTCCGATGTGCTGCTCAGAGGCTTGATTCAATAAAGAATTTTTGCTCCTTTTCAGCTAAGTGGAGCTCTCTGTGAAAAATTCATTTTATTTACTCTTCTCTTCACTGCATTTGATTTTTTCCATATTATCACATAGGTTTTATATTGTAAATAATTAAAAAGAATAATCAGTTTTTTTAAAAGTGAGCATCGTTTATAATTTTGTAACTTGATTTTTTATTTATTAAAAAATACGGTGCGTGAAATTGCTTGTAACTCTAACAAAAAGAGCCTATTATACTATAGACTCTTACAAAATTCGATATTAATTTGTACTCGCTTCTGCTAATGGTTCTAGAGGCGGTTCCAAATCTAGTTTTAAAGTATCACCTTCTTGTATATATTGTCCCTTTTCAATGCTTTGACTCGTTACATACCCTGTACCTGTTGTTTTTAAATCTAATTTCAACAACTTAGAGAAATACATAACATCACGCATTGACCAACCTTTTAGGTTAGGCATTTTCACATTACTTCCTACTAGAAATATGCGATCTCCTTCACTCGTTACCTCGCCAGTCTGTGGATATTGTTTTATTATCTTTCCTTCTCCTAATAATACCGGCTGAAGTTTCTCTTTTTCTGCAATGTTTTTTACAGTATCCATTGTTTGATTTACATAATTTTGTACTTTTATTTCAGATTGCTTTGTTGCATCTGCCATTTGCTTTTCTGTATATGGTTTCACTTTTAAATATTCTAGACTATTTTTCATAACTGGTTTAAAAATTTCAGCAAGAGGCTGAGCACCGTATTCATTCCCCTTTAATTTAGGTTGCTTAATGGCTAAATATACGACTAATTGCGGATCATCAATTGGAGCCATTCCTAAGAATGAAAAAATATAATTATCTTTCCCTTCCATATATCGTCCATTTTCAGGATTCGGAATTTGCGCTGTCCCTGTTTTACCACCAATCGGATAACCATCAATTTTATACATCGTTCCCGTTCCTTTTGATGAAGTAATAACTCGCTCCATTAAGTTCCTTACCTCTTCTGCAGTTTCTTTTTTAATCGGATTCCCTATTTCTTTAGGTTGATTTTCCATAATAACTTGTTTATTTGTTGGATTTACAACCTTATCAACAATATAAGGTTGCATCATTTTTCCGTCATTTGCAATTGCTGTGGCCGCTTGTACGATTTGAATAGGAGTTACAGTTGAGCCTTGGCCGAAAGAAGTAGTAACTTGTTGAATTTGAGTATTTAACAATAATGTATTTTTACTTTCTCCAGGTAAATCTATACCTGTTTTTTGATTGAAACCAAATTTATTCATATATTGCTTGAATTTATTTGGTTTCAGTAACTGGTCTTCTAAAATAGAAAAAGCAACGTTCGATGACCTTTCAAACCCTTCATCAAATGTAATTGAGCCCCATCCATAGCCGCCATTATGATCTTTAATCTCTGCTGAACCAACTGCGTATTTTCCTGATTGGAAATATTCTTTCCCGTTATATACACCTTCATTAATTGCAGCAGCTAATGTAAAAACTTTCATTGTAGACCCTGGTTCGAATGCATTCGCAATTGGATCGTTTAAAAAATATTCAATGTCTCCTTTGTTAGGATTATAACTAGGCTTACTAGACATTGCTAAAATCTTACCTGTTTTTGGATCCGCAATAATACCTACTAACATAGAAGGATCATAGTGTTGCTCAGCTTTATTCATCGCGTCTTCTAAAAAACTATTAATTTGTTTATCAAGCGTAAGATACACGTTATTTCCATTTTTAGCAGGTTCTACTTTTCCTATATCATTTGTAAGTGGGATTCCTTTTCTTGAACCTACATATGAAACATTACCATTTGTAGAGCGCAAATATTTATCCAAACTTTCTTCAAGCCCAAACTTCCCCACCGCATTACCTTTATCGTCTGGTCTTGCAAAACCAAGTATATACGAGGCGAAATCTTCATTTGGGTATACTCTGGCTTTTTCTGTTGTGAAAGATACACCTGGTATTTTCAAATTATTAATCTCTTCCTTCACTTCTCTAGATAAGTTACGTCCAATTTTACCAATTTCAACTTGCGTACGTCCTTCATGAAAATTTTTCATGATCTCCTCTTTATCAACTTCAAGCGCATCTGCTAAACGTTGTGCAGTATCTTCTTTATCTTTTAATTTATCTTTTCCTTTTAAGTTTACAACGATGCGATATGTCGTTGAGTCTTGGACTAATACTTTACCGTTTTGATCATAAATTGTCCCGCGATTTGCCTCTAAAACTCCATTTTTGTTTTGTTGTTCCTTCGCAAGATCCTTTACATTAACATTATGCACGACTCCTACTGCTTGAATATAAAATATACGTAAAAGCATAGTAAGAAACAAAACAATAAAAGCAATCATCATATATCGAGCGCCTTTATTCGTTTGAAGTTTATGCATACTAATCTCCTTTCCTTTACAATGCATTAATGCGAAGATGCGCTACTAAATATGTTCTTTAATATAGTAGATACTATATTTTTCGAAGTTTTTTTACTAATTCCTCTATAACAATAAGAAAACCAGTTCTGTTGCTATTTATTTTTTATTAATTTTGTATTTTTTAATATAAAATACGGTAAGTGAAATTTAAGAATATTCAAAAAAGAACCTACTTTTTGTAGGTTCTTAAGATTAAGCTATATGGTTGTATTTCGCTAAAAATGGCAACCGTTTTGCTACTAGTGCATACATTTTGAAAATAAAACTTGCTAACGGTTCAAATATATGTGCGCTTTGCATCACTAATCCACTTGTAATAAATGTTAAGAACGCAGCACCAAGTATATCTAGAGGATAATGAACGCCTACGTACATGCGTGATACACCGACTAATATTGCCCATATTAACGCGATATATTTAAGTTTTTCTCCTCTTAGAATAAATACGAAAGCAATCGAAAATACGAGTACAGAATGATCACTTACAAATGATGAATCTGCTGCATGCGGTACTAATTGATTTACATGATGTGTTATAAAAGGACGCGGATGGTAATATACCGCATGTATAAGAACATTTACTAATAATGCAATACTAACTGAAAGTGTCGTATATAACACTGTATATTGTTTTCTAATTGCATTCTCTTTCTTTCCATTATTGAACCATAGGATAAGCATGAATAGAATAGCTACATATGGAACACTATTTGTAATAGCGATCATTAGCGTATCTAATAGCTTGGATGATCCAGCAAAGTTATTAATCCATTGAAATACTGTGTAATTCATATTACTCTCTCCTTATTATTACTCATTGTACTTTAAATAAAGATACAAGTGTTCTTGATTTACACAGTATACAACATCAATATGAAAATGTGCTTAAACTTTTCTCATCTAATTCTCATTTTGTTACTATTCATTTGACAATGGTGTAACTATTTACACGAGCTAAATATGTATAAAGGTTGTAAACCATTTTAAATAGTATGGTGAACACTCTATGCATGAATATAATACATAACATATTCATTTAAATATATTAGTTACGAAATCATATTCTTATTCCATACGAAGGGCAATATTACCGAATTGTTCTCCTTGCTGCATTCGATTTAAAGCTTGGATTGCTTCTTCTAATGGATATACTTTATCAATAATTGGTTTAATATTATGTTTCTCTATAAAATGAACCATCTCATTAAATTCTTCACGGCTTCCCATTGATGTTCCCATAATATCAATTTGATTATAAAATAATGCTCGTAACGGTAATTCGATTTTATCTCCTGAACTTGCACCAAAGTTAACGATTCTTCCATTTGGTTTTAATATATCAAAATATTTTAAGAAAGTCGCCGGACCTATACTATCTATAATTAAATCCACTTTTTCTCCATGTAGGCACTCTTCCCAATTACCAGAACTATTAAAAGAAAAGTCTGCACCATATTTTTCAGCAGCCTTTCTTTTGTCCTCTATCCTTGAAGTAACACTCACCTTTGCTCCAATTGCTTTAGCAAATAACATAGCATAAGTAGCTACACCACCGCCAATTCCCGGAATTAGAACATGTTCTTCAGATTTCAATCTACCTTTTGTAAAAAGCGCTCTATATGCAGTTAATGCCGATAAAGATAATACACCAGATTCTTCCCACGTAAGATAAGATGGCTTTTTTACTACATTTTCAGCCGGCACAATAACATATTCGGCAAACGTTCCATCGGCTGGTCCACCTAGTACTTCAGGTAACTCTGGTAGTTCATGAGTATTATTCCATCCAATACTAGGATTTATTATAACCTCTGTATATAGTGCGCCATTTGAAACATCCTCTCCTAATTCCGTAACAATACCTGCACCATCTGATCCTAAAATTAAAGGTAATTCCATATCTTTTCTATTATTCATTATAAATAAATCACGATGATTTAAACCTGCTGCTTTTAATTTCACTTTAACTTCCCCCACATTAGGAGTTATCTCCGGTGATAATTTATATTCTAAACCTTCTAATCCTTTTTTATGTTGATGTACAATAGCTTTCATTAATTATTCCCCCTTAATCCTTTCAATGTACTTTAAATATCGAAATAAATAAAATAATTTGATTACTAAGCATCAAAAAAGGAGGAAATACAAAATGTATTCCTCCTTTTAAAGAGTATTTTCAAAAAGAATTTTTTACCTTTAACTATTCATGTGTAGTATCAGGAAATGTAATTGTAACAATTGTTCCTTCATTTTCTTTACTCTCTAATTGAATAGTTCCGCTATATTTTTCTACAAGCCGTTTTGCAATAGATAAACCTAGCCCATTGCCACCTTGTTTTCGGCTTCTCGCTTTATCGACTCTATAAAAACGGTTAAGAACAAATGGTAAATCCGATTCAGGTATTCCCGCTCCATGATCTATTATGCGAATATTAATTTTCCCCGACTGTATACTTGATTCAATACAAATATACTTATCAGTTTCTTTTGTATATTTCACTGCATTATCCAATACAATAATAATAATTTGTTCTAAGTAAGATGATGGCATTGAAACATATGCATCATCTGCATCCAATTTCATATCAAATTTAAAGTCCGTTTGCAGTACTGTAAAGTTTTGTGTAACTTGTTTTAATACGCTATTAACATGGACTCGTTCGACTGCTATTGGATGCATCTGTTCTGCTTCAGCTCTTGATAGTTCTAGCAGTTCTGAAACTAATTTATTTAATCGATCTACTTCTTTTAGACTGGATTGAAGAGATTTATCCAATACTGCTGAATCATTTTTCCCCCATCGATTCAGCATTGATAAGTGCCCTTGAATAATTGTTAATGGTGTTCTTAATTCATGCGATGCGTCTTCTACAAACTGTTTTTGCTGTGTAAAAGAAGTTTCTACTTCATCCATCATTTCATTAAAAAGAATCGATAATTTTGCGAGTTCATCATTATTTTCTCGTACTGGAACTCTTTCATTTAGTCCGTTTTTCTTAATACGCTTCATCGTATCCGTTATGTTTTGGACACTTGATAAAAGCTTTTTCGTTATAAGTATTCCGCCTAAAAAACTAAACACTAATCCACATATCCCTGCAAAGACCATTACCACTAAGATAATTTTTAATAAATGATCAAATGTCTCTAAGTTTTTCGTAAGTTCAATAGTTCCCGTGAATTTTTTTGTTTGAATTGGTATGCGCTCAACTAATATTCGATCTTCTATATGTCTTTTTATTAAGGATTCATCTTGGGTAACCTGTTTTGGTTTTATCCAAGCTTCATTAAAATCTCGAGAAACAGTAACAATGGGCTTTCCATCATTTCCGATAATACGAATCATTTGATGTTTATCAATCATATTATTTAGAAATTCTTTACTATTTTCAAATGTTTTGCTCGAGAGCGTTTCGTTTTTATCTTGAAAATATGCCGCTATTTCTGTCAATTGTCTGTTTATTTGTTTCTGTTCATAATCTATAGTCCACTTATTAATTACAATGAATTGTAACGTGCTATACAAAATAAACAAAATGAATACTAGTGTAGTGGACCAAAGTGTTAATTTCCACTTTATAGGTAAATTCCGAATTCGGTACACAATGTTTTTTATCATTTCATTATATATCCAGCACCGCGGACTGTTTGGATATACTCCTCCTTATCCACACTATGTAACTTATTACGTAAATAACGAACATATACATCGACTATATTCGTCTCAACCATTGCATCATATCCCCATACTTGATCCAGTAAAATATCACGGGTAAGAACTCGATTAATATTTTTCATAAACATAAGCAGTAGCTCGAATTCTTTATTTGTAAGTTCAATTTCTTCATTTTCTTTAGTTATAGTTCGAGATTCAATCTGAAGCTGTAGATCTTTAAACGAAAGAAATGATGCGTGCTTTTGCTCTGTATTTTCTTCTCTCCTAAAAATCACTCTCATACGTGCTAAAAGTTCTTCAATCGCAAACGGTTTTGGAAGATAATCATCAGCTCCACTATCTAACCCTGTCACACGGTCCATAATACTATCACGAGCAGTCAACATAATAATAGGTGTACTTTTAGTTGCTCTTAGTCGACGACATACTTCCAGTCCATTTAATCCTGGTAACATTAAATCAAGTAATATGAGATCATAACTATTTTCAAGTGCTGCTTCTAATCCCTTTCTTCCATCAAGTTGTATATCTACTATATATCCTTCATACTTTAATTCTAATTCTAAAAAATCTGCTAAGCTTTCCTCATCTTCAATAATTAGTATATGTTGCAACGATACTTCCTCCTATACGATTAAATGAATAAGTAATCCTATTCCGAATATGACTGCAATGATTTGATGTGCTTTTCGATACATCTTCAATTTTGTTTTCTGATTAGATTTCTGTAAAACAAATCCCGCAACCCCTAATGTTATTAAGGTTAAAAGAGAAAATATACCACTGTATATTAGTATTATATGACGACTTCCTTTTATTAAAAAGTAACCACCGTGAGTAGTCGCAACAGCTATTACAGCGTATCCAATTAATACGTGAAAATGTTTTATAAAAAGATATAGCTCTTTAATTATTTTAAATCCGTGTATATGTTTCTTCTTTAAAAATAACCATATATGACGTAAGAACCATAATGATGCAGCTATAATTGCCCCATATTCACCAAAAGAACCTAATTGCTTATTTAACCATTTTATATTTAGTACATTCCCGTAGAGAATATTAATAAATAGCAATTCTACACTGCAAATAATAATAGTAATGCCTATTATTTTAACATATATATGGAAATATTTATTTCTAAGTATTTTCTCCATTTTATATAATCCCCTTTTGACTCAAAAGCTCTATAATCGCAGTGTATCAAGTAAAAGAGAGAATAACATGAGAGAAAGATTAAAATAAAATGAGAATCTGCAAACTACTTATATTTTATTTATATCCTTTTTGGCCAATTCTAATATGTTGCAAATAAACGGTGCTTTTGCATTTGTATATGAAACACGATCAAAAGGATATGTAGCAGCAAGCATCTCTTTTAATACTCTATATTCTTCACGTGCCCACTCATGATTTATTAGAAAGTCTCGAAATAAAAGGTTGTTCCTCCATTCCTCGCTATTATAAATATAAACATGTAAATGGTGGGTACCAGCTCTCCATTTACCTTTTCTAAAAAAACGCCAATTAGGTGTTTTTTTAGGAACATATTCATAGCCAATTTCTTCTAGGGCTTCCCTCCAATTTCCGGTAATTTGTAAATTTGTTACGCCGATCATCATATCAATAAGAGGTTTAGCCCCTAACCCTTCTACGGCTGTGCTTCCTATATGTTCAATAGCAATAATTTCTTCATGGAGTAACGGCACAATTTTATTTTTTTCATTTAAAAACTCTGTATGCCAATATTGTTGGTACGGTTTAATTATGATTTTTCCATCCATTTGCTTTCCTCCTTATAACTGTATATTATTATATTTATAAAATTTAAGTTTATAAATATAGGGATTTCACAAAATATGTCGAATACTGTAATGGACAACTTAATTATATTAAATTTGAGGTGAATTATGAAAGATATTCCAGTTAAAATTCAGTTAGATACTATAACATTCCAACTAAAAAAACATCATAATTTTGATTGGCTTACAAAACTAGGTACAGTATTTGCGGTTTTTGACCAACAAGATTCCGGTAATATAAGTTTTGGTGTTGAAAAGAATGGGAAAAAGAACTTTATAAAATATGCAGGGGCACAAACACTCGCATATAATGCTTCTACAAATGAAGCTATACAAAGATTAAAAAGCTCAGTTACTATATACAATGAATTAAAACACGTTTCTCTTATAAGTTTAATTGATCACTACCCTGTACAACATGGATATGTTGTAATTTTTGATTGGTTTGACGGTGAATGTCTTCACCCGCACTGGAGTTTCCCACCCCCAGAAAAATATAATGATCCTAACTCACCATTTTATAAATATAAGAAATTATCCGTTAAAAATAGGCTAGTTTCATTAAATTCTATTTTTAATTTCCATACTTACGTTGAACACAAAAACTATGTAGCTATTGATTTTTATGACGGTAGTATTTTGTACAACTTTAAAACTAATGAAACAAAAATTTGTGATATTGATTTATACAGTAACAAACCGTATGTAAATAAGATGGGACGAATGTGGGGGTCATCTCGTTTTATGTCACCTGAAGAGTTTCAACTTAATGCTATGATAGACGGGAAAACTAATGTATTTAATATGGGGGCTATAGCTTTCGCACTATTAGGTGGCGGGCAAGATCGTTCCTTTATGAAATGGGAAGCTAGTGCAGGCTTATATGAAGTAGCATACCGTGCTGTAAATGAAAATCGTAGTGAGCGCTATGCGTCAATGGAAGAGTTTAATAATGCATGGTTAAAAGCCTATAACACTGAAAATCTATAAAAACTAAATACATTGTAAAAGTACATGTAAAACTTGTACTTTTATAATGTATAATACATATGGGATTGAAATTCAGGATAACGGGGCATGTATTATGAACTTTGTTTACATTAATCAAAATGTTTTAAATAATCTTCTTTATATTTTAAGCAGTATATTTGTTTTTTATTTTATTTATGATAGTGGGTACTTCGGGAAGAAATATAAGAAACTACTTATCATTCTTTGTACGAGTATCCCACTAATTTTATGTATGCGGTATCCCATCTATATGGATGAAAATTATATTCACGATTTAAGACAAATCCCCTTTTTAATTGGTACACTTTATGGTGGATTTCCAGTCGGTATTGCATTACTCATGATTTTATTAATAATACGTTTTATGTTTTATGGTTTTAGCCTGTTAACAATCATTGTTTATGGAACGATGTTAATAATTACAGCATTCGCATCCTCAAAATTTAATACATACAATAGGAAAATAAAAGTAACTTCATCTATGTTTTTAACTTTTTTCCTTGCAATATTTACAACAGTAATTGTTTTAACTCTATCAGATTTTGAAGTGAATAATTTGTACATTATTTATTTCATTCTATTACCAACTATTTTAATATTATTTATGGTCTATTTTAATGAGGTTTTAAAAGATGCAATATTTATGCGATCAAAATTAATAAAAGTTGAAAAAATGGAGATTGTCAGCCAACTCGCTGCAAGTATTTCACATGAAGTAAGGAATCCATTGACTGTTGTAAAAGGATTTACACAACTTTTAAAAACACCCAATATAACTCAACAATCCAAAGATGAGTATATTGAACATATTCTTGAAGAGTTAAATCGTGCACAAGCAATTATTGATGATTACTTAACTTTTGCCAAACCGGCTTCAGAAAAACTAGATCATATTTCAGTGGAGCACGAGTTAAATCGAGTTATTAATATGATGTTGCCTTTTTGTAACATGAATAATATTAATATTACAAAAGAGTTCTCAGAGGGAACAATTATTGGTAATACACAGCACTTCCATCAATGTTTTTTAAATTTAATAAAAAACAGTATAGAAGCAATGCCATGTGGCGGTAATCTAATTATTTCTGCAACTGTTAGCAATAATAAGGTCATAATAAGGATTCAAGATAGTGGAGTTGGAATGTCGCAAGAGCAAATTAATCGATTTGGCGAACCATATTTTAGTACAAAAACGAAAGGTACTGGTTTAGGCACGATGGTTGCTGTTAAAATTATTGAAACGATGCGAGGCAGTTTAAAAATCCGAAGTGTCGTTAATAAAGGAACTACTTTAACTATTACATTCCCAAAATATAATAATGAGAGCACGTTGCATAATAAATAAAAAAGGAGCATAATGGCTCCTTTTTTATTTCGATACAAAAAGTATCTGCTATGTTTTTTTAATTTACATTTAGAAGAGACTAATTAGAAATTAGTACCCTTAGCTCCAACAGCTACATCCAACAATAATTAATAAAATAAATAACACAACTAATAAAGCGAAACCTCCACCAAAACCACAAGAACCGCCGAAACTCATATTTTTTCCTCCTTTTGGTTTGAAAACTAATAGGTAGTTGATCATTTTAACTGGTTCGTATTATACAGTATGTATATCTCCCTTTTTTGAGCATGTCTTTATAAAAATTAGTAAAAGCACTCTATTGAGAGTGCTTTAAAATGGGTACCAGAAGCTTTGGAATACATTCAGCTTTAAGTAAACTGCAATAATCAAAATGATAATACCAACAAAAAGTGTGATGTAATCCTCCTTTTGTGCGTCTGTTGCATAGTACCACGTTCGTTTATCCTTTTTTCCAAAACCTCTTAAATCCATTGCATTTGAAACAGTATCAATCCTTTCTAATGAATGAATAATAAGTGGCCAAAAAATTAAAACACGGTTTTTCATACGAATCCACAAGCTCGCTTCTCCTTTTTCAAAAGGTACGCCTCTTGCTTCCTGCGCGTGTCTAATGATTATATATTCAGATTGAATGCTTGGTATATAACGCAGTGCAATATTTATTGCATATGTAATTTTATAAGGAACAGCAAATTTATTTAAGCTGCTTACAAATTCACTTGGATGAGTTGTATAAATAAAAAGAAGTGTAAATGGTAATAACGTAAAATATTTCAATGAAAGTGTAGCTGCATAAAATAAAGTTTCATATGTAATTGTTGCATAACCTATATAAAAAAAGAGGTATACGATCCCGTTAATTCCGATCCATGGGTGGGCGTAATGAAAAGAATCATAACGGAATTTAATAAACTAAATGTAAATATAACGCTGAAAATAACTATAATTTTACGCAATTGAATTTTTGCAATTAAGAGGCCGATACATCCAACAATAAATAAAATTAGCAATATACGAAAATCAAAAAATAAAAAAGTAAGTGTCATACAAAATATAAATAAAGATAATTTAATTGCACCATCCATACGATACAAATACGTATTATGCATATTCCTCCCTCCTATTAGCTTCAATATAAAGTTGCACAAATGTTTCTGGAGTTGGAATTCCGCTTAATTTAGCTAGTTTTATTAATGAAATCTCCCGTAGATTAGCTCTTTGTAACGTTCCTTTATCCCCTAAAACAGCAGATACAGTATTGTCCGCAATAATTTTCCCTTCATGCAGAACTACCGCTCGATCTGCATATTCTAAAGCAAGATTCATATCGTGTGTGATAATAATAAAGGATATGCCCTTTTCAGCCAGTTTTCTAATAAACGACATAAACTGTTTGTAATGGTAATAATCTTGTCCAGCTGTCGGCTCATCTAATACAATAAGTTTTGGGTTTGTTATAAGTACAGATGCAATAGTAAGCCTCTTTTTTTGTCCATAGCTTAATGCCTGAATTGGCCAGTTACGAAATGGATATAATCCACAAATTTTTAAAGATTTTTCGACTCTTTTCTCAATCTCATCTTTAGAAACCTTTTTTAATTTTAATGAATATGAAACCTCTTCTAAAACAGTAGGCTGTGTAATCATTTGATTTGGGTTTTGCATAACGTAAGAAATAACTTCCCCACGTTTACGAATAGACCAACAATTTATATTTTCTCCATCGAATGTTATTCTCCCATTCTTCGTTTTATTTATTCCTATAAGAGTATGAGCTAATGTCGATTTCCCTGCTCCATTATGACCCAATAACGCTACTATTTCTCCCTCTCCTATTGAAAGGTTGATATCTTCTAAGGCTGTATGTTTGTTATTGTACGTAAATGATAAATTTTCTATCTTGCATAAAGCTTTTTTAATATATTTGTTTTTTGATGAAACTTGCTTATGCATCCAGTTCTTTAATAGGCTATGAACGCCTGCATTACGAAGATTTTCAATTGGAAATACCCTAACATTATTACTATCAAAATTTAATTTCTTTAGCGCCTCTATATAAATAGGTTCTCTTAGTCCGATATTTGGTAATATATTAGAATTTAAAATACTATCCGGTGAACCAACGGCAATAACTTCTCCCTCATCTATTAAAATAATTTTATCTAAATCAAGGTTTAAAATTTCTTCTATTCGATGTTCAATAATTACAATTGTTTTATTATATTTCTCATGTATATTTTTAATGAGTTCTATTGTATTCAAACTACATGCAGGATCCAAATTAGCTAACGGTTCATCAAATAATAATATATCGGCATTTGTCGTTAGCAGACCTGCAAGAGAGACTGTCTGTTTTTGACCTCCTGATAATTCATGCGGACTTTGTGTATGAAAGTCCTGCATGCTTACCTTTTTTAAAGAATCCGTAACAATCTTTTTCATTTCTATTTGATTTACACAATCGTTTTCTAATGCAAATGCTACATCCTCTTCGACAGTAAGGCCTATAAATTGTGAATCTTGATCTTGTAATATTGTCCCTACGTGTTTACTCTGTTCAAAAACACTACCTTTTCTCGGATCCTTTCCAGCTATTAAAATGTTACCGGTACTTATCCCTTCGTAAGAAAATGGGATTAGCCCATTTATACAATGAGCTAATGTTGACTTACCTGAACCACTTCGTCCAGCGATAAGTACCTTTTCCCCAGGATATATTTGAAATGTAATATCTTTTAAAGTAGGCTGCGTGGTATGCCTATATTGAAAGGTAAATTGTTCAAAAGAAATAATTGGTTGCATGTATTCATCCCTACTTTTCAATTTTTAAATGTGTATGTTTCTTATTTGATTTCGCTAAGCCGATCGTGATTGGTAAGCCAAGAACTAAAAATACGATAACGTCTGCAATTGTTGCGCCTAGTACTTGTATAACTATTTTGTCAAACGGTTCTCCCATCACAATAATATCGAATGCTCCAGCAAATATAATAGCTATGACAATACCAATTAACCCTGCAATTGCAAAATAAGAAATATCACGGTTATTATACGTTCCATGTTTTACACTAAAACCAACTCTTTTTTGTATGAGTCCCATTGCAAAACCAATAATACCTGAACTAATAACCCATCCCCACCAAATACCCCAACCAGCGATCGTATCTGTAACGGTATGACCGATGAGTCCTATTAAAAGCCCTGCTACCGGGCCAAATAACGCTCCAAAAACTGTTAAAATAGCCAATGCGGGTTTAATAAATGTATTCGGTGCGATAGAAAATCCCCAAAGCCCTAATACCCCGTATAAAGCTGCTCCAATTCCAATAGCTACTACTAGCTTTGTCGTTAATTTATTCATTACAATTCCCCTCTCGTATTATTCAACTTTTAATACTCTATATTTATTTTGAAAATGAATTATGCATCGACACTTCCTTTCTATACAACAAAAAATGACCTCTTAAATAAGAGGTCATTTTCTTTCACGTACAAGAATCCCCTTATCTTTCAAAAGACACATAGTGTCCTCTGCGGAATTAGCACCTTCCTATGTAATTACATAGGGGTTGCTGAGGCTTCAAAGGGCCGTTCCCTCTACCTCTCTGGATAAGTATGTATTTGTAATCTGTATTATGGCACTAACAATAAATAATTTCAATACTTTTCTTACTATTTTTATTTTTCGATAAATAGTTCATTTAAATCATTGTATTCTTATCGGAATTATGAAATAATAAATTCAAAATTGTTACGGGAGGAATGCATGATGAAAGTAATTGGCTTAATTGGCGGACTAAGTTGGG
Source organism: Bacillus sp. TH30 (assembly GCF_016650875.1). NCBI lineage: Bacteria > Bacillati > Bacillota > Bacilli > Caryophanales > Bacillaceae > Bacillus > Bacillus sp. TH30. The sequence goes on along the minus strand of NZ_JAEKEY010000002.1, from coordinate 5,229,190 downwards.
AATCAACATCGTTATATTATAAACATATTAATACAATAACTCTCTCTCAATATGATCAAAATGCGAAGCTTGTTTTATATAGTATGGACTTTGGTGAAGTAACTACATTATTACAAAATCATCAATATGAAGAAGTGAAAAATGAATTAGTCGCAGTAGCAAAAAAAGTAGAACACTCTGGAGCTGAATGTTTACTAATGTGTTCTAATACTGTACATCTATTTGCTGAGGAAGTAGAACAAGCAATATCAATCCCACTTCTTCATATCGGTGATGTAAGTGCTAAAGAAATGGTAGAACAGAATATAAAACGGATCGGATTACTAGGAACGAAACAAACAATGGAAGAAGATTTTTATACATCACGACTAGCAAAATATAACATTGAGACAATTATCCCAAATGACGAAGAAAGAACTTTTATCCATCACGTCATATTAAATGAATTAAGTAGAGGAATTATTTCAGAAACATCAAAAGAAAAACTAATACAAATTACCAATTCATTAATTAATAATGGGGCTGAAGGAATTCTACTTGGCTGTACGGAAATTCCTTTGCTCATTTCCCAAAATGATCTATCTGTTCCTGTTTTTGATACTGCTTATTTACATGCGAATACTGCTGTACAATTTGCTGGATAATAATATAAAAGCATACAGGTAGAGCCTCTATGCTTTTATATTATCCGAACTATTTATTTAAAAGAGCATCAATAACTGCAATGGCTCTTTTGGAACCACCACACTCTAAAAAACTTTCATTCAGTTTTCGAATGCCATGTTTATACTTTTTATTTGAAAGAACGTCTGTTACCGCCTTTTTTAAAGTTTGCACATTAACATGCTCTTTCAATAATCTATGTGCTGCCTCCAGCTCAGTTAATCTTTGCGCTATCATAGGTTGATCTTTATCATGCGGTATTATCACAAATGGGACATTATAATGGATTGCATCGTGCACACTATTCATTCCACCATGTGTAATAAAAACATCTGCTTCACTTAATATTTCTGATTGAGGTACGTAAGGGGCTATAATAAAGTTGTCTGGCGCTTGCTTAATTTTTGAAATATCATTTCTATCACCGATCGCCATTACTACAATCCCTTCGAAATTTGAAAAAGCATCAATACAAGTATTAAAAAATGGTTCGAGCCCTTCAAGAAGTGTTCCCATTGAAATATAAATAACTTTCTTTTTTGAAAGCAATTCAAGTGGAAACTTTGCATTTGTTTTGCGCTTTATAATACTCGGTCCAATAAAAACATTGTTTTCTCCGAACGAATCGCTATTAGGTTGAAAATAACGACTTGTATACACGAGACTAATATCTCCCTTATTATGCATAAATTGAAGATTATTTTTGGGCTTTACTCCAAATTCATGTTCCATTTGATACAGTAACTTTTCAGAGAGTTCATCGGGTTGGAATTGTATTTCTGCATTTGGATGAAAAGGCAAGGTTTCCAATAATACTGGTGGAATTAAAAATATAGGAGAGGAAACTATGCTTGGAACCTGTAAATATTCCTTTACTAACTCTCCAGCACCAAATATATCATAAACTACGAAATCAAAATTAATGCTTTTACATAATTCTTTCGTAATTTCTAATATATATAAAGAAGTTTGAACATGTACATGAAAGAAAGATTTTAATCCATATGAAGTTTCATTATCAATAGAAATCTCCTTTAATAAATCCGGATGAGTATGTACAATAGCTCCCAAAACTTCAAGCCTTTCCTTAAAGTTTTCCGTTGTAATATAGTGTACGTTATCACCTCTTTCAGTAAAGGCCTTTACTAAACTTAATGTAGGATTTACATGTCCCTCTGCAGGAAAATTAACTATTAAAATATTCAACACGTATTTCTCACTCCTTACAATTCAATGTTCTTATTAATCGTACTGTTATTATTACAAGCAATCTTCCTCTAATAGTCCCAATATGCTTACTACTTTAGGTTGATAAATAATTATCAGTCATCGGAAAAGGCATCTACATAAGTAGATGCCTAACTGTGATAAGGAGTGTTCTGTGAGGTTAGGATAAGCTTTTCTGCTTGTCCTATGCTATCAATATATGAATTATTTTATAAAACGTGCATATCTAATAGAATTATTTTAACCATTTTATTTGATCAAATGGATAATATACCATTTTCACTTTACCTATTACATGTGACTCATTGATAAGTCCAAGTGTATTCCTACTATCTTTACTATGATTTCGATTATCACCTAATACAAATAATTTATGCGAGGGAACTTTCATTTCTCTAAAGTTTGAAAAACGATTTGATACTTGTGACATATCTAACTGTATATACAACTCATCTCGCTTTTTACCGTTAATATATACCACATCGTTTCTTAATTGTATGTTATCCCCTGGTAATCCAATAATTCGTTTCACGTAGTATGTAGGCTCGTCTTCTTTTTTTATTATTACAACATCACCATGATGAAAAGAAGAAAAATAGACACTAGCCTTATTAACTAGTATGCGATTATTTTCATTCAAAGTAGGTTGCATCGAAATTCCTTCTACCATACAAAATAAAAATGACTTATTAATAATAATAATTCCTATTATAATTAAAATATAGCTACATATTTTTCTCCAATCTTTTAGAATCAATTGCTTCATATATACCTCATTTCTAATCTATTCGTATGTAAAAACGTCTCTAGTCCATATAAATGCTAGAGACGTTTCGTATATTTTAATTCTCTTTAGAGTCATCTATTTTTGGTGCTTCGCCAGTTAATCGCTTATTTTTTAAATCAAAATAAGCATCTAAAACTTCTTTTCCAATATCAGAGTTAATACCAGACTTATCATTTATAACCCATGGTACTACAACAGAAAATGCTACTTCTGGATCATCATATGGCGCATATCCTGCTAATGTTAAATTATAGCATTCTCTACGATCGCCTTTCTCATTTCTCCCAATATCACTTTCTCCACCGTATACAGTCTGTGCAGTTCCTGTTTTGCCAGCTGGTTTATACGGTGCTTTTTGGAACGCCCTTACTCCCGTTCCATCCCCTTCTTGGAATACTTTCCTAAAGCCTTCTTTTACTTGATTGATATATTCTTCTTTCATATCAATTCTATTTAAAACAACGGGTTCTATTGATTGTACTACTTTACCGACCTCATCTTTTTGAACGGTTTGTTCTCTAATTTCTTGAAGAATTTGTGGTTTCATACGATACCCGCCATTTGCAATAGTTGAAATATATTGTGCAAGCTGAAGTGGTGTATACGTATCATACTGACCAATGGAAAAGTCTAATAAGAAACCTGGCTGATTATCTTTTCTCCCAATTTGCCCCGCTGTTTCATTCGGTAAATCAATGCCTGTTGGAACACCTAAACCAAATTGTCTGAAATAATATCTCATCTTATCAAAGTATTCTTGTTTAATATCTAATGAACTGTTCTTTACATAATCCATACCAACAATTTTTAATGCTGTGTTAAACATGTAAACGTTAGAGGAAACTTGTAAAGCTCTTAGGTCATCTATATCTCCAAAATCTTTCCATGACTTTTTCTCCTTAGTTCCTTTAAACTTCATAGGTGCATCATAAAAATGTGTTCCCGGTGTTATAGCTTTTGTTTCAAATCCGGTTAATACTGTAGCACCTTTAACAGTTGATCCAAGCTCGTATGAACTTGTCAGCGTACCTAAAGCATAATCTTCTACTTCCGTTTTTCCGTCTTTTTCTACAAGTCTTTTCCCAGCCATCGATAATACTTGGCCGTTTTTCGGATTCATCATTACAACGAAAGCACGGTCTAACATTGATTCTGAACCTTTATATGCCTTTAATATTTTTTCTATACTCTCTTCTACTTTTTTCTGTAATTCCATATCAATTGTTAACGCTAAATTCTTGCCGCTTTTCCCTTCAGAAACTGTCTCCGTTCTAATTGTATTACCTTGTTTATCTGCAACGCTTCTTACTTCTTTTTTTGTACCATGAAGTACATCTTCATATTGCTGCTCGATATAACTTTTTCCAACCCTATCATTTCGGCTATAATCACGTACCAAGTAGTAATCTAATCGTTCACTTGGTAATCCTTCATCGGAATTAGAAACATTTCCAAGAACAGATCGGAATAATCCATCATTTACATACACTCTCTCCCAATCCACCGATACGTCTACACCTGGGAGATTCGCTAAACCTTCACTAATTATAGTAAATTCCTTTTCACTAACATCTTTTTTAATAATTTGAGGAGCCATTTGATAACCAGAAGTCATCTTACTTTTAATAGCTAACACTTTTATATCTTTCTCTGTTAATTCCTGAAGATTTTTATCTGTAACCCGTTTTCTTTTTAACTCTTCTATTTTTTTATCTAGCTTCTTGCCGCTAATATCCTTTTCTCTAAATGTATCTATTTCTTTTTTCGATACTAGATTTTCAGCCAGTTTCGGATTTAATTGCATCCAAAAATCTTTCTTATCTGTCTCATTTAACTTATCTATATCTTCTTGCGGCATTTCAATTATGTCTACAAGTTGTCTTGCAGTTTTTAATATATCTTCTGATTTTACACCTTTCATCTTTGTGTACGTGATCGTGCGTAAAGATGTATTATCAACAACTGGATTCCCTTCTCGATCAAATATTTTCCCACGTGGGACAGATAGGCTCACAGTTGCATTTTCTCTCTTTTCTACTTCATTTTTATAAGTCTCTCCATCGAAAATTTGCACTTTACCTAACTGTATAATCATTGCAGAAAATAATAAAAATACACATAGAAATAAAATATTTAACCGCATCGGTATTGCTCTACCACTTTTTTTCACTTGCTTTTTCACCTTGTCATAATCTCCTCCTTACAACATTTTTAATAATTTTAAGCTTTCTATATTAAAAGTAATGTACACTTTCCATACATTACTTTGTACGCATATTAATATAACGTTTAAAACTTAATAGAAATTAAAACAAACATAAAGAAAAGGTAAAGTTTACTAAATTAAATATAAAAATACCCAATAACAAAAGCTTAGCTTTGTTATTGGGTATTAAGTATTTTAGGAGTTAATATTAGAACGTATTGAAATACATCTATCATCACAATTTGATAGCGATTGTTTACTCTGAATTTTCGGCAAGTAAATAGTTACAGTTGTCCCGACGCCAACCTCACTCATTATACTTATTGTTCCTTGATGACCTTCAATTATTTTATAACTTAACATCAATCCAATACCGGTACCTTTTTCTTTCGTACTATAGAAAGGTTCACCTAATCTTTTAATTCTTTCTTCAGGTATTCCTATTCCTTCATCTATTACACTAATAATGACACCTTTTTTATGTATTTCTTTTATATGGATTGAAATTTTCCCGCCATCTAGCATTGCTTCAATTGAATTTTGCAAAATATTAATAAATACTTGTTTCAATTGATTTTCTGAGCATTCAATGATTATCTCTTTGGAATCTGTAAATAGTTCAACTTGAATATTTGTCATGATTGCTTTTGTATTAATTAATGATACGACATTTTTAAAAATTTGATAAATATTTTTCTTTTCTGTATTTATTTCATCAGTTTTAGCAATCGACAAAAACTCTTGGAGGATTGCTTCTATTCTTTCTATTTCGGAAAGCATAAGGTCAAAATATTTTTCTTGATCTTCTTTATTAATTTGGAATAACTGTATAAATCCTTTAATTACAGTTAATGGGTTTCTCACTTCATGAGCTACACCGGCTGCTAATTGACCAATTGCCGCAAGTGTATCTGATTTATTTAGCAATTCTTCTGCCTTTTTCCGCTCTGTGATATCGCGGACAATGATCATAATTTTATCTTGTAATAACGGTAAACATCTAGCTTCAAAGAAATCGATACTTCCATTAATTGTTAGAGGATATTCTACAATTACATTCTTTCCTTCTTCTTTCAATTGGCGAATTGCTTCTTGAAATTGCTGTGCTACTGGAGACGGTAATATTTCGTAAAACTTTTTCCCCATAAAAGCTTCTGCGGGTACGTAAAATTTTGTAGGGGACCCTGCTTTATAATCTATAATTGTCCCATCATCTTCTGTTAAAAAACATAAATCTGGTAAAGCTTTAAAAATTAATTCTAATTCAGAGGTTTGTTGTTTCAATTGCTCTTCTATCGCTTTTAAATGTGTAATATCTACACCAACAGCCCAGTAACTAAATCCTGTTACAGGAAACTGCTCTGATATATTGGACCACATTATCGTTTTAATTTCACCATTTTTACATGTTAAACGCATTTCCCAATCTCTAAAATTTTTTCCATGAGTCAAAAATTTATTTTGTATTTGATAGCGATAATTATGGTCAGGATACAGTAATCGAAGTGCGTTTGGATTCCCAATTATTTCTTCAGCAGTATAACCTGTTACAATCTCGCATTCTCGATTCCACAAAACAAAATCTCCATTATAGTCAAGCGCATCAACCATAACAGGCATGTTTTGTAAGATTGTATGCAGTTCTTCCTCTTTTCGAGAAAGTAACGATGTATTTTTACTTTGAACTACTTTTTTCACCCCATCTATAATGAGGTTAGAAAGCATTTCAAAATATTTCTGGCAATTTAAGATTTCGCTTCTTTTGGACCATACAACAAAAGATCCTAAATATTGATTGTATAAGAAAAGGGGGATTTCAATTTTTGGAAGTTTACATACTTTCATTTCATTAATTCCAAATGAAAATATACATTCGTTTTCAGCATCAAGAAGTTGATGTGATATGTTGGTTAATTTATAAAATTGTTCTGCCATGGTTTCTATTGTACTCACATCAATAAGTTCCATTAGCCGCGCATTCATTCCTTTTTCACCTCGATATGTAAAATTTATACAAATCCAAAATTCATACTTCTTCATTATACGAAGAAAGTGCCCCTAGGTATATAGCTGTAGAATAATTATTCAAACAAATTCTATTTTTCAATTAAAAACAGAAAATAATATGGGATTGTTACGCGCTGCTAGTAGCAGTATAAAAATAAAATAACCGTAAAATTCACAAAAATTTCACAACTCTCATGAAAAATATAAACATTTATTCCAATATATTCTATATAATGAGTTGTAATAAGGCTTCTATGAATCTCATAGAATACCTTACCCCTAATAAAAAGAAAAAAGAATCTATTTAGATTCTTTTTTTTTATTTATTACATTACATATTTATATAAAGCATGTGCGACACCATGTTCTTCATTTGTTAACGTTTCGTATTGACACATCACTTTTATTTCTTCAACTGCATTTCCCATTGCAATTGATATATTTGCTTTCTCCATCATGGAAACATCATTTAGACCATCACCTATTGCTACAGTATTTTCAACTGGAATATTAAGATGTTCTGCTAAAGTATATAATCCATTTCCTTTTTGAGCATCTCGATGATTAATCTCTAAATTATGCCAATAGGAAGATGTAATAGCTAAATCCGTATTATGCAGAAATGTTTCTTTTAATTTTTTTAATTTCTCTATGTCATAAGAAAACGGTAAAAGTTTATGCACATGTATATCCATTTCTACAATTGGTTTACAACTTTCTGTACTATGAAATGCTGTATGCTCAAGATATAATGCAGCAATCGTTTCTAACTCTTTCAAGTTGAAATTTTCTTTTGAATTCTTTACATACTCGATTTCATTTCGTACACTCTCTACTCCATAATCTGGTACATACACACCTTTATTAGTATAAAGTTGATAATACAAATCATTCTCTTCAAGATATTCTATAATCTCTAGTGCTTGCGTATTTTGAATTGGGTATCTCTTCATCATCTTTTTATCTGTATAAATAAGTGCACCATTTTCAGCAATAATCGGACATTCTAAATTCACTTCTAACAATAGTCGTTCAATATCCACAATAGAACGTCCTGTACAAATTGCTACAACATGGCCAGCTTCTTGACATTTTCGAATTGCTTCTGCATTCTCTTTACTAATCATTTTATTCCCTGAAAGAAGAGTTCCATCTAAATCAATTGCGATTAATTTCATTATTTCTTCACCACTTTCTATAAATACACGAGTTTTTATGAAATATAAGGTATCGTTTTCATACGAATCTCGTGAAGTACTCCTTATTTATAGTTTATGAAAAGCGTTTCAGGTCAAGAAATAATTAAAAATAAAATCCAAAGCTTTTCTTTTTAAAGAAAAGCTTTGGATTTTAAGCTATGAATTATAACTAATATATTTTGTCTCACACATGTATACATTTTTTTCTTCTGTTGGGATATATACTTTAAACTTTTCTAAACGTTTTCCGTATATATGAATAGTGATTGCGCTTTCATTTTCAGCTATTTCAAGAATATGACAATCAGCTGGTGGAATTACTTTATCGGTTTCGCCTTCTCCCAAATAAAGATTTCCTATGTGTGTTAAATAAGAAAGTGAATTTCCAAGCTGCTTCGTTTGTACAAAGTTCTGCACCATTATCCTTCCTGAAAAAACGCCTTCTACTCCCCATGTGCCATCATGATCATGTAATGGTGTAGATTGTCCATCTTTCCATACGAGAGCTAATACTTCAAAACGTTTTAACGGATCTTCATACAGTAAGTGTCGTGCATATTGAGCCGAATTCACCTTCTGTTTATCTAACGGAAGCCATGTTTTCTTTTCTAAAAGTTCTTCTAGTAATGTTTCAATTTCACACACGATTTGTTCTTCCAATAAATCACCATCTATTAAATCAGTTACAGCTTTAATAAATATTTGAAACGTTTTATTCCCATCGCACGTTAACATAAGCATCCTCCTCCACTCTTCTTTCACACACTTCCATACTAAATAGACCACTAAAAATTTACAATTGAGAAATAAAAAAACAAGGTACAGTAATTTTGTACCTTGCTGAACGTTTTACCTAGTTTTCAAAAGAATAGGTAAGTATTTTAATGTTTGTTCATTTTCTAATATACATTTTTCTAAATTGAACGATGGAGATAACTCTATTTTTTCAAAGGCATTTATAAAGGTAGTTAATGCAATCTCAGCTTCTAAACGTGCAAGTGGCGCCCCTAAGCAAAAATGAGGACCTTTACCAAAGGTTAAATGCTTTTCATTTCCTATTCTGTGTAAATTAAATTTAGAAGCTTGTAAGAACTTTTTCTCATCTGAATTTGCTGCACTAACCCACGCAACAATCATTTGATCCTTTTTCATAAAAGGTCCAAATATATTTGTGTCCGCAGTAATCCTCCTAGCTAATGTAATGGGAAAGCGATAGCGTAAAACTTCCTCAATCGCTTTTGAAATTAACGTAGGTTCTTTTCTTAACTCTTCATATATTCCAGGTGAATCTACTAAAAAGCAATAAAAGCTGTTAATAATTAAATTTGTAGTTGTTTCATTACCTGCCGCTAATAAACCTAAAGAAAAAGTAACTATTTCTTCATCGGTTAATCTTTCGCCTTCATATTCAGCTCGTATTAAATCTGAAATAATATCGTCGGTTAAATGATATCTTTTCTCTTGGACAATTGGAAGAAGGTATGTTTTAAATTCATTTAACGCAATTCCTTTTTCTACATCCAAATCGTTAAATTTTTCTTTACTATACGGCATAAATAAAATATCAGACCATTCTTTAATTTTTTTACGATCCGTTGTTGGTACTCCTAATAAATCGGATATGACGGTAACAGGTAAAGCTACAGCAAACTCTTCAACGATATTAACTTCACTATATTTTCTGATATGTTGTACAAGTTCATTTGCGATAGCCTGTATTCGAGGTTTCCATTGTTCTAAACTTCTTGGAGTAAATGCTTTAGAAACAATAGAACGTACATTGCGATGTTCTGGTGGATCAGTAGAATTTATATTTATTCTAGTTTCTAAAGGTGGGATTGCGAATTGTCTTCGTTCCCTTCTACTGGAAAATAAGCGATAATCCGATAAAACTCGATTTACATCATCGTATAAAAAAACATTCCATACATCCTGCTCCTCATCATAATGAACCGGATGGTTATCCCTCATAAATTCATACCACTCATACGGATTCCACAATTCTTCTTTTGTTTTCAGCTTTGAAATTTCATGAACTAAAATCACATTTTCAGGCGAAGCCATAGTTCTTTCCTCCCTTTTCTTTTACAATAAAAGTGATAGGTCGGTAGTTCAAAGTTGTATAATCTAACATATGTTATTTTAACATATGTTAGAGGAGATTTTTCATTGGAGAACTTGAGAAATATATAAGGGGGATTTTTATGTACGTTGACATTTTATTACTAGCAGAATTAACGACTGGACCAAAACATGGATATGAAATAAAGAAAAATGTTCAAAATCGGTTAGGTGAGAATTTCGAATTAAATCATAATACACTGTATCCCGCTCTTCGGCGCTTCGAAAATATGGGCGCTATAACGAAAAAAATACATAAACAAGTCGGAAAGCCAAACCGAAATATGTACGACATAACTGAAACAGGAGAAGAAATTTTTTCTGAAATGTTAAGAGAGTTTCCCGAAAAGATTGCGACAAATAATGCTGAGTTCCTTGTGCGTATCGCGCTATTTGAAAAACTTGATTACGAAGCTAGAAAAGAAATTTTAACAATACGCCAAGACGTACTACATAAACAACTTACTGCTATTCAATCTTTACATGTTAGCTCATCTTTTATTACAGAAGTCATTGAATTTAGTAAATCACGTATTGAACATGAATTGCTCTGGATTACATCACTTATGAAGAAAATATGAAAAAATAAAAAGAAAAGTTAAAAACAATGAATGAAAATGAGATTTATTATCAATACTATAATTAATAAAAGGGCAACCACGATTTGGCTACCCTTCAAAAATTTATACTTCTGGATCAAAAGTTTTGCAATCTGTTTCTTCAGTTGTAGATGCATGTTTACCTTTATGACTTACTACATAAATTGCATCTGCACTACATTTATTGCCGTTAGCCCAAAATTTACAGTTGTTTACTTCACATAAAACGTCTTGTGCCATAGTATCACACCTCCTTGTTCTATTATCATTAACAAAATTCGGAGGTATGATACTCTTTGTCATGCATTTTTTATTACCTTTTTAACTTTCTTAATGGTTCAATATCTCCTTGTACAATAACATCTATATTTTCGGTTATTTTTTCAATGTCAAAATGCCACCATTGAATTTGCAATAATTCTTCTATTATTGTATTTGTGAATCGTTCCTTTATTTTATTTGCAGGGTTTCCGCCAACAATTGTATATGGTGCGACATCTCTAGTAACAACAGATTTAGCTGCAATGATTGCACCATCCCCTATTTTTATTCCGGGCATAATAGTTGTATCCATACCAATCCAAACGTCATTTCCTATAACTGTATCACCTTTGTAAGGTAAATCAGACAAACTAGGTGTATACTTCTCCCACCCATTTCCAAATATATTAAATGGATATGCCGAAAATCCATCCATCCGGTGATTCGCTCCGTTCATAATAAAGGTAACTCCATTTGCAATACAACAAAACTTTCCAATGGTAAGCCTATCTCCAATAAATTCATAATGATATAATACTCGATTTTCAAATGTTTCTCCATCTTTCGCATCATAATAAGAATAGTCACCAACAAATATATTAGATTTCGTTATTGTATTTTTTATAAAATGAACGTTTTGATTTCCTTCAATAGGGTATTTAACATTTGGATTAGGATTCATGTTGCACAGCACTTCCTTTACCATTCATTTCACTTTCTACTGCTATTACTGGCTTTAAATTGTATATAGGTAAAATAAACAATAATCCAATTATAAATAGTAGAGCCGTTCCCTCATACATCGTACCTAATGAAAACATCTCCTTTAAGGAACCAGCTATACTCATCGTTACTACCATTGAACCGGTGAATAGTGGACTTAAAATGCCGTTCACGCGACCAATAAAATCGGTATCGCTATTTTGAATAATGAGCGTATTAATACCAATTTGGATACATGGAAGAGCTAAACCACTAAAAAGTTGTGCCGTAAGTGTCACCCATAAATTTGTGGAGTAGCCTATAATACCAATTCCAATTGCCTGACCGAGCATCCCTACAATTAACATCTTTTGGGGAGCAACGTTTTTCGCAAATACCATCGCTAAAGCCCCGCCAACAATCATTCCCGCACCATTTACTGTTAGTAACCATTGTAAACTCTCTTTTGATAACCCTAACTGCTCAGTCACAATAAAGATGCCTAGTGGCTGAATTAAACCTATACCTAGTCCAGCTGCCATAAAACAAAACCCTAGCAAAGTTAATGCTTTTTTCTTTTTTACATATTTAATACCATCCAGCATTTCCTGTAACAGCGTAATTTCTTTCTTCTCATTATCATTCTCAAGATCTTTCGGAAGAAATAACAACACAGCTGCTGCAAGTAAAAAAGCGATACCTGTTATGATGATTGAAATATAAATTCCAAAACTATGAAAAATAAATGTTCCAAGAATCGGTCCTAACACCATAAAAATCGCAAATATTGTTTGATATATAGACATCGCTAATTGAATTTGTTCCGTTGATAAATGCTGTTTAAACAACTTCATACCAGATGGTTGAGAAAACTGCGAAAGGATTGCAGAAATAAGCGTCACAAAAAACACGATTTTCCACGTTCCAAACATAAGAGTAATTAATACAGCGAATACGGAAATAGAACTTAACGTCTCACACCATATCATTGTCTTCTTTGGCTTCCACCTATCAGCAAAAGTTCCACCAATGAATGAGAAAATAAAAATGGGAGCAAATTCAGCAACCGAAATCATCGAAATGGCAAAAGCATCACCTTTCGTCATTTCCATAACATAAAGTAATATCGCAAAGTTACGAACCCAAATACCAACTTGTAAAAATAATGCTGATGCTAGAATCCCTTGCACAAATCGATTTTTTAATACTTGTGATACCCCATGATTTTGTTTCGTTTCTGCAGTCGTCGACATAAAAAAGCCTCCTATTTCGTGTTCTGAACAGGAGGCAGCACAAATCATATGAAAAGACTATATATTCGCAGTGCGAAACACATCCCTTTTCTATACATGCACATACTAATCCTATTCAGAAGAATATTTCGTTTTTTAACGAAGATCTCTTACAAATAGAATTAGTTGATCATTGGGATGTTTTCACCCTTCCGTTTCGAATTTAAATAACACATACATACTCTATGTTAATCATTTGTCGTGTATGCATGTCTCAATATAACTATTCTAAAAAGACAATGGTAATTCCTCTAAAGAACGCATTAAATAATTACCTTGCCAATTAATTTTTTCACGCTCACCTTTTATTTGTAACGATGGCATCCGTTTAAACAAAGTAGTAATAGCAATCTTTGCTTCCAACCTAGCAAGTGGTGCTCCTAGGCAGAAATGACTACCATGCCCAAAGGCAATATGACGGTTATTTTCTCGTGTAATATCAAATACTTCTGGGTTTTCAAATACTGTTTCATCACGGTTTGCTGAAGCTAATGCGATAATAACCATATCTCCTTTTTGGATTGTTTGTTCGTGAATTTGAAACGGCTCAGCCGCCCATCTTGCAGTCGTCACCTCAACTGGAGAATAATAACGCAATCCTTCCTCAATAGCTGAATCAATTAATTTCGGATTATCTTTTAATAATTGTAATTGCTTCGGATTTTCAAGAAGTGCTAATACCGTATTCGTAATTAAATTCACTGTTGTCTCATGTCCTGCTACGATTAACAGCATTATCATTGAATATAGCTCTGGAGCACTAAGTTTATGCCCTTCATTTTCTGCAAGTATTAGCGCACTAACCAAATCTTCTTTTGGATTTTTTCGTTTTACATCAACTATATATTGAAGATATGTAATGAACTCAGATAGTTGTTTTTCGGTTTCTTTTATTTCTTCAGGTGTTTCTGGCGATGCAATGACAGCATGAGACCAAATTCTAAATTTCGCTTGATCCTCTTTTGGAATTCCAAGCATCTCACTTATTACAATAATCGGTAATGGGAATGAATAATCATCCACAAGATTTAATGTACCTTTTCGCTCTATCTCATTTATTAAATCATCCGCTACTCTCTGAATTCTTCCGTCTAATTGTGAAATCATCTTTGGTGTAAAAGCTTTTTGAACTAAAGATCGTAAACGACTGTGATTAGGTGGATCTGAATTTAACATGTGCGTTGTTAAATGATCACTATTGTCAACAGAAAGATACATGTTCTTTGTATCTTGAGAAAACACATTTGCCATATCTTTTTTTAAACGATTATCTTTTAAAAGTGGCAGAGCATCTTCATATCTTGTAATGAGCCATTCTTTACCGATTTCAACTTCATTTACAAATAATATAGGTTGCATTTTTCGTGACTCTTTATAAATTTCATATGCATCTTCTTTAAACTGAGCAGAAGCTAAATTAATGCCATCTTCTATTTTTCGGCCAACCTTATTTTTAATTGACATTACATTCCCTCACTCTCAATTATTTTTAAAAATCAACCCAATATTTGAATTATACTTCAATAAGAACTCAAAAATTGTAAATTTTCAATTAAAATCTTACTTCTAATATTGAAAAATAAAAAAGTGAGAGAGTAAAATCATTCTACCCTCTCACTTCCCATTATGCAAAGCACATAAAATTACTAATTTGTTGATATCGATAACTTACTTTACGGCGGCGACCAGCTTGCCAAGTGTAGCCGGATACCCCACTTCTTCTTACTTCTGTCGGAAAAAACCATAAGTCTCTTCCGAAAGGTCCAGGACGATGCAAACGTAAATAGCCCCATCTTCCTAGACAGTTACACATCCATGATTTCATATTCCCTGCTTGTGCTGGAGAAGCAAATGTGGATGGTAAAGACGGAGCTTGTGACGGTGGTGGTGACGTTGGAGCATCTTCCGCATCATCTGGTCTATAATCTTCTAGTTCAACCTCTCTAACTTCGATATCAGGTTCATATCCGTATTGTTGTGGATTATAATACATCGTTTGATCATATGGATAATTTTGTTCGTTATACATATTAACAAATCACCTTCTTTTCATTCATTACCTTTAACATTCATATGTGATATGACACCTATCGGAAGCTTATGTATAGCCCAAATTAAACTAAAAAAATAAAGCTCGTATCTTTTTTTCAAAAATACGAGCTTTTTTATAAACGGAATATATTATTATTTTTTCAACTTCACACTATAAAAACGCATTTCCTCTAATAAACCTTCAAATTCAAATACCTCTTGTTTAATTAATACTTTCAAGCGATACTCTAAGAAAGTATCCCCAACTAATTGCTCTACAAGGCCAAGCGCTTCACCAATTACTCTCGGAGCTTTAAGGAAGTCTTTATCAGCACCTACTTTTTTCGCACACTCAATAATGAATTGGTCAAAATATTCTTCTTGTACAGAATGCACTTCATCGTCTTTCCAAACTCTTAAAAACTCCGTGCTTTGCGATAATCTATCCCACTCATGTGCAAACTTCATTCGCTTCTCTTCAGTTAAATACGGAAATTCCACAAAACTTTTTTGGAAAAGAGCTAAACTTTCAGGAGATACTTCTCCAGTTCCACGGATATCATAATCTTGTTTTAATATTTCTCTACTCGCTTCAGAAGTATTCATAACACGAATATTTTTCTTATCTTTTAATTGCGCAATTGCAAAACAAAGCCCTACGTGCTCATGGGCATTATCCGCCTTCCAAACGGTAATCGGTGTTTCATTCGGAATTGAATGTAGCTCTTCTAAAGTCTCCTTAAATCTTGGTAAATACTCTTCTTCAAAATAACAATCATAAGAAGTTAAGTTATTTAATAACCACTGTGCCCTTGCTAATTGACCTTCATTCGTATGTAATTGATGTATGGGACCAATTGAAAAGAATTCAGAGTATGAAACAACACTCTCCTCGTGTAATCCTTCTTGTTTCAACATATATTTTAAACATCCGGCAGTTGAATCATCAAAGGCAATATGAATGTGTGTGCTTTCTTCTAAATTCTTTTCCTGAGTTGTATGACTCGTCAATTGCTTAGGGATACTCGTTAAATTTTTTATCATATCTTCGCTATAATTCCCGTCTAATACATCTAACTGTATTAGAATACTTTGAAGTAAATGTTTTGCTTCATCTTCATACATATCCTCTACAACATTTTTAATTTTATCTATCATATAAATCCCTCTATTCATTTCTAAAATAACGTAGATTATAGTGTATCATTTTAGCCCAGATGTTTAAAAGTCTTTTTGAAATCAAATCGTTTATTACACAGATTGCTGCAGCCATCTAAGTTTTTAACAAAAGCTTTCTCTATATTCCTCTCAATCTATAGATCTATAATATTTTTTTCCTCCTTATTTATCTCCCAAAATCACATTAGTTGCTAAATAATTTTTAAACACTTTGTAAATCTTTTTATTTAAATGTATAATTATATAGAAAATAAAAAATACAGGAGTAATATTAATGGCGAAAGTGCTTACTAATTATAAACATTATTTAAAAAATTGGAGATTTATATTTATTTGTATATTACCTGCTGTCGCTTTATTGTATACATTCGATGTCATCTTTGAACTACTGTGTCACCAAAATTTCTATTTGTCTAATTTAATTATTGCTATCATATTAATCTTAATATTTATTAACGTTAAAGAAAACTATAATTGAAACGAAACCGTTGTGAAGCTACATTTTTCATAAAAAAATTAGAGCACCCTGCTATTGGATGCCCTAATGTGATTAGAGGTTTTTTCTGAGTATTTAGTAGGACACGAAGATCTTGTCCTATTACATACTATATGCTTGTACTTATTACATTGTGCATTAGAAAGCACAATGTCTAGATGCCAAATAGATACATACACATTGGAGTAACTAACACGCTAGAAAAGACCTTTCTATATCCATTCATTCTTAATAGCCTACATTATTACTAATAAAATTTTCTCATACTTTCATTGTACAATTGCTTTATTTATAAACAAAAAACATCCCCATGGATGTTTTTTATCTAATTACCTTTAAACTTCCATAAATTTAGCAGGTACACCAATTTTTTCAACTACAGAAGATATATTAGTAGGATTAATCATTACATTTTCAATACAAACTAATTTATTTTCTAATAATCCATTCTCTGTAGTAATAAACTCTTCAAATCGTTCTAAAGTCATTGAGAATTTGTGCTCACTTCCACCATTCATACTGACTTTTACATACTTCATAGTGTCACCGCCTCTCTTAATTATCTATAATTCGCTAAAAATACGCTTACATCCTTTTATTAAAACGTGGATTTATCACTTTTATCACTTCCCACTACACGTTTGAAATGATTTTGAGAAAAAAGCTACTAAACACCACCTGTTCTTTTCATTAAAATTTCAATAGAATGTTTCTAGAATTATATATCTTTGGAAAAGATTACATAATATTACTGATTAAATATTAGGAGTGTTATTAATGGTTGATATAATCCGACTCTTAATCACCATACTTATCGCAATTTTTTTATTTTCATCAATTATTATGGAGTTTAAAAAACCTCACAAAAGTATGTTTTGGTTCTCAATTGAAGTCTTGTTTCTGCTAGGAATCGTACTTTTAATGAAAGAGTTTTTCATCAAACTTTCTGCATAAGCCCTTAAGTAAAACATAATATCCCATCAATAACGCAGGATAAATTATGATTGCTATTTTTTTCACTGAAGTTAATAATTTAACTTCAGATAGTTAGCTTTTATTTATAACTACTTTATAAGCTTCTGCCAATTACTCTTTTTCGTATATTATCATGAAGACTAGAGCAAGCATGCCTTGTCATATATTAGATAAGGGATGTGATAACATTGGGTAACGATAACAATCAATTTATTTTTCATGTAGTACAAAGTTCGGCAATTAAAAGATTTATAATTGCTGGAACAGGAATTTATTGGACCGTAAATTTCATTTCTTCAAATGCATTACTCGCAATTATTAGTTGTTTTTTGGGGACAAAAAAAATGAAAAAAATGCATCATTCATAGAAGCAATAACTAAATCCCAATTCATTTCTTTCAAATTTGTGCCTTTACTCTTCTTGAAGTGGGAAAGCAATTTTTCACAGTTGGCTAATTCATCCGACTTTCTGGCAGACAATACTTTTGATTGTCTGCTTTTTGTATGAGATTTTTCGTTTGACATATACTACTTTTGAACCTGTATACCAATACAAGCCATTTTGGTGTTTGGGATTTCCCTTCCTGGGATAAGTATTTTTGAACTTATCCCTTTTTGTATAGGCATGTATATTTGGGATAAAACTAATTACAAGCAGATTTTCTGTTTATTCGTAGTTCTTAACCAAAAGACTTTTCTCCTTTAAAGGACAGTAGGTACGACTGCTTGTCCTTTTTTATTAATATTTCACACACCATTTTTTGCCCCCTTCTAAGTATTCTATTACAGCTCCCAAATAGCCAATGTTTATAGTCATACAAAATAAGCAGTTGCTGATACTTTCCTTTTTGAGTTACACAACACAATAAAAATGTGTAATTATAGATTTGAATCCATGTCCCTCCTATCTCAAAAGCTCTCCTAAGTAACTAAAAAAACACCTTAAGTGGGTGTCCTTTTTTCTTTATGTAAGAGAACATACAGATAACATTAATCCTCCAAATGTCACTGTTCCTAGTAACCCTAATACAACTCCTGTTAAACAAACACAATCAGCAAGACAAATTGAAGATTGCGATAATGGAACAAATGACCTACTTGTGCTCGATCCATAATATTTTATTTTTTCATAATTTATATCCAACATGAAATGTAGACATGATACACAACCCTCAATAGTTTGAAGAGATTCATTTTCTAACCGCTCCAATAACTTGTTATTTAAAGCAAATGGTAGAGGGTACTGCTTATCTAATCATCTCTGTTGCCGTATAAATCCCTAGTTTAGTTTGTAATAAAGTATTAAAATAATGCTGGTTATATGTTCACGTTATTATTGCTAATAAGAAGGATAAAGATAAAAATGCACAAAGTGGTACATGTAAAACAGTATCCATTCTAGCAAACTGCGTATCTTTTTTCGTTTAAAGATACCAAAATAATAAAACTCACCAATTACTCTTATGAAAAAAACAACCATACAAACACAGGATCCCATTTGAACAAAAACATTGGGAAGTGCGGAATGAACAATATTTGCTTGTTGTAATAAAATCATTGCTGCCATACTTAATAATAACGCAATGAACAATGTCATTCCTGTACCTGGTGTAAACGCCTTTTCTCCAGCTTTAGTTGGAATGACACTATTTGTCGCCCACTTACCTCCGAAAGCCCAATAAACATGTAAAAAACTAACTAAGAATAATATGCAAACAGAAATATATGTAACAATAAGCATTTTGTCCTCCCATTATTTTATTTAAATCATTACCTTTAAAATATGCTATGAATCCTTCATACGCAATCTATATTTAATTACATAAAAAAACCCTTAATGATTTATCAATTTTACGATAAATCATTAAGGGGTTAGTGAAATTTATTATGCATTATACCTATTTTTTCGACGTTCCATCCTAGTTTGTCCTTGAACAGTACTTTCTTTATATTGATCTATTTGCTCTGCCATTTCATATGTTACAACTGGTTCTTCGTTATTACGCTCATGCATTATTTCTGGCGTTTTACGTTTAGAACCTTTTCCACCAAACTTAAATAATTTCATCTTAAATTTCGGTAATCTTGGAAAGCGGATCTTAAATGATAGCCTTTTACGTTTCTTTTTTGTTTAAATAGATTTGTATTTTCTTTATTAGTGTCTTTCTCTTTACGGTGTAATAACATCGCAAGTAATCCACCTAATATAAGTCCTCCAACTAAAAGGAGAATATATAAATAATGGCTTGTCATTAAATTCATCATACGCTCAAGTATGACTAACGACTGCACTTCTTTTATATCCCATAGTAACGCGGCCCATAATGAGAATAAGCCCAAAGTAAGTCCGTATGTACGAAACCGGAATAAACACGGAATTAACGCAATGCAAGCGGCGATTTTCGCGTTCGCTATTATTGAACTTATTGAAATATCCTGATTCCAAATGACTAACAGTAATGTTATAAATGGTGCATACGCTATCCAGCTACATATACGTGAATATATCTTTTTCGCAAAGTAACTACCGAAACTAGTAAAAAATAAAAGTCCTCCAATATATAAAGATTGTTCAAGAGGGATTTGCTTTAACATTCCTGCAATTGGAAAGAGGCCGCTCAGTAGCATTAATAATACATCTAATTTCTTCACAATTCCCCATTCCTTTCAAATTTTCTTTTCAATTAATAAAAATCGCTTTTCCATATGATGTAGTTTTTGTATTTCTAAAAAACATCTTAATCCTGTATGTAAATAAAGTAAATACGTAAAAGAAAAGATACATGACAAAGGATAGCCTTATTTACATGAAAAATGACAAATCCTGCTCATTATTACTAGCAGGATTTGTACAATATTATTTATATTAATATCAATGTATCTTCTTTTTCTAAAATTATTACATCTTCATCTAATTCGTCATTGAATTCTTTAAACTCCCTTGAATCAATATCGGTAGTATAGTTTTTAATTAATTTAGCCATATGCATTACATACGTATTATGAATATTTTGTTCTGAGAGCAAGGTTGATTTACAGCACATGTAATGTATCATTTTGGCGATTTCTTCTCTCTCTTCAGATTTTACACCAAGCGGGATAACTTCGAGTATGTACTGCTGTACTATCTCATTACAATCTAATTCGTATGCAGCCGTGCTATAGTAAATTCCCATTTGATCTACAAATAATCTCGTTTCATTCATAACATGTTCTTGGTCTCTAACAATATAGTTCGGTACATCTGAGTTAGTATTAATTCTAATTATGTTTATATCCTCTTTTAAATTTGGGATTATTTCAGGTGAAACCCCAATATTAACGCTTTTATTTTGCAATTCCTCTATCCAATATTTCCTCATATTGGCATCTACAATAAAATAAACTTCTTTATTTTGTTTATGTGCATCTTGTGAAATTTCAACTAATGTTTCTGACATAAATTGTTTAAAACTGACTCCTATATCATTCCTTTTTGATGGTTGTGGTAAAAACACTTTATTATTACCTATATTTAATAAAGTATGATCAATTGTGCCCCATTCTTCTTGACCATATAATTTATATAATATTTCTCTCCCATTTATTTTTGAAAAAATAGGTAAGAAATCATATTTAGACATTTTCTCAATTGATAAATTTACAATTATCCCCGGTAATTTTATCTTATTCCAACTACACTTTAAGAATCCCTTTTGTTCTAACAAACTAAGAATGGCATTAATAATTTCTTTTTTAGATACACTTTGTCCGATAAATAAATTAATAAATGCTGAAATACGTTCCGTTTGAGCGAATCCTTCCCGAATAATTTGCTTTGGATTAATTTTTTCGCGACCATCACAATTTTTTATTGCAATTAATGCTAATTTCATTTCATTTTGCTCACCTGCCGTAGCATGTACAGCTTTTACGACATCGTCTACTAGTTTCTTTTTGTTTTTATGGCTATATTGCATTCTATATGGATTTTGTAACAATTTCCTAATGTTATATCTTACTATTTTTAACAACACCGGATTGTCTGCATTTAATACATAGGAGGAATCTCCGTTTTGAGCTAAAACTATTTTGCTATCTAATAACGCTTGTTCTATCTCTATTACTATATCATCTGACCATACTTCTAACGTAATTGATTCTAATCCCTTTGGGGCAAATAAAGGTAATAACTCATTCTCATTATTAGTTAATACATTTTCACATTCTGGAAGTAATGTGAAATATGGGCATATTCGTTGGAATTCATTAAAAAGTTCCTCTTTTTCTCTTACTTTTATACCAAATTTTATTTTTGTTCCTTGAACTTTATATATATTTTCGTTATATGGAAGAAGCACTCTTATCTTTGTTCCTCTAATATACTCTTTCGGACATTGGAGAATGTTCTCTAATTTAACTTCTCCCCCTATTCTATAATCATCTTTTAAATTTCTAAAACGTTTAATCCACTTTATTCCTTTTACAGCTTGTTGTACTTTTAACTTTACAAATCTTTGCTTTTTATTATTTGATTCAAATTCAGGAGTTGAAATCAGTATTTGGCTCCGCTTTCGCCCTAAAAGTATAGGGATATCTTTATGATTATATTGTTGATAAAACCTCCTAATCCCTACAGATACTTTTAATAGAGGAATATTCTCACCTCCACGAGTTACGTATTCAAACCGATATACATAAGAGAAATAATCATGTGTTTCTTCATCTTTAATAGGCTCAGACATCGCTTCAGAAACATGTTGTGATCGCAGTGGTGAAAAATATATTTCTTCCTCATTTTTATTTTCCATACGTAAAGGCTGTTCGCAAAAAATATGAGTAATTAGAGCTGGTACCCATTTAGAAAACGTTTTTTTATCATGTAATGCTGGTAAATTACTAATTAAATCATACTGCCATTCTAAATGTGGTGGATCTATTAATTTATTAGGTTTCCAATCATGAATAACCTCATACCAGCTTTGGAAAATATAGTCTAACTGTTCTTGTTTCATTGGTTCTTTTGCTACAATCCAGGGCGTATCTTCCTTTAATATATATGGATTATGCTGAATGAATAATATATCAGAAAACATTTCATACAATCTTTCATTTACAAGTTTTAATTTGCTCGTTAATAAAAATGTTCTATAATGTATCTCTACAATATCAAGCCATTCAATAGGAAAATAAATATACGATACTTTCTCATTATAGAGGGGTTCTACTATATTTTTAAATGCTAATAACTGTAATTTTTCCATAATATTAATACTTCCTCTCTTAATTTATATTGATCATGAATAATACTAGAAAAGATACCAATTTTTTAAGCATTAACGAATCAAATTTTAACCAAGCACATTAAAGGAAATAGCTAAATTACATTTGGTTATATAAATAAAGCGTTGTTAAAAACAAATTAATATAAAGTAACTATTAACATATAACTACCTCCTTATGGAACTTTATATTATAAAATCATTATAATGAATTATTATATTTTTTATCTATGATTTACAAAAAAATTACAGAAACTAAATATAATAAAAGGTATCGCCTCTTTATATAGCGATACCTTTTATATACTCTTAATTAAATAACACCTTTAACTTCTTCATTCACCGGCCATTTTTCTAATGTATATGCCATTTCCCAAAATGAATATTCATATTGACTACTAAAAATAAAATGTTGTCTCATACGATTACGGTCTGCCTCTGTTACTTTTTCAGCGATCGTATCTAATCGTGTGATTTGCTCTTCAACTAATGTACGGAACCAATCAGATCCATATGCAGAAATCCATTCTTGATAAATTGGCTCTTCTGGTTGACATTCTTTTAATCGTTCACCGATTTCATAATATAACCAATAACAAGGTAAAATAGCCGCAATAATATCTCCTAAATGCCCTTCATAAGCTGCACGATACATATGAGATGTATATGCATATGCAGTTGGCGCAGGAATAAAATTATCTTTTTCTTCTTTTGTAATCCCTAATTTCTTTGCGAAATTCTCATGTAATGATAACTCAGCTTCATACGTATTTTGTGCATGGTGTGCCATACGAGCTGTCGTTTCTAATTCAAGAGCCTTTGCAGCACCTAACGTTTGTACTCTAGCAAAATGACTCAAATAATAAGAATCTTGAAGCACATAATATCGAAAACTAGCTAAATCTAATGTTCCTTCGCCTAGTTTTTTTACAAAAGGATGGTTAAAACTTGCTTCCCAAATTGAATCTACTTCTTTACGTAATGATTGTGAAAAAGTCATTTAAATCCCTCCAAATAATGTAAAAAATATACGTATTTATCCACAATTATTAAAGCTGTAAAATAAAAAAACTTTCTTTACAGGCGTAAAGAAAGTGAAATTGACAGTATTTATTCGTTAAATAGCAACGTCTTTCCCACTTCCCTACGCTGGCATTAACCAGATCAGGTACTAAGAGTCTCAAAATTTCATCTGATCTCAGCCTATAAAAGGCCCCCCTAGTGGATAAATATTTAGTTGTCGTATTGTAATTATCATAGCATAATTCGTGGAACTGTCAAAAGAATTAATTATATAACTACCTTAAAAACCTTCTTCTTTCCTTACTTTTAATGAAGTTTCAATTATCATATCTAATAGTTTGCTATAATTAATTCCCGCTGCTTCCGCACTTTTTGGTAGTAAACTTGATTGTGTCATCCCTGGTAATGTATTAACTTCCATTACATATGGAATTCCTTCCTTCACCATCATATCAACCCTTGCGTAAACACTACATTTTAATGCTTTATAACAAGCCAGTGACGCTTTATTTACACGTTCCTTTATTTCAGCTGGAAGTTCGATAACTTCTTCAACTGTACTAGTATCATCATATTTTGCATTGTAGTCAAAGAACACAGCAGCATGTCGAATCGAAATGATAGGTAACTGTTGCCCATCAAAAATTGAACATGTAATCTCGTCACCTTTTATATACTTCTCAATTACTACTTCAGAATCCCATTCGAATACAGTTTCTAGCATAGAGATTAATTCATTTTTATCATAGACAATCTTAACTCCAACACTTGAGCCGCCAGAGTTTGGTTTTACCACTAACGGAAATCCTAATTTATCTAACTCCTCAAGCTTTAGATCCTCCATTTTTGTAAGTTCAATCCAATCTGGTGTTTCTACTCCTTCATAACGCAAAATCTTTTTTGAAATATTTTTATCCATACATATACCGCTAGATAACATATTACTGCCGCTATATGGAATACCTAAACTCTCAAGCGTCCCTTGAACCGTACCATCTTCTCCGTATTTTCCGTGTAATGCTAGCAATGCAAAATCAATGTCTTTCGCTTTTTCAATTAAATCCATTTTTTCATTTAACGTAATTGGAACGATTTCATATTTACTCTTATCTAAATGTGCAATCATTTCATTCCCAGTCATAATTGATACTTGTTTTTCAGAGGATACTCCTCCCATAATAACGCCAATTCTCATTTTCTCAACTCCAAGTTTCATTTTTTAAAGTTTCACCAATTATTTGAATCCCGCTAACAATTTCCTGTTCTTTCAAACGTGAAAATCCTAATCGGAATGTGTTCGCTCCTCCTCCATCAGAGTAAAAAACATCTCCAGGAGAAAACGTAACTCCTTTCTCATAACACTTTTGTAAAAGTGTGCGGGCTTGAATTTTTTCTTCCAACTCTATAAACAAATGAAGTCCACCGTCTCCAGTCATTCTTTTAAACGGAATGTACTGATTACACGCCCCAACAGCTAACTCATATTTTTTCTTATAAACAGATCTTGCTTTTTTTAAATATTTTTCAAAATATCCTTCATGTAAATATTGAAACAGAACAGCTTGATCTAACGTAGATGTGTGAATGGTTCTGGCTCTTTTAACACTTTCTAAATAATGTATCAGTTCTTTATCTGCAATGATCCAACCTACACGTAAACCAGGGAAAAGTACCTTTGAAAAGCTACTAATATAAATCACATTATTACCAGCCCCTGCAAAAGTTAATAATGGCGATAAATGTGAACCCGAATAACGTAATTCTTCATTAAACCCATCCTCTATAATAGGGATCTTGTATTTTGAAAATAACCTCATCAATTCCGTTCTTTTCTCCGAACTCGTAACAATACCAGTCGGATTATGATAAGAAGGGATTAAATACGCGAAATCAAAATCCTTTTCACGCAAACTTTTTTCTACTTCATTCGTATCAATACCATCATCATTCATATTAATTCCATGAACTTCAAGTCCATGTAAACGAAAAAGCTTCAATGCAGCATGGTGAGTTGGGTTCTCACAAATAACACGCCCTGATTTCTTCGATAAAGAAGATAACACAATATCTAATCCTTCTGTAAATCCATTTGTAATTAGAATATCTTTGTTCGAAATATCTACACCTTTCATTTCCATGTAATGAAGTAAATAATTAATTAACGGTCTATAACCTTTTGCATATCCGTAGTTCAATACGATATCCCCTTCAATGGACATACGAGTAAGAAAAGCTCTTTTGAAATTTTCAACATCAAATAGCTTTTCGTCCGGGGCTATACTATTAAAAACAATCATTCCTTTTTCCCAGCGAACTCCATGCTTCATTAAGTCTAATTCATCCGCTAATGTGGTAACTGTATTAAGTTTATTTTTCCAATCTATTTCAACAGACGAGGTGTTACTTATATCCACCTTCGCAACGAAATTTCCTTTTCCTTTAACTGCATAAATGAGTCCTTCTTGTTCTAAATCCGCATATGCAGAGAGTACTGTATTTCTGCTCACTGATAATAATTCACTCAGTTCCCTTGTTGATGGAATTTTTTGGTCCCCCAACAAATGCCCTTTCATAATCATCTTTTTTAAATAATCCTTTAATTGAATATAAACGGGACGATCTTTTACAACTTTAAAATCTTTAAACAATTTCTTACCCCCTGCAATTATTTTTACATATTTATTTCATTCTCAAAAGGTCCACTACATATGTATTTTTTATTAATAGCGGTACGGTTATAAAGCCTATAAATCATTTCGATATAAATTGATTACATCTTTTAAAGCAGCAGCGGCAGCTCCGCGTGGATTAGAAGCTCCACCAATTGTAGTGACTTGTCCCATTGTATCTGTAAAGAACGTAATTCCTTTTTCCGTGCCATTTATATTTGCTAACGGATGTTCTTTCTCTAAATTACAAGGTTGTACACTAAGGTTTACTTTTCCATTATCATCTTTATATGCTGATGCAATTAATTTAATTGATTTATTTTGTTCCTTTGCATTTTGAATTTGTTGCGTTGTAACGTGCTCTATTCCGTTTATTTTTATATCTTTGAGTGAATAATCGTTTCCCATTAAACTATTCGTCAAAAGTAATAATTTACAAGCGCTATCCATCCCGCTTATATCTAATAACGGGTTAGTCTCCGCAATTCCTTTATTTTGTGCTTCTTGCAATGCTTCTTCAAACGTCTTATATTCTTCATGCATCTTTGTAAGAATATAATTTGTTGTCCCGTTCAATATTCCTTCTATTTTTTCAATATGGCAACCTGCTAAACTTAGTTGTCCAATGTCTAATGTCGGTAACGCAGCGGCAGTTGCACCGCTATATCGAATGCGTGAGCCTGAAATACGTGCTGCTGTATTCAGTTCACTCCAAGCTGTAACAAGTGCACCTTTTGAAATAGCTACTATATCCATTTGATTTTCAATAGCTTGTTTCATATACTGTTTCCCTGGATTTCCATTTTTAAGATTTGTAGCAGTTGATTCAACCAATACAGTACCATTTATATTAATCGTTCCGCGTTCCTCTGGATAATGTTCGATATATTTTTCAATTGCAGCAGAACCATCACCATACGTCAATAAATCATTAATCTGCAAACCTTTTCCGTTATGTATTGCAATATTTCTTCCTATCACTCCACTAACAACTAAGTCAATTCCATATGTTTCATTTATATATAAATATTTTTCGTTTAATAATTTAATAAATTCTTTACCAACTGTCCCATACCCCGATAATACAACTTGAATTTTCATAAGATCACCCCATGTTTTTTTTGCCAAATCCCTCTTTCAATATAATATAAAGCGCCCTCGAATTCCATCGAGAGCGCTTTATTATTATCTATTTCGGTAACCGTGATAATTTTTCTGCAATTGTTCTATAAAACTCTTGAATATTAGAAAAACCTAACGTGTCTGAAACGCTTAATCCTACCATATCAAGATGGTCCCAATTTGCTTTCGTTTCGATATGATTCCATTTTCCAACCTGTAAAGACTCATTATCATTTGCAGCAATATTAGATGAAGGTGCAATCATAGAATTTGTATTTACTACACCGTCATTTTGCCACCAAGAAGTATCTATTAATGTTCGATTCTCTTCATATCTTGCATAGGAACCTAAGAAAAATGCATTCCCCATTAACACTTTATTCATCGTTATATGAGGTAAATGTAAACCTGTTATTGGTGCTGCTTGCGATGCATGTCCACTATAGGATAAGTAATATACATCCGATTGCGTCTTTACCCAATTATTTAACTCCTTTGCTCCATCAGTACTTAAATCCCATTGACTTATATCTTTTGTATTTTCCCAAATTGAACTATTTAAAATACGATCAGTATATTGGAAAAAGGACTCTCCAGTATTCTTTTTTATACCCCATTGATCCAATTTAAAATCATATAATGATAAATTATTGTTTCCACCTAAACTTGCAGCTGTAATGAGTAAATCTTTAACGAACGGCAACAGAAGACTTCCGTCCGCGAGTGTTGTACCGTTATGAGGAGTTGCTAAAGTTGTAACACTATGAACATACGATTTGCCACCTTCAAATAGTGGTGATATCTTTGTATTCGGATGATTTTTCACATAATCTTTTTCTTCATAACTTCCTTCTTTTAATAACTGCACTAATGTTCTTGTCGTTTGTCCACCCATGCTATGCCCAACTAAATGAATTTTATTTGTTTCACTCCAATTCGGTGCAAATCCACTATAAGTTCTACCAAAACGATTATGTCCATGTTTCTCAGCATGTGCCGCACCGTAGTCTACTATTCCACCGTTAATTTGCGCATATAATTCACATGCACGATCCCAGTTACTAGAAACTGGTCCAACAGCTGCAGTATGTACTGTATAACCATTTCTTTTTAAATCTTCTTGTATATCATGAACACCACCCCAATATTTTACCCCTAGCATTTCCTCTCTACCCCATCCAGCAAATCCATTCACTAAAATGATAGGATAATTATTTTGTTGTCTCTCTTCAGCGTATGTTGTTTTCGCTGCGAATGAACAAACAGTCACTAATGCGAAAAAACATACTTTTAAAAATAATTTCCCCATACTTTCTCCCCCTCAATAAAACGTTTACATTTATCTTTGAAAAAAAATACAAACTTAGTTTGCAACTTAAACATAATGTAAAGTATTTTATATACGTTGTATATATAGAAAACATATACAAATGTTGATAAATATTAATTCTAGTAATCATTTACTTTTTATAACACAACTTGTAAATCTGATTATTTGAATTTATAATTAAATATAGTTTCCTCATGTTAAATGGATTTAAAAATCATAAGAAAACTAATTTCATTGCTTGAAAAGGAGGAAAAAAGCATGCAAGTCGGATTAAACATTCATACATTATCTCAACCTTCTAAAATAACCCCATCTAATCTTGAGCATAATACTATCTCTTCTACTAAGCATGAAGATAAGAAATCTAATGATCTAATCAAATTTGATATTCGTACATCTGAACAAGAAATGAAACAAGCGGATCATAAATTTAGCGAATTAGACTTATGGAAAATGCTAAAAGACAAAGGTGTACCTTTATGGATGATTTTAGAAATGTTACAGAAATTTCGTAAAGAAAAGGAATCTCAAAATGGTTCGGTTCAACATTCAAATGCGATTGAAGAAACGAGCGAGACTCGATTAAATGAAGTCATGTAAACTATGTTATCTGAATGGTCTATAACTAAAAAGAGTTCAAGGTTGATAGAAACTTTATCAACCTTGAACTCTTTTTTAAGATTTTTCTTCAATCGTTAAAAACTGAACTGATACTTCTCCCTCAAAATCTTTAATTAGTTTTCTTACTTTTACATTTTCATTAACCAATGTATTATCTGTCGACATTTTAGGTTTTTCGTCACCTAAAGATTTTTTTAATTGAAGAAGATGCATTTTTGTTTCATTTGCTTTTATTTCCTTATATATATTATTTTTGGATACAATCACATACCATTGCGTTGGATAATTACGCTTGTTACCTATCCAAGCGTCACTATTGTATATGACAGGGACCTCTTTTCCTTCTAATTTAATACTTTTCAAAGTCTTTTCGTCTTCTTGTGCAAACAGTAGAGAACCCTCTTTTGGGAATTTCGGTAACGTATTTACAGGCATAAAATTGGAGCCATTATCTCGTTTACGGAAAACTTTAGCTTTAATCAATGCTTGTGCTGTAGACTCATTTAAAATTAATACCTGTCCGTTTCCATAAGTACCTGTTTTCACAGAAAACACTTCTTTTTCTTTCGTAATTTCTTGATAACGATTAATAATTGGTGAAATTTTATTTTCATTTCCAATGATTAATAAACCGTTTGCAGGAAATGGATTCTCCTTTTTAGAACATGCACTAAAACTTATTAATAGTAGTATCGTTAACATAAAAATAGTTAAAGTTCTTTTCATCGCGTTTCCTTTCATCATACAGTTCATTTTTTCCACATACTTTAATGTAGTCTTACAAGCTAATAAACTCTATTGCTCCATAACCTTATAAAGCTTTTGCAGGTAACGCCAACGGGTTATAAAGAAATATAATATTTGTATACATATAAATGAAATTAAAATAACGATAGAGCTATTAATTATAGAAAAATCGACTAATTGCTGTAATGCCGTATAAGCGACTACAGTATGAATCACTGCAACAACAATCGGTAAGAAGAACATTAATAATAACTGTCTCGTTACAATTTTTTTTAATTCTCGTTTACTTAACCCCATTTTCGAAATCATTTTATATTGCTGTTGATCGCGATCCAAATCAGTATATAATCGGAAATAAATAAAACTAGCAGCGAATGTGAAAAAGACGATTCCGACTAAAACACTTGCCATAAGTAATAATCCATTCGTTTGCTTTGCACTTAACAAATCTATAGTTAAAGCCCGAAATTGAAAATTACCTACTCTAGTATCTTTCTCAAATCTACTAATTAATTCGTTTGAAATTCCCTTCGTTTTCATCCAATCGTCTACAACAAATCCGTAAGTACGATATTGACTGTCTTTATTAACTGGGTCACTAGTAAGAGGGATTCCATCATATACCTGATCTTTAACAGCGATATAAATAGTTCTAGAATCATGTGGTAAAACTAAATTTTCTACAGCTTTTTTCACATGAAATGTCTTTGTCCAATCTCCTTGAATGACTTCTATATTCTTTTTATACTCGCCATTTTTAAATTCTTGTTTTTGTGATACGACTCCAGGAATTAATAAAATTTCATCTTCTTTTTCTATTGTTTCTTGTTGATAGCCTAGCGCTTTAGCAAGATCGTTATATTCACTTAACTTCATTACATCTACACCATTTTCCGTGTATATATATGAAGATGAAGCCATTCGATACGGAATATTAGCATCAGAAAGGTGTTTTTTTATAATAGAAAGATTTTTATTTAATACTTTGTCGTTTTCAAAACTTCCATACAAAAATGTATACGGATTTGTCATCCTTACCAAATCCCTATTTCCAATTGCAGCTGTTGTACCAATCGCTGTAAATGCAACTGCTGAAACAATAGATACTATAAAAAACATCGTTGCATTATCTTTCATACGGTAAATTAATTCAGAAAATGTTAATATATTTGTTCTCTTTAAAAAGAAAGATTCTCTCCTTTTCGCAAGGTGCAATATATAAACGCTACACTGTGTATATAAAAAGTACGTTCCTATAATTACTAGGAGCACCCCTATTCCAAGCGTAATAAAATTAGTACTTGGGATAAAGCGAAATACTGAAAAATATCCATACCCTATACTAATTAAAGAAAGTAGCGATAATAAAATTGATGCTTTCGGTTCTGGCTTTGGCTTTTCCTCTGCTTGTATAAGTTCCACAAGTTCTGTTACTTTTATCATTTTAAATGTAACGAGCGAAACAATTAAAAATAATAAAAGAAATGTGATAACTGTTAATAATACGGCCTGCACTGGTATATAAAAAGGCAAACCATTACTAATCATTAATACACTTGCGCTTATCAATAAAACTAGTTTAGAAAATATGAGTCCAATGAGAATTCCTATACAAATTGAGCCAAGTCCAATCAACATATTTTCAATTAATAATAATTTCTTAAGCTGTCTCATTGACATACCTTGCATCATTAATATCCCAAATTCTTTCTTGCGCGTTTTTAAAAATGAACTAACTGAATATAGAATGAAGAAAAATGAAAATACAAAAATCAAGCCTTGCGAAACTGAAAATCCCAATGTACCAAATGCACTTATTGTTGCACTTGTCGATTTCAACTCACCTTGTAAATCAGGATGAAATAATAAAAGAGCATACGTAAAGAAAATCATAATAGAAAATGCACTACTTAAAAAATGAGCTGCATATGTACGCTTATTGCGAAAAATATTATTAAATGCGAACTGACGAAAAGTCATGCCTTTTCCCTCCTAACAAAGAAAGGACATCCATAATCTTTTGATAAAATGCTTGCCTACTTTCACCACAATAAATTTCGTTATATAGTTGACCATCTTTAATAAATATGACTCTGCTGCAAAAACTCGCTGCATACGGATCATGTGTAACTAACATCATCGTAGCTTTTTCTTCTTTATTTAAAGTATCTAGCATCTCCATTACATCATTTGAAGATTTAGAGTCTAAATTCCCTGTTGGTTCATCTGCAAGTAATAATTGCGGCTTATGAACAATTGCACGAGCAATTGCTGTTCTTTGAGCTTGCCCCCTGAAATTTCAAAAGTTCTTTTACTCAATATATCTGTAATATTTAATTTCTCTGCAATTTCTTCAACTCGTTCGTTCATTTCTTGTACAGAAACACCATCTAATGTCATCGGCAATACGATATTTTCCTTTACTGTAAGTGTGCTAAGTAAATTAAATGATTGAAAAACAAATCCTAATTGTTTCCTACGGAATAAAGCCAAATTATCTGATGTCAACTGGAATGGATTTGTACCATTTATTAATATTTCTCCCGATGTTGGAGAGTCGATAGTAGATACCATATTTAATAACGTTGTTTTCCCGCTCCCTGATGGCCCCATAATCCCTATAAATTCACCTTCTTGAATTGATAAATCAATATCTACCAATGCTTTAAAAGGTACTTTCCCTTTATATACTTTACTAATACTTTTTGCATGTAGAATTTCCATTTATATTCTCCCTTCATTTGCACTTCTCACAATATAGTGTAAATGAATTGTTTTATAGCACATATTGATTCATCTTTCATTTATCTTACACGCTTGTAAGATTTCTGAAAAAACTGATAACAAACCTATTTTCAAACTATAATCAATTTATATCTATCTTATAATATTCGCAGGGTAGTATGAAATACAATGCTATTTATTTCTAATCTTTATTATATTAATGAAAAAAGACCGATTGTATTATCGGTCTTTTTACTTTCAAATATTATATTTTTAACTAATTTCTTAAATTGAAATATAATTAAATAATACTTTTAATACTATTTCACTTGATAATATCCTCTGCAAAATACTGAGTTCTTCGGTTTCATTACAATTAAAAATGAATTGTAAATATCTGAGGCGGAAATTATTGCGTTTATCCAACATACAAATAATATGATTGATTTAATATTTCCTGATACATAGAACGACATAAATGCAGGGGCTACCGATAATACAATTATGGGTAAGCTCATAAAGACCCAAAATCTCGCTTTGGATAGGGTTGCATTTGTATTTAGCCAAAAAAATATTCCACTACATGTTAAGCTAATATCACCTTTGTTACTTATGACCAAAATGTGTAGACATTCGTGAATGATGAAGACAAAGATACCTATTATGATTAGATACAATATATTAATATGAGTGAAACCTATTCCAAAGTAATTTGGTATCAGAAAAATGATTATTTGAAGTAGATATACAAACTTCATATAATGCTTTTGATACCAATTATTCTTAATAAACGGAGTCCATTCTGAAAAATCCATACTTATCTGTGGCAAGTGACGAAACCAAATTATGATATGCGTTCCCCTCCCTCATTTAATCTATTTCATAACTTAAAACTTTTAATCCACTAACACTCAACCGTAAGTTTTATATGCAAAACTTCGCTCACCTTCACTTTTGCCGTTCGTTCTTCTATTTGAGATCAAAATGATTCATTTTTAGGATAATTTGAGTAAGAAAGTGGTGTTTTCATAGATAAATGCATTCGACAAAATTATCCAAACCCCTTTTCATATATGATTTTTTATAAAATGATTATCGCATGTACAGCTTAATCCCCTTGTTTTTTGATGAGAAAATCCGGTAAGAAGCCATCCAAATTGTCTCTTTGATATGGTAACAGGTATAATGGAATGTAAAAAAGCTTAGAGTTTTAGCTCTAAGCTTTTTTACATTCCATTATAGATTCTTTTAAAGAGCAATATTTTTTATCCACTCTGATTTGCTTAATAAATAATGATTATATAGTTGGTTTTCTATCGTCTGTTGGCTCAAATAAGTAAATCCACATTTTTCAATAACTTTATTTGATGGTACGTTGTTAATTAAAGCAATTGCGTTGAGGACATCTACATTTGTATTTTTAAACAAATAATCAATTAACCCTTTAGTCGCTTTCGTAGCGTAACCATTGCTTTGATACTCGCTTGAAATAGCATACATTATTTCTCTATTTGGTGAAGGGAGTTCTTCTTTAATGCTTGTGCAGCACCATCCAATAAATTCATTTGTATCTTTATTAAATATTCCTAGCTTTAATATATGATCATCTATGTTAGACGTTTTTGTCACTGCATCAAGAAATGCTTTGTTTGCTGGTATTTCATCATTAATAACCCAGTCAATCCTTTGTTCTTTCGTTGATTTCCAGTCTGGTAAAAACTGTTCTATTTCCGGTTGATTCGATATTTTATAAATACTCTCCGCATCTTTGATAGTAAACTCTTGCAAGTATATATCTCCACAGTCTATTCTAAATAAATTAGTCGAACTCTCTTCTCCCATGTTAATCCCCCTTAATTACATTAAAGCGCCTTAATCTGCTTCGTAAGTTCTATAAATCGTTCATCAAGTTCTTTATATTCTTTATCGTTAGAAGTTAAAAAGCTTAATTTACCTAATACTTCTTGTCTCTCTGTTTCTAATGTTAAACGTAGCTCTTCAATATCATCTCTTGTTTTAATAAGTTCCTCTAGCTGCTTTTGTATCGTATTATTTAAAAACACGAGTTTCGTGTTAGTTGTTTTCTCCAGGAAA
Source organism: Bacillus sp. TH30 (assembly GCF_016650875.1). NCBI lineage: Bacteria > Bacillati > Bacillota > Bacilli > Caryophanales > Bacillaceae > Bacillus > Bacillus sp. TH30. Next base: position 5,193,854 of record NZ_JAEKEY010000002.1, on the reverse strand, counting down.
TATCGATCGTGAGAAACTATAACGAGTGTTCCATTATACTCAGCTAATGTATTTTCAAGCTGTTCACGTGAAGGGAGGTCAAGGTGATTCGTCGGTTCATCTAAAATAAGTACATCTTTTTCATCTAAAATATAAGCCATTAACTTGCATTTTACTCGTTCCCCCATACTCATATGCTCAATCGGTTCTTTCCATTGAGAAGCTTGGAATCCTAAATGTTTCATTAAATTTTGGACTTTTCCTCTTTCTTCAAATGTCTCTTTAAAAAATAAATCTTCTGGTGTTTTATCCAGTGGTAAATCAAATACTTCTTGTGTTAAATAACCGATGTTTGCAGATGGTGAAATCCATACTTCTCCTTGTACAGTTTCCGTTCCCATAATCATCTTCAGTAATGTTGTTTTCCCGCTACCGTTTGGTCCAACAATCGCAACCTTCTCACCGTGCTGGATTGTAAAATTAACGTTTTCAAATAATGTCTTTCCATGAAAGTCTTTTTTTAATTTCTTTACTTCTAAAAAGCGTTTTCCTACTTTTTTATTCGCTTGAATAGAGAACTCCACTGAATACTCTTCTTTCACACGTTCTACTTTCGTTTTCTCCAGCTCTTTTTCGAGACGTTTTCGTTTTGACTTCACTTGCGCATCCATTCGCTTCGCTTTTACACGATAAAACTCTTTAACTCCTTCTTGTTTTGTAGACTGTGCGTGTGCCTTTTGTGACCATGAACTTAATTCTTTTATATGTGTTTCTACTTGTTCTATCTTTTTTTGTTGTTTTTCATATTCACGTTGCTGCGTCATTCTTGTATGCTCACGTGCTTTCATATAACTCGTATAATTACCGCTATGCTCAATTAGTTTCTTTTCCTCAATTGACCATATTTTCGTTGCGACAACATCTAAAAAGTATCGATCATGCGATACAACGATAACTGTACCCTTCATATTTTTTATTTGCTTAATGAGAAATTCCGTACTCATCTCATCTAAATGATTTGTCGGTTCGTCTAATATTAATAAATTAGGATTTTCGGCAAATCCTTTTGCTAGTCGAACTTTCAGCTTTTCACCACCACTTAAAGTAAGAAAATCGTTCGTTGGCACGCCCCATTTCGCAAGAAGTTCTGCTTCTTTTGCAATCATATCATTACTAATAAAAGATTCTATTTCTTGTTCAACATATGCCGTTGTCATATTCATTTGCTGCCATTCAACAATCCCTTTTGATGGCTCAATCTTCCCATTTATTAATTGAAGTAACGTTGATTTACCGGCACCGTTTTTACCAATTAATCCGATAACATCCCCTTGTTTTACTGTAACATTCATTTTCTCTAACAAAGTATTTTCCTTTATCTCAACATAAACATCATTTAATTTTAAAATTTCTTTCATATTACCGATCCCTTTCATTAAGGGAGAACAAAAAAATCCTCCCAAATTAATTTGGCAGGATTAGTCGTTAACATATTTATACCCAAATAAGCTATTACGCATAATAAATAGCAATACCGTTGAATGGAATTGGGCAGACTAATCCTATTTTTTACAAATTGAAATTTATTTAATTTCAATTTGTAAAAATAAGATTAGTTAATCATCGTCCACCCATCATTCCTTTCCGTCGTTAGTAACCATATTGTACCATAGTGGTATTGTATGCGTAAATATTATTATATGTACTGCAAAAAAATTTCCCCTCTTTGCACTTCATATCAATAAAGCACAAACTACATTTTCAAGTTCTTCTTGCTTTAGATTTCCCAATCTATAAACTTCTATATACTCCTCCTTATATAATTTTTATATAAATTTATCATTAATTATATATTATACATATTACATTTCAGTTCTTATAATAAAGATATCATTTTAAAAGGAGGATACTACAATGGAATTTAGTAAACTAGGAAACAGTGGATTAACAGTAAGTAAGATTGCATACGGGAACTGGATTAACCATGGTGGAAAAGTAAATGAAGATACTGCAAATGATTGTGTAAAAGCCGCACTAGATGTCGGAATTACTACGTTCGATACTGCTGATGTCTATTCGGACACTATAGCCGAAGAAGTACTTGGCCGGTCTTTGAAAGGTATACGCCGAGAAAGCATAGAACTATGTACAAAAGTATGCCATCCGACCGGACCTGGAAAAAATGATCGTGGATTATCGAGAAAACATATTATAGAAAATTGCAATGCATCGTTACAGCGGTTGCAGACAGACTACATTGATGTCTATTATGCACATAGATTTGACTCAACAACTCCTCTTGAGGAAACGATGTTAGCTTTTGCTGATCTTGTAAGACAAGGTAAAGTCCTTTACTTAGGCGTAAGTGAATGGACATCAGAACAAATTACCCGCGGTGCAGCACTTGCACGAGAATTGAACATTCCACTTATCGCTAGCCAACCTCAATATTCGATGTTGTGGCGAGTTATTGAAACTGATGTAATACCAACATGTCAACGTGAGGGGCTTGGTCAAGTTGTTTGGTCTCCCCTTGCACAAGGTATTCTCTCAGGAAAATATCAACCTGGTAAACCCTTGCCGACTCAATCACGTGCTAATTCAGATGCTGGCAAACCATTTTTCCACAAACTCGTACAACGTTGGATGAGTGATGATGTACTCACTGCAATTCAGAAACTCAATCCCATCGCACAAGAAACTAATCTTACCCTACCACAACTCGCAGTTGCTTGGGTACTACAAAATCCAGCTGTTTCCTCTGCAATTATTGGCGCATCAAATCCGGAGCAAATAAGAGAAAACGTAATTGCATCTAGTGTTAAATTACAACCTGAAATTATGGATCAAATTGATGGTGTACTAAAAGGTTTCATTGAGTACGATCCGAGCAAAACTGGTTAAAACATCAGTGAATCCTCCCTATAAAGAAGCTTTCCTTTCCAAATCCACACTGCCCATCCTATAAAGATGGGCTTTTATCTTTTACATTCAAATTGTGAAGTCATATAAACCTCTCTAACAACTGTTAAAAAGTTCTCTAACACAACAGACTTTTCATCTAGTCTCCATCCAGCATATAAATTTATTTTCGGGGTATTTTCTTGAATTTCTTTATATATGACTCCCGATTTTTTATAACTTTCCACTGATGATGGAACGACAGAAATCCCCATTCCTGCTGCAACTAAATTCACAATCGTTTGCATTTGAATCGCTTCTTGAACAATATTTAAGCTGACTCCATGCTCCCAAAAGTAACTAATAATTAAATCATAAAAGTTTGTACCGAAATGACGGGGAAATAAAATAAATGGTTCATCAATTAATGATTTGATTGATATGTTAGGTAACGAAACTAAAGGATGATCTTCATGCAAAACCAATATTAAACATTCCTCAGAACAAACTTCGGAAACTAATATTTCATTATTCTGATTGGAACGAATAAATCCAATATGAATTTGTTTTTCATAGAGCGCTTTTATTTGCTGGTCTGTTGTCATCTCGCGTAATATGAGCTGAATTTTAGGAAACCGTTCTCGAAATGTTTTTAATATGTCTATAACGGTTTCTGTAGAATCGACAAAACCGATGATTAAATGTCCTATCTTCCCTTCATCCGCAAGCTGTGTTTCTTTAATAGTTCTATCTACTTGAAGCAACGTTTGCCGCACACCTTCTAAAAATATTTTCCCTGCACTGGTTAGTTCAACCATTCTTTTTGTTCGATGAAAAAGTTGAACGCCCAATTCATCTTCTAATTTACGAATTTCTTGGCTTAAAGGAGGTTGTGCCATCCTAAGCCGTTCTGCTGCACGACTAAAGTTTAATTCTTCTGCCACCGTTATGAAATATCTCATTTTTCGAATATCCATTTCAATCCTCCAGTCATTATCAATTACCCAAAAAGCACTTTTATTACTAAAAAGCATGTGTATGACTAGTTGTTCTTTTTTCTTTTCAGTTGAGTTTATCTTCTCTTATGTAAATAATTTTACATTCTCAAATTGTATCAGTATTACAAAAAAAGGCTAAAAAACTTATCTTAAAAGTTCTTTAGCCTGAATCACTTTTTACACATTAAAAAATATTATTCGTACAACGGTACCTTTACCAACCTCTGAATGGATTCCTACACTATGTCCTAATTGTTTCGTAATTTCATATACAAGATAGAGCCCCATTCCAGTTGATTCTTTAAAATCTCTACCGTTTTCTCCTGTAAAGAAAGGTTTGAATACTCTTGGTAAATCTTGCTTCGGTATCCCTACGCCACTATCGGTAATTTCAAGTACAACTGTATTACCTTCCTTACGTGCTTTCACTTTAATCTTTTCTCTACTACCTGATGAATATTTAATCGCATTCGATATTATTTGTCCAATTAAAAATTGTAACCACTTCGCATCACTTTCTACAGTAATACTCTTATCAATTTCAAGCTCTGGGTATACAAAATTCCGAATAAAAAAGCGTTTATGTTCATGCACGGAATCATTCACTATTTTATGTAGTTGTACTCTTTCTACATAAAAATCTTGTGTAAATGCTTCTAAACGTGCGACATACAGTGCCATCTCTAACCCCTTTTTCAACCTATCTGTTTCCTCATTAATACTTTCAAAACGTGAATCCACTTCATCTTGTGTAATTAATTCTATTACAGATAAAGGTGTTTTCATTTGATGAATCCACTGATTCATAAAGGTTAAATGATCATTATTTTTCCTCTCTTGTAACTGGAGCTGATTTTGATAATGTCGATATTGTACTTCGAGCAAATCTTGGAGAGCAGTAGATAAAACTGCAAAATCAGATTTTTGAACAGATTCATCCAAAGATTGCAACGGATTTGCTAAACGTTCATAAAAAGATCGATGTGTAAAATAACGAAATACTAAATAACTCACCATAAAAAAAGCACCTAAAAACATTGCATATAATGCCGTTGAAATATGATTATGCCCATCAAACCAATAAACTAAGAATATGGCTAGTAGTTGGATCGCAGTAAAACAAATAAGTGGTATATGATCACGTATAAATAGCCTTATCATTTTTCCATACCATTATCCCAAGTAATATGTAATCTATATCCAACACTACGAATTGTTTCAATTGCTCCTTCAATTTGTAACGTTTTTAACTTTTTACGCACACGTGTTGTATTTACACTTAATGTATTATCATCAACATAGGATTCACTATCCCATAATTTATTTAATAATACTTCCCTACTCACAACACGCGGATAGTTTTTCATTAACATCTCTAATAAAATGGCTTCGTTTCTCGTTATATCAACCTCTTGGTTCCTAAGTTTTAATACAAGTCTTTCGGGATATAAACTAAGACCTTGTTGCTCAACCATTCGTTCTTCTAGTTTCGGTGCATAGTCTCCATAAGCACGTCTTAAATGACTACGAATTTTCGCCATTACAACTTCATAATGAAACGGCTTCGGAATAAAATCATCGCCACCATTTTCTAACGCCATAACTTGATCCATCGTACCTTCACGAGCCGAAATAAATAAAATTGGACATGTGGAAACCCCGCGAATTTGACGACACCAATAGTAACCATCAAAACTTGGTAAATTAATATCTAATAACACTAACTCCGGTTGTTCTTCTAAAAATATGTCTAACACATTTTGAAAATTCGTTACAATAATTCCTTGGTAACCGTATTTCGCAACATATGTTGATAATAACTCCGCAATTTTCATATCATCTTCAACAATCATAATTTTAACCATCTCTGAACTCCTTTTTGATCCACAATCTCAAATATACTTATATAAATAAATACTACCTCTTTTCACAAAATCCGTAAAATAGAAAAAGGATACTTTTATGCAAAAGTATCCTTTTTCTATTTTTCTTATTTAATATGAAATTCACTTAGAGAAAATCCTAACTTCTCCACATATTCCCTTCCTAGTTCCATCCGCGCCGTTTTTAGTGGATCCACAACTTGGCAAATTTTTAAGTTACCTGCTGCTGATAATAAAAGAGTTGCATCAGCTTTAGACATTTCTAATTCTTCATGTAAAAATGTCACCAGATTACGTACAGCACGATTCGCTGCATCATCTAGCAATTTCTCTGAAGCAATCGTCATTATTTTTTCTTTTTGAATAGCCAATGGTAATGGCCATTTCTTTCCTTTTATAGTCTGAACAGTTACAGTTACCTCACCAGCAACCTCTACTCCACTAACACCAATTTCACCATCACCCATCGCAGCGTGTAAATCGCCTAATGCTAAAAGAGCACCAGGAACATTTACAGGTAATAATAACGTTGTACCTTCTTTGATTTCTTTACAATCCATATTCCCGCCGTGATCATGCGGTGTACCACATGAAATACTCTCTTCTTTCGGTGCAGTACCAATCACACCAATCATTGGATTAATTGGAATTTGCAGTTTATTTGAAAATGAAACATGTCCATTATGTATTGGGACAATTTTTACTGTATTTTCATTTAGCTCATCACCCATTACACCTAGGTTCGCACCTGTAGTTAAAACACCCTGCTCTGCAATTTTAATCTTTTCAATCGTTACGACTAATATATCACCAGGTTCTGCACCTTTAATATGTACAGGTCCGGTCGCTGGATTTATTCGATTCCAATCTAATTCTTGAAACACAACATCTTCAGAATCAATTTGATTTTCAAAGCAATCATATGTTTCAAATACAAGACGGCTCCCAATTTCTACTTCAATACATGGATTATTTTCTGGTGACATTGCGTAAATGATATGTTCTTTATGTATACGATGCATAGTACCTCTCCTTTTTCGTTTTTATCTTCTATATAATAATTAGCTTTTATCTGTATAAGCTCCTTTTTAAAATCAGTAGTTATTTTCAAGAAAAATGCACTTAGCTCATTTTGAAACATACACTCTTTACTATAACAGGTAAAGAAAGGTGATATTACAATGCCCCTTATTCCATACAACGAAAGTGACGTTGATTTACTAGCTCGTTTAATTCGAGCTGAAGCTGAAGGTGAAGGACGACAAGGTGAACAACTTGTTGGCTGTGTTGTCGTAAATCGTGTGTTTTGTGATTGTTTAGATTTTAAACAACTTCGATCTGTGCGTGATGCAGTATATCAAAGCCCTGGCGGGTTCGAAGCAGTGCAATTCGGATATTTTTACCAACGCGCCCGTGAATCAGAAAAAGAAATCGCAAGAAAAGTTTTACAAGGTGAATGGCGCTGGCCAGCAAGATGGGCTCTTTGGTATTTCCGTCCAGTTGGAGCTTGTCCGCCCGAATGGTATAATCAGCCGTTTGCAGGACAATTTAAAAGCCATTGCTTTTACGAGCCTAGTGGCGATGAATGTCCAAAAATGTATTCAAGATAGTAAAAATTAAACAACGGAAGTACTTATTCTATTGAGTACTTCCGTTGTTTTGTAACTGTATTTTAGAAATCTAATAATGTGACGAATTTTCTTGTGCCTACCACATGTATTAATAATGGTATACGTGGACCACTTGATTGATTCATAATGAGCCTATATAAAATGGTAAATAATTGTTTTTGATTTTCTTTCATTATTTTTTTATTTTCATGATGACAAATCGTATACAATTGCTCCATTAGTTTAGAATGATCGTTATTAGAACGAATTATTTTACAAACTTCTACTAGCCATTTTTTCTGCCGTTCATCTAATGTGTTATAAAACTCCGTATTTTTCTCTTTATTTACCGCAATTAATTTTTTAGATTGAAAGTTTCTTATCCAATACTCAGCACGATTACTTATCGCTATCATTTCAGGTAATGCAAAACTCCTATCTATTTTTCCTAATATATCTTGTAAAACTGATGAATCAAAATTTAATAATGGTAAAGTCCCTGCTACTTGATTAAACTTTGGATACTCTTTAAATCGGCTATCAAGTTTAGAAAGTTTAATTGCATCAAATAAATCTTCATTTTTGAGTGTTTTATTTTCATAACTATCCTTCAATCTCTCATACTCTGTATAATTGCGAATCACATCTTCATCAAGTCCAATATGAAAAGCTGCGCCGGGCCTATATTTTGCAAACATAAAAAGAATTACTTCTGGTACATACACTTTTAATAAGTCGCTAGGTGTAATACTATTCCCTGAAGAACTGGACATTTTTTCATGATGCCCTTTAATTCCAATGAAATCATAAGCAACATATTGAGGGGCTTCACAATTGAATATTTTCCTTGCAATTTCTTTTGATACATTATAACTACCGGTTTCCGATGAATGATCTCTTCCGCCCGGTTCGAAAATAACATCCTCTATCATCCATCTCATCGGCCAATCGATTTTCCAATTCAGTTTCATTTGACTTGTATTTAATACGGATAATTTATTTTGATTTCCACATTCACAGTCATACCGAACTGTTTTTAATACTTCATCAAAATGTGTAATAGTTGTTGCATCTTTCCCGCAGCTCTCACAATATAACGTAACGGGATAAAAGTTTTCTCTATCTTCTTCTCGGTGTATTCCTGTTTTAAAACCCATTAAAATATCATATATTTCTTTTCTTTGATACATAGACTCTAATATGTTTTCGTTATACCTTCCGCTTCTATATTCAGCATGTTGATATATGAATTCCACTTCAATCCCAAATGTTTGGAGCGATTTCTCAAACTCTTTTTCAAAATGCTCTGCGTACGAGTTATGACACCCATACGGATCAGGAATATCACAGTATGGCATACCAATATATTTTTCAAAAGATGGATCAATATTTTTAGGAACTTTTCTAAACCTGTCATAATCATCCCATGAAAAGATAAAACGAGTCTTTTTCCCTAAATCTTGTAGAGCCCTTACAACGAAATAAGTCGTTACTATTTCACGGAAGTTCCCAATATGAACAGAACCAGATGGACTAATTCCAGCTGCACAAACAAAAGTTTCTTTGTTTGGATGTTTTCTAATTAATTCATGTGCTACTTCATACGCCCAATGCATATGCCACTCACCTCAATTGTATTTTCACATTTTCAGTTTTATACAACAAAAAAACTCCCACCCCCAAGATTATTCATCTTGAGGACGAGAGTTATTAGCTTCGCGGTACCACCTCAGTTTGTTAATACGTCACCATATTAACCTTTTCAGGTACGGCAAAATATGCTTATACCCTATCTCTATAACGGGAGAACCCGTCGCACCATCCCTAAATTAATTAGTTCCTTGCGCAGCTCCAAGTCTTTTTTCATTAAGATGTATACCGCTCTTTCTCAGCTACCAGAGCTCTCTGTACGTATTCTTTCTTAACTACTCTTCTCTTCAATGCCATTTTGAATATTAGTTTTTACATATGATAATTTATAACGTATATATTGTCAAATTTTTCTGAATGAAAATTAATAACACATATTTTCTCTATCTAAAAAATGCATTATTCCTTCAAGTTGAATGTTGTGACTACATCATCACACCATTATGTCACTTTCGGTTTCTCTTTAAATCGCTTATACTTTTCACTCCCTTCATATACTCGCAATACATTTTCACATAAAACATCATATACTTCTTCCTCCTCATAGTTATATGCTATTTTCGAGCAATGTGAGAAGGCTTTCGTTTTTTCACAGTACATCTTTTTTATGCCAATCCAATAAAAGGTTTACCTATATTTTTATCGAACTTTATATGTATCTTTAATGAATTGAGGTCAATCACTATGAACAGAATCGATTACATAAGACAAGAAGAGAAAAAATATCACGATCTTTGCTATGAACAATATAAATTATTCGAAGCAGGATCTTGGCTGTATAAACCTGTTAAAACAGTTATGGGCATGCTGAACTATTTTGAAGGACAGAAAGACCTACAAATACTTGACCTTGGCTCTGGTGTCGGTAGAAACAGTATTCCGATTGCACAAAAAATTATGAATAGTGGCGGCACTGTTACTTGTGTTGATCTACTTGATTCGGCTTTAATGAAGTTACAAGTTTATAGCAAAGAATATGGTGTATTTGAATACATAAAAACGGAACAAGCAGCAATTGAAGACTACTATATTGCTCCTAATACTTATGACTACATCGTTGCAGTATCAAGTTTAGAACATGTTAGATCAATAGACGATTTTAAAAAAGTGCTTCACACTATGAAAAATGGGACAAAGAGTGGCGGTATCAATTGTTTAATAGTTAACTCTAACATTCAAGAAATAGATTTAGAAACAGGAGAAGAATTAGATGCTTTAATTGAAATTAGCCTTTCTACGGAAGAAATGATACGTACACTAAAAGGTGTTTATACCGAATGGAAAGAAGTAAAAGTTGAAATAAAAAATTTAGCGTATGATATTGTACGAAACGGTAAACACATTCAATTAAATACGAATGCGATTACTTTTGTCATGCGAAAATTGTAGTTTATATGAGTGGTGACAATTTTTATTTTTTATAGTCACCACTCGTATATTTATGTAAATATCATTCCATCGTAATTACAATTTTCCCTCTAACATGCTGACTTTCACTTAAAATATGAGCTTCTCTAACTCCTTGTTCACTAAACGGAACAACCTTACTAATAATCGGTTTTATCTTTTCATCCTGGATCAAACTAGTTAATTCTTCTAATTGCTTCCCGCTTGGTTTCAACCATAAAAACCCTGATTTTATGCCCTTTACTTCATGACGTGGTTCATGAACGATAGAAACTAGAACACCACCAGATTTAATAATTTGAAAACTTTTTTCTTGTACTTCTCCGCCGATTGTATCTAACACAATATCATAATCTGATAGTAGCTCTTCAAATTTATCTTTTTTATAATCAATAACAAGGTCAGCTCCTAAATACTTTAAAAACTCTTCATTTTTACTACTTGCAGTTGTTGCGACAAAGGCCCCAAATGATTTTGCGATTTGAATTGCAAAACTCCCTACTCCGCCCGCTCCAGCATGAATTAATACTCGGTCATTTTCTTTTATTTGCGCGTAATCAACAAGACTTTGCCAAGCTGTAAGTCCTGCAAGAGGTATAGATGCTGCTTCTTCAAAATTAAGATTATTAGGCATTTGCGCTACTAAATTTGATTTCACTGTAATGTATTCAGAATAAGAACCTTTCCCTGTATTTTCAGGTTTCGTAAACACTTTATCTCCTATTTTAAAATGATTCACATCTTCTCCAACTTCTTCAACTATTCCAGCAACATCTAAACCTAATGTAATTGGAAATGAAAATTGCAGCTTTTCTTGTAATTCTCCCTTTCTTATTTTCCAATCAACAGGATTGACAGATGTTGCGTGTATGCGTATTAATACTTCATTACATTTAATAATCGGCTTTGGAACTTGTCTTTCTTGTAATTCTTCAACACTACCATATTGATTAATAACAATTGCTTTCATTTCCTCTCCTCCTTGCTGTTTATTTTAATAACAAACAATTATTTTTCAAAATTTTCCGCCTTGAATGACCATAAATATGTTTGGAGGTGATATTTATTTCTACTAATTAAGCATCATGAGTGCAAAAAACATTTATTTCACTTAAATACAATCTAATTTACGCCTAAGAAACACCCAAAGTTATATTTCTCTTTATTTATTAATGACCTTTAAATGAAACGGAGAGTGTGCTATGAGTGAACAAGTTTTCAAAGTAAACGGTATTGATATATGTACAGAAAGCTTTGGCAATCCTAATAACCCAGCAATATTATTAATTATGGGAGCTACGTGTTCAATGGTTTATTGGGATGAAGAATTTTGTGAAAGGTTGGCTAGCACAGGAATGTTTGTCATTCGCTATGATAACCGTGATGTTGGGCGTTCTGTTACATATGAGCCTGGGACTTCCAATTACACTGTAGCAGATATGGCTGAAGATGCAATCGGAGTACTCGATGCGTATCATATTGACAAGGCACACCTTTTTGGCATGTCATTAGGAGGTATGATTGCTCAAATTGCTGCAGTAAAACACCCAGAAAGAATTTTGACCTTAACATTACTAGCAACAAGCGTTATTGGATCTGATAACAATACTCGTGATTTGCCTCCAATGGATGAAAGAATTTTGACACATCATGCTAATGGTGCAAATTTAGATTGGACAAATAAAGATGTTATAGCGAAATATTTAATTACAGGATCACGTCTACTCTGTGGATCAAAGCGTATATTTGATGAAGCAAGAACTTTAAAACAAGTAAAGCAAGAAATAGAACGTGCTAACAATCTATTAAGTATGTTTAATCACGCCCTCCTTACAGGTGATGATTCTTATGAAGGTATACTAAAGTCGTTACTAGTACCTACTTTAGTAATTCATGGTACGGACGATACAGCTCTTCCACTTGAACATGGACTCGCACTTATTGATGAAATTCCGAACTCAAAGCTATTATCCCTTGAAGGTACAGGGCACGAGATTCATCCCGATGACTGGGATAAAATTATTAAAGCAGTTTCAGAACATATATCCTGTATAAGATAAGAACAACTATTAGAAGGGGCACAAATTGTTTTGCCCCTTCTATTTATCCCGCTATTTGTGGGCAGTAAAACTCCCACCTCAAAATTCAGCTGAAGCAAAGAAATTAGGTGGGAGATAAACTGCCCGTAAACGCCCGATTGGTGAAGGCTAATAATCAGTGGGGGATGAACAAAACCCCCACTGATTATAGTTTCACTTTATAAAGATTACGATACAATATCAAAAACCCATCACTGCATTCGTATGTATAGTGATGGGCTCTACCTATATTTTTCTATGCTTAAAAAAATGGACAATCTAACTGGTCAACAGATTCCCACGATTTTTTTTTTACATTTTCGGTGGATTTACTATTTTCTAGTGGTACGTGTTTAAATGGATTCATTTCAACTTTTAATAGAGATGATGGTTCTATATATAAAGAAAAAACATGGCTACTTGGCAAGGTTTTTGATACATCAATATCTCCTACTTGTTTAAATAATTGCTGGGCCGCAAAGAAAAAGAAATTAGTTGGATTAGATTGTTTATTAAGCCAAGCAATCATTTCAGGCGATACTGATTTATTAATGTTAATTTTCACTCGATCACCACGTTTATATCGCCTAGATCGCATACTTCCACCAACTAACTTATCGTTAAGTTTGTAAACCCTAACTCTTTTTGCTTATGCTCTCTATATTTTGGCGAGCATGTATATACTAATAACCCACGAGCATTGGTGAATAACGGGTTATCTACAAAGATCACATTTTTCAAGCGTCCTTTTTGTTTCAAAATCATTTTTAAGCTATTTTTAATAATAACTGCGCCCCCACCATAAATAAATACATATGGATCGTCTTTCATATCATCAATTTTGTTAATAATATCCGTTGCGACACGTGCTGCTAAACCTAAAAATGCTGGCTGCGATTCCTCAACTAACAATGCATTTCTTGGGTGCTTTTCATTTAAATAAATTTGGTTAAATTCTGTAATGCTATCAATTGTTTTCGTAGGATATTTCCGATTCCATCTCGTAATAATTTGTAGTAACGTTTCTTTTACACCGTACGATAATCCTTTACTTAATTGCGGACGGAAATTTACCCCTAATGAAACAACTTCTTCCGTTGTCCCCGCGCCAATATCAAAAGACAATAAAGTTTTATCTACAAAATCAATTTCTGAAACTTGATTTTGTTCACATTCTATTTTATGTTTCACAACATTTCCTTCCTCATCATATACAATCCCCCACGTCCCAGAAGCGCCTTCAGGTAGACATTTACAAAACTCAATAGAAACATTAATCGTAACATCGCGTCCATTTGGATAATGGAATATGACCTTGTGATTACCCATATACCGTTTCGCATTTTCAGCAGCAATTTCCTGTGTAATAAGTTGCATTGGAAGAGCAACAGATAAATCATAACGAATATTAATATGACTTGAAGTAGGGCTTTGACGCATAGCACTTATCGCTAAACCTGAAAGGATTGTAATGACCATTAACTCATCAGTAGATTTATTTGATTTTTTCTCCACTTCAGTACCTTTTAATTGATCTTGAATCACTTTTTCTCCAACGATGTATCGTACATTATTTAACATTAGCGATGGAGAACTAATGGTCACATCAATGTGATTCTCTAATTCTGACGATGAAACTTCACCCTCATCTAACAACCCCGTAGACTCACCTATATATAAGGAATAAATACTCGGAATAAAAATAGGTTCCTGCCCTTTCACCATTAACTTCAAACCATTATTTCCTGCATCTGCACCAGCTTTTAAAAGAATAGACATAACTACCCCCTAAATTAATCTGACATCCCTTCCAAATATATGCGAGCCCATTCTTTTACATTCAAATGTAATGTAATTTTTTCTTCATCCTTTAAACAAAATATCATAAACATTCACTTCATATGTAAAAAATGTTTGATATAAAACTTTTCCAATTTTATACTATGGATGTAAAGAGTTTTTTACAAAAGTGGAGGTGCAATTATATATTGAATACTAAAAAAATTATTTTTGTAATCATAACTTTATCTTTAATCGCTATACTTGTACATGGCACATACAAATACATAACTGAAGGTTCAATTTTGGGTGGGACTATTTTCGCTGCTTCTTTAATACTTAGTAATTTAATTAATCATATTACATGGGGAGATCCAAACGGAGTATCGAAAGAAAGTCAAGATGAGATGGGACAACAAATTACATATAAAAGCTTTAAAATCGCGTATTTTGTGCTTGTAGGTGTTATGTTCCTTATATTACTCTGCTCGGAAGGATTTTCTATGGGTTCCAATTTGGATGGTGTAAAAAACCTTCCACTCTTTATTGCACTCTGTTCTTCCTTTCTTATTTTCCCTATTGTTGAACTCATTGTCGCCAAACAATATAAATAAAAAAAGTGGTTTTCTAAATGCAGAAAACCACTTTTTTATGTTTAAATACCTTCTGCTATTGCTTTCAGCTTATTCACAGTCCGCCAGTTCCTTACTGTAGCTGGCGTATGTAATTTTTGAAACTGGTTCATTAGTTTAGAATTACGAATGCTTTTTTTGAAAAATAAATACACTACTCTTCCTTCGATATGGCAATCTTCTATGTCACTTTTGTACATAAGTAACCGCTTACTGTCTTCTTCAGAAAGTGGATTAGCTAAAAAGGCCACATGTACACTTTCTCCTTCTAATAACGAATGGGTCTCGTAAGGACACTTTTTAATAATATTAATAAATTCATCATTTGCTCGTAACATGACTGGAACATTGAAATCAAAAACGTTCTTAATTTCACATTCAATTCGTTCCTTTAAAAAACTTATCTCTTCTTCTGACTCAAACACTACATTTCCACTTTGAATATATGTTTTCACTCTTTTTAACCCTATTGATTCAAACATTATTTTCAAATCTCCCATTTTGATTACTTTATGTCCACCTACATTAATTCCCCGTAGTAGTGCAATATAAATTGTCATATGATTACCCCTCACGTATTTAAATGCTTAACAATCGAATTGTTTTGCACCTTCATGCTTCTCGAATACTTACTTTAATACATATAACATATCATGTACGGAAAATATCTCAAATTAAAAAACTTACTACATGATTTTTTTCAAGAGTAAGCTTTGTTATCTCATTATCTCGTTATAGGTAAATGTAATATGAATTGTTGTCCAATTGGTCCCATTCTTCTAAACCCTTTATCTTGAAATCCAACTTTCTCATATAACTTTTGTGCCGGAATGTTTTTTTCATTTACAGCAAGAATCACTTCATTTTTTACTGGATAATAATATTTTACAAAGTCTTGTAATAACGCCAATGATTTTTTAGCATATCCCTTATTTTGTTTATTGTGATTAACGGAAAAAGAAGTTAAAAGTATGGCATCCTTATTTTCTGTAAACTCCTGTACTCTGTCACCTGTTTGTAATATAAATACACCGACAGGTACTCCGTTATAGTCTAAAATAACAACTACATTTTTCGTTCGATCATTTTTCGCTTTCTCCAGTAATTCACCTGGATTCGCCGTAAATTGAACTTGTTCACTTGGTAAAGTAAATGATTGTATTATCTCTTTATACTGCTCCTTATATGGAACTAATTGTATTTCCCCTGTATGTATATTCATGCTTAACTCTCCCACTCCTTCAAGTTATTAACTTAAACCTTGCTGTGTTTTAGAATGCACTTTTCCATCCAAAAATGTAATTTCAGCAAATGATTTTGGATCGTTTCCTTTCCAAGCAAAAATTTGCTTAATTCGTGTAGAATGTTCTTCTCCTTCTTCTATGAGTAAATCCCCTTCAAAACCGATTAAATCTTTCACTTCTAAATAAGTCATTCCTTCATTAATATTTGAGAAATGATTTATATTAATAGTCTCTTGCTTTTTATTTTCCGTTATAGTAGAAGACATAGCTGTTTTCTTCTTCACTTCTTTCTTCTGGTCACACGCTGTCATACTAAAACCTATGCATAAACTACCTAATATGAGTGCGCTTTTTTTCATCATAACGGCTGTCCCTCCCCTCATTATTAAACCATATATTCCCTTAAAAATAAACTGAATATTTAATCTTGAAGAAAAACCCCGTACAATTTAGTACGGGGTTTTCACTATTTTTTCAAATGGTTATTTGACTGATCTTCTTGTTCTTTTCGTAGTTCTTGTTCTTCATCTTTTGGTAATTGTTTATCATTATCTTTAATCGGATTCGTTTCTCTATTTTCAATCATATCATTTGGAACTTGCGGCATTACTCGGCCAACAATTGCTGCTAATTCATCAAGTATGCCTTCACCAGTTTTACCTTTTTTAATTTGCTTGCCTATTTGTTTTAGTCTTTCATACGTATCAACATCTGCTACAACGACTGCATTTGCACCGTTTGGGTCATTCTTCAAACTCTCTGCAACAGAATACTTAATTGACTCAACGCGAGTTCGATCAAGTTTCGCTTTCACATCAATACCTACAACAGCATACTTCCCAACTACTACTGCTGTCGCATCGTTTACACCAGGTATACTTGCAGCTAAAGATGCCAGATGATCAGCTGCTTTTTCATTTGGCTTATTTGATTTATTTGTATACGTAACATTTTTCATCGAGACATTTTTTTGTTCTGGCTTTTCATTAGAATTGTCTTTTTTTCCAATGCTACATCCAGTAATAACGAAACAAAGCATTAACATATATATAATGATTTTCATTATTTTCACCACTTTATCATTGATGTTTAATCATAAATTTTCTCAACAGCTTGCATCTTCTTCACTTTTTCTTCTGCACCGCTATTTGCGTTAATGAAAATTTGGTACGTATCTTTCCCTAAAGTACCAATATATTCATAACAAAGTACTTCATTATGCAAGTCATTTACTACTACAGCTTTACGTTCTTCCATAACTTTTACATCGGGGTTAATTTTCTTTCTCGCTTCAGCAGCGGTTAGCTTCGCACTCGGAATCGTTCGTTTTTGATGTGATACTAAATATTCCTTTGCGGAAAAACCAACAATCGACCCATCATCTAAAGCAATTTTCATTTGGATTGCTTCTGGATAAATACGCACTCCATTTTCACTTACAACGTACGTAAACACACCGATATTATCATATTGAGAACTATCAAACAGCTCCATATTTGTAAACTTGTGATCCTTTAAAAATGTTAATCCTTTACTTCCTGCATCATTTAAACTGATTTTTTGCTCTTTAATTTCTCGGTTGTTCATTACCCAAATTGGATATCCACCTTTTCCGGTAATATCCATATAATACTCATTGTTCGTTGCTGGATCTTGAATTTTCACACTGTAGAATGATTCTTTTGCACCTTTTCCACTTTTCTCAACTTCTACTTTTTCATTCCCTTTTAAGTTTAAAAATGATTTCGCGATTTTTTCCGCTTCCGCTTTCGAAATCGCCTTTCCTTTTGCTTCAAATCCGCCTTTTTTATTCTTTTGTGCACTTGTAAAAGTCGGTCCAAAGTTTGTGGACGAGTATGATGTTACATTCTTTTCTACCGTCTTTAATCCATCGATAATTGTGTTATCTGCTGGATCTTGGTTTGACGCAAGAGCCATTTCTACATCCATCCAGCGAAGATTATTTTTCAATACAAGATGCTGCACTTTTCTCAGTTCATCTTGTATATTTGCTGCATTTGAATATAAACCTTGTAACGTTTTATATTCTTGATCATTTAACGGATCTTTTTCTAAATCACGAACCGCTGCACGATAACTAAAATCACCGATATTCGCAAGGAACTCTTCCGTTTTATTAAATGGCATTAATGTTAAAGGTAATTGTCCTACATCAGAACGAGCCTCTGATGTTAAACGCCATACATCTACTAAAGCTGGCGATAATGAGGAACGTGAATTCATCGCCAGTGTTGTTCCAATTTTATCGTGTAATAAATCAACTTCATATGCTAAATCATGAAACGCACGCTGATAACTATTTTCCGCTCGAATTAATACTGCATTTTTCTCTTGATGCTCTTTATAGCCCCAATACCCTGTTCCGACTACACCTACTGTTAACAATACGATGATAATACCTCGTAACATGTTTCCACCTCCGCTCTATTTACAGAAAATATGCTTACCAATTTTTTTAATTTGTGGACGAGTCCAAATCCATTTACTTGTCGCAGTATCTGGGTTGAAATAATATAATGCATTCCCAGTTGGGTCCCATCCATTGATCGCATCTAATACGGCTTTTTTCGCATTTTCATTTGGCGTTAAATATATTTGTCCATCTGCTACTGCTGTAAATGCTCTCGGCTCAAAGATTACTCCTGAAACAGTATTTGGAAATGATGCACTTGTGACACGGTTTAAAATAACCGCAGCTACTGCAACTTGTCCTAAATACGGCTCACCACGGGATTCTCCGTATACAGCGTTTGCCATTAACTGAATGTCATTTTGAGAATAACCGTTTGGAACATTTGTCCCTGTACTTTTTGGCGGCTTATTTTCCTGTGTACCTCCACCACTGTTCCCTTTATTAGTTGTAGTATCTTTATTAGCGGTTGACTTATCATACTTCGTTGCCTTTACAAGCATTTGCTTCGTTTTAGCACCCGCTAAACCATCAACTGGCAATCCGAATTTTTGCTGAAAGTTTCGAAGCGCCCAATATGTACCCCATCCGAAAACACCATCAACTTTCCCCGTATAAAATCCGTTATATTTCAAACGAGTTTGCAGTTCAATGACATCTTCTCCAGATGCCCCTCTTTGAATCACTTGATTAGAAAAGGCTTCTACATTTTTGGTTTGTATACTACTTACCATTAACGATAGCCCGATAAAGACAAGCAAGATCGCTATCTTAAAAACAGCTTTTTGACGCATGTATTTCCCTCCTTAATTACGGAAATGATTTCATGGTTATGTTTTGTAAAACCCTCGCTTTTATGTAAAGAAGACAAAAAAATCCAAACTTATATGCTTGAAGAAATATGTAAACAATATACAAAAAGAATAAAAGGAGCTTATTATGAAGCGATTCTTCGTACGTACAGCATTTATATTTTTTTTAATAACAACATGTTCAAATATACATACCGACCCATCTATTGTTCACGCACAGCCACCCTATGCAAAATGGGGTAAACTAGCCGTTGAAAAAACGAAAGAACAATATCCGAAAGCTGAGATTATCGATTACCTTCATATAGGTAGACAACCAAAAACTGTTCAAATAACAGTTGAAAAGTTTAAATTATGGCTACGTGAGGGTGGAAAAGAGTATGGTGTTTTTGTGGATGTAGAGTTTGATACGAAAACAGAGGAATTTTTAAAGATGTCCTTTCAGAAGACAAGTCGGTAAAACAAAAAAACCTCCGTCTTTACATACAGACAGAGGTTTCTTTATGTACTTCTTCCTTAATAAGGAGGATTATTTTTTATATGCAAAGATCGATTCCCTAACATTTTTACTAATCCGCAAATAGCTCCAATAACAACGGATATCCCTATACTATATAAAAATACTCTCCCATATCCACCTATTCTCGGATCTAAAAACGGATATGGGTACCAATTCACGAATGGCCCGCGTATTAAGCTATAGACAACATATAAAAGCGGGAAAACAAGCCAACTCGCAGCCTGTTTCCATGTAATGGTCTTCGTAGGTGGATTTATAATCCAATCTAAAATCATCGCTAACGGCATGATGTAATGAAGCACAGTATTTACCCACGGTATCGGTGTTTGAAGTGACTCTTCTAATCCCCTTAATAACAGAAAATAAATAAGTCCTGTTGTCAGTATGTATACTGTAGCTGCACCGCGAAGAACTCCAAATTGCTCGGAACGTCCAAATAGAGCTGTCCCCAAACTACTAAATAGTAGAATTACCGCAACTAAAATATTACTTTCAATTGTGAAGAAACTAAAAAAGTTAACTGGATTGAACGGTTTCACTTGTGCCCTTGTAACAAATTGAGTAATAAGTGCACTAAACGCTAGAAGACTTAATAACAGTCTATAAATCGCTATCATTTTTGCATTTCTCATAAAACACCTCATTTCTCTACTTATTTATGATTGGAATTCTCTTTTATATGTTCTATAAATAACTTTAATGGTACGAGGCCACGTTTTGGCATGTGACTACTAATTACAGCTACGAGCTCTAACTGCGGAATGATAATAATGTATTGCCCTCCGTATCCCATAGCAAAATACATACAATACGGTATGTGAAATCTTTCGTTATTTAATACCCACCAGTGATATCCATATGCTCCGACATGTTCATACGTTTCGAATAGAGCTGTATTTGATTCTTCTAACCATTTCGATGATACGATTTCATTACCCTTCCAATATCCATTGTGCAAACATACTTTTCCTAATTTTAATAAATCTATAGATTTCATTTTCATACCAAATCCGCCAACATATATACCTTGCGGGTCTTGTTGCCACTCATACTCCGTAATGTTTAACGGCTCAAATAAATACTTTTTCGCGAACTGCTCCGTCGACATTCCAGTTGCTTGTTGAATGATGTAACTAAGTAAGTGAGAAGAACCTGAATTATAATTCATTTTCGTACCCATTTCTTCAATAAGCGGCTTTTCTAAAATGTATTGCACCCAATTGTCTGATTCCACAAAATCATTCGGGAAAACAACCCCATTTCCGAACTCTTTCCAATTTTCTCCTGTTGTCATCGTTAATAAATGATACAGCGTTAATTCCCTCTTTTCCTCCGGCACATTGGGAATCCATGTTGTGATTGGTGTATGTATATTATTTATAAATCCTTTATCAATTGCGATACCAATTAATATAGATACGATACTTTTTGTAATCGAATTAATTTTAAATAAGTCATTTGCACAATCTATCGTTTTATAGTACTCAGTCGTTAATTCCCCCTTTTGATAAACAAGAAATGTATTAACCTTTTTCTTTTCAAATTTATTTTGTAATTGCTCGAAATTCAAGAAATCTTCCTCCATCTAAATGGTTATGTAATATTTGTTATTCATTTCGTTCTCTCTATTAAATCATATTTGTTATTAAAACAAAAAATAAACTTGCCAGCATTTAATAGCTGACAAGTTTATTTTTATAATTTCGTTCGAACGTTCCAAAGCTCTGGGAAGAAGCATTGATCAAGCACTCGCTTTAAATAAGATACGCCAGAAGAGCCACCTGTTCCCATTTTATGACCAATAATTCGTTCTACCGTTTTCATATGACGGAAACGCCATTGTTGTAGCCAGTCTTCAATATCGATTAATTTCTCTGCAAGCTGATATAAATCCCAATATTTCTGCACGTCCGCATATACTTCTATCCAAGCCGCTTCTACAGTTGCATCCTCTTCGTAAGGCTGCGTAATATCACGATTTAACACATCTTTATGAATTGGGAATCCTTCTTTAACAAGCGCTTGTATCGCCACATCATACAAACTTGGTGCATGAAGTGCTTTATGAAGACGAGCATGTAATTCTGGGTCCTTTTCATAAATCTTTAATGCATGTGGTGTTTTATAACCAAGTGCATACTCAATCATTCTATATTGATACGATTGGAAGCCTGAAGCTTGACCAAGTGAATCACGAAACTCAATATATTCTGATGGCGTTAATGTCGCCAGAATATCCCAAGATTGAATGATTTGTGACTGAATTTTTGATACGCGTGCTAACATTTTAAAAGCTGGTGGTAATTTATTTTGTTTAATAGATTCAATCGCCGCATTCAGTTCATGTAAAATTAATTTCATCCAAAGCTCACTCGCTTGATGGATGACGATAAATAACATTTCATCATGATGGTCTGATAATCTTTGTTGACTAGATAATAAGCTACCTAGCTGTAAATACTCTCCGTACGTCATATTCTCCTTAAAATCCGTATGAATCCCTTTTTCCATAATTACCTTTTCATTTTCTTTCATATTAGCCAAACGCCCCTTTGTGTTCATTTCTACTTATATTGGTCTAATAACAGCTCGAACTGGACTCCCATCCGCATCTGTTAATGCAAGTGGTAATGCAATAAGTTCGTAATCGCCGTCTACTACGTGATCGAGTACGACATTTTCTAAAATGTGAATTCCATGTTTAAATAATTGATGATGTGCTGCTAGTTCTTTATCATCTAAAGGATCAACAGATGGTACGTCCACCCCGATTAAACGAATTCCCTTTTCAGAAAGAAAGGCTGCAATATCTGCGCGTAAATGCGGGATTACATCTGGGAATTCATTTACTTTACCATGTGAAGATGTACGTAATAACAATCGTTCTACACCTTCTAAATGAAAGTTTTCTAATTCCTTTTTCCCGATGCTTTCAAGATTAGAAACGTCAATGATTCGCGCTGGGCCAACATAAACTTGAATATCTAAATCCAACACCTTCTTACCGTCATTATCAAAATGAAAAGGTGCATCAATATGAGTACCTGTATGGATACTCATCGTTAACTTTCCGACATTTACTGAACCACTGTTTTCTTTTGACCATGAAACTTCATACGAGAACGGTGTATCCCCTGGCCATGTCGCGATATCATTATTTAGTGGTTGTGAAATATCAATCCACTGCGATGTTTTCATGCTTACGCCACAACCTCTCGCTTATTTTCAAAGTTTTTATATTCTTCATTTTTCATAATTTTCTTTAAGATTTGTACAGAGTTCCATACTTCCTCATACGTATTGTATAAAGCAACAGGTGCAAGTCTAACTCCATTTGGAGCTCTAAAGTCTGGAATAACCCCATTTGCTTTTAACGCTTTACAAATACGCGCCGCCTCAGCATGTTCTAAATAAATATGCCCGCCTCGTTTTTCATCCTCTAATGGATTTCCAATTGTAAATTCAAATCCTTTTAATTCATGTTCAATTAAATCAAGCATATATCTCGTAATATGTAATGATTTTTCACGTAACTTTTCAATGTCAGCTTCTTTAAAAATTTCAAGAGAACCAATTAATGGTGCCGTACTCAATACGTGGGGTGTTCCTATTTGGTACGCCCCAGCATGATCAGCCGCAGTTAATGAATGTTCCATATCAAACTGCTTATCTTTTCTAGAACTAAACCACCCAGACAATCCTGGAATTCTATTAAAGTGCTTTTTATTTACATAAAGGCCCCCAACACCACCAGGTCCTGCATTTAAATATTTATAATTACACCATATAGCGAAATCAACATCCCACTCTTTGAAATGATGTGGAATAGATCCAATTGAATGACATAAATCAAATCCAATATGAATACCACGTTTATGAGCTTCAGTTGTTAATCGCTTCATATCAAGAATTTGTCCGCTTCTATATAGTACAGAAGGTAATAATATTAAAGCGATATCATCGGTCATCGCATGAATAATATCATCTTCAGAAAGTGTTCTTCCATCTCGGCTTTTCACCCGTACTAAATGTTCATCTGGATCTAATCCTTTTAAACGAATTTGACTCTGAAGTGCATAAATATCTGACGGAAAAGTTAATTCATCCGCAAGAATTTTTGTTCGTATTCCTTTTGGTTCATAAAACGTCGCAATAACTTGATGTATATTCGCAGTCGTGGAACCGGTTACAATTGTTTCTTCCGGTAAAGATCCAATAAGAGGTGCTGTCAATTCACCCAATTTCTCCGAAAGGAAAAACCATGGATGCTCACCTTCAGTCCATCCATCAATCCCAAACTCTTTCCATGAATCTAGCAAGGTAAGTAACGATTTCTCTGCTCTTTTTGAAAGCAACCCTAAAGAGTTACCATCTAAATATATTGTTCCTTCTTTTTTATAAAATTCAGATTGAAAATCTTTCAGTTCATCATGTTTATCACATTCAAGCGCATACTCATAAGTTGGTTGAAATGGTTCTTTATACATGGTGTCACCTTCTTTTAATTTTCTTTTTATTCTAACTAATTGAAATATATCACTTAAATTGATATAACGTCAATGATATTATGTCAGTTGACTTTATATACGAACTTCTTTTACAATACAATTATATTTTCAGATATTTCAGTATAAAGAGGTGATTCCTTGAAAAATTCTACTCTTTCAACAAGAAAACACCGCTCCTTAGAAACAAAAAAGAAACTATTACATTCCGGTTATACTATGTTTATAAAAAACGGATTTCAGAAAACTACAATCACGCAAATTATTAAACATGCAGAAACTGGTTATGGAACAGCATATGTATATTTTAAAAACAAAGATGCTCTCCTCGTCGTTTTGATGGAAGATGTTATGAATCGCTTTTATGATATTGCTGATCGCTCTTTTTTACCTCAAACAAAGGCCGAAGCACGAGATATGATTCAGAATCAAGTACGCGCTTTTTTACAGTTAGCACAAGAAGAAAGAGCTATATTACAAGTTGTTGAAGAAGCAATAAGAACCTCAAAAGAAATACGTCAAAAATGGGATGAGATTCGCGAACGCTTTGTAACACGGATTATACAAGACATTACTCATTCCCAGGAAAATGAATTAGTACGAACTGAGTTAAATAAAGAGATTGTCGCATGCGGCTGGTTCTCTATGAATGAAACGTTTCTTTGGACAATCGTGCAAAATGATAAAGAACTAGAATTAGAAGAAATTGTACATACTTTAACGGTAATGTATACGACGGGGTTATATAAATAGCACATTATAACCTCAAAAAACCGTTACTCAATATGCTTAGTAACGGTTTATTTAAAATATTTTATTAACGATACAATAATACAAAAAAGTGATGTAAGTAATAGCAAAAGCCCCATATTCTTATTCTCTTTTTCATCCTTCTTAACGTTTTGTATCCCCATACCGGCAAGCATAAAACCTAAAAGTAATTGTAAAATGAGCATACTTTGCTTCGAATCATCATTCCAACTGTAAATAGAATAGCCCATTATAATAAAAGCGAGTATGAATGTGATAATTCTAATCATAAAAACACCCCCTGTGTGATTCTATTGTTTTAACCTACTCACCATTCCAACAATAAACTTATACTCAGCTCTACTTTTTCTTACTTTCTTAAAGCCCTCTTTCGTATCAAAAATAAAACACGTTTTCCGAAACCAAATCCGTACATATAAAGACTCAAAATAAATAGGTTTAATAATTCCTCGTTCCTCGAATTCAGTTTCATCTTTATTTTCGGTTTCCGTTCGAATGAACCACCTATTCCCGATTCCAATTTCAATATACTTCACATGCTAACCCCCTTCAGGAAATCTTCTTTCTAATTATTCTATTATTTCCCTGGCAAGCGCACATTCCGACAGAACGTGAGCCCATAAAGAAAAAGTAGATTACAAAAATCTACTTTTATAGCCTGAATTTTTGCATACGTTTATAAAATGTACTGCGTGGCACATCTAATAGTTTTGCAGCTAACGAAACATTTCCATTCGTCTTTTCTAGCGCTTCAATCATACTATCACGCTGTATTTTTTCACGGAAATTTAATGTATGCTCTGTTTTATTTTCTGCTTGCAATTCAAGTTGATGTTGATTCCCCATCATTGTTTGTAATAAAAAAGAGATTTGTTTTTCGCATATTTCCCGTCCTTGCGACAAAATGTATATGCGTTCTAATACATTTAATAATTCTCGAATATTTCCGGGCCATGTATGCTGTGAAAATTGATTACAAATACTCTTTGGAAATACAACATTCCAATCCTTTCGTTCACAAAAATGTTGTATGAAGTACGGAATATCCTCTTTTCTTTCTATTAACGACGGAACATATAGCGGATAAACATGTAAACGATAATATAAATCTTGACGGAATTTCCCTTCTTCTACTAATCGTAGTAAATCTTTATGTGTCGCAGTAATAATACGAATATTTACTGGTACCTCTTTTGAACTACCAATTGGGGTTACTGTTCGTTCTTGCAAAACACGCAATAATGCCACTTGCATCTCTGGCGGCACTTCACCAATTTCATCTAAAAATATTGTTCCTCCGTCTGCTTGTTCGAATTTCCCTTTATATCCTTGGCGCCGCGCACCTGTAAACGCACCTTCAGCATAACCGAATAATTCACTTTCCATTAATCCTTTCGGTAATGAACCGCAGTTAACAGCTATAAAAGGACCATTTTTTCTTGGACTATTTTCATGAATCGCTCTCGCTACATATTCTTTCCCTACACCTGTTTCACCACATACATATACACTAGCGTCAGTTGGTGAAACAAGCTTAATTTCTTCTAAAGTATGTTGAAATACGCTGCTTGTCCCAATAACTCCAGGGAAAGTAATTCCGTTTATAAACGGGTAAGTAGAAAATAAATTTTCTTGTTTATTTTCCTTTAAGTAAATACATTTCCCGATCATTCTATCATTACTATATACCGGTACCTCTAATTTAGGTTTCAATCCATTGTGCATTAAATCTTCAAGTTTCATTCGTGACCAATTACATACTCGTTCACGAACCCTCTTGCTCGCAGAAACGATAACATCACGATGGTTACAAATAACAACTTGTTCTTCACTGTCAATTACATCTAAAAAACGATGGATTAAATGCAGTTCATTTTGATGTACTCGAATACTACATTCACGTTCAATCGCATGCGCGATCGAAGTTACCATTCCGAGCATATATGGATGTGAAAACTCAATTGGACAGGAGAAATCTAGAACACCAATTAATTTCCCATCATCATTATGAATCGGAGAGGCCGCACAGCTCCAGCTATGAGATGCGACAGAATAATGCTCTGTACCACTTATCATAATAGCCTCTTCAATCTCTAACGCTGTTCCTATCGCATTTGTACCAACAGCTGCTTCCGTCCATTTCACACCTTCAATAAAATTAATATGTTTCGCTCGTTTCAAAGTTTGCTGATTCCCACTTAATGATAGAACATAACCATCTGGATCAATTAATAATGCCATCATTTGCAGTTCATCAATGGTTTTTCTCATATTTTGTATTTGAGGTATTGCTATATCAAGGAAGATTTCACTCTTTCTCTTTTGATCCTGAAAAATATCAGAAGACAAAATTTTCTGACCTTTATTCATATGAGGATTCACATTTGCTTGTTTACATCGATGCCATGACTCTGAAATTCTTTCGTTTATACGGTTCGAATCAAGGACTCCTTCATCCACAAACTTTTTCCATGTATGTAAGTAAAACGGTGAAGCTAACATTGTATCATCTCCCCTATTAATTGTTTTGGAGATTTATAAAACATACTTTTATTATAAAACTGAATAAAAGCGTTTTCAATACAACTAGAAAGATGACACAAATATGTTAATAATTTGAATATCTTAATGAACTTCTTTATTCTTTTTTAGTAGAACTATATTTTGTATAATGGACGCAAAGAAAATACATAACCAAAACCACTTTTGTGGATTGCCGTTTATAAAGAAAACTATCACCGCTATTGCAAATAAAATGGTGGATGCTAAACTAAAATATAATTTTGTTTTAATTCCCATTATTCCTCACCCCTCTATCACTTTACAGTACATACTAACTCTTCATTTTTCAACTCTAATATGTACTCCTGTAAAACATATTCTTTCCCGCCATGTTTTTCATACCAATCATGTATTCTTTTAACATGTATCTTGTAGCTTCTAATTTTTGATTCAATTTCTTTATACTGTTCATAACTATCATATTCCCATATTGCAAATACTTCAGTCGTACCATCATTATTATCTTTCATCCAGCGTCCTATTAAACGAGAACCATATTTTATTTGATTAGGTAAATTAGTATCATTGAAATGATCATTAAATATTTCTATGAATTCATTTTTTACTACATAGTACTTCCTTCTGTAAAACATACTTCTTCACCTCTTTTATGAAAAGTATCAGTAAACCTTCCCATTACTACCGTATTATAATACTTACCATCCGACAGTTTTTTATCATTTTTTAGAATACCTTCTATCTCAAAATCTAACTTTTTATAAAGCTGAATGGCTTTCTCATTTGTCTCTAGCACTTGTAATGCTATCTTTTTCACTTCATTTGCATTAGCCCACTTTATTGATTCTTGTAAAAGATTTTTGCCAATCCCATATCCCCAATACTCTTTTAAAATACAAACTCCGAACTCTACTTTATGAGACAATCTCCTTAAGTCCGATCCTTCACATCTCGAAAATCCAACGATACGGTTATGAACTTCCGTAACTAAAAAGAGATTTCTCGTTTTTCCACTATCTGTTTTTATTATTTCCTGGAAACCTTTCGTATCTATAAATCCCTCACCTTCTTCTCTATCCATATTTTCAGTTTCTCCATCGATTTGTACTCTCATTTTTGATAGCTGCTCAGCATCCGTTTGAACTGCAGAACGAACTGTATAAGTTAATCCATTCATATGAAACTCTTGTCCTTTTATAATCATTTCAAACTCCTTTTAAATGAGGTCTATTGACGCTATTACAATTTCTTTACCTTGTTTCTCAAATTGTTGAATCGTTTCTTTACTAGCCCCTTCATCTGTTATGATAAGGTCAATTTCTATTAGTGACTCTCCTTTTATAAAGCAGTCTATTCCAAGTTTATTATGAGGAGCTAAACAAATATTTCTTCTAGCAATTTTACTTACTGTTTTTCCAAAATAAGCAACTTCCGGTGTCGCAGTACTTATACCATTCAATGAAATACCGCCACCTGTAGAGAAATAAAGATCAATAGAGAATCTACTTATCAATTCAGAGGCCAGTGTATCTGTCATATTTCCTGATGGTTTCACTTTTCCACCAATTAAGTACGTATCAATGTTCTTATATTCTCGTAACTTACTAGCAATTTCTAAAGCATTCGTAATAACTATAAATGATGTTTCAGGTAAATACTTTAACATGGCATAATGAATGGAAGCCCCGCCAATAAAAACGGAATCTCCTTCTTGTATGTAGGATACAGCAACTTTCGCAATCGCATCTTCATCTATTGAACTATCACGATAACGTTTCGATGGTTCGGCAGCTAAGTTTCTCACTCGCGTAAGTTCAACTGCACCTCCGTGCGTTCTTTTTAATAAACCATCCTTCTCCATAATAGACAAATCTCTTCTTATAGAATCAATAGACATATCAAAACTTTCCGCAAGATCCTTTGCGATTACTCTTCCATCTCTCTTAAGTAACTCTAAAATTTTCTCTCTACGCTCTTCAGTAAACATGTTCCCACCACCATTATTGAAGATTCAGAAATTTAATCTTTATTTTAATTATATGCATGCTTTTTCTGTATTACAATATTTTCAATTCTTATTTATTCAGCTTTATACAGTTTTTCTCCCTCTTTCTATCCCATTAACTTGAAAACGAAATAAATGTATATTTGCATATTCCACAAACATACTTCCATTTACCTTCCTACTGATGTAAAATTATTCCTATATTTTACTTTTTAATACAGAAAGGGATTACTATGAAATCTATAATTAAAGTAACTTGTACAGCATTATTATTTACAGGAATAATGGCAGGATGTAGTGGAAATACAGCACCAAAACAAGAAAAGAGCGCTCTCGAAAAGAATGCAATGCATTATGGGGAAATAGTTAAAAACGAATACTATAGAGCAACAGTTGAAAATGCAAAATTTGAAAAAATAGACAAAGAGTGGCGTCTCACAGCTCGCGTTACAATAAATAATGCTCGTGCTGACGGACAAACGATAGATCTTTCAGAAATAAAATATTTCATAAAAGATGAAAAAACGGGTGAAAAATACGAAGGTGAATTTATTCAAAATGAAAATGCTAAAAAGGTTCCATCTGAGTTTTCTTTAACTACCGATATTGTATTTAATATGAAAACTTATCCAAAAGATTTAAATAATATGTATTTATACATAGATAGCAAAGCTGCGCCGTTAACAGATACATATTGGAAACTTGATAATTTAGCATCTAAATAAAAAACAGTCATATAGGACTGTTTTTTTGTTTGTAAAGTTATAAAGTTTACTAGTTACTTTTCTCAAGCAATACATCTTTTACACAAATCGTTACTTCTTCAAATGGGCAATCAAATAACACACCCAATTCGAAACCTTCATTAGTAAGATCTATTTCATGATATAACCACCAAGCACCTTCAAAATTTTCCGGAATAGAACATTTCGTTACGCCTGTAAAAGTTACTTCCAGTTTGTCAAATTCACTGAAAGTACCACTGCAATCTAAAGTTATAATTAGCGTATCTTTTGATCTTCTCTCTACTGATTTGACTACACTGTCATGTAGTGAGTATTCATGTAGTTGAACGACATTCTGCGCGAGCTTTTCTTTTATAGCATTAAAATTATCTATATAAGCTTGTTCTAAATCATTCATTCTTTTCTCATAATCTTCTGTCCAATCAAGCATAAGTTTCTTTAACTTTTCTGATGGGTATTCTGACTTAATTGTGTTGTTATGAATATACGGATGCAGTGACTCAGGAAGAAACTTTAATAATTCTTCTTTCCTTTCTTCCACCTCTTCTTTCAAACTTTGTTTATACTCTTTCTCCATCTCTTCCCATTCTTCTATCGACTCTATGAATTTTACAAATCCTGAAATTTGCATTTCTTTATACCAATCTTTTGTGAAATATTTCAAAGACATCTCTCCAAAATGTATTTATATCCAAAAAAAGTAATTAATCTATTTATTATATCATTCTAATAACTGTTTTTTCTAAAAAGAAAATGTAAAACTGTTAATATTCTGTTTATTATTTCTAAAACTTCAGAATATTTACAAAATTATAAAACTAGATTACATTTTACTTGTACAAGATTTTCCTGTACAAAAATCTAAACAAAAAGGGATGGTTATATGTTGAAGAAATTAGTAGCAGGGACATTAGTAGCAGGTTTTGCATTAACTGGAGGATTAGGAGTAGTAAGTGCTGCAGAAAAAGATAATACAATTAAATCATTTGATTATTTAAAAGTTGATGAAAAGAATGTTAATTCATTCACAAAATTAAGCGATCAATCAAAAAAAGACATCCAAATTACTATGGTACTACCTAAGCAAAATGAAAATGGAGATTGGTTAGCTTATGGCTTTACTAGCAGAGAAACATTGAATGCTTTTATTGAAAAGGATAAAAAGGCACTTAAAAATCAAATTAACCCTTTAGGTAGTGGTGCTGGTAGTACCGATTTTTATGAGCATCAAAATAAAGGTGGACAGTATATTTATTGGAGCGGTGGCTTTAAAAACCTACCTTCTAGCTGGAACGACAGAATTTCTTCTGTAAGTACAGCTTCACCTTCTGCAAGTTATTCAACAACGCTATGGGAACATTCTTCAACTCAAGGATATGGAAAAGGTGTCTCCTTTAGACACTCTGATTGGTATGGTCAAACTGCTAATTTAGCTGCAGATTGGAACGATATAACTTCAGCTATTGAAATTAAATAGTAACAGCGCATTTCAATTAAATAAGTGAAGAAGTTTCAAAATCACTATACTCTCATCGATTAAAAAAACATGAGAGTATAGTGATTTTTCTAGTATCTTTTTATACATATTGCTACTTAAATATTATTTACTAAAAAGACCAGTCCTATTAGACTGGTCTTTTTACCTTCAAGCATGTACAGCATGTCCTACTGCCTGCAATAATGCCTCATGAATCGCTTCAGATAAAGTTGGATGTGCTGCAATATAATCTCTCATTATATCAGCGGTTACTTCTGTATGAATCATCACCGTTCCTTGTCCGATTAGTTCGGTTGCACGAGGACCGATAATAGAAATCCCTACAATTTCTTGATATTTAGGTTCCACAATAACTTTTACTTTCCCCGTTTGTTCTCCAATAATAAGCGCTTTTCCGTTCGCTGTAAATGCGAATTCTCCAATGAGGATGTCACCGTATTGCTCTCTTGCTCCTTTTTCTGTTAAACCGACACTAGCAATTTCTGGAGCTGTATAAATACAGCGAGGTACAGCATGATAGTTTACTTTCACATCTTCTCCGCTCGCGTGTAATGCCGCTGTCGTTCCTTCATGGAAGGCAACGTGAGCAAGCTGTATTCCACCAATCACATCACCCGCTGCGTAAATATGTGATCTATTTGTTTGCATATGTTCATTCACAGAAATTCCTTTATTTGAAAATTGAATGCCTGCTTTTTCTAAAGCTAATTCTTGTACACGTGGTTTTCGACCTACAGAAACGAGAATGAATTCCGGGTTGGCTTCTTGGATACTTCCTTCATATTCAAATGAAGCCTGCTTCTTATAATTATTTAATCCTTTTAAAGCCGCTCCTGTAAATATTTTTACGCCATCATTTTCTAGTTTCTCCCTTAAAATTTGTGCGATATCTTCATCTTCACCAGGTAATAATTGCGATGCCATTTCAACAATCGTAACTTTTGTTCCAAGACGACTATAAATGCTTGCAAACTCGCAACCTATTACACCACCACCAACGATTAATAATGATTTTGGTATATTTTCTAGGGACATTGCATGATTACTATTTAAAATCCACTTCCCATCAAATGGAGCAAAAGGTAATTCAGTTGGTTCTGATCCTGCCGCTATAATGAACTGTTCTCCATCTACTACCTCTTCTTTATCACCATGTGTAACTCGCACACGGTGATCCGTTTCAAATTTCGCTTTACCTTGTATAACTTTTATTTTATTTTTCTTCATTAAATATTGGATTCCTTGGACGAGCTGCGTTACGATTTGTGATTTCCTCGCCTGTATTTGCTTCCAATCAATTGATATACTTCCCTCGTTAAGTGTAACTCCATAATTATTCGCTTTTCTCACAATGTCATGCACTTCCGCACTTTCTAACAATGATTTCGTAGGCATACAACCGACATTTAAACAAGTCCCGCCAAGATCAGCTTCATCAATAAGAGTGACATCTTTTCCATTTTGAGCCGCGGTAATTGCCGCTACATAACCAGCAGGTCCGCCCCCAATAACAACTAAATTACTCATTTTCTCACCTTCTCTTTATAAAAGAATTGTTACAGGCTCTTCTAAATACTCTTTAATTGTGCGTAAAAATGTAGCTGCTGGTGCACCGTCTAGTACACGATGATCGAATGTTAAACTTAAAGGTAACATACTTCCTTTTCTTAATTTTTTCCCTTTATATACAGGAACATGTTCAATTGCACCTACACCTAAAATACCAGTTTCAGGTGTATTTAATACTGGCGTAAAATATTCAATACCGAAGCTACCTAAATTACTAATTGTAAATGTTGTCCCTTGCATATCATCACTACTTAAACTGCCTGCTCGTGCCTTTTGTGCCACATTTTTAATCTCTTTAGATAACTCTACTAAAGATAGATTATTAGCAAAGCGAATAGCTGGAACGACTAATCCTTTTTCTAACGCGACCGCCATACCTAAATGAACATGTTCAAATTGATGAATGGCATCATTTATATACGCGCTGTTCATTTCTTTATGCTCTCTAAGCGCTAATACAACAGCACGAGAAACGAAATCAGTAATAGTTAGTTTGTTATCGTATCGTTTTTGTACAACTTCCGCTATTTCTTTATGTAAAGCAACTAAATCTGTAACATCTACTTTCATCGTTAATGTTAATTGCGCACTATTTTGTAAGCTTGCATGCATACGGTTCGCAATTGCTTTTCGCATACCAGTAATAGGAATGACTTTACTTTCTTCTTGTTCAAGTACTTCTGGAATTGCTACTCTTTCTTCAAGCGCCTTTAATACATCTACCTTTGTAATTCTTCCGCCAGGTCCTGTACCAATTAATGATCTAATATCGAGATTTTCAGTTTTTGCAATTTTCTTTGCTACTGGAGATATTTTAACTCTTTGCTTCGTCACATCTATCGCATATGGTTCTGGATGTTGTACCTTTTTAGGTTCTGGATTAGATGCTTTTTCTTCTACAACATGTATGTTTTCATGAACTTCTACTTTTTCGTCCGGTTTACCGATGTAGCAAATTACAGTACCCGGCGGCACTCCCTCATCTTCACTTACAGCTATATCAAGAACAGTTCCATCAGCTGGTGCTTCTATTTCAGTTTCGATTTTTTCCGAGTTAATACTAGCAATTAGTTCACCTTTTTCTACATTATCACCTGCTTTAATATTCCAGCTCGTAATAATACCTTCTTTCATCGCCATACCTAACTTCGGCATTACAACTTCTACAGCCATGTTTCTCTCTCCCTTCTCATCGTTTCATTACACATGTAATAAAGATTGGTCTCCGATCATTTCTGATACAGTTTCAATTACTTTCTCCGGCGTTGGTAAATATAACTTTTCAAGTGGTGGCGAAAACGGAACTGGTGTATGTGGTGCTGTAATTCGTTTAATAGGTGCATCTAACAAATCGAATCCTTTATCCGCTACAATTGCCGCAATATCTGTTGCGATACTACATCTTGGATTTGCTTCGTCAATAACAATCAGGCGATTCGTTTTTTCAACAGATGCTAAAATCGTATCTTCATCCAGCGGTGATAAAGAACGTGGATCGATTACTTCTACCTCAAGTCCTTTTTTCGATAATTGCTTTGCAGCTGCAAGTGCTGTATGAACTTGTTTTCCAATTGCAACGATTGTTACATCAGAACCTTCACGTTTAATATCTGCTTTTCCTAAAGGAATTGTATAGTACCCTTCTGGTACTTCGCCTTTCATATTGTAAAGTGTTTTATCTTCAAAGAAGATTACTGGATCGTCATCTTCAATTGCAGCTAATAATAAGCCTTTTGCGTCATAAGGAGTGGAAGGAACGACAACTTTTATACCTGGAATGCTCGTAAATAACGCATATAAACTTTGTGAATGCTGTGCCGCTGCGCTAAATCCAGCACCGTGCATCGTACGTACTGTAACTGGCACTTTCGCTTTTCCACCGAACATATAGCGGAACTTTGCACCTTGGTTTAATACTTGATCAAGACAACTACCGATAAAATCATTAAACATTAATTCAGCTATCGGACGTAAACCTGTTGCAGCAGCTGCCATCGCCGCTCCCATATAACCCGCTTCTGAAATTGGAGTATCTAAAATACGATTTCGACCAAATTCTTGTACAAGTCCTTTCGTAACACCGAGTACACCGCCCCATGCTTCATCATCTTGCAAGTGATCCACTTGTGCACCGCCTGCAACATCTTCTCCGATTAAAATTACATTTTCATCACGACGCATTGATATTTTCATCGCTTCATTAATTGCAGTTGACATACTTACTGTTCTAGTCATTATTTTTCACCCTCCTCTTATTTGTAAGAAACGTATACATCTTTTAATAATTCTTCATCTTCCGGATATGGACTATTTTCACTAAATTCAATTGATTGTTGCACTGCTTCATCTACTGCCTTTTCCATATCCACAAGTTCAGATTCTGTTAATAAAGCTTCATGAATTAAATGCTTACGGAAATTCACAATCGCATCTTTTTCATTTAAATGTTCTTCTTTTTCTTCTGAAGTTTTATATGTTTGCGCTTCACCTTCGAAATGACCGTAATTACGATATGTCATACATTCAATTATTGTTGGACCACCGCCATTACGCGCACGTTCTACTGCTTCTTCCGCCGCTTTATACACTGCAAGTAAATCTTTTCCATCTACTTGAACACCTGGAATATTGTAAGCTTTCGCTCGATCTGCAATGGAATCACAACTTGACGCATATTCAAATGTTGTTGCTTCACCGTAACCGTTATTTTCTGCGATAAAAATAACTGGTAACTTCCAAATCGCTGCTAAATTAACCCCTTCATGGAATGTTCCTTCATTATTTGCTCCGTCACCGAAGAAGCAAACACTTACATCTTTCGTTCCTTTATATTTAGCTGTTAATGCCGAACCACAAGCAAGTGGAAAACCTCCGCCTACAATCCCATTTGCACCAAGCATTCCTTTATCTAAATCGGCAATATGCATTGAACCACCTTTACCTTTACATAAGCCTGTCACTTTCCCAAAAAGTTCGGCCATCATGCCATTTAAATCACAACCTTTTGCGATACAATGGCCGTGACCTCTATGCGTACTTGTAATACTGTCACTATCTGTTAAGTGGGCACATACACCAACTGCTACCGCTTCTTCACCAGCGTATAGATGAACGAAACCTGGCAGAACGCCTTGCGCGAACAATTCATGCACCTTGTCTTCAAACTTACGGATCTCTAACATTTTTTCATACATCCAACGAGCTTGTTCTTTCGTAATTTCATTCCCTTTACTTTCAGTTGTTTTTAACATGTCCAGCCCTCCTATTTTCTTGTTCATCTTTTATATTGCAAGTACTGTGCCAAATTCTAATCCCTGATTTAATAGGTTTTCTCTTTTCTTTCATAATAAAAAAGTGTACAAAACGAGACATCTGTCTCGTTTTGTACACTTTTGTTCACCTAATTTGAGAATTATTATCTTATTCATTATCAAAACTCTTCTGTAATTTCCGAATGTAAATAATTTGACCAATGTGATACGCGTTATGAGTCGTTACATTAGCTAATACTTCCCACCACTTCGCAGATACAGGAAATCCAATTACATCACTTTCAACCTTATCTTCATTTATGAGACTTTGCCATTGTAACAGTTTCTCTAATAGTTTTTCTCTTAACTCTTCAAATGTTTGATTATCTGAAAGCATAAAACTTTTGTTATTATCACCAATAGCGGGCACAGCATTAACATTTGATTCTTTGTACCTAGTTTGCCACGTCGTATTCCAATACAGTAAATGTTGTACAATTTCAGCTATACTATTACACTCTTCATTCGGTTTCCAGAAAGCTTCTCTCTCAGATAAATCCTTAACTGCATCTGAAAATGGAATATACCAACTGGGATCATTCGCATTTGCTAATAACTGATCTGCTAATACGTCTTTAACATGGAACACTTTGCTTCCCCCCATTAAAAAGATTCATTTCAAGACAATACTCACTTCTCTATATACGCTGAGTTTGCCAGATCCCCTCTTTTTAGCCTTAATCCCAAACATATGCACATAAAGAAACCGAAAGCACCTAATCCATAAGCTGTTGTATATCCACTTTCCCCGATAATCCATCCTGCAAGTCCTGGTCCAATCATTTGACCAACTGCATAGAAAACGGATATAAAACTAATTGCCATTGAGACATATTTCGGAGATACTTGCTTTGAAGCAGCAACTTGAATTAATAAAAGGATACCTCCGAGGCTGGAACCCCAAATAATTGCCGACATGATAAAGCCAATGATATGTCCAAATATAATTGGAATCATATCACCTATTACAGCTAATAAAAGTGCAATACATAACGTCTTCTTTATACCAATCCGATCCGAAATCAACCCCCAGACAGGAGCTCCTACGATTGAAAACATTCCTGCAATCGCATAAACAGTTCCCGAAATTGATGCCGAAATACCATTATTAATCATAAAACTAGTTTGATATAAATTTGGAATTAAATAAACAACGCCCACAATAAAATACATCCATGCAATGATGTATAACTCTTTCGTTTTCCATAAAAACGACTTATTATTCCTTTCCCCCTCATCTTCAGTAACTTCTGGATTTTTCAAAACAATTGAGGCAACGAATACAACAATACATGTAATAACTCCAAACAAAAGCCATGAACCACGCCAACTATACTCTGGAAATGTACGTACTATATAAGGAACAATTATTCCACTAAATAGCATGCCTATGCCAGCACCGCTTAATAATAGCCCCATTGCAGTTCCTCTTTTTTCTGGAAACCATCCTACTGTTATTGACATGAGTGGTGTATATACAAGAGCACTTCCAGCTCCAGAACATAGCATAAAAATAGCAGCTATCCAAACTGAAGGAACAAATGATAATCCTATTAAACTTATAACGACGAGCCAACTCCCTATTAATAAAACTGATTTTGCTCCAAAACGGATAGTAAGTATTCCAGATGTTCCGACTGTTAATAAATACCCTAAAAAGAGTATAGTTCCTAACATACCTGCTTGAGCTGTAGATAAATGGAGTCCTTCTTGCATAAACGGCAATATAATTCCATATGCCATACGTGCAAAACCCGTCGTTGTTATAATAAGAAACATTCCTGTTAATACAAATATCCAAAAATGACTTTCATTCCGTTCTTTCATTTAAATTCCTCCATAAAAAGTTATTTCCAATTGGATGTTGTTTGTAATTATAATGACCATTACAAAAAGCAACTACCAAATGACGGAGGAATTTACGGTATAGCGGATCATTCCTGTTTTACGTTAATAAATACGTAAAAGTTCTGATGGATTCATTCCATACTTTTTACGAAATAACTCTGAAAAATGACTGACATTATTGTATCCAACTGCAAATGCCGTTTCGGTCACATTACTATTTCCCGAACGCAGTAACTCTATCGCATGTTCCATACGCTTTTCTCGTAAATATGCAAATGTGGACATCCCAAATAATTCTTTAAACCCAATTTTTAATTTATAATCATTTAACTCTACTATTTTAGCTAATTCTAATAATGATGGGGGTGATTCCATTCGTTGAAGTAAAATTTCTTCAGCCTGTTTTATTTTATTCAAATCCTGTTTTGATAATTGACTCCTTTTATTTGCGTCACAATCATTAAGCAACACTCTCCCAAAATGTATAGAAAGCAATTCGAGCGCTTTACTTTCTAATTCTAGTTGACTAATACGATCCTTTTGGGGATGCTCTATCATTCTCTTAATAAGATTAGATGTTATAGAGTCAATTGGATTTTGAAACTTTTTAAAAGATTGATTTCCTAATATAGAATGAAAATCAAGACTTTTTTCAATAGCATTATTCATCATGAAATGATTAAACAATTGTACAGGAATCCCAATCGCTAATGAATATAGAGGCGTTTCTTTTTCATATTCAAATACTACATCAAAATCATTCATGAAATATAAATAGCTATTTCCAGTCATTAATTCATACGAAGAATGACCAACTTGCACTCCTCCGAACCCTTGTAAACAAAAATTAAGCTCCACCATTGCTGCATCAGATGCAAACTGGATGCGATGGTTATTATGAAATTGATAATTTGATAACACAATTTCCATACCTGAAAATGAAGTCCATCTTCGTATTTCACCCATACCTATTGTTTTTGGAACATTCATATGTCTTTCCTCTACAACTTGTAAACCATAAAAATATTTATGAAAAATATCATGAAAACCGTTAGTCTCCATGAAACCCACACTCCTTTTATGTAAAAATCAAAATTTAATTGATAATTATTTTCAATTATATCAAATATCTTTATACAATAAATAGATTTTCTCTTTATAACTCGTTATGATAAAAGAAAAAGAAAGCGAGCGAACAATGAATAAAAAAATCGCGATTATTACAGGAGCATCAAGTGGATTCGGACTTTTAACGACACTTGAACTTGCAAAAAAAGACTATTTTGTCATTGCTACAATGCGCAATCTTGAGAAACAAATAGACTTAATATCTCAAGCTACTAAACTCGACTTACAACAAAATATAAAAGTTCAACAATTAGATGTAACAGATCAAGGTTCTATACATAACTTCCAATTATTTTTAAACGAAATAAACAGAATAGACATTCTCATAAATAATGCAGGATATGCAAATGGGGGCTTTATCGAAGAAATCCCAGTGGAGGACTACCGTAAACAATTTGAAACAAATCTTTTTGGAGCTATATCCATCACGCAACTTGTCTTACCATATATGAGAAAGCAGAAAAGCGGAAAAATCATTAATATAAGCAGTATTAGCGGGAAAGTAGGATTCCCTGGTCTATCTCCTTACGTTTCTTCAAAATATGCATTAGAAGGCTGGAGTGAATCCCTTCGCTTAGAAGTAAAGCCTTTCGGAATAGACATTGCCTTACTTGAACCTGGTTCTTATAACACGAACATATGGGAAGTTGGTAAACAATTAGCTGAAAACCAATCTGATACAACCTCTCCTTACAAAGAATATATGGATAAAATACAAAAGCACATAAACAATGGCAACGATACACTTGGTAATCCGATGGATGTTGCAAATAAAATCGTAGAAATTGCTGAAGCAAGGCGTACTACATTACGATACCCAATTGGGAAAGGTGTAAAATTTATGATCTTTGCGAAGAAGGTTCTTCCTTGGAGATTGTGGGAGTTTCTTGTATTGAGGAGTTTTAAGAAGATGTAAGTAACCTTATTGAAAAAATATGTAAGGGGGTGCTAATTAAATGCTAGGTTTACCCTATGGTAAAGTGTTTTTAGTTCCGTGGTCCGAAGAGTGGGAATTTGAGTTTTCAAAAGAAAAACAATTAATTGAGGAACACATTGGAAAATATATTTTAGCGATACACCATATTGGAAGTACCTCCATCCCGCATTTAAGCGCAAAACCTATTATTGATATTGCGATGGAATTAAGAGATTCCAAAAGTGGTCTAAAATGTATTACGAACCTAGAACAATTAAATTATAAATATAGAAAAGATGTATTACCCGAAAGGTATTATTTCAATAAAGGTGAGCCAAGAACTCATCAAATTCATATGTATGAACAAGGGAATCCATATTTAATAGAACAATTAAAATTCAGAGATTACTTAATAGACAATAAAACTTCTCGTATGCAGTATGAACAGTTAAAGATTCAACTTTCAACAGCTAACCCTAATGATAAGCATAAATATACAGAGGATAAAACAAATTTCATTAAATCCATATTGGCTAAAATAAATGATTAAATTGCGAAGACCGAACTTCGTACACATAATAAGAAACCATTCATGTATAGATGAATGGTTTCTTATTAATTAGTTATCTCATTATTTGTACCATCAATAATCATTTTATTATGCAGCAGGTGGAACGAAGTAAAATAGCATCGAAGTCATAAAAATAAATGCAAATAATCCAATTATCGAAAAAATATATTCTTTCGATTCTCTATCATACTTCCATTCCATCCATGTCCTTAGGATCCACGTAACCCCTAAATAAGTGAAAATGATAAACCAAATATTAGTGCTTTCGAATTTAAAGATGTAAATAAAACTAATTATTAAATAAACAAAAAGCAGTCCTATTTCCAATTTTTTATGTAAGCTATTTACATATTTATTATATCCCCAAAACCCGCTCTTTGGCATATTCAATTTTTTTCTTAAAAATCGATCCAAAAAGTAGCCCGTTATACAAAAAACAAAAATTATAATCCAGAATGTATAGGTTCTCAATATCATTCCTCCTATTACTTCATTGAATTGTTTAAAATAAAGTGGACTATATTAACGGTTATTGAACGAGTATTTTTGAATGATCTTCATTAAAAATGATCGTTTCTGCACGTAAGAAAGGTCTTTTCATTTCTTCTCTCCCTCTTACTTTAAACTTATACTATATTAAAGGAAGAAATATAGTATGAACCCTGTTATTATTAATGCTACAACTCCTAATAATGAAATCAAAAACTCACGCGATTCCTTATCATATTTCCACTCCATATATGATTGAAATCCATATAACGTAATAAAAAATAAAAGAGGTACATAGCCCATAAATATACGATTTGGAAGAAAAGTGCTTATAGCAATAACAACTATATAAGAGGAAATGATAATTCTATTTCCCCACTTATGTGTATCATTCACATATTGGTTATTCCATCCTTTTTGTTTCGGTATATTTAACTGTCTTCTCGCTATTCTTTCAAAAACCAATAAAGATAGCACCCATAAAATTAATAAGGATATTTTTGTAACTGACAGAAAACCCTCTCCTTTTTATTTTTTCACTTTAATTTTCTCCGGCTGATCACTCGGATACGTAGCATTTCCTTTATTTTCGACATCCCAACTAATAATTGTCGCACTATCTCGTCCGAATTGATGATGAACATGTTCTAACACATTATGAATATTTTCTTTTAACCCAATATTATTTCCATTCATATCATTATAAAGATTTAATGGCGTTTCATACCGGCGTTCTCCACATTCCAATACACCATCTGTTACCATTACAATTCGATTCTTTCCAGTACGTAATTCACGAATTCCTAAAGAATAGCATGGAACGGGTAAATCAAACGTGTTTACATTACCAATCCATTCATAAAATTGACGTTGGTTTAATGTATATTGTCCTAATTTATGTAATTCATCATGAAATACATAAACTAGGCAATCGCCAATAGATAGCCACCATATGTAATTTTCTTTTCTTACACATATTAAGCAAGCTGTTTCACCTTTTACTCTTTTACATTTTTCTTTAAATGAGCGGGATTGAAAAATCGTAATTATATGATTTTTAACAGATCGAAATACTGTTTCAATCGGTTCATTCATAATTACTTTTATATTTTCATATTCTGCTTGAATCGTACTTACTACTAAATCAACACTTTCTGCACTATTATGTCCGTCTAAAATAGCGGCGAATTCCCAATCGCCATTCGACCAAACTAATGCACCGTCTTCATTCTTTTTTGCTCCGGCACTTATATTTCCGCCGTATTTACCAAGTACAATATCACCATATTGTTTGACTGAAACTTCGTCTAAACACATTTCTCTACTTCCAACCCATGAATATTGTGTATTATTTGTTGTATGCATACTCATTTACCATATACTTTCGTATTCTTTCACATAGTTTTTTAATTTTCTCTGAATCTCCATATGGTGCGCCAGTCCAATTTGCTACTTCAGTTGGTGACCAAAACTCTTTTGGTGTATTTGGATAACGCGGTATAATGTGCATATGCATATGTGGTACACCATTACCTGAA
This sequence comes from Bacillus sp. TH30, assembly GCF_016650875.1. NCBI lineage: Bacteria > Bacillati > Bacillota > Bacilli > Caryophanales > Bacillaceae > Bacillus > Bacillus sp. TH30. The sequence goes on along the minus strand of NZ_JAEKEY010000002.1, from coordinate 5,150,515 downwards.
ACGGAAGTATAAATATGTTCTGCTCCTTCGCTTTCTTTTAGCGCTTTACTTACTCTACTTGTTATTAGTCCGAATGCCTTTGCCTCATCTTCAGTTAATTCAGCGAGACCAGGTACATGTCTCTTTATATCAATCATTACATAACCAAGATATGTTTCTTCTGCATCCCAATGGACATGTCCAACGTAAATGAGTTCATCTTCGTAAATAGCTCCACCTGGAACTGTAATGTTCCCTTTATGTTTTTCACAAATGAAGCAGTTTTGTTCTGCTTGATTGTTTATTGGCATATCCATCACCATCCTTTGCATATATAATATCATAAAAAAAGAAAAAATAGGTTTTATATTCCGAAAATTCAATCTCTCGAAATGAGAATTTTCACATTAAAATAATTTACAACTCATTATTTCTTCAAAAGCGTAATCCCCATTCCAACTGCAATCCCAATCGCTATTCCGATTGCTATATTATCAGTAAATACACCAGGAATTACACCGATTACAACACCTATAGCGACACCAATTGTCATAGCATCATTTCTTTTTTTATTATTAGCCAAAATAGCATCTCCTCTCATAATTTCTCCCAAAATAATATCCATTTACATGAACGTTGCTGTCTCCTAATATATTTGCTATTCCGCTTGGGAATTTCCAGAAAATGTACTTTATTACTTTTCCATTCCCCCTACATAATCCTCTTCGTTTGAAAGAATTTTTAAGTCACCATTACATATACATAGGCATTTACTATAAGAAAGATCAGTAATTTATTGAAGGAGGAACGATTCAAATGTATCCTCATTGGAATCCAAATATAAATCAACAATATGCTTACTCCCCCCATCCAGTAAGGAATACACTGCATTATGATTCGCAATACATGATGCAGCGCATCGCAAGCCTTGAAAGCCAATTAGCTAAATTAATCTCATTAATCGAAGAAAATAATCAATTAATAAAATCAATGGAACAACAGCAAAACCAAGTTTGTGCACCAGCTGGAGGTTCTGTTATTGTTCGGATGTAATTCGAATTCAAAAAACACACTTTGTAGTATAAAGTGTGTTTTTTGAATTATTTTCTTTTTGTATAAAACCCTTGCGTAATTCGGTCTAATATAATCGCAATCACGACGATAGCTAGTCCAGCTTCAAATCCCATTCCGATATTTACTTGTGTTACAGAGCGATATACATCGACGCCAAGTCCTGGCGCTCCTACAAGTGAAGCTGTTACAACCATTGATAATGAAAGCATAATACTTTGATTCACGCCAGCCATGATCGTTCCGGTTGCGAGCGGTAATTGTACTTTAAATAATTTTTGTGATGCGGTAGAGCCAAATGCATTCGCAGCTTCAATTAAATCTTCTGGAACTTGTCTAATTCCTAAGTCTGTAAATCTGATTGTCGGTGGCATAGCAAAAATAACGGAAGCAATAATGCCTGGTACGACGCCTACTCCAAAAAATGTTATCGCGGGAATGAGATAGACGAATGCCGGCATTGTTTGCATAAAATCTAATGTCGGCTTTAAAAATTTTGAGAAACGTTCATTTTGAGATGCTAAAATGCCAATGGGAATGCCGATAATAATTGAAATAATAACTGACGTAAGTACGAGCGCTAATGTTTGCATCGTTTGTGCCCAGTAGTTAATATTTAAAATAAATAATAATCCGATGAGCGTAAAAATGACTAAAGATAATTTCCTCGTTGTGTACCAAATGAGGAAACATAAGATGATAATCATCACTATGGCTGGTATTATTGTTAAAAAATTAGTGAGTAAATCAACAAATCCACCGATAATATACGAGAATCCTCGGAACAAGCCTTCAAAGTGCTCATATAAACTTGCAACAAATGAATCGACCCATTCGCCTAATGGAATGCGCGGAATATTATTCATCGTCTTTCACCTCTTCCTCGATGTTTCCTGCAAGAGCTTGAATGACACTTTCACGTTTAATAATTCCTCTCAACCTTTTCTTTTCATCAATTACGGGTAATGGATATTTCATCTCCGCCATTTTTGCATACGTTTCTTCCAGTAATGTATCTAGATAAACGTGTGGAATATCGTTAAGTAATAAATCAGCAATTGGCCATTGTTTTTTCATTGCTTTACTTGCATCATCCGCTGTTAAAATACCTAAAAACTCATACTTTTTGTTCACAACATATACCGTAGAAACACCTGCATTTCTCATAATTTGCAGAGCTACACGCGGCCCACGATCGATTAATAACGTTTCTGGTCTTTTTAAAATAGATTCTGCCGTAATTACTTTTCCTAAATTCACATCCGCAACGAATTTCTCTACAAATTCATTTGCAGGGCTCATCATAATTTCTTCCGGTGTTCCAATTTGGACAATTTCTCCATCTTTCATTAATGCGATACGATCACCAATTCGAAGAGCTTCATCTAAATCATGTGTAATAAAAATAATTGTTTTTTCCATTTTATCTTGTAACTCTAACAATTCATCTTGCATTTCTTTTCGAATTAGTGGATCTAATGCACTAAATGACTCGTCCATTAGTAATACATCTGGATTATTCGTTAGTGCCCTTGCAATTCCAACACGCTGCTGCATACCACCACTAAGTTGACTAGGGTAATTATCTTTATGATGATCGAGTCCTACTAACTGTAGCGATTCTAACGCCTTATTTTCTCGTTCCTCTACTGGAACTCCTTGAATTTCTAACCCGTACGCAACGTTTTGTATTACCGTACGATGTGGAAATAAAGCAAACTTCTGAAAAACCATACTCATTTTCGTCCTTCTTACTCTTCGCAATTCTTCTTTTCCCATCGTTGCGATGTCTTCACCATCTATGTATATATGCCCGGCTGTCGGTTTGATTAATTGATTTAGCATTCGAACTAGCGTTGATTTCCCACTACCAGACAAACCCATAATAACGAAAATTTCTCCAGTGTATACTTCAAACGTTGCCTTTTTCACACCAACGTTCATTCCTGTCTCCTTTAAAATTTCCGATTTGCTTTTTCCTTCTTTTAATAAGGTAAGCGCTCGTTGCGGATGTTTCCCAAAGACTTTTGTTACATTTTCAACACGTACCTTTGTATTATCCATGTCACTGCTCCTTTTCTACCCATCTATTTACATAGTGTTGCGATTTTACAGAGAAATATTACATAAAAATGACATATATAAGATTTCTTTAAAAATTCTTGTTTCCGTTCATAATAAGAAGGTTCACTTATAGATTAATTTATAAAAAGCAAAAGCTTCACAGGAGGTTTTGAATGCGAAAAAAATATGGATTATAAGTCTGTTACTATTTATTAGTATGATTTTCACTTCTTGTAATGCAACAAATGCAAATTCGAAAGGAAAAAATTAAACTTGGTGTAACAAGTTGGAAAGAAAATATCGCAACCGCAAATATGTGGAAAGTTTTATTAGAAGAAAAAGGCTATAAAGTTGAACTCATGTATTTAGAAAAAGCTGCGATATGGACTGGCGTCGCACGTGGTGATGTTGATGCGAATCTAGAAGTATGGCTTCCTGTTACAGATAAACCATTAAATGCCCGTTATAAAGATGATATTGTCTTAAAATCAAAATGGTATGAAGGTACTGGGCTTGGTTTAGTCGTCCCTTCTTATGTGAAAAACGTTAACAGTATTGAAGATTTAAATGCACATAAAGATGAGCTAGATAATAAAATTGTTGGGATTGAACCTGGTAGTAGCCTAATGAATTTAACGAATAAAGCAATGAAGGAATATGATATAAAACTAAAACTTGTCCAATCTTCAGAAGCTGCGATGATGAGCGAACTAAAGAAGGCATATACGAAAAAGAAACCAATCGCTGTTACGCTTTGGAATCCTCATTGGGGCTTTTCAGAATTTGACTTAAAATATTTAAAAGACCCTAAGAAAGTATATGGTGAAAAAGATGACATTTATTACTCAGTTCGTAAAGGTTTCGAAAAAGATCATCCGGATATTGTGAAATACTTTGATCAATGGAAAATGAACGATGAACAACTAGGTACTTTAATGGTCATGCTAAATAAAACGAAAGATCCGGAAGAAGCCGCGCGAAAATGGATTAAAAAGAATCAAGCTTTAGTTGATGAATGGATAAAAGAATAAAGAATGACAAAAACAGGCTAGAGAATTTAGTATATTCTCTAGCCTGTTTTATGTTATTTTTTCTCAATAACTGCATCGACAATTCCATATTCCTTCGCTTCTTCTGCCGTCATAAAATAATCTCTTTCTGTATCATGTGCTACTTTTTCAACTGGTTGCCCTGTTCGCTCTGCGATAATTTTATTTATATCGTGTTTTAACTTTAAAATTCTTTTTGCTGTAATTTCAATCTCCGTCGCTTGCCCTTTTACACCGCCAAGCGGTTGATGAATCATGATTTCACTATTAGGGAGCGCAAATCTTTTCCCCTTTGCACCAGCTAATAATAAAAGCGCACCAAATGATGCCGCAAAGCCCATACAAAGTGTTTGCACATCTGGTTTAATAAGGTTCATCGTATCTAATATTGCAAATCCCGCTGTCGTTGAACCACCCGGACTATTGATATACAGGAATATATCTTTTTCTGTATCTTCCGCTTCTAAAAATAATAATTGTGCTACTACACTACTTGCAACTTGATCGTTAATTTCTGAACCAATCATAATAATTCGGTCTTTTAATAACCTTGAATATATATCATAGGAGCGTTCTCCTAATTTTGTTTGTTCTATTACGTAAGGAATTACACTCATTATAAATCCCTCCATCTGTTTTATGCCGCATTAAGCATACAACTGTAAGAAGAAGATTGTTTCATACTGAAGAATAACACTGGTTGTATTGATGGTAACTTAGTGAAATCTATTGTTGGGAGAAGTTTCGTCAATAATTCAGGTCTTTCTTCTCGAATAGAAGTTACAACGATTTCAACATCATCCATGTACTCCACTATTTCAATGCCTTCTTCATTTACAGTTTTCAGCTTATTTCTACTCCTAAATAAAGATGCTTTCACTGCACCTTCTGATACAGAGCATATTTTTGCAATATCCGCGATACTATACTGAAAAACATCCTTCAATAATAAAATTACGGATTGTTGCACATTTAACGAAGACAATACTTTCCCTACCATTTCATGCAAATCTGCAATTTTCCCATGTGGTTCTTCAAATGTATTTTGCTGTTCTAACTTTTCTTGAACGGATTTTGATTTCATTTGATCTAACCATTGATTTCGAGCAATTTTATACAGAAGCGTTATACAAATTTCCTTCTCACTATACTTTTGAAGAACTTTGCAAATTGCTTCTTGGGCAAGGTCTTCCCCATCCCATTTGTTTTTCGTCAAAAACGTACAGTATCTTTTTACCTCTGCATAATGTTTAATTAAAAAATTTATATTTGAATGATTCATATCGATATGATCCTTTAAAACCTGAGTTACTTTTGTGCACAAAATAACCACTCCTTTTCAGCGCTTACTTAATAAACGATTGAACAAATACAAAAGTTACGGGGCTTATAATTAATTTTATGTTTATGTTCATGAATACGGGTCATAAATATGTTATATAGCATTTTACATGAGGAGGAATCAATTTGCCAAAATTAACAGTTGAAGGTACCGGAACTTTTGATGTTGAAGAAGGGACAAAACTAGTATTAGCACTTGAAGATAACGGTGTACACATTCTTCATCGTTGCGGTGGCAAAGCAAGATGTACAACTTGTAGAGTTGAAGTCATTGCAGGTGATTTTTGTGAGGCGACAAATGATGAAAAACAAGCTATTACGGAAAAAGGAATTGAAGACCACTTACGGTTATCGTGCCAAATGCGTGTACATAAAGATATTACTGTTCGCCCTATACTTACAGTTGAAAATTCCGGTTTAGATGCTGGACCACGCCCGGCGGAGTAAAATGATGAATTTAAAACAGCTTGCAGGCGAATATGCTGCTGGCTTTGTAAGAGATCGTATGACGATTGGACTTGGTACGGGTTCAACCGTATATTGGACGATACAAAAGTTAGGTCACCATGTACAAGAAGGGTTATCTATTCAAGCTGTACCGACATCAAAAGAAACTGAAGTATTAGCAAAACAATTATCTATTCCGCTAATCTCTTTAAATGAAATTGATATACTTGATCTCACAATTGATGGAGCAGATGAAATCAATAATGATTTACAATTAATAAAAGGTGGCGGTGGTGCATTACTTCGCGAAAAGATTGTTGCCGCCTCCTCTAAAGAACTTATTATTATTGCAGATGAATCCAAACTCGTTTCACATTTAGGTACCTTTCCACTTCCTATTGAAATCATCCCCTTCTCTTGGAAGCAAACTGAAAAGAGAATTCAATCTTTAGGATGCGAAACACGTTTACGTATGAAAGATGGCGGACCATTTATAACTGATAACGGCAATTTAATTATTGATTGTATTTTTCCAAACAAAATATTGAATCCAAATGATACACATACAGAGTTAAAGATGATTACCGGTGTAGTTGAAACAGGATTATTTATCAATATGACGAGCAAAGCGATCATCGGAACAAAAAACGGTATAAAAGAATATTAAGCATTTTAAAGGCTGACTTTTGCAAGTCAGTTTTTTCTTTTATAGCATTACAGTATGATATACTATGAAAACACATTCATATCACACTAGAAAGGGCTGAACAATTTGCAATCCAAACTCATAACAGAACTTACTGATTTAGAAACTGCCTTTTACATTCGAAAAGAAGTATTCGTAAAAGAACAAGGTGTACCTCTTGAGGATGAATTCGATACATATGACCAAATTGACGAAGCATGCAAACATATATTAGTTTATTATAATGAACTTCCTGTAGGAACTGGCCGTATACGATTCGTTGACGGAATGGGTAAACTAGAAAGAATTTGTATTTTAAAAGACTATCGCAAATACGGATTAGGCAAAGTAATAATCAAAGCACTAGAAGAGATTGCTCGTAACAAAGAAGCAAATAAAGTGAAACTACACGGTCAAACACAAGCTGAAGGGTTTTATGAAAAATTAGGCTATCAAACTTCTTCCGACGTATTTATGGAAGATGGAATTCCACATATTCTTATGACGAAAGTGTTATCATAATAGAAAGGTTACTATATGATTCTACATTATGTATTCGTATAGTAACCTTTCTGTAGCTTATTCGTTTGAAAGTCTCTTTGATGAATATTCTAGATTAATACAAAAAGACGACGCTGAATACGTCGTCTTTTTTATAAGCAGAAAAGTTAACTCTCAAACTTCCTTTTTTTGCATCAAAGCCCATCATCTTTCATTTCATTTTGAGGTAAAGCTTACACTGTTTTCCATAAGGATAAAGCAAAAATCCAGTTTGGATCCCCATGTCCTTCATAATTCTGGACTGCTTCATACACTTTTCCCTCGTGTAAAACTCTATCTCCCTTTTTATATGCTTTCTTTGCATCCCACGCTTCATATGAAGCGCTTTCAGTTTTTGTGGTAATTGTGAACGTATCACTTTGTACGGATTCATTTCCAACTACATCCACTGCTTTCACTGCATATTTATAAGTAGTATTAGCGAGTAAATTTTTATCCATATAAGAAGTCCTATTGGATGTTGCAATTCTTTTCATTGTTCCTTCTATTTCTCTATAAATATCGTAATAGTCTACACCAACGTTATCATCAGATGGACTCCACATTAGATCCACACTTGACGCTGTTGTTCCCATGCTATGTAATCCTTTTGGTTGTGTTGGTGCTTCTGTATCAGGAGCCTCAACTGTTGTTTTCACTGTAAGCGCTGTACTTTCTTTCGATACATTGCCAGCTGCGTCAATTGCTTTTACAGTATAAGTGTATTCTGTACTTGGTTTTAATTGTTTATTAATAAAATGAGTGCCTAGTACAGTGTCAATCATCTCTCCGTTACGGAAAACTTGATATCCTTTCACCCCTACATTATCCGTAGAAGTGTTCCATGTTAGTTCTATACTATTTGCTGTTACTTTTTGCGCCTGAAGTCCATTTGGAATACTTGGAGCTTCTGTGTCTGGTTTCACATCGTTAATGAGGTTAACATCAATTACATTATAGAATGCATTTACTGTATCAGCTACATCCCATACTGCTAAAATCACATGATATCCACTACGGTCAGTAGGTACATTGATTTTATGAGTTAAATTATTTGAAGCTGCAGAACCATCATGTTGTACAGTGCCAATTGGCCCAAAGTCTGCTCTTGTTAGTGCTTTATTTGGATTCCATCCTTTTTTTGTAATATAGTAGTGCCATTTGCTTGTTAAGTGAGGTGCTGTATACTTCCAAGTAAATGTATTTTCCCCACCAGTGATTGTATTTTTAAACCAACGATTTGCTGTTTGTTGATCTAAAATACCGCCAAATTTGCCACCTGCAGAAGCGATTTGCCCATCAACTGGGCCACCTTGTGGGAATCCTTTTGGAGCTTCTAAACTTTGTGGTTCATACATAACACTTCCACAGTTTACATTTAGAGCACCATAAGTTGGACTACATAAAGCGGAACGGCTACCAGGCTTTTCAACAAAGCCGTGCGCGTATGCATTTTGAGGAATAAGTGTCGTGCCGATAATTCCAGCTGTTAATGCAACAGCTCCTATACTTTTTTTGGTCATTTTCAAGTTTTGTAGTTGTTTTAAAAATCGATTATTCATGTTCCTGTCCCCTTCTTGTTATACTTCGTAGTGTAATGTGGGCTTTGATGTAAAAGAATAACAAGAGTCAATCTTATTTCGTGTATGCGTAAATATGCATACACCGTCGTAAAGAAACATTTCATTTCTTGTGAAATATTTCACTTACGGAATATATCATGACATAGAAATCACCTAAACGTGTGCAGAAGTTGTGCAGAAACAGTGAAATTACTACTAACACGTAAAACTACATCCTAAATTTATAAAGTAAAAGTGAGCAATAGAAATTGTAGTACTTATAATGAAAAATTTTAGGTATATATATGGATGAATTGCACCAAATCGTCTTGAAACCCTTCATCGTTAACTTAAAACGCATGGCAATGTGAGATCACATTATTTTAAAACAACGTGCCATCTCCATTTTCCATATATCTTTCTATCAATACTTTGAAATTACTTATCACTTGTAAACATTTCCGAATCCGTCAATATAGTTTCATAAAACTTATCATATTCTTCACTGTATTGAAGTTTTAACTTTTCTATTAAACTTGTATCTGGTGAAATAATATCAATAACGTCTGTACTTATATACAATAAATAAGTATCGTTATAAAAAGAAATATACGCTTGCTGACCACCATTAACGACATACTTGCAATACTTATATACTTCATCTTCATGTACACCTTTAATCGTAGTAAATATGATTGTACTTTCAAGATCATCAACGTCTACTTTCGTTTCTGCCCAATTCTTAATCTTCATGAACCTTCCAATTTTTATTTTCTCATTTATTCTCTTACTTTTACCATATGTTATGCAACCGGAAATAAATGAAACATCAATTGTATCAGGACTTTTAAAAAGTTCAGTCAAAATCCCTCTTAATCCTCTCAAATTACCCTCAAATAATTCTATATCGAATCTAATTCTATTTTTCGCCTCCACTTGAAAAAATGGTGTAGCTGTCATGTCAGCAAAATTTACATCTAGTATTTTCATTCTTTCCATTTCATCAATTCCTCGCTTCATATAACATAAAAGTGTCTATATCATTTAATATAGACACCCTTTCACATGTATAGTTTTAATAACAGCCTGTAAATTTAAAAATTTCATCAACTGCTTGCTTATACCCACCTGATTTTCGGAGAGACTCCTTCAAATTCAAAGCAGCTTCTTTACATGACGGATTATTTAATACTATTTCTACACTTTCACTTAGTTGATCCGCAGTTAATCCTTGCATTTGCAATTTAACTCCTGCCCCGAGACTCTCCACTTGCTTTGCGATTACTGGCTGATCTGCACTTTGCGGAATTACAACGAGTGGAACACCGTTATATATCCCTTCATGCGTACTGTTCATACCGCCGTGTGTAATAAATAGTTTCGTATATTTGAGAAGTTCAGTTTGTGGTACATAGTTTTTCACAATGAAGTTTTTAGGGATACTACCTAAATCACTTATTTCCGTTTTGTTGCCAATAGACATAACAATTGTATGCTTACTATTCTCGAACGCCTTCATACAAAGTTTATAAAAATCAAGCGCTTCATTAAAAACAGTACCTAATGAAATGTAAATCAGGCTTTTTTCTTTAATTGAAGTGTAATCAAAACCTTCATTTTTCACTTGTGTAGAGATAGATGGTCCCACAAATTTGAATGTTTCATTAAATGTATCCCCAAAAGGTTGGAACTCCTTAATTGTATACACAATAGTAAGTGAAGCTGGATTACAGAAAACTTCATACGGTGAGTTTATATCAACACCATATTTTTCTGTAATTCCATTAGTTAAGTTTTCAAAATTATTATGTATTCTATCCTGAACTTCCAGTGGGATATTTTTAGAAAGATGGTCTAACATTTGTTTAAATGATTTTTCATCTTGTGCAAAAGATGTGCATGAATTTATGGCTGGAAGATTAAGAATTTGGGCAATTAAGCGACCACAGCCAAACATCGAATCATGAATAATATAATCAAAATGTTCACCTTCAATTTGTTCTAGAACACTAGGTATTACAATATCAGCTGTATGTAGAAGGCCGTTTATTCTTTCCTGTAAATAATTTCGACCACCGGAAAGAAATGCTTTTATAAATTTTTCATCATCAATCGTTCGTACAGTAGCACCTGTCTTCTCAATACGCTCCCTGAAAGCCTCTATTGAAAAATAAACTACCTCTTCACCGCGAGAAATCAGTTCTTCTACAACATGTAATGTTGGATTTATATGTCCTTCTGATCCAGCGTTAATGAATAAAACACGTGCCATTCAAAACACTCCTTAAATTTTAAAATTTCTATGTTGTAAAGAGTATGGATACTTTCCTGCTAAATTGACCTAGCAAGCCTAAAACCGAGATCATCTATATGAAATGTAGGATGACTACGACGGCGACAAGTGGCACCGCAACCTCTAGCTGCTTCAGCCCAACTACCACCACGAAAAATGCGGTATGACCCGTACACTGTTTCATCATACAAATCATAGCACCATTCCCAAACGTTCCCTAACATATCATAAAGTCCCCATGCATTCGGTTCTTTTTTACCGACGTCATGAATTTGCCCACTTGAATTTTCATTATACCACGCTATTTTCTGAAGTTCCCCATACGTATATCCCGTCGTACCTGCTTTACATGCATATTGCCACTCTGCCTCAGACGGTAATCGATAGCCATTTGAATGTAAGTTACAACTAACCTTTTTCCCATCATCTTGTATAGAATAATACTCTGTAAACCCTGCTATTTTAGACAGTAAATTACAAAAAGCAATTGCATCATGCCATGAAATATTTACAACAGGTTTATTACCATTTTCATTACCATTTAGTGCACGATTCGTAATTGCGTAATATAATTCCGCTGTTACAACATACTTTGCAAGAAGAAATGGTTTTATTTGAACTTGCCATTCTTTTTTTATTCGATCATCTCTTAATTCTACTTTTCCTGTTGGAATTTTCACCATATTAGAGTCAACCGGACCAATGAATCTATTCAATCCTATCCCCCCATGTTACTTCTTTTTATAATCTAACTATTTATGGTATCGTGCTTCTCTAAAAATAGTCTTACTTCATTTGAAGATTTTAAAATAATAACATCTTTATCCTTACTCAATTGATTTAGCCTCTTTAAAATTGAAGGTCGTTTCGTTTTAGGATATTCCCATATCCATTTGAAAAATTGCAAGTCAGATCTTTCTTCACATCCAGCCCCCATATCCGGTCTTGTTTTATTCCGATATTGCACAATTCTTTTAAAAGCACGATAAACACAAATTGTTCTATGAATATCAAGAAAGATAATTGTATCAGCTGCGTTAATTCTTATGTCCATTGTCCCGCCATAATTCCCATCAATAATCCACTTTTCCCCTTTAACTAATTCATTTTGAACCGTTCTTTGCTCCTCTTTCGGTACACCCTCCCAATTTGGTTTCCAAAATAGTGCATCAAGATGATGCACCTTAATATTTAGCTTATTACCTAACTGCCTTGCTAATGTAGATTTTCCTGAACCACCAGAACCAATTAATATAATTTTTTTCATATGAGTACGCTTCTTTCTATAGATTCTTCAATATCTTCCTTATTAGCAAAAATCCATAAAAACATCTCTTCATTTAACTTTAGTAAATCTTTTAACTGAACAAAATAAGTAATAAATATAATTTGAATTGAAAGCATTACATACCAAATTGATTGTAGTTCTGCTCTCGTTAAAATGTTTTGCTTATAATATCCTTTAAAAATTTCACTTACAATTTGTAACCATTTCCCTCTTAATGTTTCATCACTAAATATCTCACTTAAAATACTTGTACAGCAATAGCATAAATCGAATACTCTAACGTTTTCTTCTAGAAGCTCAAAATCGATAAACCCTTGAAAATCACTTTCTCTAAAGATTACATTTGATAAGTGCATATCGCGATGAATAATTTGTTTCGGTAATGAGTGAACCGTTTCCTTGAAAGCTGTATGTATTTGATCCATTTTTTGAATTACATCCTGATGAACATGCTCATTCTTTACTAAATTCGGTAAAGCCCATTCGTATACCACTTTATATAACTCTCTTTTTATTAACTCGTTAGCACTATTCACTGAATTTAGTTCGTGATGTAAATTAGCCATTTCCTCTCCAATTGTGCTTCCTAGCACTTTTAGCTTTTCTGTATCTTTGATTTCTAGTACACTTCCGGCAACATATTCGTACAAACAATAATTCTTCTCTTTATACAATACGTACCTTTCATCATTTCTCGTTTTTACTAATTTTTGTACTTTAACTCCTTTTTCATCAAGCTGTTCTAATACATTTAGTTCAACTAGAAACTGTTTTATCGATCCCTTTCCCTTTAAAATATACGCCTTATTATTACAATGAATCTTCGTTACGTTTGGTTGAATTTCAGTAGCTGTGACACCTTTATCTTGAAACCAAAACTTTGCAATTTCTAATATATCCTTCATGTACAAATCCCCCTTTTTAAAGTCACTTATTTCTTCCGTAGCATAAACTCACCAAGCATTCCTACTCCAACACCAATTGTGTAAGCCACTAAATCACTCCATAAAAATCCGTAACCTAATACGAGTCCACCTAAAGTCGTTGCTCGAATGCTATCTATCCATTCAGCATGATACAATTGACTAATTTCAATCCCGTAGCAAAATATCAAACTAATAAAAGCTAATTTCTTCATTTCTATTTTAGGAAACAAAAATCCGAATCCAGTAAAAATCATTAATGCCCATAAAGCATCACCTAAGTACTCATTTAACAAATCTGGTAACGCAAAAGCAAACTTTCTTGAACTAAGACCTAAAATAATAACAACTATAGTAAACACCGCATATAGTAATCTATTTCGTTTCGTATTCATTTCAAAATCCCCTAATATATAATGTAAAACTGCAAATAGCTAGTAAAATATAATCATTTTACTAGCTATTTATAGTCGACTTCACTTTGTATTTAATCCAATAACTCTTGCTGCTTTTTCTTTGAAAACGATTGTAATACTAAATCATATGACCAATCTATCATCTTATTGATTTGTTCTTGCCCCACATCCTTATGTATGTACACTGTATTCCAATGCTTTTTATTCATATGATATCCAGGAATTATTGTTTCTGGGTAATCTTCTCTTATTCGTAAAGAAAGTTCTGGATCACATTTTAATGTAATCGCAGCTTTTTCACCTTCTTCATGATTCACTATCGCAAATATTTTATTATTTAACCTCATACATATTGCACTCCAGCCATCTGGAGAATCTGCTGTCGCTTTTTTTTTCGATAAACAATACGCTCTTGTTGCATTCATTCTAATTGGCACCTCTTATTCTTTCACTATTTGATTACGATGCATCACAATTTGCTTCGTAACTTGAAATTGCTGTTCACCATAAAACTTTATTAGTTTCTCTCCGCAAAATAGACTAACAATATCAATATGAGATACCTGTTGAAGTAACATTGTAAGCATCTTCTCACCAATTCCCTTGTTTCTTACACTCTCATGTACGACAACATCTTCAATATACGCCCGAAAAACACCGTCAGTAACAACTCTAGCAAATCCAATTAATTCATTTTCTTCCCATACTCCAATTGCTATACTATTCTTTAACATTTTTTGAATATCGACTTCTTTTCTTTCTGGCCACCAGCCTACAGAATCGTAAAGTTTCTTTATTTTTTCTACACAGATTGGTTGTTCATGTTGTAATTTATACGTTTACATTTTTTCTCCCCTCAACCAGTATACATAATATTATTATAATCTCTTTTCTAAAAAGTGTTGACTATGCCCTTTAGGATGATCTTCAACAACACCATATTCTCGGTATCCGTGCTTTTTATAAAAATCTGGTGCTTGGAAACTAAATGAATCTAGTAAAATGAGTCTACATCCTTTTTCCATCGCAATTCCTTCTATTTTATGTAACAATTGACTACCATAACCATCATGACGAACAGATTCATCAACCCATAAAAAATCTATATGAAGATGATAAAAATACATCGTTCCTGTTACCCCGCCAAAGATTTTTCCATCTTCATCTTTCACTACGAAGCTTACTTGTTCCATCGGTTGCTTTACTTCATCTGTTAAAATAGACATGTTATATTGAATTACTTTATTTTTAATGTATTCACCTTCAATGCGAGTACCGTTCTCTATGCTTTTCATATATTTCCTCCTTTCAACTTAGTAAGCTACATTTAATTTTTACTTCTTCTCTTTAATATACTGATGAATATAAATCCAGCATATGTAACAAAGCATGAAAAACCAATTATCCCTGGTACAGAGACATAGCCTGTTCTCACATAACTTATAACGGCAAAACTAGCGATTAATAATAAAATAGATGGCCAAAATATAAGAGCTGTTTTTCTTCGTCTTTGTCTCGATGTACTTTCTTTCACTTCAGAAACACGTGTACCAAAAAGCAATACAATACAAATGAGAATCGCTGCAAAGTAAATAGTATCTAATGACAAAGTGCGATCGTATAGCGCAATTCCAACTTCAAGAGCAATAATCGTAAGGATTAAAATAATGATTGTTGAAGTCTTTAAGTTTCGTTTCAATCACTCACTCCTAACATAACTATATTCTTTGTATACGTACCTCAAAGCTTCTATAACGGTTTCATCAACTTGTTTATTATCAAATCGATTAGGTAAATCTCTTCCCCCAATTACATAAAGAAACGGAAATTTATGAAACATTCCTATTATACCAATATTTATTATAGCGGTGGATAAACCACCTGTCATATGAGCTAAATGATAATACGGTATCCCTTCATAATCACCTTGTTGCCTTACCATTCCATTAATAATGGGTTCCCATAATTCTGGTTCTGATTTATATCCTTGAAAAATATGTACTAAAAGTGAAAAAACTTGATTTAACTCTCCGACATTTTGCTCATCTCTAGGGTTTTCCTGTATATGAATCTTTGAAAAGTACGTTAAAACATTTTCTCTGACAGTTTCCCATCCTCCGCAGTGCATAACAATTGACTGAGCTATACAGCTGTCGTGACACGCTATCATTACTTCAACCGCTTTACTAAGTGTTAATGTAGCTCTGTCTTGTAAGTGAGGATATAACTGCGCACTATCCTCATTTGGATTATACTTAATGTGATGAAGTGTATCACTCCAACTAATTAGTTTATCCTTTACCATCTTTGCTACTGTAAATCCAATTGCCACTTTTGCTGCTGATGCTAAAGGAACGTATAGCTCATTGTTATGGGTAGCAACTATATTTCCATTCTTTGTTGAATAAACAAGTATTCCAACTTGACCAATTTGTATTTCTTTTATTTTTCTAATGACAGCCTGCATATTCATCCCTCTTCTTATATCGTTTTATCATCTTCTCAAAATTCGATATAGAATATAAGAATCCTTTTTTGTTAAATGATAATCATGAATACAATAAGAAAAAGATAGCATGAGATTTCTTCATACTATCTTTTGTAATATATACAATTTCTTTTTAAAATTATTTTTACAGTAATAGATACAGCTATTCTTCAGTAGGATTTTTAGGACCATTAAGCTCCAATTGATAAAAAGCTAAATCTAGCCATCGATTGAACTTATAACCGGCTTTTTTTATTGTTCCTGCATGAACAAATCCATAGTTTTGATGCAGGGCAATACTTTTCTCATTTTCTGCGTCAATTCCAGCAATTAAGGTCATATATTCTCTTTTCTGTGCAATAGCTATTAGTTCTTTCATTAAAGACTTCCCAATTCCATTTTTTCTATATTCCTTATCAACGTATATAGAATGTTCAATTGAATATTTATAGGCAGGCCATGCTCTAAATGGACCAAATGTCGCAAATCCTACTACTTTATTATCTAGCTCGTAGACTAAAATCGGATAGCAATCAGCCTTTTTTTGTTCATACCAATCTATTCTATTTTCAAGGGTTACAGGTTTGTACGCATATATAGCTGTTGAATTAAGGATTGCATCATTATAAATATCTAAAATAAATGTTACATCTTTTTTCATTGCTTCCCTTATCATTGTTTTCTTCCCTTCATAATGATCTTTCTCTGTACCTTTCTTTCAACTGATCTACCTAATAATAGTACAAACTTATTTTTACAACCGAATTCTAGATTTTCGAAAACCATCAATTGCATTTAGTACCGCAGATAATATGAAGATAATTATCCCTCCACCAATTAACCACGTTTTAAATTCCTCTGGAGAAATTGTAAACATATTTGCCACATACATAATGAATCCTTCGTTAAATAAATGAGGATTTACTACAATTACAATGAATACTATTGTTGCAGCTAACTGTAGGATTGCGTTCCCAATTGCCAACCTTGTCGTCCATTGTCCCTGTACTAACTTATAAAGAGATATAGCTACTTCGAAAACGATCATAATTACAACGATTGGCCAATACTGAAGTAAAACATCTTGATTGAAAGTTGGTGCGACAAATTTCAGTCCATCTGCTGCACCATTATATACGCCAACAAGATGATTCGCATAAAAGTAAAGGGTAGCCCAAACTGCTGTCCACATCAAACCTCCAAAAACTTCAAACTTTGAGATTGACTTTTTCTTTGGAACATACGAGATATTTTTCAAATCATCAGGAGTCCATTTTTTTAAACTTGTCGTCAACGGTTGGGTACCTTTGTCTTTATCTGTTCTTTCTAAAATAGCAAATACAAGTGTCAACCAGAAAAATACATGGAGGCCTACTTCGACAATTTCCCCAATGCCTTTACCTATCAATTGTAAAATAACATTTAATACTGCTTGATCACCAGTATAGCCTATAAAATTTTCTGCAATCATTGCAATGAGTGCGATAACAGCTGCAATTGGTATAATCATTTTTAATAGCGTCGTATATACATCAAAATAGCGTGGTCCAATTAAATGCATCGGTCTATCCAAATACCCATTAGCCAATGAAACCGGGCTCCCCAATTTTTCGAGAACGCTCTTCACATCATCTTCATTATAATCGTCTGATAACATATCCTCTATTGTCGACCGTAGCTCAAGCGTAATATCTTCACGATTTTTTTCAGGTAATCTCTTCGCAACTTCTTGGACGTACATATCAATCAAACTCATTCTCGTCCTCCTCCTTTAATAAGTTATAAAGTTCTTTTGAATCCTTTATCCATTCCTTTTTCAACTGCAAAAATATATTTAATCCATATTCACTTAAAACATAGTACTTACGAGGTCTACTCTCCGTTTTATCCCAACTACTCGTCACTAGCTCCTGCTTTTCTAATCGGCGAAGTAGTGGATATAAAGTACTTTGATCTATCATGATTCCTGATTGCTCCAATAATTGGACAAGCGAATATCCATATTGCGGCGTTCTTAGTTGACTTAAAACCGCTAATGTCAATGTCCCTCTCCTTAGCTCAGTAATTAATGAATTTAATAAAGTATCCATTCACCCACCTCATTTCCATTACTATATGTCATACAGTATGTGTTTTATACTATGTATCGTACAGTATTAGTGTGACAAAAACAATAATTTTTCAAAAAATATATACAATAAAAAGCACAAACTATATAATTTGCGCTTTTCTAGCTAACTTAAATACCTATAACACTCTTAACTTTGTCCCTCTGGTAATAAAAAATCTCCCTTTTCTTTAAGAAATGGTGCAACACCTACAATTGCCTCAAAATTGATTACTCCATATACATGCGGGTATTCTTGACCGTTAGTAGCAAGTTCATATTTTATTTCTGCTTTTACTAGGGATGGATCAATTGTAAGTAATAAAACATCTTCTTCATGACTGAAATATGTTTCCGCAACTATTAAAGCTTGGTCTAATAATGAACAATGAATAAATCCCTCTTCTATTAGTGATTTTTCATTAATTTCTCTAGTTGTTTTTGCGATTTCCCAATTTCTTTTTGTTATTACTTTTGTAATCATATCCATTCCCCCTATATCCTTATATAGAAAAAAAGAGGTTTTTCTGTTTATTACTAGAAAATCCTCTTTTTTATTTATTTTAATCCCTTAATTAATGGCGACGCTTCCCCACTATGGAAAATCCATAAATCATGAAGCGATCTCGTACATCCGACATACAATAATTTCGCATCATGTTTTGTATTTTTGTAATGTTCCTCATCAACGTCGATTAGAAGTACGGCATCAAATTCTAAACCTTTCGCCAAATATACAGGTACTACCGAAATACCACCTTCATATTTGCTTTGATCTGCTTCAATGACATTAACAGTCAACTCTGCATTTGTTAACTTCTCATATATATCACGGCATTCATCGTCTGTTCTTCCAATTACCGCGATTGTTTTCACATCTTCAGTTTGCAAATGCTGTAATGTCTTTAAAACTTCAGTAAATTGGTCCTCTGCCGGAATTACTTTCACGTCTTCACCGCTACGGAAAACTGGAGTTGCGAGTCCCACTGGAATCTCTGCATTTTTAATTATTTCATTCGCGAATTCAATAATTTCTTTTGTAGAACGATAACTTCTCGTTAATTCATAATAACCTGTTTCTTGGAATACTTCCTTAAAAGCACCCCAGTCTTCAATTCCTTGATAATCATAAATTGCTTGAGATAAATCACCTAATATAGTGAAAGAATGACCTAGTGTAATTTCTTTTAATACATATACTTGGAATGGCGAGAAATCTTGCGCTTCATCAATAACGACGTGATGGAACTTTTGTCCAATTTCAATTCCTGTTATGCGATGTTGTATGTAAATTAAAGCTGGTAAGTCTTCTACATACACTTCTTTTTTACGACAATTCTTTTCTGTTTCTTGAACAAGTTCTTCAGGTAATACTTCGAGTATTTCTTTACTCTTTATCATTGAATTATATAGTGAAAGCGGGCTCATTTTCGGCCAAAAATTCATATATGTGTTCAATCTCTTTGTCGCTTCTTTTTTTAGTAATTTTTTCTCGTTTGTTTCTCCAAACTTTTTAAGCTCAATTTCAATCCAGCGCTTCATACGGCCGACTAAACGTTCTCTTCTTTTCTTTAATGGATAGTGTTTATATTCAACCTGCATCCATTTTTTAACGTCTTCCACTGGAATAACAGCTTTATCCCATGCCTCAAAATCTTTTGTTGGCACTAAATCTTTTTCAAATTGAATCATTCTTTCTTCAATAAACGACTTAAATTCCAGCGTGCCTTTCAATTTACCTAGCATAACCTTTTTTTCATCGCGATTAATTGAGAAAGCTTCTTTCAATTTTTCTTCTGTCTGCTTCAGTTTCACCGAACCATCTAACGTACGTAATGCCCAATCTGGAAACGTTGTTTGACTAATATTTCCTACCCCTAACTCAGGAAGTACACTTGAAATATAGTCTAAAAACAAACTGTTTGGAGCGAATACGATCATTCTCTCCGCTTCAAGTTGTTCACGATATTCATAAATTAAAAAAGCAAGGCGATGTAAAGCGATCGTTGTTTTTCCGCTCCCTGCAACCCCTTGAATTAATAACGGTAAGTTTCTTTCCGCACGAATAATATCATTTTGCTCCGATTGTATAGTCGAAACGATATCTTTCAATTTATTATCTTTATTCTCACCTAATCGATATAGAAGAAAATCATCAGCATGTGAGACATCTTCATTTCCTTTCACATATGTATCAACAACACGTTCTAGTTCTCTCTTTCGAATCGAAATGTTTCGTTTTAAATAAACATCGCCTTCTACTAATCCGTCTGGTGAATGATAAAATGCTAATTCTTCACCACCGGTAAATGAATAAAACATACTTGCGACAGGTGCACGCCAATCAATTACAATTGGTTTCATCGTATCTTTATCTGAAACACCTACTTTACCGATGTAAATCGGCATTACGTCTTCCTTGCCATCCTCCTGAAAGTCTAATCTTCCAAAATACGGCTCATGTACACCAATACGTAAGCTTTGTCTATTAGACTCCCTCATACTTTCAAGAATTTGCTCTTTAAAATCTTCTCCATAATAAACCGGGATTTTTTCAAGCTGTTCTAATTGATCATCCATCGTACTTAAAGTATCTTTCATTTTTTGTAACTCTTCGTCAAAAATGTTGTTCATTTGATGATTCCCTCCTGTCCGTTCCAATTTTTTCAGTCGAAATATAATTGTATTAAAAATCCATTCATAAAGTCAATAGTTTTAGTAAGAATTTTCTAAATTAAAAAAGAGTAGAGATTAATCCCTACTCTTCCTTACTTTAATTCGATATGCCAAACATTCATTTAATGTTGCCAATTCTTTATATTTTCGTTTTTCAAAATCATATGCTCCCCCAGGGAAGAATCCCATAATACTTAAACCCGCTTCAGCACATAGATTGCTAATCTCATCTACCGTATAACATCGTAAAGACTGTGTTACTACATCATTTGGATAATTAGGGTCCCACCAATGATCTAACATTCTTTCATTTATACTATCATATTCATATTTTCGCATCGCTGAACTTAATGGCATTTCTTGTCCACTTACCTTTTTCCAATACAAAGGTTGATAAATATCAATAAGTGCACATCCATCTTCCTTCATCCAATCTTTAATCCATTTTAGTAGAAACAATTGCTCATCATTTGTTCCTACACCAAATCCATCTAAATAACTAACCACATCAAATTTTTCTTCAAAGTTAATTTGATAAAAATCTCCACAATGAATGGCAATATCACTACTAGAATGTTCTTTTGCAAAGGAAACCAGCTCTGATACAAGTTCAACAGTTGTCATTCTCACACGTAACTTAGACATCGCTCGTGCAAATCCACCATTTCCCGCACCAAGTTCTAACATCGTTTGAAATGGATGACCAACTTGTTCTTGAACTTCTTTAGCAACCTGCTCTAACCAGCTTTCTGTATTGATATCGTAATTCGACAGTTCGAATTGTTTTTGGTAAAATTCCTTCACATTTAATTCGTTCATTATTATTCTCCTCCTGCACTAGATTTTTCTGCTACAGGTGAGAAACTAAATTTCTGACACCCATGAAAAAAAAACATTCTTATTTCTCTATATTTACAATTTATCAAAATAATAGGAATTTTGAAAGTACCAATATAAAAAGCAGATAATGGTCGATTCCACTATCTGCTCTATAGCTGCTTTTATTTTCCTTGTTGATACTTCACCCAATCACCAGAAATGATAACTTTCTTTAGCATCTCTTTATCTTGAGCAATATACACAAATGCACGTATTTCTCTATCACCTAAATAAATCGTTTCGGTGATTCGGTCATATAAATCACTCTCTGCATTACCTGTGTATTCTTCAAGTTCATCTAACTTTTGCAAAACATCATCATTTACTTCATAAACTTCTCCGTATACTTTGTCCTCATTTGAACAAATCATCGCAGGATATCCTTCGTATGTATCAAATAATTTACCATACGTCCATGCTTCGTATGCGATGCATATTGCACCTTGCATAAAATGAGCATTCGTTTGCTCTTTTCTTAACGTGCCATACACGAAAACGTGATGCATAAATCCCTATCCCCTTTATATGTCTCTACTTTCTAATTTGTAAATAAGCACGAATCATAAAGTAACTCACTTCATTTGGAAGTTGGTCCTTAATCGATTTCAGACCACCCTCTGCATTTTGTACGGCAGTTTCAATAAGAGCTTCATACTCTGTTGGAACAAAACTGTTCCAGTCTACTTCCATTCCATCTTCAAAGCAGCGAATTAAATGATTTTCAATTGTTTGTCTTGATAAGCTACGTTCTTTAGCAATTTCATCTAGATCAATGCCTTGTTTATACATTTCATACGTTTCTAAATGAGAATTCGCTGACGCTTTTCCTGATTTTTTACTCTCTGAAACAACTTCAGTCTTAATTGTTTCCGCATAGTTTGGGTTATCCTCAATAAAGTACTGAACTGCTTGTAAGAAGTAAGACCCGTACTTCACAAGTTTGTGTTCTCCGATTCCTTTTACAGTTAGGAGTTCGGAATCACTTTGTGGCATTTTCGCACACATATCTTTTAACGTTTGGTCAGAGAAAATAACGAACGGTGGTACACCTTCTCCTTGTGCAATTTCTTTACGCACTTCACGAAGCACTTCAAACAAAGGATGATCTTGAACAATTTGTCTCGTTTCTACTCGTTCTTTGCGTAAAACATTCTCTTTACCAAGTAATACTTCTTTTCCTTTTTCCGTTACTTTTAATGTTGGATACGTACCATGTTCAACTGCAATTAACTCATCTGAAATTAAAAACTCAATAAACTCACTGACTTCTTTTACACTACGGTTTGACAAAAGACCGTATGTTGGCAAAGTATGAAAATTAAATTCAATGACTTTCTTATTTTTAGATCCAGTTAATACTTGTGCAATCATTTGCTTTCCGAATCGTTGGTTCGTCCTAATCATACAAGATAGTACCATTTGGGATTCTCTCGTCACGTCGATACTTTCACGGTCGTCCGTACAATTACCGCAGCGACCACAATCTTCCTTCGGCTCTTCTCCGAAGTATTGCAAAATAAATGATTGTAAACATTGTTCTGTATGACAGTAATCGGTCATATTTTGGAGTTTTTCAAGCTCATTTGAAAAACGTGATTCTCCAGTTGATTGATCGATTAAAAAGCGTTGTACTTGCACATCTTGAGAAGAATATAACAAAATACATTCACTATCTAATCCATCACGACCAGCACGTCCTGCTTCTTGATAGTAACTTTCCATATTTTTTGGAAGTTGATAATGGATAACGTAACGTATATTCGATTTATCTATACCCATTCCAAATGCAGATGTTGCCACCATAACACTTATTTCATCTCGTAAAAAGAGTTCTTGCTGTTCATTTCGATCGTGGTCGCTCATACCAGCATGATATTTCGATACCGAAACTCCTGCTTTCCCTAAATCTTCATATAACTGATCAACTACTTTTCTTGTAGCTGCATATATAATCCCAGATTCCTTCTGATTTTGACGAATATAATCCGCTAAATACGCATTACGATCCTGTCCTTTAATTACTGAAAACGATAAGTTCTCGCGCTCGAACGTTGTCATAATTGTATTTTCTTGATTAATTTCAAGCGTAGTGCAAATATCATCACGTACTTGTGGTGTTGCTGTTGCTGTTAATGCTAAAACGAGCGGTTTTTCTGGAAGATAATCTAATATGCGATGTATATGTAAATAACTAGGACGGAAATCATGACCCCACTGCGAAATACAGTGCGCCTCATCAATTGCTATCATCGGGATTTTCATATCGATAAGTTGATCAACAAACTCCATAGAATCAAGACGCTCAGGCGCCACGTAAAGCAACTTGTAATGCCCTTGTTTCGCCAATTGAATTCGTTGATTCGCTTCTGTAATAGAAATAGAACTATTAATATAAGTAGCTGAAATACCGTTTTGTACTAATGTATCTACTTGGTCTTTCATAAGTGAAATCAAAGGTGAAATAACTAATGTCGTTCCTTCGAATACTAATGCGGGAATTTGATAACAAATTGACTTACCACCGCCCGTAGGCATAATACAAACTGTATCTTTCCCATCTAATACATTTTTAATTGTTTCATCTTGTCCTCTTCGGAATGACGAATAACCGAAATAAGACGCTAAAAGTTCTTGTGCTTTTGTAAACAAAAAAGAGTCACCTGCTTTTCTATATCTTTCATCTATTACTATTATATCATCACTTATGCGTCATGAAAGTGCTGAATGAAAGAGTTATATATAATCACGTATCAAACTGATTCACGCCATGCTTTTTCATTATTCTAAGTTTCTCTTCATTTTGGATATTAATTAGTATCAGTGTTTTAGTTGCTTCCTACGTTTTCCAACATAAAAAACACAAATCTAGTACACATGAAGAAAGAATTTCAAAATAAATATTCATTTTATTTACCTTCCTAGAATACTACTAATCGTATACATATGAATTTGAGGAGGTTAAATTATGAAGCGTCGTTACAATAATTCCAACAAACCTAAAGCGTCAAATAAACAACTCCAATTCTCTAATAATGATGCGTGGAAATATGAATCATTTTATAAGTATCAGCCCTTATTTTCTTATAGCAAGCTTATGAATTTCCTTTCTCAACTTTTTAAACGTTAATACATGTGCCAAATATATATCATTCAAACAAATTTTCTCAACATCTAACTTATAGACTTACTACAATACAGTTGTTACCATATATAATAATCTGTTAGATAAACCCCTTATGTTGACCTGCTTAAATTAGCAGGTCTTTTTTTATACTTGTATATCGCAATATGTCGTAGCCTGGCTGAAAAGTCTTTTCTCCATTTTAGAACCCTATTCCGCTCTCCACAAATGATTATAATTCCAAAAAGCAAAATATAAATCCGCTACATTCATACAATCAATTCATTTTTTCTCAATACACAAAGTGAATTTCATTTGTTACTATAAAAGTACTCCAGATGAGTTTTTGCTCATCAACATTATCTAGTTAAAGGGGTCTGCCGCGGGAAGCAGATCCCTTTAACTTTATTAAAAAGTACCCTTCTCATTTGGACACATTTACCAGGTTTTTTTGAAAGAATTTTATGTTAATATTACGTAGTCGAGTCCGACATCTCGGCAATACCCTTTAGAGGTCCTGCAATTTCCCTTGCAGGACCTCTATTATTTTAAAATTCTTTTGATTTATATATATCATAAGTGTGTTTTTTATTCCCCTTCAACTTTCTCCTTTTCCAACTCTCAAAAAAACTCTTGGACACGTAACTTAAAAATAACGTTTATCATATTGTGAGATATACATGTTCAAAGGAGTGTAACTATTTATGTATACTTATTGGCAATCGTATTACTCCCCTTATCATATCACTAATGGAAACTTCGATTCATTTGTACGAAATTACCGAGTTAGTAAAAACGAAAACTTTCTAAAAGGATATATGCGTTCTTTATGGGAACAACACGTTGCTTGGACACGATTGGCCATTATAGGCATCATCTTTAACTTGCCCGACGTAAACGTTACCGTTGGACGTCTTCTACAAAATGCAACACACATGGGGCTATCACTTGAACCATTCTACGGAGAAAATGCAGTAAAAAAATATAGTGCATTAATTAAAGACCACTTAACAATCGCTGCTGATCTTGTTAAAGCCGCAAAAGCTGGTGATCAAAACGCAGCGGCCGCTATAGAAAAGAAATGGTACGCTAATGGAGACGAAATTGTTGAGTTTCTAACTAGTATCAATCCATATATAGAAAAAGAAGAATTCAGAAAAATGTTTTATGAGCATTTAGCGTTAACGAAAGCGGAAGCACTTGCCTTCCTAAATAAAGATTATGATGCCAGTGTAAAACTATACGATAAAATTGAAAAAGAATCATTAGAAATGGCCGACATGATAACAGACGCAATCGTAAAACAATTTCCGCAAGTATTTCAATAAAAATAAGCCGATTTGAAAAAAACAAATCGGCTTATTTAGTTTTCTATCAATGATATTTCACTACTCCTCTTTACATTTAACGTATATCGATATATTTTATTAATATCCGTTTTTTATAGGAGGAAATAGTTTGATTAACGCAATTGGTCTCGTATTTATTCTCACAAATAAGCACGAGAAAAAGAAGAAAGTTTATCTGAATGAAAAATTCGCATTAATAGACATTATTGATTCTAAAGAAGTATTTGATGATGAAGGTAACTCATTAGTAGAACTAACATGTAAATACAGCATATACTTAGATGAAAAATACTATTGTAAATCTCTCGATGATTATACTGGACAAGTATTCCCCTTCTTAAGCGTAAAAATAGGAAAGGGACTTCTTAGAAACTTAAATTATTACTTTTCTTACGTTGATGCCTATGATAAAAAACCACCTGTTAAAGAAATAAGACCGCTTATGAAACAAGTAACTAACAGATAACGGACAGTATTCAAAAAGAAAGCACCTAACTTCAGATGCTTTCTTTTTTTGAATCAGTAACTCTCTAACTTTCATCTCCTTCTAAATATATATACCCACGCATACTTTAAAATAAAAACATTGGAGGATTAGGCTGAATGAAATATTCAGAATCAATCGTAAGTAAACGGCTTCGAAAACTTAAAACAACTGGTATGTTTTTTATACTATTTTTAATCGCATGGCTTGGATATACAAAATTCCTTTATGGAAATGGTTTTCTTCTAGAAAAGAAAAATTCAGTTGAAGTAATGAATACTAGCGTTACTGGAGAAATAGAAAAGAATTTCGATGTAAACTTACAAGGTTTTCGTAAAACGAACCTTGATACACTTATAGATGCTAGCAAAACCGATCCTAGCGAACTATCCTTAATTGAACTTATCAACACATCTTGTTCTAAAGATTGCACAGGTGAACCTTCAACTTACGTTAAGTCCAACCACGGGTATATCTTTTATACAAAATCTAATGGTACAAATGTAGCTCTAAAAATTAAAAAGCAAGATTCATGGGAAATTGAAAAAAAATCTGTTCAAAATGGAATTTAAAAGGTTCATACAAAAAAAGAGTACTTTACTTCAAAGTACTCTTTCAAAGAAAATTACCACTTACGACATTTATCATCATCGTCGTCACGTTTACGATTGCGACGGCAATCATCACAATCACAGTCACGTTTACGTCTACAACCACAATCATCACAATCTCTACGTCTACATCTTCCAAACATTAAATCATCCCAAAATCTATTACAATCTCTGCGTCTACAACCACAATTATTACACATGAATATGACTCCCCCTAATACATATTTGAATTCATCATATTCTATGTTTAAAAACGTAAAAAGGCTTGTTTACTAGTCTATTTTAAATGTATTAATTTGGTATAATTTGAATCTATATTACTAATTTATCCCTATACTTCCTTCTGCGCTTCCACTGCCCCATTCAACCTCTGCAACATATACCCAATCCCTCTACATCCCGCTAACGGATATGTGATGATTTCTTCTGGATATAACTTCGTCACTATTTTTTTATGCTTCTTCCCCGCAAGTAAGACGATCTCTTCAAACTGAAGTAAATCTTTATCAATCATCTGTTGTTTTAATTGTTCTATGCTAATAATCTCATTACTATTTGAATCAAATGCAAGATCATAATTTTCCTTTACAATATCATTTGGTCTTAAAAATCCATGCTTTGCTGATAATATAACCCAATTCTCGAAAAACTCAGTTGCATACGCCTGACATGCTTTTCCGAATGGACTAATATATACATCTTTTGCCTCTGCCTCTCCATATTCTGGGTAATTATCCCAAATTTTCTTCTTTCCGCATGGAATTATGCATAACCTTTTCATCGTTATTTCTTACCTCGCTTCTATATTTCTTATGAAATATCAATTTTCCAGTACATTTTTTTTACAGAATACTATATACTTATCTCGAAAGATAAAATTACATTATCTCCTATATTTGGTTTAATTTATTCCAGAACAGTCTATTAAGCATATGTATTATTACATAAACACACCGTACTAAAGTTACTTTCATACAGCATGCAGACTCCTCATCCTTTAGTGAATTTGTAAAGATTTCTTAAAATCAAGTACACTTAATCTCCCAATCTCTATTCAATAGTACAATATATAAATGTATTATAAAAAGGAGGTGAACAACTATGAAAAATATACTCCCAGCATTATTAGCTTATATTATTGTTTGTATCATCGCGATTATCATTCCAGCATCTGAGGGCTATAATACTGTAGGTTGGAAATTCTTTGTTGGGCAAGCGTACGCAATACCTATTTTCATTATTGTTGCTATTATCACATTTTATATAAATAAGAAACGATCTTATGAATAAATGATAAGAAGGATAGCTATTGCTATCCTTTTTTATTTCCATCCAATAGGCTCTTCTGTAATTTTATAATAAAAAGGACAAGTAGCCAATATGACTACTTGTCCTTTCTTTTATCCATACTCAATAATATTAAGCTTGGAATGTTTCTGTTAATACAGGAACGATTTGTTTTTTACGAGATACAACACCTTTTAAAGTAGCTGTGTTGTTTTGTAATGTTACGTTGTAAGCTTTCTCAACAACGTTTGTTGCTTTACCAATCGCAAGACCAACAGAATCGTTAGTTAAGATATCAGTTACAACGAATAAGAATAGGTCCAAACCTTTTTCTTCTACTACTGTAGTGATAACTTTTTCAAGTTCTGCTTGGTGTACAAGAACGTCGTTTGTATCAACAGCGTTTACTTGTGCGATTTCAACTTTCGCGTTACCCAT
This sequence comes from Bacillus sp. TH30, assembly GCF_016650875.1. Lineage (NCBI taxonomy): Bacteria > Bacillati > Bacillota > Bacilli > Caryophanales > Bacillaceae > Bacillus > Bacillus sp. TH30. The sequence goes on along the minus strand of NZ_JAEKEY010000002.1, from coordinate 5,121,417 downwards.
TTGGAATTCTTTAGCGTCAAGAGAGATTAATTGCTCCATTGTTTTTCCGCTTAAATCAGCACCAGCTTTTAACATTTCTAAGCCGTAGCTATCTGCATCTACACCAGCGATTTCCGCTAATTCACGAGCTGCTGCTACGTCTTGTTCTGTGCAAGTTGGAGATTTGAATAGTAAAGAATCTGAAATGATTGCAGATAACATTAAACCAGCAACTTCTTTACGAATTGTAACGCCATTTTCTTTGTACATTTTATTTAAGATTGTAGCTGTACATCCAACTGGCTCACAACGGTAGTAAATAGGATCGCTTGTTTCAAAGTTAGCAATACGGTGATGGTCAATAACTTCTAACACACGAACAGATTCGATATCGTTAGCACTTTGTTGACGCTCGTTATGGTCAACTAAAATAACGTTGTCCACTTCGTTTGCTACTGTCTCAACAAAACGCGGTCCTTCTACTTTAAAAGAGTCTAACGCAAATTGAGTTTCACCGCTGATTTCGCCTAAACGTACAGGCTCAGCATTCATTCCTAATTCTTTTTTCAATTCTGCATAAGCAATCGCAGAACAAATTGCATCTGTATCTGGGTTTTTATGCCCGAAAACTAGTACTTTTTCCATGTTTTCCACCTCTTCATGAAAAGGATATCTTAAAGAAGCAAATATGACAATATTTTAGACACATTTTTTTATAAATAATTGTACTTTCTTCTATATTTTTCATAAAAAAGATCATCTAAAATGAATTAGATGATCAAAATGTATATTTAATTTAAAATAGTGTAGGAACTTGCACTACATTGTTAAAAGCAAAATTGGAATTTAAACCATTATTCACAAGGTTCACATCAATAACTTGATAAAACGCATTTCCAGTGTCCGCAATCTCCCAAACAGCTAAAATAAGATGGTAGCCACTACGGTCAGTTGGTACATTTGCTTCATGCGTTACTGTTGTCCCCGGTCTAACTCCGCCATCATTTTTTACATAGAACGGCACTAAATCTAAACTAGACCTTGTTAAAGGCATATTTGGATTCCAATCCTTCTTTGTAATGTAGTATTTCCATTCTTTCGTACTATGAGGAGCGGTTAGTTTCCACTTGAATGTATTCATCCCGCCGTTTAACGTAACTTTCTTCCACCTATCAACTGCTTGAACGTCTAAAGCAGGAAAATGACCAGCACCTGCAATTTGTCCATCAGAAGGTCCTAATTGCGGAAAGCCACCTATTCCTTCTACACTTTGTGGTTCATATTGAACTGGACCGCAATTTACATTTACCCCTTGCTTACATAAATAAGATCGGCTCGCTGGTGATTCTACATACCCATGAGCTGAAGCCTTTTCTGAAAATCCAAATGTTAATAATCCAGTAAGTAATATCCCACCACTTAACATAACCTTTTTTATCTTTTGTAAACTTGTCTTTTTCATTCTTTCATCCCCTTCCCAAAAATGAAACGAAAATAACTATAGTTGCCTAGTCATCTTCTCTACATCCATTATAAGTGGAAGAGCATTACTAAAAGAACCCTCTAAAAACTTTCTCAAATTCGTTTAGCTACAAAAATATCAATTCTTCTTCACATTTTAATTACCAGTTATCAAATCTATTATTTATTTTGTCGTTTTATTGTTAAATACTTATAACACCGTCTGAAAATACAAACGGCGTTAAAGTAGTTAATAATTACTTACAATTATATATCACAGTGTAGCCTCGAAAAAAGTTTGATTACATTAACTCTATAAACCTAGATAAAATAATACAAAGAAAAAGTGTGTTTTGAAAAAGATTGATCTAAACACGCTTTAAATATACTCAATTAAACCATTCGTTTATAAATAAATTACGAAATTGGCAAAGGCAGTCTAATTATCGAATAGCCCTCTTCCTCTCAGATTTGCGGAAACAGGCTCCTTTCCTATTTCACGTGCCCATATAGATAACTGGCCGATATGGTGGATTTCGTGGACAATGACATGACGTATTATCTCTCCGTGTGTACATTCAATGACTCTGCGCCTAATTGATGCGTCTCTAGAGCTAATCGGTTCTTCATTGAAATCAGTTTCTGAAAGTTTCCGAGAATCCATTTCATTTGTCCAAAATGTCACAAATGGCTTCACTTTCTCGTGATATTGAGCTGAGAGATTTTTTACTTTTTGCAAGCTGGCATACTCTTCAAACAATGGCTCCTCAGGAACTGGCTCACCTCGCAAACCTAAGATCCACATATATTCCACATTTACAATGTGAAATAAAGTATGTAGGATACTACCGAACCCACCGACCCGTTTCTTTAATAGTTCTTCATCCGGCATGTCTTCGCACAATGTAAACCACTCATCACGAACTTGCCAATTATATTGAAACAGTTTCAACATGACAGCAACCTCCATCTTTTAGATTAACATTTAATATTCACCAAAAGACTTCAAAATCAAAATCTAAAAAACTGTTAAAATTCTCTACAGACTAGCCCTTTAAATTAAACATTCCAGATGAAGTTAAAGGGTCAAAAGAAAAAACTATTATACAGGATTTCATCAAACTTTATTTTGAATTATTAATCTTTTTGTAAATCAACACACAGACATAATAACAAATATGTCGTTTGAAATTATCTCCCTTTTCAAATAAAAAACTAAATCATTTTATAATAAATTACTGTTGCATCTAACTCACCATTCGGAGAAATTGCATACCCTGGTATTTTACCGGATTCTTGATAGTCTAACGACTTGTACAATCTATTCGAGGGATCTCCTTCTCTAGTATCTAACACTAAAAGAGACCTGTTTTCTTGCTTTGCTCGTTCCTCTGCTTTTTGCATAAGTGAACGTCCAATGCCGTTACGTCTAAAGTTTGGATGAGTCATTAACTTGCAAATTTCGGCTCTATGGATCCCGTTAGGCTTTGTAACTAAATGTAATTGAACACTACCCGCCACTTCATTGTTTATTTTAGCAACATACACTATCACTTCTGGCGCTAATACAGTTTGCCAATACTTCGCTGCTTCTTTTTCTTCTAGTGGAGGTAAAAAACCAATCGACGCTCCATCATCTACTACAGTTTTCAACAGTTCAGAAAGCTCTTCAATATCATTTTCTAGTTGCTTAATCTCTTCAATTACTAAATCTTGCATTACTAATCCCCCTTTTGTTTCATTGTAACAATTTTTAAAGCAGGAATAATGAAATACTAAGATGAAATTATTTAAAATACGATTTTTTAGAGAAAGGATAACTATATGAAATATATATTAGATAGGAAATATGCAAGAGAATTGCTGGATTGGGCATATGAACAAAACCCAGGTCCGTGGTTCGAACATTCACGTAATGTTGCCCTTGCAACTGAAAAGATAGTTGTAGAACTTATTAATAATGGGTACGACTTGGATGCTGACATAGCGTATAATGCTGCCCTCCTGCATGATATAGGAAGATATAAAGGTTTTACTAAATCTGTTATTCATTCCTATGATGGTTATATGTATATGAATGATTTAGGGTATACAGGAAACGCCATTATATGTGTGACGCATTCATTTCCTTGCAAAAATGAGCATTTAGATATCGCGGCAGAGTGGAGCATTGTTCCTGATTATATGGAAAGCCGATTAATTGAAATATTGAATGAAAACAGTGACTACGACTTATACAATAAGGTGATTAGCCTTTGTGACGCACTTGCTGATGCGGAAGGCTTTACTACTCTTGAAAAAAGATTGATTTCAGTTGGTTTACGTCATGGCACAACCTCTCATACTTCTTTACATTGGAAGGGATTCTATGCAATTAAGAAAGAATTAGAATCTTTAATTGGTAAGAGCATATACACACTTCTCCCTAATATAGAGACATCGATTTATAAAAATATAGAATATTAAAATAAACACAACTTAAAAACGATAGAATTTGTATGTATGATTCTAAAAAACTCTTTCAAAATCGGAGGGAATAATTATTAGTAAAATGGGATTTGACTTGATAGAACATAAAGGTAACTTTGATTTTGGATATGAAGATATTGCGGGTATATCTCGGAAATGTAAATTTTCTAATTGTTCGCATACAAATGAACCACACTGTGCAATAAAAAAAGCTATCTCTGACGGCATACTTTCTGAAGAAATATTTAATAGTTTTTATAGAGATTTAAACGAGGCACACTATGTTTCTAAACAGAGTAATAAAACAAAAGCTATCGACTATATGAAACAATTGAAACTCTTTCAAAAAAATTAGACTAAACTAGAAAGTCCCCCTTAAAAGAATATTTTAAGGAGGGCTTTTTCTTGTTTAATGACTTTGATGTTTCAATTCCACCAGACATTCTTGTACTAAGGTTACTGCCTGACTCATTGCAGCTCCCCCAGCAAACGCGGCTGAAACACCACAAGCTTCTAAAATTTCTTTATCAGAACATCCTTGGTCAATACAGCCCTTCGTATGATAAATCGTACAATATTCGTCTTGTGTTGCTAAACTAATCCCTAATGCAATGAGCTGCTTTTCTCTTTTAGTTAATGTACCCTCCTGAAAACATGCTTGTGTAAAAGCGTTATATGTTTCTGCAATTTCGGGGATTTGTTGCGTAAAATTCCCTATACCTTCTTTATAATCAAGTAATACATCATTTATAGAGCCATATTGTTGATTTTCCATCGTATATCCTCCATTCATTTTATTCACACTTACTTTAGTATGAGATAAAATGAAGGACATATACAAATATTTACTTTAAAAAATAGAATGAATTTTCGGTTTATTTTACTTTTAAATTTGTACATCTACAGTTTCAGCCCATTATCTACTGACACTTTTTCTTTAGAATTTTTCCTTTCAACCTCTTTACTTCTTTCTTCCCAAAATGTTAAACCTTCAATTCCCACATTTTTAGGATCAAACACTGGATCTTTCCCTTCTTTTTTCTGCGTTTCATAGTCTTTTAACACTTTTAATGCCGTTTTACTTAATAATAGAATCGCGATTAAGTTTAACCATGCCATACTACCGATTCCTAAATCTCCAAGGTTCCATAATAGCGACGCTGATTCTACGCTACCGATGTAAACCATAATTAAAAACCCAATTTTCAAAACTGGTTTTAACCAGCTATATTTGAGGTCACGATCTAAATAAGTAAGCGTCGTTTCAGCGATATAGTAGTACGCGAGTAAAGTTGTAAATGCAAAAAAGAAGATTGCGATTGAAATAAATATTGGACCAAATCCTGTCATAACAGTTTCAACTGCTTGTTGTGTATAGATTGGACCTGCATCTACATTCCCTATATTCTTTACAATAGCGCTTTTCCCTTCAGGTATTACATTATACATACCTGTTATTAAAATCATAAGAGCTGTCGCTGTACATACAACAATTGTATCGATATATACAGAAAACGCTTGAACTAACCCTTGTTTTGCAGGATGGGATACTTCAGCAGCAGCGGAGCTATATGTCGCTTCCCCGACACCAGCGACATTTGAAAATACAGCACGTTTTACCCCCCATGCAATTGCTGCACCGACGATTCCGCCAAACATTTCATTTACACCAAATGCACTAGAGAAAATTAATGCAAACATACTTGGAATTTCCGTTACATTCGCAATTAATACGATACATGTAACAATTACATAACCAATTGCCATAAATGGAACTAGCATTTGAGAAACGCCCGCAATTCTCTTTACGCCACCAAAAATGATAGCTGCTAATAATACGACTAACAATATACCAGTTATATATTTGCTAATACCATTAGAATTTTCAAATCCAACTGCGATACTACTCGATTGAATACCTGGTAATAAAACGCCATATGATAGTGTTACAACTACCGCTACACTGACCGCAAACCATTTCATTTTCAAGCCTTTCTCAATGAAATATGGCGTACCACCACGGTATTCATTGCCTACTTTACTTTTATATACTTGTGCTAATGTTGATTCAACAAATGCACTAGCTGCTCCTAATAATGCCATCACCCACATCCAAAATACAGCTCCAGGTCCGCCGAAAGCGATAGCTGTCGCTACTCCTGCGATATTACCAATTCCAACCCTACCTGATAACGCCAAACAAAATGCTTGAAAGGATGATATCCCAGTCTCCGAGCTCTTCCCTTCAAATAATAGTTTAATCATCTCCTTAAAATAGCGAATTTGTAAAAAACGAGTTGCAATTGTGAAATACACTCCTGCTCCTAATGCGAAAACAACTAAGCCAATACTCCAAACTTGCCCTACTAACCATTCTACTAACTGCTCCATCCAAATCCCCCTTATAATTCTTTTGAAAAAGCAATTTTATATATAAGAAAACGGACAACTATTATTAAACCTTCCAGTTGTCCGCATCTCTCATTATTTCATCCCTCTATTTATTAACAGTTAGACTCTCTATTACTTTATATTTACCCAAACACTTTTCACTTCTGTATAGTTATCAAGGGCGTATGAACCTAATTCACGTCCGATACCAGATTGCTTATATCCACCAAATGGTGCAGCAGCATTTTCTAAGTTATAATCATTAATCCACACTGTTCCTGCTTTTAATTTATTGGCAACTTGATGCCCTGTTTTAATATTTTGTGTCCATACGCCCGCAGCAAGTCCGTAAGACGAGCGATTTGCTCTTTCAATTACTTCTTCTGTCGAATCGAACGGGAGTACAACGACAACTGGTCCGAAAATTTCTTCCTTAACAATTGTCATATCGTCTGTAACATTTGTGAATACTGTTGGCTGTACAAAATAACCTTTTTCAAATGCACGTTCACCGCCAGCTGCAACAGTAGCACCTTCAGCTCTTCCTTGTTCAATGTAATTTAGCACACGCTCTTGTTGTTTTTTAGATACGAGCGGTCCCATTTCAGTTTCCGCCTCCATACCTGCCCCTAGCTTCACGTCATTCGCCATTTTTACAAGTTCATTTACGACTGTTTCATAATGTTTTCGGTGGACAAACACGCGAGAGCCTGCACTACAATTTTGACCATGATTATACATAATACCTTGGAACGCACCGTTAATCGCTTCTTCTAAGTCAGCATCTTCTAAAATGATGTTTGGTGACTTACCACCAAGTTCTAGTGTTACATGTTTAATTGTTTCTGCAGATTGACGCATAATATATTTCCCTGTAACTGTTGAACCTGTGAAAGCTACTTTATCAATATCATGATGGTTTACAATTGCCGATCCTGCTTCAGGGCCGAAACCTGGTACAAAGTTTACAACACCGTTTGGAAAACCAGCTTCTTTAAAAAGCTTCGCTGTATATAGTAAAGATAAAGGTGTTTGCTCTGCTGGTTTTAATACAATCGTACAACCTGTCGCAAGAGCGGCTCCCATTTTCCAAGAAGACATAACGAGCGGAAAATTCCACGGAATAATTTGACCTACAACGCCAACCGGTTCATGGCGTGTGTAATTTAAATAATCTTTTGAAATTGGAATGGTTTGCCCAATAATTTTTGTAGCCCATCCCGCGTAATAGCGGTAATTTTCTACCGTCGCTGAAATATCATCATCAAGTGCTACTTGATATGGTTTTCCATTATCTAAAGCTTCCAGCTGTGCTAATTCTTCTCTATGCTCTTCAATTAAATCTGCTAATTTATAAATAAGGTGTGCTCTTTCAGCAGTAGTCATCTCTGCCCACGGGCCTGATTCAAAAGCAAATCTTGCCGCTTTTACTGCGACATCAATATCTTCTTCTTGCGCTTCACATACGACTGCTAGAACATCTTCTGTTGCTGGATTGTATGTTTCAAACGTCTTTCCACTTATTGAAGAAACAAATTCACCATTAATAAACATTTTAATTTCTTCATTTAAAAACGCTTTCACTTTTGGTTTCAGCTCAATGTTTGTCGTTAACATATATACTCTCCTCCTTATTTAAACAGCTGCATGAGCTGCAATTTCTAGTAAAATAGTTTGAAGTTTTTGATCTTCCTCCTCAGTTAATCCTAATCTCGGATAACGTGAAGGTCCCCCGACTTGCCCATGTAATTCCATTGAGCGTTTAACGATTTGTACATATTTCCCTGACCCTTCAAGGAACTCGCAAAGAGGTAAAATAGCATCGTTCATTTCCCACGCTTTTTCTAATTCACCATTTTGAAAATGCTCATACATTTTCGTAACGAGTTCTGGAACGATATTTCCTGCTACTGAAACCCATCCCGAGGCACCAACTAAATAAGATTCCATAACTAAATCTTCAGATCCGCAGAAGACTTGGAAAGCACCTTCGCCTTGTCTTACTAAATCTCTCGCTTTTCGAATATCTCCGCTAGATTCTTTAATATGTGTAACATTTTCACATTCTTTTCCAATACGGAGCATTAGCTCTGTACTCATATCAACACCAGAAGTAAATGGATTATTGTATAGCATAATTGGTATATTTACAGCGTTTGAGATTTCTTTAAAATGAAAATAGATTTCCTCTTCTTTCGGTTTACAATAATACGAGTTTATAATTAATGCACAATCTGCTCCGTGCGCTTCTGCATGTTTCGTATATTCAATCGTTTCTTTCGTCGTCTCCGCAGCAGTTCCAACAATAACTGGAATACGGCCATCAACTTCTTTTAATACTGTTTCTACCATGTTAAATCGTTCTTCTTTTGATAAACTAACAAATTCCCCCGTACTTCCATTAATAATAATTCCAGCTACCTTTTGCTCAATAAAGTAGTTTACGTTTTGTTTTACGCCTTTCCAATCAATCTCTTGAAATTCATCCATCGGTGTTATTAATACTGGAAATGCCCCTTTAATTTTTTGCATCTTTATCTCTCCCTTTAACATATTATTTTAATAAGAAACCTGTTGGAAACGGATCAGTAGGATCTAATATAAATGTTTGCATACCTGTAATAAACCCTCTACTTTCAAATCGAAAAATGTATCCGAGTTCTTCTTTCTTCACTTTTTCTACTGTTATAAAGCTATTAAAAATACTTTCATTTCTAAAAGGTTTATCCGCTATATAATCATTTTTAAATAATGTATGAACATAAGACACAATAGTAGAAACAAAACCCGGCGAACGTACTATAAAGTTATCTTCATGAAATGTAATCGACTTTATATGGTTCTTTTCTTTTTGCATAGAATCTACTAAAATAAGTCTTTTTATTAATGACTGTTTTTGTATAGATTGAAGTGTAGCTTCACCCCATTTTTTTAATTTAGAGATGTTTTCAATACTGATTTCTGGCGAATACGTATCCTTTTCTACAACTGCATATACTTTATCTGCCTGTATGAGAGAGTAACTTATATTACCAACCTTTAAATTTTTCTCAATCATATAACATAGTTTGCTTTCAAACGAAACAGATACAACTTCATCATTCTCTACATATGCATCCACTGAAAATATTCCAGATAGCGTTTCGATTTTGTATTGATTAGACTCTCTCTTTTTTAAATACCCGCTTTCTAGTAACATCGTTATTACTGCGACAATACCTCCGTAATGAAGAGGAATAGATCCTTCATGATTAAAAAACAATACAGCTGCATCCACTTCATTATGAATAGAAGGAACGACAATACATCCATTTAAACCGATAAAACCACGTGGTTCATTTAATAAAAGCTTCATTTCTTCTGCTAATTCACCTGAAAATTGTTCGTTTAATTGCTCCAAACTGTAGTAGTATTTACATGGTACGTCTTTCATTACACGAAATGCCTCGCCATTTACGTGTACGTCTACTGCTGTATACATTTTTTGAATGTTCATTTTACATCCTCCGTTTCATGTTCCATCGGCGGAATTAGCAAAAAGCCTTCTTTAAGCGGATCCTTTTCATTGTAAAAAAATCTATGCATACCCATAAGCCAAGCTGATCCCGTAATTTTCGTTACTACAGCTTCAATATTTTCTACATATGTTGTATTCATAACACACCCTTTAAATAAAGAACCTACAATACTCTCATGAACAAATTCTTCATCGATATCAATTTTTTTATGAGCGTATAATACAGCTAACTTCGCTGATGTTCCTGTGCCACATGGAGATCGATCAATTCCTCCTGGCGGAACAACAACTGTATTTTTCACATGCGCACTTTCATGAGTAGGATCTGTATAAAATTCTACATGTGTTAATCCTCTTATAAACGAATACTCCGGATGAATGATTTCAAACTTCTCATTAATTGTATTTCTAATATGAATCGCCTTATCAAGGATTGTAGATGCGTTTTCTGGTACTAACTCTAAACCTACTGACTTCGCATCGATAATGGCATAAAAATTCCCTCCATACGCAATATCCGCCTCTACAGTTCCAATTTCTTCGACGTGTACAGAAATATTTTTTAGTAAAAAAGCTGGTATGTTACAGAAGGAGACTTCTTTCGCTTTTCCATCTTGAACAGTAATATCTACTTCAACTAAGCCAGCTGGTGTATCTAGCTTTAAAGAAGTAACCGGTTCAATTACGGGAATTAAACCTGATTCAACTAAAGCTGTACATACACCGATTGTATCGTGACCACACATCGGTAAATATCCACCTGTCTCTATGTATATAACGCCTATATCAGCTTCCGGATGACACGGATCTGTTAATAGTGCTCCTGACATTACATCATGACCACGTGGCTCATTCATTAACAATTTACGAATCCAGTCATACTCCTTTTTCATATGTAACATCTTCTCTGCCATCGTCTCTCCAATTAACTTAGGAAGTCCGCTAATTAATGTCCTCGTTGGATTTCCGCCTGTATGTGTATCAATTGTCGTAAAGACTCTTTGTGACCTCATCCGTTTAACACCCTTTCTGTAAAACGACTCAAACGAAGTGGTTCAATAGGAATGATTGTTTCTTTTTCATTTAATAACTCTTCAATCACTTTCCCGGTAACTGCTGCAAGACTAATTCCATCACCTTCATGTCCTGCTGCAATAAAATAATTCGGAATATGTTCCACTCGTGAAATTATCGGCAAATGATCTTCTGTCCACGGGCGTAATCCAGCATATGAACGAATCACCATCATATCTGCCATTTTCGGATAAAAACGAATTGCTCTATTCGCAATACATTTAATAACCTCATTGTTAATCCTCGTATGAAAGCCTACAAACTCTCTACTACTACCAATTAAAAAATTTTGGCTTTCTGTCGGTTCAAATACAAGTGCCACCCCGTATTTTTCAGTTAAAGCATCCACTTTTCGTTTTCCGCCAAATTTAGAAATTAAATAACCAAATTCCATTACTTTACGGCAACCTACGTGTTGTTGCCTTGAAGCTACAATAATATGTCCCTTTCTCGGTTCAATTGGGATATTCACATCTAACATCTGTCCGATTTTAGGAGCCCACACACCGGCTGCGTTCACAACTTGTTTCGCAGTAAACGTTCCATTTGTCGTTTCTACAATAAAGGAACCGTCTATATCTCTTTTTATTTCTTTCACTTCTGTATGATTAAAAGCTTTTGTACCAAATTTCTTCGATTCTGCAAGAAGTGAAAAAGCAAGAAGATATGGATTTACAGTCGAATCCGTTGCACATTCTAAACCACCCAATAAATCATCTGCAAAAAATGGTGATTCTTCTTTTATATCTTGCCTATCAAGCATTCGAAACGGTAATCCAGCTTCTTTTTGACGATTTACCCATTGCTGTGCTGCCTCCATTTCTTCGTCTGATTCACAAACGAGAATGCTTCCTGGCGCCCTATATTCAAATGAGTGCTCCAACTCTTCACTTAGTTCTGTTACTAATTTTTGACTTACTAACGACATTTGGCTATCAAACCCTGGGTCTTTATCAATCGCTAAAATATTCCCGTCACACCGTGAAGACGTTCCACTGACAAATTCTCCTTTTTCAATGATCGTTACGTCTCTTCCGTATTTTGAAGTGTAATAAGCGATAGAACATCCTATAATTCCACCGCCTATTATTAAAACGTCACAGTGCCTCATATATAGCACTCCTCCTTTCTCCTAAATCTCTCACTTTTTATTTATGCAATTGGTGTGCCAACTCTACATACAGAACTATTTATATGAAATAATTTTTATTTGTAAAAATATTTTAAATTTATCGTAAATAGGTGTATTATTTCTTTATCACTGTCTAAATTTTTATACATACCAGGAGGACACTATGACATTTTCATTTCCAACAATAAAAGAGTTTATAAAAATTTTATCAATTGATCGTACAAGCACCATTCAGCACATGAAACAGGAAGGTAAAAATTTTTATTACCTTCCTTCATCTACTGAAGAATGTAGTTGCGCAGTTATTTATGAAGAGGACTCTTTCACTACGTTAATCGAAGCTTTTTCTAACAATTCGGCAGTTGTAATTGTGAACGAAAATCTAGATCCTATATGCTGTGTAACTGCTCAACAAATGATTCCATTTCTTTATAAGTCTTACAATGATCTGCTAGCTTTTTATAACACTGTCATTCAAACGACTGATTCTTCTGTTACAGTCATCGACGATAAAGAATGCGTTCGTACTTGGACAGATGGCGCTGAAAAGATTTTTTCAGTGAACCATAATGAAATTATCGGACAACCCATCACCCGTTTTTTTGATTATAAAGATTTAGAAATTCTGCAATCATTACATGACGGAAAAAGCATAATTGCTCAGTTCCATCAGCCACGTCCAGATTTGTTCGTATTAATTAATTCAAACCCAGTTTATTGCAACGATAAAATTATTGGAGCAGTCGTTTCAGAAACGGATGTTACAAATCAAGTCGTATTAAATGAAAAACTATTTAATATGTCGCATGAAATGCACCGTTTAGAACAAGAAGTAGCAAAATATAAAGATACATCCGATCCTTTCCTTGCGATGAATGGAAAAAGCCCTGTTATACAAAGAACGATTCAATTAGCTAGAAAGGTTTGTTCAGTGAAATCCACGGTTTTAATACTCGGAGAAAGCGGAGTTGGAAAAGAAGTGTTTGCGAAAGCAATTCATGAAGCAAGTGAGACAGCAAATGCCCCTTTCATTTCAATTAACTGCGGCGCAATCCCAGAAGCGTTATTTGAAAGTGAATTATTTGGTTACGAGCGCGGGGCGTTTTCTGGTGCAAATAGTAAAGGTAAGAAAGGTAAAATAGAGCTCGCACAAGGCGGTACTTTGTTCCTCGATGAAATAGGTGAAATGCCGCTCGATATGCAAGTGAAGCTTTTACGTGTACTGCAAGAACGAAAGTATTACCGAGTTGGTGGAGAAAAAGAAATACATATCGATTTCCGCATTATCACTGCTACAAATCGTGATTTACAAGAAGAAATGAGAAAAGGAACTTTCCGAGAAGATTTATACTATCGCTTAAATGTAGTTAGCTTGCTTATTCCACCGCTGCGCGAAAGACGAGAGGATATTATCGAATTAACCTATTCCTTCTTAAACGATTTTTCAATAAACTATAACAGGCCTATTCGCGACTTACCTTCAAATATTATGCATGAACTGCTTCATTACAATTGGCCTGGTAATATTCGCGAGCTCCGAAACGTAGTTGAAAGACTCGTCGTATTTGCGACAGACGGCATTATAAAACAAGAATATTTACCGTTTCATACAAATGATACTTTAGAGAACGAAACATCTCATTCCCTATTACTCAGCAACAATAACACGATTCTTTCTTTACAAGAAGAGATGGATGAGCATGAGAAAAAGATAATTGAAAGAGCTTTACGCATTTTAGATGGTAATAAATTAGAATGTGCGAAACAACTTGGCGTAACGAGGGCCACTTTATATAACCGTTTAAAAAGACTGGGGTTACAATAATCCCTCTCCTCCTCTATATTGGCATAGTTTTTGCATAATAATTTGTGCAAACCGAACTAGAGGAGGAATACATATGACGAATAAAGAGAACTTAATTGTTTGTCGTTGTGAAGAAGTTACATACGGACAACTTCAATCGACAATTGCTGAATATAATTGCTCAGCTCGTGAGCTAAAACTAAGAACACGTGCTGGTATGGGTTTTTGCGGCGGTAGAACATGTAGAATGACGATAGAACGAATGGTAGAAAATGCGAATCCTAACATATCCCAAAATGAAATTCCATTAAAATATCAACCGCCAGTGCGTGCAGTTACTTTTGGAGCGGTAGGTGACAATCAATGAGTAGAATTACACATCACCCTATTTTAGGTAGTTTAAATAGTAGTCAGCGTATCAATTTTCAATTTAATGGTCAACAATATGAAGCATATGGACATGAAACGATAGCGGCCGCTCTACTTGCAAACGGAATAAGAACGTTAAGAGTGCATGAAGATAGCGGAACTCCGCGAGGTATTTATTGTAATATCGGGCATTGTTCTGAATGCCGCGTGACTGTAAACAATCAAACGAATGTACGAGCTTGCTTAACTGTAGTTGAAAACGATATGGTTGTTGACAGCGGAAAACAGCATCCAAATATCGTGAGAGCGATGGTGAAAAAGCGATGATCGATGTAATTATTATTGGTGCAGGACCAGCAGGATTATCAGCTTCCATCTCTTGTGCGCGTTTTGGACTTAACGTACTTGTTATTGATGAATTTATGAAGCCGGGCGGGAGATTGTTAGGACAGTTGCATCAAGAGCCTACTGGGGAATGGTGGAACGGAATAGAAGAATCAAAACGTCTTCACGAAGAAGCAAAATCTCTTTCAGTCGATATTCGGTGCGGTGTTTCCGTCTATAATTTAGATAAAGATGAGAGTTGTTGGTTCGTGCATACAAATATCGGTACGTTAGAAGCACCGTTCGTACTAATTGCTACTGGGGCTGCTGAGTATTCCATTCCCCTTCCTGGCTGGACACTTCCAGGAGTTATGTCAATTGGAGCAGCTCAAGTTATGACAAATGTTCACCGCGTTCAAGTTGGTAAAAAAGGAATCATTATCGGTGCTAATATTTTGTCATTCGCCATTTTAAACGAATTGCAATTAGCTGGAATCACAGTGGATCATATTGTACTCCCTGAAAAAAGCGAATTAAGCCAAAAGGCCGGTGAACCAGAAGAAGTTTTAAACTCACTCTTAAATGCGGCTCACCTCGCCCCATCTCCCTTCCTACGTATAGGTAGCCGTTTTATGAAATATGATTGGATTCGAAAAGCTGGATTAACATTTTATCCAAATAGCGGCATGAAAATAAACGGGACGCCGCTTCATCTTCGTAAAGCTGCACTTGAGATTATCGGAGCGGAACAAGTTGAAGGTGTTCGTGTTGCTAACATTGATTCTAAGGGAAATATTATTAATGGATCAGAAAAGATATATGAGGCAGACTTCGTTTGTATAGCCGGAGCTTTGTATCCTCTTGCTGAGCTTGCCGCTGTAGCAGGATGCCCTTTCCATTACATTCCAGAATTAGGCGGACATGTTCCACTTCATTCAGAAGAAATGGAAACCCCTCTTCCAGGTTTATTTGTAGCTGGAAATATTACCGGAATTGAAAGTGGTAAAATCGCAATGGCACAAGGTACTGTCGCTGGATATTCAATCGTGAAGCAAGCAATTCAAACATCCAATTCGGTTGAACAACACTTGCAACAAGCAATTCAAAATGTCCACACTGTGCGTCAACAAGCTGCGATTCAGTTTAATCCGATGGTTGATGTTGGTAGACAAAAGATGAATGAGATTTGGCGTGATTTTCAATCATTTGAAGAAAATCAACAAATGAAAGCGTGAAATACTAGCATATAAAAAAGGTGGTAGATTCATTTCCACCGCCTTTTTTATAATTTTCGGACTACATCTAGTATTTCTGTTACGTCAATTACAGGAACCAAAGGTATTACCTATTTTTTATTCCGACTAAAACTTTCAATATCGAAATCCATAAATTTATAAACATTAAAATTCCGCAAATATCAGCGACAATTACATACAATCCTATAAATTGGTTTTCAAAGTGGAACAACGGAGTGTAATAAATGGCCATAATTAAGGATATAACCATTGAAAAAAGAAGCAGTTTTTTCCTAGTTATCATATAAATACAATACAAAAACGTATAATAGGCCCAAAATTGCGCAGCATACCATGCATGAGATAGTCGAATACCTGTTTTCGTGTGCAAAGTTGTTAAAACCAGTATGTATATTACAAGTAATGCAATTACTGGTGCAAATCTAACAAATTGCAAAAGATTTATTAAAAAGCGTTTTTTTGAACTTAGGTGATTTACTTCGTATTTAAACATCTGTTTCGTTATATAATGAACAAAAAATATTAATCCTACACTAATAGCTAACATAAAAAACATCATTACTACGCCTTCTTTTCTAATGTATTAATCAACTGTATTTTAAAAACCAATAGGACTTAACCTAATAAAAATTACACCAACTAAAATTTTCACTAAACCATCTATTACAAAAAATACATCTAGATTTACGTTGGTAATGATTAATCCTATGAATGAATTGAATATTAAAATAACGGACAGCAAAAACATCATTTTTCCATGTACGGGAATAAACATTAAGAAATGAATACCTACAGCTAAAAGAATTAATAGCCAGCAATTTCTATAATCATCGCCGACAAAATGAAAAATGAGAAAAACTAAAATAGCCAAAAGCATCATTGAAAAATTAGCCCACTTTTTTTGTTCCGATGTTCCAGAACCAACTGCAAATTTCTTCCTAGTTTTAGGGTTCAATTGCCATATCATTCCTAATGTATAAACAATAATAAAAGGCCAAACATTTGGATAGCCGTTATGTTTTATTAAAAGTAAAAACATTGCTACTCCAGCAATTATTAGCCAAATCCCATTAATCTTTTGTCTAGGATACTTGTAAGTTTGTATTTCCATGTTCCGTTCTCCTTTTTCGAACTTTTCTAATATTCTTGATATAAATACTTTTTTACCAGAAGCCTTATGAGCAAATTCAGCTAAATTCAAACCATCATTCTTCTACCTCGCTTTGAATAATAAAATATAAGATTTCTGAAATATCATATCAAATATAGCTGTGATTTATTTGTCGTAATTCGTCGAATAGATAAATAAAAATCGTTTTATGTCAAAAATATTTTTTATTTGGATAGCCAACTTTGAATTAGGTAGATAAAATGATGCAAATACTAAATTGAAGACACTTGAAATACTGGATTTTATTCTAAAAGAAGAAACATACTAGCAATATTAATCCAAATAAAAAACTGTTAGAGCATACAGCTCTAACAGTTTTATTGTTCATTATTATTAAATTTCGCTAATGCGTAGATGCCTTCTTCATCATCTAATTCAAGTTGCAATCTTGCTGCAAATGAATTGACGTTGTATTCTCGATCAAGCAACAAGCGTAGTGCTTCGATTAAGTTTGCTTGAATTAAAATTTGCTGGCGACCATTTACCTCTACTTCTGCAGAGAAACCGTAGTCATCATCATACATTAGTTCAACTGAAACTTCTTCTGGACCAACTTGTCTTTTTTCAGCGATATATATACAAAGCGCATTTATAAGCTCTTGTTCAGAAATTTTTATTGTTTCCATGCTACTTCATCTGCCTTTTTCTTACGTTGATCCTTGAAGTATTTAAATGCACGAACTGCTAACATTACAATACCAGCCATTACTAACATATTTACCATAAACGCTAATACAGAACCAAGAGCTCCCATATTTGCAAATAAGCTACCCATTAGTAAACCACCAAGACCACCTAGTAATAAGCCTTTCATAAAGCCACCTTTATTACTTTTTGGTGCTGTGTTTGTTGCTTTTGTTTTTGAATCTGTTGTCGTTTTTTGTGAATTTACATTAGAATCTTTTTTGTTTAAATCAACTTTTGAATTTTGACCAGAACTTGGTGTATATGATTTTTTACCAGATTTGTAACTTTTCGCTTCCGCGTGATTTACGAACATAAAGCTACTAGCCCCAAAGATAACCATGAATGCTGTCATTACTGCTACAAGTTTTTTCAACATATTATATCCATTCTCCTTTTATATAGATATATGTGAAATCTACCTTTCTAGTAAATTAAGAATGATAGATTTATTTTAAAACCATTTTAAAGGTTCTTATGAACTTATTATATGAACTTTTGTCGAAATATGCAAGCATTATTTACTTACGACAATTTCATGACATAGGAAAAATTAAGCAAAACGGAATTGACTTTAAATGAAACAAAACATATTATAAGTTCATAAGAACTTTTTATAATTTTGGAGGTGAAAAGATGGAAACATTTCATCTCACACGAAACGAAATGGCAACGCTCCTTCTATCACTAAGAGGATGGAATACGAAGAAGCCTCTTAGCATTTTACAAGAAGCTTGGGCAAAGTCACATAAAAAAGATATTGAAAGCGGACAAAGCGTTACTGCTTTTATTACAACCGCACTTTCACCTATTTTTGAAAAATTGATTAAGATTGACGATACGGATGTCGGTTTTTCTTTAAATGAAATAGTTGCGCTTGGCAATCAGATTGAAAACACGAGTTTCTCTGTAACTGCTATGCAAAACTGGGTGAAACGAGATATAAAAGAAATGATTGGCTCACCTCAAAAAGGGAAAAAATACTCAATCGAACAAGCAGCATTACTATTCATTGTCGAAGATTTAAAAACAGCGCTTGATTTTGAATCTATTCGCAAACTATTACGACTCATCGTAAATGACCCGGCCGATCGAAGTGATGATTTAATTAATCCTCTTCATTTATATGTAGCTTATTCTTCTTTATTTGAAGAACTGAATCAAGGGAATTGCTTACAACTAAATGCTACAGATACAGTTCATACGATCGAAAATATCGTAAAAGAAAAAGCTGATAAAATAGCAAGTAAGTTCGATCAAATTAATAACGAACAACGCGAAGCAATTCGTAACGCTATTATTATCGCCACACTTTCTGTACATACCGCTTATGTACAAATGCTAGCGAAACGATATGTGACAGCAACATTATTTTTACAAAATTTAGATGTGAAACCTTAAAAAACAGGAGCAGATTTGCTCCTGTTTTTTTATATCAATATATCTTTTGTACTATTAAGCTCACATGAAATTCGAAATTGCCCTTCATGAACTTTTTCGGAGACTAAAAAAGTTTTATATAGACACCTTTATTCTCAATAATATATGAGAAATTTTTAATAATCTTTTCATTATCTCTTCATGAAAACATGGCTTATATCCTTTACTATAATACTTATGAGAGACATAAAAGAATTGAAATGGCAATCCCCTATATAAATAAGGTATAATCTACATATAGTGAACCTTTTATATTGTTAAGTAAAGGGGCTTATATTCAAAATTCATAAATTAGAAGGTGCAACAATGTTAAGTAGTTTTATTCATTCAGTGTTAACATTTTTTGAGGGATTAGGTTATTGGGGCATAATGCTTGGACTTATGATTGAAATTATTCCAAGTGAGATTGTCCTTGCTTATGCGGGATACTTAGTATTCAATGGTAGTATCTCATTTGTAGGCGCAGTTATATTCGGTACAATTGGTGGTGTTATTGCCCAAATCTTTGTTTACTGGATTGGTCGATATGGTGGTCGCCCTGTATTAGAACGTTACGGTAAGTATATTTTCATACATAAAAAACAAATGGATGCTGCTGAAGATTGGTTTAATCGTTACGGAACTGGCGTAATTTTCACTGCACGTTTCATTCCTATCGTTCGTCATGCGATATCAATTCCTGCTGGTATTACAAAAATGCCATTACTACGTTTCACTACATTAACAGCACTTGCGATCATCCCTTGGTCTATCATTTTCATTTATTTAGGTGAGAAACTAGGTGAAAATTGGGAGAATATTAACGATATTGCTGGACCGTATGTGAAATCGTTCGCTATCGGTGGCGTTGTACTTATACTTTTATATTTCGTAATAAAAAAGTGGACAAAAAAACGTAAAAATCTTGCTTAAGATTATAATAAAAACCGCTATAAATTCATTAAGAATTATAGCGGTTTTTATTATCGGCTTGATCATGTATTAGAAATTGTATTATTTCTTTTTTATGCTTTAAGTCATGCTCGATAAGTGATGAAAAATAATTATTTAACCTCAATTTTTTTGTGCCAAATTGATAGTCATTATTAAAATTCCGAGCAGGAATTCGCTCAATTTGGTCTACTAATTGTTTACGAGTAAAGCTAAATTGATCTATTAGTTCTTCTTTTGAAATACCAGACCTTGCATATTTTATTGCACCCTTATTCATTTCCTCAACATCTGTTGGAACGATATGTACAGATTTCCCGCTTACAAAATATGAAATTCTATACTTCATTAGAAACTCATCCCAAACAATAAAATGTGAAATTACATCCGCAATTGCCCATGAACCTTTTTTAAATGGTTGAAACCATATATCCTCCGATATTCCATTCAATGTTTGGCACCATTCTATTAGATTTAACTTTTCTTCCAGAATCCTTCCTTTCTCCATAACGCACTCCTCTTCCACACTAATAATTCATTCATATTAATGATTTCTAGACATTTCATTAAAACCCTCCAGTCTAAGATTTACATGGATAAGCAACAATTCCACCATAAAATACGTATAGTAACTCAAAAAGGATTGATTCCCTATGCATTGGCAGCAAAAAGTACCATACTTAATCGGACGCCCTGTTGGTGTTTCTCTTATTAATGGGCAAGGAACTTCCGGCGTTTTATGCGGCGTTCAAAATAATCAATTATTTGTTTACGAATACCTTTACCAAGCCCAGTTCGCCATGAAACATTATGACTTTAGACAAATTCAAGATATACACGCCTTTCCAAATTGCCCACACCAAAATCCTCTCTACTAAAAAACAGGAACGGCTTTATTGCCATTCCTGTTTCTATTGTTTATGCATTATTTTTCAGAGTAAAACTTCTGCACTGCTTCATCAAAATAGATCCATCCTTTCCAGCCTAAATGAATCGTATCTTTTAAGAAATACTTATCATATTCATGGCTAGAAAAATCGACTACTGGGTATCCTGCTTTCTCAACCTGATCGCGAACCTTATTGTAATACACATCACGACGCTCTTTTGGGAAACCAGCGTAATCATACCATGGTCCGTTTACAGGCACAGAAATAAAGAGTGGTTTTACATTTTTTTCTTTGAAAAGATCTAAAACAATTTGTAAGTCATCATATTCTGGTGAATCATCATACGATTCATTTGCTCTAAAGTTTTTTAAACCTTTTAATTTTTTCTTTAAATTATGTTTATAATAATATGGATTTTCAATTCCGAATGTATTTGTTGTGGATCCTACTTTACCTTCTTGTTCCGCATGTTTACGTGCATCTTCCCAAGAAAGCGAACGTAATCCCATATTTGTTTCCTCTTTCATCGGTTCGATCTTAAATAGAGAGTTAAATAAATCTCGATGATCTAAAATGTTCCGGTACATATACGCTAGCGGTTTAGCTAGTCCAGCTTTTATGTTATGTTTTGTATCGTTATATACAATACTTTCTAGCGAACTACTTAATATCGCATCCTTACGAACAACTTTATAATCTAGTAAACGTTTCGCGATTTTTTTCTTCATTTCAGGCTTTATTTCGTCATTAAAAATAAAGTGATAGGCTTGTTGTTTGGAGAAATTATTTGTAAAATCCCCTTGTGATACACCGGTTTTTGTAAACCATTGTGGTGAAAGAACAAAGACTACCTTTTTACCTTCTAATTCATCCATTGTAGACGTCATATTTAATATATGAGCCAAGCTTTGCGTACCACCAGTCCCTATTAAAAATGGGGTAAAACCTGCTGGATTTACTTTAAAATAGTTAGATGGATGATATGCATCCATTCGTAAAAACTCTGATGAACCATACATCGGTAAATACTGCGAATTCTCTAACATTTTCTGTTGCAAGAAAACACTTTGTAATTTCTCTTTTTGTAAGGAAGTTGCTGCATCTTCTACCTTTTTATCGCTTATTAGTGATACTAAACTCTTAGAGGGAATAAGCAATACAATGAAAAAAAGTACGCAGGCTAAAATAATTGGTCCGAAAGCATGCTTCATCTTCATCTGCTATTCCTCTTTCTAGTACTATTAAATTGTAACCCTTGTTTTTGACACGTCATCATTTCTCTCCTTTTTCTCTATACATGTTCCATTCTATTTATCTATTATTTACATGTATGTATTCCCTTTCTTTGCACTATTAAGTTAAATACTTATAGAGCAAGAAAGTGTTTCCAAAGAAACATGTTAATTATACAAGATTCTACATAAATTTCACACTGGAATTTTAGTAATAATTTTATTTTTAAGCAGTGAAAAAACACGTGAAATGTCTATAATCCATCAGATGATGTATTGAGTTCAAAATATGATAATAACCGCCCACTATGATCAACATCTTGAGTATATGTAAAGCCTAGCTTTCGTAAAAGTTTTTTCGAATTCTCATTAGCTACTTTAACCCTAGCAATTATTCTTTTTAAATTCATCGTCTCTGTTGCATATTGAATGGAAGCCTCTGCTGCTTCTGACGCATATCCATTCCTCCAATACTCTGGATCAAGGAGATACATAATTTCTGTTTCCCCTGTTTCATTTACCTTTCTTAAACCACAATGTCCTAATAACTGGCCTGTTTCATTTTTGAATAACAGCCATACACCAAAATCATACTGTTCCCAATGCAATATAAGTTGACTCATATAATCTTTAGTTTCATTTATTGACATACCTCTTGATTTAGCAAGCCATTGACCAACCGCTTCTTTCTTCAATATGTTATACAATTGATCCACATCTTCTACATTCGGTTTTCTCATCACCAATCTTTTCGCATGTATTACTTTCCCCTTTACAAATACAGACATAGTGCCCCTCCTAATACTGTTTATAGACTAGTAAATTATACCATGAACTATCATTGGCTTTAACTAAGAAAAAACAGACTATCACATACGTGAAGTCTGTTTCTCCATCACTTTATTTTTGTACATCTGCCCATTTTAAACTTGTAGCTGGACCGAATTGATGTACATATAATTCTTTCACATATGGTTTTTGTAAGTAAGAAAGACCGCGCTGGAATACTGGTGCAATTACCGCATCATCAAGGAGCACTTTTTCCGCATCTTGCAGTGCTTTCCAACGAGCTTTTTCATCATTACCTAACTCTGTTTTAATCTTCTTAATTAAAGCGTCGTATTCTGGATTTGCATATCCTGTATTATTTACGGTACTTCCCGAAAGGAAAACTTCTAAGTATGTCATTGGATCTGGATAATCAGGTAACCAACGTGATAACGACATTTCGTATTCTTTTTTCTTCTCTAACGCTAGTTTTTGCGTATGTGGTTGTAATTTTACATTTACTTTTAGCCCTGGTAAGTTTTTCTCAAGCTGTTCTTTAATATATTCTCCTACTTTTTTAAAGTTCTCTAAGTCATAGTTTAATAGCTCTAACGTCACTTCATTTGTGCCTGTCTCTTGCTTCGCCTTTTCCCAATATTCTTTCGCTTGTTTTACATCAGTCTTATTAAACTCACCTGCCGTACTTCTAAAATCTTTCTTATCTGGTCCTTTTAAGAATCCTTTTGGTACGTAGTAGTTCGCCGCAACTGATCCGTCATTTAAAAATGATGTCGCCAAGCCCTTTTTATCAAACACTGTACTTAGCGCAAGACGTGCATTTTTATTTTTAAGAATCGGCACATTTTCATTGAAACGGAAGAAATACATAACCGGATCTGTATATTGTTTCAACTCTTTATTATTTTTATATTTATCTACGAATTCTGTTGAAATGACAGCTCTATCTACCTTATCTGTTTCATATAAATTTACCGCAGTTGAAATTTCTTTAACAATTTGGTAGTTTACTTCATCTAATTTCACTTCTTTTTTATCCCAATATTTATCGTTTTTCTTCATTGTAAAGCTCGCTTCGTGCTTCCACTCTGATAATGTAAACGGCCCATTATATATCGCTTTATTTGCCTCTAACCCGTATTTATCACCTTGCTCCTTCGCATATTTTTCATTAATTGGATAGAAAGATGGTAAAATGAGTAGTTTCGTAAAATACGGTACTGGATGTTCTAACTCAACAACGAACGTTTTATCATCTTTTGCTTTCACACCTAATTCTTCTAAGCCTAATTGTTTCTTATTTATCTTCTCCGCATTTTTCACATCGTACGCGATATATGCATATTGAGAAGCAGTATCCGGATTAATAAGCTGATTCCAAGCGTATACGTAATCTTGTGCTGTTACTGGATCTCCGTTAGACCATTTCGCATCACGCAAGTGGAATGTATATGTTTTTCCATCCTTACTCACTTCATATTTTTGTGCTCCAGCCTCAATCACTTCATCATTTTTCGATAAACGGAATAATCCTTCCATTACATTATTCAAAACGTTAAACGATACCGCATCTGTTACTTTCCCTGAATTTAACGACGGAATTTCACCCGTTTCTAGTAACTGTAATACTTTCTTCTCATCTTTTGGCTTTGTCGTTGTTTTTTCTTTTGCGCAGCCAACTAAAAATGAAGATACAAGTAGAGTACTAACTAATGAGTAGCGAACAACCTTTTTCATATAAAGCCCCCCTATCTTTTTTAAGGTAAGTAACGACGAGCACCAGCGTATTCTTCTATATATCCTGGTGTATTTAGTGGTATAATTTCTACCGATTTTTCAGCTCTTGGTGAGTGAATCATATTTCCATCACCAATATACATAGCAACGTGATGAACACTACCTTTTCCTTGATTATGTGCGAAGAAGATTAAATCCCCTTTTTGTAAATTTTCTTTATCAACTGCAACTCCAGCTTTTGATTGCGGACCAGAATCGCGTGGAATTGTAATACCGTGCGATTTATAAATCGTATGTGTAAATCCAGAGCAATCAAATCCAAAACCACTTGTACCAGCCCATATATACGGTAATCCTAAAAACATTTTTCCGGTGTTTATTAAGTCATCAGCGGTTGGAGTCGGAATATCATTTTGAGAATGGTAAACAGTTCCATCATTTTTCCGTAGCCACGCCTTCTGACCATTTGGCAACAATACGCGGTATGAGATCGTATCTTCACTTAATAGCGGTAAACGCGTATTATAACTGACTTCTAGCGATTTATGTTTTTCAGAAGGGTTAATATATACAATTGCTGTCGGTTTCGTTACTAATACAAAAGCTTCGTTTGTTTTATCTGCAAATTCCTGATTATACGTTAATTGTTTTTCAGGCATCCATCCCGGGTAACCTACTTCGTTTCGCGGTGTTGGCTGACCGTGGACTAACACTTTCACCCAGTCACCTTTCTTATCAACAACCGTTACTTCTTGACCGAGTAGCGCTTGCGTTTCTAATTTATTTGCACTCGTTAACCAAAGCTTCTCATCTAGCGTCATTGATTTCGTCCACTTCCATAAATCAACTGGATTTGTCGCACTCGGTGCATCAATTGGTCGTAATGAATCTGGTGCAGTCCATAACGTTGCAGCAGATACATCTATAAATGCTTTACTATCCTTCTTCTCTTCAGCATTCACCGAAGTAAACGATGAAAATATAAATAAAGTTGTTAAAAATGCAGTTCCTACTTTTTTCATATATATCCCCCTTATAAGATAGTTTACTAGGTACTACTTCTAAGATTGTATATTCACTATAGAATGCAGGTTTACCTTTGGACCAGTGTAAGTCATCCCTTCTGGCTCTTCTACTAACCATAACGGTGCATCAAGATCAAAGTAATGAATATTCGGATGAGCCGCAGCTAAATGGGCAACAGCGCTAACTGAAAGTGAAGATTCCATCATACTTCCGACCATACATTTCACACCTGCTGCTTCCGCAATATCCGCAATTTTCCATGCTTCTCGTATGCCACCGCATTTCATTAATTTAATATTAAGTAGGTCTGCATATCCTCCTTGGACAATCTTTAATGCGTCTCTTGCCGAAAACATACTTTCATCTGCCATAATAGGCGTTTGTACATTGTCCTTCACGTACTTTAATCCTTCCCAATCTTTCGCATGAACTGGTTGTTCTACAAATTCTATATTTAAATTTCTATTCTCCATTTCTCTAATAATAGAAACCGCTTCTTTCGGTTTCCATCCTTGATTTGCATCTAAACGTAACGTCGTATTCTTTGGTACTACATTTCGAATTGCCTCTATGCGTTCTAAATCTAAATGTGCCTCTTTACCCACCTTAATTTTTAATGTTTGGAATCCCTTTTCAATATGCTTTTTCGCTTCTTTTGCCATTAATAAAGGCTCATCAACACTTACTGTAATATCAGTATAAATCTCTTTCTTCCCACCTAACAATGCATATAACGGTATGTTGTGAAATCGACAATATACATCGTATAAAGCCATATCTACCGCCGCTTTCGCACTTGTATTTCCTATACAGCTCATTTGAATGTGTAACAATAACGTTTGAAATTGCAGCACATCTTTATCAACTAATACGGAGCGAATTGGCCCTAATATTGCTTCCTCAATCCCGTTGGCAAAATCACCTGTAATAACCGGTGTTGCTGCAGCAGCTCCTTTTCCAACAATCCCTTCATCTGTATGAATAAACACATCTATACTTTCGATTTCCGTTACAGTGCGAAGCGCAGTTTTAAACGGTGTATGAAGCTTTACATGTCGGCGGTTTACCTTCACATCGGTAATTTTCATTTTGTTCATCCTTTCATTGTTTATAGAGTGATACTTTAATATCCGGGTGGCTTTTCCGTTAATGCGAAACAAAAAAATCCAGCCATAAGAAGATTCTTACGGCTGGATTTTGTCTATGAATGGGTAGACAAAGCAGCGATCTGATTATATTTTTTCTGTGCATCCTTTAGCGCTACAAGTAGCGCCTTTTGAGACGAACCGAAGTACCGATTTTTTATTTCTGTTACTAATGCTGGGTCATTAATATTTTTATGTAGAAATAAATATTTAACAAATTGAGATGTTAATGCAATTGTGGCTGAGCAATCTGCATCTACAATTTCCCCTGTATCCTTCTCAAGTACAAATGCTACAAAATAACTTTTGAACTTTTCGGTAATGGGATTATTTTGAGGTGCTTTCGCATCCCCTACGACGTAAATTGTATTTGAAGCGTACACAGCTATCTTCCTTTCTTATACGAGGATAACGGTTTTCTTAACAGACGTATAAGCTGTTAACTCAACGTTGATTAAAAAATGTATCCGCTTACCTTGTATTATATACAATTGACAGAATTTTAACAATATTTATTTTGACATATATTCCATAATTATGAAAATCTCTTAAAACAATTAAAATTGGCTCAAACTTCTCATTTTTACAATATGTCATTTCTCCTTGTACCATGACATTCACACTACAAACAACTTTTCCCTCATACATCAAAAAACAGTTAGCTATCGCTAACTGTTCCACCACTTCACTTTGGCAATACGAATATTGTTTCGTTTGACTTAGAAAATTGATACTCTTTTCTAGCAAACTTTAAAATCTCTTCTTCATTATCGGTTAAATTCTCAATGTTAGTCTTTAAAGAACCTTGATCTTTCTTTAAAGAAACTAATTGTTTCTTTTGATTTGTTATTGTATTTTTTTTGCCATTAATTACTTCTTGTTGTTTCGTTAAAATATATTGAACGTACAAAGTAGTCGCAGCAATAAAAATGAACATGAAAATAAAACGCCTTAACTTCTTCTTATTTATAGTTCGCTTGTCGTTAGGCTGTGATAGTTGCTCTGGTATATTAGGAACATTGACTCTTTTGAGTTTCCTCATTTTCAAATCCCCCTAACCCATATTTTCTCACTACCATAAGCACGATCTCTTACTAACTTAAATTCTATTCTTATAAAATAACCTCCTTCACAAAAAAATCTCACAAATTAACCAATTAGAGATAGCGTTCGACGACATCTCTGTATTTAAAATGAGAATTTTTATTTATGCTGCTATAAAATAGTATTTTATGTTATTCTTTTTCCCCAATTGTAGAAAACATTTTTACACATATAAATTCTAGTTTTGCATACCGATGTTATAACATGCTTACAAGGAGGAAAAATGATGCACTACCGTACATTAGGTAAAACTGGAATTACTGTTTCTGAAATTGGCTTTGGAGCGTGGGCGATTGGCGGCGATGAATGGGGTCCTGTTAACGACAAACAATCTATAACCGCTATGAAGAAAGCAATTGAATGTGGCGTAAACTTTATTGATACTGCTGATGTATACGGATTAGGACATAGTGAAAGGTTAGTAACTCAAGCGATAAGAGAGCACCGTAATAATATCGTTTTATCAACGAAAGGCGGTTTAATTGGGCATCACTATGATCCAAGTGGAGAGCCTGTTTATAATACTGCAGAAAAAGTGATCGCAGTATTTGAAACTAGCTTACTGCGCCTAGAAACAGATTATATTGATGTTTATTTCTGTCACATTTGGTGGGATAAACAAGAAGAAACAGAAGCATTTTTACGAGCATTTGAAATATTAAAACGGGACGGAAAAGTAAGAGCTGTTGGTGTTTCAACTCACGACATACAATATATAAAACACTTCAATAAAAACAATGAAATTGATGTTGTGCAACTTGATTACAACATATTAAACCGAAAACCAGAAAACGACATACTGCCCTACCTACAGGAGAACAATTTAGGAGCTGTTATACGCGGCCCTTTAAAAATGGGGATATTAACTGGAAAATTTACAAATAAAACAACTTTTCTTGACGGAGATTTACGCAAAGAATGGCCAAAAGAAAAGTGGTTTCAAGAAGATTTACAAAAAGTAGAGAAACTACGATTACTCTCAAATGAAAATCAAACCTTAGGGCAACTTGCACTTCGTTATGTCCTCACTCATCCAGCGGTATCGGTCGCAATTCCTGGCGCAAAAACAGAAAAACAAGCGAAAGAAAATGCAGACTCGTCTATCCGTCCGATTCTTACAGATGAGGAATTAGCGCATATTCAGTCAATATAAAACAAGACCAGCAGCTGGAAATATCCAACTGCTGGTCTTGTTTTACTTTTAATATTTTAAATCTATATCATATTCCATCCTCTTCGCTGTTTCTTCAGCAACCCGAGTACCCAACAAATTTCTCACAATGTGAAATGACATATTAATTCCAGCTGAAATTCCTCCAGACGTAATAATATGCCCCTCATCTACAAACTTTACATTCTCTAATACTTCCACATTCGGAAAATCATTTCTAAAACTTTCAATACTTGCCCAATGTGTTGTCGCTTTGAAGCCATCGAGTAATCCAGCTTTCGCAAGTAAAAGCGCACCGGTACAAACAGAAGTCATTAACTTTACTTCTTTCATTTGCTCGCGGATCCAATTTGTTATTATTTTATTTTTCATTTCGTTTTCTCTAACACCTAACCCACCAGGAATAATTAAAATATCAACTGGAGGCAAGTTTTCGATACTATAGTCCGGTTGTACCTTTAATCCATTTCTCGCTGTAATCATTTCTCCATCTTGACTAACAGTATGAACTGTAAATAGTTGACCTTCAATTGTTGCTGTAACGGAAAAAACTTCAAATGGACCCGCAAAATCTAACACTTCCACTTCATTAAAAAGAAAAATCCCTACATTCCAGTGGCTAATCATAAGCTCACTTCCTCTTGCAAATGATGTAATAGGGATTCATACCCTTTTTCTAAAGCAATATCATATGCGGTTTTCCCATCATTTTTCTTAATCATTTTATTAGCACCATTTTCAAGAAGTAATATAATGATTTCTTCATTTCCTAATAACGCCGCTTCATGAAGTCCTGTCCAGCCACCACTTTGCACAGCATTCACATCTGATCCCTTTTCAATTAAGAA
This sequence comes from Bacillus sp. TH30, assembly GCF_016650875.1. Classification (NCBI taxonomy): domain Bacteria; kingdom Bacillati; phylum Bacillota; class Bacilli; order Caryophanales; family Bacillaceae; genus Bacillus; species Bacillus sp. TH30. The sequence continues at coordinate 5,091,477 of NZ_JAEKEY010000002.1, read as the reverse complement.
AGCTACAAGCTCGCTTTGCTTATTCGCAATTGCTGCTTGAAGAGGTGTATTTTCATTTTCGTTTTTTGCTCTAATATGTATTTCTGCTCCCTGTTCTAAAAGGAAACTTGCAATTTCTTTCTGCCCAAAATAAGCAGCTAAGTGAAGCGGTGTCCATCCATCTTCACTAAATGAGTTAACAACACTTGGATCCGTATTAATGATTTCTACTGCCTTTTCTTTTTCCCCTCTTATGACTGCTTGTGATATTGATATGATTTGTTCCATAATGAACCTCCATGTATACAAATATTAAGTACCCCTTAATAAATCCCATTAATAATCACATGTTCCTTTCTAAATAATTAAGTTTACATAATAATATTATTTTTATAATTCGCTATCCTAATAAAAAAACAACCGACTCTAATGAGTAGATTGTTTTTGAATTTCATTTTTATATTTGTTAAAAAAAATATCATTTTCACTTACAACTAATAAACATTAATAAAAATGAAATGAAATTATATATTTAGCAGCCATGAACTCTTTACATATTCAAAACCGGCTATTTACTTAAATTAATAGTTTTTTATCACTTGAAAATAAAAATGGAATTTATCCTTACATTTGAAAAATACATATATAGCAAGAATCTATAGCAGTACTCTTATCATACTAATCTATAACAATTCTGCCTTCTTCCCTTACCTGTATCCTTTAAAACATAAGACTTTAAAACGAGTGCTGTTAGTGAATCTGTTAATGTTTTATATGATAAATTTGAAAGAGCTAATAGATCGTTCGTATATAACATTCTATGCTTCTCTAATAATAATAGTACTAATCGTTCTGACGGTTTTAATGTTTCATCACTTTCTAGTATAAAATCTATATTTTTCATATCCCTACTTCTTACTCCTTATATAAAAAAATGATTTTAGTAATTATTTAATATAAAAATACTACACAACAAATTTGAAGATATATCGAAATAACATAACACCAAAACACTTTTATACTATAACATAAAAAAGACATTTCCCCAAATTGAAAATGCCTTTTTATATCTACTTCTCTTTTTTATATAATTGATATGATTGTTCTAGCCCTTTATTATATTTCGTATTATTATCTGTCCATTCTCTCCCTAAGTTTCCTGGCCACCCTGATGTATTAGCAACATATTTAAGCAACTCCCAATCCTGCAGTCCTTTTTTCACACCACGTTCATACGATTTGACCATACTTGAAATTGCTATCGTTGTATTTATACGCGAATCCACTAAACTCTCTTCCGATAATTGCGCTGGTGCTAATCCACCACGATGTAATTGGAATAATCCGAAAGATGTTCCGTTATCCCCTATCGCTTTTCGATCAAATTTTGTTTCATGATCAGCAATAGATAATGGTATCCAATCTGGAATATCATACCTCTTTGCAACTTCACTAATTACTTGTTTATTATTTTTAATCTCTTTCTGCTTTTCATAGTTAATATAAATTACATAACTTAAAGTAACTAACGTAAATAATATGAATATATATTGTAGTGCCTTTTTCATCATTTCATCTCCTGCTTTGTATATGTTTCACTTTCTATATACACTATAAGACTTTTATGTGACATTCATTTGACAAAATGATATTAATTATACATAAGCTGTTACAGTTTTAACTATCAATCTAAAAACTACAATTCTTCTAAAAGACTCCTTCAACACATAAAAACAATCAGCCTTTCATGTATAGTACATGAAAGGCTGATTGTTTTTCACTACACTTTTTTATGTATACAGTATATCCCTGCTATAATAAAACAAAAAAGACCTTTATACGTTAAAGATCTTTTTCATCTTATTTTTGTTACAAAAAACGCCAGAATCTAAAAAAACTTACTTTATGATTTGTATTTTTATATATAAATTAAAGGTTATAAGGCTACCAGCATCTTCTCGATTAACATTTTTCACATTAAATATTTCTTGCAATATGCGGTTTGCTGTAATGACTTGTTCCACCACCACCCACTACTACTTTTCCGCCTTTTTCGAAGATTAACAATTTACTTGAACCATCTGAAAGAAGTACTATTACTTCAGCATGATCACTTGTCGCTACATAGATCACATAACCACTTTTTGAAATACAAGTTTCCCAATGCTTATCAAATTCTGATCTTACAACTCGATTAGAATACACTTGATTTTCAATTCTTCCTGGCTGTTCATTTTCCAATTTTTTCTTACCTCCTTCCAAAGTTGTCATTTATATATAAATGACGGTTTCTCAATAAATTAGTGACCGTCCTTAATATAAATAGTATATGTAGTTAGTAGGAGAATGCTTGGACAATGAAAACGTAACAGCATTTAAGTATTTTACAATCGGAATTTTTCCTTAATCATTACAGCTACTTCTTTAGCACTCAAATGAGTATTATTAATTTTTATGTACTCTTCTTTTTCAATTTCATCATGAAATGAATTTAATCTATGTTTTTTCATCGTTTCTTTTAAATTTTTTTCAGACCATTCAATGTCTCTTTTTTCGGTTTATGCTCTAGTCTATGTGGACTTTTATTTCGCTCTAATCTTTCATCTAATTCTGCCTCGAGCTCTACAAAATATACTGCTGCGCCTTTTGATTCAAAAATACTTACTACATGGTTTATGTAATCCCAATCCGATTGAAGATCAAATGCCCATACATATGTAAAAATCATTCCGTATAAATCACTTTTAGACACTTCTTCAAACAGTTCATTACGAAACAAACTTACTAACCGTTGTGCTTCCGCTTTGTACTGTAATCAAAAAACGAGCTAACAAAATCAATCGTCATATGATTATGAAATAGCTTTAAATCAGTTATTTTTTCTAACTCATGCCCGACCGTCATTTTCCCGACTGCTTGCGGGCCAAATATTAAGATGAATTTCATTTGTTTTCCTCCGATCTTTCTCTATAAACAATGAAATAAAACATATCCTAAAATTGAAAATAAGGCAGTCGATGTTGTGTCGATTGCCTTATTTTCATGAATAGTTCCTATATTATTCCTTTCGTACAGCTTCAAAAGTAATAATTTGTTCTGCATTTGACGGTTGCTTTTCATAAACATAGTCAGCAGAGCAAGTAATGTCAGTGAAACCTATACTTTCTAAAAGGAGTTTAAACTCTTCTATTCCATACCACCGCATTGCAAAACGTTGTAGTTCAGTTTGTACTAACTTTCCTTTACTCCATTTTTCATATTTTAAATATGATACAGTTACTTGGTTAAGCCAATCTATTTCAATTGATTTATTTTCTAATGTAATCCCGTCTCCGCTTGGTAAGGAAAAAGTCGATGTATGAATCTCACCTGTCTTCCAATCATACGGAAGTCCAAGGTCTACAATTAAACGCCCACCTGGATTAAGTTGTTCATAAAAACATTTCAAAGCGTTTATAGAATCATCACGATTTTCAATTAAACAAAAGGATCCGGTAGGAATTATTATCGCCTCATATTTATATGGTAATGAAAATTGTTGTAAGCTTCCTTGGTATAAATTAGGGTTTAAGCCTCTCTCTTTACAACGCTTACGGCAAGAATCTAGCATTTCAGGCGAATAATCTATCCCATCAACTTTAAAGCCAGCTTCAAGAAATGGAATAATGACACGTCCCGATCCTACTGCTGCTTCGAGAATTCTCCCTCTACAACTCTTTAAACGATCTTGATAATATTCAATATCACCATTCAAAGAGTAACCGACAGGTTTTGTGAAATCATATAATTCCGTACAAAGTGTACTATAATAACTAAACATTTATTTTCTCCTCCGTTTTATATGTACGGAAGATTCTAATTTACTTAATCTTTCCGTACCTCAAATTTTAATGAGAATTCGAAAGAGCTGACTGTCATAATTTATCACTCACTTTCCATGTAATATATTTACATTGTATAATATTTCCTCGCGATTGAACATATAAAAGTTGAAAATTCCGATTATAAACAAAGAGCTTACTATAGTAAGCTCTTTATCAAAAACTATTTATTTCACAATCGGCAATGTCACTTCGCTCAATTTCACCGTTAGCTTCGTTCCTGCTTTCGGTCTAATTGTATAATCGTAATCACTTGCGATTAAAACGACCCCCATTTGATGCCCTGCTTTAAATACATAATCATCTGGCTGCATGTCCCATGTAAATGTGTAATCTTTACCAGGTTGAATCGTTGTTGAATTTTCTATACTATTTAAGTTTTGCGGATCCATCCAACCTCTCGTTACAATTTCAGGCCTCGCTCCGCCATAATCAACAAGTAAAGCTGTTAAATTTGAAACAGATCGATCAATATTTCCTGTTATTGAAATTTTAGGCGTACCACTTATTCGCATATCTTTTTGCAGTACAGGCATTGTATATACTAATCGATTCGCTATTTCTAACTCAGGGTTTTCTACTAGTTGATTTGACTTTATTTTAGCATCATCTACTAATGAGAAAACATTGTTTACTGATCCCATACTTAATGGTAGATTGACTGCTTTATTACTTAAATACATACGGACTTTTGATGGTACAGCTGCTGGATCTGGCCAATTTTTTATTTTTTGCCATGATTTATTTTCACGTTGTACATCTACCATCGGTTCATCCATAATTCCATTTTCAATTCCATATAACCAATAATCGAACCATTTATTTTGGGTTTGTTGCCAGTTATTACTTGATGTTCCGCCATGTCCACCTTGATGTAACCACATTTTACGAGGAACATTATTTTTGCCAAGAGCTTCCCACCACTGTGCGAACTGCTTCGTTTTTACATTCCAATCATTTAAACCGTGAACAACAAACACACTAGCCTTCACATTCTTAACATCTTTTACATAGTTACGTTTATCCCAAAAATCATTATAATCGCCTGTTTTACGATCTTGTCCAGCTGTTAGTTCTTTAATAATTTGCCCGCAAACTTCAGGGTTCTTTCTTGTTAGTACTGCTTCTGCCATATTATCTGTATCTTCTCCCTGATATCCACCTGGCGCAATAACCGCCCCATTTGCACGATAATAATCATACCAGCTACTAATCGCTGCGATTGGAATAATTGTTTTTAACCCTTCCACTCCTGTCGTTGCGACAGCATTCGGTAACGTACCATTATAAGAAACTCCTGTCATTCCTACATTTCCCGAAGACCAATTTGCATTTACTTCCTTACCATCCTCTGTATATGCTTTTGCACGCCCATTTACCCAATCAATGACAGACTTCGTCCCTAGTATTTCTTGTTCATCTCCGGTTGTCGGACATCCATCTGATTTTCCAGTTCCGATACTTTCACCTAAAATAACTGCATATCCTCTCGGAACATAATAATTGCCGTATGAACCAAGATTAACTGCCCCATACGGTTTTCCTTCATACGCATACAATTCTTCATCAACATTATAAACAGGAACGTCTTTTAATCCAGATCGATATGGACTCATTTCATAAATAACAGGAACTTTCACATCTGGATTCGTCTTTGGACGCATAACCTTTACTGATACACGATCTTTTTTACCATCTCGATCACTATCAACTTCTGTCTCTACAAATAGATTTTCTACAATGGCTTCATCAAGTGAATAGATTGGTTTCGTCATCCCATTTTCCAATTGAATTTTCGTATTTGGAGTTAAAGCTTCTGAAACTTGTCCATTTAACTTAACATCATTCTCTTTTACGAAGCTCCCTTCCTTATTTTCCGCATGTGCAGTTATACTAGAAATCCCTGAAGTAATTGTTAAAGATACTATAGCTGAAAGTGTAATTGCTAATTTCTTTTTCTTCATACCCTTCCCTCCCCATATGTTCCTTCTCTTACTATACATCAAAAATACAGAAAATTCAGTTTATATTTTATAAAAAGTTGAGAAATTTGTAGAACTATCAAATCTTTTTATATAAAAAGAAAAGGAACTAATAACAATTAGTTCCTTTCTATATACATATAAAATTGTATTTCTCCATCTTCTACCGAAACTCCGTATTCAAAACCATGTCTTTCTAATATACTTTTTACAATCGCTAATCCTAATCCAGTACCTGATTTTTCTTTACTGCGAGAAGATTCTAATACGTAAAAAGGCTCCCAAATTTTATCTATCCCTTTAATTACCTCAGCAGCAATACCATTTTGAATTTGAAAATACACAATGCAATTTTTCTCTTCTAATGTGATTTTTATATTTTGATTCGTTGTATATTTTATCGCATTAGAGATTAAATTTTGAAAGACCATTCTCATTTTATTTAAATCAGCATAAACAATCGCGTCACCAGCATTATAGTTCACTTGCAACTTGATTTCTTTCGAATCCAGTTCAATTTTATGCTTATCTATTATACTTTGGACTAGTGGTTCAATAGGGAATTCTTCTTTTTGTAAAATATCTCTTTCTAGTTTAGAAAATCGCAATAACTCTTCAATTAAATTTGAAATTTGATCTGTTTGTTTAATGATTGTATCAACATATGTGCCATCATCTAAACCATCTTTTATTCCCATAGAATATGCTTTTACTAATGCGATTGGTGTTTTTAATTCATGAGTTACATCGCCCATAAATCGTTTTAAGTGGTCATTTCGATCTGTTAAATCTTGATGTGCTTCATGTAATTTATCACTCATAATGTTTATACTATTTGCTAAATCACCTATTTCATCATTCGTTTTAACTTTCGTCCGTTTAAATTTCAGACGTGAAATATCTTCTGCGACATCACTCAATTCATTCAGTGGTGTAGTGATTGTTTTTGAAAAAATCCAGACGAGCACGATAATAAGAAATAGTGAGAATCCCAAAATGTATAAATAAAATGAGTTAAGCGTTTTAATTACTTCATTGGAATGTGCGATAGAAACTCCTACTAAAATCAACATATCATCTTTCGCAATGTATTTCGCAAAAAAACTAGATTTTATCTTTTCTTGATCATATATTTTATTCGATTGTCCGAGGTTCTTCACTTTCGTAATTTCTTCTTTTGTAATCCAAAGTTTATTCAATGCAACTCTCTTTTTTGTAAGTTGCATGCGTAATTCTTCATTAATAGCATCTTCTGAACTATTTATTGATGTATACGCAATCGTAACATTACCTTCATTTTCAATATGATTTATAGCATCATCCAGTTCTTTACGCGGTATTGACTGGATTTGCGCTGTAATACCTTCTAAGCTTTCGCGTGTTTTGTGCACATTATATTTTGGTAAAAAATAGTTAATTACTAATAAAGAGATGGCAAAAATAAGGATGACTGTTAAAGAGATGCTGAAAAATAACTTTTTACCGAGTTTATTCACACTCTTCCTCCAAACTGTATCCTAAACCGCGATGTGTCTTTATAATATTTTCTCCTATTTTTTTACGTAATCTTCTTACATGTGTATCAACCGTTCGCTCTTCCCCAAAATAATCAAATCCCCAGACGATATCTAACAACTTTTTCCTCGTTAAAATCGTGCCTTTATGATTTAAAAAGCACTTTATTAATTGCAATTCTGTCTTTGTAATGTCTAATTCTTTCTCATTTTTATATACTTTATTTTTGATGAAATCTATTTTCAAATCTTGAACTTGAATAACATCTTCATGCTGTACAAGTTTTTTCGCTCGCGTAATTAGCACTCCTGGATGAAATGGTTTTTTCACATACTCATCTGCCCCGCTTTGAAGAGCTGCTAATTCATCTTCACTTTCACTTTTCGCAGTAAGCATTAATACTTTTACACTCGAATTCTTTTTTATTTCCTGACAGACAGTAATACCACTACTTTTCGGCATCATCCAGTCTAAAACAGCTAAGTCAATTTTCTCATCATAAAATATTTGAAGTGCTTCCTCTCCATCTTTTGCTACTAAAACTTCGAAGCCTTCTTTTTCAAAATACGCTTTTAAAATTTTCAGCATATCTTGTTCATCATCCGCGATTAATACTTTCATTACATTTCCTCCATTACTTATAAACAAATATCAATTTTATCATACAACTTCTTTGTTACATCACTGTGACATAAAAATATTTACAACGTTTGAGGGTATAGTAAGTGTGAGGTGTTGTTTCATGTTCAAAAAAATAGGAGTCATTACTCTTCTCTTCTTTTTATTATCAACAAATGCGTTCGCAAATACAAATAAACAAATTGAAGTATTTGATTGTAAAAAAGAAATGGTGGTCCAAAAACAATCTTTAGATTCAACCATTCAAAAAGAAGCAGTTCAATATGTAAAATCAATTACTGGTCCATTTAAAAACTTAAATGTCGTTCCGAAAGATGGTCATATGATAAAAATCCCGTTATCAAAACCTGTTCCTATTACAAATCAATGGTTACATACAACAATCGATGAAGTACTCATCCTTCTCCCACTTAATGAAAAACCTTATATTATGCTTTACGATGATGAGAATAATCCGCATTTTTATTATGTAAAAGGTGATCCGAAGGTTTTATTGAAACAAATGAATGTTAAATTATAATTAATTAAAGAAAGATCCCACAAGTATCATTCGCGGGATCTTTCTTTATCAGTTAACAAGTTGATTTTTTAATATGATTTTCATTTAAAAAATTCACAATCTGCCTTTTGTGATGGTTATCGTGATCTACGAATTCCTTAATAATATATATAAGAGAATACGGCGTTCCAGTATGAGGACAATGCGATACTCCATTGGCAGTTAAATGTTCCTTTAGCTTTCCAATAGACAGTCGGTGAAGCTCTTGAACAAGTAAATCTCTTTTAGCTTTTGCTTCTTCAAGAAGTTTTATCTTAGATATACCTGATTTTGCATAATTAGAGGCTAGTTTATTATATGTATCAAAGTCAGGGAACTCCATTCCCTGTCCATCTCTCACTGATGATAATGTCTCACGTAAAAGATAGTCACCCCAGTTCATAATATGAGATACGATCTCACCAACAGTCCATTTCCCCTCTGATATTGGTGTCATCCACAATTCTTCTCTCATACCTTTCAATGCATTTATCCAAATTGAATATTCATTGAAATCATTAATAATTTTATTTTCTCCCATCATCTAATTCCCCATTCTAATAATAGATTTAAATAAATCATACCATAAATCTACATAAAATAGAACGAACGTTCCGTGGAAGAACAAATAATAATTCACTACATCCTTTTATCTAAGTTTAGATAATGGCTCGTTCCTACATACATTGTTCCTTTCACAAATCCACTCGAAGTATAAAATTGATCCCCCTGTTTAGTATCTGTATGTAAGACAACAATAGTAAAATAGATTTTTGCATCGCTTAAGATTCTCCCTAATAGTAACCTTCCTAATCCTTTCCGCCGGTAATCTTTTGCAATATAAAATCTCCTTAATCGACCAATCTTATTATTTTTCGTATACGGATCTTGATTTAATCCTCCAATTCCAATTAACGTATCACCTCGAAAAATGCCATATAAACATTCGCCCGTTTTACTAAATGTATTTCTTTTACTTTCATATTCATTTATTAGTTTTATTAAGAAGTTAAATCCCTCTTTTGTACTTTCTTGAATAAGGTGATTAATCTCATATTTAAACAAATCTTCAATCTGCTTAATTTGTATATCTTCCAGCTTAATCCCCCACTTTCTCTATCCAAATGTATCTTTTTGAAAAATAAAAATGCCCAAGAATATATTATCCTGAGCATTCATTTGAATGTGAACTTATTCATTTTGTTATGTACGTATTCTTCAATTCTGGTAATATCCCCTTCAGTTCCATTAAATCATCAATTACTAAATCAGCATGAGCAAGCTCATCTTCTTGTGCAAAATCAAAATTACATCCAATCGCAATTAAACCATTATCTTTTGCCGCATTAATATCCGATAAACGATCCCCAACTACCGCTGCCTCTTTTATATCATACTTCTTCAAAATACCTTTAACTAAGTCACCTTTATTTAGCGAGTGTATTTGTTCAATACTGAATGTTTCCGTAACCCATTGGTCTAAATCATAATAAGATACGATTGCCTGTAAATATTCCGTTAAACCATTACTAGCAATGTAAACAGAACAATTATTTTCTTTTATAAAACTAAAAACTTCCTTTACATTCGGATATAAAGCACCATTTCCGCTCTTTATATTTGCAATTAGTCTTTCTAAAAAATATGCATCTGTTTGTTCCCTTACTTCATTAGAATGATTAGGTAATAAAGCTTCCCAAACTTTAGGTAAAGGTACACCCATAATTTCACGATATTTATCAATTGGTGTTATCGTATTCCATAATTGTAGTGACCGTAAATGATCAAATGTATCATCTAGTGATAACTCTAAAATTTTATCTGTTTGAAATAAAGTTCCATCCATATCGAAAATTAGTGCTTGTAACATGATATTCTCTCCCATTCTTTACTTATGAACTACAATACAGCTTTAATCGAAATATTTTTAAGCATCTCAACAATAATTTCTGAGCAATAATTCGCTGCGGTTTTCGCAAAATCATCATATGAAACTTGCGCTGAATCATCTGCACTGTCAGAAATGCATCTCAAAACGAGAAACGGTATGTCATTTATATAAGCAACATGTCCAATTGCTGCCCCTTCCATTTCTGTACAATGAGGTACATATTCAGTGACTAATTGCTCCTTTAATTTTGAATCCTCGACGAAGCATTCTCCGCTGACGATTCTTCCTTCATGAACAGTAATATTTAAACTACTACTATTAACAGCTTTTCGGGCTAAATCTCTTAATTCCTTGCTTGCATGAAACGCTTCTTGAAACGGAAATAGATTCTTCATTTGATTTTTATTAACATCATGATGCGTAACATTTGTAGAAATAACTAGATCGCCAATTTTCACATCCGGATGTAATCCACCCGCAACACCTGTATTAATGATAGAATCCACATCAAATTTATTAATTAAAATTTGTGTACATGCGGCAGCATTTACCTTTCCTACACCACATCGCGTAATAATAATTTCTGTATCCATGAAGTTTCCTTTATAAAAAGGTATTCCCGCAATAGTATGTTCCTCTTTAATAAGTAGTTTTTCTAATAGTAAGTCTATTTCGATTTGCATTGCTCCGATAATACCGATTCTGTTCATGTATGTAGTCCCCTTAATTAATTTGCAAATATTCATCAATATCTTTATGAATTTGCATAAAAGCTTTATTCCAAAATTCATACTCTGTTAGATCAATATCAAAATGTTTTTTCATCAATTCTTCAACTGGGGCCTTTCCTGTTTCTCGTAAAAACTCTTTATACCTCAAATGAAATGCATTTTTATTTTTATTTTCCTTTGCTATTTCAATTAAACTAAAACTCGCTAAATACCCAAATGTATATGGATAATTGTAAAAAGGAACGTCTGCTATATAAAACTGAACGTATTTCATCCAAACAAACGGCTGATATTCTGTTAGTTCATTCCCGTATGCCTTTTCTTGCGCGGCTATAGATAATTTCTCAATTTCATCAGCACTTAAAGGACCTTCCTTGCATTCTTCATAAAACTTCTTCTCAAACTGAAACGATGCACGAATTGCCATAACATAATTAAAACTATTTCTTATTTTCCAGCTAAGCAATGACTTTTTCATCTCTACATAATCTGTTGTTTGAATTAAATAATTCATGATTACCGTTTCAAAGAAAATAGACGCTGATTCAGCTGTACTCATTGGCAAATAATCATCTAAAAATGAAGTAGATTGTTCAAGACTCATAACATAAAAATGCCAAGCGTGTCCCAGTTCATGAGCAAGTACTCTTACACTATCAATTGTTCCATCATAACGAAGCGAAATGCGAGATTCTTTTTCACTGAAAAAAGGAGCACAAAATCCACCCGGCGGTTTATTATCTCTCGGTTCAGCATCGATCCAGCCATTCGCTATTGCATTCTGTGCGAACTGTGCCAATTCTTCATCTATATTTTTTAGTGCATCATATATGTTTTTTACTGCTACCGAAAAAGGAATAACAGTCTCATTACTTTCTTTCCATGTCATTAGCTCGTACCATGTAATTGAATTCTTTCCTTTTTTATAACTGTTTAACGCAATTACTAGCTTCGTAAGATTTTGTTCCGTTGCATTCCACATTTGGGATAATGCAGTTTCAGAGATGCCATTTGCTTGTAGTGATTGTTTTAAAATCTCTGTCCCTTCCATTTCATCACTTTTAGCATGACGTAATCTTCCTATTTGATTCAATACAGTAGCAAAGATATCTTTTTCCTTATTCAAAGCATTTGTAAGAGAATCAAATACTATTAATCTTTCATTATGATCATCACTATTCATCGCAACGTAATTTGCTTGTCCAAATGATAAAGTCTCTTTATCGTGTATTACTTCTATTTTATTTCTTAATTGTGTATACATATCTTCCCGAGCTTTTAATTCATTTTCTATTAGTTTAATACTTGAATGATTTGTATTAACACTTTGTCCCTTACTAGATTCTATTAATAGTTGAACTTCTTTCTTTAATTGATTTACTTTTACACTTAGTAAAGTATTTTCAGGATGCTTCTCATCTTCAGCAGCACGGCAATATAAGTAATACTCTGCTTTTTCGATAGCCTGTATAAGTTGTGAAAGGATTACTGAGTCTTTTGTTGCTTTATATTCAATTTTTAATCTTTCTATCGTTTCTATAGAAAACGTGAAGTTTTGTTCTTGAGGATATAGCCTGTCCAAATCCCATTGAGATTGGGCTTGTATTATTTTATTCATTTTGCACCTCCTTTTTTTACAAATAGTTACAAAAATCTACTCTTTTCACTATTATATATGAACTATCAAAATTTTAATATCTTGAAATGTTCAAACTTATATGAATGTAATTTGATATTTCATTTTCTATTTCTTCCTATACGAAATTCGTATTTTGTGATTCCTTCCCATACAGAACCATTAATGCGTGGTTACTAACTAATATAAAATTACATATTTTTCATCCGCATAAAACAATTATATTAGAATTAAAAAAGGATTGATCAAAAGATCAATCCTTTACTCTACTTCATTTAAGAAAAATAATGTTAACGCACCTGGTCCTGTATGCGCTCCGATTGCTGCTCCAATTGTATTTACGATAAATACTTCACAGCCGAATCTTTCAGTAATTAATGCTTTTAATGCTTCGGCAGTTTCTAAATCATCACCGTGAGTCATACCGATTGTTTGACCTTTAAGGTCTTTCCCGCGCTCTTCCATAATATCAACAATTCGGCTTAATACTTTCTTTTTCCCTCTTACCTTTTCAAGTGGTACAAGTTTTCCTTCATCCACATTTAAAATTGGCTTAATGTTTAATAAACCACCGATGAAACCGGCTACTTTACTTAAACGTCCACCTCTAACAAGGTACTGTAAGTCAGCTACAGTGAAGATATGTTCCATATGCTCCATTAGAAAAGCGACACGGTTTAATATTTCTTCTTTTGATGCGCCCGCTTTTGCCATTTTTGCAGCCTCTAATACGACAATACCCTGACCGAGTGAGGCACATTTTGTATCGATAATTTCTAAATCTAAATCAGTGTATGTTTCTTTCACTTCTTTTTTAATGAGAACTGACGATTGATATGTACCAGACAATTCAGATGAAAAGGCTAAATATATACAAGGGTTACCTTCTTTTGCATAGGAAACAAATTTTTCTTGAAATGTTTCAAGTGAAGGCAATGACGTTTTATAAACTGCGCCTTCTCTCATTTTTTGCAGTAATGTAACTGATTTTAATGTAACCCCATCTAAATACTCTGTTTCTGCTTCATCATATACACGGAGTGGAATTAAATCTATATCATATGCTTGCAGCAATTCTACCGGTAAATCCGCCGCACTATCCGTAATGATTTTAACGCCCATTTTTAAACCTCTATTCTGTTATAAATATATAAAAAAATAAAATAAAAATATTACTTTTAAATTATATACGTAAAACTTAAATGAAGAAAGGAAAAGACTTTATATTGTATGCACTATTCTTCAAAACTTGAACTGCAAATAAAAATGATTTCATTTTAACCTCTTTTTACAAGTTATTACACTGTGTATAATGAGAATATTACATTTTTCTGAGGGAGGATACATATGAATATTCGACTAGCTACATATAATGATTTAGAATGGGTTAATAATCATTATGAATCGATAGGATTTGTACCAAGTGATTTAACACGAGACACAGTTGCGATCATTACATATAACAACGAGTATGCAGGTGTTGGACGTTTAGTCCAAATAGATGAAGGTACTATTGAAATGGGTGGAATTTTTATTCTCCCTAAATTTAGAGGTCTACAATTAGCTGGGCAACTCGTTTCATTTTTAGTACAAACTGCAAAAAAATTACAAATACTAAATGTGTATTGTCTTCCTTTCGAGGAACTAGAAAACTTTTATAAAAAATATGGCTATACTGAAGTCGATACTACGAAAGAAGTTGTCCACCCAATTATTCTAAAAAAATATAATTGGTGTTTGGAAAATTACGATAAACATGTTTTACTATTTAAGTTGTGAGTTTTGTAAAAAAGGAGTCAATGCACTTTGTATTACACATCAGATTATACAAGCAATTATCTGTGAATTAGCTTCTTTATTCAAACAACATATACACCACATTTTATACCCGTTTTTAATAAGTGTTAGCAAGTTCGTTGACAAACTTGTTAGCACCTTTTTAAAACTTAAACCTGAAGAAATTCATACAATTAAGTAACTATCCTAGCTAGCAATAATATCATCCTTCATAAATATTAAAATGAATTCATTGAGGATAAACCGTTTGGAGGATATTCTATAGCACTGAATGATTTACAAAAGATTACGCACTGATACGCTACGAATAAAATTAATGAGCTAATCAAGGGAATATAATCATTTTTATGTAATTCGCACTTGTACTTCCTGTTCTTGTATCACTTGAATGATTAATTCCAATACAATATTTTGTACTAACTGATACACATTATCATGAAATGTACTTTGTTCTGATATGTATTCAATACATTGATATATATATCCTTCTACCAATAAGCTCCCTTTTTCAACTGTAAATTTATTTTGTCCATTCTTTTTTACTTTTGGTACTAAAAATTCGGTTTTTGTCAAAACAATCTCCTGTTCCACCTCTTTTATTCCTATGACTTTTTCTGTAAATACCACTTTTTCTCGTAAACTAATTTCACCTTTATATCTTCCTATTTCTATTGGTAGTCTGGCTGTTAGATAATTACTTACTTCTCCCCCATTTTCACTCTCTAATATTATGCT
Source organism: Bacillus sp. TH30 (assembly GCF_016650875.1). Lineage (NCBI taxonomy): Bacteria > Bacillati > Bacillota > Bacilli > Caryophanales > Bacillaceae > Bacillus > Bacillus sp. TH30. The sequence goes on along the minus strand of NZ_JAEKEY010000002.1, from coordinate 5,076,153 downwards.
GTGAATAGGAATCCATGAAGATGTCTCTACCTTATTCTCTTCATTATTCCCTTTAACTTTTTGATTATATAATTCAACAAGCACTCTCTTTTCATGAAGATTTAAAGAAACTAATTTACAATAAGCCTCCGAATGATACTGTTGCACTGTAGTTAATAACTTAGAATCTAATTCACGCCCCTCCGCATCTTTTTCATTTCGAAATACAAATGCATCTTGATTTTTCACATTTATTTTTGGAAACACTTTAAAGCTAGACACTTCTGAAATAATAGAAAATGGCGTTTTCACTACCATTGAATGCACTGAAGTCTCTATTTTTGATCCTAAACCTATACTTTCTCTCTTTGATTCAGTTTCTTCACTTTTTTTCTCTGATTCATTTGCTACTTCTACTTTCTCTAATCCAATCACTTTATTTTCTTTTGCTGGTTCAGTCTCTTCACTTTCTTTGTTTGATTCAATTGCTATTTCTTCTTTCTCTAATTCTCTTTCTTCATATTCTTTTACTGATTCAATTTTCACCTCTTCTTCCTCTAATCCAATCGCTTTATTTTCTTTTGTTAATCCAGTTTTTTCACTCTCTTTCTCTATTCCAATTACTTTATCTTCTTTTTTTGACTCTGTTTCTTTACTTTCTTTCTCTATCCCCATTGCTTTATCTTCTTTTTTTGACTCTGTTTCTTTACTTTCTTTCTCTATTCCCATTGCTTTATCTTCTTTTTTTGACTCTGTTTCTTTACTTTCTTTCTCTATTCCCATTGCTTTATCTTCTTTTTTTGACTCTGTTTCTTTACTTTCCTTTTTTTCTCTTATTTCGCGCGAATCATCTTGAACATTCAGCATTTTCCATTTGTAAACTTTGTTCCATATTTCCTTACCAACCCATGGCTTATTCATCACCATCCCCCCATCTGATGAAATTCATAAAAATATGCTTTTTGTACGCGACCATTCCATCATTATATATGTTTTATAATAATAAAAAAGACATTGTCTTTTTTATTAAAGACAATGCTTTTTTAGTCTTATACTTGTACTTGTTGTACTTGTAAAACTTTTAAAGTAAGATCTAGTACAATTTTTTCACGAAGAGTTCCAAATGGCTCGTTTAATTCTGTTGGACAAGGTGAAAAGTCTAATTCGAAAAATTGTGCGCTTACTAATTCACAATATGGTTGTTCATTATAAAAAACTGTATTTTCGAAGAAGTATTTGTCTAAACGTGGTAAATCACCATTTTTAGGATTAATAAAGTGAGATGTAGTATCTGAGGAAGAAGCTACTACAGCTTGTGATAGAAAATCAGCTGCTGTTAAATCTGCAAAACCAGAAAATGGAACATTTGCAATACGATCATATAGCACTCCATTACACTCATCATTTGCATATTCAATATTTTTACGAATATATCCTTGTACAAATAATTTTGCTCTTGTAACTCGGCGGTAATTTGTACCTGGTACTGGAGTAAATGCTACAGGAACTAACTTACATTGTGTTAAAAATACATTTTTTAACACACGTTTAATCTCAGTTGCTGGAGGATCTAATGAAATATCAGATTCTACAACAATTTGAATTGTTCTTTCTGCTAATACAACTGGTATTTTTACAATCGGTGTTCCTGGAGTAAGAATTGGTGTTGCAGCTGCATCACTTAATGGCGTTTGAGTTTGTCCATCTACCTGACATGGTACATTAATTGGGCATTGTTCGCTCATATTTTATAATCTCCTTTATACAATATTTTGGAGTTTTTTAACTCTCTATACTGTATATGTATCTCTTCTATTAATGCGTGGGTTTGTATAATAGTTACTTTCATCATTTACAAAAAATAGCAAATTTTTTGTTAGTTAAACACACATAACTTAATATATTAAGCCTTTATGATTATCTACCTATATAAAAAGAGAATTTCTGAACCCTCATCGTGGAAGTAGGAACTGATGTGTTAATTATATTCACTAGTAATAGAAGAAAACTCAATATTAGTATCACTCTACTGTTGAAAAAATAAAAACCGACTAAAAAAAGTCGGTTTTTATACCCAAATTTTTGCGGAATCCCTTCATCCTTATCATTAATATCATTGTTTTATTCTCAAATTTTTCACTAAAATTTATCAACTCTTCTTAGGAAACCAATCTTGTCGTCATTCTTTTCCCTTAAATTCCTTTATTAACATTTCTTTTAATACCTTTTTATCTTTGGATAGTTTAGTTTTTGTTTGCAATTATAAAAAATAAGACTACTAAACGTTAATTTACTAGTCTTATGACGTTGTACAATCCGTACACGCTCCTATTCATTCACTTATTATTTACAAAATAAGTATCATATGCCTTATCAAAAACATACCCTAGCTTTTCTGCTAATTTGACAGAAGTACTATTCGCTGCGTCCCAGTTTGGATACCTCCCCTTTTCTAAACAATCCAATATTAAGGTCGCACAAACTACAGTTGCCAATCCCTTTCTTCTATGATCAAGATCAGTAGCAACTTCAATTTCAATACCATCATTATAAATACTATATGATGATGCACCGCATACGACTTCTCCATTATACAAAATGCTATAACCTATACCTCGATTTACATAATCATCTATTGATCGAAATTGACTTGTAAAATCTTCAGAAACGTTGTGTAATGTTGGATTATTTGCGATATGCTCATCTATTTTTCTTAATTCATATCCTTTTGGAAGTGCAGTTATAAAAGATTGTAATTTTGAGCGATTAAACACTTCTGCATTTCTTTTAAATTTATATCGTAAAAACTTATCTATTTTTCTTTCATGGAATGTTTCTAAACGCTTTTTCCATTGATCACTATTTACGATTACTAAAATTCTTTCAGGGATGTTACGTAATAACTCTTCTGTCTCTTCTGTCTCTTTTGCATTTGGATCCCCAGCGTAAAATGTGAAAATCCCTACCGTAATTTGCGCTACTGTCGGGTTTTCAAGATCGTTCACCCAGGCATTGCCCATATGTCCTTGTAAATAAGAAAGTAGAACAACATTATTAAAATCCTCGAACATAGAAACTAATTTTTTCTTGTATGTATTTTTGCCTCATATATCATTTACATTCCCGCTTTCTTTAAAATCAACTAGACTCAACATTTTCATGAGTTAACTTTTATTAGTATTCTTATACACACTTATTTATTATCTAAGTAAATGTCTATGAAACTCAACTCTAAAATATCAAATAATTATAAATTATACGTAAATTCAATTTTATTATAACATCTAATTTCATTGAAATGATTTACCAATCAAGAATTGCTATTTTCAGATTCATTTTAGTCCTCATATCTCATTTTCTATTTACAGGTAAAAACATTATTATTCACAAATAATAGATAGCATTAGGACCATACCACATAGCTATCCACTCAATTAATACATTGTTTCCCAAAACGAAAAATTTGTAATTCCTCAATATGAAAATACACACATCCCAATATTCTAATGAAAACTATTTGTTGATAAATTTTTGCATGTATACCAAATCAAGATAAATAACTGTAAGATTGATTTGTAAATAAGCTTATTAAGGGGGATTATAAAATGTCTGATTTGTATTCTCGTCTTTCAAAAAGTGATGCCGCGGTTCTTCTAGTGGATCATCAAACAGGTCTTATTTCCAGTCTAGTGCGTGACTATGGTGTTGATGAATTCAAGAATAATGTTTTAGCTCTTGCGAATACCGCTAAGTTTTTTGATTTACCTGTTATTCTAACAACTAGCTTCGAAGACGGTCCTAATGGTCCACTCATGCAGCAATTAATCGAACTATTTCCAAATGCGCCTAAAATAGCGCGTCCTGGACAAATTAACGCGTGGGACAATGATGAATTTGTAAAAGCTATTGAAGCAACGGGTAAAAAACAGTTAATTATCGCAGGTGTCGTTACTGATGTTTGTGTTGCGTTCCCAGCTCTATCAGCTATAAATGCAGGGTATGAGGTATTTGTTGTAACGGATGCATCTGGAACTTTTAGTAAACAAGTTGCTGATGCCGCTCTTATGCGTATGGCTCATGGAGGGGTGCAACTAATGAACTGGTTTAGCGTTGCAGCAGAATTACAGCGTGACTGGCGAAATGATGTTGAAGGTTTCGGAGCTTTACTTGCTAAGCATCTTCCAAGTTATCAAAATATCATCGGAAGTTATATGGGAGCTCAAAAAGAATTTAGTAAATAAATTAATTCTTGATTAAACTTAATATCAATTTTGAATAACTATGTAAACTCAATAAAAACTACCAATAGCTATTTTACATAATTAAGAAAAGGGCTGCTTTAATAGCCCTTTTCTTAATTGCTTTACCAATATTGTATGTTCCACCGACACTATATTATAAAGAGGGTTCATCAACATAAATACTTTATATCTCCTTCTTAGAAATGAAGGATTCTGTTCCACCGTTTTTAAAGATTTTAGTTAACTTAATAATTGACTTGTACGTATTATTGTCATCCACTATCATTTTTTTCAGCTCTTCTATTTCGGCATTACTAGTTCCACTCTCTATTTTTAAACAGTTCGAAATGGAAAGATATCCGCTTGATGCTAAAATAATAATATAAGTAACATCAGGGAAATTAATAAATAGCAATCCGTAGTTCAAAGGATCCCCAGCTGGATGCGATAAAAGCAATCGGAAATCTAGTAGTTCAGGCACTTGAACAAAATCTTTAGAAACAATCGCTTCACCTACTATTGTAATTTGCTTTACTACATTCCCAAGTTCATCTGTAAATTCAATACATCTAGGCGCATCAATTGTTTTTGCTTGTAGAGATAAATTCAATTCAGAATTATAAAAGTCGAAAAAGAGTGTACTTCCCTCCGTTAAACACTGTGGACAAACATTTCCAAGGAGACTAAAATCCTCTTCAATAAATTTAACTTTCGTTTTACAACTACAAACTTTCCCTATTCGAATCGCATCAATTTTTGAACAATCTACAAATATTACCTCATCGTCTTCTTGTACAAATGACACGATACCTTTCATCTTGTTAAATGAAAGGAAATAAGATACAACGATTTCGTTTCCAGCTATTACGATACTCTCAACCTTTGTAAAAGATTCTAGACTTTGTAAAAATTCACATATACTAGTTTGACAACATTGACAATTTCGTTTCGGCTCGCAATCCACTTACATTCAATCCCTTCCCTATATGTTTTTATCTAATACACATAATATGAGCGGGATATATGAAAAGCTTGGACAATATAATTTTAACGTAAGGATATAATTAGTTACGCCTAACATCAATATGGAAATTACACCAATAATAAGTAATAACACATAATTTTTACTATAAATACATATAACAATTTCATCTTTCAATGAAAAAGCGTTATAATGAGGTGCAGCCTCTAAGATTACGTAATAAAGGAGATAAAAACAATGACTAAAATTAAAGTATATCAAGTAAAAGAAGAAAATATGGAAGCAGTAAAAAACATTATTGATGTTGAGGAACAAAACCCAACTGCTGAAAACTTACAAAATCTATACGCATGTGTATTAGATACTGAAGATATGGCATTACCTGAATCATACGTTGAAGAAGATATCTTAATTGATTCTATGGAAGTTATGGTTAACGCTTCTCAAAGCAAGCTAAGAGACTTAGGTACATATGATGTAATCGAAGTTCAAAACAAAGGTAAGAAAACACACATTTTATTATTAGCAGACGAAGAATACGAAATTATCGAAGGCTAATTCGACTCCGTACATAAGAAAAAGCTCCTTTCAAAATTGAAAGGAGCTTTTTCTTTATGCTTTTGATGTTTCACTTTCCACCTTGTTTTGTTCTTTTTTATATACCATGCGCTCATTTCCCATAAAGAAAACGAATACGAACGCTAAACTTGCGGGGACTAACGCCCACATAAATGTCTGAACGATTGAACTAGAGAGAGCTTCAATAATTTTATCTAATATTTGCGGCGGAATTTGAGATCTTGCCGATTCTGATAGAATAGCTCTTGAATCTCCTAAAGCGTTTGTATTCATACCCCCGCTCATACCTTTAAACGATTCTTCTAATTGATCCTGGAAACCAGTTCTTTGAATCATTCCGAAGATTGTAATACCAAGTGTCATACCTAATGAACGAATGAAGTTACTCGTTGAAGTCGCAGAACCGCGTTGCTCCATACCGAAGTTATGAATAGCAGCCATACTTAGTACAGAGAATGAGAAACCAACTCCAAAACCGATAATAACCATATAAATTGTTAATAATATACGACTTGTTTCTGGCGTTAATGTACTTAATAAGAATAATCCGATTAGCATAATTACAGCAGAAATAATCATAATGTTTCGGTAGCTAAGTTTCGATGTTAAAAATCCACCTAACTGCGCTGTAACTACTGATCCTAACATCATTGGTAATAACAATAATCCTGAGTTTGTTGCGGTACCACCGTATACGCCTTGAATAAATAACGGAATGTACACAGTTGCTGACATAAATGCCGCCCCGTAACATAAGGCAATAATTGTACTCATTCCGAATAGACGTTGTTTAAACATCTCAAATGAAATGATTGGTTCTTCTACTTTTCGTTCAATAACAATAAAAGCAATTACTAAAATAGCGAACCCAGCAAATAAACTTAAAATAAAGCTAGAATCCCAATCATACTTTTGTCCGCCTAATTCTAAGGCGAACATTAAACAAATTACTGCACCAACTAAAGTAATTGCGCCAAACCAATCAATCTTTTGTTCTCTATGAACTCGTGACTCTTTATAAAATAATGTAATAAAAATAAGTGCTAAAATTCCAAGTGGTAAGTTAATATAAAACACCCAGTGCCAGCTAATATAATCCGTAATATATGCGCCAAGTAATGGCCCGAAAATACTTGATAAACCAAATACTGCTCCGAATAAACCACCCATTTTCCCGCGCTTTTCTGGAGGGAAAATATCAAAAACGATAGTAAATGCGATCGGCACTAGTGCCCCGCCGCCAATACCTTGAATGGCACGATAAATACCTAACTGTGTAATATTTTCAGCAGTTCCACAAAGTGCCGAACCAATCATAAAGACGATTAAACCGAAAATAAAGAATCTCTTTCTACCATACATATCTGATAGTTTACCGAAAATCGGCATACCTGCCATTTCTGCGACCATATAGGCAGAAACAACCCATACAAAGTTTTCAAGACCCCCTAAGTCACCAACGATAGTTCCCATTGCTGTTACGACAATGGTATTATCCATTGATGCCATTAAGATACCTAGCAATAAACCGGCAACAACGAAGCCGATTTTATTATTCTTCTCAACCATATTTCTTGCTCTCCCTCATACTACTTATATTTGTTTATGTTCTTTTACGACTGCATTACCTTTCTGGTGAAAACTAGTATGATATTCTACTACACTAATTTCACAGCCAGGGCCAATTATAACATGATTTCCTCTTACTACGTCTGCTATTGTATGTTCTAAATAAATATCATCCCCCTCAATAATTGATGTTTGAAGGCTTCCTGTATGACTTGTAAAAGGAATAAAGCTCGTTTTTTTACGCACTGTAATCTTTTTGCCACCGATTTCTCTCACTTTACTTCCTTCATAACGAAGTGAGATTTCAATATTTTCAGCATTAAGCAAACCATCACTTTCAAGACCACCAGTTAGTAATAATTCCTCTACTTCTATATCTCCCTTCACATTTAAAGCGCCTTTCACATCTACGAAATCACCTGAGAACTTTCCTTTAACTTCAATCATACCTCTTACTTTTGTTTTTTCTATATGAGCATCACCATGCATTTGTGTATTGCCATATACTTTTATACATTCCGCATCTACGTCTCCTTGTACTTCACTATCTCCATACACGACATAATTTTTCGCTTTCATATTGCCACGTACTTCACTCGTACCATACGTTTTAAAATCATTACAACTCATATGATTAGAGATTGTTCCTTCGCCGCGAATCTTCACTTTATTATAATCTCCACCTGCCGAGCTACCTGATCCATTTACAGTAAGACTATGTTGATTTTCCATATCGATTGCTCCCTTCCTTTAAACCTGCTTAATTTCTTTCACACTTGCGTTTTTATCAACATTAAGTACACCTGTATATTCAATAAGATCAATCTCACAGTTCGGTCCTACTGTAACATTGTTTCCTCTTACTGTTTTAATGTGAGCATAATCAATATCGATATTGTCACCTTCTAACAATTCAGCCTCTAACTGCAGGCCAAATACTGTTTTAAAAAGTTTACTAAAAGTACTCAATCTATGTCTTACTTTAATTGTTTGACCGCCAATTTCTTTCGCTCTACATGTACCGTGAATATTAATATTAATTTCATCTGCGCTTAATAATCCACCAACTGTAAATTGTCCTTCAGAAGAAAAAACATCAACCTCGCAATTACCATCAATCGTCGCTTGACCATTGATTTTAAATTCTTCACCAGTTACATTACCACCTATCGTCCCTTTTCCTGCAATTTTTAAAGTGGTCGCCTTTACATCTTGTGTAATTGTCCCTTTCCCATCGATTCGCATCATTTCCGCACTAACTGTACCCTCAACTTTACCTGATCCGCTAATTCTCGCATCGCTACTTTTCAAATCACCAGTAACAATTCCGTAACCATTACATTCAAATTGGTCGCACTCAACGTTTCCATTAACAGTTCCTTTTCCGTTTAGCTGTACTTTGTGAAACTCACCACCATTCGATGAACCGTAACCGTTTATAATTAAATTTTCTGTACGCATGATTTCTCCTCCACTACAACAGTTTAGTTTTTAATGCTTCGGTATATTTCGTAATTGCTTCCCGTAAAACAATTTTTGTTCCCTTTTCAAAAATTAAATCGTCCACATTTGAAACTAAGAAACATGTAGAAATCCCTAACTTTCGAACGATAATTATGTCACAATTTTTATGCTTAATCGCTTCGTAATTTTCACTTAATACTTGTAAGACCATTTTCCCCTCTTCTAAACTAACGTCTCCTGATTGAAGAAGTTCTTCTAACATATACACGTAAAGAATATCTGCAAATTGAAACTCTGCCGTTTTATTCGTTTGTTCTATAAAAAATTGTAAGACTGGTTCTGATGCAATACCCTTACGTAACAAATCATCTTTTGTTAAATGAATTTCTGTCACGCTCGGTGAAAACATATTTGCTAATTCATCAAGTGATAAATCCTCTTTCATCGTTTGGATTTTATCAATACGTTCTAATATCTTTTCTTTCGGAAAAAATGTTTCCTGACCTGTGAACGTTGACTTCCGTACAAACCAATCTTCCGGTATTAAATTTTTTCTCTTCCACCTATATAACTGTCCGTATGAAATGCCAGTTAGTTCTAATAAATCTTTTTTTGAAATTAAATCTGTACTCAACTGTATAACACTCCTTCCTGATAACAATGTAACATAACACTGTTACGCTGTAAATGGACTTTTATAATAAGTAGCGTAACAACGCGTAAAACAAACCTCCCTTTTATACAAAAAAAGGTTCTTACACATTTCATTAAAATGCATAAGAACCTTTATATATCAAGCTTTAAACCATATATCATAATAATCAATCCAGCCTTGTGAATTAATCATTATATTTTGTATTTTTTCGTGTGAACTTACTCGCTGTTTATTACGATATAAAGGAATGATATGTATTTCACGTAACAGTGTGTCCTCAATATCGCGTAACAGTGTCACCCGTTTCTCTAATTGATTTTCTGTAAAATAAGGCTGCAATACTTCGTTAAATTTTATATTGCTATGTTGATGAATAAAGCTGTTTTTTGTAAGAAACATATATAGTAAACTTTCTTCAATCCGTTCACTAATTGTCGCACTATCATGTATTATATCAGCCTTTTGTATCGTACTTGCTTGCAATAACTCTTTTGTTTCAAGAAAAACGACTTCAATAGTGACGCCATACTTCGCACACTCTTTTTGTATCCAATATGAATCTTCAACATGATCTTGTTCTGTAAATGTATATAGTCGCAATGTTTCATTACGGTAAGAGCTCTCTTTAATAAGCGTATATATGTCCTCATTTATATGTATAGTGCCACCCTTTGTTAGAACCAATTCTTCTGCTATTTCTCCGCGCGCTCCTTGCAATTCCTCGATAAGCGCATTGCTATGAATGATTTTATGTAGAGCTTTCCGAAACATCGTGTTTTGCATAGGTCCTTCTTTTGCGGTATTTAATGTAATGTATGTTACATTCGACTCAAGTCTAGTTAGTTCTTTATGATGCTTTTCTATATTGTTATAGTGTGCTTTCGCTAAAATATCGCACGTATTTACACTGTGCTCTACATTCCATAATTCAATTCGATCGAGAAATGGTCGCTCGCGAAAATATAAATCATTTGCTTCTAATACGAATACATCCTCATTCTTTTCACATAATCGAAACGGTCCAGTACCGATTAACCTTCCATCTCCATCTTCATTTACAATAGAACACTGTTCTGTACTTAAAGCATGTAAAAACAACTTATTATCTGTAGATAAACGAATCTGCACAATGTAGTCATCAAGAATATGTAAACTTTCAATGTGCTGTAACATCCAAGCATGCGGGTTATTTTTCTCTTTCATAAATCGTTTAAATGTATGTACAACGTCATAAGCAGTAAATTCTTTCCTGTTATGAAACTGAACACCTTTTCGTAAGTAGAAGGTCCATATATATTTCTGGTCATCATATTCCCAATAAAACGCAAGTCTTGGCTCTACACTGTTTGTATTTCCGTCTATATACACTAACGTGTCGTATATATGCTTTACCATATGACATTCCGAACGCATCGTAGCGTATACAGGATCTAATGCAATATCTAGATTCATTTGGACTTGCAAACGTAGCACATCTCTTCTCCCTTTAGATGTCCTTTCGACTTGATAACCGAATATCGAATCAATCCACGTTTGAAATTGCGTTTGAAGTGATGGAAAATACGAGCTATATCTTTCAATAAATGCACTTCCACTTTTTACGTCCCCTTGTTTCGTTATTTCTTTTCCTCTTTCTAAAATTAAAGAAAGTGGATGTTTTTGAAATAACAACTTTGAACGATTTCCTCTCCCTCGGCCTGGAAACCACATAATCCAATTAAATTCTTCTAATTTTTTTATGATTAATTTACTATTTCGCTCTGTACAAAATAAAGTTTCAGATATATTTTGTATTGTTATTTCTAATTGTTCTCCCTCTGCTCTCCCATTTCCATACTGGAGCCACAGGTGCATATATTGCTCCAAAATAATCATAAAACGCCCCCTAAAAGATGAAAAATCTTCCTCTTTCATTCTACCCTTTTTCATTTCTGGCTTCCATCTTATCATTTCAATATAGAAAGGAGGAAATAAAAATGAAGTATCTTTTAAAACGTTATAATAAGCCTATTCTCATTCGATTGTTCGGTGAATTGTTAGTCCGAACGACTGAAGCGATGTTAGCTATCATTTTTATTGTTCACGTTAATAAAGCGTTAAATGGTAATGTCATCGTTACAATGCTTCTTTTCGGATTACAGCCTCTCGCTGATATTGTGTTTACATTAATCGCTGGGGGTGTAACAGATAAATACGGCCGAAAGAAAATAATGTTACTCGGATTACTTTTACAAGCTTTTGCCGTAAGCGGATTCGTTTTTGCTGAATCGGTCGCCTTTTTCGCCTTATTGTATGTAGTAAATGGTATTGGACGCTCTTTATATATTCCGGCACAGCGAGCACAAATCGCTGACTTAACGAAGGAAGAACAACAGGCAGAAATATTTGCTGTTCTGCATACTACGGGAGCAATCGGCTCTGTAATTGGCCCATTAATCGGCGCCTTTTTCTATACTAGTCACCCTGAGTATTTATTTATTTTGCAAGGTGTAGCCCTTACGCTATATGCTATTCTCGTTTGGACGCAGCTTCCTGAAACGGTCCCACTCAGACAAAGCGTTAATAAAACTAAAGAAGTATATTCGCCAAAACAATTTATTTCAAAGCATTACGCTGTGTTTGGACTTATGGTTTCTACGCTACCGATTAGTTTTTTCTACGCCCAAACCGAATCAAATTATCGTATATTCGCCGAAAGTGTATTTCCAAATTTTTTATTCATACTCGTATTTATCTCAACTTGTAAAGCAATCATGGAAGTTATGCTCCAAATTTTCCTTGTGAAATGGTCTGAACGATTTTCTATGCCTAAAATCATTGTTATTTCCTATACTTGCTATACGTTAGCTGCGATTGGCTACGGTTATTCCACAACAATATGGTCATTATTCTTCACATTGCTCTTTTTAGTAATTGGGCAAAGTATAGCTTTGAATCACTTACTACGATTCGTTTCACAAATCGCTCCAAGTCATAGACGCGGATTATATTTTTCTATATACGGTATACATTGGGATATTTCAAGAACTTGTGGGCCTTTTGTAGGTGCATTGTTATTAAGTAAATTAAACGGTAGTACTCTATTTTATATTTGTGCCTTCTTATTAATAATCGGTGGTATCATTCAAGCTTTTTTTGTTCAATCGTTAGAAAGAAACAAAACAAAAGAGCTGTCCCTATAGGAACAGCTCTTCATTTAACCTGCCATTTTATTAATACTATCCTCCGGTGAGAACACAGAAATATGATGTACTTTACCAGTCGATTTTGGAATTACGAATTTCAATTCAAACTGGTCATTTACTTTATAAACATAAATTTTATCATTACCATTTTCTTTAACAGACGCTGGTTTTCCTAAAGCCTTTTCGATTTCTTGTAACGTAATCGATTTGAGCTCTGAATGGTAAGAGCGTACGTCAAAGACTTGTGATCCTTTATTAAAGCCAAATGCTACATTTTTACTTGTAAAAGTTGCATACATCCCGTTTCCTGCTTGCTCAGTCTTATCTGCCTTTCCCCATGCCTTCTCTATTTCTTCAATATCTCCTGTATGAGCTGCATATGGTACGTTAGGTACTTTACCTTCTTTCGCTTGCTCAAATAAATCTTTTACATGGTTAATTGATTTTTGATTAAGCACTGTATTTTTCGTATTAGACTCCGTTGAAGGTTTTACCGATTCTTGACCTTTTGGTTTTTCCACAGGTTCATTCTCTTTTTTGGGAGCAGTCTCTTCATTCTTTTTACTCTTTTCTGACGTATCGCTCTTTTTTTCCGTACTATTTTCTGATGTTGAATTAGTTTGCTTCTTTTCCTCAGCGTTAGTACATGCGGTTAAAGCCACTACACACGTTAAAGTTAGGAAAAATATAAGTACTTTCATATATACTTTCATCATTTTCAACCTCCCTCTTCAATATATTCACTTTTGTAACCATTCCATAACACTACTCTTTAAATTATTTTTAGTCCAAAAAGTAAGTGCTTCGCTTTCCCCGAAAGTATTCACAATATACTCCATATACGATGTTCCTAAAAAATAACCGAGTCGGTTGCATCCGAAATAAGTCCCTCCTGATAAACGGAACCATTCTTTCTCTTTTTCATCTGTCCACCCTTTAACATAATCTTGTAAAAAATGTTTCTTAATATGATCTTTATGTTCTTCATAGCAATACAACCAATCGTCACCATCATTATCATATGAATAATAGACTGATTTACTTAATCCTTTAGCTATTCTTTGCGATAAATATGTCGCGACTCCCTCACGATATAAACTAACCGCTGCATCAGTCCATTGTGCTTTAGTCCAATCCATTCCACTCTCTTGCAATACGAAATTATGATATATATGACCAATTTCATGAGCAACGATAACACGAAGATGCTCCCTTTCAGGAGATAATTTTTCTGCCGAAAGAAATATATCCCCAATAATATCTCTTTCTACAAATGCATTGGAGCCAAACCCACCTACAAATAGATGAAAAGTCAAATCTATATTAAAACCAAATTGAATGTGATACTCCTCACTAATTTCTTGAATAATAGATGGTAAAGTTTCCGAAATAATACGGATGTCTTTTAGTTTTTCAGGATATTTTTTAATTGCACTAGAAAGACGTTCTTCCGTCTTAGGACAATGATAATTAAAATACTCTTCAAATGCTTCTGGATACATATCATAATATTTGTCCAAGTCATGTAATCCTATATCATCGCTTTCCAAAAGCTTCAAAAAGCTTGGAATTGTATTGTTAATCATCTTATTCATCTCCTTGTATACACCTTCTCTCCATACTCGCTATATCCTTTTTGTAACTTGAATTAAACTGCTACAAAATCTCCTTTAAATGCAAAAAACCAGCAGAAAGTGAATACTCATTCTCTGCTGGTTTAATGTTTTGTTCCTTCTGAATCTTATTCAAATCATTTGTCATGATCAGAAATCCATTAAGATTAACTATTTATATAATTAAAAAAGCTGTCCTATTAAAGGACAGCTTCAATTATGTATTTTTATACTTCGATAGATTTACCATCTTCAACGATATGGTAAAGTAAGTGCGCTAAATGATGAATTGGACCATTTTCTTCCTCTTCTTCATTTGTCTCACCTTGGAATTCAAGATCATTTAAGTATAGTGCTAAAAATTGATAGAACAATTTCAAATCAAATCCGTAGCAAGCACTTGGTTCTTCATGATCTCCTTCATATTGTAACATTAAGTATTGCTCGTTTCCTTCTGTATCTTCAGCATCAAAGAATACGAAGAAACCAACGTTTGTATCTAAATCAAATAGATGACGAGTACCTTTTTCTGTTGCTTTCTCGAAGTCCTCTTCACTTAATTTATGTACTGTTGTTGCCTTTGCATTATCCTCTTGATGAAAATTTACTGTAAATGATTTCAATGCTGACACCTCCTGATTGTATAACAGTAGCATAACAGATTAGACAACATAATACAAAGGGACTGCTTACAAATGTAAACAGTACCCTGTATTCATTTCCGCATTGCACGGAATATAAAGCTTACGATGAAAATCAAAACAATCGCGCCTATTAAAGCCGGAACAATCGCATATCCGCCTATAACAGGTCCGAATTTACCAAGTAACGCTGTACCAAGCCAAGAACCGACAATACCTGCAATAATATTACCGATTACACCGCCAGGTACATCCTTCCCAGTAATTAAACTTGCAAACCATCCTAATATACCACCAACGATTAAAGACCAAATCATATCATTTCCTCCTTTATAATTGACCAATAAAAATTATAATCAGAAACAATTGCTTACCATTAGTTATGTTACATTTTTCGTAAGTTATTCGTCTTATGAAAATCATTCAAATCTGCTCACCCTCTTAAGGACAATCTGGCTTCAATATTGTTCTCATAAATTCGTCTTTAAACGCTTGATAATTAAATTCAACGGCAATTTTTTGTATAGGACGATTATCAAACGTCGTTGGCTCAGCTATTTTTCTAAAATCTGCAACACTTTGACCTCTCGTTACATCATTCGTCGTACTAATCCAAACTGCTGATTTTTTATATTCAAAAATATCATCATTTATAAATGAAATGAACGGAAGTAAATCGTGAATCGGACTCCCAGCAATACCTGGATATTCTTTTTTGTAAAAGTTCTCGTAATAAAAATCGATCATTGGCTTTATGAGTTTCGCCTGCCCTGTTCCTTCTTTATCAATAATATCGACCATTTCAGGGGTAATAAGAGCACGCTGCGTTACATTTAACGGATATATTGTAGCATTCTGCGCATATTTCATAACGATATTCGCGGCAATTGGATCGCCGTAAAAATTAGCTTCTGATACAGGTGTAACGTTTCCCGGAAATAGAAAAGCACCGCCCATTATATAATAAGAACATACTCGATTCATTAAATTGGGGTACAATAAAAATAATGTTGCAAGTGTTGTTAATCGTCCCGTCGCCACTATAATAATATCTTCTGGACAAGGCTCAATTAATTTAATCAATTCACAAAAATTTTCTCTGTCACAAATTCTCATTTTCGGTGGAATAATTGGACCTAAACCGTGATCCCCATGAATTTCAGGGAAAAACAAAGGTTCTTCAGCTGTCATTGGTCTACTGGCACCTTCAATAATCTTCACTTTTGTAGCATAGTATCTTTCTAAAAAATAAACATTTTCCGTAACAATTTCTCTTGATACATTTCCATACTCTGCAACGATACCGATAATATCTAATTTGCATGTTTTATTCGCATAAATTAACGTTACTGCATCATCAATACCAAAATCTCCGAAAAAGATTATTTTTTTATTAACTTTCCTCACCCCTCTCCAGCATAATCTACTATTATTATTATGCGAAAAAGACAAGGCGGTGAAACAGAGATAATTAAAAAAGCCGCCTATTTATTGGCGACTTCAATCTTTTTATAAGATAAATATGCTAGTACACTTTTGCTTGAATCATATTTCGGATTATTCCCTTTTCTCGGTTCTCTCATATGTGTTTTTTCAAACCCAGGAATGTCAGGCATTTTCTCTAAAAATTCAAGCATCTCTTCCTCAGTTCCCTCAATACGTACACGAATCATTATTACTATTCCTCAATTCTCATTTTCTCTGTACTAAGTATATCGTACATCAGAAAGACTGCAAGAAATTTATCTTTTTAATGTTGAACTTTTTTTACATACGAACAGTGCCATTTCAGTATAAAACGATTCTATTTTATTGTTTCCAAATTGAATTTTGAAAAATTCTTGCATTTCATTTGATGTTTTCATCATACACTCTGTTAACTTTACACGTTTTTGCATAGGAACATCCATCATATCGCACCACCAATCAAAATCGAACTTCTTGTCAAAAGTATGACATGACTGCATTTGCAAACCATGTTTTTCTAATAAAGTAATCCATTCTGTTTTTTTCAAAGCTCGTTCATGGCTTGGATCTCTCTTCTTTTCGATAAAGTTATAAAATGTATCAAACTCATTATTTTCTGGTGAAACGTTATCAATTAATATAAATAATCCATTATCTTCTAACGTTCGATTTACTTCAAAAATAAATTGCAAAGGATCAACAAAGTGATGTGCTGCAATTCGGCATGTAATTGTATCAAAGGAATCATCAGCAAATGGTAACCTTTCTGCATGTCCTGCTACAAATGATACATTTTCATGTCCGTTCCCTTCTATAAAACCTTTTGCTTTTTCTAACATTTTTTCTGTTAAATCAAGAGCGACTACCTCTTTGAACATTGGGGCTAACAAATTAGCAACATGTCCACCACCAGTAGCAATATCAAGAAGACGAGTATTATGACGAGTTTCAACTTGCTGAACTACATATTGTAAATCCAGTCCTTTTGCATGAATTTTACTTTTCACATACTTCTCTGCATTACTACCAAATTGTTGTTTCACAAGTTCTTCTTTACTCACTTTTATCATCTTCTTTCTATAAAGTATTATATTTAATTTATAAGTTCTCTTTATATAATTTCAAATCCTCTTTTAGTTTAATCTCGTCTCTTGTATTAGAGACCTTCTATCAAAAAAATTTAACTCTTTTATTTTTAAGCACAAAACAAAAAAGGTTATGGGGAATTATCCCACACCCCCACAAAGTATCTCTTAAATTTGAGGATCTTCTTACACGTCTAATCCCCCTGTAACTTCAAAATAACTTCTACTTCGCTATTAGTAGCCTCTCTTGCATGCAATCCATATTGGTCCATGCCAATCCATATCCACCCAGGACTATCATAAAGAATATCTATGTTGAAATGCTTCAACTTAGTAAGCTCTGACCTAATAAATTTATCCCTACTAGCGATTTCCTTATCAAGCAAGCCATATTCTTTCCCATTTTCAAATAGCGCTATCATCTTTCCTGCAAGTGGATGTATACGAACAATAAAGTGATATTCTTTTTCATTTATATTCGCTACAATCGTACTAGAATCAGGTACATCGCATCTAGAATTCGGCATATTCATATCGGTCAGCTCCTTTATTGATTTCATTAATATCGTAACAGGTTAATATTTAAATATTATTAATATAATGTAAAAAATATAAAAGCTGACTTCCCTTTAGAAATCAGCTTTTACACATTGTTTATCTTTAAACTTTTTACAAATTTTATAATGTTTCTTTCTCTTCATCATTTCCGGAAACTAAATCTCCTAAAACATCCACCGTAACTTCAACTACAAATTCACAAATCCCTGCTACAACTTCTCCAATTACTTCCTCCATCTTTCTACCCCCTTGTTTTATGGAACCTATTTGTAGTATAGAAGATACTGGTTAATTTTAACTATCGGCAAAGGTGACAAAAACATTACAGATTTGTAAGCTATTTCAATGTTTTTTTGAATTTATACTTCTTCCCTTTGAAACTTTAAGTATTATTAACAACCAGATAGGTCATCATAATATAAAGTATTTAAGAATCCTAATTTAAAGGAGGCGTGTAAAATATACTACGTAAAATTAATTAAAGGTCAATCTTTCTATGCTTTTGATCAACGATTCTTAGTGTCTCATGAAGAAGAGGTTTCGGAAAAAATTTTTAATTACTTACGCCGGAATGAATTCTTCGAAGTACGTAAAGAAGAATATTCCGCCTAAAGTATGAAAAGCATCAAAAAATGACTCTCATAATTGGGATTTTTTCTTGATGCTTTTATATTATCTCCCTTTATTCAACATTACTCCTCAATTCTATTAAAATCTTATAGTATATGTCCAAGCTAATTCATCGTTACCTTCATATTTTAGTATATGAGGAGGTGACGAATATGACTCATATCATTGATTATCAAGCTACTCAACCTTTAAATAAAACAGGTGAAACAACTTTTGTAATTCCCCATTCCCCAGAAAAAGCAATTCTAGCAAGTATTAAATTAAAAATTTCAAGAAGAGATTCACGTAATAATCGAGTAGAATTAATTGCTACAGTTGGGGTTAAAGGTATAACTGAGATTTCACAAGTTTTATTCCGAATTTTCCGTGACAATACAGAAATCTTCAACGCTCAAGTAGGGATTGAATCTACAGATTCTGAGCAATTTTACGCGCAAACATTTCAAGCTATAGATCAAAATGTTAGCTGCGGGACTCACGAGTATTCATTAACTGTAGAAAACCTTACTAGTGGTGCAAGTGCAGACATTGTTGGTCCTCTGTCTTTTAGCGGCTTAGCTATTGGACAAGATCATAAGTGTTGCTAATTTAATCTATTTTGGTTTTTTGAGAAAAGTAAGACGTATTATCTGCGTTCTTACTTTTTTTATTTTCCCCACACTTACCTTCCCTTTGAATTTACTTATGAATTTTTTGTATTTTTAGTTACCCATTGTATCACTTAATTCATCATTTTTTTACAAATCAAAAAGATTGAAATCCATTAATGAAACACGTAATATAGACTCTGACTCTAAAAAAGTTCGTTAAAAATAATACATAAAATAAGGAGGTTTTATATACGAGTTTTTCATTTTAAAAGACAGAGAGGTTTTACATTATGTGGCGTAATAAAAATGTTTGGATTGTGTTAATTGGGGAGTTTATTGCTGGTCTAGGGTTATGGCTTGGTATTCTTGGTAATCTTGAATTTATGCAAAAATACGTCCCTTCTGATTTTATGAAATCCGTTATATTATTTATCGGACTGTTAGCTGGCGTTCTAGTTGGTCCAATGGCTGGTCGTGTCATTGATCAGTATGAAAAAAAGAAAGTTCTTCTTTACGCTGGCTTCGGTCGTGTTATTAGTGTTATTTTCATGTTTTTCGCCATTCAATATGAAAGTATCGCATTCATGATTGCATTTATGGTTGCACTTCAAATTTCAGCTGCATTTTATTTCCCTGCATTACAATCTGTAATTCCTCTAATCGTTCGTGAGCATGAGTTATTACAGATGAACGGTGTACATATGAATGTTGGTACAATCGCTCGTATTGCGGGTACTTCACTAGGTGGAATTCTTTTAGTTGTAATGAGTTTACAGTATATGTATGCCTTCTCAATGGCAGCATACGCTTTATTATTCCTCTCAACTTTCTTCCTACAATTTGAAGATAAAAAGTCAACTACATCAAGTAAAGAATCGGCTAAAGATAATAGCTTTATGGAAGTGTTTCGTATTTTAAAAGGAATTCCTATTGCTTTTACAGCACTTATATTAAGTATTATCCCTCTATTATTTATAGCTGGATTCAATTTAATGGTTATTAACATTAGCGAAATGCAACATGATCCAACGATTAAAGGATTTATATATACAATTGAAGGTGTCGCATTTATGTTAGGTGCCTTCGTTATTAAACGTTTATCTGACCATTTCAAACCTGAAAAATTATTATATTTCTTCGCTGTTTGTACCGCTTTTGCACACCTTTCATTGTTCTTTAGCGATATAAAATGGATGGCTCTTACATCGTTTGGTTTGTTTGGCTTTAGTGTCGGCTGTTTCTTCCCTATTATGTCGACAATTTTCCAAACGAAAGTAGAAAAAAGCTATCACGGTCGCCTCTTCTCATTCCGTAATATGTTTGAGAGAGTTATGTTCCAAATTGTCTTACTTGGAACTGGCTTCTTCTTAGATACGATTGGGTTACAATATATGGTTCTCATCTTCGGAGTCATTTCGTTGTTGATTATTTTTATTTCCTTATCTAAGCAGAAACAATTTGAAAAACAAACGTCACAATCTGCGAATTTATAAAGTGAAACTTTAATCAGTGGGGGTTTTGTTCATCTCCCACTGATTATTAGTCCTTACCAATCGGGCTTTTACGGGTATTTACCCACCAAACCGCCTCGTATTCGCCGAATTTTGAGGTGGGCGTCTTACTGCCCGCAAATAACGGGATAAAACTAATATTTCTTAAGAATGGATCCAGTATTTTACTTGATCCATTCTTTTTCAATTTCTAGGATCCACCTTTATATAGTACGAATATTTAAAGGTGGATCGCCTACTGTTTTCGAATACAATAAACAATAGATTTTTCAAAAGGAGCTGTGGAAATGTCTGTTGGTATCCAATTATTAATTACCCTTCTGTTTTCATTCATTATGTTTGGCGCCCTTAATTTTTTAGCCATTTCCCTATCCCAAAATAACTTTAAAAGAAGAATTGTTGCAGGTTTCTTATTTTTACTGTTAACTCCCATTATCTTTTTGACTACTACAGCATTCGCTTCCATATTTGCAATAATAAAGGTGGATTTGGCGCAGCTAACCTAGCCTTTATTATTGCAAATATGTATGTTGTAAATGGAATTGTCATCCTTCTTTCCGCTTCATTTATCCTCAAAAGACATAACATAAGATAGACCGTTAGGCATGAATCTGGCATTACACTAGATTCATGCCTTTTTATTTTGAAATCTCACCCTTCTCCAAATTTTTATGTGAAATTTAGTAATTCTTTATAAAAATTTAAACTTTATTTTTTACAATATTCTTATCGTATTCGCACGTTTATAAATACTAATAAGAAAGGAGTACACAATGAAAAAGTTTCTACTTATTTTTCCTATATTAGTCGTTCTACTTAGTGGATGTAGCAATAATGATATATACGGCTCTTGGGAAATCATTGATAATAAAAATGGTGAATGCCCTGTATATTATAAATTTGAAACAGTTGTAAAAGAAGAAAAGAAAGAACAGGTTGTTCACAATTTAGTGGAAATGCAAACAACAAATAAAAAAGAGGATTTATTTAAAGGATCGTTTGTTAAAAATTCTAACGTGTATCGTATTGATTATGGTAACTCGTTTACATCAGATCAATCTTTAAAAGTTGTCGATAATAAATTAAATGTATACTTTTTTACAACTGAAAAAACATGTACATATAAAAAAATAAACAATTAATCTTCATTTATAACGTAGAAAATATTTTCTACGTTATTTTTATATTTTCCCTTATTATCCTTCCTCTAAATTTGTCAATCGTTTTAATTTTCATAAAAAAATGATAAAATGTAAACATGTGTTTTCAGAATAATTAAAAATACAGAAAGAAAACACTGTTTTTAGGAGGGGTTTTGATGACTTACACTTTAGCAACTAGAATGAAAGCATTCCAATCTTCTATATTTAGTGAATTAGGGGCCTATAAAAAAGAGAAAATTGCAACAGGTCATAAAATGATTGATTTAAGTATCGGGAATCCTGATATGCCTCCTGCTGATTTTGTAAGAGAAGAAATGGTACATACGGCAAGTGCAAAAGAAAGTTACGGATATACATTATCTGGTATTCAAGAATTTCACGAAGCTGTAACTGAATATTACAACAACACTCATAACGTTATATTAAATGCTGAAAAAGAAGTTTTATTATTAATGGGTTCACAAGACGGACTCGTTCATTTACCTATGGTTTTTGCAAATCCGGGAGATATAATACTAGTTCCTGATCCAGGATATACAGCTTATGAAACAGGAATTCAAATGGCCGGTGCAACATCTTACTACATGCCATTAAAAAAAGAAAATGATTTCTTACCTAACTTAGAGGTTATCCCTGAAGAAATCGCCAATAAAGCAAAGATGATGATTTTGAACTTCCCAGGAAATCCAGTTCCAGCAATGGCACATGAAGATTTCTTTAAAGATGTAATCGCATTCGCGAAAAAACATAATATTATCGTTGTCCATGATTTTGCTTATGCTGAATTTTATTTTGATGGTCAAAAGCCAATTAGCTTCTTATCTGTACCTGGTGCAAAAGAAGTTGGCGTTGAAATTAATTCTTTATCTAAAAGTTATAGTTTAGCTGGTAGCCGTATTGGTTATATGATTGGTAACGAAGAAATTGTCGGCGCGCTTACGCAATTTAAGTCTAATACAGATTACGGTGTGTTTTTACCAATTCAAAAAGCTGCATCCGCTGCATTACGACATGGCGCTGCATTTTGCGAAAAAAACCGTGGAATTTACCAAGAACGTAGAGATACTTTAGTGGACGGATTCCGCAAATTCGGTTGGAATGTCGATAAACCAGCTGGAAGTATGTTCGTTTGGGCTGAAATTCCGAAAGGATGGACTTCGCTAGAGTTCGCTTATGCACTTATGGATCGTGCAAATGTTGTTGTCACACCAGGCCATGCATTTGGTCCTCATGGCGAAGGTTTTGTACGTATTGCACTTGTTCAAGATAAAGTAGTATTACAAGAAGTAGTTGAAAACATTAAAAACAGCGGTATTTTCTCTATTGAAAATATAGAAGAATTAGTTAAGAATTAATAATAACTCCCCTGCTTAACTTTAGCAGGGGTATTATTATTCCTGGAGGTACGATATGAATATTAAAGATACTCTTCCCCATCGCTATCCATTTTTAATGATTGATAAAATTACAAACGTTAAAGAATCTCAATCAGCTACAGGATACAAACTGATCACAAATAACGAGTGGTTTATTAATAAAAATCAAAACTATATGCCTCATATGCTAATTGTAGAAGCACTCGCTCAACTTAGTGCTTTTGTAAGTACAGGTGAATCTGAAGGACTTGGTTTCCTCTCCTCTTTAGATGGGGTGGAATTTCATGAAAATGCGTATCCCGGTGATAAACTTGACTTACATTATGAATTAACACGTAACAGACGAGGTTTTGTTCTTGGGAAAGGAATTGCCTCTGTAAACGGTCAATCAATCGTTACCATTGAAAAGCTATTAATATATCAAGCTGATTAAACAGATTACATAGTAAGGGGTAGGGAAATGCGGAATGTTATTGGTATTGATGCTGGGGGAACATTAACAAAGATTGCTTACTTTAACCTAGAGAAAAAATTATGTTTTGAAAAATTTTATTCATATGAACAAGAAAGAATTAAAGAATGGCTTCAAAATCATAATTCAATTACACAATTATGCATTACAGGTGGTAAAGCTACACAGTTAGAAGAACTACTTTCAGGTTCATATAAAATAGTAGAGTTAAACGAGTTTGAAGCAACTTTAGTAGGAGTACGCTACATACTAAAAGAAGAAAAACGTGCTATAAACAACTTTGTATTAACAAATATCGGTACAGGTACTTCCATTCACTATGTTCACGACAAGCAATATGTTCGCGCTGGTGGAACTGGAGTTGGCGGTGGTACTATTATGGGTCTTTCAAAACTATTAACAAATATAGATCATTTTGAAGAAGTGATTCCGCTTACGAAAATTGGTTCAAGAAACAGTCTAGATATTACAGTTGGAGATATTTATGGCGGGATTCTCTCCCCTCTTGATAATAACTTAACTGCTAGCAATTTCGGAAAAGCGACCATTACAGACTCAAATTATAGTAGTTCAGATATACTAGCTACCGTTCAAGGACTTGTCGGTGAAGTCGTCACAGCATTAAGCCTTCAATTCGCCGAAGCAAAAAACATTGACCATATCATTTACATCGGTTCTACTCTATGTAATAACGTACATCTTCAAAATATTATAAGTAGCTATACAGAATATCAAAACAAAATACCTGTCTTTTTACAAGACGGCGGTTATAGTGGTGCGATTGGTACTTTACTTCATGGTATGAAATAAAAAAAGCTGACTTTTGTCAGCTTTTTTGCAATGGTACTTTAAATTCAATAATTGATTCTCCATTCTCACCAATTCGTTCCACACTAATTCTATTGATTACACAGTTCAACTTCTCATGAAAACTAGGAATCTCCTTCGCTATTTCAGTTGCTAACTCAGGGCTACTTTCTCTTCCGACTGTTACATGCGGTATGTACGGAATGTCTCTTTTCAAAAATCGTAATAAGGGGCCTGTATACAATTTATCATGTAGTTTTTCTATTTGTTCTTTCCCCTTTTCAACTCCTAAAAACAAATAGTCTCCCACACTTGTTATACGACTTGCAAACTCAATTTCAATTTCCCCTATCCCTTTTGCCAAATGCAAAATATGTGATTTCAGCTCATCATTCGAAATGGAACTTTCAAATGGAAATACAATTGTTATATGCGGTCGAATTAATCCGAATAAAGGATCATGCTTTTTTCTCATACTCTCTATTTCATCAATGGGCATGTTATGTAAAAACAGTAGAATTGTACGCACTTTTATATCCCCTACTTCCCCTCAATTTTTTATATTTATCATATTGTATGGTAGCGTGAACCTCAACAAATTATTTTGCTTGCATATAAAAATAAAAAACTTCTCAAATGAGAAGTTTTCATATAGCATGGTTATTATTTTCTCGCAAAACTTTCCTGAATTTTATATAACAAGCAATTCTCCACGGAATAATATATGATACTGCAACGACGTAAAATAATAAACCGATTGTTTGTTGATCTAAATCAACAATATATTGTCTTGAACTATATCTTAAAATAACAATTCCGATAAAAGTAATTAAAAAGGCAGCACTTTTTTTCGTATAAATGTTTCCGTCTTCTCTTCGCTCATAGCTTGTTAGAAATATAAGTGGGATTGCGAAAAGAACCCCAATGAATGCTGCTATAACTACTTGTAATAGTGCTGGATGTACGGGTCCAAAAAACCATACTATCCCCGGTGTTAAAAATAGTAATGGCCACAAAATACGTTTTCCTGTTCCCTTAATTGGCTTATACATAGATCGATAACGGCGCCAAAATATAAGCAGTGCCACGCATAAAAAGACGGTTATTAGTGAAGAAGTATCTCCCATACAGTCTTCCTTCTCTCTCAAAGTAATTGTATTTAAATCGTATCTTCAAACGAAACTTTACGAATAAACAAAGCACTAATTACGATATATATGAAAATAAGTACTATCGAAACTGATATGAAATTAGGTATTTCTAGTAACACTTTACTATCAATAAACACCAATTCTTTTATCCCTATCCCAGCATACATTGTACTCGCCAATCCGAATAAAAATATCACACTAAAGGCAAATCCTAACCAATTAAATCTTTTCTGAAAAATAGTTGTTAATTGGAATAAACAAGCTAATGTACTATAAAATACGAACTGTGCAAAGAATTGTTCAATTGTATGTGTTCCTAAATTTGCATGTTCTGTTTCATAAAATGTACCTTGTAAAAATAAAACTTGAAGACATGAAAAAAATGCTGATTGCAATAAAATAAAACATACTGAACCAATAAAAAATTGCAACCTAGTAACACCAAATGAGACAACTGTAGGAAAAATATCAAGTTGAATAAGAAACACACTTACTACAATAAACATCAAAATTGCAATTGATGAATTATTGAAAATATCATGTAAAAATGCTACCTTTATCTCCTTTAAATCAGTTGCAGTCATTGTCCATTTTATAAGTAATGCTACAATCCAAAAGATAAAAACGGCCTTATAATGATATTTTATATGTAACTTCAATTGTTTTAAAAGCATTGTCATTCCCCCTCTTTATCCGTTATGTAAATAAATAGTTTTTGTAGTGTTACCCTGTCCATTTCTAACCCTTCCGTTTCAATCAACTGATAATCTTTAGTAGACAGTTTTTGCCATATGGTAGAAATCTCTTTATTTCCATACAACTCTCGTTTTACAACATTTTTTCCCATTAAAAATTTTGTGACCTTATCTTTATGCCCTGATATAATATGACCTTTTTGTAATAAATCTTCCACTGATGATTGAACAACTAGTCTTCCTTCTTTTATAATGATTACATCTTCAATAACATGGGTTACTTCTTCTACTAAATGTGTTGATAATATAATTGTTCGGGGATACTCACCGTAATCTTCTAATAGTAAACTATAAAATAGCTCTCGATGTGCTGCATCTAAACCGGTAGTCGGCTCATCAAAAATAGTAATCGGTGCCCTACTTGCTAGACCTTGAATAATTCCTACGACTGTTTGCATACCGTGTGATAATTTATGGTATTTCTCTTTCATATTAAGCTGAAACTTCCCTGCCAGTTCTTCAGCATATTTCTGATCCCAATTTTTATAAAACATGTTACATAGCTCAAAAATCTCTTTAATTTTATTACTTAAATGCGCTTCTTCTTTCACTTTAACAAAGCAAATTTTTTGCATCGCTTTACTATTTTCAAAAACATTTTCGCCAAATATAGATACACTTCCACTACTTGAAATAATTTGTCCTGCAAGAAGGTTTAATAATGTTGTTTTCCCCGCTCCGTTTCTTCCAAGCAAACCATATATTTTATGTTCTTCCAATGCAATTGTTACTTCATTTACAGCTAGTGTCTTTTTATATTTTTTCGTTAAATCTTTCGTTTCAAGTGCAAACATTACTCTTTCCCCTCCTTCGTAATTTTTTGTATCATGTCCATCAATTCGTCTTTTGATATTTCTAGTACTTTTGCTTCTTCCCACACTTTAGGTAAATACTCTGTCATAAAAGTATTTTGTCTTTTTTTTAGTACGACTTCTTTTGCTCCCTTTGCAACAAACATCCCAATCCCTCTCTTTTTATATAAAATCCCCTCATCCACTAATACATTTACCCCTTTAGCTGCAGTGGCTGGATTAATTTGTAACATCTTCGCAAATTGATTTGTCGATGGAACTTGTTCTTCTTCAAGCAATATATCTTTTAAAATATCAGATTCAATAGTTTCTGCAATTTGTATGTATATTAATTTATTTTGTTCTAGAGTAGGTTTCACGATTTCACCACCTTAGGTTCCTAGGTTCATTACTTATGTAATTAACCATAGCGCAACGTTATATTTTTTTCCATAATTTTCATCAAAAAAAGAATCATTCGATAATGAATGACTCCCCTTAAAAAATGTTCTGATTTTCAATCGTGAAATAACCTCATCTTCCTCCATATCACTTAGATTCCCGCACAGGATGTTCATCAAAAAATTGCTTTCGAAAATCTTTATTATTAACTAGCTTTTCTATTTTTTCTTGATTACCGTAAAAGAAGTTCATTACGATTCCCTTATTCCATATAAGATCATCCTTTGGCAAATCATTAAATTCTTTATACAGTATGGGTAAAAGTTCTTCTCTTTTTAATGCAAAACTTTGATTTTCAATCTGAAACTCATACCCTTTCGCATTCGGTACTAAAACTGCAAGATAAATAGCATTAAAGAGTAAATTCTTCTTCATCGTATCCTTCCCATCAAACCAATACGTCTCAATCATTTCTTCTGTAAGATTTCCATTCTCTTTTGCACCATATTCCACTTTAATATTTTCATTTTCTAAATTTAAACTTTGAACTGTTTCACCACCAGGTAAGTTTGTAACAATCGCAATAACGTCGGAATTATTTCTAACGTATGTCCCCGTATATTTTTTAAAAGCCCCAGGTTCAATATGTGATATTTCTTTTATTTGCTCCCCATTAGAACAAGCAGTAACAACTAATAAAATTGTTAGCATAATACCTGCTATTCTATTCATATAGTTCATTAGACACCACCAAGTTCTATTTATTATCCAATCTATACAATGTATCCCTTAAAAACCCTTTAAAACATACGCATTTTAATCAAAATTAAAAATTTTCAATTTTTATGTTTACAATTATCCATTAATTGTATATAATTACTAACGTAAGAAAAATATTCTAAAAGGAGGTCGAAGGAAATGATGAAATTACAATTACATGCTTTAACTTTATCGTTAACTGCATCTGTGTTTTTCGGACAATTAAATATGAATTCGACCACCCTAATGGAGAATTAAAAATCGTACTTTATTTCTTTTAATTCATAAATTCGCCACAGGAGGTCGTATACTTTCCTGTGGCTTTTTCACGCCCAGCCATAGGAAAACGATATCTTCCTGTGGCTTTTTTGTGCGATTTTTTAGTCTCATACATTATTTTTTAAAGAAAGGAGCAACATTCGATGACTATTAGCGTATTGTTTTTAAGTATTACGATTCAAAGAAATACACTTTCCAAAGCTGAAATTCTTCATAATGAGCAAATTACAAAAGCTATGAATGATGTTAAGGAGCGCCAAGTGCTTTATTGCGATCACCTGTAATTCCTTTTCGAAAGGAGGAATTCGTCTATGACTTTTCATATTTTCTTTTTTACGACAGCACTTCAGAAAAAAACGTTATCTGAAGCTGAAATCTTTCGTAAACAACAATTAAAACAAACTATGGATAAAATAACGGACATTAAAAGTTCGTATTATACACAAATGTTTTAAAAATATTTTTTAAAGGGGCAATATCCTAATGAAATTTAAGGCTTTCTTTTTAACGATTACCATTCAAAAACGCAAACTTTCAAAAGATGAAATTTCTCGTGAACAACAAATTAAAAATATTATGGATGATGTGAAAGAGCGCCAGTCCTCTTATTACAATCGTCTTTACTAAATACATTATAAAGGGGTAATATCCTAATGAAATTCAGAGTATTATTTTTAACGATTACCATTCAAAAAAATAAACTGTCTGAGTCTGATATGCTTCATGACCGACAAATTGAGCAGGCTATGTACAACGTAAAAGAACGACAAAGTCATTATTGTAGTCACCTGTAATTCCTATTCGAAAGGAGGAATTCATGTATGAGGTTTCACCTTTTCTTTTTAACCATTACGATTCAAAAAGAAACTATATCTGCAAATGAAGTAAAACAAGAGGAACAGTATAAAAAGATTATAGATGAAATTCGTGATCGTAGAAGCAAGTACTACACTCACCTATAATTGTTTGAACTTATATTAGAAATGAAAGGAGTCGATTATGATGTTAATAACGCGGTGTAAAGAAATGATTTGGATAGTTCAGAGAGATTCCACATAGTTTATAAAGTGAAACTTTAATCAGTGGGGGTTTTGTTCATCCCCCACTGATTATTAGCTCTCACCAATCGGGCGTTTACGCGCAGTTGATCTCCCACCTAACTTCTTTTTTTCTTCACCTGAATTTTGAGGTGGGAGTTTTACTGCCCACAAATAGCGGGATAAAGTTTATTTAACAAAAATTCACCGCCTGATTTGATGTGTAAAAATATATAATAATAATAATATGTATTTCATACACTAAAAAATAAAAGATACACCCCTTTTTATTAAGCGGTGTATCTTTCTCAACATATTCTATTTCCGTTTACTTCGTTTCGTCTTAAACAATCTCACTAAGTTCGAAACAACTGTTTTTGTTACCGCATAAGCTGGTACTGCTAAAATCATTCCGATAATTCCCGCGAAATTACCTACCCCTAAAATAAGGATGATAATTGTCAACGGATGGATATTTAATTTTGAACTCATAATACGCGGTGAAATGATGTTACTTTCAAACTGTTGTACGATTGTTACTATAATAATTACGTACAGAGCTTGCATCGGAGATACGAACAGACCTATAATGACAGCTGGTGCTGCTCCGATAAATGGACCTAAGTTCGGAATTATATTTGTAAATGCTGCGATAATTCCTAAAACGAAAGCATACGGTAAACCGATGATTAAATAACCAGTAAATGTAAAGGCACCAATAAACATACAAACGAGCGCTTGACCTTGAATATATGCAGATAATGTTTCGTTCGTTTCCTTTATGATACGAAGTCCTTCTTCTCGGTAAGACTCTGGTAATACACTAACAGCTTTTCCTGGAAATGCATGTCCATCTTTAAACATATAAAATAAAATGAACGGTACTGTAAAGATAACTAACGCCACGTTCGTGATAATACCAAATAAAGCCGTTGCACTCGACGTAATTGTGTTTGGTATACCCTTTAAGTATTCAATCGCATTTTTTTCAATTGTTTCAATGGAAACGTAGTTTTGTGTAGATAACCATTCAAATAACCTATGATGGGATAGATCTTGTATGTATACTTTTCCCTCTTTTATATAAGTCGGCATATTTTTCACTAAATCCATTAACTGTTGTGAGATGGTTGGAACGACTACTCCAATAGCAACTCCAGTTAATGTAATGATAAAAAGGTACAGTAGTAAGATCGCTAAACCTCTAGGTACTTTTTTATTCTCCAAAAAGACTAACACAGGGTTAAATATGAAGTATAAAAATAGCGCGATTAAAATTGGGAAAAATAATGTTGATATGAAGATACCAATTGGTTGAAATAGAAACGATATTTTTGTGCAAATAAATATAATTCCTACAACCATCAGCACTTCTAATGTCCAAAAGTGCACTTTCGATTTCAAAAAAACGTCCTCCTTTAAACTAGCACTTCTCTTCATTGTACCAAATTAAACTTAGATTTCACATAATATTTTCCTTTACAATATTCCAAAATCCCATTAAATACACTACAATGAGATTACAGACAAATTTGCAGGTAAAGGTGATAAATATGACACAATGCATCATTTGCAGAAAAGATACGAAAGAACTTAGTGAACAATATGTCATTCCAGAGATATTATGTGGATATTATTTCATAAACTCAATTTGTGATTCATGTCATGAACATATGACAACAAATATTGATCGTCCTTTAATTAGACATAAATTAAGTCAATATAAGATTGAGCAAATGAAAAAACAAATCGACTCCCCTCTCTATACGAATGAACATGGTGAGGAGCTAGCAGCCGCTGAGACAGATGTAGTCGAAGTAAGTGATGAGATACTTTATTCCAATGCATTAATTATGAAACTATGTAAAAAGCACGATATTTCATTACATAATGAAATTTGGAAAGAAGAGCGCGTAACAAAAGTAGCTAGTTCTATTCAACGTGAATTGCTTTTAGATAACCGTAAATATAAAATGAGTGTATTAAAAATGGCTTATACTTTTGCTGTACAAACAATTGATGGCTACTTTGACGATCCAGATGCGATTGATATTTCTACTATTCTATTAAATGCCGATTTCATGGAATTAAAGGAAAAGAGTATCGTTCGTGACTTAAGCAAAAGCTCTTTATGGAATACATTAAATACAACGAGCGAAAACCATTACTTTATTTTACTTAGTGATAAAGACGGTCTATTCTGCTTCATTCGCCTATTTGATATTTTTGATGTTGTTGTTCATTTATCAGAAAAAAGATACAATCTTCCATCACCAATTGTCGGCGTAAATAATGTAGACAAAAAAGGATTTTTTGTGGAAAGTTTAAAACAGTATATGGATGGGCTATTTAAAGAAACTACACGTTCTATTTAATCCATATAGGAACATACGGTCTCCTTTCTTCATGAAAAGACACTGTGTTATAATGAGTGTGAAAAGAACAATACAATCACATAAAACAATTAAAACCTGTATATAAATAAAAAAGACTAGTGTGCGGCTACACACTAGTCCACGTAACTTAGCAGATTGGATTGTTCATTTATCCTATTTGTTTCGTACAAACACAACAACCCACATTCTATAGGCATAGGTGGGTTGTTATTTTTTGAGCTTGTCAATTAAGACGACAATAAACGTTAACAATGCAATGAGAAACAGTCCACCTTGCAATAACAACGCAATTTCACTCACTTATTATCACCCCCCTCCTACTCGGAGAAGTGATAATTGAACAACCAACCGTACCATAAGTTACCTCTTAATTTTATCATATTTTCTAATAGTTTACGATGAAAACCCGCAAGCTAGTAAGCTGCGAGTTTTTTTATTTTTCATGTAGAAAAAATCTCTTTCTGTTTAAATATAGTCTCCGTTTCTAAAATCATTTGAGGTAAGAAGACATGAATTGTATCCGTTAATACGTTAAGAGCTTCTTTCACATAACCATTTTCAAATTGATCTAATGACTCAGGTAATTCGACTTCATCTAATATGAAATACTCACCATTAGGAAGAACCATAATATCAATGATTAAATCTTCAAATGTTACTAACTCATTTCCTACATGTGTGTTTTTTATGATATTAAAATATGACCCTAAATAATGCCCAGCATCATCTCTCCATATGTATAGGTTATACGGACGATTTTCCCAATAATATGCGGTTGTATAACTACCTTTAGGAATAGTTAATTTTATTTCGTTTGCTGTCATAGTAAAAGGGTACTGTACCTCATGAAATAGTACGATTCTCTTCGGTTGTGCTTCTACTAATAAACAAACGTGATCTACAGTTGTAGAATCATAACGTATTTTTCTTTCTATAATTTCAATCCTTGATGTACGTAAACAATTCATTTTTTAGTTACCCCTTTTATCATATAGTCCGTTTTTAATTATATCCTTTACGCTCCTGATTATGAAAGTATACCGTATTCCGCATCATAAAAACTCCTTCTATAATGGAAGGAGTTAATGAACTACTACTATTTTATTAACCACAATTCATATATGGTCTTTTATTTTTTTCAATACAAACTCCATATACACCAAATGCACGATGATATTTAGGAGCTTTACTCATGTTTTAACTTTGTCTTAACTACATCATAAAAATTCCGTTCATCGTCTACATTTAAGTGAATACGACTTACTGTTTTAGAAAATCCATATAACAACTGCGCTTTAATTGGCTCTTTTAACGTTATTTCAAAAGTTGGAGGTTCCTTTATAAATTCCATAACAGTTGCGTCAAGAACCTCTTTTTCTTCTTCTTTCTTTAAAGGTTCGCCTTTATAAAACGCAATGTTATCAATTTGTGTAAATGATATAACGATTTTCTTTCCTAATCCAATTTGAATAATCACTTTTTCTTCCGCAACGATAATTGGATTTTTACGCATCGCTTGTATTTCAGCTAAAAAATAAAACATCGCATATATGTTTAAGATGAGTAAAACCCAAGCTATTACTGGATTCCATTGATGAAGTAAATAATGAAAACCGATACTTTCAATTAATGTTGCATGAATAATCATGATATAAACACCTATTGCACCGGTCTTTTTATGATATGAGTATGTGGATTCACTTTCTAATACTTTTTCACGCCACGATAAAAAAGCATAATAGAGTAATTTACACTCTGTTAGAATGATATTTACTGTCTTACTTCTCTTCATATTAGCATCAAATGCTGCATCAATCGCATAAGAAAATGAAGAATACTCACTTCTATATTCTTTATATCGTTTTATTATTTTAGGAAGTACTCTTATAATTTTATATATAAGAAACAGTTCAAAACATACGAACACAATTTCTCCAGCAACTATTACATACGAAACAAATGAAAAAGCTTGTAAATAATCACTAGGAATTATAAATCTTGCGAATACATATCCAGCTATAACTACAGGAAACATATACGTTAACGAGTATCTTTTCCGTATAATAAAGAAATATGTGATGATTGGAATTACAAACATAAAATCTAATAATGAACCGAGGACTACTTCTTTCGGGGCAGCTGGCACTATTGGCAGGGCATACAATAAATAGTTTGATAACATAATTAAAGATACGAGTCCAATCCAAATGCCTTTTTTCCTTCGTGAAATTGATGGATTCATTCCTTCTCTCCTCTATTCAAAAACCTCATTTAAATGGTCTTTATAAAATGAAATAGCACGTTCAAATTCTTTTATCTCATCTACTTTCACAACTGTCTCTAACAGTAATTTCATCGCTTCTTCATGTTCGTTTACGTTATATTTTGCTAATGATAAAAACACTTTCATCACGTCATTTTCCGGGAACTTCTTTATCCCTGCTTCTAATAAAGTAATCGCTTTATCATATTCCCCTATACAACGATACGTACTGCCAAGACCGATATACGCACCGCAAAGGGATTCACCATCAAGTCCGTTCGCAATTGCCTGTTCATAATACGGAACCGCCTCCGTTTCAAGACCCATTACATCATGTATCCAAGCGCATTGATATAGTACTTCTGCATCCCTCGTAAAGTTTGTTAATCCTATAAGTATCTCTCTAGACTGCGCATATTTCTTTTCATTTCTAAGTTTAATAGCTTGCTTTAATAAATGTTCCATACAATCCACTCCTCACAAAATGTTCATTATGCATATATCATGTATTACACATTTACGAGCAGCTAATGGCCTATTTATTCCATTGACTCAATTTAATAATTAGTGGGGGCTAAGTTCCCCCACTAATTTAATATTAACTCCATTACATACTATGCGACTGCATCTCTTTCTAAAAGCTTAAATTTACATCGCAGTGATACGATTACATAAATGCTCTAACATATTGACAATTTCTTTTGCAGTTTCATCTTTCCCATTACATAACTTCACATTACCGTCTTGTCCAATAACGTGATGCACAGCACCGCGAGAATATAAAGAATGCGGTGAGTTTGCTACCATTACACTTGCTTTTGCATCTTCCATTCTTTTACTTGCTCTTTCAATAAGTTCTGCTTCATTTACGTCACTTTCAAGTTTAAAGCCAACGAGTATCGTTTCTGAATCCCAACTCTTTACTTGTTTTAATACTTTTGGCGCTTTTTGAAAATGAATAATTGGAGCGATGTCACTTGAAATCTTTCCGTTCATATTAAGAATATTTCCATCTTGATCACAAATCTTTTCGACAACCCAATCTGAGCCAGCAGCAGCCATAATAACTGCATCTACTTTTTCATGTGTAATAATACTTTTCATCTTATCTTGTAAATCAATAATCCCCTCAAATGGGTGCAATTCTAATTGGTTATTTACATCCATTGGCTTCTCAGCGAAATAGCCATGCAAATATATTACATGTGCGCCCTTTGTCATTAACTCTTCCGCAATAATTCTTCCAATCGTACCTTTTGCTAAATTTGTATGTCCACGTACTTGATCCCATTTTTCTAGGCAGCCGCCGCTCGTAATTAATACTTTTTTCCCTTGCATAATAACCATCCCTTATTGATTTTTCGCACGAAACCACTCTGTTCCAAAGTCAACTGCATCACGCTGCCTCATAAAACGGCACGTCGCATTCCCTATCTTCCCACGCGTAACTGTTCCTTTAAGCTCATATTCAACTCCGATTTCTACAAACGTATCAGAATCGTAATCCATTTCAACGAATTCTTTCCATACTCTTACACCTTCTTCTATAATAGGTGCTCCTACCTTTATTAACTCGCGTGCACCTGTACGTACCTCAGATAAATGTATAGACGTATTAGAGTCATAACCAACACCAAGTAATAATATGTATCCATCTAAATCGTATATTTTTCGTAATGGCGATTCTTCACCAAAACTTATGGAAAGTGAATGATTCGCTGTAATTTCTTCTGCGTGTTGCCCCCATGCTGCAAAACTACTGAGTGGATGATTACTGCGCAATACATTCGGATATGTACGAAAACATTCAACTACTTCTCCCATTGCCCTTGTTGGTGTTATACGTGGATCAAATGCTGGGACGTTATCCCGAATAATTTGCCACCATTCTTCTGGTACAGGTGGTCTTGACCAATGTTTTGGATCGGATAAATCCGAAGATTGCGTCGGCATAATTATCGTTCCTTCTTCTGTAACAACTTTCATTAACGCTTCTACTACGGCAACTGCACCGCCTGATATCCAACCGATTGAACTTAATGAAGAATGTACAATAACTGTCATTCCCTTTTCTATCCCTAATGCTTTTAAATCATTTGTAATTGTTTCGATTGTATTTGGAAATTGTGTATTCGCCACTATGTCATTCATTTTCACGATTGTTCCCCCATTTTGCTTTAAACTAATACATACATATATTATCATATTTTTCTTAATTTTTAACATAATCATACAGATTACTATAGACCTATCGTTCTTATCATATCGGAAACAGTTAAATTATGGTGTATTTATTTAAAATTAATATAAAAAGGTGAACACAATCAAAAACTTTCAATCTAGCAATCTTAATTTATACTAATATGAAATAGCCCATCACAAATGATGAGCTATTTATTTTATTCATTCTCTAAATAACAATTAAACCTTTCTATCCCCGGGTATTTTTCACCCAAACTTTCAATCTTAAAGTTACATTTCTTGTAAAAACCGACTGCCTCTGTATCTGTCTCAGCCTCAATATATGTTAACTCATATTCCCTAATTATTTCTTTAATCATTTGAAGTGCAATTCCTTGATTGCGATATTTTTCATCAACAGCTATGTGACACATTCTCGCTCTATTTGTATGAATTAGCGCTATACCTATGCAACCCTTATTCCCATATTTATATAGCACTGCCTGATCATTTTTATACATTGAAACTGCTTTAAATAAGCTTGCTTCACTCGGACCGATCGCATGCTTTAATACTTTTTTAATGGGATCTATTTCTAAATACTCAACACGTTGTAACATCCTTTCTCCATCCTTTCTCATGAGAAAAGATTAGCTCTTTATTGAAAAAGAGCTAATCTTTTTATGCCGTTATTTTCTCTTCTTTTTTCACAACTACAGCTACATAACTATGAAGTATCATTCCGACAATTACAAGACTCATTCCAACCCACGATAAAGAAGACGGAATTGGAGCCGATAACCAGAGCAGCTCTCCTACTAATGCAAATAAAACTTCACCAGACTGTGTCGCCTCGACTGTTGCTAATTTTTGAGGATCATCTTTTACAAGATCTGTCGCAAAGAAGAATAATACCGTTGCGATTAACCCTGAACTAACTGCTACAATAAAACATTGGAAAACTTGACTACTTGACGGTAGTCCGCCTGTTGATACTTCATAACCAGATAGTAAAAACCAAAATGGTAAACTTGCTAATGTCATACCGAGAACTCGTTGGAAGACATCTAATTCGCCCTTACATACTTGCATCATTTTTCTATTTCCAAGTGGATATGCAAACGCAGCAATGAGTACAGGAACCACACATAAAATGGTTTCACGAATCCCTAAAGAAGAAGCGTGTTCTACTTGCATAAGAACAACACCGAATAAAATAATGCCTGACATTACTAATTCTTTCATTGGAAGTTTTTTATGTAATGGGTCTACCGCAAAAAATGGTGTTAACAAAATCCCTGCAACTATTGTAATTTGCCAAGTCGAAGCGACAAGCCACCCCGGTCCAAACGCACCCGCGAAACTAAGCGGTGCATAAAAGAGACCAAACCCTACAATACTCCATAACAACCACTCTTTCGGATTGTTTTTCATATATTGCAAGAGTTGTTTTAAATTCCCTCTATACATGACAATAAGTAGTAGCATTGGAACCATAAAATAATACCGTAGTGATGCACTCCAAATCCAACTCCCGCCCCCTAAGTCCATCGACCGGTTTAACACAAAGGTAAAGGCAAAGAAAAACGATGCCAATATCCCTACTGCAATAGCTTTCATTATAAAACCCCTTATATAGTTTATTTTTCTACTATATAACAAAATTAATATAATTAATATTCAAAAATTTAATCATACATACGGTCTACTTCTATGTAACTTTCGTAATCGACTAATATGAGCTTGATGGTACCGATTATGATCGGCTATATGCCATATTCCCCACCTTATAGTCGCATTTTCTCCCTTTTCATAAAAAACTTCTCGTGTTAAATCATTTTCTGTTAGTTTCATACATTCCTCATAAAACATATGTTGCACAGCTTCATAATCTTGCATTAATTCTTGTAATTTGTACTTTCTTAAACTAGGCAATTCTCCCATTTCATTCAACATTGGTCCATATTTATTTTCAAGTGCAGGCGGAACTCCCTCTCCTTTTAAACGGTACACCCAGTGTAAATCGACTACTGCTAAATGCTGAAGTAGCTGTCCAATGTTATTTTCAGACCCTTTATAGGATAGTTCGTTCTTTTCAATACCTTCGACTAACCTTTGCAATCGTTTAAATGTATCAGTAACCGTTGCATACAAAATTGCCACGTTGGGGTTCATATCTTTTTCTAAATGGAGATCCTTCCTTTAAAGAAACAACACCATATTTTCATCATCACTATACACACCATTCACCTTTATAGCTCTTTTTTCAATTCCATACGTTTTAAAGCCCATTGATTCATACAATTTTTTTGCTGGTTCGTTTGTAGATACAACACCTAATGTCAATTGCTCTAGTTTTATATCTCTCGCTCTTTGAATGGCATTTGTTATTAACTCACGTGCCAATCCGTTCCGCCTGTTTTGTGAATCTACATACATCGCAACGATATGACCTTTATGTTTATACGCCTCTCTCTCTTCTGTTAGTAAAGTGACAACTCCAACTAAATGATTTTCTTCATTAAATGCACCAAATGTACAACTAGTAGTAGCTGTTAAATTACTTTCCACTCGCTTAATAGGATTTTCCTGGCGAATCGCCTCTTCATAAGTTGTTACAAATGCCTCTGGATTTACTTGTAAAGCTTGTAAACGTAAGTCCCAATATTTTTCCGCATCTTCTTTCGTAAGTAATCGAATCATTTTCCCCATCCCCTTTTAGTTTACATAACATTTTTATAGACTATTAAATAAAGATTGATATTCTTCTTTTAACATACTATAACGATAGCGATGAATGAACTTACCTTGACGTAATCGATCATTTCTCATTATTCCTTCACAAACAAATCCTGCTTTTTCATAACTCTTTCTAGCTTGTAAATTATCTTCGTCTACTCGTAGCCATATTTTTTCTAATTCGAATACAGAAAAGCCAATTTGTAACATACTGTATAGGGCTGCTATTCCATATCCTTTACCCCAATATTCTTTATTTCCAATTGCAATCCCTAGTTCAGCATTTTTATTTGTATTATCAAAGTTTTTTAGGTCTACCCATCCAATGTGTATACCTTCCTTTGTAACGATAGCTCGTTGTTCATAACCATTCTTTCGACTTATGCATGCTTCAATCCATCTTCTCGTATCGCCACGAGTGAACGGTGGATATTGATCTGGTACAACTAAATGTTTTGTTACTTCTGTATCTAATGACCATTGATATCGATCTTCTACATCTTCTTGTGTCAATTCTCTTAATTGAACGAATGGTACATTCATTTTGCTATCCCCTTTTCATTTCCCGATAGAAAACCCTTCAAAAACTCTTCCTCCATACTGCTCTAACGTATTTTCTATAAAACTAATTAATTCATTTTTCTCCTCTGTTTTATAAAAATGATCAAAAGCCGCTACAAAATGTTCTGCATATTGCTCGTCATACCTTCTTAACACTCTAATAAACCATTTTGAATTTCCAAGCCATTGACCATTTACCCTTAAAACATATTCATGTACTAAATCAGCTAATAAATTGGCGATGAACAATTCTTCTTCTCTCTTTGTTGCACCAATGAAATCATCCAAGGTATCCGTAATAAAATAGCGTTTCTGCTTCATCGTTTCTTCTGACCATTTTTTGGGTCCTTTATTTAATAAATCATTCGCTTCTCTTTTAAGTATCTCTACAATTTCATCTTTTCCTTTTAACACAATACCTTCTGAAACTAATTGAGGTAATGAAGGTCGTCCGCGCTCACAATCACTTTTGAAAAAGGTTTTATACGTTTCAAAATTATGTACGAATACTTCAACAGGCCAACCATTACTATAGAAAGATTCTCTATAACAAGATGACAAACTTTGGTCGAATATTACAATATCAAGGTCAGATGTTTTCGTAGCCTCTCCTCTAGCAACACTTCCCCCTAGTAAAGCAACATCACAATTCGAAAATTGTGATGTAATTATGCTTTGTGCCGCTTCAATTGGTTTCATAACCGTTCCCCTTTTCTTATTTTACTTTCTTTTTTTCAGCTCTTTCTCTCGCTTTTTTTATATACGGTTCTGCGTCTGGTGTTTTGCATGACGTTGCCCCGTGATCAACTTGTACTTTCCCAATTTCACGTGCAATTTCAATCGCTTTTCGCTCTAAGTCTTCATTACGAATTCCTATCGCGATTAAAGCACTATTCATCGCTTCTTTTTTTCTATTTTTTTCATTATGTATATTTGCTTTAATTTCTTCTAGATACGGAGTGAAGAATTCATCATGTAACGTTTTATTTTTAATCGCTATATTCGCTAATAATGACCAACCAGCTCTTCCAATCCATTCTTCATCAGACTTCGTCCATTCTTCCATTCTTTCTATCGCGATTGGTGACGTACATATAGCTGTCATAAGAACGTCCATTAAACAATAGTACTCAACATCCTGAACCCATCTATTTAGTTGTTCTGACGTTAGTTTCTTCGGATCTAAAATCATCGTTGCTAAAGTCATTGCGTCCATATTTTTTGTTTCCCATAATGAGATTGCTAAATCATGATCCTTTTTTATCTTCTTTTTCAACAATTTTAAATTTGCAAAACTAACTCCAAATAACGGCTCTTTTGCCCCATGATTTTTAAAGATTTTACGGTTTTGTTCTGTTCCATATTCTTCTAGTTGCTGCATTACTTCTTCAAGTAACATATGTCCACCTCTTTTATATATTTTGTTGCCTTCACATATGTATGTACGATATATTCTACATTATTTTTTGGTTTTCCTATATTTATTTTTTAAATACGGTATGTGAAATTTTTATTGATTTTCTTTAAAACAACAAACATCCTCTTCCTTATTTTTCACACGGTTGTTCATTCACACTCTGTATACAATACTCCACAAGCGCATTCAACGGATTTATTATGTTCCTTCCTATTATATTTTCTACCCTTGTAGCAGCATCTACCATCGATAATTGTGCAACTAAAAACATTTCATTTCTATCTTTCATAATTTCATATAAATACTTTTCTAATTTAGCATCATGCTCTTCTTTACGACCTTGCATAATTAATTCAAATATCCCCTCTATCACTTCTACTTTTACATGTATGGATTTATTATTCTGCCGAGCGTATTGTTTTAAACGTTCCATCGTTCCTGAAACCGTACGGTTATTTGTAAATAGTATTGTCTGTGGCTCTTCAACCTGACAAATCATTTCAAAGAATGGCTCATCAATTTTCAATATAGGTATGTCTATTTTGAAATTCTCATCTAATAACGTGATATAATCTGTACAAGTTATTAAAAGTGTATCTACATCACTTTCAGCTATATACTTTATAATATCTTTTAAATTATTTCGTGCTTGTTCTCGTTCTATTTTTAGTCTGTGTGATAAGATTGGATCTACAAAATGGAGTATTTCTATTTCAAAAAATTGCAACGCTCGGTCAATGTATTCAATATTTGAATGATGAGCATGTAAACAAGCTAATTTTTTCATACTTATCCTCCCTTTCTAAAACAAAACGTGAATGAACCATTTTACATGCAGTTCCATTCATTTAATTCTTGTTTCATTTTTTCAAACCTGCAAAACAGTGAAATCTTACATACTTTTTAACAAACTTTTTTGCGCTTGTAAAAAAGTTTTTTTGCATTTCCCCCTCTAAAATTGCTAATATAGTAGAGTAGAACTTTTATAGAGAGTAGGAAAATTATGCACAATGGAATTCGGATGACAACTTTAGTGAAAAGGGCTCTGTTGATTTGCGCTGGGGTATTATTTACATACGAAGCTGCTTACGGATCAACACATATCGCTCTAGCAAGTACAGAGGATGAAGCGAAATCTGTTCAACTTGTAAGTGAAATTCAAACGTCCCTTGCTCCGAAAGAAGCTCCAAAGCACTATAACGGGCAAGTTAGAAAAGTCGCTTACTTAACATTTGACGATGGTCCTGGAAAATACACAGCTGAGCTTTTAGATATGTTAAAGAGTGAAAATGCAAAAGCAACATTCTTCCTAATTGGTTCAAACGTAAAAGCTTTCCCTGATCTTGTAAAACGTGAAGATGCTGAAGGCCACTATGTTGGGATGCACAGTATGACTCATAACTATAAGAAACTTTACACAGAAGGTCATTACGTTGATGAAATGAAAGAAGACCAAGGCTTAATCGCTGGCGTTCTAGGAAAATCTCCAGTATTAACTCGTCCATCTTACGGCTCAATGCCAGGGTTAAATGAAGCTCTTCGCAACAAAGTTGTTGAAAATGGTTTAAAAGTTTGGGATTGGACAATTGATTCATTAGACTGGAAATACAACAAAATGCAAGTAGACGCTGCATCTGCTAAAATCGTAGAAAACGTTCTACATGGTGCTACAAACCCAACAGAAGTTATTCTAATGCACGATATTCATCCACAATCAGTTAAAGCAGTACCTGGTATTATTAAAGGGCTGAAAGAAAGAGGATATGAATTAGAAGCCTATAATGAGAACGAACACTTCCCATTAAACTTCTGGCATGATAATCGTATGTAATAAAAAGACTTGATTCCCTCTAGTAGGTTATCAAGTCTTTTTATTATCGTTTTGGAAATTTCCTTTGTTGCTCTTCAATAGAACGAATAATATTCTCCCTATCCTCTTGAGTTATACCGATAGAAAATTCGTATTCTTCTTCCTTACACCATGTGGGGTTAAGTTCCAGCGATAAGCGAATAACAATGTTAAACTCCCCTGCTTTTCCCCCCATAAATTCAAACGCTAAATTTGGTTCTATGAAATCTAGTTCGTTATATGTAGGGTTTGGTAAAGATTCAAACCATTTTATCATGTACTGTAAATCGTATGTTTGTAAAAAAGGATCCATCGTTTCAAAAACTTTATTTTCTTCTGATAGTTTCGCTTTTACTCTTAACCAATTTCTATCACACTCGTCTTTTGCATCTGAATATTGGTAATTTACAACCTCTAAATGTAATGATATTTTTTCATTTTGAAAATTCATGCATATCCCCCTTCTATCTCTGGATCTTTTGTTTTATAAATTTTTATTAATCCCGATACTTTAAATTATACTAGGTTATTTTAATCTTTTTTTAATACGGATAAATTGTTTGCATTTATTACCCTTTATACATGAAATAAATTTGATTTGCAATATAATCTGAACTAAAGTGAAGTCCATTCCTTATCCACCACATGATAATACCTACCAATGAAGCTGTTTTAATATCAACCGCAACATAATCATCAGGCAGATCTTTTTTCGTATTCTCTCTTCTCGTTTCTATTAACTCTTTTAAAAATAAAAATAGTTGCTCCTCAAATTGATTCATTTTAAATAATATAAATAAATAATTTCGATGGATATATAAATAATCAAGTAATTGTGTTAGCTTTTGTTTTTCTGATAAATCTTTTGCATGTATTAAATCAGCTATTTTATTTGAAAGTTCATTTGAAATCTCATTCGTGATTTGGTCTAGTAAATCTTGAATATCTTGATAATGTAAGTAAAAGGTTGTTCGGTTTAATCCTGCTTTTGTTGCGACTTTCTGAACCGTTAAACTTGAAATACTAGGATTCTCACATAGGAGAGAAAAAACAGCATTTTTAAACATTTCTCTTGAACGAACTGTACGAGGATCTTCTTTTTTAGGTGTAGACATTTTGAAACTCCTTTATAGATTTTCTCTTTACTTACTCGACAGTGCATACCTTCAGTGCCGAGTAGTGAACATTTTCAACAAAACAGTTCATGGTCAAAGAAAATTTATTTTGTTACCATTAATTTTATCGACACAATGTCGATAAATCAAGACAACAATGAAGGAGTTTACCAATGCAAAAGGAAATATCAGAAAGAAATAAAAAAATTATATTAATTGTGCTCATTTCCGGTTGTTTTTTATCAACATTAAATCAGACGCTATTAAATGTAGCGATGAGTAATTTAATGGAAGTATTTGATGTTACAGCTGCAACCGTGCAATGGCTATCAACAGGCTTTATGCTCATAAATGGCGTTCTAGTGCCAATTACTGCATTTTTAATGAAACGATTTACAACAAGGCAGCTGTT
The DNA here is from genome assembly GCF_016650875.1 of Bacillus sp. TH30. Classification (NCBI taxonomy): domain Bacteria; kingdom Bacillati; phylum Bacillota; class Bacilli; order Caryophanales; family Bacillaceae; genus Bacillus; species Bacillus sp. TH30. The sequence goes on along the minus strand of NZ_JAEKEY010000002.1, from coordinate 5,031,479 downwards.
TATTAGCTCAATGCTCTCTTTGTTTATCGGGACTGTTCTTTGTGCATGCGCCATGAATTTTGGCATTTTGTTAACAGGAAGAATGATTCAAGCAGTTGGAGCAGGAATTATTATGCCACTAATGATGACAGTTATTTTATATTTATACCCTAGTGAAAAACGTGGAAGTATTATGGGAACCATCGGTTTCGCCATAATTTTTGCGCCAGCCATCGCTCCAACATTATCTGGCTTTATTATTGAATATGTATCATGGAGATGGTTATTTATTGGATTCGCTCCATTTGTATTAATCGTTATTATTCTCGCGCTAAAATATTTAATGAATGTTGCTGAGACAACAAAAGCAACATTAGATATCGTAAGTGTCATTTTATCAACGATTGGCTTTGGTTGTATTATATTCGTATTTAGTAGTGCAGGAAGTAAAGGTTGGGATCATCCAGTTGTTATTACTACAATTATCATCGGAATAATTGTTACAACTCTATTCTGTTTACGTCAAATAAAGTCTAGCGATCCACTATTAAATTTATCCGTATTTAAGTATAAAATTTTCACTCTTACATCAGTCATTAACGTACTCATTACGATGATTATGTATGCTGATTTAATTCTTTTACCGATTTACTTGCAAAACGGACGAGGTTTTACTGCTTTTGAATCAGGTTTACTTCTATTACCTGGAGCTGTAATTAATACATTCTTATCACCTATCACGGGTAAAATGTTTGATAAATATGGGGCAAAACCACTCTTTATTACAGGTTTAATATGTATCATTATATCGATGTGGGATGTAATTGATTTGACCGAATCCACCACTTATATGTATTTAATGGTTCGTACCATTATTCTACGCATTGGACTAAGTTTCATTTCGATGCCTTTAAATACAGCAGGTTTAAACGCTTTACCAAGAGAACTGGGTTCACATGGTTCCGCAGTGAATAATACCGTACGTCAATTAGCAGGTGCTATAGGAACAGCAGTCATTATTACTGTGTATACAATTCAATCCACTTCACATACTTCACAGTTATCTAGTGAGAACGGAAGCATATCAGCTATGCAAGTAACGAAATTAGCTTCTATCTTCAGCTCAAGTGATGCCTACGTATTTATGTTAGTCTTATCCTTTGTAGCTTTGATTATTGCATGTTTTATGCCTAAAAAAGTAGCACTCCAAAAATCCGAAAGTAAATCTTAAAACAAAAAATCCTACTCGTTTTCTATACGAGTAGGATTTTTTATTATTTATTTCGTTTCCCCGTCTTCAGTCGTCTTCACCTTCGTTTTATCTTTATCACGATTGTTATAGTTATATTTAGAAGGTTCTACCGGTGTAAATCCTTCTGGTGTGTAGAATCGTAATAAGTCACCGTTAACAACTTGGTCGGAGTATTTTAGTGATTTTTGAACCATTTGCTCATTTTGTTTTATTTCATCTGTAAATTCTACAGGTTTCCCAGTCGCTGTATCATAGTATTTGCCGTTAAGTGCAGTAACTGTTGGGCTTACGTAGTTACCGTTACGGAACGGAACGACTTGTTTATGCTCTGGTGATAATAAATCTGATCCGAATTGGACATAATTTTTCGTATCTGTACCTAGTAAGTGTAATAACGTTGGAAGAACGTCAATTTCTCCGCCGTATTGATGTTGTACGCCGCCTTCCATTCCTGGTACGCGAATGATTAATGGTACACGTTGTAATTGAGCATTTTCAAATGCGTTCATTTCTTTACCCATTATTTGAGACATTGCTGCACTATGATTATCTGAAATACCGTAATGATCACCGTACATAACGATAATTGAGTTATCGTATAGACCAGATTGTTTCAAGTAATCAATGAATCCTTTTACAGATTCATCTAAATAGCGTGCTGTTTGGAAGTACGTATCTACTGATGAATCACCTGTTTTAGCTGGTTCAATCGTTGCTTCCGCTTTATCAATCGGATAAGGGAAATGGTTCGATAACGTAATGAACTTCGTATAGAACGGTTGTTTCAACGTTTGTAATAACGGAATTGATTCATTAAAGAACGGTTTATCTTTTAAGCCATAGTTTACTACATCTTTTTCATTCATATCGTAGTATGACGCATCAAAGAATTTATTAAAACCAAATGATTTATAAATTTCATCACGGTTCCAGAATGTTTTGTAGTTACCGTGGAACACTGCTGATGTGTATCCTTGTTGTCCTAAAATAGCCGGTGCTGATTGATACGTGTTATGAGCTTTATTTGTAAAAACAGATCCTTGTGGTAATCCAAACATTGAGTTCTCTAACATGAACTCCGCATCAGATGTTTTCCCCTGTCCTGTTTGATGGAAGAAGTTATCAAAGTATAACGTATTCGCATCTTTTGTAAATGAGTTTAAGAATGGTGTAACCTCTTGACCATTTAGCTTGTAGTTTAGTAAAAAGTTTTGGAATGACTCTAAATGAATATAAATTACGTTCATTCCTTTTCCTTTACCGAAATACTCAGGGTTTGGACTTGCATAAGTTGATGAAAGATAGTTTCTAACTTCTGTCATATTATCTCCATCTGCTAATGCTCGTTCTGTTGATGCTTTCGCACTTTGAATACCATCATAAATCGTAAAGTTGTACGCCCCTAAATATTTCACGATATAATTGCGGTCAAATGTTCTTGTTAACAATTCAGGACGGTCAGATTCTGCCAGACCTAAGTTAACACTAAATAATAAAATACCTGCTACAAATACTAGAGATAATTTATGCTTCGCAACACGGATTGGTTTAGGATTTACAAATTTCGTTGCGACTAAAACAATTAAAATGATTGTATCTAAGAAATATAGTGGATCATATAAGTGTAGCAATGCAAAAATACTACCACCTAAATCTCCAAAGTTATTCGATTGTGTTAATGTCGGGAACGTAATAAAGTCGCTGAAAAAGCGATAATATACTACGTTTGCGTATAAAAGTATAGACATTAGCAAATTAATAATAATTAACCAAATGTAAGCTCGTTTCCCTTTTGCGAATAGTGCGAGCCCTAAAAATAGAACCGCTGAGCTTAACGGGTTGAAAAACAGTAAGAACTTTTGGATTGTGTTCGATATCCCTAAATTAAATTCTGTCACATATGCGGCATATGTTTTTAACCAAAGTAAAATAACGGCAAATACGAAAAATCCAAAATGATTACTTAATACTCGTTTACTCTTCAATAAAAATTGTTGCATCTCTCCACCTCTTTTGATCATCCAAGGCTTATTTTATATAAGTCTGTCTCTCTATTCAATTTTTCTTCTTCAAATAGATTTTATTTGTTTAACTATATGAAGAATATTAGTAATTATAATTTGTAGCTTTTATTTATTCAACTATTTCTTTTTAAACATTTTGACCTTGGTTTCTATTTAACAAAATACATTTGTAACATTTCCTGTTTTCTCCCAGGGGCTCATCCACTAATTATGACTCCACAAACTATAATCCTTTATTTCCTCATTTGCAAACTAACCTATCTCCAATTTTGGTACATTCATGTAAACTATCCAATTTCATAAAATAAAAAATGTAGTTTGGGCAATTTGCTCAAACTACACTTTTTCGACTACCGTTTATCATCCTTTGTAGCTATTCCCTCTTCTTTTAACCAATTCTTTCAGTCCCATGAATATTACATTCCAATCATGCTCAGAGCCATCCTTCAGGAGTATTTCCCGTTACTTTATCCGTCCCTTCCAATGTAAAAAATCATTTCAGGGTTTATCCACGCTTCAAAAATTTCTTACCATCGCTAATGTTATTTTTGAATAATTATTCATTTTAATCCTCCCCCACTTTATATTAAAACGAATATTTGTTTACTTAAAAAACCCCCGCTCTCATAAAAGAAAGCGGGGGTTTTAATCATTCATTATTGACCTTTGTACATTGCATCAACTTGTTTTTGAAGTTCTTCATTTTCTAAGAACTCATCATACGTCGCTACCTTATCAACTACACCGTTTGGCGTTACTTCGATAATACGGTTTGCAATTGTTTGTACGAACTGATGGTCATGAGAAGTGAATAGTAATGTTCCTTTAAATGTGATTAAACCGTTGTTTAATGCTGTAATAGACTCAAGGTCTAAATGGTTCGTTGGATCATCTAATGTTAATACGTTTGCACCGCTTAACATCATTTTAGATAACATACAACGAACTTTTTCTCCTCCAGATAAAACAGAAACGTTTTTCTTTACTTCTTCACCAGAGAATAGCATACGGCCTAAGAAACCACGTAAGAAACTTTCTGATTCATCTTGTGGAGAGAACTGACGTAACCAATCAATTAAAGTGTAATCACTGTTCTCGAAGTACTCAGAGTTATCTCTTGGGAAATGAGCTTGAGATGTTGTTACACCCCATTTGAATGAACCGCTATCTGGCTCCATTTCACCCATAAGAATTTTAAATAATGTTGTCATTGCAATATCGTTACGGCCGATAAATGCAACTTTATCACCTTTATTTAAAGTGAAGTTCACATTATCTAATACTTTTTCTCCGTCGATTGTTTTAGAAATACCTTCAACCGTTAATAAGTCATTTCCTACTTCACGCTCTGGTGTGAAACCAACGAACGGATAACGACGTGATGACGGTCTAATATCATCTAATGTAATTTTATCTAATAATTTTTTACGAGAAGTTGCTTGCTTCGCTTTAGATGCGTTTGAGCTAAAGCGCGCAATAAAGTTTTGTAACTCTTTTACTTTCTCTTCTTTTTTCTTGTTAGAATCTTGCGTTAGTTTTAATGCTAATTGGCTTGACTCATACCAGAAGTCATAGTTACCAACGTATAATTGAATTTTACCGAAATCAAGATCAGCCATGTGCGTACATACTTTATTTAAGAAGTGACGGTCATGGGATACAACGATAACTGTATTATCAAAGTTCATTAAGAAGTTTTCTAACCATTGAATCGCTTTTAAGTCCAAATGGTTGGTAGGCTCATCTAGTAATAGAATGTCAGGTTGACCGAATAAAGCTTGAGCAAGTAATACTTTTACTTTCTCTGCCCCTGTTAATTCAGACATCTTTTTATCATGAATATCTTCACCAATACCTAATCCTTTTAGAAGGATTGCAGCTTCTGACTCAGCTTCCCAACCGTTTAGCTCAGCGAACTCACCTTCAAGTTCTGCAGCACGCATGCCATCTTCATCACTAAAGTCTTCTTTCATGTAAATTGCATTTTTCTCTTGCATTACTTTATAAAGACGTGTGTGACCCATCATTACTGTTTCTAGTGCAGGGAACTCTTCATATTCGAAGTGATTCTGTTTTAATACTGCTAGACGCTCACCTGGCGTAATATGTATGTCACCTGTTGATTGGTCAATTTCTCCAGATAAAATCTTTAGAAATGTTGATTTACCAGCACCGTTTGCTCCAATTAAACCGTAGCAATTACCTGGCGTGAATTTTATGTTAACATCTTCAAATAATTTGCGATCTGCGAAACGCAAACTAACGTTACTTACTGTAATCATTTGTGTCCTCCTACTAATACCGCTTATTTCAGCGTTTTCTCACCGATTGTCTTAAAAAATCGCATATTACGACTCAATTATTGTAGACTATAGCTATTATATAGTAGAAGCTGGATGAATAGCAACGGTTGATTAGCTTTCTACAACGAAATCGAATAGTTTTTATCCATTCCCCTAGCTATTTTTTGTATATCATCGACCTCTTTCTAATATCCCTATTCGCTTCTCATTCTGTAATACATTGAAGCATTTTTTCATTTCATATTTTATATACAAAAAACCTGTAGAGAAAACATTCCCTACAGGTTTTTCTTATTTCGTATTTATTATTTTCTCTTTATAACTCTTCAATTTACTCGTCAATCCTATTAAAGCAGGTAACAATATCGGCATTACAATTAAAGCTAATAGTAAAAGAGCAACACCAACAACGGATGCTACTTGTATAAGTGTCAATACTCCTGAAGGAATTAACGCTGCAAATGTCCCTCCTAAAATAAGTGCCGCTGATAATACGACTCCTCCTATGTGACGAGATGCATTTACAATTTTCGTTACTGAATCCCCTTCTAGCTCATTGTATCGCATCATAACGAAGATGCTATAATCCACTCCTAAAGCGACAATCATAATGAAGCTAAAGAATGGAACATTCCAGCTTAATGACTCTACGTTTAATACATGTGCACTAATTTGTTCACTTATACCAAGTGATGCAAAGTACGCTAAAATTAACGACCCAATAATAAAGATTGAGTTTAAGAATGAGCGTGTAATCACGATTAATACAAGCGAAATCCCTAATAACATAATCGTAGCAGTACGTAGGAAATCTTGCCCGGTTACTTCTTTTAAATCAACGTTTCTAGCTGTTGTCCCGCCAATTGCTTTTTTCGCATCATTTAGTTCTGTTCCCTTTAATGTACCATCTATCGTTTTATTAATTTCTTGAATGATAGGCATCGCTTCTTTTGAATACGGGTTTACGTCTAAAATAATTGTCATTTTAGCAGTCTTTCTATCATGTGACATGTACGTATTCAATGCTTTTTGGAAATCTTCTCCTTCTAAAACTTCTTTCGGAATATAAAATTTCTCAGAGCTTTTCGACTCATTTAGCTCTCCTAAATATTTTTGAGCGTCACCTAGACCGTTACTTACTTTTCCTAAACCCTCTGTACTTTTAGATAAACCTGATTGCAATTGCCCCATCTTTTCTTGTAAATCTTTCAGTCCAGTTAATAGCTGTCCTTGCCCATCGTTTATTTTCGTTAATCCAGATTGTAAGTCAGCCGATTTGTTCGAAATTTGTTTTGAACCTGTAGCCCCTTCGCTCAATCCTTTGTTCAGCTCAGCAGCCCCTTTTTGTAACTTGGTAACTCCATTGTTCATTTCTTTTAAACCGTTATCTACTTTCAGTAACGATTGATTCGCTTCTTTAAATGAATTCATCGCTGCTTTGTGCTGCGTCGCTAATTGATTTAATTCGTTGGAAAGCCCACTCAATTGCTTCTGAGCCTCTTTTGCAATTCCTAATGTTTGCTGCACATTAGGATCATTTGCTAATTCTGGTTTTGTTTGAATGAAATTGTTCATTAACGTTTCAATTTGTTCATATCCTTTTTTCGCACCATCAATCGCTTGAGAAATACTTCTGAAATATTGATCGTACGAACTTAAACCTTTTTCTAACTGAGCATAACCAGCATGAAGCTGCGAAGTTGCATTTGACAGGGCATTGATATTTCCGTTTAATGATGCTAGCCCATCCTCTATTTGCTTCGCCCCTTGTGCTCCATTGTTTATTCCATTCGATAATTGATTTAAAGCTGTCCCTAATGCTGATACTCCATTTTTCGCCTCGTTCGTTCCATCAATTAACTTTTGAACATTTGCAAGACTATTTGAGTCATTACTACCCATTTTATCTTTCGCATCAGTTAACCCTTCATTAATTTCTTTTATGCCACCATTTGCATCTCCTAAGCCTGTATTCAATTCTCCGGCTTGTTTATTTATATATAATTCTTTAATCTTATCTCCAGTTGGACGCGTCGGTGAATATACTTCTGAGACTCCTTTAACTTTCGAGATTTTATCAGTAAGTTCATCTAAAGTTTGTAAAGAAGTCGCCTCATCTAACTTTTTATCCGATTGAATGACTAACGTACTTGGTGAAGAAAAACCAGGCGGAAAATGCTCTTCTATTACGTTAATCCCCATTTTTGATTCATATTTATTATCCACTTCAAATAAATCATTGTAATTAAGCGTGTTAGAATATTTTAATACGAATGGAATCGATATCACGAATACGATAATTAAAGCGATAAATGGTCTTGCTACTGAATTTTTTGCAAAGAATCCCCATAAGCGACTATCCTCATGACCTTTAAATGTTTTAACTGGATAAAACATTCCTTTTCCTAAAAGCACCATGAAAAATGGATTTAAAGTAGTTAATACGAGTAGTAGTACTGCGACACCAATTGCTACCGCTGAAGTAGATTGATATAATTTAAAACTCGCTAAAGCAAGAGATGCAAAGCCAATTAGTACTGCTATCCCGCTATATAAAACGGTTTTACCTGCCGATTTAAACGTTTCTTTCGTAGCCAAAAATGCATTTTCTTGTTTACTTAATTCTTCTTTAAATCTTGTATATAATAAAATGTTATAGTCTGTTCCCACTCCAAACAGGACGACTACTACAAACACTTGCGTAAAGTTTGAAAACGGAAAATTAAATTGATCTACAAGATGGGCAATAATCCCCATTGAAATTAAATACGAAACACCAACTGTAAGAAGAGAAATAATCGGAACAACTGGTGAACGGAATACAATGATTAATACGACAAGAATGAAAATGATCGAAATAACTTCTGTCTTTTTCACGCCCTCTTGAGAGGATGTAAGAAAATCACCCGCTATTAAATCACTTCCTGTTAAGTACGTTGTAACTCCTTTCGTTTGTACTTTTTCATGAAGATTATTTACATTTTTTGGTATTTTACCATGTTTTTTATCTACCGATATTTGCGTTAAAATAGTCGTATTATCTTTAGAAACTAATTGTTTCTCCAGTTCTTTATTATCTAAATGTGAAACGACTTCCTTAATTCCTAATTGCTCTTTTTCATTTTGCAGGGCATTGATCGTTTTCGTTATTTCCTCTTTTTGCTCATTTGTTAAAGCCTTCTTACTTCCACTATTAAAGACAGCTATAATTTCATACTTTTCAGCCCCTTCTTTATCCATCTCCTTTATCATCTTGTCAGCAATACTGCTTTGTTCTGTATTAGGAATCGTGATTTGCCCTTTTTCCTTCACTAACTGATCCATATTAGGCATCGTTACGATCATTGCAATAGTAATAACTATCCATAATAGAAAAGATAAACTTCTCCAACTTTTTAGCTTGCTCATTTGAATCATCTCCTGTTATTAGAGTTTCATGGTGCATAGAGAATGAATATTCATTCCCTGTTTTTGAAAATATCTTTTCGGAATGAACGTTCATTCCTATTATCCTATTAAATTTTTTTCAATTCTATTAAATCACTCCTTGCGGAATGAATATTCATTCCTTTAATTGTACAGATATATCATCTCCTGTAATCGTTTTTTATATTTATTTAGGAATGAATGTTCATTCCTGTCCTTATAAAGCTATAGAATCAAATGATTCTAATAGCATTCCAAGAGCTTTCTTCCAATTCTTTTACTAATTCTTTTGAGTATTCTAACTGCCCTGTCGCCATTACTTTTATTAATTTTTCAAGCGGTTGATATACAATAATAATTAAAGCAATTATAGGCAATGGACGAAGAAAACCTTTTTCGATTCCATCTTCAATAATATTCATAAAGAAGCCTATAAAATCGTCAAATATTTTCTTACTCTGTTCATCAAGAAAATAACTATCACAGTGCGAATTTGTAAAAAGAAAAGCATCCACATTGTTTCTCGCAAATTCAAATAAACGGTTATACGTATGACTAAACTGTTCTCGAATATTTGCTTCAACAGGAAAATCAGTTTTTATTGTTTCAGATAGCTGTAGCATGCTTTTTGAAAATAATGAGTTAACGAGTGCCTCTTTATTTTCAAAATAGCGATAAATAGTACCAGCGCCGACATTTGCTTTTTCAGCGATCATCGGAATTGTCGTACCATCGTAACCACGCTCTGCGAAAAGTTTTATAGCAGCATCAAAAATATCCTCTTGCTTATTTTTAGCCATTTTTCTCACCTCAATTTTCAGGAATGAAAATTCATTCCGTTTATAATTATAAATTACATGAATTAAAAGTCAAGTGTGTAAATACGCTATTGAAACATTTATCAAATAACACACTCAATTAAGATATTAATACATTTTTTGCGTTATCCCATCAAAAAATTTCTTTGTATCATCATGACTTAAAACCCTCAATACATCTTGTATCTTAAAAAATTGAACTTGACTTATTTCATTATCTTTTGGATGTAAATCTATTCTGTCACCTATATATTCTACATAAAACATAGTAGTTTCTTGCTCTTCATATCCAATTTTCATTTTGAGTTCTTCAGGAAAGCCAAAGCAAATTTTATCTTCAAATTGTTTTATAACTTTAAACTTTGTAGATCCAGTTTCTTCTTCCAGCTCTCTCAAAATAGCACTCTCTAAATCATTATCTGTATGTTTCACTCCACCTTTAGGAAAATCCCATTCCCCCTTTGACATAGCATATTCTCCATCTATGTCGCTAATTTTCACCTTATGTACCAATAAAAATTCACTGTGTTGGAATACGACCGCACCTACGGCTTGCCTAATCATTTTACTTTTCCTCCTAAAACAATGATTTCACTCTATTAAATAGAAAAGTACTATAATAAAAAGTTTATCATTATAGTACTTTGTTACTCATACATAGAACATGACATTAATTAAAAGAAATCATAAATAAACGGCTTACGCACCAGCACTACATTCTCAAATGCACGTATCTCCTCTTCGCTACCGCTTATTAAGTCTATTTCATTTAATTCTAGCGGTCGCTTGTAACCAAACATAATAGTAGATAACGCATTAATATCGATTTGAATTCCATTTTCTTTTGCTGTTTCTTCTTTAACGATTGTTATTTCGTTATTTTTAAGTTGAACCGTTACGTTATTCCACGGTGCAAATGAATCTGTAATATGTAAAATTACTTCTTGCTCTTCGTTGTTCCAGTTCCATTCATATTGTTTGAAAAACTGTTCTACATCTACAATTCTTCCCATGAAATATGGAGTTACTTCTGCTTTTACTCGTGGTTCTTGTAATGTGTAAAGAAGTGGTTCTGTCTCACTTAGTATCATTTCTAGATCTTTAATCATAGAATCATGTTGGCAGATGAAGTTCCAAAGACCATTTCTCGCTTCATTATGTAATGGGACAAATTCTTTTACTGTCATTTTAGAATTCTCTATTTTGTATAACATGTAACCAGCCGCCGTTTTATTTTCATCATAGTAAACTGCCAATGTTAAATCATGATACACCGCTTGTAGCCACCATTTACGTCCGCGAACTAACATACCAGAAAATCGTTCTGCAAATGTTTCATATAGATTCTCTACTTCTTCTGGATGATTATCTTTACTAAAACGTTTCACTGTACCATTCACTTGTTTTTTAATTATTAAATCGCTCTTTGTCATCTGACATACGATTCGATTCGCACAAAGTTCCCAGCCGTATTTACGATAAAATGAAACGGCAAATGGATGTAACATCGATACACTATATCCATCTCTTTTCATAGTTTGCAGTGAATGCTGAAGTAACTCTTTTACATATCCACTTCTTCTATATTCCGGATACGTCGCTACCCCCGCAACGCCGCCCATTTTAAACTTTTCTTTTCCTATGTAAATATGAAAAGGAATTAAGTGCAACTTTGCAGCTAACTCTTCTCCTTCCATAATACCGTATATTTGATGGCTTTCCTTCATTCGTGTAATTTGCTGCTCTACTCGTTCTTCATCTGCTTTATATTGAAAAGCATATTCTGATAAACGTAATGCTTCTCTAAACTTATCTTCTTTTAATTGTATAACGTTCATATATTTCTCCTCCATTCCTCGTTTGAATTATATCATAATTCAAACTATTATAGTTCGGTAAGTGAAATTGCGAGGATGTTTCAACAAAAGATATCGATTTAGAAACAATCTAACATAAAGGCTCTTTTCAACTGCTTTCTATTGGCGGCATAAGAATATTAAACGCCTTGCGTTCTCTTGGGTTTGCGAAGCTAAGAGGTACCATTGAAAGTGATGAAACTTATGACAACGGCAACATTACGGGCATAAAAAAACCAGTTGATTGAGAGAAACTGGTTCAATAAAGGTTTTATATTGGATATTCATTCAACCAAATTAATGCTTGTTCATAATCATCGAAAAATTTCACGGATTCTTTTGTATTGGATTGTTGTAAATAATTCATTATCTCCCCTTCTTCAAGGAGAAACGCAATTGCCTTACTGTGATTCAAAATGGTTTCATTGAAGAACTTATCTTTCCATGCTTTTTGAACAGAAAAATGATCTGGCGTGTATCCTTTTCTATCCACCAACAATTTGTATTTCCGACCCTCGGAAATGAATTGCTGACAAACCTGCTCGAAGCCATTAAACCATTCATAAACATCAGCTGTATTAATCTTGCCAATTAGATGGGTAACAATTAAATCCCCTGAAACTGTTGTGCTGATATTCTGTTTACTCAACTTGGAACCATCTCCCTTAGTTACAATTATGCGTAAAAATCTCATAGAATCAATAAGGATAAAATTCTTACGTAATAAAGAAACATTATTTAAGAAAAAAGCCAACATAAAAAAGCAGATACATTGCATATCTGCTTCTCATCACTTTATTTAGCTAACGTTTGCAGTTCTTCAAAAAATGTAGGATACGATACACCTACTGCTTCTGCATCTTCAATCGTTGTTTCTCCTTCAGCTATACAGCCGGCAATCGCAAGCATCATTCCAATGCGGTGATCACCGTGACTATGTACTGTATTTCCTTTTAGCTTACATTTACCGTAAATAATCATTCCGTCGTCGGTCGCTTCAATACGAGCTCCTAGTTTCGTTAGTTCAGCAACGACTGTATCGATACGATTCGTTTCTTTCACTTTTAGCTCGTGTGCATCTTTAATGACTGTAATTCCATCTGCTTGTGTTGCCGCTAAAGCGATAATTGGGATTTCATCAATCAGTCGTGGAATGATATCTCCACCGATTTCGATTCCTTTCAGCGGCGATGTTTCAATTGTAATATTTGCAGCAGGTTCTGATGCTCCTTCGTTAATCTGCTCTACAGTAAACGTAGCGCCCATTTTCTCAAGAACATCAATAATACCTGTACGAGTCGGATTCATTCCCACATTTTGTAATAGTAGTTTACTATTTGGAATAATTGCACCTGCTACTAAGAAAAATGCCGCTGATGATACATCACCTGGCACTTGAACATCTGTTGCGGTTAACTTCTGTCCTCCTGCTAGTTTCACTGTTTTCCCCACGCGAGTTACTGTAACGCCAAACGCCTCAAGCATTCTTTCTGTATGATCGCGGGAAATATGAGGTTCTGTAACAGCTGTTACACCTTCTGCGCGAAGGCCTGCAAGTAAAATAGCTGATTTCACTTGCGCACTTGCTACCGGTGAAGTATATTCAATCGCCTTTAAATTCCCGCCTCGTATTGTGAGCGGCGTAAACGTTCCTTCTTTTCGGCCATCAATTTTTGCACCCATTTGCTTTAGTGGATTTGTTACACGTTGCATCGGTCTCTTCGCAATTGAAGCATCACCTTGCACGCAAGAAAAGAATGGGGTGTTTGCAAGTATTCCTGACATTAATCGAATCGTTGTACCAGAATTACCAACATCTAATACAGCTTTTGGCTCTTGTAAACCTTCTAATCCTGTTCCAATTACCGTAACTTCGTCTCTATTTTGTGTAATCTCTACTCCCATTTCTTTAAAACAAGAAATAGTACTTAAACAATCCGCACCAGGAAGAAATCCTTTAATTGTTGTTTTACCTTCCGCGATTGCGCCAAACATGACAGCGCGATGGGAAATTGATTTATCTCCAGGGATTGTAATTTTGCCATTCAATCCGTTATTTACAGTTTGTACTGTTTTTTCTTTCACGTTGTCACCCTCCTCATTAAATTGTTTCATACGTTTGGTATTCTTCTTTTCCGAGCGCAATTTTTGCCTGCGTTCGATCCTCTTCTCTTTGGAAACTAATTCGTAAAACTCCGAGCAATCCTTCTCGCGCTTCTAATATTTGCAAGTTCGTAATACTAATTTCTTCTTCTGCTAGAATGCTTGTGATATGGGCTAATGCCCCTACTTTATCTAAAACGTCGACGTATAAGTCGTGATAGGCAGGAATCGCCCCTCTTTTTCGAACTGGTAAAGAGTCACGATATTCTTTCGCATCTGCAAAATAACTTTGTATTTCTCCTGCATCTCCTTTAGAAACCGTCTTATATAGCTCTTCCATTTCTGAAATCCATTCTTCTAATAGTTCCAATAAATGCCCTCGATTTTGCTTTACGATATCACTCCACATTTTCGGACTACTTGATGCAATGCGTGTTATATCTTTAAATCCGCCTGCCGCTAGTTGATGAATAAGCGGATTATCACCAGCATGTTTCTCAACTTGTTTTACTAATCCTGCTGCAATTAAATGTGGGAAATGACTAACTATTCCTGTTATATAATCATGTTCTTTTGTATTTAATACAAGAAAATGAGAGCCTGTTCCTTTTAACCATTCTTTCAACTCTTCTACTCGCTCATCTAATACATGATTCATCGGTGTTAAAATGTAAAATGCATTTTCAAATAAATGCGCCTTCGCACTTTCAACTCCTGTTTTGTGAGAACCTGCCATCGGATGTCCGCCGATAAATGAAACTTGCTTTGTTAATAAAGCTTCTGCTTCATTCATGATTGTCCCTTTCGTACTTCCTACATCGGTAACAATGACATCTTCTCGTAAATGAAATGATGCAAGTTTGTGTAACAACTTTTTCGTTTCTTCAACTGGAGAGGCAAATACAATTAAATTTGCCTCCTCACATGCACGCTGTAAATCTACTGCTACTTCATCAACTACATGTAATTCTTTTGCGCGCTCTACTTGCTCTTTAAATATGTCATAACCGATAATCGTTACATCGTGCTCTTTTTTAATCGCTAATGCAAGTGAGCCTCCTATTAATCCAGTACCGATTAATACTACCTTTTTACACATTTTCCTCATCTCGAGACTTACCTTTTTTATTTTCAAAGTGTTGTTTTAACACTGAAATCACTCCTTCATTTTGTTCCCTAGTTCCGATTGTAATACGGACACCATTTGGGAACGGACGAATAATAAACCCTGCATGCGCACAAGCTTCATAAATTTCCCCAGCATCATCTACCAGCAAGAAGATAAAGTTCGTTTGTGACGGATAAAATGGAATTTCATTTTCCGTACAAAAACTCTCGTATTGTTGTAATCCTTCTGTATTAACACGAACTATTTCTTCAATAAACGCTTCATCGTTAAAAGCAATCGTCGCTGCTTTTTGCGCTAATGAAGATACGTTAAATGGCAAACGTACGACATTTAATTTCTCGATTAACTCTTCCTGTCCAATCGCATAACCAACGCGGAAAGAAGCTAATCCGTACGCTTTAGAAAACGTTCTAAGTACAAGAATGTTGTTATGTTTTTCTAGAAGCGGTAATGTCTCAGGGAAATCTTTTGCTGTTACGTATTCATAGTACGCTTCATCAATGACAATTAACGTATTTTCACTAATGCTTTCAATGAATTGAGTCAATTTTCGCTCATTCACATATGTGCCTGTCGGGTTGTTCGGATTACAAATCCATACGATTTTTGTATGTTCATCAACTGCTGAAGAAATTTCATCTAGATCATATACACCGTTCTTTAAAGCAATTTCTTTCACTTCACAGCCTTCAATAATTGCATGATGACGGTACTGAGGGAATGTCGCGCCAGCAGTTACGATATTATCTCCTTTACAGAGCACTGCACGACTTATAATTTGAATGACTTCATCAAGTCCACTACCACAAAGCACTTGTTCCATTTGCACTTGTAATTTCTCTGCAATTGTTTGACGGAGTACTTCAGCACCTCCGTCAGGATATAAAGCATGTTCCTGCCACGATTTTTGTAATTCTCCTAAAACACGCGGTGAACAGCCAAATGGATTTTCATTTGATGCTAACTTAACAAATGAATGATTCCCGTATACTTCTTTCATTTGCTCTGGTGATTTACCTGGTTTATACGGTTGTAATGATGATAGTTGATCTTTTACTCGCATGTTAAATCCACCTTTTCATTAAAATTCTTTTGCGTATTTGTTATGTTGCGAAATATTTTGTTTTAGTAATTCCATGCGATCTTTTCCGAATTGCTCGACTAGTGCACCGGCAAGTTCCCATGCAACGACAGCTTCAGCTACAACACCTGCTGCTGGTACTGCACAGCTATCAGATCTCTCAATACTCGCTTGGAACGCTTCTTTCGTATCAATATCTACGCTTGCTAACGGTTTATATAATGTAGGAATTGGCTTCATTACGCCTCTTACGACAATTGGCATACCTGTTGTCATACCGCCTTCTAAACCGCCGGCATTATTCGTATTTCTCGTGTATCCTTTTTCTTCATCCCATAAAATTTCATCGTGCACTTTACTTCCCGGCTGTCTTGCCGCTTCAAAACCAATTCCGATCTCAGCACCTTTAAACGCATTCACGCTCATAATAGCACCGGCAAGTTTTGCATCTAATTTGCGGTCGTAATGAACGTAGCTACCAACTCCAATTGGCATTCCTTCTGCAATGACTTCGACAATACCGCCTATAGAATCTCCGCTACTTTTCGCATCATCAATCGCATTCATCATTTCTTGTTCTACTTCTTTATCTAAACATCGAACTGGTGAATTTTCAGTTATCGTTTGAATTTCTTCAATTGGTAAGTTTGAAATACGCTTCGCTTGTACCCCACCAATTTCAAGAACATGTCCTGCGATTTCCACGCCTAGTTCTTTCAAAATTTGTTTCGCAACTGCACCAGCAGCAACACGAACTGTCGTTTCTCTTGCAGAAGAGCGCTCTAATACGTTTCTTATATCACGATGGCCGTATTTAATTGCCCCGTTTAAATCCGCATGTCCTGGACGTGGTTTCGTTATAGTACGTTTCATTTCTTTACTTTCTTGCTCCGAAATTGGTTCAGCACCCATTACTTTCGTCCAATGTTTGAAATCATCATTTTTTACGATTAACGTAATTGGTGAACCAAGTGTCATTCCGTGACGTACACCACTTGCAATTTCAACTGTATCTGTTTCAATTTGCATGCGTCTTCCGCGCCCATGCCCTTTTTGTCTTCTTAATAATTCTTTATTAATATGTTCCGCTGTTAATGTTAAACCTGCTGGTACACCTTCTAAAATAACTGTTAACTGCGGCCCATGTGATTCTCCAGCTGTAATGTATCTCATTTCTCTTGCCCCTTTACTATTTTTTTGTACAAAAAAGTCCCTACTGAGCGCTCAGTAGGGACGATGTTTATCGCGGTACCACCCTAGTTGTAGACTTCTTTCGTCTACCTCTCTTCTTCTTTAACGATCGTTTGACCGTCTTTCTCTCCAAAAGTTGGCGGGAAAGATGCTCCAAGGCTGTAATTCATGCTTACCTTTGTACTGATTCACACCGGCCATCAGCTCTCTTTAACAGTGAGATAAGCACTACTGTTTCCTCTTCAGTGCATTTATGATATGGAATTAAGATAATTTATTTTTGAAACCTTTTAACTCATCCATGAATCTATGGAATTCTGGAATATCCATTTGTTGCGCAGAATCTGATAACGCAACTGCTGGGTCTGGATGAACTTCAGCCATTACTGCATCTGCTCCAATAGCAAGTGCTGCTTTCGCTGTTGGTAATAGTAAATCTCTACGTCCAGTTGAATGTGTTACGTCAACGATAACTGGTAAATGTGTTTCTTTCTTTAAAATCGGAACTGCTGAAATATCTAATGTGTTACGTGTCGCTCTCTCGTATGTGCGAATACCGCGCTCACATAAAATAATTTGGTCGTTACCTTGCGCAATAATGTATTCCGCCGCATTTATGAACTCATCAATTGTTGCTGCTAACCCACGTTTTAGTAATACTGGCTTGTTAACTTTACCTACAGCTCGAAGTAAATCGAAGTTTTGCATGTTACGTGCTCCAACTTGAATTACATCAACGTATTCTAGCGCCATTTCTACGTCATTCGGATTTAAAATTTCACTAATAATCGCTAAGTCGAACTCATCTGCTACTTGGCGTAAAATTTGTAAACCTTCTACTCCTAAACCTTGGAAATCGTATGGAGATGTTCTCGGTTTGAAAGCACCACCGCGCATTAATTTTAAGCCTTGGTCTTTCATAGCTTGCCCTACTTGGCGAACTTGCTCTAAACTTTCTACCGCACAAGGTCCCATGATGAACGTTTGTGTTCCGTTTCCAATCAATTCGCCTTTCACATTAACGATTGTATTTTCTTTTTTCTTTTTACGTGAAACTAGTAACGCTTTACGGTTATCATCTTCTTGTAATTCTAAGCTTGCTTTGAAAATCGTTTTGAAAATATGTTGAATCGTTGACGTTTCGAATGGTCCTTCGTTATGCTCTGCAAGCATATCAAGTACTTCACGCTCACGTACTGGATCAAAGCGTTTCGTACCTTGTACTTGTTTTTGCTCCCCAATCTTTTGAACGATTTCACCGCGTTTGTTTAATAGGTGTAATAATTGTAAGTTAATTTCATCTACCTGTTTACGTAATTGATCTAATTCGTGATTTGCCATTTGGAAATCCTCCTCTAATGTTTTAAAAGTATAGTAAGAGAATGAAAAATTCTCTATTTTCTGAACTGGCTAATTATACAAATTTAAAGTGGAATCGATACCTCTTCTTATTTTAAACTAATAATTACCATAAAGACACTAACTACTAGTTAATAAGCCACTTTTTTGTACAAAAAAGCCCTACTGAATACATCAGTAGGGACGATATTTATCGCGGTACCACCCTAGTTGTAGACTTATTTCGCCTACCTCTCTTCATTGTTAACGATCATCTGACCGTCTTTCCCTTCATAAAGACAATAACTATCTTTACTACGAAAAAGATGCTCCAGGACTGTAATTCGCTCTTGTTTTTGTACTGGTTCGCACCAACCACCAGCTCTCTGTTACAGGGAAACAACAACTACTGCTTTTCCTTTCAATGCATGACTATTTTATTTTCAAGTTGGACCACTAAAATACAAAAAGTCCCTACTGAATACATCAGTAGGGACGATATTTATCGCGGTACCACCCTAGTTGTAGACTAACTTTCCGTCTACCTCTCTTCACTGTTAACGATCATTTGACCGCTTTTCCTTCATAAAGACAATACTATCTTTACTACGAAAAAGATGCTCCAAGACTGTAATTCATGATTATCCCTGTACTGGTTCACACCAACCACCAGCTCTCTGTTACAGTAAGACTAACCACTACTGTGATCTCTTCATTGCACTTTGTTTATTCAAATGTTTTTGAAATTGAATAAGTATGATTCGTATTATAGAACGCTTTTCAAAACACTGTCAATAACTTTTTATATATTTTTTTAAAATTCCACTTCCGCCCTATGATTCCTCTTGTAAATTCTCCGTTACGATTCCGATGCGAATTATTTCATTTTCTATTAAATTTAATACATGTCTTTCTACTTCATACCTGGTTAATAGTTCTTTTATTTGTATGATCTCACTTTCAAGTAAATCGGCTTCTTGACACGTCTGCAGTAAAGTGAAAAACACATTTGCATACAATTCTTTATACGCTTTCATACGCTCTTTCTTTTCAAGTATCTCTATAAACAACTGTTTCATTTCTTCTTGATTAGATTGTCCTTCCACACCTTGAAATTTACTAGAAATAATATTTAATCCTTTTTCTAAAACCTCAACCATGCATAAAACAATACGTAAAAGCATCATATATTCTCTCGTTGTTATTACGCCCATTTTCGGACGTTCTCTTAAAAACACACTAAGCCACGCTGTCCAAAATTTTTGTTGTTCCTTACCACTTAACGTTTTTACGTAGTAGCATAAATACTGCATAAATTTAATTTTATTCTCTTCGTTTTCTTGCATCAAAAGTGGATATAACCAATCTGTTTTTTGCTCCCAATATAATACGCATTTAATAAATACAAAGCTAAGCCATTTTAAAAATGCTTCTCTCGTATATGGATGTAGTGCATCTAAATGTTCTACTGCATACTTAATATATCGTCTTATTTCTGTAAACAAAGGTAGATTAATTTGCGTATAACATAATCCCGCCCACGCATATTTCGTAAGCTCACTTTCTTTCTTTAAATCTAAGTAAGGTAGTACATTTTTCCGACACCATTGCTTCTCAATATGGTATAAAAACGTAATATCTGCTGTTAAACGAGCAAACATAAAGTTTGTACGTTCCGAAGTAACCCTTACCTGTTCCTCAAATAAAAATAAATATTCATACACGTTGCGATCGTATAAATGATCATATGCTAGCAGTTTTAGTAATACAGCAGTCATCTTCCCAACAGGGTGCTGAATGGATTCATTGTAAAACTCTTGTTTTCCAATTTTAAAATCCGATTCCCCTCTCATAACTTGTGGAAGTACAGAAAAGGCAAAGCGTTTTACAATCCGTATACTATTTTCATCTAACTCTTCTAATCGATTACTAATTTCATATAGAAAACTACTAATTAACCAATGAAAAGCAGTATTTCTAATAAATTTCTGCAATAACGGAATGATTTTTTGAATTTGTTCATTCGCCAAATTCCGGTTATTTCGCCACTCTCTAATACACACAAACCATACTTCATTACTAATTTCGTGCACGCCTACTAGTTGATAAGCAAACGAAATACTCCACTCTACATTCAATTTACACGCTTTTGATAACATCTCTAAAAAATGGCGTTGTTCAAAAACACCGTCTCTTGAAAATTGCCGAACTTGCTCCATTATTTCATCGTCTTTCAGCTGTAGTAATCCATCAGCTGTTACATTGCATGTAATACGTTGTTCATTTGCCTCTTTCTTTGGAACACTGTATAGATCTGAAGAAAAATGGGGGTGTTTCTGTTTCATTAGCTCGTATCCTTCCGCCGTACACTTACTATTCGAATCACACGTGAATAGTAAGTCTAATACAAGACAAGCATCAAACGCCCTCTCTTCTGCAAGATACTCTAATACATGTTGAATTACTTCTTCTTTCGTTTCCTCTAAAGCATCTGCGTAATAATTCTTTAAAAGTTGAAACACTTCATGTTTACATGTGAAATCTAACAGAACATCTACATGTAACAACCACTTCAGTTTGTCATCCGCTGTAACGAATACATTATTAATCATTGCTTCAATTGCAATTCGCTTTTGAAGTACACTATCAGTTTCTATCATTTCTGTAATATAATGATTTGCTTTTTTCTCATTGTTTTCACATAAATATGTAAGACACTCTTTTACAATTTGAATTAAAAATGTAAAATCATTTTGCTGTAACTCCTGCTCTGAAATTTCTCTATCTCTTCTTTTCAGTGCATTTTGTCTTAATGACAATAGTTGTATCTTTTCTAACCCCGTAACCATAATCGGATTTGCGTAGTAAGCGATATGTGGTCTCATTTTCTCTTTCCAAATTCGCTCCACATGAGAAAAAATAGGCATCGGTATACGACTCGATTCCTCGAGTTCAATCGACTCTTGCGTATCATTTCCCCATCTTCTTACACGCTTCAATTTAAGTTTCCCATCTAAAATAAACGTTAATAGCAACAAGCCAATTTCTTTATGCTCAGGGAAAGAACATTTTTGCAATAAATATGTGATCATTTCAATAGAGCTACTATCTTTCTCTGCTGTTTCTAATAAAAGCAATGTCCATCTTGCAAACAACAAAGGGTCCATCGTTTCTTTCGTTTCGTTTAAGTAAGTACAAATTGTTCGCCACCATAACGGGGATATTTTAGAATGATTTTTAAAAATCAATTGAAATAGTTCTTTTTGATGACTAAATAGAAATTGCTCCACTAACCATTCCGCAAGCAATTCATCTACTTCATCATAATTTGCTGTAAGCAGAAATAAATTTCTTAGTTTCCCTTCTGCTTCAAGCCATTCCACCCATTCATAATCACGAGCAAATTCAACGAAGTACCGAACGGTTTCAATTTTTTTTATTGACTGTTTTATATAGGATAATTGCTCCTGCTCTACTGATGGAGGAACGGTTACAATATCACGAATACGCATTCTTTTCGTAATATAATTATCCCCCATTAATTCCGCCCACCGCTTCACCGCTTTCACAAGCGCCTGATGATTATTTGCTTTATTCGGATACACAATCGGTCTTATCCCTAAATGCTCCCAATGATATGTATTATCACCTTGTGCGACGAAAGCATAACGCCTTGTACTCGGTGGTAAGCCTGTTGCTAAATATTTCATTACAGGATCATTATGACTATACCCAACGAATAAAACAGTGTAATTTGAGAATAGATCAACTAAAAATCGTCTCGCCCACCCTTCTGTTAGGTAAGCCCTTCCAAAATCACCATCCGTTAAAATTAAAGCTTCTTTCTCTTGTTCTACATTCCCATGTATGTAAGCCAACCCTTTAAACGCTCTCCCTGTCGGTAAAGCAGGTGCATAATAAATATTCAGCTCTCTATTCATTTCTGTAATTACAGACGTAAAATGTTGATCAAAGTTTGTCGTTACAATTCGAACATCCGTATCTAACGGAAACAGCCTTGGAATCGCATAGTGTAATGGATTTGGTTTTGATTTTTCTATATTAACGAGGTCTCTTGCAACTTGATGCACATCTTTCGTTTTCGCAATTTTACCGAGATAATAATCGTGGGGTTCTGTCATCTCACGCCTTTCGACATATAAAGCTTTCGAAATTTCATCAACTAAATCATCGAAATTCGGTAAGTTTGATTTCCCCTTCATAGAAACTCCTGCTCCAACGAATAATACTAACTTACCTTGTTCAAGGTGATCGATTAACTCATCTGGAATTTCTACTTCTGAAGTTATCCACATCCCGGATTCCCCCTTACCTAAAAATGGCATACACTCTCATTTCACTATAACATTTTTTAATTGTTTTTTTAATATTTAGATAAAATTTCAGCATGATAAAGTTTTATATAAATTAAACCGTTCCAATGTATGAACTCCTGAATTTATTGTAAAACTATGTATAAATGGGAGGTGTAAATATTGAGTGATATTACTGTAATACTTATCAAATTTATATCATGCATCATCGCTTTTAGTATCGGACTAGCTCTATTTTTCCCAGCAACGCTCGTCCAAATCATTTCTTTTAGTCTCTTCGTCACAATCGTTTCTTATATGTTTGTTGATAAAATTATTTTAAATCGAATTGGCAATTCCGCTGCCATTATGACGGATTTCTTACTTACGTATTTAAGCGTTTGGATTTTTGGTAATATTTTATTAGACAACTACATGCAAATTGCATGGGGCAGTATCCTTTCTGCCATCGTCTTTACATTATCAGAAGTAATCGTCCATCGCTTTTCTAATTCCCACACAAGGCACAGCAATGATAACATTCGAATTAATCGCCGGTTTGCATATGGTACCGAGTTTGCTGAAGAACAGAATGTGTTGGATAAAGATAAGAAGAAATAACGTTTTGGTGAAGGAGTACCCTTGTTGATAATGTGGTACTCCTTTTTGTTTTTTTGTGATATCAATACGGTGAATGAAATTATATCAACAATTCGACAAGAAATATCGATTTATCGACAACGTTTGATAGCCTATCTTCAAATAAAAAAGCTGCCCCATTAAGAGACAGCAACTTCTGTAATTACGCTTTTACTTTTAAATCTTTTAACGTAATAACATCTGCAAATGATCCAAATACAACATTATGATGTTTTACAATATCTTCAGCGCGTAATACATCTGTGTCAAATGAGCTATGTGCATCACTTACTAATGTTACTTTATACCCTTCACTAAACGCTCTTCGCGTTGTCGTATCAACACAGTACTCTGTTTGCATTCCTGAAATAATAACATGCTCAATCCCTTTTCCTTGTAACACTTCGTTTAAGTTTGTCTTATGGAATGAGTCTGGAGTCGTCTTTTCAACGACAAGCTCCCCTTCTCGCGGTGCAATCGCCGCATGTACTTTCCAACCATCTGTCCCTTTTTCTAATGGATGATCCTTAGGTCCATTATGTTGGACATAAATAACCGGAATACTATTTGAACGACATTCCCCAATGAGCTCTTGCAACGTTTCTAAAAACTTTTCCCCATTATGTACTGGGATTCCTGCTGTATACATACCCGCTTGCACATCAATAACTAGTAATGCCTTTTTCATTTCACACAGCTCCCTTTATTTTTATAAGCCCCTGCATATTTATTATAATTGTTTATATTCTACCATCCAACAATCTTCTAATTTCCCCTCATGCAGTTCATGTTTCTTTAATATCTTCACCTTTTTAAATCCGCATTTTTCATAACAGCTTATCGCACGTTCATTATTTACTCTCGGATCCATCGCGATTGCTTCCGCACCCAATTTCTCCATAATGTATGTAATAGCTGCTTGAACAAGTTGTGTTCCAATTCCTTTTCCCCAAAAGATCGGTTCACCGATAAATTGGTCCATTCCCCATACATTCTGCGATTCTTCATATCCATATAACGCTTTCCATTCAGAATCAACTGGATACATTTGAATGTAACCGATCGGCACTTCATCGAATTCTATTAAACATCTTTTTTCATTACTGTTTGGATGATGTATAAAATGTTCAAGTACCTTTTCTACAGATTGCGGATTATCTCTTCCTTCGTAATACTGTAGGACTTCTGGGTCTTTTAACCATTTAGAAATGATAGGTGCATCGTTTTTTGTTACATATCTAACTAATAATTGTCCCTTTTGGAATAACATAGGCCACCTCCTTATTAGTTACTCTTATAATAACTTTTCTATATACGGATAGTAATTTTTTAAAACAGCTTTACTTGCATAATCCCACAATAAGAAATTATTCTGTTCAACTTATACTGAGTATCATAAACTATTACTTAACAAACTAAAAGAATGTTTCCCATAATGAAGTTCTTTTGTAACAAGACCTAAAAAACTAAAATAATTTGGAGATGAGACTTTGAAATCAACATTAATTATTCTTCGAGGAAACTCCGCAAGTGGCAAAACAACAATCGCAAAGGAACTGCAAGAACATTTCGGGCAAGGAACACTTCTAGTCTCACAAGACGTTGTGCGCAGGGATATGCTAAAAGTGCACGACACAATGGGTAACTTATCTCATGATTTACTATTTGAAATTACGAAGTACGGAAAAGGAAAATGTGAATTTGTCATTTTAGAAGGTATATTAAACAGTCGTAGATATGGAGATATGTTAAAAGAATTGATATATTATTTTGAAGGAAACGCGTATACATATTACTTCGATTTATCTCTCGAAGAAACGATTAGACGGCATAATACTAGAGAAAAACGACTTGAGTTTGGAGAGGATTTATTGAGTAAATGGTATAATCCTCACGATACAATTGAAGTAGATAGAGAAACTGTTTTTACAGATAATTTCACACAAAAAGACATATTTCATGCGATTCTTAATGAGGTTACAAAACAAAAATAAGACTGACAGAATGAGTCAGTCTTATTTTTATTATGTACTTTGTATTTCAGTTTTCATAACGGAACACTCTTTACATAAATAATAATATATATTCATTTCCCCAAACTGAAAATCAACTACTGAAATAAGTTCCCGTTTTTCAAGGTCTTGTGTAATTGTAGCAACATACATCATCGCTTCTGAACAACTTGGGCATGCCAAATCTTCTGGAAGATCTTCATATAATGGTGCCCCTAATAATCTACATACATATTCCGAACCGAATAAGTCAAAAGCTTCCCAGTAACTATCTTCATCAGTAGGTATATCTTCATTTTTCATATTCGTTAACTTTACATTCGTTTTTGGTAGGTGAACCGGTAGCTTATACTCATCTTCCATTACCCAATCTTCCGTATTATCCTGCTTTATTATTTGAACTGTTTTACCCCCATTACTTAACTGAAAATATTGAGGTTCCCACACCATCGCACAGTTCAGACAAGAAACTAATGGTAAAACATTTAATTCACCACTTTTAAATTTAGCAAGCCTCTCATCTTTCAAATCAAAACAGAGAATTTGATGCATCTTCTCACCGCATAGCTTACATACTGGCAAATTGCAATCTTGACCACCAAAGTAATGAGTATATGAATCTTTCCCTTCAATTACTCTATACCCTTTTATTTCATTGTAATGTGCGCCATATAATTCTATTGTCATATTCCATCCTCGCTTTAAATACATCTGATTCATTATATTATAATCATTAACACTAAAAAGCATCGTCTTCCTGAATAGTTTCTAAAATAAATCCTTTTAAACTTGGGGCTATTTCTTCCATTTCTTCATCTTCGTGATACCAAATATATATTTCATCATCCATTATTCCGTTATTTATTTTAAAGCACAATTTATCTCCTGAACCATCGTCACCAATTATAATAAAATCTTCAGGCATATGCTCATCGCTCAACTCAACGTTTTGTCTAACTATATCATCCCAAGTTTTCACTAAATTTCTATTATCTTTAATAGGATATAGTATCCATTCTCCTATTTCGGCGTTATTAACTAATTTAAAAAGATCCCTATATTGCGCTGGAAAAATAGCACCTAACTTTTCTTCGGTTTCTTTTATATGTAATTCAAATAATCCTTGTTTCTTTGTTTCAATATATTCTCTTATTTCTTTCATGAAATACACCTATCCTTTGAACTTAATTACACTATTATGAGTGAAAGTGCTTAGTAAATGATTTGATCCGATTTATATATTTCATTATATGTTAACTCTTCGTTGCCATCATACTATTCTTCTCTATTTCTCAATGAATTTCTGTTATATTTCCTCACCTCATTCTTAATAGTTGTATTTTATAGACATGATACAAGTTTCATTTTTTATTTATGTTTTAGTGCAGATTTAATAATACTCCCTTTAAAACTCCTATATTAAATCAAAATGGTTTTTTCAATGCATCACATTAACTCAAAAAATAAAAGCCAGTCTCAATAAAGAGAACTGACTTCTATTTGGATAACCATTATTATAAAACTTTTACTTTAACAGTTTGTCTTCCCCAGTTCATAGCTTTACTTTTTGAACCCATTAAAACATCAATACGATTTCCTTTAATAGCACTACCAGTATCACCAGCAATAGCTTCTCCATAACCTTCTACCCATACTTTAGATCCTAATGGGATTACCTTCGGATCTACTGCGATAATTCTCATATTAGGATTTACCGTTAAATCATGACCCATCGCAGTTAAAACGCGTCCACCATATGTACCATTTTCACTTGGATCAGCAGTATATGCTGTCGCTACTACCGTTAATTCACGTTTAGCAGACTGTGAGTTATTTTTAGATACTTCTTGTGTCTTTGTTGCTTCTTTTGCTTTCGCTTGTTCTTGTTCTTTCGCTTGTTCTTGTTCTTTTACTTTCGCTAATTCTTGTTCTTTCGCTTTCGCTTGTTCTTGTTCTTGTTCTTGTTCTTTTACTTCTTCTTTCGCTTTTACTTCTTCTTTCGCTTTCGCTAATTCTTGTTCTTTTACTTTCGCTTGTTCTTGTTCTTTTACTTCTTCTTTCGCTTTTACTTCTTCTTTTGCTTTTACTTCTTCTTTTGCTTTTACTTCTTCTTTCGCTTTTACTTCTTCTTTCGCTTTTACTTCTTCTTTCGCTTTTACTTCTTCTTTCGCTTTTACTTCTTCTTTCGCTTTTACTTCTTCTTTCGCTTTTACTTCTTCTTTCGCTTTTACTTCTTCTTTCGCTTTTACTTCTTCTTTCGCTTTTACTTCTTCTTTCGCTTTTACTTCTTCTTTCGCTTTTACTTCTTCTTTCGCTTTTACTTCTTCTTTCGCTTTTACTTCTTCTTTCGCTTTTACTTCTTCTTTCGCTTTTACTTCTTCTTTCGCTTTTACTTCTTCTTTCGCTTTTACTTCTTCTTTCGCTTTTGTTGCTACCTTAGCTTTTGCAACTTTCTGCGTTTTTGCTTCTTCCTTCGCATTTACCGCTTTTTGTACTTTCGCTACTTGCTTCGTTTTCTCTTCAGCTTTCTTTTCAATTGGTGCTGTACTTGATAGGAAAGAAACGTTTGCATAAGCTGTTTTTCCTTTATACTCAAATTGTAGCCATCCATCTTTTACTTGATGCGTTGATTCAATTACATCATCTTTTTTCAGTCTGCCAAGAATTTTTGATTCTGTGCTCGCTTCAGAACGTACATTTAATAGGTTTGCTGTTACATGATAAACATCTTTTGTAAATTCCGAACTTACAAACAATTCTTTACCATTTAAATCAATTTTTGACCATCCTTCTTCAGTATGTATGACTTTTAACTTTTGTCCTTCTTTTACTTTTTCGATAACTTTTGATTCCGTTGTTGGCTTTTCACGTACGTTGAGTACATCCGCTGTTACGATAGTTTCTGCGATAGCAGATGTTGTAAAAGCCCCCAATCCAAAAACTGTTGCTGTTGCTGCGCCAATTAATTTTTTCATAATAGCCTCCATTGCGTTTTTTGGGGTTTTATCAAATGCTTCCATAAAATTAGGTGATTTCACGGAATATCAAAACATTTGCAAAGGTACATTGATATCGCTTAATATACCGTTATTAAAACCCTTTACTCCAATAGTATCAAATTCTCATTTTTAATTCTATACATTATAAATCTACTTATCTTATATAAACGTTTCCTATCCTTCTTCTTTTTACTAAATGGTTATCGCAATTCCTGCCAGAAATAAACTTACGATTGCTAAAAATTGAGTACCGACTATAGCCCCTCTTAAATGAAACTTGTAATCTTTATATCCCTTCATCCCTTCCGTACAAGGAATAACAACAAATCTCGGAGTAATCCAGCAAAATATAAGCCAATCGATTATTAATAAATCTACTAAATTGAAAATCATTAAAATGCTAAAACTATGTAAATAGGCCTCAATATACAATAGTTTTTCATGTTGATGTAATATATATGTTGAAACGAAAGGAGTACCGAAGAGAATCACATTGTATGCAATACTAAAGTAAATCGTTTGCTTTTTTTCATTAATCGATTTCGGAAAAACTACCTTTTGAATATCTTTTGGATAATCATTTAACCAAAGACGAGGATTATAATATAAAGACCCCAAAATCATTACGGATAGTACAATAGACATGATGACACCAACGTACATTGTTTGCTCTAATTGACTCATAAGTCTCATTCACCCTTTTCTGTAATTCCTATGTAAGTCATTCACTTAATTACACATTGTATGTACGTATACAACCCAAAATTAACAATTATCTTTAACACCGAATCAAATTTCTTGCAATGTACATGCAACTTTTATACAGTGGAAGCCTAATTAGTACAGATAGGATTGGTGAAACCTATGAAAATCGAACATATCGCAATTTGGGTAAATGATTTAGAATTAATGCGTACTTTTTATACGAAGTATTTCAACGGCAAAGCAAACTCTTTATATCATAACGAAGTAAAACAATTTGAATCTTATTTTATTACGTTCGAATCTGGAGCAAGGCTTGAACTTATGCGTAAGAAAGGTATAGAAAACGAGCCTAATCTTAATATAACTGGCTATGCACATATGGCTTTCTCTGTTGGCAGTAAGGAACGTGTGAATGAACTGACAAAAACGTTAAAAGAAGCAGACTATTCTTTATTAAATGGACCACGTTTCACTGGAGATGGCTATTATGAAAGTGTAATAAGCGATCCAGAAGGCAATCAAATAGAAATCACGATTTAACTATCGTTTATCTTTTCTGAAGAACAAATGAAAATTAGTTTGGAGGAAGCATATGCATAAGCTACATTTCAAAAAATTTGAAGCAACAGATTTTAATCACTACTTCCTGCTCGTATCAAATGAAAGAGTAATGGCACAAATTACAGAGCGCACCATTCCGTTAGATGAAGCACAAAACGACTATGAAAAATTATTAAGGCGCAATGAAAAATATAAACTGTATGGATCTTATAAAGTTTATAACAGTGCAACAAATGAATTTATCGGACTTGGACATATAACAGTAAATGAGGATGATTTTAAAGAAGCTGAACTTGGTTATATGTTATTGCCAGAACACTGGGGAAAAAGATATGGTAGTTGTATTGCAAGAGAATTAATTGAAATAGCGAAGCATACTGATGTAAACGTACTAAAAGCAATTATCGATCCAAATAATATCCCCTCTCGAAAAATTTTATTAAACGCTGGTTTTACATCAGATATAGTTTGTGAGATTGATGGATTACCTGGGGAGATTTTAATTAAATATATTTAATTTTATTTAGGCAATGCTGCATTTATAATTTGTGTGGTGTTGCCTTTTATTTATTATTTCGATTCACTGATTCATCCGAAAACCTCATTCTAGGAATAATCCCCCTCACTCATTCATCTACTTATAACGTATAGTCAGTTCTATTTTTATATCCGCTTTTCCACATTACGAATAGCAATATAGATATTTTATTATGTGGCAAGGAGAGAATGCTTAAATGAGTAATCAAAACATTGAACTTACAGGACGTATCGTAACTCCCCAAAATCCAGAATATAATTCAGCTCGCGAGGAGTTCAACACATTCTTCAACAAATTCCCATTAATTATTGTCTTTGCTCAAAATACACAGGATGTAGTAAATGCAGTTCGCTGGTCGAGACAGTATAACGTACCTATGCGTATGCGCTCTGGTCGTCATAATTATGAAGGTTTATCCGTTAACAACGCTGGAATTGTAATTGATGTAAGTGAAATGAAGCAACTAGAAATAGATCATAACGGCGGGACTGTTACAATCGGAACTGGGTGGAGAAACCTTTCTTTAACTGAAACGCTCGCAGCTGAAGGGTTAGTTGTGCCAAGCGGCGTTTGTCCTACTCCTGGTATTGCAGGTGTAACATTAGGCGGCGGACATAGTATACTCTCCCGTCCATGGGGATTAACTCTTGATCATTTAATTGAGCTAGAGATGGTTGACGCGAACGGTTGTATTGTACGTGCCAACGCTAAGCATAATTCAGATCTCTACTGGGCATATCGAGGTGCAGGTGGTGGTAACTTTGGAATATGTACTTCATTCAAATTTCGAACACATAAAATTAACACAGTGGGATTTACGGAAATAAGCTGGGACTTAACAGATTTAAAATCTGTACTAAAGTCTTGGCAAGAATATACTCTTCCTTGCGCTGATAAGCGACTTACGAGCACCCTCTTCATGTCTTCAGAAGTGGAACCATCGTTATTAATGCAAGGAGTATTCCTAGGATCAGTCCAAGAATTGCAAGCACTTCTGCAGCCATTATTACAAGCCGGTTCACCGTTAACAGTAACTATAGAAGAAATACCTTGGGTAGAAGCGGCAACACGAATAGCTGCAACACAGCCTATAGAGCCTTTACCATTTAAAAGTGTAGGTCCATATGTGTATGCACTATTGCCAGAAGAAGCACTCACGATCATCGAACACTTTATAAACAATACACCACAACATGCAACAACTTCTGTATTTTTCCATGGATTAGGCGGAGCCGTAGCTGAAATATCGAACGAAGCTACAGCTTATTTTTACCGAAAAGCACTTTCGAACATGTCAATATTCGCCACTTGGAATCAAGCAGAAGGTGCTGCCGCAAGCATTCGGTGGACCGAAGATTTTCGATTAGCGATGCTCCCGTTCACAAAAGGCGTTTACGTTAATACACCTGACCTTTCCATTAAAGACTGGCCAGATGCTTACTACAGCTGTAACTTTGACCGGTTAATGGAAGTAAAGGCTAAATATGACCCGAAAAATGTTTTCAACTTTCCGCAAAGTATTCCGCCCTTTTAATAGTCCAAAATGAAAGGTATAGTTTATATTTCTCGCAAAAAAATGAACGATTCTTTCTGTAATTCTCACAGGAAAAATCGTTCATTTTTTATGTTGGAAATAATTCATTTCTTTTGTATGATATTGCTTTGTTTTCGCACCTTCCCATCACCTTACATAAAGCAAGTGAACACGAACGCCGGTGGAATATTCCAGTTTATTTTCTTCACCTCAATATTTGCAAAAAAAGAACGGAAAAATTGTTGTTTAAAGCGTGTATATTGGAAAGTAATAAATTTCCCTTCTTCCCCTAATACTTCTTTTGTTACCTGTAATATCTTTGTAGAAGTATCAAGGGATAAACTGGTAAATGGCAATCCTGAAATAATATAATCCACTTGGGTAATTTTATATTTCTGAACATACTTTTCCGTATATTCGGCAGAATCATGAATAATGTACACATTTTCCATGTGTGAATATCGCTTTTGAAGTATACGGTAAAACTGTACGTTATTCTCAATGATTAACAATACTGTTTCATTATGTTTATGTTGAATGAGCTGTTCCGTAAACACTCCAGTTCCTGGTCCATACTCAATAATGCATTTTGCTTGTTCAAAATTTATAGGGGCTACCATTTGTTTTGCAAGTTGCTTAGAACTTGACAATACCGCTCCTACAGTTCTTGGGTGCTTTATATATTCACTTAAAAAATGTAGTACATGCATAGTCTTCTTCCTCTTTCCTTGTAGGATACAAGGTATACACTACTAAAAAAATATTAAAATCTGATGAGAAATACATAAGATATTCTTAATATCCCCCTAAATACAAAAGAAACTTAACCGATTAGTCTCCAACTTATTGTTCGCAAAACAAAAAGACGTAGTATTACAAATACCCAATCACACATGCTTCAACATAGAGACACAAGTATTATAGCGTCAAATGCTTGTTATTATGACGTTCTTGGCATGTGAGTCATGCTTGTATAGACTCATGTCAAACTATTATTTTGCAGAAAACGACCAACTTAGGATATCAAATGAAGAGTATCAATTTTGCTGTATTTTCAATGTCGCGAACAAAAAAAGGATATACTTTTTTAACTGTATTTGTTAAATAAAAAAGACACTTTAGAAATTTCTTTTTTTCATCTTATTTTAATGATTTTTTCATCCAAATTTCATCTGAATCTCATTCTTATTAGTTACACTCTGTATATAAATTGGCGCTGGCCATAAAAAACTAATAAGGAGGAATCCTACATGAACTATTATGAGAAGGATCAGGATAAGAATAGAGAAAATCCATCCATTTCTGATGAAGTCGCTTCCGTTTCATCACTAGGCTGGCAGATGCTGAACAAAGTTCCAGAAATCACGATTTTCTTCTGGATTATCAAAATCATGGCAACTACAGTGGGCGAAACAGGCGCAGACTTCTTAAATACAAACCTGAACTTTGGCTTGACTAAAACGACCTTTGTTATGAGTGCTCTCTTGCTCATCACACTGTTCTTCCAGTTTAGGTTGAAGAAGTATGTTCCAGGGATTTACTGGCTCACTGTCTTGCTGATTAGTGTTGTCGGTACGCTAGTCACCGACAATCTTACGGACAACTTCGGGGTCGCTCTAGAGACGACCACCATCGTTTTCACCCTTTCCTTAATGGCAACTTTTGCTGCTTGGCATGTGAGTGAGAAGACACTGTCCATTCACTCTATTTACACAACAAAGCGAGAAGCATTCTACTGGTTGGCTATTCTGTTCACCTTCGCCTTAGGTACTGCAGCTGGTGATCTCGTAGCAGAGAGTCTCAACTTAGGTTACTGGATTTCAGCGCTCATATTTGCTGCATTAATTGGGGCTGTAACCGTCGCTTACTACCGCTTCAAATTAAATGCAGTGTTGGCCTTTTGGATCGCTTATATTTTAACTCGTCCTTTCGGCGCCTCTTTTGGCGATTATTTATCACAGCCTCACGATTCCGGTGGCCTTGGTCTCGGTACGGTAGGAACAAGCGTACTCTTCCTCGTAATAATCTTGAGCTTAGTTATTTATTTGACCAAGACGAAAAAAGACGTAAGCCAGAGCCTAAATTAATATATATTTTGTCTAAACCTTAAAATAGGTGACATGATTGCCTAATCGTTAGTACAAAATTTCAAACAAAAGAAAATGAAAAGGCAATACTACTTTTAAACTTACAGTAGTATTGCCTTTATACAAAATAAATCATTATTCCCTTGTTTCGTCTACTATACTATGAATTAAAGAAATTAGAGCTTGTTTTGTTCCCTCATCTGTAACTTTTGCATCATCACTAAATTTAGTACGCACAGACGGAATTAATAACGAGCCATTTTGAACGACAGTTGTATATTCATTAATTTTGTTTACATAATAGTATTATGTAATAAAACTATCCTTTTAACGAGATTGCACCTGTTTTCCTACTAACATACATACCAACTACATTACAAATGAGCGCTAAAGTAAAAATAACTGCACCCATTAAAAATGTTTTATTAAAACTATATAAAATTCCTTGTTTATGTTGCTGCTTCATCTGATCGTATAACTTGTTAGCCTCTTCAGACTTTAATATACTGTATTTATTTTTATCAATTCCTTTCATCGCTTGCAACACTTGTTCTCTTTCTATAGTTGTTAAATTACTTTTTTCAATCACAGTCAGTACTTCTTTATTTACTTTTTCTTTTTCAACTAACAATTGATGATTCAAAAACATGACCAGTATCGCTACCCCTACAATACTTCCGACCGTTCTAGAGATATTACATACGCTTGAAGCAACACCTGTTTTCTCCGTAGGCACACTTAAAACCGCAGTTGTTGTATACGGTGCTAAAGTACATCCTGTTCCAATTCCAACGATCACTAATCTCCATATATAATCCCATGTAGTAAAGTTTGAATCTATATGACTAAATAAATACGAGGCTATGATAAAAGCAATCATCCCTATACTACCTATTAATACACTACCTTGTTTCGCTGCAATTGGTGTTACTACCCCTGTAACAACCATAGATACAATTGCTAAAGTACTAATAATTAAGCCTGACTGTAGTTCAGACATACCTTCTACTTGAACGAAATAAAAAGCAAGTATAAATAAAAAGTTCATTAATCCCATACCAACGAAAAATAAGGAAAGATTTGAAATTGAAAACTCTTTATATGAAAACAACTTTAAAGGTAACATGGGATTATTACTTTTCTTTTCGATACTGAAAAATAATATAAAACTTATTAATGAGAGCATAAAAAGAAGAATTAAGCTTAACATACTTAATTGATTTGTATTTACTTGTATGAGTGCATATACAAGTAAGCATAGTGCAGATGCAGAAGTAATCATACCCGCCCAATCTATTTTAGAGCTTGCAGTATGATCATACGATTCTTTAATACAAAGAATCACGAAGATTAAAGATAATATGCCAACTGGGACATTAATAAAAAACACCCAGCTCCAATTCAATTTATTAGTTAAAACACCACCAAGTGAAGGACCAATTGCCGCCGCTAACCCTCCGAAAGCCCCCATAATACCGCCTATCATACCTTGTTTCTCTTTCGATACTAACTCAAGGCCCAGAGGCATAGCAACTGGTACGATAATTGCGGCCGAAATCCCTTGCAATACTCTAAAAACTACTAGTGTATGAAACGAAGTGGCAATACCACACATAAACGAACTAATAGAAAACCCTAATAAACCTATAATATACAGCTTCTTGCGACCAAACTGGTCCGCAAGACGTGCTGCAATTAATAAACACGATACAAAGGCAACATTATAACTATTAGCAATCCAAGAAATGGTATCAATTGACGTATGAAATGTCTTTGTCATTTCTGGTAATGCGATATTTACAATGTTTGAATCTAAAATTGCCATAAAAAAACCTGCGATTAACGCTAGTAATGCAAATGTATTTCGCATTTTCCCCATCCCTATTCGTTTTCTTTATTTAAAATCCCATTCATAAATAAATTTACACAAGTCTCTATATACTCTTCTATCTGAATTTCTTCTTCCGCTATACTAACATTCATAATGTATAAAAACAGTTGTCCGTAAAACAGATTCGCTATTAAATGGTAGTTACATGAGGAAATATGCCCCTTTTCTCCAAGTTGCTTTAAATAAGTTTCTAAATGATCCACTAAATGTGAATTCAACTCATGCAGTAATGTTTTCATTTCACTATTTTGTCTTGATTCAATTAACGCAGCCCAAATATAATTTAGCTTCGGCAAATTGATTTGAATATATGTTTCTGCTACTTTCGTAAGGTCCTTATGTAAATTACCAGTAAATTGCTCTTCTATTTCCTCTAACAAAGCCACTGGTGTCGTACGTAAAATAATACTCTCTCTAAATAGGTTTTCCTTATTTTTAAAGTTACGGAATATCGTTAATTCGCTAACCCCTGCTTTTTCCGCCACTTCACGAATTGTTGTCGCTGTATACCCCTTTTCACCGAATAATAAAGTAGCAGCTTCCATAACTTTTTCTCGTGCTGTTAATTTCCCCATCTTTATTCCTCCATCCAATGTGTAAGTAAGTAATTACTAACATATTATCATAAAAGAAAAATGAAAGTAACTACTTACTTTCATTTTTCTGACATTTCATTATCTATTCAACAACTGAAATTAAAACTTTCTCAAGCTCTTTTTTAGATAGCATACTATCGTTTATATACACTTGGTATGCACTTCTTCTTTCTTTTGCAGGTACTACTATTTTCATAGCCCGTCCATTCGACTCTTTATACTCACCAAATGTAATATCGTATCCTTTTAGTTTATATGTTTTAATGTCTTTATAAAAATTTGGTCCTTTTTCAGTTGCTTTATCAAACGGTTCTTCAATAAAATAATCTTTTTTATCCTCTTGATGTATTTCTAATTGATGAATTGTAAATCCTAATTCCGCGTTTGATGTAGATGGCTTTTTTTCACATTACGATCTTCATATCTCATTGTAATAAGAGGTCTTGGTTTTCCTATTGTGGCATCTGCCTTTGCCTCTTCTGAAATAAGAACATGGTCTTTTGGAATATAGCTAGGACGCTTTATTGGAAAACCAGTTATATCTCCGGCTTGTTCAAATGTATATGTAAAATGTTGATCTATTTTTCCCTCATATTTGTTTAGCTCTTCCATTACCTCACTATCTCTTTTTTTTTCATCAGCATTTAAACGACCTATAGCTGTATGTTTTCTTTCTCCATTTTCTACGACACTAACTTTCTTATAAAAATGATATGTTTCTTGTAATAACTCTACATATTTTTCAAAGTCCTCTTTTGTAAATAAGTTTTTAGCAACTTCTACCCTCTCCATCAATCCTGTATAGCCGTCTTCTGACATTCCCATATCTTTTCTCGCTTCTTCTGGTGTACCTATAATTTTATCGATTATTGTTGTACCCGCAAAAGTACCGGTTGGAATAAGAACAGCCGCAGCTATAAAGCCAAGTAATAACTTTTTTTTCATAGAAGTTTTCCCTTTGTTTTTCATTTGTTGGTATTTATGAAAAGAGGTTTGTACTTTATTTTCTAGATTAGTATTTGGTTCGATTGATTCCGCTTTTCTTTTCAATTCATTCGTTATATATTTTTCAAAATCCATTTACTTCTCCCTCCCTTATTTCTGGCATATGTTCCATTTCTGTTCTTTATTGTTTTAACGCTGTATGTAATCGAGATTTCACTGTGCCAACAGGGATTTGAAGAAGCATTGCAATTTCGTCCAGGCTATATTCATGGAAGTAACGCATAATAACGACTTCACGATGCTTTTATACGATAATTTTTGTACAACTTCTACTAGTTCATTACGTGTTTCTTTATGTAAAATGCCCTCATCCATTATATATGACCGGTCTTGCTCATACATTTTCTTCTTTTCAAAGATTCGAAATCGCCGCCACGATTTACGACGCCAATCTTGCACTTGTTTTACAACGATACCATGTAACCAAAAACGAAATGAACGGTTCATATCATAATTCGTTACTGACTTCCACATTTTGATGTACACTTCATTAACTATATCGTCTAAATCTTGGTGTTGATTCCCTAATAAAAATACTACTGTTCTATAAATATCTTTACAGGTGTATTCATAAGTAACTTGAAAGGCTTCTGGGTCTCCGGACTCCATTTTATATAGCCATTCTTTAAATTCTACTTCATCCAAAATTACGTTCCCCTCTCATGATCTTTCACACTATATTCGTCCGTTTCTCACAAAAAGTTCATTTTACATAAAAATTTATTTATTACAATAAAAATATAATATATATTTTACAGAAAGGAGGATTCGTATAATGAACAAAGAAGACAAACTTTATGCAGAAAAGGTATTAAAACACCTCTTTATAGGAGCACAAGTTGATGGATTGCAATTTGGTATTTCTCCAGCAACTATAAAGATTCATTTTACAAATTTTGAAGCTGCAGTTGATTATGATGGGCAATTATATGTCAACATCGAATCGAAATGGTGTTTATTTAATACTCCACCAGAAAAGTACCCTTCTAATGAGGATGAATTTGACGATTATACTGAGGAGGAAGAATATAAGAGAATTTTTGAAGTAAGAAGACAAAAAGTTACAGACATACAACTTGCTAATGAATCTCCGCATTTATTTATAACATTTGAGAACGAACAAATCATGTTTGTAAATGGTTTTCATGATCACTATGAATGCTGGCAAGCTGGGGTCCAATTTGAGGATTGGCTTGTAGTTGCTGCACCTGGGAATGAAATCGCTACTTGGACTCCCGATGAATTTACTAATAAATAAGCTGTCAGAAATCACAATAGAAAAAGTATATCTTGCACCAGGGGCAACAGATTTACGTAAATCAATTGATGGACTAGCGACTGTTGTAAAAGAAGAATTTGAAATTTAAAATCACCTCGTTTTAACAGGAAAAAGTGGCATTTTTACTATTTCTAATGTTCGCTAATGCTTATTGCGTGATTTGGTTCCATTGCTACACAAACCCCAATACCCACCCTTAGCTTGATGGGCATGTATAGTGCCCCTATTAGCATCAACGAGAAGGAATAGACCTTGTAAAAAAACACTTATAATTCCACTGATACGCAGAAAAATAAAAAGAGAATAATTCAGAAATTTCCTATGAATCATTCTCTTTTTATTTTCATATTTTAACATGCTGGATATGCCTTAGAACCCAAATAACGTTCTTTTATAAGTTGACGATGATGAAGCTCATGACCAGCAATTATGTTTGCTAATGCAAGAACCGTGACTTCAGAATTGTTCGCAATTCCCCTTTGTGACCAAGCTTCTTTATCTAAACTTTTAAGCAAATGCATAGTAGATTGGCGAACAACTGTTAAATTCTCAAGAAGATCTTGCATAGATTGCTTATCAAAAGCTGCTCTAAGAACATACATATCATCGTTATATCCAGGAAGTTCTGCTGTCTCGCCTCTTGCTATGGAAAGCAATCGATATGCCATAATACGTTCAGTATCCGCAATATGACCGATTACTTCTTTTATACTCCACTTATTAGGAGCATATCGGAAATGTCCCTCACTATCAGAAATATCCCTCAATAAAAGATTCGTTTCCTTTATTTGTTGCTCTAGAATATGTATGATATCTCCATCTGGTATTAAGTTTATGTACGTTGAATAATATGGGTTATATTCATTTGCTTCTGGTCTCTTTTGCATGCTTATCATCCTTTTTATTTTATCTTTATATACAACTTATCATAAAGTATTATCATATTAATCAAAAAAATTAAATTTTAAAACAAAAGGTCCCCATCCTATAGGATTACATTAACAAAGCGACTCATCCGCCAGCTTCCAACTAAACCATCTTCCATGCCCTTCTGTTTCCCCAATCGTTTCACAATATTCGTTTCCGTTAATATAATAATCAATATGAAGGTCCCGGTCCCACATGTTGTTATATAGGTGGAATACATCACGTTTTGCACCAATTTCTTTAATTTGTTTTTCTAGCGTATGTTTTACATTTTCAGGTATTTGGTTTGCTACATGTGTATGGAAAATACAAATCACCGCATCTTCCCTTATTTGATCTGCAATTGATGGAAGAAGTGCTACACCGTCACCTTCTATTAATCTCACTGATTTTTCTTTTACAAGCGCTGCTGCTTGATCGAATAGTTCAAGTCTTTCTTTATGTTCTGGCCAAATAAGCGCGCGTAACCATAAATAATCTTCATCGGCATTTAAATCGTTCACGTGTAAATCTAGTCCGATTCTTTCTACGACAGGTGGACTTTGTTTTAAAAAGGATGGCTTCTTATCCCCTTTTATTTCTGATTGTAAATGAACATTAGACTGTGTGTTTCCAAATACCTCTTCCGTTCCATATGAATAACGATATTGATCCCAAAACAGTTGTAATCCCGCACTTGTACCAATTTCTATTAACGCTAACGGTTTGTTCACTTTATTAAATATGTAACAGAAACTTGGATATAAATAGGCACATCGCCTTACTTCATTCGTTTGAACGAGTTTCGTTTGTAATAAAGAGATAATTTCTTCTCGATATTCATGGCAAAAATCTTTAAATTGATGAAAGGCATTTTCAAAATTTGTATCAGCATCTTCAACTAAACTATAATAATACCTTTTTAAACTGTGTTCTTTTCCTTTTAACAATAAATAATGGACTGCACCTAATAATACGTTTGGGATTGGTTGACCAGGTTGTGCGTAGGAAGCTAACGTAAGAACTTCCTCATCTTCAGAAATTTTTATTGATAAATATTCGTATAAATCACTTGATCCTTTACATTCATTCTCAGAAAAATTCCGAAATAAGTTCGCGATTTGTTCTCGTGTAAGCATTGGTATCCCTCCTGTTTTATTTTCAGAATAATCTTACCATTAATTTATAATTTACTCCATTTTTACAAATTTCCAAAGATAAAATAGAGTAATAAAAATATTAGTAAGTTTTTTTGGGATAACATCAAACTGGAATTCTTCTCCAAATTCCGCTTTACTACTATGCTTTTTACCCTTATGACAGAAGAATTCTATGAAATAAAACGTTAAATAGTTTAAAATTATCAGATAACACTAGATATTTTAGTCTATTAATTATTATAATAGACTATGAGATGGTTATATAATTGAGACAAAAAAGGTAAATACCTAGGTGGGGCCTAGGCGGTGTTTTCTTTTTACGGCTTAGATATAAAAACACCTACTCTTTTTTGCCAATATAGGGGATGGAGAGATTATCATGAGCAACATGCAGCAAAAAACAGACGTTATCTTAATTGGCGCAGGAATTATGAGCGCAACGTTAGGATCATTACTTAAAGAATTGGCACCTGAATGGGAAATTAAAGTATTTGAAAAACTCGCTAATGCCGGAGAAGAAAGTTCTAACGAATGGAATAATGCTGGTACAGGACATTCTGCGCTATGTGAGCTTAACTATACATCCGAAAAATCTGACGGGTCTATAGATATTGGTAAAGCTGTAAAAGTAAATGAGCAATTTCAACTTTCAAGACAATTTTGGGCGTATCTTGTTAAGAGAAACTTAATTCGTAATCCACAAGATTTTATTATGCCACTACCTCATATGAGTTTAGTGCAAGGAGAAAAAAATGTGGAGTTTCTAAAAAATCGTTTTGAAGCGCTTTCAAAAAACGCGCTATTCCAAGGAATGGAATTTTCTGATGCTCCTGACACATTAAAAAAATGGCTTCCACTCATTATGGAAGGTCGTAACTCTAATGAACCAATGGCTGCAACAAAAATTGATTCTGGAACAGATGTTAACTTTGGTGCGCTAACACGTATGTTATTTGATTACTTAAAAACTAAAAATGTGGAGCTTAACTACAAACATAGTGTCGAAAATATTAAACGTGCGAAGAACGGTTTGTGGGAAGTAAAAGTACATGATATGAATAGTGGTAAAATCGAACACCATACTGCAAAATTCGTCTTTATCGGCGGCGGTGGCGGTAGCCTACCTCTACTTCAGAAGACTGGTATTCCTGAGTCAAAACATATTGGAGGATTCCCAGTAAGTGGACTATTTATGGTATGTAAAAACCAAAAAATTGTAGAGCAGCATCATGCAAAAGTATACGGAAAAGCTAAAGTTGGTGCTCCGCCAATGTCTGTACCTCACCTTGATACAAGATATATAGACAACAAAAAAGCTTTACTGTTTGGACCATTTGCAGGCTTCTCACCTAAATTCTTAAAAACTGGCTCAAACCTTGATTTAATTGGTTCTGTAAAACCGAATAACGTCTTAACGATGTTAGCAGCCGGTGTAAAAGAAATGGGATTAACAAAATACTTAATCCAACAAGTTATGTTATCACACGAAAAGCGTATGGAAGAATTACGTGAGTTTATTCCGAACGCTAAAAGTGAAGATTGGGATACTGTCGTGGCTGGACAACGTGTGCAAGTAATTAAAGATACTGATGCAGGTGGGAAAGGAACACTTCAATTTGGTACAGAAGTTGTTAGTGCAAATGACGGATCAATCGCTGCGTTACTTGGTGCTTCTCCAGGTGCTTCTACTGCTGTTCACGTTATGCTTGAAGTATTAGAAAAATGCTTCCCAGAACGTATACTAGAATGGGAGCCAAAGATAAAAGAAATGGTCCCTTCTTACGGCGTATCACTAACGGAAAATCCAAGACTGTTCCAAGAGCTTCACGCTTCAACAGGACGCACACTTGGGTTAAATGAAAAAGAAGCTGTTCACAATTAATGAATAGATTAAAAAAACGACATAATAAAAACGTCCGATATATTCGGACGTTTTTATTTTCTACTAGAAATTATACTTATCAATATTATCCTTCGTAAATACAACTCGTTCAGGTAATACGATAATACCATTTCCTTCTGCCTCATAGTCATACCCTTGAATAGAGTTCGGCTCTACTTTCACTTTTCCGATTCCTTTTACTTCAAAGCTATCTCCGACTTTTAACTTCTTCCCTTTTACAACAATTTCATTTGCAACATAAGTTGCTAGTGCACCTTGTTGTTTTACATCCCATAATCCAAATTGTTGTACTGTTCCTCGTTTCACATAATCACGCATAACGTTCGGTGTCGAAAACCCCGTTACGACTACTTTCTTATCCATTTTCAAATTCTCAGCTGCTTGTGCCATTGCTGGTAGTGCTGTTGCATCTGGACATATTACTGCGTTAATATCTGGATATGTTTTTAAAATGCTCTCTCCAACTGATAAAGATTTTTGCGCATTATTTTCACCGTATTGCGTTGTTACAATTTCCCAATTCGGATATTTCTTTTTAATAATTTCTTTTGCTTTCGTTACCCATTGGTTTTGATCTGTTACTGTTGGGCTAGAATAAAAGAATGCTACTTTTCCTTTATCCCCAATTTGCTTAGAAGTCATTTCAATTAATAAATTTGCAAGTTGGTCTGGTGTACCTTGGCTAATATAAAACGAACGGTCTTTCGGATTCACATCAGAATCCCACGTTAATACTGTCATCCCTTTTTTCTTTGCACGTTGTAATGATTGCGAGAGACCATCAACTGACGTAGATGAAACCATAATTGCATCATAGTTTTGGTTAATAAAATTGTTTATATATTTTACTTGCCCTGATACACTTGCCTCAGACGGTCCATCGTACTTCACTTGTACACCTAACTTATCTCCCATCTCTTTTGCACCTTCACCACCTGATG
The DNA here is from genome assembly GCF_016650875.1 of Bacillus sp. TH30. Taxonomy (NCBI): domain Bacteria; kingdom Bacillati; phylum Bacillota; class Bacilli; order Caryophanales; family Bacillaceae; genus Bacillus; species Bacillus sp. TH30. The sequence continues at coordinate 4,987,910 of NZ_JAEKEY010000002.1, read as the reverse complement.
TGAAGAAGCCAACTCCCGTTAATTTCGGAATGAACGCAAATTTTACATCATCTGCTTTTTTCTTATCCGCTGTTTGGCTAGAACAAGCAATTAAACCGATTAAACAAATACACATAATAATAACAATCCCCAGTTTTCTCTTCATGACATTTCCCCCTTATGCAAATTCCTTCTTTTCCCCGTAGTGAATCGTTGTAATTTAAAATGTCTCATAATAACAGAAACAATAAGGATAATACCTATTACTACATTAGATTGTTCATTCGTTAAGCCCGTCATTTGTAAACCGTACTGCATGAGTCCTATAAAAATACTCGCTAGTACTGTCCCAATAATACTCCCTTTTCCGCCTGTAATAAGTGTGCCGCCTAATACAACTGCCGTAATTACTGGCAAAATCGTTTCACTTCCAATATCTGCACGAGCTGAACCGAAATAAGCTGTTAAGAAAGCTCCTCCTAATCCACCTCCTAACCCAGAAAGTACGTAAGCAATAATTACTACTTTCTTCGTTCGAATGCCGGAATATCTCGCCGTACTTTCATTTGCGCCAGTTAATTTTGCGTAGCGACCATATGTTGTACGGTGAAACAATATCGTAAATACTATCGTTAAAATGACAAGGAGCCATAATAGATTAGGTATACCGATAAAACTACCATTTGCCATTTGCACATACGAATCTGGTAAACCACTTATTCCTTCATAGCCCGCTGCACCCGAACCACCTGAAATAACAAGGGCGATTCCTGCATATAAAAACATCGTTCCAAGTGTAACGACAAGAGGTTCTACATCTGTCATTTTTATAATAAGTCCATTTAATCCGCCCGCTATGCAACTTATTACGAGCGCAATGATAACGGCCAACAGTATAGGCATGCCATTCATCCAAAGTGCTCCGATAAGAATCGAAGTAAGCCCCATAATAGATCCTACTGATACATCAATTCCGCCAGTTACAATGACAAATGTCATCGGAATAGCCGCGATTGAAATAATGAGGAAATCGTTCATACTAAAAAGGAGGTTACTAATGTTTAAGAAATCACTATTTATGAAACTAAAGAGAATGAGTTCTACGAGAAGCAATATGAGAAGAACCCCTTCCCATCTATACAAACTACGTATTCCCCTCATAGATTCACCCTTCTTTCTTCTAGTTGCCGGAGTTTCTTCCATTTTTTCAAGACACTATCTAATATGATGATGAGTAAAAGTAAAAATCCTGAAATAGCACTATTCCAAAATGCAGGTATTTTTAAAAAGACGAGTGAACTGCTTATCACTTCTAAAAAAAATGCACCTAATGCCGCTCCAAATATAGAACCTGTTCCTCCTTTTAAATGTATACCACCTAAAACAGCAGCGGCGATAACTTGCAATTCTATCCCTGTACCTGTTTGATTTGGAACGAATCCAATATTCATTACGAATATACATCCAGCGAGCCCAGCACTTATGCCTGATATGATAAACGCGTATATTTTCACTTTATCTACATGTATTCCAATAAGCCTTGCACCATCTTCATTATCACCGACAGCATAAAAATATCTTCCAATTTGTACTTTCATTAAAAAGAAATATAGTAGTAGTAATATGATAAGAACGGTCCATACCGTTACCGGAATGCCTAACATCATAATAGAAGAAATTTGTTTATACTCATTCGGAATATCTTCAATCCACTTTCCGCCCGTGAATAGTAACATTGCACCTCTAATAATACCGAGCATTCCTAATGTCATAATGATAGCTGGCACTCGAAATTTCGTAACGCCAATTCCATTTACCATACCAATAAGAGCACCAAGTATAATTGCCACAAATATTGAAATAAAGGCACTGTATCCATCTGTTAACAACATCCCGCAAACCGCAGCGCTTAATCCCATAATAGATCCTACTGATACATCTATGTTTTTCGTAAACAATACGAAAGATTGACCAATTGCCAAAATAACTAAAATAACGCTTGATTTCATAATTAAAGATAAAGAGCTAAACTGAACAAAACTAGGATTCATTACTCCAACGAAGGCTATGTAAAGAAGTAATAAAATAATAATAGACGTCTCATGCATTTTAAATAAACGGTTCACTCCGTTACACCTCCCTTTCCTCCGTACGCAAGGCGTGTAACTTCATCAATACAAATTTCCTTCTTCTCCAAATGAGAGACGAATCCTCCGTTTCTCATCACATAAACACGATTCGCTAATTGAGCGATTTCTTCCATATCTGAAGAAATTAATATGAGCGCAAGTCCCTTTCTCTTCAAACTTTGTATCGTTTCGTATACTTCTAATCTTGCTTTCGCATCAATACCGCGGGTCGGTTCATCAAGAATAATCACTTTCGGATTACATGCAAGATATTTCGCTAGCACGACCTTCTGTTGGTTCCCACCTGATAAAGACGTCATTTTCTCATTCATATGAGGGACAACAATTCGAAACTGTTTTATATACAATTCAGATAAAGCGCTTTCTTTTTTGTTATTTAAAAAGAAGCTACTCATACTGTTTAAAAATGCAGCTGTTATATTTTCTTTCACAGACGCAATTGAAAAAATGCCATTCCCTGCCCTGTCCTCCGGTACATACACCATACCTTCCTTTATTCGCTTATGTACCGAATACTTCGTAATGGATTTTCCCTCTAATAAAACAGAACCTGATTTCAAAGGCATTAATCCAAATATTGATTCAGCTAATTCAGTCCTACCTGATCCGACGATACCTGCAATCCCTACAACTTCTCCAGTGTGTACAGTTAATGATACATTTTGAAACGCATAACTAGACGCATTCGTGACATCTAATACTTTTTCCGAATGCTCTATTTCTTCTTGCGTGATTTCTTTCTTCTCCTCAAGTTTATAACCTTTCGGTAATAACCCCTCCATTAGCATGTCATATGTATAGCTTGATACATCCCCTTGACTTACAATCATTCCGTCACGTAAAATTGCTACTTTATTCGAAATTTCAAAGATTTCTGGAAAACGATGCGTAATATAAATCATGCCAATTCCTTTTTCTCTTAAACTTTTCATCAACACAAAAAGACTCTTAATTTCGTGAGTTGTTAATGTCGATGTTGGCTCATCTAAAATAAGAATCTCAGCTTCTCTTATTAATCCCCTCAATATTTCTACTAATTGTTGCTGGGCGATGGATAACGATACCCCTAGCTCACGAAGTTGAATGTTCCACCCTAAGTCTTCTAGCAACTTTTTAATTTTATTTCGAAGCTCTTTCTTTTTCGCTTTCATTCCGATACAAATGTTCTCTTCAATTGTCATATGAGGAAAGATGAGCGGCTCTTGAGGAATTAAATAAATGCCCTGTTGATGTGCTTCTGCTGTGTTTGAAAACTGTTGTACTTCCCCTTTCACAAACATCTTTCCTGAATCGTATGAATACAAGCCCGTTAGTATTTTCATTAACGTTGATTTCCCAGCACCATTTCCTCCAACTAAAGCGTATATATCTCCACGCTCTAATTGTAAATTGACTTCTTTTAATACGAGTTGATCTGCAAATGATTTACTCATCTTTGTAACTTGTAATAAGGGCACGCTCTCCACATGTTGTCACCTGCCTTTATGCAGAACATTTTTTGAGAAAATGATTTTTTGTTCTACTTGTTTTGTAGCATTGTATATTTCTTTTTTCATATCTAGAACACTTTTTTCATTGGGCTATTTATCGCCTCAACTGGAATAAACAAAATAACGAACACATATGTTTAAGCAGTGGTCAATTGTTGAAAGGGATGAAGAGCATGTCACAGCTGAACTTTGAAGACAATTTGTTAACAAAAGTAGCTTGGTACTATTATAAAGATCAATTAACCCAGCAAGAAATTGCTTCACTTCTTCACATTTCAAGAAATAAAGTCGTTCGGTTGTTAGATAAAGCACGGACGGAAGGTGTCGTCACATTTCACGTAAAAGGTACTGGTTTGCACTGTTTAAGCATCGAACGTGATCTTATGAAAAAATTCCATCTAAAAGATGCTTTCGTTATTCCAACGCCAACTGAGGATTATGCATTTTCACTCGGAAAAGCTGCCGCACAATATTTAGAAACTCAATTGCAACAAGGTGATTTACTTGGGATTGGCTGGGGAGAGACGATAAGTAAAATGCTAGAAAACATTCATTTTGATAGCTCTATGAGTCTTTCAATCGTTACTCTTACAGGAGGCGTAAATCACTATATTCCAAGAAATCAAAGCTATTTAAACTACATGCAAGGCGATCTTCATATTATTCCTACCCCTTTTCTAACATCTACAAACGAAATGACACAAATTATTCTATCTGAACCGAGCGTGAAAGATATGCTTCACGTCGCTTCACTCGCTCATACAGCAGTAGTTGGCATTGGCAGCTTATCTCAAGACGCCACAATTGTGAAAGAAGAAAAATTAACACTACGTGAAATGACTTATATACGTAGTCAACACGGGGCTGGAGATATTTTAGGGCAATTTTATAATACTGACGGAAAACAATTAGAACTTCCCCATCATAACCGTCTTATCGGCACACCACTCTCTGTTCTTCAAAATATGAAACATGTCGTTGGTGTAGCTGGCGGTACGGAAAAGATAGCTGCAATTTACGGCGCCTTAAAAGGAAAGTTCATTCATACATTAATTACCGATGAAGAAACTGCCCTCTCCTTATTAAGAAAGGAAGGTGACTCTTAATGTCTACTCTATTAGCTTACGACGCTGGTACAGGGAGCATTCGAGCAGTTCTTTTTGATTTAAACGGTAATCAACTTGCTGTTAGTCAAAAAGAATGGATTCATAAATCAGATAGTCGTTACCCTGGTTCTATGAATTTTGATGTAACTGAAAACTGGCAGCTCGTTCAACAATGTACGAAAGAGGTTCTTCAAAAAAGTAATACGTCCTCCTCTTCTATTAAAGGTATTAGTGCAACGAGTATGCGTGAAGGCTTTGTTTTATACGATAAAAACGGGCAGGAAATATGGGCTTGTGCAAATGTTGATGGTCGCGCGTCAGCGGAAGTTAGTGAACTAAAACAAATTCGTTCCGAAATTGAAGAGGATTTATATAAAAAATCCGGTCAAACTTTTTCGTTAGGTGCTTTACCTCGCTTACTTTGGATAAAAAAGCATGAACCAGACGTGTACAAAAACATTCATTCTTTCACGATGTTAAACGATTGGATTTTATATAAATTGTGCGGCGTACTACAAATTGATCCTTCAAACGGATGTACGTCCGGTATATTCGATTTACAAAATAGAGCTTGGGATAACTGGGTTGCTGAGCAATGCGGTCTTACTCTAGCCTTTTCTCCAAAAGTAAATGAAGCTGGTACAGTTATCGGGAATATCACAAAACGAAGTGCTGAGTTAACAGGATTACATGAAGGAACACCGGTCGTTGCTGGCGGCGGAGATGCACAAATGGCATCGCTTGGAACTGGAGTTGTAAAACCTGAACAAACATTTATATGCGGGGGCAGTTTTTGGCAACAAGAAGTAAATATAACAAAACCAGAAACTGATCCAAATGCGGCACTTCGCGTAAATTGCCATGTCGTTCCTAACCTATGGCAATACGAAACAATCGCTTTCTTCCCTGGCCTTGTTATGAGGTGGTTTCGAGATGCCTTTTGCCATGAAGAAAAACGGCTCGCTGAAAAACTCGGTGTAGATGCTTATGAATTACTAGAAGAACAAGCGAAAGAAGTTCCTGTAGGCTCACATGGCATAATCCCCACTTTTTCAAATGTAATGAATTATATTTCTTGGCGACATGCTGCACCATCCTTTTTAAATTTGAGCTTAGATGCTGAAAAATGCGGTAAGAAAGAAATGTTCCGCGCAATTGAAGAGAATGCCGCCTTCGTTACACTCGGCAACTTGAAATTAATAGAAGCTCTCACAGGTAATTTCCCTTCTGAAGTAACCTTTGCTGGCGGCGCTGCTAAAGGTAAACTTTGGCCACAAATACTAGCAGATGTCCTCGGAATCTCTGTTAAAGTACCCGTTGTAAAAGAAGCCGCTGCTTTAGGTACGGCAATTGCCGCTGGAGTTGGCGTAGGCATTTTTGAATCGATGGAAGAAACTGCCGAACAATTTGTACAGTGGGAAAACACATTTAAGCCAAACGCTGAAAATCATGAGCTTTATAAAGGATTCTATGAAACATGGAAAACAGTGTATGCTAGCCAACTTTCTTTAGCTGATAAAGGCCTCACATCACATATGTGGATTGCCCCAGGTGCGCTGTAACACATTACATAAAGGAGTGATTTCTATGCTTAAAGTGAATGAGGATGATTTCACCTATCGCTTCGGTGATAACGGGCCTAAATATTTAATACAAGGTCCAAATATCGATCTTGGCCTAGTCGTTATTCAGCCTGGGCAAGAGTTTCAAAATCACTATCATACAACGTGCGAAGAAGTCTTCTATGCGTTAGAAGGCGAAATAGATTTCTATGTGAATAACGAGAGAGTTCCGATCAAACAAGGTGATGTCTTGCAAGTTCGCCCTCATGAATCTCATTATCTTATTAACCATTCCGATAAGCCTTTTAAAGCTGTTTTTATAAAGTCACCACATTTACCAAATAAAGATACTGTACAAACTGAAAATCCAACATTAACGAAGGAGTGATTCCTAATGACTTGGGGATTTAAAAATCGATTAAACACAATTTTACCTGACGGCAGAGCGGTTATGTTAGCGATAGATCACGGCTACTTTTTAGGACCGATTCACGGACTAGAACAACCGTTAGAAACAGTTAAAAACTTGCTTCCATATACTGATTCCCTCTTTTTAACACGAGGCGTATTAAGTTCCTGTATTCCTGAAAACTGCAGCACACCGATGGTTATGCGTGTATCAGGCGGAGCAACTGTAGTCGGCAAAGATTTAGCGAATGAAACAATTGTTACACCTGTGAAAGAAGCAGTAAAACAAAACGCAATTGGCGTCGGCGTTTCTGTCTTTGTTGGATCGGACTATGAAACACAAACTATTTCAAATCTCGCAAACGTAGTCTCTGAAGCTCACGATTACGGCCTGCCAGTACTCGGTATTACCGCCGTTGCGAAAGAACTACAAAAACGAGAAGCTCGCTTTCTGGCACTCGCCTCCCGCGTATGTGTTGAAATGGGAGCTGACATTATTAAAACTTACTACTGCGAAGGATTCGAAAAAATCACAAGCACATGCCCTGCTCCAGTCGTAATCGCAGGCGGCCCAAAACTAGATTCAATCGAAGACGCATTAAACATTACGTACAATGCGCTGCAAGAAGGCGCAATCGGAGTAGACATGGGTCGAAACATATGGCAGTCCGAACATCCAGCTGCGATGATTCAAGCGATACATGGTATTGTGAAAAATAGATTGAATGTGAAAGAGGCGCTGGAACTATATAATGATGTGAAAAATTAATGTGAAAAGATGGACTATTTATTATAACGGGTTCAGTTAAGAGGAGTAAAACTTGTTTTGACACCAAACTACACAAGGAAAAGGATGGCACTTGCCATCCTTTTTGACATACATTGAACTTTTACTGTTTTCAAGTTTCCTTCTTCGACTAACGAGCCAAAAATTTTAATCAACCTTTAACTTTATAGCTTTTGTAGCAATAAAAGTTTTAATATGCTTATCTAATATCCTTGTTCCACCAAAATCATCCTCGTAAAAACCCGTTATAACAAAACCAGCTTCAACTTGACCTTGGATTTGATCTTCTAGAGTATGTGCGTATTCTATTGTTTGATTTAAATTAATATAATCTTGAACTTCATCCTCTGGTAAATAATCCAATGTTGATGAAGGTATTGAATGTTTAACATCCAAAATACCTTTTTGTTCTTGGTTGTCATCAAAAATCCATAGTAAAGGATTTGTAAATCCAGAAATAAGAATACCTTTATTCTTTAAAACCCTTGAAATCTCATTCCATACAAGATGAACATCTTTTACAAACAAATTAGAAACAGGATTTACGACAATATCAAAATATTCATCTTCAAAATCACTAAGGTCTGACATATCTCCTTGTACTGTTTTTAAAGTTAATCCATCCCGTTCCGCTACCATTTCATCTTGTTCCAATTGCTTCTTAGATATATCAGTAACTGTTACATCTGCTCCAGCAGCAGCCAGTACTGGTGCTTGTTGCCCTCCACCTGATGCTAAACAAAGTATCTTTAATCCCACTAATGACTTTGGAAACCAATCTCTAGGAACTGATTTTTCTGTGGTGACTGTGATTTCCCATTCACCTGATTTACTTTTTTCAATAACCTCACTACTTACAGGTTGAGTGTATCTAGAACCTTCTTCAACCTTCTTATCCCATGCATTACTATTTTGTTGTGTAGTATCCATTATAATGATTCCTCCTAACTATCTAGTTGCATTTTAATTGTGACATTATTAACTATTTACACCCTTTTTCTATTAACCTGCCGATAGTTAATAAATGGTTTTCTATATTTATTTTAACACATTAACACCCCATTTTTCGCAATATTCCAATTAATTGATTATATTACAAAAAATGAGAATTGTTTCAGTTATAATAAAATATGAAAACAAAAATAAAGGAACTGTCTCATAAGTCGGATTTCTGACTAAAAGACGCTTCTTTTTCACTTTAGTGTTCCATTAAAAAAGCGAATAAAATGATCAAGCCCCTTTCCAAACTGGATAAGGGGCTATATATACACCTTCAAAGAATTATTCTTGATGAGTGCCATTCAGTTTTGAAACTTTCTTACCATCTCTATAGTCAAGGCAAGAAACTTCAATTAATAATCCATTAAATATTGTAAAATAAAAACCATAACTACTACCTCTCATTGTATAAGGTTCCTTGTCTATTTCAATGCCCCCAGTTACTAAACGATTATATGCTCGATCAACTTCACTTGAAGTTTCCACCAAAAAACCAATATGAAAAGCTTCAGGATATGTAACGTCCTTTTTCCCCTTGAACGCTTTTGGATCACTTAACACGAGTATAAATCCACTCTCATCACTCATCACTATAAGGGCCTTTCCCTTTTGTTCCAAAAATTGAAAATCAAAAAATGTTTCAAAGAAATGTCTAGCTTCTGATAAATCATCAACACATAGATTCAAATGATTCAACCTCATTCACTCATCTCCTTTTAAACAGCGGTTATATAGACTCATATTGATAACACTTAAATATTCAAGGGGAAAGTATTATACTATTTTTAATAGTCTAATACTTTCCCCTATAGTCTAGAACGTTTTTTAAAATGCAACATTTGGAATACAATGAATGAAATTATATGAACAATTCGACACGGAATATCACTTTACTGATAAAAATTGAGAATCGTAGTAGCCCTATTGTTTATTCTCCAAATTGGTTAAAATCCACTCAATCAAGAAAATTGCTGAAGAAATCCGCTCTGTCGTATCCCCTAAGAACACTTTATTAAGCAAATCATCAAAATTAGTCGGTTTAATAGATAATGCTTGAGTATACCTTAAAGCAGATCCAGCTGGAGGTGTCGGCTTGTTATTAATAGCCCAGATTCCCTCTAGCAATGTCCACATTGATGTGTGAACTATGTATGAAGCTTTTAACTCATCTTTTGCTTTCAATGCAGACTGGATTTTAATTAACGAACTATTTAACCAATGAAAAATGCCTTTTACTTTCTCACTAGAAACACGGTAGTTTTCAAATTTATGTTTAGCTATTTCTTTTAACCTTTTTAACTCACCGCTTTTATCAAATAAAATTTTCCCTTCTAAAAAAGAGTATAGTTCCATCGGATTATTTTTAAAGTTTACTTGTATTTGATTAAAATCAGCATACTTGTATTCAACTAAAATACCTTTTCTTGTTTCGGAATGAAATTTCTTATTTTGTCCGTCCTCTAAAAGAATATATAAATCTAAATCGGATTCAGGATATGCATCTCCTCTTGCAACAGATCCGATGAGCATTAATCCGTTTACTTTATCTATAGATAAACTTTCGCTTAAGATAGTTTGTACTAATATTTTATGTTGTTCATGTTGAATAGGTAATCGGGCTTCTAACATTCGTAACCTCCAAGCATTTTATTATTATGAGAGTTATTCGTGACTGTAACATATTTTACTTCTCTTATACCTTTAGCCCACTTCCTACTTATTCAACAATTGTCAGTTCATATACAATTTCGTCTTCACTACTTTTTGTTTTATCTTGAATCGTTACAATATCTCCAGCTTTTATTTTCGAAGCATTCACCACTTTTACCATCTCTGGTGGAACATACCCTCCATTGTTCTCTTTATTTAGTGGAAACCACTTTACTGACTTATTAGTTGCTTCTAAAATTTTATATTTAATTGTACCATCATACTTTATTTCACCTGCAAGATCTTTTACTAATGTAGGTGTATATTTATCCCCTTCTTTTTCCAAAGAGATATGATCACCTATATCTAGGCTACCGTTTCTTATAGGTGCCTTCCATTTTGTTGGGTTTAAATTACTTAAACTTACTTTCACGCTACCTTCTTTATTTGAGCTAGAATCTTTTAGAGATATTTCATAATGATTCATATCAATAATTATATAATCTTTCTGCTCTTCTATTTTTGCACTATTTTCACGTTTTTCTGCATGTTTAGATGCTTCTTCTTTCACATTATTATCACTACACGCTGATAATAATGTAGTTGCTAAAGCAGCCATCAATAACATTTTTTTCACTTTATTTACCTCCATTTATAACTAAAAAAATAAACATATCTAACATCCATATTTTACTATAAATCAAAAAGAGAGGATATCTGTTTTATTAAAAAACAAATATCCTCTCTTTTTAATTATATATTACGACTGTTGATAAGCCGATTTCGATGATTTCACATAATAAACCCCATGTTCAACGTTAATGATATGATCTGGTTTTGGTTTACCGCGTCCCGCTCTATGTCCAGCTAAATGCTCTTCACTTGTTTCCCAGTTTTTCCATGCTTCTTCAGATTCCCAGCGAATCATAACTACAACTTCTTCGTCTCCGCGTCTTACTTTTTTAACGAGAACACTTAAGTCGATGAATCCTTCAAATTTTTCAATAATTCCTTCTCCTGTGAAACGCTCTACAACTATATTAGATGTACCTTCTTTTACTGTAAATGTCTTCGTTTCGATAAACATATATTCCACTCCCTCTTTGTAATACGAATACTAGTATTCTTCTATTATAATTGATTATGATAATTATTTTCAATTATAAAGTTTCGAATCTTTAGCATTATGCAGATTTCTCCTCAATCGCCTCATCTAAAAATTTGAAATACGGAAGCAATATTCCTATTAAAGAAGTGACACATATAATCGAACCAATGATAAAGTATAGTACTCTCACTCCCCACATTTCACTCAGTATTCCCCCTAATAACACACCTAATGGCATAGCGGATCGTATGAAAAATAGTCGTACTGAAAATACTTTCCCTATCATATTGTTCGGGACTGTTTGTTGGCATATCGTCGTATTATGAACATTGAAAAATGAAATACAAATACCTGCAATTACTTCAATAATTACCGCAATTATAATACTGTGATTGAACCCTAGAGAAATGTATGTGAGGCCACCTATAAACAATCCTCCAAGCATAAGTATTCGCCGGCTTTTATATGTTACTTTTCCAACTAACATGGAACCAACTACATAGCCAAGTGGGAATCCTGCCATAAAATAACCGTATTCAGCATACCCTGCCGATAGTTCGTCTTTAATATAAGGAAGATTCGTAACCATCGTTACTCCTACTCCAAATTGAACGAATGTTAGAAAGATACCTAGCCAAACGATAACTGGTTTTGTGAAAAAGTATGTAAAGCCGTGAAGAAACTCTTCTAGCCACGTTTTTCGAAGTTCTTGCTGTACCCTCTTTTCTTTTATGAAAAGCAATAATCCTCCGCTTATAAATAAACACATACATACGAAAGATAGCGTAAGTTCGATTCCAATAAATTTAATGACGATACCACCTATTACTGGCGCGAGAAACATCATAAGACGAGTCATTCCATCAATATACGCATTCGCGTCTTGAAGCTGCTCTTTATTCACAACAGTTGGTGTAATCGCTTGGCTCGCAGGGGTATAAAGAGGCGTAATGAGACCAACTATAATTTGGACAACGTAAATGTGCCAAACTTCTATACTGCTAGTAACTAGCATCGCCAAAGGCAGTAAGAAAACAGATGCCCGCATCCATTGCGAAAAAATCATAATCCACTTTCGGCTCCATTTATCAATAAATGGCCCACTTATAAGTTGCAGTATGAGAGAAGGAATTAGATATAGTAACCACATACTGCTTAATGCTGTTTTCGATCCTGTTAACTCATATACAAGAATTGAATTACATAACGTCCCGAAAGCCCCGCCTAATTCTGAAATTGCACTACCAATCCACATATAAAAGAATGAACGGTTTTTCAATACACTTTTCACTATAGCTCACCAACTTTTCTATTAAATTCCTCCCTTTATGTACATTCTCGTTGTATATTATCTATTCAAAAATGCATCTAATTCTTTCGCTAAAGACTGCACTGCTTTCTTTCTCAATACATATTTTCCGTCTTGAATATCAACTAACTTTGCTGAACGTAACAATTTCAAATGATGATGTACTGTCGATTTTCCTAGTTGTAATCTTTCCGTTATTTCTTGCAGCGTACGCTTTTGTTCAAATAGTAGTTTTACAATACGAAGCCTTGCCTCGTCCCCGAGCGCCTTATGTTTATGAACTAAGAAATAACTCGGCTCATACGAATCTTCCGGATGTATACTTTCATTTGCGACCGGATAATGAAACACTTTCGTATCTTCAATATCAGCTTCTATGTTCCACGGTCTGTACGTAATTTGCGGGATAAGAAGTACGTGATGCACACTTGGCTCTGGCATATATGTAACGCCACCTGTTGCCCACTCGACAAAATCTTCCGGTTTCATCTTTTTATTCATTGCATTTTTCGCTTCATAATCTCGCTTTAATATAGAGAGCAGTTGCTCCTCTTCTTTCTTAATAACACCCTCATACCATCCTGTCATAACATTAATTAAATGCCTCTTTAATAACTGGACGTCTACATTACATATAAACTCAATATACGTAGAGAAAAACTGATGTTCATGCGTTAACTCCATTAATTCTTGTACCGCTGAAATTTCTCCGCTAGATGCTAAACGTCTTTTTTCTTGATGTATTTCTCCTAAAAACGGTAAGCACACATATTTAAAATCTACTTCCGATAACGAATTGATATTATGAACAAACTGAGATAAATCCATAAAATCTCCATCATACAGTAACTGTAGCAATGCTTTCCACGTATTATGCTTCTCGACAAATTGTAAATGCTCTATCATTTCATGTGATAAAGATTGTCTTATTTCTTCCCATTCGCTTTGAGATTTTTCAAGCGTGTCGATTAACCTTTTATGAGTAATTGCCGCAATGCCAAGTGCACATTCGAAAAGTATCGAATACCTCATTTGAACGTTGTACGTTTCCCTTTTTCTACTCGTCACGTGAAAGACTTCCATTTTATCCCCTCCTTATTTGCTACGTATTAAATTCTATATTCATCGAATTATACCTTCTAACTTTTTAGAATTTTAAAACTTTCCGAAACTTTATATTGCTACAAATTTTTAAATTTAAGCTATAGTTAATTTTCTTGTTCAACTATGAGGCAGGTTTATTGAAGAGAAAGGAGAATTTATTACATTTAGAAAAATGATTTAGAAAGCATAAGTTTATTTCTGTAATTACTACAACGGCGCCGTATTGTTCTTTTAGAAACTTCCAAATATCAATTAGATGATAAGTAGGTACGTTTCTAATTTCTCTAACACTTGTTGTTGGTCTATCTCATAGTTAAGGAGGCTATACGAATGGGTAAAAAAGAAATATTACAAAATGGAGTCAAGCAAGTTTTTTACGAAGAAGAATGGTACCCACCGATATCAGAAGCTTTAAAGAATCTTACTGCTGCACAAGCATGTTGGCACCCAGAAGGAAAGGCCAGTAATACGATTTGGGAAAATGCAAACCATTTACTAATCTTTAAAGAGCGCTTACTTTCCCGCTTACATCAAGATGACACATTTGTTGCTCCACAAAATAATGATGACACGTTTGTCCAAGGTGGACCTAATGATGATGAAGCGTGGCAACAAACAGTGAAGCGAACGCTCCAAGTACATGATGCCTTACAATTTTCATTAACATCCCTTCAAGAAGCAGAACTGGATCAACCAAGTCCGTCTCTACCAGTTTGGCAACAATATATGAATATCCTATTGCACGATGCTTATCATACAGGACAAATTATACAACTTCGTAAACTCCAAGGTTCATGGCCATCTCATCGTTCATATTTATAAGCAATGATTAAAGATGATAGATAAGCATATGATTCTACATTTAGCAAAATAAGTACAAAAAAAGCAAATGAGATTCTAACTCTCATTTACCTTTTTTGCATGTTGGAGAAACGTCCTACATAGATAAAATAAAACTTTAATCAGTGGGATTTTGTCCATCCCCCACTGATTATCAACCAAAACCAATCGGACATTTCTGAGCCATTATCTCCCACCTCACTTCCTCGCGTTCGCCAAGTTTTGAGGTAGGAGTCTTACCGCCCATTAATACGGGATAAAAAATTCATTCACACTTATTAATTCATCTGCGCATCGTTCAATAGCCCAATTATTTCACTTAACATTTCTTCTGTAAAAGCACCTGCGCTAAAGTTCACTAATGCTCGTAATGGCATATAGTTCAGCATAGCGTCCATCATTTCAGAGGCATCACTATCCCCTTCAGTCATACTACCAAACGGACTGTCTTTTAATGCTTTTTCCATAAGCCCTTTTGCGATTGGTGCTAAGATTGGGTCCGTAAATATGTCCCCAAGTAACGTATTACGATGCACTGGTTTTTGAGTTATAGTCGTTGATTGAACATACATGCTATCATGTAAAACGATCTCTTTTGAAGACTTTCCTACTAAAATCTCAAATTCACCTGTTTCAACATGCCAGTCCTTTAATTCAACATTATAATAAGCAAATGATCTTTTATTTAAAGTAAAGCTAACCGTTTTTTCTTCTCCCGGTTGCAATTCTACTTTTTCAAATCCTTTTAGCTCTTTTTCAGGACGAGTCATACTGCTTTCAACATCTTTTATATAAAGCTGAACAATTTCTTTCCCTGCTCTACTACCAGTATTTTTCACGTTCATACTGATAGAAACAGTGTCCGTATCCGTTATCTCTTTCTTATTTATTGAAAGATTACTATACTCAAAATTTGTATAGCTTAATCCAAAACCAAATGGGAACAACGGTTCAATATTTTTCGCATCGTAGTAACGGTATCCGACGAACACACCTTCTTTGTATTCCACTTTGTCCCCTTCACCAGGGAAGTTTAAGTAAGAAGGATTATCGCTTAACACTTTCGGGAATGTTTCCGCTAATTTCCCGCTTGGATTCGCATCACCAAATAATATATCGGCAATCGCCCCGCCTAATGCTTGGCCACCTAAATAGCCTTCAAGTATTCCTTTTACTTTACCTATCCATGGCATTTCAATTGGAGCACCGTTACTTAAAACTACAACGATATTACTTTGAACTTCAGCGATAGCCTCAATTAATTGCACATGATTTTCTGGCATTTGTAAATGTTTTCGATCAAAGCCTTCAGATTCATAACGATCTGGAAGTCCAACGAAAAGGACCGCTGTATCTGCTCGCTCTGCTATTTTTTTTGCTTCATTAACCATGCTTTCATTTACATCATCACTTGCAATGTCATAGCCTTGGGCAAATAATATGTTCGTTTTTTCACCTGATACCGTTTCAATTTCTTCGAGAATACTTTCAAGATTTGTTGGATTAATATGAGAGCTTCCGCCACCTTGAAAACGTGGTTGCTTTGCAAATCCTCCAATTACTGCTACCGTTCCCTCTTTTTTCAGCGGAAGAATGGAAGCTTCATTTTGTAACATAACCATACTTTCACTTGCAACTTCTCTTGCAAGCTGATGATGCGCGTCCTTACTATACACAGCGTTTTCTAATTGGTTATCATACGCTTTAAAAATAATGTAAAGAAGACGCTCTGTTGCTTGATCAAGCTTTTCTACAGATAGCTCACCACAGTTAACTGCATCGACAATTTTCTTCTCACCAATTCCAAAGCTTGAAGGCATTTCTAACTCCAAACCGTTCGCTAGACTTGCAACACGCTCATTTACTGCACCCCAATCAGAAACGACAAAACCTTCAAATCCCCATTCATCTTTTAAAATATCATTTAATAAATAGTTATTTTCCGAAGCGTATTCACCATTTACCTTGTTGTATGCGCTCATTACTGTCCAAGGCTGTGCTTCCTTAATGACATCTTCAAAGCTAGCAAGATAGATTTCACGCAATGTTCTTTCATCAACAATTGCATCTACTGACATTCTGCGATGCTCCTGATTATTAGCAGCGAAATGTTTTAATGACGTTCCAACCCCTTGACTTTGTACGCCTTTAACATGGTTTGCAGCCATTTGTGATGATAAATACGGGTCCTCTGAAAAATATTCAAAGTTTCTTCCGCATAGCGGCGAACGTTTTATATTTGCACCTGGTCCAAGGAGAACTCCTACATTTTCAGCCTGACATTCTTCTCCTAATGCAACTCCTACTTGTTTTATTAATTCTTTATTCCATGTACTTGCTAACCCTACTGCTGAAGGGAAACAAGTCGCTGGAATACTGTTATAAATCCCTAAGTGATCTGCTCCCTCTGCCTGTTTTCTAAGTCCGTGTGGTCCATCAGTTACCATAATTGAAGGAATTCCTAATCGCTCAATCCCTTTTGTATTCCAAAAGTCTAATCCAGAACATAGACTTGCCTTTTCTTCTAATGTCATTTGTGAAATGATTTTCTTAATATCCCTTTTCATGATAGCCCTCCTAAAAAATAATTAAGTAAACGCTTTCTTAATGTCATTATAGTTATTATTCTTTAGATGTTATGGTATATTTTTTAGAATACTGGTAAAAATTTTAGCTGATTATATTTATGGTTAAACCGTACTCTCTTTCGCTCTTATTTTAAAACCTTTGCTTAGGAGAGGATTTTAACTTGTACATATATAGGCTAATGCTTAAAGAATAGAGGTTAAAATAATGAATTGCTCCAAACTTGAAGATTTATATTATATTTGTAAGCTAGTCTTTGACATACATAAAACACCTATCTTTTTCATTGATAACAAAGGGGATTTGGCATTTGAAATCTCTCCCCATTTTCAGCATAACCCATTGTATTCTTCAAAAGAGGTGTTACTTAATCAAGTATTTAGAGAAGATCCTCCCTATACTTTTCCAGTACTTGAAGAGACTTCCTTTCTTGAAAATTTTTTCTCAATTAACTTACGTTTAAATGATCAACTTAGCGGGAATATCCTCGTTGGGCCAGTCCTTTATTCCAGGTTATCAGAAACCTCAATTAAAGGAATCGTTAATGATCTTCAACTAAAAATAGACAAAGAGGAAATGATTCGCTATTATCAATCTCTCCCTGTTTTAAGCAATTTGCAATTTTTAAATATAAGCATGGTTCTTTATTACATGCTGTATCAACAAAAATTAGACATTGCTGATATTTTGCAAAAAAATATACTGTTAAAAAAGGATGATTTTGAGATTGAACAGCCCGCTATACATATATCGGAGCAACGTCAAAGTACATTAACTCATATCGATCCACTAGTTGAAAGGAAAATATTTGAGTGTATTAAGGAAGGAAAAAAGGATGATTTAATTAAAAATCTAAGAAAATTACCTGAATCAGGAGATCTTGGGGTGTTGTCAAAAACAAGTCACCTGCGAA
This sequence comes from Bacillus sp. TH30, assembly GCF_016650875.1. Lineage (NCBI taxonomy): Bacteria > Bacillati > Bacillota > Bacilli > Caryophanales > Bacillaceae > Bacillus > Bacillus sp. TH30. The sequence continues at coordinate 4,969,919 of NZ_JAEKEY010000002.1, read as the reverse complement.
GCCAGAAAAATTCTGCCATCGCAGCAATTACACTCGCGACAAGGTCGGCTATAGATGGTGGACTATTCCCTGAAATTGCATATACCCTCAGTGATTTATTAATTCAAAAACTCGAAGAGATAAAAAAAAGTGAAGCCATTTCCCCATTTTTAGAGAATGCTTTACTTGAGTTCTCAGAACGAGTTAAAAACGGGAAAATGCAAAAACATTCAAAGCCTATAAACATATGCCAAAATTATATATTTACTCATCTTTACGAAGATATTACACTATCCCATCTAGCAGAAATAGTCGTATTAAATCCTAGTTATCTATCTTCCCTTTTCAAGAAAGAAGTTGGAATTTCATTAGGCGAATATATTCAGCGTGCTAAGATAGATGAGTCAAAAAGCTTAATGACCTATACAAAACATTCTATATCAGAAATCTCCACACTATTAAATTTCCATGACCAAAGTCATTTTACAAAGGTCTTTAAAAAACATACTGGTATTTCACCTAAACAATTTAAACATGGACACAGTTATTAGTTTAGAAAATTTTATCATACTTCCAATAATTATTGTCCTTCGTTCTACCAATAGATTTATTTTGTTGCTTTACATTATTAATACATATCCTTTATAAAGCGGAAAAACATTAATTTTTAATACATAAATTGAAATAGATTACTCCCAAACATAATTTACATTCTTCATAACTTCTGATCATAATCCAAATTTGGAAGAATAGAGGCTTTTTTATATACAAATAATAAGCCTCAAGGAGTTGTTGACATGCATTTCATATTAAATATGTTAGGGATTTTTGTTGTAATATTAATCGTTTTTCTATGTTCGCCTAATAAAAGAAAAATAAAATGGAGACCAATCGTTATTCTAATAATATTGGAGCTTTTTATTACGTGGTTTATGTTAGGCACGAAATTGGGCAGTATTATCATTAATAAAATTGCGTCATTTTTCAGTTGGCTACTATCATGTGCGAATGAAGGAATTCGATTTGCATTTCCTTCAGCTATGGAAAATCAAACAGTTGATTTCTTCTTTAGCGCATTACTTCCTATCATTTTTGTTATCACTTTCTTTGATATTCTTTCGTATTTTGGAATCTTAACTTGGATTATTGATAAAGTTGGTGCAATCATTTCAAAGATTTCTCGTTTACCAAAGTTAGAAAGCTTCTTTTCCATTCAAATGATGTTTTTAGGAAATACGGAAGCACTTGCAGTTGTTCGTGATCAATTATCTGTGTTAAAAGAAAATCGTTTGTTGACTTTTGGAATTATGAGTATGAGTAGCGTCAGCGGGTCCATTCTTGGTGCTTATCTATCAATGGTTCCAGCAACATATATTTTTAGCGCTATTCCTTTAAACTGTATTAATGCATTAATCTTGGCTAATGTTTTAAATCCTGTAGAAGTTACTAAAGAAGATGATGTTATTTATTCACCTTCAAAAAATGAAAAAAAGATTTCTTTTCTACTATTTCAAACAGTATGTTAGTTGGGATGAATATGGTTATTGTTATTTTAGCGATGGTAATTGGGTATGTAGCTTTAACAGCATGTTTAAATGGTATTTTAAGCTTCTTTGTTGCAGGTTTAACAATTCAAAAAATCTTCTCTATTATCTTTAGCCCTTTTGCATTTTTACTTGGTGTATCAGGCAGTGATGCTATGTATGTAGCAGAATTAATGGGGATAAAAATAACAACGAATGAATTTGTTGCAATGATGGATTTAAAATCAAACCTAAAGTCTTTACAACCGCATACCATTGCGGTTGCAACTACATTTCTAGCTTCTTTTGCAAACTTTAGTACAGTAGGTATGATTTATGGAACTTACAATTCATTATTTGGCGGGGAAAAATCATCAATAATCGGTAAAAATGTTTGGAAGCTTCTTGTTAGCGGAATGGCTGTTTCCTTATTAAGTGCTATGCTTGTCGGGCTTTTTGTATGGTAAATGAATATTGATTTCGTTTTAATTACAAAAGACACCCGAATTAAATTGGGTGTCTTCATCTTATTACTTGTTCTTTTATAATTCTTATCCCCGAATCTGTCCATTTCCACGAATCACATATTTTGTGGAAGTTAATGCTGGTAGCCCCATTGGTCCCCTTACGTGTAGCTTTTGTGTACTGATGCCAATTTCTGCGCCGAATCCGAATTCATATCCATCCGTAAAACGAGTTGATGCATTATGATAAAGCGCCGCGGCATCAACAGATGTGAAAAATTTGCTGACGTTTTCCTCGTTCTCTGTAATAATCGCTTCGGAATGCATAGATCCATACGTATTTATATGATGAATTGCTTCTTCCGTAGTGGAAACCACTTTAACTGCCAGTGTGAGAGATAAAAACTCTGTTTCCCAGTCTTCTTCTGAAGCTAATGCAATAGAAGAATCAATTGCCAATGCTTTATTATCACCACGTAGCTCCACGCCTCTTTCCTTCAAGGAAGAAAACAGCTCGCTACCAAATTGCTGCGCCCAATTCTCATGAAGTATAATCGTTTCAATTGCATTACATACAGATGGACGCTGCGTTTTTGCGTTTATAATAATATTAAATGCCATTTGTTTATCCGCTGTTTCATCAATGAAAATATGACAATTTCCCGCACCTGTTTCAAGTACTGGAACAGATGCTTCTCTCACTACAGTATCTATTAACTGTTTGCCGCCTCTTGGGATAAGAACATCCAAGTACTCGTTCAATGTAAACAATTGCTTTGCACTATCGCGCGTTGTATCTTCTATGAGCTGTACACTTTCTGAAGGCAAGCTTGTTTGTTTGAGCGCCCTGTGAATAACGCTAACGATGGCTTTGTTAGAATGAATAGCAGAAGAACTACCACGTAATATTACTGCATTTCCTGTTTTTAAGCAAATTGTAGCAGCATCCACTGTCACATTCGGCCTTGCCTCGTAAATCATTCCGACAACACCAAGTGGTACGCGCATCTCCTGAATAGATAATCCATTTGGTCGTTCCCATGCACTTACACGCTCTCCAACAGGATCACGTAAATCAATTAGCTGCTTAATTCCCTCAGTCATATCGATGATACGCTGTTCATTCAGCATAAGACGATCAAGGAGTGACTCAGAAAACCCTTTTGCCTTCCCTTCTTCAATATCTCGTTTGTTTTCCTCTAAAATATAAGCTGTTTCTACTATCAGCTGATCAGCAATCGCAGCAAGTGCTTCGTTTTTTTGATTTGTAGATTTAAGTACAAGTTCTCTAGCAATTTCTTTCGCCTTTTTCCCCTTTGCCAACACTTCATTCATTTTTATTTCCTCCTTTTAAAAAGTTAATAAGTAAAAATTAAAGACCCGTTTATCTCCACCAACTAAGTGTTTCCCGCCTATGGAATTAAAGAATTTGAGCAGTGGACTCTGCCCTCGCTATTCTTAAAATGAAACCCAATGATCCCTATGGATAACTTCATAACTATGCCTTTCCCCTCTTGCTTGAATATCTTGGCTCTGCATACCTTTTAAATCCCTTAGTTCCTCTGCACTATACCTGCATTGTCCTTTTCCTACTACGCGCCCTTGTTGCGTGATTACCTCCACAACTTCACCCACTTGGAAAAATCCTGACACATTAGTAACACCAGCAGGAAGGAGACTCTTTCCATGTTGAATGATGGCAGAAGCTGCCCCCGCATCTACTTCAATTTGTCCGCTAACAAGCGAATGCAAGGCGATCCATTGCTTGTTCATCTTAATCACTTTTTGAGGAGCATTCCCGATATATGTTCCATCACCTTTGCCCTTCATAACATCTAAAAACTTCTCCTGTCCACATCCCGTTCCGATAAATACACTCACTCCAAGAGATAGTGCCGTCTTGGCAGCATCGATTTTTGATTTCATACCGCCAGTCCCAAGTTTTGAGCCCGCATCTCCAGCAAGAGAAGCAATTTCTTCTGTTACCTCAGGAAGGAAATGATATTTTTTCGCATCCGCATTTTTCTGAGGATTTTGGTCATATAAACCGTTCACATCTGTAAAAATCATGAGCATATCCGCCGATACAAGCCCGCTTACTAAAGCTGACAGCATATCATTATCACCGAACGTTAGCTCTTCTAAAGAAATGGAATCATTTTCATTGATTATAGGAAGAGCGGAACGATTTAGTAGCTCTCCTAAAGTAGCGTAAGCGTTACTGTATTGTTCTTTTCTAGAAAAGTCACTTCTCGTTAGTAAAAGTTGTGCAGTAACGATACCATATTTACGGAATTCCTCCGTGTACGCCTGCATTAATAAACTTTGCCCGACAGCGGCAGCAGCCTGTTTCCCTTTAATTGTCACAGGTCTGCTAGGATACCCTAGAGCAGAAAAACCTGCAGCGACTGCCCCAGATGTAATCAACAAAACTTCATGCCCTTCCTCTTTCAATCGTGCCAATGCAGCAACGTGATCTGAAAGTTGTTCTTTACAGATGCCTCCATGACTTGCTGCCAAGGAACTGCTCCCAATCTTTACAACAATTCTTTGCTTTCTCACTTTTTTATCCCCCAAGTCTAAAATCAAAGTTTTTATAAATTACACTTTTATTTATACAGTTTGCAGCTATGTCTATCCTCATCAATGCTGTACCTATAGTATTAGAGGGCAAAATAAAAATGACCACTTCGCCCTTAATAAAATAAAAAGGACGAAACGGTCATTGTTCCGCGGTACCACCTTAATTGATATACATAGATATCCACTTGGCGCCTATAACGCAGGCGTACGCCTAAACTTTCATTTAAGACTCAGGGATAGGTTCGATACATTCTATACGAGGAATCTTTCAGCCGGTGAATTCCACTCTCTTTCGCAAGAAGACATATGTACTATTTCCCTTCAACGATTTTCAATTTGATTTTTTATATTATGCTATATAGTTCGTTTTTGTGTCAAGAGGTATTTTGCAAAATGAATATGATGACAAGTTTCTTGTATGAGATTATGGACATACTGGATGATAGTGAAAATTGATATAACTATACTCATATTCATAAACGTAAAATCTTTTAAAAAATCTCTCCTGTCATTCATGCGATTAATAACATATATTGTTCTCCATACCAAGGTATATAAAGTGAAACTTTAATCAGTGGGGGTTTTGTTCATCCCCACTGATTATTAGCCCTAACCAATCGGGCCTTTACGGGCAGTTGATTCCCACCTAACTTCTTTGCTCCACCTGAATTTTGAGGTGGGAGTTTTACTGCCCACAAATAGCGGGATAACATAAAATCTTTAAATATAATGCGTGTACTTACATAATGTCGAATATAATTTATTTTTATCTTTTGTATTGCAAAAAGGCACATACTCTCTTAAAATGTTTCTTTATATTGCATGGAGATATCATTATTATTTTAGAATAACAATATCAGACCGATATAATTTATGATAAAAGGAGCCAGATTGAGTTATTATGGACAAACAAATTGGATTCATCGGATGCGGAAATATGGGAATGGCTATGATTGGCGGGATGATAAACAAAAATATAGTGTCTTCAAATAAAATCATTTGTTCAGATTTAAACACTACTAATTTAAAACATGCTAGTGAAAAATATGGACTAACTACAACAACTGACAACAATGAAGTAGCTAAAAATGCTGATATTTTAATTTTATCAATTAAACCAGACCTATATGCATCAATAATTAACGAAATAAAAGAAGTGATAAAAAACGATGTTATCGTCGTAACGATCGCTGCAGGGAAAAGCATCAAAAGTACTGAGGATGCTTTTCATAAAAAGTTAAGGGTTGTAAGAGTAATGCCTAATACACCTGCTCTTGTTGGCGAAGGAATGTCTGCGTTATGTCCTAATGAAATGATGACAGAAAGAGATTTAGAAGATGTACTAAACATTTTCAATAGTTTTGGTCAAACAGAGATAGTAAGTGAAAAATTAATGGATGTTGTAACATCTGTAAGTGGTTCTTCGCCAGCATATGTATATATGATTATAGAAGCGATGGCAGATGCAGCTGTATTAGATGGTATGCCAAGAAATCAAGCATATAAGTTCGCAGCTCAAGCTGTGTTAGGCTCTGCAAAAATGGTACTAGAAACAGGAATGCATCCAGGTGAATTGAAAGATATGGTTTGTTCCCCTGGCGGAACAACTATAGAAGCTGTAGCAACATTAGAGGAAAAAGGCTTACGAACAGCCATCATTTCAGCTATGCAGCGTTGTACGCAAAAGTCTGTTGAACTATCTAGGCAAACTAAAAAGTAATAAATTAGTGTAAAGAAACCCACTTTAAATACATTCACATATCTTTAAACAGTTTTAGACTATATACACATTTCATTTACATACTCCTCCTTTTTCACCAGTAACTGAACGGACAAATTCAAGGGTAATTGAGTTTGTCTGTTTTGTATTTTATTATCCTAAAATAATTACCCTGTTCTTATTATCATTTATTTTATAGCGTAATACCCTTTTATTATTAAGGGAACATCATTTTCATATGTATTTGCTGCAGATTTTATCAAGTTTTAAATCATACGTTTCTTGTAAGACATGATACACACCAGATGAAATATACTCAGAGACTAAGCATAATATCTATTGAAAAAAGTAATATCAATCGCCTCAAATTGTTAACACAATATTTTTATCGTCCTCTAATATTAATTACTATTTCCTAATCCCCTCCATTACAATTTAAATCATTTAAGTTTTCTCCATATCGTGCATCTACTAGTTAAACAAAAACTCCCCTTAAATCGAAAATGATTAAGGGGAGTCAGTCATATTTGATGAAGTTATAGTTCTGATTTTACTGGAATAGAAACATTGTTTTTCACTAATTTTTTAACGTCTTTAAAGCTAACAAAATTGTTGTTTTGCTCATCCCAAAGACGGAAACGGATTGACCGCAAGCTTGTAGCAAGAGTAATCGTTGGTACATTCTTTAAAGGAAGCGTATTATTGTGTGCCTCTTCTAGTTTATAATTAGGTACTCTTGGACTTAAATGGTGAACATGATGAAATCCAATATTACCAGTTAAAAATTGCAAGATTTTAGGTAGTTTATAAAAAGAACTTCCTTCCACTGCCGCTTTCACATATTCCCACTCTTTATCTTCTTCAAAATAAGAATCCTCGAATGTGTGCTGTACGTAAAACAGCCAAATACCTATTGAACCTGCTATTAAGAATATGGAACCATGCACTAAAAGAAACGATTGCCATCCGAGTGTCCAGCAAAGTAACCCTACTAAAGCAACGATTAAAACATTCGTCAAATAGGTATTCATGCGTTCCTTCTTTCTAGCACCTTTTCTGTTAAATCTATTTTTAAGTAGGAAAACATAAATCGGACCTAACCCAAACATAACCAATGGATTGCGATATAAACGATATGCTAAACGGAGTCTAAATGGCGCTGCCAAATATTCATTCACTGTAAGTGTCCAAATATCTCCTGTACCTCGCTTATCCAAATTACCACTTGTAGCGTGATGAACGGAATGCTCATGCCCCCATTGATCAAACGGGAATAAAGTTAAAACACCCATACATGTCCCTACTATTCTATTTACACGACGGCTTTTAAAGAAAGAATGATGGGTACAATCATGAAAAATAATGAAAACCCGTGTCATAAATCCAGCGGCTAACACAGCTGGAACTAATGCTAACCAATAAGAAACGGACAAACTTTTATAAGCAAGGTACCATAAGATAATAAATGGCACTACCGTATTGATGATTTGCCAAACACTTTTTTTTGCCGTTGATTTTTCAAAAGGAGCAACTTGTTTTTTTAAATTTTTAGTATTTTGTAATGTCATTTTTTCTAATTCCTTTCCTTTATGTTGCTAATTCGTATTATAACACATTATTAGTAGTAGGTGTTATACGCAGGTATAATAAATATTTTATACTATGAAAATCTCTTTTTTCTTACTCATTCCTTACAAATTGCTTACGTCCAGAATAGCTTCTATTATAGGATAGAAGGAGCATTTGTGCCTGAAATTCCGAAGTTTTTCCCAATAAATATATTAATTAAAAAGAAACACAGAGTTTTTTTCACTTCTGTACTGCCCCGTTTCCACAATAAGAAGTGAGCTGTCCTGCTTTTTTCGTCTCAGCTTTTACCTCGTTATCGTTCATTATGCTTCCTGTACCTAGTACAATCGTTCCCACTAATGCTAGCCTCATTATCTTTTTACGAAGATTCATCATTGTTGCTCCTCCATAAGCTGTTTTCGACATCCTCAATGTAAACAAGGATTTGATTTTCCATAACATTTACGCAAGCTTATATTTATTCTTTTTTATTATTAATTCCCCATTGTCAGGAAACTAACAATACCCAGTTTTCTAAAACGATAAAAAACGAATAACATACACAATGAACGTAATGTTCACTTGTTACAACTGATTTTACCGGAACCGGATCTATTTCATGAAACAAATCAAATTACATTTAAAATAAAAAACTAGTCTATTTTGAAAACTTCCCTCACTTTTATTTAACTGTTATTCTATATAAAATATAAAAATTCAACGTCCGTTTATTTAATTTCAAATCTATGATATATTCAAAATATTAATCACACAAAGTTAATAAAATGAAAACAAGGGAAATTTACGAAAAAATATATTTTATATTCATACTAAAATCACATAGTTTTTAGTATAGAAAGGAGATTCAAAATTTGAATAAGAATTTAACCAAAATTACATTAATAAGCGGTCTCGCTCTTATACTTTATCATTTTTTCAAATGGTATTTAGTTGAATTCCTTACCCCATTTGTTATGCCATTTCTTTCAATAATAGTTCATGGATTGTTTTTCTTAATATTAATTTTCACAATCATACATCTTATCAAATACAAAAATTGGAAACCATTAATTATTCAATTAATCATAATAATTACTTGGATATGTATACCATTTAATGAGATTTATATAAATTTAGATTTTATTATCTATAAAGAAGATCGTGAAAAAGTTATAGCACTTATAGAACATAAAGAGTTAACTCCTAATGTTCATTATGATAGTAGACAAATTCATTTACCTAAACAGTTTGCATCCACGTCCAAAAACGGTGGGGATGTAATTATTCAACAAAATAAAAATGGTATTTCTGTTTTCTTTTTTACTTATCGTGGTATATTAGATAATTTTTCAGGATTTATTTACACACCAGATGATACTAAACCAAACAAATACGACTTTAATAATGAATATAAAGACATCACAAAAATAGAAAAAAACTGGTATTATGTCACATCATATTAAAGAACACAAAAATTTTCTTTTAATTATATTAAAAACATACCGTATTTATAGAAAGGGAATGCTTGTATACTATATACTGATCTGTACTGCATTCCCTAATTAGGCCCGAAACGGATTCTTGTCGTATTAGCTCATTCAAGGTGATGCAATTTTTTTACAAGCGATACATCTTTTTTATCATATACGTCGCTTTAACACCACTCAATATAGAGGTTGCTGTTTCAAATGACTCGAACCTTAACATAGGAGTAGCATCACACATCCATCAACTTAAGAATTTTCTCGTTTTGGATTATTTGTTTTTCTCAGCTTGATTGTGACAGGGCACTGCCAACAAAAAGCGATTTTCGTACGCTAAGCGATCTTTTATATAAAAAAGCCGATTTCCTGTGAAGTGACCCCCGAAAGTTAGACAGGTCGTTTCATTAGGCAGCCTCTAGGGTATGAGCCCGGTATTGTACCGGGCTCATACCCTTTAATTTTGCCTTAATTCTTTTATGATTATAGTATTCTATATACTTTGCTAATTCTTGTTTGAAATGTGTTATACTTTCAAATTCTTTTCGATACAGAAATTCTGATTTCATGATACCAAAGAAATTTTCAATAACGGCATTGTCATAACAGTTTCCTTTGCGAGACATACTTTGAGTAATGCCACAGTTCTTAAGAGAATGACGGTATTGTTTCATTTGATAGTGCCAACCTTGATCAGAATGAATGAGGAGTTTATCCAGATCTGTTATACGTTCAAAAGCTTGATCTAACATCGTTGAAACAAGGGAATAGGTCGGTCTTGAACCAATTGTATAGGTAATAATTTCACTATTAAACAAATCCAACATTGGTGATAAGTATAACTTCTCCCCAAATAACTTAAACTCCGTAATATCTGTAACCCACTTTTCATTTGGTTTTACAGCTTGGAAGTTGCGATTTAAAATATTTGGCGCAATTTTCCCAACTGTCCCTTTGTAAGAGCGATATTTTTTCATACGAACAAGACATTTTAACCCTAATTCTTTCATAAGGCGATACACTTTTTTATGATTTACTTTGTGTCCACGATTCATAAGTTCATCACGAATACGACGATACCCATAACACCCATCGTGTTCATTATAAATAGCTTGAATCAGTTCTTTTACTTCTGCATTTGGATCAGGACGATTGAACTGTTTCATCCAGTAATAGTACGTACTACGTGGAATGTTTGCGAGTTGAAGTAACTCCTTGACAGGAAATTCATGCCTTAACTCATAGATTACTTGCGCTTTGTCTTGTTTGGTGATTTTTCCTTGTTTTGAACTAAGGCATTCAACTTTTTTAAATATGCATTTTCCATCCGTAAACGCTCATTTTCGGCTTGTAGTGCTTCTATTGAACCTTCTACTACTGGTTTTATTTTTTTATCTTTCATGGTTGGACGCCCCTTTTTCTTTGATTGTAGGGCATCCAATCCTCCTGTTTCATAGGCTATTTTCCATTTCCGAAGTGTTTCATAAGACGGAATATTGAAAAGCGCCGCTGTTTCTCTGATAGATGTCCCGTGTTCATTCATATAATAAAGTATATCTAGTTTATACTGAGCTGGGTATAATGTATAGCACTTGTCAAAGGCCCTTTCACCTGAAGATTCATATCGTCTAATCCACTCACGAATTAAAACAGGAGTAACTCCTATAGATTTAGCAATTGTTTTTCCACTCTCTGAACCATCTAAATATCGTTTCACCGCTTGGATTTTTTCTTTTGAAGAAAATTTAGCCATAAAAAATGCACCTCCAATTGTTAGACCGTGTCTAACAATTGGGGTGCACTTCACCTGTAATCTAAAGGATAATCGGCTTTTTACTATTTATTTGTAGTAGTTGAAGAAATTCTAAAGGGATAATCATATTAATTATTATCTATAAAACAATTCGTTTCTCAGTTTCTGAATCAAAGTAATGCACTTTGTCCATGTTTAAACCTAGATCTATATTAGATTGACTTTGCACATCTAAAGATGTGTCCACACGTGCAACAAAGGATTGGCCATTAATGTTAGAATATAGATATGTTTCTGCCCCCATTAATTCTGCTACATCAATCGGTACTGTTACTTTTGCGTTATATGGTAAAGCCTCGATTTCTTTTCCATAATAAAAGTCTTCTGAACGTATTCCTATTATGATTTCTTTATTCGTATATCCATTATTTCGCAAGCCTTTCATCTTCTCTTCTGGCACTTCAATTTTCCACTTATCAATCATAACTGCATTATCTGTTAATACTCCTTTGAAAAAATTCATTCCAGGTGAGCCGATGAATCCTCCGACAAATACATTCTCTGGATTATCATACACTTCCTTCGGTGTACCGACTTGTTGTACAATACCATCTTTTAGTACAACTAAACGCGTTGCCATCGTCATAGCTTCTATTTGATCATGTGTAACATACACAGTTGTTGTTTGCAGGTGTTGATGTAATTTTGTAATCTCAGCACGCATTTGAACACGCAACTTCGCATCTAAGTTTGATAAAGGCTCGTCCATTAAAAATACTTTTGCATTTCGAACAATCGCTCGGCCTAAGGCAACACGCTGGCGCTGCCCACCTGAAAGTGCTTTTGGCTTCCGGCTTAAATACTGCTCAAGCCCAAGAATTTTTGCTGCATGTTGCACACGCTTATCAATTTCTTCTTTACTATACTTTCTTAGTTTTAATCCAAATGCCATGTTTTCATACACACTCATATGCGGATAAAGCGCATAATTTTGAAATACCATTGCGATATCTCTATCTTTCGGTGTAACATCATTTACACGCTTTCCATCAATATAAAAGTCGCCTTCTGAAATTTCTTCAAGTCCTGCAATCATACGTAACGTTGTAGATTTCCCACACCCTGAAGGGCCAACCAAAACGATAAATTCTCCATCATTTATTTCTAGGTTAAAATCTTTTACGATTGTCACATCATGATCATATTTTTTGTAAATGTTTTTGAATGATAGTTGAGCCATAATATCCTCCTAGAATTCGAGCTATATTTATAGATATTGTTAAAAATTATGATGACATGAATTATAAAATCTTCGAAATATCCTTCATACTTTCTAAAATATAATCCGCTTTTCCTTCTAAATCTTCCTTCCTGCTCGCACCCGATAAAACGCCCACTACTTTAATGTTACTATTTCTCGCGAATGTAACGTCTGTTAATGTATCACCTACCATAAGCACATCTTCTTCAGTTAGTGAAAATTTTTCTTTAAACATATGATAAAAGTCACTTTCAGGTTTTGTTCTATTCACACCATCATCTGCACCTAAAAAATCTACATAATCATATAACTCAGTCATTTTCAGAGAATGAATAGCTGCATCAACATCGTCTGCCGTAACAACCCCAATAATATATTCATTGTCTTTTAAATATCGTAACGTTTCCTTTGCACCTTCCACTTCTGTAAATACAAGATCATCTGCTGTAGAGTACTTTTTGAATAGAAGACATACATTTTGAATAAAATCCTCTTTATCCACATATTGATTTTCTAACAACGCATACCATGCAGCCGCAATAAAGTAATTTGTGCGACAAGCTAGTAAACTCGTACTCTCAAAATCGTTATCATTCATACCAATAATCGTTAAGTAGTTATCTCGTTTACTTTTTTCATTTGGATACGTTTGAAATATATCATCTAACACACGATGCACAATTTTGTACCAAACTGAATCTAACTGTATTAATGTTCCATCTTTATCAAAAATAATCGCTTTATTCACCTTTTATTCCCCCTATAACTTCATTCCATGTTTTTATATTTTTATTCTGAACTTTATTATGAATAGGATTAATAAACGCTACTAATTCGTCCTCTTCCCATCCCTCAACTCTAGCGTACGCCCCTTCATTTAAAGAGAATGCAAAGGTTACGTCGCTGCCGTATTCTTTTTCAATCGTTTGCCCATTAATAATTAGTCTCCACTCAGACGATTTGTCAGTAGAAATGCTGTAAATAATATTTCCTTTAGCCTCATCACCGACATATATCGTTTCACCCTCGTTTTGAATATCTATCGTTAATTTTCTAAATCGAGAGAAATAAATTCTTCCCTTTTTGATTGCTAATTTTAAGTTTTTAATAGATAAACCGTTACATAATACATATGTTCCTGGATCACCATAAATTGATGGGTCTTTTGATCCTGGGAATGTTTTAGACGGATGTAAATGAGAATCACTTCCTCCTATTCCCCAGATTTTAAGACCATTTGACCACATTTGATCGAAACAACGTAAAGCTTCTAAAGTAGATGATTTACTTTTTTTATAAGTTGGATCACACATAATTTCCATCGTATGAACATTTTCTAAGTTAATATTAACTTGGTTCGCCCAAGGCTTCATAAATGGATGATTCACACTCAATAAATAACCTTTTTCTTTCATGAGTGAAAATAGTGCATTCATTTTTTCAGCGCTAAATGATTCATTTACATACTCTGTAAAATCAACGAATTCTCTTATACCAAATATGTTGTAATGACCGAAAGGAGTTGTAAGTTCCATGGATGGTATAATTAATGTGTTTCCTTTTTCATAAGATGGCATAACGATATTGTGCTCCGTCGCATATAAAAAATCTAATTCTTGTTTTTCACATACTTTCATTCCAAGTTCATCATCTATCTCGCCATCTGTTAAATCTGTATGTTCATGAAAATCCCCTTTGTACCAGCGATGCTCTTCATTGACTACCTTATTAAAACGGTCTTCATCGATAAAAACATTTTCCTTACAAAAATGCTCTCTATTATACTTTCGTTCTAACTGATCATTCACTACTATATTTACTGTGTAGTCAACTTTTTCTCCAGTAAATTTCACTACTTTCTTTGCACAATGAGGGATATATATGACTTCTAATTCCCAATTACCTGACTGTATTTCTCCTCCAATACAACCAGCAGAGCAAAACATTGAATCTTTCGATACGACTAGTTTTTCATTTACAATTGGAGTTTGGTATTGCATACGTACATAACCGTTAGGATCTCTTACGATTAATAAAAGCGGAATTTTCCGGCTGTCACCTTGATCAATTGTTAATGTAAAGTTTGTAATATCAGTTTCATCCATTTGGAAACAGTGTTTATTTTTTACGAATGGTGAAAGTGTTATCGTACTTGTTATTTCGATCATAGTTCTCACACCTTTTTAAGTTTTAACGAAGGAATTTTAGAGGCACTTCCTTCGTTAAAAAGCACCTCATGTTGGTAATATTACTTCTTCTTTTTCAGAACTTTATCTAACTCTTCTTGCGCAACTTTAGCTGCTTCATCTAATGCTTTTTTCGCTGGAACTCCTTCAATCTCCACTTTATCTTTCGCTACATTTAAAGCGTCATTGATTTTTCCGCCCGTTGGATCTACAAATGGTCCCACTCCATTATTGTTAGCTTGCTCTACTGGGATTAATGCTTGTGGTTGTTTTTTTACAAATTCAGCATATGGACCGTAATCTGTTACATTGTTACGAACAGGGATATAACCTGTAGCCATGGACCATTCAGCCGTTTTCTCAGTAGTAGTCGCAAACTTCATAAAGTCATATGCGCCTTTTGCTACTTCTGGATCAATATTTCTAGTTAATGTGAATAAATATGTTTCTAGTTTTGGCGCTGGCTTATTATTACCCCAAGATGGTTGTGGTAATGCTTCAAATGTGTTAAGGCGTTCTTCCTCAGTCATTCCTTTTCCTAATGATTTAAAAACAAATCCTTGATCACCAGATGAGCCTGTAAATCCTAGTGTTCTACCTTCAACTAAATCAATTACAGTTTTATCCCAATATTCCCATCCAGTTCCACCTGAATGTATTTTCATAATTTTATCTTCATGAAGCCATGTACGGAATTTCTCCCATACCGAAACCCAAGTGTCATCGTTAATTAATACTTTTTTACCATCTTCGCTTAATACGTTTCCACCAGCACTGCGAACCGCATCAATTAAATTTGAAGTTCCCCACATTGGCATCCAACCAGCATATGTCACATTTCCATTTTCACCACGTTTTGCGACTGTTTTTGCTACCTTTTCTACACCTTCCCACGTCTTTAAGTCATCTTTTGTAAAGCCATTCTCCGCTAATGCTTTTTTATTGTAATAAAAAATTTGCGTTGTACCGTAAAACGGAATTCCATACAACTTCTCGTCAATTGTTGCTTGCTCCATAAACCCTTTTCCGTAATCTTCCTTTTTGAAATTAGTATCATTTTTAACATATTCATCTATAGGTACGATTAACTGTTTTTTAGCATATTCTTGAATGACATCAGAACCTAGTAATGCAATTGCTTCTTGGTTATTCGCTGCAAATCCACTTTGTAGCTTTTGATATGACTCATCGTAGCTACCCGTTTTTGTCGTTTTCACTACATATTTGTCCTGACTTTTATTGTATTCTTCCACAATCTTATCTACACGATCTGCAAGAGAGCCCCCTACTCCATTAATGAATGGAACAACAACCTTCTCCCCTTCTTTACTTGCTTTAACCGTACTCCCTTTTCCACCTGAACAACCCGCAAGTGCACTAACAAACAATGTTATAACTGTTAGAAGCATGAATAATTTTTTCATCCCACAACTCTCCTTTAATATTTAATTACCCCTTTATTCCTGAATCAGTAACACCAGATAAGAACCATTTTTGTAGAATCAAAAATACGATTAAGAGCGGCACTGTTGCGATTGTACTTGCAACCATAATGTGTGACCAATCTCGTCCTAAAGAACTATTAATGAAATAATCAGCAATTCCATTCGTAATTAGTTTTTGTGTATTATCTTTCAAAATAAGAGCTGGCCAAATGTAATTATTATAGTTACCAATAAATGTGACCAATCCTAGAGTTACAAATGATGATCGTGTCATTGGAAAAATAATCTTCCAAAGAATTCGCCAATCACTCGCTCCATCAATTTTGGCTGCTTCTACTATTTCAAAACCAACTTTGTGGAACGTTTGTTTCAAATAAAAAATACCGAATACGCTAACAGCCATAGAAATCATGTATCCAAAATGTGAATCAAGCAAACCAAACTTCCCTAACATTACATATACAGGAACATACGATACAGCTCCAGGGATCATATAGGTTGCCATCACAACACTAAACGTAATATTCTTGCCTTTAAACTTATAAAATGCCAACATATAAGCAAAAAGCGCTGACGAAACAAGTACATATATAGTAATGATGAAAGAAGTATAGAAACTATTAAATAAATATGTGCTAAATGGAAGTATATCTAATACTTGCTGATAATTTTCCCAGTGAAATTCTTTAGGCCAAAAACCTCCTTGTAATACTTCACTAGATGTTTTAAACGAACCAAGCACCATCCATATGAATGGAAAAATAAATAGTATACTTGATAACGCTAGAAAGAGATGCTTTACGATTAATGGACCTTTTTTCATATTATTCACCTTAATAGTTCACCCACTTATCACCTGTTATTTTGTTAATAACAGATAGTAGAATTGTAATGATTAGTATGATAAATGCGATTGCTGTTGCAGATCCCATATCAAACTGTTCAAACCCTTGTTGGAAGAATAAATATAGTAACGTACGCGTCGAACCACTAGGCCCACCTTGTGTTAAAATTTTTATTTGATCGTAAGCCTGCACCGAAGAAATTGTATTGACGACAACTAAGAAGAAAGTTGTTGATGAAACCATAGGCAGTGTTACATATCGAAATTTCTGCCATGAATTTGCTCCATCAATACTAGCTGCTTCATATAAACTATCTGGAACTTTTTCTAATGCGCCGATATAGAAGATCATCGTCCAACCAACTAATTTCCAAACTGTCATAATTATGACTGCTAACATCGCTGTTTTACTACTTTGAAGCCAGTCCAAACCTGGTATTCCGAAAAAGTTTAGAACTTTATTAATAACTCCAAATTGAGGTTCATATAAAAGTGACCACACAATGGATACAGCTATTGTTGGCGTTACCCAAGGTGAAAAGATCATTAATTGGTACAATGCGGAACCTTTGAATTTTTTTCGGAAGAATAATGCAAAACCTAAGCCCAATGCAATTGTTGGAATGACTGTTCCAATTCCGAAATAAAACGTATTGAGCAATGCTTGCATAAAAGAATCTTGTGTAAATAGATTAAAATAGTTTTCTAAACCAACAAAGTTAAAATCATTCGTCATAAAATCCCAATCAGTAAAACTAATACCTAAACTAATGAAATTCGGAATAATCCAAAACAAGATTAGAGGTATTCCAACTGGTAGTAAAAAGAACACAGCTTTTGATAGTTTTATTTGCATTCTTGCCACCTCCTAATTCATATTGTACGAGTACATTATTAACACAATGTTGTTAATTTGTTAACTAATTGTAAAAACAACAAATTAACAAAATAAAACAACATATAAACAAAAAAAGAAGACTATTTCTCAACTTACTAAGAAATAGTCTTCTTTTAGTTTTTCTATACTGTTATTACTTCAACCCCATTACTTGTTAGCACATTTTGCCATGATTCATCAAGTTTTGCATTCGTATATAACGCATCAATATCACTAAAACTCCCGCTTTTATAAAACTTTGTTAAATTAAACTTTGACTCATCAGCCATCATTACAACTTGTTTTGCATTATTCTTTAACTGCTTATATATTTGTGCATCTTCAATATACGAACATGTCAGTTCTTTTTCTAATGAAATACCATCACAAGAAGCAAATAATTTATTAACAGTGAAATGATCCAGATAGTTTAGCGTCATTTCTCCAGACAATGCTAAGGAATTCGTATTCAATATTCCCCCTATGACTATTAACCTGCAATCAAAGGAATCATATTGGTCTTTCAGCTCAATAATTTTATTGACAGCTGGTATCGAGTTTGTTAAAATTGTTAAATTCTTTTTATCGTATATGTAATCTAAAATTTGCATTGTGGTTGTCCCAATTTCAATTGCGATAATATCATTATCTTCTACGAGTTTACTTGCTTCCATTGCAATTTTTCGTTTTTCTTCAATATTCTCAGCTCGACGTTTATCAAAATGAAATTCTAGTGTTTGATCTTTTTTCTTAATTGCACCACCATGTATTTTCGTAAGCTGCCCTTCCTTGTGCAACATATCTAAATCTCTTCGTATCGTTTCTGTTGTAACATTTAATATCTTCGCTAAATCATTCACCATAACTCGGTTGTACTTTTCTAACTCATCTAGTATGTGTTTTCTTCGTTCAAATTGCGTGTACGATTTCATTTCATTAACACCTCTTCAAATTACGAAAAATATTGATTTTCTAAAAACTCTTATTATAAGAAAGACTGAATCGTTACTTTTAACATAACATCATTTACAGAAAGAAGGAACGATTATCTTTACTATATTTCGTCAAAGGAACAATGATATATATCACCTTGTTATATTCACCATACTTTTTTATAAAGAGTAGTACTTTTTATTTTCATCTAAAATTTAAATTTACTTAACAATAAAAACAAGATTAAAATAAATAAAAGTTTATTGTTAAACGATAAATTTCATGTTAGATTAAATAGATAATATTTAAATGAGGTGCTTTATATGAAACAAGGATCAACACTCTTTTTAAAGACAGCTATTATTCTGATTGGAATCCCTGTTCTTGCTTTATGTATATTTTTAGTTCCTAACATAGGGAAATATGCAGCGGAATTGTTCCCGGATATTGCATTTATAAAATATCTTGTTTTAATCAATCTATATGCAACGGTGCTACCTTTTTATTTTGCTCTGTATCAAGCTTTTAAACTTGTAAGCTTCATTGACAAGGGTAACGCTTTCTCGAAATTATCTGTTAGAGCTTTAAAAAAGATAAAAAACTGTGCAGTAACAATCAGTATTTTATATGTGGTAGGTATGCCACTCTTCTATCTTGTAGCAGAGAGAGATGACGCACCAGGTATTATTATACTTGGCATGCTCCTAATCTTTGCTTCAATGGTTATCGCAGTCTTTGCTGCCGTTCTCCAAAGACTTTTAAAAGATGCGATAGATATAAAATCAGAAAATGATTTAACGGTCTGAGGTGAATAACATGGCAATAATAATTAATATTGATGTAATGTTAGCTAAAAGAAAAATGAGTGTAACAGAGCTTTCGGAGAAGGTTGGAATTACAATGGCTAACCTTTCTATATTAAAAAATGGAAAAGCAAAAGCAATTAGAATTACAACTTTAGATGCTATTTGTAAAGCATTAGAATGCCAACCTGGGGATATTTTAGAATATCAACCTGAAGATACCGAATAAAAAAGAGTCCTTCTTGTATGAAGGACTCTTTTTATTGCTCATTACGGCGCAAAATTTATTTGACCAGTAAACAATAAGATAATCGCGATAATCCAAAATATAAAAAATGATGAGGACAGTATTAATGAAATAATAGCTATCCCCTTCTTCTCTGTTTTTTTCGTCATTGTGATTATTGAAAGTATAATACCTACACCTGTAAGAGCAATCGTTACATAATCTCCAACTATATTTCCCGCATTCGCTATTCTCGTCGGAGTTATAAAAACGAATAAAAAACACATAATTCCGATGAGTAAAGATATATATCTTATTATACTGTACTTCTTTTTGGGAACTATTTCGGTTTTCATAATACCCACCCCTTTTATATAGCTATGTGTTCATATTAGTATGAATAACCATAATTTGGTTAAAGCAAAAAAACAGATACAGTGGAAACTTCCACTGTATCTGTTTTTTATTTAATATATAAACCAGCTTTTTCAATTACAGGAGTAAGGTCTTTCATTTTCTCCTCTGATAATGCGGTTTTCATCTTACTATCAAATTTTTCATGCACTTCTTTATACTTAGCTTCATTTTGTAACTACTAAATCCGCCCTTTTCCTCGGCGATTCCTTTTCCAAATAATACCCCTCAGCTTTCCAATACCTACTTTGAAATTTTGAAAGGTTCTTCTGCGTTTCTGGACTTTCACGTAGAAACCTTGTCTCTCTTGAACAATCCAAATACACCATATAATGAAAGAAATCTCTCCATTCTTTTCGCTGTAGAAACACTCCTTCTACTATTATTACACCTACTAAAGGAAGCTGTATTTCTTTCATTTCACACGAGTCTGTTTCATCATCATAAAAAGGTAATTCTAATTTAATATCGCTTTGTAACTTTTGAAAAAGGTTTCGCAGCAAGCAATCGATATCCCATTGAAGGTTGTAGTACTCATACCATTCTGCAAATCCAGTATTATATCGCTTGTTACGCTCGGTTATGTGATCATCAATATGAAAAATATGAAACGGGATTCCATTTCGTTTCATATTTTCTTCTAATTTTTTAACCAACGTTGTTTTACCCGAACGACTTAGTCCGTCTATACCTAGTATAAATCGCTCATCCTTTTGTTCCTTAATCACTTTCATTATTTCATTTGTGCTCATTACTTTTGCCAATCTTCTTTTAATAATGAATAAACGACCGTGTCATGAGCAACATCATTTTGAATCATATATTTTCGAAGTAATCCTTCTTCTTGAAATCCGGCTTTTTTTAATAAATTACGGGAAGCTTCATTTTCTATATATACGACAGCTGCAATTCTTATAAATTGCAACGTTTCAAATCCATAAGCTAGCATTGCTTGCAGTGCTTCGGTTGCGTATCCTTGTCCCCAATATGTATCATCTAGCTCATAACCAATTTCAGCTCGTTTATGATGATTGTTAATTAAATGAAACCCACACGTACCAATTAATTGATCCGTGCCTTTCTTCTCTATTCCCCAGCGAAATACACTTCCCTCTTCATTACGCTTTCTAAACGTTTGAATAGTCGTTTTCGCTTGCTCAATATTTTCGAAAGAGTCCATTCCGAAATAACGAATAACGGATTCTTTTGAAAAATAATGGAACATCGCTTCTGCATCTAATAGTGTAAGTTCTCTTAATAGTAAACGTTCTGTTTCTAATTTTGGAAACCCCATCCTCTTTTTCTCCTTCTATTCTAATGAACTACAAATTTCAATATAATTACCGTCTGGATCGGCAATGTAAGCAATTGTTTGTCCCCACGGTTTTACGATTGGCTCAACTAGAACTTTAACCCCTTGTTCTTTTAATTTCTCAATCGTTCCCTTTACATCTTCTACAACAAACCCTAACTCAAAATGAGAAGATTGTAGTACACCTTCTGTAAGAGGTAGTCCCGTTAACTCCTTAACATCCTCTCGTGTATTCATCGCTAAAATTGTTGCTCCTGTTTCAAATTCAATATATGTACCGTGCTCTGCTCTTATTGGCAATCTTAAAATTTCTTTATAAAACTGAAGACATTGCTCAAACTTTTCCACATATAAAATAATGTATTTCATTTTTAAGTTCATAATTATTCCCCCTTAACCTTCACCTCTAAAAATTCGACAAATGTTTTTAAAAACCTTGTACCTTATTGAGATGAGCACAAAAAAATGAGGCCGATTTCTCGGCCCCCCAGCTTATTGGCATAAAACAGGAGATTTGGTTTGGACATAACCAGTTCTTACATTTATTATATTTTATTTTTTCTGAATTTTAAATATAATAAATACCTATTTATGTTGAGAAAGTTTTTTTACTTGCATAAAATCATACCGCTTAAGAAATGCTACAAATGGAGGTGTATACATATGGAACCAATGCTTTGTCCAAGTTGTAAAACGAACCGAACTCGCTTTAATATTCTCGAGCAACAAGTAAAACCAGTAAAATTAAATCCGCAAACTGGTCATGTAGAAGAAGAATACACGAATGAAACGATGAACGCTTTTCATATGGCTTATCAAGGACCTACTTACCGCGTCCAATGTGCTGTATGTGGGCTTGTTGAAAACCCAGAACAATTTATAAAACCTGCGCAAAATCAGTCTTTCTCTTAAACATTTCCCTACCCCCTATCAATTTTCTATAGGGGGTTTTTCCGTTTTACGTAAGCAAGGTGGACAATTGCTGTTTAATCAAAGGTTCCTAATTCATCTACATGTCTACTATTCATACACCGTCATATATTTTTCTTTTCCACACAAATATAGCGGCCCAATAGAATCAAAGAACAGCTAAGCCTTGCGACCCAAAGTAAGGAAAATTTGATGAAGCAACAACCTGCAACCTTACTAGACTACCATCACTTTGAATATTAAATACTGACACTGTGCCCTGATTTCCATTAAGGGTGTAAAAATGTCGTCCATCTTTACTCACTCCAACATCCATCGGAAGACCCGGTGCTGTCCCCGGCGGTGTACTAGTAATATGCCTTACTACTGACAGTACTCCATTGGGGGCGATTTGGTAGGTGGAGATGGTGCCACTTAAAGTGTTCGTAGTGTAGGCAAAACGTTCATCCTTCGTTGTTATAACCCAACAGGCAGTTTTATATCCGTTTTGTACAGAGCCGCTGATTACATGAAGAGTACCATCATTGCTCAATGAATAAGATGACAACGCATTTGAAACTGCTTCTGTAACTAAGAGAATTCCGGACGATAGAAAGTAAGCACCCAATGGGCCTTTACCGTAAGAATCATTAACAATTGGTCCTGTAACCGTACCATCTTTATTTACATGGAAGACACTGAGATGGTTTGATGTAAGCTCGGAGACAACAATTTTACTACCATCCGGGGTGAAGAGAACTTGTGCGGGCTGAGCATTAAAGGTACTGAGAGCATGAGTGGATCGTGGAATAGGTGTAAGGTTTCCCTTATCATCTATGTGAAATCCAGTAATATTTGATGCAAAATTGTTTGCAGCATTACCTACATTGGAGACATAGAGAAGATTATCATACACACCAATGCTATTGGGCTGAGCACCTCCTGATGGCTTTACATCCACGAAAGTTGGCACCCCGTTATCTGCTATGATAAAACTACTGATACTATGACTGCCTGCGTTAACTGCAAATAGGAAACGACCATCACGGGACAAAGTCAGAGAACCTTGTGATGCTAGAGGATCTATACCATCGTTTGCCGTTTCTGTAGAAACTTCCTTTATACCAGTACCTCTTCCGTAAGTTCGGTAAGAACCCACAAAGGTGAGCATTCCATTCGTATCCATATGAAAAGCAACAATGTGATTCATTACTTCATTATTAGTCATCATGTATACCATACTCGCACGAGCACGAAAATAATTGTTCATTCTCTGCATTTTATGACTCTCCTCCCTTCATAATTTTATATGGCCCTTTTGCCATTTAAATTCGCAAGAAAATGTAAATTGGTTTAACAACAAATGCTATTCACCTTGTAATTTCTTTAAGTGAAAACCTTAATAACTTCTGTGATGTTATTAACATAAATCTAAATTATTATCAAAAACGGTACTCAACAATCTGGTCCAATTATTTAATATCATAACTAGTGTTATTAAAACTACTTTATTATGTTTCAAATGACTTTATTGTTACTTAACAGCTACATCGTCATTTATGTTATTGCGGGGAATTTGTTACTTCTCTCATAGCTCTACACCTTAAGTATATAGTTCTTATTGTGTAAAAAAGAATGAACAAAATAAAATTACATAAAAATGAAAGAAGATGATTCCCGTATAATATCTACGAAATCATCTTCTTTAAAAATCCACTCTTTATTATAATATTTCGCTTTTCAATTTCTTAATTTTCCAAGAGAGCCTTATAAAGAGATACATATACATACAACCAACAAACCCCAGCATAACTTTCGCCCAAATTGGCACTCTTGATTCTGTTGAACTTAAAAATGCGTTATACATTGAGGGTAATATAGTTATTGAAATAAATGCAAAAAATTGTAGTAATTCCTTCATTTTTTGTACCTTCGTCTCTTTTTCTGAGTAAATGTCAGGTAACTCATTTTCTTCTTCTACTTCTTTACAAAAATAATTCCATTTTGCAAAACTCGTTACATGTTTCCATCCACACATTTCATATATATCAATATATTCTTTTTGTTTTTCTTTTGAATCTTTATAATCCAATCTAAAATCCGCTTTATATACTACATCTTTCGGCTCCGTTTTCTTAAACGTATACATTATATTATATTTTTGTAATGCCCAGCCTTGTTGGTGCATATTCCGTAAAAAAGCTTCTTCTTTTTCTACGCTCCATACCGCGAAAGGTTTGAATATCTTCTTTGTCTCCATCTTCCATTCACTCCCCTAAAATACTATTCCCGTTTTTAACCGAACGCTGTAATCTGTTGTACTCTAGTTCCAACACTTCTCTCCCAAACGGTGTTAACTCGTAGCACTTCTTTCTGTCAGTAGATGCTACTTCAACAATTAACTTTTCTTTCAATAACTTCGTCGTATTTCCGTATAAAGTACCAGGACCGAGCTTGACTTCCCCATTTGTCATCTCTTCTACCATTTGCATAATTCCATAACCATGCATTGGCTTCACTAGTGACAATAATATGTAATATGTCGCCTCAGTTAATGGAATATATTTTTGCGCTTTCGCATTCATTATAACTACCTCCGATACATCGCTTCATGATATATCGACTAGCGATACATCGTATAACGATATTTTATAATCATATTCCAAAATATGCAAGTGTAATATTAAAATTAAATATCTATTTCTTCGGATTAAAAAATCATACCAATTTTCTGAATAATTTGTTAAAATATAGAAATATCCACTTTTATTTTGAAAGGAATGATACATATGATAAATAAATTAAAAGAAAACATAGGATCTGTTTTTGTCGGTAAGGAAAATGTAATTGATTTACTCCTCGTTTCATTACTTGCTGATGGACATGTACTGCTTGAAGACGTTCCTGGCACCGGGAAAACATTACTAGCAAAAACAATTTCTAAAAGCATTGGTGGTAATTTTTCTCGCGTTCAATTTACCCCTGATGTACTTCCGAGTGATGTAACAGGTATTGAATACTTCAATCCAAAAACGAGTGAATTCGAGTTAAGACTTGGACCAGTCATGACAAATATACTACTTGCAGATGAAATTAACCGCGCGATGCCGAGAACACAATCTAGTTTGTTAGAAGCGATGGAAGAACGACAAGTAACTCTTGAAAAGCAGTCTACTCCTCTTCCGAAACCATTCTTTGTTATTGCGACGCAAAACCCGATTGAATCACAAGGAACTTTCCCGCTTCCAGATGCACAACTTGATCGCTTTTTAATGACGATTTCAATTGGTTATCCGTCTCCTGAAGATGAATTAAAAATGATGCGACGTTTTCGCAACAATGCACCGTTAGAAAGCGTCATATCTGTCATTTCTCTAGAGGACATTTTAGAAGCGCAGAAACAAGTGAAAGAAATTTTCGTATCAGAACCGTTAGAACACTATATTATTAAACTTGCTCACGCTACAAGAAATCATGATTACATTGCTAACGGTGTAAGCCCACGTGCTACATTAGCTTTAGTACGTGCCGTTCAAGCACTAGTCTTTTTACGCGGCAGAGAATATTGTATACCTGAAGATATACAATTTTTAATTCCTTCCGTTTGGAATCACCGTATCGTCTTATCGATGGAAGGTGCCTTACGCACGACAAAAAATGAAATCATGCAAAGGATTTTAAAAGAAGTTGACGTACCTGTGGAGATTGAACAAGCATGAATGGACAGCGCGTTGTAACTGTACCTTTATTTTTTCAAATCCACATTATTCAATTAACTGTGCCAGGCGCTATACTATTTACGTTTTTTCTGCCGCAACGAATTATTATGTTTCTCTTTTTCTTCTACTATTTATTTGCGATTTTCATTTATAAATATGTCGCTTACATAGAGAAAAGATTTCAAGTTATAAATGAAAAACAAACAACTCGGCTTTTCCCTGATGAATCTGGACAGTTTTTTATTCATTTAAAAAATGGTGCAAATATACCACTCGTTAACGGCGTTTGTTATTTTCATTTAAATTCATCTCTTATACCGCATAAGGATCAAGGGATTGAACAAATATCGAAAACGTTATTTTCTTTCCCATTTTCACAACCTGCTCATTCAGCACAAAAATGGGATTTAACATTAACCGCAACGAAGCGTGGTGTGTTTCAAATTGAACAGTTCGAATGTGTTTTAAAAGATCCTTTTCATCTTTTAACTGTACATTTACCTGTTTTCGATAAGTTAAAGGCTGAAATTATTGTGTACCCTTCTCCTAAAGAGGTAGCCGGTTTACAAGAACTTCAGCAACTATTAACAGGTTCGTATCGAACGAATTTCTCTTTTTACAATGATGAAACATCCATTATCGGTGTTAAACGATATGAACGTGAATCTTTCCGCTCTATTCATTGGAAAGCATCTGCTAAAATGCAGGCGTTACAAGCGAAGCAATATGAACCTGTAAAAAATTATAGTTGGACAATTTGTCTTTCTTTAGCTGCTGATCGTGGGTTTGGTTGGAAAGAGAATGTAGAAGACCTTATTTCTTTTACAACATACATTTGCCAATACGCAACGAAGCATCAAATTCCGTTTGAGTTATTTATTAGCGTTTTAGCAGAAGGTGGCCCTTTGCTTTTACCATTAAACGAAGGACAAACACATTACGCCAAAGCGTTAGAAGAATTAGCACGTATTTCAGATGATAGTACGCTACTTCCGAAACAAGGATTTCTTCACTATGTAACGAGAAAAAGGGAACGCTCATCTACAATGATATACATTGGTTTACAGAAAAAGGAGCTCCCTCTTCTATCTCAGCCTGCGTTCCTCATTAATAATGAAGGGATGGTGGAAAAGCTTGAAAACTTGGCTCTATCACGTTAATGACTTTATTCTGCTCCTCCTCCTTTCGTTATTAACAGAAAGGGACGAACTAGTTGGTATTGCTATATTTTTAGTGACCGGTTATGTAGGAATATTTCTTATTCATAAATTTATGAATAAAAAAACAACAGGTTTTGTACTACTGTTAGTTATTCAAATAGTCGGTTTTTCTTTATTTTTACCTTTTTCTCTTTTTGGCACAATATTATTACCACTGTTTTTCTTTATCGTACACTCTGTTGGACCGGGATATCCAGTACAAAAATCGTTAGGCGGTATTGTATGGTTTGTCGTTTCAGCTATATTTTATGCCCCCTTTCCGCCATTGTGGAAATTGTTACTATTAACTTTACACATTATGATTACATTTTGGTTAACAGGTTCCAATCGTAATCAACAGCTATTACGTTTCACTTCTATTATTACGATTGGAATAATTAGCGCTTTACTTATTCCGGTATTTCCTTATATTCGGCTTCTTTTTTCTTATATCATACAAGTAGTTGCCTTAGGATTTGGTTATGCTTTAAATCCATTGTTCTCTGCAGCTGCATTAAAAGATACAGACGACTTTTGGTCGAATAAAGGAAATTTAAAAGATCCTCAAATTAAAGAGGAATTGGGGCAGCGTCCTTTTGATCCAACTCTCATTAATAGCATTACAATAATAGCCTGTACAGCCATCGCTATTTACGTCGTTTGGAAAATAGTAAAAAAACGAAAACATTTAAGTTTACCAAATATGCCTGTCTTTGAATCTACAATCATTACTGATAAAGAAGGCATTAGCCAAAAACGGTTCAAACGAAATAAACCACCAAATAACGAAATTCGGAAAGAAATTTTCAAACTTGAGAGTAAACTATCCCCTCCTTTAAATCGTGAACGAGGAGAAACTGTTGAAGCTTGGTTAGAAAGAATAAATCTTGAAGAAGAGGTAAATATTCAGAGTCATATTATTATAGACGCGTATAATGTAGTGCGTTATTCAAATGGTGAAAACACTGTACTTCTGCATGAATTTAAGGAAGAGGTTCATAAGCTTTATGCGTATCAGAAGAGTTTGAAGAAGAAGAGAAAATGATGTATACAAAAAGACTCCTATTAAACTAGGAGTCTTTTTGTGTAAAAGTCCACGTTGCTTTTCACAAATTATGCTTTTTTTCCTGCTTCAATTTCTAAAGATTCTTCATGCCACCAAAGTGTTTCTTCAGGATCCTCTTTAGCAATTTGATGTGCTTCTTTTTTCGATTCTACAGTAGGGTAAGAACCTTTTAGTGCACGTCCTGATGTTGTGACAAACAGTACACTAAACACAATTAATCCAATTACACTTACACCAGTTAAATAAAATGCTGGTGCCAGTGGATTACCAGTAGCATGAACTAAGTATGAACATACAAGCGGCGTTGTACCACCGAATATAGATACAGAAATATTAAAGGAGATAGAAAGCGCACGATAACGTACATCGGTGAAAAAGAGTGCTGGTAATAACGAAGGCAATGTTCCTTCATATACACTAAGGAAGAAACCTAAAATGAAAATACCCGCAAACATGGCTACAATATGTCCGTTACCAATTAATAAAAATGCTGGAATTGAACATAATGCTAAACCAAGTAAGCCAATTTGTACTACGCGTTTATTACCTACTTTATCACTTAATTTACCGAAATAAAGTGCCAGTGGAATCATAAGTGCCATCGTAATTGAAATAATTAATAAGCCCGTTGTTTCTTTGACTTTTAGTACTTGTGTTAAATAAGAAGGAATATACGAAAGGATCATATAGTTTGTAATGTTAAAGAAGGCAACAATTACTGTGCTTAATAAGAAGTCTTTTTTGTGATATTTTAATATATCCATAAATGAAAATTGTTCGTTGTCTTCAGATTCCTCTTGTGCTTTTTCCATCTCTTGAAAGATTGGAGATTCATCTAAATGACGTCGTAAATATAAACCGACCAAACCAATTGGTGCAGCAATTAAGAAAGGAATACGCCATCCCCAGCTGAGCATTTGCTCATCTGTTAATAATAACGTTAAAATGGTAACAATTACCGAGGCAGCAATGTAACCTGAGAGTGTTCCAATTTCAAGACCACTACCGAGTATACCACGCTTTTTATCTGGAGAAGATTCTGCGATATAAACCATTGCTCCTGAATATTCGCCGCCTGTAGAGAAGCCTTGAATCATTCGAGCAATTAAAAGTAGTATTGGTGCCCATACACCAATTTGTTCATAGGTTGGTAGTAATGCGATGAATAATGTAGAAAGTGCCATTAAAATAATAGTTGTACTTAAAACAATCTTTCGGCCATACTTATCTCCTATTCTACCAAAGAAAATACCTCCGATTGGTCGAACGAGAAAGGCCGCTGCAAATGTACCAAATGTAAGTACAAGTTGCAAACCACTATTATCCACACCTGAGAAGAATAGTTGACTTAATATTACCGCTAAATACGCGTATAATCCAAAGTCAAACCACTCCATTGCATTCCCTATACCAGTAGCAATAACTGCTTTCCTGGCTTGTTTAGGATTGACAATATTAACGTCTTGAGGTTCAAAATTCAAATCATTATTTTGTTGCATATAGTAAAACAGCCCCTTATTTAATTTAACTTCTTTAAGCACACCTTCTCTTACTAGAATAAATTCAATACGAAGCACTTAAGGAAAAGCAACGTCTCCTTATCTGTTATTATTGTTTCACATAATTAATTATTTGTCCAACGAGATGCTTCCTAGATTAAGTAATTTACTATTTTAAAAAGCTGAAGAAGGCGCTATACGCGTACCTTTTTCAGCTTTTTATTTTAATACGTAAATTTATTTTTTTCACCCCTATTTTCTTCCTATTTGAATTAAAAATAAGGTGCTTTTTTATAAAGTTTTTTAAACACTCGCTATAGCTGATAAGCTATGAATACAGGAGATAAACTCATAAATAAATGCATCAATTTCTTCTTTAGTAATTATATATGGAGGAAGTAAACGGATGATGTTCCCTTGTGTAACATCAACTAACATTCCTTTCTCCATTAGCTCCACCTGTAATTTCTTAACATTTTCATTCTTATCATTCAAACTAATTCCAAACATCATTCCAGCATGACGTACTTCCTGAATATAATAAGAATTTTCTTTCTGAATTTCTTGCAATTTATCATTTAGATAGTGTGATGTTTCATACGCTTCTTGCATTAAACCATCGTCAATCAATGTATTTAAAACCGTTAACCCTAAAGCCGTTCCCATTGAAGAATGAGCAAACGTTGTGCCGTGATCTCCTGGTGCAAATACATCACATAACTTTTCACCTACAATAATTCCGCCAAGCGGTATCCCGCCTCCTGCTCCCTTACCAATTTGAATAATATCCGGTGTAATATTGAAATTTTGATAAGCAAATAGTTTACCAGTTCTCCCCATACCACTTTGAACTTCATCAACGATAAGAATGACATTATATTTATTACATAAGTTTTGAACACCATGTAAATATTCACCCGATAAAGGGTATATCCCCCCGCTACCTAATACAGGCTCTAGCATAATCGCAATTGGATTTTCTTTAACAATTGTTTCTTCTAATTGCTCTATATTCTCGCGCTCTACTTCATATACAGGAATCGATGTTTTAGGGAAATTTTGATATACACTTTCTTGTCTCGTAAAATGAAGTGCTCCTAACGTACGCCCGTGGAAACTATTCTTCAGCACTACGATTCCTTCACGTTCCTCATGCGTATTAGCTCTATACTTATCAATTAATTTCAACGTTGTTTCTGTCGCTTCCGTACCTGAGTTTGTAAAAAAGACCTTTCCGTTTTTTAAAGAGCAATCAACTAAGTTCTTTGCATACTCAATCGCGACTGGGTTTAAAAAATGAAACGGTAGATGCAGCGATTTCGTAACTTGTTCCATTGTCGTTTGCACAATTTTCGGGTGATTATACCCTAATACGTTTACTCCGACACCAGAAAATAAGTCTACATACTCTTTACCATCCACATCATAAAGCTTGCACCCTTCTCCTCTTTCTATTGCAACCTTCGTACGACAATACGTAGGCATCATATATTCTTTATCCAATTGAAACCAATCCGACATTTTAAATTCCTCCTAGTTATTTTCCCTGTTTATTTATGTTAATTCTCTATAAAGTCATGTATAAATTCATTTTTAAGATTGAAATTTTAATTGTGGTTTTCTAAAACGTGTTATTTCTCTTTCCGATATTCATTTTTTCATAATTTCTTCTATTTCAACAGGTCCACTACATACACGTTTTTTTCATCTAGCGGTCTGTTATAAATTTGAACTTCGTATGTAATACATAATTGAGGCTAAAGAATCATATTTAGTAACAATCAACGAAAAAATTTTGGGGGCTATGTCGATGAATGAAAAACATGATAAACAGAAGGAGTCTTTATTAGGAGAATACTTTAATAGCAATCGAGAACTTACTGAACCAGCTATACTTCACTCTCAAACAGTTGGTTCACGTGGACCTATTTTAAAGCAAGATAATGTACTGCACGAGGCGTTACAAGAATTTATCCATGAAAAAATTTTAGAAAGACCTGTTCATGCAAAAGGATTTGGTGCATTCGGTTATTTTCAAACGATATATCCGATGTCTGAACATACAAAACTAAGCTTTTTACAAAATTCTAATGAGAAAATTCCTGTTATGGTGCGATTTTCATTAGCGGTTAGTACGAAAGGAACACCTGATACTGCTAGAAATGTACGCGGTTTTGCTACAAAATTTTATACAAAAGAAGGCGTATTTGATCTTTTATGTAATCACCTTCCTGTCTTTTCTGTTCGTGATCCGATGCGTTTCCCTGAAACTATTACTGCGTTGTTGCCTTCACCTAAAAATAACTTAATAGACCCTGATAGATTTTGGAGTTTTGTCGCTAGAGCACCCGAATCCATTCACTTTGTTGTCCGTTTATACTCTGATGCTGGTACGGCAAAAAGTCTTCGCCACATTCCAGGACATAGTGTAAATACATATGTTTGGAGAAATGCTCAAGGTTATCGAAAGTACGTAAAGTATCATTGGTATCCATTTGAAGGTGTGCAATTCATTACTAGTGAGGAAGCAAATAAACTAGCTGCCGAAAACCCTGATTATAGCGGGAAAGATTTATACGATGCAATTGAGGCTGGTAAAGCAGTGGAATATGGTTTATATGTCCAGCTCATGGATCCTAAAGATGAAACACACCTTTCTTATGACCCTTTAGATGATACAAAAGTATGGGATGAAAAGGAGTATCCTCTTATACCAGTAGGAAAAATGGTATTAAATAAAAATCCTGAAAACTATAAAGAACAAGTAGAAAAAGTCGCTTTCTCCCCTTCTAATTTACTAGACGGTGCAGAACTATCAGATGATAAAATGCTACAAGGTCGTGCTAACATTTATAGTGATTCTCAAAGAAGAAGAATTGGACCTGAATTTCGTAAAATAGCGATCAACCAACAGCAAAATTGGATACCTGCTAACCAAGCAACTAGCGGTGACGGAAGATACGTTGAAGGAAAACTTGAAAGAGCTTCTATAACTAAGCAAGATGACTTTGGGCAGCCTGGTGAATTTTATGCGAAGTTACAACCGATAGAAAAAGAACATCTTGCCGAAAACTTAGCTAGTGATTTGAAAGTTATCTCCGATGATATAAGAAAGGCAGTTATGGGGTATTTCCATGAAGTGTCAGATGATTTGGCAAAGAGGATTGAGAGTACGATGCAAAGGTTTTAAGAATTAAAAAAAACGTCATTTTTAATGATGAAAATGACGTTTTTTTATGGCGAACTTATTTGTAATTTTTATGATAAATTCAGGCTATCATGTGAAGATTTTGTGTATGTCGGAATTACTGGTGCAGGTGTATCTCCTCGATTTGCATATTGAATAAAGTCTCTTGCTGGTGCAGGTGTATCTCCTCGATTTGCATATTGAATAAATTGGGACCCACCAAAAGCGACTGTTCCAATAAATACAATGCCCATTAAAAACATTTTGACTTTTTTTATCATTTTAATGCCCCTTTTTCCATTGATTTTTTTGTGACACTGTACTTTTATAAAAATATTCACTAGCTTTTCGATAATTATTTTCTTCATGAAATCTTATTGCAAGTTTTTCAGTATATTCATAAACAGCATCTAATAGATTATTCTGTTCAAAATATTGAATACCTTCAATTACAACCTTCTCTAGTTCATTTGTATTTGATAATTTATTCATTTGTTCAAGGATTAAAAATCTATGGAGGTATTCTTTATTATCAATTTCCTTACTGACATTTATTCCGCGATTAATAAGCTCTTCTGCACGCAGAGTTTCTCCCAACTTAAAGTGTGCTTCAGCCTCTGAAAAAAGTGCACGTACATGATTAGCTATTTTACTGTTTACTTCTGACAAATGACGAATTGCAGATGATAATAGATTTTGATTTTCATATAACCAACCTATATTGCTTCGAACACGTAGTAATAATTCTTCTTGAGACTCTCTTCGCAAAATATCAATAGCAGCATCGAAACTTTCTTCTGCTAAATTATATTGCCTTAAATCTATACAGGATAACCCATAAACGTTTTCACACAACGCAACAAGTACATTATATTCATTATGTTTTAACAATATATCTTTGGCCTCAGTTACTTTCTCGATCGCAAGTAGAGGTTGGTAAGTTTGATACAAGTATGTCCCTTGTCTATACATAAACTCAGCTTTCTCTAATTCATTTAAATCACTCGTTATGAATTCTTCAGCTTGTTCAAAATGTATTTTCGCATCATTATAGTCACTTAATATCGTTCTATGTATTCCTTTAAAGAAGTGATAATAAAATTGAATAGAATTAGATGCAGGTAAATTCATTGAATCGATATGATCAAATGAGCGCTTATTAATTGAAAGCCCATCTGTAAGCACTTGATATCTAAAATTAAATAATTCCAAATAAAATCTTTGATCCAAATTTAGTTCATTTTCATTAGTTCTTTTATTTATTTCTGTTTTTATTTGTAATGCTTCGTTTATGTTACATCTTATAATATTTTCATACCATACCTTTAATAAACTATTAATTTCCTCATTTGTATTTGTCATCACACTCTTCCCCCTCTTTCTTGTATAATAACTATATTTTATCTCAACCTAATACTAAGCGACTTATATAATAATTGATAAATATTATTCAGAAAATTCAGTTAATTGAATTTTGAAATTCTGTTTAAAACAAAGACAAGCAACCATATTTACAAAACTAATATGATTGCTTGCTTTTTATCATTTATTAACAAAAACTATTCCCTTCAAGATTTTCATTACATCATTTTATATTATGATATTCATTTCTCTTTTTCAGATAATCTTTTTCACATTGTAATGGTCTGTATTCCACGATTTTCCCTTGCTTCTTTTTCGTTTCGGTAACAATCCATTCCCCTTTTTCAAGGTTTAGGCGTTTCATTACATTAGTATCGTCTATTTCTTTATAAAGTAAAAATGCTTCTTGCGCCTTCACAAATAATCTAGGCTCTCCCCTATATCCACCACTATCATAAACTTTAGTTAGCGAATTATAATAAGAATCATTTTCCCTTCCGCCATACATCAAATGCGCAGCCTCTAGGTCTCTTTTACTAACTTCCAAAAAACTATTTTCATCAATCTTTAAATCAAATGTAGATATAATGTCATTCATAATGTTTTTCACATACTTTTCATCACGAATTTTACTTTCTTCCAGACAATCTGAAGATAACCTTGGTGCATTTGACTGAGAATGTACCACATGCTGTATAGATACGCACAAAATAAATACACTTAAAACATACAATAGTTTTTTCATATTTAAGTATCACCTCAAATGATTTAGATACTATATTATTTGAGGCTTAGGATATTCTTATGCTAAGAATGAGAAAGGTCCTATAAAATAGACTTTTTATAGGACCTTTCCTTTTAATATTGATTTATCAGTTTCATCGGCGAAGCAAGTACCTTACTACTTTTCACATCATATAATCCTATAGGCGTTACTCGTATAAAAGGCAAGTGCGTCGCAGAAAAGAATAAAATCGTAAATGCCGGATCGTCATACGCGTAGCCACGCTCTTGTAGCAATTTCACCATCTGTTTTTCTTCCTGTATTAATTCACTCATTTTTAAATTAGACATAATCCCGAGCAATGGTAATGCTATTTCGTGTAATACTTCATTCTTTTCAGCTATTACCATTCCCCCGCCAAGCTCTTTTACCCTATGAAAAGCTGTAAGCACATCTTCTTTACTCTTTCCAATGAGGATGATGTCACCTGTACCGGAATAGGAGCTAACAAGGCCTCCTAATTTATTTGCAAAGCCTTTTACAACTGTATTCACTCGCCAAGTACCATCACGAGCAATCATCATAAGGAAACACTCATCATGATCTAGAGAAAGTTCCTCACCGTTTAAGTCGATTTCAGTTACATATGGTTTTGAAATAACATCATTTAATAATTTTATACCTGTTGTTTCAGAAAAAATCATATCTTCTTTCTTTAAAGACCAGTCTAATGATAATGGAGTTACTTTGAATTTACTCCAGTCCATATGTAATGATGCATTTTTGTTTATTCCGTCACGCTTCATCCACTTACCCTTTGCAATTACACTTATTGGAGTTGGATTTTCTTTACTTTCCAAAATATTAATATTTGCAATTCTTCCTGTCGCGATCGCGCCGTGTAAATGCTCCATATTATAATAACGAGCAATGTTATAGCTTGCCATATTATAGGCATCAATTACTGGTATTCCTTGCTTTATCGCGATTTCTATCATCCTATTCGTCATTCCGTTTTCATAAAATGACGGATGTGAACCATCTGTTGTGAACATGAATCTATCAAATTGCTTGACACCTAATTCCAGCAATTCTTTCAGTAAAACTTCTAAATCTGGACGGATAGAAGAGTTTCTAAGAGTAACGGTGTAACCTTGCATAAGGCGTGTTAATGCTTCCTGTCCTGTCATCGCTTCATGATCGCAATCAGTACCTAGTAACTTTAACTTCGCTAACGTTGATTCAGACGCACCGGGAAAATGACCTTCTACTTTTTTCTGTAAGCGCTTTGTTTCCTGTACCCAATTTAACATCTCATCATCGCCATTTAATAGTTTTGGCCATGCTGTTAACTCGCCGCCCTGAAGAACATCTTCATGCTTCAGCCACTCCATTATTTCTTCACTATTAAATAAAGATTCCCCATTTTGTAGTTCAGTCTGTCCATCAAAACGACACCACCAATACATACTTGCCGGAATCTTTTCAAATTCATCTAATAAACGAAATGCTTCTTCACGTTGTAACGTGAAAAATAAAGTTAAATTATCATTAATAAAAGTTGTTGTCCCAAATTGCATCGCATAATTCGCTAAAGTTTCTGGATTATACAATTGATATGGATGTGCATGCGGTTCAATGTAACTAGGAACTACATACTTTCCATCACAATCAATCACTTCACATTCATGTAGTTGCTCTGGTAGTTTTTCTCCTACATATATAATGCGGTCATCATAGATCCAAATATTTGCTTGCACCCACTCGCGCATATAGGAATTTAAATATGTTGCATTCTTGAATAAAATGTGCGGGCTTCTTGTGCCATCTATTACTTCAACATGTTCTCGTAATTGTGTGTTACTCCATCTAAACTGATTTTGTCCCAATGTATTTCACTCCACATCAATTTACTTTTATTTATTAAAACAAAAATAATTAACTAACTAAAGTATTATCCATTCATAACTCCCCTGTATATCCCCTATACCCTTTATTATATGTAATAATTACAAAAATAACAATTTTCAAAATTCGTAATATATCTCTTTGATCCAAAATAAAAAAGATATCATGCAACTGACATCTTTTTTATACTAGACTATAAGATTGAATTACACTTGTATCCGTATTTATGTTCTACATATACTTGATTGCTGCCATACCATGAATGCTAATACTGTCCTTATTTGCGAAATTAAAAAGCATCTCTTTTATTTACAACTAAAGCAGTATTCCATTCGCTTTCTTTTCATCTATTTCTTAAATTCAATTTGCATCATTTTATTAAACTGTGTAAAAACATCCATCGCACCTAAAGAGTTAATATTGACAGCTAATGTATGTTTGCCTCCCATTACTCCGCCAACAAAAGTTGTAAATCCAGGAATTGCCCCTCCGTGACCCCAAACTGAAACACCGTTTGGAAGTTTAGTCTCATAGATTCCAAGGCCATATCCATCACCAACACCTTTTCCTTCTATAGGAACTGTAGTAAGCATTTCTTTTAGCTCGCGTTCTTTCAGTAACTTACCACCAAGTAAAAATGAAAAGAATTTATTTAGATCGTCCGCATTAGAAATCATATCTCCAGCTGAATTAGCTAAACTCGGATTATAATACGTCATATCTTTCAACTCACTTGTTTCATCAATTTTCATATACCCTCGGGCATGATTCTTACCTGGAATTACGGGTGAATTCCCTGGTAAAAACGTATTTGACAGATCCAAAGGCTCAATAATTCGCTTTTCAATTTCTTCCGCATAACTATTTCCAGTTATTTTTTCAATAAGCATTCCCAATATTACATATCCTGTGTTTGAATACAACCATCCCTTACCTGGTGAAAAATCTGGAGGTAGAGAAAGTCCTATTTTCACTATTTCTTCTGCTGTATACGTTTTTTTCGAATTCATAATATCAGCGTCTTTTGACTTTAAGTATTCAGCTATACCACTCGTATGATTCAAAAGTTGACGTATCGTAATTTGATTGCCATCATACCCATTACCTTGAATGAGGCCCGGTAGCCACTTTTTAATTGGATCGTCAAGTTGTATGCGATTTTCTCCTACTAATTGAAGAACAGTCGTGGCAGTAAAAGTCTTCGTCACACTACCAATCCGAAATCGATATTCCGATTTTATCGATTTCTTTGTACTTAAATCCGCCACGCCAGCTGTATAACTACTAGTTTTTCCGTTGTTAGACGTCTTCGCTAATATTCCTGGGGTTCCAAGCTGAACTGTTTCCTGCATTACTTGTTTCCAACCATTTCGGTTCTTTTGATCATGTGCTTCTGACGAACTAGAAATATTTTGAGCTGACTCTGCTTTCACAGTAAAACCTGGTGTGAATAGAGTAGTACCCGCTAATAAAACTGCTAAACTTGCTAACTTAATTGAATTACATTTTTTCATAAGGCTCCCTCTTCTCTATTAATATCGGATTAATTCAAGTTATACTTTAATCCTATATGATAAAACTCTCTTTTTTCTTATCCATTCCTTACGAAATACTTACGTTCAAATTTTGATACGATAAACTGAGAAAGAGCTATGCATGAAAATAAAAAGGGCATATAAAATAAGGACAGCCACTTAACTGCCCTTATTTTCATTTCACCTCGTCTTTATTATTTTTAAGATGATTCATTAATTGTGTTCGTTTCAAAGGTACATATATGTTTGTTCCAGTAACATATCTTTTTCCCAATCGAATTATCTTATAAATTTAAGGAGTTCATATTAATATTAACAATAACAAAAGAACGTGTTTTCAATTTATCAAAACACGTTCTCTTACATACTTAAAATCCTATATCAACTTTTTATTTCATTCACTTCTTTAAACTACTAATCTTTATTCAGTTTTACCATCCTGCACTAGCATTCATACCATTTCCAATAATAGTAAAAAACAGTGGCCACAATACTGGTCCTAACGTAAGAAGTAAACTTAGAAGTATAAGTAATCTATATACCCCGGGGAAATTTTGATCTTTACGATTTACAAATACTAAAATAACTAATAATATTATGGTCGTTAAAAATAAAAGTAGAATTAGCAGCCAATACCAAACCATTAAACTGAGACTCCATGGTGTTAATAGCTCGTGTATTATACCAAATATGATTCCTAATACTCCAAAACTAAAGGTAGTAACTGTTGATTTTATAAGCACTATATTTAATGTTTTTTCGTATGTATTTTTACAATATAAATCTATTAAAGTGTATAAAGATAAATATACCATTAATACACCTATCCAAGACAATAACCAGTCTCCGCCTCCTCTAAATAACATGAACAGCAACCAACACATCCCTACTGCAGAAAAAGCAAAGGAAATAAGTATGCTTTTCAATACCGGTTTCATTATATTTTCACACCCTTAAAAATAAATTATAAGTTTTTACTAAACTCATGTAATTTTTTATTAACATGCTACCCATTAATCGTTTAGCTCTAACGTATCCTTTTTTCATTCTATATTAATAAAACAAAGATACACTCATGAACAATTAAAGAAGCAATACTCTACAAAGAGTTCCATATAGCTTGTATATTCTTTTTCCATTGGTAGAGATATTAAAAAATTAAGTATACATTAACATGCAATTAAATATAAGTAAATAAAAAAGATGACCTCAGCATACGCCAAAGTCATCTTCTATAACCATATTATTTTACTAGTTCACCGCTATAAACCTTTATATCAAGCGGAGCAGTTAAAAACTGTGATGCTTTACTAACGAAAGATGTGAAGTGTTCACTCGTATTATGATTCGCAACTGCTGTTTCATCTTTCCATACTTCTACCATCGTATAAACACTTTCTTTTTCAGTATCTTTATATAAATCGTAAGATACATTTCCACTTTCTTCTCTTGAACCATGAAGTAATGGCTGAATTTCTTCTAAAAATGATTGTTGTTTTGCTGGATCTACTTGAAATATTGCGTGAATAATAATCATGGTGTTTCCCCTCTCATATCTCACTTATTTCTGTTTTTTATAAAATTACTTCCACTCAGCAACTTTTTCAACTGGAAGACGTACTGATGGATAACCACTGTCAGCAGCTTTTCCGATTGAAATTAACATAACTGGTACGTGACGCTCTTTGTCTAATCCGAAAGCTTCTGCGATTTGGTCTTTTTCAAATCCACCAATTGGGCAAGTATCATAGCCGTGAGCACGTGCTGCTAACATAAATTGCATCGCTACAAGACCACCGTCAATTAGTACAGTATCTTTCATTACTTCTGGTGTAACCATTGAGAAGTAACCTGAAAGTTTTTTCATTTGATCTTCTTTTACTTCAGCTGGCATAAGTCCGCGCTCTACTGCTGTACCGTAAATTTCTTCTGCGTTATCAAAGTTTTTTAAGTCACC
The DNA here is from genome assembly GCF_016650875.1 of Bacillus sp. TH30. NCBI lineage: Bacteria > Bacillati > Bacillota > Bacilli > Caryophanales > Bacillaceae > Bacillus > Bacillus sp. TH30. The sequence goes on along the minus strand of NZ_JAEKEY010000002.1, from coordinate 4,929,481 downwards.
AAATACAGCAATCATCGCTGAAGATGTTTCTACTTGAGATTGATTGAATTTTGCAAGTGGAGCCAGTGTTGCTTTTGCTTCGTCACTTTCAATAACAAGGAATCTCCATGGTTGCATGTTTACTGAAGATGGTGCAAGTGTTGCTTCTGTAAGAATTTCAGTCATTTCTTCTTTGCTAATTTTCACTGAAGGATCGTACTTACGGATTGAACGGCGTCCTGTTAAAATTTCGTTAAAATCATTTGTTTTTACTGAGTTAGTCATAGTTGTATTCTCCCTTTTTTAAAGTTCTTTTATATTTTCTTGAATGCGGTCTAACATCGTTAAAAGATTGTCGCGTTCTTCTTCACTTAATCCTTTAAATGCTGAAGTAGCGAAACGCTCTTTTTCCTCTTGATACACTTGAATTTTATTTCGTCCCTCTTCTGTAAGAGAAACTAACGTGATTCTGTTATCATCTGGATTTTTACGTCTTGTAATCATTCCGTTTGCTTCCAGCTGTTTTAAATGCCTCGTAATCGCGGCATTATCAATATTCACTTCTTGCTGAAGTGCTTTTTGACTAATTTCATCTACTTCATATAACTGAAGTATGAGCTCTAATCTAGACTGACTCATACCCGTACACCCTTCAAACTTCGAACTTACTTCTTTATTGAGGAAGTGTAATTTATATAAAATTATTGCTTCTTTTGAGCATGAACTTGTCAAATTATCCCTCCTTTACATCGAAATCAAAAACGTTTGATGCATCAATAGTTGATATGTCAATTAATATAATCTATATCGATTTAGAATGCAAGCATTTTGTTTTCATTTTATTTTTTCCAAATTAAGGCGCTTTGTAGCGTTACAAAAAATGTAAATTACATTATAATAGTAATAATTTAAATGACTGGAGAGTGATTGTAATGCGGCAATACACAAATAGAAATGAGGAAATGAAAATGGAAAATGAAATGAGGATATTTATATATGACAACAATAAATATAGGGATTGTCGCGCACGTAGACGCTGGCAAGACGAGTTTGACTGAGCGTATTCTTTATGAAACGAATGTGATTAAAGAAGTTGGCCGAGTAGATAGTGGTAATACGCAAACTGACTCAATGGAATTAGAAAGACAACGCGGAATTACGATTAAAGCATCTGTCGTTTCTTTCTTTATTGATGATTTAAAAGTAAATGTTATTGATACACCTGGACATGCTGATTTTATCGCTGAAGTGGAGCGATCATTCCGCGTTTTAGACGGTGCGATTTTAGTTATCTCTGCCGTTGAAGGTGTGCAAGCACAAACGAAGATTTTAATGCGGACATTACAGAAATTAAACATACCTACTATATTATTTGTTAATAAAATAGACCGTAGTGGCGCAAATACTGAAAAAGTTGTGAAACAAATAAAAGAGCTTCTTTCAAATGAAGCATCCCCCTTCTACTCTGTAGAAAACGAAGGTACAAAGGACGCTCGGATTATTGAATATAAATCTTATGACGATTGTATTGAACGATTAGCACCATTTAACGAATCATTGCTTGAGTCATATGTAAATAACGAAATAATACCGGATGCACTATTAAGAAAAGAACTCGAAAAGCAAATACAGCAAGCAAATGTGTTTCCTATCTTTTTTGGTTCAGCAATGACAGGTATAGGAGTAACTGAATTACTTAAAAATATTTCAGCCTTAATTCCAGCTACTAAATCGGCACAAGATGAAACATTATCCGGTGTTGTTTTTAAAATTGAACGTGAATCTTCTGGCGAAAAGATTGCTTACGTAAGACTATTTTCTGGTTGTTTACACGTTAGAAAATATGTTGATATACAGCGTGGAGAGTCTCTACCACATAAGGAAAAGATTAAAAAAATGTGCATGTTTCATAATGGAGATACCGTTCAATCTTCTACTGTTCAAAGCGGAGAGTTTTGCAAAGTATGGGGACTTACGAATATTAAAATTGGTGATATTATCGGTAAGCGGACGGATTATATAAAGGATATTCCCTTTGCCGAACCACAAATGGAAGCTGCAGTTGATGCAGTGCCTAAAGAGCGAATTCATGATTTATACACTGCACTTATGGAACTATGCGAAGAAGATCCTCTCATTAAGGTTTGGAAAGACAATGTTCATAATGAACTATACATTCGCCTTTTCGGTGAAGTGCAAAAAGAAGTTATTGAAACAACACTTTATGAAAAATACCGTCTACAAGTTACCTTTTCAAACACGCGAGTTGTATGTATTGAAAAACCAATTGGCTTAGGGAATAGCGTTGAAGTAATGGGTGATAAAGAAAATCCTTTTTACGCAACAATCGGCTTCAAAGTTGAACGGGGTGAACTTAACTCTGGCATAACGTATAACTTAGGCGTTGAACTTGGTTCACTACCTTTAGCATTTCATAAAGCGATTGAAGATACTGTATTTCAATCGTTAAAACAAGGTTTATACGGATGGGAAGTTACTGATATTATCGTCACATTAACACATTCTGGTTATGCAAGCCCCGTTACAACAGCGAGTGACTTTAGAAACTTAACACCGCTCGTATTAATGGATGCTTTAAAACAAGCCAAAACATGTGTATTTGAACCAATAAATGAATTTGAGTTAACCGTTCCAGAGCACACAATTAGTACCGCAATGTATAAACTAGCTGCCATCCCAGCAACTTTTGCAGAGCCTATATTCTATAATGACTCTTACCATTTAACAGGATCATTACCTGTTGCAAAAACAGAAAATTTTAAACGACTGCTCCATTCATTTACTGAAGGAGAAGGTATCTTCACAACGAAGCCAGGTAGTTTAACAAAACTTACGGCTCCCTTCCCTACTCGAAAACGTGTTGACTTTAATCCGCTAAATCGGAAAGATTATTTACTTCATGTGTTGAAGGCTTACTAAACAAAAGAGAGGTGCAATTTGCACCTCTTTTTGCATGTGTTGATAAATTAGTTTGTCCTAACAACTTCTTTAAGTTTTTCTATTACTTTCGCTATAGCTTCAATTGAATTCTCCGTTTCAAATTCCCCAACATTTAAAGAGTGGTTAGCGTTCTTCACAACATCAATTTTTAAATTCGTTTTATGTAATTGATTAATTTGATTTACATTGTATTGATGATCTTTGTCTCCAATTACTAAAAGCCCGTCGTGATGACTATGTAAGATGGACTCAAAAATCGAATCAAACGTCAGTAAAGGTGTAAGTAATAACATCTTTGACTGTAAGTATTCCTCTCTCTTCATTAAATCATTGGCAATCGGAATTGTTCCGAGTGATTTCCCTAAAAACATCGAATGATTGTATTGCCCATTTTTTAGCACTTCAATAATGACAGGGTTAATATCCTCCATCATTATTTTCGTTATTTCTTCCATTGTTTTTTTCATTAACTGTTCATCATAAGAGTAATGGATATGTACAACATCGATTTTATTTTGAAGCATTACCATCGTCGCATAATAAAATAACGGCTTATCATAATTGTAACCGGAACCGGAAAACATAAAGCAAATTGTATTAGAACCTTTTTCGATATGTGTGTAACGAATGACTTTATCATCTATATGTATCTCTTTTTTAGTCCCCTTCACTGTTTTCCCCTCCAGACGCTTTTACTTTTGCAAAAGAATATGCTCTACATGAACAGACAAGTCCTTTACCTTATCTTTTATAAATGCCGGTTGTAAGTTATATGCATCTAACTCTTCCACTGGCACCCACTTAAACACATATCTTCTACCTTCTTCTTCAAGAATGTATTGATCCTCCCCATTCGCGGGTAATTCATTTAGCTCTACTTCATAATAAAAGCTAATTTCATGAAACTTCCGCTCAGAAAGTGTAAAGAAATTTTCTACTGACCATATTAATCTCTTCACTTTAATAGGAACACCCACTTCTTCTGCAAGCTCTCGTTTTAATGCATCTTCACTATTTTCTAGCATTTTCACTCGTCCACCTGGTACGTACCAATAATCTTCCCCTTCGTCTTGAAGAATAAGTATTTTATTATCGTGTTTACAAATTGCTCCGACGCGGTAGTTAAAACATGTTTCCTCAACTTTAAACGTAAGATCCATCCGTAATGCCCCCTTATATATGAAATATCGAATTATTACAAAATGATTATGTATGTACAAATAAGATTACTAAATTTTCCTATTTCATTCAATGATTTTTGAACTTTCAAAAAAACAAACACAACTTTCTGTCATTACAAGTATATATACATATGTTACAATCACAATACACACTAGAAAAGCACTATGGGGGTACGAATGGAAACGTTATTAATCCAGCAAACTGAGAAATCAAATAAGTTTTGGAAAATCGTTGTGAAAGATAGAGACTACGTTGTGTTTTACGGAAAAATTGGCACAGCTGGTAGTGTGAAAGCGAAAGAATTTGAAACAGAAGAAGAATGCATAAAAGAAGCTAACAAACTAATCGCTTCCAAACGAAAAAAAGGATATACCGACCCTATTCTAGGGGAAGATTACATAAAAGAAAAAACGATAACAGAAGAAAATTTTTGGGAACTACTTGCTCGTGCAAAATCGAAAGGCGAAGACCAAGAAGAACAAATAGAATGGCTCACTTCTCACCTCGCTAAACGTACAGTACATGAAATTGTAGCTTTTGACACACATATGCACCATATTTTAAAAGCCTCCTATACGTCTCACTTATGGGCAGCTGCATATATAATTACGGGCGGTTGTTCGGATGATAGTTTTGATTACTTCCGCGGGTGGTTATTGTTCCAAGGAAAAGAAGTTTACGAAGCATGTATTGAAGATCCAGAACGGTTAATTCCTGTATTAGAAAATTTGAGTGAGTATGATGTTCCAGAAATTGAAGAACTTACGCTATATTTCGGACAAGAAGTATATATGGAGAAGACTGGGGATGAAGATGATACATACTTTACACTTTATCATGTCTTATCTAATGAAAAATTCGACGATATAGATATCGAGTTTGACTGGAATGAAGATGACGAAGACGGTTTGAAAAAGATGTTTCCTAAGTTATGGGAAATATATGGGGAAGAACCAATTGAATGGTAGATAAATATTAGGACTCTGTTTAACCAATAGACAGAGTCCTGTTTTCATAGAATCCTTATTTACACTCTCTTTGTTTCATTCCACTTATCTAACAGCTCCTTTTCTCTTTCAATTGAAATACCTGCTTTTAATTCCCATTCGTCCACACTCTTCATCCACTCATATACATCTGTAACTGTATGTTCTAATTTCCTAAAAGTAAGCCCTTCTTTCACAGCATTATCAATACTTATAGAAAACCCACCTTTCCACGGCTTCGTTTCACCTTCCAATGAAAAAGTTTCTGGAAGCCATAAAGGTATCTCTGTCCAAGGCTGCACTTTATGTTCATTCATAAACGATTCATCGATCCAAACGAATTCAGCATCGCTATTCGTAACCTTTTTACTCATATTTAATAGCTCTTCCATCGTCAGCTCATCTTTCGGACCCGTTACATTAAATGTACCTACTTTATTGTTTTCTGCCATGTTTAGTCCAAAGCTTGCGACGTCATTTATATCAACGAACTGCACTGGACGGTCTTTCCTTCCTGGAACTAACACTTTTCCTCCCTTTTCTACACGCCCAATCCAGTATGGAAGCCGATCTGTATAATCAAACATCCCTGAAAGAAGTCCTGCTCTTACATGTAAAACACGCCCCGGCCAATAATTCTCTGCTTCTTTTTCACATAATACTTTAAGCGCACCGTAATACTCATAAGGAGATATTTCACCATTCTCTACAGCTTTTACCTTATCACTTGGTGGTTCAGGTAGTAATATATAGTCTTCTTTTATGTGATACGGAATCCAATCTTTATATACGGAAAGGCTTGAGATGAATGTATAATGCTTTATATTATCTTTAAGTACTTCTCCTACATTCCTAATGTGATGAGGAGAAAATCCACACGTATCTATGACCAAATCCCATTTTCGATTTTCTAAACTTGAAACATCATCATTTCTGTCACCGATTAACTGCTCTACTTCAGGAAAAACTTCTTTATTCGTTCCGCGATTAAATAATGTAACTTCATGCCCTCTTTTTAATGCCTCTTCTACGAAAGCTCTTCCTAAAAAACGTGTACCACCTAGAATTAGAATCTTCATAGTTCTCCCCCATTCATCATTAAAAATCCTTTCTTTTGTTAAACGATTTTTTGCTCTTAAAAGTTACGGGTGAGATGCAAATTTTCACTATAATCTTAGTTCTATAAAATAAAAAGAAACCATTTTGAAAAGTTAATCATCATGGTTTCTTTAATAATAAATAATTATTACCGCTCATTCTTTACCTTTACACAATCTCTCCATCAACTAACTCAATAATTCTATTACACTGATTCGCTACCTCAATATCATGCGTTACAATAATAATCGTTCGTCCTTCTTCATTCAGTTGTAATAGTAGATCCATAATTTCTTCTCCTGTTTTTCTATCTAAATTCCCTGTCGGTTCATCAGCCAAAATTATTTCTGGTTCACCTACTAACGCTCTAGCAATTGCGACTCGCTGCTGTTGTCCACCTGAAAGCTCGTCCGGTGTTTTATGCAAATGTTCTTTTAAACCTACTTTTTCTAAGTAGAACTTCGCCTTATTTTCTCTTTCACGTTGCTTTAGCTTTCTATATGTGAGTGGTAGTGCTACATTATCCAGTACAGTATGTTCTTTTAACAACGCAAAATATTGAAAAACAAATCCAATCATTTCATTTCTTGTTTTATGAACTTTATTTGCTCTAATTTCAGTTAATGTTTTTTCATTTAACGTATATTCACCCTCATTTGGCAAATCAATTAACCCTATAACATTTAATAGCGTACTTTTCCCCGATCCTGATCGACCCATTATCGCTATAATTTCGCCCTTATTTATCGTTAAGTTTATACCGTTTAATGCGAACGTATTATGGTTCTTGTTACTATACACCTTCTTAATGTCTTTTAACACAATTAAACTCATTATTCCATCCCACCTATTAATGTTTTTGGTTCAAGCTTTCTAATAAATAAGAAGACAATGAGATTTGAAACTATGATAATTAGTAGTAAGAATAGGAATACAAGTATTAAAATAGGCATATTTAAATTTATCTCTTGTACAGACGCCGTATCAAAGTCCTTCGAAACTTGTAGATGAGCCTCATATCTCCATGAAAAGTACACTATAGATAAAAACATACCAACTATCGCAATACATATGTTTTCTAAAACAATTTGAATGAACATCCCAAACTTACTTTCTCCAAGGACCATCTTAATACCAAATTCCCTCTTTCTCATCATGATGGAAACAATTGTCGTTACGACAATTCCCCCTATTATAAATAAAATAAATAGACTTCCTACTATAAGATCGATATTTTCCGTATCCATACTACTAGTAACGGCTTCATTTATTTCTTCTCCTAAATTTTTCAAGTATAAAGTAACGTCGCTTCCCTTCAGTTGAAGCGTTTCTTGTAGTTTGTTTATATCTGCGTCTTTTTTTAAATTCATAATTGTACTTTGATGTAATCTTGAAAACATTATTTCATAATGTTCATATCTATCAATTGGCATGGGTGATAACATAGCCTTGTCTAATTTCTGGTATATACTCGCTCCGTTACCATCTATAATGAATTTATTTTCCGGTAAAAATCCAATAATCGTATATTGATTATTGATTGTATCCCCTATTTGAAAATATTTCTTAAAGTAAGGTCCTACCAAAACATTCGTTTTCTCTTCACTATTTTTTTGGAAGTCTTGATACGAAAAACCTGTTCCAGTTTTTATAGGTATATTCAGTAATTTATAATAATCTTCATCTATTGTAATTATGCGAATAGTAGGGCTTTTGTCGCGAAAAGTTTTATTTTTCAATTCTTCTAACATACTTTCTTGGAGTGGTCGGTTACTTGATTCTAGTTCGATTATAATCGGTTCGTATGTACCATACGAAATCACATCTTTATTTTGCTGCATTTTATTATAAATTTCTTCGACTTGTTCTTTATTAAATTGATCTGCCTTCAACCTATCAGTAGTCATCCCATCATAAGTGATAAAATATGTACTTTCTAAATCTAGCAACGAGTTGGAACTGTTCCCAAGATAGTAAAAATTATACATCCCATTAATGGAAAGAGTTATTGCTGCTAATCCAAACGTGAATTGTATTAAGAGAAATATGGAAATGAGCAATCTATTTTTCAGGACCATAAGAGCACTTTTTAGTCTCATCTTATTTACTCCTTTAACGCTTTAGCAGGTTCAATTTTAAGTATTTTGAAAAATGGTATTACAGCGGTGATGAACGAAATAGACAAGGAAATTATTACACTCATCATAACTTTGAAAACATCTATACGAATAGTAAAACCCATTAAATCTACTATGCTTTTGTTCATTGTACTTAAAATCCATTGCATACATATAGCACAAACGGCTGCAGCGATTGCGCATATGAATAATTGGCTAAATATAAATACAAATAAATTCAAATTGCTTGCTCCCAACGCTTTTCTTAAGGAAACACTCTTCCTCTTCGTATAAATCCAAAAATAACTCGCAATTATACAGTTCATTACAGCTATAAAAAGCAGTCTAAACGGAAGAGTAAGTTGTGCTCTCATAGCTTTACTTGAGCTTTTTTCTTTCTCATAATTCTCTTTTTCATTTATTACTTTCGCATTTGCATCAGTTCTATTTTGCTTAAAATATCGAATAAATGTATCTATTTCTCGTTTAGGATCTTCGTTAGACCTTACTATCATTTCAAATGTAGTTTCATTTTTCATACGTCGTTTTATCTCATCAGGCATATCCTTTAAACCGATGTAAACATTGTTATTATAAACATGTTCATCATTCGCTCCGTTCACGCCTTTAACTCTATATTCTTTACTAAACAGTTTTATTGTTTCAGATTCTTTATAAATGTTCTTTCCGACAATTACACTATTTTCTTCCCCCTCTTTCATTCGAGAACCTTTTATTAATGGAGGAGACCAATTCGTATTTATAAGTCCAATCATCGTTACTTGCCCTATGCCAGGGATTCCAATTCTCATATTATTTGTAATAACACTTGAGTTCTTAAAAGTCGTTTCTGTTAACTCTTGTATTGCTTTGAAATCCAATTCCCCAAAACTAGTAAGCTGAACAGAATAGTAATATTTAAAATAACCATGTTTTCGCTCATAAAAATCTTCATCGTAATCATCTCGGATCGACATCGCTATAAGTATGGGCAGAATTGTTAAAGTAAATCCAATAAATAACATAATGAATATTTTTCTGTTCGCTGCTATTTCTTTTAATATTAGATTCATATACCCTCCAAACGTCAAAAAGATAAATATCCTTTTTGAAAAATTCCATATAAACGCTGCACTTATCAAAACAACTTAAAATATTATTCTGTTTCCCAAAATCATCATGAAATACACATTAACTTTTCATAAATTCCCTTTACACACTTCATCTCTTTTTTGTAAAATATTTTTAGTATGCGGCTTCATTATACATAGAAAAATGGAGGTTAAAATCAAACAATCGAAATATTAACAATTTTTTTACGTTTCGTTTATTTTTCAGTTAACTTAATGACATTAAGTTATTTTCCTATCTCCTTTTCTATGTAAAATGCCATATATAAAGGCGGTATGAGATCTCATACCGCCTTTATATCTTAAATTTAATTGTTGGACTGTACGTAAGGAAAAATATATTTCACAATCAATTCCCATCTATCCCCTGCATTCGGTATGACTTCAGAAGCAATCACCACCACCAGTTCCTTCTCTGGCACGCAGCAAATCATATTCCCACCATCACCCATTGCACAGTATGAAAAGACCCCATCTTCTTCTCGTAACCACCATAAGTAACCGTATTGATTTGAATTCATCGCTATTGATTCTTGTACCCACGATTTTGAAAGGATTTCCTTTCCATTATGAATACCTTCATTCAAATACATCTGTCCAAACTTAGCCATATCTCTAGCTGCTAACGTAAGTCCCCATCCGCCAGTTGAAATACCATTTGGATCGTGAACCCATCCCTTTACATCTTTTCCGAATAAGTCATCAAATCCAAATGCTTTCATATTGTAGTTTGGAATTTCTCTTATGCCGATAGGCTGGAATAGATATTCGTTCGCAAACTCACGAGCACTTTTCCCTGTTACACTCGTAATAATTGCTGATAGTACATGTGCGCCTGCCGATGAATATTTAAAAGGTCCAATTTCTCCACCTTTTCCTGCCCTATTTAACGTATACTTCACCCAGTCCATTTGTGTACATAGTTCTTCTAACGGTTCCTGCCAGTCTATATAAAGATATGGAGCTGTCATTGTAAGAAGGTGTCGTACTGTTATTTCAGATGAATTACAATTATATTCTGGGAAAAACTCTATTACTTTTTGATCAACGCTCTTTATATACCCTTTATCTACACATATCCCAATTAACGCGGAGATTATCGTCTTTGTGACAGATGCTACATGACGTGCATCATCTGGACCGTAACCATTATAATAATTTTCAAAAGTAACATTACCTTTTTGTACAACTAATACACCATTTATATTTTTATAGTTTTCTTTTATAGTCCAATCTAACTGTTCAGCAGTTTTCATCGTTCTTCCCCCTTAATCTATGATTAAAAAGGTTCGATAGGTACATATATATCAACTATATGTTTATGTTCGGGATGCTGCCTTGGATCATTTCTATATACTTCGAAAGGATACGAATCTTTCGGTTTATATCCGCTATTTGGCAACCATTCACCGTACAAGAAATTCCATGCTCCTTTATATTCATCTTGGAATATTTCAAAATGACCTACCGCATACTTGCCTGAAGGTATTACCATTATTCCAATGTCGCTCGTTTCTACTGCGGACTCATCTGGAATTGTTATACATAGACTTGTTCTTAAATGATAGTCCTCAGTAAATTCATGATGATCGTGGTAAATGGTTAATACTTTCGTATCCTCAAATACATGATAGTTTTGCTCCGATGCGTAATGAAATAGTTTTTCTATCATTTTCGGAAAATCTATAGCTAAATCTTTATATGTACCTACATGCCTTATGTATGCGACGTTTACGTTGTCCGCTGTTACAATTTCGACCTCTCCTCGAACCTTCTTACACTCATTGTATTGAGAATCTTCGCTAACGTCTTTGCACTTCTTGCTATTGTGATTTCTATAGTGAGACGGACTTACTCCGTAATAACTTTTAAATGTACGGGAGAAAACTGCTGAATCTGTGAACCCGAAGTAATACGCAATGTCTGTAATCGTCATATCTGTACGATAAGTAAGAAGGTGTGTTGCCCTCTCTAATTTCAAACGATTCACATACCGAGATAACGGCTCATCCATCATCCCTTTAAAAATTCTATGAAAATGAAATTTTGAGAAGCCTGCCACATTAGCTAAATCTTCAATTGAAAGTGAATCATTTATATGTGATTCTATATAGTCTTGCACTTTATAAACACGTCGTAAATACTCGTTTCTACTTTGAGAACTCTCCATATTTATCCCTCCTCACAACAAAAAGGCTAACTTTACGTCAGCCTACTTTACACATTTTTTAAAAATAAAACTCTACTCCCGCCGTTCCCATCATAATTTGTATGTACGGATACACCTTCTATTTCATCATCCCCATCTTCAATTTGAAATCCGATTTCTTGATGAAATTCAATCGACTTTTTATTAACTGGTGACGTTATCGCTTTTACAACTTTACGGTTATTTGCACGAGCGACATCGAAGAAATAAGAATATAACGTCGATGCGATTCCTTTTCGTCTAAACTTCGGATTTACACCGATAAAATGAACGTACGCTTCATCTTTATGCGTTTGCGAAAAAAATCCACATAAGAAACCTAACGTTTTTCCATCTTCTTCAATGATAAAACTCGTTTCTTGAAAATGGACGAAAAACAACTTCGGCAACATACTAGCCATATCTCTTCCGCCCCACCAATCATTTAATACAGAATGAATCTTTACATAATCTTCCCCTTGAATGTTTCTTACTCGCATGTATTTCTCCCTCTCACTCACTTCATTTTTTCATATATTTTAATAACCGTTTCGACTAACAGAATGAATACCCAAATACCTGAAAATATAAGAACAGACTGGAATATCGATCCAATTATCATAACACCAACTGCACCTGTTATTGAAAATGATATTCCACCAAGCCCTGGATCCTGTATAAGTGCTCCAGCAGAAAAAGCAGTTATAATAGATACTATTAAATAAATAACACTCATTATTTTTAATATTTTTATAGAAAGATACGAAGTTTGTTCTTCTTCCACTTGTGATAATTCGATTTCCCCGCTCGCAATTCCTTTTTGTAGACAATCTTCACACAAAAATTCTTCATTTATTTTTTTACCACCATGTATTGTACCTGTTATTCCTTTACACCTTGAACATTTTCGATTTATCATGTTGTTATCACTCCATTCATATAAGATTATACTTACATAATTCTGCATTTACCTTAATATCCCTTTTATGTATTTTATAGAGAAAGGTCGTGTTTTATGATTTCGAAACTCACATTTGGTTATAAAAAACCTACTGTTCAGTATGTATTACGGCCAAGCTGTTATGCGGTTATTTTTGATCCAACTACTTCAAACATAGCTATCATTCAAAATGGAGAACGTTATTTTTTACCCGGTGGCGGTATGGAAGGTACGGAAACGAAAGAAGCATGTTTGCATCGTGAATTACTAGAGGAATTAGGTTGGGCGATTGAAATTGATCGTTATATCGGTAATGCAGCACGATATTTTTATGCCGAAAAAGAAGATACATATTATTTAAATGATGGGTTCTTTTACATTGTACAAAAGATACATGAAGTTGAAGTTCATGAAGAAGACCATATTTTACAATGGATGCCTCCATCGCTTGCTATAGAACATTTACTTCACGATCATCAAAAATGGGCTGTTAAACAAGCGCTTTTATTACGAAATAAAAAAGGATCTCCTTCTATATGAAAGAGATCCTTTTTACTGTTAGCTTACTTTTTTCAAATTGAGAGCTGGCTTTTTGATTCCACCTTTTTTTACAACATATAAGCCGATAAAGATAATAAGTCCGCCAACGAGTTGCATCATATTGATTTGCTCTCCAATTGTTACAGCTGCAAAGATAACTGCGAACAATGGTACTAGATACATATAAACCATTACTTTCGTTGAACCTATTTTACTAATACCGACATACCACATTGCAAGTCCGAAGATTGTCGCAAAGACGATTGAATATGCTAGTGATCCCCAGCTTGGCGTATCTACTGGCCACGTTAATGTATTTACGTTGAATAAACAGTATATAACGAGAGGTACAATTCCAATTAAAGTAGACCATGATGTGACTCTCATTGCGGAGTATTTTGTGATAAGTGGTTGCGCTAAAATGGGATACCATCCCCACGCAATTGCTGCGACTAATCCAATTACATTCCCGAGCCACGCATACTCGTATGTAGCTCCTCCCGTATGCCCTGTTAATAAAACGAATGCTGCACCAATAAACGCTACTATTGAACCAATTTGTACTTTCATCGAAAAACGTTCTTGTTTGTGCAATACTGCTAATATCCCTGTAAATATAGGTGACATCGCAATTAATAATGAGGCGTTCGTTGCTGAAGTATATTTTACAGATAGCATAAACATCGTTTGATACATTGTCGTTCCAACGATACCGACTGCTAGTAATCGTAACCAATCTTTTCTTTCAATACGTAATGAGCGTTCCATTAAAAATGTAATAAGTAATAATACCGGTGATGCTACTAAAAATCGTAAACTATTAAATTGAATGGATGACATATATGCCACGCCATACTTTCCAATTGTATAATTTGCTCCCCATACTAATGCTACTGATACTAGGAGCCACTCCATTTGCCATCGTTTCATCCGAATCTCCCCTTCCCTATTTAGCATAGTAAAATTGGCTGGATATAACACCGTCCAATTGGCTGTTTTTTTACCCAGCCAATTTGTTATACTTGATGTATATAAGAGATGCGGAGGCGTTTGTATGGAATGGAAGCTAGATAACGACAGTAAAATCCCTATTTATCAGCAAGTTGTTGACTTTATTGAAAAACGTATTACATACGGAGAACTTCCTCCAGGTAGCTTCCTCCCTTCAGAACGGAAATTAGCGACGCAGTTAAACGTAAACCGCAGTACGGTAACGACCGCTTATAATGAACTACGTGCTATGGGAATTGTAGAAAGTACGACTGGTAAAGGTACACGTGTGAGTACACATATGTGGGGCGTTTCTCCAACATTAACGCCGAACTGGAGAGGTTTCGTAGAAGGTGGTACTTTTTTACCAAACTTACCGTTACTTCGCCATATTCGGGCAGAAGTACAACAAAATGAGAACATTATAGATTTCGCAAACGGAGAGCTCGGTTGTAATCTCTATCCTCACGATCAACTACAAACGATTTTACGAGAACAACCGTTAACACAGTCATTAAGTTACGATCATCCGCAAGGGTATCTTCCGCTAAGACAAGCGGTAGTAAAATATATGAAAGAATATTTGAAGGTTGAAGCGACCGAACAATCGATTATGATTACATCCGGTGCCCAACAAGCACTCCACCTTATCGTTCAATGTTTATTAAACCCAGGAGATGCAGTCGCTTTCGAAAGTCCTTCACACTGTTACTCATTACCACTATTCCAATCAGCAGGTATTCGTATTTTCCCATTACCTGTCGATGAACATGGTATTAATCCAGATGATGTGCAAGAGTTGTATAGAAAGCATCGTATTAAAATGATCTTTTTAAATCCAAATTTCCAAAACCCTACGGGAACGATGCTGCATCCAAACCGTAGAAAGAAACTGCTATCACTTTGCGCAGACTTACGAATCGCGATCGTTGAAGATGACCCGTCCAGTTTACTTACGTTAGAAAATAAACAACCTTGCCCTACTTTAAAATCGATTGATGAAAACGGAACAGTCATTTATGTACATTCTTTATCAAAAATGATTGCGCCAGGTTTACGAGTTGGCTGGCTTGTCGCCCCGCAGTCAGTAGTAGAACGTTTATCAGATGCACGACACCAAATGGAATTAGGAATGAGCATCTTCCCGCAGTGGCTTATACAACAATTTTTCGAAACTGTACCATTTCAGTCGCATATCGTACCGTTACGAAAACAACTTGCAGAAAAAAGAGACATTATCGTTCGTGCCCTAAACGAGCAACTTCACGATAAAATCTCTTTCTCAAGCCCGACCGGTGGTATATACATATGGGGAAAATTAAACGAACCGATAAACGAAAAACAACTTATTATGCAAAGCTTAAAACAAGAAATTGCCTTTATGCCAGGCAGTATTTTCGGCGCGAAAGATGGTTATATACGTTTGTCTTATGGAAAAGTAAATATTGATCAAATTGAGGAGGGAATTTCTCGTTTGCGTGAGGCTATTTTAGTTTGTGAAAAATAACTTTAAATAAAGCTTTCTCGTTTGACAAAAGAAAAATCTACCATTATCATCAACTCGAACCTAGTTTTAGGAGTGATAAAATGAAGATTTATGTTGATGCAGATGCTTGTCCTGTAAAAGATGTGATTATTTATGAGGCTACGAATGCAGAAATTCCCGTTACCCTCGTTACTAGCTTTTCTCATTATTCTAATGCGGAACAACCAAAAGGTGTAGAAACAATTTATGTTGATTCCGGAGCAGATGCTGCGGATTACCGGATTATGCAGTTAGCAAAAAAAGAAGATTTAATCGTAACGCAAGATTATGGTCTTGCTTCGCTAGCTTTAGCAAAAGGCTGTATCGTTCTACACCATAAAGGCTATAAGTATACGAATGAAAACATTGAACAATTATTACAAACACGGTATTTAAGTGCAATGGTTCGAAAAAGCGGTAAGCGTACAAAGGGACCGAAACCATTTACAGCAGAAGATAAAGAGAAGTTTAGAGTGCTCTTTAAAAGTATAATCGAACTTAAAAAATGA
This sequence comes from Bacillus sp. TH30, assembly GCF_016650875.1. Classification (NCBI taxonomy): domain Bacteria; kingdom Bacillati; phylum Bacillota; class Bacilli; order Caryophanales; family Bacillaceae; genus Bacillus; species Bacillus sp. TH30. The sequence continues at coordinate 4,913,336 of NZ_JAEKEY010000002.1, read as the reverse complement.
ACCGTCTATTTGCAAGGAAAACTTCGCAAAACAAAGAAGAGAATATCCAAATGAACATTCTCTTCTTGAGGTTTACCTGTTTAAAATGAAGGTAAATTATCTAAATTATTTTCCTTTATACCATCCGGTTCACTACGTATAATATCCCTACCATACTTATGAAATACGTCCACATGAGCTAACTTCCCTGATTTCGCTTCACTAAGAGCAGTAATATAATCTAACTCTCTCCCGCTACTTGTCTTAAAAGCAATTAAATCCCCATCATCATTTTTACGAACGGCAACAATTTGTTCTGCTCCTGAATTGACTTCATTGTCTACTTCAAATTGAGCTTGCTCTTCTCCTTGATGTAAGTAATCATTATAAACTTTTTCAAAGTCTTTTTTGTCCATAAATTTCACCTCCAACACATTTTATTAGTATGTTTGGAAGGTATTAGTTTTATGTACTTCTTCCATCAAGTTCACAAAAATACACTCCCTCAAAAAGATAACCCGAATCATAATTTTTTCAATCTAATACAAATTCATTTTAGAATCCTATAGAGTATCTCTTAATTTAAGTGTTAATATTTTCCTGATAATATTATAATTTATTTATATCGAAAAGAAATATGAAATGGAGAATGATTATGTTGAATATAGATATTAATCGTTTAACTGATATTTGTTTAGAGTATCAGCAGTCTAGATTTTATGTTACTAAAATCCCTAAAGATTTCTTATCAATTGCCAAAAAACGTTTTTCTATACCAACAGATGACCAAATTTTTGCTTTTTTAAGTTGTAACTTGTTTGGATCAGGAAAATATGGTGTTTACTTTACAAATTCAGGTTTATACTGGAAAAATTGGCTGTTAGGTAAAGGAAATATAAAATGGGATCAATTAAATAAAGTGCAAAAAATTGAAATTGATAAAGATAGCTTTTTATCTTTTGATGCACAAAAAAGCTTTAATATTAACGGAAGTGATTATCCTCCACTGTTATTTAAAGAATTACTTATAACTCTTACAAATTCATTCCAAAATTCAAAGCAAAATGATATACATCCAGTTATAAAAGTTGATGAGATAAAATCAACCTGTTCTTTGTTTGAGACGTACAATGAATTATTAGAACCTGATAATGGGTTATTTGTAGACACTCATATTTCACACAAAAAATTAAAAGAAATTGGGGCACGATACATTGTTTCAAAAGAAGAAGAAATCATTGCTTTTTTAGATACATCTGTCCTTGGTAATTTGAGTAAAGGATCCGATGGAGTATTAATTTGTCAATCAGGTATATATTTTAGAGAAACTTTTGTACACTTGTATTTTCCATGGCATGTCTTTAGGAATATCCCTATTACTTTGACTTCAAATGAATTAGAAATCGGAAAAGGAAACATATTTCATCTTCAACATGCTAGAATACCTAGTCAAGAGATTCTATTATTCATCAAGAATTTAAAACAGTATGTTAATAGTTTATATGAGGAAAATCCACAACTACATATTTAATACATTCGTTATTACATATAAGCTCGTGTATATTTAAGTCTAAAATTTCAATTCAACTAAAAAAAACCGATTATTTTTGTAGGGAACCTACAGGTATAATCGGTTTTTTAATCTTATTCTTTGCTTACATGCTCATTTATAATGGAATCTAGTGATAGACTAGATATTCTGCTTTTTTAATATCTACGCAATTTCTCCAAAGTCTCCAATATATCATCTGTAAAGGCAGTAGCGCCCTCTTTCTCTAAAGCTCTGAAATATAAACTTCTTAAGAAAGCTCTAATATTTTGTACTAAAATATCATGTTGAGGATGTGGGATATCTTCAACAATTGCTATACTATGTAGCCAATTGCTCCACTCTTCTTCAGTTAAAATATTTTGGTTACGCAACGACATAATTGGCGTTACTAATCTCTCATCCTCAAAGTGTATGTATACGTAGTCATTCAATCGAACCTTCTGACGAACAGCAGCTAGTATTGCATATGAAAACTCACGATTTTGTATTGTACGTGCTAAAGCATCTAGTGCATCTGCCGCATGTGCAGTAGAATGTGCCCAGCCTTTTCCTTCTACGTAACCTCTTACATCTTCTTCTAAATAGACATATTCCAGAACTTGTTCTGCCACACTATACAGTTGTTCTTCAGATAACAGTGGTTCTCTTTCATGAACAGATAAAATAAGCGGCGGAATTAATACGGAGAACGCACGTTTAAATACAGAATCTGTGCCCTTTTCACCAATTTTATAAAATAAATAATCAGGACTAATCGCTTGTAACATTAATCCTCGTAATTCTTTTTGTCTAAATACATCATTTGTAATCCATTTGTGAAGCGTACTATAAATCAAATCATCACGTAATTCAGCATCAGGTGATCCGATATAATCTAGCATCCACTGTGCATATGGATATGCATCTACATCTTCTGGCACAGCATAATTATTATTTTGAATTTGTTGTAATTCTTCTTTTAGTTCTAGTACTTCTGTCATTATATTTCCTGTCCCCTTTTTACGTTTTTTAACTTCTTTTCGCCTTATCCCCTGTAATTTCCCTCATAAAATTAAGTCGACTTTTAATATAGTTTTAGTCCCTATCTTTCTATGAACTTGATTCAATTATATAAATTTCTCCCGAGAAATAAAAGGAAATACATTGGAACACCAAAGCTTCTCACTTTGTTTGCATGCATTTCATGTAAGTTTAAGTTATAAAATAAAGTATTTTTTTCATTTGTATTCAAACGTATTTACAATCAAAAATTAAATCATTTTAGAACTTGTTTAATAAACTCTGTTTTAGCTTTTGTGTATGCTTCTCTATCTTGGTTATATCTTTTAGCTAAATCTTGTTTCAGATTTGAATAATCATAAACTAATTGTGGATTTTCTCGTAAGCGGTTACGAAATAAAAGTTGTTGCTCCCATCGCTCAGTTCCTTTAACCATTAAATGCAGGTGAGCTACACGCCTATTATTCTTCACTTTCACAAAGAACCTTCTCCAAGGTCTTTCATCTAATTCCGGGCCTACATAATGCCAATCATATATAGACAATTTTGCTGAAATATCGAGCACTCTATCAAATGAGTCTGTTTCAGCCATTAGATCAATGATAGGTTTTGCAGGTAAACCAGGTATGGATGTACTTCCTATATGTATTACTTTGCTAATACCGAGAGGAGTAAGCAGTTCATAAAGTTGCTGTTCTTCATATCGGCCTTTATCTTGCCAATCAGGATTTGCATTAACTATCTCTACTGACTCATTCGCCCATACAGGCCAATCGTTCGGATTATCTTTTTTATCCACCCAACGCATCCCCTTTCACGAACTTTTTGCTATATAAACGATTTTAAATTCCTTTAAATACAACTACCGGATCATCAAAATTACTATTCTGAAATATAACATTCGCACATTCTTTCGGATTATGCTCATCTATATACATCTTACAAGCCGCATGATATCTGTTTATAAACATTTTCTCTGCTTCTTCATAACTTCCAAAATCCTCAGTCTCGCGCTCTGCACCACGGTTTCTCGCAATCTCAAAATCTGTATCTACGAAAATTTTATAATCAAATAGATACTCAATTTCTTTTTTCAATAAAAATGTTCCATCTACTATTAGCACCATAGTTGGCGAGGCCACTAGCGGCGTATTATGTACAGGCATGTCCGTTATTAAGTTATGAGAAATCGTTTCATACTGTAAATTCCCGTTAGGTCCTAAAGGTTTTAATAGCCTTTCTTTGAAAGCTGTATAATCGTGTGCGTCTTCGTAATACCCTCTTGCGGACTCTTTTCCTTGTGCATAACGAATCAATCTAGGGTTATGAAAATCGTCAATGCTGGCGCATATTACTTGTACTCCCCGATTTTTCATTTCCTCTGCCAGTTCGTTTGCAAATGTTGTCTTTCCTGAAGCTGTAATACCACTCACTCCAACTCTTGTTGGATGAGTTAAATTTAAATTTAAAATATGATCAGCAATTTCTTTCATGTATTGTTTTCGGAGCATGACATTCCCTCCTGTATATTGTTTACATAATATAATTGCAGTAAATTAATTTCATCGCTATTTGTTGGTAAATCGATATATTTAAAAAAATCGTTGATATATTTTAAGTTATGATAGATATATTTTTATTGATTTATATTTTCCTTATTTCCCCTTAAACCCTCGATATAAAGCCGTCCGTAACTCTTGTTTGTATTCTTCAATTTCTGGCATATCGAGTTCTTCTGCTAGTCTGATGGCTAGTTCAATATCATACGGTACACGTACGAGTTGAATGGAAAAGCTTGCTGCTTCTTTTTCATTGTATGTTCCTTCAAAAATTAAATAGGAAGCTTGTGTAATTTCAAGTGGATTACCTACACTACCAGCATTACATAACGTTTTCCCTCTAAAATTTTGCACATACGCCTGATGAACGTCACCGTAACAAACGACATCTGGTTTTCTTTCCCCTTCTATATTCTCTGTGAGCTCACTATTTTCGAACATACTAATACGCTCTTCTCTTGTTGCATGTGGTTGAATTCTTTCATACAAACTTCTCGGTGAAGCGTGGAACATACGAATCAGTTTCCCACTCATATAAAACTCGATTGAAAATGGTAAGCTTCTTAAATACTCATTTTGTTCTTCTGACAATTGTTTTTGATGCCATTTTAACGCTTCAAATTCAGTCGGTTTTGTAATGAAATCATCCCAGTTTCCCATTACGGTTCCTTCACATTCTTTACGAACGATTTCAATTACTTCGCTAGAATGCGGACCTTTTCCTACTAAATCTCCAAGACAAATAATACGTTCAATTCCTCTTAATTTAATATCTTTCAGTACTGATTCTAATGCCGGAATATTACCATGTATATCTGAAATTACCGCAATTTTATCCAAATGAATCCCTCCGTTATTTATTGTTTATTATATCCTCATGTTGTGATTGATACCATTTTGGAATATAAGATGAAAAATGATTATGATCTTCTATAATTCGGTTCAATCTTTCTTTCATATCCTCTACTAAATGTGGTGTAGTTCGGTTTGTCCATACGATATCCGCTGGGAATGTCATCGCTGCATATAATGAATACAGTTTCCAAAAGTGGATTGACGGATCGCCTCCGCAATAACCGTGAACTTGTCCAACCGCAAATGGTTTGCTTATTCTTGTAGTAAAAATCGCTACGTTATAAAAATCGTGTATTGGATCGCCAAAATCATATCCACTAAAATCGATAACGATAAATTCATTATTATGAATCATACTATTTGCTGGGTGGTAATCATCGTGTAAAAATGTGATAGGCCGATTTTTCAATAAGTCTTTATGATTTTCTACAAAGGTGAATACTGGCTTCAAATCCAGAAAATTCACCTCATAATCTGCTAATGCCTCTATGTACCTTTCATACTTATTCCACCTAAATATTTCCCATTTATTACTTGCACTTTCTCTTTCTATCGAGTGAATTCTCTTTAATATTTCCCCTGCTTTTCTTCCTGCATTATACTGTTCTTCCACCGATAGCTTGCTTAAGCTCTCTTGACCATTTACACCTTGGGTCCATTCAAATACTTGAACACATTTATTTAATCCCTCAAGTTTTATGAAATGAATTAACTTCGGCGTTGGAATATGTAATAACTCCAATTGTTTCATATACATATATTCTTCTTGTTTTCGTTCATAATTAGAAGAATCACACACTTTCACAAAATAAGTTTCTCGATTCTCTAGGTCAATTTTATACTTCTCTTCATGTGAAAAACCTTTTGTAATAGCTGTACATTTTACAATACGTGACCACTCTAGTTTTCTTTCTATCTCTCTTAACATTTCTTCCACAAAACTCACCTCTATTAATATACGAACAAACTACCTAACACTTCATACTCTCGTTTATTTTCCCCTTTAAACTCCACTGCAAATGGATATTCGCCATGATGCTTCAAACGTTCTAGTACTAGCCCTTCTCCAACTGGTTCACAAAACTGCACATGAACATCACCAAACGATACACTTTGACACTCAGCATTCCATTCTTCATTTTGTATGATTGAATTTGCAGTTAGCTCCATTACTTCTTTCCATTTCCGCACTGTTTCTCGAACATTTTTCACCGTATAATGAATCGTTTCAATTTCTTGTACTTTATTTTTATGTTCAGTGATCGTCCCTATTTTACGTAAATCGTTTCTTCTTTCTTCATCCGTTTCATTCCACTGTATAAAGAATGGTAATTTCGGTCCATTCTCTTCTTGCTTTACAAATAACATTTTCCATTCTAAAAGCCGGCCATCTTTTCTCATCCGTTTCCCTTCAAATGGTCCTATCGTATGTAAGCCGTGCTTACTAAATTTAACTGCTAGTTCTTCAATTGCATCTGTTCGAATTGCGATTTGTAGCATCCCTTCTCCATTTTTTAATTTCACCACTGTTTCTTGTACTAATGGATTTTCTGCTTCTTTCGCTTTTTCTTCATGCTGAACTGCTAAAAATTCTATATATGATAAATCAAAATAACATAAACTATTCCAAGTACCCCAAGTCGTATGCTCACCGCCTAATGCAGTATGAAATCCATGCTCCTGCATTTGTTTTGCCGCTTCCTCCGGTGTACAATGCACTGCGTGAACGAGATGATCAAATGCTAACATAGTCTTTCTCCCCTTTCTCTCCATCCTTTTATTGTATATTTTATTTTTCTTTCGTTCAATTCAAAAAACTTTAAAACCCAGTTGATTTATACGATTAATGTGTATTATAATAAAACAAATTTAATTATTGCTGATTGGAAAAACCAAAGGCACTTTTCTCATACGGGAAAAGTGTCTTTTTCATTTATTATTACAGGGGGATTATTTATGCAGAAATTAATTGTCTTTGCTATTATTGGATTTTTCGCTCAATTGATCGATGGCGCACTTGGTATGGCGTACGGGGTAACGTCTACCTCACTATTATTAATGTTTGGTATCGCACCAGCTGTAGCTTCCGCATCAGTTCATTTAGCTGAAGTCGTTACAACCGCCGCTTCTGGTGCATCTCATATCAAATTTGGAAACGTTGATAAATATACAGTTTCCAGACTTACATTACCAGGAGCAATTGGCGCATTTATTGGGGCATGTTTTTTAAGCAATTTACCTGGTGATGTAATTAAACCGTACATTTCCATATTTTTATTTACTTTAGGGGTTTATATTTTATTACGATTCATCATTCAAAAACAAATTGTTTCTTCAAATAAGCGTATGTCTGCTAAACAACTTGTACCACTTGGCTTATTCGCTGGATTCGTCGATTCAACTGGCGGCGGTGGTTGGGGGCCGATTACGACACCTGTTCTTCTTGCAAGAGGAAATGAAGCTAGAAAAGTTATTGGATCTGTAGATACGAGTGAATTTCCTGTTTCACTCGCTGCAACGATTGGCTTTTTCATTTCACTTGGCTGGGAACAAGTAAGCTGGGTTTGGGTATTTGCCCTCATGCTTGGTGGTATTGTTGCCGCACCAATCGCCGCATGGTTAGTACGCATTGTTCCTTCTCATTTACTTGGCGTACTCGTTGGCGGACTTATTATCTTTACGAATATACGTACACTGCTTACTACATTTAAAGTAGATCCAACTATTATTTCACTTTCTTACGTTGCAGTTGGTCTTGTCGTTATTATATCTATTTTTATTGCTGTTCGTAATCATTCCAATCGTTCTAACGTATCGACAGCCGGCTATCCGAAAGATCAAAAACAAATGCTACCATAATTAATAATAATACCGCCCGATTTACTTCGAGCGGTATTTTTTATTTTTCTATTTTCCAATTGACCATCGTTTCAGTACTATTTACTCTTTTCATATGTAATTTCTCTAAGACACGAATAGAGCTATAATTATCAAGGAGTGTCTCCGCTATAATCGTTTCCACTTCCCCTGTTTGAAAAGCCCATTTCATTAATTCACTAACTGCTTCTGTTGCATACCCTTTATTCCAATATTTCTCAATAAATCCGTAACCAATTTCTACCGTATGTTGCTCATTCGCTTTCCCTTTAAATCCTATATCACCTAGAACCACATCATCCTCTTTCCGAATAACATACCACGGTCCCCACGGTAATGAAGCCACATCTCGTTTCACATTTTCTATATGCCCTACAATATGTGGGCCACTATTGTATCCTTGATTATTCGCAATTTGAATCCATTCTTCTGTACACGGTACTATATATAATCTTTCCGTTTCTAATTTCATAATGATATCCCCTTTTCAATTAAACAATACCTCAATTTTATCAGAAATAAAAAGAATATTCATTCTATTTATCGGATTTATACTTATTTCTTTGAAACGAATTTAAGGAATAATCCCCTTTTAATAGTTATGTCGAATTATATTTTCTGAATTTTCTTTTAATTTTAAAGGGTTTTTCAATATTTTTTGCGAAACATTTGTATAACAATTTTTTCTTTGCTTATTGTTACATAAAAGTAGGTTCGGGTGGAGTTTTGCAAGCGTTTCCTATACAATAACCGATATTTTTTGACTTTTCCTAACAAAATCCCTTGCAATATATTCAGAAAATCATTACAATTGCCATATATTAAAAATCATAGCAATTTATAAATCCTCATCAATCCGATGAGGTAGAGGTTGCGACTTTTAAAAGTAAAATGGACGAGACACAGCGAATGTCACTGACTCCGTTTGAAAGGAAAAGTTGCCGAAGTTTATATTTCTTCTCTGGAAATATGAGCTGGGGCTGTCTCCGAAAGGAACAGAACTGTCACGTTTACAAAATTACCGTGTAAACGTGGTGTGCTATCTTAACGGAAGGGTATGATGGGGTGGTTATTTGTGAAACGTTCCGCCTAATTCCTTTGGCGGTTTTTTGTATTTTTCTCCCCCGCTCCTTCCTAACCTACAAGAAAAGGAGTGTTGAACATGAATAGCGCAACAAATCAATCTACCTCTAAAACGCAAACTACACAAGGACAAGGTGAATTAAAACGCGGATTAAAATCTCGTCACCTTACGATGATTTCTCTCGGTGGTACAATCGGTACCGGATTATTTCTTGCCAGTGGTGGTGTTATCCATTCAGCTGGTCCTGGCGGTGCATTAGTCGCATATGCCGCAATTGGAATTATGGTTTATTTTTTAATGACAAGCTTAGCAGAACTCGCGGCTTACATGCCTGTTACTGGATCTTTTAGTACTTATGCAACAAAATTTGTTGATCCATCACTTGGTTTTGCACTTGGATGGAACTATTGGTATAACTGGGCGATTACGATTGCAGCTGAACTAGCGGCCGTAACATTAATTATGAAATTTTGGTTCCCAGATACCCCTTCTCTTATTTGGAGTGGACTTTGTTTAGCTATTATTTTTCTCTTAAACTATTTATCTGTTAAAGGTTTTGGTGAATCTGAATATTGGTTCGCACTTATTAAAGTAGTTACTATTATTATCTTTTTAATTGTCGGTTTTATGATGATCTTTGGAATTATGGGCGGCGAATCTGTCGGCTTTAAAAACTTCACTGTTGCAGATGCACCATTTAATGGCGGCATCATGGCAATTATCGGTGTATTTATGGCTGCTGGTTTCTCATTCCAAGGAACTGAATTATTAGGAGTAGCTGCTGGTGAAACTGCTGATCCAGAACGCAATATTCCAAAAGCAATTCGTTCTATCTTTTGGCGTATTTTATTATTCTACATTTTAGCAATTCTCGTTATCGGTTTATTAATTCCTTATACGACTGAAAGCCTTGCAGCGAGTGATGTTACAGTAAGTCCATTTACACTTGTATTTGAAAAAGCGGGTGTTGCCTTCGCTGCTTCTGTTATGAACGCTGTTATTTTAACTGCAGTACTTTCTGCTGGTAACTCTGGAATGTACGCATCAACTCGTATGCTTTGGGATTTAGCTCGCCAAGGAAAAGCACCTAAGTTCTTAGGAAAATTAGATAGCCGTGGTGTACCTGTTAACGCATTAATCGCAACATCAGTAGTTGGTAGCGTCGCTTTCATCGCTTCTTTATTCGGTGACGGTGTTGTATACATTTGGTTATTAAATGCTTCTGGGATGTCAGGATTTATTGCTTGGGTCGGGATTGCTATTAGTCATTACCGTTTCCGTAAAGCTTATATTGCACAAGGGAAAGATTTAAAAGATTTACCATATCAAGCAAAATGGTTCCCGTTCGGTCCAATCTTTGCATTTACACTTTGTGTTATCGTTATTTTAGGTCAAAACTACGGAGCATTTACAGGAGCATCTATCGACTGGAACGGTGTACTCGTTTCTTACATCGGTTTACCACTCTTCTTAGTACTATGGTTAGGCTATAAATTTACTAAGAAAACGAAAGTCATTCCACTTGATAAATGTGAACTGAAATAGAGTATAGCAAAACGAGCAAACAAATTTGTTTGCTCGTTTTTTTATTACAATTCCATTTACTTCCCTATTTCTTATCTTTTTGCAATAATAAAGTAAATACACTTAAAGGTTGGGATCACATGAACATTCGTATTACTGATGAAGCAAAAGCTGCTATACATAGACTAGAACGTGAAGACAAAAAGATCATTCGTATTAGAGGAACAATGACAAACTCTTGCAGCATTTTTGTTGATGTTGATTTAATTTGGGATACATATAATGCGGATGATGTTGTATATGAAGATGAACAGCTTATTATACAAATGGACTCATTCACGAAAGACTACACTGGTGGTACGTTAAAACTTGATTATAAAACAACTGGTTTTAGTATTACGACTCCAAGTGAGACGTTGGTGTATGGGTTGTCGATTAAAAAATAAACATTGTTTTTATCCGACCAATGGGGTGAAAAAATGGGTAAATATGTTCCGTTAAAATTTTTATTTAACGAAGAATTAGCAGAAAAAATGGCTGATTCTATTTCTAAACACGTTCCTAATTTCTCTAAAAAAAATTTTGTAGATTCCGTAACATATAAAGTTGAAAATTTAGAGTTAAAGCAACGTATAGAAGTAATAGCAGATGAATTACACAATGCATTACAAAAAGATTTTAATGAAGCAATACATATATTACTGAAAACATTAGGACCAGAAAATACAACAGAAGTCGGCACATTTACAAAGGGTTATATGTATATGCCTATCGCAAAATACGTTGAAAAATATGGACTTAACGATTTTGAATCCTCATTCAATGCAATGTATGAAATAACAAAAAGAAATACTGCTGAATATGCCATTCGTCCTTATCTTGAAAAATACCATGAAGGAACCTTGGACATATTGCAGCAATGGTTACGTGATGAAAACAGCCACATCAGGAGATTAGTTTCAGAAGGTACTAGACCAAGACTTCCTTGGGCAAAAAAAATAGGAGCTCTGAAAGGTGACTTCAGAAATAATTTAAAGCTTCTTGAGCCATTAATGAATGACCCTTCTAAGTATGTTCAAAAATCAGTAGCCAATCATATTAACGATATTACAAAAGAAGATAAAGAACTCGTTTTTCAATGGTTACAACAATTACGCGATAAAAACCATCCTGTTAATCCTTGGATTATAAAACATGGATTAAGAACGGTAATAAAAAGTGGGACTTTGCCAAAAGATTTTTCTTTTTAAGTATTTATAAAGAAAGCAACACTCTATATGAAAACAGCTAACAATAAAAACGTTTATACTTCATTTGGAAATATAAACGTTTTTTCTCTTTAAAACATTAACCTTGTCTTAAAATCTTATGAAACATTTCTGGTTTATGTTGATCAAAAGCATCTATTAATTCTTTTCCAAATATCGTTATACTCTCCTCCCACGGATGCCCTAAATAGCCCCACTTAAAGTCCTTCTGAATAAAGAAATAGTAATCTCCAGTTGGAAAAATCGGGATTGTCCACTCATCAAATTCATTTCTATCGAACTTTAAATGTGAATTTACCCAGTAACATTCATGTTGCCAATCAAGTGCCATTATATATTCATTCGATACTGTATTCTCTTTAAAAACTAGTAATGCTTTTTCTTCCAGATCGTCATATACATTTAAATCTACCGATTCTCCAAAGTAATGAGAAATATCATATGTTATAAAAGGACTTGGCACCTTAAATGATGGGAATATAGACATACTTGGTGAAAACTCAAAATCACTATATACCCTATCCCATATTCGGTCGTACTCTTTGTCTGTAAACTCAATCCAATTCTTCATTAAATATCTACCTTCCCTTTATAGTTCAAAGGATTTTCACTCGATTATCCCGAATATATAAATGATTATTCTCGCAAGGAGCGAATTTGTATGAATCTATTCGAACACGAAACGTAAAACCTCTTCATCTTTACAAGAGGTCCTCCATTTCTCTGTTCTTACTATATCATTCATTAACGAAATAGGAGGACATATTATGAAACGTGATCCATTATTTTCAGCACTATTAGAAAGTGCAAAGACTAACTTTAGTGGCTGGGATTTTTCTTTCATTTCAGAAACTGGCCGTATGAATAGCGAGCCCCTATCATGGTCATACGGTAGCACTGCTTTCCAGCTTATGCAACGTGCAAAATCAATGCTAGATATGGGGACTGGTGGCGGAGAGTTTTTATCTATGTTACAACCGTTCCCGTCAACTATTTATGCGACTGAGGGCTATGCTCCGAATGTCCCAATTGCACGAAAGAAATTAGAGCCCTTAGGAATTACAGTTGTAGAAGTGACTGATGATACTGCTTTACCATTTCAAGATGGTCAGTTTGATTTAATTGTGAATCAACATGAATCCTATTCTGCTTCTGAAGTGAAAAGAAGTCTTTCCATCAATGGAACATTTCTTACACAACAAGTCGGTGGTCTTGATTGTGCGGAACTGAATGAGCAGTTTGGCACACCGCTGAATAGCGAATTTTCAAGTTGGTCACTCGAAACGGCATGTAGTGAATTAGAACAAAATGGATTTACTATTTTAGAGGCCAAGGAAGAGTTCCCTCTTCAGCGTTTTTATGATGTCGGTGCTGTTGTCTATTACTTGCAAGCAATTCCGTGGCAAATTCCTGATTTTACAGTAGATAGCTATAATGAGGAATTATATCGCATACATGAAATCATCTTGCAAAAAGGGTATTTTGATGTGAAGCAACATCGCTTTATTATTAAAGCAAATTATGAAGAGTAAACTTAGAATTAGCATTCCTTGTAAAAAGCCAAATTCACATAAAGAATTTGGCTTTCTCTTCGTATTTTAACGTTTCTTCTCTTATTGAGAAACGAGATATTTTTCATATCGTTTTTTCGTATTATCTTCTATCAAAAGTGTAGTTTTGTAATCAATAATATTCCGATTATCATATGTGAATATATGCTCTAAATTGTTGTCCTCACTTAATAATGTCGGTAAATATCTTTGCAAATTGCTAACTACACCTCTATTATCACCATCTAATATCCAATCAATTGACTTCCATTCTAATATACCTTCATGAGTGCTTACTGGCGTATCAATATGTACTCCATCTGGTAAATCAGCTAGGAATACATACATTCCCGCGCTACCCCGAGGTTCATCTTTACCTTTAAAAATAACATTCCCTTTATACGTTACACTTGGAAGCTCTATTCCCGTTTCCTCAAACGTTTCTCTAATAACTCCTTCGTATGGCGTTTCATACTCTTCTATTTTCCCTCTGACACCATTCCACATTCCCATTGTCGGCTTTTTGTTTCTATTTAATAGCAGTATATTATCTCCTTTTCTAATGAAGCAAATTGTGTACTTATACATACGATCATTTCCTTTCATTTACATCTTCTTTTGTAAGCAATTCATTTTCCACATGTGTTATTTGGCTTATTTTCACGTGAAAACACTCGCCTTATAATCCCTTACCACATAATATATAGTACAACTTTCATACGTAAACTCTTTACGTATGAAAGAATCCTTTTTAGAAAGGAGAATTCAAAATCGATAACATTAGTAGCGAATTTCTAAAACAATATTACGACAGCAACGTTTGGTTACATGGTACACACTGGTTCGGGGTTCCAATCTGCAAACTTCCTTCTGATCTCTTTTTGTATCAAGAAATATTATACGAATTAAAGCCTGATTTAATTATTGAATGCGGAACTTTTTACGGTGGTAGTGCACTGTTTTTAGCTTCTATGTTAGATTTAATTGGAAAAGGTCACGTACTTACTATCGATATAACTCCGCAACCAAATCGGCCATCCCATAATCGAATTACGTATTTAACAGCTTCATCTGTTTCTGTACAGGCCGTCCAATCAATATTAAGTATGCGCAAACCTGATGATGTGATTTTAGTTATTTTAGATTCTGATCATAGTAAAGAACATGTATCGAAAGAACTCTTACTTTATAAATCTATTGTAACCACTGGCAGTTACATTATTGTAGAAGATACAAGTATTAACGGAAATCCTCTCCTTCCTGATTGGGGCCCTGGCCCAATGGAAGCTGTGGAAGAGTTTTTAACTAAAAATAGCAATTTCATAATCGATGAATCTAAACATAAGTTTTTCATATCATTTAATCCAAAAGGTTTTTTAAAGAAGATAAAGTGAAACTTTAATAAGTGGGGTTTTGTGAATCCCCACTTATTTTATGATTTTCATTTTCGAAAAAGGATAGTACACAAATTCCACTTTTCCTATTATATTATCTTCTTCAATATATCCTAAACCATTTCGACTATCCTTACTTTGTTCACGATTGTCTCCCATTACAAATAACTTATTTGGCGGAATCTTTGTCTTTTGAAAATTATAAAACACTTGTGTATTGTTATATAAATCTTTATTTATATAAGATTCATCTTGCTTTTTGTCATTTACGTATACAGTTCCATTCGTTATGTTAATTATGTCACCAGGAAGCCCTATTACACGTTTCACATAATATTTCGACTCATCCTCTTCCTTAATAATGACGATTTCTCCGTGCTGTAAGCTAGAAAAATGTACAGCGGCTTTATTTACAAATACGTAGTCTTCTTCATGTAAAGTTGGCTGCATTGATTTTCCTTCCACCTTACATAAAGTAAAAGACTGGTACGCTCCTACTAGGACAAATATAAATAGTATGTACTTTCCCCAACCTCTCTTAATCTCCTCTTTCATATCCATTCCCACCTTATCAAAACACTTTTCAACTCAAAAATATATCACTGCACCTGTTCATTTGCGCAGTGATATACTACAATTTGAAGTTTTTACTGTGCCTTACTCGGCTATTGTGCTACTGGGACTGGACTTGCACCCGATCTCTGCGTTTTTAAGTCAAAATATGCATCCAAAACCTCTTTACCAATTGCAGAATTAATACCTGATTTATCATTATTTACCCATGGCACAACAACAGAAAAAGCAACTTCCGGATCAGCATCATATGGCGCATACCCGGCGAGAGTTAAATTATAACATTTTTTTCGATAGTTGTTTTCATCTCTTCCAATCTCACTTTCTCCACCGTACACTGTTTCTGCTGTTCCTGTTTTCCCAGCTGGTTTATAAGGTAAACCTTTAAAAGTTCCAGCACCGGTCCCATCTACCTCTTGGAAAACTCTTCTAAACCCTTCTTTCACATGATTTATATATGAAAGATCCATATCCACTCGATTTAACACGACTGGTTCCATCGATTGCATAACTTTCCCGACTTCCTCTGGTCTATTCGGTTGCTCTCTAATTTCTTGTACAATTTGTGGTTTCATTCGGTAACCACCATTTGCAATCGTTGACATATATTGCGCAAGCTGAAGCGGCGTATATGTATCATATTGTCCAATGGCATAGTCAAGTAAAAAACCAGGTATATTATCGGTTCTACCCATTTGACCAATCGATTCATTTGGAAGGTCAATACCGGTTGGTACACCTAAACCAAATTGTCTAAAGTAATAGCGCATTTTATTGAATGTTTCTTGCCTAATATCTAACGGATTGTTTGGTACATAATCAATCCCCGCAATCTTTAACGCCGTATTAAACATGTAGACATTGGATGAAACTTGCAATGCTCTTAAATCATCAATATCTCCAAAGTCTTTCCACGATTTCTTCGGCTTCGAACTTCCTTTAAAGTACATTGGTGCATCAAAGAAATGCGTATATGGCTTAATCGCTTTTGTTTGATATCCCGCTAATACCGTAGCTCCTTTCACCGTTGATCCTAACTCGTAAGAACTTATCATCGTTCCTAAAGCGTAGTCTTCTATTTGCATCCCGCCATCTTTATTTACAATTTTCTTTCCTGCTAATGATAGAATTTGACCATTTTTCGGATTCATCATAACGACGAATGCACGATCCATCATCGGTTCAGAAGAATGAAATGCCCTTAAATTCCTTTCAAGACTTTCCTCCACCTTTTTCTGTAAATCCATATCAACTGTTAACATTAAATTATTTCCACTTTTTCCTTTTGTCACTTTTTCAGTCCGAATAATATTTCCAGCTTTATCCGTAATATTTTTAGACTGTTCTTTCGTTCCATGTAACACATCTTCGTATTGTTTTTCGATGTAACTCTTACCAATACGATCATTTCGGTTATAATCTCGCACTAAATAATAGTCTAATTGCTCCCTTGGTAATCCCTCATTCTCAGTAGAAACACTACCAAGTACAGAACGTAGTATTTTGTCATTTGGATATTCGCGCTCCCAATCCACAGTCGTATCTACGCCTGGCAAGCTCGATAATCCTTCACTCACTACTGCATATTCATTTTGACTTACATCTTTTTTGACGATTTGTGGCGTCATTTTATATCCCGCATTCATTTTGCTTTTAATTGCTAGTACTTCTATATCCTCTTTCGAAAGCTCGTTTAATTCTTCTTGTGTAATTCTTTCTCTTCTCAACTCTTCTACTTTCTTATCTAAGTCTTTCCCTTCTATTTCCTGTTTCCTAAATTTACTCTCATCTTCTTTCGTTACTTTTGTTGCTGCACGTTTTTCATTTAACTGCATCCAAAAGTCTTTTTTATCTGTCTCTGTTAACTTGTCCATATCTTCTTGCGGCATTTCAATTAGCTTTGCTAAATTTCTTGCCACTATTAAAACCTCTTTTGAGTCCACTCCTTTCATCTTCGTATATGTAACAGTTCGTAACGGTTTATTATTTACAATAACTTTCCCTTCCCGGTCAAACATCTTTCCTCTCGGAACTGGAGTACTCACCGTTACATCTTCCTTTTTATTCACTTCATTTCGATACGTTTCTCCGTCGATGATTTGTACTTTACCTAATTGAATAATAATAGCTGAAAATAAAAGAAAAACGATAAAAAATAGTACATTTAACCGAAATGGAATATGAGTCTTTTTCTTTTTCGACTGTTTCTGTTTCTCCTTTTTCTGTCTCATTTTGCTCCCTCGCTTCATTCTATTAACATTTCTGTGCATGAACCATTATGTAGTGAACTACCCACCACTTAGTATCTCTTACGAGCTTACTTGAAGTGGGGGCTTCTCGGTTCATCGTTACTTTTGATAGCTAACGAATTTGTCTTAGGACAGCCGAGCTAACTCCCTTGTTCCAAAGGTTATTTCTTACGACTTATATCAACGCTAATAATCGTATGGCTTCCTTTTTGATATTGATAGCTGCGTTATAGTCACGATTTATTGTTAGTCCACATGAACACTCATACGTCCGTTCAGATAATGACATTTCTTTTTTGTTTCCGCAATTACTACACATCTTTGTAGAAGGAAACCATTTATCTATTTTTACAAGCTGTTTTCCTTGTTCTTGTAGCTTATATGCTAAAAATGTCGTGAACATCCCCCAACCGTTATCAAGGGCACTTTTACCAAAGCGAAGGGCACGCGACATTCCTTTCATATGTAAGTCTTCTATTGCTACAACGTCAAAATTCGTAGCCAATTCTTTAGACTTATGATGAAGGAAATTCTTACGCTGATTAGCGACCTTTTCATACAACTCCGCTACACGGATCCGTTGTTTATTCCAACGCTCTGAATCTTTCACACGTCTTGCTAATACACGTTGTGCCTTTGCTAATCTGCCTAGCATCTGACGATAAAAGCGAGGATAATTGGCTTTCTCATCTTCGCTACTCACATACAATTCAGCCATTGCGAAGTCTAATCCAACTACACTTTCTACTTCTTTTTGAACAATTTCCTTTTCATATTCAGTCAAAACAGACACATAATACTTACCGGTTGGTGTCATCGAAATCGTGCATGATTTAATGATATGGTTTTGCGGTATCTCTCTATGTTGCTTCAGTCGCACTAATTTCAGTTTCGGTAATTTAATATAACCATGAAACAATATAATATTTCCGTTTACTCGATTCGTTGTATAGGATTTTCTACTCTTTCTACTTTTGAATGTAGGAAAATCACTTTGACCACTAAAAAAATTCTTATAAGCAGTTTGCAAGTTTAGTTGAGCGTTGGCCAGTGCTAACGAATCAACTTCTTTCAACCATTCATACTCTGCTTTATATTTCGCAGGAGTAGGGAATTTTTGTTTCTTTAGTTCTTCCTTGTTCTCTTTGTACGTTTCGTATACTTCTTTCCGTTCAGCCAGCATTTTATTATACACAAAGCGTACACATCCGAACGTTTTACGTATCAGATTTGCTTGTTCTTCTGTTGGATACAGACGAAATTTGTACGCCTTATTATGCTTTGTCATATCAGTTTATCTCACCTTTCGCCTTCATTTTCCATAAGCCATGACGGTGATCACACAACCTGAAAACTACACGATTATTATTTACTTTCATTGTTATACCAAATTTCGCCTCTTATAAAACTGATTATATCAGAGCCGAAATAAAGGGAAACTTTAATCAGTGGGGGTTCCATCCCCATTGATTATTAGCCTTCACCAATCGGGCTTTTATGGGCAGTTGTCCCACCTAAATTCCTCGCATTCGCCGAATTTTGAGGTGGGAGTCTTACTGCCCGTTAATGCGGGATAAATAGGAAAACCAATTTTTTGGCTACACCAAACCGCAATTCATCTCCCACCTACCGCTTTGCTATCGTCCTTCACACGCTTGAGGAAGGAGACTTCTTTCGGATAACACGTTAAATTTATTTATATGCTATATATAGAATTTTATATTAATTACAAAAGAAATAAAAGATTTAATTTTCAGTTTTTGATTTTATCATCCTATTTATTACCATTCCCCTTATACGCAATAACATGAATATAATTCATACAAAAAAACTGAGGTGGACATCATTCACCTCAGTTTCTTTACGAAAACAAAAACTTATTTAATCGAAGATAACCCTTTGGCAAATTCACCAATCTTATTTTGAAAAACAAAATCAAAATTGTATTCTTGCCCTGTTAACTCTTCATTTACTAAAATTGTTGTTGCGCCTACTTCTCTCTTTGCAATTTCTGGGAATGAAGCGACAGGTTGCACTTTTAATGATGTTCCCATTACAAGAAGTACATTCGTTTCATATAAACGTTTGATCGCATTTTGATATTGAGGCAGTGTATCTCCGTATAAAACAACATCCGGATTTAGAATGAAATTACATTTTTCACAACGCGGCACTTCATGATCAATCATATATTGTAAATCATATCCCGTTTTACACTTCGGACAATGCGCAGTTTGAAGTGTTCCATGTAAATCAATTACATGTTTACTACCACCTACTTGATGCAAACCATCAATATTTTGCGTTAAAATCGTTATGTCTTTCCCTTGTTCTTCTAGCTCCGCTAAAAAGCGATGCCCAAGATTTGGTTTATATTGATGAAACGTATTAATTTGAAAGATTTCTTTATAATGCTTCCAAAACTCTTTCGGATTTCTATTGTAATAGCCTCTCGACAAATACATCTCTACATTCGCATCAGCATATAATCCATTTGCTGAACGAAAATCTGGGATACCACTTTCCGTACTTGCACCAGCCCCTGTTAACACTGTAATTTTCTTTGCTTTTTCTAATATCGAACGTACTTCCTCATATTGCACAAAAATCACCTCTATGTATATTCCTATACTTATTATACCAGTTGTTTACAGTAGGTGTTGTACAATTCATTTTACTTACTTCATTGCATGAATTAACCCCCAACTTTTTTAGGTGTAATTAAAGTTTCAAAGATAACTACTGTTCAATTAAGTCAACAATATACGTAGCATTCTTAGTAGCTAAAGCACTCTTACAATCAATTCTGGATTATTTAGAGGTAGATTCAGTGAAAGGTGTGTCTAATGAGCAAATGACGATTTTTCAATTCATTTAGAAATCAGCCAGAAGGCTGCTTTTCTTCATCGATGGGCTTAGATAGTTATGGACTACTGGGAACCTCTTAAGTTATACTTGTATAATATCAAAAATTAATAAGGGGTAATATTAACATTATGAAAGAAAAAAACGAACTTGTTCAAAGTATTCCTCAAACAGGATTTTTTGGGCATCCAAAAGGATTATTCTCTTTATTCTTCACTGAGTTTTGGGAAAGGTTTTCTCATTACGGAATGAGAGCTATTTTACTGTATTATATGTACTATTCGGTCGCAAAAGGTGGATTAGGAATTGATCAATCTACCGCAACCTCGATAATGGCAATTTACGGTTCCTTACTGTTCATGTCTAGTATTATCGGTGGATGGATATCGGATCGTTTATTTGGTCCAAGTAAAACCGTATTCTTTGGTGGCGTTTTAATTATGATTGGCCATCTTATTTTAGCTTTACCGGGTAGTAAAAGCGCGTTATTTATCTCTATGGTCTTCTTAGTTCTAGGAACAGGGTTGTTAAAGCCTAACATATCGAACATCGTAGGAAGTTTATACAGTGAAACAGATGCGCGTCGTGACTCAGGGTTCAGTATATTCTACATGGGTATTAACTTAGGTGCCTTACTTGCACCTTTAGTTGTCGGAACATTAGGTCAGCAATATAATTTCCACCTTGGTTTTGGAGTTGCGGCAATTGGTATGGCAATTGGGTTAGGGGTATTTGTTGGAACAAAACAGAAAAACCTTGGTCTAGTCGGTACGCAAGTACCTAATCCATTATCAGATTCGGAAAGAAAAAAGACTATTAAGTATTTCAGTGTTGGTCTAGTTGTATTAACATTGCTAGGTGTGGTTACAATTCCAACTGGGTTGTTAACTATAAATCGTTTTACATTCTTGATTAGTATCTTAGGGATTGTTATTCCAGCCTATTATTTCATTTATATGTATCGTAGTCCTAAAACAACAAAAGTAGAGCAATCTCGTCTTCTTGCGTATATACCACTCTTTATTGCAGCTACAATATTTTGGTCTATACAAGAACAAGGTGCTATTATCTTAGCGACATACGCGGATCAACGAACTCAATTACAGTTCAATGGAATTACATTGCATTCCGCTTGGTTCCAATCATTAAGTCCAATCTTTATCGTAACGCTTGCCCCGATTTTTGCATGGGTTTGGATAAAGTTAGGCAAGAAGCAGCCTTCAACGGCAAAAAAATTCGCTATTGGATTGCTATTTGCAGGTTTCTCATTCTTAGTTATGATTATTCCGGCTTTAATCAACGGTACTCACTCTTTAGTGAATCCTATGTGGTTAGTCCTTAGCTTCTTTTTAATTGTAATTGGAGAAGTTTGTTTATCTCCTTCAGGGTTATCAATAACGACGAAGCTGGCTCCAGCTGCTTTCTCTTCGCAAACCATGAGCTTATGGTTCTTATCAACTGCGTCTGCGCAAGCAATAAATGCCCAAGTTGTTAAACTGTATAATCCTGCAACAGAAGCAATTTACTTTGGTGTTATTGGTGCTATCTCCATTTTAGTTAGCATCCTGCTGTTTACATTATCATCAAAAATCCAAAATTTCATGAAGGGACTTCAATAACGGTCTCTTATTGAAATGAACAAATACAAGTTTCTATGTGAAGAGTAGCCAAATGGGTTACTCTTTTTTGTATAAATAGCAATCTCCACACAAACGCAATATAATGTATGCTGGAGCAATGATATTTCTAGGAAAACAAAACATACCTAATAGACTAATGCAGCTCTCTTACCTTACTTATATTTAAATTTATCAGTTTTGAAAAATCATAGTACAATTAACAATTCTGATGATTATCTCTTACCCAGTTATACTTTACTAATGGCAAAAATTCACTCTGTTTGTTTTACATAAAAATGGTGTGATATTTTTTATCACACCATTTTAAAATCATTACTTTGTATGTCTTTGAGTTTATCCCTTTCGGCAAGAAGACTCCATCTGATTTGTGTTACGGGTGAAGACCAACAATTCAGGTGGAGATGAATTGCCGTCAGTCAATAGACCAAACACTTTTGTTTCGTTCATAGCAATTTTCCCGGGGCGAATATTTGTTTCTTTTTGTCTTACGATATAATCTGCCCTTAGATAAGGAGGGAATATATCGTAAGACAACGAAATTGGATAATAATAATCATTTGGTTACTTGAATCAAAAGGAATTACGATGAAGGCCGTGTTCACATTTTGTTCCGTTTCGTTCCAAATATTGATTTGTCAAAAGTAATGAACTTTCTAAGAAAGGTGGTGAAAAAAATGGCTAAAAAGAAAGCAGTGAAAGTGTTACGTAAACAAAAGAAAAGAGAAAACATACAACGATTCACGCAGAAACAGAATCTCGGACGAGCTTGTCTCACAACTAAAGAATTCCGCTTACTGCAACGCATGTCACATAGTTCAAAAGCATTGCGAAATGTTGGATTGTACACGATTAAACAAAGTTATTTGAACCATAATAAAATGGCTACTGTAAAAGAAGTGGATACTGCCATGCAAGCCGATATGAATTACTCGGGCATTCAATCAAACTCTGTTCAAGCGATTCGTAGAGCCTTATTTACAGAAGTGAAGAGTTTTTTTAAAGCAATGGAACAGTGGAAGAAAAATCCTGGGAAGTTCACAGGTCGGCCTAAGTTCCCGAATTATTCTCGTTCAACTGATAAACGAATTATTGAAATCTATCAAGTTCCAAAAGTGGATGATAACGGGTATTGGATGATTCCGATGAATGTTGCATTCAGAAAAAAATACGGTTCCATTAAAATACGCATGCCTAAAAATGTAAGAAATACAAAAATCTCCTACATTGAGATTGTACCGAAGCAAAAAGGTCGGTTCTTTGAGGTGCATTACACATATGAAATGCACGTTTCTCAAATGAAGAAACCATCCACGACTACAAGTAACGCTTTGAGTTGCGATTTAGGTGTAGATAGATTAGTAAGTTGCGTAACAAATACAGGTGATGCATTTTTAATTGATGGGAAAAAATTAAAATCCATTAACCAGTACTTCAACAAAATGATACGTAATCTCCAAATGAAAAATGTGGAAAATGGACTTTCAAAACGAGTTGTAACGAATCAAATGGCCGCACTTTGGCATAAACGGGAAAGACAAATAAATGGTTACATTGCACAAACTGTAGGCCTGTTGTTCAAAAAAGTGAAAGCATGTAGCATAGATACGTTTGTCGTAGGGTATAACGCTGGTTGGAAACAAAAATCTGATATGGGAAAAAAGAATAATCAAATATTTGTTCAAATCCCATTTCATAAACTGATTGCAGCAATTGAGAATAAATGTGTAAAAGAAGGCATCCGATTTTTAAAGCAAGAAGAAAGCTATACTTCAAAAGCTAGTTTTCTTGATAAAGATAGGGTTCCAGTTTGGTCTAAGGGTGATAGGACGCATTATCTCTTTAGTGGCAAACGAATCACTCGTGGAATGTATCAAAGTAAATCAGGAACATGTATTCATGCTGATATTAATGGTGCATTGAATACATTGGGAAAATCAAGAGTTATAGAATTGGATGACAATCTTAAAGTGAAAACGCCGATTCTATTAGAAGTGCAAAAACGTAAGGCTGTTGCTTCGCGCATAGCTTAGTGGGTGCGTCAACGATCCATGTGTACTCGACTTGTCGGGGCTTGTAGCACACGCCGGATTCATCTGAGTGGTGGCTTCTTCTATAAAGAAGAATTGCTCTTTTTCGAAAGGGTGGTGCAAGTGGGAAAACAATAGTTTGTTGCCAGTACCAACCAAAAACATACTTGGGGTGTTACTATAAGGTGGCATGAATTCTAGAGCGTCAAACTGTCTAGCGATAGACGAAAAGACCTAGCATTCTAACTCAAGCCCCCACTGAAATGCTTTATCTCAGTGGGGGTAGTTGACCAGAACTTAACTTTTTATCCATTCATATAGACGAAAATTCTACATCATTAAGAAACTATTTAAAAAGTTGCCTTTTATTTGGAACAATTCCATATTTGTTAGAATACTCCCATTGCAACCTTTCCCTTTATATTCTATACTGCATCTTCAATTACAAAATACAAACACACAAAGAGGGCTGCATCAGCCCTCTTTAATTAACATGCTTTTTACTTAATGCGTCGCACCGCCGCACGCTACAATATCTACTTCCACTTCCGTCGCTACCTCAATTGCCAATTCTATACCTTTACTAATCGTAGAAAGTGACATACTCGGTTGACCTGGATAATTGCTCGCTTGCTCTGGTAAGAACGGAATATGAACAAATCCGCCTTTTATTTTCTTATCATGTTTTTCTAGTTCGTGCATGAGACCATAGAATAAATGATTACAAACGAATGTACCTGCAGTTTGTGAAACTGATGAAGGTATACCTTCTTCGCGAAGTTTTTTCACGATTGCTTTCATCGGAAGTGTAGACCAATACGCATTAGGTCCTTCTTCTACAACCGGCATATCCACCGGCTGAGTTCCTTCATTATCAGCAATTCTTGCATCATCAATATTAATTGCTATACGCTCTATCGTAATATCTGGTCTGCCCCCAGCTTGTCCAATACATATAATCATTTCAGGAGTCAGTTCTTCTATATACGCTTTTAATACTTGTATCGATTTATGAAATACGGTTGGAACTTGTTTACTAATAATCTTGTACTCTCCGATTGTTTTTTCATGCAAACTTTTTGCGACTTCCCAAGCTGGATTGATACTTTCTCCCCCGAACGGATCAAATCCTGTTAATAATACTGTTTTCATAGTTTCACTCTCCTAATTAGAAACGATATACAAGGCCGTACATTATAAACATATTTATGATAAAAATTGAAAGAGCAATTGGTACTTGTGCTTTAATGACTGCATTTTTATCTTTCAATTCTAAAAGCATCGCAGGTACGATATTAAAGTTTGCTGCCATTGGAGTAAGCAGCGTTCCGCAATATCCAGCAAACATACCGAGTGCTGCCATAATAGCTGGATTCCCTCCGTGCATTTGTACAATTAGAGGTAAGCCGATTCCGCCAGTGATTACTGCAAACGCTGCGAATGCATTCCCCATTACGACTGTAAATAGCATCATTCCTAAACAATACGCCATAACAGCAACGAATGGATACTCTGTCGGTAACACTTGTCCGACTAAATCTGAAACAACTTGACCAACGCCAGACTTCGCGAAAATACCGCCAAGTGCTGCTAACATTTGTGGTAAAATAACTGCCCACCCGACAGCCTGTAGTAACCTACTTCCTTCTTGAACAGGCGTTGTTATTTTCGCTTTTGTAATACGCATCGCCGCAACGAATGCGAGTAATGCCCCTAACGCTAATGCAACTAATGTTACTTTATCAGGATCAACAAGTGCGACATTCCCCCATTTGATTTTTCCTAACGTTAACGTTCCGATAATTGTAAAAATAGGTATTAATATTGCAGGCATAAAAATTTTATTTTTTAATTTCTCAGCATGTTTCACACGTTCTTGTACTGGCACTTCTTTTTCCTCGGATTTTGTTACTTTATTCAATGAAGCTAACACGACCATAGCGAGCACAATACAACCAACGTAAAATGAAGGGATTACATTTCCGAATATAAACGTAACTGCAAACAATGCCCAAAATAAGCTAGAACCGAATCGGTTTGGATGTTCACGATCAAATGCAATACGAACAGCGATAAATGCAACGATGATACCTAATACATAATAAATTGTATCCATTGTTATGATGTTCATCTTATATAGCCTCCTTCTCTTGGTTTTCTTCTGCCTTCATTGTTTTCTCTATATACTTATCAAACCTTCTAAACCTAATCCAGCTCACAATAAGTGCCGATATCGCAGTTGGAATGCCCCAAAGCGCCATATCCCATACACCGACATGCATACCTACTGAATCGAAGAACCCTTTCATTAATAAAATGGCTCCAGTTGCGATGAAAATATCTTCTCCGAAAAACCAAGCTGTGTTTTCCGCAGCTGCTGCATTTGCTTTAATCTTTTCTCTCAATTTTTCAGGGAGTTTACCATATTTACCTTGCGCAGCCCCTTCTGCCATTGGCGCAACAAGCGGTCTTACTGTTTGCGCATGCCCACCAATATTTAGTCCAAGTGCTGCTGATGATTCTCTTATCGTAAAATATGACATTAATACTCTTCCAGTTGTTGCGCCTTTTGATTTCGTTATAAGTGCTTCTGCTCTTTCTTTTAAACCATAACGCTCTAAAATTCCGATTACCGGTAAAGTTAATATGATTGGCATAGACATATATCTGTTTTCTATGAAAAATTTACCGAACATGCTAATCACATCATAAAAACTTAAGCCTGAAACCATACCAGTAACAATACCCGCAACCATAACTACTAACAGTGTATTTAGCCTAAATAAAAACCCAACCGCAACAAGTAAAATCCCAATTAATTTCACCAATTTTAACACTTCCTCTCATTTTTAATCCCGCTAATTAAAGTTTCACTTTATTTGGTGCGCATATAGAAATACCATTAAGTTCGAATGTTCTGTATATTTTTCCCGCAAATTGGACTGCTTTCTCTCCGTCCCCGTGTAAACATATCGTTTGCGCTTGAACTGCTACTTTCCCCCCATTAACCGATTCTACATACCCTTCTTTCACCATTTGAAGTACTTGTTTTATTGCTTCATCTTCATTTTTTATAAGAGCATTTTCTTCTGTACGGCTCGTTAAAGTTCCATCCTGCTTATACGTGCGATCAGCAAAAGCTTCTTGTACGAGAGTTATATTATATTTTTCTGTTGCCTTTATAAATGCCTCACTATTCGCTAATCCGTAAAGTAATAATCCAGGATTAATATGATAAATTGCCTTTGCGATTGCATCCGCAATTTCCGAATCAGTTGCCGCCATATTATATAAGGCACCGTGCGGTTTTACATGTTGCATTTTCGCTCCGGCAGCTTTAACAAATCCGTCTAATGCGCCAATTTGATATAAAACATAATCGTATACTTCACTTGCTGAAACATGCATGTTCCTTCTTCCAAATCCAATTAAATCAGGAAATCCAGGGTGTGCCCCTATTGCTACGTTTTTCTGCAGGGCTTTTTCAACCGTTTGCCTCATAACGGACGGATCACCCGCATGAAAACCACAAGCAACGTTTATAGAGGAAACGAACGGAAGAATTTCATCATCATTCCCCATTTTATAAGCTCCAAAACTTTCTCCTAAATCACAGTTTAAATCGATTGTAGTCACGATGTTTTCCTCCTAATCTCAGCTTCGTAAAGCGATGAATTTCTTTAATAGACTCATACTTGTTTCCTGCTTTATATATAATTGTGCAGCTTCTTCCATAGTTATTTTTTCAAAAGTTACATAATCTCCTGGTTTCAGCTGCGCTAGAAGAGGTAAATCTACTGAAACTACATTTCCAATTCTCGGATAACCACCTGTCGTTTGTCTATCCGCCATTAATATAATAGGTTGTCCACCATTCGGTACTTGAATTGTTCCAAATGTAACGGGGCTCGATAAAATTTCTATCTCTTCAACTCTATTTAAAACCTCTCCGTCAAGCCTATATCCCATGCGATCAGCATAATTGGATACTTTATATTCTTTCGAAAAAAACGACTTTATACTTTCTTCTGTAAATTGATCATATTCAAAGTCTGTTATGACGCGAAGAATAGGATGCTTCTTATATTTTGGTAAAGCATTGTTACAAATTGCCCACTTCGTTTTTATACGCTTTTCTTCTTGTAAATTTTGAATGAAACGACTTGCAACTTCTGCCCCTGTACCAATTTGAAAATAATCTCCTTTTTTCAGCATTCTCCCTTCAATACCGCCAAGAGCAGCACGTATGTAAGTACTTTTACTTCCCATCGTATGATCAATATTTATACCGCCCGCAAAAGTCACATATGCTCTGCAACCGCTTTTCGCTTTTCCGAGGCAAAGCATGCTTCCTTCTTCAGCTAATATAGGGCGCCATAATGGAATGCGTTCTCCATTTAATAACGGTTCCATATCCGCACCGCCAATCGCAAGCAATGTCGTTTTCTTTATTAACAATTTAGGTCCCATTATTGTAATTTCGAGTCCAGCTTCATTCTCCTCATTGCCTACTAACATATTAATCATCCTGAGCGCATTTTTATCCATAGCACCGCCAACAGGTACACCGTATTGTTGATAATGAAATCGCCCTAAATCTTGGACTGTTGTAAACATTCCTGCATGCAAAACCTCTACATCCATTCTTTAGCCCCCTCAAGCGATACGTACTCTTCCTTTGTTATTGGTATAAATCGTAAATACATACCACTTTGAATATATGTTGGTGTTTCTTCTTTTGGATTAAATAGAGAAATAGGTGTTCGGCCGATAATATTCCAGCCTCCTGGTGTTTCTAGCGGATAAATACCTGTTTGATTTCCGCCAATACCTACTGAACCAGGAGCGATTTGTAACCGTGGTGTTTCTTTTCTAGGTGTTTCTAGTTCTTTTGATAATCCCCCTAAATAAGGGAAGCCAGGCGTAAAGCCTAACATATACACGAAATATGTTGTTTCACTATGTATTCGAATAACATCCTCTACTTGTAAACCTTGATAATGCGCAACCTCTTCTAAATCAGGTCCATACTCTCCCCCGTAACACACTGGTATAGAAATATGTTTCACATCTCGGTTCACTTCTTCTTTATATGAATCACACAGCTCCTTTATATACTGGCAAACGTGATCATATGGTCTTTCACTTCTCTCATTTCGCTTCCATACTTCATACAAATTATAGTACACCGCTAATGAAGTAAACGACGGAACGCATTCAACCATTCCTGCAAATGGATGCCGCCTTAGCGCTTGAAATAACCGTTGTACTTTTTCATATATATCCATCCCAATTTCTTCACCAAATGTAACAATAATTGCTTGATCCCCTAACGCAGAAAATTTCATCCCACTCCCTCTTTCTATGCCAAAAAGCCGAGTTCTTTCGAAATGCGGTATGCTGTTTCTTTCACTTTCGCAGTAAAATATGAAATGTTACTTTCGCTATACTCAATTGCTAATCCCGAAATACTAATGCCGGCTACAACCGTTCCATCACTTGCAAAAATTGGTGCTGCTATAGCCGCTGTATGATTTTCTAGTTCAGAATAACTAATTGTGTACCCTTCTTTTTTCGCCATATGTAATACTTCTAACAAATGCTCCTTATTCACGATCGTTCCATCTGCAAACTGCTTTAAATCCGTTTCCTCTACGTACTTTCTTTTCTCTTCCTCAGAAAAATAAGATAGTAAAATTCTCGGACATGCACCCGCATACAGTGGTGCCCTTCTTCCAACCGCTGTATAAACGCGTACCGGCTGAACTCCCTCCATCTTCTCAACATAAATTGCGTCATTACCATCTTGAATAATTAAATTTACTGCCTGCCCTAAACTATCCCTAAGCTCTTTCATATAAGGAATCGCAATATTTCTTACGGATAACCTTTGTGAAACAAGTTGACCAAATCGTAAAAAAACGACTCCGAGACGATACTTGCCCTTTTCTGTTTTTTGTAAAAAGTCCATTTCTTCTAACGAACCAATTAAACGATAAACAGATGTTTTCGGCATATTCGTAAGCTGAACCATCTCTGTTAAACTTAGCTCCTCATGCTCATAAAACAACTCTAAAATATCCATTGTCTTAACTGCCGTTTTATTTATACTCATCCTATCTCCTTCTCGTTCCGAATTTCGGAACTTCAATTCCGTTTTTCGAAACAAACATATAATTTAAAATTATAAAATATTCTTTCAATTCTATCAATATTTTTTTACAAACAAAAAAAGTATGGAAGAATATTAAAATGTACCCTATAGAATAGACACTGAAAAAAAAGTCTATTCTATAGGGTATTTCTTGTATAATGAGAGAAAATTGGGATCGGAGAAAGTTCAAAATGACAAAAAAGCTATTTACAGAAAGAGACATTCAAATTCTATCAAATAACCCCTACATAAAATCTGTAAGTCAGAAAGGTATCACTTATACAGATGAATTTAAGCGTATTTTTATTGAGGAAAATGAGAAAGGAAAACTACCTCGAAATATTTTTGAAGAATGTGGTTTTGATATAGATATGATTGGAATGAAACGAATTATGTCATCAGGAAGTAGATGGCGTGCTGCTTACAGAAAAAATGGTGTATTTGGTTTGCGAGATACACGCCAAAACGCGGGAAGAACTCTTGAGAGAGAGCTTACGTTAGAAGAGAAGTATGCTCGTTTAGAAGCCGAACGGAACTTACTAAAGGCAGAAAATGAATTGTTAAAAAAGATCAAACTTATGGAAGGGAGGATGAGAAGGAAATAACTTTATCACCTAGTCAGAAATATATCCTGATTCGTTCTGTCATCATAAAATATAACTTAAGAAATATGGTGAGTTATTTGTGTAAAGTAGCTGGTGTATCCCGTTCGGGATACTATAATTATTTTTCCATTTCATCTCAAGAACAACGGAAACAAAAGAACAATCAAGATGAAATCGTGAAAGAAATCATATTAAAAGCACTTCGATTTAGAAATCGAAAGAAAGGGGCTCGTCAAATAAAAATGACATTGGTGGGTCATTTTCAAGTTGTCTACAATTTAAAGCGTATCCGTAGAATCATGAAAAAATATGAGATTGTCTGTCCGATTCGGAAAGCAAATCCTTATAAAAGAATGCTGAAAGCTTCAAAAGAACATCGAGTAGTGCCGAATCAATTAAATCGAGAATTTAAACAAAACACCCCAGGAAAAACGCTTCTTACAGATATCACTTATTTAGTTTACGGTAAGAATAAAAGAGCTTATTTATCTACAATTTTAGACGGCTCAACCAATGAAATTTTAGCTTACCATGTTTCAGAACAGATGACATTAGACCTCGTAATAACAACTCTTCATAAACTAAAACGGAATAAGAGGATTCGATTGACTGAAGGTGCATATATTCATTCAGATCAAGGAGCCCACTACACAAGCCCTACCTACCAAAAATTAGTCAAAAAGCTAAAGCTCGGACAATCTATGTCAAGAAGAGGGAACTGTTGGGATAACGCTCCACAAGAATCATTTTTTGGTCATCTGAAAGATGAAGCACATATAAAACCTTGCGAGTCTTTTACTGAGTTGAAACAAGAGATTAAGAAATATATGACGTACTATAATCACTATAGATATCAATGGAATTTAAAAAAGATGACTCCTGTTGGATACAGAAATCATCTTCTTGATGTTGCCTAACTTTTTTCAAAATGTCCTTTACAAAGGGTACAGATTATATTTCTCCCATACTTTTTGCTTTATAACGCTCTCACTTGTTTCAACGGCCAGAAAACAGCTTGTCCTTTTCCGACAATTTCATCTTCTGAAATAAATCCAAACATACGACCGTCTTTAGAAACTTCACGATTATCTCCTAAAACAAACACTTGGCCTTCTGGCACTTTCGTTTTCCCTGTGATTTGTTCTAACGTAAAATCAGGAGTTAATACACGACCAGACGCCTTTTCTTTAAATTCTTTTAAATACGGTTCTTCCATCGCTTTTCCGTTTACATATAAAACATCATCTTTATACTCAACTGTATCACCCGGTAAACCAATTACTCGTTTTACTAAATCGTACCCTTCTTTTCCGTGGAAGACGATAACGTCAAAACGGTCTAATCCACTTATACTATAACCAATCTTATTCACGAGAACTCGTTCGTTATTTTCTAAAGTGGGCATCATCGATTCCCCTTGTACTAATGAAGGTGTAAATAAAACACCGCGAATAATAGCGATTAATACAAGGGTAAATCCTATCGTTTTAGCCCATGAGAATAATTCTTTCTTCGTATTTTCCTTCATCGTTTCTCCTCTTTCTTAAGTGTTTATTTTATTATTTGAACTAATTCTTGTACTAAATTAGGATCAATTTCAGAAAAACATGATTTCCCTTCTCTTACCGCTGTACCGACATGAGCTTGAGAAATTCCAGTTTCTTCTAGCAATTGCTTTACATTCTCTTTCGTTACTCCACTTCCGACAACAAGCTGTATATTCCCTTCACTTTCCTTCTGCATCTCTCGAAGCACCGGAATATTATCTACTACATTTCCTTGTCCGCCTGAAGTTAACACGTGAGTAACTTTATTGAATTTCTTCAAAACTTTCATCGCTTCTACTGGATTTTCTGTATCATCTATCGCACGGTGATACGTTACATTTATTCCATCTACAACAGATAATAAATCTACTAATTTCTCTTCATCAACTTCATTTTGTTCATTTAACACACCTAATACAACACCAGCAGCTCCAAGATTTTGAGCAACTACAATATCTTCTTTCATCATTTCAATTTCTTCTTCCGTATATGTAAAAGACTTCGCATGCGGACGAATCATAACATGAACTGGTATTTGCACTGCATCTACTGCTTTTTTTATAAAAGCATAGCTCGGTGTTAAACCACCTTCCGTATATGATGAAATGAGTTCAATTCGATTTCCACCAGCCTTTTCAATTCGCTTCACATCTTCTAAACAAGTTGCAATAACCTCTAGCATGAGATAACCTCTTTTCGTACTTTTTTCTTATTATACAGTAGGTGAAATAAGAAACATAGCATTCCACTATAAAACTATAAAAAGAAGAATGAAAAGAAAGATTTATTGAATTGATAATAAATATCATATATGTTATGTTTTTCTTAAAATTATACATTCTTATATTCTTATAAAAGGAGAGAAATATATACTTCTTACAAAAAAAAACGGTTCGTTATCTCTAGTTCATTTATTGTAATTGCATCACTTTGCGCGATTACTTTATTAACAAAACAAAATACAAAACTAGATTCCTCAACTTCAAGTATAGAAACAGAAACGATTACCCTTTCATCAAGCAATAAAGAAGAAATCCAAACATTTCGTTCATCTTCATTTAACAACTCAACTGTATTCAGAGGCGATACTGGTACAGGCTTTGACTTTAGCGGCCAAGGTGACTTACATATTACAATTAAAAATACTAGTACAAACAGTTTTACCTATTCAATTAAATTCAAAGAAGATCGTTTAGTCAAACACACGTTACAGCCAAATGAAAGTGAATCCTTTCCTTTACGTTCACTCATCGCCAATCCTTTACCAGGTGATTATTCGTTATTTGCACATAATCAAGACGGTTCTGAAAGTAGTATGAATCTTGAAGTGCAGCCACAATAGAACAAATTAAAAAGGCTATCCTCTTACCAGAAGGATAGCCTTTTTAATTTGTAAAACGAGAATTCCCTATTCTTTTAACAATGACATAATACATGGAATTATATCATTGATTCAACATAGAATACTGATTCACCGACAACGAAAAATCTGTTCCAGAACGGAATAGATTTTATATTTCTTCATTACGACCGAAACGCCGCATCCGCCAGCATAGATAGTGTTGCATCATCCATCGGCGGATTGTGTAGTCCTGCTCTGACGTTTAAGTAATAACGATGAAGCGGATTTTTTTCTGATAAACTTTTCGCGCCTACGATGCGCATTGCTTTATCTACAATAGATATTGCCGCGTTCGTTACAACATATTTTGCAGCTGCTAGTTCAGCTTGCAATGATAATTTATCTTCTGCCTCATCGTATTTTTTCGCAATTTGATATAAAAAGACACGAGCTTGCATAAGCTCAAGTTCTAATTCTCCAACTAACCTTCTAACATTCGGTAATAAACTTATAGAATGATTTAAACTATTTGGCTTGTATGATCCCGCAAACTGAACTGCATAATTTCTTGCTGATTGTGCAATTCCTAAATAACATGCTGGTATATGTAGCAACCAGCCAATACCCTTAGCTTTAACTTTTGAACCCTTTATATCAGTGAAAAAGCGATCTGGTATCTCTACATTTTGTAAAACGAGATCATGGCTCGCAGTTCCTCGCATTGCGATGCTATCCCACGTTTCTTCAATTGTCACGCCTTGCGTATTCTTTGGAATGACAAACTCTCCGATATCTTCCTGGCCTTCAATACTTGCTGAAATGATAAAATAATCAAGTACTGGTGCCATTGTCGTAAACGTTTTTCTTCCATTTATAATCCACTTCTCACCTTTTTTTACAGCTAATGTCTCTGGTTTCCCGCCGCGCGTAGGACTACCTGTATTCGGCTCTGTCGCTGCTCGATTAAAAAGCGTACCATTACGTACTTCTTCACAAAACCAAGTGAACATTTCCTCATTCCAAGAGCGATTTTCAGCTAATTCCTTTACAATGCCAAGGTGCCATCCAATTGATAATGCGGTAGCACCGCAGCCTTCTGCTATTTTCTCTTGAAATAAAACGAAGTCATATAAAGAAATCGCATTGCCTCCCAATTCTTTTGGCAACGTTAATTTCGTATATCCGATATCTTTCAAATTATTAATATTTTCATACGGAAATGATCCTAATTCACTTAGTTGATGCTCCCTTTCCATGAACTTCGGAATCAATTTATTTATTTGTTCAATAACTAAAGATTGTTCTTCTGTTTCAACAAATGAGAGTGCCATACATAATCTCCTTTATGTTCGATTCATAAACCGTTCATTTTGTCATTTTGATTATATGAAGTTACTTCTCTATTGTTTCACTATTCCGATAAAAATACAATGCTTTTGAACAATAAGAAAAGTTCCTATAAAAAAGATAGGTTCTTTTCTTATATTAATCCCCTTTCAATGCCTTTAATGGCAAAGAGGTTACATATCCAATATACGAGCATAATTCTTTAAAAAAGAAAGGGATTTCTGTATCTAACGTTTTATACGCTGACGTTGGAGTTGGTGATGCATACGCTTCAATTTTAATATGTTTTGCAATTTTCATTGCACGTTTCATATGAAGTGGATCACTCACAATCGTATATGTGCGTATTCCGTTCTCTATTCCAACTTGCTTTGCATTCTTTAAATTGTCCTCTGTGAAAAGGGATTTTGTTTCAATTAGAATATCCTCTTCTTTCACACCATGTTTCAGTGCATACACTCTAGCAGTACGCGCTTCCTCAAGCTCTGCCTCAAACTTTGTACCACCTGTGAAAATAATCTTTTTAATATTACCGTTCTTATATAAGGAAATTGCATGATTAATTCTTTCTTTAAATACAGGAGATGGTTTTCCGTTCCATGAAGCTGCTCCCAGCACGATACCAGCATCTGTCTTCACACCATCATCTGTTTTAAAGCGATAACTCCAAATATCGTAAGCTGCATAACTTACATATAAAATAATAGAACAAATCATAAGCAAGAATACTTGCAAGATTCTTCTTTTCTTACTTTTCTTATTTTCTTTCATTTATAACTGCCTCCGTACATCATCCATACTTCTATATAAAAACGTATATATCAAATCATTTTGTTTGAATTTGTTTAAAAGAAGGAATTTTTCTTATCATATATATGCATTAAAGGGTTTTCATTTAAAATTGAGGATTATCAATTCATTTTTCGTTTGCGGTTTTCATTACATTTGTGTAATTTATAAGTTTATTACCATACAACTACATTGTAACGAATTTTTTATCATAATGGAATGATGAAACAAAAGAAGTAACTGTTTTGTAAGAAAAAAGGTATATTTTTCATCTTGACGATCAATACACCTTTCTTAATATGAATTATCGTTTTTCTTTATATGACTCTAATTTTTCTAATAACCTTTCCTTTACAGCTGGCCATTCATTTGCAATTACACTGTATACAACTGCATCTCTAACATGTCCACTCGGTAATTTTCTTTCGTTTCTAAGTACACCTTCTTTTACTGCGCCCAGTCTTTCAATTGCTCTTTGTGCTTTTTCATTTCGTGCATCCGTCTTTATTTGTACTCTCCGCATATACAATTTTTCAAAAGCATATTGTAATAACATATACTTACATTCTGTATTCATACTCGTACGTTGCACACTCGGGTCATACCACGTTTGCCCTAATTCCACTGTCTTATCTTCAACTGAAATGTTATATAAGCGTGTACTCCCTACTATCTCATTCGTCTTTTGATCAATAACAACAAATGGCAAATCCTTCCCTGCCCCATAAGCTTTTATCGCCTTTTGAACATATTGCTGCATATCTTGAACAGTATCCATTTTAGAGATTAAATACGCCCAAATATCTCGATTTCCTTCCACGATTGAAAACATTTTTTCGACATCATTGCTATCCATTAACCGTAACTTTGCTCTTTCGTGAATAATTTCCATTTGTAAGCCCCCTTTGTTGTAACTATATCACACTCCATTACCGTTATATTGTTATATAAGAACGTAAAATTATTTTTATATCAAGGAATAAAATATATCTTTAAAATAAAAAGTGCGATGCCTTTTATTCAAGCATCGCACTCATAAATTGAATTGAAATTTACTTCTTTTCCATTACTGCAAAATAATTATTTTCGCTATCTGCAAAATTAAATATTCTACCTGAAGGCATATTTACAATTTCTCCGACTGTAACATTTTTGTTTACTAAATCACTATATAAACGATCGAATTCTTTTGAGAAGAACATTAAAGAAGGTGTGCCAAGATTTAACTCCGGCTGCATTTTAGCAATTAGCTCCTTATTATGGAGAATAATACTTGTTTCAGCTTCTTTAGTTGGAGCAATTTCAATCCATCGCATTCCTTGACCGTTATCTTCCTCTGAAATGACACTAAACCCTACTTTCTCTGTCCAAAACTCCTTCACTTCATCTTGGTTATTCACATACAACATGATTTGACCAACATTATTAATCATTTATTTTAACGCTCCTTTATAAACAATTTTTATTAAACTCCATACACTTATACCTAATTATCACCGAAAATAAAGTTGCGGTGCAAAAATCTATTTCAGCGACTCCAATCGCTCATTCAAACGATCCCAAGTTTCGGTGATACCTTGTAGCATGCCCATGTCCATAACGGTCTTAAGGGCTTCTTCGGAAACATATTCAGCACGGTTTATTAGCTTTGTCTTTCCACCTAAATCGATGAATTCCAATGTCATCTCGGTTGACGGCATAGAATCATTTACATTGCCTTCAGCATCTGAAAAGTAATCAGTGTAGACGATTTTCTCTGGCTCAATAATCTCTTTATAGACTGCTTTTCCCCATGATTCCATACCAAAAAATTGCTCCAAGTTCTGATTGACACACTTCATACAGTAGTGCCAAACGCCTCCCGGACGGAAGTCGACAGTGCATGCTGGAATTTCCCAACCTCTTGGTCCCCACCAATGTTTCAAATGCTCTGGTTCTTTAAACATACTGAATACTAAATCGCGCGGCGCATCGAAAACGCGCTCCAGTACTAATACCCGATCGTTCTCTACTCTCGATACCATTGTATTATTTGACATTTTAATTCCTCCTTAAATATGAACTGATTTTATGACTTTTCCTTGTTTTGCAATTCCTTCAAATACTCATCTAAATTATCGAATCTCTCTTCCATCACACGCTTAAATGACTGCACCCAACAATCAAGTGCTTGGAAAGGCTCAGGTCGGAGCTTGTAAATCCGGCGATTAGCTTCAGCCTGCACTTCCACAATCCCTGTATCGCTTAACACTTTTAGGTGTTTCGAAGTTTGTGGTTGCCTTAATCCTAGATGATCGGCAATTTCCCCAACGGTTAAGGGACCGTCACGCAAGAGTTCAACAATGTTCATACGATTCGGTTCAGATAAAGCGCTCAACGTCGTCATATTCACGCCCGGAATTTTTCCCGACATATCACTCACCTCATAAAGTGATGGTCTCCGGTTGTAACACATCAATATCATCACTAATATTATCTTTCTGTTGAATTGATTATAACCAAACAGGAATATTCCTGTCAAGGAATATTCAAAAACTAAATTGATACCACATCGTTACTTAATAATAAGAATGGATTAAAAACATTTCACAAACCTATGCTTTACGATAAAGTGATGCTTTAGTCAGCGGGTTGTGGAACGATTTTCGCGAAGACTTTGTTTTTATCTGGTCCAAGAAAGCTTTAACACTTTTAATACTATTTAACGCTACAGTATTTTTTGTCACCTTTTTATTTGATTGTTTAGGCGTTTTATTGGCAAAAAATATGGGTATACGTGCTAGTTTGTTTGGAATCTTTATAAGTATCATTGGGTTAGGCCCTTTAGTCGGAGCTATAACCATTGGAAAATAGGGAAATACAATAAACAAAATGAATATCTTAAACGGTTCGGCTTTATATCGAGCAATTTATTTTTATGGTAATCATTTGGGTTTTTATTGGTATATTTATCGCTTCTATCTCTGTATGCTATAGTTACTTACTTCAAATCTAAACCCCTGCAAGATTAATGGAAAAAGTAATTAGTACCGCAAATACAATGGTCCACGGCGCTATGGTTATTTCACCTACATTAGGTTCACTTTTAGCCCTATGGATAAAGTTTTTCTACTCGCAGGAGTTTTAATCACAAGTATTGGTATGATTATTTACTTAGCTCATACGTTATTTATGAAAAAAACAGCTGGAGTTACTATAGAACATAATTAAAGTTATCCCATTTTCTGATTTGAATAATCGGAAAATGGCATAACTTCAGAAACTTAAGGCTACATTTTTAAAGCAACAAATAAGCAATCGGCGTAATAATAAGCAACGTTAAAATCGTTCTTTGCACATATAAAATAATAAGTTCAGATACTTTTAACGGAATATCTGTTGATAATATACAAGGGATTGATGCGGAGAAAAACAATATAGATGACACTGAAACAACCGCAATCACAAACTTTGTCACGAGTGGTGCACTTACAACTAACAATGATGGTAAAAACATTTCTGCAATACCAACTGATGCTGCTTTAGCAGCTAGTTCCGCTTCAGGAAGCTGCAGTAACCATGTAAATGGATAGAAAATATAACTAATCCAATTAAATATTGGCGTAAACTTCGCCAAGACGATACCAATTAATCCTACTGACATAATCGATGGCAAAATGCCCATCGTCATTATAAAACCGTCTTTCAAATTTACTGCGATATTTTTCATAATACTCGGCGCAGATTTTGATACTTCTAACGCATCTTCCCAAGCTCGCTCTAACATTTTTTCTTTATAAACTGGCTCTGGGAAACCTTCTTTCGTAATATATGTATCTGGTTTTCTACTAAGAGGTGGGATTCTTACGGTGATAGCGGTCACGATGAATGTTACAACAAGTGTAGTCCAAAAATAAACATTCCATAAATGCATAATATCTAATGTTTTTGCGATGATGATCATAAATGTTGCGGATACTGTAGAAAAACCTGTAGCGATAATTGCTGCTTCTTTCGTCGTATACTTTCCTTCTTTATAAACGCGGTTAGTAATTAATAAGGCTAACGAATAGCTTCCTACAAAGGAAGCTACCGCATCAATTGCTGAGCGCCCAGGTGTTTTCCATAACGGTCTCATAATCGGACGACAAAACGTGCCGATAAACTCAAGCAATCCGTATCCGACTAATAACGCTAAAAAAGCCGAGCCGATTGGAACGAGTAAACTTACTGATATAACTAACTTCTCATACAAAAACGGTCCAACATCTGGCGCAAAGAACCAAGCTGGTCCTACTTTCAAACAATATAATATGCCAAAAACAACACCTACTACTTTTAAAATAGAAAAACAAATGTCTACGATAGATGCATTCCACTTCTTCGTATAAAATGGATAAATCGCACCAATTACCATAACAAGCAGTGCATAATAAGGTACTACCGAAGGAACCGTAGCTCTTATCCACGATACGATATGATCAATCATAATAGACGAAGCACCGTTTATCGTAACAGGAACAAAAAACATAAACACACCAACTAGACTAGCAAGTATAAACCGAAGTATAATCCCCTTCTCTCGCCCTGTCTTAATTACATTACTTTTTAATTCAATTTCATTCAAAATTAGACACCTCCTATTATCTAAATATTCTGTATAATAACGTCGGATTCCTTCTTTTAATTCTGAATATTTAATCATGCAAAAAAAGCCTATTTTGAAATATACAATCAAAATAAGCTTTTTCTATTACCTCTTATAATCATCCACAATTACTTGAATTACACGATAAGATTCTTCTGCCACTATCTTATTACTAGTCTTATTCGCATCATATGTAATTAACGTCTTCCAAAGTGCCCATCCTCTCGCTCTATTCCACGTTCCTTCATCTATGCGCAATACTTCTTTAAATACGTTTCTACTATTCTTATCAAAAAATGTCCATGCCATCGCTGCATCACAAGCCGGATCTCCTACTCCTAAAATACCAAAATCAATTACGGCACAAAGTTTTTCTTCTTTAACAAGTAAGTTCCCTGGCGCTACATCTCCATGAACCCAAACTGGTTTGCGATCCCATGTTGACCTAAGTGCTAAATCCCAAAGATGCTTTAACAATGTCTCATCAAAAACATCCTTATTATTTTCAATGGCCACTCTCGCTTCTTCATCGTATACAGATATAAGTCCGCCTCGGTAAAAATTATGCGCTCCAGCTAATGGCCCGTTACTCGCATCAATTGATTGTAACTCTATTAAAAATGAGCCTAAGTCCGCCGCAAATTCATCTAAGTCACGAACATTTTCTTTCGTGACTGTCTCTCCCTCGATCCACTTATTAATAGACCAAGGCCACGGATACTCTTCAGTCGGATTCCCTTTCGCAATTGGTGCAGAAATTTGTAAAGAAAGTCCCTTACTTAATATAGGTAACCAAGTGTTTTCTTTCTCTACTTGCGGTGCATATGCTACATCACTTGGTAATCTGACACTCATCTCGTCCCCTAGGTGAAACGTTCTATTATCATGACCGCTAAACTTTACAGGTTTCACTTCTAAATATGCCCATTGAGGAAACTGTTCTTGTATTAACTTCTTAACTAAACTTACGTTAATTGGATTCATTCACTTTCTCCTTTTCTTTTGAAACTTACTAAATCCATCCGTACTACCGATATATTCAAAACCACATCGCTTATAAAAACCATTCAACGTTTGGTTATGCCCAACACAATCTAACTTCAAATACTCTTTATCACTTTGCACATTCTCTTCTATCCTATGCAAAATCCATTCCCCTTATACTTCCGTTTCACCGCAAATCTATGAATATATAATGAATCAGAAGCTTCCTCTTTACCAAAAATATGTTCATCCCATTCATTTTGTTTAGGAGAAGCTGTAACCGTACCAACTATTTCATCTTCTTTCATAACAACATATGTATATTTCTCTCTTATACATTCTAGTATTTCAGCCGTAGCTTCCTCTCCTAAAAGATACTGCCACTGATCCACTTCTTTATATTGTAGCCATTGTGCTACTTCTTTTAATAAAATGATAATACTATCACTTTGATCTTCAGTAGCAATTCGAATTGTATATTCTTTACTTATATTTCTCTCCATATTGCCGTTCCCCTTTCAAATTGCTACCATACTGACATACGAGTCCTTCCATCATTTTCATCTGTAATATATTCTACATAAAATCCTTGATTCAGTGCGTTTTCATATATCATTTCAATCTCTTCTTGGTTTTTTGCATAAATTTGTATGTAATCACCATCCGCTACTAATACGACTACTTCACACTTACTCTTCTTAAATTCTTCATATGTTTCAATTTCTCCTAGTACTTTCCCTTTTGGATATGCTTTTAAGTCTACAAATAAAAGATAATATATGTTATCTTTTATTAGCTTTTTTAATTCTGATCCTTCCATGATCTCGTTATCTTCTGAAAATAATTCTGGACCTAATTCATTCCCTATTATTGTATAAGCTTCCTCCCTTCCCATGACTTGCCAATCAAATGCAGTAATATCAATTGGCTTTAACACTTTCCAAAGTAAATTATCATATCCATCTAGAATATCTACTGTAATCCCTCTTTTCATATGTCTGCTCCTAGCTTATTTATTTTTGTTTCATACATTATATATCAAATTTAATTACTATATTTTGTCGATACCTATGCACATCATAAAAAACCGCTCCACTACTAGTGAAACGGTTTCCTTCTGCTTACATTTACATATCTTATTCAATTGTTGCACCGCGTTTTAAAATAATTTCTAATATGTTCAACACATCAGCCATTCATTTTGAACACTCACTTCGACTTCACAAAATAATATAAAAACCACACCGCATGATTTTGTTCATCTGCAGCTATTCTGCGCAATAACTCTTTCATAGATGCATCTGCTGCTTCATCTGAAATTTCCAAGTAAAAATCTACGGTCTTTTGCTCATCTTGTATAGCGAACTCTAATCCCTGTAAGTACGTATTAGGGCAATTTTCCGTAATCTGTGGTTTCGGCTGTCTGCCAGTTAAATTCGTATAGATTTGTACAAAATGATGAAAATGCCTTATTTCATCATTACGAATTTCAAGAATTTGTTTTTGTTCTACTTGATTTGGAGCCATGTTAGCTAATTTTGCATAGCAGCTTATAGCGCTATACTCTCCGTTTATAGCTTTTTCAATATCACTAATTAGCTTATCATTCTGTCTATACCAATTATCATAATTCGAATTATACATCGTATCCCCTCCGTTATTTCACATAACATTTTATGCATTTTGAAATAGTAGGAGCATGTATACAAAAAAGAACCGCAAATCCAAACTCTTCGATTACCTTTAAAATATTGAAGAACCTATCTATCACTGCTTTATTTTCTTATAGAGTAATAATGAGTTCACAAAAAAAAACGGTTCACTATTAGTGAACCGTTTTTTATCTATTACACGTATCATTCCATTTTATTTATACACAATTTTAAAATACGAATAAATAGTTAACACATAATATCCAACATAAATTATACAATATGCACCACTACTAATTAAAATAGGAATAATGATGTTATATATAGGCATGTTGTTTATTATTGGTATCGCAAATAAGCTATGAACAAGTCCGACTATTAGAGGTGAAATAAAACTAAAGCTAACTTGCTTCGAAATTGACTTTCTTACCTCTTTTTTCGTAACACCTATTTTACGAAGAGTTTCATAATATCTCTGATTAGCATACGCTTCAGATAATTGTTTATAATATATAATTGAACCTGTCGCCAATACAAATATAACCCCTAAAAAACTTCCAATAAATAACGCAACTCCATACAGTTGCATAAAATCTCCATTTGTTTCAGATTGCCCTACATAATACCCTGCTGCTACTGTACTAATTGCAGTTAAAGCTGTAGCGCTTAATATAGCAATTATTGCAAGTAACTTAGCGTTTCCTTTTACTCGGTATAGTAATTGCGAAATGTTTATTATATTTATACCGCTATAAAATATTTCTCTTTTACTTCTAATTTTCTTTAAAACAATAACTGTATA
Source organism: Bacillus sp. TH30 (assembly GCF_016650875.1). Taxonomy (NCBI): domain Bacteria; kingdom Bacillati; phylum Bacillota; class Bacilli; order Caryophanales; family Bacillaceae; genus Bacillus; species Bacillus sp. TH30. Next base: position 4,869,492 of record NZ_JAEKEY010000002.1, on the reverse strand, counting down.
AGAAGTGAATAGAAAATATGTCCCAAAAACAACTAAAAACAAAATAAAAACTGGAATCATTATAGGATTTATAATAGGGTTCATAGGATCAATGGGATTCCGCACAATATTTACTACTTCACGGAAGAAGCCTGCTAGTATATATCCTAATCCCATTAAAATAAGACCTATATACGCCCTAGGTACAGAACCTTTTGGCATCCGTTCTCCTTGATGATTAGCTTGAAACATTTCAATCAATGGAAATTTATAAATAATGCGAGAGTTTTTCCATGCTGTATATAATAAAATAGATAAAAAGACGATGAACGTGTCTATTATCGCTTTTATAGATAACTCGAAATGAATAGGTACATTTAATTTCATTAAACTCATTAGCAGTTCTAAAAATAACTTAAAACTCATACTGCCAATCAGTATGCCAACTACTAAAGCAACGCCTCCCATTATCATAGTCTCACAAAATAACATCGTACCAATTTGTTTTTTAGTTATTCCTAGTAAAGAATATAATCCTACCTCTTTTTTTCGTTTCCTTATAAAAAAATTAGTAGAATAAATAATAAATATAGCTATAAAAATAATGAGAATCACTTTTGAAGATTGAAGAACACTATTAATCATCACATTATTAACCATTTCTTTTTTTATTTGAGTACTATATCGAAGTGATGCAAATATAAAATAGATAAGCATACTTGAAGCTAACGATACAAAATAGAGTATATACTCTTTAAAATTACGCCGTATGTTACGTTGAACTATATTAAATAAATTCATTTATCTTAACCTCCAGGAAATGATTGATGCAAAATATTACAAAGGGCAATGCTAGATAAGGTCACCAGCCATCCCTCCAGAAATGGAAGACATTACATCAATGATTTGTTGAAAAAAAGAGTGAATACTCGCAGGAGTATTTACTCTTTTTTGAAAACACCTTACTAAAAAATTACCCTGTTCACTTATTCATACCGCAGACACTCAATCGGATCCAATTTAGCCGCTTTATTAGCCGGCAGTATGCCAAAGACAATACCAATTGACATCGATATTCCAACTGAGAGTAATCCAAGACTTACAGAAATAACTAGTGGCCATTCACCTATTGACGAAGCGATCCAAGCAAAAAACATACCTAATCCAAAACCAATCGCCCCGCCTAATGACGTTAAAATACATGCTTCGATGAGAAATTGTGTTAATATTTTTCCTCTCGTTGCACCGAGCGCTTTTCGAATACCTATTTCACGTGTACGCTCTGTAACGGATACAAGCATGATATTCATCACACCAATACCACCTACGATTAAGGAAATTCCAGCAATACTAGCAAATACTATTTTCATCGTTCGTGTTGACTCTTCTATTTTTTGACCATATGCTTTCGTATCCTCGACTGTAAAAGAATGCTCAAATTCTGGGGATTTCAATTCATCCAATACAGATATAGCTTGTTTTTCTACAGCCTCTCGCTCACTTGGAGAAGTTAACTTAATTTTCACTGTATCGTATTCCTCAATCCCTGCAATTAAAGGTGCATTGTCGATAGATGTATATCCTTCATACAATTTAAATTGACGTTGAAAACCGTCTTCATATTTGTACACCCCAACAACCTTATATGGTTTTCCTTTTATATCTATATACAAATCATCTTTCCAATTATCAAATAGTGTTTTAAATAAATCTTCAGCTACAATTACAACAGGAATTGGCTTTTTTAGTTCATCCGGTGTTAACTCTCGCCCATGTACCATTTTCATTTTAGAGTCCTGCATAAAGTTTCCTGTTCCCCCATTTAAACTAAAGGAAACATTTTTTGATCCCGTATATACTTTTACGTCCATATGCACATTGGGATACACATCTTTTACACCTCGTATCACTTGCAATTGCTTTACCATATGTGGTGTAATTTTTGCTTTTTCTGTCGGAGAATCCGGGTTGAAGTATTCTATTTTAAGTTCATCCATATGCTGATTCTCTGCAAGTTCCTTTTGCATCTTTGCAGTCTGTCCATCTCCCATTGAAATAATTGTAATAATTGCACTGATTCCAATAATAATGCCTAGCATTGTTAATATAGATCGCATTTTATGCGCAAAAATAGAAGATATGGCCATGCGTATATTTTCATTCGTATTCAAATTTATTCTCTCCAATCTTGTACGATATTGCCGTCACGAATTACAATTTGACGTACTGCTGCTTCTCCGATTTCACGATCGTGAGTAATCATAATAATCGTTGAACCTTGTTTATTTAATTCGTAAAAGAGCTCCATAATTTGTTCACTCGTTTTCGTATCAAGTGCACCAGTTGGTTCATCGGCTAAAATAAATTTCGGATTATTTACAATCGCACGCGCTACAGCAACACGCTGTTTTTGAGCACCTGATAGCTCACTTGGAAGATGGGTAGCACGGTCAGCTAACCCAACTTTCGTTAAAGCAGCTAACGAACGCTCACGTCTTTCTTTTTTATCAACTCCTGCATAAATAAGAGGTAATTCTACATTTTGAAGTGCTGTAAGCCTTGGTAGTAACATGAAATTTTGAAATACAAAGCCGATTTCTTTATTACGAACGTGTGCAAGTTCTGTTTCAGACATGGTTGAAATATTTTGACCAGCTAGCTCATACGTACCTGCCGTTGGTTTATCTAAACAACCGATAATGTTCATTAAGGTTGACTTACCAGAACCAGATGGTCCCATAATGGAAGTGAATTCCCCCTGGTTCAGTATTATATCGATTCCATGTAATATTTGGACGGACTCTGTACCGTTTTGAAAAGATTTCATGATGCCTTTTAAATGAATCATTTTGTGTTAACCTCCATACCATCTTTTACATTTTTCATAGGTTCAGAGATAATTTGTACACCTTTTTTCACTCCAGAAACTTTTGCTTCATGATTCGTTTCAAATTCAACCGTAACCACTTGTTCTTTCACTTTTCCATCTTTTACAACGAAGACAACATCTTTGTCACCTTTTTTTACCATACTGCTTTTCGGAACGATTGTACCTGTTGCTTCACCTGTTTTGTTTGTCACGTTTACGTGGAAACCGTTTTGTAATCCTTCACTATCGTTCAATGTAACAGTGAATGGATAGCTGGAAACTGTTTTGTTTTCATCCATATTTTTTAATGGTGTGGATCCGATTTCTGTAACTTTTCCTGTCCACGTCTTACTAGATACAGTTTTTGATGAAACTGTTACTTCTTGCCCAATCTTCACACTCGCAAGCTCATATTCAGACAGTTGGCCTTTTACTTTAAATGGACCAGCGTGACGAAGCGTAATTCCGCTCATACCAGCATCATTATTTTTGACAATGTCATCAATTACACCATCAGCCGGGCTCGTTACAGAAAGTGTGTTCACTTTCTCTTTTGCTGATTTAATTATTTCATCAGCTTTTTCTACTTCAAACTTTTTCATTTCAAGTTGCGATTCTAATTGTTGCACTTCGATTTCTGATGCTTTTAACGCTTCCTCAGGAAGACCAGCGTTTTTATCTTTTTTTAGTTTCTGCTTCGCTGAATCCATTTGTTTCTGATGCAATGTTACACCTTGTTTAGTAATAGGGTCATTATATTTAAAAAGAAGCTGTCCTTTTTTACTTCATCACCTTTTTTAGCAGCTAATTCATTCGTACCTTTTGTTGGATCGAATGAAATTGCTTCTATACCATTTGGGATAACTTCGCCACCTAATTTTTGCTCATTCTCTATTTATTTTTCTGTCACTTCATATATTTTATAAGTTTTAACTGGTTCAGATTCTCCTGCAAATGTCATATAAGACCCGACCCCTAAACCAATTGTAATTACACCAACGATGACTAGTTTTTTTGCTTTCTTCATAATATCCTCACTTTTTCATGTGTTTTATTTTTAGAAACTGTATGTCCTCTTCTTTAATAGTTTTTGATATATAAAGCCCCGTACATACTATGTACAATATAAAAAGCCCCACTTTTTCATTACCAGTTCCTCCTTGACCTAACATACGTATAGGGTAGAAAAAACTAGTTAAATAAAAAGTGGGGTAAACATTAAATTTTTATTAAATTCTTGAACTCTCTTCTTTTGGCAATCTTACTTCAAATATTGTTCTAATTATATTACTTTCTGCTGAAATCGTTCCATTATGCTGTTCAACAATATTTTTAGCAATAAATAACCCAAGGCCCGTACCGCCCTGCTGCCCTGTTCTTGCTTTATCACCTGTATAAAGCATGTCAAAAAGATAAGGCAAATCTTCTTCTGGAATGCTATCTCCGTAATTAATAATTTGTACGATAACCTCTCCATTATCAATATATCCATTCATATCAACAAATTGTCCATTATCTCCGTATCTAACTGCATTTGTTACAAGATTTTCAAATACTCGAGCTAACAAATTCCCGTCACCGTAAATATATAAATGAGGATTAACATTCAACCTAGCTTCTAAATGATGTTTCTCCAATAATGGATACAATTCCTCATCTAACTGTATAAGCAACTCACTTATATTAATTGTTTTTTTATCTAACTTTAGCACGCCATAATTCATTCGCGTAATTTCAAATAACTCATCAATTAAACTTTCAAGTCGCTGCGATTTCGCAAATGCAATCATAGAAAAACGTTTAATCTGCTCCTTTGACAAATTCTCATCTTTAAGAATTAAATCTAAATAACCTAAAACTGATGTTAAAGGCGTTCTTAAATCATGTGCTAAGTTAACAATGAGCTGATCTTTACTACTTTCTGCAAAATCACCTCTCTCAACCGCCTCTTTTAATTTTTCACTCGCTATATTAATTTCACGCGCAATCTCGCCAAATTCATCATTTGAAGTAATATGAACTTTCTTTGTAAAATCACCGTTAGCAAGATGGTGAATACCGTTAGAAATTTCATTAAAATATTTTAAGTATGGTTTTGTTAAAAAGAAAAAGAATACAACAGATAGTGGGATAAAACACATTAAAAAGAATTTAATATCTACGATTGGTCTAAATTGGGCTAAGTAATCTTCGTAATGTACCATCGTTCTATAATAAAGCTGTAATACTTTATAGATTATATATGTTCCGCCAGCTGCTAACACCATGCTTAGCGCAAACAAAGCAATCATTTTAAAACGAAAACTTCTCATCATGTTAGCCATTGAAAGTATAACCTACCCCCATACCGTTTTTATTAACTTATTCTTTCTTGTATCCTCCCCAATTTTTTTTCGTAAAGTACGAATATGTACCGCAACTGTACTTCCCCCATCATAATAATCATCCGCCCACACTTGCTGAAGGATATTTTCCACACTGTACACTTTTTTCGGATGGCTCACTAATAAATATAAAATATCAAACTCTTTTGGGGTTAATTCAATTTGTTCTCCGTATACATTTAGCTTTCGTTGCTCAAGATTAATAACCACTCCACCTACTTCTAAAACGGATTTGTTCTCCTCTACTTTCGGTTGATTTAACGTAAGAAATCGACGTAGTTGTGCATTTACACGCGCAACTAATTCAATTGGGGCAAAAGGCTTTGTCATATAATCATCCGCACCTAGTACAAGACCTGTCACCTTATCAAAATCAGATGTTTTCGCGCTTAGAAAAATGATTGGCATATTATACTTCACACGAATTTGTCGCGTTACTTCATAACCATCCATTTTTGGCATCATAATATCTAAAATAACTAAATCAATTGGTTGCGATTGAATAATAAGAACAGCTTCTTCTCCATCAGTAGCTTTCACAACATGATAACCTTCTTTCTCTAAATGTATCCCAATTAATTCAGCAATTTCCACCTCATCATCCGCTATTAAAATTGAAATCTGCTTCATTTTGCTCTTCCCCTCATTCCTTTTTCATACGTCCAATTTTAAAATAGTCTATTTTGTTTATATCATCTTAAAAGAACATTATTATGAGATTCTTACTTTTTAGAGATAACTTCGAGTACTATATTTCTTCTGCATTTTTTTTGCATGTTTATGTTTTGTTAACTTTGCAACACCCTCTACGATTTCACATTTTATGGTAGAAAATGTAGAAAAACTAACAAAACTAAAGTATATCAGAGATAATAATTATATAGTACAACAGATTTTACAGTAGGATCCCTTCATATCAAGCCTAGCTAAGTGACAGTTAGCTTCACAAATAACTAACTTCCTTTCATTATATCAATATATTTTGTACCCTTACTTGTATTTCAACATAAAAACCGCTCCACTACTAGTGAAACGGTTTTTCCTTTACTTATTTTTATGCATTCACTTCAGTTTTTTGCTCCTTTACTACACTACGTTTGAAAGCTGTTCCAAGTATAATAACCACGCTTACTACACCAATCCAAACGAGTACAGTAAGAGGAGTATTCCAAGCTAATCCTTTTCCAAAGAAGAATATTTCTCTAAGCCCTTCAATCATAAATCGCATTGGCAACCATTCGTACACCCAATCTTGATAAAATGGTGACATCATTTCAGGCGCTAATGCTAATAGCGGTGCCCCAAAGAAAAGTAATAGAGCGAATATACCTATACCCTTTAGTCCAACTAATGAAAGCACCGCAGAAATCATTAAGAAGAAACAAAAAGAAGTAATGGATAAGAACAGAGCCGTATCCGTGAAATTCGGGATATTTAATCCTACCATTCCATCAGCTATCCATGTAAGACCAAATCCAATTACAAGTGTAGCAATTGCTCCTGTTACTATTTGTTTTAGTTTTAATACAAAGTTTTCTTTTCTTGTACCTACTGGCATTTTACTTATCGCAATAAAGATAATTGCTGCGCTCGCTAAACTTGCAATCCATAACGGCTGGAATAAAGACATTGGCGAGTTACCGTTCGCACTATTTTTTCCGATTTCATTCACATTTGTTACTTTCTTTGTAATAGGTGTTACTACATTTGAAACTTGATCCGTTGTTAATGTAGTCCCTTTTGCTTTAAATCCTTCCAATAGTTGTGTACGAACGTTATTGTTCATATTATCAACTACGCCATTTAACATTTGCCCTGCCATAGTTGAAGCCGCCGTATTCATTCCTTGATTTATATATATTTCGACTTCAGGCGAAGATGGCTGTGGTGTTCGTAATGATGCTTGTTTTACGCTAAAGTCTTTCGGAATGACTAATGCTGCATAATACTCTTGATTATTTAAGCCTTTTTGAACTGCTTCTTTATTTTGCACTTCTACCCACTTTACCGCAGGTTCTTCCTCTGATTTTGATGTCTTTTTCATATTATCAACAATTGTTTGCCCCATATTCATCTTCGGTTGATTCGGAATTTCTACTCCTTGATCCTCATTTACAATTGCGATTGGTAAGTTTTTCGGCTTAGGTTGAACGGTTGGAAATAATGTTAATGAAAAAATAAAAACAACAAGTAGTGCAATAACTGGAGATAACAATAAAAGTTTGTTTTTAAACATTTTCTTTTCTCCTCCTTTAATTTGATTTATAATAACCAACAACGTGTTGTTTATTTATATTTGAATTATATGTTCGAGTTGAACCTTATACAATAATCAAAAATCGTGAATGTGTCGGTTATAAGACACATCCTTAAAATGTGTTGGCTAAAATTAAGGAGGGACATACTTTGCGCGATAGTAATCTAGATTTACGTGTTATTCGTACGAAAACTGCCATACGAAATGCATTAGTGGAATTAATTGAGGAAAAAGGTTTTGACGCCATTACAGTGAAAGATATTACTACGAAGGCAAACATAAATCGTGGTACATTTTATACACATTACCAAGATAAATTTGATTTAATGACAAAATGCCAAGAAGAAATTATGTATGAATTTTCTAGCATTGCTAAACAGAGATTACCGGAAGTTATTGCTGATCTTGGATCAAGCCCTTCCCCCACAATGCCATTTATACTTATCGCTTCTATTCTTGAATTTCTAAATGAAAATAGTGATTTTATGAAAGCTGTACTAAGCCCAAAAGGAGATTTATCTTTCCAAACGAAACTGAAAGACTTTATGTGGAAAACACTATTTGAAGATACGAATGGGCCTCTCATTAATAAGGAGGATTTACTTGTCCCAAGCCAATACTTAGCTTCTTATATGGCATCTGCTCATATAGGTGTCATTCAACAATGGTTAAATAATGGACAAAAAGAAACACCTGAGGAGATTGCTCGTATTTTATCAACAATCGCAGTTCATGGACCTTTTTATGCGGCTGGTTTAAAGAAATAAGTCCGCTATATAATAAAAGATCATCCACTATAATAGCGGATGATCTTTTATTTCATTACAACACTTCAATATACCCTTCTGTTCCATGTACCCGGATTCGTTGTCCGTCTTTTATTAATTTCGTAGCATTCTCTACTCCGACGACTGCTGGTAATCCATATTCACGTGCGATAACTGCTCCATGTGTCATCAGTCCGCCAACTTCGGTGACTAACCCTTTTATAGACACAAACACTGGTGTCCATCCAGGATCAGTAAAGGCAGTAACTAATATATCTCCATCTTCTAAATTCGCATCTTCCATATTTAAAATAACGCGTGCTCTCCCCTCAATCACTCCTGAAGAAACAGGCAGACCTACGATTGCTTCAGCCGGGAGATTTTCTCGTTTGTACTTCCCAGTAATGATTTCTCCATCAGACGTCATTACACGTGGAGGCGTTAGTTTTTCATATAATTTGTAATCATTTTTTTGTTTATGAATAAGCTCGTAATCTAGTTTATTCGTAAGGACAACTTCGTGAAGTTCTTCAAAAGTTAGATAGTATATATCTTCTACTTCATGAATAACGCTATTTTGCACGAGTTGCTCGGCTTCTTTCAATATTGCCTGCTTATATATGAAATAGCGATTAATCATACCGTATTTTGGATATTCACGATAACCGATAAAATTCCGGATGTTACGAATCATTCGCTTCGTCTCTTCTATTTTTTGTTTACCATCCGGCAAATGCTGTAATCGATCTACTAACTCTTCTTCTTTTTTCAAAGCTTCCTGCAGTCCTTCTTCAAATTTCCGTTTACTAGCACCATCTTCAAAATCTCTTATATTATTTAAAATCATCGGGATAATGGTTGTTGGCTTTTCACTCCAGCGCGTTTTCGTAATGTCGATTTCTCCGCTGCATCTCATTCCGTATTTATTTAGAAAAGTTAGAATGGCATCTCGAGCTTTTTCTCCGCCTTTAAATTGAACTAATTCATCTAAAAAGTTATCATTTTCTACATGTTGTAAATACGCAATAACTTCTGGATATGGCCGAATCACATCAGCAACATCGAGTAATGCTAGCCCCATTTCAGACGTAATATTGTTTTGTACTGATTGAGAAAGTGTGTCTGCTGCATTCTTTTCGCCTAGCCATTGCTCCATTTTTTCATTGATCCATGTTGAAGCATCCATACCTGCCATAATGACAGCCATACTTTGCGGATGAAATAATATTTTCTTTAATTGCTGCATATCTTCCAAAATAAAATCAAGTACATCCACCCCTGATTTCGTTTGCATGTTTCGTTTTAACTCTTCGATTGATGCTTGATTCATCTTTATTAAATCCGTAACGATTGCTGGATTGTTTTCGACTTGTGGTTGCGTACTTGCAGGTGGTCCACTTTTACCAACACTCTTTTCTTTTTCATCATCTGGTAACAATGTAATAAAATCATCTCGCTCGACTACAGTCGTTAATGCATCTTTAATAAGCGGTTCCGAATTCCCTATCATATTTAATAAAAGTTCTCTACTAGTAGGCGAAGCCAATCTTTGTGCAACATCAACAAACAACCTTCCTCCAGCTTGAAACCTCTGTCCAAAAGATGTTAACTGGAATAAAGACATTCCTAATGGCTTCAAGGGGTCGGTCATCATTTGCTGGTGACCAACCGATACATACACATGATTTTCCCCATCATTTACTTCTGGTATTGGATATAAAGTCGTGATTGGGCGACTTTGGACAATATAAAATGTATCATCCACTAAACACCATTCAATATCTTGCGGACAACCAAAATTAGCTTCAATCTGTCTTCCGATCTGTGCTAGTTGTAATATTTGTGGTTCAGACAATGTTTGAAGCTTTTGCTGAACCGAATCAATCTGTTTCGTCTCTGTTCCGCCCTCTTTTAAAGCATAAATAGCTAATTTTTTAGTCGCTATCATCATTCCGGTAATTTTGCCTTCTTTTACTTTATAATTATCAGCACATACTAAGCCAGAGACTAAAGCCTCACCGAGTCCAAAACTTGCATCGATTGATAGCACCTTCCTATTAGAAGTAATCGGATCAGCAGTAAATAAAATGCCCGAAGCCTCCGGAAAAACCATCCTTTGAACGACAACACATATAGAAACTTGACTATGTTCAAAGCCATTTTGCATGCGGTACATAACTGCTCGCTCTGTAAATAAAGAAGCCCAGCACTTTCTTACATGCTGCAAAATCGCTTCTTCTCCGATGATATTTAAATACGTATCTTGTTGACCAGCAAACGAGGCATACGGCAAATCTTCAGCCGTAGCACTAGAACGCACTGCATAAGCATGTTCATTTCCAAAACGAGAGATATAATAAGCCGCTGCTTCCACTACATCAGAAGGAATTTCTACTGCCATAATGGTTTCTCTAATCTTCTTACTAATTTCAGCAATTTGAGCCCGGTCTTCAATTTTTAACATTGCTAATTGACTCAACAAAGCTTGAAACGCTTCATTTTGTTCGATGGCCTTTTCATACCCTACCGTTGTAACACAAAAACCTTCTGGCACTTGTATTCCTTGAATGTTTGATAATGCCCCTAAATTCAATCCTTTTCCGCCAACGAGCGAAAGCTGCGTTTTTTCTATTTCCTGAAAATCGAGAACGAAAGAACTCATGTAACATCTCTCCTTACTATGCGTGTGTTCTTGATTGTAGCAGTAGTAAATAAGAATAAACAGTCTATTTCGAACGTGATTTACATGATATAATTAAGTTAGGAAGAGATGATTTTTTATTTCTCCCCCTCTAATTCACTTCAATTACATCAACAAACTTAAACATCCTTTGATTATGAAAAGCATCGGTACAAGTAATCGTCTTATTTAATGGATTTATATCAGCTACTGTTATGTAATTTTTATATAGATAGCCATCTTTATAATATGTAAGTAAAACCTCTTCTTCACCTAAAAATGAACATAGCAGCTTATTTCCAATCATTTCCTTTGCATCTTGCGTCAAGATTGGACGCGGGACTTTCGTTTGCTCCTGTATCATTTCTTTAATACAGACGAACTGCTCTGGCATACTGGCATACTGGCAAACGGTTGCCACTTTACCATACCTCTTCCTTTTGGCATATTAGCATTCTTCACGATTTATGTCCTCCTAATAATGTGTTTCTATATCTTGCTGTTGCGACGTTTGTGTAGGAAATGCCACGTAAAATACTGTTCTTACCAAATCGTGTTCGAATTTCGTCCATAACCTTCGTTAATCGCATTTCTTTTTCCCTTTGTATAATGTTATCGAAAAGTGAAATTTGCTCTTCTCCTTCATTTATTAAATTTGTTAATGAAATACTTATCGATCGAATCGGCTCCCCTGTATGCCGCTCGTATAAAAAATATGTACAAACATTATAAATATCCATCGTTAAATTTGTTGCTCTATTTAACGTATGTGCCTTTCTTATTCCCCCGCCATATTCCTTGCTATACCCGACTGAAAAATGTATCGTTTGCGCGTATTTCTTTTCCCTTCTCAACCTATAACAAACTTCTTCTATATGCTCTAATAAAATAACTATGAACTCTTCTATCGAATAATCACGAAATAATATTTGGCTTTTCGCTATAGATGTTGTCGCTGGAACATATTTCTCTGCTATTCTGCTGAAATCAATCCCGTTACTATGCAAGTGTAATTCTTCTCCTATTACACCAAATGATTGTTTTAAATAATTCAATGGGTACTCTGCTAAATCCCCAATCGTATGTATACCTTTTCGATTTAATTTCATTTCCGTTTTATACGATATACCCCAAAATTTACTGAGTGCTCTAATACTCCATAACTTCTCGGGTATATCGTCATATGTCCAATACGCTATTCCATCTTTATTCTTTTTCGCCTCAATATCCATCGCTACTTTACTCAATAATAAATTCGGACCAATACCAATCGTACTTTCGATCCGTGTACGTTCATATATTTCTCTCTTGAACTTTAATGCGAATTCGCATGTCCCATAGTAAATAAAGCCAAAGCCAATCCATTAAATATAAAATAACAAAGACAATTCCTATTATTTTATGTTTTTAAACTCTCTTACCTTACTCATTTCCATTTCATTAAAAAAGTCGATTCTCCAGCAACGGTACTTATTATTTAAAACTTGAAACGTTATAGCTATATGATGGCTACAACTCTTTAAATATGAAACGAAACTTAAATATACCTATAAAAATTGACATTGATTTAAAGAATGAAAAACTACAACATGATATTTATATTAATCAAAATTCCGTTCTGTTATTTAACATGGGGTATCACCACATCACTATCAAACTAAGGTTTTGTACTATCTATAAAGCGAAAAAAAGCCATCCTTTCTGTATATTTCTACAAAAAGAATAGCGCTTTTTTCATTATATAGATACATTCCATAATGTATCTTCATTGTTAAATGACGGTTAAACAAGTTTTGTTACATATTTCAACCATAGCCCACCATCTTCAAGTTTTTCTACTTCTTTTAAGAAGAAATCTACTGGATGCTGGTTTCTATTTTGATTACAGAAAGAAAGCCTTTATTAAAACATATGGTTGCTAATTTAATTGCGATCTTCCTTGCACCCAAGCAGCAATATCATTTATAACATACTCAGGTATATTAGCAGGACTATAATATTCATCCGGCTTACTTATTTCCCCATCCCCCTCTGTAAAGAAATGATTTAACTTTGGATATAGTCGATAATCAACGTTATCTCGTTCTTTTAATTGTTCTTTCCAAAGAGGAATTTCGATTTTTGATTGAACTTGATAGTCTCTTTCTCCTTGAATAATAAGAAGCGGTGTCTTTTGTTCTTTTGACATTTCTGCTGCTTTAATTTTCCGGATAGAATCCCAAAATACTGCTGATCCTAAGTAAAAATCTTTTGGGGGATTCTGACTAGAGAAATTGGGATCATTTAATAATTCAAATTGCGATTTGTAGAATTTATATTCCTCTAGGTTCATTGCTCCAATAGAAAAAAGGTACTCAAATTGATCTAAAACAACGTCTTGGATCGTACGAGCTGGCCCTCCCATTACAATTGCCCCAGCAATATTTTGATTTTGGTCTTTTTCAATCATTTTCGGAAGCATCATTCCACCTTGACTATGACCCAGAATATAAATTTGATTCTTATCTATTAGAGGCTCATTTTTAAGAAATTGAGTTACAAGAAGAGCATCATCTGTTGTCTCTTTATCAACTGTATAAAAGGGACTGAATTGTGTTTTCAACCCATGTTCATATGTTCGTTTATTATAGCGAAGGACAGCAATTCCCTTCGATGCAAGACCTTCAGCTAAATCGCGAAATGGTTTTAAAGCAAACGCTGTTTCATCCTGATCAGTTGCTCCAGATCCTTGAACAAGAATAACCGCTGGGAAAGGACCCTTTCCTTTTGGAACAGACAATGTTCCTGGTAATGGAAATGCACCACTTCCAACTACTACTTCTTTATCAACAAATGATTCAGGCTTACTATATGATGGACGCTCTGCAACAGGACTAAACGACATGCTGAGTTGAAAATCGTCTATTTTTCCAGATGGATCTAGTTTTATTAGTAAAGGTACAGTCATTTGTTCAAAAACTAATTGAATCTCCACATTTGTATGAACAGGATTTGTCTCTTTTTGTGTAACCTCTCCAATTTCTATAAAAGAACCTGCTTGTAATTGAACTGGCAGTCCCTCCCAATAGCTCTTCAACCATTCTTTGGATATTATTTTCTGTAATGACCTTGAGGTTAAATCAAATGCAGATTTATAATCTTCACTATTCATATGGCGAATAAATGAAAGAGTAGTAGATATAATAGGATTTTCATCATCACTATTGTCTACTTTTTTTATAGTTGTGTTTGCTTCCTTTAATTTCGAAATAAATTGGTGGTTAAACAGATAATTATATGTATCAGGATATAAGCTTGTTTTCAATACTTCCGTATTCCGTCCCTCATACAAACTTGAAGAACTCGTAAAATTTTCAGGTGAAATTACTTCCTCCGCATATGATACTGAGGGAATTGTTATTGTACAAATTGCACTGACAAGTAATAACTTATTACTTATTCTTCTTTTCTTACCCATAATTATTGATTCTCCTTTCAAAATTAAAAATTTCTAATACAGTATGCCAGCTATAAGGAAAATAAAAATTATCAAAGAGATTAATAATCTATTTTACGATCCCCCTCTCAAGTTAAAAAGCTATCATTAACAAGCTTCAATAAAAAATGCCTTCCCCCTCTTTTTTTATCGTTGGATTTTCCAATGACCTAGAAGCACAGCACTAAATTACATGTAACTGCCCCATGGGATTCTCTATTCCAAAAGAAAAAAGCACCCCACTAGATGCTTTCTTTAATTGTTCTCACTATCATTTATTTAGATAATTCTCTTATTACTGTAAGATAAATTTATTCTAGTTCCTAAATCCCACTTATTTCTTAATTCACTCATACCAATATAAAACCAAATAACCTACCATCAAAAAATAAAGAAAACAGGTTATTTGGCTATTCATTCCGTAAGCTTAATGCTCAAGTTAATCTTTTTTTCACACGGTTAAACTTTATTAAGAAAACCTTAAGGAATTTCCCTCTATATTTATAAGAATTTTTTCTATACTGAATCATGTAAATGAACAAGAGGAGAAACGATCATGAAGAAATTTGTAATTTGCATACTAGGAATAGGCCTCCCTATATACTTACTACCTTTCATATTACGCGGAGATTTAGACAGATTTAATCCGATTGCTGAAGAAAAAAATGTATACGCTATTGCGGAGGAATATGGCGTTCCAGATTACCATCATAAAGGAAGAGCTATGTACTCGCTAAAAGGTGTTGATGAATTAAGGAATGAGAAGGAATATAAAGTAGGAACGAACACTCCTAATGATTTTATAAGAAAAACTTACTTAAAAATTCATGTGAAAGGTAAGTATGTCTATTCCTACGACATTATTTCTGAAAAGGACATTCCGGAGAAAATAAGGGGACAATTGGAGATAGCAAATAAATAAAAGAGCCAATTCGTACGAGTTGGCTCTTTATTATCTCTCCCACCTACCGTTAGGCTATCTTCCTACACATGCTTGAGATGGGAGAATCCTTTCGGTAAATTTATTACATTCGCTATCATTGTTTTAATAACCATTCTTCAATTACTTTCACTGTTTCATCTCGTTGTGCTTTTGACGTAATTAAGCTCGCATTATCACCTTTTTGCTCACCATACATGCCAAAATGAGCATGGTTTCCGCCTTTTATCATGTGCATAGTTGTATTCTTTGACATTAACTTTTTACTGTTCTCTATTTTTTCTACAGTTGCTAAAGCATCTACTTCTCCATAAATTGATAACATTGGAATCGATTTGGTAGAAAAATCATCTGCAGGATACGAACCTAAGAAAATGATCCCGTCTACCTTGTCTTCATGTTGAAAAGCATACTTAGAAATCATAGCTCCTCCCATTGAATGCCCCGCAACATACCATTTTTGAACTTCAGGATACTGTTCAATTACACTGTCTACTGCATTGATTCCAAGTATCGCTAAATTTAATGGTAACTTAGGCATTACTACAACATGCCCCTCTTTTGCAAGAGCTTTTCCTAAGTAACTGTAAGCCTCAGCTTCTACTTTAGCTCCTTGATAAAAAATAACCCCTATTTTAGCATCTTTCTCTCCAAATACTATATTACCTTCATCTTTTTTATCATCTACTAACGACAAAGCCTCTTTCGTTGGTTTATAAGTAAACTGAGACCAAGTCAAAAACGTAATACTTCCTATAAGTAAAATACCTAGTAAAGAGTAAAGAACAATTTCCATCCACTTCTTCACATATATGCCCTCCCTAAGATGTGTATATTTTATACTTTAAATGATTATTTATATAATTGTCGAATAATCTTAACTAATAAATTTAGAAAAAATAATACGAGCCCTCAAATGCCGTTTTAAAATGAGTTCAATATATTCATCATAAAACACAGGCTTCATACACAAAGTAAAATTTCATAAAGAAAAAGTCGATTTCTTTATCGTATAGGAAATCGACTTTTGGCTTAGTTATTGATTTAGTAGTAAAAAACACCTTGTTAAGATAACCACGTTCACTATAGACGTTGATCTTTCTGGAAGTTTAGACGAAAATGATCTTCATCATTATATACCCCAAATTCATACCCTTGCTCTTTATAAAATTTAATAATTTCAGGAAGAGCTTGTAATGTTTGCGCCTTTTCATGCATTAAAACAACTTCTACTTCTTCTGTTGTCTGTTTCTTTACATTTTCGATAATCTGAGTTGGATTATCTTTTAACTTCCAATCATTTGAGTCTATTGTCCAATCCCAAACTTTTATTGCTGCTTCTACAATTTGATTACGAATTTCCTCACCCTTTAATCCTGGTGCAGATCCATATGGTGGACGGACTAGTTTAGGAGTTGTACCCGTAATATTATGGATAAGATCTAACGTTTCTTTCATCTCTGGTACAAATTGTCCTTTTTTGTATAACTTATCACTATTATGTGTCATACTATGTGCACCAATATAATGTCCTTCTTTTACTGCTCGTTTTACATTTTCCTGAAAACCTGTATTTTGTAAATTACTACCTTGCATAAAAAATGTCGAAGCAACATTTTGCTCTTTTAGTACATCTAAAAATTTCCCAGTCAATTCGCTAGGACCGTCATCAAATGTTAAATACACAACTTTTCCTACCGGTTTTCCATCAGGTCTTTTCTGTTTTGTCGGTTGTGTTTCCTTTTTCTTTTCTTGTTGTTGCGTATTAACTTGTTTCATACTTTCATTAGCTACTCCCTTCGCTGGGATAGAGTGCCATTTTCCAATTAAAAAGAAAGTGAAAAAGGTCGTTGCTAAAACAACTCCTAGAGATATTATTACCTTAGTTAATCGACTTGTTTTTTCCTTACTTTGTGATTCTTTCATTATTTTTCGATCCTTTCCCTATTAATTTTCATATTCATTATTTATAAGGCTGAGCCTTTACTCGACTGAATCATTAGTTTCAACCGGTATCTACAATAAATAGATTAATAGAGACGGATAAAGATAAAATGCAGATAATGTCGATTTTGTTTAAAAATGATAAAAACGTGTAGAACGAAAATTCTACACGTTTTTATTTAAGTAGAAGAAAAATAACACTCCATCTTCTGTATTCGAAACACCATATTCCGCACCATGCAGCTCTAATATATTTTTTGAAATAGCAAGGCCCAATCCTGTTCCACCTTTGGAGCGTTGACGAGACGTATCTCCTCGATAAAAACGATCCCATATTTTCTCTAAATGTTCTAGTTCAATATGTGCTCCTTTATTTTCTACACATACTTTTACACGTTCATTCTCTTCTATTGTAGAAATAATAATATTCTCCTGTTCTGGTGTGTAACGAATCGCATTCGTAATAAAGTTAGTCACCACCTGCTCTATTCGATGTGGATTTGCAACTACCTCAATTTTAGAAAGTTGTTTATGGACATGTAATTGCTTAGCTGTTATATCCGAGGTTAATTGCTCACATATATAATCAATCATCTCATCAATATGGAAAACATCCATTTCCATTTTATACGTACCAGACTCGAACTTTGCTAACTCCAGCATATCAATAATGAGCATATCCATTTTATCTACTTCTTTTGACATTGCTTTAAAGTAATAATCCTTTTTATTACTAGCAACACCATCCTCCAAAATTGAAATACAACTTTTCATAATACTTAAAGGTGTTTTTAACTCATGTGAAACACCCGCGATAAATTCTTTACGTGTATTTTCTAATTGCTTTTCTTTCTCTATATCTTGCTGCAATTGATTAATATACGAATGCAAAGCCTTAGAAAGTGTATTAATATTTTTTGATAAATCACCTATTTCATCCTTTGTAGTAATAGGTATCGTCTCTGAGAAATCTAAACCAGCGATTTTTTTGTAGTATCATTTATTTGTAATAGTGGTTTGGCGATTTTATTTGAATAATAGAACGATATCAAAACGATTAAAATCAATACAAATATAATTAAATATACATAATAATCCTTTATCATTTGCACAGCTTCATCAACTGGCTGTAATGATGTCATAGCAAATATATAATTCACCTTACCATCTGCATCTATTGTTGGTTTGATTAATAGTTTATATTTAATATCATTTTCTTCATAATCCACTATTTCTGTAGAAGTAATATTATTTGGTTTTTGATTTAATATTAAATCAACCTGAAATTGTTTTATTCTATCTATTAACACACGATTTCCATAAATAGAGTTAGTTCCTACAGTACCCTCCGGTAACTGCACGTTCTTAATACTTCCTGCTAAATATAACTGTGAATTTTCTTTTGAAGATGCGACTTTTGGGCCATATAACTTCTCTGACAACTGCTTGTTCTCCAAACCAATATTCTTCTCTTTTATTGTTAACATCGCAGGGACTACTGCATCACCTTCCTGCACTCCATCGATAATAATATGATTCCCCTGTTCTAAACTATCTTTTATCCTTTGTATATCTTCTAAATTAACAAAACTATACAACGGTATCTGAATTAAACGTTCAGAAAAGGTGTTATTTCCGTTAGGATCTAACTGAATTTCTAAAGAAAAATCATTTGCATATTTTATATTCCCTACACTATTTAACGTTGTAATCCATGTCGCATTATCTTGGTAGAAATTTTGTTCCAACTCTTGAATCCTTTTCGCGTCATCTCCAGCTTTTATATATGCCTTTTCAAAGGATTGAATATTCGTTTTAATATCATTAACTTTTCGATTCGAATAATATTGCTTAAAAAATATGGTTTGTCCAATAAAAATAGTCACTAAAATAAGTGTGCATAATGCCGTTGTTAATATAAATAACTTTAATACAATTCCTTTTTTCATACCTGCCCCTCAAATTTATAACCAGTTCTAACAACGGTTACAATACAAGTCGCTTTTCGCCCTAATTTATGACGCAAATTACGGATATGACTATTAACAGTACGATCATCCCCAGCGAATTCATAACCCCAAATTTTATTGATTAGTTGTTCTCTTGAAATTACAATCCCTTGATTTTGCATGAAATACGTTAATATTTCAAATTCTGTATGCGTCAGATTTATTTCTTTCTCATCTATATTTACTGTACGAGAAGGGAAATGTACATGAATACCACTACTAGTTAATGTGTCTTCAATAGATACATTAACAGTAGAAGTATATCGGCTTTCAATTAATCGTTTTGCTCTTGCCAATAAAATAGGAGGACTATATGGTTTTGTAACATAATCATCTGCTCCCAGTTCAAATCCGAGTAAGGTATCATCTTCATCCACCCGAGCCGTTAGCATAATAATAGGTACATTAGATTTCTTACGAATTCGCCGGCAGACCGCCCAACCATCTAATTCCGGTAACATAATGTCTAAAATAATTAAATGTACCTCATGTTCTTCAAATATAGATAATGCTTCTTTCCCATCAATCGCCTCTAAGACGTTATATCCTTCGTTAAGTAGGTAATCCTTCATTATTTCACGTAAAATATCTTCATCTTCTACAATTAAAATTGTTCTTTGCATATTTCATCTTCCCCATGATTAATTTTATTTTTATAAAGAAATAGTTCATTTTATATTTTAACCAATTAGAAATCTTTCACTATTTCTGTCACTACTAAATGTAACATAGTTATATCAAGATAATAGCATACTGATATAAAGATAAAATGCAGAGATAGCCTTACTATTGAAATTCCATTATAATTTTGTAATTGGAATGAATTTGAATCACATAAAGAACCAGAAGAAATAATATGATTTGGGAGGTATCACGATGAGCCTTTTAATTAGAAAGTTAGAAACAAATGATTTAGACAATCACCCGGAGATTGATGACAGTTTTATAGTGAATGCTCGGTTAATTCTTTCTCTTTCAAAAGTAAATAGACGCATAGAATATACAGTAGAAGACGTTCCGAGTTATGAAAAAAGTTATTTACAAAATGATAATGAAGAACTGGCGTACAATGAATATATAAATAAGCCCAATCAAGTAATTTACATAGCACTGTTACATAACCAAATCATCGGATTAATAGTATTGAAAAAGAATTGGAATCACTATGCTTACATAGAAGATATAACGGTGGATAAAAAACATCGTACACTCGGGGTTGGTAAAAGATTAGTTGATCAAGCAAAGCAATGGGCAAAAGAAGCCAACATGCCCGGTATCATGCTTGAAACGCAAAATAATAATGTCGCAGCATGTAAGTTCTATGAAAAATGTGGATTTGTAATAGGTGGATTTGATTTTCTTATTTATAAAAGTTTGGATATGACAAGTGATGAAGTTGCAATTTATTGGTATTTGCATTTCAAATGAAAATAGTTTACAACATTAAACAAACTCAAAATAAAAACCCCAATCTCTCTAAATTAAAATTGAGAAATTGGGGTTAAGTTACTTAACAATATTTTTATTTAAAACAAGTAGCTGATTAATAATCCTGCTGATAATAAGAAGCCGAAAATCGTATTTGTCATCGCTGTTGATTTCATTGCGATGCGCATATATCCGGGATCCTTTGCTCCTTTTTGGAAACTTTGAATTGCAGAGATTGGCTTTCTCAAACCTAGGAACATAACTAATGCCCAAGGGCTTAAATAACCCATCAATACAATTACCACGATCCATGAATAAGCAATGAAAAAGGCTACAGCTAGTGTTACTACTGCTTTCTCTCTTCCAAGGAGGATTACTAATGTCTTTCTTCCACCTTTAATATCTTCTTCGATATCTCGGATATTATTCGACATATTGATTGCACCAACTAAAATTCCAATTGGAATGGAAATCAATACACTTTCAATCGTTATAGTATTCGTTTGAATAAAGAAAGCAATGAGTACAAAACATGTCCCCATTAACAATCCAGAAACTAGTTCTCCAAAAGGAGTGTACGCAATTGGTAATGGACCACCTGTATATAAATAGCCAACCGCCATCCCAATTAAACCAATGACGACTAACCACCAGCTGCTATTCATACAAATATAAACTCCAATAATTGCTGCTACTACATACAATAAAAGCGCAACTGTTAAAACATTTTTTGGTTTCAATCCATGACGGACAATTCCACCACCGATGCCAACAGAATCAGCGGTATCTAATCCACGTTTGAAATCATAATACTCATTAAATAAATTCGTTGCTATTTGCAATGCTAAACATGCAACCATCATCGCAATAAATAAAAGCCAATGAATTTCGGCAACATAAAGTGATGCCACTGTCCCTAAAATTACAGGAGAAAACGTCGCCGTTAATGTATGTGGGCGCGTCATCTTCCATATTAATTTAGCGGAACTAATTTCTTTTTCATTCCCCATAACTCTGTTCAATCTCCCTACATTTTAAGTATAAAATCACTAGAAGTATCTTTCTTTCTATTTCTTGATTCACATCCATTAATTATATCAAATAAATGATACCCCTTCTAACAAATCTAATAATAGTAAAGTGAAAAATTTAAAATTGAATTACTATTAAGCTAACAAAACTAAATTTCTTTAAATGTGGTACCGTCACCTGCCCATCAACTTAAGAAAACAGATCCACCTTAAACGAAAAAATGAGCTTTTTTATTGCAAGTTAAGGCAAAACCTCATTCTGGAGGGAGCTCTATTTTCTTAGCTTGATAGCGATGTGATGTAAAATTAAGATTGTTCAAGTCGGAGCAAGGCACTCTATGATTGATTTTATTTTATAAGAAATCCACTGCAGAAAAAGAAAAATTTTATTTAGGAACTAATACCTCACATCCAAAAACAAGTGATACATGTGCTAATTCTTATTTAATTTCATTTTTTATTAAGGCAGATTAAAAATGAATTAAAGGTGTGTGAAAAAATGGAGGAATTAAATCAAGTTTTAAACACTTCTGAAAAAATTCAGATAGATAATGAAAGTACATCAGATGTAGAACAATTATTAGACTGTTCTACTCCTTGTCAAAACGTCATAAATACTTCTGGGACAATTAGATTAACGGCCGGTACGAGTAATCCTTCATCAATTATTTTTCCAGAGCCATTACATGTTGGTGATACTTTCCCTGTAATTACAGATCCATTTTATTTAAAACTTAATGTTGCTCAATGTGATGCTCAAGCATCTGTAACTACTCCTTGTGGTGTTATAGAATGTAATTCTGTATCTCAAATTACTGCAGTTGGAAATTTACCATTCTATTTTGGATTTCCAGCTCAATTTTTTCCATGTACAGGTCCAAGAACAGGATTTAGTGCATATTTAAATGATGTTGTACAAATAAACAATGTTCTTTGCTATAACTGTGATGGATCTTTACCTCTATTATGTGTAAATGGACTTTCACAAGTAAATGGTACAGCAACTTTAGTAAGCATTCGTCGAGATAGTTCTTATATATATGTTGATTTTAATGTGGAGATTGTTTTACCTGGTTGCTAAAAAATAAAAAGCACTTATCTTTTTTTGAAGTGACCCCCAAAATCGGAACACATATCAAAATACCTAAACCACCTGTTCCCTATATTCTTTAGGGGATAGGTCGTTTGATTTTTCTTGAATTCGCACATAATTGTAGTATTTTTAATTCCAAGTGTCTCTATAATGGTACGATTTGAATACCCATTCTTTTTCATTTGAATCACTTTCCACTTTATTTCTTCAGAGTAATGAACTCTTGTCTTCAAATGAAAAAAAATTCAAATTAACTCCACACAACACCTCGCCTCTCGTATTCCATTCTATATTCAACAGCAGCTGCAATTTTGGGACTTGCGAACCTTTCCGTGATCCAAAGTCCTAAATCAAGTCCTGAAGTAACTCCTCTTGCAGTAATAATATCGCCTTGATCCACAATTCTGTAAGGAAGAATTTCGGCCCCATATGTACGAATTTCATTCTGCGCCAAACGATGCATTGTTGCCTTTTTATCATTCAATATACCCGATGCAGCTAGTAACATACCTCCTGTACAAACTCCAGCAACAATCGTTCCTTCATTGTGCATCTCTCTAATCATTTTAGTCAAAGTACCACGCTCTGCTTGCTTTCTTGCCCCATGTTCTGCTTTATGATTCCAGCCACCACCAGGTACAATTAACAAATCTGGGCGATTATCCATTCGTAAAAAATCATGTAGTTTCACCATAACTCCAAACGAGGTAGTAACTTCTTGTTTTTGTTCACTAGAAACTAACTCAACCGTAAACGGAGCCCCTTCTTCTATCGCTCTTTTCAATACCTCAAAAGGTGCAAAGGAGACAAGCTCTCCAAAACCGTCAAACAATACAATTTGTATTTCCATTTTTTGAACACCTCATATGCTTTGTTTTATAAATCCCAAAAGAGAAGAAATGTTATCTACAAATTAACAATGAAGACAACCTTTCTCCCCTTACTCTATAAACTTTCAAATGTTCCTCTAATCCTCTCTCCTCATCTAACACACTTAACGTTTTCTTCACAAAATTCCAATTCAAACTACCGGATAACCATAATAATGAAGTAAGTCTTTTGTAATCATTTAAGGTTACAATATTATGAGCCTTATACCCTTCTAAAAATGCCCTAGCAACACTGGAACATACTTCATGAGACTGCATTCCTTCTGTTCGGGAATACCATTTTATTAAAAAGGCTAACCCTTCAATACGGTCAACATAACTAATAGATTCAAAATCTACAATTCCTTTTACCTGTTGACTTGAGCCCCATAAAACATTCAAAGGATTTAAGTCTGTTTGTACAATAAACTCTAATTCACTCGTATATGCGCAGTCTATATGATATTTAGCAAGATCTATATACTCCCGCAATTCCTTACATGCGCTTGTCTTGCTTTCTAACATATTAATAAACTGGGCATACCCATCCAAATGAGATTTCTTCTGAAAAATCGCGCTTTGAAATGCACTAGAAATATCATGAACCTTTCTTGCTTCCTTTCCAAATGCTTCTGCGATAGCTTCTGTACAAAGTGTAATATGTTCTCCTTCAATCCAATTAGACAATATAAATCGGTATTGTTCATCATTCCAAGCGACTAATGTAAATGACTCCCCTGACCTATTTTTATTAATTTGCATAAAAAGGATTCCATGCTCGCGTAAATAATACGTAAAACGTACTTGCTCTATCAATTGTTCGTTTGATAACGCCCCAAAAGCTGGATTGATTGTTCGCTTGCTATTGATAAACCGTGCGGAATATCGCTTTCCATTCACCATAATTTTATAGTGTAAATCTGTATTCCAGCTATTTTTATGTAGCTCTTCTTCCACTGCTAGTGAATGAATTTCTTTAAAATAATTTATTAATACGTCTTTTATTATGTGTTTCACCCTTTTTTCCTTTCATGTGAAAAAATTTTTATTACACGCTATTTTTTATGATTACTATCTCGATTACTCTAAAAACCAAAATTTTATTCATTGTTAATTACCAATAGTGTTTTTTTCTATATATAAATTTAATAGAGGCAGACTACCATTCTAACTATATCATTCTTACATAATATTCTGCATTCGTTGAGATAGTTGTTGTAAACCAATGCAGTAGTGACTATGTATAGAAAAAGAGCCAATCCCCTATACGATAGAAGATTAGCTCTTTCCTTTATTTACTCCCCTGTTTCAGAAAATCGTTTTATACGTTCACCGATTTCATCACGAACACGTTGAAACTCAGACCACTCTTTTCCTGCCGGGTCATCAAATCCCCAGTGAACACGATTTACGTGCGGCGGAGTAGATGGACACACAGCATCTGCATGACTACAAAGCGTAACGACTAAATCAGCGTTATTTAAAATATTTGAATCAATCATATCCGATGTTTGATTCGTTATATCGATATTTACTTCTTTCATCGCTTTAATAGCATTTGGATTTACTCCGTGTGCTTCGATTCCTGCAGAATATACATTCCACTTATCGCCTAAATATTGTTTGCCCCATGCTTCTGCCATTTGGCTTCGGCATGAATTTCCTGTGCATAAGAAATAGATTGTCTTTTTGTTTTTCATGTTGTTTTCCGCCTTTATTTTTAAATTATACTGGTTGATCATTAAAATATTTACGCTTAAACCAAAAAGCAACGTTTACAAGTGCAATCATTACAGGTACTTCAACTAACGGTCCGATAACAGCTGCAAATGCCGCGCCTGAATGAATACCAAACACACCAACTGCTACAGCAATTGCTAACTCAAAATTATTACTACCTGCTGTAAATGCTAACGTTGTAGTCACCGGATAGTTTGCACCAATTTTTCTTCCCATAAAGAAAGCAACAAAAAACATCACAATAAAATAGATTAATAACGGAATTGCTATTCTTACTACATCTAGTGGTACGCTAACAATCATTTCCCCTTTTAAAGAGAACATAACGACGATTGTAAATAATAATGCAAGTAATGTAAGTGGACTAATCTTAGGTATAAACACCTTTTCATACCATTGTCTTCCTTTTAACTTAACGAGTACAAAGCGTGTCAACATACCTGCTATAAAAGGAATTCCCAAATAGATAAATACTGATTTCGCTACTTCTACCATTGTAATATCGACAATAGCCCCTTCAATTCCTAACCATTCTGGAATGACTGTTACAAACACGTATGCATAAACGGAGAAGAATAACATTTGGAATACCGAGTTAAAAGCCACTAAACCTGCCGCATACTCTTTATCCCCATCTGCAAGATCGTTCCAAACAATTACCATTGCAATACAACGTGCTAAACCAATCATAATGAGCCCGACCATGTATTCTGGCTTATCTGGAAGAAAAATAATTGCTAAAACAAACATAAGTACAGGACCAATAATCCAGTTTTGCACTAAAGATAAAACCAATACTTTTACATCTTTAAATACCCGGCCCATTTCCTCGTAACGAACTTTCGCCAACGGTGGATACATCATGACAATTAAACCGACAGCGAGCGGGATGGACGTCGTTCCAACTTGTAATGTATTTAGTCCATCTACTACACTAGGAAACACAAACCCTAAACCAATCCCAACAGCCATAGCTAGAAAAATCCATAGTGTTAAATATCGATCTAGAAAAGATAAACGTTTCATTTTATTTTCCATCTCCTATTAACAACAAGAATTTTTTTCTACTACGTTAGAAGTCGTGCAACAAGATGACTCTTCAATTTTATGAACATCACTCTGTGCTTTTGTATAAAAGAATTCCCACTCGTTCCCATCAGGATCTGTTACCCAAAACTTATCTTGGATTGCATAGCAACAAGTCGTATCCATCTCATCACGCGCAAAGAAACCTTCTTTTTCTAATCTTTCTTTATGTAATGTAATTTCTTCAGCAGTATCCACTTGGAAACCGAAATGATTTACCTGATTTCCCTTCACTTCATCTCGTACGTTCAGCGTGAAATTAAGTCCTGGCATCTCTAATAAAAATTTTGCATAATCTACTTTCACCTTAACTGGTGACACACCAAATACCTTTTCGTAGAATTCGATAGACTCCTCTAAATCCGTAACATTTATACCAACGTGAACATATCTCATAGCTTACTCCTCCTCTTTATATGTTATTAATCAATTTTTTTGATTAATAGTATAAAATTTTAACAACAGCTACCTTTTCCTGTTTTTCTAAAAATACAGCACAATTCTTCTGATAATAAATTATTTACTTCCGCATCATTTAAATCATAATAACTCCACGTGCCTTTTGTTTCTTTTACAATTAAACCTGCATCTAATAAAATCTTTAAATGATATGACAACTTAGATTGCGTCATTTCAAAAATCTCTGTTAAATCACATACACACGTCTGGCCTCGCTGACAAAGCTCATACATAATCTCTAACCGTTTCTGATCAGCTAATGCTTTAAATTTTTTCTCATAGAGCTTAAAATCTTGTGCCATTTTAGTTCACTCTCCCTTCATCAACTTTTTTTGATATTTACAGTATATACGCTGTTTAGTTCTTTATGCAACTGATCAATCAATTTTTTTTGATTTACAAAAAACTTCCTCGCATCATATCTTTTTACAACTTAATAGTTAAAATATTTCCGAGGGATGGAGTCTCTATAACTGTTTTAAATTTTAATTTGACCATTATAGAGTAGTGCCCCATCACCATCAACTGAAGAAATTGATGGTTGTCCATAACGAAAGAATTGAGCTGAATGCTCATAAATAATTGTAAAAAGTTGAAACTTTCGTTATGGGGATAATTAAAAACCTTAGGTTGATGAACAAGGGGTACTGCCAGCATTTTTGAAAAAACAACGTTAAGCAAAAACATACAATTCGTTCTCGGAAGTAAAGTTCTAAAAATAATTTATCTATAGTAATATTAAAATTACTACTAACAGGGGTAGCACCACATCACAATCAAGCTAAGAAAAGCAAATACCCCAAAACGATAATATTGGCATCTCCCGGTGAAAATGTACAATTTTTTGTGTATCCACTTACCTTTTTTATATTTAAATTATTGGTGTATATGAAAGGAAGTCACCGCTTAACCAAGTGCATTATTCAGTATGTGGAGTAAAATAGCTGGAATAATGGAATTCGTCTTCTTACATAATATCGCCATGAACATCCCACCAATGAAAGTATCTATCATCACACCAACTGAATATGAGTGAGCGATACTGAAAAGAAAACTTGATCCAATTGCGGCAATCCAAAATGGGAAGCGCTCTTGGAACAAGCGTAAGATGATACCGCGGTAGGTTATTTCCTCAACAATGGGTGCAAGTATTGTACTACTGAGAAATAAAAGAATGGGATATTGATCTAGCATTTCTGATTTTAAAGCTACATATTGTTCTTCTCCTGCATGAGGAAATAGTGGTTCAAGAACATATAAATATATAATCCAACTTGCTGCAAGGAAAAGAAGTACATATATATACATATTGATTTTTTTAACACATGGAAGTTAAAAGCTGGTATGACTAATCTTTTAATGGGATCATATGCGTAAATGAATAACAGTAATACAATTAATCTTCCAAATCTAAACGCCGTATCTCCGACAGATACGTGAAGGGCAGTTGGTTCTTGCATAGTAATAAACTCTGTATAAATCGTAGACGGAATGCCAATAAATACTCCTACGATAATATTCGTCCCCAAAACCGCAAACAGTACAGCCAAAATCCCCCCCACCATGAAACTGAATACACTTTGTCTTGCGTAAGTTCGGGTTGCATAAAAGAAATTCTCCTATCTTAAATTTAAAATAAAACAATATTTAAATTATATAATTTAAAAAAGGAAAAGTCACTATATTTTAGATATGAAATATACGCTGTTTTCGTAAGAATTGTTGCTATCTTGACCATACTGCTAAAGTGAAGCTTCCGTCAGTGGCGACTTTCTTCAACACTGATGGTTTGTTGAACCAATCGGGGTTTGCTTTCCGTTAATGCGGGATAAAAAGTTGACTTTCAATTTTAAAATTTGAGTTACATGACAAATAATTAAAGCGCGGAAAATCTTCCCACGCTTTTCTAAACATATATTTTATTTTGGAAGATTCAGTTGCCACGAGACACCAAACCGATGGTGTACTTACCCTAACTGGCGTTTAAATGCTTTAAAGTAATTTCTTTCATCTGTAAATAAATGAATTTGTTCGTGTATAGAAGAAAACTCGCTTTCAATCTGTTCTGCATCTTTCCATATCGTAAAGATGTCAAAAAGAAACGTAACATTTTCTTCCTCTTTGTAAATGGTTCTCAATTCTTTAAAATTAGTATAATCTTTATTAAACGTATTAGGCGCAACTGTACCTATCCTTGAGATTTTGCTCGAAGAAATGAAATTAAATAATCTCAGAAATGGTTTATCTAATGTCTTCGAATCATCTAAATAAGGCCATAAGAAATCTGTCCATTCTCTATCTAATGTAAAAGAAAATTCTTTTGCCTTATCGTTATAATCTAGTACTTCTAATAGTTGTTCAAATTGCGCTTTAAAATTTTCAAAATCGCTTAAAGCTCGGCCACAGGCATTCATTTTAATATATAATTCTTCACCTGATCCAATGTTATTTAAATCTTTAAATGTGAAGAAAATTGGACATTCTTTTCCACGTAATACTTCTAATAACCCATCCTTTACTTTATAAAACTCTTTATGAATTTTATCTAGCATTCGAAGCATTCCTTCTACTGTAGGATCAAACTTCCATTTATATTGATACCATTTTTATATTTGCTAAAATCACAAAATATCCCATATTTTCATTATACATAGAATAGAAAAAAGATATTTTTATTTTGAAATTCCTAAATTAATCAGTATGTTCTTTCCTAAAAAACTCATAAAAAAGGAGTGGCAAAAGCCACTCCTTTTAATCACCTATCCCTGATTTCTCTGTGCCTCTCTAACAGCCCTTCTTCCACAATTAATCGATACACCGTATTTACTAGTGCTTTTGCAGCTGCAAGTAACGCTTTATCTCCTAATTCTGAACGCGCCGCATCAATATCTTTAAATAAGCCTGCTTTTACATAAATACGATACGTTTGTGGAACTAAATCAAGCGATAGACGAGTACATTCAGTTTTAAAATTAGACCGATTCCAAAAATGTTTAAACAGCCTCAGCTCCATGGAATATAGAACTAAAGCCGCTTAGGGTGTTTAATTGTATTCCTTATTTTGTTAAAATCCCCCGTTAGTTCCATTCCAAAGGCCTCAGCAAACGATTAACTCAAGTACTGATTTCGGATGACCCCCATGTGATGAAGTTCGTGTCCTGCGATGCCGTACGCGAGGGCGCGCACCGTAATGCTTAGGTTGTTGGCTGTGCCCTTTCGGGTCCACGCCTCCGCCGATAGCCCGCGCAGCAATGTGATCGTTGATTGCCGTACGGCCCGGTAGTCTTCGGCCAATTGCTCGGTTGTCCAGCTTCCGAAAGGAGGCATGAACAATTCCTGATCGAAACCAGTCAGAGACGTCTGGTCCCCTCTTGCGAACCGAAGCAGGCGGTAGGTCATGACGCGTTCCGCGTCTGCAATGTGGCCCACGACTTCTTTCAGCGTCCATTTTCCTTCCGCATACCGATACGCGTACTGACTTTCGGTCAACGATGCCAGGAGCTCGATCATTTGCTTTTCCTGGGCGAGCAGAATGTCGATGATATTACCGTCCGGCACCAAACGGATATATTCGCCGGAGTCCCCGGCGTATTCTTCTTCTGACGGTCTTTGATTCATGCGTAGTCACCTCTTATATGTAGATATAGAAAATTATAGCACTCGTCTATGTCTAATAAATTCTCGAAATGATAGAACTTTCCTTCTAATAATTGAGGATAAGCAACTATTTAGTTTGTCGGTCGCTACACTATCCTGACTCGTTAGCACAATAAGCAATGCTAATCAATAATGCATAAAAATTACCTATTATACAATATTTCGAAGTTATTAATATATAAAGGTAACACCTTCTTTTTTAATTTAAAGATGGATTTTCAATTATATTTTGAAATGAATCGGAGTAAAACACACTAGTCTAACTACTTTTTTATAAACATCGTAACATTATTCCCCCCATATTGCCATCAACTTGAGAAATGTATTCTTCTCAAAAATGAAAATCGACCTAAGATCCTATGGACAACTATGAAAGGATGAAATTTTCGTTTTGGGGATATTTCAGAAGTATAGCTTGATAGGTATGGGGTGGGACCCCTAACAGTACGATTTTATTTCAAAGACACAACGATCTTACTACACACTGTTTATCCCACACACTCATCTGCTAGTATTACTATTTTTTATTACTAATGTTGCCGTTTCACTCGGATGGCTAAGAGGAAAATGATGGCCATATGGAACAAAATCAACCTTACCAAGATGCGATGGAGCAGAATAGCCTCTGTCATAATCCCCCCAAATAATGTGAAGATTATACTTTGTTACTTCATTGAAATCACCTTGATCGTTTTTCAGTAGTAAACTGTTAAGCTGAACCGTAGTATTTAAAATTCTAGGAGAAGTAAAACTGTTACTTATTTTTTCGATATAATGTTCAGGGATGCTCTCCATACTTTCAAACAAACCATTACTTAATAAATAACGCTCTATCAAATTAGTAGTTGCCAATTTTAATGCCCATTTGTTCATAAATTGGGGAACATTTAGCGATTTAGCATTTTTTTTAGCAACAGGTGGCTGAAGTAAAGTGATTGAATACTTCTTATCTATGTACTCTTGTACCAATGCTTCCAGAAGAATAAACGCACCGAATGAATGGCCAATTAGATGTGCACCATTAGTAGCTTTCTCCAATAACTTTTTCACTACATTCAAATAGATATCTAGAAGATTTTTCTCTTGTTTAAAAGGAGAACGTCCCAAACCTGGAAGATCCAAGATCCATACAGGTTGACCAGTTTTTTCATGAAGCTCTTGTGCTAAAGGAAATAAATCCTCTCCATCACTCAATAAACCATGTAATAAAATAAACGGTTTACCCTCTCCTTGTAATTGGTAAAGGGTAGTGTTATCGCATAATGTTCGTTTAAATAAATGATTATGCTGGCCATTTTGATGCATCATTCGATAATCCAAATCAGCTACTACGGCAGGGAAAAATTTCATTACACTCGTCTTCTTAAACCAATCTCCTCCCATAAATTTTTTCGCTGAAACATTTGAAAATTTTCGTTTTGTAATAAAATTCAGTCCATCCGAAGGGATTTTTGTTATTTTACTTACTCCACTATTCATAATTGCTTTCATAAGTGGCATTGGGACAGAGATTTTTGGTGCCCTCATATTCATACTTTCCGACATAATACTTAATAATTCAGCAATGTTCTGATCGTGCTGTTTGTCTTCAACAAGTGTATATGTTTGAATAGTCGGTTGCTCCAATCTGAAAACCTGCACAATAAACTTCGCAAGCTCATCGTTTGCAATAAGTGGTAACCTATATCCCTTACCTCCAGGAATCACTGGCATGAGCCCTCTTCGCATACTCATCACAAGCAAACCTAATCCTGCTATCTGCTCTGTACTCCCTGTTTTACTACTACCGACTACAGTTGGCGGATTAATTACAGAAAGCGGATAACCTACTGCTGATGCCTGGTGACGGATATAAAGATCTGCTAAAAATTTTGTTCTCTCATATGGATTTTTCATTTTCAAATAATTGTGTCCTTCTTTAAACACATCAATTGCAATCTTGCTATTTTTATCATCAAAGGGACTCATATAACCTACAACATGAATAAATTGTTGCAAGCCCTTCAATTGATGAATACTTTTAGCTAATTCACTAATATGTTTGGCGCCATTTAAAAATACGGAAGCTGCCTCTTTACTTGTCACTTGAATATCCATGGGGCCTCCTGCGTGAATAATCACATCCGTTTTCAATATCCTCTCCTTATCTTCAGCACTTAGACCTAAATCTATTTCCGTCAAATCACCTTCAATAAAGTGCATAACTGCCTTTTTTAAGATGCCTCTTTCTTGAAAAATGCGTGTTGCTTTACTTTTCGACCTCACTAAAAGAAGAATTTTAACATCCTCTTTAGCTAATTCTTTCACTAATTGCTTTCCAATAAAGCCTGTTCCACCAATTAAAAATACTGTTCTCATATAAAATCTCCTTTTTAGTACTATTCAGTACTAATTTGATGTAAAAAAAAAGCTTCTTTTATCGAAGCAAGTTAAATAAATGATCTGCTGTTTTCGTGATTACAGTTGCATCCTTCAATGTTTCTGAAATAAATAACGCTCCTTCAAGATTTGTAATAAAAAGTGATGCAACCTCATCAATATTAATCGTATTTCTGAATTCTCCATTCTCTACCCCTTGTTTAAGTAATAGAGAAACTTTCTTTTGTAATTCTGTAAAAAAAGACCTATTTTTTCTTTTATTTGCGTGGCCTGTGTAGGACTTTGAATATAAAGAGTAATAAATGGACAGCTCCCCTTATACTCTCTCGACTGAACTCCTTGTGATAATTGCTTTAAAAACAGTTGGATACGATCTTCAACTAAAAATTGGTTCTGAGAAAGTACGTCATCAATTGCAGATTGATACATTCCAATCCAATAATCAACGACCCCTTCTAATAATACTTCCTTATTAGAAAAGTGATAATACACATTAGACTTTGAAACTTTGCTTACACGTACTAATTCATCCATACTTGTATAAGCAAACCCTTTTTCTAAAAATAATGTTGCAGCTACTTCAATCACACGTTTTTGATTCATTAATTTTACCTTTGTCATAACTAGAACTATATAGTACTAATTTAAATGTTGCAAGTATTTATGTTAATTTAGAAAAAAGTTTGATTAAAAAAGTTCCACTAACATTGATTTTACTGCAAAAAAATCTTATTTTGAATAAAGTTGAACTGAACCCCGAAATTGTTAATTCACTATCGTCTAATAGGGGTCACCATACATACCCATCAACTTAAGAAAAAGAAATGCCCCCAAAACGAAAAAATGAGCGGCTTCTCAAAATAGCTATCTGTAGAGAAAGAAAATTTTAATTTAGGGGGATATGAAAATATTAGCTTGATGGGTATGAAGTAGTGCCCCTATAAACAAAATCCTCCAGAAACATCTAAAATTTGCCCTGTTACCCAGCGGCTATCAGAAGAAGCAAGGAATGCTACTACATCTGCAATATCTTCAACTTGCCCTATTCGTCCAAACACAGAT
This sequence comes from Bacillus sp. TH30, assembly GCF_016650875.1. NCBI lineage: Bacteria > Bacillati > Bacillota > Bacilli > Caryophanales > Bacillaceae > Bacillus > Bacillus sp. TH30. The sequence goes on along the minus strand of NZ_JAEKEY010000002.1, from coordinate 4,835,384 downwards.
GAATTCGTAGCAAAACTTCGTATTTCTGGATTATCTAACAAGTTCGCATTAATATCTGTCTTCGTATATCCGGGCATAATTGTATTCACTGTTATCCCTCTTTCTCCAAGATGTTTAGCTAGAGGAAGTGTCATCGTATTTAATGCACCTTTACTTAAACCGTATGCAATTGATCCTGTAAAACCGAGTCGTACTTCGGCTGATGAAATGTTAATAATGCGCCCTTCTACTCGTAGTAATGGTAATGTTTGCTGAATTAAGAAGAATGGTGCCTTAATATTTACGGCCATAATTTCATCAAAAACTTTTTCTGTCGTATTTTCAATCGTTCCTTGTGTACCTATGCCTGCATTGTTTACTAAAATATCAATCTCTGATGTACCAACCCTTGTTTTTAATTCATTCTTTAATTGTTCTACTAGCTTTTTGACACCATCCATTGAATTGAGCTCAGCTTCAATTAAGAACGCTTTTCCTCCATTAGATTCAATCTTATTAATCGTTTCATCTGCAGCTGCTTTATTTCGGCCGTAGTGAATCGCAACTAATGCCCCATCTTTCGCCAATCTTATTGCAATGGCACGGCCGATGCCGCGACTCGCTCCCGTTACTAACGCTACTTTCCCATCAAGATTCTTCATTTTTTCCACCCTTCCTAAATTTCCGTTTAATAAATCCTATACTTATATTTTTAAGCAAATACTAATAATTTTAAATATAGATTTATAGGTAATTTAGTTCCTTCACTTATGATATTATAGTTATAATTTACGATTTACTTTAGAAAATAAAAAGGGGGCTATCCAATGCAAAACACAGTAAAACTAGATGAAATTGACCATAAAATTATGAACTTGTTGTATGAAAATGCGAGAATTTCTGTTTCAGAAATAGGACGTATTATATCCATGACGCAGCCTGCTGTAAAAGAACGCATTAACAAGCTTGAAGATCAAGGGGTTATAGCTGCTTACCGAACGAAATTTGAGCCTTCCAAAATTAATAAAAACATCCAAGCATTCATTATGTTCAAAACGAGTCAATGCTCTGATTTTATCCAATATTGTAATGCCGCTCCTGAAGTAACAGATTTATATCGAATTAGCGGGGAATTTAATTATATGATGAAAGTCATGAGCGATTCGATGGATTCTCTCGCTGCATTTTTAGACTCTTTAATGCAATTTGGATTATCATCTCCTTTAATTGTTTTAAAGAGTGAATTTGAAGAGAAATTGTCGTTCTGATAAAAGGATACGTATTAACCTCCGCTAACATTAAAAGTTGCTTCTTTGTGAGAGAAATCAAAAAAACAAATGATATAATCTATTTAAAATCAAATGATCAAACACAATTGTTATAGATGGTTAGGAGAAAATTAATGAACGAAAAAATAGGCTATGTTTGTAAATTTTGCGGAGTATTTCACGATGAACTCCCTATATGTTATGGGAATGAGGCTCCCGATTATTTTTACTATATCCCTGAAGAAGAGCTAGAGAGTCGAGTTGAAATGGATGAAGATCTATGTGTAATTGATGATGAATATTTCTTTATGAAAGGTTGTATTGAAATTCCAGTTTTAGATGGAGAGGGACCTTTTATATGGGATGTATGGGTATCTTTAAGTGAAACAAACTTCCAAAAGACGCTTGATTACTGGGAAACGAAAGGAAGAGAAAACGAATTAGAGCCAATGTTTGGTTGGTTATCTACCCAACTTCCTTGTTATCCAGATACAGTAAGTTTAAAAACAATGGTTCATACTAGAGAAATCGGTTACAAACCTTATATTCAACTCGAACTAACAGACCATCCATTATCTATTGAACAAAAAGATGGTATTAAACTAGATCGCATCCAAGAAATTGCTGAAGAAATTTGTTATCAAAATAACGAAGAAATAAATGATTAGTAAATAAAAAAGAACATTGAAAAATCAATGTTCTTTTTTATTGCATTTTCACTTATTAATCAGATTTCTCTTCGAAAAGAGAACACTCAACTGTATTTTAACCACCTACCCCTGATTCCTCTGCTCCTCCCTAAACTCCTCCTTCACCTTTTCTAACAAACCTTCTTCTGTAATTAATCGATACGCCGTATTTGCTAGTGCTTTTGCGGATGTAATTAGCGCTTTATCTCCTAATTCTGAACGTGCTGCTTCTCTAAATTCATTCGTATGCGCAATTAAGTCATCTGGACCGATTTTAATGTACGGATGAATTGTCGGTACGACTTGGCTTACATTTCCTGCATCCGTTGAGCCGATTCCTACTCTTTCTTTACGGTTTACCTCTTCACCTAGTAGTTCTAACTCTTCGGCTACGACGTCATTAAATGTTTTTGTTACGAGTAGTTCATCGATTTCATTTTGGAATTGATGAATTTTTACTTTTGTGCCTGTTGCTAACGCTGCACCCTGTGCAATATTTCTTACTTTCTCTGTTACTTCCGCACATCTTTTTCGCGTTGCTGCGCGGATGAAGAAGCGTGCCGAAGCGTAATCAGGAATAATATTAGGTGCTTTTCCGCCTTCTGTAATGACTCCATGAATTTTCACATCTGACGGCAGTTGTTGGCGAAGCGCATTAATACTGTTATAAAGCTGGATAATCGCATCTAATGCGTTAATTCCTTCTTCTGGTGAAGCCGCTGCATGAGCTGTTTTTCCGTAAAAATGAAAATCAAGTGGATCGACCGCTAGTGATGGACTCGTTGGAGCTGTTTTTCCGCTCGGATGAATCATAAGCGCCGCATCAATGTTTTTAAATAAGCCAGCTTTCACATAACTCGATTTTGCGCTACCATTTGGCCCGCCCTCTTCTGCTGGTGTTCCGAACACGACAACTTCTCCGCCGATTTCCTCAAGCGTTTCTGATAACGCGATCGCTGCTGCAACGCTAATTGTTCCGATTAAATTGTGACCACACGCATGACCGAGTCCTGGTAAAGCGTCATACTCAGCTAAAAATGCGATAACTGGTCCTTGTTTCCCGGAACTTTTCCGCGCGATAAATCCTGTTTCATGACCAGCTATATTGTGCTGCAACTGAAATCCTGCGCTTCCTAACAACAAACTTAACGTTCTTGATGCGTAAAATTCTTGGTTACCAATCTCCGGATTCGCATGAATATTATGACTTGTTTCTATGTACTTTTCCTTATTTCTTTCTATACTCTCTTCAATTGTTTTTCTTTGTGACGTTACTCCTGTCGCTCCCATTTTTCTTCCTCCTTTTATTTTCACGTAAAAAAGCCTCTTTCTAAAAGATAGAAAGAGGCTTCTGTATATACAGTCAAAATGAGCTTCTTTCTTATCTTTCAAGTTACCTTGCTGGAATTGGCACAGTATTCATAAAGAATCCGCTGCCGAGGTGTCATAGGGCCAGTCCCTCAACCTCTCGTGATAAGAATTTTCATAAAATTATATTAAATTATTTTCATTCTAAGTTCATTCCAGGCAAAAGTCAAGGAATTCCTATCCGGATTTACCGAATATCTAAAAACCCTTTTAATACACCAATTGTTTCAGGTGCTTGCATTCTTGCACATATGTACGGAAATTCCATACTACCTTCAAACATCATTTGAGATGTAAGAGGTGCTCCTGCCCAAAAGATTTCATCATCGATTAATATAAACGGGAATGCTTTATTTTGCCTTTGTAACTTTATATTTTTCAATGGAACTGGTCCATCACTATAAACTGTTATTTGCGCATTCGTACGCATTAACGCTTGCCATACTCGTTTATCAACTTGCCTTGTACTTGGAAGGGAAATGATAATTTTTCGTTTTGCAGCTAAAATATCTTTCAATAACCCTTTCGGTTCTTCAAGATTCATTTCCATAAACCAGCGTAAACGTTTCGAGATTTTTCGCTCCCACAATTTTCTTGATGTCGTGCGATCATACACATCTCCGTGACGTTCTATATGAGCTGTTAATTGCGATAACGCTTGTTTTCTCGAAAGGTTTTTACGCATATAATGGCAATCTGATAATTGAATGAACTTCCCTCTCGCTCTCGTTACTGCTACATTGACGAGGCGATGGTTTTTATGATCAAAGAATAACACGCCAGGGCGTTCTTGCGGATAACTATCTACCGTATCAAAGATCATCATATCTCTTTCAGACCCTTGAAACTTATGAACTGTCGCCGCTAAAACTGGTATGTTTTGATATTTCGTTTTCTGCAACATTTCTCTAATGCACGTTGATAAAAAGCGGGACTGTGCCCTGTAAGGCGTAACTACACCGATAGATTGAACACCGTCTAACAATCCGATTAACATCATTTGCATCGCTACTAAACCAGACATAATATTAAAACGAGAACCGGAAGCAGCGTCTTTTAAAGAAAAGGCTCCCATTAAGCTCATATCAAATAAAACACTCGCCTCATTTGCGAACGGTTGCAGTTTCGCAAGTTCTTTACGCTCTGAAACAGATGGATGATCGTACACTCTATTTTTATAAATAAATGAATTCGTAAACTTCGATATATCCGTATGCATACGTCTTTGCTCCTGCAGCATAAAAAGGTTCGGATGTGCTTCTGATTTATTTACAGAATCAACAATCCCTGCATGATAAAACATATCTTCACCGAGCCATTTTCGAACGAGTTCATGGTTCGCCATCGCAATCGGAGGTAACTGTAAAAAGTCACCACAAACGACAATACGTTTCCCAAGTGAAGCAGCTAATGCGATTTGCGGCACATAAGCCATACTTACTTCATCTACGACAACTAAATCAAATGTACGCTCATAAATAAGTGAATCAATTGCACATTTCGATAAAGTCGCACCGATTACTTTCGCATTTTCAATGTATTCTTTTTCTACTTCTTTAATTTTCGCTTTTTGCTTTCGAAGATCACTTTCAATCTCTTGTATACGCTTCTTATCAGCAGAAGTCGCTTTATATGATAAAATCTTTTCACGAAGATCTTGTCGTGTCTCTTCTAAATAGAGTCTTTCTTCTCCCCAAGATCCATTCGTCGTTTCAACTAACTTCGATGCAAGTAACGTTTCATGATTTCGTATATGTTCATGTTGACTATAACCGTAACGAACGATTTCACCAGGTGTCCATTTCTTTTTCTTCTCAATTTGCTTCGTTACTTCGCTCATTAATACGTCAACTGCCGCATTACTATGAGCTAACACAAGTACCGATTTTCCTTTTTGATAATGAGCAGAAATAATACGCGATAAATTGTAAGACTTCCCTGTTCCCGGTGGTCCCCACACGTACGTTGTTGGATTGTAAAAAGAACGATACGCCAATTCATTTTTCGTATTTTTCATCTTTTCAATATGTTTCGGACTGCTCGTCCCATCAACAAGACGCTTTATACGATTACGTTTTAGCTTATCTTTATGTGCCTCTTTCAATCTCTCTTGTAGTTGTTCTAACAATTGCCACGGTTCACTGTATAAAACCGCTTCTCGTATTTCACCTTGTATATAATCATTTAATTTCAGTTCTATTTCTAATCCATGTACAGATAATACTTCTCCTGTCGCTTCCTCACCATCAAACTCAATTCGAATTGGTGAACCTTCAGGTAAGCTTACTTCCGAAATAAGCTGAAATACGTATACTGTACTTTCATAATCTGTATATAAAAAACGACCGTTCATGATAGAAATTTTACTACCACCTATCGTTTTCCAATGTTTAATTTCATATGCTAATGCATAATGCCACTCTTTCATTGTTTCCGATAATGAAGGAGTTTGAGTAGTTGTATTCATAGTATAATCTCCTTCCTTCTCCCCAAACATACTTTCTCACTATACCATATAACACGCTAAAATTTGTAAGGTTTTTATCTTGCTTATTTTCTTAATTTTCAATAATATATTGTATATAATTTTCAGAAAGAAGGAAGGAATCTACATGCCAGTTAGAAGAATAGAACACGTTGGACTTATGGTTGCAAACTTAGAAACATCTATCTCATTTTATGAAGAAGTAGTCGGCTTACAGCTCATTAAACGTATGGGGCACCCGAATCCAGACTTAAAACTCGCTTTTTTAAGTGTAGAAGAATCGAAGGAAACGATACTCGAACTCATTGAAGGTTATAACTCTTCTCTTCCGGCAGAAGGAAAAGTACATCACATTTGCTTTAAAGTGGATTCATTAGAGGATGAGATCGAAAGACTAAAGAAACAAAAAGTAACCTTTTTACTAGGAGAAGAAATTGAAACATTACCAGATGGAACACGTTACATATTCTTCGCTGGTCCTGACGGAGAGTGGATTGAGTTTTTTGAGACGGGGAGATAAAGTAAGACTTTAATTAGGGAGCTTTTGCGGGATAGAAAAAGAGCCGGAATTCCGGCCCTTATCTTTGCAAGTGCGCAACCAGTAACAATAAAACACACCTTCAATCCGAAAACTCACCTATAAAAAAACAATCATTTTGTTAGGAGTAAAGAATGATAAATACAATCTATATTATTGTCTTTTGGGTACTTATACTATTTCCAATCCTTTATGTAATCATGATAAAGCATTGGAATATAAAAATAGTTGCCGTATTTATTGGAAGGATTCTATTAAGTATCGTCTTTTTCTTAAATGGAATTTATGTAGGACTGCAACGAAATTGGGCAGAGCCTCCCTATGAAACAGAATGGGATTTCTTTATAAAGTCTTTGCAGCATGGGAAAACGGAAGCACTTATAGAAGTATTACTTCTAATTATTATCATTACTTTGGACCTAATAATTATATTTTATTATAGAAATAAAAAGAAATAGGGTATTTTCCCTATTTCTTTCTTTACTGGGGTACCGCCCATAATCATCAAGCTAAGAAAAGCGAATACCCCAAAACGAAAAAAATGACCTGAATTCTCATAAATAACTGTTGTAGTGATATAAAATTTTCGTTTTAGGGATACTTCAAAATATTAGCTTGATGAACATGGGGACGAGCCCCTAAAATACAATTCCGCTAGAAATTTCCGCTCTATATTCCCTTTTATTTATGATAGTTGATTAACAACACTTTCCAAAAATTTGTCTACCTCTTCTTTTGATGTATCCGGTGTATGATAACCAATCGTAAATGTAAGTCTCCCATTATAAAAGCTTGCACCCATTGAAAAGAATGGCGCATACATAATGGGTGATGTCATATACCCGTCCTCAGCTTGAACTTCACCAAACTGAATAGGTTCATCAGCGATCACCCCAAAATTTGTCAGTAACGGCAACGCCATCCCCATCTGTAAAGCCTGTTTGTATTGCTGATTATACATTTCCTTCACCACAGATAGCTTCATACCTGCCAGTAGCTCCATTCCTGCAGCTGAAGACAGACCTGGATTTTGAGACTTTATTTTATCCATTGATTGTTTAATTCGAACGAGAGTCTGATTAAATGATTCATCATCCTCCATTTTAATCACTGGCATTTCCATGCCGGATAAGTTGCAAATAGCACCAGTTGTATAATTAGGCAGATATCGACGTAAATCAATTGTTAAACCGATCATTTTTTCTGCGGTACGAGGTTCTGCATACACAGTGAAATTTGATAAAGCTCGGAAGTATGCAGTCATGATTACATCATTCAAGGTAGCCTGTTGTGCTTTTGTCCATTGGGTTAGACGTAGAGATTGCTCATGGCTCAACCGCCGTACAGACATTTGAGGGGATTTATTTTTGTTGGGTTGAGATGGAAAAGACCATAACGATGCTTGTTGTTCTTGGCTAGGACGATACGCGCTTTTTATGTCCGATATTCCAGCATATTTGAATACATGTGATTGATCTCGAAAACTCTCATTTCCCTCACCAAATTCCTTCATAATTTGATTCTTAGATTGTCCCAAGGAAAGTTGAGTATAAATTGCTCCAAGCAAATTAATATATTCCTTGACCCCTGCGCCATCTGAACATAGATGAGATAATTTCACGACTAACATATCTGTTGTAGTGCCTCGTAATAATTTTGTTTGAACCATAGGCCCCTGAATACGATCACCGGGTTCCTTAATAAAATCTATTGCCATTATTTCAAGTTCTTGATTATTTCCTTCTGCAAAAAGGCAAATAGGTGAGTTAGTGGCAGATGAATGTTCCTCCCAGTAAGGGATATCATTTTCTACAAACCGGCTGTTCAAAACCGGCTGCAATTGTAACGTTATCCTTACTGATTGTTCAAGTATTTCCTTTGATATACCTACAGGAAAATAAAGAACTGCATTAATTTGTTGATCTGCAGAATAAAGACCTAATACATAATTCATTCGATCTTGAGGTGTTACTGAAAACTTTCTTTGTTCCATAATTCCGTCCCCCTTTTAAGACTTTTTTTGCATAACCTTATTCTCCATATGGTTGTAAATTTTCTTCAAGAGTAAATAATTATTATTTTTTGAACTTTTCACAAAAGTATCTTTTCCGTACTGGTTCCATTCTTTTTACGGCTCTTTGTAGGTGATATAACCATTATTTTATTATTATTAACACTTCCTACCTCCCTTCTTAAAACCAAACGAAAATTGATTTAGTTTATATATATACAAACATTTTACAATGGTGTTTGGTAATTATCAATAAAAAATAAATTATTTTTATGTCTGTTAATAAAAAAAATAATATAATACGTTTAGGTGTTACTTCATAATAAAAAGGTTGATGGGCATGGAGGACCACCAACCTTTTATCATATTGCTTTAGATGTTTGTATTCATTATTACATTGTTTACAAATAACTCCTGTTTGCACTTGTATCACCTCATCATTTTCAAACTTCCAAACTAACTAGGTCTTCATAAAGTGAAACTTTAATCAGTGGGGGGTTTTGTCCATCCCCACTGATTATTAGCCTTCGCCAATCGGGCGTTTACGGGCAGCAGGGCTCCCACCTAACTCCTTTGTTCCAGCTGAATTTTGAGGTGGGAGTTTTACTGCCCACAAATAGCGAAAAAAAGGAGCCGGAATTTTGGCCCCTTTTTTCGCAAGTGCAGCAACGGTTTGAAGAACCGTAACCTTCAACCTAAAAATTCACCCAGATTAAGAAACAATCATTTTGTGAGGAGTAGAAAATGATGAATACAGTCTATATTTTTGTTTTTTAGATGAGTGTATTTCTTAACTTGATAGCGATGTAGCAAGTCCCCTTTTAGAATAGTAGAGTATAAACGTGAAAAAACTTCTAACAAATTTTGTTAGAAGTTTTTTAAAATACGTGATATTTTATTTGTCAATTTTTTTAATCTTCCTTATTGATTTCTATTGTGCCTGTTCTAGCACTAACCTTTAAAATATTTAATAGATTCTCAGGTGTCTTGATTTCCACTTCATATTCAAATTTAGATTGTGCTAAGTTGTCATCTTCTAATTCGAATTCTTTTTTCACATTAATAATTTCTCCATTTGTATGAGCTAAAGAAATTTCACGAACTTGTTTCTCTGTGTAGTTTTCATTCTTTTTCGCATAATTGTAGCCCATACCATAATATCCACCAACAATAGCAATACCACTTACTAAAATAGCAATTACACTTATAATTATTTTCTTTTTATGTTTTAACATTTCCATCCACTCCTTAATAATTAATCATTTATTCCAAATCTTGCTTCAAGTGCATTTTCTGCTTGCTCTAATTGATCTTCAAGTATATCTTGTTCTCTTTCTTGTATTTGATATTGTTCAACAGTTATCGTTCCAGCGTGAAAATCTGCTTCTAGCTGATCATCAGATAGATCTATCTTGTCATCTAATTGGTCAATTTCTTTTTTTGCTGCTAAGTACGTATTTAAGTTATCTTCTTTTGCTCCAACTGGTTTCGTATTATTTGCCTTTTCTACAATAGATGTGACTTCGTTTTTGAAATCTTGTGTTTGCTTAGTATCATTCATAGCAGGCCCTGTTTTGTGTGGTTCTTGTTGTAGTTGAGCACCTTCTTTTTGTGATTTATCGTTTTCTACTTTCAGTTGTTGTACTTCTGTATCGTTATCAGCTTGAGTCGAACAAGCTGTTAAGAATAAACAAGACATTGCTCCAATCATCATCCATTTTCCCATTATGTTCTCCTCCCTTTACATGTGCACCTGATCCATGTCTTTATATTACTGAACAAACATTAAAGGAAGATTAATGCGCAAAAAAATAAAATGATATAATTAAATAGTTTCTAATCTTTCTTTAATGTTTTGAAATTATAGTGATACATATAAATAAGAAGAAAAGGAGAATGTTAATGCGAGTTCTTATTGTCGAAGATGAACAAGATTTACAAAATATATTAGTAAAACGATTAAATGCAGAATATTATAGTGTCGATGGATGTGGGAATGGAGAAGATGCATTAGATTATATAAGCATGGCTACCTACGATTTGATTGTGCTTGACATTATGATTCCCGGAATAGATGGTTTACAAGTATTACAAAGATTACGCGCGGACAATAATACCACTCCTGTCTTGCTTCTTACAGCTAAAGATACAATTGATGATCGCGTAACAGGACTCGACTTAGGTGCGGACGATTATTTAGTAAAGCCGTTTGCTTTTGATGAACTGTTAGCAAGAATTCGAGTGTTGATGCGAAGAAAAACAGGAAATACATCTAATGTGTTTGAAATCGCTGACCTAGTGGTGGATTGCAATATGCATAAAGTAACAAGAGGAGATCAAGTTATCAATCTTTCCAGTAAAGAATTTGCTATTTTAGAATATATGATTCGTAATAAAGAAGTTGTGTTGACACGAGATAAAATTGAGCAACATGTGTGGAATTACGACTATGAAGGTGGCTCGAATATTATTGATGTTTACGTCCGATACCTTCGTAAAAAAATTGATAGCCAGTTTGAAACTAAGTTAATTCATACTGTACGAGGCACTGGTTACGTATTGCGAGTTGAATCATGAAAAGACTATCAATAAAAATGAGAGTGACCCTATGGTATACGGGGCTAGTTGTAATTATTATGGCACTCGTGTTAGCTTTTATTTTAACTTCTTCAGATAAAGTTTTGCTTTTTAATATGAAAAATCAATTGAAGAGCACAGTAAAAGAAAGCATTGGAGATATCGAATATAAGCATGGACAGTTAAAGATTGACGATGAATTTGAAGCCTTAGAAGATGGAGTAAATATCATCATTTATAGTAAACAAGGTGAGCTGCTGGCAGGACATAATCCAACAACCTTTAATAAAAAGGTATCGCTTAAATCCGATGAAATACAAACCATTAAAGACGGTAATAAGGAATGGATAGTATATGATTTTCTCCATAATGTAGGCGGCGATGAGCAAGTCTGGATTCGTGGCATAATGACCATGAATCAATTATCATCAACCATGAATACGCTTATTGTGGTAACACTCATCTCATTTCCATTACTTATTCTCATTGCGGCAGTGGGAGGATATTTTATTACGCAAAGAGCGTTTCGACCTGTGCAACAAATGAGTGATTCAGCCAGTGAAATTGGTGATGGTAAAGACCTTTCGAAGAGAATTAATTTACAAGGTTCATCGAAAGACGAAATGTATCATTTAGCACAAACCTTTGACAAAATGTTTGAGCGATTGGAGACATCATTCGAAAGTGAAAAACAATTTACATCTGACGCATCTCATGAATTAAGAACACCAACATCTGTTATTATTTCGCAATGCGAATACGCTTTATCGCAGAGGAATAATCCGAAAGAAATGGAAGAATCGTTAGAAGTAATTTTAAGGCAATCGCGTAAAATGTCCGTGTTAATCTCGCAACTCTTATTATTAGCACGAGTTGACCAAGAAAAGCATAATACTTTTCAATTTGAATGTATCAATATGAGTGAATTAACGGAAATCGTTGTAGAAGAGCTTTCATTAATGGTTCAAGAAGCTTCGATTAATATAACAACACATATAGAGGAAGACCTGTTTATTAAAGCAGATCAAACATTGATGATGCGTTTATTAATGAATTTACTAACGAATGCGATTGCTTATAGCAAAGCGAACGGCACTGTGAATATGCAACTGTTCCGGGATGAAACCAACATAATAGGTAAAGTCTCCGATAATGGCATAGGCATCAGCGAGCAACATATTGCGAAAATATGGGACCGCTTCTATCGAGTTGACGCAGCACGAACATCTTCAAACAATGGAAACACAGGTTTAGGATTGTCGATGGTAAAATGGATTATAGAACTACACGGAGGAGAAATTACCGTTGAAAGTGAATTAGGAGAAGGCAGTACTTTTACATTTAAACTACCAATTGAAAACCGAGCATAATGTATGCTCGGTTTTAGCTTTAGAATACAGATTGATTAAAAATCTCTCTTCAGTCCTTATTTAAAAGTAAATACAAAAACTCCATTTTGAAAAAAAGCGATCAAAATGGAGTTACTCTTTTTAGCTATATATGAGATTTTATAAAACCATCTACTTAAATCTATTTTCCAAGTATACCATTCAACAATCTGAAATATTCTAATCAACACAATCACTCATTTAACTAAAAAAATTGGTTAATTGCATAATGCTCTTCTGACTTTCCTTGCAAAAGTTAGTGGATCATCAACGTCTTCGATATTAACGTAAATTAAATTTGGATCATCACATAACCACTCATTGTGTATAGACGAAACAATTATTCCTTGTTTAATAATTGTAGCAACAAATTCAGTGACTTCCTTTTGTAAGAGTGCTACCCGCCCTAGACATAATGCCCGTCCAGTTTTATTATCTCGTGATTCGAATGAGAAGGAAGTTGTTACTCTAAAACGTTTCCCCAAGATTGTTGCTTGTATTTCATCTCGATTTATTGTTGCCACGCATTTTCCACCGGCGAATCCTTCTTGGCCGCCGATAATTCTTGCAAACTGTTGACAAATTGATTCCTCATTAATCGCCATACCTTCAATCATCCCCCCTTTTACTGTTAGGTTATGAATGAATACATAGGTCTGAAACGGTAATGAATCTATTCTATTACAAAAAAGATAATGGCAATCTAACGAAAACTGTTAGCTCAATTATTCTTGATCATTTGAATTAACTCGGCTATATATGTTAAGACATTTTTTGAGAGCATAAAAAAGACACCCTAAGGTGCCATCCTCCGACTTGAGAATCATATCTATGTATGGAGAAATTTAGAAAAGAGAAACTTCTAACTATAACTTATAGAGCTCTTATACCATGAATTACTTACATACATATTTCCTTATTTACCCGAAGAAGAATCCCGTTATATTACTTTCTGATCAGTCTCGTTAAAGCCATCCCAATAAATCCAGCATGAGTATCACCTAATATAGATCCCACTCCTCCGCCAAAAAACATGCAGCCAACGAATACTAATCCTCCAATTCCCCAATTCGGCCGTTCCATAATTCAATCACATCCCTTCAATAAAACATATGCGATTAACTAGCCTAACTTTCTTGCATGGGATAGTTAATTATTTTGCTAGAGATGGTATCGTTATTCTGCATAGGTTCAGCCACTTTTAGTGAATTCAAAAAAACGGTGATTGACCGATTTGAAAGGATTTAACCTTGTCATTAGAGGATACATAAAAACCTGACAATTAATCAAAATAGATCATGCACTATGAAATAAAGTGAAACTTTAATCAGCTCCCAACAAACTTCTGTACCACCTAAATTTTGAGCTGGGAGTTTTACTTTCCACAAATAGTAAGAAGCTAAATATATAGTAAAACCCCAGAAATCCAAAGGTCTCTGGGGCTTCATTATATATTTAGCTCTTTTTGCTTTTTGTTTTGTTTATGTCTATGCAGCAATTTTCGACTTATGAGAGAAATCAGTAATAAGATCAGTATTAGTACGAAAAGTTGCATAAATGATAAATCAAAATATTTAGCACCTGTAACTATTAAAAGTGTAGAAATCGTACCTTTTACAATGAAAAAAATAATAATCCATAATCCGCCTTTTTTCCAGTTCATTTTTATTTTACCCTTTCCTACGCTTAAATTCTTAAATGGGACACCTTAATAGAAATCTATTATATTAATAAAAAAGTAAACTTTTTCACAAAAATCATGTCCAATTACATGCGACGATTTCATAATAAATGAAAATGATATTCAGTGTCAATTTTATTGACTATTTGAATATCTATTTATCATCTCAATCTCTTTCTACTTCGTTTCTTATAGGCAATGAACTCTTGTTTTCAAACAAAAAAAACACCTCCATTGAATTTGCACACTAAATATGCGAATTCAAGAGGTGTTTTTTCATGTACCATCAGATAAGATTTCCTGCTTTATTTATTTCTTGATACGTAGCTATTTTCTAGTACACAATAACTGGATCATTAGTGTTCAAACTATCATATACAGTTTTTGCAACATTAGGAAGAAGGTTTACACACCCACCTGATCCCCCTGTTAAATAAGCATTATTTGCCCAGTCTTTTCGCCAGCCTGCATCATGGAATCCTTGGCCGCTATTTGTGAATGGCACCCAGTAATCTACTTTAACTGCATAATCAGCTTTACCTACTGCGCTGCCTTTGAGCGTGTATGGTGTTCGTTTATATAGAACGTACCACACACCTGGTGATGTATCTTCACTCGTGCTATGTTTACCAGTTACTACATTTGTTGTGACGACTAATTTCCCATCTTTATAAATCCAAATTTGTTGATCTGCAATTGAAACTTCCGCATACGTGTCTCCGATGCCATTATTCGATGTTGTTTCATAACCGATACCTTCCTTCTCCCAACCATTTCCATGGATATTAGAAGCAGATAGCGATTTTTCACCCTTTTCAAAAGCTTGTTGAACTTGTTTTGTTTCTTTTTCAACATCTAGTGCCCAGCCGTAGCCTTGTCCTTTTACTGATATGACCGAACCGGAATGGGTTTTAAAGCTGAAATTTTTATTTAATGTTGATTTAGCATTATTAATTTCAGCAATCTTATTCTTAATATCGCTCGCATCGATTGTCACTTTCATATCCTTTGACATAGAGGCATTTTGAATTAAATCTTTCGCTTTTAAAGGATAAACTTCATTCTGCACTTTATATTCAACTGACTGCCCAAGAAGATTCTGTAGTGCTTTCTCCTCTTTTTTGATAATCGGATCGTCTTCTTTAATAGGCTGTATGTATGTAGACTTCAGATGAATTTCGCTTTTATATTTCTGCTTGTCGTAATCTTTCAGTAGACTCGTAACGTCATACTGTTTTCCATCAACGCTCTTCGAAATAACAACTTTTCCTTGTTCCAGCTTCGCCATAGCATCCTGAGGCGCTTGTAATTTTTCATTCATAGAGATGAGCTTTTCTTCTACAAGTTTTTTCATCGTTTCACTACGATACTGATCCGCCTTTTCCGGTAGCAATGAATAATTTTTTTCCTTTGAAGAAGGGAAAAATGTCCACTGGCTTTTTAATAGTTTCTTAACTTGAGGCAAATCTTTTTCCGTAAGTTCCGTTTTTGTATCTTTTTCATCTAAAATTTGTTGTTGATCAACATAGACTTTGTTTTCTAGTCCAGATGTTTTTAATTTCTGTATTGCCTGATCAGCGTTCAGACCACCGACTTTTGTGTCATTAATCGTAACATTTGAATTGAAGTGAGTTGCCTGATAATAACTCATTCCTCCAATGAGAAGTACAATTACACCAACACCCGCTGCAATAAGCTTCCAATTTGTAAAACGTTTGCTTGATCTTACTCGTTTTCTCTCAACTTCTTCAACTGATTCATTTATTGGATTATTGTTCATCAATCTTTCCCCCGTATACATTAACGTCAATCGATTTTAAACTAAAACCATTGACTAGTGTACCTTATTTTTCCTAAAATTTCATTATTTTTAAAAAGATTTTATCGCATTTAATTAATTAAATTCGGGTTTTTCAATAGTACGATACATTGAATAACCCTTTACAAGTAATAAAGTGAAACTTTAATCAACTGTTACACCAAGGGATTTAGCTAAATCTCTTGTGAAAGCTTTTTCTCTTTACGTAAAATACGAAGTATGTTCTCCATTTTTATGAACATCACCCCTAATTTTGCCAAAAACTTTTACATTATTAGTTTATATAATTCTGTTATTAATGTTAATTTTTTTTTACATTTCAAAAAAAATAAACGATAATCCTTCTACATCTTAGAATAGAAAGAATACCGTTTTTTCGTTTAGAGTATTTGTATATACTTCCAAATATTAAGACGCTAGCATGGATGATGCCCCCGGGTATGAGAATCTAAAGTATTTGAATAAGAAACTTTACTCCGTTCGTTATAGTTATTTACATCATAATATAATTATATATATTTCTATCTTAAGGACTGAAAATAGCTATTTAAAAATATAGTTGCTAATTTTATTTCAATCTTCCTTGCACCCAAGTAGCAATATCATTTATAACATACTCAGGGATATTAGCAGGACTATAATATTCATCCGATTTACTTAATTCTCCATCTCCTTCTGTAAAGAAGTGATTTAACTTTGGATATAGTCGATAATCAATGTTATCTCTCTCTTTTAATTGTTCTTTCCAAAAAGGAATTTCAATTTTTGATGGAACTCGATCGTCTCTTTCTCCTTGAAGAATAAGAAGCGGTGTTTTTTGTTCTTTTGACATTTCTGCTGCTTTAATTTTACGGATAGAATCCCAATATACTGGTGGTCCTAAAGAAAAATCCTTTGGAGGATTCTGACTAGAGAAATTAGGATCCTTTAATAATTTAAATTGCGATTTGTAAAATTTATATTCTTCTGGTTTCATTTCTCCAATAGAAAGACGATACTCAAGTTGATCTAAAACATTGTCTGTGAATGCCTGGGCCGCTCCTCCCATCACAATTGCCCCAGCAATATTTTGATTTTGATTTTTTTCAATTATCCTCGGAATCATCATTCCACCTTGACTATGACCAAGAATATAAATTTGATTCTTATCTATCATAGGTTCATTTTGAAGAAAATGATTCACAAGAAGAGCATCATCTGTTGTCTCTTTATCAACTGTATAAAAAGGACTAAGTTCTGTTTTCAATCCATGTTCATAGGTTCGTTTATTATAGCGAAGGACAGCAATTCCTTTCGAGGCAAGACCTTCAGCTAAATCGCGAAATGGTTTTAAAGCATACGTTGCTGAATCCTGATCGGCTGCTCCAGCTCCATGAACAAGAATAACCGCTGGAAAAGGACCCTTTCCCTTTGGAATAGATAATGTTCCTGGTAATGGAAATGCACCACTTCCAACTACTACTTCTTTATCAATAAATGATTCAGGCTTACTATATGATGGCCGATCTGCAACAGGACTAAACGACATACTGAGTTGAAAATCATCTATTTTTCCAGATGGATCTAGTTTTATTAGTAAAGGTACAGTAATTTGTTCAAAAACTAATTTAATCTCTACATTTGTATGAACAGAATTTGTCTCTTTTTGTGTAACCTCTCCAATTTCTATAAAAGAACCTTTTTGTAATTGCGTAGGAAGTTCCTCCCAATAGTTCTTCAGCCATTTTTCGGATATTATTTTCTGTAATGATCGAGAAGTTAAACCAAATGCAGATTTATAATCTTCAGCATGCATAGAACGGATAAATGAAAGAGTAGTAGATATAACAGGATTTTCATCTTCAATATTGTCTATTTTTTTATATTTGTGTTGGTTTCCTTTAATGTCGATTTAAATGGGTGGCTGAAGGGGTATTATATGTATTTGGATATAAACTTGTTTTCAACACGTCCTTATTCCGTCCCTCGAACAAGTTTGAATAATCCTCGAAATTTTTAGGTGAAATTACTTCCTCCGCATATGAAACCGAAGGAATAGTTATCGCACAAATTGCACTGACAAGTAATAACTTACTCCCTATTCTTTTTTTCGTGCTCATATTTATTAATTCTCCCTTCACAATTAAAATTTTTAATACAGCATGCCTAGTACTATAAGGAAATAGAAATTTTCAAGGTAATTAATAATTTACTTTACGATCCCCCTAACAGGTTAAAAAGCTATTATAAACAAACTTTAATATAAAATGCCTTCTCCCTCTTTTTCCACATGTATGTTAACTCTAGAAATTACTTCTTTTCTTTAAAACACTCTTTTTACTGGTTTGTTTTTCATATATAAGTCGTACCTGTTTCCCCCTTCGCGCTACTTTATATTTTTATCATATACAATGAAAATCTCTCTTTCCTTACCTATTCCTTACAAATCCCTTACATCCAGAATCGCTTTTATAATAGTGCTGTAGGAACCTCTGTGCCCGAAAGCGCAAAAAAGAAACACCGATGTTATTTGCTTTGGTGCTTCTTTTTCTCGCTTTAAATTTTGATTATTTTTCTTGCTATGTAACACAAATTACATTGTGCTGTCTGGAACACTCCTAACGTTGTTAAAATCACTTGTTTCAATAGTAAAATTTATACTAGAGGGTACTCATATCCAACAGTTTAAGAAAAAGAAACGCCTCAAAACAAAAAATGAGCTGACTTCTCAAAATAACTAAATGTAGAGACAGAAAATTTTCATTTAAGGGTGACTTCAAAACCATTAACTTAAGAAACGGATATTCTCCAGAACGAAAAATAAGAAGGTTTCTTTCAAAATACTAGCTTGATGTACATTAATTGGCACCATAATATGATTGAATTAAACTCATTACAAACAGCTAAGAAAGTGATTGCTGGAATAGAAGTTATGCTTATAATCAAAAAAGGACAAACTCCCCAAGGGGAAAAGTTTGTCCAATACCATAATCGCTCTGGTTTAATAATATTTAATTCAGTTCCGCTAGGAATTTTTCATTCTTTTTTCATATCCCACTATTTTTGCATCAGAACTAACAATAGTAAATTAGAATAACGACTTAATACTCGCTAGGACAGTAAGGATACCTATAACAATAACAAATACATTGCTCATCTTCCCTCTATATTTAGCTAGTACAGGCACTTTACGAATTGCATACATTGGTAATAGACATAAGATAGCAGCAACTAACGGACCGCTAAGGGCATCAATGATTCCAAGAATACTTGGATTTGTATAAGCAACATACCAGCATGTTAATACGACAAAAGTAAGAATCATTGTCTTAACTGTTTTTTCTCCTATATCTTTCCCACGTTTTTTACCGGACTTGATAATCATGTCACGCATTACCTCATACGCCCCTATATAATGGCCAAGGAAAGACTTTGTAATAGCAACAAATGCAATGATAGGAGCCGCAATAGTGATTACTGGTGAATTAAGCTCATTAGCAAGATATGATAGGATTGACAAGTTCTGTTCTTTTGCCACCTTAAGATCATCTGGAGTCAAACTTAAAGTACTGCTCCAAACAAAGAACATAACAACAGCGAATGTCATGATATAACAAACTTTTTGTATTTGAGCACACTTGGCATCAGTAGCATCTATTCCATACGTAGCTCTCTGTTTCATAACGAATGACGAAATCATAGGAGAATGATTAAACGAGAATACTATGATTGGTAGTATCATCCATATTGTTCCAAAATATCCCGTTCCAGTTGAAGCAGTAGAAACACTTGAAAAACTTAGAATTGACGTATTCCACTGTGGAATTAAAGATATTGCGATAAAAAGTAGAGAAACAATGAAAGGATATACTAGCATGCTCATTATCTTTACAGTAATATCTTGACCAAAATTTAGTATAGCGATAAGACCGAGTACTAATACAAGCGATAAAATGGCCCTTGGAGGCTCCTGCATGTGCAATTGATGCACGATAAAACTACTTGCAGTATTTGTAAGTGCAACCGAATACATCAGCACGATCGTATAAATTGAGACGAAATATACTATGTTAAAAATGATACTTGCCTTATTTCCGAAATACTCTCTTATAGTACCCGTAATCCCCTCATCAGCAGAATTAGAAGCGTATATCATTTTAGCAAGCGCCCTATGTGAGTAATACATAACTGGATATGCAAGTATGGTAATTAACAGTAATGATAATAAACCACCTGAACCTGCATTAATAGGTAAGAAGAGTACTCCTGCTCCAATTGCTGTTCCAAAAAGACTCAATGCCCAGGTAGTATCCTGTTTATGCCACTTTTTAGGGTCTGGATATTTCTCATTTTTTACTGCAGTATTATCAGCTTGAAATTCTATGTTTTTTGCAGTATTCCCATTCATATAATAATTCCTCCTAGTTTCCTATTCTTACTTCTCTATTTAAGGCGTCGGAATATAGACCGTTCTTGAAAAATGAATTGCTTATAAAGTGCGCCACATCGTATATCCTTCTTCTAAGTTAATCAAAATCAAAAAATTAGCGAAGCATCAATCTGACGGGGTTGTTACAAAATACTCCAATTATATAGTAGTATATTTTATTAGTAATTCCCCCAATATACAGACATCCTTAGGCGAACAATAGAGAATAGATTGTTAACTATTTCACAATATACCCGATTATTGTTCATTGATTTGATTGTTTCTCTCCAAAGATTTTATTTTTAATGGCAATCCCTGTAGGTGTTGCTGCAATTCCACCTAAGCCTGTCTCTCTTAATTCGCGAGGCATCTGTCTTCCAACTCTATACATCGCTTCAATAACTTCGTCAGCATTGATGATATTGTTTACGCCGGCTAATGCGATGTCCGCTGCTGCTAAAGCATTTGCCGTTCCAATGGCGTTTCTCTTTACACAAGGAATTTCTACCAAACCAGCGACCGGATCACAAACTAAACCGAGTAAATTTTGTAATGCAATCGAAAAAGCTACAGAAGATTGCTGTGGCGTTCCACCTGCAGCTTCTACCGCAGCTGCAGCCGCCATCGCTGAGGCACTGCCTACTTCAGCTTGACATCCTCCGTACGCTCCTGAAATACAAGCGTTGTTTGCGACTATCGTTCCAAATAACGCTGAAGTAAATAGAAAATGAATCATATCTTCATGACTTAACTGCAACGTATCTTTAATACTAAATAGGACTCCCGGAATCGTCCCACTCGCACCTGCTGTTGGAGTTGCACAAATAGCTCCTAATGCAGCATTTACTTCATTAACACCGATAGCACTTTGGATCCCTAACACCATCAAATCTCCAGAAAGGGTTTTCCTATTTTCTCGATAGTTTTTAATTTTAACAGCATCACCTCCGGTTAAACCAGTTGGAGAAAATACACCGTCGCCCTCGATACTTTTATTTATAGCATTTTGCATAGTCGCTAAATTTCGTTCCATTTTACTCCAAACTTCTTCATAAGTAGATTTAGTTTGTTCAATTTCCTGTTCAATTGCTAATTCATAAATTGTCTTTTGGCTTTTATTAGTTGCATCCACAATTTCTTTTATGGCCATATACATATTTTTTCACTCCCTAATGTAACTAAAGAATAATGAGCTTAGCTATATTGCTTAAATTTCCTAATTCCTCCTGGAGATTACCAGGCAATAGCGAATCCAATGCGAATGCATATAAATATTTCCTATTTCCTTCTAAACTATGAAAGTTATTAATTTCTACATCATATTGTTTAAAGATCCTGCGTAAAACAAATTCAAAGTCAGCTCTTTCGGAAATTGCAATAATGACTGGCAATGGCCCCTGCAGATCTAAACTAAATCCGTCAATTTCAACATGTTTGATTTCAATTAATCCACCGCCGACAGAAATACCCATCGTTCTAATACTTCGACTTTCATCCTCTAAATATACATCTGCCGTATTTGGATGATCAGCAGGACTATCACCCGCTTTTTCAATAAAGGTAATGTCGATTCCTTTAGATTCTGCTATTTTAATAGCATCTGGCACTTCGCTGTCATCGGCTGCAAATCCTAGTATCCCAGCAATAATCGCAAAATCAGTTCCATGTCCTTTATGGGTTTCAGCAAATGATTCATAATACCTTACCACGACTTTTTTTGGAAGACCTTGAAATAATTTATTGGCTACTGTTCCAATAGCCAAAGCACCTGCAGTATGTGAACTTGAAGGACCTATCATTATGGGCCCAATCACATCAAAACAACTTTTGTATTTAACAACCTTTTTTTCTTTAATAGATGCTACATTCATGTTCATATAAGCACCCCCATAATTTATTATTTTTAATTGCAGTTGAATCTAAGTTACTAAAATGACTGATTCAAAACAAGACCTTATTGAAGGCGCTTTCATTCTCGTGTCAAATACACTTTTCCTTTTGATCACATACCTTTCTTAGAGTAATCATGTCAGTATGTCCAAATTTGAAAGGTTATTTACAATGTCATTAGGATTTTTGCAAAAAAACTAGGTTTGATACTTTCTCTAGAGGTAATAAATTCTTTCTCGACGCCCTCATTATAGCTTGTATATTTATGAGTACAATATTTTTTTATTTTTAGAAAGATTGAATAAACAGAATCTTGAATGGGTAATAGATTAGACTTAGCATGTAGCAATTGTGTCCTTTGTTTGAAGCTGTATTAGTTAGTAGAAAAGCAAAAATAACACAGAGTTCCTTTCATTAACACATTGATTATATTGGAAAATCATTATAATGATACTTATATTATCCTTTGTTGAAACATTTAATTTTGGACATGAAAGCTGTTGCAATAAATGATTAATATAGATAGCAAGTAATAAATTAATGAACTATAAAATCATTTTTGAATATCAATCATTAATTTTGCATTAATATTCATTTTTCAGAAAAAAGGAACTTCTTTTTTTATAATCTTAATTTAAAGTAATATTTTGGTAATATCCAACAATTTACACCATCCCCTTTACAGTTATGGAAACCCTAATTAGATTTAAAAAGAGAGAAGAGCTCATCGATGCTCCTCTCTCTTTTTTATTTACTTAAGATTACTATTCAAATTGCTTATTGCATCTTTAAGCTGATTTTTAAATTATAAACTTTAATTTCCATACTTCTTTACAAGCCGATAAATGAAAAAAGTATATGTTCCTTCAAAATTAAGTTATAAAAGAGTTATGTTTTCCTGTAACATATTATTCATCCTTCTATTCACAGACAGTACGCTTCCACACTAAATAAAATCTCTCCGTAAACGTCCAATAGCTCTAAAATATACAAATATTGAAGAATATGAAAAAAACAC
Organism: Bacillus sp. TH30; assembly: GCF_016650875.1. NCBI lineage: Bacteria > Bacillati > Bacillota > Bacilli > Caryophanales > Bacillaceae > Bacillus > Bacillus sp. TH30. The sequence goes on along the minus strand of NZ_JAEKEY010000002.1, from coordinate 4,812,265 downwards.
TCTTATGAGTGCCCTTCTTAGCAACTAAGTCCGCTGCAACTATTATCATTACCCGATGAATTTTGCCTGTAAGAGGAAATTTTAAGTTCATATTTAATTATTAAAATAAACCGAACCAAAGTTTTCATTAAATCTTTTACACCAAACAGAAACCGAACCATATTCACTTACATCTATCCCTTCAGGAATTTCGTAGTTTTGGTCTCCTTTATTTCCCTTTAATTTTCCTAATTCAATATACTGATAGTTTTTCACGTCTTCATTATTTTTCAAACGATTTGTAGGAACTAATACAACTCGTACATCTGGCCCATTAGATGTTGCAAAATCAGAAAGTCGTAAAACACGTTTTCCATCCGCTAATTGGTAAATTTTTGCCGTTCCAGTTGTTTCATGGACACCGTTTTGAAACTGACCTTCCCTTATTACTCGATCACTTTGTTGCCTTACTTCAGTTGATTGTATCTCCGCTTGTGGCAATGATTCATTTACGTGCTTATCAATAAATAATTTCTCTGGTCGGAACAATGACCATAAAATCCCCAATACAATTATCAAACCACCTATAAGCCATACATATTTTCTTTTCATAAAGTAAAAAACCTCCTGTAACATACTGTGTAGTAGTATGTTAACAAGAAGGTCTTTCATTTTTCTAACGTAAATGTTACAAAAGTCTTTCAGCCGTCTTATTTTTTTACTGATGTGATGGGAAGAGTGAACCAAAATTCACTTCCCTGCTTACCATCTGCGCGATTCCTTACACCAATTTCCCCTTTGTGCATTTCAATCAATGATTTTGCAATAGCTAATCCAAGTCCGGAACCTCCAGATTGTGAACTTCTTGATCGATCTGTTCTAAAAAAACGTTCAAATACGCGTAATTGATCATTTGGAGAAATTCCCATTCCTTCATCCCGCAAAGTAAATTGGACCTGCTGAGTTGGTTTATTTTCCACTACAGTCAATTCAATTGTTCCAGAGATAGGAGAATATCGAATTGCATTATGTAATAAATTACCTATGACCCTTTCTATTTTACAAGGCATAATCAAAAGTCGAGGTAATGTATCAGGGACATCCAATTGCACATGGATTTGTTTGTCTCCTAATAAGACAGAATGTGACTCTAATACATCTAATAGCACTTTATCTAAATGTGTGAAACTTGGGTGAAAATCTACTTGCTCAAACTCTAACTTTGAAAGATCAAATAAGTCGTTAATTAATCCATTTAATCTTTCTATTTCTTTTAAAACCGTTGCTAAGTATTGCTTTTTCATTTCAGGATCTTCAATCAGGTTATCTTGTAATGCTTCTATCATCATTTGCATGCTAGTCATAGGTGTTCGTAAGTCGTGTGAGATATTGGTAATTAGCTCCTTACGAGAGTTTTCCTGTTCCTCTAACTTAGTAAACCCTTCTTCTAATTTTTTTGCCATCTGTTGAAAGGCTGTTGCCAATTCTTTAAACTCACGTGGTTCTTGCCCAATTATATACATCGTTTCAAAGTGTCTATCACTAAATTGTTTCGTCAATTTTATTAAATTTTGTATAGATCTCATGATAGGACGTGTCATTAACCAATAAATAAACGTTGAAATAATGAATGCCACAAATGCAATTACTGTTAATAACCGCGTTTGTTCCGGTTCAAGTAACATTTTCGTATCACTATACCATATAGCAATTACCATAATACTAGTACTTAATAGATTCATGAGTAACAATTGAATACGTAATCTCATGTTTCATTTCCTCCATTTGGCTCAAAGCGATATCCTATACCCCAAACCGTATGAATCCAACGATTCTTTATCGTATGCTTCTCGAGCTTTTCACGTAAACGACTCACTAACACGGTAACTGTGTTTGATGCTCCTTCATGTCCAAAATCCCAAATTAATTCAAGAAGCTGCGAGCGAGAAAATACTTGTTTTGGATGCTTTGCCATGAGATAAAGTACCTCAAACTCTTTCACCGTTAACTCCACTTCCTTTTTACAAACAAGTACATATCTTGTCTTTGGATATATTTTTAAATCTGGAAACTCTATCACTTCCAATAAGGATTCTTTCGCTTGTATTTGTACATGGCTTCCTCTTCTTAGTATAATTTGAACCCTTAATACTAATTCACGAGGGGAAAATGGCTTTGTTAAATAATCATCTGCCCCCATTGTTAAGCCTAAAATTCGATCCCTTTCCTCTCCCTTAGCAGTTAACATAATAATAGGGACATTTGATTGTTGACGAATTTCCTCGCATAATTCCCATCCATCTTTTTTTGGCATCATCAAATCTAATATAATTAAATCTGGTTGATGTGTAAGAAATAAATCCCAACCTTCTTTACCATTTACAGCGGTATAAACTTCATATTCTTCTCTTTCTAAATACCGTTTGCATACTTCTCGAATATTTTCTTCATCTTCTACGATTAAAATTCTTTTCTTCATATACTATCCTCACTTCTTTTTCACCAATAACAAAAAATTTATTTTTTCTATTATCCAATAAAAATATCTTTATAGGTAAAGATATAAAAACTAATCACATAAATAAATCAGAATTCCACATTTCACCCTCGAAACGAATGAAAATTCGGAAAATAAATCATGTAATACAGATAGTAATCTTAACATTTGATTACTTATATGACTAGATAAGTATTTAAAATAGTAGTTTCTAAATTATATAAATTAAAAGGAATGAGTCCGATTCAACATCGAACTCATTCCTTATTAGTAACCTAAATTATTGTATCTAACTTTTCGGATTCAATTCATTTCCAGTTCTCTTTCCAAACTTAGCAACAGAACTGTTACCTATTACTGAACTCTTGATAGATTCCATGCTATAGTATCAGTCCCATTCTCTCCATTACCATATTTCATATAATCGATTAAATATCCTACCTTTAACTTATTACCATTAGATAGTATGTTCCATTGCTTATGGTGTCCAGTGAAATTCTTTGGATATGCATGATTAAATTTAAAAGTACTTGCGTTCTGTTTTTGATCTAAATGGATATAACTATCTTGAAGTTTTAAATATGCATAATCTGAATAAATAGGATTTTGAAATTTAATTAATACCTCTTCATCCTTTTTAATTGGTTTTCCAGGTTTAGGTTGACCTACTCTTTCAATAATTACATTCACTTTTTCATCGCTAGATTTTTCAGCCCAAAGATACTCCCATTTATTCCCTGCATGATGACTTCCCAAATAAGCTGTATTTCCATATGAAGCCACGGTATAAGGAACTCCTTCTGTAACAAATTCACCTGAATTATCTACTACATAATCTTCAAATTCTTTATTAGCTTTAATTTCAGTATCAATCTTTTGTGTAAGCGTTAGATTGTGTGCGTCATTGATTTCAAATGTAACTTTTCTGTGCGCAGCAATTTCAGATTTAATAGGGTGTATATTTTCTCTAGACTCATATGTAAATCCATTTTCACGTTTAACCAGTGTTACTGTTTGTGACGGAGCATTCCATTTCTTACTATAAGTAGTAGGAATATCTTTACTCACTCCAAATAAACCAGGTAAAATTGTTGCCCTAATCTTTTGCGTCACAGAATCATAACTACCTTCTACTAATGTTGGTTGCTGTAGCTTTGCAAAAGCTCCGTGTACAGAGTCTTTATGTAAATAACCGCGATCTCCCTGTCCCGCTTTTAAATCGTTCAATGCATCAGTTCCATTATTAGCTGAAACCACTGATACGTTATTAGTACTTTTAGCCTTGTTTACAATATGATTTACTTTTTTCGTATCTATATTTACCTGTTGAAAAACTTCGTTATAGGATAAAACTGGATTATCAGCAAGAGATTTGTCTTTAGGAGTATATACCCTAAACTTTGGTATATTTCCTATATCTGTTTCTAATTGTTCAGTAGCTGTATTTACTCTAGACTCATATCTCCCTGAATCCCCCAAATGCATAATTTCTTCACCTTTTTCAATAGATAAATCCATTGTACTTTTAGGTAAAACTTCAATCGAAAGAAGTTCCCCTTGTTCAACAGCTTTCAATTCATCCAAAGATAAGACAATATTCGCATCTGCTTGTCCTTCTAAACTGTCAATTACTACTTCTGTTTTATTCCGTCCACCTTTTTCTGTACTTAAATAGTTTGCTTTATAACGATCTTGTGTTGCCTTTACAGTATTAATAATTTTGTTTCCTAAACGAATATTAAAATGAGGCGAAACATTTTCAGCGGATGCTGTGCCTACATTCTTATATTCCAGATGTACTCGTACTTTTGCTGCGTTCGCTGTATCCACAGTTGTTGCGGTAGACCAATCAAAATTATTTGTATAACTCTCCGTTTCAGTAGTTGTTTTTGAATATCCGTATCCCACGTTTGCTGAAACACTTCCGGAAGGAACAGGACCGGCTGCTGAGCCTTCTACACCACCTAAACCACTTAAACCTACATTAAATGAATGTTGTGTAGATACACTTTTTTCCCATCCTCTACTAACTGATCCGCCATTATTATCCGTAATGGTTGCAATAGGAATTACTTCAATTCGTTTGACACCAATTTGCAAATTCGGCATGTTGGCAACTATCGGATTGAAATTAGTATCAGAATCGTTGTTATAATTCTCAACCTCATACATATCAGTAAAAGGATCGCCATCCGTATTTGCATTCATAGGATTCGATATAAATTTTGGTTTCCCTTTATCCTTCTCGGGATCCCATGCTTTCGCTTCATTTTTTCCAGTTTGTGAATTGAATTCAATTTTATATCCATTAATCTCTAAGTCGTTGGAAATACCATCTTTATCCCAATCGTTGTTTGCCATTTCAATGTTTTGTGTAATGAGTGAACCTATTTCCCCATCAGTTCCGAGCGTGAAATTCTTATCTTCTTTTTTTACATTTGCATTCTCTTTGAATATTTCAACTGTACCTCCTGGATTCGGTTGTTTTACATCTGCTAAAGCAGGAGATGCTAAAGTCAGTGCCATCGATACACTACCTAATACACTAATTGCTGGCTTCAATTGTTTCATTGTTATTTTTCCTCCTTGGTTTCTAGGTCCATTAGAACACCTACTAGTAAGATTAATTTCATCATATATAACAAATCTTTCTTTTCTCTCTCATAACTGTTAAAAAAGTCTCTCGTAAATATTACAAAACACTTACAGAGTTTTTAAAAGCCATAAAATCTATATATGAAACATCAAAAAGCCGTAATATGAAGAATCGATTACAATATATACAAAAAAGCAGCTAGCCAAAGCTAACTGCTCACTAACTTATAAAATTTCAGTAAAAGAATGTATTAATTTTGAAGTGTGCAAATTGGGAGAGTGACTTCAACTATAGTCCCCTTATTCACTTCACTCTCAATAAATACCTTCCCCTGGTGTGTTTCAATAATTTTATAACAGACCATTAATCCTAAGCCGATTCCCTCTTCCTTAATACTGTAAAAAGGTTCTCCTAAATATGGTATACGTTCTTTTGGAATCCCACATCCTTGATCGATAAAGCGAATCCTTATTTGATTATTATCAAGTTTATCAAATTGAATCAAAATTTCTCCTCCTGTTGGCATGGATTCAATTGCATTTTTTAAAATATTAACAAATACTTGTTTTAATTGATTTCCTTCGCATGGAATCAATGGAATATCAGGTGTAAAATCGATTCTAATTTGTATATTATTCATCATTGCTTGAGGTTGCAGTAGCATTAAACCTTGATCCATTAGCACACTAATATCATTAGGTTGTATCTTTACCACCTGTGGTTTGGCTACCGCCATAAATTCATTAGTAATACTTTCTATACGCTCAATCTCTGATGATACTATATTTATATAACCCCGATTATTCTTAGTTTCCGTTGATTTTAGTAATTGCATAAACCCTTTCATTGCGGTTAATGGATTATTAATTTCATGAGCCATTGCAGTCGCTAATTGTCCTACGACAGCAAGTTTTTCAGATTTCCGTAGTAATTCTTCTGTTTTTAGCCGTTCAGTGATATCACGAGAAATACTTAGGAAAACTTTTTTACCATTTAAGTTAAAAACACGGACACTAAACTCAGTTGTTATTATTTTTCCTGTTGGAAAAACATATTCATCTTGCAAAGTGAAGGAAGTTTGTCCCTCTCTAATTCTTTTTAACAACCTTACAATCATTTTAGAATCTTGTGGTACTACATTTGGAAATGGTAACGAGAGCAGCTCTTCTCTACTATATCCAAATCTTTTACAACCAACAGGGTTTACCTCAATGAATCGACTTGGAACATGATTTTCATTCAGCTCTACTACATATACTGCATCAGTTGCTTGTTCGATTAGTGCACGGTACTTCATTTCACTATCTTTTAATTGTTGGTGTAATCGATGTCGTTCTCTTTCTGCTTGTTTTCTTTCAGAGATGTCTCTACATATTGCAGATAAAGCTATCACATTTCCTCTTACGTCTAGTATAGGAGAAACTGTCAGACTGACATCAAGAAGACTTCCATCGTTACGTCGTCTAACAGTTTCTAATCTAGTAACTACGGATTCTCTCGTTAGAATTTTCTGAATATTTTCAAGTGATTCTTCCATTATGAAATCTGGTACACAGGGTAATCTCTTACCTATGATTTCTTGTAATGACCATCCAAATATCTTTTCATAAGCTTTATTTGCTTGTAAAATATGCCCTTCTCGATCAGAAATGGTAATAGCATCTACATTATGCTTTATAAATGATTCTAGTAATTCTTTGGTAGCTCTTAATTCTGATTCTACCTTTTTCCTTTCGGTTATATCGACTATAGAACCAACAACTTCCATAACTTGTCCATTTCGTTTAATCGGTCTAAGTGCAATAAGAATAATCGTTTTATCATCTGGCCAGGGTAATTCGAATATAATTTCTTTCCCTTCCCATGCCTGAAGATAATACTTCATCAATTGTGGAACTAAATGTGGTGGAACAATAGAAGCATCAATAGTCCGTAAGCTTTTCCCTACCACCTGTTCAGAATAAAATCCTTTTTGATAATAAAACTGTCCATCACATAAAGTGTGTATAAAGTGCTTACCCACTTTTTTAAATTTAAAAATCCCTCCTTGAAGCTCATGTACGGTATCTGTGAGTTCTTGCTTGGATTTTTTTAATTCCCGATTCATTTTAGATAAGTCCTGTGTTAAATAATATAATCTCTGGTAGGCTTCCATAAGAAATAGCCCAATTAAAAGCCCTAAAGCTATATATAATAAGCCTCCAGTGTAAAGTAACTTAGTATTAAAGAATACACCAACTAACCACTTTATTCCAACAAAAACAGAAAAATATAAAGATGCACTTTTAAAAGGATGAAGGTTTTTAAAATATGTTTTAAAAGTAACAAATAGGATACCCAAACCTAAATAAGCAATCACAGGAGGTTCCCAGTAACCTCCAATGTAAAAGATACGCATGATAATAATGCTAATTAATGTAATCCAACCAGCAATGCGACCAAAGTAAATAAAAGATAAAATAAGAGGAACAACTCGAAGATCGTAGGAAAATCCCATGTATGGAAAAGAAAAGAGCATCAAAGTAACTGCAATAATCCCTCCATAGAATTTTTCGAAATATCGCCTGGAATGAATCAAAAACACTTGAATAAATATCGCTGCGCTAACTAATAAAGAAAAAATAGAAAGATTGATGAAATAGTCTTTAATAATCATGTAATGTCCCTCCTTGCATTAAAGATATATTCGACAAAAAAACAGAAAATCCTACAAATAGTACAAACAGTTCAGGTGTAAAAAATATAATTCCCTACATGACAGTACATGTAAATAGTATCATATTGATTCAAATCGAAAACCAGGGAATCTTCCATTTGAACCTTCAAACACCCCAAAAATAAGGTGTTTATTCTCTCTTTTTATTTAAATGTTATGTACAAAAAAACGTAGGAATATTTAATTCCTATGTTTTTTATAAATTAATCAATTCCTTCACTATTACAATTCTTCAAATTCCTCAATTTCGGCTTTTCGCTTTAAAAATATTGCAATATCTTTATTACAAGTTGCTCTTTTAATGTATTTGCAATCTTTTGGTTAAGCCATACACATAAAGCAACCAGCACCTTGATTCAATATTCACTTTTTTACTGTACAAATTCTTTTGCTTTAGCTAGGTGTTCTAGGAAATAAGGAGCCTTATGCCGTTCAATTTTTCACTTAACTTGGTGTCTAGTTTAGTGTACCATCCCCATGCCCATCAACTTAAGAAAATAGATTCACCCCAAAACGAAAAAATGAGCTTTTCTGTTAAAAGTTAGCACAAAATTTCGTTCTGGGGGTATTTGTTTTTCTTAGCTTGATAGCGATGTGTACCATCCCCAATTAATGCATTTTTTTGGGTTCAGTTCATTATATTTTCTACTTTGTCTTTATACACAACATATTCTTTCCCATCCACTACTGCTACCACCGCAAATTCATCATTTGGATTGAATGAAAGCCAGTCAGCCCACATGCTTGTATTAGCACCTCCACTCCACATATGATGAACAGTGTTTTTAGTTAAATTCATAACTTTATAAGACGCATTTGGTGCATTTGTTCCAGTCTTTATTTCAAATGTGTATGCGTTATGAATTTTTTTATAAAAATAGAAAACGTTTGATGGACGAAGCTGATTCATAAAATCCTGTTCTTTTTTCTCTGCAAATTTTATCCCTTCTTGTAATGTGACAACATCTGTTCGTAATGTTTTCCAACTGTCTTTAGCTGCATTCAAGTTAGGGGCTAAGAATTTATATCTATTTTGATCGGCTTTTTGATTAGCTTTATCAATATGTCCCAGTACGCCCGAATATTGAGAGTCTAAATCATCCCATTGCGTGGACATATAAGTAAGAGCAGTAATAGCATTATCAATCGCACTATGCATATCACTAATATTATGAAACGCAACTCCTACTACACGATTTAATGTTAGCTTATAATCTACATTCTGACGTAATTTTGCTAATTCCGGCTCTAGCCAACCTAACTTACCTCTTGCATCACCTATCATTATCCCACCAGCAATCAATGTGGGAAGAAAGGGGATCTTTATCATGTCTAATCCTTTAGATTCTATGTCTTTCTGATAGTTTACTTGCCCTAAAAGGTCCTCTAGACGCTTTTGATCATCCTCTACCGCAGCTCCTTGGTTTTTTAAAATAGACTGCAAGGTCTCTTTATGGCTCCCAAATACTCTAACATCTTCTCCAATAGCATTTTTAAATTTAGTTAATTCTTCTATTAATACTTTTGCAGACTTTTGATTTTGTTGAATTTCCTCCCGTAAATCCGTAATCCCTTTTTTAAAGTATCTCCATTCCCAGTATTGATCGCCTCTACTAATGTTTCATAATGATTTTCAAATTTTGTATCGTATTCAATAATACCTGTCAATGTATCTAAAAGCTGTTTTTTTACTTTCGTATTCCATGAAACTGCATGTGCTCTTGCATTCTTTTGATCTTGTACAATTTTACTAGGTAAATCTGCATATCCATTAATAGTAATTCCTTCAAAACTCACATCCGGATTATTAATTAACAAATAAGAATATTCATTCATAGATTTTACAAATAACCCAGCATCTTGCACAGTTTTTTTCATCTTTTCTTCATTTGCTGAAAGAGACATATCTCCATTGTTAGTTTGTTCAATTTCACTTGCAAAAGCTACTACTGGTGTAACTGCATAAGTTGTTGTCATAGTTAAAAATGTCGATACAGCGAGTATTTTATAAGGGATTTTTTCAGCATTTCATATTCCTCCTATATAGGGTTTGATTTCAAGTTCTATTCTTCTTTAAAAGCAATTTCTTTCGAAATGAGTTCTACATCTTTAATGAGTATCATTCTAACTTTCTTTAGCAGCCTTTAAATCATCAAGTATTAAAGAGAATCTATATTGTTTCATAGAGTCGATATTACCAAGCAAATCTATATAATCTGTCCCAATTAATCGCTTCTGTTGCAAAGTTTTAAAAAACAAGTAAAATTGCAAGGTTATCTTTTTATTTTGGATGAAACTTATATAAGTGAAAGGCGAAGTCATTAATGAGACTCCGCCTTTCTGGTGTATAAGGATTTATTAATTTTCGTATTACTATTTAACAACGTAATCATAGATTCTATATGTTTTAGGTGACTTTGCAACAGAATTAATATTTCCCTATTTTTGTGGAGTAACAGGTTCCACTTTTAATTCTTTTATCCCTTCTTTTAATGTGACTGCATCTGTTCGTAATGTTTTCCAACTGTCTTTCGCTGCATTCAAGTTAGGTTTTAAGAATTTAAATTTATTTTGATCCGCTTTTTGGGCTGCATTCTCAATATGTCCCAGCACCCCCGAATATTGAGAATCTAAATCATGCCACTGAGTGGACATATAAGTAAGAGCGTTAATAGCATCATCAAGTGCCTTATGCATCTCACTAATATTAATATACGCAACTCCAACTACACGATTTAATGTTACTTTATAATCTACGGTCTGACGTAATTCTGCTAATGTAGGCTCTAACTTGGATAAATTACCTTGTGCTCCGAGTACTATTAGACCACCAATTAACGGTAGGCCAAAAAGGGCACCCTTCATTACATTAAATCCATCAGATTCTAATTGTTTATAATAATTTACTGATCCTAAAATTTCATCTAGACGTTTTTGATCGGCCTCAACATCAGCTCCTTGGTTTTTTAAAATCGATTGCAAGAGATCTTTATTACTTCCAAATGCTCTAACATCTTGTCCAATAGCGTCTCTTAATTTAGTTAATTCTTGTATTAACTGTTGTGCAGACTTTTGGTTTTGTTGAATTTCACCTCGTAAATCTGTAATTCCTTCTTTTAAAGTTTCTCCATCCCCTGCATTAATCGCATCTACCATTGTTTCATAATAATTGTCAAATGTTGTGTCGTATTCAACAATGCCTGTCAATGTATCTAAAAGCTGTTTTTTTACTTGTGTATCCCATGTAAGAGCATGTGCTCTTGCATTCTTTTGATCTTGTACAATTCTATCAGGTAAATCTACATATCCATTAATAGTAATTCCTTCAAAGTTCACATCTGGATTTTTAATTAACATATAAGAATAGGCATTCATAGATTTTGCAAATAACCCAGCCTTTTGCAAAGTTTCTTTCATCTTCGTTTCATTTGCTGAAAGAGACGTATCTCCATTGTTAGTTTGTTCAATTCCACTTGCAAAAGTTGCTACTGGTGAAACAACAGAAGTTGTTGTCAAAGTTAAAAACGTCGATACAGCGAGTAGTTTATAAGGGATTTTCTTCATCATTTCATATTCCTCCTATATAGGTCTTAATTTTCAGTTCTATTCTTGTTTAAAAGCGATGTCTTTCGAAATGAATTCTGCATCTTTATGAATATCATTCCAGCTTTGTTTAGCAGCTTTTAAATCATCAGGTATTAAAGAGAATTTATGTTCTTGCATAGAGTCGATATTATCAAGTAAATCTGTATAGTTAGCCCCCATTGTATTCCATTGCTTTTGAATATTTGTTAGAGACAGTATCGCTTGATCCACTGTCTGATACAGATATGCCAATGTGTCTTTCGCGTTAGTAAGCGAAATAACTGCTTGGCTAGCAAGATCAGCTTTCGTACCTAATTCTCCGATTTTTTTAGAGATTTCGTTATAGGAGTTCATATGATTAGACGCCGTGACACCAGCTGCTGTTCCTAAACCGATACCAGCTGCACCAAGAGCCGACAGGCCACCAATAACAGCCGGTGTTGCTGTACCGCCAGTTACGACAATTACTATCGCTCCTCCAATAGCTGCAATAACTAAAATAGCTGCTCCCAATCCACCACCAATTGACCATGCTAATACATCATCAAAATGTTTTTTCTGAGTAGAACGAAGTTGCTCAATTTCAGCTTGAAGTTGCGGAATCGTTGCCTGTTGACCTGCTAATATTGCAGTTAATCCACCTTTGCCATCTGGACCACCAACATTATTTTTAAAATCTGTAGAATTTTGATATAGTTTCCCTTTGAAGTCTTGTAGCATCTTAATTACATCTGTAACCTCTTTTGAATTTGTATTAATTGTAGTAATTAAATCACTTATGCCCTCTTTTAGACCTGCCTTATCTTTCTTTTGTACAGTATCTACTAAAGTGTCGTAATAATTTTGAAATTGTTCATCGTAATTTACAATATTACGAGCTGTTTTTTGAATCTGTGGCTTCGCTTTATCTAACCAATAATTCGCATTGATTCGTGACAGTTCTTGATTAAGGTGAATATTTTTGAGCAACTCCCCTCCTTCTGATCCTAAATCGATATTAGATAAATTTACATTCGGTTGCTTAATCATTGTTTTTGCGTACAAATCCATTACAAGAATATGAGACCCTGTTTCAGCCAATGCTTTCTTCAGTCCCTCGGGACCTAAAGCATAATTGCCTACTTTTTGTTCTTGAGCGGTCGTTTCTTGTGCAAATGCATGAATAGTGTTACCAGTAGTAGCAGTTATAACCGTTGCCAGAGTGGCTAAAGTTAGCACTTTGAATGGGAATTTTTTCATAACTATTCTCCTTCTTTCGCTAGATTCTTATAATCTTTATAGTTTTTTCAAAAACGTAATATCAAAATTTATATACCTGTTCTTCAAGGTAACTTATTACATTTTTTAATTGTCTTAATGTATCTTTTTGAGACTGCTCGTTAGTTGCATCAACATTAGTAGATAATTTTGTAATGTTATTTTTTATTAGATCCAAATCTTCTTTATAGCGCTTTAGTAGGTCAAGTTCTACATCTACTTGGTTTGCAAACGTATGCAAATCATTTTGTGAAAGAAGAAGCATTGATTTTTGTAAATCTGCTATTGATAGTTTCGTTGTTAAATCATATATTTTTTGGTTTTGTTTCTCTAAGTCATCTAAATATGCTCGCTGCTCTGCTGTTAGTTTATTTACTTCTGCGAAGACACCAAATGTTTTCTTAATCTTTTCAGTATCAATGGCTCTCATCAGGTCATATTCTTGCGTTTTTGCGGCTGCAGCTGCAGCTATTTCACCTTGTTTGCTTTTCTCAATTGCTTCACGAGCTGCTTTTTTGGCCGATTCAATCTCTAGAGCAGTTTTACCTTGTTCTGTCGCTTCTTGCGCCGCTTTTTTCTCCGCTTCTAGAATAGAGTTGTTAATTTCTTTTCCTTTGTTATACGCTGCCATCCCTGCTTGAGCAGCCGGTTCAATAATTTCTTTTGAAAGACTATAAACTTCTTTGAATATAGCAAATCCCTGCTCATTTAAAGCTCCTGGTATTAATGCAATTTGTTGTAAATCATTTTGAATTGCTTTTTTGGTATTTAATATTTCATTTTTTAACTGATCTATTTTTCCTGTTCCATCTGTACCTAATATGCCTTGCGCAGTTGCCACATTAGTATCGAAATCTTTTAATTTTTTATCAAGCTGTAATTTAAGATCTGTTAATTCATTAATTTGTCGTTGCGCATTTTCTTGATTCGTCATAGCCATTTCTTGAAGAACTTCAAGTCTATCCGAAAACCCTTCTCTATCTTCTTTATTGTCTACATACGATTTTAATGTCGGGTAATAGCTATTAAATTTCGTTACAAATCCTTTACTTTTTGAATTTAATAGAATTAACAGTGGATAGAGTTCCGATGACCATTCCTTCATATCTTGTTTAATTAGGAATTGATTGGTATTTAAAGCTGGGACTTCCTCTAGCTGTACATTAGGACTCATTAAAGATTGATCAATATACGTTTGGATTAATTTAGATTGCGCACCTAATTTTCGTAATGATGAAGAAATATCCATGCTTTCCTGTTGAGTTTCTGCTTGAACGATTGGTGCTGCGAGAGTATTGATAGGAATAGTTGCTCCAGTTACAATGGATGTTATTAAAAATCCTGTCATTATTTTATTTTTCATTCCGTACACTCCTTTACCATTGTTTTTTATAACTTGCTTCATATAACTTGTACGCCCTAGCGCTAGGCTCTCTCCTTGCACACGCATGGGGAATGGGAAGTCTTTCGGATAGGGTGTTATCGTTATTATTTACTTCTAAGAGGATCTAAGGATTTTACTTCCCTCTCATTTAGATACTCTATTTTTCAAATAGTAAACGATAAAAATTCATCAGCTATATTTGAGTTAGCTGCCCAATGAGTAGTAAAATATTATTTCCCCCTTAGAGCTGCTGTTTAACTTACAGATCCGTGAAGATAGATAACCATTGCTTCTAGAGTTAATCCTGTCATGACCTTTTTTTAATATCAATTTCATAATATGGTTTTTAGTTTTGTCAGCAATAGCCTTACAAGACTACAAAAGATGAAATTATACTGTACATTGCTTATACTTTTATTGCGGAATAAATTCACTTTTGCTATGTAGAAACTTAAAACCCATTTTTACAAAAATACTACTTTTGAGATTCTAAATACCTTAAAAAATAAACTGATTATTAAGAAAATTATCCACAACATAATGTTACTTGCAAATTTAATAACCTCTATTAGCTTGCTCTTCTCCCTTCTGTGTGGTCATACCAGTTATGTTGTTCATTAAAACATTAAATTTCCAATGCGTAAATAGCAAAATTTTGTCGATTGAGCTCGATAATTTAACTATTAAGTAAAAATACGAGCCTGAAAAATTATACCGATATAATTAACTAGGAATTACAGCTCTGTAATTGTAATGATTACAAATTAAAGTGTATACGGTTAATAAATAACCATTTTAGCTCAACCAAGCAATTTTATTTTTTAAAAAATACTTATAGAATAATTTAATAGGTTTTTTTATACTTTTTTACCTTTATTTAGTTATGTATAATTGCATATACTATAGATATATCAAGTGATATATGTTATATTGTTAAACTTTATGTAATAGTCCCTAATATCACCATTATTAAATACTTAACATGAAGATATTAATCTATAAACTTATTCCTCGTTATAACCATGGGTTTTAAAATATAAAAAAAGCCGCAAAGCTTTCTCGAAAAGAACCTTGGCGGCCTTCTGTTTTTTTGTCTCCTTAGAAAAATAATGGATAGTGTACTCTTTAAAATTAACAACATGTTATAAATCTTACCCTTGTCCTTTGGCTTCACTAAATGTTTCATGGACTCTTCAAGATCTATTTGAATACATATTCCTTTTCTAGATCAATCACATACCCTTTCTAGAGTAAAAGAAACAGTATGCTCAAGTTTTAGAGTTACTTGCGCGTATATTAAAGTTTTTTCACAAGAAACTGATACTAAGCTTATATTACGGTATATTTTTCACGATACTGTCTAGGTGTCATGTTAGTTGACTTTTTGAAAACCCTTGTAAAATAACTTTGGTCGTTAAAATTAAGCCAGGCACAAATATCTGATAGTGGATATGTAGTGAGTGTTAATAATTTTTTTGCTTCTTCCACTCGTTCCCTTTGAATAAATTCACTTAAAGGAATCCCCACTTCTTTTTTAAATAATTTAGATAAATAAGTAGGGGTAATATCCAAATGATTAGCGAGTTCATTGAGAGATATTCCATCGTAAACATTTTTACTAATATGATTCATACATGTAGTAACCGCATTTGAAAATTTTTGCGCATTGAATTCTTTCACCCGATCTGCAAAAGTACGTAAAGCATCTCCTGACAATCGCCTTACAGAGTCTACGTTATCTAGTTGTTCCATGGTTTGGATATACAAAATACTAAGAGCAAAAGCAATGTCTGGTGGGAGATTACCTTCTATCGCATATCGAGTAGCTAAAGTAATCGCAATAATCCCATGGTTTTTTTGGTTTCTGAGTGGATCCGCTGTTAAAATTAATTCAGTATCTTCCTGCGAAACTGCATACATATATTGCAACAACTTCTTTTTATTTCCCTCTTTGATTGCTGAAAAATAATTATGTACTAATGCCATGTTGTGAGTTTTAGGTTTATTTTGTTGGCGTTTTAAAATATATAGATCAGGTTTCACAATTTTATAGGGAACTTCCTCTAGCACTTTATTTTTTTCTAAAACAATATCTACATCTAACTTTTCATTGAAAATCATGTAATGTAATAAAACTCCCATATCAATTAAAGTAGTTTTTTTAATCTCAGGTAGGCACTGATAATAGGCTAGTCTTTCTTGAATATTATTATTTAAGTTAAATTCTTTCCGAAGTTTAAAGGTTATATCATCTGAGCCCTTTGGATGTATAGTGGGACCGATTATAATAGTCCCTTTTATGTAATCATGATTTGCTATATGAATTAGGACGAAATTTTCAAGATAACTGTTACATCTGAAAAGTGGCAAGTTATTGGGATCATTTTCTTGATAAATGTCACTAAGATGTTCTTCTTTAGAAGAATAAAAAGGACTACAAATATCATCAGAAGTAGAATGATATAAGATTTTTTTGTCTGTGGATAAAATGTGAACAGGTACATTAAAGACTTTATGTGCGAGATCACACAAGTGTTGTATATCGATAGAATTATTCATTACCTTCTCCTCTTAATTAGATTAACTGATAAATTTTTATATCTTTACGGTATAAATTCATAAATTATTTTCCGTCAGGTATAACTTACGACAAAATATTACTATAAAATATCAAAATAGTACAATTCACGACAAAATATTACTATATCTTTTTTATGAAAATCATATATTATTTAATTGTAATTAGCATCTAAATATCAGAGTAGATAGGATAAGTAAATGAAATGAGCGAAGGTCTTTTCTTAATTCTACAAGATCTAATCATTGAACTTGAGAAAACAGTGAAGAACCTACAAAGTACAGTGGTTTTCCATGCGAGGAACAAGCTGAAAAAAGATTCAAAATACAGCGAAAGTAACAGGAGATACTGTACCACTGCAAGAACCAACAGTCAAAATTCCAATTCAATTACTTGTACAAATTGAATTTTTAAAAATGGATACTGCTAATTTAAATGTAAAACTGAAAAATTACTGTGCTTCAAATTTTAGATAAAGATAACAAAAAGTCGGGAAATTAACAACAGAGGAAAATGATAAGGCTATTTATGAACCACTATGCTTTGAAAAGTACAAGCTGGGGGAATTTCAAGCATCAAACAGATACATGTTACTTAAAGATTTAATTGAGAGAAAGGTCTTTTCATCAGTACAAAAATAAAAATAGAAAACACAAAAATCGAATGGAATATTAGAAATACCGGCAATATATGGACAACTATTTTTATCTAATTGGTACTATATTACTGGTCGCAACATTAGTTTTACTTTCCACAAAAGAGGAAGAAATATATAGATTGTAAAAGTACTAAGAATAGCAGACGAGATAGAACATATGAATAATCTATTTATTGGTTATTCATCTTTGTATTATTAGTCTTTATACTACCTAGTTTTATTATCGTATCACATAAACTTATTATTAAATTTCCAAATACAATAGTTGTTAGTTAACAAAAACAACATCCATAATTAAGATGCACAGTAAATTGACCTCAAAGCAATAATTCTTAAGTATTATGGAATTAAAATTACGGATAATAACAAAACGATTTTAAACACCCCTACACTACTCATGTCTAATTTATTTCCCATCGATACATATGTCATCAATAAGGTTGGAAAAGGTTATTAAAAAAGAATCTGAGAGGTTGTTTTTTAACTACAAAATTATTTTTTTGAAGTTTTTGTAAATAAAAGGAGGAAGAATCCATTTGCACATGAATTCTTCTTATTTACTGCTTTAACTTAGTGTAATCTGTATTGACCTGTTAACTGTTCTTCAGCCATTCGAACTAAGCGTTTTGTAATTTCTCCACCAACCGAACCATTTGCACGTGATGATGTATCAGGTCCTAGTGTGACTCCGAATTCACGAGCAATTTCATACTTCATTTGCTCAATAGCACTTGCAGCAGCAGAAATAAGAATTTCATTTGTATTACTTTCGTGTCTTTGAATATTCATAATTGCACCTCCACTATATTTGTATATAACATGTGCTTAATTATGATATTTATACGTAAGTAAACTATTTTCTTCTAGTATTTTTTAGGAAAACTCTTTTTCTTTCTCTCTTTCCCATATTCCACTAACTGAATTTGAAACACATCTGAATCCTGAATTCCTAACACATTCATTTCTTCTCTAAATGAACGCCAGGACTCTACCTTTATTGAATTTTCTTGGCCATTTCTTAATGTGTAGATTCTTGAGTAACTCTAACTCGATAATCAACCCTCCTCACACGTTAAATAATGTACATTTAATTATGTAAAAAAGACATAATTAAATATTTTTTTATGAAAGTTTCACACCAGCATATCCGCAAATGAAGTACCCACATTATTCTTCCGTTTCATATGCTTCTCTAAATAGATTTTTGTTGTTTGGATATTTTCATGCCCAAGCGTTTGCATTAAATGATATAAATCCGCATTTCCTTGTTCAACTGCCATGATTGCAAAAGCATGACGGAATGTATGTGCCGTTACAGGATTTTCACGATACTTTAGAAAATCTAAATTTGTCTTTTTTATCATATCTGTTACCTGATTTGATAACGTTTTTGGATTATAAAAATTTCCTCTTTGATTTACGAATAAAGGACATTCATCTCCCCGATCCAATATAGTTTGGAATCCTCTTCTCCGTCTCATTTCGCTAATACATTGGTATAAATATTCAGGAATGAAAAGTTCACGCACTTTATCCCCTTTTCCCTTGACCCTTAGCCAATACTTTCCGTCATAATGTAAATCTTTCACTCTCGCGGTGCACAATTCTTGAATTCTTGCACCGGTACTTGCCAGAGCTAGTAAAATTGCATAGTTTACTACATGCCCTCTTTCTTTATAAAATCCTAGAATTTTCATCACTTCATCATAAGAAAGGTCTCGATTCGGCCGATCTTGTTCATTTACATTAGCGCGCTGCAGTTCTTCATGAAGAGGCTTTTCAATATAAGAAAATACATGAAGATGTTTTAGAAAAGAACGAATGAGTACTGTTTTCTTCGCAAGTGTTGCGACCGCATATGTGCTACCGTTCCTACCGTTCTCTACCTGCTTCAACCAAGCATTATATTTACGAATATGCCAAGGCTGTAATGTTTTCAATAACGAGTCATTTTGCTGAACCTCTTCCCCATTCAATTCGAATTCTTCCGCATGCTGCACCATGCACTGACAAAATGACAAGATTTCAGATATATAACTCTTTTTCGTATCCTCTTTTCTATTTTTGTTCTCATCCATATCTTTTTGTAAATGTACGAAATGATAAATGACTTCCAGGTCACTTAAATATGTAGATAGCTATAATTGGTACAATTTAGGTACGTATGCCTTTGATGGAAACAAAGACACATTTTGGCATACAAACTGGAGCCCGGTGGCTCCAATGCCGCACGAGATTCAAATTGATTTAGGTGCAACCTATAACCTCTCCAAATTTAGCTATCTGCCAAGGCAAGATGGCCAAATCAACGGAACGATTAAGGACTATGAGTTTTACGTTAGTAGTGATGGAGTGAATTTGGGAACAGCTGTATCCATAGGTGCTTTTGCCAATAATACTAATTTGAAAGAAATCAGCTTTGCAAACAAGACAGGTCGTTATATTAGAATACGTGCATTAAGCGAGGTGAACAATAATCCATGGACAAGTGCGGCTGAAATCAATGTATTTGGAGTGGCTCAATAATATATTTGTGAGGATATCTATTTAAATCATTGACACGCTATTTCAGAAGGTTATCATCCGCTGAGAGTTTCGTTCAGCCTTTGATAACCTCCTTATTTTTCCAATATGTAAAAACACACAGATTGATAACATTGAATTGCTTAGCTTAGCCTAAATTTAAAACTTGTTAGGGTCTATTTATTGTATTAGCTATTCTTGCTCCGAAAGGAAATACAGCGAAAAAAATCACTTTTGCTATGTTAATTATTTTAGGTATTTTAATTGCTTGCGCATTAATTATTGGTGCTATTATCGGCGCAGGGTTAGCTAAATCACAGCTACAGCATTTGAAATAATTTTATTTCTAAAAATCAAATATTGGGGTTTTTTTGTTTATTTTAAAATATGGGTTTGTAAGGTATTTTTGATCAAACGTTATTTTAAAAATAAAACCAACGATTTCTTCATATTACTTATTATCCATTATCGGCTGGACCCTCTCCTGTATTTTCATCATTACTTGGTTGCGTTGGCGTTCCATGGCCATCCCCATTGTTTGGCGGCGTTGTATTTCCTTCTCCATTACCATTGTTTGGTGGTGTTGTATTTCCTTGACCACTACCATTGTTTTGCGGTGTTGTATTTCCTTGACCACTACCATTGTTTGGTGGTGGTGTATTTCCTTCTCCACTACCACTGTTTGGCTCATTTTGCTCTTCTGGTTTCTTTAATTCCTCTTGTTTCTTTTGCTTTTCTTTTTGCTTATTTTGATTATTATTACTATGCTGTTCAGTCGTATTTGGTATTTTCGTATTTGGAGGAGAATCACGCTTCTCACCTTTAATACGTAATTCGCTACCTTCTTGAACTACACTGTTCGGCATTTTAAATTGTGACTTATCTGTAGCGAAATTGCTCATCATTTCTTTAAATATCAATTGAGCAATTTTCGTATTTTTACTACTAATATAATCATCTTTACTATCTTTTGTATATCCAGTCCATACTGCCATCGTATATTGTGGTGTATAACCAGCAAACCAACTATCACGAGTTGCACTTTCTGGTAGATTATATTGTGCTATTTGTTCTAAAGAATAGTTTGTAGTCCCTGTTTTACCCGCTACATCCAAAGAACCTATATTAGCTGCTGTACCCAATCCAGATGAAACAAAAGTACGAAGCATATCAGTAATCATATATGCTGTAGAATCCTTCATAACTCGTTTTGGCTTTTGCTCAAAGCTTTTTGATTTACCATCTGGATAAACGACTTTCTTAACAAAATGCGGCTTCGTATACTTACCATCATTACCAAATGCCGCATAAGCACCTGCAATTTCAGTTGGTGACGCTTCATTTGTACCAATCGCTGTTGATTCCGTCGGTGCTACATTAAATTTAATACCTAGCTTTTCAGAGAAAGCTTTTGATTTATTAATTCCTACTTCTTTTGCAGTTTTAATAGCCGGGATATTTCGTGACGTTTTCAATGCATCTCGCATTGTAACTGGTCCTAAATGCTTTCTATCTGCATTTCTAACTTCTTGTCCTGTTGAATACTTAAATGGAGAGTCATCAATTTGATGGTAAGTAGCCCATTTTAAATATTCAATTGCAGGAGCGTAATCAAAAATTGGTTTCATCGTTGAACCTGCTGAGCGATTTAATTCAATCGCTATATTATGCCCTTTAAATACAGCTTTATTTTCACCACGTCCGCTACCAATTGCACGAACTTCTCCAGTTTTCGTATCCATAAATGTGAAAGCCCCTTGGAATTTCTCATTTGGATAATTAATAATATTTTCATCTAAAAGCTTGTCCGCAAAATCCTGTGCCTTTGGATCCAATGTTGTATAAAATTCTAAACCGTCAGATCCAATATTAGTATCTGGCAACTCTTTTTCAACTTCTTTCACAACCGCATCCATAAACGCGGGATATGGCATTTCTTTTTGTTCAGTTACTTTCTTAAGTCCATCTGTTACTGGAATTTTTGATGCGTCTTCCATTTCCTTTGTTGTAATATAACCATGTCGATTCATTAATTGAAGTACAACATTTCTTCTTTCTGTTGCTTTTTTGATATTTTGTTCTTTCGTTGGATCATAGTTATTAGGCGCTTTCATTAAACCGGCAAGCATCGCGACTTCTGGTAGTGTTAAATCTTTCAATTCCTTACCATAGTAATTTTGTACTGCTGTTGCGATTCCGTATGAACGGTTGCCTAAGTAAACTTTATTTAAATACATTTCTAAAATTTCATGTTTTGAATACTGTTGTTCTAGCTTATACGCTAAATAAATTTCTTGCACCTTTCTCTTTGACGTTTTTTCCATTGATAAGAAGTAATTTTTAATAACTTGCTGAGTAATCGTACTTCCACCTTGAGAGCCGTAATCCCCTTTTAGGGTGACTAAAACTGCACGTGCAGTACCTTTAAAGTCTACGCCTCTATGCTCATAAAAACGTGCATCTTCTGCCGCTAAAAACGCATTTTCTACTAATTTAGGAATTTGATCATACATAATATTTGTTCGTTTTTCTTTCCCATATTCATATATCAATTTCCCATCTTTATTATAAATTTTTGAGGATAACGGATTAACAAGTTTTGTTTTCTCAAGTCTTGGCGCATCCTTGATCATAATGAAAAAGGTAGCAACCCCTGCGACTAACCCTACAATACCAAGTAGTAAGCAACTGATTAAAAATTTGCGAAACAACAATTTTTTACCTTGTTGTTTCTTTTTTTTAGAAGCTGGTTGTTCTTTCTTTTTAACTTGTCGCCGCTCCTCTCGAGAACGATAATTTTCTGACATGCTACTTTCTCCTGCCTTTCAACTCTCGCGTTGATTTACTTAAATTTATTGGGGTCACCTTCAGAAATATACTTGTATTTAAAAAGTTTGTTAACCGGAATCAGTAAATATTTTCCTAATCTATAGATTATAAAACTTAGATTAACTCTTAAACAAACCGTTCATTAGGTGATCGATAAGTAACTAGCCAGTATGTAACGGCGTCGATTTCATAGATACCCAGTCGAGCGTCAAACTTTTTCTCGAGTTGCGCGAATTCTCAATGAGACGCATGATTTGCATGTTTAGTTTTCTCTACTTTTTCTTTTGCTTCCACCTACAATGGTTCACCTGTAAAAAGTTTTACACTTGCAAGACTCAAACTTAGTATTCTAGTACAAATCCTTATTTTTAACATCCTTGTACTTTTCAAGATAATCAGTCCTTTCATATTTTGCAGTACTTAAAATAGATGTCAAACCAAATTCAGTGTATCAAGTTTGAGCACTACGTTTTTAGGATTACACTTAATAGACAATCTAAGTAATAAATTTGTTCCACTTTAAGATGCGGAACAAATTTGGGTTTGTATAATAACGGAACAGAAACGGTAACAGGGGTACGGCCCATGCCTATCAACTTAAGAAATCAATTGTTCTTAAAAACGAACCAAAATCTCATAACTAACAGTGAAGAGGTAAACTTTTCGTTATGGAGGGCTCTCAAAATATTAGCTTAATGGGTATGAGGTAATTTGTTATTTCTAGCATGCTGGGCATGTGATGCTACCCCGATAAAGTAGTGTGAGTCTTGGCCAGAGTAAACTCACAGATTTGCCGTGTCACTGAAGGATAAAAACATGGGAGAAACTGTTTAACAGCTATCTCTTAGGCTTTTTTTGTTTTTTTTGGTAAGAATAAAATTGGAGGTGTCTTTTAAATGAATAAAGACTGGGTTAAAGTATTTGTTGCTGCTTTCTTTGAAATTTTTTGGGTAATTGGTTTAAAACATGCTGATGACTTTTGGACTTGGACGGGGACTATCATTGCTATATTTTTGAGCTTTTATTTAATGATTATGGCAGGAAGAATACTTCCCGTGGGAACTGTTTATGCTGTTTTTGTTGGATTAGGTACAGCTGGAACTGTCTTTTCTGAAATCTTGTTCTTTGGTGAACCATTTAAAATGGGTAAAGTACTCTTGATTTTATTTTTATTAGCTGGAGTAATTGGCTTGAAATTAGTTACAGATGACAAAGTTCAGGAAGGAGATGAATCCTAATGGCTTGGATTTCCTTAATTTTAGCAGGACTGTGTGAAATGTTTGGTGTTGCTATGATAAATAAATTGCATAAAGATCGAAATTGGCAATCATTATTTTTGTTAATTCTCGGATTTGGATTAAGTTTTATATTTCTTGCTTACGCAATGGAAACACTACCTATGGGGACAGCCTATGCAATTTGGACTGGAATTGGTGCGTCTGGTGGTGCAATTTTAGGCATGGTTTTTTATGGGGAATCAAAAGACTGGAAAAGACTTATTTTTATAGGTATGGTTTTAGGTGCTGCAATAGGTCTAAAACTCGTTTCATAAATGATTTTTTAGATTGTATGATGAAGAAGATAATCTGTTTTTATTAAGCAAATTATTTTCTTTATTTTTCATTCAACACAATCGACAGATTGTTGAATAACATGACTGTTGTTTTTCAAACAACTTTTTTACTACTTAACAAATACTTCGTTTTTATACCACTCGCTGGACTTTTCATGCAAAAAAGACGCTGAAATGCGCCTGATTGTGGAAAATCTTTTTAAAAATAAGCATGGCTTCTACTCCAGAAAGAATGGATGTAGCTGTGTCAAAAGATTTAAGGCCTAGCATAGAACGGATTCGCTTCTTTATAAAGCGATGATCTTGTTCTACTATGTTATTCAAGTACTTTTGTTGTCTAAGTCGCATACCGCTAGGTATGCTTTTTTCTTTTTTTAACTGTTCAATTGCTATCGGATAAGCTGGATTCTTATCGACTGTTATTACACGTGGCTTTGAAACATGAAAAGACCACAAAGCTTTCTTGAAAAAGCGCCTTGCAGCCTTATGATTTCTTGTTTTGCTTAGGAAAAAATCGATTGTGTTTCCGCTCGAATCAACAGCACGATACAGTTACATCCATTGACCTTTTACTTTGATATAGGTTTCATCGAATCTCCAAGAGTCATTTATTTGTTTGAGGTAACGTCGGATCCGTTTGTCCAATTCAGGACCATACTGATGAACCCAACGCATAATCGTTGTATGAGAAATGGATAAACCCCGTTCCTCCATCATTTCCGCCAAATCACGAAAACTTAGGTTGTACCGTAGGTACCATCTTACCGTTAATAAAATAATATCAGGCTGATAGTGCTTCCATTTGAACCAATTTTTCTTTTCCATACCGATTACACACCTTTTTAGAGTAATAGTATCAGTATGTCCAAGTTTTAGAGATTACTTGTAATTACCTTGAAGTTTTTGCACCAGAACCTTTTATTTCAATAAAAAAAGTTGAGGATTCCCCCAACTTTTTAATACATTTATTGTCTTATTAATCCTGTAGATGTAACCTGATATATTCTTTTCTTACCTATATATTCCTGTTTTCCATTCTCAAGGTTAGTTAAATTCGCTCGCGTTTTTTCCTTTACTGCTTCCCCTTCTATATGAGTAAATTCTATATAATCTCCCACTTTTATAGGCACTGTTTTGGTTTCAGCATTTTGTTGTCTATTTCCCACGATTTCCTTATTGTACATAACGCTACCGGATGAGTTCTGGACTTTAATACTTGCATATGTACTATTAAAGTACGAATGCGGTATGCCAGCTTCTAATTTTATTTTCAGCTCTTCTGCTGTTTTATTATAATCTACTTTTGCAATTTCTCGATCACTATATCCTTTTAAGGACCATGCAAATTGTTTTCCGTCTAAAATTGTTGTCTCTGGCATTTTTTCTACTTTTTTTAAGCCCTCTGTTGTAACCTGATACCTTGCTGTCTTTCCAATAGTTTCATTTTTGTTATTTTCAAGATTCGTTAATGTTGCGCGTGTCTTTTCATTTACTGTGTCTCCTTCTATATGAGTTAATTCAATGTAATCTCCCACTTTTACAGACACAGTTTGGGTTTCGGCATTTTGTTGTCTATTCCCTACGATTTCCTTATTGCATATAACGCTACCGGATGAGTTTTGGACTTTAATACTCGCATATGTACTATTGAAGTATGAATGCGGTATACCAACTTCTAATTTTATTTTTAGCTCTTCTGACGTTTTGTTATAATCTACTTTTGCAATTTCTCGATTACTATATCCTTTTAAGGACCATACAAATTGATTTCCATCTAAAATTGTTGCTTCTGGCATTTTTTCTACTTTCTTCAGACCTTCTTTTGTAATTTCGTACATGGCTTTTTTTCCAAAGCTCTCTTGTTTACTGTTGTCTACATTTTTGAAAGTAGCTCTATTCACACCCTCTAAGTGTGTCAACTCAATATAATCGCCTACTTTGACTGGAACTTTTTGCGATTCAGCATTTTGTTGTTTGTTTCCATAAATATCTTTATTGTATACTACTCTTCCTGATGCATTTTGTACTTTAATACTCGCATATGTTTCATTAAAATAATGATGCGGTACGCCTGCTTTTAAGTCAATTTGCATTTCTTCTTTCGACTTATTGAAATTGATTTTAGCAAACTCGAAATCACTAATTCCTTTTAGGGACCATGCAAATTGATTCCCTACTAAAATATCAGAATTTCCATTTGTAATTGCTACTTTTTTCTCTACAGTTCGATCAAATATATCTGTTAATGTAATTTTAGCATAAGCTGTTTGAGGCAATTGCATAGTTTGACTTACCTCAGTTTGATAGGACTTAATATTGTCGATTACTTTCAAAGCTTGTCCCGTTAACTTTTCATTGTCATAGATTTCAATTTTCCCTTTAAACTGGGGAGTACTTTGTTCTTTCAATTTCCAAGACACATTTAATTTTTCATTTTCAAAACGAATATTTTGAATATCAAAATCCAAATTTCCCATTTCTGGTTGACTAGGCTGATTTATATTAAAAGTCTTTCCAGTACCAATAGTTGATTGAGTATTTCCTCCCGCCTTAACCCATAGATATTCTGAAGTTGCTCCTCCATCGTATTGATAAGAGGTATCATGTTGCCCAGAGATACGCTGATTATTCCAAGAATTCCATTGTTTATCTGAAACTTTTCTGCTATAGCCATTTTTAAGGCGTGCTTCTCTTACATCTTGTCCATTACCAGCCCAGTCCTCTTGAAACATCGATAAACCATAGTTAAATGGAACATTCGCAACTGGATGATCCATAATAGCAACTAACTTCCATTGATTTAATTTATTATCTTTTATCCACTGGCCAAACTTTGTATGACCATCTTCTTGCCAAGAACGTAGTGTCATTCGATACCATTCACTATCTTTCCAATTATAAGTTGTTTGTACCTTCAAACCTGTTCCTTCTCCACCAAATCTACTGGCTTCTGAAGTCGGCGATAAATATTCAGCTTTAATTGCTTGGTTTGATGCTATTGGATCCCAAAGTGCAAAGTGAAGGGTACGTTTACCGGTTTGATCAAAACCGCTTTGTTGTTGGAAGCCAGCATAACCGCCACCCTCTCCTCCCTGATTCCAGTTATGTACAGCCCAATATGTATAAGGTGCCGTTTGGATTGGTGACCAGTCTATGCTAATAATATCTGAAGCAGCAGTATTTTGTGGTGTTACATAAACTGATGGAGCATGCGATCGGATTGCTGCC
Source organism: Bacillus sp. TH30 (assembly GCF_016650875.1). Classification (NCBI taxonomy): domain Bacteria; kingdom Bacillati; phylum Bacillota; class Bacilli; order Caryophanales; family Bacillaceae; genus Bacillus; species Bacillus sp. TH30. Next base: position 4,784,862 of record NZ_JAEKEY010000002.1, on the reverse strand, counting down.
TCTGTACTAGAAATTGGTGCTCCATACATTGACATCATGGTACAAGCCGCAGAAATCATAACAATCTTTTTGATTCTTCCATTTATTTTTACTTTAAACATAACTTCCTATCTCCTTTTAAATTATTTTAGTTACATTGAATAATAACGATATGCATACCATTAAACAAATTATGTAAAAAAATAACATTAGCTATATTACCTAGTTATGTTTAATGTTTTTTTCACTACTATTACTAATCAAATTATAGTATTTTGTTATAAAATGGTATGATTTAGGACTAGATATATACTAAAAATATTATAAAAATTCATAAATATGTAGTTTTAGATAGTTATGCTGAAAGACTCATTTAATAACTTTATTGATTTTTTGATAGATTTATGTCTAATTACTCACACTATTAAACATAAATTTGCTTACTGAAATAACATTATGTAAATTTCGAATGTGACAATTGGATAAAATAGCTTATCAATTTGCCAGTATCTTATCATTAGATTAAAAGAGCCCGCTAAAAAACGTAGACTCCTTTACTTACCTAAACATTACATTTATTGCAACCGACCAAAAAATTAACATTAGATTCTTCTGTTAGCTTATTTAATATTTAATGACGTAGATAATGTATTCCAGGGTCCATTTGTAGATGTGTTTTGATATTTAGATTGTCCATTTTGCTGTCCCGAGGCATCCCATTTATATTCCCATCCATCAACTGTTCTATCACCATTAATATCAGTCATCTTAGAATCTACTTTTTTTAGTTTTTGACCACTCATTTGAGCAATCGGATTTTTACCATATCCCATTTCATTTGTATAAATAGCTTCCTCCATGATCTTTAACTGTACTTAGATTATTAGGACCAATAAATTCAACTCCGCCTAATTGAGATTCAACTTTTACTACATTTAATGATTTTAATGGTGGGGCAGGTGCTGCGGAAACATCAGTCGCTAAGCCAACTGTTGCTCCCGCTACTAATGATGAAACTCCTAAAATCATTCTTTTTAGCATACTCTCATCCCCTTTCGATTTAATACAAATTGATTCTATCATACTAATTTCATACAATTCCTTCCCTTTAAAAGAGTTAACAAAAAGTACCTATTTACATATGAAATTGTGCATATTCATTGCTTTTTATCATTTATACATAACATTAATCCTACTACAGCATAATTAGTTCTCTACTCTAATTGACTTACCACCTTTGGACCCATTTCAAGTTGGCTGGTTCTGGTGCAAGAACTTAAGGACAATTGCAATGAATCTATAAACCTTGGACATACTGTTACTATTACTTTAGAAAGGGTGCGAGACAGGTATGATTTTAGGGGAATCCAATACTTTCTATTCAAATATAATAGAATGGAAATATATCCAAAACGGAGGAACAACAAATGAACTCAAACACAAAACAGTTTATTTATGATATCCAGCAAAGAAAGAACAATTATATAGAAAATGTATTAATAGCCATACAACACCCTAAAAAAGAGCAATCTGAACAGGTCATTCAAAATATAGTAGAGAAGATGGATATGATGATTAGTTTAGTTACTACTTACATGGCTATTGAATCAGAATCTATGAAAGAATTAAAAGAGCTTCAGGAAGAAATTATTCATGCTCAAACATATATTCAAAAACGAAAATTTGAAGAAACACAGAGATAAAACCCTGTGTTTTTATTTGGTCGTCTATGACGCCAATCTGTTATAAATCAAATTAGATGTAATTTGATCATTAGGGGATTACTTGCAAAGTTTGCACCAGAATCTGTAATGTCTAATTATATCCTTTCCATTCACAATCAAAATATAGGAATGATTTCTTTAACAATACACAGCATACTTTGATTTAAGAAAATACAGATACTCTATTCCGGCATCAGTAATCTTTGTACCGGCTCGCCCTCTTCCTTTTACGACAAATCCTTCACTTTCTAAAATATCCAGACGGCGACGGATTTGCTGAGGGGATAAAGCAAAGTCTGATTCTTTGCTTTTACTTGAAAGTAGATCTCTGCTTGCCGCCTTTCCTTTTTCGTTACATTGCTTGATTACTTCCAAGATAAAAACATGCTCCTTCATTTCCAGTATACTTCCACATATGGGATATTCGGATTTCACGCTGCCCCCCTCTTGTCCCAGCATGGACGGAAGATCTCCTTTCGTCACGATATTTCCCTCACAAATTGTCAGCATATAATCAATTGTGCTTTTTAATTCTCGTATATTTCCAGGCCATTCATATTGCATGAAATACTCCAGCACATCTTGTTCTATCTTTACCCATTTTCCGCTCTTTGTGATGAAATGCTTAATCAAAATTGGTATATCCGCTCTTCTCTCAATGAGTGGTGGAATACAGAGATTAAGTACATTCAACCGGTAAAATAAATCGACTTTGAATGAACCGGCCCTTATCTTTCCTTGAAGATCTTTATTTGTTGCGGTAATCACTCGAACATTGACAGGTATAATTCTTACACCACCGATTCTGCGGATTTCTCCCTCCTGCAGAACGCGCAGCAGATGTGATTGAACAGTAAGACTTATGTCCCCGATTTCATCCAAAAAGATAGTTCCGTTATCCGCTAATTCAAACAGACCTTTCTTGCCCCCCTTTTGTGCTCCTGTAAATGTCCCTTCTTCGTAACCAAACAATTCACTTTCAAGCAGGCTCTCTGTTAATGCGCTACAATTTACAGCCAGAAACGGTCCGTTTTTTCGCAATGAATGCTCATGAATAGCATGGGCAAACAGTTCTTTTCCTGTTCCTGTTTCACCCTGAATTAAAATCGGATGTTCCGATAAGGCAAGTTTCTTGGCGATTCGCTTACGCTCTTTCATTACAATATGTTCACCGATAATATCCTCAAATCCGTATTTTGTATGAAATCCTTTATTACGCATTTCTCTTTGCGCTGTTTTTTCAATTTCAAAGGCTTGATGTACACTCTTAAAAGTTGCGACAATTGTATTTTCTTGCATCATTTGCAAACGAAAAATTACGACATCCACGCCATCTATGTCGAAGAACTTGCTTTCATCCTTTCCATTCATGATGAAATCGGTAATATCCCGACGACTCATCACATGTTCTACATACTCATTAACCACATCTTGCGCCACAATATGAAACAATGCCGTAAGACGTTCATTGAATACCGTAATCCGCCCTTCCTGGTTAACGACTAATATTCCATCATCGACAGTTCCTAACACATTTTGGATGTGCTCACTCATCTGCTTAGCATCCCGCTCTGCATGTAATAACTTACGTTGTAATTCAATGATATTGCTAATATACCTTTCTGAAATCTTCGAGGATATATCCTTGCTCAAACCACAACATTCTACAACTTCCAGAATTGTTGTCATATCAAAAAGACGTACACCTATATCAATTACTTCTTTTATGTAAGAAGGGCACAGATGTGTTTCTCCTGGCGAAACAGCAATTCGAACATCATCATAAAACAATACCCCCTTCCGAAAAGGGATAAATTGAATATGATTTATACCAAGTTGATATAAGGATTCAATAAGATTTATTGTTGCATCATCATTATCATTCACCACTAGAACTGATGAATCTTCAGGTATTCTTAAAAGTTTATCAATGTATTCATGATGAACTGTTCTCTTTCCCACAATTATTTTCTCAGCATTCACGCTATACATACCATTTGTTTGATCATAAACAGAAGCTGATGAATACAAAATAATTGTATCTTCAAGAGACTGCGGTATTCCCTCATCCCCAGCATGGCTTTTAATATAAACATAGTCTCCAAGCAATTGTTCTAGTTGCTCCTGTAAGGCTTGCGTTGTTTTTGAGCTTCCAGCTATAAGTGTAAGTGAGGATTTTAACATTAAGACACCTGCCTATATTTAAATTGGTTCTATTATATCGCCAAAAAAGGACAATAAAAACCAAAATCTCTACTCTTGCCATAAAAATCTCCTTAAAAATCACACTATCAATATTGGCACACATATTGCATATATAAATTAATGAAGTGTCCGAGGTTATGAAAAGGAGGGAAACAGCAGAATACGAGAAAAGAACATGGTCTATTAGCGGTATTTTTGTAAGCGTTCTATTTCAATCCATTTATTTTAAATACAAAGGAGGAACACATATGAGCCAACTACAAGAACAGGCTGTTTCACTTGGAAAAAAAGAGAAAAAAATTAATGTTTTTGTATTGCTATTCGGCATTCTCGTAACAGCGACTCTATTAACTTATTTTTTACCGACCGGAGAATATGCACGGATTGAAGTGAATAACCGGACTACTGTAGACCCAAATTCTTTTAAATCAATAGAATCTGCTCCGGTCGGATTTTTCGATATGATAAAAGCTGTTCATACAGGAATGGTAGAAGCCGGCAATATTATATTTTTCTTATTGATTATCGGAGGATTTTTTGGTGTCTTAAGAGCAACTGGTACGGTTGATGTGCTTATCGCTACAATGGCTAGGAAGTTGTCGACGCGTGAAAAACTATTGATTCCTGTCGTGACGCTGTTCTTCGCTGTAGGTGGCTCTTTAATGGGGATGGCGGAAGAAACACTAGCTTATCTTCCTCTTATCATTCCACTGGCGTTGGCTCTGGGATTTGATGCAATTACAGGAACTGCTATCGTCATAGTAGGAGCATTGTCAGGGTTTACAACTGCCATCATGAATCCTTTCACAGTAGGGCTTGCACAAGGAATCGCAGAATTACCAATGTTCTCAGGCATAGTGTTTCGCCTTATTTTATTTATTATCATCTACCTTGTTTCTGTTCTTTATATCTATCGTTACGCAATGAAGGTAAAGAAAGATCCTTCTATTGGTATCTATGGAAAATATACAAAAGAAGAAGCGGAAAAATTACTGCAATCAAGTGAGAAGTTAACAGGAAGACATAAGTTCATCTTAGGAGCTTTTGTAATTAATTATATCGTTTTGGCGTTTGGTGTAATCAAATTCGAATGGTACATTACAGAAATTTCATCTTTATTCCTTTTATTGACAATAATGATTGGGATCATCGGAAAACTATCTGCAGATCAGATTGTTAACTCCTTTATAAACGGCTCTGCATCCTTGCTCGGTGGTGCCTTGATTATCGGTGTATCGCGCGCCATTCTTGTTGTATTAAATGAAGGGCATATCGTTGACCCTATGCTGCATCAATTATCTGTATCAATCAAGCATATTCCGGACTATTTAAGCGTTGTTGGCATGTACAATTTCCAAGCTCTTATTCATTTTGTTCTAGCATCTGGCACGGGTCATGCGATGCTGACAATGCCGATTATGGTGCCACTTGCAGACTTATTGGGTATTACACGCCAAACTGCAGTTTTATCGTTCTCTTTTGCTGACGGAATCGGAAATATGATTTTTCCGACCGCTACGACCTTAATGGCAGGCTTGGCGATTGCAGGAATTTCTTGGACAAAGTGGGCAAAGTGGATTCTGCCACTTGTATTCATTCACTATCTCATCGGATTAGTAGCGGTTATCATAGCTCACTTCATAGGATATGGTCCATTCTGATATAAAACGAAAAGTATTGACAGGAGGAGAAAAGAATTGATTACCTTAATAAAAAATGGAGAAGTATACGCACCCAACTACCTAGGACGGAAAGACATATTAATTGCAGATGATAAAATCGCATTCATAGATGATAGAATCGCAATTCCTAACAACTTTGCTCCTATTCTAGTCATTGATGCGGCAAATCTTTTGGTTGTTCCAGGATTTATCGATTCACACGTTCATATTATTGGTGGAGGCGGAGAAGGCGGATTCAAAACCCGCACACCTGAGCTGATGCTTACTGATATTACAACTGCAGGTATTACAACACTAGTCGGTTTACTCGGTACTGACGGGACAACACGTAAAATGGAAAGTCTGCTTGCCAAGGCGCGGGCACTTGAAGAAGAGGGAGTTTCTTGTTTCATTCACACAGGCTCCTATCAAGTGCCAGTAAAAACGCTGACGGGAAAAATCGAAGATGATATTATTTTAATTGACAAAATTATTGGTGTTGGAGAGATTGCTATCTCCGACCATAGATCATCAGAACCTACATTTGAGGAAATAGTTAAAGTCGCCACTGCCGCACGCAATGGCGGTATTCTGTCAGGAAAAGCTGGCATAATAGAAGTTCATGTAGGGGACGGAGAAGGAAAACTTTCATTGTTACATGAAATTGCAGATAAAACCAACATTCCAATTCGGCACTTCCATCCAACACATATAAACCGAAACGAAGAATTATTTAGGGCGGGTATTGATTACGCAAAGCGAGGCGGTTACGTAGACTTTACCACAAGTACTACTCCTCAATTTTTGGAGGACGGGGAAGTGAAATGCAGTGAGGCATTACGTATAATGCTTGAAGATGGGGTCCCAGTCGGACACATCACCTTCTCCTCAGATGGACAAGCCAGCCTCCCCTTCTTTGACAACAATGGGGAGTATGCAGGCCTTCAAGTCGGAAAAGTATCTTCGCTATTTCACGAAGTACGAGAATCTGTTTTAGTGGAAGGTATTCCGTTAGAAACGGCACTAGAAGTCATTACCACGAATCCCGCACAATTGCTGAAACTTTCAAGTAAGGGCTGTATCCAAACCGGGAAGGATGCTGACATCGTATTGTTGGAAAAAGAAACGTTGGACATTCACAGCGTCATTGCAAAAGGAAAGTTTATGGTAGAAAATAAAGTTTCGATAGTGAAGGGAACATTTGAATAAGAAAGATAAGAAGCTTCTATTACAAAAATCATTTAAAGACACTAGAAGAATATGAGACTTATACAAATGAATAGTATATAAACTTAAGACCACCGGTTTAAAAAATCAGTGGTCTTTTATTTAGAGAAGAATTTAGCTAATTAATTTCATGTTTTGAATACAAAGCGATTGCAACCAATGGTTTTAGCAATTAATATTTCTTGTTTCTTATTTAGGTAGATATGAAATTTATATGCCTTACTTACTAACATAGGGTGCACCTCACCTTTTTATACGATATCTACAGTATTAAAAAAACGTAGGCTTACGCCTACTGATATTCATCTCCCACCTAAAATTAGTGTTTCACACCTTTATATTTTTGAGGAAGGAGTTTTCGGTCTTGGATTATTTCGTTTTCATTAGCTTGATAGTGATGTTTCCGTATCCCCTAAAAATAGAAAAAGAAGATTGAGACATCTCATCTTTTTTTCAGGCAGAGTTAGAGAAAGCATTTTATTGGATAAAATGCTTTCTCTAAGAACTAGCTCTGCAAAAATCGCTGTATTTCTATTTCTGGTAATCCTGTAAGCTTTGCAATGTCTTCTACAGACACACCATTTTTATGCATGCCTCGAATGAGTTGCATCTTTCCTTGCTCAACCCCTTGTTCAATTCCCTTTTTAATTCCTTGTTGTTCTGCATGAGCAAATTTTGCTGCCTCATCCATTAAGGCCTTTTCTCTTGCTTCATATGCTTGACGGAAAGAAGAATCTTGACTCATACGTTCCCATTTATTCATTGCTTTTTGTAAAATCGGATCTCGGTTCATGGCAATATCCTCCAATGTTTGTGTGAGATGTTCATCTTCATTCGCAGGTAATAATAATAACCAACGAACAAACGAATCTTCCCCCGGATTGACTTTCTCTTCGCGCCATTGCTGCATCAACTTGGGAATCTCTACTATATGAACTTCTATATCATCACTTAATAGCTTAGTCGCTCACAACAAGAGAGGATAGCATTTACATTTTGCTTATTTATTTTACCACTTGAACAGATACTGGTTTCCAGCCCTGATTCTCTACCCAATCAATATCAACCTTATATTTTTTATTACTTTGCTTATCTCGTACATTACCGTAGGCTTTATTTTCACCATTATTTCCAATAAAATCAAAAATCAATTGACCCTCTGGAACATCAACAGCATAAGAAATTGCTTTTTTCATCTCATTCCAATCTACTGTTCCTTCTTTAAATTTCATTGCAGGTTTTGCTCCTTGCTCTGTACCAATTGGCTTCCAAGAAGGATTAGTTTGAGAACCCTTTTCTTGAGATGCCGTTTTTTCTACCTCTTTATTTTCATTTTCGCTCGTTTTTACCGATTTTTCTGCTTTTTGTTTCTCTTCTAACAGTGCTGCTTCTCTCTCTTCACGTTTCTTCTCTTCTAACAGTGCTGCTTCTCTCTCCTCACGTTCCTTCTCTTCTAACTGCGCTGCTTCTTTCACTTCACGTTTCTTCTCTTCTAACTGCGCTGCTTCTTTCTCTTTATGTTTCTTCTCTTCTATCTTTGTTGCTTTCTTTTCTTGAGCAATTGCTTTCTTTGATGTATCAGAAGGGGAAAACAACTGGTATGTCACTATACCAACTGTCACTAATACCAAAGTAAATGCAATATTAAAAATCACCTTTTTACGACGATTTTGTTGTTTTTCTTGAAACCTGCTTCCTTGTCCCATTTTTTAAACCTCCGAGTTTATTTTCTCTTCTAATCTTTATGCATTATCCTTATAATTCTTAATATTTTCATTAAACAATGGAAATGAATTACAATTCCCATACAAGATTTCATATCATAATAAAATTTGTGTTGTTTCAAGCATCTGACATATGTTATTCAAAAATATTTTAATACATTATAAATTGATAAGCATCTGTTCGTAAGAAACCTTCCATTTTATTCAAAGGTGATTCCAATTACGTCCACATTAGATCTCCTGTAGAAATCTTTTTAACAATTAAGCCCCTTCTTCCCTTATTTATAATTTTCAAATTAAACTGCCCTCTATGGTACAATAAAGATGTGTTGTTTTCTACTGGGGTATGTCGTAAAATCAAAAGGGATTTTATCTCTTTTACCTTTTTTTCAGAGTAACTTTCACCACTAGGAGACTCTATTATTCCTAATGTAATCTTTAATTCGCTTTCATCAAAAATCCAATCTTTATTAAGTTCCCTTATCTTTTGTATAAAGCTTCTTTTGGTTTTTCCTATATAGATCAATGTTTCATTCTTAGCATATACTCTAGAGATTGCAAATATTCCCTTCTTAAAAGCTTCTTCTCTATTATAAAAATCATTTAAACTATACAATCCATACCATTTAATATGTACTGTTTCTATTAACCTCACCTCATTTTTATGATAATATTATAATTTCTGAATGTTCAAATTATTATGGATACATAGCCTTGATTACTTGAATTATAAATAGTGCTTTTCAATAATACATTTTATTATTACTAATTTCAATAATGAATATGTACATATTCATTATTGAATGGCTGCAAAAAAACATGGGAATTTAATTCAAGCCCTATATCAAAATGAAAATAAAAAACACCTGTGATATACACAAAGTGCTTTTCTCTTGTCAATTTATCTATTCTATTTTCTTTTTATAACCCAAACTCCTTCGAATCGTACTTGTCTAGAGTTTGCTGCAATTCATTTTTTTCATATGGAATATGTTTATCTGTCTGTATATCTTCAACATTTTCTCCACCCGCTAATAATCTCCTGTACTTAAAAGAGTGCCCTGTTAATAATGGTGTAATTATGGTGTATGGCCCTCCTTTTGTTTGATTACTTGTATCATAAAACAAGTATCTGAAGCTGATATGTGGTCTACTTTACTGATAAAAATAACAAATAAAAAAGAAACCTGCATGTTCGTTATAGTGATTTTCATGTTATATATACTCATATAAATTCATTAATATGCAATATTACATATTAGGTTCCTGTATCTTCATGATATTGATGTATTTATGATACTTTTATCTTCATATTTAGAAAGGAATACTATTGTACGTTGAAAAGGCGGAGTCTCTTTGAAGACTTCGCCGTTGTTTATATAGGGCATGAATGGTCTCGATACCTTTTATCGTACGTGAAGCATGACGAAGATTTTGAAATCCTGCAGATTTGGCAAAACGTCTCTTGACATGCCTATGAACCTGGTCAATAAGATGGCTAAAATTTTTGATTCTACAATGGATTGTAGTTTGATAAACCGAGAGACCCTTTAGAATAGAAATCACTTTTGACACAAAACAATGATTTTATATGGTGTAGTTTGAGCTGGTATACTCATTGTTGTAAAACTATAAATAGCTATTAAATTTCGATTTACAAGATTACCTGTAAAGAATTGACCATTTGTTAATAAAATTTGAGTAGAAGGAGAAATATTTAATTTTAATTTCCCATCACTACTCTCCAACTGTTCATTAAAATAGTCTACTTTTACATTTTGATGCGGTGTATATTTTGCCATAACAATCGCTTGAAATTGTGGTGGGAAAATAAGAGGAGCAGGAGCGTTGGCATCGTAAAACCCAGTTACTTTATCTCCTACTACTACCGTTGCATAGTCGATAAAATACGTATTTGGTTTCACTACAAAATTTATTAGATTCCCATAACCATTATCTACGGACATTAATTTATTACATCCTATATCTTCGTTTGACCCTGTTACAAAATCGTTAATCATAGTTATTGTACCATCAAATGATTGAAATTTTTTCATTCAAATACCTCTTTTGTTTATATAATTAAACCCCTATCGTTACTCTATAATTTTTAAAAACATGTAAATGAAATAATCCTTCTCGTATCAATTCCAAAAATAACCCAAAACCTACCGTTCCATCTAAAACCAGCAACAGAGCGTGGTCCTACAAAAATTGGGAAATACCAAAATTGTTCACCATTACTAAGCCATATATAAGTATTTCGAAATAAACATAATGAAATTGCTCCTGGATCAACAGCAAATGGTGAAGCTGTTGATTGTTGAGGAATAAATGATGGGGGGGAGATGTTGGAGCTTGTGAGCTTTGCTGTCCTGGAATACTTGGTACGCCCGGAAATCCTGGTACACCCGGAAATCCTGGCATTCCAGGTATACCTGGAATCTGAGGACCAGAGAATTGACGATCGAAGTATTGATCATAATTTATATAAGGATAATATATTGACTCATTATACATTTAAAAACCACCTCTTTCTTTTTAAAACCCTCTAAATTATTAATATGTAATGTTGTTCGTATAGGAAGCTTATTCGCTTCCTATACGAACAATATTTTAAACAGGAAAGTATACCTATACCCTTTTTTTCGGTATGGGGTAATGGAAATTCCAGTGTCATCTTTGCTACTACACCCTGTTACCAATCAAACATGCACAATGTAGAAATGAATCATAAAAATTTCTTCATCGTATGCCTCCCTCTCTTCTTGTTTTTCTTCCCCTACATCATAACGGGATTGGGATCATTATTGGAAAAACGATCGATTTCTATGATTTAGCAAAGATTTATGTATAAATCCATTGCTTAACTCCTCCACTCTTTCAAACGGGCTTTTTATGATATGTATGCAGGATTCCCCCTTACATGTAACGAAACCCCAATAGGGAAACATTCCACTAATTACCATACCCATTTCATACCATTACATTTTGGAGGTTAAACAGGATGAAAAAAAAGAAGTTACAAAAATCAGCACTTTCTTTTACCCTACTCTTTTCTTTAGGTGTTTCTTCTTTTCCGCTTACAACAGCTATTCATGGGGATACACAAGGGGCACAAACTGCAGAAAAGAAACAAGTCTCATTAACGGAGCGTACGTCTTTATTTTTTGCATATCTCCAACAAGGTAAATATGCAGAGGCACTCCAGTTGACGTCTGCAGCTTTTCAATCCAAGTTTACGGCAAACATATTACAAAGCTGGTGGACACAAAGTGGCGGGAGCAGGATTACAAGTATCGGAACACCTTATTAATGTTCACATAAAAAAACGTAGAGGAATCCCCTACGTTTTTCACTCACTCCTATTTTCAATATTTTTCAATGCAAATTTCACTGGAAGTTTCTTTGATTTGATAACTACCAGATAAAAGCTTCCTTGTCTAACTAATCAGCAAAAAAACTTGTAGGAATCATTATCTAGAGTTTTATTTTTCTCTATCGATTTAACCTCTCGACAGCTTCCGCGCTTGTATCTACACGTTTAACGAAAAAAACTAATAGCAGTGCAACAACATTCATGCCAAGCGCTACATAGAATGAATATTGAATTCCCGATAATAAAGCCTTCTGAGTTAATACTGCCTTCGTAGCTTCTGTGAAGGTCGTTGGATCTACATCCGACATTAGACTTTCAGCTTTTGTTGTTGTTACAGAATTCATAATCGTAACAAGAATAGCAGTACCAATCGAACCGGACACTTGTTGAGCTGTATTATTAACAGCCGTACCGTGCGGATTTAAGCGAGTTGGCAATTGATTAAGGCCATTTGTCATAAGTGGCATCATCACCATTGCCATCCCAAACATCCGCAGTGTGTAAATAAGAATAATATGTGTGTGACTAGAGTCAATTTGCAGGTTTGCCAACATATAAGTTGAAACAGCTGTAATGGAAAGTCCTACTATGCCAAGAATCCGAGGGCCATATTTATCAAATAGTTTACCTGTAATTGGTGACATAACCCCCATTATTACCGCACCTGGAAGCATCATCAGCCCAGAGTTCAGCGGCGAAATACCACGGACGTTTTGTACATAAGCTGGTGTTAAAATCATACCCGAAAACATGGCCACCGCGTTGACAATTGCAATTACAGACGCAAGTGCAAACATTGGGTACTTGTAAACACGTAAATCCAATAACGGCTCATTCATTTTTAATTGACGGATAATGAAAGTAATTAGGGCAATAGCGCCTATGATTAAGGTTGTTAAGACAACTTTATTCGTCCAACCATCGGAGCTTGCAGAACTGAATCCATATAACAAACCGCCAAAACCGACAGAAGATAATAGTAATGAGAGATAATCAAGTTTTGCATTTTTGTTTTGTCTCATGACGTTCTCAGATTTCCAAATCCCTAACAGTAAACTAATGATTGCTAACGGTAAAATCATTTCAAAAAGCAAACGCCAGTCATAATACTCTACAATATAACCTGATAGTGTCGGTCCAATTGCTGGAGCTGTAATCATAACTAATCCAAAAATCCCCATTGCCGTTCCCCTTTTTTCTCTTGGAAAGCTTACTAGCATAATATTCATTAACAAAGGCCCCATGACTGAAGAACCTGCTGCTTGAACCATCCGGCCAGTAAGTAATAAACTAAAGTTCGGTGCTAAAGCCGCTAAGGCCGTACCAAGAATAAAAATCACCATAGATGTAATAAATAAGCTCCTATTGGAGAAGCGGGTTATTAAAAATGCTGATGCCGGAATTAATATACCACTTACAAGCATATACCCTGTAGAAAGCCACTGGATCGTTGAATAATCTTTAATGTCTAAATCCTTCATTATTGATGGCAAGGCTACATTTAAAAGCGAGTTGTTTAGAAATGAAACAAATGCCCCAATAAAAAGGATTACAAGCATTAAATATGGTGGTTTTCTTTTATGTAATGTTTCACTCATATATTTATTTGCCCCTTCATTATAAATTTCATTGATTAGTTTAAATCGTTTGCATATCTGCACAAGAATACATTATCCTTGCAGTATTTTGCCAAACTCTTCGAATGGATATTCTCTTTTTAGCAATTCTACTTGCTCAACATAACATTTTAAAATCTTTTTTATTGATTAAACCTTTATAAACATTTAAATAAGATTTTGAATGAATATATAAACACGTTTGTTAACGGAAATTAAATTAGGCCTGAAATAAACAAAAGGAGCAACTGAAAATCCTCTTCTAAAATAAAGTGAAACTTTAATCAGTGGGACTTTTACAGGCAGTCCCCCCAAACTTCTTTGCTTTCGCTGAATTTTGAGGCGGGGGTCTTACTGCCCACAAATAGCGGGATAAATCAACAAGACCACGCACCCATTCCTTTAAATACGGGCTTGTAGATCTAGTTATGTAACTATCCATAAAAAGGAATATTACATAGGCTAAGTCTAACATTACATTTTTAAAGTGAGGGGAATAAGCGTATGCACCAATATTGGTATTTGAATTCAAAGGGAAACGGGGAACAATATAATAACCAAATTTCAATGGCATCATTATATTCACAGCTCCAAATAACTAAAGCTGAGGGAATGAATGGTTTGAAGATTCCTGGGAATTGGAGTTATCGAGTCTATCCAGTTGGTTGGGATTCATCAGCCGATTATACGGGTTTCAATCCCCAGCCCTCCCCCTTCTCTTGGGGCCAGCCAAACAATTATGCGGGGATGATGCCCCAAGGACATCCTGCTAATTCGGCTCCATTATCAGGCCATGCAGGTTTCAATTTTCAAAAACCCCCCTTCCCTTGGGCTCAACCATTCAATCATACAGGGATGTTCGCACAAGGGCATCTTGCCGCTTTACTATCGCCGCCAGCCAAGGCTTTTAACTTTAGTACCAATAACTCGGGTGTTTTTGGAAACCCTCCAGGATGGGGAGGACAGGTAAATCCCATGGGATGGGGTGGTTCATGGCCCCCAATGGGATGGGGGAATAACGGAGGTAACGGTCAGGCAGGAATGCTTGGAAACTTACTTACAGTAGGAAAAGGCACCATGAATGGAATAGGAATGCTTAGTAGTCTAATCGGTATGGGGAAGTTCTTCTTTTAGTTAATTAGAACGGGAGGATAGGTCCATAGCCCAGACTTAAAAATCATTTCCTTTTCCATTGATTTAATCTTCTCAAACATGCCCCCTCAATGTATTTATTGTATGCTTCCAATACTCCCTCCAAGTTCGTTTCCTCGTCTTTCAAATTATAAAAACATCTGTTACCTTGTATCTGATAAGGGATAGTTGAAGGTGATTGCATCTGTTAGCTTAATAGAGATGTGGTCGCACCAACAAAACGCGAATTTCGTACGCTAAGATTCTTTCAACATAAAGATTGTTGATAACTTGTACGTGTCAGTAATACCATCTAGCTGTAGAGTGCCGAAAAAAAGTGAAGCAAACAAAATATTAATCTCTTTCTCCCTATTTTAGAAAGAGTTGGAGTAGATTACGTAGCTCCTTTCGTATATTTCATGGTAACTTTTGCTGTTATAGCAATTATATTAGCGGTTATCTCATTTTGTAGTCGTACCGAAAAGAAAATTTTATCTATCATCGGTTTAACCTTTACGTTATTTAATGCAGCAATTATTTTATTTTTCCTTTGGTTCGGTTACCATTTCACATAAAATAAAAATTAGGCGAAGTAAGGGAAGTCCTTTGACTTCCCTTACTTCGCCTTTAAAAAATAATTAGTGAATATCTCACTATTTTTTACACAATTGTAATTATAGTGTTTTTTGACATTTGATCATTATAAATTTAAATGGAGGTTTATTTGCCATATTTTTATGTGGCTCCACAATTTCCGTAGTTTCCATCAGTCCATATTTTCCAAAGTCTTGTTGTACCGAGTCAACATCATAAAAATACATTTTTACCCCTTCCATTATCTCGAAGTAGTCTTTACCAAGTTGTTTCCCCTTCCCAAACATTGGGGCATCTTTAGAAATAGTAGTAAAAATCA
Source organism: Bacillus sp. TH30 (assembly GCF_016650875.1). NCBI lineage: Bacteria > Bacillati > Bacillota > Bacilli > Caryophanales > Bacillaceae > Bacillus > Bacillus sp. TH30. The sequence continues at coordinate 4,769,303 of NZ_JAEKEY010000002.1, read as the reverse complement.
TATACCCGTTTGGTTTTAGCTGACTATAACAATCTTTAATAAACTTCTTTCTCTCATCCTTATTCAACAAATGAATAAGTGCATAAGAAAATATGCCATCATACAGTTTGTTATCAAAAGGCATATCCGTAACTGAACCATGGAACAAATTAGCATTAATTTCATTTTCCCTCGCCAATTCGATCGCTGTTTTTGAAATTTCAATACCTGTTACATGTATTCCGTTATCAATAAAAACCTTTGCATTTCTTCCATATCCAATACCAGGAATCAATATATCCTTCACTTTCTTTTCAAGGAAAAAATCCTTCGTCAAAATTGCGGAATCTGCAGCTTCAAATCCCCACATCATTTGATTTTCTATAAAACTTGCTTCCCAAAACTCTGTCATACATCAATCTCCTTTATATATCGTTGTTTACCGTTGAATGTTGAAAAATCATCGCATATTCACGAAATTGTATCAAATTTCAACATTAATTCAAAACAAAAAGCATTGGATACCCAATGCTTTTTACACTTACGCAAACAGAGACGTATTCGCATATAAAGCTGGTGAGCCACCTGAATGTACGAATAAAATGTTGTCCTCTTTATTAAATTTACCTTTTCTAATTAAATCGATTAGTCCCGCTACTGCTTTACCTGTATAAACTGGGTCAAGTAAAATACCTTCAGTTTTCGCAAGTAACTGTACTGCTTCAACCATTTCTGGTGTTGGTAAAGCGTATCCTGGTCCTACATATTCATCAAAGCATGTAACTGCCTCGCGTGAAATAGAGTTTGGGATACCAACGTGAGCTGAAGTTTCATCTACAAGTTTTGCTACTTTCTCTTCTTGCTCCGCTTTTCCTCTACTTACATTTATTCCGATTACAGGAATTTTGCTTTGCGTTCCGGAAAAGCCAGTAATTAAACCAGCATGCATACCAGCGCTACCACTTACACAAACAACTGAACTGAAATCAATTCCTTGCTCAAATGACTGAGCCATAATTTCTTGCGCACAAGCAATATATCCCATTGCGCCAGTAGGGTTAGATCCACCAACTGGAATGACATATGGTGTATTTCCTTTTTCACTTACTTCTTTCGCTACTTTATGCATCTCTTCCATAAGATCTGTTCCGTTTGGCACAACAATTACGTTTTCAGCACCTAATAAATGATATAAGAAATAGTTTCCGTTAAAGTCTGGCTTTTCTTCTGGCTCAAGCCCTTCCTCTAACACAAGAATACATTTCATTTTTTCTTTTACCGCAGCTGCAAGTGTTAGACGGCAATGGTTTGACTGAATACCACCAGCTGTAATTAACGTATCTGCACCCTTTGCCTGTGCATCCGCAACTAGAAACTCTAACTTTCTCGTCTTATTACCGCCAGCTGTTAAACCAAGTAAATCATCTCGTTTAAAATAAATAGTTGGCCCACCAAGTGCTTCAGAAAAATTGTTTAATTTTTCAATTGGTGTATATGATTCTGTATATTTTTTTCTCGGAAATTTAGCTAAATTCATCAATAACGCTCCTTTTATACTCTTTCACAGTAAATGTAACCATACTATTATTACATGGAAAAATGATGAAGTCACCTTTCTGGACTAAAAATGTAGGGAATTTCGTTTCGGTGCATGAAATTGCATTAACGATTTTAACTTCAATACGGTACATGAAATTTATATCGGTGCTTTTTCAAATATATCAGCGATTCTCAAATTATATCGACTTGCCGATAAAAAAACGACAAAATAAAAAGAGCCCACTCATTAAGAAGTAGGCCCTTACCAATCACTTATTTACCGAAAAACGAAGAAGCTGCGTTAATCCTGGCTCTAAATTCATTTCGCCTTTATGGCGTACGTATACAATTTTGTTCCCATCAAATTTTGGAGGATTCGCTTTATTGTACGTGTACCACTCATTCGTTCCTTCTATATTGTACTCCATATACTCTGTTGCACCAACGATTACGTTTTTACTATCATCAGCCGTTACATCTGGTGCCATTTGTGCAATTTTTGCATCACTAATTAATAAGTTCTTTATACCTTTATCACGTTTATAATCGTAAGCCGTTACGACAACATCGTTACCATATGCTTTCACTTGCAACCCTTGTTTAAAAGAAGATCCATCCGGAGCATGAATCTCTCCACCATTTGGACCAGCCGACATCCAACCAGTTTCAATTCCGCCCGTATTTACAACCGTAAATCCTTTTTCATCTCCGCCTTCAATTTTCTTTTTACCAGCCCAATCTGGTAAGTTTAAATCCCAATGTGTATGACTCGTAAAGAAAACAACTTGCGGATAGTCTTTTAATATATCGTACAATTTATCAACATTTAAATAATCTTGTAAATACGGATTTTGTCTTGATCCAGATACCGTATCAGGTAAAACGTGATGAGAGAAAATGAAAATTGGTTTATTTTTATCTTTTTGGCTGTATTCTTCTAAATTTTGTTTTAACCATCCTAATTGCTCATCACTCATATATACTTCATCCCACATTTTCGAATCGTGGTATTTCATATATTTTTCAGTTCCTAAAAATAAAAGCGGATAACCGTCTAACTCTTTTTTATGATATACCTTATCTTGTCCGCTAAATTTTAAATATCGATTAAACAATGTTTCTTCCGTTACACCATTTGGCCATGTATTTTGAGAGAGTTTCCCATCAGCTGTCCATTTACCAGCGTAAAACTCATGATTCCCAACAGTTGACCATACATTCTCCGGATGCTTATTTTTGTTTAGCACACGCTTTACATCATCATATTGTGACTGCTGTCCAGTTGGCGTTATATCCCCATTCATAATAAGCGCTCTAGAAAGTGGCGTTACTTTATTCATATCTTTTAATACGTGATCAAAATCCGATAAATCTCCTTGAATGTCACTAATTACATTAAACAACGTCGCTGTTTTTCGTGCTTGTGCTTGTGCTTGTGCTTGTTCTTTTCCCTCAGCATTCATCGAAAACGTTGGTAATAACACTGCCATAACGGCTAACGAAGCAACTACCTTTTTCATACAAATTCTCCCCCTAATAATAGAATGTATAAACTGACATGTTCTGCTTTCTCTTAGGTGCTTGTCCAATTCACATTATAGGGAGGGATTGTAAAGATAGATGGAGTTAAAAGTTAAGTGTTTTTTAAGAGATTTTGTCGTTTTTTGCAAACCACAATTAGCGATTCACGCCAATCTAGCTTTCTAACCTTTAACATTACATAAATGTAAATTTTGATGTTAAATCTTTTAGTTTTATACGTTGTTTTTTATTACTTCTAATTTTCGGGAAAAATCCACTAATTAATAATGTTATAATCCATACCATTATTAGAATAAAATTTATTGTATTACCGGAATTCAAGCTGAAAACTCTCCACAAATAGGCAGCACAAAAAACGAGAATAGCAGTAATAATAAGTAAAAATGTCCTAACTACTAATCCGATGTAGGATTTCTTCTCTTGCTTAAAAATGAAAGTTCTTCTCCCTTTGTACAATCTAATCACAAATAGCAGCAAATATAAACCAAGTGTGGCTCCAATAACAATTGATGTAATAGAGTTGTTTTTTCTCTGCTCAGCTAGAGAGAAGTAACTTTCAGGTAATTTTCCAGTTTCATATTCCATCCATGCGTGGTAAATATCCTGTCGTAAGTCTATACCACCTTCACCATTTGTAAGGATTACCAATCCATCCTTTGTATTAGGAATGAAACCATAAAAAGAATGCCAGCCTCGATTGTCACCAGAATGATAAAGTAATTTCCATTGATTAGATAGTTTTTTTTCAAATATACCTAAACCATTCTCCCCTAATACTGGCTTTTGCATTTCCGTAACACGTTCACTTTTGATGACACCATTCCCTTTATTATTTGTATCCATACTTGCAAGTATCAATGTCATCATATCCGTAACATTTGTCTTGAGACCTGCAGCAGCCTGTTCGGTAAATTGGTAACTAGGGAGCTCCTCTCCAAAATATCCATAAGCTTTCGAAAGGTTATGATTTTCAGGACCTTGTAAGAATGAACTAGATTTCATTCCTAAAGGTTTCATAATTTGTTCTTCCATATAGCGATCAAACGGTATTCCGGTAACCTCTTCAATTACAAGTTGTAAAATTGTATATCCGCCACCAGAGTAAATTGTTTCTGAACCTGGTTTATTGGTAACCTCCACTTGTTCATTAAGCCAACCTTTTCCAGACAGAGACTCCTCAATAGAATTAAGATTTTTCCCTGGTGCAACCCCAAGGTATCCTTTATGTGCAGACAGTCCTGCTGTATGGCTTAACAATCTTCTTATTGTGACTTCATTATTATTAAACTCTGAATTAGGTAATTTCCATTTAGTCAGATATTTTCCAACGGGATCATCTAGTGATAAACGACCTTCATCTACAAGATGCAAGATTCCCCACGCTGTAAGGTTTTTAGATATGGAACCAGCTTGAAACAATGTATCATCACTCACCGCTTTTTTTGTCTTTTTGTCTACATAACCGTAGTTAAGTGTATAAGCAATACGCCCCTCATGTACGATACCTATTGCAGCCCCTGGTACCTCATAATTCTCCTGCCATTTTGGTACGTGTTCATCCATCTTTTTTTTGAAATTCTCTATACTTCTATTAGTCAACGTGCCCGATTCTGCCCTCACCACATTTGTAAACCATGCTTCATTCGTAATGAATATACAAATCATTAAACATAAAATACTTTTGCATATTATCGATGCTTTTTGTCTATTCTTCATTTGCTCTACCCCTTTTTTCAGAATATTCTACCCGCCAATCAGAGTACCCCATTCTAATATCCCATTCTATCGATTTTTATTACTTAACCTTACAAAATTGTAATAAAAATCAAAGATCTACTATTGTCCTTTATCCGAGGGCAATGCAATTCATTAACAAGATTGATATGAAGTTATATTTATTGTTTCAGTTAAGGCCCCTAAAATACTAGTTTGGTTAATCAAATAGATATATTCCAAACTACAAAAATTTATAATAGAAAAGGTGGATTTTAGTTTTAATTAGAATTTGACCAAAGTATTGCTGCAAATATTTATTCTATAAAAAGAAGAACCCCACACATTTTGATTAAAATGTGTGGGGTTCTTTTGACTTCCTTAATTTTCATGAAAAAGATTGATTATTTTTATGTAGCTTACTTAAATAAACGTAGTTTTTATCTTTTCAAATTTTCTTCATTTAATCCGAACAACTCTTGTAAAATAAACTGTCCATCTTTTCTTATCAGTACATCATCAAACCAAATTTCACCCCCGCCATACTCCGGTCTTTGAATGTTTACTAAATCCCAATGTATCGCTGATTTATTCCCATTGTCTGCACCTTGTAGCGAATCTCCAATTGCTATATGATAACTACCATTTATTTTTTCATCAAATAACGTATTATTCATCGGGTGTAATATATAAGGATTAAACGCTAGTGCAAATTCTCCAATATATCTTGCTCCCTCATCCGTATCAAGAATTTGATTTATTCGCTCTGTATCGTTTGCGTGTACCTCTATTATTTTTCCATGCTTAATATGTAACTTTATATTTTGAAACGCATAACCTTGTTGAACAGATACCGTGTTAAATGTTATTACTCCATTTACTGAATTTTTAACAGGTGCTGTATACACTTCACCATCAGGTATATTATCCGTTCCATCTCCTTTTAAAACGCCAATTCCTTCAATTGAAAACTTCAAATCCGTACCTTCTCCAATAACCCTAACTTGCTTTGTCTTTTCCATTAATTCTTTTAAAGGATTCATTGCTTTCGACATTTTATTATAATCTAACGTACATACATCAAAATAAAATTTTTCATAAGCCTCAGTACTCATATTCGCTTCTTGCGCAGACGCCGCATTCGGAATTCGAGTTGTCACCCATCTTGTTTTATACACTGCTTCACTATGAGCTTTTCCAAATATCTTTTGATATAATTTCATTTTTTCTGATGGTACATCTGCTAATTCATATGCATTTCTAGGACTACGGAGATTAATATATACTTGCATCTTACTTAAGCGATAACATTCCCAATCTGCAAATAACTTAAATTGTTCTTCAGATCCTGATAGAATTAATTGCCTTGTAACAGACACATCGCGCATTGATACATGCGCATATCCACCTGCTTTTTCCACTGTCTTAATAATTTCACGAACTACTGCGGGATCTATTTCTGTAACACTTTGGATCAACACTTGATCACCAGGCTGCACTTTCGTAGAATGATTGACTAGTATATCTGCTAATTTCGATAATCTCTGCTTCACTACACCTCTCACCCTTTCATTTCCGTTTCAAAAACTGAAAAAAGAGAACTACTCTTCAAGCACTTCTCTCTTTCATCCAAACGATAAATATAAAATAAATCATTAAAAATATACTATATAAATTCCATAACGAGGGTATTGCAGCTACACTTAAATAAAGAGTTCCTAGTAACAAGCAATCATAAAAGTTTTTTGTTTAAAAGCGATGTTTTTTTGCCATCGGTTCTATGTATGTATTTAATATCCACATTAATACTTTCCATACCTTTTGTTGGCTAGGTGGTAGATGATCGTTATATACATAACTGTATTCGATCTGCTGTGTTGCACCACGATTTCGTTTGAACTCTCCAGCCCCAGCACTACAATGACAAATTAATTCTTTTTCGATAGAATCCATTATAATAAGGAAGGAAAGTATCCGGTATAAACCTTGTTGCTGGTCAGAGTTTGTATTATAGCCAAGGATCGGCGTTGTCATAACTCCATCCCGAATAAAATAAGCAATAACACCATCAATGGTATCCCCTTTTTTTATGGCCTTTATCTCAAATAAACGATGCTGAAGAGCATTCCATAAATAAGCGGGTGTAAACATTGGGTTATGGGCGGAATATTTTTCGATATATAGTTGGTTGTATAAATGGGAAATTTGTAAAATATCCTCCTTTGTTAATTCTTCATTCGTAATGATTTCATAATTGCTTTTCTCTAATAAGCTTTTATCGTTTAATAAGTCTTTTCGTTTTTTCCGATTCATTTTTTTATAGTGTTTCGGATCAAATAAGTATATAGAACGAGACATAATTTTCTTGTAACCTACCGTAGATAGTGCTTCTGTCGTTACAGGATATAATGCGTTATTTAAAGAGCGAAATAAAATTGTATGCTCTGGAAATTTCTCAACAAATAGATTTGTAATTTGTTCGATTTGTTGTTCGTTGATAGAGTGATAAAGGTTTGTTGAAAGCATCCAATTATTTACGACAATTACTTTATTAATATTCGTTCGTCGTAGCCAACTTCCCATAAGATGAATCGGATAGGTTAATAGCTTCTCTAGCCATGGTTTTTTCAACTCCCATAGCTCTTCTAACGCATAAGATACGTAATGTGTATAAGGAGAACATACATATGAATTTTCGAACTCTGCGTTATTAAGAGTAACTGGCAAGATGAGATCATCAATTTCTAATAGAAAGAGCTCCGTGTTAATATTTTCAATACATGCTGTAACGCCCTTTTGAAAAAGAGGCAGGAAACTATCTCGCACATATGCCCCATCTTTTTTTGATTCCCAATCAATACTATGCAAGGAATGAACATCATGTAACTGAATCATTTATGTTCACCACGCCTTACAAGACTTTCTATTCTTTTTAATTTTTTATCATATACTTGAATATCGTAATGTGAAAAGAAGAACTGTGGTATCGCACACTTTTTAGTAGACCATAGTGTATGTAACTCTTTCATTACATTTGATTTACATAATTCCAGATTTTCAGGGAGTGCTTTAAGTTTAATTTCAATTTTGTCTACGCTATGCTGTATTACTTTAAATTCTTGAATGTCACTAGATGCAAACAAAATTGCTCTTCTAATGAAATCTGGAAAAATAAATATTTCTTTATTATCCAATTCACTTATTCCAATAAATATATCGTCACATCGACCATCAATTCGTTCTAATGCTAAGAAAGGTGAACCACAGCTGCACGGCGTTTTTTTCTCAATTAATATGTCATTGAGACGATAGCGTATAATAGGCTGTGTTTTCCTCATGAAATCAGTAATAATGGGAACGAATATCCCTTTCTCTTGATCTAGGTATTCTTTTTCAATATGAACGAGATCTTCATTAATGTGTAACGTCCCCTGCTTGCAGGTGGTAGCAAGAAAACCTTCTGTACATTGGTAAACTTGGTGTACTGTTTGCTTAAAAGTTGTACGAATAAAGTCTCTATCAATATCTTCAAGCACTTCTGCTACAGAGATAATTTTTTGGGGACAAATCGTAATCAGTCCTTCTTGCTGCCAGTAAGCAATTTTCCGTAACATAGACGGAGGTGCAATTAAAATAGATGGCTGTATTTCATTTAATCGCGTGATATGCTGCTGAAACGAGTCTAGTAAATCAAAAAAATGAAATGAGATTCGCTTATTTTTTGTCGCTTCGTATAAATTGCTATTTGCACGTAAGAAAAAAGCGATCGTGTGTTTATGTAGAATGCTAGAAGGAAGCACCTTTCCAATAATCGAGCCAGCCCACAACGTTTGTTCTTCCTCGGAAACGAGAAAAACTCCACGATTCCCACTAGTTCCTGAGGATAAACCGATAGTTATATTACGAATGGTTGGGGAGAAATTCCGGGTCTTTTCTGCTTCAAATGCTACATGAAACGCTTCTTCCTTTGAAATATGGACTGTATTTAATGTATCAAAATGTTCCATCATTACTTCTTTATCAATAATGGGGAGTGCAGCCAAATTCCCCTTTTGAATTTCATTTAAAAAAGGCGTATATAATTGGCGATAAAAAGGAGACGCCTCTATCGTGAACAAAAGATGTTTTTCTATTTGTTGTTTATGAAACTGTTCCAACTGTTTACGATTTGAAAATCTCGAGCCATATTTTGTTTTCAAGTATTGCTTGAGAATTCGTAGTTTATTCATAGTACACCCCTGCTTTAATTTTATCCCATGTATGTTCACAATGAGTTGGTACAATTTCAATCTCAGGTGATGTTTGTGATAAATGGTGTAACTTCTCAATATTCTTTCGGTAAGATTTTGGATCGCTAGTTAAAAGGTTGGCAATCTTACTAGGAAATACAAGGTTTTGATAAGTTTTACTTAGCCACACTGCGTCTGCACAAAGAAAGACAATTTTTTCACTCTGTAAATGGACGAATAAACCGAATTGTCCCGTTGCATGTCCTGTTAAGTCAACAGCAAATAATGAGCCATCATCAAATACATCATACCCCTCTTCAAACTTTCCATATGTAGAAGGTAAGTTAAGGGATGGAGTTTGATCAATGAATGACATCCTTTTCTCTAAATCTATCGGCAGTGTATCTTTTAGACACCCTTTTAATAGAGCACCAAATTTACTTCTCTTTTTAATATCCTCATAAGCTTTTGCGAAGGTTAGTATTTTCGCTTTTGGAAAGTCGGGTAAACCAGCTGTATGATCGCCATGGAAATGAGATAGAATAATATATTTAATTTCTTCTGGCTGAATACCATCAAGAAGAAGTTGCTGTTTAATAGATTGCTCTTCCGTGAAATGAACAGGCGTAAGTTTTGCATATACAGAGTAAGGAAATTTTTTTGTCGCCTCTTTAAAATGTCCCGCATATCCAGTATCAAATAAAATATATCCTAATACTGGATGCTGGAGTAACCCTACTGTAGCAGGAAAGCATATTTGTTTCCAACTGCCCTTGGAATATGCAATTTTTTCTGGATGTGTGCAATATCCTGTATCATATAGCTTTAAAGATTTGATTTTCATTGTGTTTTCCACCAGTCTACAAATTTTGTAATTCCTTTTTCTATACTGATCTTTGGAGCATACCCTAGTTCTTCTTTAGCTTTATCAATATTTAATGTCTGGCTTTTTGAAAGGACACTAACAGTATATTTTGTGAGAATAGGTTCTTTTCCGAATAAAATAGTTTTTGAGATTCCTTCTAGTATAGCAGCTAGTGAAAAAGCGGTTTTGTAGGAAATTTTTTTATATTTTACTTCCTTATCAAGACGCTTCATTACATTTTCTATGACCTCATATAAATTTACACGATCGTCATTTGTTATATTGTACTTTTGCCCTAATGTATGTTTTGGGGAATGCATACAAAGAAGTAAAGCATCTACAACATTCTCAACATACGTAATATCAACAAGAACATTTTCAGTACCAATTCTCGGTAAAGCACCCTTTTCACATACTTTAATAAGACGCGGAAGAATAGCGTTATCTCCTGGTCCGAATAAAGCGCGCGGGCGTATTGTGATAACTGGTAAACCATGCGTGAAAGCTTGATCAATAGCTTGTTCAGCCATGTGCTTCGTTGTTGCATAATGATTTACAAATGTATCAGGAAGTTTCGCGTTTTCTACTACATTTTGTCGCTCATCATAATAGAAATAAATACTTGGTGTTGATACATGGATCAAGCGTTTTATACCGTACTTTTGACATCCCTCGATAATATGTTTCGTTCCTAACACATTCGCATTATAAAAATCTTCATATTTGCCCCAAGGGGAAGAAAGTGCGCCGCTATGAAAGATATAATCTTTATCTTTACAAACTTGTAGCACACGATCCCTGTCTTCAAGAGGACAATGAACAAACTCGATTCCATTTTGTTCTAATACCTTACCGATTGTTTTATTTCTTCCCGTTGCCGTTACTTCATAGCCCATATTTTTCAGTCGAAAGGCGAGTTTTTGTCCTAGAAAGCCCGTTCCACCAGTTACTAGCATTTTCATAAATCTTCACCATCCCACGATATGTCATATGTTGTTTGCTCTAAAATAGTCCGTTCCTGTTTATAACTTTCACGCCATAATTTATACATGCTAAAAAACTGATAAAAAAATGGTTTCCAATCATTGTGACGATAAACGATATCTGGATAAGAGCATAGAACTTTTAACCATCGCTTACGTTTTTGTTTACTTTTTAAATAAGGAAATCCATATAGAAGCATCGCTAACCGAATTGCGCACTCAGAGTTTGGTCTTGGAATGAGTGTATTGTTTACTGTTTCATGAAAGAAAGCCGGCAATATTTCCTCATCGAATAAATGTAATCCACTTGTAGTACGTGGATTACATTCAATCGGAATCGCATCCCCATCCTCTGTAACGATAAAATCAAAAGCAATTTGTCCTGAGAAATTCAGCTCTTTTACAATATGCGTAACAAACTGATCAATTTTAGGATGATTCATATGCTTAAATGCAATGGTAGCGCCTAAGCCTGCCGCGAATTCCGTTTTATACGTAGAGTGAGCTAACACTTTCCCAGATTGTGCAATACTGTAGGAACAGTGCTGCGTCCCTCGTATAAACTCTTGCATAATATAATTCGACTTATCTATCATGCTTTCTTTTAGAGCATCCTCTTTTGTAATAAATTCCACTTTATCAGAAAATCGGGAAAAAATCGGTTTTCGTACAAAAGGAGTATGAGCTGGTGTTTTGTGCATCATTGAACTTATCGCTTCTTCATTATTTATTCTATATGTTGCAGGTACTTGCCACCCTAAATTCGCTACGAATTGAATAAATTCCCACTTATTATGCAGTAATGAAAGTTTTTGAAAATCATCTACTAATACATGGCAAAATGCGCTTAATTCTTCTCTATATTTAGATATATAAAACACTTCTTCACAAGTAGGAATAAGCAAATCCACATTGTGTCGTTGAATAATGGATAGTAGCGCACGGATACTTTCATTTGTTTTCCACTTTGGAGAAGGAATTTCATAAAAATAATCCGTACTCTTTGAAACTTTACTTAATGGATAAGGAATACTATCTGCAATAATAACGGTATGTCCAGCGTTATGAAACAGTCTGCATAAATGCAGAGTTGCTGGTGCACGTGCCCCTGTAATTAATACTGTTTTCTTAGTATTCAAGAAGGATGCCCCCGATTGAAAGTCCTGCAGAAGTACCTAATAATAGTATTTTATTTCCACGTTGCACTTTCTTTTGCTTAATCGCTTCGAAAAGAGCGACTGGAATAGATGCGGAAATCATATTACCGTAGTCTTCAAAAATGGTCATAAAGCGCTCTTCATCAACCCCTAATTTTTTACGAATGAGTCTCATAGCTGGCCCACTTGCTTGGTGAGGAACAATTAAATCAATATCGGCCAGGGAATAACCAGTATCCATAAGTAGCTTGTCGATAAACTTCAACAAATACTTAGAAGATAGTTTAAAAATGGCTCTTCCATTCATATCGAACAAGAAGTCTTCTTTTCGTTCCTCACTATACTCCCTAGGATGAATCATCGTTCCACCGCCACGAATTTCTGATAAATGCGCACCAGAGCTATATGTTTCCATATGGGAAGCAATAATAGAAGATGTATGATCACCTTTTGTTATGACAACAGCTGCCGCACCGTCACCAAATAAAATGCTGCTTTCATTTTGTCCCCAATTTAATCCAACAGAAGAAATTTCAGAAGAAATAATAACAACATTTTTGTATCTCCCGCATTCCATTGCGTAAGAAATTGTATCAAGTGCTGTTATGAAACTTAGACATGTTGAATTGATATCAAAACATGGAATACCAGAATGCTGTAGTCCGAGCTGTTCTTGAATAAGTGACGCTGTAGAAGGTATTGCCTGTTGAATCGTTCCGCTTCCGCAAATAATACAATCGATATCATCCCAAGTTAACTTAGCATCTTCTACAGCTTTTTTTGCAGCTTCCGCCCCCATATAAGAAGACGTTTCCCCATCAACAAAATATCTTGTTTTTACCCCAGCTTTTTTTAATGTCCAGCCTTCTGGCACATGTAGCATGCGATCTATTTCAAAAGATTCTACCTTTCTTTTCGGAAGATATGTGCCAATTCCTTTTATACTAATATATCTTTTCATTCTCTATCGCCTCTTAATCTTTTTATAAATTCAAAAATCCTTTACATCTAAACATTGTTGTGGATACATACAGAAAGTCTTTTTATAAAATTCTGCTATCCCCTTATGTACTTCTAATCATATTTCTCTTCAAAAAAGAGCAAGCTCTCTACTTGAGAACTTGCTCTTTTTGCATGAGAATTCTTCAAATACATACTCTAGAAAAAAACTTTTATATCAATTTAATTATATTATAACAATTATCCAAAAATATTTAATAGTATTTTTTGTAAATAAAAGTGAAAATGTGGTACAAACTTACGCGAGAGGATAGTTTATTGAGCAGCAAATATACACATATGGAACGAACATACATGTAATTTTAACATCTTCTATTTCCCCTTTTGTTTTCACAAAAGTTACTGTAATTTAAAACCTAAAGTATGTATCTCCATATCTTTTATACCTATTTACTATTCTATTGAGATTGAAATATGATAAATCAAACCGAGGTAGTAAATTCAAATAAAAAATCTACTACTTTTGCAGAAGAAATCTTCATTAAATTCAGATGTAATCATATTTGAATAGTAAAAGAACGCTATTTTTTTAATAAGAATCGCGTTTTTTTACGCTTGATTGCAATTAATATTTTTCAGTTAATAGATGTGTAGCGATATACCTATCAGTAATCTTTGTATTAACAATTATGCGTAACTTCTAGCTCATTATTAGCATAAATTGTTCCGTAAGTAGCACAAAGTAACATTCCACCACAAACCTCACTACTCACTTGAAAGTTTATGTTATCTTCAAATGTATCTATACTATTAGGTCTAATTGTATCTACAAGTTTTTTGAAATCAAGAACCGGTAAATATTTCGTTATGATTTCATAGCTTAATAAATTATCTTCATTATTATATGCCTTATATTTCTGAATTTCTCTATAAATCGGACTTGGACTATACGGATCATATTGCAATTGTCCATTTTCATCTTCGAATTTTTTTATTTCTTCTTTTACTATATAATCTGGATAATCTTCACTACTTTCATCTTCATCACCAAATTCCCAAAATGGATATTCTATATCACATAAATGCGTTATAATCCACATTAGAAATTGCTCATTTATAAATCCAACATTGGTTTCTAACTCTTTGAATCTATTACCATAATATTTTTTAGCTTTTTCTACCTTTTCTTCTTGAGTCATATTATCCGTCGCCCCTGTTATATCACATCCATCTAAATCTATAAAAATGCTATTGAATTTACCTAAAATGCCCAAATCAACAGTTTTACTCCAGTAGCCTTCACCATCTTTATCGATTATTATCATAATATCCTCCATTCTGCTTTGTTCGTTGCATAAGAAAAAGTGACTCTTTCTTAATAAGAATCACTTCCATTATTATATAACTTTTCCCTCATTAATCCTCAATTTCAATTCCAGCTTGTTTAAATGGTTCTAATACTTTTGGGTAACACATTGAAATATATTCCACTATTTTTAGATTTTTTAAATTTTGAAATCCTTCAACAGATATTACATCAAATAAACTGTCTTCACCATCCCAATCTGGCTTTAAGATATGATAAATTTCATTTCCTCCATCAAAGCAAAGGGATTCAATCTTTTCCAAATCACTTGTTTCCAAAATTAACTCTTCTAAAAAATCTCTAATTTCAACAATTGGCCCAGCTCCTGAATACCATTCGAAATTATTCGTATACTTTTCTATTAAGTCTTTTAATTCTTTTAAAAATAATGGCTCTTTATCTAATAAAGCATCAATTACTACTAATTTAAAATTAAAATCCTGAAATATCTCACTCTTCCCCATTTTAAATTCCTCCAATGTTATAATATCCTTACCCAAATTATTATAAGTAAAACATATCCAATTGCAGCTACTTTATTTCTTTCAATATCATATTAAAAAGGGATATGCTTAATTGCATGACCACAATCGAGAAAATATACATTAAAAATATTTTCTTACTAATTATATTCTTTATATACTTACCTTCGCTTCTCTAGCATCCTGTTTCTTAATTAAGTCTAAGTAAAAATGCGAGACAGTTGTGTTGTAATAAGGGGAAATGAATATGAATGACAGATTAAATGTAAACATACCTATAAATGCTGTTAATAAAAACCAACCAATAAAAGATAACCAAAGAACAAATAACTTGAACTTATGCCCTTTCATTATTCTTTTACTCTCCCTTAGTGCTTCACTTGCTGTATAATCCGGATTCTCTATTAAAATATAATATGCCATTGAATAAGAAAAATATTTAATAATACCTGGAACAATTAATAACAGGCTCCATAAAAATAGAAAAATAGCCTGCAACACTCCTAATTTCATTGATTTAAACAAATTGTTCTTCCTAAACCCCACAAATACGTCGTCCACCTTAGCATCTTCATTTTTACCTAAGCGTAAGGTGAAAACAGAATACCCATAATTAAAGATACCTTGTATGACACTGTAAATTAAGAAACAAATCAGTCCTATAAAAAAATAACTTAGAATAAGTAAAACTAGTGCTGTTGGATCTACTTGTGGTTGCCCACCAATTGAATAAATAAAGAAAACATCCAAACCAATTACCCCAATAAACAGGCCAAATATTAAATATATAAAACTAGCAATCGCTGATGCACTTAAAGTTGGTACAAAATAGTATAACGCCGATACCCCTATACTTACTCCCCATTTCCCATCTAACGAATTAAGTGCTGCTTTCTTTAAATTTCTTATCAAACTTGCACCCTCCTTTTTTCCATATTTTAGTCAATAAAAATTTTACAAATAAAAGAACTTGTAACAAGCCCCACTACAAGTTCTTTTAGCTTATCAAAACAAAATATACTTTCTACATAATCGGGGGTAATTTCTAAAATATGGTTTATTAAAATCATTATATAACATAATCGCGAATTTTCGTTGAACATTCTGTTTTTTTGACAAATACACCCCACATTCTTCCTTATGTTCATCTAGATGTAGTAACTCATGTAACAATATATCTATCATTATCTTTCTCAATAAATCCCATCCTCTTGTTTTCCACAAAAAAAGACACAGAGATTTCTCCCCATGCCTACTAATTCTCTACTTCTTCACCGCATGTACATAATGCACCGTCTCAAAAGCTTCTAAATAATCGTTTCGTCCTTCAAAATATAATGTATGAATATCCTTTGGTGCTAAGTGCTCATAAATGAGTAAGCCCGCCTTCTCTAATAGTGCTTCCATTTCGGCATAAGAAAAACATGATTTCATCGGTTCTCCGCCTACTGCAGCCATTTTCACCATGTTTTCAACTCGATTAGACAATCCTTTTTCCGTAAATAAGTTTTCATCAGGATAATCGAAAATGATAGAACTCCCCTCTGGAACCATCGCAAATAAACAGTCTAGTAAACTAGAAAGTTCCTCTTTCGTTAAGTAATAAGTAACACCTAAAAGACTAAAGAAAGTCTTTGTATTTTCAAATCCTTCATTTACTAATTTTTGCGTAGAGAAACCCTTAGTAAAATCCATCGAAACAAAATGAAGATTGCTTGGAATTTCAAGCTCTGCTTCTTTCACTCTTTGTATTTTAAACGCTTGCGTAGAAGGATGATCAACTTCAAATATTTCTATTTTATTCTCTAATTCTCGGTGTCTAAAACTGAACGTGTCTAAGCCTGCACCGAGTATGACGTATTGTTTTGCACCTAATGCAATTTCATGTAGCAATACTCTTTCACAATATGCCGCGCGTGCCAAAGGTGTTGGTGATAACTGGACTTGTGTAATCCATTTTAATATTTCTCTCGGATCATCTTGAAACTGCTGTGCAATGTCTTTATTGAAAAAATGTATCCCTTGAACCATGTTCATTTCAATATTGTTACGCTCTTTTTGTAAAATTAAATCTTTAGCTACATAATCATCAAAGATTTTAGGACTATCAAATTCACTATGATACGCCCTTCCAAAAGCTGATACTAACGACGTTACACTTGCTTCACCTTTGTTCATGCACATACACTCCTTCATTTTCACAACAAAAATAGGGTTCCCCTGGCCAGGAGAACCCTATTATACACGTTATTTTTATATTGGTAAATTATAGCATAAATAAGTTTTTTTGTCAAGTTTCCAGCCTACTAACACTCCGACACTTTGTATATTCTCCGGCAGGAACACCGAAATTATATACATAATTTTCCGAATTATTTATCCATTCTTTTTTGAGCAGTATTAGTATCTTGAGATACCGGTATGTGTTCGGTAGCTCTAGATAAACCTGTTTTTGGCATATTAACATAGATTGCTTCAGAAGCACCTTTTTCTATTTGATAGGTTTCGTGAAAAACACCGACACTCCCATTATCTTTAATCTTATTATTGTACGATTTCCAAGCATATGAATGATTTTTTCCGTGAGCATAGTTTACTAATTCGTCGAATCCCTTCCAGTATTGAATTAGGATTACTTTTCTCCAACTAAATAAGAATTCTGTATGTAAGAAACCCCATTGTGGATTTTGATACAATTCTTTAATCATAGGTCCCATAGCATTAAAAACTGGTATCCACTTCCAAAATTTTAATAGGTTATTAATACGCATACCAATAATAAAAACAACAAATTCTTGATCCTTGCTATTGGCTATATGCCTGCCGTTAAAAATTTTAGCCCCCACTTTAATCCCCCTTTTTTACTGAACATAAATAATGTGCAGCTCCCAAATAAACCATAACACTTTTCCATGAATTTTCCAATTGATTCAACATAGATTATGAAAGGCTGTACTTAACAATAAAGGGTATATGTTTCCTACCTTTTTATTATTAACAGCTATTTTTAATATTTGTTCTAAACCTCCTTTTCACCAGGAACATTTCCATAATATATTTCAATAACGATAGCATTGTCGCCCCCTTTCTAAACAGAATATTTTTTAGTTCATTTGAGTTAGGACAACATCACACTCCTTCGTATTTTTTGCAAGACTAGCTTTCAACCTTGAGGGAACACCCAAAAGCTAATCAACTCCCCTACTCTATGAAATAAATAAGCGAATTTAAAAATTACATAATCATAGATTATTATGCAAATACTTCCTCTAGGCGCCGAACATGGTATATAATAATAAAATAATCTACTTCTATATGCTCAATTTTACACAAAACAGCTCATGTATATGAAAGAAAAGAGGTACAAAAATATGAAAACAAAACAAACAATTGCTGCGTCTACACTAGCTCTAGCGATGATTGCTGGCGCAAACTCTGCTCATGCGGAAGTAACTGATGCTACTCCCCAGCAAAGTACTGGAGATCGATTAGCTGAAATTAAGCAACATAAACAAGAGTTAGATGCGAAATTGCAGCAGCACAAAGAAAATGTGGATCAAACATTAAATGAACTTAACCAAGTTAAGGAAAATGTTGATACAAAGGTAAATGAACTACATGAACGTAAACAAGTTGCAGATGAAAAAATTGGCGAGATTAAACAACATAAACAAGAGTTAGATGCAAAACTTCAGCAAGACAAACAAATCGCCGAAGATAAAATCGCTGAAATTAAAGAGCATAAAAAGCAAGTAGATGAAAAAGTTGCTGAAATTAAAGAGCATAAGCAAACTGTTGATGAAAAGGTTAATGAGATTAAAGAACATAAACAAACTGTTGATGAAAAAGTGAATGAAATTAAGCAGCATAAAGAAAATATCGATGCAAAGGTTAATGAGCTTAAGGAAGTAAAAAAACAGGTAGATGACAAATTAGCTGAGTTAAAGAAAGCGAAACAAACTGCTGAGGACAAACTTGCTGAAATTAAGGAAAATAAACCGAATACAGGTAACACATTAGAAGAACTTAAGAAAATTAAAGGCAATTTAGATAGTCTTTCATCTAACTTAGAACTAGCTAAACAAGATGTGAAAAACAAATTAGCTGAGTTACAAGAAGCTAGACAAGATTTACTAAATAAAATAAACGAAATGAAACAAGCGAAACAAACTGTTTCAGACGATTTAACAAAGAAAAAACAAGACTTAGATATTAAAATAAACGATTTTAAACATACTGAGAAAAAATTGATGACAAATTAGCTGAGTTACATACAACAAAGCAAAATGTAGATAACAAAATTAATGAAGTATCACAATCGAAACAAACGCAAACAGACAATAACAATACTACTGTTCCAGCTAACAACAATGCTAGAGAACTTCCTAACGCTGGTAGTGAGCAATCAAATAATATGACTTTAGGCATGTTATCTGTATTAGGCGGCATTTTATTAGTAACACGAAATAAAATTAAAACGTTCTTCTCAAAATAAAGCTATTATAACTATTTTAAAATAACCATACAAAGGCCAACCGCACATATATGTACGGTTGGCCTTTTTTCTTTATATTAACTGCCCATCTCTAAGCGTCAATATACGATCACATACATCAAGCATTCTTTCATCATGTGTAATCATAATTGCTGCTTTTTGACTTTCTTTCACTTCACGTTTCATCATTTCAACTACTTCACGAGCACGTTTTGAGTCTAAGCTTGCAGTTGGTTCATCAGCTAATATTAAATCTGGGTTGTTCATGAAAGCACGCGTGATTGCTACCCTTTGTTTTTCCCCACCAGATAGTTGATTTGGATAATGATTTTTTCTTTCTCCTAATCCAAATGCCGCTAATAAGTGATCCGCACGCTTTTCAGATTCTTGTTTGTTTTCTTTTTTTAGCTTTGCAATGTAAAGCAGTTGTTCTTTTACATTTAAATATGGAACAAGATTTGCGAACTGGAAAATGAAGCCGATTTTTTTCAAACGAATGTCTGTCATTTCCTTTTCTGATAACTTCGTAATATTTTGCTCACGAATGTAAATATCCCCTTTTGACGGTGATAGTAAAGCACCCGCGATTGATAATAACGTACTTTTCCCTGATCCAGAAGGACCAACGATTCCAATAAACTCTCCAGCTTTCACATCAAGCGACATCGGATGAAGGGCTGTTACTTCTGTATTCCCTTCTCCGTACACTTTACTTACTTTGTCTAATTTTAATAATGAAGTCATTACATCCCGCCTCCAATTGCTTCTAATGCATCAACTTTTAATACTTGATATAACGAAATAAGTGTTCCTAAAATACTAATTACGATAAAGATTGCGGCATATTGTGCAATCATCGGTGTTGTTAATAAGAACGGCATACCCGCTGGTAAAATCTGTTCTAATCCTTGTACAAGAACAATACTGATTATCATCGCAACGACTGATAAGAATAACGCCTGTACGACTAAGCTATTTGCTAAATAAGAATTTTTCGTACCGATTGCTTTTAGTACACCTAATTGCTGTGTTTTTTGCAACGTAATTACGTAGAAGAATACACCGATTAGTAACGCAGCAATAACAAGTAAGAACGCAATGATCATCGTTAATGTTCCTTGCTCTTCTTTAAATCCTGGAATACTTTGTAATACTTCTTTTTTGTCGATAACATGTGCATTTTTAATTTCTTTATCTGTATTAAGCGCAATTGCACTATAATCTTTTTGGTTTGGTTGTGAGATAGCGCCCCATACGTCTTCATTTACATAAACGACTGGTGTATGGCTAAACATTTGATCTTTCGTAAATCCTACGATTTTAAATTCTTTCTTTGAAACAGGATCGATAATTGTATCCCCGATATCGATTCCTTTTTCTTTAATTGATTCATCAGCAACCATTTCGTTGTTTGCTGTACCTAATTTCTCACCTTTTACAATTTTCGGCTCTAAAAATGAATCACGTTCACTTGAGAAAATAGCAACATCAACTTTTTTCGAACTATCTTTCTTTTCATACGTTGAAACTTTCACACGAAACGGAACTGCCTCTTTCTCGCCTGCTTGATTTACTACGTTATCTACATCTTCTTTCTTAATTTGTGAACGAAGTAATTTATTTTCCGCATCATCCGCTAGTACAAATTTATTTGCCTCCATATTTTGAATCGATGAAGCATTATCATATGATAATCCATTTGCTAATCCTGAAATTACAAGGACTAAAAACGATAATAACACCATAATAAGTCCGATTAATCCATATCTTAATTTTGATTGTTTTAATTCACGCAGAGCTAAAAACATTTCGCTCGCTCCTTCCTATTACTTTCTATGCACTTATCATAAAAAAGAAATATGAACGGAATATGAACGGAATATTACAGCTAAAAAAATAAATTTTCAGAAAGTATTGAAAGTAATCGGAATCCTTGATACAATTCAGTCAAATAATATTGACCGAGTAATTTAATTCAAGGAGTTGATTATGTTGAAGCCCGTGTTAACACTAACTACTTATAGCCAACTAAAAGCATTAAGCGATCCACTACGTGCCGAAATGATGATACGTCTATGCGAACGTCCGTATACTGGACAATTACTGTCTGAGAAATTCGGCATTTCAAGGGCGAAAATTCATTATCATTTAAAAGAATTAGAAAAGAATGGGCTTATAGAGATCGTTTACACCGAAGAAAAGAATGGCATCGTTCAAAAGTTTTATCAATCTGTTGCTAAAGGCTTCACTCCTGCCACAGATCTATTACCTCATTTAGAAATATTAAGCGAATCAGGTCGCCAAATCTTTTTACAAATGATAGAAAGAACAAAAAGCCAAATTCTCGCTGCACCAGAAGAAGCTTTTACATTACGAAATGCAAGTGAAGATCCAGCTGAGTGGAATTACGTTTCATCCTGCTGGGAATTTGATGCTACGCCAGAACAATTTCAATTGTGGGTGAAAAAGTTTTATGAATTAATGGCTGAATTAAACGAAATCACAAAAGGTGCAGATAAAAATCCAAATAGTAAACCTTATTATATTTCTACTACTGCACTTCAAATCGCTGAGAGAACAATGCAGCAATTTGTTAAAGAAGAAGAAAAATCGTAATACGATTTTTTTTACCGAGACGGTCAAATTTATTTTACCGAATAAATTTATTATAAAGGAGTAGATAA
Source organism: Bacillus sp. TH30 (assembly GCF_016650875.1). Lineage (NCBI taxonomy): Bacteria > Bacillati > Bacillota > Bacilli > Caryophanales > Bacillaceae > Bacillus > Bacillus sp. TH30. The sequence goes on along the minus strand of NZ_JAEKEY010000002.1, from coordinate 4,747,309 downwards.
AGTGGACGTATTAAAAAACCGGAATTTCCTCTTATTATTTTTAGGGAGAATTTTTACAAACATAGGAGATAGCTTGTATTATGTAGCAGCGATGTGGCTCGTATATAAGCTGAGTGGTAATCCTTTTTATTCTGGATTAGCAGGTTTTCTTACATTATTACCTTCTGCACTTCAATTTCTTACTGGTCCATTCGTTGATAGATGGTCGATAAAAAGCACCCTCGTAATCACACAAGTCCTGCAATGCATTCTTATATTAATCATTCCTATTACACACTACTTCGACCTATTAACCGTTCAACTACTACTCATCATTATGCCTATCGTAGCCTTTATCGAACAATTCGCCTATCCAGCACAATCAAAAGCTTTACCACTTCTACTGCATAAAACACAATTATTAAAAGGGAACTCACTCTTCTCATTTGCGTATCAAGGCATCGATTTAATTTGTACGACTCTTTCTGGAATATTAGTAGCACTACTTGGCGCAATTACTTTATATGTGGTCGACTCCTTAACATTCGCGATTACTGCCCTCTTGTTCTTTTCATTGAAAATGCCAAAGCAAGCTGAAACAAACACATCACTGTCAACTAAGCAATATTTCTCTGATTTAAAAGAAGGCTTTTCCATCGTCTTTCGTTCATTAATGGGCGTCTTCTTAATCGGTTCAGTTGTCGCTAATTTTTCAATCGGTATGATGATGGCAATACTCCCTTCTTTCACTGATTCTTTAGGAGGGGTGAAATTATATGGTTTCTTTTTAGCCGCTATATCCGGCGGTAGTTTAATTGGAGCACTATTCAGTTCATGGGTTGGTAAACATAACGTTGGCCGTGTCTCCATTATTAGCTTTGCGACTAGCGCTTTCTTTTGGTTTCTCTCTACGCTTGTACCGTTTCAATGGTTATCCATTTTTTTATTCGGCTTAGCTTGGATACCAATTGGTGCGACCAACATATTATTTGCGACAATTGGTCAAATTGTAATTCCAAACCAGTATCTTGGGCGCATCAACTCAGTCACACGAAGCATAGGTACAATCGCTATGCCGCTTGGTTCTTTAATTGGCGGATACACTGCGAATGTATTTAGTAGCCAACTCATTTTCGCGCTCGCTAGCATCGGTATTTTATTTATTTCTCTCGTATGGCTACTTCATCCGAAATTACGGGCTTTGCCGAAAGCTGATGAAATTACAGCGGATACTTTTGAGCTTCGGTTTAAGGAAGAACGTGGGAAAGGTGCGGCTTTATAACAAAAAAGAAGACAATTTCCATTGTGAAATTGTCTTCTTTTTTGTTTATTTCGGAAGCTCCACCCGAACAGTGGTCCCTTCCCCTTTCGTACTATATACCGAAACGGTTCCATTATGCAGTTCAACAATTTTCTGTACGATAGATAATCCTAAGCCGCTTCCTTCTACGTTTCTTGCCCTTGCTGTGTCTACTTTGTAAAAACGATCAAATATACGATCCATTTCTTCTTGTTCCATACCAATTCCGTTATCTGATATAGAAATGACAATACCGGATTCTAATTCTTCTACAACAAATTCAATCGTCCCGCCATCGTTTGAAAACTTAATGCTATTCGTAAAAATATTACTCCATACTTGATGTAGTAGGTTTTCATCACCTTCTATAAATATGTCCGGTACATCAAATTCAACAGCTATATCTTTTTCACGCCATTTCCATTCGAGCATAAAAATGACGTCTTTAATTTGCTTCTGCAGATTGAATTCTTTTATCTGTAAAACCTTCTCTTCTTTATCTAATGAAGCAAGCGTAAGTAACTGTTTACATAAACTAGACATCCGCTTACTTTCACCCTCAATAATTTTCAAGTAACGTTTTCTTTCCTCTTCACTCATATTCTCCGATTGTAATGTTTTCGAAAAACCTTGTATCGAAGAAAGTGGAGATTGGAATTCATGAGAAACGTTAGAAACGAACTCTTGTCTCATTTGGTCTAATTCTTTAATGCTCTTTGTCATCTTTTGAAAATTAGTCGCTAGTGTACCAATTTCATCTTTTCGATTTTCATCTAATTCGATATCATATTCACCACTTGCAATCTTTTGAGTCGCTTTCGTAAATGTTCGAATAGGACGAACAATATACCCTGCTGCGATCGCTATAAAAATGATACTTAATACAACGATGAAACCAAGTAATACCGCTAGAAAAATTCTCATTTCACCAAATTGTTGCTGAATATCAGGGCGAATGAATAAAGCGTACTGTTTATCATCGTGTTTTAGCGGTACACCGACACTATTAATTAATTCATTATCGAAAAATCCTGTAATAAACAAACGGGTTGGATATGTGGAAACGCCATTAAACGTTTCACCTTGCAATACTTTATGAACGGTATCATCACTAATTGTTATCTTACGAAACGCATTCCCAATACGCTTTCCATGATTTTCGTCATCTACAATATAAATTTCATACCCTAACTTCGCAATAGACTGTAAGTATGCCTCTTTATTCTCTTCACTTTGCTTTTCATATAATGATTTTACTTCTTTAGCATACATTAAAATCTTTTCACTATTGTACGGTTTTAACTTCACTTGATAATATACGTTCGTTAATAAAAAACCGATAATACTACTAAGAAGCATAATACCGACTGTCATAAAAACAAATCTAGAATACAATGATTTCATCTTATTTCAACTCCAACTTATAACCGAGTCCGCGTACTGTCGTAATTTGAAAATCATCTGTTCGTTTTGAAAAACGATCTCTCAGTCGCTTCACATGAACGTCAACTGTTCGTTCATCTCCTTCAAAATCCATTCCCCATACTAATTCAATTAATTCTTCTCTTGAAAAGGTTCTTCCAGGATAACTAGCAAGTTGTGATAATAATTCAAATTCCTTTAATGGAAGCAAAATCGTCTGACCGTTACACTTCACTTCAAACCCTTTTCGGTCAATTATCGTCCCATGTAATGTAATAATATCAGCACTAAGCATTTGATAACGGCGCAATAAAGCTTTCATACGGAAAATTACTTCAGCTGGTTCAAATGGTTTTACAATATAATCGTCCGTACCAGAAATGAATCCTTTTTCTTTATCGACTAGCTGATCTTTTGCAGTTAATAAAATAACAGGTATATCATGATACTTCCGAATTTCTTCGCATAACGTATAGCCATCAACAAACGGCATCATAATGTCTACTATCGCAAGATGAATATTTTCTTTCTCTAAAACGCCTTGCGCTACCTTTCCATCTTCCGCTTCAAAAACTTTAAAGCCCTCTTTTTGTAAATGGTAATGCAATAACTCTCTAATATGTTTATCATCATCAGCTAATAAAATATGTATCATCTTCATTAAACCCTCTCTTGTTCATCCTTCTACATTCTTACATTAAGAAACAATTGTACTTTTTGCAAGAAAAAGAAAAACAAACTGCTATTAGTTTTTTTGAATAAGAGTTGATACATAATACGCTACAAGCCAACATTTTAAGATAAATAAAAAGAATCTATTTTGAAAAAAATTATTCAAAATAGATTCTTTCGTTTTAGTATTAAGATTATTTTAATAAAAACAATTTCTACTCTTACTAAGCTTTAGAAATATCAACAAATCCTTCTCCGAACACATCACGAACATCGTGTATAGCGATGAACGCAGCCGGATCCGTAGTTTGAACAATCCGTTTTAGCTTCACTACTTCTTGCTTATTAATAACAATATAAAGAATTTCCTTCGGAGTTTTCGTGTAATAGCCATGACCTGAGTACACAGTAACCCCTCTGCCCATTAAGGTAGTCACCTTCCCGGCAATTTCATTCGGGTTATCAGAAATAATCGTAATAGCCTTTTTCGGATTTAAACCTTCAATTACAAACTCCATCACTTTCGTTGCTACATATAGCATAATAATTGTTATCATCAGTTTTTCTGCACCAATGATGAAATAAGATGAAAACGCAACAATTAAATCGAAGAACAGTAAACCATAGCTAATGCTCCATCCTAAATATTTATGCGTCATCCTTGCTAAGATGGTAGTACCTGCTGTTGTTCCGCCAACACGAATAATAAGACCAATCCCGCACCCAATAAATATTCCTCCGAAAATGGCATTTACAAGCATTTCATCCGAAGCAATCGTCCAACCTTCTGTCAAATGAAGGAATAGCGAGTTCGTAACTACAGCGATAATCGTATAAATTGTTGTAATCTTATTCAAAAATTTATAACCAGCTATTAACAAAATCGCATTTAAAATTAAGTTAACTAAGCCTGGTGACCATTCAAATAAATAATACGTAATAATCGTGATACCAGTTACTCCACCCTCACCAAACTCGTTCGGGATAACAAACAAATTCACACCTAACGCAAAAAGAAATGCACCAATAATAATAAAAATAATGTCTGTCGTTCTTTTTTCATACAGTACCTCACTTCTTATGTAAATATTTATTCTGTCATAAACTCTCACCATTATATCGTGGAATATTCAAATCGAACAGTGGTTTATTTTTATTTTAATATAGGGTAATAAATCAACTTCATCCTATATCCACATGTAATTTAAAAAGGGTAACAACTTTATTTATCCTTTTCGGCAAGAAGACTCCATCTGAATTGTGTTAGGGGTGAAACCCAACAATTCAGGTGGTGATGAATTGCCGTCAGAAGGTAGACTGAACTCTTTTGTTTCCTTCATAACAATTTTTTGAGGACGAATATTTGTTTCTTTTTGTCTTACGATATGTCGTAGATAAAGAGGGAATATATCGTAAGACAACGAAATTGGATAATAATAATCATTCGGTCACTTGAGCCAAAAGGAATTACTGTAGAAGAATGGAATTACGCTGAAGAACATGTTCATATTTTGTTCCGTTTCGTTCCAAATATTGATTTGTCAAAAATATTTTTAATGAACTCTCTAAGAAAGGTGGTGAAAACGATGGTTAAAAAGAAAGCAGTGAAAGTATTACGTAAACAAAAGAAAAGAGAAAACATACAACGATTCACGCAGAAACAGAATATCGGACGGGCTTGCCTCACAGCTAAAGAATTTCGTTTACTGCAACGCATGTCACATAGTTCAAAAGCATTGCGAAATGTTGGATTGTACACGATTAAACAAAGTTATTTGAACCATAATAAAATGGCTACTGTAAAAGAAGTGGACAATGCCATGCAGGCTGATATGAACTACTGGGGCATTCAATCAAACTCTGTTCAAGCGATTCGTAGAGCCTTATTTACAGAAGTGAAGAGCTTTTTTAAAGCATGGGAACAGTGGAAGAAAAATCCTGAAACCTTCACAGGTCGTCCTAAGTTTCCAAATTATTCTCGTTCAACGGACAAACGAATTATTGAAATCTATCAAGTTCCAAAAGTGGATGATAACGGGTATTGGATGATTCCGATGAATGTTGCATTCAGGAAAAAATTCGGTTCCATTAAAATACGTATGCCAAAGAACTTAAGAAATAAAAAAATCTCCTACATTGAGATTGTACCGAAGCAAAAAGGTCGGTTCTTTGAGGTGCATTACACATATGAAATGCACGTTTCTCAAATGAAGAAACAACCCACGACTATTAGTAAAGCTTTGAGTTGCGATTTAGGTGTAGATAGATTATTAAGTTGCGTAACAAATACAGGTGATACATTCCTAATTGATGGAAAAAAATTAAAATCCATTAACCAATACTTCAACAAAAAGATACGTAATTTGCAGCAGAAAAATACAGAAAATGGAATTTCAAAACGCGTTGTAACGAATAGAATGGCCGCACTTTGGCATAAACGAGAAAGACAAGTAAACGGTTATATTTCACAAACTGTAGGCTTGTTGTTCAAAAAAGTGAAAGCATTCGATATAGATACTATTGTCGTAGGGTATAACACGGGTTGGAAACAAAAATCTGATATGGGAAAAAAGAATAATCAAAAGTTTGTTCAAATTCCATTTCATAAACTGATTGCAGCGATTGAGAATAAATGTATAAAAGAAGGCATCCGTTTTTTGAAACAAGAAGAAAGCTATACTTCAAAAGCTAGTTTTCTGGATAAAGATCCGATTCCAGTTTGGTCTAAGGATGATAGGGCGCATTATCACTTTAGTGGCAGACGAATCACTCGTGGCCTGTACCAAAGTAAAGCAGGAACATGTATCCATGCTGATATTAATGGTGCGTTGAATACATTGGAAAAATCAAGAGTTGTAGAATTGGATGACAACCTCAAAGTGAAAACGCCGATTCTATTAGAAGTGCAAAAACGTAAGGCTGTTGCTTCACGCATAGCTTAGTGGGTGCGTCAACCATCCATGTGTACTCGACTTGTCGGGGCTTGTAGCACACGCCGGAGTCATCTGAGTGGTGGCTTCTTCCACAAGGAAGAACTGCTCTTTTTCGAAAGGGTGGTGCAAGTGGGAAAACAATCGTTCGTTGCCGGTACCAACCAAAAACTTACTTGGGGTGTTACCGTAAGGTGGCATGAATGTTAGAGCGTCAACTGTCTAGCGATAGACGACAAGACCTAGCGTTCTAACTCAAGCCCCAACTGAAACGCTTCATCTCAGTGGGGGTAGTTGACTATGTACTACAAATAAAGTTGTGATTTCACATGCAATTGTTGCTAAAAAAATGAATATGAATACTCACTCGCACAAACTTCGAATACAAAGCAAATAGGCGAAGCTATATAATAGACTTCGCATCAAACATTTGATCACAGAGATTTATATTCATACATTACAGAAATAAATTTACTTATCTTTCTCCATATATTCTTTAATCTTTCGTTCTTCCCACTCTTTTCCGAATATCCCAAATGGAAAAGTTGTCAAACCGTGTATAACGATACCGATTCCCCAACCTCCAAGTGGATATAAAAACCATAATTTGCTTGAATCAGAGCTTATATTTATAAAAAAAAGCATTAAGTTCACTAGTATATAGACCGTTAAATGAATGTAAAAAGCTTTTAAATTCTCCATCCTTTTTTTAGCTCGTAAATAAACCTCATCTCGCTCCGATTTAAACATCATATTCTAATCTAAAATCCCTTATTCTCAAAAAAACACAAAATAAAAAATACCCATCAAATTGTCATACACATGATAATTTGATGGGTACTGCGTGATACATTTGTTATTTACAGAAGTCTAATTAAGACCAAATCCAAACATCATCATTATTTTCAACGTTGCTCTTTACCTCATAAACCTTTTCAATATGATCCGTTGTGTTGTAGTTAATAGAAATTCCGCCCCAACCTACATACTTCATATCAATTTTCACTTTCTCACCCATATTAAATACTTGTCCCTTCGTTAAGAAAACATCAATAATAGATTTCTTTCCATTTACTGATGGATACTGAACAATGACATATTTAGTGGAATCGTCTCCCTCATCGTTCATCGTTCCTACTTTTGATACTTCCCCAATCACATAATCAGGAGAACCGTCTTCTTTCATGTGCATACCTAATTTATTTGACGTATTTTCAACTGTATTTGCAATCATATATTCCGTAAAATTACGCATCATAGATCCAGTAGCTTTAACCTCATCCCCTACTTTCACATTTGAAAGGGAATCTATATACACACTAACAGGTTCCTCATATTGCTTAGATTTTACGACAATTACACCGTTATCTACTTCTACTACTCGCCCTTCTAACGTCGAGAGATTCGATTTAATAGAAGCGGCACTCGCTTTTGATAGTTCTAATCCTGGTAAATTCGTTCCTGATAATGCTGCGATCCCTAAAGCACCTGCTAAAATTAATTTTTTCATACCCATATGTAACCTCTCCATTCATGATGATCTTATTTTTTGATTGGATACGACCAACCTGTAATCATTACAGTTACAGGTTGTATGGAATAGCAACCATCTTTCTCATGCAATGTTGCATACTGTGATTTTTAAATATAAATCGATTATTCCTATATTCAACACTAATGCTAAATTCTTGAATCACAGCAGGTAAACTGATTGATGATGAAGAAATTAATGTGATGCATCATATTTTTTCAATGCTACAGTTTGTATAATCGTAGTCCATTAAATTATGTAGGAGCGGAGTTAAAATGTTAATAAAACCAAAGAGATTACAGGCAGGAGATATTGTGGCAACAGTAAGTCCTTCGTGGGGAGGAGCAGGTGATTCTGAGATAAGATGGCGATATGAACAAGGAGTAAAAAGATTAGAAGAAGGTTTCGGTCTTACGGTTGTCCCAATGCCAAATAGTTTAAAAGGTAGCGAATTCATTTATAACACCCCACAGGCTCGTGCGGAAGATTTAATGACAGCTTTTAAAGATACGCGCGTGAAAGCCATTATTGCGAATATTGGCGGTGAAGATAGCATTCGCTTACTTCCTTATATAGATTTTAATGTGATCCGTGAAAACCCGAAAATTTTTATGGGATACTCTGACGTTACCGTTTCACATTTGTTTTGCCATAAAGCAGGAATTTCCTCTTTTTACGGTCCAGCAATTTTAACCGATTTTGCCGAAAATGTAGAGATGGATCCATATACAATTGAAATGGTAAATCGAACACTCTTTTCAAATGAGGCTATTGGCGAGATTCAACCAGCTCATGAATGGACGAGTGAGCGTTTAGAATGGATAGAGATAAATAAGGATAAAAGGCGTACGATGCAACAAAACAATGGATATGAGCTACTTCAAGGATCTACTACTGTACAAGGTCGTTTAATTGGTGGTTGTATAGAAGTACTGGAATTTGCAAAAGGAACGGCACTTTGGCCTGAGAAAAAACATTGGGAGAATCGTATCCTTTTCTTTGAAACTTCTGAAGATCATCCAGAACCAAGTTATATAAAGTATTGGTTACGAAATTATGCAGCGCAAGGCATTCTACAAAAAGCAAAAGGCATTATTTTTGGTAAACCAAAAGACGAAAAGTATTATGAAGAATATAAACACGAAATACTGCAAGTTATGAAGGAACATAATTTAGAAGATTTGCCGATTCTTTATAATGTGAACTACCCACCACTTAGTACCTCTTACGAGCTTATCCCGAGTGGGGGCTTCTCGGTTCATCGCTACTTTTGATAGCTAACGAATTTGTCCTAGGACAGCCGAGCTAACTCCCTTGTTCCAAAGGTTATTTTGTTACTATTTATGTCAACACTAATAAGCGGATGGCTTCTTTTTTGATATTGATCGCTGCGTTATAGTCACGACCGATTGTGAGTCCACACGAACACGCATACTTGCGTTCACATAATGGCATTTCTTTTTTATTTCCACAATTACTACACATCTTTGTAGAAGGAAACCATTTATCTATTTTTACAAGCTGTTTTCCTTGTTCTTGTAGCTTATATGCTAAAAATGTCGTGAACATCCCCCAACCATTATCCGCTACACTCTTACCAAATCTAAATGCTCGTGACATTCCTTTCATATGTAAGTCTTCGATTGCTACAACGTCAAAACTCGTAGCTAATTCTTTAGACTTATGATGAAGAAAATTTTTACGTTGATTGGTGACCTTTTCATGCAATTTCGCTACATGAATGCGTTGTTTCTTCCAGCGCTCTGAACCTTTCACACGTCTTGCTAATACTCGTTGTGCCTTCGCTAATTTCTCTAACATCTGACGATAAAAGCGAGGATAATTGGCTTTCTCATCTTCGCTACTCACATACAATTCAGCCATTGCGAAGTCTAATCCAACTACAGCTTGTACTTCTTTTTGTACAATCTCTTTTTCATATTCAGTCAAGATGGACACATAGTATTTACCAGTAGGTGTCATCGAAATCGTACATGATTTGATGATATGTTTTGGTGGGATTTCTCTATGTTGCTTCAGTTTCACCATTTTCAACTTTGGTAATTTGATATAACCATGAAATAACATAATATTTCCGTTTACTCGATTCGTTGTATAGGATTTTCTACTCTTTTTACTTTTGAATGTAGGAAAATCACTTTGACCACTAAAAAATTTCTTATACGCAGTTTGCAAGTTTAATTGCGCGTTGGCCAATGCCAATGAATCAACTTCTTTCAACCATTCATACTCCACTTTGTATTTTGCAGGAGTAGGGAATTTTTCTTTCTTTAGTTCTTCCTTGTTCTCTTTATATTTTTCATATACTTCTATTCGTTCAGCCAGCATTTTGTTATACACAAAACGTACACACCCGAATGTTTTTCGTATGAGATGTGCTTGTTCTTCTGTTGGATACAGACGAAATTTATACGCCTTATTCTGCTTTGGCATATCCATTCACCTCATTTTTCGCTTCATTTTCCATAAGCTATGACGGTGATTACACAACCTGAACACTACAAGATTATTATCTACTTTCATTGTTATACCAAAATTCCCCTCTTATAAGACTGATTATATCAGAGGCGAAATAAATAGGAAAACCAAATGTTTGGCTACGCCAAACCGAAATTCATCTCCCACCTGCCGCTAGACTATCGTCTTTCACACGCCTGAGGAAGGAGACTTCTTTCGGATAATATGTTAAATTTTGGCCATACCGAAGTTTATTTTACCTTACGGCGCGATGGCAGAAATGAATTGTGAAAATGGGTCTTTCTCTATTTTAGAGAGTGGCGTGGAATAAAGAAGTGGGGCCATCTCCCACTTCTTTATTCCACCAATCAGGCTTTTTCCGTTAGCCCGACTCCCATCTAACTTCCTCTCATTCGTTAAATTTTGAGGTCTGGTTTTTACTGCCCGTTAATGACGGATAAATTCTCACCATTATATCGTAGAATATTCAAATTAAGCAGGAGACTTTCTTTATTTTAATACAAGATATTAATTCAACTTTGTTCTAGAACCACATGCAATTCGCACTTAAATATGAATCTAAACATTGACTCGTACAAATTTTGAATAACAAACAAAGATACCAAACCATAGAATAGATTTCGCATCTAGCATTTGATAACAGCAGTTTAATATCAATTCCTCTATTACACACTTATTTTACACAGAGACCACTGAACTCATATCATTATAAAGCTTGTAAATAGGATATATCTTATAACGCTCTTGATCCTCCTTTTTCAATCTCCCAAAAAGTAATTTCGCTTCTATTTTGCTTTCTAATAGTACACTCGTGCAGAAATTCATATCTATATCATCTGCATGCTTTTGTTTTATCACAAATAACCTTTTTATATCTGCTTCTGATAATCCCCCTTCTCTCCGTTTCTTAATTTGTGTTTGATTAATAAATCGTATATCTGGAGTTAATGTATCCCCTGAATATTTTCCGTATATATACTCAGCTAAATCTAAGAATTCTACATTCTTTGAAAGGTCAAATGCGTTAATACATGTTAAACAAAAATTATTAGTTATATTCGCAACTTCCGCATTCGCAAACGGATCAATTTGGTTAAATGATTCTTTGATTATACCTATATTCACATTACAGCCATATGCCAATGTTGTACTGTTTAGTAAAGTAAATGGCGTATACGGAGTTACAACGTCATCATAGATTACACGAACTTGTTGTTTTAAAACGGTTTGAGAAAATGCATTCGAAAATCGCGGTTTCGCATCCTGGCTATAAAATAAAATAAACTTCATTTTCCCAATGTTAAAACCTATATACTTCGCTTCTTCTGGTAAATCCACATTAAAATTACTGCAATCATCTTCTAACATCATCTTATTAAAATTCTTAATTTGACCAATAAACTTATTAATTTCTTCTGATTCATCTCCAAACTCAACGTTCTCGTCAACTTCTAATCTTTTAAAAACTTCCTTGAGTTGTAAAACCGTACTTTGTAAATTCAAGTAATTTTGACGCATCTCTTGTTCCTTTTTTGTAGCTGATAAATCAAAAGTCAATCCCAAATGAAGAAATTTCACGTTACTTCCTTCTAATAAATCAAGTACTAAAGGCAATACTTTTAGCTGCGCAGCTAAGGAGTGCAACTTTTTCAGCTTAAAATTGAACTTAGTTGAATCCATTTTATAGGTTAATTCGATAGAATTTTCAATTAATAACACTACTTCTTCTTCCATATTTGTTGCTTCTATTATTAACTCATATAATTTTCCATCTATAATTATTGTTTCTACTATTTCAGTCTTTAAAGCATCTATTCGAATGTGATCCAAAGGAACTGTGAGCTTCTCTTTCACGCCATAAAGTGTAAAATCATGCTCAAATATATTTCCGACCGATGGATCAAATGTTAGACTCGTCATCTCATAGCTAGTAAAATCCTCACGTTCATAAGGATTATTTTCAATTAACATTAATGGTTGCTTCTTGGTTTCCTTCATAAATTTAATACATACACTTCCTAAATCTGTTTCAGATAGAGGTCTCAATTCTATTCTTCTTTGTCCTTGTCCCTTTTTCATCCCATATTCCTTTAAGATCCCATGAATCTCTGCAGGTAGTAGTTGTTTATAAAACACCTTGGATTCCCGATTCTTTTTAATTTCTACAACAAAAACGATAACTCCCTGGCTATTGTAATAATTTTCAAAATGGTCCATTCCCATTGGGAATGTCCGATTTCTTTCTGTAAACTCCTGCACTTGTGTACCTTTTACCTGTACAGGTACCCTGCCAATTAGTGATTGTACCGATTCCGTATCATCCCTAAACACCTCAATCTCACCATCAAATGAAATTCCTTTATCCCCTACAGGTATGTTCGCTCTAAGGGTAGTTTCAGATTTATTCGCATGGTCAGTAACAGCACTTACTGCTAATCTTTCTAACAACGCTTTAGACAATTTCCCCATCCTAACACCTCTATTGATTCTATAATTAAGATAATTATAACAAGTGCATTCTCTATATTCTATTTTAGTATACATAGAATTTCAAACACTTACCTTCAAAAGAAAATATCCGCTTCTATGAATCTTCCATTCTCAAAGTCCACCTGGATAGACTACATTTAATTATTCCCCCCTAACGCTTGTTAAGCGATCTTGATAACCTCTTTCCCTACCCCATTCAATAATGAATCAACGGATAATCCCCGAAAAACTTCCCTTCAACACTTCCTTTTCCAGTTGATTCCTACATATAAACATCGCAATAATTTTTGTGCGATGTTTTTCATCGGGTTCAAATTGTTCAATAGTTACGTCACAACGAATTGTATCTCCGCTAAAAACAGGACGTAAAAATTCAAAATCCATCTTGCGAGCTAGTACGTTATAGTCACCGCCAATTTTTGTAGGCAGCGTTGATGTTAACAGCCCTTGTACAACAAACCTCCCCTGCTCATCTGGTGTAACATGATGAACACCTTCATCTTTAGATACTTCTGTAAATAAAACAACATCTTCTTTTGTAAAAGTTCGCTCAAAGGTGATTTTTTCGCCTACTTGCAGTTTCATCCATACCCCTCCTCAAAAACAGTCCACAATTAATTAAACTGACGTTCCATTTGTTACAAAAGAAAAACCGAAATTAAAAATCATTTCGGTTTTTCCAAACTGCAGAAGTCTATATTTACTTTAACGAATGTACAAACAACCCACTACGAAGTTTCGGCTCAAACCACGTTGATTTTGGTGGCATTACTTCTCCAGCGTCTGCGATTGTTAATAAATCTTCCATTGATGTCGGATATAATGCGAATGCTGCTTTGTATTCACCGCTATTCACAAGACGTTCTAGTTCTTCTAATCCGCGGATTCCGCCGACGAAATCAATGCGTGAATCTGAGCGTGGATCATGTATTTCAAGCACCTGACTTACTAAATGATCTTGTAAAATAGATACATCTAAACGCCTAACAAGATCATTCGCATCAAATGTTTCCTCTTTCACAGTGAGCTTATACCACTTCTCGTTTACATACATTCCAAATGATTTTGGCTCATTTGGTTTATACGGTGAAACCCCTGCTTCTTCCACATAAAAATATTGCGCAACTTGCTTTAAAAATTGCTCTACTGATAAGCCATTTAAATCTTTCACAACACGGTTATAGTCCCAAATTGATAATTCATCATGAGGGAATAAAACAGATAGGAAGAAATTGAATTCCTCTTCTCCTGTGTAATTCGGATATTGCTCTCTTCGCATTAGCCCTACTTTTGCAGCTGATGCAGAGCGGTGATGTCCATCTGCAATGTACAAGTTATGAATATCTTCAAATGCATTTACTAAAGTGGCAATTACTTCTTCACCTGCAATCTTCCACGCAACATGCCTAACGCCATCTTCTGCTGTAAATGTAAAGATTGGCGCATGTTCTTCTTTCCAGTTTGCAATGAAACGTTTCACTTCTTCTTTTGTACGATACGTTAAAAAAATTGGCCCCGTATTTGCGTCACACACATCTACGTGGCGAATACGATCAAGTTCTTTTTCATGACGCGTTCTTTCATGTTTTTTAATTGTATCATCTTCATACTCGTCAATCGATGTACAAACGACAAGGCCTGACTGCGTTCTTCCTTGCATCGTCAGTTCATAAATGTAAAGCGCTGGCTCCTCATCTTGAACGAACACTTCTTCTTGTATAAATTGCTTTAAATTTTCACCCGCTTTTTCATATACGCGATCATCGTACGGTGAAAGTGCCGGGTCTAAATCAATTTCTGCTTTATCAACGTGTAAGAAAGAATATGGATTCCCTTTTACAACTTCTCTTGCCTCTTCACTATTTAATACGTCATACGGTAAAGCTGCTACTTGTGCTGCTTTACCTTCTACTGGACGAATAGCACGAAACGGTCGGATTTTTGCCAAGTTTCTCTCTCCTTTACACAATCATTCGAACAGCTACAACACCTGTGATTTTGCTTATATTTTCCACAATATTCTCTTTCATTATATCATCAATTCCATTATCAATATCAATCATTGTGTACGCCCAAGAATGTTTACTACGATTAATCATATCCGCAATATTAATATGATGTTCTGCTAAGCATCCTGTAATTTGTCCTACCATGTTCGGAACGTTTTGATGCATAATTGTAATTCGTTTTTTTCCAATGTACGGAAGTTCTACGTTTGGATAGTTTACTGAATTACGAATATTACCTGTCTCTAAATATTCACGTAATTGACGTGCAGCCATTACTGCACAATTTTCTTCAGATTCAGACGTAGATGCACCAAGATGAGGCGTTGCTGTTACATTTTTCATCTTTATCACATTTTCATTCGGGAAATCTGTTACGTAATGTGTAATAATATCTTCTTCTAACGCTTTTTGAAGAGCTGTTTCATCTACAAGTTCTCCTCTAGAGAAATTGAATAGACGCATTCCTTTTTTCATCGTCTCTATAGCGTGTTCACCAATAATCCCCTTCGTTTGGTTCGTAAGAGGAATATGAAGTGTAATATAATCACACGTTGCAAAGATTTCATCTAGGCTAAACGCTCTTTGTACTTGCGTAGAAAGACGCCATGCTGTTTCAACTGATATATACGGGTCGTAGCCAACAACGTCCATCCCTAAAGATAACGCATCGTTCGCAACTAAAGCACCGATTGCGCCAAGACCGATAACACCTAAACGTTTCCCTGCAATTTCTGATCCAACGAATTGCTTTTTCCCTGCTTCAACAAGCTGTGGTACTTCTTCTCCATCCAACTCTTTCGTCCAGCTCACTCCATTTATAATATTACGGGAAGACATAATAAGGCTTGCGATAATAAGTTCCTTCACTGCATTCGCATTAGCCCCTGGCGTATTAAATACTACAATCCCTTTTTCCGTACAACGCTCAACAGGAATATTATTTACACCGGCACCAGCTCTTGCAATCGCCTTTAAATCTTCTGAAAACTCTTCTTGATGTAAAGAATAGCTGCGAAGTAAAATACCATCTGGATGACCTACTTTGTCTCCAATTTCATAGCGATTCCCATCAAAAATTTGCAAACCCTTTTCGGCAATTTGATTTAACGTCTGAACACGAAACATATCCCCATCTCCCTATCTATTTTCAAGCTCAAATTCCTTCATATAGTCTACTAATTCTTGTACACCTTGGGTTGTCATCGCATTGTAAACACTAGCGCGCATACCGCCGACTGAACGATGTCCCTTTAGCGTAACGAAACCGCGCTCTTTCGATTTTTGTAAAAACTGATTGTTAAGCTCTTCTGACGGTGTTGTAAACGGAATATTCATAAGTGATCGATACGTAGGGTCAACTGGTGAAGTAAACAATTTAGATTCATCTAAAAAATTGTAAAGAAGTGAAGACTTCATTCTATTTTGTTCTTCAATCGCAGATACCCCGCCTTGTTCTTTCAACCACTCTAGTACAAGTTTTGCTACATAAATACTAAAGGTTGGCGGTGTATTATATAGGGAGTTATTTTTACTGTAAGTTTCATAGTTTAACATCGTAGGACAAGCACTATTTGCACTGCCAATTAAATCTCTTTTTATAATTACAATGGTTAAACCCGCTGGCCCTAAATTCTTTTGCGCACCCGCATATATGAGACCAAACTTCGTAACATCATATTGTTCTGATAAAATATTTGAGGACATATCCGCAACGAGCGGCACTCTTTCTAAATGTGGAATATCCACATATTTTGTCCCCTCAATTGTATTGTTCGTTGTAATATGTACATAATCTAGTTCTTCATCATTTGGTAAATCATCCATTTTAGGAATTGTAGTAAACTTCTCTTTTTCAGAAGAAGCAATCACTTGTACTTCTCCTACTTTTCCGGCTTCTTGCAGCGCCTTTTTAGACCATGAACCTGTCAGTACGTACCCAGCTTTTTTATACGTACTCATTAAATTTAACGGTATCATAGAAAATTGTAATGACGCACCGCCCTGTAAAAATAAAACTTCATACTCATCAGGAATGTTCATTAATTCACGAAGTAAGCTACTTGCTTCATCAATAATACTTTGGAAATAAGAAGATCTATGGCTCATTTCCATAACAGACATGCCTGTCCCGTTATAATTTACAAGCTCCTTTTGCACTTTCTCTAAAACTGGCAAAGGGAGTATAGATGGTCCTGCTGAAAAATTATACACTCTCTCCATCACCCAGATAACCTCCCTATTTCTCATTTTTATTATTTTTTAAACTTTCTGAATTATAACCTATATACAATACACGGTCAATTTGTTTTCCGTTATTACGGTGCAAGACGCAATGGAATCGCTTGCATGTGCACCCTGCTTTTTATAAACATACAAAAAAGTGTTAAGTACATAATCGTACTTAACACTCTAGTAATTAAGTATAATAGCTACTTACTCGTAAAGAACCGATCGAAAATTTGATAAATAGCTGAAAGACCAAAGAGCCAATAAATAGTATCCACAAGCGCCGGCATAGAACCAAACCATTTCTCAACTACATTATAATCTAACGCCACAAACAACCAATTCAAACCGCCAAGAATCACCAAAATTACTGTAAGGTATGACAAAAATTTCATTATGATTGCCCCCTAGGTGATAAGATGGTGAAAGGCCTTTCACTAAAATATATGTAATAGATTCTAAAACTTACCTATTTTATAAAATTTATTTTCGATACCAGCCATTAATAACTGTCTCTGCTTCTTTACTATGTATTTGATATGAATGATTACTATCATTAGATCCGATAAACCAAATTGAAAAACCTTTAAAATATGGCTTCGCTTCTAATACATCTCGGTAAGCACGCCACCCGTTAAGTTGTACATCTTTTGAAAACACATTCGTAACATCTGGGTTCCACGGGCTTTGTAGTCCAAGTTCACGTGCTGGCACATTAAATCCACCAAAATAAACTGGCTTTCCAGTTGTTTTATGTAATGTCTCAAGTTGCTGAACAACATTTTGGCCCCGATTGTATACTGTCGTCGCAAATAAGCTTTGTTTTACTTCTTCGTATGATGGATTTCTTTTTCCTGAAACTTCAAACCAACTATCAATACTTACAATGTCCACCTTTTTTAAATACGGGCGATTTATTTTCTCTTCAAATTTCGCCTCAAAAGAAGGATCAAAGCTTGCAGTTAACCACCAGTTCATTTGATACAAAACATTTCCTTTATACTGCTGGCGAACAAAATTAATCGTATCATTCCAATATCCTTCTGCATATTCCATATTCACGAAATTAGAAGCGATTTTCAGCCCATAAATATTGTACTTACTTGTAATGGAATTAAAAATATCTTGTAAAACAACCGTTTTCCAATTCCAGAAGAAATCGTTAATATTACTAGGGTTCCACTCTGTTTCTCCAATATTTCCTTGCTGAATAAACGGAAACGGCTCCAATATAACTTGTATATTACGCTTTAATAATTCTTGAATTAAAATAATAGCTTGTTTCTTTTGCGCCTGATTAATTACCATATTAGCCGAATTCACATCCGAAATATCTACTTGAATAGGTACATTCACCGTATTTAAATTCAAGCGCTCTACATCTGCTAACACTTTCGCTACATTGCCTACTTCCCATACCGTTACGTTTCCTGATTTTATTTTTCCAGATTGAACAGTATTTACATCTGCCTGTATATTTCCCTGGAAACAAAAAGAAAACAACATGATACACACTCCTAAAATACTTATTAAACTCTTATTTTTCTTCACAAGTTTCCCCCTATATTTTTTGGCATTCTTGCTTATTCTATACAATGTTTCACATATATTCCATAAGAAAAATAATTCAAAAAAAGAGCGGTTCTCCCGCTCCTTTACAAACCATTCCATCTCAAAATATCTACACATTATTTAGGGACTAAATTTAACACTTTCCCTTCTATCCCATCTGTATTAAGTGTAGTCGTATGATACTCACCGTTCACCCAATCATCGATTTGATCATGATACCAATCGCTTCTAAAATGTCCTGACTGTCCCGGCCCTACGATATGATAACCGTTTGACATATCTTTCGTATCAATAACAAATCTCCAAGATGCCCCATGATTTACAATACCGTTATCTCCGTAACTCGCTGCTTGAACGGTAACTTGACTTCCGCCTATTGGAACTGGTTTCTCACGATTAAATGCGAGTAATGCTAATATACTAGATGATCTCGAAATTGGATGTGTAAAAGCAAGTTGATGGTAATCGCCCCACTTCCACTCCGCAACATTCGGTCCATATTCCTTCTGTAATTTCTTCATTACATTCTCGTACGATGTATGCACAACTTTTGTGAAGCCTCCGTACTTCGTAAACCAAGCGCTATTTTCTCCTGCTACTTCTTTTCGAATCAATTCATCAACTACTTGTGACTTCCCTTCAAATAACTCCATCACATCTTTCGGTATTTCTTTTGAAAATAGCGTATTCGAAATCTCTTTCATTAACAAATGGAATATTAATGGTGCCGCTTCATCTTTACTATCGTAAAAATTCCACTTTGTTAATTGTTTTACGCCTTCTTTCTCTACTTCATTTAAAGATGCTTTATTTAACTCTTTTAACAATATAGGAGTAAACTCTTTCCCATATAAATTTTTTTGATCCATCTGTAACTCTTCTAAATCTTTTACCGTATACTTATCCTTCTCTTGCAAAAACTCTTGAATACGCATTTGCCTATATGGTTGCGCCCACGTATTACTAATATGGTACGGATAATTATCATCAACAATTTTATTATTTGCAGTTGAAATAAACCCTTGTTTTGGATTTATTACTTTTGGAAGCTGATCAAACGGGATATATCCTTCCCATTCATATTCGTCTGTCCACCCCGGAACTGGCAAACTACCATCGCCTTTTTTACGCACTGGTATATTTCCGTTCGCTTTATAAGCAATTGTGCCGTCGTTTGATGCAAACAAAAAGTTTTGAGTTGGTGTATGAAAATCTTGAAGTGCAGTTTCAAACTCATTCCAGTCTTTCGCTTTATTCATATTTAATACTGCCTTTAATTCAGCGGAAGGCTCCAAAGCAGTCCATTTCAAAGCGAATACTGTTTTCGTTTTCTCTTTCCCCTTATCCGCAAACTCTGAAATTACTGGACCGTGCCTCGTAACCGTAACGTTATACGGAATTGTTTTCCCGCCTTTTACTTTAATAGATTCATCAATAACCGTAGCCTTTTCCCATTTATCGTTATACAAAAATTCATTTACATTATTAGGATTTCTCTTTTCAATATATAAATCTTGCACATCGGGACCTGTATTCGTAACGCCCCATGCTATTTTGTCATTGTGTCCTAATATAACGCCTGGTACTCCTGCGAAAATAACGCCACTCACATGTAAATCTTTCATTTCAAGTTGCGATTGATACCAAATAGAAGGTGTCGCAAGAGATAAATGAGGATCATCCGCTAAAATCGGTTTACCAGATACACTCTTTTCACCACTCACAACCCAGTTATTACTACCGTTAAACTCTGGTGGAATAACTGTCTTTGAAAAACTTTGTGCTACGTCCACATTTGTATTTTTCAATTCAGCTAGCAATCTAGGCGCATCTTTCGGATATGTAGGAAATAGCTCATTTGCTTGCTCTTTCGGTAAATTTTTCAGCGCCCAATATCGAAATGCTTGTCCGTGCCAATGTCCTCCTAAATCAAACGCCATATACTTTCCAATCGTTAAAGAATCCACGATTGACCATTCAGCAGGTTCATAGCCTAATAAAGTAAACTCAACCGGCAATTTCTTTTCGGCCTTCGCTTCACGTATAAAAGTATTCACCCCATCAGCAAATGACTGCAGGGCATATTTCGCTTCCCCATCATATTGACTAACAGATGCTTCTGCCGCTCGCCGTAAACCGAGCGTTCGAAACAATTTATCTCGATCAACAGCTGCTTCCCCTACAACTTCACTTAACATACCAGAAGCTTGTCTTCTACTTAAATCCATTTGAAACAAACGATCTTGCGCTTGTACATATCCTTGCGAGAAATATAAATCATGCGCATTTTCCGCTTTAATATGTGGTACACCTTTACTATCTCGTTTCACCGCAACAGCATGTTGTAAATCCTCAAGTTTTATCGTTCCATCTATCTTTGGCACAGAACTAAGCGTATATATGTTCAAAAAAATCATAGCGCAAATAAACAAAAAAAGAACGATACTACTAGACCAAATAAAAATTCTTTTCCCCCTATTTCGTTTCTTTTTTATGACGACTTCCATACAATCCCTCCTCTCTCAATCTATTCGCTTCTATTGTGAAAGAACCTTTTAGAAAAATTGAAAAACCCCCTTCATTTTCCTATCAATGAAGGGGGTTTTTCTTATCGTCCGCTACGCCAGCTTTCATTATGACCAAGATTTGAATCGGTCGCTAATTGCACATCATATAACATTTCACTAAAGAAGCGCTTATCTACTTGTTTTGGTACAATGCGTCTCTCATCATCAATTTCGTCGTATTCATATGAACCGCGGTTCACTTTTCCTGCCTTATAAAATTGAATTTCAAATACACATACATCTTCTTCACCTTCATATCCAATTGGCGCTCCGCTAAATGAAAGTTCCGCTCCTACTCCAGTTCGAGTATCTTCTTTATAAAACGTATAATAAACACCGCCATCTTGAACCGATCCGCGAGTCCATCCAAGTGTCGTCATCTTACCGAATAACGAGCGACCATTTAACAAAATACCGCCAAATCTCTCAACATCAATCTTATCATTTTCCTCTACTACAAACACTGGCCGTTCAATTTGTAGGAATGGCTGAACAATTCCGGAATTTGTCAGTTGCTCTTTCCACACTTCCTTTTCCACCTCGGATAATTCTAACGGATGAATTAAACCAATAACAGTTCCAGGTGAAAGCTCATGATGCTCTCCTATCATTGAATAAAACATATCATCCTCCACACAACGGAACGTTCTCAGCAACTTTCCTTCCGTATATTCACCCCAAACAAGTGAAATGGCAAATTGCTTCATAATTGGATTTTCCATAAATACCGGCTTCCACGTATCGTATGACCAATAGCGCTTTAGTGATAGAGCAGTTTCCAAACGTTGTTTCTGCATGGAAAGAGCACTTCGAAGCTCTTTCTTTAAAGCGGCTAACTCTTTCTTAGCTTCTTCAGCTTTTTCTACATCATCTTTTGCATTTGGCTTTGGAAGTGACTTCATACGTTTTCCTTCTTCTGTCGCTAATTCAATTTTTGACTCTGAAGTTAAAATAGCAGTAAAACATCTATTTCCAAAATCAATCTTCTTTTCACAACGTATATTGAAACCAAGGTTTGGTACCAATTGATCTTCCAGCTCTTCTTCCGTTATACCACGTGTTTTCGCAGCAAGACTTAGTGCTTCTTTTGCCGCATTACGCACTAACTTATGCTTATATTTAAATGCCATCGCATGAATAGACACAAGTGCAAGCTTAGATGAGGACAACCCCAGAGCGCGAACAGCATCCGCTGCAATCTTTCCTCTCATATGAAGGACCCATTCATCAATTTGCTTTTTAAGTATGCCTACCATTTTGTCATCACTAAACATTCCATATAATGAAAGGATTCCCCGTTTCTTCACATCTGCATCTTGAGAAATCCATATTTGATATATTACTTGTACATACTCTTTCAAGTCTTGTTCATTTAAAGTACTACCAATTACTTCAGCTGCCTCTTTCTTCTCAATAACAGAATCTGAAATATACTGCTGTATATAAGCTAACGGAACTGTTGCGTCTGCTATTTCATTTGAATGACGAAGACGGATTTGTGGTTCGTCCCCAATCAATTGCAGAAGTGCATTTCTTTTTTGTTCCGTTACTATACGACTACAAAGTTCTTCTATATTTTCTGAGTTTCTCCCCACTTCAAGTAACGGAGCAAACTTCTCAATAAAAGAGGCGTTCTTCTTTTCTTGTAAAGCTTCCTGTACAAGTTGCATATATTTTTCAATCTTATAATCTATAAGTATTTCCATCACATGTTCACGGACAATTTTCTTTTTATTATTAAGTTCAACTGCTACATCTTCTGCCGCTTCTACATCTTTTGAAAGAAGTTTAACTACAGACTCACGCATTTTTTTAGATGAAGCGCCTAAGCTTTTGATTAAAATTGGACGCATTTTAACCATGTTATCCCTTGCTAACTCTTCTAAAATATATGCTTTTGCCACAGCAGAATACTCATCAAATCGTTCAATTATGTATGCTTGTTCTTTTACAATGACATGAACGAGCGCTTCCTTCGCCTTATTTCTCTCTTCACTGTAGCATGCAGCTTGTTCAACTGCATAAGCGATAAGCTTTTCCTTACTCAACCCATACGAAAGAAGATCTTCTAATACTTGTTTCGGTTCTATCCCTCTGACAGAACATTCGTAAAGAAGTTCATATAAATTCACACTATAATCATCTCCGAATTGTAGTGTAAGTACAGCTTCCCTCTTCGCTACATCATCTAGATCCCAAAGAAGTGCAACCTCTAACACTGGCATACCCCAATACATACTTCTATATTTCGGATTTTTAAGTATTTGCTTCATATCCTCAAATGACACTTTCCCTATTAAATAATCACGATATGTATCCCGCACTGTAGACAATTTAATTTGCAAAGCAGCCACAAAAAATTCTTCTCGCATTTTCCCTCTATTTAGCTCATGTCCTTTTCCAGCTAACATTCGTGCGATGATGAGATAATTAATTTTACTTAAATAATGCAAAGTACGTTGAACAAATTCAGGATTTTCTTTCGCCATGAAGCATAGCAATTCATATTCATACGTCTTACAAAATTCTTCATTATTTAAATCATGTTGCCTCAGACGGTGCGCAAAAAATCTTTCCTCAGAAATCCAAAACTGTTTACAAAAACTTTGAATTTCATCATATGTTTTCTTATTTACACTACCTGTTCTTTTGTAGTTTTGAAGCTGACCGAGAGCTTGACACATGTAACGCGTAGCATAGTTCATAAAACCCCAAACGTTTCTCTTCGCTAATATTTCAACATATCGCCTCGCAACATTTGAATACTTATGAATACTAAATAATAGCCGCCAAATATATTCTGGTAAAGCCGCACCTACAAATAATTCCCTATCACTTTCACCTTTTATATACCGTTCAACAGCTTCAACCTTTTCCTTTTCTCCATTCAAATTCAATATAAATTCAGCATGTTCTTCTAATCTCTCGTCCAATAAAGAGCTATATGTACGGAATCTCTCATAATCTACTTCAAACATTACAAGAAGTAGCGATAATTGCTGCTTTATTGATAAAGCTGACAACTGCTCTTCTATATAGTTCGGATTCTCGCTTATTAATTCTCTAAGAAAAACATACGCTTCATTCACATAACTTGAAATATTGGATAAATATTTGCATGCACTTGCTACAAGTTTCTCCAAAGGAAGTTCACTTTTTTCTAAATAAACCTTCATATTAGAAAAATTCACATATTTAAACCTTATTATAAGAACATTTAACAATTGCTCCCCTAGCAAATAATAAAATAACCGAAAGAAATCCGGATCTTGTTTATATACTTTTCTAAAATCATTTATAAATCGCTCGGCAAAATCGCCTCTTTTTTGATCTCTAATTGTCGTTAGTTGAATATTATTTAAACTCTCTTCTTCTCTCGTTTCTAAATAACGTGATGATAATTGTTCCTGTTCTTCTGTCATATGAATATATTGAAACAACTGAGATGTATTAGTAGTCAAACTTTGTTCCCCCGCATCTTTTTATCTATTATAAAAATACCCTTATTTAATTGTAGTATAGCATACAACCCACCTTATACGAACGTATATTCTGCATTAAATTTATGTAAATTAAAAAACACTACTCAAAACACTTCTCCTTCTCTCTAAACTTCCCATTACACACTTTTCTCCACTATATTCGCTACACCAATTCCTCAAGATACCCTTTACATAAGCAAGTGTCCCCTTATTATGTTCAAACGCAATTTTAAGTGCCTCTAGTACTTTATCTCCTGAAACTCTTTGCATCCATTCCTTTAATTCCTTCGCGATATATGGAGATAGACTACTAATGTTTTGTTCGTAAAATTTATAAACTTCACTATGCGGAGTGGCATCCTCTACTCTTTCTACCTCTTCCTTCTCTTGAATAATTGCTTGTTGTGAATTACTATCAATCTCTTCCTCTGGCATACCAAAATACTGAAGTAATAACGGAATCTTGCATTCTTCTTCAAGACATTTACGTAAAAACTTATGTAGGAACTCTTTACTTTTCACCAGTTTCAGCTCACGAAATACACATTTCTCTATGTTCGTATTAAAAATAGGATTATAGTGTAACCAATTTATAATGAATAACTCTTTCGTTTCCGCATCATATAAAATCTTCCCGTATTCCACAAACCGGTTCAATAACTTCTCAACAGTCTCCATACTGTAACCAGTTTCAAGCTCTGCCAAACGCTTCGGTAATATGTAAATACCACATTGCTTCGTTTTCGTACCAGTTAACAAATATATGTAAAAATAACGCTCTTCTGGCGTTAAATCTAATATGAATTCATCTTGCCAAAAGTTCACCTGCACATTACGGTACACCGCCATCAGTTTTCCTCCCGCCCTTTACTAGTAAAAAGGAAAATTCCAATCCTTCAATATAAATATAGGAATGAGGTAACGGTTTTGGCATTCGAGTTCCAAATTTTTTTACTACTACTACGCCGGTTTTATTTTTTCGCGCTTGTTTTGTTCTTGTAGTTGTTTTTGTTTTGTTTTTTCTTAGTGATTTATTACTTGGTAGGTGCTTATAAGGGGCTTTGAAGGGGCTTATATAGTGTTTTCATTCCTCTCTTATCCGATGCCTAATTACAAATGTCTCCAACAATCTTCATATATTGCAGACAACCATTATGATTCACCTGCTCATATTTACACGAAAATAAAAAGCACTTGTTGCCTTCGTAGACAATTCAGTGCTTAAAGTTAAAAGTTTATAAATAAAAGTGTCTATAATCGACATAGTTGATTGAAATACGATTCTGTTACATTTATTTTAGTAACGATAATATGATACATACCGAATTATCTACAACTGAACGTTCTGGGCGAGATTTCATTAACACTGTTAATCCAATTAATGAAGTGACTAGCGTTTGTGCCAATGCTTTAGCATTTACATCACTTTGCAGTTCTCCAGACTGAATTCCTTTGGCGATTAATTCTTGAAATATAACTGAAAGATACATTTGATGTTCTCTAGTCAGCACTTCAAATTTTTCATTATGAGGAGCAATCTCAACCATTGTGTTAATACAAAAACAGCCTTTATTTGATTCTTTTTTATATTCCTCTTCCACCATATTTTCAAAAAATATACGAATGGCCTCTTTTACAGATTGTTCTTTTTGAATTTTTGTTCGAATGCTAGCTGCGTGTAAATTCGTGTATCTCCGTAATGCAACTTCAAATAGCCCTTCTTTATCACCAAATGCCGCATATAAACTCGGTCTTTGTATTTCCATTTTAGCAGTTAGATCACTTAATGAAGTAGCAGCGTATCCTTTCTCCCAAAAAAGTTGCATAGCAGCATCCAAAGCTTTTTCTTTATCAAATTCACGTAGTCGGGCCATTTAATCCCTCCTCTTTTTTCACCTGTTTTCTAAATTGTAAATCACGTTTTTATGTACTAATCAGTATATTATATATCGTATTAAATTATAAATGATATGTCAAAAGAAACTGGATTTATTTTACAATTCACTTGACATAGCAACTTATCCCTGATTATATTTGACTTACGAAATAACATACCGTTCAGTACATTATTTTAAAAACAAAAGGAGATGATATTATGGATACTAAAGAAAAAATGACAACTGCTCTTACACAGAATAATGATCAGTTCCAATCACCTATCAATACAATCATGCCCCGCTATATAACTCTATTATTTTCAATAGCTTGCGGGATGGCTGTGGCGAATATATACTTCGCTCACCCTCTACTTGATTCTTTATCAAATGAGTTTAAGATCAACCATTCAACTATTGGTGTCGTTATTACGATTACTCAAGTTTGTTATGCACTCGGATTACTTTTATTAGTTCCGCTTGGTGATTTGTTAAACCAAAAAAGACTTATTATTGTTCAAATGCTTTTATCCGTTTTCGCTTTAATTGTGGTCGGAGTCGCTCCTTCAAGTACCGTACTTTTTATAGGTATGGCCTTAGTCGGAATTCTTGCGACTGTTACGCAGACACTCGTCGCATACGCATCCATTTTAGCTAACCCAGAAGACCGTGGGCGAATAGTAGGTTTCGTCACGAGTGGTGTCGTAATAGGAATTCTACTTGCACGTACATTTGCCGGAACATTAACAGATCTAGCGGGATGGCGTTCCGTTTATCTTACCTCTGCTGTACTTATGCTCTTCGTAATTGGTTTGTTATATCGTAATTTACCTAATCTTGAACATAAAAAAACAGCTATGACCTATCGTAAATTATTACATTCTGTTCTCTTATTATTTGTAGAAGAAAGGATCTTACGTATTCGCGGAATATTAGCATTGCTTATTTTTACTTCCTTCAGTATTTTATGGACTTCATTAGTTTTACCTCTAAGTGCTGTACCATATAATCTATCACATACAGCTATCGGAGCATTTGGTCTTGCTGGAGTTGCTGGTGCATTAGCTGCCACTAAGGCTGGACAACTCGCTGATCGCGGATTTGGAGAAAGAACTACTGGCATAGCCTTATCCTTATTATTACTTTCATGGCTCCTCATTAAATTAATGAACCATTCTCTATTCCTACTAGTTATCGGTGTTATCCTTTTAGATTTAGCTGTGCAAGCTGTACATGTCACCAATCAAAGTATGCTTTTCACAGTGCGTCCTGAAGCGCGAAGTCGGCTCACTGCTAGTTATATGATTTTTTATTCTATCGGCAGTGCTACAGGTGCAATTCTTTCCACAAACATTTATGCAAGCTACGGATGGAACGGAGTTTGTATATTAGGTGCATCTGTTAGTGCTTGTGCTCTTTTATTTTGGGCAATGACCTTACGGCGATCATCATAAATAAAGGCTGTTTTCTCAAAGATTGTTACTGCTAAAACTAAAAGGCAGATTTAATCTACAAAATGTGTAGAATACTTTGCTATAATCAACCCAGGATATATAATTATGGTTAATCGAAAGGAGGGATAATAATGAAACAAGTAGCTCTCCATCAATTGCACAAAGAGCATAATAAACGAATAGCAGAATTTCATAAAAAACACGAAATTGAAATTCAACGTGGTGAAAATGGGAACGGTTTGTTAGCTAAATGGGAAAGATTTTTTTATAACAAGGTAATTTTCCCTCTAAAGAATGTGAAATAATACCTACCTATTAAATGAATTGTCATCCTTGTACAGTTCATTTTTGTATCGCATTTTAAGTCAAATACGCATTACTCTTTTTTTCTTATTCAACTAAACTACTCCATTAGTTAAATAACAATAAACCACTGAATCTACCTAAAAAGCATCTGATTAATGATGCTTTTTATCTTTTCTTAATGCTTCAACTGTGAAATATTTAGAGTTTTGGCAAGCTGAAATAAGTATTTGCTCTATCCAATTTTCAAATGCTAAGTTTTTATGTAACTCAAGCCAACGATACCAGTAGAGGTGACTATCCAAATAATACGTACAAACGCCTTGAAATCGTTCCATCCATCTTTTCAAGCGGCGATGAAAGTTATTAACGTGTTGTATGTGGAATATCCCTTTTTTTACTCGTTGATAGAGAGCAACAATCTATACGAAAACAGCCTAAATAAAAGGAGAATAATTTATTAGTGCATTTTTTAATATACTTTTTTTACAAAACTATAAAATTGTGAAAAATACGATTCAGGATTCTCCAGAACGAACAAAATCCGCTATGAATAATCTTCTAAACACTGTGCGGATTTCATATGCGCCACTACATGAAAAGGCAGTCGAGACTGCAAAAGAAGTTGGTATAGTTGAAGTAAAACGTAACAAGAAAAAAGCAGTTTTCTAAATGCTTACGAAAATATGCATTTAGAACTTGATAGAGAAAGACTCGGTTTCAAACGTAAATATGTAAGATGTAAAAAAACAAAAAGGGGTATCAATCTTTCTTGATTGATACCCCTTTTTACTTTGGTTACTGAACTAGCTCCGTAGAAAACATTCATTTAATTCTGGACAACTTATATGTTAAAAATTTCTTCATTCAATTTATAAACCCTATCTCTTTTCTCATCATTTTTGATAAAAGTGAGCTTTCCTTCTGTAACAAACCCTTCTAATATTAAGCATACTTGTCCAAAGGCTTTAGGCTTATTCGTTGTAAATCTTTCATCTGATATTTTACCAGATCGTATTAATTGTTCGCATAGCTCAAGTGCACTTATTTCTTCAGAATTAAATAATCCCAAAATATCTTTTTGCAAGGGCGATAAAGGTGCTGGGATCTCAGCTACCTCCACTTTTTCTTTTTCTTCTTCAAATAAATCTTCAAATGAAATTTGATTCATTACATCTTTTCCTTTCTAACAACTGATTTGTATAACATGAACTGAATCCTATAGGTACGAGAACTTTAAATATTAGTTATTGTTATGTAGTACTTACCTTATTACATGAATTTCAAACTCATGTACATCATTTCATATAGTATGTTTTGATTATACCAAATATACGTTCTGCCTTCTATTGTAGAATTTTTTATAACAGGAATGAAAGTAATAGTGAATATTTATCTCCTCGTTAGTTGTATACACTATGTAAAAAAACAGAAAAAGTTTACATAATAAAATTATAGTTTTCTATTAAATTTCTACGCTAAAACGTAAAAAAGCACTTGTTGCTTTTAGTTGACAATCAAGTGGCCTTAAGTTCATCTGTTTTTAAGTAACATTAAATTTGTCAGTTTTATAATAACAGTAGGAAACCTTTTGTATGTCATGTCAACTACAACGTTAAAACTTATGAGTTTGTACGTTTTCGTTAGTTTTATGTCCATTCCATGTGTTTTTATATTCATGCCCCAGTAAAATGTCATCTCGCCTAAGCTCGTACTTCGTTTTCTATTCTATCATTGCACACAGTACTCCATGATGGTATGACTATCATGGAGTATATATTTTCAAACACCCTTTTATTTTTTCTATCTACTTCACATATACTTTGTTTTTCATTGATTTATATATGTGTTAATGTGTTTCGTTATCATATTTGCTTGTAAAATATAAATTAAGTAGTAAGTCTAATTCATTTGAACGAATCCTATATCTCTATTTACCTAGTGATAAAATATCTACTTATTCTATTATTGTACTGACCCCATAAAACTAGTAATAATAAGAATATGTTCCTTTAATTTGACCTTTTTTAAGTTCTCTACTTTTTCTGCTCCACCTAAACCTAATAGAGGTGTATAACCAAAACACTCCTCGTAATCTAACTCATTATATTGTTTAAGCGCTTCGGGATAAGGTTGCCAAGATAAATCTTCATCTCTAAATTCTAAATCAGCAATATTTTGAAAGAAAAATTCAAATGTAAACATAATGGTCTTTACTATACCGTACCTGTAATTAAGTAATCTAACATATCCATCTGACCAAATAACCAAGTCTCCCATACCCGTAGCAAATAATACTATTGAATCCTTATATCTTTGACTACTCTCCTCCAAAATCTCTTTAAATTCCTCTGGATTTACACTTTTAAAATACCCTTGCATAAATGTACCAAATCCATAATTACTCCATAAATTTATTATTTCATTAGGTACTACATGTTTATACTTTTCAATGATTTCACTCGAAACTTTATTATGTAACTTAAAATCTTTTAAATATTGCTCCACTTAAACTCCTCCACTATGTTAACTTTACATTCAAATAATTATTTTTTTGTTGTTCTGGTGCCATGCTTTTTGCTATTTTCTTAATGTGTTTATCAGTAATATCCATTCTATACCGCCATTGATTACCTAAGGAATAAATTATCCTTTTATCCCCCATACTATCAATTTCCTAACAGCTACTTGTTTAGGAACATAAAGATCTGTCTGCTTCGATTTGGTAGTTTCTACATTTTCAAATTCTACTATGATGTTATCTATCATTTCTATTAATTGAATTTAAATTATTTATATAGTCTAAATAATCTCCTAATAAAATTATAACATGCCTACCTATTAAAAAAGCACTTGTTGCCTTTTCGTAGACAATCAAGTGCATTAAGTTCATATGTTTTTTAAATAGCATAAATTTTGTAGGTCTTAGCTTGATCTTATATTACATCTTTCTATAAAAAACTGCAGTCCAATTGTATCTAACACTTGGGCTACACTTCATATCAGACATTTTTTCATATAAACGTTCTTAGTATATTATTTTTGTAACTTTAAATTAGAAATTAACTCATCTAGACTATCCGAAAGCGCTTCAAACGAACCTCGTTCAAAATCCTCCACTTCAACCTTACCACTTACATTATCTAAAACAACTATCAAACCGTTCCCCTCTACACCTATTGGAGTCTTATCAACCTTATTATGATTGTTTTTATACCCTTCTAAATTACTTTCGAAGGAATCCAATTCAATATTTGGTAATACAGGTTCTAGCCTAATATAATGATTACCAACAAATCCATCTAAATCAGCAAACCAATAAGAATTAAAATAATCATCAATTGAAGTGTGCAGTTTAATTTCAAATCTTTCCTCAATCGTCGTTAAATCATTCTTTTTATTTTTTTCAATAGGTTTCCATGAAATTTCTTCTTCATCATCCATTTCACCCTGATATATAAATGAATCCACTTCTTCGTTATATGGCGTTTTAAATAAAAAATCTACCCCTTTATCAAAATATTCTTTTCTTAAATTAAAATATTTGCTCATAGCATCCTTCATTACCAAAATAATCACCCTTACTTTTCTAAGGATTTTTCTAATAGTTCAGCATATTTTTGGTCATTTCCCCAAACTCCTGCGCTTTTCTCAGCATTATGAATCCATTCTAAACCTGGATATAGCTTTGAGGGTACAGCCACAGCTTGACCTCCTCCACCAATGTGATGATGTATTAAAGTGTCATTATATAATTCTTTTAAATCATATTGGGGAAAATGTTTTCTAAACGTTGGATTGTTTATAGGTGCGAATCCTAATTCTTTTTTTGTCTATTTGACCTATTAAACGCTTCTGGGTACTTCTCTAACATCTCTTTCCAATAAAAATCTTTATCGAGTAACCACCCCTCTGCATTGGTGTTTTTTTGCCTTTTACCAACTTAGGGCATCTTAACAGTTAACCGAGGATCCGCAGTATATTTAGCCTCTAGCTTACCTAAATCAGCACCACGATATGTTCTAATAGGATCATTAATATCACCTATCTTCTTAACCGTTTCACCCGTACCCTTAACCCCACCACTCTCCAAATTCGAGATCCTACTCTGAATACTCGCCTTTGAGGCATCATGGGCTTCTTTTATACTTTCACTTTCATTAAGTAATACTTCTTGCTCTTTACTGAAGAGAGATGGTTCACATCTTTTGCTAGTTTAATTTCAATTATATAATATTCACGACTTAATCTATCTAACAATCCTTAAAAATAATCTATATTGATTTTCACTTATTTATCAATCTCTACGAAAAAAGCACTCGCTACCAATAATAGGTTTTCGAGTGCTCAAATGTATATACTTCCCATAATATTTAAATCATTTTTAAGATTTGTTCCTTCACATTTTCGTCAAACTTGGCTCCTTCTACCTGTGCTCCCTTCCAAACTACATTGTCTAGCTTGGCACCGGTAAAATTCGCATCCGTGAAATTCCCATTTAAAAGGTTCGCTCCCGTTAAATCTGCGTCAGTAAAATCTGCATTTCTAGCGTTTACTTCTGATAAATTAGCATCTTCTAAATATGCTTTTTCAAAGTTACCTTCTGTAAGATTCGCATTGCTGAAATTTGTTCCCGTACAGTCAGCCTGTTCCGCATTGATTCCTGATAAATTTGCATGGCGAAAAGTAGCATGATTTAATATCGTTCCAACTAATTCTCCATATGAAAAATCAACTTCATCAAAACATGTTTCAAAACAACTACTTATATTTACCTTTGCATATTTCATATTGGCTTTAGAGAAATTAGCTTCACCAAATCTACAATCTGCAATATGTATTTCCTCTAAATTACAGCTCCTGAAATCAGCAAACTCAAAATCACAATCAAAAAAAGATGCTCTCACTAGTGAAGAAGCTCTTAAATGGACTTGTTTTGCCATGATACCCTCTGCCATCACCTCTGACAAATCAGAAAAAGTAAGGTCTAAATTGCTCATATCTAGCCCATCTATAATTTCATCATTGTATTGAGATTGATTTAATATTTCCATGACTCTTATTCTATCATTATTTTTCTCATCCATGATTACAAATTCCTTTCATTTAACTTTCCAGATACTCCTTCCAAGCAACATTTGGAGAATAAGTTACAACCATTCGACTTTCATGAAAACTTGGCATGGCCATTACTTGAGCTGGTTCTAAGTATTTCATTACATGTAACCAACTATCAAGTAACATATCTATATCGGCTTCTAATGGATTTTGTAAAAGGTCTATACAAATCCCACCCCAATCCAGCTCTGATACGACAGCTGGGCTATTTAGTAATAATTCCTTATCAAACATGTCTAAAATATGACCACTCAAATATGTTCTAACGCCTACCCCCAAAGGACCGTTAGGAAGAAACCTTACCGGTATAGGTAAGGCAGACATATTCATCCACATATGTAACCGTTCACGTTCCGTATTCCATGGATAAGACGCTTTCCAAAAAATTTGCGACACTCCAAAACGTGGTTTTACAATTTCTGCGATTTGATCGGATAGCTCAAAAAAAGCAGACCATAAACTTTTAGGTATTGATTTATGAAACTCAAACTCAAGATATGACCTATGACTCCAGTTAACTTTAAAGCTTCCTCTATAGTGCACTGCTTTATCACGATACAAGTGTACTTCTGATACTTTACGTTCCAAAATCACCTTTTCAAGAATTTCCTCACGATTATATTCTACCCGTACGGTCTCACTGTTACCCCAATGAGTAGGAGCAAATTTTTCATTCGAATCAAACACGTCCAAAAGACGACCTAGTATCTCTTCCTGATTAATCGATACTGTAGGATACATTGCAATTGTAAAATAATTAGGTTTCATTTAAATCCCCCTTAATACTAAAAAGTAAAGTTACATACTTATCTATATTTTTATCCATATACCTCCACCAGGGATATCTGGGTGTGCTTCCCACTTATGTGTCACTTTACCACTATTTGGATCAGTATAGAAAATGTCACTCTCTTTCGCTAAAGGCCCACTTGGTCTTGGATGAGGAGGAATCCCATTCAAATCGGGTTTATCACTTGATATTGTCACAATATGACTTCCATTTTTATCTTCGAGCATTTCTCTTTCAGCTCGCATTTGCCTGTCGTTATGAATAGTTTGCTCTTTTTCACCCATTTTGTGTTTGTGAACATGAACTAAATCAATTTCACCCTTATCATTACGCCCAATACTATCTGGACGCGTAAGATGCCCTTCACTAGATGTATATGTAACAACCTCACCAGCGTTATTGTCCTCTAATTGGCGATCAAGATGTTCTCCCAAGGCTTTTCTCCCTTTTATTTCTTCTTCTCTTCCACGCTCTTGGCTCTTTCTTAAATTTTCAGTCCTAGCATCCCAATCTTTACGCTCTAAAGGTTGTTTCGTTTCTTCACAATGACGATCATATCTAATATCATCTGCTGCCTTATAATCTCCTCGCGCTTTGGCTTCATCTATTTTCATTCGATAGTATTTTTCTCGTTCTGAAGTTAGTTTAATTTTGTTTGGGTTTGTATTACTACCTTCACCCGTACCCTATGTTGTAATCTTAAACCCTCACAACAAAAAAACAAACCATGTAAACCTTATTAAACTACTTCTTTTTCTTCTACTATCGGCAATTCATATGCCGTTTTATATTTCATCATGCCATATACAATGTTTACAAGCCTTCTCATAATACATACCAATGCTTGTCCTTTTGTTTTTCCTTCTTTAAGCTTCTTTTGATAGTACGCATGAAACACTGGATTTCGTGGCATCTTACTGCCTTTTGCTACTTGCACTTGCTGTACTGCTAAATTATAAAATAAAGCGTGTAGCGCCCTGTTTCCTTGTTTGCTTTTGTGTGTCTTACCTTTCCCACCAGAACCAAAGTAAACAGGCGCAATCCCCGCAAATCGTGCTAATTTGTTGGCATTTGGAAATCGCCTTACATCCCCAATTTCTGCAATTAATGCTGATGCCGTCACAAGTTCTATTCCCGGCATCGTTTCTAATTGATAAGCTAGTAGTTTTACTAGCTGTTTTAATTCTCTCTCGATGTATTTCATTTCTGTCTTTTTAAACTCAATATCCCGTACAATACTTCTTACTAAAAAGTCTCGTGTTTCTTGATATTCCTTCATTGTATGTCCATCTTCTTTTACAAGTTTTAATATTTCGCTTGCTTTCTTTACTGAACATGTATTGTTGCTAACATCTAATAAAAAAGCTGTTAATTGCTTTATATTCGCTCCCTCTAAACAAGAGGGTGACGGATATTGCTCCCAAAATGCTAATGCTGTTTTTCCATCTAACTCTGAGAAAAACTTTTTATAACTTGGATAATGGTGGTTTAATTGAATATGTAATTGGTTCTTTAACGCACTTTGTGCTTTTACTAATGCATTCCTTCTTGACACTAGTTGTTGTATCGACCAAAATAAATCGTTTGGCTTTGCATCTGGTAATTGATTTAACTTATTTATTAGTATACGGGCTACGCATTCCGCATCCCAACTATCATTTTTTTGTATCATCACTTGGCTCTTTCGTTCTAAAAATGATAAAGCTGGATTTACTTCTTTCACTACTTGTTCATGATCTACTAAATATTTCGCTAATGCTCTTCCATAACCGCCAACATCCTCTAAACCAAATACAACTGATAAACCATCACTCACATATGTCTCTACTTCTAATAAAAACTTCGAAAATGCAGATGGTTTATTATCAAATTGTATTTCTCCTAATTTCTCTTGCCAACAATTAATAATAACAGCCGTATGATGCTCCTTATGTAAATCTACTCCTACATACAAATAGTTCTGTCTATTATGCATAACTCATCCCTCTATTCAATGATTTAGTCATATACAAAAATGTCGGCAACCTTAGTTCGAGCGTTCATCTTTCGATGCGCATAGGTACGCAAGCCTATCCATTTTTCATAACTCTAGTAGTATGTATAGTAAAATGAGCTAATTTTTTAAGTGAGTTTATAAAATAATTGCTGGATGTTTCCCATTTGCTTGTATTTGTCCATATGTATATATCCCTCGATAAAAGCTCTCTCGGTCTAACATGCGTTTCACTTGTACTTTCGTAAACAGCTTTCCTTTCTCTGTACGATAACCATCCCTATTCAGTCTTGCTGCCAATTGAGTTAGCGACCAATGTTTAAAAAAGTGTCGTAATTCAAATAGTCTCCGTACAACTACTGCTTTTTCCGCATCTACTTCTAACACTTTTTGTCCTTTCTTGACTGTGTAACCAAACATCACACCGCCACCTGCATAGCCACCTTGTTCCGCTTTTTTCTTTCTACCTCGACTTAGCTTTAATGCAATCTCGAGACGTTGGTATTGGTCTAATAGCTCTAACATGCCATTTACTAAAAAATCATTTGGGTCATGTGTGTATATACTGTAATTTGATTGTTCAATTGCTTTTACATCAACCTCATGTTTCTTTAGTTCTCGTTGTATTAACACTTTTGCCATATCAGAGCGCCATAACCGAGATGTATTTAGTACAATCACGTGGCTCACTTGTTGATACGCCAAATCTGACAATAGCTCTTGTAATCCTTCACGTTCAACTGTTAATCCATCTTCATCTACTGTCGCTCCGCTAATTCCTTTATCTTCGTATATGTGAAGCAGTTGTAATTCATTCTCGTTACAGTACCGTTCAATTTCTTCTACTTGATACGCCAAGCTGTACCCTTCACGTACTTGACCTTCTGTTGAAACTCGTACATAACCAACTACTTTCTCTTCCATATTGAGTCCCTTCCCGTTACAGCAATTACAATCCCTGTAACGTTTACCCGTTTTTTGCGGATAACGTGTGCATAACGTCCATCCGTTAAAACGTACTTTACGATGACTTCAAAAAATAACACAACCTTTTATTTTTTCCTCTACTATCGTCGTATACTGTACATAGCCACTACAGCCTATAAAACAACAATAAAAATTTAACACTTAATGCACTTATAAAATTATAGTGCTCTTTTAAATTTCTACGCTAAAACGCAAAAAAGCACTTGTTGTCTTTAATTGACAATCAAGTGCTTTAAGTTCATCTGTTTTTAAGTAGCATAAATTTGTAAGTTTTGTAGTAACAGTATGACACCTTTTGTATGTCATGACAACTACTACGTTAAAACTTACGAGTTTGTACGAGTTCGTTAGTTTCATGCCCATTCCATGTGTTTATATTCACCGCCATGTAAAATGTCATTTCGCCTAAGCTCGTACTTCGTTTTCTGTTCTATCATTGCACACAGTACTCCATGATGGTACAACCATCATGGAGTACATACTTTCAAAAAACCTTTTATTTTTTCTATCTACTTCACATATACTTTATTTTTTATTCATATATACTTATGCGTATTTAAATTTAGCACCACGAACTTTATCATATTCGTACATAAAATATAATTTAGTATAGTAGGCTTTATAAAATCACTATAACTAAACTCATTTATTTACTGTAATGAGTTTTTAATGTTTATTTATATTTTAGGAATATCAATTATATTTCCTGGTGACTCATTAATAAGAATATCTGAAATACTTGGGTTCCTTTTTTCAACTTGAATATTTGAATTTTTGTTAATTCAGGGCTAAATGATATATTTTGTGTTTTAAACTCCAAATTCATAATTTTATTTTGAAGTTTTAATATAAAAACCTTCCATTCTTGTAATGGAGAATTCGAAACTTCCTCCGGACTTTCTAATAATCGATATCCGTCTGCATAATGAAACATTAGTAATCCCGTTCCTAAGTCACAATCTTTGTTTTCAAGAATTGCATTTGGTATATCAAATCCACTATTCCAATTATAATTTGCTGCAAAACAATGAAGGAGTATTGGATTATCTATATTCTTTATTCGGCTAATTGTATCCTCTTTATTTGTATTATAAAGTAATTCTTCAAGCAAACTAATATCTTTATTTTCCATTACCCCTTACCACCTTACTGATATTTACTTATTTTGTATTTCCAATTGTCTTAGTTTTCTTTCCCAAAGTTCTACTGTTGCACCTTGGCTTGGGTACAATGGTAAACTATTCCCCTGTAATTATAAAAAAGCACTCGTTGCCTTTAGTTGACAATCAAGTGCTTTACGTTCCTATGTTTTTAAGTAGCATTAAATTTGTAAGTTTTGTAGTAACAGTATGACACCTTTTATACGTCATGACAACTACTACGTTAAAACTTACGAGTTTGTACGAGTTCGTTAGTTTTATGTCCATTCCATGTCTTTATATTCGTCGCACAGTAAAATGTCATCTCGCCTAAGCTCGTACTTTGTTTTCTATTCTATCATTGCACATAATACTCTATGATGGTACAACCATCATGAAGTATATACTTTTTAACAGCCTATTATTTTTCTGTACACTTCATAACATGTTTTAAATTAATTACAGCAATACTTTGTCACTCCTGTATACAAATACTGTATTTATAAGTCACTAAATACTACCCAAATGCTATTCTACAAATTGATGCTACAACTTTCATGAGTTATTAATTCAATTTAGATATATCTATTACTATAATTTTTTTAGAGGTTATTATTTTTTACTTCCTCAAACCACTCATCAGCAAAATCATCAGCCGTTTTTATATCCTCATTTGTATGTATTAAATCATACTTATATTCAGCTTTAAACTTACCACTCTGAGCAGCGTATATTAATTTCATCTCAGTTGGCATATCTTTTTCGTATTCTTTGCATAATATTTCAATCTCTTCGATATCTTCACTTATAATTTGTAGAACCTGAAACATTCGTTCTGGAGACACATCATATCTTTCTTCTCCATTTTCCAATGCATCATTAACCTTGTGACACTCTACATACTTATTGTTAATTAAATAAAAGAAACTACTAGAAATCATATCTTCTTCACATGAAGCGTAAACATATACTTTATCGGCTCTATTTTCAACATATTCCATACATATGGATATCATATCAGCTTGCAATTCACTAAATCTATCTTCGAATTCTTTCATACTACATTACACTCCTTTTATAAATTTTTAAATTTTGCATTACCTGGCTTACCATCTATAGTGTAATTAACTATAAATTTGTCTGGACGCATATCATTCCCAGAGTATATTATATCAACCTTAACTGTTACTTCTTTTGGTGGTTTTTCTTTTAAAGCTGCAGCCCATTTATCTTCAACTTTTTTATATTTCTTCAAATTAACATCAGATAATTGCGAAACTAAATTGTCAATTTTAGGTGACCCTCCAAACCTATCACCTGCCAAATGTCCTGCATGATCTTGTCCTTTTACTTTTCCTAGTGTATTTTTACTATGTGATAATCTCTTCTCTCTCTCAGTTAGTTGCAACTTATCTGTTTCAAATTTTTCAATTCTTCCAAGATTATCTGTTTCGTAAAAGTAATCATACTCTCCTGTTTTATACCTAATTTCAGGCTTTAATCTATTTTTTCTTCCATTTGTAAACTGTTCCCCTTTGTCCACAAATGTTTTAACTTCACTTACAGTACTGCCTTTACCCGTACCCTTAACCCCACCACTCTCCAAATTCGAGATCCTACTCTGAATACTCGCCTTTGAGGCATCATGGGCTTCTTGGAATTTCCCGCTATAGTTCGTTCCAGTTCTAGCGACACTTCCATCTGGCAGTATTTCTACACCTTTAAAGATTGGGGATACGGAGTCCACACCTTTTGCCACTAGACCTTTAATGAAATAGTCCGCATCATTAATCTTATCTACGGTTTTCCAGCCTTGTATTTTTAAATTTTTTAATAGATTATTTTCCTTAAGCGATTGTACCACATTTTTACCCAAATTTGGATTGAAACCAGGCATTCCTTCTTTGAATTTTAATAATTTCGCTAAATCAGCTAATTCACTCGTGTCTTTGAATGCTTTTACTCCTTTTCCTACTGCTCCAACAACTGGGATTGCATCTAATCCGCCAAAAATGATGTTTCCTACCCGCTCTTCTTGGCTCAATTTCCTGTGTGTTCCCCAGTCTTCTCCGTCGATACCACTTTTGATTTGTACAGCGCCGTATACAACTGCCGCAGCGGCCCCGAGTGGCGGGCAAAGGATTGTTGTGATGATGATTCCTACGCCTATTCCTATGTCTCGTATCATTTCTAGTTTTTTCTGTTCATCTTCTATCGATTTGTATTCAAATCCTCGTGTGGATGGGACTACTTTCTTGTATTCTTCATAATTTAGTTTTGCATCTGGATTTTGTTTTTTTAGTTCTTTGTATTCCCCTCTCAGTACGTTATCAAATGCAGGTGAATCTTTAAAAATATCTTCTACTGTTATTTTATCTTTTTTCGTCTGTATTGTTTGTGGTATACTTCCGTACCCTGCGTGCGCATCTGGTAATACTGTCGTTGTTGTAGAGCCAATTCGGTTATTTGTTTCGAAACTGAGAATAGATGTATCTCTCATTTTTTGAGCGAATTTATCCATTTCTACTAAAAAAGGTTTATCTATATGTTCAGAGACTACTCGCCCTGCTTCTCCGCAATATTTTTGTAATGTCGAATAGCTATCAAGTAATTCTCCGATTTTTTGCGATTGATCTTTTGGGTTAAAATGTATACTACCATCCGAATCTGAATCTCGTATTCTTCCATCAATTCTTTTTAATAATTCATTTGCGTCCCGTAATTTCATGAGAGCATCTTTTGTAATTCGATTCATACCATCTCCCATGTCTTGCCATGGTTCAGGTCTATATTTCACATCCATTTTGTTTTCATCCCCCAGCCGTATGGTGATTTCTACAACTTACTTAATCTTTCACGTAATTGTTCGTCCTTTTCAAGCATTTCCACGCATACATTTCCTACAACTTTCGCCGATCTAGAATAGTGTTCAGCCAATTCAAGTGTTTTATGTAATATATCAGGATATTTTTCAATTACTCTCATCGCTTCACCTTTTTGATAA
Source organism: Bacillus sp. TH30 (assembly GCF_016650875.1). Classification (NCBI taxonomy): domain Bacteria; kingdom Bacillati; phylum Bacillota; class Bacilli; order Caryophanales; family Bacillaceae; genus Bacillus; species Bacillus sp. TH30. The sequence continues at coordinate 4,705,968 of NZ_JAEKEY010000002.1, read as the reverse complement.
AAATCACAGCTTAGTAAACTCTCAATATTCGTTCCAATGACGTCTACATGGATTGTATATATGTTTTCTAACTTCATTACTATATCAAGTAGTTCTTGAAAATTAACTAATACTTCTTCTCCACCACTAGAACCACCATCTCCCATTGATACTTGCATTATTCAATACCTCCTAACGAGAATTGTCTCGGGTCAATTAATTTTTTATACGGCATTTTTAACACGTCATACAATTTCTTATTAACCGCATAGAGGCTCACCCAGTCATATCGATTACGATCTACATCTATTTGAACGAAATCTTCTCCTTCAGTGAAATATAAGAAACATTCCCATTTTCCTCCTCTATTACTCCGAGGCCTCGTATACGTTTCCATCGCTATAACGTCTTTATTTGATAAATCTTTTTCCTCAAATGTTTGTTGTTCTGTTTCTGTCATTCTCTTTGAGAAAAATGTATCTTCTATTTTCCTCGGTTCTCTCAACAAGAAAGGGATGCGTGTTAATAATGAAAAATATACGTCTGGCTTTGGTATGTAGTCGATCTCGTATTTTTTATTTGGCTCTACTTCTGTTAATACAGCCACTCGATCTTTATCATGTTTCAAAAAACCAATTAATACATTATTAATTCTCGTGTATTCATGACAATTTTCATATTCCTTTAATAGCTCAATAATTTGAAAAGCTGCAGGGGTAATTCCATTTTCGCTTGTAAGTAAGCCTTTTTCTTTTAAACTCGTAGTTGCTTTTGTGACACATTCTTCATCAAGTAAAATAATTACGTCACGGTTTGGCAATCCAAATATATCCGTAACCCCAGCTGCACCTGCGAGAACATATAATTCAGCAGGTGCAAAATTCATTTCTTTTCCCATTCTTTTATCCCTCATTTATCCATCACAACTGTTTTATCGTCCTTACTTCCGGTCTATCTCCGTACGTCTGAATACTTTTATCTAACTCTTTCAAAGCTTTCGTATGTCCTTCAAATGCCTCTACCATTTCTGAGTTATATTGAATGATTAAATCTAGATAACTTAAAAAGGCATCTCTCGTTTTTCCATTCCAGTTCGCACATGTAACGTATGCTTTTAAGTTTTTCGCTTCGTTTAAAGAATCCTTCATACCATTTTCAATATTTTGCGCGTAAGAAATGGCACTTGCAGTGTTACTTCCTATAATTTCAACCTCTTTACCACTCATGTGGGTTCCCCCATTCTTTATATGTTTAATGGATAAGATTTTCAATTTCCTTTTTCTTTTCTTCAAAAGCCTTGGTCGCTGCATTGTATGCGGACGCTTTCTCCGCTTCTGCTTTCGCTTTATATTCCAAATACTTTGCATAAGCTGTACCTATCGCAGATCCAACATCGCTTAATGCACTCTTAAAATAGGATAGTACTGTATTTAATTCTTCATCCTTTTCATGACGTTTTTGTTCAAATTCAACTGCCGGAATTTTATTAGCTTCTAAGCCATTACTTTTACTCTCATAATCTCTCCTCGCTGATTCAGCATCTTGAATGAATCGTTTTAACTCTCTTTCTTGATTTTTTAAATAATCATGTAATTTATCATACTGATCTCGCTTCCTCGCGCTTTCTGTAAAACCCGATGCATTTAAAAAAACAGTGTACAATTCCTCTAACATCTTTCTCCCCCTTTATTACAATAACTATGTAGTTAAATTCGTATATTTAAACATGAATATTCATTACATTGAGAATTTATAAATAATTATTTTTGCATATTGCTATTCTATCAAAGGGGTTTTAACATTTCCATATTTTATAAAAAGGTTTCGCATTTTTCTTCAATTAAATAGCAATGAATATTTATTATCTAAAAATTATAGTTTTATATAGATTATTGGAATTTTATCCACATTAAGTGAATTAATGACAAATGATCATCATTTACATGTTATAATTACGATGTGTACATTTAGCTGTATTAGCTGTATTAGATGTATATGTGTAATACGTATATTTAATAAAGTTAAATTAAACTGGGGAGGCTTTCTCAAATGGGCAAGAAAACAAGCAAAGCTAAAAAAATTTTGGGATTCGTAATCACCACAGCACTAGCAACTACAATGATGGTAGGCACAGCAAACGCACAAACAACTACGAATAACTATAAAGTAGCTGGCAATGCGAACACTGTATTTACAGATGTACCAAAGGACCACTGGTCAAAAACTGCTATTGATTACTTAGCAGCAGCAGGGATTTATAAGGGATATGGAAATGGAAAATTTGGTTTTGGGGACAACATTACTAGAGGACAGGTTGCTTCTTTAGTCAATCGACATTTAGGTTTAATAGCAGATGATAAACAGGGAAATATGTTTAGTGATATTACAAATCATATGTTTGAAAAGGATATCAAAGCCATTGCGCAAGCTGGAATTATGACAGGTGATGGAACAGGTGCATTTCGTCCAGATGACGCATTAAATCGGTATGAGATGGCAGTAGTATTGCAAAAGGCATTTCAATTAAACTCAAAAGGACAAGAGAACTTTAAAGATGTACCAAAAGGTCATTGGGCCTATGAATCTGTAAATGCAGTGCGTAGTAACCGGATATCCCAAGGTGACGAGTCTGGTAATTTTAATGGCAACATGCTTGTGAAACGTGAGCAGTATGCACAATTTTTCTATAATGCAATAGCAAAGAACAGATCTTATAATTTCAACATCAATACAAAAGAAGAACTGAAACAAATGTTAGCAACAGCTTTACAGGATGGGACGTTTGGTCCATTTAAATTAGATGTACTGGGTAAAGATATATCTGAGGTAAAAAAAGAATTTGGAGTGCCTGATGTTTGGAAGCAAGCACCATGTACAGAATGTGATGCACCTACTACAGCGGTATATGGAGATTATAATATTGATATGTACCCTTCGGACGCTAGATATATATGGGTAAAAATGGATATCACTATCGATGAATTAAAAGAGTGGTTTGGTGAGCCAGATGGAATTGGAGAGGATATGACTAGTGAAGGCTTTATATATAATCGAGGAAGCTATTCTCTTTATTTCAGCTTCTCTGATGGTTATATTCAACGCGCTGAAATATCTAAAAGTGAACATCATTAATACGTTACAAGCAATATAAAATATATAAAGCATAAAAAAACCCTTCAAGAACGTGCCTTTTCTTGAGGGATTTTATTTTGTTTCTATCTATTTAACATAATACAAAGCTGTAAAACTACTACTGATTAAAGTTCCACTTTATTTTTCTTAGTGCTCCGCATTCCATTCACTTAAATACGTTACATATTCTAGTTCATCTGGATCATCATATAACATAGAAATAAACTCTAATTTATTTCCATCACAATCTAGAAAATATACGCTTGCAGCTGGCATCCACCTTTGGACAATTGGTTCTCGATTTCCTTTCCCTTGACTCCCTACTACCTCTATTCCACGCTTCTCTAACCATAATTTTGAAGCATTTAAAAACTCTAAATCTACACGAAAAGCGAAGTGTTTCGTCTCAAATTCTTCATTTATATGTACTTCCCATAATCCGAGCATTTGTTTTTTATTTTCTCCTACCCAAAAGAACGCAACTCGTCTTTTCGATAGTCTTTTTGCTAATGCTAAACCTAACTTATTTTGATAGAAATCTATTGCCTTTTCTAAATTTCTGACATGTAAATGAGTTTCATATATGCTTTGTATCATTATATATTTCTCCCTCCTTTCTAATTTTTTTAAAATATGTTTTGTTTTTATCATACAAATTAATATATTTTTAAACATCCTACTTTTGTATAATTGTTCTTTCCTTCAAATGTATAGGTATCCAGCTCTATAACTGATGTCCCAATCCTAAAATTCAATACATTAAGCATCCTTAAATTTACATTTTCATGTAGTTAGTTTCTCTCTATACTACCTTCACTAACAAAGATCTCTAGCTAAGCCTTTCATTGTTCAGTAAAAAAACAAGCCATCCAATTCAAATGAATTGGATGGCTATTTGTTATGAGATTACTTCAATTTCCCCTCAAAAACAATTTTTCTACCGCATGGTTCAACTTCTGTTTTGCCGTTTTTCTTCACTTCATGAAAGATTGGTTCTTCCATGCGACGAGACGGTGCATATCCTTCTTGTTCCATACGCGCTAAGCAGTCTGTAATTGTTTCGTTTTCGAGTACTTCAAATTTCTTTTTATTAGGTTGTTTTGTCATGCCCTAACCTACTTTCTATTTTTCTTGATGCGAATTGATTCTTCATGTAGACCATATATACCATTGCGAGAATTCCCATTATAATCATAACCGCAATAAAAAAGCTTGTATACTGTATTTTTTCTATAAATACGCCTCCTAATACAGGTCCCATAATACTTCCTATACTAAAGGCGATTCCGGATAATATATTACCCGCTGGTAGTAAGTGTCTCGGTAATAAATCTGTCATAAATCCAAGCCCTAGTGAGAAGCACGAGCCAATGACCATACCTGCTATAAGCATACATGCAAAGACGATCCAGTAATATTGATCAAATACTGCTGCAAGTAGGAAAATGCCCGTACTTACACTGAACGTCCACGTTAAAATACGGTCTCTTCCGTATTTATCACTTAATATACCGAGCGGGATTTGTGTAATAATACCTCCAACTGCGAATGCTGGTAATAAGAAGGAAACTTCCGATACAGACCATCCTTTACGAAGCGCGTATACTGGTAAGTTACTATTTAACATTGCTTCAAGTACGCCGTATGCGAGCGGACCAATTAGCGCAATCCAAGCTAATCCAACGACTTGTTTATAACGAGAAAAGGATGATTCACTTTCAGTTTTTGCCTCATCTTGTGCTGGAAATGCATTTTTCGTTGGTAGTAGTAAAAGCCATCCTATTAAGCAAAGTATAGTAGATACGATAAATGGTGTTGCAAGACCGTACTGAACAGTGCTTGCTAAATACGGGCCAACTGCGAAACCAATTCCGAAGAATACACCGTATATCGATACTTGTCTACCTATTTTACTCGGGTCTGATGTTGTCGTAATCCATGTTTGTGTTCCGACATGAAGCATATGATCTCCGACTCCAACTAGAAATCTAAGAACGAACCATACCCAAAATGAAAAAGTTTGTGTAAAAAAGAATAATGAAATAATAACGAGAAACCCACCAATAACGATAATTGGCTTCATTCCAAACTTTTGCATCGGTTTTTCAAGAAACGGTGAAATAACTAATATCCCAATATATAATGCCGTCGCATGAATACCGTTAATACTTGAACTAACCCCTTCTTGTTCAAAAATCATTGCAATGGTCGGTAAAAGCATCCCTTGTGACAAACCTGAGATTGCTACAATTCCAACCATAATCCAAAAAGTAAAACGCATCGACATCCCTTTCCCTCTCCTTCTCACGCTTTCCACTTTTCATTATAAACTGTTTCTTCAAATGCGTGTACGAATATTCATAATAAAAAAGAAGCTAAAAGAATGAACCTTTTAGCTTCTTATCCTTCCCATACTTGCGCTTTCACATTGTAATGAAAATGCTTAAAATATGGATTTTCATAAAATGAAGGCCCAAATAAAATCGGATGTGTATGGACCATTGATTGCTGCACTTGCAAAGGAACTACAGCTGGTGAAACTTGCATATACATCGGATTTATAATCATTTTTATATATTGATGATCATTATATGGAGAATGATATATTAAAAATGGATTATGCATTGACTCTCTCCCCTTATACATACAAATGCTATAGTATATGCAAGTTTTATATTTCGGGAATTATTTATTGTCTAACCAATCCTCTACATGTTTTATAAATACATCTAAACAATCTATAAACGGTGAGTGTCCGCAATCTTCTAATATCTTCAACTCTGCATTTGGCAAATGTTTTGCTAATTCCTCACCGACTACTTGCGGTACGACGTAATCTCTGTCACCTTGTATGACGAGTGTTGGAGCTTTAATATGATGAATTTGCTTATTTCCCTCTACAACCCCATTATGTTCATCCGAAATATTAAATGTAATGAGCGCATAATTCACATCTACGAAATTACGTTGCGTTAACATATCATCTAAATACTTTTCATAACGATCCGGTTCAGGTTGATTATGTGTATATATTAATAGATTCCATACTGTACGGTAATATAATTTATTCATATTTTTTATCGCATCTAGCACTGGAGCAATTTGTACTGGATCTTGCGCGATTTCTTCTTTCGTCTTTACTAAACTTGATACGATCGGTTGCCCGTTAATATCTTTTTTAAAAATTGGATATCCCTTCATTCCCACTGATTCTACTAAAATCAACTTTTCGACAAATGTTGGATGATTCGCTGTAAATTGCATCGCAACACCACCGCCCATTGACCAGCCCATTAATGAAAATTTTTCTAGTTTTAATTGATCGATAAATAGTTTTACATCTCTTGCAAAGTCTTGTAATGAATCTATCGATTGATTATATGTTGATTGGCCAAATCCTCTTAAATCAAGAGCGTAAATATGGTATTGATCTTGCAACTTTTCAATAACTAAATCCCAGTGTTGTGACGATGTCATGTTCCCGTGAATGAGTACAAGAATTTCTGTATTTTGCCTTCCAACTTCCTGATACGCAATCGTTTCTCCGTTCGATAGTGAAACAAACTCCATTGTTGCAGGCTTAATCATCACAAGTTCCCCCATTCTTTTAATAGAAAGAAAATTCTTTACTTAATTAAAGAATACCATGTAGAATATACGTTCTCAATACAAAATCTATACGAAATTTCCACATAAAACAACATGTCTATTACTAGACAAGTAAAATAAAAAGGTATATAGTTAGCTAGGTAACTAATTTGAAAGGATCAAAATACATGGACGAAAAACAACATTTTTTCCACATTGTCAGTCAAACTTCTCGTAAGTTTACGAAGAAATTTAATGAACGTGTATCTCCAACAGGATTATTTAGTGCGCAATGGGCTGTTATTTTCCGCATTAATCAAACTGGATCTTGTACCCAAACAGAATTATGTCAGTATTTAAATGTTGAATCACCAACGATGACTCGTACGTTAACACGTATGGAAACGATGGGCTGGATTATTCGTACGGAAGGAAAAGATCGACGTGAGAAGCTCATTTCCTTATCGGAAACAGCAATAGAAATGATTCCAGTATGGCAAGAAGAAGTTGATTCCTTTGAAGAAAAGACGCTAGAAGGTATTAAAGAAGAAGACTTACATGAAGCTTTTCAATTGTTACAACAAATTATCAAAAATTTAGATCATTAATATGGAGGGATGACGATGCAAAGTGAAAAACTTTGGACGAAGGATTTCCTCGGAACTTGTTTTAGTAGTCTGTTTCTCTTTTTAACATTTTACATGCTTATGACTACTCTGCCTGTCTATGTTATAGACAGCCTAAAAGGAAAACCTGAGGAAATTGGTTTAGTTGCAACTGTTTTTCTTATTTCATCTGTTTTATGTAGACCATTCACAGGAAAATGGCTCGATGATTTAGGAAGAAAGAAAATATTATTTATTTCACTTTCACTATTTTTAGCCGCTACCGTTATGTATTTCGGTACGCAAAGTTTATTTTTATTACTTGCCCTTCGCTTCTTACATGGTATTGGATTCGGAATGGCAACAACAGCAACTGGAACAATTGTAACTGATGTAGCACCAGCTCATAGACGCGGCGAAGCACTTGCTTATTACGGCGTATTTATGAGTCTACCGATGGTAATTGGTCCTTTTTTAGGTTTAACAATTATTTCTCATTTTTCATTTACTGTACTATTTATCGTTTGTTCAGTATTTTCATTACTCGCATTTTTATTAGGATTACTAGTCAATATTCCGCATGAAGCACCAGTAAACAAACAAAAACGAGAAAAAATGAAATGGAAAGACTTAATTGAACCATCTTCTATTCCAATCGCTCTAACAGGATTTGTTTTAGCCTTTTCTTATAGTGGCATTTTATCCTTTATTCCTATTTATGCGAAAGAGCTCGGTTTAAGCGAAATTGCAAGTTACTTCTTTATTTTATACGCACTTGTTGTGGTCATTTCTCGTCCATTTACAGGGAAAATATTTGATCGTTTCGGTGAAAATGTACTTATCTATCCCGCTATTATTATTTTCACAATTGGGATGTTCATTTTAAGCCAAGCGCAAACTTCATTTTGGTTCCTTGGCGCAGGTATGTTAATCGGTTTAGGATACGGAACATTAATTCCAAGTTTCCAAACGATTGCAATTTCTGCCGCTCCAAACCATCGACGTGGTTCTGCGACAGCTACTTACTACTCGTTCTTTGATAGTGGCATTGGCTTCGGTTCTTTCATTTTAGGTATAGTCGCTGCCAAATCAAGTTATCATAATATGTATTTTATCGCAGCTATTATCGTTGCGTTCACTTTACTTCTATATTATGGATTACACGGACGAAAACAAAAATTCAAGAAACAAAGTACAGACGGACAAATATCTGCTTAACGTTCATAAGGAAAGTAAACTTACCCGTTTACTTTCCTTATTTTGTATTTATTTTAAGACGAGCGTATACTTATAATAGAAACTAAAGGAGGTACCTGTATGAATGTAAAGAAATCTCCCCTGCTATTACTGTTACTAGTATTACTATTCGTAGTTACAGGGCTTGGGTTTACTTTTTTTAAAAATAATAAAACGACCCCCACTAAAGCAAATGTCACAAAAGAAAACTGGTTGAACAATCCTTACTTACGCTGGTCGTATACACATATGAAAGAATTCACTTTAATAAATGAAGTAAAAAACAATCCTGATCAAGTTGCTCCCTTCCCTACCGCGTTACAAAACTTAGACGATTTTGCTGTGGAGCGTAGATTTGGAAATAAGACTCCTCTAAAAAAACTTTTAGACGAAAACAAAACAGATGCTTTTGTCGTTGTACATAATGGTCAACTTGTTTATGAACGATATTTCAATGGATATAACGAGAGTGAACCTCACGGAATGGCATCATTAGCAAAGGTGTTTACTGGTGCAATCATACAATCTCTCGCTGAAGAAAATCTTATTGATGTAGAGAAAACAGCTGACACTTACATAAAAGAATTAAAAAATACACCGTTTGGAAAAGCAACACTTCAGCAATTACTGGACATGCAAGTTTCCGCTGAATACCCTACTCACGGATATATGCAGCTAGGACTAGAAAATCAAGATGCACAACTATATTTAGCTAGTAATATTTTACCCCGAGGTAAAAATTACGAGGGGCCTATGAAAATTTATGATATGTTACTAGAAGCAGAAGAAACTGCACCACCTGGTTCAGCTTTTTCTTACAATAACGGATCAACTGAAACACTCGCTTGGATTATCCGAACGATTACAGGGAAATCGTTAGCTGAAAATGTAAGCGAACGAATTTGGTCTCAAATTGGTATGGAAGAAAACGCGTATTACGTTACAGATGAAACAAAAGTAGAACAAGCAAGCGCTGGTTTAAATGCAACTGCTAGAGATATGGCGAGGTTCGGACAATTACTATTAAATAATGGTCAATATGACGGAAAACAAATCGTCCCTTCTTCTATTACAGAAAGTGTGAAAAATGTACAAGAAGGTGAGCTCGCAATTGGTCATGGTGCTTCCATTTCTTATCATAATCAATGGTGGATTCCGCACAATGAACAAGGTGCTTTCGAAGTGTTAGGCAGTTACGGACAAACTCTTTACATTGATCCGAAAGCAAGTATGGTAATCGTCCACTTCTCTTCTAACGCTGCGCCTAGTAATGAAATTCATTCGGTTTATTCCGATATGTATATTGATATTGCACATCATTTGGAGAAGCTTCCACAGTAGTGGAGGCTTTTTTTATTTACCCAAATCCTATTCCAGTTAGTACTTGGTTAGTAGGAGTTGCCGAAAGAATTACTATTTAAGCCACGCCTAAACCCCATTTATATTGATAATATTTTAGTAATTTGAAAACACTAGTGCTTAGGAAAGGAGGGATTACGAATGTCTGTGAAAAAGCTATTAACTGGATTAATCATTTCACTTGCGATGATTGTAGTTATGACTACTTTAGGTTCGCTCCGTGTATTTGCCGAATCCGACGTTGTGAGACAGCCTATTGAGGTTGAATTGAATGATGATTACTTTAATCCGAGTATCATCACTGTTCCGGTTGGGAAAACGACGACGTTGCTATTGAAAAACAAAGGAAATAGAGAACATACCTTTACGGTGAAAAAACTCGGAATTGACGCCGAAGTCCCGTCAGGAAAAGAAATAACAATTACCGTAAAACCTGAAACTCCCGGTACATATGAACTAATATGTCGGTTCCACTACTTGAAAGGAATGGATGGGAAAGTAATAGTCAAATAACAAGCGGTACCGGTCCTTACTTTTTTATAAAGTGAAACTTAAATTCGCGGGGGTGTCCCTCCCCCGCAGATTATGAGCTCTCAATAATCAGTTTTTTACTGGTAGCATAAAATCGTTACGCTGTCGTAGCGTACGAAATTTGTGTTTTGTTGGTGCTACCCCATCACTATCAAGCTAAGCTTATGCAAAGTCAATTTCAGGTGAGATTGTTTCTTTTTTCTAAAGGGCAAGTGTAGGTGATTGAAAGATTTGCATACGAAATAAACCCTAACGGGTTTCACTTTTTTGAATTAAGCGGCTTGATTATCAGACATGGTACAATTGTAAACGACACCTAATATATCAAAGACTGTTTTCTTCTCATATCGATGAGATTTTCTCCCGTTTTGCTGTAAGAGGTTGAACAGGCGAATTAAAATCTTTGATAGCTCTTGGGTGTCTTTCTGTATAGCTTGGAAAAGAAGAAGAAAATAATCTTTAATCATATATATGGCCTTATATTCACTCAGTTCTCGTTTCTTCTTCATAAGAAGTAATTGCCGCATTTGAAACATGGTAGAAGAACAGAGTAGAATGGCAATCAGTTGTCCATACAAATGGCATTCCAATCGTTCTCGTTTTATCTTTTTACAATGATGAATATGAAAGAATGATTTCCATGTTTTAAATAAAATCTCGATTTGCCAACGTAAAGAATACCAATCATGTACTTGTCCCATCGGGACAATATCTGTAGGGGTGTTTGTCATATATACATTGATACCACTGAGTCGTTTACTACGAGAAGAATACTTCATTCCTTTCTTTTTCTCTCGAACAGCTTGATCTTGTAGACGTTTTTTTTGTTGTTCTTCTGTAAGTCGATGAACAATCACACGAGTTGGTACTTTATCAGTCATTCCTACATAAGCGTTGGATATTTCACATGTTTGTCCTGGTTGAAGAGAGTTCATTAAGATCTCCATATCTATCTGTATATACTCTGTACCTTTCTTGATTCTTCCATCTTGAAAATAATCGGGATTGGGATTTTTTTGATAAATACGTGTATTCGACTTGATACGAGAGATATAGTAAGCCTTTTTATCTTGTATATGTTGAAGATCTTTCAAATGAAAATAACCTAAATCTCGGATACATAAATCATTCGCTGTTACAGTTGGGGCACACAGAGAACCGTAGGTTCGATCATGTTGTTTACCTGGACCTGTATGAATATGTAGGAACTGTCCACTTAATAGATCATACTCAAGTTGGATCTTTATCCCCGCCGTATGGCTGCATCCTCCTGCACCCGGATAAATGAATGCAAAGGGATCTGGAAGTTGAAATGCAGTTGAGTCTAAAATACGAATACGCTTGAAAACAGAAGTATATGGAGAAGAAATCGGCATAGACGAGACCAATTTTTGGTTTAGTAGTTCAGCTAATATGTGTTGTAAAAATTGGACGGCCGCTTTATTAAATCGTTGATTCAGTCCCTCAGGACTGATGAGCACTTCCGTTGATGCTTCCAAACAGCTAGATAACTGAGTTAAAGAAGTCGTAGCGACATTTTGGCTCACCCATACACATAAAGCGACTAAATCCTTGGCTTGATACTTACTGGTTCGTTGTACAAAACCAACATCTCTAGCAAGATCTCGTAAGATATTTGGAGATAAAAAGCTTTGAATCTCTTGAGCAAATAGTTGTAGTTCATCAGATACAGAAATAGACATACAAAAACGCCATCCTTTCCTATGATTCTACAGAAAGAATAGCGCATTTTTTCATTTTAGAGGGTATTTGTATTGTTTATTTTGATTGACCCTTAAGAACACATTGTTAGTTAGTATTTTAAAAGCTGGTTTCTAAGAGACCAGTCTTCACTATTATTTCACTCCAATTCTGCAGCCATTTCATCCATTACAAGTTTCATTAGGTATAAAAATGTTGCTTCCTATGCAAATTTCTCCCTATACTATTCTTTCGATTTTCGTAACTAATATTTTTTTCGATAATAAATATGTAAAAGGTATCGCAGTCAGTGATGCTAGGAAAGGTGAAATTATTTCATTTAAACCTACTAAGTCAACTAAAATATAAATGCCGATAGTTGTAACTGCAATATTAACAGCATATGTTAATGGGAATTGTAAAAATTTCTTTAAAGTCGGTTTTGTTTTGTAAGTAAAGTACGTATTCAGAAAAAAAGAACCTATTATGCCTATTACAGTAGCAATAATATGTGCTGATAAATAATTTAACCCTATTAATTGGCTTAATAAAAGATAGAATATGTAATAATTCAGGGTATTTGTGCATCCCACTAAAATAAAACGAAGCACTTGTTTATTAAACACTTTCAATTTAATCTTCTCCCTATCTACAATTTAATTAGTCCTTTATAAACTCAATATACTAATACACACTGAGAAATATCCAGGGCTATAATTAAAAACAAACTTTTTGATTTTCCTTTATTTTCTAGATACTATTATATACTAAATGGTTAAATTAGGTACATTCCAAATTTAATTTTCCAATATACAGGAAAAACTCTACAATAGGAGGCAGTTTCGTAGGAGGGTTTTATAAATCATTGAGAAGTTACACACAGACAGCCAACTTTTTTTATTACAAGACAGTCTAAAAATTTCGTTCTGGGGGTTGCAATAAATCTTTAGCTTGATAGCGATGTGGTGCTACCCCATCGCTATCAAAGTTAAGAAACACATTCTTCCCCAAAATGATAAAAATGAACTTCGGTGCTATAAAAAACACAAAATTTCCATTTAAAGAGTACTTTAAAGTCTTAGCTTGATGGCAATGGAGTATTAAAATAGATTAATTTGATGGGCATGTACACAGACCCCAATTATAGTAGGGGCCCGCCAACCAATTGACATAAAACCCACGCTAAGCAAATTGGCTTTAGTTTGTATTAATTTAAAGAGATTCTATGATTTTATAGTAAGTGGACTACCAGCACTTTTTAAAAAAATCATACTAAACACATTTTGATAAAAGAGCCGATTTTTCCAATTTTCTTGTAAATTGTGTTGCATAAATAAATGCTCATTTCTCTTGGTGTTTCGATTTTTCTTCAACAGGAATTTGCATATTCATAATTATCTGTCCTTCTGGGTAAAACAGATTCAATCCGTGTAAATCTGATTCAATTACATCAAATGATCTAAACTGTAAACCATTTCTCTTTATATAGTCTTTAATGTTTGTATATATTTGACGTCGTGCTTCATCCATATGCCCTTCTGTACATACGTAATCAACACAAAGATAATTACCTGCAGGTATACTAAGAATATCAACGTGCTCGATCTCTTTATCATTCAAAACAGGATAATAAACTGAAAGTCCCAAATCATCATTGAAGAAATTCTTAATTGGACACATTGTTATAAATTGTTCTTGAAAAAGTTCACCTTGCTTAAAAATAGAACGGAATTTATCAAAAAAGGATTTTACACTATTAAAATTTTCTCCTTTGATGTGATAATATTTTCTTTCTTCAAAATAGACACTCTGAATTTTATTGAAATTTCTGCTTCTATTTTGAAGGAGATCTAGGAGCCTAGTAATTTTCTTTTGCACTTCCATAAATCGATGAATTTCAGTTTCAATTTCATTTTTTTTGTTCTGTAAGATATTCATATTGTTTATTATATTTCTCTTATTTATTACTAAATCAATTTCTCCAATTGAAAAACCCATATCTTTACAAAAGAAGATTTGGCTAATTCTTTGTAGGTCTTCATTTCCATACAATCTATAGTTATTTTTACCTACCTTTGGCTGAACTAATCCTTTTTCTTCATAGAATCGAAGTGTTTCTTTCGTAGTATTAAAAATCTTAATTACATCACTTTTAGTTAACTTATAGCTATCCATCTAATTATATTGCCTCCTATAAGGAATAATATTCATACTATAAACTATGTGGTTACCTCATAGTCAATAAATAAAAAAATTCAAAATCAAAACTGGCTGTTTTTAGTGATGAAGGAGTACATGTCTGGTTCTGTTGCAAAGTTTCTTAACAGCTAAAAAGTTGGTATGATAGCTGTTCTTGCAGAGTTTGAGCGTGATATTATTCGTGGAAAGCCTCTTCGTAAAGATAATGCGTAAATACAAACAAAACCAGCAAAACACCTTTTCTGTGTCGTACTGGTTTTGTTGAAGTCCATCTTGAATTGTAGCTAGTTCAACGTGATTGCAAATTCCGAGTTCGGCGCGCCAGCAAATACAACCGATCCGTTTTTCGGCAATTTTACTTTGTTATTGCCGCTCACAACGGTAAAATTGACGCATACTCCCTTCTCATCATACACCGCGAATGAACTCTTCGATGACAACGTCACGCTCATCGTTTTCCCTGCTGTCGCTTGTGGGATCGTAAACCATTTCGCATGCCCATTTGCTTGTAGCGTAACTTTGGATGATTGGCCTGCATCAAGCGGTTTTACGTTGGATCCACTTACATATAACAATCCGGCCATCTCCATATATTCACTGCCGCCTTCTGTATAGAAATGAGTTTCCGTCGTATCACGGCCATTCATCACGGGGATCTGGAGCTGATGCGCCGCGGTGTTCGGACCTGTAATTTTTCTGCCGTCCCAATAGCCCTCCAGGCCTTCCTTGCGAGTAATTTGTGTGGTAATAAGTTTCGGTTGAACGAGATATTCAATAGAACTAAATTTCTCGTTCACGAGATAGAACTTGACGCCTTCCCGCTTCGCCCATGCGGCAGCGGTTTTCTTCGATAGCACGTTGTCTTCTAGTTTCTCGGCTAAATAGTGAGTCATCACATTTTGCCCTAAGCCTGGCGTCGATTTATATGTGCTCACCTTCAAATAAGTGCTTCCATTCTTCTCAGTGACGAAGTTGAGCTTGGAAGTACCCTTCTCATTAATAAAGCTTCCATTCGCAGTATATACATATTTTTCTTCTCGATTAGATGGTAAGAACAGTTCTCCATTCTTCGTAATTTCTATTTTGAAATGACTTTCGCTATTGCCGTAAAAGCCCGCTTTCTTCGTCACGTCTTGAGGCATCTTGGCCTTGACCGGCTTGCCAAAGGATTTGTTTGGCTTGATGTCCTTAATTGTGCCCTTCTCTTTAAGCGCGGCGAGCAGTAATTCAGTTGCCAGTAGTTGATTTGTAGAGCTTTGGCCGCCGGATGACAACACAGCCACTGCCATCTTCTGTTCCGGAAGCACGACCAGTATAGCATGTTGCAGTGTTGTATCGCCGCCCTTAGCCATGCTTTTTATCCCATATTCACTGAATGGGTATAGTTTCACACTATCCCAGCCAAGACCATAGTTGAAAATATTACCTCCATCCCCCGGCCACATTCCTTTTTTATATTCCTCTTGCTCCATCGCCTTGACTGCCTTATCAGAGAGGATCCCTTTTCCCTGTCCCATAAATAATTGTGAGAATCGTACCATATCTTCTGCCGTGGAAGAGATCCCTCCCGAACCAATCACATTCACCGATTCAATGGGAAGCTTCCCTTGGTACGCCGGAAAATAGAGTCCAGCCCGCTTATCGTCTTCCCATTTGTCCTGCGGTGTTTTCGTATGATTCAGCTGTAAGGGTTCTGTAAACCGTTGATGTATAAATTCGGTAAAGCTCATACCGCTGACTCTTTCCACCAAAATTTCGGCCAGCGTAAAGCCGTCGTTGCAGTATACCGAGAACGCGCCAGGATCCGCCTTCAAGCTTTGGTTGGACAATTGCCGCATCAAGACATCATGGGCATAGGTATCATTATCGTTAAATAAAAATGCATTACTTAACGTGGAACCTTGCAAGCCGGAGGAGTGGTTTAACAGCATACGTGGCGTAATGCGTTTGTACCGCTCGTCTTTCATCTTGAAATCAGGAACATAGTGGACGACAGGAGCATCCAAATCGACTTTTCCTTCGTCGACCAATTTCATTACAGCCGCTGTTGCATACATTTTACTGACTGAACCAATCCCATATAGAGTATCTTTGTTCAGCCGCTGTTTTCCTTCCATATCGTTCTTGCCTGTCTGACCCGACAAAATAAGTTTACCATTATCAATTAGCGCATACTGCACGCTAGTCGTCCCATAGGACTTCGTGAGTAGCGCAGCCTTCTCTGCCGCAATCTTCTCCAGTTCTTGGTTAGCAACTTCTTGGTTAGCTACAACCGGAGTCTTACTGCTTGAAGATGCTATCGCCCCTGTTGGTAGGATCATCGTTAGCGCTAATGTAGCGGCTAACACCCCAGATAGTTTATTTTTCATGAGAGAATTGCCTCCTTAGATAAGTAATCGAATTCATCACTTATTTGTTTAACTATAAAAAATATGACAAAATTTATCCGTTTTTCTTTTTTGCCTACTTGCTAAATTCAGCAAGTAAAATATTTTTAAAAGGATTAGGACTGTCAGCTCTACCCAAACTATTCCAATTGACGACCAACGTATGCTTGCCTCCAAGTTTACCTCCAACAAGAGTAGTAAACCCTAGAATGCCACCTGTGTGTCCCCATATCGAGACATCGTTTTGAAGCTTAGTTTCATAGATTCCAAGACCATATCCATCGATTCCTTCTTTTCCTGTAGGAACTGTAGTAAGCATTTGTTTTAGTTGCTGTGCTTTCAGTAATTTACCCCCGAGCAAGTAAGAGAAGAATTTATTTAAGTCGTCAGCAGTAGAAATCATATCTCCAGCTGAGCTACCTGCACTTGGGTTATAATAAGTAACGTCTTTTAGCTCACTTACTCCGTCTGGTTGGACATATCCACGGGCATGCTTGGTGCCTGGAATAACGCTTGAATTGCCAGGTAGGAATGTATTCGACAATTCAAGCGGTTCAATAATCCGACTTTCAATCTCTTCCGCATAGCTGTTTCCGGTTACTTTTTCAATAAGAATACCTAGTAATACGTATCCTGTGTTTGAATAAGACCAGCCCTTTCCTGGGGCAAAGTCTGGGGGCAGAGAAATCCCCATCTTCACTAACTCTTCAGCCGTATACGATTTTTTTGTATCCGTAAAGTCAGCGTCTTTTGACCTTGAGTATTCAGCGATACCACTTGTATGGTTCAATATCTGCCGGATAGTAATCTGGTTACCATCATATCCGTTTCCTTGAATGACACCAGGCAACCATTTTTCGATGTAATCGTCTAGATTCAAGCGGTTCTCTCCGACTAATTGAAGTACAACCGTTGCTGTGAACGTCTTCGTCACGCTGCCAATGCGAAAGCGAAAATCTGTTTTCATTGGTTTCTTGGTTTTCAGATCCGCTATCCCAGCGGCATAACTCCACGTTTTTCCACCCTCAGAAGTTTTAGCAAGTATCCCCGGGTATCCAAGTTGCAATGTATCCCGCATTGCTTGCTTGACGGAATTACGATCTCTTTGAGTGCTTGTTTGTAACGAACTAGATACATTTTGAGTGGGCTCCGCTTTTACAATTGAGGTTGGCGTTGTGTATAACAGGGAACTTCCAGCTATTAAAAGAGCCAGACTTGCAAATGTAATTTGACTACGTGTTTTCATAAGGTATTCCTCTCCTCTATTCATATTGTATAGGTGGTTGCTTGATATTTCATACTCACCACACGGCTATCATCTCTACCGATGATAAAAAGTCAACATTGAATTCGTAATCATCTTCATAATGATTATTTTTACAAGCTCCATTCTGTCCTAATAAACGGTAAATCCCTCTTTTTGCATGTATGTTAACCTCAGAAATTATTTCTTTTCCATGAAACGCTCTTATTAACTGGTTTGTTTTTCATATATAAGTTATATCTGTTCCTCCTTTCACGCCTCTTTATATTTTTATCATACACAATGAAAATCTCTTTTTTCTTACCTATTTCTTACAAATCCCTTACGTTCAAAATAGCTTCTGTGTCTCAAATCTGCCAATTAATTCTCATCAAGAAAAAACGAGAATTAAGCGAATATAAAACGATTTATATCATAAAAGATTATTTTCTACTTATTTATGAATCTCTACAAAAAGACACCAAAGAATTAACAAAGATATTGTTTCGTCTGTTTGATCTCTTACAGAAAAACGGACGAAAATCCCATAGGTATGAGAAGAAACCGTCTTTGATATCTTAGGCGTCGTATATAACCTTTCTATGCCTCACAAGCATGTAGCGTAATCCAAAAAATTAAAACCCAATAGGGTTTATCTGGTATGAAAATATTTAAAGAACTTACACTGGATCTTTAGAAAAAAGAAAAAAGCCCATCAAGCTAAGGTTTTGAAGTACCCCCTCAATGAAAATTTTCTTTCTCTACAGCTAGTTTTTTTGAGAAGTCAGCTCATTTTTTTGTTTTTGGGGTGTTTACTTTTCTTAAGTTGATGGATGTGGTCTCACCATACCATTTCGGGAAAATTGTACGTTTAGACACAATCCGGACATATTTTAAGCGTTTTCTGTACGTTAAGAGACATCTGTCCAGAAAATCTTATGTTTATGAACAGAGGATAAAACTCAATAATAGAATATTAATATTCAATTTTTATATAAAAAAATAAGCTCCGAAGAGCTTATTTTAATAATAATATCAACGCAATTATCAATGATATTATTGAAAATACAATCATAAATAATGAAGCTCAGTCATGAGCTATCGCCCTGTTACCGTCATTGCTGCTGTATAAATTGTATCTACAGAACCGTCAGCACTTACAATTTCAACTTTATAACGGTATGTTCCATTGTCGTAAATGTTTTCTCCATATCCTGTGAAAGTTGAAATTTCATCATTTGCTCCAGCTGGAACCCATTGATTTTGCCAATGGAAGAAAGTATCATATTCTCCCCAGTTGTCTCCATATTTCTTTTCGATGCTGACATTATAATGAATGTCCTCAGCTCGGTTATTTGTAATTCTTGCAATTACGTTTCCACCAAAAGTGTATTCCGTAGCGTGAACTTGAACTGTAACACCATTCACCGTTTCGCTAGGACCACAGATGTAATGACAATCTTCACTTGCTTGTGCTTCAGGTGTGTTAATGTTCATAACCGTCAAACCGCCTAAAGCTAAAGCTACTGTTAATGCAATTGTAGCTAATTTTCTCATGATAATTCCTCCTATTAACCGTTATAAGTGAATGTTTTTGTTTTTACGTATTCATTGCCAGCATAAAAAGATTTCTATGTCTCATTTTTATCACCCTTCAGCTTATATAATTCGACAAATGGTGATAATTTCCTGCAAATAAAATAAAAAAGCACTCCCGCAGGAATACTTATTCAAATTCAATTTCTGTTTTATTGTCTGATGTGAAGTATCTTATGGTTGTTTTGCCGTATTCTTGCAAGCCACTCTGCGCAACGGCGTCTTTTAACTTTGTTCTCGTTCTGTAGCCGAAATATTCTTTAATTTCTTTGGTTCTACGTTCAAAACTTTTCATCATTCGTGTTTGCTCATCTTTTGGTTGTTCTGTTTTCGCAGTTGTTTGTTGTGCTTTTGGCTTCTCTTTTTGAACCACTTCTTTTTCGCCGCAAGCCGCTAACATTGCAACCGATAAACCAACTGCTAATACTGATTTCTTCATCATTTTGATCCTCCCAATATAAATACCTAAATATTAGTATACTATGAAATTTATTGCTGAATATGAAAAAGATGCCCATTAAGGGGTACCGCCACATCGCTATCAAGCTAAGATTCTTAATTACCCCCAGAATGAAAATTTTATATCTATACAAATTGTATTACTATGCACCTCGAAGACAAGTTTTATTATCATTATGACAAGTTAACTTGTCATAATGATAATAAAACTGTACAATAAAAATATAATTAATAAGGGGTGGTTACTAATGATGCAAAAAGAAGAGATATTAAGAAAATACAAAAAAATGGGGAGAGATGAACGTAAAGAACTTATAGAATTAGATTCATCTAGTTACGGTTTAATAGCTGTGCTTGTTTTAGTCCTATTTTTTGGTTCTTGGAAATTGATGCATGG
Organism: Bacillus sp. TH30; assembly: GCF_016650875.1. Taxonomy (NCBI): domain Bacteria; kingdom Bacillati; phylum Bacillota; class Bacilli; order Caryophanales; family Bacillaceae; genus Bacillus; species Bacillus sp. TH30. Next base: position 4,685,556 of record NZ_JAEKEY010000002.1, on the reverse strand, counting down.
TATTAAAAGTTACGAATTAATTTCAATTTTTTCTGGTTATATAGCTAGTACAAGTTTTTATAAGTTTAAAAAATTGAAAGCACAAAAATTTCTTATTGCAAGCATCCTAGCAATAATGAGTACAATTGCAAGTGCCATAGCTTTCTTTCTGGAGGGATGATAATTGAAAGATGAATTAGTACTGCAAAATCGTTTGAAAGTAGCAAGAGCTGAGAAAAAAATATCACAGGGTGAATTAGCTGAAATGGTAGGAGTATCTAGGCAAACAATTAGTTCTATTGAAACAGGACAATTTTGTCCAACTGCAAAGTTAGCATTAGTACTTTGTATAGCACTAGATAAAAAATTTGAAGAATTATTTTATTTTTGATTAATTGGTGTACTGGGAGTCAAAACAAATCCCTATCAATCTAATTTTTTATTATCCATAAAGCAAAAAATACGCCATCCTTTCCTATGAGTCTACAGAAAGAAGTGCGTATTTTTTCATTTTAAGGAAATTTAATTTTGTTAGCTTAATAGCGATATATATGCTCTTTAAATAAGTTATTAGAATCTTGATGCTTTAAATAAAAATTTATATAAAATATAGAAAAATAGAGCTATCAAGGCACCTTGCCATAAACTTAAGTTATAAGAAAGATAAGGGTGTTTTTTAAAATACATATGTAATAATACTGATATTCCAAATGGAATAGAAATTGATAATACAAATATAATTCGGCTCTTCCAATTCATTATGAATTTAAACGAGAATTCTTTCATTACATATAAAATAATATAAAGACCTCCAATAAGAATTATGACAGATAGTGTGGTTTCCAGAATATCAAATGACACACCTTCAGTTGGATAGTTTTTTTGAAAAAACGAAGTTATTACAGCAGATATCGTATCTATTCCAAATTGAATAGCAAGTAGTAAACTAATAATAAAACCAATTGTTGAAAATTTTTCAAACATTGTTTGTTGAGGTAGGGCGGCAATTAATTCGTCACAATACGTTGGAAGATCCTCCCCAAATACATCATAAGCATTTTTTCCTTCTTTTTGAGATTCAAGAAGGTGGTCTAAAATCTCCAATAATAGTTCTTCTGATTGCCTTTCAGGAACATTTGAACAGCGAATATACACTAACATATTTCCATAAGCTAGTTCATTTTCTTCTGTTAGTAGCTTTCTTTTTTCATTATTTATTTTAGCCATTTCATCTGGTTTCATTTTGTTTTTCCCCTCCTAGTAACCGATTTACAGTTGTTGATACCATATCCCAACTTTCCTTAAATACCTCTAATTGTTCTAATCCCTTCTTTGTTAAATGATAATACTTACGTTTAGGTCCTAGATTAGAGGTTTTCAAAGTTCCTTCGATTAACTTTTCTTTTTGCATACGCAATAAAAGTGGATAAATACTGCCCTCACTTACAAACGTAAAGCCATATTGATTCAATTTGGTACTTAGTTCATAACCGTATACTTCTTCTTGTGAGATGATATATAAAATACAGCCTTCTAATACACCTTTTAGCATCTGGCTATGCATCGATTCATCTCCTTTCAGTAGATTGCTATGCAAGTTAGTATGTAGTTAGAGTGTAACATCAGGTAACTTGCTTTGCAAGTCACCTGTTAGTCTTTTTCTATTTATGTTTTGTATTACTCCACGTTGTCAGCAAATTAAAAATTGCATGGTTTTCTAAAATGAAAAAATACGCTATTCTTTCTGTAGAATCATAGGAAAGGATGGCGTTTTTGTATGTCTATTTCTGTATCTGATGAATTACAATTATTTGCTCAAGAAATTCAAAGCTTTTTATCCCCAAATATCTTACGAACTCTTGCTAGAGATGTTGGTTTTGTGCAACGAACCAGTAAGTACCAAGCAAAAGATCTAGTCGCTTTATGTGTATGGATGAACCAAAATGTCGCTACGACGTCTTTAACTCAGTTATCTAGCTGTTTAGAAGCATCAACAGAAGTACTCATCAGTCCTGAAGGACTGAATCAACGATTTAATCAAGCGGCTGTCCAATTTTTACAACATCTATTAGCTGAACTATTAAAGCAAAAATTGACCTCATCTATGCCGATTTTATCTCCATATACTTCTGTTTTCAAGCGTATCCGTATTTTAGATTCAACCGCTTTTCAACTCCCAGATTCTTTTGCATTTGTTTATCCAGGTGCAGGAGGATGCAGCCATACAGCTGGGATAAAAATTCAACTTGAGTATGATTTGTTAAATGGACAGTTCCTACATATTCATACAGGTCCAGGTAAACAACATGATCGTACTTACGGCTCTCTGTGTGCCCCAACTGTGACAGCGAATGATTTATGTATCCGAGATTTAGGTTATTTTCATTTAAAAGACCTTCAATATATACAAGATAAAGAGGCCTACTATATCTCTCGTATCAAGTCGAATACACGTATTTATCAAAAAAATTCTAACCCTAATTATTTTCAAGACGGAAGAATTAAGAAAGGTACAGAGTATATACAGATAGATATGGAGACGTTAATGAACTCCCTTGAACCAGGACAAACATGTGAAATAGCTGATGCTTATGTAGGAATGATTGATAAAGTGCCATCTCGTGTAATTGTTCATCGATTAACAAAACAACAGCAACAAAAACGATTACAAGATCAAGCTGTAAGAGAAAAAAAGAAAGGAATGACATATTCTCCTCGTAGTAAACGGCTCAGTGGTATAAATGTATATATGACAAACACCCCTACAGATATTGTCCCGATGGGACACGTACATGATTGGTATTCTTTGCGTTGGCAAATAGAGATTATCTTTAAAACGTGGAAATCATTTTTTCAAATTCATCATTGTAAAAAAATAAAACCAGAACGATTGGAATGCCATTTGTATGGTCAACTGATTGCCATTCTACTTTGTTCTTCTATCATGTTTCAAATGCGTCAATTACTCCTCATGAAGAAAAAACGAGAGCTTAGTGAATATAAAGCCATATATATGATTAAAGACTATTTTCTTCTTCTATTCCAAACAATACAAAAAGACACCCAAAAGTTATCAAAGATACTACTTCGCCTGTTCAATCTTCTACAGCAAAATGGGCGGAAATCCCATAGGTACGAGAAGAAAACAGTCTTTGATATTTTAGGCGTCGTATACAATTATTCCATGTCTCATAATCATGCAGCTTAATTTAAAAAATCAAAACCCATTAGGGTTTATTTCGTATGCAATTCATTAAACAATATACAATTAGTCTTTAAAAAATAGGTATCTTCTCACCCGAAATTGATTTTACATAAGCTTAGCTTGATGGGCATGGGGTACCGCCACATCGCTATCAAGCTAATATTTTTAACTACCCCCATAACGAAAATTTTATACATCGTTGACTATTGATAATGATACGTTATGTAGACCTCACAGATAGATATGGGCATACAGTTCTTCTTTTATGGTACACTTCAATAAAAGGGGGGGGAAGAGGTTTGAAAAAGTGGATTAAAATCACATCAACCTTAGTTATTGCTATAGCAGTTGGTATTTTTACTGGCTACAAAGTCGGTACGTATGCAGGTTCAGACGTTAAGGAAAAGCAGACTGAGAGAATTAAAGGGGAAGAGGTAATACTTGACCTCAACTCTGATCGTCATATAATCAATGCAATGCACAAAATGACTCATCAAAAAGTATTATCCCACGAAAAGCAAGGATTTATCAAAATGACTCCAGAAAACATCGAAAAAGTACGTCAAGCGATTGATGAAAGTAATAGTGGAACCTTACAACATAAAGAACAGTACCTTAAGATTTTGGTTCGTTGGTATGAAGGCGATTTCTCTCAATCGGTTGAGGAGCATAATTTATTATGGGAATGGGACAATAGCAGCACTGGTAAAGCATACGAATTAGCGACACCGGAACAAGAAGAAGCATACATTTTAGAACAAGCGAAGTCTGAAAAACAATAAAGGGGTATCGTCACCTCGCTATCAAACTAATAAAAAGAAATGCCCCCTAAAATGAAAAAATACGCTATTCTTTCTGTAGAATCATAGGAAAGGATGGCGTTTCTGTATATTGTTACAAAAAGAATAGCGTTTTTTTCGCTTTATAAATACAATTTCTTTTTCAGTAAAAAATGTGGGTGGTCCCCCTCTAATACCCCAGAAGGAAAAGAAGAGTTTGAATTCTTTAACGTACAAGGAGTTCCATATATCATTGTAAACGATCATGAAAATAACACCCCAAAAATCAATTCTTGGATTCAGCACTCAATCATTAGAAGAGGCTATTTTATAATAATCATCCCAAAAAAAGAAACGAACAAAAATGTTCGTTTCTTTTTCATGGTGTTTAATGCTCAAGAAAACTTATAACCGCATAAGTATATAGAACGACTAGAGCAAAGGCACATATTCCCATAATTATAATCGCTAGTGCGCTTTTCTCTTGTCTAAACCCTATAATTCCAAGAATAAATGCACTCCACATTGTTACCTTAAGCATTGTAGAAAGGTTGGGAATTGAATATCCACTCAACCAGGTAGAGAAACTTACAATTACGGAAAAAGAGAACAAAGTTAGAACAATAGATAATATATTAATGTGCTTCCCATACTTCAGTTGCATTTCGCTACCCCCTTTTCTTTTCATTAGTGAATAATAGGTAGATGACTATATTTTTATTTTATTCTAAATTTTCTTGAAAATCGACAACGAAAAGAAGAGGTTGTCCCAAAAGTCGCTGAATAGTTACTTTTGGGCAACCTCTTTTCTTTATTTTTTACTTTCCTCTAGTTTAGAGATACTTGCTTCTTTTTCAGGTAACGTATCAACAAAATCCTTTTGAGATTTTAATAGGTCAGATTATTGTATCCAAGCCTTAAGATCATCTAAAGATTTACGGGCTTCTTTTTCACTTCTTCTACAAATTCCCATGTCTCTCCGTTATCTTTTGATTGATAAAGTGCACTACTATCGCCATTGTAGTCTCCATCTGCCCCTTGTCCCACTAACATATTAAAAACCCCATCTTTCTCATATGGCATACTAGGAGAATCAAAAGGACTTATTGTGGACTGTGTATGATCTAATTTGACTTCATGCGGCGGATATTCTACCTTTTTGAAAGATACCCCCCCATCATCTGTGCGATATAACTCTCCCTCATTACCAGAAGGTCTAACTGCTCCTAAAAACCCAAGTTTATCATTTATAAAAGTGATTCCTGATACACTACCAATCCCCCTATTAAATGGGTCTGGATTGATAACCTCCCATGTTTCCCCTTCATCACTAGTCTTGCTTAATGAATAAAAGGCGCTCCCTAATGCTTTATCTGTCATATTTAGTTTATAACCAACTTCTTTTGATAGGAAAAACTGTTCTTTTTCATTCTTTAAATCTTGTTGTTTCTTCTCTTTAAGCCTATCTTCATTTGGAGGCGTCTTTGATTTACTCCAACTTGCGTCACATATTAAGTTATATCTAGCAGGTACTAGCTCTTTCTCTTTTCCAGGGACAAATATAGATACAGTATATCCAATGATTTCAGAAGCTGCTTCTTTCAGAAGCTGCTTCTTTAAGACTCTGCCCCTTACCATCCTCAGTAATATTAATAATCCCCTCTGTATTGGATCCCCAATTTCTTTTTCCATAATAAATCAACCCATACTTACTTTCATTCCACTTTCTAACCGTTTGCTTAACTGGAATCGCCTTAACCGTTTTAATTAAAGGTTCTACTAATTTATCATCATCATAATCAGGCTTTGCATACCCGTCTCGTATTATAGTAATATCTTCTGATTTCTTCTTATTATAAGAGATTAAATAAGTTTCTTCTTTCCCATCAACATTTTTCCCATAAACAAATGTATCAAACTCTGTGATTGTTCCATCTGAATGAAATGTAAGATCAAAATCAGTTGCCATATACAATTTCTTTGGCAAAGGATGTTTTTTATTTATATCTTCAAAAATACCTTCTACTCCAGATTCATATATATTATTATGTTTAAGTTTAACTGACCTTTCATGTTTTAACCTTTCTATAAACCATGCCAATTTGCCATTGTAATTTATTGCACTTTGATAAATCTGCATCCCATAAAATGATGTAATTGCAACAATAATGATAATAGAAATGGATCTCCATGCTATTGAATTAGTTAATTTTTTAGATTCATATTCTCTATTTTTTATCACCCGCATTGTAGTAAATGTAATCATGGATATAAAAAGTACTATACATAATAACAAAATGTAAATATTATAATTCATCCTTCCGTACTTACAGTATAAGGCTAACTCATAACAAAAAATGCCGTATACAATTATTAGTATTGGATTTGTTACTAATGACAGAAGTAACTTTTTTGCATTTTCCCTAAATATAGAAATCACTCCTAATTACATGAATTACTGATATTAAGTATACTTTATTGTAAAGTAACAAAAAAGCTATTTAATCTTGCCGCCAAAAATACAATAGACATCTGTCTATGTAAATGGCAGTTGTCTATTAAAGCCGTTTAAAAATCTAGTTGTTTCATAGACAATGGATTTTTGAGTGAATACTAAAGTTGCTTCATTTGGGAGCCAAATAATGAAAATGAACCCTCATAATAAACATAACAAATAGAGTATTTGCATTTAAACTCTATAAAACTCAAATGTATTTTTTTCTAGACATATTGCTTCATCGGAATTTTTGATAATAATATCAAAACATTGACTGTATGGATGCATAAACACTTCGTACTGAATCCGACGTTCTGCATGAGACCGCCTTAAATAATTGATATCGGCTCTCCTTTCAGCAATATCGCGGCTAGACCTTCTCATTAATTCTGTTTCACCATCTGCATAGAAGTAAATTTTTAAATCAAATAAATTGGGATTAATAAATGCGACACTCATTCCTTCTACAATCATTAGTTGAATAACCTAAGGCTGCTTCGGTAGCCATTTTTTTGTACCAACTGGCAGTTTAGTTTTCAATATGTGAAAAGGGATTTCTAAGTGATTAATTGAATATATATTTATTGTTTACTAATTTTTGAGAGGCTCCATTATGGGAGATAAACTTTACTGTATTGCTATCAAGTTCTTAATGAAGAAAGACTAAGAGCTTCGCACGGTTCTGTAATAACTTATAGTAATGCTGTGACAGGATCTCCTATTAGTGAGATAGGGTATTTTTTAATTTATTTATCATAATAACGTACCACGAAATTGCAACTCTCGTCCTCAAGAATTATTTCTTTTGGGTGAAAGTTTTTTTATTATATAAGTTTCATTCTGTCATAATTTAAAGTTTTCGAGAGGAGAAATGATATGAATTCTATTTTATTAGATGTTCCGTTACAAATAGAAACAGACAGACTGATTCTTCGAGCACCACTTCAAGCTGGTGACGGGAATGTCGTACACCAAGCTATTAAGGATTCAATTAATGAGTTAAAACAATGGTTGCTTTTATTTCAGTCAATTCCTACTGTTGAAGAAACGGAAATTCTCCTGAGAAATGCCCATATAGATTTTTTGAAAAGAGAAAGCTTTCGCTATCTTATCTATCATAAGGATACTAATGATTTTATTGGAACTGCTAGCCTTCACGGAATTAATTGGAAAATTTCTAAATGTGAAATTGGATACTGGATTAATACGCAATTTAGTGGCAATGGATATATGACAGAGGTAGTAAGTGAGTTAACAAACCTTGGATTTCAGTTACTCAAATTTAGAAGGATTGAAATACGCTGTGAATCTAATAACACTAAAAGTCGTGCGATCCCTGAAAAACTAGGTTTTGAGCTTGAAGGGATATTACGTAATGAAGATCTTTCAGCTGACGGTAAAGAACTAACTGATACCTGCATCTATGCAAAGGTACATTAGATTGAAATTTTAATACTCAATTGAGTCTGTGTACATAGTTTATTCCCCTTCTAATCCATTATTGTGATTTGTTTAGAACTATAGTACATCAATATATTTAAAATGAAATGTACTGAAATGGTATATTCTATTGTTACAATCATTTTATAAATAAATTACTTCATGAAGTTATAAAATTAGGACCGTACATATTAGACATATCTAAAATGTACGGTCCTTTTGTTTATTAGTGGTTCACTTATCTAACCTAAAGATAAGTATGTGGTCCTTTTACAATTTGAATTTCTTTGTAAGCTTCTTATATTTTCTATATGAACGTCGAACAATGTTTAACATGAAATACGGTATTTTAACAGGGAAAGGCAATTTATAAATGAAAGGCAAGTAAAATGTAAAATATGCCTTTTCTAAGTCTCTCCACTTACTATCTTCTTTTGTTTTTAAGAAATCAGATACATCGACTACATATCCCCTTCCATTTTCCATCATCACATTTTTTCCGTGAACATCACAAGGAGTTAATCCTTGCTCCCTTGCATACTCTATAGCTTCATTGATATCAAGGATTACCTGCTTAGGAATTTTAATCCCCTTATGGATAGCATCGTATAAGGTAATTTCTTTTAAACGTTTCAATACTATGAAATTTTCTCCTTTATATATAAGATTCGAATAAGAAGGATGATTTCCGATTCTTCGGTATACTTCTGACTCTTTTTCAATTCCTTCTCCTTCTCGCGCGTAAACTTTCACTACCCAATCTTTGTATTCTTTGTGCATAAATACTGCGGCATAATTACCTGTCCCTAAACACTTCCAAAGTCTAGGAATATCTTTAACTACTATAGGCTCGAATTCATCCTCACTTCTTATGCTTACCTCTTTTAATAATTCGTCCTTTATCAATCTCACAAAACTATTTATATTCATCATTCCCACTCCGGTTTTGCTACAAGGGGTACTACCCCATACCCATCAAGTTAAAAAGTACATTCTTCCCTAATACGAAAAAAATGAGCAGACTTCACTAAGTAACTAACTGTAGCGAAATAAATTTTTCATTTAGGGGGGTACTTCAAAACCTTAAAATGGATATTCTACGCAAATATATATTATTGATACAATAAGTTATGTTAACTTCATATAATTATATTATACAAAAACTCAGCAAATACCGTTACAAAAAGTGTACAAGCCATATCTACTCTCTCTAAATAGTTTATTGCGAATCTATTTTAAGGAGAATTCTTACATCACAATTTCATAAATCTAAGGTTTCAAACTATTCATTACGAAAAAAAGACCGTATCACTACGGTCCTTTTCTCGCTCTTATGCAAACACTATGACTGTGTAACTTTATTAGAAACAAGTAGTTTTTCAATACATATAGGTAACATATCTAATAACGTTTCAAATGCGTAATTTACGTCCAGACGCTCCGTCCATTGATGTGCATCTTTTCCTACTGGTCCCATATTTAATACTGGAACGTCAAACTCTTCTAATTCCTCTAGTGGAATCGAATAACCTTTATCCCATAATGGCATATTGTCGACAAGAGAACTCATTGAATCCAATGGGTTTTGTAAGCCAACATAGCTTAAATCTGAAATTCCTCCAAAATAATTTTGGTTTTCAAATGTAATGCTATGATTATAGTGGGCATACTTTTCCATTTCTACAACTACCTCTTTAATTAAAGGATTGTTGCGTGAACTCACAGCTGGATAGTATGGCGGCGCAAAGAAAAGTACAATCATTGGAGCCTTTTCTTTACATAAGATAGATAATTTGTCTACTAAATCAATAGTTACTGCACGATCATCTTTATCTTCTCTATTTTTTATAATATCGGATTGAATTTCATCTATTTTTTCTCTTCCATGTTGTTCAATTGCATAAGTGATAAGCTCTTCATACGTTAATACATTTACTTTAAGATTCGGCGGTATGAACGGATTATACTTAGAAAAATGATACGCTCGCTCCTCATACGATTCTTCGATTTTCTCTGCTACTTTCGTTACTTTTTGGCGTAACAATGAAACTACATCTGTCATCGTTTTTTCTAGTAAAAACAAATTAAATAACGTGACAGCACGATGAGGAATTTGCACAGAATAATCCTCCTTTAAGTCTCTTTGAAGCAAGTTAGTTGGTGGAGGACTCGCTTCACCATCTACAATATCACAAAGGTCCGTATTCAACTCTAATTCAGCTGTTAATAATGCAGCCATATAACTCCCATTTAATCCTGCAAAAGGTTCGCCTACATGTGTCTCTTTTCCATAGCAAAGGAAACCAGGTAACACCTTACCAATAGAACCAGTATAAATGTACTTATTTTGGTCACCAGGATGTCTTGAAAACATAGGCTCTGAATTTAGGACCGTTTTATACTCTAAGTCATGTTCTTTTGCTAAGTCTAATAATCTTGGAACAGCAGCTCTCATCCCTACAGAGTTCACTTCTTCATCTGGAACAGCCAATAAAAGAACATTCCCATCAAATCTTCCTTCACAAGCTTGCTCAACCATCGCCATTTGTAAAGTTAGACCACATTTCATATCCATTGTTCCTCTACCAAAGAGCCAATCTCCTTGTTCTATATCTTCACGTACATGATCTGGTAACTCATCTTTATGAGAATAAAACATAGATGTTAATTTTTTAGGGTTAAATGCATCTTCTTTCCACACTCCATAATCCTGTACATCTACAACATCAAAGTGACTAACAAGAATTACAGTATTTTTCGTACTATCACTTTTCTTTACTAGGGCTGTAACAAAATATCGTCCATCCCCCGTCGGATTTTTTTGTAAATGATGCGGATTTTGTTTGAAATACTGTAAGTCAGATAATTGTTCTACAACAAAGTCTGGCAATATAACTTCAGCTTCTGAACCTGTAATACTAGGAATTTCAACAAGATTGCTTAATAATTGAACCAATTGTTCTTTAGATTGCCACTTTGACATATAAATCCCCCTATTTTTCCGCATTATGAAATTCATTTCCAATATATGAATAAAAAATGACGACAGCTATCAAAATTATAATTTTGCCGTTTGGTAAGCTTATGGTTCTTTTCATTTGCGGCAAACATATGCTTCCAAGATTTGAAGAATATGTTTAATATCGCTTTTAAATAAAGTCACGGTGTTTATTTAAAAGACGCGATGTTTTGTCCCTTTAGATCTGTTTATCTAAAGAGAGGTTTTTATAGTGAAAAGAAAATCTGAACTGAAAGACGGATTAAGAAACTGCTGAGTAGCAATAAAGTTACTTCACTAAAGGGCAAGATTGTTGAGGAACGTTTCCAGGCAATTAGATTATTCAAGTTTGAATAGATCATTGAGATTGTGAAGGTTTTTTACTTAAACTAACGGGGCAGTAATACTCAATTAAAAATAATGGTAAAGTTAGTGAAAAGAAGAAGGATTAAAAATCGTATAGATTCATTGTAATACATTTTAAGTTTTTGTGTGGCGAGGTATTTGAGAAGTAAGAATGATTTCATCAAAAAAACATTGAAGCTCCAACGGGGTTTTATATGACTATTTTTCCAGACCCAATTTAACATCATAACAATTATAAATAAACAATCTATACTTTTGGTTAGATTGTTTATATAGTTTGATTGACAGCATCAGGGCTAGTCATAGCAATCTACTCGATACATTGTACGAGCTTGAATCAAAAATTGAACCAAGAAGTCGTTATGGATTTATACATGGGGAACTCGGCCCTGATCATGTATTAATTAATGACAAACTAGAACCTTATTTGATTGATATCGAAGGAGCCGAGTTCTTTGATATTGAGCATGAGCACAGTTTTTTGCAGTTCCGATTTGGGGATTATTATCGATATTTAAAGAATGATACTCTCGACCCCAACAGGATGTTATTCTATCGATTCCATCATCATATATCCTTAACTTCAGGCGGGTTGAGATTGCTTCACAGAGGATTTCCGAATCAACAATTTGCAAAAGATCTTACCGATCACCATTCCCGTTGTGCACTGCGTTTTATTGAAGGTTGAACTTATGTCATTAAAAATTTAAAGATAGATAGGAGTTAAATACGATGATAAAAGGTTTCGGAGGAATATTTTGGAGAACTAAAAATCTTGATGTTATAAAAAAATGGTACAGTGAAGTGTTGAAGATTGAAATAGAAAATTGGAACGGGACTGTGATTAAACCCGAATTAGGAACTGAGACTATCTTTTCTTTCTTTGCCGAGAATGATAGTTATTTTCCTACAGAACAACAAGTGATGTTAAATTTCCAAGTACATAATCTAAACGAGACTATTCAGCATCTTGAACAAATTGGCGTACCTCTTGAAAAGAAAGAAGAGATTAGTGAATTTGGAAAGTTTATTTGGATTAAAGATCCTGAAGGGCGATTGATTGAGCTTTGGGAGAAATAGTGGATTTTAATCATTTGCTATTATGCTAACAGATGCTTTAGTTCAATAAGGTAAATAAATTACAATCATCTTGAATGTCTGAATTTTCCGTAAATTAAAGGTTATCCCCCAAACAACCTCGAACATTGTAATAAACATACATAAGGAGGTTGATCTATTTTGTTTCGTTCATTTACAAATGGATGTGTTGCCCTTGTGCAGCGTTTCTTACCAGAACCGTTTATTTTATCATGTTTATTAACTGTTTTCGTTATCTTCTTCGGCATGTTTGCAACGCACCAAACACCGGTCGAAATGATTACGCATTGGGGCAATGGCATTTGGGGACTTCTCGCCTTTTCTATGCAAATGGCTCTTGTACTCGTGACAGGATCTGCATTAGCAAACGCTCCTCTTATTAAAAAAGGATTAACGAGAGCAGCGAAATTACCGAAAACAAATGGACAAGGTATTATTGCTATTTCAATCGTAAGTTTACTAGGAGCATACGTAAACTGGGGATTTGGTATTGTTGTATCGGTTTTATATGCAAAAGAAGTGGCCAGACAGTTAGAAGGATTAGATTATAGGTTAGCAATTGCTTCTTCCTACTCTGGATTTCTCATTTGGCATGCAGGCCTTTCTGCTTCTATCCCTCTTACGTTAGCAACTGGCGGCGAAACGTTAATTAAAACGACAGCTGGAAGTATTAAAGAAGCGATTCCAATAACAGAAACGTTATTCTCACCATACGCACTCGTGCCAGTTATTATTTTTCTCGTTACGATGCCTCTCATTAACCGGGCCATGCATCCAGATGAAAAACATACGATAACTGTAGATCCTAGCGTATTCCATGAAGAAGCTGCCGCTCAAGAAGTAGGGAACAATACGTTCGCTGAAAAAATGGAAAATAGTATGATTATTACACTTTGCATCGGATTATTAGGTCTTATTTATATTTTTAACTATTTTAGTACGAAAGGCTTTAACCTTACACTTGATATCGTTATTTTTATGTTATTAATTGCCGGTCTTATTTTCCACCGTACTCCGATTCAATATATTCGCGCTTTCTCTGACTCAACTAAAAGTGCTTCAGGTATTTTACTTCAATTTCCGTTCTATGCTGGAATTATGGGGATGATGATTGGAGTAAATAGTGAAGGTCTTTCGCTTGGAGGAGCTATTTCTACTTTCTTTATTAGTATTTCAAATGAAACCACATTCCCGCTCTTTACATTTTTAAGTGCTGGCATTGTAAATATTTTCGTTCCATCTGGAGGCGGTCAATGGGCAGTGCAAGCACCAATTATGATTCCAGCTGGCGCTGAACTTGGTGTACCTGCCGCGAAAACAGCGATGGCAATTGCATGGGGCGATGCTTGGACAAATTTAATTCAACCTTTCTGGGCATTACCGGCATTAGCGATAGCTGGTTTAAGCGCGCGTGATATTATGGGATTTTGTGTTGTTAACTTACTATATGCAGGATTTATCATTAGTCTATGTTTCTTATTTATTTAAACGAAAAGCTAGTTTTATACTAGCTTTTTTATATAATAAATCATTCGTTATCTATACAGCTTATTACCTTCCTCCACTCTACCTCTGCATGATTTAATGCTTCATATGTAAACAAATCTTCACATACTTTTTCAATCATATGAGGATTGTTCTTAAGGAAATTCCACTGCAATACTTTAGGAAGAACATACGTTTCATATTCTTTACTTCCCTTTATTACCTCATCAACTTCTCTTTCACAAATCCCTCTTATTAAATAATCATTTCTTAATTGTATTTGAATTTGTTGAAACGTTTCGCTGTATTTCTTCAATTGGACTAAACAATTAATATACGTACGCAAAAGTTCGTCATCACAATTGCAACACTTTATAATACGATCGATTTCATTCATAATGTACGAGCCGCTTCTTCTATTTGTAACAGCCATTTTTCACGCTTCTCTACTTTACTCGTTTTCACAGATTGAAAAGCAGAACGTTTTATATCGCGAATACCACAAAAACGTAAAACCCCTCTTTTCATCATAATCCAATCCGCTGATCGATATAATAGGGCCACGTACCATAACGGTGAGTCTAACGTATTAATAACCCATGCTTTCTTTCCTTTAAATAAGCCTTTCGGTAATGACCCCTCATATTTATAAGCAAATCCAGCTATAAAAATACGATCGATAAATCCTTTTAAAATAGCAGGCATGCTCCACCACCATATCGGATATATGAAAAGAAGAATATCCGCTTTCTGCACTAATTCTCTATATCGCTTCGTCTCTTCTTCATTTAGTAAATCACGTCTTTTCTTCTCTCCATTAAATACAAGCACTGGATCAAATTGTTCTTTATATAAATCAAGTAGCGTAACAGAATGATTTGTTTCCTCAAGTCCTTTTTGCACATGCTCTAAAATTGCCCCATTAAAGCTTGAAGGATTAGGATGAGCGTATATAATTAGTACGTTCACTACAAAACAACTCCCTCTTTAGTTAAAGTTTCCCCTTCTTTAACATCTTCTCTACGATTTGCACATTTTTCGAACTTTGTAACAAACGATTTAATACTGTTAGTAACTCTTCTTTTTCTAAACCGTTCAGTTTCTCTTTAACCGTACTCTCACCAGCACCTTGAATTTCATACACAACTGCCGCCATATGTTTACAATAATTTTCGTACGGACACTCGCAACTACTTTCTGCAAAATCTTCAAGATCAATAACCACTTCATAATTTCCTGCATTACCAGTCACAAAAGCAAATACTTTATTATCATGTACTTCAACATCTTCTACATGTCCCTCTTCATAATATTCATAACCTCTATCAACAATATATTTCGGAATATACCTATGTAGTTCTTTTAATAAATATGCGTACATAACAACACCTCTTCCTTTAATTCCCTTTTGACTTCCAAAATCCTGCATGTTATTCTAATAACTGTCAAGTAGCGAGTCTACGTGACAAACGACTGACACCTATTCGGCGAAGGTGTCTCTTTTCATTTGCAGCCGATATGAAGTGCCTCTTTCAGGCACATTCAATCTTTGACACTACACACTCAACACCATTCCCTTGTATCAGGCTGCTTTAGCAGTCTTTTACGCTACATACTTCAAAAAAAAGAGAGCTCAGCTCCCTTTTCCCGCCTTATAAAATACCCCTTTTTCAGCATAGCGATATTCATCATCAGCTAAAGTAATTTTCCCATCCAGTTTGAGTTCATCTAATAGTCTTGATAAATAAAATTGATGTAACATTTTTTTAGTGAATTTTCCTTCATGATGCGAAACGATATGTTCTTGAATATCTAACAATGATATTGGCTTATCTTGCTCTATCATATATTCATAAACTGTACTACGCAGTTTTACGTATTTTTCGAGTGTCACAGTACTTCGCAACCCCTTTCTTCTTAATATAAATTTTCGTAATCGGTTTTTTTGCAACAAAAAAACCTCTCCGATAAGAAGAAGTTACGTATATCTTCGTCTTATCTCCCAGAACAAATATGTTCTGCTGGAATTAGCACCTGCATCGCGGTTGCTGGGTTTCATCGGGCCAGTCCCTCCACCTCTCTGGATAAGAAAATATTCACTTTAAATTTAACTATACGTAATTTTATTATAATTGTCAAATAAATATAAAAAATTATATTTTCTTATTTATTGTTCATACTACAAAAAGATGTACAAAAGGAGGCTACTACTTTGAAAAAGAATGCTCGTGGATACGTACAAGATTCTTTTCATTCCTTACAAGAAGCGAAACATTGTTTAGAAGATGCATTACAGACTGTTGAAGAAGATTTTAATCGCGCACGTATTGAACAATCCCTTTACGCTGTAGAGCAAGCTCTTCAACGTTGCGATTACACCGTTCACATTTTAGAACAAGAATGAAAACTTCCCATCAAAAGATGGGAAGTTTTTTTCAAATGGCATACTTCATCATTATTACCGTTATTATTAAAAAATATACAGAATTAACGATTTCTAAAATCCCTACTTTTAATATAGAAATCTTTTTGCCATACAACATAATGGCCCGAATTACACTTGGTACAAATATGAGTGAACACCATGGATTTATAGCAAATACAATTACCGTTAATACAATATGGTATCCCCAAGATATAAAACGATACTTCGGATTGTTTTTTTCACGAATCATCGTTTTCACATAAAACGTACTTCCTAAAAAATATAGAAATGAAATAAGCGCAATGAATAATGCTGTTTTATCTATGAATTTCACGGAGAAATAATAACTGATTAAGCCGCCTATACAAAACACTATAATCGCACAAACATCATTTAGTAATGCTCGTTCATTTTTTTGACGAGCGTAATACATATTTACAATAAACAATGGAATCATTAATACTGCGAATAAAAGAATTCGCCATTCATATAATAAAGAAATCATCCCAAATATAAATGCAATGATAAAATAAACAATTGCAGCGTGTAGAAATTCTTTTTTTCGTCTTTGCCTTATGTACATGAGAAATGGATAAGTGGCTAGATAGATAAAGAACCAGGCTAAAAACAGTGGGATATGATAAAAAGTAGGTTTACCAAGTAATACACTTAATAGAAATGGTATGACAAGCATCGCCCATGCTCCATGTTGCTTCGGAATAACTAACTTCATTAACTATACACCTCCCTCTTGAAAATAATTCTCACCTACTATTATACAAATAATTTCATATAATAACGGATATATATTGAATCTATTTTTTGACAATAAAAAATGCTTCTTACAATATGTAAGAAGCATGAAAGAGGCAAACGAATATGTAAGTCGCGACCCTACCTTATATGAGTATGCTTTTCTATGTCACGTTATGCTCATCTAATATACCGTATTTCTTTTTAAATCTTGTGAGGATCGTAATCCATGACGTACTAAATAACAGAAGGAAAATAACATTCGATATCGCATGACTAAGATCGAAAGAAAAACTTGCGACATAGTAAGCAATAACTGTTTCCCACGTTGCTTCCTGTATAAAACCAAGAAGACCCCAAAAATTCATAATCCAGCCAAATAGAAATCCAACGGCAAATCCGTACAACAGTCTTCCCCACAGTTTTTTCATTAAAAATGTATTACGTAATAGTCCAGCTATAAACCCGATCATGCCCCAAGAGAACATTTGCCACGGCGTCCACGGACCTTGTCCTAAAAAAATATTAGATACAATGGCAGCCGTTGCCCCAATCATAAAGCCAGTTTCACTCCCAAAAACAATTGCAGAAACGATAATGACAAAAGAAGTCGGTTGTACACTTGGTAAAATAGAAAATGGTACCCGGCTAACCGCTGCAATCGCCGCTAACACAGCAACGATAACAATTTCACGTGAAACAAACGCCTTCCTTTCAAAACGAATATAGAAAGGTAACATAATGACAGCTAATAAAAACAAACTACTTACCATGTAATACCCGTCCATAATAAAAGTCGTAAAGAGTAGTGTACATATTACAACGGCAAAAATAAATATTATAAATGCAACATATCGTTTGGACACGCTTCGTACACATCCTCCCACGTTAATGCAAATGGCAACCCTCTACGGATGAATCGATTAATAGATGTTGTATAAAAGAAGTTACCACTAAAGAACTCTTTCGGTGCATCATTCATAATGACTTTCCCGTCAAATAACATCATGCACTGATCAACGTATTTCGCTGCAAACTCAATATCATGCGTTGCCATTACAATTGTTGTACCTTCTTTTTGCAACTGCTTAAATAGCTCTCCTACTCTTTCCTTTTTCCATGGATCTAGTCCGATACGATAAACTTAACTAAATCTATACAATTCAATCAAATTTACACGAGTTAGTGCTTCATCGTGTTCTCGCAACCCCGAAGGGACGAGGGGTATAACACTCCACACGAGGCAGTATCGTTACCTCCTATTATCAAGCATTTATTTTACCCATCTTGATAAATTTATCGCAGCATTTACATCCCTATCGTGATGGCTATTGCACCTAACACAACACCACTCACGTATTTTTAAACTCCACTGTCCTTCTGGTTGAACTGAATGGTCGTATTTTACTCCGCAACATAAACAAATCTTGCTTGAGGCGAACCATTTATCAGCTTTTACATATGCAATGCCATACTTCTCGCACTTGTATGACAAACATTGAAAGAAGAAGTTTAATTTTTGAAAGGAAAATGCTTTCGATAGTTTTTTGTTTTTTAACAGGTTTGAGATAGGTAAGTCTTCCACAACAATTCTCATTGGTTTGGTTTTCACCAATTTAGCTGTTGCTTGATGGATATGGTTATTTCGGATATTCGTAATTTTCCTAGATAACCGCAGGTGCTCAGTTTTCGCTTTTTCATATCCGGCAGATTGAATTTTTACACCTTTTTTAAATCTCCTAGACATATCTCTTTGTGCTGACTTTTTCCTTTTCAAAAGTTTTTTAACCTTGGCATCTTTGTTTATATTTCGTTCTTTCATACCATTAGAAGCTACAAACAGCTCTTTTAAACCAACATCCACACCAATCGACTCATTGGTTAGTGCTTGTAATTCAAAGTCTTCTTGGAATCCTACACTAATCCACCAGTGACGACCATCAAAGGTAACTCTTGGATTTGATGGTTTTTTGTTTCTTGGTAGTTGTTGGCTTGTTTTCACTTCTCCAATGGACTGAATATCAACTACTTTCTTTCCTATAATCAGTCTTTCATAATTGGCATAAAATCCTTGGATTAAATCTTTTTTGGATTTATAAGAAGTGTGATAACCATTTTTGTACTTTTTGAACGAATGTTTTCTCGCCGTATCAAAATCTTTTGAAGCCTGTTTGGGCACTTGTGCATTAATGTCTTTTAACCACTCATATCTCTTTCGCTTCTTGATCTTTGTAAATCGTTTCTGTAAAGCTAACTGTGAAACAGATTTTCCAAATAGCTTATAGTATCTATCACTCATTCTTTTACAATAGTTATAAGCAAATCTTGCAGCACCAGCATGGTTTCTAAGCACTTTTTCTTGTTCAGGCATTGGAATTAGTCTGACTTTCTTCGCCAATATCATCAGAATTTAACTCCTTTAATGAAAGATTTGTTCTTCTGAATAGTAGCGTGTTCCACCAGCATTCTCCTTAGATTACTCGGATGCAAACCTGTTAATTCTGATACTTGACTAACTCGTGAAAATTTCATTATTATTCTCACCTCATTGAACCAAACATAGCACATACGTTCTATATTTTCAATGAAGTTTGATAGATTCAATAAAATTTATCTTGTTCAACTAAGGGCGCAATTCCTTAGCCAGTTCTCTTATGAACTTCTCATGTTTTCACATGAGCGCAGACTATATGTTTATCTCTTTAGGGATAGAGGATTTTTCCACCACCATAGGCTTGTGGTGTACTCTCGTCAGTTATACGAGATAGTCGTTGAACGTTCATCTTATCCATTTTGACTTAGATGATTCGAGGCGGAAGACCCATTGTTCTAGTGTTTAGGATTTAACCTTGCACGATCTGATTGATTTTTTCTGCTTTCGCAACATTCACGCTCGCTATTTCTAGCCACGTTGTAGTTCAATCAGCTTTAGGGATTGCCCGCAGTTAACCCTCACTACTAGCCAATCACTTGACTAGCAGGGCTTACTGATATATTTAATTAACTTTGGTTATAATTGGTTAAATAAATCGTAACAGTTAGTTACCCTTTGTCGGTTCATCAAGCAATAATAAAGTCGGCTTTGATAATAACGTTGTACATAATGCGAGTAATTGTTGTTCCCCGCCGCTACAATCATGCGGATGACGTTCTTTAAGCGAATATAACCAAAACTGTTTTAGCATATTTTCTGCTATTTCTTTTCCTTGTTCTCCGTATAATTCACTTGCACGTTCATACACTTCTTCCCACACTGTATCAAATGTAAAATGATAGTATGGGTGTTGCGATACATATCCTATACTTTTAAATCGTTCTTTCGAATCAATTTTATGTATCACTTTTCCACTCCACTTTACTTTCCCTCTTCTAGCTTTTTGTAATCCTGCTAAAATCGTTAACAGTGTAGACTTCCCGGTTCCGTTTTTCCCAACTAGAGCTGTCCATTTTCCTTTTTCGATGTTCACTGTTAAATCTCGTAAAATAAGGGGACTATTTTTCTCATATTGAAAAGATATATGTTCTGCACTTAAGATCACTTCTTGTTTTTCACACTGTTCTACTTGCCCATCCCTATATGATATCGCTGAAAAATCATTCATTTTCATTTGCGCTTCTCGCACTGTAAACGGAATATCTTCTACATTCCACTCTAAAAACAATCTTGGAATTTGCGGGATAAATGGACGGAACTTTTCAACTTCCCACATGTTAGCTATAACCGTTTTAGGACTACCATCATAAACGATTCGGCCGTTATTCATACAAATAACGCGTGTTGCAAGTGGTATCACTTCATCCAGACGATGTTCACTTAAAACGATCGTAATTCCAAGTTCTTCATTAATACGTTTTAATAACCCTAAAAACTCTTTTGCAGCAATCGGATCTAGCTGCGCTGTCGGTTCATCCAGTAATAATAACTTCGGCTGCATGACTAATACTGCTGCTAAATTTACTAGTTGTTTTTGACCACCAGATAAAGTATGAACAGATTGATGTAACAAATCTTGAAATCCTAAAAAGCTAATAAGTTCCGCTATTCTTTTTTGAATAATATGTGATGGTAACCCGATATTTTCTAAAGAAAATGCTAATTCTTGAATCACTGTATCCATTACGAGCTGATTTTCTGGGTTTTGAAATACCATACCAATGTCTTGTGCAGATAATAAATCAGGTACTCCCTCTAATAAAACGTCATCATAAAATATCTCTCCTGAACGCGTGCCAATTGGCAGTAATTCCTTTTTAAAATGTTTTAATAAAGTTGTCTTCCCAGAACCTGAACCGCCAGCAAGTACTATAAATTCTCCTTTTTGAACAGAAAGAGAAATATGCTGTAACGCTTCTTCATTTTCATCAGCATATATAAATGATAAATTCTTTATTTCTGCATGCGCCACCATATCGATTCCCTTCCTTCCATCATAATCGGTAAACTAATAAACATCATAAATAGGAAAAACATCATTCCATCGTATTGCTGGAACAGTATTGATTCCACTTTCGGATAGATAATCAATTTCCCACCGCCATAATAACTAAATATAAATGAAGTTATTAATAGAAAAACTAAATAACTTAGCGTATACAAATCACGTCTTTCCATTCTATATCGAATATATGTCGTACGCTTCGTTACACCAAACCCACGAGCTTGCATAGAATCTGCCGTTTGAAGTGCATCTTCTAACGAACAAACTAATAACACTTGCAGTAATTTCATTCCATTTTTTATACGCTCAATGAGTGAACCTGAATCTAATTGCACACCTTTCGTTTTTTGGACGAGTGTAATTTTCTTTAACCGCCTAATAAACAAAGGAACAAACCTCACTGTAATCATCGTTAACAATGCTACTTTCGGTGAAATTCTCGAAAATAAATATAAAAATTTATGACTCGAAATAATATCGTTATAAGAAGCAAACGTAAACATAATCGCAACTAATAATAACCCCATAACAAGCCCAAACATAACTGCCTCAAGCTTAATCCGGCTATCTCCTAACCAAAATAACGTAGTCGCCCCTCTATGCGTTAATAAAGAATTAAATAAAATTACCATTAGAAAGAATACGATAGTACTTGGCAGCATGTTTCTTATTTTCTCGCCATTTCCTTGTACTATATTTAAGATTACTATTAGTATAATCGCTCCAATTAAAAAAAGAGGATGAAGACACATCATACATAGTATCATCACCCCAATATAATAGAAAAAATTAACAAAAGGATGTAAAGAAGAAAAGCTTATTTTCATAGTCCTTTACCGAAGATCCTTTCCTATTTTAATACAAACACCCACTCAATTGTATCGCCTGGTTTTACTTTAACTACACCAGCACTATAGTTTGGAAAAGCACCGTTCACACGATATTTCCAGCCACTAGTAGTAGTAATATCTTTCTCGTATAAATCATTAATACCTTTTACATAAATATCACCTTTAGAGCCCATTGCATCAACCTCTAGTCCTGTGCCCGTTAGCACACTGTAAACTGTGTCACCTTCTTGTACATCAACCTTTTTCGCACCTAATAAGTATCCTTCATGACCTTTTACGGAGATAGTAACTTGTTTCGATTGCGGTTTCGGTACTAGTACTGGATCTGGTTTTGGTGGTTCAGGAGTTGGTACTACCGGAGTCGGTATCGTTTTCTCCTCTTTATTCGGATCTTCCTTTTGCTCCTGTTTCGGTGTTTCTTTCGGCTGATTAACAACCTTCGCCTCTTCTTTTACTTCTGGCGCTTTCTGTTGCTGGGGTTTCTCTTCTTGTACTTTTTGTTGCTCTGGTTGTTTATTTGCAGCAGGCTGTTCCTTTGGTTTCTCTTCTTTCTTTACTTCAGGTTGTTCCTGCGCTTTTTCTTCTTTCGGTTTCTCTTCTACTTTTTGTTCTTGTTTATCTTTCTGCTCTTCTTGTGGTTTTTGTTCCGGTTCAGCTTGCTTCTCTTCCGGTTTCGGTACATCTTTTTGTTCTTCCTGTTTCGCTACTTCTTTTTGCTCTTCTTGCTTCGGTTCTGCCTTCTTCTCAGGTTTTACAGCCGTTTCTTCACATCCGGCTAATAATCCCAATGAAAGAACTAAAGAAATGAACCATTTCATCTTACTCATGCTGTCCCTCACCTTTCATATTAAAGTGAAACTTTAATGAGTGGAGATTTTGTTCATCCCCACTCATTATTAGCCCTCACTTTTATAATAAAATTAGGAGCAAATGATTGCTCCTAATTTTTGTTAAGCTGCTTTACGTCTCCATAATACATATGCAGAAGCGATACATAATACACCCATACCTACTTGTGTAGCTGCACTATGAGAAGATGCTCCTGTTTGTGGTAATTGATTCTTATTCTTGTTTGTTTCTTTATTAACTCGTTCGTTATCTACAACAACTTTTAGATTTTCATCTTTTGGTTGTTCTTGTAACTCTTCTTGTTGTTTCGGCTGTTCTACAACTTCTTTTTCTTCTACAGTTGTCTCTGGCTCTACAATTGGTTTCGTATCAATTTCATTCTCTACTACATTTGACCAATCATAAATCGATTTTCCAAGATCTTTAAACTGAAGTAAAGCTAAAAATGCTTGCTCTGTAGCCATTCCGCTACCTTTTTGATCACTTGGTAACCATTTAAACTCACCATTTGGAAGCTGGTATGACATTAAATTTTGTACTGCTTTATTAAGACGATCGTGATCTACATCTTTAACTAGCGATAGTCCAATAATTGCTTGTGCAGTACTATTAGAATTCTCTTGTCCATCAGCGGCAAAACCACCATTACCTAGCTGCTGCTTGTATAAATAATCAACAGCTTTTTGAATAGCTGGCTTTACATCTGCTTGATCTTGATAAGGAGCTAATGCTGCTAATACCATACTTGTTACATCAACGTTACTAGCACTTTCTTTACTACTTGAACTATCATATGTCCAGCCACCGTCTGTATGCTGCGCTTGTAAAAGTGCTTGTACTAAAGCAGCTCGATTCCATTTTGCTTCGGCCGGAATCTCATATTTCTTTGTATCTAATGCAAGTAATGTAAATGCGTATCCTGTAACGGAATTCACTTTATCTGATTCAAATAAATTTTGTACTAAATTTTGTCCCTCTACCTTTGTAGGATCTACATTCATTGCATTCATCATAATAATCGTTCTAGCTAAATCTGTTGCTGAAAAACGATTTAAACGCTTCTTAACCTTTTCAGCTACTGGCTGAACATAGTTTATTTTCGTTTCAAGCGGAACATTTACACCTGAACGAGCAAGTCCAATCGCAACCCAATCACTACCAATTCCATCTTGTAACATCTTTTCTGACGTTTTAGAAATCGCTTCGTTTAATTGTGCTGCTGGAATTTCGACTTTCTCTTGCTTTGGTTGTTCTGTTACTTTATCTTCTGGTTTACCATCTGGCTTTTCTGTTTTCGGTTCCTCTGGTTTACCATCTGGCTTTTCTGTTTTCGGTTCCTCTGGTTTTGGCTCTTCTACAGTTTTACAAGTGCCAAATTTATCTAACGTTTGTTGCAACGTTTGTTGACTCATATTACTCCAGTCTGCAACGTAACGAAATGCAACAACATCCCCAGACTCTAATTTATAACTATCCGCCCCAACTTCTGCAGATTTATCATTTACATCATACAACCAACCGCTCGTTGCTCCGGCCATTAATCCATCGATGCCCTTTATATACGTTCCAAATGACATACTTTCAGATGTTACTTTGTCACCCATAACTTTTTGTAGCAAACTAAAAGCTGTTTCTCCATCTTCAATGGAAACTTCTTTCGGACATAACATAATTCCTTTTTGTGATTCACCAATAATTGCAAGTTTCGCTGTCTTTCCTTCAGCAAACGTAATATGTACTGTATTCGCAAAAGAAACAAATACAAGTGCCACTGCCATTAATGATGTAAGCAGCCATTTCTTTAACATTGCCATCCCAAAATCCCCTCCCTTTACTAACATTCACACAAAAAAAGACCCTTTAAGGGTATGCGGTTGACACTCTCTTTTTGTAAGTGTCGAACAAAAATGTACAACACCTCCTACCCGCATTAACGAGCAGTAAGACCCCCACCTCAAATTCAACGAAAGCAAAGAAGTTAGGTAGGGATCAACTGCCCGTAAATGCCCGATTGGTGAAGGCTAATAATCAGTGGGATGAACAAAATCCCCACTGATTAAAATTTCACTTTATCGTAAATACGATAAACCTATACATTCTACAAATTTTGATTTTCTGTATTATTTTACTATTGACAAAGAATTTTGTCCATGCTTTATCGGATTTATTTTCTAAGAATAATAGCTTAATAGCCTTCCATTATTAGAAGTCATCCCTCACTATGTAAGCTTTTATCACTAACAATAATTCCATCTTCATCTACATAAACATATTCATTCGGTTTCCATTCAACTTCACCAAATTGCACCGGAATATTTCTTTCTCCTTTTCCTTCTTTTACACTTCTATTTGGCATTGTCCCTAACGCTACAATACCAATATTAATATTTTTTAATTCACTAGAATCACGAACATACCCATTTACAATAATTCCTGCTAAGTTTCTTTCTTCCGCAATAGCTGCCAAATTATCACCGAGTAACGCACAATTTTTAGAAGCTCCGCCATCAACAACTAATACTGTACCTTCCGGCAGTGTTTGTAACCCCTCTTTTACTAGTACATTATCATCCTTCACTTTTACCGTTGCGATTTTCCCATAGAATTGTTTTTTCTTCCCGAAAGACCGAAAAGACTGGCGACATATTTGTAATTCCTTTTCAAATTCATCACATAGATCCGTAGTTTTCCACATCTTTTTCCCCTCTTTTCCTTATTCTTTCTATATAACATATTCTTGGATTTTTTTCGTTTCCCTGTCTAATGTTGCAACAATTTGTATGTGTAAGAAAAGGACAGAAAAACTATTGCCTTAAGAAGCCACCTTTATTATAATCTATTCCACAGATAAATTTCAGAATATTAAAAATTAACCAAGTGAAAAAGGAGGGGTTTTATGCAATTACAGACCGAGGCAAAAAAACAGCCTAGTAAACGAAAGTTTAAAATGCCTGACGCGTACGTACTACTATTTTTTATTGCTTTACTTTGTGCAATAGCTACATATTTCGTTCCTGCTGGAGAATTTAAAAGAGTCACAAACGGTACTGTTACAACGACAATACCAGGAAGTTATCATTCTGTTCCACAATCGCCGGTAGGGTTTGTTTCTTTTTTTACCGCTATTGAAAAAGGAATGACACTTGCTGCTCCTATCATCTTCTTAATTTTATTTACAGGTGGAGCCATTGCAATTCTTGAAAAAACAGGTGCTCTTGACGGTTTAATCTATCATGTAATTAACAAATTTCGGAATCAGCAATTACTTTTCATTTGTATTGTCGCCGCACTCTTTTCTATTCTCGGAACGACTGGTATTATCGTGAACTCAGTTATCGGCTTTATCCCCATCGGCATCATCGTTGCACGCACATTAAAATGGGACGCTATCGTCGGCGTAGCAATTATTTATTTAGGCACTTATGCTGGTTTTAATGCTACTATTTTATCTCCCTCACCTTTAGGCATTTCACAAAAAATCGCAGAACTCCCGATGTTTTCAGGAATTGGTTTACGTACGGCAATTTATATCTCTTTTTTAATTGCTACCATTTTGTATATTAATTGGTATGTAAAACGCTTAAAAAAATCGAATAAAGGAAGCATACTCGGAGATAACTGGTTTCCAAGTAATGCTCTTTCAAGTGAGAAAGAAACAGAGAAAACAGAAGTTCCTTGGACAATACGTCATAAATTAATTTTACTCGTTTCAGCTTTATCATTAATTGCATTTTTAATAGGCGCTTTTCGTCTACATTGGACGGACGCAGAAATGACCGCTACTTTTATATTCATAGCAATTACAGCGGGAATAATAGGTGGTATGAAAGCAAACGATATCGCTTCTACTTTTCTAGCAGGCTGCCAAAATCTCATATACGGTGCTTTGATCGTCGGAATGGCTCGTTGTATTTCAGTCATTTTAGAACAAGGCAAATTACTTGATACAATCGTTAATCAACTCGCACAGTCTCTCGAAGGACATAGCCCTGTATTTGGCGTTCTCGGCATGTATGTAAGTAGTGCCGCATTACATTTCCTCATTTCATCCGGGACAGGAGAATCTGTTATTTTCATTCCGATATTAGCTCCATTAGCCGATTTCATGCATATTACACGCCAAGTTACAGTACAGGCTGTTATGCTTGGAGAAGGTGTAGTGAACTGCCTCAATCCAACTTCCGGTGTTTTAATGGGCGTTCTCGCAGCGAGCGGCATTTCTTATGGAAAATGGATTCGCTTCATGGCTCCACTTGCATTCATTTGGTTTATCATTGGACTTATTTTTCTTATTGTTGGCGTGAATATTGAGTGGGGACCGTATTAAAAGAATCATATTATACTTAACTTAATAAAATATCTATTCTATTCTCCAATCCTATAAAAATCACTTATTCTAGTATAGATATAAACAGGGATTGATCATAGTGATCAATCCCTTCTCTCAAAGCAAAATACCTTTAAATATTTTAATTCCAAATTTTATTTACCCATTCTGGATGATCAATAAAAGGATTACGATTATGTTGATATTTCGTAAAAATCACTTCATTACGCTTTCGCTCTAAATCATCGACAGGGTCTTGTTCATTCCATTTTAGTAAAACGGATAGTTTACCCATGTATGGATCTTTATTGTTATTCACCTTTTCATTTAATTCTAAGTCTATTTCGCCGTTGTCTCCTTCATAACGAACAGCCATGTAAAATAGCATTCTAGCGATATCTCCTTTTACACTATCACGAGGTTCCCAAGAATCACTATCGTACTTACATTCTGTCGCTTCTGAATGATTCACACCACCATTATCAAAATCCAGATTTCCACGTGAGCTATTTACAGATACATCCGTCGCTCTTAAATGATGCAAATCTGTTCCAGCTCCTGCAGTCGTTCCAAAATCACCGTGAGATTTTGCCCAAACATGCTCTCGGTTCCAATTATCAACTCCTGAACCATTCGTAAGTTTCCCTTGCGAACGCCCAGTATATAAGAGTAGCACATTGTTTTTATTATTTGGATCTTCATCAGTATCTCTTAGTGCTTCCCAAACCGCACTGTATGATAACTTTGTATGATCATCAATAATATTATGAAGTTCCTTCTTTAATTCTAAACCCATTTTTCCTATTGCATTATTATAATATGTATCGTCATAGCTTTTTACAATAATCTCTTGTGGTGATGCAGAAGCTACTTCACCGTGTATGATATCTGTGAATGATAGAGATGCAGTACCTAAAATAAAAAATGAAGATAGTGTAACCATAGCAAGCCTTGTATTTCTAAACTTCATATACCCATTTCCCCTTTAAAATATAATTTGAAGCTATTAACTAAAAAATGCTTTCTAGCCCCCAAAAACTTTTAGAAAGCCATACCCATCCTTTTCTTTTTATTTAATACAAAACTCTATTGAGTCTGTATTATTTCCACACTTTTTGTTTATCTACTTTTCACAAGGAATATCCTTCTCTAGTAAAGATTATTAAAATATTCTTTACAATTAAAAAGTAGTTTAATGTTAACTTATAAATTTCAATTTTTTTATGCAATTATGCATATTTGATAAATCGTTCGACTTTTCTTTTTTCTATAACTGTCTTTATTTTTTGTGTAAAACCCTTCTTCCTCTGTAGAATAAGTACAAAAATAGATTGGATACCATGTAAGGCACCAATCTATTTTAATTAAAGAAACTTTGGTAATTCTGAGTTCACAACACATTGTGCAGTAATGATAACATTTTTATATTGAGACAGAACTACTACTATTTATTTGGTATCGAATCTATATACTTTTTAGCTACTTCATATACATATTCTTGATTTGCCGCTGCTGTGTTTGGGTTGTATTTTCCGCCGTTTGTTTTATTGTTAGATAATACTCGAATCCCTAAAAATGGTACGTCATAAGCTTTTGCGATTTGTGCTGCGGCAGCGCCTTCCATTTCTTCTACAGATGTACCGTATTTTGTATGGAACCACTTAATTCTATCAACTTCATTATTCCAAACGTCTGCTGAACCTATAGTACCTTCCACCACTTTACCTTTTGTATACTTGTCTTTTACTGCATTAGCTGCTGCAAGTAAATCCTTATCTCCCTCGTAGTATCGGATTTTCTCAGCATTTGGATCTTCTCCTGCACTCCCTTCAGAAGCCATCAGGTCCATAGATATCCATTTTTCCGGTTCAATTCCTTGGTTCTCATTCATATTTGTTGTTTTTAGTGAACCTATATTCGCGACTTGTTTTCCTAACACAATATCAAATACATTTAAATTAGGATCATGTCCACCTGATGTTCCTTGGTTAATAATCGCTATAGGCTTATATTTTTCAATAGCCACTGCTGTAGCGGCTGCTGTATTTTCCATTCCTTTACCTGTTTTCGCAACGATTACAGGATAATTGTCTACAGTTCCTTTATAAAATACGAAACTCCCAGACTTTTCTTCTTTCACATTTTTTAACCTTTTTGCAAACTTTTCAGCTTCTATCGGCATTGGCCCTTGAATTAAGATTGGTTTTTGATTATTTTTTGCCTCAACTTGTTTTGGACCCGCATTACATCCAGCAAGTATTGAGAATGACAATGCAACAGTAGTTACTAGGGCAGCACATTTTTTCAACGTATTCTTCTTCATAAATAATCTCCTCTTTCTCTTGTTGTTTTCTATACTCGATGTTTTGGTCCAAAGAAAAAAGCTCTAGAAATTGTAGAAAAATCTCTACTTTCTAGAACTACGGTAGTCAAAGTTAATTAAGCAAAAGATGAGGCCAATGCTAAATTATAGAACGGTAGCGGCTCAATACAGAAAGCGACCGAATACTTTAACCCGTAGTCCAGTTCTTTCATTGGGAACTAGGTAGAAACGCTCGGACCATATTACCGAGTATATACGAGTGATGTTATTTAAAATTATTATATTGGTAATATAACAAACTTTTAGTGTATACACAATCTAAAAGTGAACACTTTTAATAAAAATAATAAAAATGTTCGTTTTTACAACTTAAATAGTTAGGATTTATCATTCCTAAATGGATAACGACGCTAAAAAACTCATAACCCATATACTAAACTAGATTAACCTACAACAACCGATCTTTTACAGACAATTACTCTACCTTTTCAGCGTTTGAGGCATTTACTACTACATAATTCGGTATTGTCGCAACGAGTTGTATTAAATGTTGGTACATACTAATTTGCATCATTTCATTCGCCTTCTCAGTATTTCCAAGCATTTGATACGCTTGTGCGATTAAATCTTCCTCTCGAAAATTAGGTCGTATCGTTTCGCCAAGTAATTGAAACACCTCATTTGGTCTATTGAGTATAAGATAGCAAGTTGCTTGAAAAGATGCCGCCTCTTTCACAAGAGAAACATCTTCACTTTCTCCCTGCACTCGGCTAAAGAGATACATTGCCTCTTCTAAAATTTCAATTCTTCTATCCATATCCTCTGTTAACATGTGGTGATTAATAAAAAGTAGCCCCATTTGAATTAATAATGGAAAACAAGAATAATATTTTTTTGTCACTTCCCTGCACTCCATCATTACTTCATCAAACGGTTCTTCACTAAAAGCTTCCGCTAGTCTATGATATAAATTTTTAATATCTTCCTATTCCATTTGCGGTGTATAACAGATTAATTCATCTATACTTATGTTAAAGTACGATGCTAACAGTGGCAAAAATGTAATATCCGGATAACTCTGCCCAGTCTCCCATTTGGAAACAGATGCTTTCGTAATACCGATATACGCCACTAACTCTTCCTGTGTAATTCCTTTTTCTTTTCTCTTATCCGCAATGATTTTATGAATATGAATTTCTCTCACTGTATCACCTCATACTTTTATTATATGTACTTTATTTCACACAAAATATAGATTTAAAGTCGACTTTCGTTAACAAAATCAACTGTTAGGAAACATCTCTCTAAAATAAAAGGCAGGAACATATTTGATATGTTCCTGCCTTTTTATTGTGGGGTACCGATACATAGCCATCTAGCTAAGATTTTGAAGTGCTTCAAAATCAAAAATTTCATCTCACCACAGTTTTCTATGAGAATCCAGTGAACAGCTTATTTACATAATTTTCGAAAGCGGAAGTTAAAAATTCTTAGTTTCTTGCTCAATTAAAGCCACCCGTTAGTTAAACAACAGAAGGTTTCTTAGTCAAGAACCGCTCCAATCGTATTACGGTATTAAATTACATATCATAAGGTTCGAGCTTCAAAATAAATTCTTCAACATCCTTGCCTCTTGCGTTGGAAAAACCTTTATCTTCAGAGATGATTTTAAACCTGCATTTTTCCAATACCCTAATGGAGGCGAGGTTATCTTTAGCGGCACGAGCATAGAGCGGGCGTACCTTAATATACTCCAGAAACTCTGACAACGCTTTAGTTGCAATACCATGACCCCAATATTCCTTCCCAATCCAGTAGCTTACTTCGGGTTCGCCGAACTGTTCAAAGTTCGAGACGTGTCCAGTGACAATGCCATTGAATAATATAGTCTTAATTGTAATAGTCTCGTCAGCAATATTTTTTTTCCAATGGTCAAAAAATGCGTCCTTATCAGTGGGGTCTTTAGCTGTAAAAGCAGCCATATAGTTCGCCGTTGAATCTAGTTGTTGTTCGAAAAAGATAGGTAGATCTTTCTCTGTGATATCTCGTAGCTTCACTTCGCTTTTGCTAATGGATTCCATATAATTCACAAGCTCCTTAACATATTTTTTAATATTAATTCTTCCAAATTTAGAGAAATTCCTTCTTCAACTAATCTGCCCTTTAGTTGAAGAAGGAACAATGCATATTGTATACATGATCAGTTAACATAACGTCTCATTATCGGTAGCAAGGAAAAAGGAGAACCCTGCTCTCACAAGGGAACCTTCTTTTTTAGTTCTATGAATCTATACATTTTTTTATACATTCCTATCCTGGCACGGTTTTAGGGCTCTTGTTTGTTACTAGATTAGCCAAAAAACTGTATAAAATCTTGCATGCTCTTAGCGTGGGGTTTTTCCAAAATACTGGCATCCCCCAATATGTGCTTTCTTATGGGTATTTCTTGAACCCTCATTAAAACACTTTCCCGTCCTTTGTCTATCTTTAAAAGTAACTCTGCTTGTTTATTTAAAGTCCTTGAAACGAGGCATTGTACTCCTCCTAAAGCCAAACAAATGATTAAAATTACACATCCATATTATACTGATTAAACTAAAAATTCAATCTCTTTTTATTTCATTCATTATGTAAATAAAAAAGGATAATCCGCCCTCATAATGGACTAATTATCCTATAAATCTTTATCTAAATTTAATAAAATTAGAACTTCTTTTCCTATGTATACTTATTTCGTTATTTCACCAAACTGCGCTCTCGTCACTTTCGCCAAGTCATCAACTTTAAGCTCAATTTGTACTCCAATTTTCCCGCCACTTACAATGATCGTTTCAAGCGATTGAGCACTCGCATCAATACATGTAGAAAATAACTTCTTCATTCCTACTGGTGAACAACCGCCGCGAATATACCCTGAAACTTTCGTGATATCTTTAACAGGAATCATTTCTATCTTCTTTTCACCGACCGCCTTTGCGGCTGCTTTTAAATTTAGTTCCTCATCTACTGGGATAATGAACACATGATAATCCTTACTATTCCCTTGAGCGACAAGTGTTTTATATACTTCTCTCACTTCTCGTCCAATTTTCTCTGCTACGGATACTCCATCAATTTTCCCATCGTCCGGATCATATGACATCATCGAATATTCAATTTTTTCTTTATCTAATATTCGCATCGCATTAGTTTTATCTTTTTTCATAGCGGTCTCCTTAAAAAGTTATTTCATATTATTAAGTTTTCTTTTATTATACACTCTTTTCAATTTCTCCTACATAACTTCACGCATTCTTCAAAACTGAAAATATTGATATTTCCAAATTCATCTGATATAATTTGGAAAAACTTATGTTAAGGAGAGATTTTTAATGCGAACTTTTAATACTTCTTTCCAACTTCATCATCATACGTAACGCCGTGTATCCGAAGAAAAATTTTTCTTCGTGGGTACAGGGCTTTTCCTGTTGACCCACGAAGCGTTCATAAAGCTATGTGGGTATTTTTATACCCGCATAGCTTTTTTTAATTTAAAAGAGGAGTGATTATGGTGGAAATGAAAAATGTAAAAGGGACAAAAGACTATTTACCAGAGGAACAAGTACTACGAAATAAAATTAAAAGAGCTTGTGAAGATACGTTTGAACGTTATGGCTGTAAACCGTTAGAGACACCAACGTTAAATATGTATGAGCTTATGTCTTACAAGTACGGTGGTGGCGATGAAATTTTAAAAGAAATATATACACTTAAGGATCAAGGAAAACGCGATCTTGCCTTACGTTATGATTTAACAATTCCATTCGCAAAAGTCGTGGCGATGAATCCGAACATCCGCCTACCCTTTAAACGCTATGAAATTGGGAAAGTATTTCGAGATGGGCCAATTAAACAAGGAAGATTCCGTGAGTTCATTCAATGTGACGTTGATATAGTCGGTGTAGAATCAGTCATGGCGGAAGCTGAACTCATGAGCATGGCGTTTGAGCTGTTCCGAACGTTAAACTTAGAAGTAACGATCCAATATAATAACCGAAAATTGTTAAACGGTATTCTCCAGTCTATTAACATCCCTACTGAACTAACGAGTGACGTAATTTTATCATTGGATAAAATCGAAAAGATTGGGATTGATGGTGTACGAAAAGATGTATTGGAGCGCGGGATTACTGTAGAAATGGCCGATACAATATGTAATACTGTTTTATCTTGCCTAAAGCTCCCTATAGCCGACTTTAAAGACACTTTCAATAATACACTTGTCGCCGATGGAGTAAAGGAACTACAACAACTACAGCAATACTTACTCGCTCTCGGAATAAATGAAAATACGATATTCAATCCGTTTTTAGCAAGAGGACTCACAATGTATACAGGCACTGTGTATGAAATCTTTCTAAAAGATGGCACGATTACATCTAGCATCGGTAGCGGTGGTCGATACGATAATATTATCGGAGCATTCCGTGGTGATAATATGAACTATCCAACAGTCGGTATTTCATTCGGTTTAGACGTTATTTATACAGCACTATCACAGAAAGAAACCATATCATCTACAGCAGATCTTTTTATCATTCCACTCGGGACAGAATTACAATGTTTACAAATCGCCCAGCAATTGCGTTCTACTACTTCCTTAAAAATCGAACTTGAACTAGCTGGACGTAAATTGAAACGCGCCCTTAATTATGCAAATAAAGAAAATATCCCGTATGTGCTAATAATTGGTGAAGAGGAACTATCTACAGAAACAGTTGTATTGCGTAATATGAAGGAAGGTACTGAAGTGAAGATTCCCCTCTCTTCCTTGGAAAATAACACATTTAATAACTATATATAATAAGTGCCACCCTCATTTGGGTGGTTTTTCTAGTGCACAAATAAAGAATTATTTAGTTTACATAATATTATTATGAAATTTTATAAATGTGAATCACAAAAAACATATCCATTCACCCACTATATTTGGTAACATATTCATACGTACATATTATTTAGGAGGAATTAACTTTGAAGGCAGTCGTAAAAGCATTGAAGTGGACTACAGGTATCTCCCACCTTTTATTAATTCCTTGTTATTTATTTCAAGGACTAGTTGACTTATACGGGATACCACTACTTATAGTAATTACTTTACATATCATTACAATTTTATTAGCTAAAAAGGAAGGCATGAAAACCTATGCTAATTATATAGGAATCCTCACTATTCTAGTTGCTTTCTTTCCCTATATACAAATCGCTATACATATTATAGCGTCGATCTTCCTTCTATTAGATGCGGCTTCCACGAACACAAACGAAGTTTATGATTCATAGTGGATTGAAAAACAGAAATTAGAGAAAGCTTTTTCAACCATATACAAAAAAGAGGGCAGATGTGCATCTCCCTCTTTTGTCTAACTATTTTCATTATTATTCTTGTTCTTGCTCGTCCATAATCTTCTCGAACGCCGCAGATACTTTTTCAAATTCCTCGTCATTCTCTATGTATGAGAATTCATTATCTTCTTCTACTTTTAAAAAGAAGATATCAATGTCTTCCTCAGTTTCTGTTTGAATGTCTTCTACAAAGGCAACCGCAATGTATTCTGCACCTTCGACATCCATCGCTCCAAGCACTTCAACTTCCTGTTCTTCATTATTCTCATCGGTAAGACTAAAAATTTCGCCTACTTCAATTGCTTCCATATTCATTCTCCTCCTATCATACTCTAAAAAATAAAACGTTCAAATTGCACACTTACTAACATATCTTTCCATAAAAAAGTTGAATTCATACAGAAAGAACAACAAATTCTTGCTGATTCAGCAAAAGTATTCAACTATAAGGATAACATCTATGAATAGGAATGAACATATTTTAAATTAGATAATTGGATTATCTAATTTAAAATCCTCCTTTTTCTTTTCGAAAGACCTCCATGTTCCATAATGATTCTTTCATATAGGCAGCAGGCATGCCACCTTTCAATCTGTAAGTAAATACTAAAATGGCACCTCATACCCTGATTCGTTTCCGTACGTTTTTAGGATGAGAGATAAATTTTTCTATATAAACTAAAGTGACTTATGCAGCAATTCAAGTACATCTTTCATCGCAAAAGGCCCATCTTTTTTCACATGCTCAGCGAATTCCGAAACGAGACGTAACGTTTTCACACTTTCAATTGGATGCTCCCCTGACGCACTTTCAGCAGAAAGCATAACAGCATTCGTCCCGTCCAGTACAGCTTGAAATACATCAGTCACCTCAGCTCTTGTAGGAATAGAGTGATCTACCATAGATTGAAGCATTTGTGTCGCTGTAATTACATATGTATTCGTTCGATTGCACTCACGAATCATCATTTTTTGTAAAAGCGGAATAAATTGATACGGCAGTTCCACACCTAAATCTCCCCTTGCGATCATAATGCCATCCGCTTCTTTGCATATGTCTTGAAAATTCTCGATTGCTTCCATCGTTTCTATTTTTGCAATTAAATTAGGTGAATTTTCTTTATGCTCTTGTATAAAATCTCGTATTTCCTTTATATGACTAGGTTTTCGCACAAAGGAACAAGCAATAAAATCAACATTCTCTTCTAAAAGAAACTGAATGTCTTTTTTATCTTTCTCTGTAATAGCTGGTAAACTAACAATTGCACCTGGTAAATTTACCCCTTTATGAGAGGCAATATTTCCACCTGTTTTTATCCTCGTTTCTATTTTGTCCGCACTTACCTTTTCAGCGATTAACTCAACTTCTCCATCATTTATAAGAATCCTACTACCAACTTTCACGTCATTCGCAATCCCTACATAATCAACACTTGCTTCTTCTTTATTCCCTTGTACTGGATGAGTATGCAAAATAAATAACTCCCCTGCTTCAAGTGTAATTTGCTCCTCTTTCATTTCACCCAATCTTATTTTAGGACCTTGTACATCCCCTAGAATTTTAATAGAATCGTCTAACGATTTTACTAAACGAATGATATCTTTATGACTTTCATGCGTGCCATGTGATAAATTCAACCGAACAATTTTCATACCATTGTTTATTAACTGCGCTAATGTTTCTTCATTATTACTTGCTGGACCAATTGTACAAACTCGATCAATTGTCATTTTCCCACCATCCTTTTTTAAATGTTTCCCATAAAATAAAGAGAAGATTCTTTTTATAGGAAAGACCGTGCAACTAAGGGTACACAGAGGTTTATATGAGGGGAAGCGATTGCTGAGTAAGTAGCTTAAATTTAACTTTTTGACTCCATATTTATTGTTAGTTTCGTTGCAATAGGGTACTACTAATAATAAATCTTGTTTACATACGAACGCTAGATTGGGATATCGAAAACAACCAATGGAGGAACCACAATGACTACTCTTCGTAAAAAAATAATGGGACTAACTTTAGCGGGAACGGTAGTGCTATGGTCATTAGCAGCAGGAAGCATGATGAGCGGTAACGAGGTAAAAGCTGAGGTGAAAAAAGTAGGAAAGCAACCTAAAAATGTGATTTTCATGGTTATAGATGGGACAAGCTCTTCTGCTACAACATTAGCCCGGTGGTACAAAGGTTCATCTCTTGCACTAGATCAAATTGTATCCGGAGGTGTTCGTACGTATTCAGCAGAATCAGCTATTACGGACTCTGCACCGGCAGCCACAGCTTTAGCGACCGGAAATAAATCTAATTCAGGCTACGTGGGCGTATTACCTTCTGTTGTGAATTCACCTGGCTTAGAACCAGTGAAAGAAGAATGCAAGTTTCGTCCAGTTGCCAACGTCTTAGAAGGCGCAAAACGTTCCGGCCGCGCGACAGGAATCATTGCTACATCAGAAATTCAGCATGCTACTCCGGCTAGTTTCTCTGCCCACCATGCTAACCGTAAAAATTTCGAAGTACTTGGTGAACAGCAAGTTTATCAAAATATAGAAGTTGTATTAGGTGGTGGCAAGGCAGCACTTCAGCCTACGACAAGCAACGGAATTCGTAAAGACAAAGAAGATTTAGTAAAAGTGATTCAAGACAAAAGGTACGACTTTGTCGAAACAAAAGATGCGTTATTAAACTCCAAATTAAATAAAATCTGGGGTTCTTTCTCTAATACTGCCCTTGCTTTCGATATGGATCGTGAAGCGAACCATCCTGAGCAGCCAACTCTTTCCCAGATGACGAGAAAAGCAATTCAAACATTATCAAAAGATGAAGATGGTTTCTTCTTATTCGTAGAAGGTAGTAAGGCAGATTGGGCAGCACATGCAAATGACCCAATCGGGATGATTAGCGATATATTGGCGTTTGATGATGCGGTTACAGAAGCATTAGAATTTGCGAAGAAAGATGGTAACACTATGGTCATTGCTCTAGCGGATCATGGTAATAGCGGTATTTCCATTGGTAACAGCAATACCACAAAAGGCTATGATACTACACCAGTATCAGCTTACATTGCCCCACTGAAAAAGGCGAAAATGACACTTGAAGGTGCTACAAATAAACTAAAAGATGATTTATCTAATATAAAAGAGGTCGCTGCACTTTACGGTTTAGACGACCTAACTGATAATGAAAAAGAGCTGTTAAAAGCTGCACAAAAGAAAACTGATGTAGGTCCAATCTTTACTAAATTATTGGCCAACCGTGCGAACATCGGTTTTACAACTGGTGGTCATACGGGTGAAGATGTATTCTTATACTCTTACGGTCCTCAAAAGCCATACGGTTTAGTCCAAAATACAGACATTGCGAAAATAATGGCTAAAGCAATGGGCTTTCAATTAGAAGAATTAACTAAGAAATTATTCTTAGATGCTGAAACATCCTTTAAACAAATTGGTGCAACTGTAACGATTGACAAAAAAGATGCACGAAACCCGGTGCTTGTAGTAAAACGCAATAATACGGAGGCCAAATTGTTTGTTAATAAAAGCATTATATATATTGGTGGGAAAGATTATGAATTAGGAGGCATCGTTGTAGAAAGCAACGAGAAATTCTATGTACCTAAAAAAGCACTTCAACTATTCACAAAGCATTCTCGCTAAATTTAAAAACAGACATAAAAAAACGCTATCCTTTCTATAGAAAGGGTAGCGTTTTTTTCGTTATATGGATACAAATTTATCTTATTAAATCCATTCAACAATAGTATCCATAGTTTGTCTTGTTTTATTAAATTTTGGTTCTCCTTTACGGTATCCAAATGCAACCATAACTGATACCTCAAGATTATCATCTTTTAAAATTCCTTCTTGACGAAGTAAAGAATCTACTTTTTCTTTATCGAATCCTTCCATTGGACAAGAATCAATACCGATTTGAGCTGCACTAGTCATCATATTAGCTAAAGCAATATAAGATTGCTTTGATGACCAATCAAATACAGCACGTTCGGAGTCTAACAATTTAAAATCCGATTCTTGGAATTTTTTGAAGAATTCATATCTCATTTGTTGGGCTTCTTCAGGCAATCCAATAATATCTTTCATCATGTGCTGAATATACTCTGCATCATAGTGCATATCTTTGATGTTTCTTGAAAGAACAATGACAAAATGACTTGCTGTTGAAAGTTGCCCACCTGCTCCCCATGAATATGGTAATAGTTTTTCTCTTAATTCTTTATTTTGTACCACAATAAATTTCCAAGGCTCATATCCAAAAGAAGAAGGAGATAATCTTCCTGTTTCTAAAATAAATTTAAAATCATCTTCTGAAATTTTCTTCATAGGATCAAATTCTTTACATGCATGTCTAAAGTTAAAAGCCTCAATAATTTTTTGTTTTGTATTTTGTTTTATGTTAGTCATAAAAGATCCCCTTTTCATTAAATTATTATTTAACCAAATTATATTTTTAAAGTAACAATGATACAAGTACGCACATTTATGTGCTATAGTATCAAAAAAGATACTATTGTTAAGGGAGAGTCTTTTTATGATTAGTTCAAAAGAAGATGATGTAAATTATCCATTTTTAAATAAATATTATTGTCCAGTAGAAGCTATGGTCGAGGTTATTGGGGGAAAATGGAAAGGTGTTATTCTTTATCATTTATTAGATGGTAAGAAACGATTTAATGAATTAAAAAGATTAAAACCTAATATCACCCAAAGAATGTTAACACTTCAACTTAGAGAACTTGAAGCAGATGGCATCGTACATCGGGAGGTATATCGTGAAGTGCCCCCTAAAGTAGAATATTCGTTAACTGAACTTGGCGAGTCATTACGTCCAATTATCCTTTTAATGATGGAATGGGCGACTAATAATATGGAGCAGGTTTTGGAAAGTAGAAATAACACTAAATAGTATTTAAAACCTGTAATTAGCCATTACAAACAACTCAAAAAAGATTGCCTCTTAGTATACAGGCGATTTTTTTGAGTAAAAGGATTATTTTATTTAACTTTTTGTCAATATGTTGCGTTATTTGTAAATTATTGCTTACTTTTGTAAAACATGATATTTATCTATTAACCTATTCACTTTAATTGGTTATTATGTGTTTGAGGGCAAATCTCAATTAAAAACCATAAGGAGTGTTTATCTTGAAAAAATTCTTAGCTATCCCTGTAATTGCTGCATCTCTTATCGGCTTAGGTCAAACTTCAACATTCGCGGCAACCGAAGAAACAAAGGTAAGTCCTGCAAGTACTGAGTCTAATCAAGTGCAACTTCCACCAGTTCAATATGCTTTAGAGGCTAATGAAGAGTTCGCTTTTTACGGTTCAGGAATTTACAAATTTCACCATGAAGGCGGGAAGGATCTAAGAGTTTTCCTTAAAAATATTGGTAATGAAACTTTCAGTTATGATTTATATAATTCTAAAGGTGGATGGTTATCAAACGGAAAGTTAACACCTGGACAACAAACTATTAATGAATTTAGTACTGAGTGGTCTGATTGGCTTCCTAATGGTAAATACCAGATTGTATTTAAAAATAACAGTGGTGCATTTTCTAAAGTCAAAATTGCTGCAAGAGCACTAGACGAGTTTGAAAAATAGTACTTTTGGAATAATATTACCGATTGGAGCAGTTAGCTTTTGCTAGCTGCTCTTTTATTCTTTTCGTATTGTTGCTGCCATAAAGTATGGAGGAGCATTCTTTCCATATTTCATTACCTCGTCAATATCCTGCAATTGTTGGATACCTTCCTCATCGTTACGATCACCAGGAATAATAATTGATGTGCAATATAATGGTGTAACTGACTCCTCATCATATGGCGACTCTTCAGCGAGATAAAACTGCGCTACCATTGGAAGTTCTTCTCTTTTACAGATTTCAAGAATCTGCTGCATTAACGGTGCAATTTCTTCATCATAAACTTCCTCTTTATCGTACATCTCAATTCATTCTCCTTTTCTACAAAATGAAATTTTTGTAGAAAATAATGAACTTTAAAAACTACTAAATTGCAAATATAAATACAAGGGAGCGTTTTATATGACTTCCTATCAAAAAATATCTTTAATAGTTATCACTCTTTTTTATCATTGTGATGTTCCTTTTAAATGAAGTCTTTATTTCTTAACACCCAACGAGAATGTACAACAAACTAAAAAGGCCTACTCACTCGAGTAGGCTTTTGAAACTATGAAAGCTTCGTTAATAATTGATTTAAATCTTTTTTCGTTTTCGTCGTTAATGACTTCATTTTATTAACATCTATCTTTTCTTTCTCCGCTCCTACAATTAACGGATACATACTTTGGCCAATTGTTTTATATTCAGTCGGATGTGATGCTTCTAGCTCTTTTTCAATGACATCCCACTTCTCATTAATTTGTTTTCCGAGTTTATTAACTGTTTCTAATTTAGGATTTGCAGCTAATTGCTTGTCCAAGCTTTCAATTAATGTAACGACTTCTTTTACATTTGTTTTCACAGCGACGCTTTTCTTCGGATCTTTCGTTGTCTTTCCATTTGTCGTTTGGTCTGTCGTTTTTCCGCTAGTTGATTGATCTGTTGCTTTGCCACTAGTAGTTTGATCATTCGTTTTTCCTGTCGTTTCTTTTTCTTTTGTTGTTTTGCCGTTACTTTCTGTTCCTGATGATTCCTTTGTATTTTTTGCATCCTTATCTGTTTTTTCATTCGAAGAAGTATTTGTGTCTTTTTCAGTATCTTTCGTTGTTTTTGACGCTTCATCTGCACTTGTCGTTTTCGATTGCTCTTCATTTTGTGCAGTTGCCTGATCCTTCTTCGCTGCATCTTTATCTGTGGAGGTACTACAAGCTACCATTGTAAGCATTGTACCAATTGCTACTGATGCGATAGCGACCTTTTTCATTTTCATAAAAATCCCCCTATGTTTACAATTTTATCCTTCTCTTTACGATTCTATTTCCCCTTAAAAAATCCCTTTTCATACGAATCACCATCTTTCCGACAGTAATCTTCATAATAATACGTACAAAAAATGATAAATTTATTTTAATATTCGAGTTTTTTCTACTACATTTTCCTCTTCTGTAGCAAAAGAAAAAGAGTATGTTGTCACATGAAGATTTACAATCTACAAATGACAACATACTCCCCTATCAATTTTTTATCTTTCTTGACATTTTATTTATACAAAAAACAAAATAATTACTAATTTTTTTATTTCTCAACACTTGTTAACATAATATTTTTATGAATAACCACCGTTCGAATGAATGACTTGCCCAGTAACCCACTTCGCTTCTTCACTTACTAAAAAAGCAATTAAGCGTGCCGCATCCACCGGTTCTCCAACTCTTCCTTGCGGGAATTTCCATACTAAATGATGCTGTAATTCCTCTGTAATCCATCCTGTATTCGTTGGTCCTGGATCAACAGCATTGACTGTAATCCCCTTCTCCATAGCAACTGGTGCAACTGACTTTGTAAATGCTTCTATTGCTCCTTTCGTTGCTACGTATGCTAGTTCATCTGGCATCGGGCCTAATGACTGCCCAGAAGTAAGATTTATAATACTTCCACTCGTTTTAAGTGAAAAATGTTTAATAAATAATGAACTTAATAGCATAGGAGCACGAACATTAACCGTATAATGTTTATCTAGCTGTTCTACATCTAACTCTTCAATTTTCGTAGGAGTAGAATACGCCGCATTATTAATAAGAATAGATGGATCCCCTAAACGTTCTGATACCATATACAATACACGATTAGGCGAATAAGACTGCGATAAGTTGATTTCTGCCATTTCACATCGAACGCCGTAACTTTCAATTTCCTTTTTCAACAAAAAGGGCTCTTGATCATTCATTCCCCATGGCATCGCTTTATCATACCGAGGCCAGTACGTGAAAAAAATGTCTATCCCATTTTGAGCAAGCACCTTGCATACAGCTGCACCAATTCCATTCAGACGAGTTGCCCCTGTTACAATTGCTATTTTCTTCACCTTTTCTCCTCCATCTATGGATAAATCCCCTGCACGAATACAGAGGATCTACCTTTTTAATTAATATTTGACAATATACGCTCAGCGCCTAATTTTAAAATTTTAATAAAGATATAATTTACAATCGTAAACATTACAAATAAAACGATAAACATAATCCAAAGTCCTACTTGAAGGAAGAAGTATAATACACTTACACCCGCTACAATAACTAAAGCTATTAAAATATTAGCTAAAAAATTCCACAAAGTTGTATATCGACTTTTAAATAATTTCTGTTCTGTATCCCAATGAATATCTGCAGTTTGTGCATCCCAGCGTGTACCGATTAAATTAATTAACAATAAACCGTTCGCACTTAGTAAAAACCAAAGTATCATGAAGACTGGCGAAATACCTGCTACAACTGCCATTGTAATACCGAATACTCCTAAAATGACTACATTAATTAACCAGGCCGTTATCGCTTTCGCAAAAAAGATATCCGAAGCCTTTACTGGTAAGTAACGATTCACAAACCAAGAGCTTCCATCTCGTGAGAATGACGTTGTTGCAATAACGTTACTCCCCATTAAAAATAAGGATGCACAAAGGCCAACACCAATTGCGAAACCTGCTGATTCTGGATTATCAATATACCCTGTAATCCATTTTAAATTTCCATCTTGTACAAACAAAACAAAGAAC
Organism: Bacillus sp. TH30; assembly: GCF_016650875.1. Lineage (NCBI taxonomy): Bacteria > Bacillati > Bacillota > Bacilli > Caryophanales > Bacillaceae > Bacillus > Bacillus sp. TH30. The sequence continues at coordinate 4,641,661 of NZ_JAEKEY010000002.1, read as the reverse complement.
AGCATAATTGGCATAACGAAAGTTTGCACAATACAGTTTAAGAAAAATTGTGGTGTACGGAATAACGTTTTAAATTCTTTTTTCACATATGCTTTTAAATGAGAACTTTGTACTGTTGATTTCTGTAAACCTTCTGCTGAAATTACCTCTTTCTTTGCTGTACTCGTTGAAAGTCCAATAACCCCTTTTAAATATGTACGCTCTGCAATGTAATAAAACAAACCGAAAAATGCGATAGAAATAAGAATGTATATTAGTACGTATAATATTCCCTTCCACGATGCATTTTCTACTAATCCCATTGCACCAAAATATGTAGTTGGAAAATAATTTGTCATTTGTATGAAAAGAGAGGATTGATTATTTGTAAGATAATTCGCAACTGAATCTCCAGCTCCAGATACTGCACTTTTATTTCTCCATTGCATAAATACATTGATTCCGACGATAAATAGTATACTTACGATTCCAATAAATATACTTCCTCGATCTTTATTTTTCGCTATATTCGTATACCTCATAATAATTGTCATAATTAACGAAGCTAAAACTAGCGGAATGATCGGGAAGAATAAGTAAATGACAATCATATAAATATAATATGTAATGAAAGCACCACTCTTTAAACCGTAAGTAATAAAGATAGGCAATAAAATAAACGAGCTCATTACGTATTGTGTAATTAACACTGTAAAGAACTTTGCCGAAATAATTTGCGCTGGTTTTAACGGTAACGGTAGCAACATTTCAACATCATTACTATAGTAAAACACTGTTAAAATGTTCATAATACTCATCAAAAATACCCATATACTAGCAACTGCTAATCCCATCGCAATAACAATTCCTGGATCCTGTCCGAGGTGTATCATTCCTTCATATATTCCATGGGTCATCGAACCGAATATTAAAAAACCTACAAATAAAATGGCTGCAAATGAAAATAAATACGCCCATCTTTTCTTTTTATCTGTTATGAAATCTGCATAATTTAATTTCAATAATACTTTCGTTAACGTCCAAATTTTACTCATTGCCCGTCATCTCCAAGAACATTTTTTCAAGTGATTCATTGGATTCAAAATGATCTCTCATTTCATTTAAATTCCCTTTAAACTGAAGATTTCCCTTATTAATAATCGCGACGCGGTCACATATTTTTTCAGCTACTTCTAATACGTGTGTCGAGAAAAATACAATCTTCCCTTTATCAGCATGTTCTCTCATCATTTCTTTTAAAATATATGCAGATTTCGGATCAAGACCTGTTAACGGTTCATCTAAAATCCACACATCTGGTTCATGTACGAGCACACCGATAATAACAATCTTTTGTCTCATACCGTGTGAATAACTTTGAATTTGATCAGATAAAGCATTATACAGATCAAACTTCTTCGCTAATGACTCTATTCGTTCTTGTCTTACTTCCTTCGGTACTTCATACATATCAGCCATAAAGTTTAAATATTCAATCCCTTTTAATCGTAAAAACATATCCGGGCTATCTGGAACATAGCCAAATGTTTTCTTCGCTTCCATCGGATTTTTCATAATATCTTTACCGTTGATTGTAATGGTTCCTTTGTCCACCCCATGAATACCAGTAATCATCTTAATTGTCGTTGATTTACCCGCACCATTCGGTCCTAAAAACCCAAAGATTTCTCCGCTCGGTACAGATAAACTTAAATCTTTTACTGCATAGGTAGATCCATTATAACTTTTTGACACATTCAAAATTTCGATCATTACATCCAATCCTTTCCTTAATTACCAATTAACTATATTAACATTATAGCATACTTATATTTATAGATTTTTACATTTTTCAGTTTTTTTAACCTTTAAAATAAATATAAACTCCTAATCCAACAATTAAAACAACAGCTAGTATTATATAAATCATCGTAAGTCGTTTAATATTTCCTTTTGTCGCTTTACTATAATTCGCATCACCATTTCGCCCAATTAACACCGTTCCAATTACAGTAATAACTACAAGTAATATAACGATCATTATCCCAGTTAACATTTCGTCCTCCCCCTCCTTACATCCATTTTACGATATTTCCCTTTTTATTTTACAGAATATTTAACCTTTTTTACTATTATTATGAAATAAATCGCAAAACTATTATTACTATGAATTTCCATATGTGATATATTTATAACATATAGTGATTTATCCCGCATTAACTGGCAGCAAGACTCCCACCTCAAATTTCGGCTGGAGCAAAGAAGTTAGGTAGGAGCCCTGCTGTCCGTAAACGCCCGATTGGTGAAACTTTATTTCTAACATCGAAAGGAGAATCTATCATGAAAACGACTTGGATTAAATATTTAGGATTTCTCGGTTTCTTTGGGTTTCTCGGATTTTTTTATGAAAAAGGATTGTTTACTCTGTTCTGTTTCTTCTCCTTTTTCACGACGTATAGAACGGTTCAACACGATGAACTGTTTGAACAAATCGTCAATAAATCTTGCCGCAACGCCTTTATCGTTACGTTATTAACTACCGCTATCATTATCTTTATTGAAATGCTATTTCCAAGCCCTACACTACAAGAGATTGATATCGCTCTTATTTTCAGCACACTCATTCTTACGTTCGGTTTCTCTATGTTCTTTTACGATAAACCAGTTGATGAAATGGAAGATGCACCATGGCGTTCGTAACGAAAATAAAAGAATACCGCGCCAAAGTGCATATGACGCAGGAAGATTTAGCGAAAAAGGTTGGTGTACGTCGTGAAACGATTAGCCATCTCGAAAAAGGAAAGTATAACCCTTCCTTACAGCTTGCTCACGATATAGCGAGGGCACTACATAGTACGATTGATGAGGTTTTTATTTTTGAGGATTAATAAAGAGCACCAAGTTTAATATATAATACTGAATCGTGAGCGGAAAACATATCAACAAAACCACAGCCTAGATGCATAGTGCTCTCCTTTCAAATTTGATAGGTTCTTCTCTTATCTAGTTTACTTTTTACACATTAAAAAAGAGCGAATCTACATTCGCTCTTTTCCACATATTTATGGCGTAAAGCTTATCATCCAACCTAGCATAAATCCAAATACAGCAAACAGTATCATAAAAACAAATAAACTACATGCCCACAATGCATATTTTCGACTTTTGCTTTTTGTGAGCATGCCTACGACTGAACACATCAATCCAGCTCCAACTATTTCTCGAAAACCTTCGCCTATAAATGTTTCTTGAATAAGCAATGTAATGTTCAAATACAATAACGCTAGAAAGGCAATAATTAATGAAATAATACCCATCCACGTTTCCTGTTTATAAATATGACTCTTTCTTTTTTTTAAGAATGCCAATTCCATAATCTCGCTTCACCTACTTTCAAGTTTCTAACTTTTTCATGGCTCATCAATTTTTCAACTTCTCCTTTAGGTCCAGTTACAACTGCCCCGTATGTTTTTATCCCATTTTTTTCAAGGAAAGAAATACGCTGTGACAACTCTAATACTTTCGCTCTAGATAGCTTCACTGCTAAATTTTCATGCTTCTGTAATGACTTTAAAACATCAATAAATTGTTCCTCATGAGGTGAGTCACTTAAAAAAGGACCACTTGGACTTGAAATCATATCTGCTGGAAAACCGATTGGGGCAACATACTGACCCTCATCATTCTTTTGCGTCTCCTCTAATCCTGTATTCACGGCATACCAAACAATATCAATAGTAGGAAACGTATCCGTTACCTCTTGTACACTTAATAATTCTCTAAAAGATACAAATGCTTCTACAACAGATTCTTGTGGAAGACCTTTTAATACCTGAGCTTCCTCGCTACTATTATAAGACACATTATAATTATTAGGATGAGATAATACCTCGTTATCTATATATGGGACTTCTGGAATTTTTTCATCTGTTGTATATTCACGGCTTACTTTCGTTGCTCTACTTAATAAATAATCTGTTTTCTCTTCTCCTATTCGAATATCTTTCTTTCCTACCCTTTTATACAAATCAAAATGCAATTGTAAACTAAGCGGTAACAATGTTTGCTCCATGTCCCTTTCTTTCATAAATACATTAGGTTCTGTTACACTTAATGTTTGATTTACTACATTCCGTATCTCCATCGCGTTTGTAGGTGCCAATGTATAATATAAAAGTGTAGATATATATAAAATAGGTTGAATAAGTAATAAAAAAGTAAATACAATCAACACATTCGTAATTCGAGCTCTTTTTTTACCTATTTTCAACACTTGCTGCTGTTTTCCATCAGGAAGTGAATCTGGTCTTTGATGAAGAGCTTCTTGTAACAATTCTTTATAATCATCTTGTTCAGAATGAGGTTTATCATTTGTCATTTTGACTCTTTTCCTCCTTTAACAATTCTTTTAATCTCTTTCTCCCACGAAATATGTGACTTTTATAAGTATTTACCTTTAAATCTAATACAGTAGCACCCTCTTCGTACGTTAATTGATGTACGTCACATAATAAAATAGCTTGTGCCTCTACCACTGGTAAAGTATGAATAATCTGAATTAATTTTTCATAACTATTTTTTGCGACTACATACTCTTCTGTAGATTCCCCTGCTTGTATTGTCTCTAATTCCTCCGTTCCTACAAAAGATACTTTTTTCTCTTTCCTTACAAAATCAATAAACGTATGATATGCCACTTTAAAAAGCCATGATTTTACCTTTTGGTTTTCATAGTCTTCTAGATAAAGATACGCCCGATAAAAAGTCTCCTGCATCAAGTCCTCCGCTACGTGATGGCTACGAGAAAGGGAAAATAAATACCGGTACACATCGTTTATATAAACCTTATATATTTCTTCAATTTCCATCCCCCTCCTCCTTTCATATATAACACGAATAAGCGTGTTATAAAGTTGCATTATTTTTCCTTTTTATATTTTTTATTTATAAAAAAAGAAATAATATTTATACATTTTAATAACTATTTACAATTATAAACAAAATATGAGATGTTATAACTGTAAATTCCTAAAAAAAGAAAAGCGACAAAATGCAATCTTCACACCAGAACCACATAAAAAATACCGGTATCCTTCCCATGAAGAATACCAGTACTTTTCATTTATCACCCATACAAAACCGCATGAAATACACCTAACAGTAAGTATTGATCCTCTATATAATCCTCATCATATACATCCATCTCGATATAATACATATCTTCCTCAAGACGAATATTCCAATCTGCGATTACATAGCCGTTTCGTAATAATTTTCCAAGCCCAATTGAAGTTTTGTGAACAACATATTCTTCTGTCTTATATGTAAAAGTAAATAAGAAATTTGCATCTAATAACTTTCCGTCACATACAAGTATTTCATGCTCTGCATCATTATTATCGATGTACGTTACTAAAATCCTTCTTTGCCGCTGCCTACTTACATCCTTTGCAATGACGCGAATATTGTTCTTACTATCCTTTATTTCATAAATGATATTACTACCGACTTTCGGAATGAAGTCTAGCACTTTCATCAACGTATTTTTATAATAGCCCCGCACTGCGCCTACTCCTTCGCTTCCATTGTAAACCTCTATCGAAGTCGTATCCGCTTTACTATCACACAGTCGTTTATAAGAAAGCTGCATCATTCGCTCTCCTCTTAAGTACTGATCAAACGTCACAGGATATCCTATCGCGCGCAGTTCCTTATTTAGCTCATATAAATAGCGTTGAACGCTCTTTACTAATGTTGTAGTTGATATACGCTCTTGAAGTTCAAATTGCTGCCAACTGGAAAAAACTCTCCACTGATCTTCCTCTTCATATACGAATCCGAGAATTACTTCCTCACGGTCACTCGTTTCATAATTCAATTGTTCTTTCTGCCCATGTTGCACTTGTTCCATCCACTGTCCTAAATAAATGCCAAGCTCTGCAACCTTCATGCATGACTTCTGAAAAAATACGCTGTCACTCACGCGAATCGTTAAATCCCCTTCAATAAAGCCATTTGCATAAGCGGCATACCGTGGCTCATCCTTCTGCGGGATAGCCTTGTCTAACTCAAATAAAAACATTAACATCCTTCACTCACCTCTAGTTGTTACACAGCTCATACATGACATCGCATCACTCTGAGAAACTATGTATATATAAATATTTAATTATCGCATTATAAAACGTGAATGACCTTAGTATAGTAGCGCTATTTTTGCTTCGCGAACTCCCTCATAATAGAATAACTATCCTTTTATTATTTTTTTCTTGACTTAGAGTTCACTCTAATTATTATAATCAACTCATAGTTCATTCACAATAAAATCAATTGGATAAAATTCAGGAGGGATCGGAAAAGCTAAAATCAAAAGTGGCTGATATTAACGCAGACCTGAATGTTGTCATTCGAACCTTTGATTTATCTGTTAATACATTTGTACATTAAGGTACTAATTAAATAAAAACCTACGATTTCCTGTACGTTAAGAAGTCAGTGATTCTTGCCTTATTTTACTTTCTCTTAATAGTCGTAAAGCTTCTATAATTTATTTAGTACATATAAAAAAGACGGAATCATAAAATCAGCAAATTAGAAAATAAAACAGGATGGGAGTCAGTTATTATGGAGCAATCAAATAAAGCGTTTAGCCAGGCATTAGTAAAATCGTTAAGAGGGGAACGAGGACATCTTCCCATCAAGAATGCTTTGTCGGATATAGACGTGGCGCTTGCGGGAAAACGCAGAGAGGAACTGCCTTATTCTATTTATCAATTAGTGAAACACATGACCTATTGGCAAGATTTTCTCTTATTATCCGCTCAGGGGAAGAAGCCTGCATTGCCTGCCCATGTAAAAGAGAGCTGGCCTGAAGAAGAATGCCCTGGCAGTGAGGAAGAGTGGCAACAGATTATTCAGTATTTTCTTCAAGGGATTGAACAGGCATGCACGATCGCCCAAACTGTTCAATTGGACAAAACATTGGAGGAATGGCCTGGTGAAACCCCTGGCGGTGTTCTACGGAATATTGCATCTCATAACTCCTACCATTTAGGAGAAATTGTGCTGATTCGCAGATTATTTAGTGCTTGGCCACCGCCAACAGGCGGATATCCGGTCTAAACAAGGAAAGGGTTCCACCCCATGCCCATTAACTTAAGATTTTAAATTACACCCAAAACGAAATTTTTACCACTTTACAGTTATTTATGAGAATTAAATTCATTTTTTTCATTACTGGGGAACAAACATTTTTTAAACTTGATGGAGATAGGGTATAAAAATACAAATTTCATCTCCGAAAAAAATAAAAAAACGATTGCTTGGATCCTAAGAGGCAATCGTTTTTTTTAGCTGTTTGTAATGACCAATTACAAACAGCTAAATATATTATTTAGTGTTATTTCTGTTTTCTTTCAGTAAAATTATTTTGACTTGGTACCATCTTTTTTTGTTCCATATCATAGTATATGAACTTATATGAACGATTTTTCAAATATATCTACCGTAACTTAATATATATCAACTAATCGAAAAATCTTAACTCTATTAAAATGAAGCTACCTTTTCTTCCGCCACTTCCGCAATTTCTAAAATTTGTAGCAGGTTCTCCACTTCATAGGTCGGCTTAACGCCTGCCGTATTTTCTTTCAGACTCGGATTATACCAACACGTATCAATACCGTAATCTTCTCCGCCTTTCATATCAGAAGTTAGCGAATCTCCAACCATTAGTACACTTGATTTATCCGTAATCCCAAACTTCTCAAAAGCATAATCAAAAATCTCACGCGCTGGTTTTTGATGGCCGACTTCTTCAGAAATAATAATATGATCAAAGAAGTTACATAAAGGGGAATTTCCAATTCTAGATTGTTGCACTTTTGTATATCCATTCGTAATGATACCTAACTTGCAATCTTGAAGGTTCTCACATAATTGCACTGCACCATCTATAAGATGTACTTCTTTTCCTAAGTTTTCAAGGTATACGTCACTAAAATGCTGCGCGTCTACTTCTAGAGTATGAAGAGCAAATAATTGTCTAAATCGATCTACCGCTAATTCACTTAGCGTAATCATTTTATTCTCTAAATCTCTCCATAATCCATTACTAATCTCTTTATAACTTGCAAGATAATCATTATACCCTGTAGGCATGCCAAATTGTACAAACGCGTTATGTAATGCGTTTCTTTCTGTTTCAGGGAAATCTAATAATGTATCGTCTACGTCGAATAGTATTACTTTGTATTTCATGATGTTCGCCTCAATTCCTATTTTCTCATAGCTTAATTATAGCAACAATAATAAAAGGAGGCTAATCCAATCAGCCTCCCTCCTCATTATTTATCCCGCATTAACGGGCAGTCCGATTGGTGAAGGCTAATAATCAGTGGGGATGCCCCCCCCACTGATTAAAGTTTCACTTTATCCTCTAGCAATAACACTTTCATTTCCTCTAACGATTCTTTCGTAAAGCCAAGAGCTTTTTCAGCGTATGCTTCCACTGATCCGTATTGCTTTTTAACTTCATCAATCGCAGCTTGTAAATATTCAGCACGAGCTTCAAACATCGCACCTAATATTGCTCTACTTTCGTCGTTCTGTAATTTCGCACCTAAAAAGGCCATCATTTTTTCATTTAACTTTTCACGGAAACCGTTACTTAGTAAGTAGTCTTCCATTACTGTTTTTTCCGGTACACCTAGTAAAAGTAATAATAATGCTGAGCCAAATCCTGTACGGTCTTTTCCAGCTGTACAGTGGTTTACTAACGGTAAGTTTTCCGGGTTTTGTGCCAGTTTTAAGAAGCTCACGAATGCTTCATTACCACTTACGAAATCTTGATTCATTTTCACAAGATACTCGCCTGGTTTCCCTAACATAGAAAGGTCACCAACTTGGAAAAATTCATTTATATTCAAGTCTTTCGCCAAGTCTTGCATAACTGGTAAGCACACTTGACGAGCACCTGTAACACTTGGGTTCGGCTTATGCTTCACTTCAAAATCTGTACGGTAATCACAAATTAACTTTAAACCCGACTTCTGTAAATACTCGATATCCCATTCTGTTAATCCTGCTAATTCTTCAGAACGATACAATTTACCCCATTTTACTTTACGGCCTTCAGTCGTTTCATATCCTCCCATATCACGGAAGTTAAACGCACCTTGTAATGGTAATCTACGCTCAGCTACTGTGACTGCTTGTCCATTACTTCCTACTAACCTAAAATATGGACGCTCATTTTCACTCGGGTTTTCAATTGTACATGCATCCCCACTTACTGTTACAAGTAATTCTCCATTTTCTTCAATATGATCTGGTGAAGTACTCCAATAAATACGAACTTCTTCTATATTATTTTCCCACTTTATATGTAACGTATTATCTTCATTTCGTTCTACAGTTGCTTGTAGCCAATTTCTTTGCTGCTTCATACTTTCACCAACGCTTTCTTCGTATAGTCTAATCCTTCTCTATTGTATTATAGGAAAGCTTACTTTGTCGTTTCGATTTTTCTTTTTATCTTACAAACATGCAAAAAGTTCTTTTACTTGTTCAAAATTTGTACATGGATTCCCGCTAAATGAGTTCGAGAGAGTACGTCATTCATCCTTCTAAACCCTTCTCACATATCGCTCAGTAGAGCTCAGCTGCTGACATCCGTTCTTCCCAAAAACATCCTTCATCCACTCATTTTGTATATTTGTCTCGCCAATATAATAAGATGCACCTATTTCTTTTAAGACAAACATCGCCCCTGTAAATAATGCTGCTTCATACCCTTTATTTCGCATATTTGGAGTGACTGCGAAATACATCAGTTTTCCTTCTTCTAACGTACCTTTCTCAATATGCGGGATTACAATTCCTATTGGCTCTTCATTTGCAATCGCTGTTAAACAATGTTCTTTCCATTGCCCACCTATTTCTTGTAGCATCGTATTTACAAATTGATCATAATCGATTTGTTCTCCCGTCACTTCATTCCACAGTGAATAAAAAGCGGCTTCGCCTATCTCTTCAATAAGCTTAAAATCAATTTCACTTTCTATATCTTCTACTTCATATATATCCTTAAATACAATCATGTTTTCAGTAATATATTCAAATGAATACGTTTCGAAACATTTCTTATACACATCATAATTTGGGCTTTTTGAAGAAATCTCAAATTGCAATTCTTCTATTCCATCTTTTTCAGCTTCAACAACGCAATATTGCATTATCTCTTCTAATTGCTCTTCTGTAAAAAACTCTGCATCATTTTCTTTTATCATTATAGAAGAAGCATTTTTTCTTATTTTAAAATGTTTTTCTAACTGTTCTATAGTCATCATATACTTCCCTCATCTATGTCATACTCGAATTTCTACTTGTTCTCCTTGCATGAGCAGGATTGTCCTTGAATATATAGAATACTAGAAAACATCGCATCTTTAAAGTGCGGAGGAGGTTCTCCATTGGATATTACAGCATTGCAACAACAGTTAGAGCTTATACAACAAAATGACTATACGCAACTGCAACATATAGATATTAATGAGTTAACGCTCAATATGCTTCAGTATATCGGAACAACTGATAGTTACGTTCGTTACCAACTTATATATAAATGTTTTGCACATTTCATTCATCATGAATTCCTTATGGATGATCAACTGAAATTACTTCTACAAACTTGTTTAAGTGATGAGTATTTATATTGTGACATTCACTCCCCACTTACAGATGGGGTTTTCACACGTTCTTATACTGTTTCGTTACTTGCATTAATACTCCAATTCGCTAACTCGCACTACTTTTTTACAGAGGAGGATATCGAAGAAATAAAAAACAAACTCATTACATACACAAACTTAGAAATGGATTTTCGAGGCTATATTGAAAATAAAGGATGGGCTCATTGTCTTGCCCACGTATCTGATGCCTTTTCTGAAATTGTTCACAATTCCTATACGACCTTTGAATGGTACGAGGAATTAATTCATTGTTTATTAAATAAAATTTTCATCCCATCGGATCTTTTTCATAATAATGAAGATGAACGAATTGTTACACCGTTACTATCTATGCTATATCATGACTTCCCGCAAGATGAGTTAATTTCAATTATTTATAAAAAAATAAAAAGGCTTCCTCAAATTAGAAAACGCCTTTCCCTTAATGAGTATTGTATTTTATGCGCAAACATTAAAATCTTTTTACGCACATTATTTTTTAGAACAAAAGATGATCATAACTTAGCATTTACAGCACGTAAAACAGAAAAAATGTTAAAAGAACTGCCTAATTATTATTAAATATAAGGAGAAGAATTATGGGCTATATTGCAGACATGAGAAATCTAGTAGGAAATCATCCACTCATTTTAATCGGATCACACGCCATTATATTAAATGAGAAAAATGAAATATTACTGCAGCTCCGTACAGATTTTAATCGCTGGGGTATTATTGGTGGCGCCTTAGAATATAACGAAACGTTAGAAGACGCTTTAAATCGAGAAGTATATGAAGAAACCGGACTTATCATTAAAAATCCAGAACTATTCCGTACATACTCAGGACCTGATTTCTTTCAAATCTATCCAAACGGCGATCAAGTACACGGTGTACTCGTTGTTTATATTTGCCGAGAATTCCACGGTGAGCTTGTATGCGATCAAACGGAATCGAAAGAACTGCGCTTCTTTTCACTTGATGAATTACCTAGTAATCTCCCTCCTGTTATTGAGAAGATTATTACTGACTTTCGGAAGTCGAATTGAACTATTAATATAGCCAAGATGGAATTCATCTTGACTATATTTTTATTTATTATCCTTATTTAACTCTTGTACAATATCCCTTTTCCCTATTTTATTAGCAAAAGGGATAAAAATAATAAGGACTATTCCGAACATCCCCGCTATTACCGTTACGATAAGTTTGAAATCAAAAAATAAAGGTGTACGATCTATTATACTTACCATATAGGTTAATAATATTCCTATAACAACCCCTAGTATGATTCCAATAAGTACATATAAATTAACTTGCGTCAAAATAATTTGTACAATACCCTTTTTATTAACTGTTATTGCTCGTAAAATAGCAAACTCTTTTCTTTTAGATTGAATATTATTTATAAGTGTATTACACACCCCTAATGTTACACTAAGCAAAATTACTACAATAACAACGATGAAGATGGACCACCTTTGCTGAAACATTAAATTAGATTGTTTTAACGATTGAGTATAACTACTTATTTTTAATTGTGGATATTGACCTTTCAATTTCTTTAATTGTTCCAACGTCTCTCTCTCATTATTTGAGCTAATAAATGCACGCTCAAAAACTGTATAATCTTGTTTATATGTTACATTACTCCAATCCATGAGTACCGAAGGAGAATTCGGTAGCTCGTTAACAATTAACCCAACTTCTACCTTACTAGTCGCTCTAACTTTTTGTTCCTGTTCTGAAAATAGACCTAATTGAACGATATCGCCTACATGAAGTTTATACCGTCCCGCTAACTCTTCTGTAACAATTATACTATTCTCCAAATTTGCAGGTACTTCTGGCAGTAATCCTTGCTTTTCCATTTCCTTTAAATCACCTAAATTATAGTCAAAAGTAATATAATTTTTACCTTGCTTTAATTCTGCCAGTGAGTTCGTACTAATTGTACTAGCTCCTTTTATACTACTTATTTCTTTAAATATATTTTGTATATGAGGTGAGGTAATGGTTAAATCATTATTCAAACGATTTTCCACAACAATATGTGTTGGAAATTCTCGTTTTAAATATCTTTCATTATTTTTCTGCATTGTTTTAAAAATAGTGGAACCAAAGACAACTATCACCATCATCGTACTTATCATTAAGATAACAAATGTATTTTTCCTTACTTGCGGAATTACATTTTTAATAGCAACAAATGTGTTCCTTCCAAATATTTTTTTCATCATAGGTAGGCATAATTCTAATATCGAAGAAAGATAAATAGGAAATAAAACATACACTCCTAAAACAAAAAATATAGATCCTATTACTATCACTATCGCCTGCATATCTCCAGTATTTGCTACAAATCCACCTAAAACAGTTAAAAATATGCTACTAATTAAAAGGAATTTCCCCATAATACTGCGTGTTTTTTTATTAGAAAAGTCGGATTCTTCATTTTCACGCATAAGCTTTACTGGCAATATTTTCGAACTTCTGTATGACGGATATAACATAAACAGTTCGATGAAAAAGATACTACAAATCATTGTTACAATTGCTATTTTAAAGTCAAAACTCATCGAATTAATTTGAAAATCAAATAAATGCTCTAGCCAACTTTGTAAAAAACAGTTACTTATTACAGCTAGTAACAAACCAAATATTCCACCAAATAAATTAATTACACTACATTGAATAAATATAACTTTAAACATTTGTTTCGTTGTTGCTCCCATTGATCGCATAATAGCAAATTGGCTTTTATATTTATATAAAAACACTTCAAAATTAGACATTAATAATAACGAAGTAATAATAAGTATTAATACAGATAAAACAACTATAAAAATATGTAATGACGCTAAGTTACTTTTTAAAAACTCGTCTTCCTCCGCAATATCGATTCTTAATTCTTTGTCTATTTTATGAATTTGACTAGACAATGCTAGTACATCTGCATTCACTTTTGCTTTTATCAACACATAAGTAGCCTCATTGTATTTACCCGTTTTTTCATATACGTGCTGTTTCACTGCACCTTCCGATAAAACAAGTATATCTGGAGCTGAACCTCCAGCTTCTATATCAGGTAAAACTTCTTTTACTACATAAGATTTATTTTCTATTTCAATCTTTTCTCCAACTTTTACTTGTAAAGTTTCCGCTAATCCATGATTTAATGTTACTTCCTCATTCGATAGATTTTTAGAGAAGTGATATCGGCTTTTAGATAACGAATCATTTTGAACACCTACTGTATAAATAGCTGTATTCAATTTATTCACTTGCAAATGATTTACTAATACTTTTGACATGTATTCAATATTTTCTTGTTCCTTAATATTTTGTAGTAAAGATTTATCCATCAATTTTTTTGATCAGGGTTATATCCAACAGATAAATCCATATCTCCATATAAATTTTTAACTTCATTTATAACAGACTGTTTCGCATGGCTCGAAAATACAATCATCGTAACAATTAGAGAAACAGCCAACATAACGCTAACTATAGAGGAGATAGCAGTAAATTTATTCGTCTTAAAAAAGCGTAAACCTAATCCTCGTACTGATTTTATCATTTTGATTTCTCCATTAATCTTTTAAATTTATCTAAAATGATATTCATATCATTTACTCCATGAGAACACGTATAATCATCAACAACTTCTCCATCATGAAAGAAAAGAACCCGATCTGCATACGTAGCAATGTGAGGATCATGAGTAACAAGAATCATACTTTGATTGAATCTTTGTTTCATATCGACCAGTACTCGTAAAATATCATTAGACGTATTGAAATCTAAATTTCCAGTAGGCTCATCTGCAAGAACAATTGGAGGAGATGTTATTAACGCCCTACCAATTGCAACACGTTGTTGTTGCCCCCCAGAAAGCTGAACTGGTCGATGATTTCTCCAATTTACTAAACCAAGAACATCTAATATTTTATTTGTTTTTTCTCGTATCTCCTCTTCTGAATCAGCTGATAATATGAGGGGTAACGCAATATTATCTTCTACAGATAAATCCTTTAATAAATGAAATGCCTGAAATATGAATCCTATGTTATCCCGCCTGTACTCCGTCGCATATGGTTCAACAAACATATTTTTAGGGCCTTCACCATTTACATATACGACTCCCTCATCAGGCTTGTCTAAAGCACCAAGTATATTAAGTAATGTACTCTTCCCAGACCCACTCGTCCCCATTACGGCAAGAAGTTCTCCTTTATTTAACTCCAAAGATACATTTTGTAAGGCTCTAACATTTGTATCTACACTCTCATAAGTCTTACTTAAACCTTGAACTGCTAACACAATTTCACTCATCTTTATTCACCTCAACATTATTAAATGCTATTTCCTCCATTAGATTAACTTGAATTAAAATTTTTTCTTTTAGATTACTAGGTGGTATAATTTCTGTTCCTATTTGAAATAACAACATTTTTAATTCGAGAATTGCATCCATTTCTATCCCTCCCTTAATCTATATTGGTAACAAATTTAAATTTCGTTCGATTTTTTTATAAAAAAATAAGGGAACGCTTAACGTTCCCTCTCAAATCCAATCCGTTTTTTTATTTCCGCTAAATTCACCTTCGCAATAGCTCGTGCCTTTTCCGCACCTTTTTCTAACGCCTCATATAATAAATAAGGCTCATTCATATACTTAACGTATTTTTCGCGAGAATCCGCTAACTCACTGTCTACAACGCGGAATAACTTTTTTTTCACATCTCCCCAACCAATTCCGGTCTCATACTTTTCACGCATCGACTGAATTTCATCCTCTTCCGCAAACTCTTTATAAATCATAAATAACGTTTCAAGTTCTTTCGGTTCATTTGGAAGTGACGAATCGGTTTTGATTTTAAATATTAACTTTCGTAGCTTTTCTTGCTCTGCAAATAACGGGATCACATTTCCGTAACTTTTACTCATCTTTCTTCCATCAAGACCAGGTAAAATCGCTCCTTCTTCTTGTATCACATACTCAGGAAGTGTAAATGTCATGCCAAATGTATGATTAAAGTACGTCGCAATATCACGCGCAATTTCAATATGCTGAATTTGGTCTTTTCCAACTGGTACATGAGTAGCTTGAAATAGTAATATGTCAGCTGCCATTAAAATCGGATACGTATATAATCCCATATTCACACCTGCATCAATTTCTAATCCCGCTTCTTTATTTTGCTCTATCTTCGCCTTATACGCATGGGCACGGTTCATAAGCCCTTTCGGAGTTAGACAAGCTAATATCCAAGCTAATTCTAGAATTTCCGGCACTTCCGTTTGTCGGTAAAAAATAACATCTTCTCCAAGCCCAAGTGATAACCAAGTAGCAGCTACCTCTTTCGTATAACTACTGAACTTCTCTGGATCATGCACTGCATTTAACGCATGATAATCAGCTATAAAGTACAATGCTTTTCCTTCATTATTTTTTGACATTTGCAATGCAGGTTTAATTGCACCAATATAATTTCCTAAATGCGGATAACCTGTCGGCTTAATTCCTGTTAACATTATTTTCCCACTCATACTAACTCCTCCTTTCTCAAAATAAAAAGAGCCCCTCATCCTAAAAAAAGGACGAGAGACTCCCACGGTACCACCTTAATTAGCTATATTATAGCTCACTTCAACTTCTTAACGTGAAGTAACCGTCTTCGCCTACTCATTTAAGCTAGAAGCTCCAGAGCCCATTCCATATTCATCACTTACTGATTCCCACCAAATATCAGCTCTCTGAAAAGTTTTGAATATGTACTCTTCTCTTTCATTGCTTTTTAGTTTTTTTTACAGTTTATCACATTTCCTTTCCAATTAAACCCTAATTTTCTGTTTTATATAGCAGGAATTTCCACCTTAATTGTCTAATAATATATAGGTTTGCAGAAATACTCGAAACAACTTTGGAGGTTTTTTCATGGTAAAATATATATCCATTTTAGGTTCAACAGGATCCATTGGCACATCTGCATTAGATGTCGTTTCCGCTCATCCTGAACATTTTAAAATCGTCGGTTTAACCGCAAATTATAATATCGATCTTCTCGAAAAACAAATCGAATCTTTTCAGCCTCGTATTGTAAGCGTAGCGACAAAAGAATTAGCGGACACATTACGTTCTCGTATTTCAACAAATACAAAAATTACATATGGAACTGATGGTTTACTTGAAGTATCTACCCATCCTGATACAAATCTTGTATTAAGTTCAGTTGTCGGTGTTTCAGGTTTACTCCCAACAATTGAAGCATTAAAGGCGAAGAAAGATATCGCTATCGCTAACAAAGAAACTTTAGTTGCAGCTGGACATATCGTCACCGAACTAGCGAAACAAAACGGATGCCGCCTAATTCCAGTTGATAGTGAACATTCAGCCATTTTCCAATGTTTAAATGGGGAAAATAATAAGGAAATCGAAAAATTAATTGTTACAGCTTCTGGCGGCGCTTTTCGTGATAAAACACGTGAAGAAATGAAAACATTACAAGCGAAGGATGCTTTAAAACACCCAAACTGGTTAATGGGCGCAAAACTAACGATAGATTCTGCCACGTTAATGAATAAAGGGTTTGAAGTGATGGAAGCTAAGTGGCTATTCGATATTCCTTATGAAAAAATTGATGTTATGATTCATAAAGAAAGTATCATTCACTCTTTAGTGGAATTTATTGATGGATCAGTCATGGCACAGCTCGGTGCTCCTGATATGAGAATGCCGATTCAATATGCGTTTCACTACCCTACTCGACTACCTTCATCCTATGAAAAATTAAATTTATTAGAAATTGGTAGTTTGCATTTTGAAAAACCAAATTTAGAGAAGTTCCCCTGTCTACAATATGCATTTGAATGTGGAAAAATTGGCGGTACAACTCCAGCCGTATTAAATGCAGCGAACGAAATTGCAAATGCACTATTTCTTAAAAATGAAATTGCATTTTTCGATATCGAAAAAACAATTTACAATACAGTTGAAGCTCATCATAACGTAAAAGATCCTTCACTCGATGATATATTAGAAGCTGATCAATGGGCACGCCAATACGCAAATCAATTGTTAATGAAAAAGAGCTAAAACAGGTTTCTCTGTTTTAGCTCTTTTTTCACGTATTCAACTTCACAAATCTATAACCGTGCGTAACTAAAACTTTTAATATCGCATACCCTGGAATTGCTAAAATAATCCCCATAATTCCAAATAAATTCCCCGCAGTTAAAATGATAAATATAATAGTAATCGGGTGAATATCTAACTTTTTCCCCATGACTTGCGGAGAAATAAATTTACCTTCTGCTAATTGTACAATCATCATAACGATAATTACTTTTAACACCATTGATGGCGAGTCGATAAATGCGATAATTAAAGCTGGTGTAATTGCAATGATTGGTCCTACGTACGGAACGATATTTACAATCATCGCTAAAATAGCAAGTAGTACCGCATATTTAATACCAATAATAAGATAACCGATTAATAGCATAATACCGATAAATAAACTAACAATAATTTGCCCTCTAATATACGAACTAATCGCATAATGCATATCATCTAGTATTCTCTTCGCAGCTGGTTGTCTTTGCTCAGATATAAACTTTAAAAAATGATTCGGTAATTGCTCACCATCTTTTAAAAGATAGAACAAAATAAACGGAACCATTACAAATGTTAAAACAACTTCAGTAATTGTACTTAAAAATCCAGTTACATTTCCTGTTACTGATGATAATGATTTTGTAAAGTTCATTGTAGAATCTTTTACGATATTAGCAAAATCAATATTTAAACTTTCCTGCATTCTACCAATTACATTACTTTCTCCAAATTTACGTGCTGCCCTTTCGATTTCATGCCCGAAATATGGCAAGTTATCTATTAAAGCATTTACTTGATCTTTAATAATTGGAATAACCGTGACCGCAAGAAAAACAAATAATCCAAGAACAATTATATATATCGAGGCAATTGACACAATTCTCGACACACCTTTTCTTTCTAAAAGAGAAACGAATGGATGCAATATATAAAATAGTACTCCCGCTAATAATACTGGGAAAAAGATTGTTTTTAAAAATACGACGAACGGTGTAAAGACGAATGATATTTTTGTAAGTAATAATATATTTACAAACAGCAACGCGAATCCAAGTAGTACAGCTAAATAATTTTGTTCTTTAAAAAACTTTTTCAACTTATCTCTTTTTCTTATATTTACTTTCTCCAAGTGTACCACCTCTCTAATTAGGAAAAGCCCTAAAAGGGCTTTATAAAACAATCAGTAATAGCCTTTATTTTCTTGCAGCTTTTACTACAAATGATACAATAAGAATTAACACAATTGCACCTAATAATGCTGGTACGACATGAATCCCACCAAACGATGGCCCAAAAGATCCAAATAATCTACTACCTAACCAAGCTCCTAGTAAACCAGCAATTATATTTCCAAACATACCAGCTGGAAAATTTTTACCCGTTATAGAACTAGCAATTATACCTATAATAGCACCAACTATTAATGTAATAATCCATCCCATTTTTAGTCCCTCATTTCTATTATAGTTTGTATTGTCAAATACAAGAGTAGCTAAACTCTTATATAAGATTACGTATTTATCTACGCTAACCATATCCTACTATAGAAATATACCTACGAACATTTTATGTATGGAGATACATATATTATATGCAAAAAAGAAAAAAATTGTCAAACTTACCCACAAATCAATTATATTAATATATCATATTTAAAGGAGGCGTTATTATCTATGATTCATAAATTACTTCCCACGTCTTATGAAGTAGCATCATCCATTTTAAATGTTCAAATTCCAGCTTATAAAATTGAAGCAGACTTTTTAAACAGTACTGCAATACCTCGTTTATATGATACTGTAAACGATATTCAAAATTGTGATGAAACATTCTATGGATATTTCTCTGAAAATAAACTCGTCGGCTTTATTTCTTTTATACAAGAAGAAGAACTAATCGATATCCACAGATTAGTTGTATCGCCCGATTTTTTCAAAAAGGAATCGCAACGAAACTGCTACTTTATATATTTAACATGTTCTTGTCTTCAATGACATACATTGTACAAACAGGTAAAGCCAATACTCCAGCTCTCGCATTATATAAAAAATACAGCTTCATTGAAGTAACAGATACAACACTACCTGATGGCATGATTCTTACGCAACTTAAAAGACAGAAAACACAAAAAAGTTTGACTTAATTATTTATTTATGTTATTTTTTACTTTATACAACCTTTTGCTGAGTCCAAATTTTGGAGCGGGGGAACCATTTTTGTAGCTATGCTACTTGGGGCGAATCTTTTTCAAGTAGGGAAACTCTCACTTCCCGAGTCCGACAGCTAACCTCGTAAGCGTAATGGGAGAGGAAGGTGCTTTTTGCCTATGTTACACACTTTGCCTCCTTAGTTATAAATATGGAATCGATATCAATCAGAAAACTATATTTATAGAAAAGGAGACTGGTACAATGTTACGTTTATCAGATCACGCAATAAAAATGATGGAGCAAAGACTTCGACTCGAACAACACCGCACATATCAAGCAAATAAAGTTGTAGATAACTTACATCACAAATACTTCTTTCAGCATATTTTTCAACCGAAAAGATAAAGAAAATGTTTATTTAATATTAAAAAACACAAGGTGTGTCTGTAAAGACATTCCTTGTGTTTTTTATATTCCCTATACTTTTTATAATATCCTCACCACATTTAAACTTGCCGTAATTGTTCCTGCAATAGTGGTCACATGCCCAACACCTAATGGACCATTTTGTAATATTAATGTTGAATTTGCACTCGCTACATTCACAAGAAGTGTATTTGAAATAGCTGGTTCGATTACTACAGTTGATGTCGTTACGTTTTGTATAAAACTCCCTGTTATTTATGTTCCATTTAATAGTAACCTAACAGATACAGTCTCATTCCCACCAGTCGCGTCCCCTTGGAAATAGTAGCTTACTAAATATATTCCTGGTGTGGATACCGTGACAGTTGTAGCACTAGTTAAAGATACACCAGTTCCATATACAGTGGATCCTGAATTAATTGGAATGTTGGCATTTGCTGCAATTGTACTTGTTGATGTAGAAAAGAAATACCCACCACCTGTTGATATAGCAGATGATCCAGTTGCTCCGGTTGAACCGGTTGCTCCCGTTGTTCCTTGTATTCCTTGTATTCCTTGCACCCCAGCTGGACCTGTGTCTCCTCGTATTCCTTGGGGACCTTGTACTCCTGCTGCTCCTGTTGTTCCAGTTGGACCTACTATACCTTGTATTCCTGTCCTTCCTTGTGCACCTGTTGGGCCTATTACACCTTGAATACCTTGAATACCTTTAGAACCTTCTGCTCCAGTTGGATCAATTTCTCCCTGCGGACCTTGGATTCCTTCGGGACCTCCCTCTCCCTGCATACCAGTAGCGCCTTGCTCCCCCTGTATTCCTTGAACACCTTGAAGACCTTGAAGACCTTGAAGACCTTGAGGACCAGTTACACCCGAGATTCCAGTTTCACCTATCTCCCCTTGCATTCCTTGTGCTCCTGTTGGGCCTATTACACCTTGAATACCTTGAATACCTTTAGAACCTTCTGCTCCAGTTGGATCAATTTCTCCCTGCGGACCTTGGATTCCTTCGGGACCTCCCTCTCCCTGCATACCAGTAGCGCCTTGCTCCCCCTGTATTCCTTGAACACCTTGAAGACCTTGAAGACCTTGAGGACCAGTTACACCCGAGATTCCAGTTTCACCTATCTCCCCTTGCATTCCTTGTGCTCCTGTTTGTCCTCGTTCTCCTATTTCTCCTTGTATTCCTTGCGGGCCTTGTATTCCTACTACCAACAGGGCCTGTAGCTCCTTGTATCCCTTCTAGTCCTTGTACTCCAATATCACCACCAATGGGACCTTAATTTCCAATTAATCCTTGAGGACCTTGCAAGCCAATTGGACCCGTAACCCCTGACTCTCCAGTATCACCAATAGCCCCTTGTAATCGTTCCTATCGTCCCTATCTCTCCGTGGATGTCTTGTATCCCTTGAGGACCTTGTGGACCCGTTGCTCCTCTAGGGCCGGTGATTCATTGAGGACCGACTGGACCTTCGTGCCCTCCAGTTGGACCGGTTGGTTGGGCCACTGTTACCAGCAGGGCCAGTTGCTCCTATAAGCGGAAGAGGCAGTGCCACTCCAAATTTTTTGTAATTTCTATGATGACGCACAACAATCCCCCTTCCCAAAAATAATTACACTTTTTATATGAAATGCACTGTTATAAAAAAGTACACATTCAACTACATTTTTTATAAAATAAAGAAGCCTACCATTTCATGTATTTGAAATGATAGGCTTCTTTTCTAGCAAATTACTTCCTCGCTTTAATAATAAAAGTAGTCGGCACCATTCTAGCTTTATATAAAGAATAATATTTCGTAGAAGGTTCAGCTATTTCTTCATCAAATATACTTGACGGTTCAGGTTCTTCTATTCTCTCAATTGTAAAACCAACTCTATTTAAATCATTTATGTATGTACTCATTTTTCGCTTATATAATGTCGCTTGTACATCTTCCCCTTTAAATGTTTCAAACGTAATAGGAGTTTCTTCATGATAAGAGGAATTTAAAACAATCTCCTCTGTTCCGTACAGTAAATTTGAATATATCGGATGCTCCCAGCTAAAAATAAAGCTTCCACCTGGCTTTAAATATGAGTAAATAAGTTCTAATGTTTTTCCTAAATTTGAAGTCCAACCTAATGCATAGATGGAATATACAATGTCAAAATACTCTTTCGGAATTTCCACTTCTTCTTCCATTGCTCCACATATTAACTTTGGATCCCAGCCCTTTAACGTTTCATGTGCCGTTTCAATTTGTATACTTGAAAGATCAAGACCCCATAATTCCTCTGCCCCATGTTCCACCATATATTGCAATGAGTGCCCACTCCCACATCCAATATCAAGAACCTTTTTATTTCTGATTGAATCAAATAGATGAATTTCATCTTCAGACGCTGTATACGGGCCGTATTTTGGTAAACAATCAACTTGAAAGAAATATGGTGCAACTGTATCCCAACACTTTTTATTTAAAGCTAACATTTGTGTGCCTTCCATATCCTACATTCCCCCAACCGATTTTTTCTTCTCATAAATAAATTACACATTATAACCCGATCTTCCTTTTCTCTTCGCTCGGTAATTTTTCACTTTTGCAATCGTACCGCACGCTCTTCCGCCTTCTTCCCCAGCATACATACCGCACCATCTTTTACTTCCATTACGCGAATGATCATAAAATACCCAGCGACAATCTGGGCATGCTTTTAACCTTCCCCACAAATTTTCTTGAATCGCCGTTAACACAATACTCAATACTTTTGTATACAGATTCTCTTCTTGCACCGGTTCATATGTAACACTTTTCATATCTCCCTTTATATGTACATGAAATGGGTATTTTTCTAACCATTTTTGCAATGATCCTTCGCCTTCAATTGTTAACCGAATATCTTCTCGAAAACTTTTTAATTCCTCTATCGTATGAAATGGAACCTCTTCATGAAAATATTCTTTCATAAAGAGCTTTATATCCTCTTCTGTTTGCAGCATGTCAATTGGCTCTCTCGTATCGTTTGGTATTTTCCATGTATTTAAAAATTCCCGAATATATTCTAATTCATTTGGTGCATTTTGATTCAATTCCATCCACCTTCTTCTTACAATTTACTTTTTTCTGACTTTATGTATAATTATAATATAAAATAGTTAACCATTAAAAAAATTTACCGGTTACAACATTAGGAGGAGTTCTATGAAAAGTTTCTCAATACCGATACGTTTCATGCTTATTTCTTCATTTTTTATGTCTTTTGGGTATTTTGCAGTATACGCATTTTTAGCTATTTATCTATTAAGCTTTCTTCATTTTTCTGCTGTTCAAGTAGGAACAGTTTTGACGGTTATGACAATCACATCACGAGTTATCCCATTATTCTCAGGATTAATTGCTGACAAAATAGGCTATATCATTATGATGATAGCCGGATTATTTTTAAGAGGAATCGGATTTATCGCTTTAGGAATATGCTCTGATTTCTATACAATTTCTATTTCTTCCGCACTTATTGGCTTTGGAACTGCATTTTACGAACCTGCTGCTCGCGCCATATTCGGCTCACAACCAGTTCATATGAGAAAAAATTTATTTACATACTTAAACCTTAGTTTTAATTGCGGTGCGATAATCGGACCAATTGCAGGAAGTTTCTTACTCCTATTAGATCCGATATATGCTTTCTCTTTAACAGGATTTCTTATGCTGTTATTCGCTTTAATCTTTTACTTACTTAAAAACCACTTCCAAGTCTCTACTGAAAACACGTCTATTGCTTTAGGAATACAGGCAATCTTACAAAATAAAACCTTTCTTTTGTTTTCATTTATTATGATTTTCTTCTACATTATGTTTACTCAGCTTACTGTCGCACTTCCACTTCATATGAAAAGCATTAGTCATAGTAACCAGCTCGCTATACTAGTTATTACGATAAATGCAATAACAGGTGTCATATTTATGGTATTATTCCGGAAACTCTTTCATAAATACAACACACTTTCTATTATTAAATACGGTGTTTTATTAATGGGTATTTCCTTTTACTCATTCCTTTATTCCAACATCCATATTGGCTATTTATTTGTGTAATATTATTTACAATTGGCGAAACACTTGTATTACCTAACGCTGATATCGCTATTGCGAATTACAGTAACGAATCGTATACTGCTACTTATTTCGGATTTTATCAATTATCACTCGCATTTGGTTTTATCATTGGTAATTATACCGGTACATGGTTTACATCAAACTTAAACGGAATGTATACACCATGGCTTATTTTCGGCGGAATAGGACTTATTGGTTTTATTTCACTACATATTTTAAATATTAAAAAAGGGAGCTCTAAAGAGGATATATACCTATGTAATGAGACGAAACATCTTTAACACATTACAATTGAGATGGTACCTTTAGACAAGCAGCCTATAATAAAAAATTCGACCATCATATTTGACAGTCGAATCTTTTTATTTTTCATATTCAAGATGATTATGTCTTTTACAACCAAATAAATAGCAAGCCCCTATATAATCAGTTTCAAATTCTAACCCTGGAACATATCCAGATTCGATACGTTCTATCATTTTTTTATAACAATTGTTCTCTTCTATATATTCCTCAATTAACTCTTTCTTATCGTTTTCTGTCCAATTTTCTTCTACTTCTTCATTCTGAACATCTTCTATTTCTGCTGTCTTCACTTCGATAGATTCCCGTATAACTTCATTTATACGGGAGAAATTATTAGCTTTATATAGAGCATAAACAAATCTACCAATCCAATTGGGACTTTTCCAGTATTCTTTGTATCCCTTTTCGAACCATTCAATTGCTTCTTTATAGCAATTCAACTCAACATATAAACCTGCTACATTAATTTCTCCTACAAAATCATCAGATTTCCTGTTAAAAGCATCCAACTTCTCTTTCGCTTCTGTTTTTCGCCCTAAATCAATTAAACACTTTACATAGTTATACATTATAATGTCTGAATCCCCTGCAACTCGCAAGAAAAATCCCGAAGCTTTTTCCAACTCTCCAAGATTATAATGAGCTACAGCTACATTGTGATATGCTTCATCGGATGGTTGAATCGAAATAGATTTTTGTAATGCATCTTTCGCTTCTTCCCACTTTTCTTGTTTCATGTAAATTTCCCCTAAGATGTTATAAGGAAAGTATGAGGAAGGATTCAACTTAACAGCTTCTTTTATTAATTCAAGAGCTTTACCATCATTCTCTTCCTCATAAAAGTACATCCAAGCAAGATTATTGAGAGATTGTACACCTCTAGATTCATGTACTGCTTGTTGAAACAGTTCCATTGCTTCCACATATTCATTTTGTTCAAACATTTCAATTGCCTTCTCGTTAATGTCCAAGTAACTACCTCCGAAGTGAATGAATTCATCTATTCCCTATCATTATTTTAATATACAAAAATTGTAATTTCTATAATAATAAGTTCGCTTCGTATTAAGTTCTTTCTCCTGTCTACATTTCATCATATATTTGGATATACAATTCGTAATGATTTTAGCAACACTGCTTTGTAAAGAAAATATATACCTACTGTAAAAATACTGATTCTCAACAATAAGTAAACTTTTCAATCTCCCTTAAATTGGATATACAACCCGTTTCATTTTACATATTATGGTACAATTAAAAAGTGCTAGCTAAACATTTACGTTCCACACTAGCAGTCTAGCAATACCAAAATCAAAAATCACTTGAAATTGGGGGATGTTATGAAAAAGAAATTAATTGTTCTGCTATTCATCGGAATCATTTTATCCGGATGTTCAACTATAGTAGAAAATTCTTTAGAAACCGGAAGCGGCAGTATTGAATTATTAACACCAACGATTACAACAAAAGATAATGAATTAGAAATTAAGACTGAAGGTATTGATGAAAATAAAGTAACTTTTATTTATGTTGCCAATAAAAAAGTATTGGAACAAAAAATAAATAATGGTGAATCCTACAAACTTAACATTAAAGATATCGAGCACGCTCATAGGACAGACTACAAGCCAAGAGTTCAACTTTTGCAAACGAAAGATGATAACGAAGATGGAGACATGGCAACCTTTAAACAAGTTAGATATACAGTTGAAAAAAGTAGTTTTATAGTTATTTCATTTAAATATAACAACCGAAAATATACTTTTAACAGAGGGTAAATATAAGAGGTGCTAGCATGAAAAGCAGATGGATTTATTGGTGGATTGGTAACATATTTTGGATTATAACTTTCGGGATATTGGCAGCTATCATTTGGCTAAGAGAGGTTGATGGGACCGGCGTTACTCAAACACCTGAGCTGAAATTAATAGCATTTATCGTTTTATTAATTGCATTTATATTACCACTAATTATTCAAGTTGTATGGTTAATTGTTAATCTGAGAAAAAGCAGAAAAAAATAACGCAGAAAAAAAGAGAGGAATCTTTTTCAATATAGATTCCTCTCTTTTTTCTATGGGGATTATGCCGTGCTTTTAAAGCTGCACTACTCCCTTTTCTTTACGATGCATGTTCATCTTTCTTCTTCTTCAACAATGCTCTCTTTTTCATCGCCTTCGTTAAATATCCACCTTTAAACGAACGGATTTCATAAGAAGACATAAACGCTTTCGGTGCAATTTCATTAATAATTTCTAACAGTTCTTTTTCTCTAGAACGCTTTGCAACGATATCTAAGCGATAACGTATAGAATTTATTCCTTCACCTTCAAATACTGTAACGCCAAATCCAAAATGGCGTAATTCATTTACTAATTCATTACAACGGTCTAGCAAACTAACTTGATACGTAATATATCCAATTGCTAATTTATTTTCTATATAACCGCCTAATAATAGTCCCGCACTAAAGCCGATGACATAGGCAACAATGTTCATCCAATTTGATAAATCTTGAAACACAATACCTAAACTGACAATATAAATTGCTCCTTCTAACAATCCTACACCTGCAGCGGATCTTGTTTGATTCTTTACAAGCAAAATCGTACGGATTGTTAAAGTTGGAACGTAAATAATTTGAAGCACAAAAATAAGTAAAGCTTGTAACATTGGTATCCACCTCTTTCGCAAATTCTTTTGTCATGATAACATACATAAGCTTTAGAAATCGATGGGTTTTTTAATTTTTTTTAATTTTTTTTCATACTATTGAAATGCCCCAAAAATAAGCGTATTATGTTTGGCATAAATTCGATAAGTACCAGTAAATCATTCGTATTATATCATTTATTTTTAAACGCAAAAAGGAACCTGATTAGGTCCCTTTCATCAGAGCTCTATGTTTTTCGAAGCATTTTCCTTTTGCTTCTCTTCTTCTTTTACTAGCTGCATATTTGCATAGGCTAAATTCGCAATCATTAAAAAGTGTCCACCCAATATTCCAGTACCAAATGCCCACATTTCCATTTCATGCTCAATTTCAAACATAATGATAGCCCCTAATATTGCGGCCGCAAATCGGTTTAGAACTCCTAATCCAGGAGCCTTTTCTTTCATCACGATACTTCTTCCTAATTTCTCCACTCTGCGAGCTAATAGCCAAAGACAATATGCGCTAACTGCTAAACCGATACCGAACCCTGTCACTTGTTTCCCAAACGGAGTAACCGCCCACATTAGTAGTAAACCACTAAAGATCGTATACAATTGTAATCGATATACACGTAAGGCTACTTGAATCAAAATATCCGCTCCTAATTTCACATTTTATTATGTGTCAGAAGAAAAGCAGCAACTTACACAGTTGCTGCTTTCTCTTGTTCTTGTTCATGATCCATTTTTTGAATTTCAACACGTTTAATTTGATAAGCATCTTTTTCTAATACTTTAAATTCATAGCCTTCTGCTTCAACGTATTGTCCTTCTTCGATTTCATGATTTTGCATCATAATCCATCCACCGATTGTATCCACATCGTCTTCTTCAATGTGTAATCCAAACAAATCTTTTACTTCTGAGATAAGCACTTTTCCATCAACAATTTTATGATACTCGTTCACATGTTGAATTGGTGGTGCTTCATCTTCATCATATTCATCACGAATTTCGCCGACGATTTCCTCCAATATATCTTCAAGCGTTACAATTCCAGCTGTTCCTCCGTACTCATCATATAAAACAGCCATTGGAATTCGCTTCTTCTGCATTTGCAGTAATAAATCATGAATTGGAGTCGTTTCCATAACTTCAATAATCGGACGCATATACGTGCGAATCGATGATAAATCTTCTTGATCGTTGTTCATATATCGAATAAAGAAATCTTTTACGTTGACCATACCGATAATATCATCTTTATCTTCTCCAAAAATCGGATAACGTGTGTATCGTTCATTTTGGATTACTTTCATGTGTTCTTCTACTGAATCTTCAAGATAGAAACCAACGATTTCTGTACGCGGTACCATTATCTCTTTCGCGATGCGATTATCAAATTCAAAGATATTATTTACATACTTGTATTCAGCTTGATTAATTTCGCCACTTTCATAGCTATCTGAAAGAATAAGACGTAATTCTTCTTCTGTATGAGCTACTTCATGTTCAGAAGCTGGTTTCAAACCGAATAAACCAGTTATAACACGAGCTGAACCGTTCAATACCCAAATAAATGGATACATGATTTTATAGAACATCATTAACGGAGTTGCCAATAACAACGTTACTTTTTCAGCCTTTTGAATTGCCAGCGTTTTCGGAGCTAATTCCCCTACTACAACGTGTAAATATGTCATTAGCATAAAAGCAAGACCAAAAGTTAATACTGATGAGATAGAAGGATTTACGTTCCATTTCTCAAATAACGGGTGTAATAACTTTTCGATTGTCGGTTCACCTAACCAACCTAATCCCATCGCTGTAACTGTAATACCTAATTGACAAGCAGATAAATATTCATCTAAATTTGTTGTTACCTTTTTCGCTGCTAACGCACCGCGTTTCCCTTCCGCAACAAGCTGATCAATGCGACTTGAACGTATCTTAACAATCGCAAACTCTGCTGCTACGAAAAATCCAGTAAATGCGATTAAAATCGCAACCATGACTAAATTAAATATTTCCAATGAATCCCCTTAGTTAAAAAACTAAGGTGTCCACCTCCTGTATACTATAATGTTTTCTTATTTGTTCGTTAGAAAACATAGCCCGATACAAAAATTAAAGAGGTCGGATTTCACTTATTCTATAATAATAGAGCAAGTGTCTGTATTAAAGCTGTCGTTTGACCTGATAAAGATTTCGATATTTTTTCACGTTGTGAATCAGTCAATTCATCTAAAAGAGGCTTTAACTCCGTTAGCTCTGCTTCTAATCTATGAATATGGTCTGTCACTTCATTCACTTGTTTCGAAACGTGTTCATTGATACCGAGCAGCTTCTTCTCCTCGATCTTCTCTTTAATCTCACAAAGCGGCATATGCATTTCTTTGCACTTCTCAATAAATTGTAATGTCTCAAATGCTGTTTCGTCGTAATAGCGATAATTAGATTGAGATCGCTCCGCTTTTAAGATTCCTAGATTCGTATAATAATCAATCGTTCGTTTCGACACGTGAGCCATGAGAGCCAACTGTCCGATTCGATACACCTTCCCAACGATCTTCCCCCCTTGTTTATATTACTATTATCATACAATACATAAACTGTACAGTCAAACGTGACGGTTTGTTATTCACATTTTATGCACAATTCCATAACACTCTTTAATAACCAGAAAATTAAGTTATAATATCATTAAAAGAAGAAGGGAGGCTACGTTCATGTACTACAACACTTCATTCGAAAACGATCAACCTGTAGGCCGTCTATAATCTAAGACGGGCATCCATATAACAAGTGCACCATGCCTCGTCTTAGGGAATAAATCATAACCCTAAAAATAGACGGAGGTCATTCAAATGAAACAAACCATTTTAGGAGCTATATGTTTATCACTAGCAGCAAGTATTTGGGGCGGTATGTACGTCGTTAGTAAATACGTACTCGACTTTATTCCGCCACTTACACTCGTTTGGCTACGCTTTATTATCGCTTTTGTTGTTTTATATGCGATTTTGAAAACAACTGAAAAAAAGCAAAAGAAAAAAGTAACCATACACAAAAAAGATTGGCTATTATTCGCTTGGATTGGATTCATCGGGTATTTCATTTCGATCACATGTCAATTTATCGGAACGAAATTATCCGATGCTCATACAGGCTCCTTAGTAACATCGGCTACACCTGCATTTATGGTTATATTTGCAGCGCTCCTTTTAAAAGAGAAACTAACTGCTCGTAGACTTTTATCAACTATAATAGCGACAATCGGTGTCATTATCGTTATCGGATGGAATATTGAAATCGGCTCCTATTTTATCGGTACAATCATTTTAGTTGGGGCCGCTATTACGTGGGCTTTACTGTCCATTTATGTAAAAATCGCTTCAGCTCGATTTTCATCTTTAATTATTACAACGTACGCAATATTTTTTTCACTCTTTTTCATTACACCTTTTATGGTATGGGAATTCCAAACAAATCCTATTGAACATATGAACATGTATGTAGTATTAGGCGTACTCTATTTAGGAATCGTCTCAACCGCAGGTGCATTTTTTCTTTGGAATAAAGGATTAGAATTAATGGATGCTAGCATCGGTTCATTATTTTTCTTCTTCCAACCTATCGTCGGTTCAATACTTGGCTGGCTCCTATTAAATGAGACGTTAAGTAGTAACTTTTTCATTGGTGGTATCCTTATTATATGTAGCGTTATAATTACTACTTTTGAAAAGCAAAAATAGTATAAAAAAACAGGCAGAGACTTAGTCTCTGCCTGTTCGCATAATTGGGTCCTGGTCGTGAAAACCGATGCAAATTGGTATATTACTTTGTAATCCACTGCATGCACTTATAAAACTACACACCGTTCTTGCGATTAAATATAAAGTAATACCTACAGCCTTTTTATCTGAATCAAAGCCATTTTCACCATAAATATCAGCTAACTCTCCTAAAGATGGTCCTTCTATTTCATCCGTCCAATCACTTGCCCAATCCTCATCTTCTTCTTCAAGAAACATATAATCGTCACAAATATAAAACTGACTATCCCACTCATTATCAAGATCATACTCAAAATAAATCGCCTTTGCTTCTTCACTTTCAGCAATTTCTAACGCTTCTTTCAAACCTATCCTCATATTTTCCTTGTATGAATCTAATGGAATCAATTTAATGCGCTCCGCATCCTCACTTGACGCTAGTGTGCGACAAACATCATAATACTTCAATTCTATTTGAGATACTGATAACAAAAATACATCTTCCTGCATTTCCTCTAAATACTGAAAAATATCCACACTATTACAACTCCCTACACTTTACGCAGTCCAATGCGCTGGACGAGACAACACTTTCGGTAATTTCGTATGTTTGTCCCCTTTCGCCGCATTAATTTGAACTTGCGTAAGAAAAATACTATTCGTAAAATCTGCCCCTCTAATATCTGCATCACGCAAATCTGCTCCAATGAGATCAGCTCCGCGTAAGTCTGTACCATTAAGGTTAGCCGCAATTAAATACGCCCCTCTTAAATTGGCTCCTTGTAAATCTCTCTTTTTTAAATTCGCTCCCATCAGGTCTGCACCTCGGTGACTGATTCGTTTCTTACGTGCATCATTCATTTCTTTCCAAACTAATTCACTCGTCTCTAAAAGGAGAATGTTCACTTCTGCACGGTGTAATGGCACATTTACTTCCATTAACTCATCTGGACTTAAATTAGAAAGACGCTCAGTCTCTTCAATTGCTTCCTTCAGCTCTTTATGAATTGTCTGCGTCGCCTTTAATAGAATAGCCTCATTCAAATACCAAAGCATTTCATGAAGTTGATGCATTACCGGAAAAGCATCATACATTTTTCTCGCATGCTGAGCATCTTTCCGCCAATCAATTCCTTTAAACGTAACTTGAGAAATCTTTTGTCCAGCACCGAAACATTCAAACACTGTACAACCTTTATACCCTTTTCCTCTAAGATCTCTATGTATACTACATTTATAATCTGATTGTAAATTTGTACAAGGTTTACCACCATCTTTATTCACCGCAAAATCTATTGACGCTGCGAACGGTAATGCCACACAACATAAACCAAAACACTTTTCACAATCTGCTTTTAAACTATTGTGATTTGTATCCTCTTCTACATGAAAATAATCGTTATTATTAGTCAAAATATATACCCCCTGTTGTCTTTTGACTATTTCATAATATTCCAACTACAATAAATAATCAATTTTAAAATAAATAGACTTATTTCATTTCAAACAACAACATAATCCTTTTATTTCTTTTCATTTAAAAAGGACATCCACTACAATGTTAATTATAATTAAATTATGAACTTTCGAATAACAAGGAGGATTACGATGGCATTAGAAATGAAAACAAACTGTCAAATTTGCGACCATTCCCTTCAGCCCGATTCTGAAGCATACATATGCGTGTATGAATGTACATTTTGTGCACCATGTACAGAGGAAAGGCAAAATGTTTGCCCAAACTGCGGTGGAGAGTTAGTACGTAGGCCGAAAAAGAAATAATAAAAAGGCAAAAACGAACAGGAATATGTTCATTTTTGCCTTTTTATTTAACTATTAAAATTACTTCTATTATTGATTCAAATGATTTTTAACTGCTCTTATAACCAATTCATGATCTACTTCTGGTGGTAATCCTGAGACTGTTATCATTCCAATAACCCCTACATTTTTTATTTGGATAGGAAAGCATCCACCAAACGCAGCATATTCCGAGCCATCTAAACGGTATTTTTCATGATATGGAACTCCGCTTATTTCACTTTCTATCTGCATATAATACGAGCTATGATTATGCAGGGAAACGACCCGTTTTTTACGCTCAATCCATTTCGTATTTTCCTCAGTTGTCCCCGTCATCTTGAAATGAAATAATTGCACACCATTTTTGGCTATATCAACAGCAATCAATTTCCCCTCTCGCTTTGCTGTTTCAACGATATATAAACCTAATTGCAAGGCATCTTCATTTGTAAAAGAGGAAAATTGAAGTGTTTCCTCCTCTATTAATATTTGTTTACTTATTTCACTCAAATTTGAAGTACTCATATCTTTAACCTCCCTAATTGTCTTATACCACATTGGCATTTTTTAGAATTACCAGATTCTATAGTACCGTAACGCTTGTTTTCTTCTTACTGGTGCTATTATGAATTATATTTAACACATTAAAAATGTATGTACTTTAAAGTGCTATAGGTACTAAACATTTAGTACAGGAATTGTCTATTTCTGTGATTAATTAGAATATATTACGGTGTTTGCATTTTTGCCTTGCTACAATGCCCTTGCGAAAAGATACTATATTTTACTTATGTGAATACAAAAAAAGCAAAGCGCCCACGCTTTGCTTCTTACAAAATCCCTTTTAACTTTTCATAAATTAACTTCGCTAAATACGCATAGCCTTCTGCTCCAAAGTGTAATCCATCTTTTTCTTCATCTTCTACGAATATTTTATAATTTTCTTCTTGAATCATCTCAACATATAAATTGAGAAAATGGCTCCCTGTTTTTCTTGCTACTTCCTCAACCACGTCTGCATATTGGCCGAGTACTTCATTCGTTCTATTATGTTGCCTTGCTTCATCAACCGGTGCAGGACTAATAAGTAATACTTTTTCTGGTGAGATCGCACTTACAATTTCCTCTAAATTTTCTTTGTATGACTGTAATGGAACTGGATCAAATAACACCGAATCATTCGTACCGATAAAAACTGTTACAAAGTCTGGTTCATGCGATAATACATCCTCTTCAATCCTTTGTAGTGCATCGAGCGTATTATCACCCGGAACACCCGCATTAACCACTTTCCAATTTGGAAACATCTCTTGCAAACGTGGTGTTAATCTCGGTGTTCCATCAAAAAATATTTCATCAGCTGTAATACTATCGCCAAAGCATACTAACGTTTTCATTAATCTAGCACTCCTTTTACGTATGAAACAGCTTTCCTTCTATCGCTTTCATATATCTTTCAGCAGAACGTTCCACTGCCTCATTTGCATTTTCTTTTACTACTCGGTGAAAAGCATTATATAAACGATTAAATTGTAACGGTTTCACTCGATTCGCCATTTCCTCAACTTTTCTCGCCGGTAATGGAATTAAGTTTGGATAGCTATACATGAAGCTTACCCACTGCTGATCCGCTACAACTTGAATGATATCACCTGTTAATAATATACCTTTCCCATCATTTCCTTCTTCCCAATGTAATACAGAACCGCCGCTAAAATGCCCTCCGAGACGATGTACAGTAATCCCATCCGCTAATTGTAAAGACTCACCAGACCAATAAATAATACGACTACTTGGACGCATCACCCACTCTTTATCGTCTTCATGTATATAAATTGGTACATCGAATGTTTCTGCCCATTCTACTTGCGTTGAATAATAATGCGGATGAGATAGTGCAATCGCATCTAATCCGTCCGACTCTTTTACCTTCTCAATTGTCGTGTCATCTAAATAAGTAATACAATCCCATAACAAACGATATGACTCTGTTTTTACTACAAATGCCGTTTGACCGATCGCAAATTCTGGTTTTGTCGTAATACTATAAAGCCCATTTTCTTCTTCTATAATTTCATTTTTATATGTATCACTCGTTTGCAAGTTTTCTAAACTCGTCCAAGACTGCCCTTTCGGATTAATATATTGTCTCTCCTCATCACAAATAACACAACTTACCGGTTCTTCCACACTCGCTGCATACTGCACGCCACACGTTGTACAAACGAAATTATTCATAGTCATTCCCCTATCCCTTTAATTTTTTATTAAGCTGATATTTGTTGATAGTTTTCTGCTTTTTTATTTTCAATTGATAAGCTTATAAGAGTAATAAAGTAGACAACTGTAACCGCCATAGGAATTACGATAAATCCTTTTTCCGCAAAAAGAATCCCACATACTGACGTTACTAATACAGTTCCTACTGATAATAACCCATAACTTTTACTTTCATAAATCCATACGTACGGTACAAAATGAACACCTATTAACATCGCTACTACAAAAGGTAACCACTCTGGAAATTGAAAATATGCAAGTAATACAAACGGAATATTTAATACATTTATCCCACCAATTACTCCCGCTAAAGTCCCTAGCGGATTTCCTTTCGCAAACATATCAATTTTCAATATAGCAGCTATCATTAAGCCACAAGGAAATACACAACCCATACCAATTAAATACACCCACACAACTTGTTTTTCTGAAAGAAGAATACCCGTTACACTCGCTACAATCCAAAACAAAATACCAGCTATTATAACAGGAATTCCCCTCTTCGTTCTTTGTGCTAAATCTCGTTTTGCTTCTGCTATGTTCATTTCACTATCTCCCCCAAACTATTTGTACTATAAAGCCGGCTCAATTTCGTTCATCCAATAACGCCAAGCTACTAAGTAATCTTCTAAATCTTTCGGGTGGTGTCTCAAACATGTATCTATACGCAAATATAAACCTATGACTATTTCCTCATATAAATCTCGTTCTTTTTTATGAAATATACATGGTTTTATCGCATAACCAATCACTTCTTTTGTTAAATCTTCCGGAGTTGAACAGAACGCGTAAATTAAATCATATAGAGGATCCCCTAACACTGGTAAAGGATCTATCACGCCATATAACTTATTTTCTTGAAATATAAAGTTATGGAATCCGCAATCACCATGTAATAAAAATGGCTGATTTACTCCGGCGTCCCTATTTGCTAGTTTAAGAACAACTCTATAATCTTCCTCACTTATGTAACGTCTTACATTTTCATAAGCTTCCATCACATTTGCCGTTAAAAATTCATTCCAAGATTGAACCAGACTTTCTTTCCATCCCCAGCCTTCTGCCCCTGGAACCATTTTATACTTATTGATAACTTCTTTTACAAGTGTACGAAGCGTACTTCGTTTATATCCTTGTTTACACGAAGTATTACCTTCAAGGAAAGAATACACGAAATATGTATGTAAAGGTTCCTTATACAAAAGCTTTGAAAATAAACTATTCTCCTCATAAAATGAGAGAAAATTAGCTTCTTCACGTATTACTTCCGCTTCATTCAGCTTTACTACATATTTTTCGTCCAACAAATATACAGTACTTGTCGTTCCTCCGTTCAACGCTTTTACGCTATTTGGATCATGTGAAATAACTTTCTCCTTAACTAGTTGTGCAGCAATTATTGAAATGTCCATTCTCTCACCCTTTAATTCCGAAGATTCCTCCAATTCAAAAGACAACTTTACTATTATTTGACAAACGAATAGGAAACCCCTTCCAAAATCTTAATATAACAAAAAATCAGTTACTTTTATATTTCAAAAATAAGGAAATACTAACAACAACGTTACATACATATTAGGAGGACAATATGAAACCTGAATTTTTAAAAGCAGTACATGATGCCATTGGAAGTGTCGAACACATTCATATAGAAGAAAGCGGTGCCGACAGCTTACTTATCCATCATGATGATGCACAGCAATTACAACAAGTCGCTAAAACGTTAGAAAACAACAATTTCCGCTCTGCTTTAAGAACAACTGGAGATGCTTCGTATATTGAAGTGTTGAACAGATAATGAAAGTCTGGATGTATTCTGGGCTTTCTTTTTTTATCCCGCTATTTGCCGTGCAGTAAGACCTCCACCTCAAAATTCAGCGGAAGCAAAGAAGTTAGGTGGGGGATCAACTGCCCGTAAAAGCCCGATTGGTGAGGGCTGATAATCAGTGGGTGATGAACAAAACCCCCACTGATTAAATTTTCACTTTATATTGAAATTTCAAACTCTTTTACATACACCGCTGTTCCAGCAATATCAATTTGTAAGTTATCATTTTCTACATCTTTCGTTACATAAACCATTACACGACCATCTTTATTTATTTCCTGTCCTTGCTCAACGATTAACTCCAGTTCATGGTCAAAATCTTTCTCCAAGTACGTCGCATAATACGCTCCCATTACACCTGAAGCTGTTCCTGTCACTGGATCTTCAATCGTTCCAGAATAAGGTGATGAAAAATGACGACCGTGCATTTTTGCTTCTGCATCATATGTCTCTAAGCAAAGTGGATGAATCGCAACCTTTGGCATTTCTTTTAGCACAGATGGAAATTCATTATTATTAGGTTTCATTCTTTCACATGCATCAATTTTTTTAATAGGTACAATTAAAGTCCAAATACCAGTATTTCCATATACAATCGGTAAATTTTCATCTAAATCATTCACTTCAAGACCAATACTGTGAGCTAATGCCTCTTTGGAACCTGCAAAACTTTGAAACTTAGGTATTGCTTGTCTCATTTTAATAAAAGTTTCCCCATTTTCATTCGCATCTATATGTATTGGTAAAACCCCCGCCTTCGTTTCAATCGTTAAATTATGTTTCCCTCCCAATATTCCTCTTTTATGAAGTGCATATATTGTCCCTACTGTCGCATGACCACATAAATCATTTTCATGCCCAGGTGTAAAATAGCGAATTCTTATATCTGCTACTTCTGAAGAAAGAACGAAAGCTGTTTCGTTAAATCCAACCTTTTCAGCAATACGCTGCATTTCCTCTTCCGTTAATCCATCCGCCTCTAGTACAACACCTGCTGGATTTCCCATATTTGGCTTATTCGTAAATGCGTCGTAATGAAATACGTTTATGTTCTTCATTTACCTATCTCCTAACCCTTTTTAAATAATTTATAATAACTCTCTATCTCCGTTTTTATCACACAATTATTTCTCCAAAATATCCTCTGCATCTTTTCATTTGAAGTATGTGTGCTTCCGATGTAATAAGTAGCCCCCATTTCCTTTAACATATGTAAAGATTGAAGATACAGTTGGGAAGCAATTCCTTTCCCGCGATAATAAGGCATTACCCCAAAGTAAAATAATCGTCCTTCACTTTCTGTTCCAGGCTCTATATGCGGTATGGACAAACCAATCGGCTCATTTTTATCATAAAAAACAATGCATGACTTTTCCCAACCTTTACCTAACTCTGTTTGCACTGAATGCAAATGTTCATCGACATTCAGAATTGACGGTCGATTTCCTGATTCCAACATACATTGCTCCCAAATGCATGTGAATTCTCTTTCCGATAATGTCCCTTCTTCTATCGAGCGATATGTATATTGTTTTTCAAGCGCCTCTATATTGTTCAACTCTCTACACACTTCTATCTTTGCCGCGTACAAATCAAAGCCCTCATCAAGTAACACTTTTACACTTGCGTTATAACTACTAAACCTTTTGTTTAATACAATACTCGCTCTTTTTAACTCCCAGTTAAAACAAACTTCTTCAAATCTACTTACCTTTTCTTTGTAAGTTTGTACGCTATAAAAAACATCTTCTTCTATTTCTTCAATCGTTACTGCATTTGGTAAACCATTTAATACTTTTCTCGAAGGACCAAATAAATTTTGAACAACTGTAAGATCGTACTTCACCACTTTATTTCACCTACACCCGGCTCAATAAACTTCCCTGAAACCTTCTCATTTGAATCTATTACCCAATCATATATATTTTGTGCTCCTTCAGCCGGAGTCATATTCGCATCAAAGGCACCAATGTCAGTCTTTAATTTTCCAGGATGAATTGCGGTTACACGAATTCCTTTATTCTCAAACTCTTGTTGTAAGCAGAGCGTTAACATATTTTGTGCGGCTTTAGCAATTCGATATGAATATGAGAACTTACCTTGTGGAAACTCTTTGTTCGCCATTTTATGCAATGAACCTAATCGAGAGGACACATTTATTATTCTCGGATGATCCGATTTAGCTAAAGTCACATATGTACCTTTTACAGCTCGAATTACACCTAAGCAATGAATATTAAATAAGTTCGTTAACTCTTCTGAATTTGTATGTAAAACCTGAGTCTCCTTCCCAGTAATGCCAGCGTTATTTATAACTAGATCAATATACTCTGTATATTCCTCAAGCTGTTTTTTAATTTGCTCCGTACTCTCATCAATCGATAAGTCTGCTAATATTGGAAAACATCTAGAAGAAAACATCTGTTTTAACTGTTCTATCGCTTCCACACTTCTAACTAGCGGATAAACAATATGTCCATTTTCATGAAACACTTTCACTAACTGTAACCCTAATCCACGATTTCCACCTGTAATAAGTACCCTCATATATCCATCTCCTTATTTTTATAATAAATAAGAAAATCTGCCCACTTACCATTCCCCATAGAAAATGCCTCTCTCGTACATTCAAATGAAAAACCAGCTCTTTCTGCAAGACGAACGGATGGCTCATTATCGATATGTATATGTAATTCGATTCTATGAAATTGAAGGCCATTAAAAAATAACGGCAGCGCAGCTATTACACTTTCTGCTCCGTATCCATTTTTCCAATGTTGATTATGAATAGAGTAACCCATCATCGCCCATTGATAGTCCATACGTAAAATTTTTATAAGTTCTAGCTTTCCAATATTGGCGCCATCTTCTTTCTGAAAAATACCTAGAACGTACATTTCATCCCGTCTTGCCGCCTCATCAAATCCTCTTATCCATTCCGTAAACCATTCTTTCGTTGAAGACGACATGTCATGATAGCCATCATCGTATTTATATTGAGATGGTAACCTCTTATTGAATCCATCTAACCAACTTTCATAATCCTCTTTTTGAAATGGACGAATAATCAGTCTCTCTGTCTCTACTTGTAATAGTGGCAGCTTCATTTATATCTCTTCCTTTAATTGTTAATTGAATATTCTTTATTATCTTACACAAAATACAAAATCTAGTAAATCATTATGTTTTTTATAAACAAAAATCCAGTTATGCTTTTTACATAACTGGATTTTTCATTATTTAATAACCTTTTATTTCACAAGAAAAACATCCCTTAATTCCCTCTTCAACACTTTCCCTAAAGCGTTTTTCGGTAATTCGTCCATAAATACAACTTCTGGTATTTTATAGCTTGCTAGTTTTTCTTTACAATGCTGAATAATCTCTTCTTCTGTTAAAGACGTTTGAATGTCCTTTACAATGTAAGCTGTTGGAACCTCCCCCCAAAAGTCATTTGGAATCCCAACTACTGCAACTTCTAAAACGCCATTTATTTCATGAATTACATCTTCTACTTGATCTGGATATACGTTGTCACCACCGCGTACGATAACGTCTTTATATCTTCCCATAATATGTAGAAATCCATCATCATCTATCATACCGGCATCACCCATGTTAAACCAATTATCTTTTACTACCTTCTTTGTTGCCTCTTCATTATTCCAATATCCTTTAAACATGTACGGGCTTTTCACGTGAATCTCTCCAACTTTATTTGTTGTTAGCTCATCACCTGTTTCTGGATGAACAATTTTCAGCTCTACATGTTTCAAAGTTTTCCCTACAGAAGACATTTTTTCTTTTCCCATATTTGGATGCCAAGAAGTTACTACCCAACCTTCTGTACTCCCATAACCTTGCACCATATAAATGCCTTTTTCCATATATTTTTGAATGAGTGTTTCTGGCACCTTTGTACCACCACTTTGCGCTACTTTAAAGGCCGAAATGTTGCGCTCTTTTTTATCTAATTCATCAAGCATGTAACTATAAACAGCTGGGAACGCAAGCATCGTAGTAATTTTCTCTTCTTCAATCTTATCCCAAATAAGAGTAGGATTCGAATCAGCTAAAAAGACCATCGTAACGCCATGATAAATACAATTTAAAATAGAAAGCACGCCACTCATATGAAACAATGGGTGCACTGATAAAAAGCGTTCACCTGCTGGAATTTCTCTTTGCCCCGCAATTTCAGTAAAATAATGGTGTAAGTTTTTATGACCAATTACACATGCTTTTGCCTGTCCAGTCGTTCCTGAAGTAAATAAGTAAATAGCATCATCATCTTCATGAACTTCCACATTCGGCTCTGTTATTGGCTGTTCCTTTAATTTTAATTCAAATGAGCCAAATCCTTCTTTTGTCGTCTCAATTACATAAGGAATTTCTTTAACTCCATTAATCTTTAATACAACTTCACTAAATTCATCATCAATAACTAATACTTTTAATCTCGCTTCTTTTACAATCGATTCTAATTCATAAGCAGTAAGCTGATGATTAAGCGGAATAAATACCGCTCCAATTTTTAAGCTTGCCATCATAACGCTTGGAAACGGATGATTATTTTTGCATAGAATTCCTATACGATCCCCTCTTTCCATACCGGTATGTAACAAATAATGTGCAAGCTGATTTACTCGTTCATTATACTGCTGAAACGAATACCTTTTCTCTCCACAGATAAGCGCTTCCAAATTTGGTGACTGCATTGCTCTTTTTTGTAATAATTGTCGCATCGTTCTCAAGTAAAACTCCCCTTTATATATGTTAGGGTTTTTATTTTACCAGATTAATTATTAATTTACTAAAGATTAAACTTAGTGAATTTAAATGAAGTGAATCTTTAGTCGATGTGAGGTGTTCATCCCCACTGATTATTAGTCCACACCTTACGGGCGGTTAATGCGGGATAAACAAAAATAGCCATCTACTTAACAAGTAAATGGCTATTTCTCCTTATATATTAGAAAACTCCTTATTCATCACATATTTCACATACTCAGGTGCACTTTTGTCAATCTCTTCATCACTGATTTCATATTCCGCACCATATAAATAAAATGATGGTATAAATTCCATTCCTGTATATAAGCTCGTAGCGTGGAATGGTTTCGTTAATTCATCCATTGTAATTCCGCTATTTTTATAGTCTTTTTCTAACCCACCTATAGAAATAGCTACACCAAATTCTTTCCCCTTCACTTTATCCCCTTTTGATCCGTAGGCAAATCCATATGTTAATACATCATCGAACCATTTTTTTAATAATGGTGGTGAACTGTACCAATAAAGCGGAAATTGAAATATATATCTGTCATGTTCTACTAATAGCTTTTGCTCTTCTTCAATATTAAACTCCCAATTTGGTGCCGCTTTATATAATTCATGCACCGTTATTTCATCCGAATGTTTCTCAAGTTCTTCGATCCATCTTTTATTAATTTTTGATTTTTCAATATTAGGGTGTGCTACAATTACAAGTGTTCTCATCATCTTCCATCCCCTTTTTAAATTATTCAATCCTTTACGTATTAGTATGAATGAGTCACATATAATTGAAAAGTACGTACTTTAAAGTGCTATAGGAACCTTAAAGTACCTTTGGAGGTGTTATATGAATCAAAATGATAATTGCCCAATCGCAACGACACTCGACGTGATCGGTGGAAAATGGAAAATTCATATTTTATGTGTTTTGGCGGATGGAAAAATGCGAACAAATGAAATAAAACGAGAAATTCCAAACATTACACAAAAAGTTCTCACACAGCAACTTCGGCAACTTGAGGCTGATGGGATTATCCATCGTACTGTATATCAAGAAGTACCACCAAAGGTTGAGTACACAATAAGCGAACATGGAAAATCTTTAATGCAAATTATGGATGAACTATTTGAATGGGGAAAAGACCATCAGATCAAAAGATTACATGACTAAAAAAACTAACAAATTCTTTACATACTAGTGGGAATGGCACATCACTATCAAGCTAACAAAAAGACCCTAATAAGAAAACTTTCATTTTTATAATCCATTTAAACTTTAGCTTGATAGTGATACGGCAAGACCCTAATAAAGAAATGTATTAAACAAATTAAAAACAACAACACATACGACTAATGTTAATAAGAAAATTATAGTCGCTGAATTGCTTACTTAATTTTGAAATCTAAACAGTTACCCTTTAAGCCAAGCTTAATAATATCGCTTTTGTACGATTATCTGTTACCTCATAATAAATTTCTAATCCTTTCCGAGTACCTGTAACGACTTTAGTAGCTTTTAGTTTAGATAAATGTTGACTAATTGTACTTTGAGGCATTTGTAATGTTTCATACATTGTCGTTACGTTAATAGGACCTTTTGCAAGCATTATTTTTACTAATGATAAACGGACAGGATGCGCCAACACCTTTAATACTTCAGTGATTTCTTCATACATTTCTTTCATATTTTTTCTCCCCTTTTATATAAATATTAATGATATCCATATATATAATTCGAAAGGATATACGATTTTATGTCCGTCATTTTAAAAAATATTAAGAAATTCCTTCAGATGGAAGGAATCCCTCTGTTCAATATTCTATAGATTTTTCTTTCACTCGATATTATGTGGTAGGAGCTTTCCTTACTGAGACCCTCTACCATTGTTCCCTTGCGATCCTCTACCGTTGTTTTCTTGCTGATGCCCATTATTCCCTTGCGATTCTCTTCCGTTGTTCCCTTGACCATTCCCATTATTCCCTTGCGATTCTCTTCCGTTGTTTCCTTGACCATTCCCATTATTCCCTTGCGATTCTCTTCCGTTGTTCCCTTGACCATTTCCATTATTCC
This sequence comes from Bacillus sp. TH30, assembly GCF_016650875.1. Lineage (NCBI taxonomy): Bacteria > Bacillati > Bacillota > Bacilli > Caryophanales > Bacillaceae > Bacillus > Bacillus sp. TH30. The sequence continues at coordinate 4,597,664 of NZ_JAEKEY010000002.1, read as the reverse complement.
CTTGCGATTCTCTTCCGTTATTCTCTTGCTGATGCCCATTATTCCCTTGGGATCCTCTACCGTTGTTTTCTTGCTGGTGTCCATTATTTTCTTTTTGTGGACCTCTACCGTTGTTTTCTTGCTGGTGTCCATTATTTTCTTTTTGTGGACCTCTACCGTTGTTTTCTTGCTGATGTCCATTATTCCCTTGCGATTCTCTTCCGTTGTTCCCTTGCTGGTTTCCATTATTCCCTTGGGACCCTCTGCCTTTGTTTCCTTGCCCATTTCCATTATTTCCTTGTGACCCTCTGCCGTTGTTTCCTTGCCCATTCCCATTATTTCCTTGTGATCCTCTTCCGTTGTTCTCTTGCTGATTCCCATTATTTTCTTTTATTTGCTTCGGTTGTTGTTCCTTAGATTGTTTTTGTTCTATATGCTCTTTCTTCTCGTTGCTTTCTTCTTTTACAGGAGATGCGTCCGATGATGCATCAGAAGATGACTTTTGTTGTTCTTGGTTAGACGGAGGTGCAGGTGGAGTAAGCGATTTTTGCTTCTCATTCTCTTGTTTTATATAAACGCCCGTTCCAACCCCTGCTTTCTTGGCATCCTCCCGCATTTGCATCGTACTGCTTTGATATTCAACTGTAATATGTTTTATCTCATACTCTTTCTTTAATTCCTGCATAACCTTTTCCAACTGCGGTTCTAACGACTTGTCCTTTGTAACAGCTGTTAGCATAACTTGCTTATCATTCGTTAAGTACTTATCCCCTTGACTCTGCTTTATAATAGTACGTATTACGTCTTGCAGATGCTTATTTTCCCACCCTTTCATTTCTTTTAAAATACGCCTTCCATCATCATTACAAGCTCGCAAATCTATAACACGAAGATCCTTTGTTACGCTCACCTCTAAACTTGGATTTATATCAACTGAGACATAAGCAAATACTTTTTCTTCCGGTTGGTTGTAGAAAAACAGCAACACACATAGAAAACAAGTAACAAGTAATGATGCAGGCTTTAAGAAAGAAGGGACTGAAAAACGCGGTGCCCTTTGCTCTTGTTCGTTAAACGAGATTTCCTCTCCAATCATGTAAGAGTGTACTTTTCTTTTAAACGTAATAAACTCTCCATTTGGAGTTAAAACAACTACGTTATGTTTCTTTATATCCATCACAATTCCTTTATTCATCATGCTTCTCCCCTCTTATATAATCCAGAATATATGTATAGTTGTTTGCAAAGATAATACACATCGCAATAATGTATTTTCGATGTCGCTCCAACGTTTTACGACTTACCCTAACACGTGGTTCAATATGTTTAAGGGGTAACTTTTTCTTTCGGAACAGCTCTTCCATCATTTTCTCGTCTTTTATAATAATCTTTACAATTTCTATTAAGTGCTCACGCGTATCACGATGCTTAGGGGATTCCTTAGCAAGCTCTGAAAATGTGATTTTAAACTCAGCTAGCACACTTTGAAAATGAAGAATTTCCTCCTTACGGTTACTATTTTCCATCTCTTTCATATACTCCGTAAGCGATACTTGTATTTCTAATATTTCCTCTTGCTTATCTTCTTTTAAAAAGACAAGATTATGCTTAGACTCCTTGCGTATATAGTCAATTACATCTCTTTTTATAAGAAGATCAGCAAACGCTAGAAAAGATTTTCCTTTTTTATATGAATACTGTTCAATTGCTTCGTTAAACGCAAACAATCCAATACTATATTCATCATCCTGTTCTGTAATGTACCTGCGGCAGACAGACGAGATTGATTTTCTAATAAACGGCTGATACTGTACGATAAAAGCTTCCTTATCTCCTCCGTTGTTTTGTATGTTAAATACGATATCTTCTATTTTCGTTTTTTTTAAGATTTTCATTACTAAACTCAACACTAGTAATCTCCCTGCCTCCTTCTGCTTCAAATAGCAAAATGGCCACTAAACAAGTGACCATTTAACCACATTTTCTTAGTACTTTTCTTTGGGCTTGTCTTCTTGCTGGTGCTCATATTTTTCGAGGCCGACTTTTTATATGACTATTTTTTCCACTTGTACTAAAGTGAAGTCTGTATTTTGTATTACTTTCTTGTTTTCTTTTGCAATACCACTTGTTCTTCTTGCTCTTTTCTATTTTAGCTGCAATCTTTGAATAACTCTTCGCTATATTTTTGGTAATTTTAGCTTTTTCTTCTACTTATATATATTCGAAGGAACAAATAATTTTATGGGGGTCAAAAAATTATTTTTTATAAAATAGTTATTTTTTCAAAAATAAAAACCATCAATTGGAAGAAACTCATTATAACTCCTCCTTATGGTAATTCCTTTGTAAACCTTTTTATTTAAATGTATAATTGTATTAAAAGTCTAAAATTTCAGAATCGGAGGGCAGCGTCATGAAAAGTTTTGGTACGTTAGTAATCTCTACCGTCATTTCAGCAGGCTTAGTGTATTATAATATCGATTCCTTTTATAATAAATTTACATCCGGGAATACATATTACTGGGTAAACGGTATCCTAGCTGCTGGATTCCTTATATCCTTAATTATCAACATAAAAGATATCATCAAGAAAAACTACACAACTTCTGAATCAAATTAAGGAGCCTATTATGGTTCCTTTTTCTATGCAAAATAAAAAAGCAGCTGTTAAGCTACTTTGAATTCTTCTTATCCCCAAATGAAATGATATATATATTCTCCCGTTACACGTTCATTAATTCCAGCGATCCTAGCGAATCTCATTAAGTCCGCCCCTTGAAGAAAATACACCGAGATCGTAACTGGTACTTGTGACCACATGAATTGATAAAGCTCATTCACTCTCTGATTCGTCGAAACGATTAAATCATTTACAGGTCCATGATTCCATGCAGAGGTTTGAACTGAAGTGAACGGAAGGTCTTTCCCATTAACCACTATTCTTACCACACTTTGAGTTATGTCCACAACAATCACCTCCACCATTATAAAAATTAGACCTGTTTCTATACTCATATTCTTGATTAATAATAAATGTTTAAGGCAAACCCCTATTTTCATTTCTACTCAAAAACAATTTATTTGATAAAATAAAAAAGCAGCGGATTCGCTGCTTTAAAATCTACATAACTCCCTTTTCTTTTGCTCTCTCATAAAGAACCGTGCGGCTTACACCTGTAACTTCACATATCTTCTTTACTGTAAGCTTGTTTTCCTTTCGGTTTGCAAGCAGATCTAAAGCATGTTCCATATTAGGATTATCATCATCGTACTTCTTAGGGCGCCCTTTATAAACACCACGCTCTTTAGCTAGTTCAATACCTTCTCGTTGCCGCATTCGAATTAGGTCACGTTCTAACTGATTAACACCAGCCATTACAGTGAGTAGGAAAGTGCTGTATGGATTATCGCTTGTAGTATCAAGCCAATTGTCTTTTAACGACTTAATAGAAGCGCCTTTTTCTTTAATTGTTTCTATGATACATTTCATTCGCTAGATTGATAAGCATTTCAAATGCCATCCCACGGTTTCCGAGTCCCATTGTTATTCCTCGCTTTCTATTAAAAGGATTATTTTGTTAAAAAATTAATTCTAATTTATAACCTCTATCTTTTTCCTTCATTTCCCATTAAAATTGAGTAAAACTATTTTGAAAACATAGGAGAAAGCTATGAAGCATAACCTCAATCTATGGTCCTTTATATGCTCTTTGATTTGCGTTGGACTATTCCGTTTATATTTTGAAATTCCACTTGAATTATTCAAATTTTTCACGGATTCATTACACATTCACCCTTTATTTATATTACTAGTTTTAACAATAGGAACTTTTTTTGCTGGCATTATAGGATTTTCTAAGATGAATAATTGGATTGCGATGCTTAGGAGTGTAGCAACAGTCTTACTAACATTGTTATTATCAGTGTTTTTAACACTAACTTTGATTGTGGGTTATGCATTAAGTTAAACGTAGTTTTTTATGAGTAAAACTCAATATTCCGTCAATAATATAGATGACATTAGATTTTTCTCCTTGTTCCCCCTTGGAGATGAGCAGTTAGTTTTTGCTAACTGCTCTTATATTTATAACAAAGATAAGATTCTTTAGAATGATTCTTCTTTATTTCTCAATATAAGGAGCCTTGGATTTTCAATAAAACTCCTGTAGTATATGAACAAAGAGTAAGGTAAGAGTTACTCTTTGCCATTTTAGGAAAGGTTCTGTTGGAAACAACAGAACCTTTTTTCGTAAAGAGATGGTTTTGTTTAATTTCTCACCACTAACCACAAAAAATATCTTATAATCGTTATATACTAAATTAAAATAATAGATTAGGAGTAGATCAAATGCCAGTTACACTAGAACTTATTCTTTTCATTCTTCTAGCAATTAGCGCTATTGGCTATTTAGTAAAAGAATTTCAAAAAACTAGGAAAAGAACACTTGGAATTTCACTAGAATTCTTGGTTCTTTTCTGGTCAATATGGAAAATATCGACTATCATAATCTGATTTGTAAAACATGAATTCCTTCGAATAAAAATCAATATTATGTCCATAATGTTGATAGGCTGTATGCCAAAATCCATTTAGTTTTCTCTGTATCTCCTTGTATTGAGCAGTTAGTTTTTGCTAGCTGCTCTTTTATTTATGAAAAAAGATAAAATTTTTTATAATGATTCTTCTTTATTTCTCAATATCAGGAGTCTTGGATTTTCGTTAACAATCTTATAGTATATAAACAAAGAGTAAGGTAAGAGTTACTCTTTGCCATTTTAGGAAAGGTTCTGTTGGAAACAGCGGAACCTTTTTTCGTGATTTAAAGGTACTAAGACAAAATGAAATATTTACCATGAAGATAATTGTTAAATATTTTACGCTTATACAGTATAATGGGATAGTTATTGTGTATTGGCATTAAGAGGAGCGTCCTGATTAAGCGCTTCTCTTTTTTTATAAAATAGCTCCAAATTACTTGGACACATTTACCAGTTTATTCAACACAAATATCATGTTAAAATCTCTTGTGAATACGACATAACTCAACTTGGTGAAGCCCTGTAATATTTCCTGTAGGGCTTCTTTTTTTACAAGCAGTTATTTCATTAAGCTGACTACCTTGTTGTGCAAAATAACGATTTTGTTCACTTTTTTGATACATTTATAAAACATTCATATGTTATCTTCAGTAAGTTCTATTTCCTTTATAATATTGTGTGAAGTATACCAACGAACGAAGCCTAAAAAACTCTAATGAAGTGATGAAAAAAACCTAATTTCTCTATAAAACATTGAGAAATTAGGCTTTTTAATAGAAAAAGTAGCATTCATAAACAATGAATACAGTTTAACTCTTCAATTCTATTTTCACAGATTCATATATTCTTCTAAAGTCAGTTTTTCCTTATATATATTTTCAGCAATATCTCCTACATAGCGAATATGCCAAGGTTCATATGCATAACCCGTAATACTTTCCTTCCCCTTAGGATAACGAATGATAAACCCTGCACGATGCGCGTTTTCTTTCAGCCATTTTCCTTCCTTCGTATTCGCAAAGGATAGCTCTAGTTCATTGTTCGCACTTTTAGAAGAAACATCCATCGTTAACCCTGTTTGATGTTCACTATGCCCTGGCTTTGCAGAGAAGCGATCCGTATGCTCTTGCCCTTTCTTTTTAACATTGTTGGCATACAGACCTTTTTGATACTCATAGGAACGAAATCCTGAAACAGCATTCAACTGGATCCCATCTTGCTTAGCTAAAAGGAATAGTTTTTCTAACGCTTCCGCTGCTTCTTTACGAAGATGACTCTTTTCTACCGTTCCACTAAATGAGAACGGTACATTTGGTACAACTAAATCCTCTGGCATATAGTCTTCGGGTAAACCATATTCCTTATTTACTACAGCCTGTATACTAGCAAAGGAACTTGCTATCTTATTTGAAGTCCCATTTTTCTTACTATTTTTTTCTTTATTTATGGAGTTTTCACTAGTTTCATGGTTTGTCTTATATGGTTCTTTACCAATAGATATATTGGTGTAAATGATAAAGATACCTAACATTACTACTATACAAGTTAAGGTTCCTACTAATTTAAGTCTCATCATTCATTTCCTTCCTGCAACTCCTACTGTTACTCATTCATCATACTTCAACCATATCAAATCCATATTAATTCCCTGTGAACTTTTCTTCATAACGTATTCCTTAATAGATTGATAGTATATCTTCCCTTTCTTTTGGCACCCTTAAAATATCAGCTCTATTCATACATGTAGAAAAATAATCTAAAAATTTGTATAATAAGATAAGAAGTGTAGCATTCTATTATAGAAAGGTCTTGGTATAATGCTAGGTATTGATGTCAAAAAAACAAAAGAAGAGTTAATTATTTCATGGCAATTTGCGGAGGTCACGATTCCATTACGTGATGTGATTGAGGTTACCGAAGATGCTACCTATGCGGGTGTTGAAGAACCAAGTGCAATCCGTATCGGAACAGCATATGGGACAACTGATCGTATATTAATTAGAACTGTAAAACAAAATTATGTATTATTTACTACAAACAAAGTGTCGATTTTAAAAGCTATTCTTGCTTAAATATGGTCATATAAATAGACTCAAACAAAGTTCGAATAAAGCAAAGGAGAGAAGTCATAGAATAGACTCCTCTCCTTTGCTTTATTCGAAATAAATTTTATAATCCATACTCACTTCAGTATAGCTTTTACAACATAAGTACGTCTTACTGTTTTGATTCTAATATTACTAATCTTATTAAGACCAAATCCACACATCATCATTATTTTGAGTGTTATTGTTTACCTCATGTACTTTTTCGATATGATCAACTGTGTTGTAATTAATAGAAATGCCGCCCCAACCTACATACTTCATATCAATTTTAACTTTCTCACCTGTTTTAAATACTTGTCCCTTTGTTAAGAACACGTCAATAATGTCTTTCTCCCCATTTAGTGATGGATACTCAACAACGACATATTTAGTAGCACGGTCTTCCATCATACCTACTTCTGATACTTCACCAATCACATAATCAGTTGAGCCATTTTCTTTCAAATGCATACCTAATTTGTTTGTATTATTTTCAACTTCTGTTGCAACCATATATTCCGTAAAATTACGCATCATAGATCCAGTCGCTTTTACTTCGTCTCCTACTTTCACATTCGAAAGATTTTCTATATACACACTAACAGGTTCTTCGTATTGTTTAGATTTCACAACAATCACACCATGATCCACTTCTACAACGTGTCCTTCTAATGTCGAGAAATTCGTTTCAATAGAAGCTGCACTCGCTTTTGTTGCTTCTAATCCTGGTAGATTCGTTCCTGATAATGCTGCGAACCCTAAAGCACCTGCTAAAATTAATTTTTTCATACCCATTCTATAACATCTCCATTCATGATGATTGTATTTGTTTGATTGGTATCGACCAACCTGTAACAATTATAGTTACAGGTTGGTCGAAATTGCAACCATTTTATTCATGCAATCCTGCATACTACATTTTCGCAATATATCTATGTAATTTTCTTATGCCCGTTTCTAACTAACAAAAAATAACTTGATAAGGTAATTAAAAGACCTACTATTTATAATGAAATCCTCGTTAGAACACAAAAATGCAAGAGCGTTATAGTAAATACAAAATTAAAAGGCTAATACTTTATTTTTTTGGTAAAATTATCTTCATAGAGATAACAGGAAAGGATTTGTTGCTTTATCACGGCAGAAAAAACACAGTTTGTAAAAAAAGAGCATTATATCCCCCAGTTCTCTATGAGACCTTTTGAAATAGCTAAGGGATTTTGTCTCACAGTGAATTTAGAAGCTGACACTTTGGAAGCTAAGGAAAAGAAAACAGGGAATTATTACAACAACTCAAAAATAAGCAAATAGATTAAAATACTGTAAATAGGACTAAATTATTAACATAAAAAATAAGCACATCTTGTAAAAAAACAGATGTGCTTATTTTTAAATTTTTATGCATTTTTACGTTTTAGGAAAATCACTCCACCAACAATTAACAATAATGCACCTGCAGCCATAGAGATCCAACTTGTAAGGTCAGCGCCTGTTTGCGGTAACCATCCAATTTTAGATTGAATTTCTTTCTTAGGTTGTGGTTGCTCTTTTACTTGCTCTTTAGGTTGCTCTGATGTTGGAGTATTTTTATCTTGATTCGGCTGTTCTGGTTTAGGTTGTTCCGGTTTTACCTCTTTGAATTTCACTGTTTGTCCCTTATCTTCAAATTCAGCGTGAATAGCTACTAAGATATTATCTTGATACAGTTCTTCAAATACTACTACTTCTTTACCTTGTAATGCAGAAGCATTAAATGTGAAATCTAATGTGATAGAACCATTTTTTTCTTTTGCAGTAAACTTAGATTCTACTGTTACTTCTTTATCATCAACTAATAATGGTTTTTTTGTTGCTTTATCCATTAGTTTGCCTTTTACAACGTACTCTTTACCCACGATTAAGTCTTTGTATTCCACTTTATCTTGGATTGTTACAGATTTAGAAGCGTCTAACTCTTTAGAACCATCAGCTTTGTTTGTAGCTGTCGTTTTAATAGAAGGCTCTACAAATCGAACTGTTTGACCTACATCGTTAATGTCAGTGTGAGTTGCAATTACTTGACCTTCATGCAATAAGTCTTCAAACACAACTACTTCTCTTCCTTGCTGTTCAGCACCAACGAAAGTAAAGTCTAATGTTACAAAACCATTCTTTTCTTTTGCAATGAACTTAGTCTCTGCTGTTATTTCTTTACCATCAATTAATAATGGTTTGTTAATAGCTTTGTTCATTAATTTACCTTTTACAGTGTACTCTTTACCAACAACTAAGTTAGTATACTCTACTTTATCTTGAATAGTGATAGAATCCTTTGAATGAATCTCTTTTCCACCATCAGCTTTGTTTGTAGCAGTTGTTTTTACTGATGGCTTAACGAACTTAACTGTTTGACCTTTATCATTGATATCAGCATGTGTAGTAACAACTTTTCCGTCTTTCAGTAACTCTTCGAATACTACTACTTCTTTTTCTTCTAAACCAGTTGCATCAAAAGTGAAATCTAGTGTAATAGAACCGTTTGCTTCTTTTGGTGTAAACTTAGTTTCAGCAGTTACTTCTTTACCATTTACAACTAATGGTTTATTAGTCTCTTTATCCATTAATTTACCTTTTAAAGTGTACTCTTTACCCACTTGTAGGTCTTTGTATTCCACTTTATCTTGGATTGTTACAGACTTAGAAGTGTGCATTTCTTTTGTACCATCGGTTTTATCAGTAGCTGTTGTTTTTACTGATGGAATCTTTTCATCTTTGACAATATGTTTAATGATTTGACCATTCTCTTTGATCTCAAAAGAGAATATTTCTTCATTCAATACATAACCTTTTGGTGCAACAGTTTCTTTATATGTGTATTTTCCAAATGGTAACTTTTCAAACTTCGCGATACCTTTATCGTCTGTTTTCCCTTTAACTACTTCTTTTCCTGCTTCATTATAAATAGTAAACTCTGCATTCGGAAGCTTATTGTTTCCATCAGCTACATCAACTTTTGTAATTTCTAGATCACCTTTGATAAGATGATTAACTGCTAATAGCTCAATAATTTTTCCGTGTTCCTTTATTTCGAACACAATTGGTTCTGTAATAAGAACGTAACCATTTGGAGAAGCCTTTTCTACAAATGAATATTTACCATACGCTAAATCTTTGACGTTAACTTCACCATTTTTATCTGTCTTATATTCCCCAATTACTTTCCCGCTTGCATCTTTTAGCTCGAATACTGCACCTTCTAATTTTTTACTGATATCTTCATTATCTACTTTTAGTAATTTCACACTACCTTTCACTTCTGTATTTTCCACTGTAAAAGTAAGTGTTTTATTGTGCTCTTTAATTTCAAAAGGATACTTTGTTTTATTTCCAATATATCCATTAGGTGTTTTTGTCTCTAAGAAATAATATTTACCATACGTAAGACCATCAACATTTGCAATTCCATTTTCTTTTGTTACTACTTTTTTCACTTCTTTTCCATCTTCAGTAAAGACCGTGAATTCAACATTAGGTAACATCTTACCTGAATCACTAAGTTTTTTTATTTCGATGTTACCTTTTACTTTGTTGTTTACTACTTGAACAGCTCCTATTTCCCCTGTCTTAACTTCAATAGTTTGTGGTTTATCACCTGAAACATAACCTGTTGGTGCTTTAATTTCTTTTACTGTGTAGGTACCAATTGGTAGGTTATTTAATTCTGCAGTACCATCAGCACCCGTCGTGATTTTTCCAACTGATTCATTATTTGCATTAAAGACTTCAAATACTGCACCAGCTAATATTTCTCCATTTTCCCCAACCTTTTTAATTTTTAAAGAACCAGCAGCTTCCCAATTTACTGCAAGGTCACTACTAAGCTTTTCCTCATTTCTTTCTAGTAGCACTGTAGCATTCTGAACAGTATCAGTACCGCGATAAGCAATTGCTTGAACTTTAGTTAAATTTGCAGCAACACTTAGATTAAATTCACCTGTTTTTGTATCTTTAGGAATTTGGATACGGAATTTTTCCCCAAGTGAAAGCTGATCTTTCACTTCTCCATTTTCACTAACAATTTTAACTCCATTAGGTGCATTTTTCGCTACTACTTTATAAGAACCACTCTTAGCATTTGTTTGTACTGTGTATAGGTTTGTTTCAAAAAACTCACCCTTTAATTCTGCCTTTTGCTTTTCAGCAGGAATCACATTCATAAAAATATCTTGAGTATCTTCACTTGTATTTGCAGCATTAATAATTGTCTTAGCCGCTTTTTCAACATTTTTATTTTCATGGTTTAATTCATTTACATCAAGTTGACCTAATGCATTCCAAACCGCAAGCTGAGTTGCATAATGTGCTTCATTCTTATTAGCTACTCCCAGTTGTTCTATACTTTTTTGTGGGAAACCATTTAATAGAACCCTATATACTACATTATCTGTTTTCCCCATTTCAGGAAGATCTTCACCATTTGGTGATTTTAAGCCAAGAGTTAAACAATAAGCAATTTGACCGCTTGAATTTTTAATAATTTCAGTTCGAATGTACTTACCTAAACTGTTGCTATAACTCCAGTTCATTGAATACTTTTCATGCGTCATAACCTCCGCATTTGCCTTCGGTAGAAACACATTAAAGAATAATGCTAGTACTGATAATAATGCAAAAACTCTTTTAACAACTCTTCTCCCCAATTTTAAAACCTCCCTAGATAAAATGAACCCGATGTATTATTCAAATATTTAAAATAATCACAACGAAGATATTTCATATTATAAGACATAAAGTTACAAATATTATATTATTTTTACAAATTATTTATTTTCTCAACAACCACTATAAATTATAATATTAAAACATTCCATTTCACAAAAGTAACAATATTAGGATACCTTAACAAAATAAGAAATTTGGTAAAATACTAGAATAACGGTAGTTGGAGTACGGAAACGATTCTTGGCATGAAGGACCACTACAAAGATATTTTAATATGTAAACAAATATTTTCAGATTGAATATATGTATTAATAATGAAATTTTATTGCATTTACACCTGCAATGTTTATATAAAAGATAGTAAATTATGTTTTTATAGGATTTTTTCTATTAGTTTACTGGAAATTTGCATTATTATGTGACAATAAATATCATTGTATTTAATATAAAATGATATAAAAAAAGGGTACTTAGATAATTATCAGAACTTTCGATCAATTAATTAACTCTACTAAAATTAGTATTAAGAATATTAGTAAAAAAGTAACAACGTTATTACTAAGTTCGAATATTGGTCTAAGTACCCTAGCATCTCAATGGTAATCTCTTGAATACTTTTACGTTTTTAAATAAATTAAAATAACAAAAAAATAATAATTTTTAATTTTTTCTTTGTAATTTAATAAGTTGCATGTTAATATGGCGAAGGTTATAAAATGGATTTCGCCATACACAATGTTTTTTCGGAATATTCACTCCAGAGAAACGTAACTATTTCAGTAATTTGCTTCATCTTTTACCTATACAAGGGCTACTTTCAATTTTTTTGTTCATAAGTAAAAGTAACTTTTTATTTCTATCTTCCTCATCGATTTTAATATACATGGTAAAAAAGCACTTTTTCAAGTGCCCTTCCTTTTCTTTTTTAAAGATAGAAAATCTAATAAAATCAAACACCTAGATTAAACACATACATAATCCTACTTACAAACTCTCAGAGAGGTATAAACTATGGGAATTCCTACACTATTATTAAATACATTTATTATTATTATTTGTATCCTTAGTTACCAAGTATTTTGGCTAGAACATAAAGAAAAAATGGCATGTAATAATATATTAATTTCTGTACTTTCCTCCATTGCAATTATTTTTTGTATGACTTTTCCTTTTCATTTACACGCTGGGTTCATTTATGATTTACGTTTTATTCCCATTATATTAGTTTTTCTATATGGAAATACAAAGAGCATTATTTGTATTGGAGTTTTATATCTTTCTTATAGATTTTACTTAGGTGGAAGCGGAGTCTTCCCATCATTTATTATCTTTACTATTATTTCTGTTATTACAATCATGTTTCGTTACTTGTCACCTACTTATTTCAAGGAAAAGAAGATATTATTAAGTATTCTACTTATTTTGATATGTACAACTTCCCTTTCTATCTGCGGTATTGTAACGCAAATAAATACAGGTGGTAAAATTGACTCTACTCTCATTGAATTTTTATTCAATTATATAATCATAAATATTTTCACAGTATTATTATCAGTTTATTTAATAGAAGGAATGATCGAGAAATATAAAATAAAAGAAAGAATGCAAAGAGCAGAAAAATTTTATATAGCTAGCGAACTAGCTGCATCGATCGCGCATGAAATTCATAATCCACTGACCACGGTACGTGGATTCACTCAATTACTAAATGAAGATGAGAGTGCTAAGATGTCTCAAGATAAGTACTTAGAAATTATGTTACTTGAAATGCAGCAAATACAATCTACTATTAATAACTATTTATCTTTAACCAAACCACAAAACATTATAAAAGAGGAACTAGATATTAATTACATATTAAATCAAGTGAAAGATAATATTTCACCACTCGCTCTTTCATATAATGTTGAAATAAAACAGCATATTACAACAGATTCCCTTTACATAAATGCTAATACTGAAAAATTTAAAATATGTCTAACCAACATCATACAAAATGGAATTGAAGCTATGAAAAATGGTGGCGTATTACAAATAAATATACAAAAAATAAAAGGTAATATTGTAATTGATATTATTGATACAGGAATAGGAATGTCTTCCCAACAAATAAAACGTATTGCCTTGCCATTTTATTCAACAACAGAAAAAGGTACTGGGCTTGGTACTATGATTGCGTACAGTATTATTAAAGAATTAAACGGAGATATAGAGATAGAAAGTGAACTAGGAAAAGGAACACACTTTTCTATCACTATCCCCTGCTAATATAATAGAAGATTTATTTAAATGATATTATTTTGTAGCTAATATAACCATATAAAAAGAAGACGTAACTATTCGTCCTCTTTTTATATGGTTCTGGTGCAAAAATAAAATACAGTAGAATAAAGCACATATATTCCTAACGGAATCGTATCAGAAATCGATAAACCCCGTTCTTCTAGCATTTCCACCAAATCACGAAAACTAAGGTTGTACCGTTAACAAGATGATGTCTGGTTGATAATGCTTCCATTTGAATACATTTCCCTTTTCCATACCAATCACGCACCCTTTCTAAAGTAATAGTAACAGTATGTCCAAGATTTATAGATTCATTGCAATTATCCTTAAGTTTTTGCACCAGAACCCTATTTAGGTATGTGACCGATTCGGGGTATGGGGGCCATCCTTTAAATTAATTCCATGTATAAGGGTTACAAAGCTAATGTTCACTATAAAACCCGACATAAGATCGATTATGTTGGGTTTTATATGATTGTCTTTATCGAAAATTAAACATTATTTATAGAATCTATAAAATCGCCTATAACAGACATTCAAATTACATTTTTTGAAGTGTGGTCCCCGAAACCTCGAATTATTCACGTACCCCTAGCAGATGACAGCACTCCCTCTTACGAGAGTAATCCTGTATCTCTTGCTTTTTGCACGGCTTCTTCTCGATTTTTGACTTCTAGCTTGTCATAAAGAGTAGAGGCATAATTTCTAACTGTGCCATTTGATAAGTAAAGTTTCGAAGCAATTGTTTTATAACGGATTCCTTGAGACAAAAGATTCAAAACCTCTAACTCGCGTTTCGTTAAGCCATACTCTTTTCCATCTGACTTCAATTCGACTGACTCTTCCTCATCATTTCCATCCCACATCTTATGGAACAAATCTTGGTCAATCATCGTGCCTCCCCGATAGATGAGGCGAATCGATTCAGCTAGTTCACGAGAATCTATGGATTTCAGCAAATAACCGTCAGCTCCATTTCGTATGATTTCCTTCGCCCTTTTGGTATCCTGAAACGTTGAAAGAATGAGGACACGAATTTCTGGCCATTTCCCCTTAATTATTTTGGTCGCACGAATCCCATTCAGATTGGACATCTCTAAATCCATTAATACTAAATCTGGTTTCAGTCTTTCACACAATTCTACAGCCTGTTCTCCATCTTCAGCCATTCCCACTACTTGCAAGCCATCCTGTCCATCCAAAATTGTATGAAGACTTTCTCGAATAAAAGAATGATCATCGACGATACACAAGCGGATTGGTTCATTGGACAATTGTACAAGTCTCGGTAACGCACATGAAATTAACGTCCCTTCTCCTTTTTTGGAGTAAACAATAACTCTCCCTTGTAACTGACTCACGCGCTCTTTCATCGCATTTAATCCGAAGCCATCCTTCCATTCCTCTACCCCGCAGCCATTATCCTGCACATCCAATCTTATCTGTTGCGGCTCAAAATGAAGTGACACAATGATTTCGGTGGAGTGTCCATGGCGAACCGCATTTGTTAATGATTCCTGTAAACTCCGGTACATTGTCAGTTTTGATTGCTTGGAGACCGTATACTCTTCTCCTATTATTCGAGTACGTACATTTACTTTTGCATGCTTCTCAAATTCCTCTGTCAATTGTTGTAATGTGAGAGTTAAAGCAAGCGATTCTTGTGGTAAGTCCATCTGATGTAAATACATTCTTACTTCTTCCATACTGTTACGGGCCAATTGTAATAATGAGTCGAGCTTTTGCTCTCCTTCTTTAGTCTTTAATTCCGTACGTAATGTTTCCATCCCCATAATAATTGAGGTATAAGAATGCCCCATCGTATCATGTAAATCTTTTGAGATCCTGTCACGTTCCTCCAGTAAAGTAATCCGCTCAACTTGAGATACGTACTGTTCCAATACATGCTTTTGGTTCCGAATCGTTTCACTTTGACGGTAATTGACAACTAGTAAACGAAAGGAAGAACCCACAGCAAAAGCCAGACCGATTTGTAGAATAATCACCCATACATCTATTCCATGGGAAAATATTGCAATGAGCAACGGAAATAAAACAATTGTGATAGAAGCCGACCAACGGTATGATTTATGAGCACTATTTGCCGCAATCATAAAAGTCGGCATTAAAAAAGCAAGGTACGCTGACGGAAATAATAAAGTTAAGTAGAAGCATACTCCGCCAAATAAAATTATCTCAGTAAATAGATAATAGCGATAACTGAACATTAAACAAATCCATGGTATTGAAAATGAAGTGACTTCCCAAAGGATAATGATCCAAAGCGGTATAGTCAAATGGTCTCGGTGTTGGATAGTCGTTACCATCAATGATAGCCAAATGATAAAGCGTATACAAAGTAATACCCAATCATACCAGAGCCATAGTTTCAAGGTCTTAAACAAATTATCACCCCTTAATAGCTTTAAACATGGAACGCGTGTACATTCCAATTGTTCGAACTAAGCTGTTTCCAATACAAATACATATCCAGATGAGAATACACCCAACAATCATGACAAAAATAGCCTTCTGCCATGAATTCACAACAATTCCCAATAAGTATATATCAAAATATTGAAAAAGAAATGGTGTTAAGGTAAATGCAAACGGAGCTACGTACAATATAACGGCACATATAAGGCTAATCACTCCAACAAAAGATTTTTGCATGAGCCAAAAAATAGCTCTCCAATTGCTACTATTAAGAATTGCCTCTCTCGCTTTAATCCATTTATCCCCTTCATTTTTTGTCATTGGCAAGATTGGCTCTATCGATATACCCGTATAAGCTTTCGTCTGAATGCGTTCATACTGGACAAACGTGTGAGTTGTTTGCAGCACCCATGCCAACAAAGGAATACCTATGAAGATAACCGTCAGCACCAATGCAAATGTCATACTGACCAAATAAAAGAAAAAGTAAAATAATCCAGATCCAAAGGTAAACAACAAAAAGTAGAAATCTTGCAAGCTTTTTTGAACCGATTCTTTTGTCATTAGATTCTCTCCTCCATTTTCTTTTCTTTGCTAATACCCTATGAGTCGCCCTTCGATTCTAACTTTTCATCTGTCACACACAGTAGTGTCAAAATGTCATAACTTGTAGGTCGTGGGTATAAAACTAGCCGTACTACGCTCTATTTTTTATGTCATGCATGAATATGACGAAAGGTCACTAGTTACTATGACTTGCTACTTGCTACACTCGGTTCATACACTAACGAGCTGACAACTCGTTGTGCAAACAAGAAATCTTCAATCTCATAAAGGAGTGTACAAAAATGAAAAAAGCAATCAATAAACTGGGGCTCGTCGCAATTCTGCTCACTTCTACAAGCATGATTTCTGCATGTTCCCAACAATCATTAGAAGTTGGAAAATCAAAGTCATCAACACTTGCAACCAATATCAAAATGACGAAAGCACCTAATAACAAAAAAGAAGTAGAATCTTTTGCTGATCCGTTATTCGAAGAAAAAATGAAGAAGTACAATGTGAACGGTTCAAGTTTTTTCGTCGTTCATGATGGAAAGGTCGTCGTCAATAAAGGGTATGGTTATGCAGATAAAGAAAAGAAGATTCCCGTCAATAAGGACACGGTCTTTCAAATCGCTTCAGTCTCGAAAACTTTTACCGCCTTGGCCGTGATGCAACAAGTTGATAAAGGAAAGCTTAAACTAGATCAAGATGTACAACAATATCTCGGTGGATTGAAAATCCCCAATAAAACAGGAAAACCCCTCACCCTGTTTGATATGTTGACCTATACCAGCGGCGTAGACCTGCCCGATATCACCACGCTAATCGGGCCTGAATATGTAAATCAAAATATATCTATTAGGGAGTTTCTACCTAAACATATGCCGACAGTGGTACGGCCGCCCGGTGAAACTTATACGTATGACAACTTTGCATTTTTACTCGCAGGATTTGCAGTGGAGAATGTTACAGGCACATCTTTCTCACGATATATGGAAAAGAATATTTTCAAACCATTAGGCATGAAGTCTACAAGTGTGCGCTTTACGCCTGACCTTCTCAAAAGAATGGCTACACATTACGGTCCCACTGGCGATCCTCATCCAACAAATGGGCACGCTCCAACTGATGGACCACAAGGAAGCATTTTGTCCACCGGGGAAGACATGTCAAAGTACATGATTATGCAGCTACAGAATGGAAAGTTTGAAGGTAAAGAAATCGCAAGTAAAAAAAGCATGGATATGATGCATGCCTACCAAGTTTTCGCAGATAAGACGATTCCTATTGCGACAGTTGGATTTGAAACATATTTCAATGACCTTGCTAACGGTCAACATGTCGTATTAAAGGGCGGGAATATGCCAGGACATTCTGCATTGATGGTTTTGATACCTGAGCAAAAAACTGCATTCTTCATGTCTTACAATAATGATTCTATGATGAGTCGAGAAGTGTATGAAGCGTTCATGGACCATTATTTCCCTGCTCCCAAGGCGGAGAAAACAGTATATCTCTCGTTAGAGGAAAAAGAAGCCCAAAAATACTTGGGCATGTACCAAAACACACGTGCGTTTGCGATTCGTACCCACTTTACCTATGAGAATGGAACGTTGGTCATGGAAGATGAAACAGCTGGCAAACAAGTCCTTAAAATGATTCACCCTTTGTTGTTTGAGGATCCAGAAGGAAATAAGATTGCTTTCCAAAAAAATGCGGCCGGAGAAATCGCATATTTTTATTACACCAGTCCTAAAGGCCTAGGCATTGTTGCTCAATCTCAGAAAATCAATATCAAACGACCTTTTGCAGACGTCCCGCAAAAGAGTAACTATAGAAGCCATATCGACAATCTTCATGCTTTAAACATCATGGATGCTAAAGCGGATAATCTATTCGATCCGATGGGCACGATGACACAAGGAGAATTTACGGATGCCTTGTTGTTGGCACATGGATGGAACATTTTCCCGGGTCAAGCCGAAGGGATTAAGAAGCAATTTATAGCAGGTATACCAGGATATGACCGCGCGACTCCGATTAGCAGACAAGTTGCAGCAACCATGATTCAAAACTTGAAGCAGATTCAACCTGACCAAGCCAATCATGTGAAATTGCTCGAAACTGCGGATGCCTGGGCGGTCCAGTCCATTCAATCCCTTGCCTCACAAGGCATCATAGACCCTGATACTACCATCAACACTGACGGATCTTTTACCTTCCGTCCGAAGGATCTGTTACTACGTCAAGAAGCGAGCGCCTTGCTCGATTTGGCTTTTGGCTATTATGCACTGCCTATTAAACAGAAGTAAGCATTCATCTAAGCATGAATCATGGCAAATGTTTAGGGGGGGTATCCCATCAGCATAAAGATAAAGGGTTCTGGTGCAAAGATTGCATCTATTTGAAAGAGGCATATAGATTCCTACTGGAATCTATTCTTATGTAGCCATTCCGAATAGTTGATGAATAAACTTCATTTCATTTTGGACAGACTTGTCCCGTAAAATAAGTTGGCCTTTTTTAATGATATGCATCGCTTCTATTCCTGAAAGAATAGATTTAGCTGTACGAAAAGATTTCAATCCCAACATTGAACGAACTCTCTTTTTAATAAAACGATGATCTTGCTCTACAATGTTATTAAGGTATTTCATATGCCTTATTGGGATGCCCACAGGCATCTTTTTCTCTTTCTTTAACTCTTCAATCGCTATAGGATAGGCCGGATTTTTGTCTACTGTAATCACACGGGGCTTTGGAATATGAAAAGGCCGCAAAGCTTTCTTAAAAAAAGCTTTGCAGCCCTATGATCTCTTATTTTGCTTAAATGAAAATCAATTGTATTTCTTTTTGAATCAACAGCACGATATAGGTACATCCATCGACCTTTGACTTTCACATACGTCTCATCGACTCGCCAAGAATCATTGGTTGATTTAAGATGACATCGTACGCGCTTATCTAATTCGGGACCATATTGATGAGCCCCTCGCATGATAGTTGTATGAGCAAGAGATAGCCCACGTTCTTCCATCATTTCGACTAAATCACGAAAACTGAGGTTGTACCGTAGGTACCATCTCACGGTTAATAAAATAATATCCGGTTGATAATGTTTCCACTTGAATAGATTTTGATTTTGATTTTGATTTTCCATACCAATCACATCCTTTTTAGGGTGCTAGTATCAGTATGTCCAAGTTTAATAGACCATTTTCATATACTTCAAAGTTTTTGCACCAGAACCATATCATCTAATATAAAATAAATAACCGATTCCTAAATCGTACAGGGAATCGGTTATTTTGTATCAAGAATATGTCTAAATATAAAATTCTCCTGAAATGATATGGTGACCCCGTTTAGTAAGCGTAAAAATAGGAGTGCTTGACCAGAGCACTCCATACGCTAATAACAACACCTATAGGAGTATATGAGTACTTGGAGTATATATGTTTTTAAATAAAATCCATATTTAACAGAAAGAGAACGCCCGGGAAAGCATTCTTGACCAAGCCTCATATTAAAAAGTGAAAATGTGACAGCAATATTTCCTATGTATGTTAGCTAATAAAGTGAATAAAAAGAATTACTTGCTTTTAAGCTCTCCTAAAACGAAGTTAATCTTACTGGTAAAGGGTACCCTATATTGCATGTGTGTTTTTGAATATATGAAATGTTTTATAAAATTCTATTTTAGTAAGTAGAATCTTTCTTTAAAAAGGGCCTGTTGTAAGGGTAGGCCCTTTCAGGAATAAAATTAATAGTAAAGTTTGCGTTGAAGTTACTTATATAATACAAAATACAATTTATTAATTCTATATGTCGGATGTTGAAAAAATTTTTAGGTGCCAAAAAAGAGCACCGTACACAAGTACTCTTTTTAGGGAGGATCATATGAGTGAAAAAGCCTCACATACATAATATATGCATATTCCTTTAAGTGATGACAAGCTAATTAAAATGAAAAAAGAGTACCTTTAGACCGTACTCTTTCTAGGAATAAATAGTCAAATAAACCGATTAACGCTATCCATTTTAATCTTTGATGATATTTGCTACAGTTCATATTTTCCTTTTATTTGTTACTACAATAACATCATTATCGTTTATAAAAAATTAAATCCACGTTTAAAAACGATAATATTCTTTCTGTATTTCCGATAAATTTATTACGAAAAATGTAGCTAGAGCGGTATTTTGATTTAAATATGATACGATAGTTATATAGCAGGAAGGATTAAAAGGGCAATATATATAAATAGAGAGCGATTTTCATGTATAACTTACAAGAAGATACGTATGAACAATTTAAATTTTAAAAAAGGGACTGCACTATATTTTTGAAAAGTGGTGTTCCCATACGTGGACAAATCCTCTCAACAGATAAATTCACTGTCCTTGTGATGGTTCATGGTAAGCAACAACTGGTTTACAAACAAGCGATTTCCACAATTATTAAGTAATTCCTCTTCTTCTTTTGGAGGGAAGAGAGACAAAAACAGAAAAAAGAAGATTGAGACCAATCTTCTTTAAAAAAGGGACAAATGACAGAATACTACTCCAACTCTTAATCAATTATATAGGAGCATTCAATTGTTTCATAATTTTCTCGATATTATCCATCTCATTATTAAATTATAATATGATTAATTCTTTTTATAATTATATATTTGTTCTTTCCTTTTGCAGCATCCTCGTTATAGGGATGCTCATTTTTGTATTACGAATTCAAAAATGAAAGATCTAAACTTTCATGCAAGCGATCCTATTCTAATTAATTCATGTTCTTTAATTCTTCTATACATTTTTGAACAAGTGTGACTGCTTG
The DNA here is from genome assembly GCF_016650875.1 of Bacillus sp. TH30. Lineage (NCBI taxonomy): Bacteria > Bacillati > Bacillota > Bacilli > Caryophanales > Bacillaceae > Bacillus > Bacillus sp. TH30. The sequence continues at coordinate 4,576,256 of NZ_JAEKEY010000002.1, read as the reverse complement.
ACTCATGGTAGGGCCACAGCCAAATGCTGCCGTTACACCAATGCTTTCTAGGATTTCTTGTTCAGAAGCTCCTTGATCGATACATCCCTTTGTATGATATATAATACAATACTCATCCTGAGAATAAAGACTAATACCTAATGCAATCAATTGTTTTTGCTTTTTTGATAGTGCACCATCTTTAAAGCACTCTTCCGTAAATGAATTAAATTGTTCAGTAAGCTTCGGCATCTTCTCAGCAAATACTCCCAAACCATATTTGTACTGAAGTAGTGCATCTTCTATTGAATTTCTACCTTTATGTTCCATCTTATATTCAGCTCCATATCTATCATGTATTAAACACAGATTAGTATGGGCCTAAACAATTTTGATTAATCATAATTGGTAATAGAAAACAGGTTAAAAAGAAAAGTGAATTATATTTTTCTTCAATCTCTATTGCTGTACTGACTCCGAAAGATTTATTCATGAAAACTCCACATAATTTTACTAAAAAGAAAAATACTAATACTTGTTTCAATGCTTTACTTCAAAGCATTGAAACGAATTTACTAACTACGATACAAGGAGGCATCACTGTGGACATTCGTGAAGGATTAATTCCAACAGCTCTAGGTACAGCAGTGACAGCAGCAGGTTATGCTCTTAAACAAACTCGTGGAACTAATAAAATGATTGCAAATACAGTATTTGGTTTTGGTTTAGCTCACGTGGTTTTAGGTGTAATTGATCTTGTTGAACATCGTCGTTAGAACGAAAGGCAAGCATTGATATATGCTTGCCTTTTTGGTAGTGCAATTATTATTCATATTTCAAAGTATATTTGTATGACGTAATCTTATCAATGAAATTAAATAGTTACACTACAGGAAAACTATAAAGTAAAGCTTTGCGCATTGAATTATATGAAATGAGATGGTGATGGAATGGAATTTTCTTCTGAAAGTAACACGTATAATGCTGGTGACATTGTCTATATTTTTTATCGAAATCCTCACACGCAGGATGTAGCTAATATACAAGCTGCAGCAGTTGTAAATAATCCTGAAAGGCCTAATGAATTAGCACTATTTCTTTACGAAACATATTATCCACTAACAAATGAGATGGCTGTATATGCTACAGAAGATGAGGCAAACCAAGCGTACACTTACTATTATGGTGATATTTCAGAGGGGATATTGGAATGAATAAGCCATTTATGCCTAAGCTTGTATATTTTGAACCTAAAGCATTAGATTATCCTTTGGGGAAAGAACTTTTTGAGAAGTTTTCAAAGATGGATGTTGAAATTCGACATACTACTTCCCATAATCAAGTAAGAGATTTGCCAGGCGATAACGATTTTCAAAAGTATCGAGTAGCCAAATCTACGCTTGTTGTTGGTGTTAGAAAAACTCTGAAATTTGATACTTCCAAGCCTTCAGCGGAATATGCAATTCCTTTTGCAACGGGCTGTATGGGACATTGTCATTATTGTTATTTACAAACAACGATGGGTAGTAAGCCTTATATACGAACGTATGTAAATGTTGAAGAAATTTTAGATGCTGCTGACAAATATATGAAGGAGCGTGAACCTGAAGTAACAAGATTTGAAGCGTCGTGTACTTCGGATATTGTAGGAATCGATTATTTAACGCATACCCTTAAACGGGCCATCGAGCATTTTGGAGAATCTGAATATGGGAAATTGAGGTTTGTTACGAAATTCCACCATGTAGATCATTTACTTGATGCTAAACATAATGGAAAAACAAGATTTCGTTTTAGTGTAAACGCTGATTATGTGATTAAAAGCTTTGAACCAGGAACTTCTCCCTTAGCGAAACGAATTGAGGCAGCAGGAAAAGTAGCTAGAGCAGGATATCCACTTGGTTTCATTGTAGCGCCTATATATCTTCATGAAGGCTGGCAGGATGGATACTATCATATGTTTGAACGCCTGAATGCTGAATTACCTCTTGACGCACGGGATGATATTACATTCGAATTTATTCAACATCGTTTTACAAAGCCAGCTAAAAGAGTGATTGAAAAAAACTACCCGATGACAAAATTAGAATTAGATGAAGAGAAAAGAAGATATAAATGGGGGAAATATGGAATCGGAAAATACATTTATCAAAAAGAAGAAGAAGAGGATATAAAAAATCATCTGTATTCCTATATGAAACAGTTCTTTCCTAATGCAAAATTAGAATATTTCACATAAAAAACGAAAAAATATGTTGGAATCGTTATGGGGCTTTCACAAATTATCTTGATGGACATATGGTGCTACCCCATTCTGTACAATAATGAATAAAAATGAAACATTAATATAAAATAAATTCAAAATGTTTTCTGTATTGTTAGAGCAGGGTTTGAAAGGTATGTTTAATTGGACAACACCAGGAGAAGTAATAGCTGGCATATTACTTTTAAGGGCAATCGCAATTGCAACCAGATACACAATTAGTCAGATACAATAAAGTACCTATAATAGTAGGTGCTTTTTTCTTTATTATATGTAAATTATACATTAATTCATAATTGAGCCAATAAAAAAAATGATGGAGAATAATATTTAAGAAGAGGGTTATTCTTACGATTAATAGTTACGTATAACTATATGTACATTCCAAATAACTATATTATTTTTAAATATAGTTATTTATCTTTCTATAAGAACGCTACATTCTTCTCTATTTACCTATACTTATATTTTCACTAATTAATTACGATGTAGATATTAGTTTAAAGTTATTTATACAAAATAACTAAATAGATTTTTTAGGAAAAGAAAATGATACACCATTCTATTTTATTAATTAACATAATTTTCGAAATAAAAATCTGTAGATATTAATTTTTGATATATAATGAAATCAAGCCATATGTAAGATGGTTTCCCCGTTACGAGTAATGAGATAGTTTGATTCACTTTTTATACATTATCTGAAAAAGAACTTGTAGGGCTTCCTACAAGTTCTTTTTGTTTTTCATTTTAAATAATTAAAAGGCATAAGCTCAATTTTACTTTTTACCCGTAATATGCTCTTAAATTTATCTTTCTTGTCCCTCTGTTTGATTGGCTTGGAACTCCATTTTTAGCGCAATACTATCCCCTTGGAACACGTTCTGATCTGTGCCGTTGTCTTCAAATACAAACTTTATCCAAAACCAATCCATTTTCCCAGGTTTTAATCCCCCTGTTTCAGTCCACTTAGAATAAAATACTTTTTTGGAGGCAATCTCTGGGCTTTGTGATTTTAGTTCTGCAAGAGTTGTCTCGTATACAGGGCTTTTCGCAGGATCCCAATCCAAAAGAAATTGTACTTTAATATGTTTACCGAAATCTTCTGTAGTGTTATTTTGTTTTAAATCGTTTACAGTATAGTCTATTTTCATCATGATATCTTTAATATCTAATGTACCACTATTTGTTAAATTGAATTTCTTTAATATTTTGTCCCCAGGTTTTAAATTTTCTAAGTTAAGTGAAGTAGTTGGTTGCATAGCTAAATCCAATGTACCTGCAGCAAATGAATTATTTGTCACCACTTGATCGCTAAAATATGCATATGTTCCCCCACCAATTAAAGATAAGCCAAGAGCGGCTGAAACCACTCCAACACCTAATTTCTTTTTCAATGACATTTTTTGTTCCTCCCATATCATTTTTATAATCTTTCTCCCTAATCAACCGAAAAGGTCCCCTTAATACAGATATATCATGAATTGTGAAAAAATTATATTAAAAGCAGAAAATTCCTTATTGAGAAAATTATGTTATTATCTATCTTCTGTAAATGAAACGTCCCAAAAATAGAAAAGTTGAATTTATAATTATCAAAACCTCTGCCAAAAACAAATTAATATTAACTACCCTTTATGATTAGAATTATTTATTTCTTCCGGAGTATTCTAACACTTCAAAAGGTACACTTTTTGGGAGTATAACTAAGCTACTAAAATCCCCTTTTCAAAAGGTATAAAAAATATTTCTGGTACACTTCAAAATTTACGTATACCTTTTGATTTTTTCTAAAAATGTATCATTTACATCTACTATTAAATACTACCCCAAAGTTCCGACAAAACTATAAATAACCAAGTCTCAAATTCCCCTGGAGCTGAGCAGTTAGTTTATTCTAACTGCTCTTTTTCTTTTTATCGTCACCTTTCCATTGCACCTCCATATTTTGTATAGAGATATCTCCTTTTAAATTGTCATTAGTGCCTCTTTCAAGTCCTAATGCACATCTTAAAAAGAGCACTTTACAAAAGTGCTCTTTTTACTTTGCCAGCCACTGACCCTATAATGAAGTAAGATTTTAACTTATGAATAATTTATGGAATCCTTTCCGATAATACGAATAGATTGGTAACAGCCAATCTGTATCCATAATGAATCTCTGATTTTCTTGAATTTCCCCTGAGGCAAGGTAGCTATTTTTTAGCTACCTTCTTGTATGAACTGCAAATATATGCACATGCTATTAACGGAATGCTTGAATCATTGTCATTGAAAATGTTCAGCACTTCCGCTCCTTAGGAGAACAGTCTACGCAGCTGTTCTCTTTTTTATTTTCTTTTTTTAAATATAAAATGAAAAAGTATAATTAAATCCTCAACAATCAATAGCATTGCAACATTCTCAACGTTCCCTCAACAATTCCTCAATATTTTTCATGGACAATAGCACACTTTCTCAGCAGTTTTAATATTTTAATATTAAATACTGCAAGGAGGTGCTGAAAAATGACTTGGTTTATTATCTTAGGATTTTTGCTTATTTTAATTATAAGCGGTTTTCATGCACATAGTATTCATATCATTTTCAAAATAGGTTCGGATACAAAAGCTGTGCCAAGTTGGTCTTTCATTAATAGAATAAACTTCGAAACATTTAAAGAATTAATAAAAAGACCAAATAGTAATAAACTTAAAATCCTTACAATAGGAGAACTTGTTATTCCTTTAAGTTTCTTTAACAGATTATTTGGCAAAACATTAATTTTTCTATTCCTATTCTTTTACTCTCAATACTTAAACTAAACGCAATATGAAATGAGTTAAAAACTCACAATCGCTAAGCGTAACAAACAACCGACCACCTATTATGAACTGGCCCCAAAATTTAGACAAAAAATTAAGCGGCTATTTGAATGTGAGTCCGGTATTGTACTGGACTCATTCCTTTTAACTTTGCTTTAATTCTTTTGTGATTATAAAAATCTATATAATTATCTGATTCCATCTTATAATGTTCCATACTTCAAATTCTTTAAGATAAATTACATTCGCCTTGTCTTGTTCTGTAATTTCTTCTCTTTTTGAACTAAGGCCTTTAACTTTTTTAAATAATCAATATCCATACGTAAACGTTCATTTTCTTCTTGTAATGCCTCTACTTCAATAGCTACAATATTTAACTTTGATTTTGTATTTATATTTTCCATAGCTGGACCTCCTTTCTTCTCTTCATATAGGAAATCTAGGAAATCCACGCCTTTTAAATCAAATATTTCCTTCCACCTACGAACCAATAAACTCCTTAACAAAAACGGTTTATTTATTTCATTTATCGTTATTATATATCTAAAAATTCAGATATACCCTTTGAAAAATCCTCTCTGTATTCATTCCATATTTATCTCTCGCAAATAAATCGTAGTACATATTATATCCAACACATTTATAGGTCTTAATAGTATTTTTAACAAAATCTTCTTGAATTTAAATAGACATGCCACTTTGAACTGTCAACTCCATCTATATTGATAAATATGAAACATCTAATATACTTGACATTTCAATGACTTATAACAGGAAAATATATACCTTTAATGAAACCTGATGTATCTTTGCTTTGTAAGTCATAGTTAGTTGGCCAACTTTCAATGCAATTTAACAATAAAAAGTAAGGGGGACCTAAAATGAATCAAGTATTAAAGAAAAGTAAGAAAAAAATGATGTATCTAGTTGGTTCACTTCTAATTTCTCTATCAATGTTTTCAACTACAAGCTTTGCAGCTACAGAAGGTGCTGTAAAAAGTGTTACAAATAGTAACTATACCGGGATTGCAGCTGATATAAATCTACCAAAGTCAGTTGTTGTTAAGGGGGGATATATCAATTGGTATTTAGGTATTGGAGCGTCTAAAGTTGAAGGTGGTATTTCAAAAACACCAAGTGGATATAAAGTATTTCTTAATTCAGGATATAATGAATCCGGTCAAAACAGTAAGTATTGCAATACACAGTATGATACATCAATTAAAGATGGTGATCGAGTAAATCTTAAATTAGTTAATAACGGAAATGGTACGGTTACTATGTATGTAAATGGAAGCCCTAGATACATAAATCAGCCTATATATGGTACATTTTCTCAATATGAAACAGTAAAAATGGTTCAGGGGGTTGAAGATACTGGACGTAATTCTGTTAGCCAAGCTAGCTTTTCAAACGTGCTACTAAGAGCATATATGTCTGGATCTACCTACAAAAGTTGGAACAGTTCAATTTCTTCTTCATTCTCTAGACACGGTACTTATGGTAGCAATTTCACAATTTATTCACAAGTACCGTTAAGCGCAAGTTTACGTTAAGTATGCTATTTGCATAATAATGTTTTCAAGAAAAAAGTAGCTGTACTTTTGTGCAGCTACTTTTTTATGCAATAAATCAGTAATAGATATTCGAGCTGCAATACATGCCCCTTTTATACTTTGAAATGTAATTTGCAAACTACAATTTGACATAATTCTAATAGTATGGGATGTATATTTCTCCATAAAAGTAACTTATTTTTATCTCTTTTAAATAATTTATTATATTATTTTCATCTAATTAGGCACAGAAACGTTTTGCAAAATCTTACTACTTTTTAGGAAAAACGTTTTTAGGGTACATTTTAAAATAGCTCTTTTTCTTTGAAATGTTTCTGTGCTTAATATTTAAAATATCTTATGTCAAAATTTTCCGCAACGAATATGTTAAATGATTCATAATTATATATAATATGGAATATTAAAGTTAAATATTCCGTATTATACTCTATTAAATATAGCGTATTTAATTTATTAGTAATTAATTTATTAGTCTAAGTATGAATTATAAAGTATGTTCGTTTAAAATTGTCACAATCTAATTTTATATTCGACGTTTTTAATTACTCGTGAAACATTTGCAAATGTTTTAACCGTTATGTATAAGGTAAATATCCCCTCTAAATATAAGATTTACTTAATTTAGATTCTTTCTCTCATAGTCGTAATGTCGAAAAAAGTCGAATTTTTATATTTTTTCTTTATTTTCTGGTTGTAAACGTTTTATTTTCATGTTACCATCTTAATCAAACATTAGATGGTAATAAAACTTAAAGTATTTCTTTCCCTTAGAGACATATAAACGTTCGGTAATACCATGAAAATAAGGCCAAAGAAATATGAGTTACCTGATAAAAGATTTAATAGGATTTTTACCACCTTAATTTTCTGTTAATTCAGAATGTAACACTTTAACATTTTGTCCCTAAACAAAATTTAAATTTTAGTGTGGTAAACTCAAAAAGCTAAATCACCCACCCAAATTAATAAATGATATATCCTGTTATATCTAGCGATCAGTCATGAGAAATAGATTTCTTCCTAAGAAAACTTAGCCCATTAATAAAAAGTGTCTAAATTTCTATCTTTATTACCATCTATTGTTGATAACGTATTTACCAACTATAAAAAAGAACCTATTGAAGGTTCTTTTTTATTATAATCATTAGCACTTCAATTATTGATAATCATTGGTGTTGAATCTTTATTCCCTCACCTTATATAGTTTTCTTTTATTAACACTTGAAGACTTATTGAGGTACGGTTCTGATTTTAATTTTTTTTTATTTTTAAGCGACTAATTTCCGAATGATGGGCCATCCACAGTTTTATATCTAATAAAGAAAGAATTATGTCTGTTTCAAGTGACATTTTGCTTACCTCCTTCTCTCTTATGGGTTATGTAGATAATATATCTCTTGAATCTGAAGCCTTTAGAACACATAATGGATACCCTAAAAAACAGACTTTATTTTATCTTTATCTTATCTTTACCTTATCTTTAAATTTTTCTATTAAACTTAGCATTTAGAAAAAAATTTTCGAGTCTAAAAAAGCTGGGAAATAGAGAATTATTGAATTTTTTTAATAACCAGCCACCATTGAAAATAGGGTTTCTTGTAAAAGGAGGAGTAATATTTGAAGAATAAGAGAAAAATACAAACTATTATATTATTCTTTATTAGTATTTTAGGGTTAGGAACAATAATCGGGATACTATATTTTAATGACAAAACCAATACTCAAAAAAATAAAGCGTTTGCTACCGAGGAACGTTTATTGCAATATGAGCCCATCATGAAAACAGAATTAGAAAAATATAATTTGGGAGAAAAAACAGCAATTTTACTAGGAATTATGTACCACGAGAGTAGGGGTGAGGGCAACGACCCTATGCAATCTTCCGAATCACTTGGATTAAAGCCAAATGAAATCCAAGAGATAAACTTGAGCATTAAACAAGGGGTAAAGCACTTTGTTCAAATGTATAGATATGGGGAAGAAAAAGGTGTTAGTATGGATACAATTATTCAAAGCTATAATATGGGGCCAGGCTATATTGATTTTATTGCCAATCAAGAAGCTAAACAACACTCGGAAGATACAGCTAAACAGTTTTCTAAGTTGAAAGTTGATCAGAATCCAGCTACATACACTTGTGGTGGAAATAAACAAAATTTTAGATATCCATATTGTTACGGTGATTTCACATATACAACAAAAGTGAATGAAAAAGCAAAACTGATTGAAGAACGCCTCCAAAAAAATTAAAATTGTATATATTTGTTTGAAGGAGTTTTCCATTTACTTTTATATGGTTTTTCATCAACTTTTATCCCCTCTTACCATCTAAATGTATATATACAACTATCGTATCATATTTCAATTTAAATACGGATCTAGTTACATATTCCGCAAGAAATCTATCCAGAATATAAATAAAATCACCCTTTTACATGAAATAGTATCCACTTAGCGAATTCATTAGGCATAAAAATAAATGTAGATTCAATAAAAAGAGAGCACCCTCGCTATTGGTGCTCTCAATGTGAATTGGGGTTTATCCTGAGCATTGAATAGGACACGAAGAACTCGTCCTGTTACATAATATTATGCTTGTCCATATTATAATGTGCAATAAAAAAAGCACCCTCGCCCAGGCGCCAAGAGATATATATACGTTGAGGTAACTAACACGTTAGAAAAGGCCCTTCCATATCATTATATGATTATCAATTATCTTTATACCTAGCAGACTCATTAAATACGTTTAATGTATCATTTCTATTAGTTTAACCATGCCTAATGCCATCCAATTCATGGTTAGTATTCTAAATAGACCAACGATGTATTATAATCCTTTATATACCCAAGGAGGTTTACCATGCTTAATTTTCATAAAACATTCCCCATCTTAGGATTCTTTTGGTTTTTATATAGTTTTATCGGCATCATCTTTTTATTACTATTCCTTAGCGTGTAGTAACAACGCGTATAAATATATGTTTAATGTGTGATTTCTATTATCGGCTTTGTTAACTAACACTTAAATTATTTTAACAGCCTTTTGTTTAATTCCCTCAAAGCTGTTTTGTTACTATCCCATTTTAAAAGCGTTACGGCTTCCTCAAAGCACAACCATTTATACTTGAAGTGTTCTTTAGATAATTTAATATTTTTTGTAGGAACTTTAACTCCAAAAGAAAATTCTTTTATTACATAAACATCTTCTCCCCAAAGAAATTCACCAACTACATCCTCTACTGGTAGTGAAGACACAGAATCTAGTTTTATATATGGACATTCTCTTATAATACCAGCCTCTTCAAACGCTTCCCGTTTTACTGATTCAATAGGAGTCTCACCATCTTCTCCACCACCAGCTATTCCTTGCCAATAACCATAATCACTTCGATTAAAAATGCCATATTGAATGGCATCATCAGTTTTTATATAAGGAAATATCAATACTTGATACGGCGCTCTCATTGCTTAACCTCCTCTCGAAAAAATATGAACAATTTATTCACTAACTTGCTATTTTAGTAAATAAAGAGCCAACATCAAAATTCTACATTAATAATGCAGGTTTATGGTATTGGCTCTCCATTTTTTAAGAATTTTATTTTTCATAAATAGGTTTACTCTTAACGTGATAAAAACCTGCTTATTTCTTATTTAATTTGCTTAGCGTGTTTTTTTCGAAATGCTGGCGGTATCACATGTTGACTAACCAGTCCAAATAGTCCCTAAAACGTTCGTTTAAGGAACTTTATTTATATCTATCAAAACTGACTGAAATATGTTTAAAATTCAGTTCAAAAACTCATTACCAAAAACAAAGTTTTATATCAAACATCAAATACCGTTTATGGAACACTCTTAATGTACGGAAAACCAAGTTTTTTAAATAAAAAGTTCCTTAGCGTACGAAATTCGCGTTATGTTGGCGGGACCCCATCGCCATCAAGTTAAGGTTTTGAAGTACCCCTAAACGAAAAAATTCTTTCTCTATAGGGGCACCATATCAAAAAAGAAAATTGTAAGTTTAGACACATTTTAGATACAAAATAACCGATTCCTTATACGTTAAGGGACCGGTTATTTATTTTCCTACTTTTTTAGGGAGGTTTTTCTTGTAATGGTCTTAAATGATTGATTTAAGGTTATAAACTTAAATCATAAATAAAAGATAGAGTAAGAACTATATAAGAAATAAATGTAACGAAAACAAGAAAACATATAAACTGAGCATTAGATACATATTGTTCTATTCTTTTTTTCATTTTAATTAGTATTATTTTTCAGATGTGAAGTATCAATTTGAATTTCACCTTTCCAAGATCCAATTACTTTTCCAATTCTATTTATATTTACATCTAAAGTAAGGGGCTGTTTAAAATCGTCTTTTCCTCCAGTAACTATAACAAATGTAGCAACACCTTCGGGTTTATCATTATCACGAATGCCTACATCATTTAATTTTTTACCTGCTGCCATAAGTTCAAAAGGAAGACGGTCATCTGAATCATGGATAAATGATAGTCTCCCTTCATGTTTAATCTCAGGGTTTTCCTCTTGTTGCCCATTAATTTTACCATCACTTTCGAGCTCTAATCCTGATGTATCAAATTCAAATGGTACTAAACTTCCGTCAGCTTTTTCCATTCTATAATGAACTGATATACGTGAATCTGCGATATATAATTCTTTGAAATGTACAGTAATACCTTGATCTGTAATTTTTTCATCAATAGGAATATATTTACCATTCTTCATCATATCTTGTGTGACACCATTTTCATCTTGTATTCCTTCATTTACAACTTTATCATTTGTAATTGCATCAGAAAAATATGAGGCAACATTTGTAGCCGCTACTTGTACTTGTGGAATCATTGCTGTTGTGAAAAGTGCTGCTGCAGCTACTGCTGTATACATGAAACGTTTTGATTTTTTACTCATGTTTGTAAAGAGTCCCTTCTTCTGTTGTTTTTTGTGATTTATATTAGAAACATTGTCTAGCTTGGAACGACTTTCAAATGTTTTCCATGCTTGTTCTATATCAATTTTGATTTCTTGTGGTGAATTTGCAGATTCTTCATCTAGCATTACGTTTTCCCATTGATTTAATTTACTGATTTCTACTAATAAATCTTGGCATGCTTCACATGTATCTAGGTGCTTTGTGAATTCCTTTCTTATATCATGAGAAAGTTCTCCATCAATATATGTTTGAATAAATCCGATATCATAACATTTCATTTGTTATGCCTCCTCCATTTGTTTATAAATCTTGCGAAATTTCATTTTGGCTCGGACCAATAATGTTCCAATAGAAGATATTTCAATTTGAAGTATTTCTGCAATTTCTTTATATTGAAAACCAGAGAATTTCATTAGTAAAAGGGTTCGTTCTCGATCATTCATTTTATTTAGTATCGTTTGTACCTTTGTAATTTCTTCTTTTCTTATCCAATCATCGTCTAATGATGAAACATTTTGTACTTCATGGTATTGTATTTCTTTATCAATCTTCGCTTGTTGCCTTTTTTCAGATCGCAAATGGTTATAAGCTACATAAGTAGAAGATTTAATCAACCATCCAGGTATGTTTTCAATTACTTTCCAGTCGCTACGATATAATTGTAAAAACACTTCTTGTGCTAACTCTTCAGCGATAGATTGATCTTTAACAATCCATATAATCTGTTTCACAGCATAAGCATAGTACTGCTTAAATAAATCTTCAAAAGGCATATCAGAAGCATGACTTTCTTCATTTTCTATGGTTAACATGTTAGTTTAAACCTCACTTTCAATTTGATGCCTGTATTATGGAGAAACCAGAAAAACGGATTTTGTGACAGTTTTTCTGGTTATTTTTTTATTATGTACTAAAAAAAAAACATTCATCTGATTAAAAGATAAATGCCAAAAGGGAAATGAAAACATAAAACTATAACTCTTGCAGTAGTTTTCTATTAATGGGGTACCGCCACATCGCTATTAAGCTAATAAAAAGAAATGACCCCTAGAATGAAAAAAACGCCATCCTTTCCTATGATTCTACAGAAAGAATAACGTATTTTTTCATTTTAGGGGAACAATTAATCTCTTAAGTTGATGAGCATGCAGCAAGCTCCTTTAAAGCTAGTATTGTGGTACCAGGCTGCCCTCTATACTGAAAAGGTAATATCACAACTCAAACTGCTATATTTATTTCCTGTCGAATACACTCTTTTTTATTAGCACGTTTCCATAAATATATGGTGTAGAAGAATAAAATTGCAATAATAATATATGCAAAAAGCGACGAGGCTTGAACATTCCCCATAAAATTAAAGAAATTATTAAAAGCGTGGAAAATAATGGTGATAATAATTGATTGCTTATTTACGATAAGTAAGGACAGAACAAGTCCAACTAAAAAAGCATATATGATTTGTAAAATGGTATCTTCAATAGACTGCCCACCAATTAGTTGTAATAAATGGGTGATACCAAACAAAAAACTTGAAATCAAAACTGATTTTTTTATCCCCTTTGAAAACAACATTTTGAGCATAAATCCACGAAAAAAGATTTCCTCAATAAATGCAACAACAAAAAATTGCATGATAAACATAAAAAATAAGTCAGATACCGATGTTGTGTTTAATCCTTTATTACCAAGTAGTATTACTAATAGAACAAGCACTAATGGGGAATTTAATAAAATGGTATTCTTCATTGAATTATTTAACTTAATATCAAAGAAATAGAATTTCCACTTGTTCTTTATTGTTAAATATATTAAAATTCCCACTGCTAAAGGAACAAGTCCAATAAATTGTAATACTGGACTGAATGGCTTAGTAATAGTTTGATAGGCCCCGTTAAGCATGTAAAAAATCATTAATAAAAATTCTAACCCAATAATTTTTAAAACAATATTCTGATTTACCTTCATCTAGAATCCTCCCCTATTTATCGATTTGAGCATTTTTCTTTTGGATTACTGCACTGTTACTATTTATAGATTAATAGTAACTTATTAATTCACCAAATAATTTACTGATATTTCAAAAAATATAGCATAAAACACTTTATTGTCCTCATGATAAGGCAAACAAATACCTCAAACGAGAAAATTGATCTCTTCAAATTGAAAATATATAAAATTCCTTTTTGGGAGTTTTATATATTTTTTTAGTTGATGGCGATGTGGTGAGACCCCATAAAGAAAAGACACCCTAAGGTGCCTTCCTCCGACTTGAACCACTTTAATTTAATAATATGTATTAGACATTAAGTAAACACGTCCTATAAAACAGAATCATTTATTTTCAACAGATTGTTAGTGTACAAATACAAGAGAATCGAGATCGTTTGTTTGGCTAGATTAAAGCAACGCAACGCCACACCTATATGGTTGAGATGTGTTACGCCTTCTAATCGGAGAATCAGCTTTATAGAACGTGTCCACAATTTATATTTTACTACATGTAATATTTATTTTATGTAATTTTTACAAATATGTATAATTACATAAAATTTACGAGAAAAAGAGAGTATACTTTGATATTGTGTAATAAAGATAAGGCCCACCTACGGAAATAGGTGGGTTTTTTGTTGGGCATTACTATCTCATTGCACAAAAGGGAATTTGCATTAAAATAATATCATATTCTTAGAGTTCTTATATTGAGAAAAAAGACACTCTTATGAGTGCCCCTTTTTTTAGTAACCGAATCCGCCGCTACCGCCGCCCCAACAACTACATCCTATAATGATTAACAGGATGAATAGAACGATCAGTAAAGCAAATCCGCCACCTAACTGTCTACGCTTAAAGACTAAAGTTATCTTTAGCCCTCCAAGACTCGCTACGAGCGAATGGCTAGTTCTTACTCGACGGGAATCCCCCCCGTTATATGATACGACCTAGGCTCGACCGCACACCTGCCTCGTTAGTTAATATGAAAATGAAACCCAATGTCTTTCAGGCGAAAGTATAATCTTGGTTTGGAAATATACAACTGTTTGGACATAAAAAAGACCATCGAAATGATGGTCTTGCAGACTGTAGACAAATGCATAAAATAACGAATGAACCTTTCTCTGAACACTTACTTTACTTCTTTAATAAATAGTCTAACGTTTTCAGCGATTTCTTTGAATTTGGTATGGTGTAAATAATGTGATCCATCCATGGTTACTACTTTTCCATGTACCGAGTCTTTGATCTGCCCTTCATGCAGAGGTATCCATCCTGCTACATCTTCATTATTCGCTTGTACAAAGAGAAGAAGTGGAAGATATTTAGGGAAGATTAAACCTTGAGCCCCTTTAAAATTAGACGAAATATGATCCATCTCATTCAAGGTTGTGTCATTATACATGTTTTTATTCGAAATCATTTTCATTTGCTCTACGGTTTTTTCATCAAATGCCAGTCCAGCATAGGGGTCAGCACTGATTTTCATAGCCAATCTTAAGAGACCTGATTTTTTGAGATATGCAAACGTTTTTAATGGGAAATTGATATCCATACCCGGTTGTGTTGCAACACTGCTATCGATTCCGACAAATGCAGTCACCTCGTTTGGATATTTGTTCACATAATCAATTCCATAAATACCTGTAATGGAGTGGCCCATGAGCATGTATCTGTTAATATTAAGCTGCTGTAGAGCTTCATGAACTTCACTTACCATATTCTCCGTGGTTCGCTCTTTTACAGTTTCATCACTTAATCCATAACCGAAAGGCTCTACCGCAACAACTTTGTAAAATGGAGATAATTCATCGATAAGAAGCTTAAAATCAAGCCCTGGAGTAGCTGTTCCATAACCAGGCAGGAGCACGATCGTTTCCTCGCCCTCGCCTTGAATTAACACATTCATATTTCTCCCGTCTACAGATACGTGCTGCCCGTAGGGCACTATTCGTTTTTGCTCCGAATGACTACTCATCACATTTGCGATATAAACAATACCTAAAAAAAGTACAATGGCTAGAACGATTGCTCCTATGATTTTAAGTAAGATGTTTCGCACTTTCTTTATTTTCATTCCACTCAGCGTTTTCTTTTCCTCTTGTTGTGTCACTGTCATCTTCTCCTGTCCTGATCTGTTTGCCTTCCTTCATGTGCCTGTAATGAAAACTTAACCAATGAAGATGTACTCACCATGACGACAATATGAACTGAATATGAACTGCCAAAAAAAATGCTACGGCTCTATATGCAAGTAAGCTTGCATATGAGTCGTAGCATAGAGAATGAATCTAACTAATCTGTTGGTGTAGTGATTGGCAAGGTGACAATGAAGGTCGTTCCTTGACCAAGTTCACTTTTCACTCGGATGTCACCTTGATGAAGCGACACGATCTGTTTAACGATAGCGAGTCCCATACCACTTCCGTCATACTTACGACTGTGGGAACGATCGGCCTTAAAAAAACGCTCGAATATACGCTTCTGGTCGTCAAGGTGAATACCAATACCAGTGTCGGATATTAGGATTGTGACGTTTTTGATATCTTGTTTGATGCTTACGTTAATCACGCCGGTATCCTCGGAAAATTTGATGCTATTTCTGAGGATATTCGTCCATACCTGATTTAACAGGTCATGATCAGCCGTTATTTTAACTGTCTGTAAATCAAGCTCGAAATGTATATCGCGAGCAGACCATTGTGGCTGGAGCGCCACGATTATCCGTCGGATTTGTTCATCGAGGCTGAGCGTGACGAGCCGCAGTTGCTTTGACTGCGATTCAAGAAAACTCAGCTTTAGCAGGTTATCGCTCATTTTGGACATCCTTTTCGCTTCAGCGATGATAATATCAAGATAACGGCTTCGTTCGTATTCTGAAAGGTCAACTTGCTTAAGCACTAGAGCATAACCGGATATCGAAGTGAGCGGAGACTGAACCTCGTGCGACACGTTCGTTACGAATTCCCTGCGCATCCGCTCAAGTTGCTGCAGATCGTGCATCATTTCTTCGAAGCTGCGAGCCAAAGTACCCAGCTCACTCGTTTGCTTAATATTCAACTTGACGTTGAAATCTCCAGATGCTATCCGCTTGGTCGCTTTTGTCAGCTTTTTTATCGGTCTTACCAGGAATACAGAGGCAACTAGAATCAATAAGCTTCCTGTAATCAACGAACATGTTGCAAAGACCAATGCCCATTTTGTGACAAAAGAGGCTGAAGGAGGGGCGAGCGCTTCCAAAAATATCGCTTTCGTTCCCATTTCCGTTTTCAACGGCAACCCTAAGAGGACCGTGGCAATACCATTAGGAGTGTCCTGAACAACACCTCCATCTAATACTTTCTTTAGTTGCTCCATCGTCACAGGCGCAGGTTTGTGTCCGTGAAGTTTACCGTAAGACTTGAACTGACCCGTTGCTTCGTAAATTCGAATATAATAAGAATCGAGCTGCTTCATTTCACTTACGAACAAGTCCGCTTCATGTAACGGAAAGGTCTTGTAAATCCGGACGATGTCTTGGCCAAAGTTACGTAAGTTGATTTGAGCGTTTTCGTTCAATTTATCTTCGAATATCCAAGTTGACACCAAAAAAGAAATGATCGTGCCCCCGATGATGGAGACTAAAAATGTCAGGACAACACGTATATATAAGGATCTGATCATTCATAAACCTCAAGCCGATACCCAAGCCCGCGCACCGTTTCGATCCGAAAATCGGGTGTTGTCGCGAACCGTTCACGCAGCCGTTTAATATGTACGTCTACCGTTCGATCATCTCCGGCGTAATCGATACCCCAAATCTGATCGATCAACTGCACGCGCGTATAGACTTGTCCGGGTGTTCCAGCGAGCTTATACAGCAATTCGAACTCCTTTAGCGGCAACGTAAGCGACTCCGTCCCTTTCATCACCTTATAGGTCTGTCGATCAAGGATGACGTTCCCTAAATGGATCGTCTGCGTGGAGCCAATCTTGTATCGTTTGAGTAGTGCCCTAACACGAACCGTCAACTCTAACGGATCGAATGGTTTGGTTAAATAATCGTCCGTCCCAAGTTCGAAACCTTTCACTTTCTCCCATGTTTCTCCTCTCGCAGTCAGCATAAGTAAAGGTAGATCAGGATTGGCTCTTCGGAGCTCCTTGCTTAACGTCCAACCATCCATAATCGGCATCATAATGTCAAGTACGACAAGATCGACATTCGTTGAGATGTAGACGGCCAGTGCTTCCTTGCCGTCCGCTGCTTCAGCTGTTGCGAATCCGTCGTTGCGTAGAAATAAACAGACGAGTTCGCGAATGTTCGCATCGTCGTCAGCAACTAGTATAGTAGGCATCGGTTCCCTCTTTTCCCTGTTTTCCACCGCATTATTTCAAGCAATCATTATACTATAAATTAACACGTATGTTGATTAACCAAAGTAATACAGTTTCTTGATTTATCGACCTGTAGAATTCAAGTGTTTCTTTCAAACTAATTTGTCACTCAATTGACAAGGCTTCACAAAGAAACAGGCGTGTGAAACCTGCAAATGACAAGCGTTTATTTTGTCTTTTGGCCTTGTGCACGAAGAAATTTCAGCAAAGCATAGGCAATTATAGCTGTGAATAACTGATTGAACAACGCATTGGATGTTGTGCCAAACAATACGGGAACGTTCAAATTCAGCTAAATCCAGCGGAAAAATGATTCAATTGCCCAGCGCTATTTGTACATGGCGGCGATTCCTTCGGACAGATAGATTGGTAGAACGCATA
The DNA here is from genome assembly GCF_016650875.1 of Bacillus sp. TH30. Lineage (NCBI taxonomy): Bacteria > Bacillati > Bacillota > Bacilli > Caryophanales > Bacillaceae > Bacillus > Bacillus sp. TH30. Next base: position 4,557,920 of record NZ_JAEKEY010000002.1, on the reverse strand, counting down.
TTCCCCAAACTACTCCAGTAATTACACCATCTGAAATAACACGTCCCATACCCACTAATTATTTTTCATCAAATGCGTAAATGGCGTATCAACTTTGATTGCACATTCGTTCCAAATCATTACTTGTTAATTTAAGTGAATTCCACCATAAAGATTCATATAGGTTTAGTAATTAGTCAAAGTTATTAGGGTGTTCTGTCGTATAATTTATATATTATTATATAATTACCTCCTGATTTTCGTATATTATAGTTCTACATCAACACATAATATATAACTTTTTCTCATTGCTTCTTGAACTAATCTGCTCCGTTCAAGAAGAACCCTATCAGTTTAAATAACTCAGATTTTGGCAAAATTAAATTGATTCAAATGATACCCACCTTTTAGTAATCTCAGAAAATTTCTTAGTCGCGAGTGAGGTTGGTTTTCTTATAGCTAATCCAATAGTTCGATAGCTATCACTTTCAAGTGGAATGGCTGCAAAAGAAATTTTTGATGTCGGTATAATCATTTCTGGCAATATACTAATTCCTAGATTATTCTCCACCATGGAGATCACTGAGTATTCATTCATATTTTCGAATCTAATATTGGGACTAACTTTATTCTCCCTAAATATTTTTTGAATATCATCATAACACTGATATGTTGGCATAATAAAAGGTACATTTTCTATTTGTTGCATTGATACTTGGTTTTCCTTACATAATGGGGATTGGTTAGATACAACACATAAAAGTCGATCCCTCTTCAATTGTACGATTTCAAAGGATTTTTCAAAGGATTCAAAGTAAGTATCATTATTAATAAATCCACAATCTAATCTCCCGTTTTGTAACCAATTCTCAACCTCAGCATAGTTTCCTTCCAGTAATTCGATTTCAATATTTGGAAACTTTTCCTCCATTTTTTTAAGAATACCAGGAATCCAGTTTTTAGAAATACTCGAAAAAACCCCCACTCTTACTGTTCCTTTTTGGAACCCATTGATAGCGGCTACTTCCTGCTTCAGCATGTTGTTATAGTATAAAATTTTCCGAACGGTAATTAAAAGCTCCTCTGCATTTTTGGTCAATGTTAAAGTAGAGTGATTACGAATAAATAAAGGAAAGGACAACTCTTTTTCCAAACTGCTAATTGCATGACTTACAGCAGATTGGGTGAAACCTAACACTTCTGCAGCTTTTGTAAAACTATTGAGTTCTGCCACTTTGTTAAATATTTCATATTTTGTTAAAGTCACTATGGTCCTCCTCATGAATTTTATTCATGTCTCCATTATATTTCTTCGTTTTATTTAATGCCATTACCAACATACAATAAGTGCATGCTCTATTATATGACCCTTGACAAGGGATGTATTTTTTATGGAAGGATGAAGTGAAATGCAAAAAATTTTAGTTACAGGTGCTGCAGGTAAGATTGGCCAAGATGTTACAAGATTCCTAGATAAGCAAGGGAATTACCAGTTACGGCTAGCAGATATTAACTTATCTGCTTTAGAAACTTTTAAAGATACAAATCATGAAATCATATATTTAGATGTTTCTGATTTAGCTGCTTGTCAAGAATTTACGAAAGGTATAGATATAGTTATACACTTGGCAGGTAATCCTTCGCCAAATGCTGATTTTTATGGCTCCTTATTAGAAAATCATATAAAGGGAACCTATAATATTTTTAGAGCTGCTAGTGATAATAATGTATCCAAAGTGATAGTTGCTTCCAGTGCTCAAACAATTGAAGGCTATCCTTTGGATTATCAACCACATGCTTATTCACCCACGAGGCCCAAAAATATGTACGGGGTAAGTAAGTGTTTTGCAGAGGCTGTTGCTTCTTATTTTGCTTATGAAGAAGGGTTACAAAGTCTTGCTATTCGTATAGGTGCATATGATGATTATAATCCATATGGTAAACCACTAACAGCTAGAGATATGAGTGCATACTTAAGCCCAGAAGATTTTATGGACCTTCTCTTAAAGTCGATGACGGCAAAGAACTTACCTCCATTTTCAATTTTACATGGTGTATCTAACAACAGGTTTAAACGAATTGATATTGAAGGAACAAGAAAGTTAGTTGGTTATAGCCCAAGTTCTGATGCTTTTGTACTAAGTGGTATTAAGTTTTTTGATTCTTGATAAAGGCATATCTAGAAAAGAGATTATATTATTGTTATTTAGCTTTTATTTGTTCTATTTTCAATAGCTACAGTTTCTATAATCATAAATATTCCAATTTTCCCGGATAGAGCACACTATTCTTCTGTCTCATTTGTGGAACAACTCTATTGTCACCACTAGTTCCACAGATGTTCTTTTCCTTTTCAACATAATGGGGTAGCACCATCAAAACGCGAATTTCGTACGCTAAGCAAAATTTCATAAGAAAAAGCCGATTTCCGGTACTCTAAGAGAATAACTGGCTTTTTACTGTTAAGTTGTTTGTAGTGATCGTAGGGAGTCTATTGATGCAATTTCTTTTATACTAAATCGGTATTTTCCTAGAATATTAATGTGTTCCCATTCTAATGGAGAAATATAGTTCAATAATTCTTCATTAAGATGGGAATTACATAACTCAACTTTCGCACCTATAAAATAAGCGGGGAGATTTAGCTATATTGAATTTAGAGTCTATCAATTGTGTACTGTACAACTTGAGTAAAATGAAAAACACCTCAATCCTTGGTATAGTGAGATTACCTAGAAATCACTACCACAGAAGAGGTGCCTTAACTACAATAGCTCAAAATAACCAATATCATCAACTACCAAAAGAACTTAATTCTATTTTTTCCGAGCTTGAAATGAAGATCCAGCTAAGGATGCAGTCTATCGCTTCTTATAAACGGTGCCAATGTTCAATTGGCGCCCTTTCCTGCTGCTGTTTAGTATGAATGCGATTAAAAAAGTAACTCGACTTACGAAAAAAACACTCCAAAGTGTTGATTGTGCTTATCATCGTAACTGCAGTAAAAAGTTGAATTGCTAGCACACTATTTTGAAACCTTGGTTAACTATTCCAACTTTGAAGTATTTCCTGTTTTTAATCAATGAGTAAGGGCAAAATTCAAAGTATATGGTGGCACTATTTGTACTTTGTCCTGTAATCTTTGCTCATCGAATAAACCTAGAGCTATCACTCATGCCTTCAGTTGAACACCCTGATGACTGAGCTAAGATAAATTATGGATGAAGTGCCCGTGCCATCGCATCAAAATAATTCTGACTGGCACGCTGACTTACTACGGCTTCAGGCACAAATACTTCAAAACAATGGAAGCAACCGGGGTAGAGGTGAAATTCAACGTCTACTCCTGCTTGTGCAAGTCGTGTTACATATTCAATAGTTTCATCTCGAAATAAATCGAGTTGACCTACACATGTATAAGTTGGCGGTAGCCCTGCTAAGTTTTCTGCTCTCGAAGGTACGGCATAGGGAGATAGTTCGTTGGAATCTTTCTCCTTGCCCAAGTACATACTCCAAGCCGCCAAATTGTTTGCTCTATTCCATGTTGCGTGGTCTTCTGTAATCTCATAGCTTGATGGTGTTATGTTGCGGTTGTCAAGCATCGGATACAGCGGCATCTGGAATATAATAGATGGACCTCCTTTATCCCGAGCCATTAACGCAAGCGCTGCTGTTAGTCCACCGCCTCCACTTGCACCGGCGATCGCAACTCGATTCACATCAATGCCCAGCGAGTCTGCCTCATTTGTCATCCAAACCAAGCCTGCATAACAATCTTCGATGGCCGCTGGATAAGGATGTTCGGGAGCAAGTCGATAATCGACAGACACAACAACGCATTTAGCATTCTGAACAAAGCGTTCACACAAAACATCGTCCATATCGGGGTGTCCCATTACGTATCCGCCACCGTGAATCCACAGCATAGCTGGAAGTTTATCAAGATTGTTCTCAACGGGTTCGTAAATTTTAACTAACATCTCGCCAGCAGCGCCAGGAATCATTCGCTTGGTCATGTGTACAAGCTCTGATTTTTCCAAATGTGGATTCGACAAGAGACTTCGACTCGCCTCTAGATCCCCCTCTAATTGAAAGCCTGGAAATTGTGAGAAAGCCTGTTTTAATTCTGGTAATACTCGACTGTCAATTTTCATATAAATTCCTCCAGTTAAATAATGAGACTTGATGCAATCCTTATGGAATAATTAACGGAATAGATGTGTCTCCTGTTCTCCTTCAGCTTCCCATTTGGCAATTTCCTCTCTTACACGAGGGGCAACTTCTGTTCCAAGCAATTCTATGGCACGCATGACTTGATCATGTGGCATGGTACTTAATGGTACATACATCATAAAGCGTGTAATCCCTACATGCTTACGTAGATGGATGATTTTTTCGGCGACTGTATCTGGATCACCAACATACAATGCCCCTCCAAAACTTCGTGCAGCATCAAAGCTGGAACGATCATAATAAGGCCACCCCCGCTCTTTACCAAGTTTATTCATGCCTGCCTGAGTGGACGGGAAAAATGTATCTGCTGCCAATTCCGTATTCTCTCCAACAAATCCAATCGAATGAGATCCCACCTGAAGTTTTGATACATCATGACCAGCGTGAGCCGCCGCTTTCTTATATAGCTGTACAATTCGTGCAAAGTGCATTGGGCTACCACCAATAATCGCCAGCATAAGTGGTAATCCCAGAAAACCGGCACGGATAGCAGACTCCTGATTTCCACCGCTACCAACCCATATCGGTAAAGGATTTTGAACAGGTCTTGGATACACACCTAAATTATTGATTGCTGGTCGATGTCCGCCTTCCCAAGTCACTTTTTCGGACTGACGTATTTTGAGCAGTAGGTCCAAATGTTCTTCAAACAGTTCTTCATAGTCCTTCAAGTTATAGCCAAACAATGGAAAAGATTCGATAAAGGAACCACGACCCGCCATAATCTCTGCGCGTCCATTTGAAATGCCATCCAGTGTGGAAAAATCCTGAAAAACGCGCACAGGATCAGCTGAAGAAAGCACAGTTACTGCACTCGCGAGCCGTATCTTTTTCGTTTGTGGTGCCGCGGCTGATAGAACCATCGCTGGAGAGGATGCTGCATAATCCTTCCTATGGTGCTCACCAACACCAAACACATCAAGTCCTACTTGATCAGCAAGAACGATTTCTTCAACAACTTCACGCAATCGCTGTGCGTGACTTATCACTTCACCACTATGTACATCTGGTTTCGTTTCTACAAAAGACGTAATACCTATTTCCATTTGTTATCTCTCCTAGTCCAATTAGATTTTAAGTCAAAAAAATTAATCATTTCCTTTATGGTAGTAACGTGTTTCTCATATTGGCTAACACACGTTTATTTCATGAAATCTTAACTCGTCTGGTCATAGCCCAAAAAAGAAGAGCGAAAGCACTGACAGAGGCTCCGAGTAAGGAAACCCCTCCCCAGCCAAAGTGTGCGTATATTTGAGTCGACGCAATTGAACCACCAGCACTGCCGATAGAATAAAACACCATATATCCAGCAGTAAGTCGACTCCGTGCTTCTGTATGCAATGGAAGGATCATGGTTTGATTCGTGACATGTATTGCCTGTACGGCCAAATCAAGTAGAACTATCCCTATCACTAACGCGATTAATGACTGCTCTATATAACTGATGAACAACCATGAAATCAATAATAGAGCTAAAGCAATACCTGTCGTTCGTTGTCCGTAACCTTGATCGGCCAATTTCCCTGCCCGTGCCGCAGCTAAGGCTCCAGCCACGCCTACAAGACCGAATGCGCCAATTGCACTATGAGATAGAGAAATTGGCGGTGTACTAAGTGGCAGTACTAGTGAAGTCCACAAAATGCTGAAATCAGCAAAAATCAGCATAGCTAGAACGGAGCGAACGCGTAACGTTCGTTCTTGAATAAACAAAGCAAGCACCGATCTAATCAACTGAGGGTAGGATAGCGATTTTACCTCGCGCTCAACATTGGGCAACATCTTTATAAACATAAAAACCATCAAAAGCATGAGCGCAGCAGAAAATAGATATACAGAACGCCATCCCGCAACATCTGTTAATATACCAGCAAAAGTACGTGCGAGAAGTATGCCAATAACAATCCCACTTGTTACAATGCCAACGACACGCCCTCTTTCTGTAGGGGAAGCGATGGTCGCTGCAAACGCCACGAGAGTCTGTGTCACAACTGCAAGCAGACCCACCAAAGCCATACCTGCGAAAAGCACCATGCTGGAGGAAGCAGTACCAACTATAACCAGAGCTGTTGTAGATAATAGCATCTGACCGACAATTAGACGTCGCTGGTTTAGCAAATCTCCAAGCGGTACGAGTAGCAGTAAGCCCACTCCATAAAAAATTTGTGTAACGGTAATAACAACACCAATAATGGAATGGTTAATACTAAACTCATTAGATAGTTGATCAAGCAACGGCTGTGCAAAGTAAATATTGGCAACAGACATTCCACAGGCAGCCGCAAACAATAATGCCAAAGCGTGAGACATGGATGGCTGTTGATTCAAATTAGGTTTTGTTATGGAAGATTTATGACTTATCTTAGTGTAGAGTGGATCATCTTCTATATTTGTCTCTGTTTTAAACATACCTTAACCTCCAATCACATTAGATTTTTAATCATAACATACCGTTCAGTACAATATGATTACTGGTAAATATAACTTAGTCTCATTCATGATGTCAACGATTTATTTGCACTAAAGTTAATGTTGTATTAAATGAATGGAGATTGGTTTGACATAGATAATGGCTAACTATATAATAATTACATACTGTTTGGTAATAAAAACAACAATTGTAATTACCTACACACCTATCCTAAAACAATTAATAAAATCAAAGTTTGAGAAGGAGAATTCTTAATGGCAAGAACTCGTGAATTTGATGAGGATCAAGTTTTAGATGCAGCAATGCAGTTATTTTGGGAGAAGGGCTATGAGGCTACCTCATTAAGTGATCTTACTTCTAGAATGGGCATTCAACGCCCTAGTATTTATTCAGCTTTTGGAGATAAGAAAGAATTGTTTGAAGCCGCACTTCGCAGATATACAATGTCTCGGGCCTCTGATACACGAACTAGGCTTCAAAGTCACTCCTCTGTAAAAGAGGCATTTTCTATTTTCTTTGCCGATGTCGTCAATGAAGAATACGCAGGAGATCTTAGTAAAGGTTGTTTTTGTATCAATACAATGGTTGAACTAGCACCTCATGATGAGCGATTTGAAATTTTGACCAGAGAACATCAAATGTACCTCGCCGTCATTTTTCAGGAGACGATCGAACGTGGAATCCAATCAGGTGAGCTGGAAGTCAACACAGATGCAAAGTCTTTGGCACAGGCACTGATTGTAGCGTTAATCGGCCTAACGGTTATGATGAAATCTCGCCCCCAACGTTCATTTGTCGACAATGTAATAGCAGCGACGCTCACATTACTTAAGTGACATGATTGTATATGAAAGTACGAAAACTATACCTTTATAGGGGTAGCGTCAAATCTCCATCAAGCTACAATCTTATAGTACCCCCAGAACGAAATTTTGTGCTAACTTGTAACAAAAATGCTCATTTTTTCATTTCGGGGTAATTCTGAATTCTTAAGTTGATGGGTATGGGGAGCACCACATGCCCATCGACTCAAAATCTCATACCACCACCCTACAGTAATTTCCTTTCGTTTTATTTTATCTGAACGTAGTGTGTAGCAGACTATGAATATTATACTTATGTAAAAAAAGGCTAACAATTCAAGATTGTTAGCCTTAATCGCGCCTTTTAAAAAATAACTCAATATAACAAATGATCGATTCTTCAACTTGCACTATATTCTCCTTTTATTACAAAAAACGAACCCCGAATTGTTCCAGCAAGTTTAGACTTCTGCCTAGCAAACTTAAATTTCTCTTCTAACTCCTTTGGTATCTCCATTCCCTCAGAAAGCTTAAATCCAACGGCCCGCTTCTTTGGGTTATCCAACGTATACATGACGTTGACTGCAAGACCATCCTCGTAGAAGACGTACGCAAATTTGATATTCTCTACTTGAAAACGTGATGTTTCTAAAGGTATGGCCGCAAACTCAATATCACGTTCTTCTTTCAAAATGCGATTCACATAATCAAGAGTCTCCCCGCTTTCATTAGCTGGTACAACCGTAAATTCATGCTTGTATTTGTTCATAAAGTAACGAGCTTCATGGGCGCGTAAACCAGCAAGCGCTTCTGCTACAGGTGAAGACTCTAAGCCAGCTTTAGTTACATTTTTAAAATCAACGATACAGGACAATTCCATCTCTCCTTTTAACACTTTACTTCCTAACAACTGGAATCCATATTTCACCAAATACTAAGCCGTTTCGCTGCCCCATCTCAACTGTTGTATTTGGCCCACCAACATAGGAAAAATCTTTTACTTCTGCTAATGCTTGACCAAATGCAATGCCAGTAAGCTTATTACTTAGCTCCTCAGCTGTATTACCTTCCCCTTTAACTACTAGGTATTCTCCCCTCGGAAACTGGATAACTCTAGATTCTTCTTGTATCGTTGCCTCTGTCATGACACCAGCGTAATACATCATCTTGTTATTCACCGCTTCACTCACAGAAAAAATGTAATCATTTGTAGCTAAAGCTTTTAAAGTGTCCAACCTTCCATCTTGTTCGACGGCCAGCCAAAAGTCTGCCTTTTCCTTGTTTATGCCCGCAAAGTCTGTATAGTGGCTCTTAAGTTCAGTTCCAATACCTAACACGATAAAGCTATCTTTTTCTTCTATTGTATAATTTTTCATATTTAAAACCTTCCTCACTTTTAAATTAATCAAACGATTTATCTTTTCACTTGATGAGTTTATAATATCTTTAAATCATGTCAAAAAATGATACTGTTTAGGAGACTAACATGAAAAAAGTTGAACGGATTAATACGATCATGCGCTATATTAACAACCGCTCCCACTTTACAATTTCTGAAATCATACGAGAATTTAACATCTCACGATCGACAGCTATTAGAGACATTAGAGAAATTGAAGCCATGGGGATGCCGCTCGTCGCTGAAGTTGGAAGGGATGGAGGATATTTTGTCATGCATAACTCTATCCTGCCCGTTGTTCGCTTTACTGATAATGAGGTCAAAGCTCTTTTTATTGCCTTTATGGCCACAAGAAATCAACAACTTCCCTATCTAAAAAGTCGTCAGTCTTTAGCCGAAAAACTACTAGGACTCATCTCAGAAATCCAGCAGGATGACCTTGTTCTTTTAAATCAAATCTTGCTTTTTGAAGGGACTAACCCTCATAATCCTGACCTACTTGAGCTTTCTGACCTCCCCCATCCTATGTTAGAAAAACTCATCCAAATCCTTCTTTTAGATAGCCATTTATTGATTACCGTAAAAGAAGAGGAGGAAACCAAGTCTTATCCAATTTATCTACTGCACCTTTATCAAGAAAAAAGCCATTGGATAATTGAAGGCTTTGACATAAAAGAAGAAAAAAAGAAGATGCTCCCTGTCGATCATCTCATCAATCTCGAACCCTATACGACGAAAAATAGATTAAGTAAGAAAAAAATTTTAGAAAAACTCAGTAAGAAGGACGAAGCAATCAACCTTGTACTTGAACTTGGTCCAAAAGCGATTGCCCAGTTCAAAAAATACCATCCTATAAAAATTTCTATTTCCTATACAAATCCTTACCAATCCACAGCCATTCTAAAGACTTTTATCAATGTTAACGATCTCGATGAATTAACAGAGATAACAAATTGGCTACTTTTCCTAGGTAAAGATATCAAAATTAGGGAAGTGCCTGAAGAAGTGTTAGAAGGTTTAAAAGAGAGATTATGTTTATACTGCCCATAAGCAGTGACCCGTTACACCTAAAATAATATTGAGTTTGACTAGATGCCAGTTACCCCTATTTTCAAGCAAATAGAGAAAATATTTTATTTACTACCGCTGCTTTAAACGCTCTTCTAGTCATAACGCGAACACAAAAAAGACATGAACTAATCTTTGTTCATGTCTTTTTATATTAGAGTTTAACCTTCGTTAAAATTCGAGTGTGGATTTATCTTATCCATAAGATCTTTCATTCTTTTTTCATATTCCACTATTTTTGAACTAAAACCAACAATAATGACTTAGAATAATGACTTAATACTTGCTAAAACAGTAAGTACACCTACAACAATAACAAATACATTGCTCATTTTCCCTTTGTATTTAGCTAGTACTGGTACTTTACTAATCGCATACATCGGTAATAGACATAAGATAGCAGCAACTAATGGACCGCTCAGAGAATCAATAATTCCAAGAATACTTGGATTTGTATAAGCGACAAACCAGCATGTTAATACAACAAAAGTAAGGATCATTGTCTTAATTGTTTTTTCTTCAATAACTTTTCCACGTGTTTTACCGAACTTAATAATCATGTCACGCATTACCTCAAATGCTCCTATATAATGGCCAAGGAAAGACTTTGTAATAGCCACAAAAGCAATGATTGGAGCTGCAATAGTGATTACAGGCGAATTAAGCTCATTAGCAAGATATGAAAGGATTGATAAGTTTTGCTCTTTTGCCATTTTTAAATCCTCTGGAGTCAAACTCAGTGTACTACTCCAAACGAAGAACATAACTACAACGAATGTCATGATATAACAAACTTTTTGTATTTGTGCACATTTAGCATCAGTAGCTTCTATTCCATACGTAGCCTTCTGTTTCACAACAAATGATGAAATCATAGGTGAATGATTAAATGAGAATACGATGATTGGTAGAATCATTAATATCGTTCCAAAATATCCTGTTCCTGTTGAAGCAGTAGAAACACTTGAAAAGCTAAGCATTGACGTATTCCACTGTGGAATTAAAGATATTGCGATGAAAAGTAGAGAAGCTATGAAAGGATATACGAGCATACTCATGATTTTCACAGTAATATCTTGACCAAAATTTAGTATAGCAATAAGGCCGAGCACTAATACAAGAGATAAAATGGCCCTTGGAGGCTCCGGCATGTGCAATTGATGCACGATAAAACTACTTGCGGTATTTGTAAGCGCAACCGAATACATCAATACGATTGTATAAATTGAGCCGAAATATACGATGTTAAAAATGATACTTGCCTTATTTCCGAAATACTCTCTTATTGTGCCTGTAATCCCCTCATCAGCAGAATTAGAAGTGTAAATCATTTTAGCAAGTGCCCTATGTGAGTAATACATAACTGGATATGCAAGCAATGTAATTAGTAGTAATGATAATAAACCACCTGAACCTGCATTAATCGGTAAAAAGAGCACCCCTGCTCCAATTGCTGTTCCAAAAAGGCTCAATGCCCAGGTAGTATCTTGTTTATGCCACTTTTTAGGATCTAGATATTTCTCATTTTTCACTGCAGTGTTTTCAGCTTGAAATTCTATTTTTTTTGCAGTATTCCCATTCATATAATAAATCCCCCTTGTATCCTATTCTTACGTCTCTTTTTAGGCTTAAGAATATAGACCATTCTTAAAAAATGAACCGCTTACTTGATGCACCATATTGTAAACGATTCCACCTAAAGCTGTCTCTCTTAATGTGCGAGGCATTTATCCTCCAACCCTATACTTCGTCAGCATTGATGATATTGTTTACACCAGCTAATACGATGTCCACTGCTACTAAACTATTTTGAAGAAATTCCCCTTCTGGTCACACACCTTTCTGCAATTAATCGTTTCAGTCTGTCCAATTTAAAAATGTTTGATATTTTCTCCGTAGGTAATCGGTTACCTCTCGACGCCCTCATTATAACGTTTATATTTACGAGTCTAATATTTTTTTATTTTTAGAAAGACAGAATAAACAGAATTATGAATAGATAATAAATTACAATTGCTATGTAGCAATTGTGTCCATTGTTTGAAGCTGTATTAGTTAGCAAAAAGGGGAAAATAATACAGATATCATTTTTGTTAACACGTTAATTATATTGGGAACTCATTATAAAGATAGTTATATTCCCCTTTGCTGAAATATCTTATTTTAGACGTAAAAACTGTTATAATAAATAATCACTGTAGATATAAAGGAATAAATTAAGAAAACATAAAATCATCTAACCGAATAATTATAACTAATATCGAATTAATATTCATTTTTCAGAAAAAAAGAACTTCTTTACCAAGGAGCCACCACATCTTCTATAATGATTGACATGTTACGCCTTTCAAAAGAATAACACCATAAGTTTCCATTTACTATATGTAATATTTATTAAGTGTAGTTTTTTCTAAATATGCATAATTTCATATTTAGAAAAAGAGAGTCTACTTTCGTATTGTGTAATAAAGATATGGCCCACCTACGAAAATAGGTGGGCTTTTCATGTATAGAAATTGCATTTATTATATGGCAATTAGAATTGAGGTCAAAATATTATCTCTTCCCTTTAACTCTCTCAGGCTGATTTTTCTCAACGTCTGAACCTACTTACGTACCAACTGAGTAACCAGTAAGAATACTAACAATTATAGCAATAACTAAGATTAATGTGATTTAAATCCACTTTCCCATATATATATATTATTCCAGAAGGTTTAGTTGCCATTGTGCACCGAACTGGTGGTGTTACCCTAACTGACGTTTAAATGCTTTGCCGGCGAAGAAGTAAGCGATAACCATAATGCCCACACACCAAGCAAGTGCAATCCAAATATCGTTGCCAACAGTCCCTTCATATAAGAGGGCACGAATCGCATTCACGATTGAAGTCACAGGCTGGTTTTCAGCGAACGCACGAACAATTTTTGGCATAGTTTCGGTAGGAACAAAGGCCGAACTAATAAAGGGCAGAAAAATTAGTGGGTACGAGTAGGCTGTCGCCCCTTCCATAGACTTCGCTGTCAACCCAGGAATGATAGCCAGCCATGTCAGCGCCAGCGTAAACATCCCGAGTATTCCAGCTACCGCAAGCCAATCCAGAATATTAGCACTGGAACGGAAGCCCATTAAGAGCGCAACAAGAATAACCACCACGATAGTAAGCACATTAGCAACAAGTGATGTTAATACGTGAGCCCATAATACCGACGAACGCTTGATAGGCATAGTAATGAAACGTGCCATCAGCCCGCTCTTTACATCCGTAAACAACCGTACGGAAGTGTAAGCGACACCGGATGCGATAGCCATCAGCAAGATTCCCGGCAATAAATAATTGACGTAGTTATCCGTTCCTGTCTTTATGGCGCCGCCAAATACGTAGACAAACAACAGCATCATCATAATCGGCGTAATCGCTACTGTAATAATTGTATCTGGACTGCGCATAATGTTGCGCATTAAGCGTCCTAATAATACCCCTGTTTTGCTCTTCATTTACATCTCCTCCTTTTTGCCAATGATCGCAAGGAAAATTTCTTCCAATGTCGGCTGCTTCTCGATATACTCCACTTTTGTTGGCGGGAACATCTCTTTAAGTTCTGTAAGAGTACCAGTCGTAATAATTTTTCCGCCATGCAAGATAGCGATACGGTCCGCCAGTTGTTCGGCTTCCTCGAGGTACTGGGTCGTGAGCAAGATGGTTGTGCCGCCGCCGGCAAGTTCCTTGACGGTATCCCACACTTCAATCCGCGCTTCGGGGTCAAGCCCTGTCGTCGGTTCATCGAGAAAAATGACTGCTGGCGCCCCAATCAAACTCATCGCGATGTCAAGCCGGCGCTTCATCCCACCTGAATACTGGTCTGCCCTCTGGTTGGCTGCATCAGTCAGGCTGAATCTTGCAAGCAAATTATCAGCGACTTGAGCAGGACTAGAAACTTCACGCAACTTGGCAATCATTATCAAGTTTTCTCTCCCCGTAAGCATTCCGTCTAAAGCTGCAAACTGCCCTGTCAGACTGATACTTTGACGAACATGATCCGGTTGACGCTGAACGTCAAAACCACAAATACCTACTTCGCCGCCATCTTGCTTCATCAGCGTCGAGAGGATATTGACTATCGTCGTCTTGCCCGCTCCATTTGAGCCCAGCAGTGCGAAAATGGAGCCACGCTGCACTTCAAAATCTACCCCTTTTAACACTTCCTTATCTTTAAAGGATTTTTTTAATCCTTTTACAGAAATCGCTGTATTGGTCATGCTTTTTTCCTCCTTAAAAAATGTTTTGTAAAGATAGACTGCCTACACCCTCTATTTAGTATTACTGATAATCTGTATTACTTAGTACTGATTTAAAAATATAACTGAATAGCAATGGCGTCAATTCACATTTGTAACCAGCTAATCAGTCGGTATTACCTGTTGCATTTATTTTTTTCTCAATTGCTTCATGATACTTTCATTCAAATCTTCACGATACTTGGAAACATAAGTTTTAGCATTTGCCACTAGTTCGTCAGCAAAGGATGCCACGTCCTCCCCAGTGATTTCTAGCACTTGTCTGCCTTCCGCCGCACCGGCTTCAAACAAATCGATTAGTTCATACTGTATGTGTAGCATATCCATCCCGTTACCAGCTGAGAAATTCCACATGTAGTTTTGAATTTTCTTAAACACAAACTGATAGTCCTCTGGCAGAGCTCCAACACGTGCCATCATCATTTTGTACTCTTTTTTATCACCAATTAATTTTTTGAACATTTCCAACATATTATTTTTCCTCCTTTTTTATAAAGCAGAACAAGAAACTCCCAAAATATCGGCCGAATATTTAATCTTATGAGGCTAGTTTGACTTCAAGACGTTAATTTTTGATGATACAAAATCCCATTTTCTCCAAAATGATTCAAGCTCCTGACGGCCATCCTCATTTAGTGAATAAAACTTGCGAGGCGGCCCCATGTCTGACGGTTTCTTTTCAATATTCACAAGTTTTTTCTTCTCTAATCGCACAAGGATGGTATAGACCGTTCCTTCCACGACTTCAGTAAACCCAAGCTCATTAAGGTGGCGGGTAATCTCATAGCCATAAGTTTCACGGCGGCTAATGATTTCCAGAACACATCCTTCCAGCGAACCTTTCAACATTTCAGTTAAATTTTCCATATTCTGATCCTCCTTTACCCCCTATTCTGTCTGACTTATATTCAGTATCACAGAGTACTAAGGCTAATTTTTACTGAATAGCTTTTGAGAAACCTCACTATTCAGTATTACTTATTACAACTACATTGTATGACTAAGTAGATGGAATGTCAACTCGATTTTTAAATTTTTTCTTAAATCCGCTTTTGCCTATTGGATACTGAATATATTTTTAAAAACTACGCTATTCAGTATTACTCATTACCACTACATTGTATGACTATGTAGATAGAATGTCAACTCGATTTTTAAATTTTTTCTTAAATCCGCTATTATCTATTGGATACTGCCTATTTTCTTCTTAAGAAATCTCACCACATACCTATCCAGCTAAGAAAAGGAAATACCCAAAACAAAAATTCCGCATTTTTATTTTGGGCGTTATAATATTCCGAAGTTAATGAATGTAGATAGCTCTCCTTATTAAAAAGACGGATCATTTTTTTTGTTCTTCTACTAATGCACCTGTGCATCTAATACATGAGCTTGCGAATACATACAAACTCTTTATAAAGTCAACTCTACATATAGGACATCCTTTTTGTTACGATAACATCATATTCATATCTTCTGCTGCGGTTGTAATTAGTTTTAAACCGAATGTCTCTTGTAATACATCAAGCACACCAGGTGAAATAAATTCAGGTGCCTTTGGACCAATGCGAATATCTTGAATACCAAGGCTAAATAGCCCAAGTAAAATAGCAACCGCTTTTTGTTCAAACCATGATAAGACAATACTTACTGGCAATTCATTCACTTCACATTGGAAAGCATCTGCTAAAGCGGCCGCTATTTTCACTGTAGAAATTGAATTATTGCATTGTCCTAAATCAATGTAACGCGGAATCTCCGTACCAGGTACAACACCATAACTCACATCATTAAAGCGGAATTTCCCGCAAGAAGTTGTTAAAATAACCGTTTCTGGCGGAAGCGACGTTGCTAATTCACGATAGTATTCCCCGCCTTTTCCTGGTGCATCACAACCTGCGATAACAAAGAAACGCTTAATTTTCCCTTCCTTTACTGCCTCAATAATTTCTGGAGCTAATGATAATACTGTATTATGATGAAACCCTGTTACTAACTGTTCATCCGACTCCATATGTACTTCTGGAAGTTCTAGCGCTTTTTGAATCACTGGTGTAAAATCGTCATTTTCAATTTTTTGTACGCCCTCTAAGCCTGCAATATCATATGAAAAGAATCGATCAGAGTATGATCCTTTAATTGGCATAACACAGTTCGTTGTAGCTAATATAGCACCAGTGAATTTTTCGAAAAGTCGTCGTTGATCGTACCATGCCTTACCAATGTTTCCTTTTAAATGTTTATATTTTTTCAGTTGTGGATATCCGTGTGCTGGTAGCATTTCAGAATGCGTATAAATGTTAATTTCTTTTCCTTCTGTTTGCTTTAATAACTCTTCTAATGCAAATAAATTATGACCAGTAACTACAATTGCCTTACCTTCTACATGGTTCTGCGTAATTTGAACAGGCTCCGGAACACCAAAGTGATTCGTATGTGCCTCATCTAATAACTCCATTACTCGTAAAGCCGATTTCCCTACTTTCATAGCCATATCAATATGTTCTTGTTCATTAAAGTTAGAATTTGTTAATGTCATATATAGCGCTTCTTGAGTTGTAGCATCTACAAATGCATCTGTATACCCTAGCTGCGCAGCATGCGTACGATAAGCCGCTATTCCTTTTAATCCAAACACAATCGTATCTTGTAAACTTGCAATTGTTTCATTCTTACCACAAACACCCATCACTTTACATCCGCCTGTTGGCGTTTGTTCACATTGATAACAAAACATATCATCCCACCCTCTCCCAATCATTCATTACAAATCAAGCATAATACCCATTAGGAAAAAAGGATGTGATATCAATCACAATAATATATATAAATTTGTGACAGTTCATATTGTTGACATAATATTTTTACTGACACTAAAAAACATACAGAAAAATGGACACCTTTGTTGATGCTTTCAAATAGCTAGATAATTGATTTAGAGAACTATTAGCAACTAATAAGCATACAAAAACACTATTCTTTCTATCATTCAACAGAAAGAATAGCGTTTTTTCATTTTGAAGAACTATCAATTTTTTGATTAAAGATTTTATAGGAAACCTCTTTATTTACAATATATTTACACCATCTTAACATTTTTTACATTATTTATATGATATATTTATATAGAAACTACTTAAGAAATTTCATGTACATTGTTATCTTTATGATCTCTTATTTAATTGATAAGAGGTCATGTTATATTTTTATAACAGGGGTGAATTAGGATGACTGAAACATTAAAGACACTTATAATGCTTGATGTTACTTACGTTATTATAGCAATTATGACGGTACTAGTATTTGTATATTTAGAATTAAAATCTCAGTAACATATTTAGGCGTAATCAATAGCTTCGGCATTTCAATATAGTTAAAAGAAAAAGAGGAGGAAATAGTTTTCTCCTCTCTTTTGTATTCCAAAAATTTCTTAAATCTACAATTCGCTTCATTATTACTTTATTTCTTGTTTCTTATTTCAACAAATCCAATGTATGTAAAAGTAATCCTCTGTCCCCTACTTCTCCATGACCAGGCACTACTAAGTTCATATTTCCATATCGTTTCAATACATTCTCAATCGATATCGACCATTCATTTACATATGCATCAGCAACATTCCCTAAATCTTTAGCTTCCGCAGATTTCACTAAACAGCCTCCAGCTAAAATGTTGTATTGCGGTAACCATACGACAATATTATCTTCTGTATGCCCTTTCCCTGGATAGAACGTTTCTACTTTTATATTTCCAAACTTCATATTCGTAATTGTTTGTAAGTCTCCAAGTGGCTCTTCATATCCATTTTTCTTTGCTAGTTCCGCAGTTAATGCTGTACTATGCGCTTTAATGCCTCTTTCTTTCAACGTTTTTATCCCGCCAATTCGATCAGCATGCGCATGTGTAATAATGACATCCGTTACGCGCTTCTGAAATTTCTTTTCTACCATCTCTATTAGTTCCTTCGTTAACTTATCATCCCAAGAAGAATCGACAAGCACTAACCCTTTAGAAGTGTTAAGAACTAGACCGTTCGAAGGAACTGCTACTCCATTAAAATAACCTAACTCAGTATGAACCCATACATTTTTGTTTAACTGAGAAATTGAAATAGTTCCTGTCTCATTCTTTATTACTTTTTGCTCTAGCTTTTGTTCCGCTTTCACAGAAGAAATTGTGCTAACAAATTGAATTGTTCCTAGTAAACTAACACATACCCCTAATTTTAACAATGTATTCTTTTTCATTTTTATCAATCCTTTCTTTCAAATTAAATGGTTATTACCTAAAATAGACAATTCAACTTAACAGTTTGTTCCATATTCACTTACATATTTTTCATGCAGTTAATAAAAAAGCGTACAAAATTCTGTACGCTTTAAAACTTAAAATTACAATTACTTTTTTAAAAATTATAACATTCATACTATAATTTATTTATAACCCTTTAACGGAGGTGCTTTTAATGACTCTCTTCGCTTCCCCATCATTATTCATACTAGCAATCATTTCATTTGCATTAGCTTATTTCATCGGAGTAAAACAATGCACTTGGCTCTTATCAGGATTCAATGAACGCCGTGTACCTGACAAAGTGAAGTTATCAAAAATAGTTGGTTTTTATAATTTAATTGCCGGTATTATCGCCACAATTGGTAGTGTCTTCACTACCCCTAATGCAAAAATCGTATTTCCTATCATTGTAATTGGACACGTCATAATAGCCGTATATGTAAATACACGTATGGTTCAGTAAAAAAAGATCATCCAAATGGATGATCTTTTTCATAATTTATCGACATATTGCTTTGCTTCTAGTATTGAAAAACCAAATGCTTCTCTTACTCTCTTAACTGCTGTAATCGTTTTTCCATCTTCCACAAGCTGGCGTAATTCTTTATTAATTTCAGGTTCTCTATCTACAATTCCCATTTCTTTCGAAATTAATTGTAATCTATCTTCCATCCTCTTTAAACACGTATCTGTTTTCTTTTCGATTTTATTTAATTTTTCAGCGAGATACATAAATCCAAAGGCCGCTATCGGTATGACAATCCAAAATTCCAAGACTGTTCCTCCTCACTAGCATTGTTTTATTTAAGTAACTTATGTAAATTTTACCACAGGACACATTTAATGTATAATAGTAATATACAACATTGTTGATAAAGTGAAACTTTAATCAGTGGGGGTTTTGTTCGTCCCCCACTGATTATTAGTCTTTACCAATCGGGCGTTTACGGGCAGCCCGACTCCCACCTAACTTCTTTGCCCCAGTCGAATTTTGAGGTGGGAGTTTTACTGCCCGTTAATGGGGATAAAACCTTTTATTTTAGGGGGACACTTTATGAAAAGATTTTTTAAGACGTTACTACAATTTGTAGTTCTTTCAATTGCACTACATTTGTTATTTGATATAGTTGGTTGGTTTGTTTTCAATGCACCAATTGAAAATAAAGGAACACTTATTTCCTACATATCAACTCTATGGCTAATGTATATGTATAGAGATAAATTACTTCAATTTATAATGCGAATTTCTGCAAAATAAAAGAAAACACTTCATCAAAAATGATGAAGTGTTTTCTTTTGCTCTTCTTCTCTCTATTTACTCATGTATAATAAAATTAATATTCTGTTTTTAAAAGAAAGGAGTCACTATGAACTTAAAAAGTAACAATATATATGAGAAAATGAACCAATATTCTGTTGCAGGGTTAAGCTTTGCCGTTATACGTGACGGTAAACTTGATGAAGCTACTGCTTTCGGAACACTTAAATCTGGAACAACTAGAACTGTCACTACGAATTCCATATTCAATTCTTGTTCTATTAGCAAATTCATCACTTCAATGCTTGTACTAACGTTATCAGATCAAGGAATCGTACATTTAGATGAAGACGTAAATGATAGACTCACATCTTGGAACATCCCTACCAATCTATTTACTTCACAGAAAAAAGTCACGCTGCGAAACTTATTAAGTCACCAATCTGGAATCATTGATCCTCCCAATAGTTTTGAACATTATACACTTGCACAAGGACTACCTAAAATGGATGAGCTCCTTGCTGGTAAAACATTATATTGCCCAGTACCTATAGAAGTAACTTATGCACCAGAAAGCCAATTCCACTACTCTGACGCAAATTTTTGTATTATCGAACAACTACTTGAAGATATTACTGGAAAATCGTTCAACCTTTTACTTGAAGAATTTATTTTTCAGCCACTACAAATGAAAAATAGTACACTCTTCTCTCCCGAAGACATAGATAAAACCGATGCTTTTGCTTGCGGGCATAATAAAGATGGAACTGTAACAAATGAGAAGTATCCATTTTATCCATTCGCAGCAGCTTCAGGCATTTGGACAACACCAACTGACTTATCAACTTTAATTATTGAAATCATTCAGTCCTTACAGGGAAATAGCAAACTGGAACTTTCTCAAAAAACAGTACAAGATATGATTTCTCCTCAAGGATGCACCAAATGGACTGGGTTAGGTGTTTTTCTAGAGTATTCTAATGAAGACTTACAAATTCATTCACTTGGCTGGGGTGTTGGATTTCAATGTATGATGGTATGTAATCCATACCGAGGTAATGGCGCTGTTATTATGACGAACTCGGATTTAGGTGTTCATCAAAAGGATGGAATTATTGGTGAGATTTCAAAAATGTTATCCTTATAATTAACGAAGTAAAACAAAGAAAGAAGCTGATTCTCCCAGCTTCTTTCTTTATATAACATTTTTCACCACAATTTTAATATGTTCTGGTGCGATAATTTCCGTTATACTTTCTTGGAAATCCTCATGCAACAGTTCTTCAATATGCTCTAACTGCACTTCGACATGTGTGCATTCTAAATTATGTATGTTTAATAGTGCATAATGATCTTTCTTCTTAATTACTAAATATTGATTTTCTTCTGTTATGAGTACAGAACCTAATCGTATTCCTAGTAGACGTTGATCATCAAACTTCACAATTTTTTCCCCTTTCCAACTGCGAATGTAATTACTATACAAAAAACCTAATTTAAGGAAAAGAATCTTATATAGACTATATCATAATTTACTAAAATATAAATATCATATTTTCTTTCAATAGAAATCCCCGTTTTTTTATATATTTCGATACAAAAAACTTTCTCAACAAAAAATTATAATTTTCAGTTTTTTATTTCGTGAAAATCTATTATACTAAAGCTAATAAACGTTTGAAATGTTTGACCTCTCCTAATTCATGTACATATGGATGATCAGTAGCTGTTGCTACTGATCTATTTTTTGATTTCAGAAAGCAAATACACCGCATCCTTTCCTACACCACAAATAAGCGCAGAACCCCTTTGAGATTGCCACGGCAGTCCAATATAATACAATCCTCTTACTGGACTCATTCCCTTTGTATGATTAGGAAATCCATTCATATTCACTGCCTTTTCTATTTCAATCCATTTATAATCTTGAACAAAACCAGTTGACCATATAATACTTTGTGCACTATACGTGCCACCATTCTGAAACATAATATTATTTCCTGATGCACTTACCACTTTTCCCTGTAGTTTTATTGCTCCACTACGAATAAGTTCCTTACCTTCAAAACCAAAAATGGGATCCTTTCGCTTCTGAAACCACCTTCCTCTCTTTGTATGTATTTCGGCATACAATAAACCCATTTTTTCTAACCAATTAAAAATGCTTTTTCTAAAAAGATATAACGGTAAAAAGGTTAACGGATGACTTATAGCCATTGTAACTTCATGAGTTTTTGCAAGTTCTACTGCTATTTGCATGCCTGAATTCCCACCACCTACTACAAGTACTTTTCCCTTTGGAATTTGTAATGGTGATTTATATTGTGATGAATGTATTTGAAAAATATGTGATGAAAGATGTTGTGAAAATGAGGGGATGAATGGTTGCTGAAAACCACCTGATGCGATAATAACTTTTTTCGATTGTAAAATTTCTGTAGGAGTGTGTAATTCAAATATTTCTTTCTCTTTTCTTATTTTTAAAATTTGAGTCTGTAATTGTACCGGCAATTGAAAATACCTTGCATATTCTTCTAAATAAATTGCAATTTCATCTTTACATGGAAATCCATTCCCTTCTCCTTTTAATATCATACCTGGTAAACTACTATATTCCCTTGGTGTGAAGAGCTGCAAAGAATCATAGCGGTCTCTCCAAGAATCGCCAATTCGGTTTCCCGCCTCAAGTAATAAGAAACTATATCCTTCCTGCTTCAAGTAGTATCCCATTGTTAATCCAGCTTGACCAGCTCCAACGATAATTATATCTTTCATTCCAATTCCTCCTTCTCACAAACACATGAATACATGTTCATATGTTCATACGTTTCCATAATCATAACATTTTATTTTTTTATAATTCAATATCTATCCAAAATAAAAAAGAGCAGTTCACTATAAAGTAAACTCCCCTTAATATGTATCATCTCGTTACTCATTAATATTTCAATTGTCCCCAAAGGATCTAACGGCCCATACACACTATCACCTAAATTTATTATCATTTCGAATATCTTTTAATACCGCCTTTAAAGCGTGACTATTCCCATGAATATCTGAAATCATCGCTATTTTTCTCTTCATTGTAACCCCTACTTTGATAAATTATTTATAACACCTCAATTTCTAAACCCTTTCCTCATAAAATGTAATTCTATTTGAGAACGGATCAATCACAGTTAATTCAATTGTATCCCAAGGTGTTCTCTCTATATCAGGTTTTGAATACGCATAATCTTTACTTGATAAAATAGCATAATAACTTTTTAAATCCTCTATTTTCACACGAATTGCACCGCCTGGTGAAGCATCCCCATGATGTTCAGATAGATGTATTACAGTATCATTTAACGAAATTTGCATATATAATGGCATATTTTCCTCATACCGATGTTCCCAATCCAGTTTAAACCCTAAAAAATTCAAGTAAAATAACTGAGCCTTTTCAATATCAAAAATTCTAAATATAGGTGTAATCATTTATAATACCCTCCTATTTATAAACATCCGCCGCCAATTCCCGCAAAACATCTACATTCATGACTTCAAAGCAACCATTGCTTTTCTTTATAATTTCTTTATCACAAAAAACATTTAATGTACGTAATAAATGCCGATAACTCGTCCCTAACAATTCAGCTATTTCCGTTAAATTCCCACTAAACACAATTCTATTTCCGTGCTGAACCGCCCGTTCCCCTGCTGCTAACATGTAACTCGCAAGTCGATTTTCAAGTGGATACAGTAAATTAATTGTACTATTTTTTGAAAGTCGATTTAATTTATGGGCTAAAGAACCGCAAATACATCTTAAAAATTTCGCATCATGAAATAATTGGTTTCTCACTTTCCCTAAAGGTAGCCCAACACAATATGAGTCTGCCATAACTTGTACGTTTGAATTGATTCTTTGAGAGTGAATTAACTCTACATCTCCTAGCAACTGCAAACTGTCATAAAAACATAATAATACAGATTTCCCGTTACTTAATGTGTTAAACGCTTTCGCTTTTCCTTCAACAAAGAAATATAAATAATCTATCTCTTCGTTTTCTCTACAAATGAACTCATTCTTTTTAAAAAATATAAGTTCCATATATGGTTTCATATCACTACTAAAAAATGAATCAATATTATTTTGTTTCATATACTCTGCTAATTTATTAGAATTACATACTTTCTTCATAGTTCCCCCGCCTTTACGACTACTCCCCATTGTAAACAAAATTTTCTTCTCTCACTATGACATATGTCATAGTAATACACAATTTCAGCATGATACAGTCATTACAAATATGAAATATAAAAAGGGGATATTACATTGTATAACTTTCTTTCTGTCTTTATTGGTGTGCTTATTGCCATTATGCTCCCATTGAATGGGATTTTATCTGAAATAATCGGTAATTATACAGCGAGTGTTGTCATTCATCTTGTCGGTTTAATAGCAGTTATTTTCGTTTTAATCCTTAACAAAAATAAACTCCATTTTGATAAAGGTATTCCACTTTTTTTATATAGCGCTGGAGCAATTGGAGTATTCACTGTTCTTTTTAATAATATAAGTTTCTCTGCTCTTGGTGCCTCTATTACGATTGCATTAAGCTTACTTGGTCAATCCATCGCTTCCATAGTTATTGATCATTTCGGTTTATTAGGAATGAAAGTTTCGAAGTTTGATAAGAAAAAATTAATTGGATTATTATTCATCGCTTCTGGAATTATAGTCATGACAATTTATTAATGGAGGTAAGAAAATGTTATATATTTGTATCGCTATTTTAGCTGGTGTTTCTATCGTTGTTGCTAGAATTATTAACGCGAATTTAGCAAAGGAAATTGGAAATTGGGAAGGCACATTTTTCAACTATATTACTGGATTATTTTTCTCCATGTTATTTTTAATTTTCAGTTCAGATTCGTTGTATATTTCTAGTCATACGTTACAATCCATACCTATCGCTGTATACTTAGGCGGATTAGTAGGCGTTATCGTCATCTCATTATCAAACTATATTACTCCTAAAATATCAGCATTTTATTTAACGTTACTCATCTTTATCGGACAATTGTTTACGGGGACTATCATCGATTTCTTCCTGTCACACGAACTATCAACCGGAAAAATTATCGGTGGAATTCTCGTATTAATAGGGCTTACTTACAATTTACTCGTTGATCGCCCTATAAAAACCGTGAAGCATAACCACGTTCAACTATAATACTTTACGCTTACCTATCATATATTAATAGAAAAGCTCTTCACATGAAGCCATAGAGAGGAGAATATTCTATTAAGAAAATCATTTTACTGCTAGGTAGCGCATTGATTGTTTTTGGAACCGTATGGTTTTTAAACTCTGGAAAATCTATTCAAGATCTCTATACAGCAAGTAAACCAAAGAAGAAAGCTACTATTATTTCAACTCAAAGAGACCCAGATGCACCTCCTGTTTTTTTAGGAAAACAGGAAATAAAAGATATACATGTAGAGTCGCTTAAGACAAAAAAATCTATCTTCCTTACAAAAACAGATGAATTAAAAACATTCATTAACAGTATGGATACAGCAAAAAAAGGCGATTTAACGCTAGATGAAGAAGGTTCTGATTTAGTAGATTGTAACATGTGGATTACTTTCCAAGATGGAACTTATAAACAATATTTAATTTGGATAGTAGATAACAACAGTAGTGAAGTTATGATTGCCCATCAAAACACTCCTGATGACGTAGACCTTACTTATTATCAATTAAATGAAGGTAATTCGAAAAAAGTATATAACTTATTTAAAAAGGTTATTTAATAGAAAAAGTCATGAGCTACTAGGCCCATGACTTTTTCTATTTATATATATTCAGGGAACACTTTACAGCTCTTTTCCTGCTCTATATCATGTCCAAAGAAAACAATTGGGTTCTCTTTCCTAACAACTTCTTTTAAACGTTTAATTGAAGATAAAGCTAATTCCGAATCAAATCCAGCGAACGGCACTTCATCTTCAAAATTTTCTTTCGTATACGATGCATCGATCGTTAATAACACTGGGCCAGAGTTCTCTGTCTCAATGAATAGTGACTGATGCCCCGGAGTATGTCCTGGTGTATACAATAATTGAACTCCTGGTACGACTTCATAATCCCCTTCAATGATCTTGTATTTCAAATTTGGCAAGATACATTCTTTCATATATTCTTCACTATGTTGTGCCGCCTCGTATTCAGCACGCTGCACAATAATCGGTGTATTTGTAAAAGCACCATTTCCTCCTGCATGATCAAAATGTAAGTGAGAACTAATAATATAAAGAAGGTCTTCCGGCTCATAACCAACACGTTTTAAAATATTCACGATTCTATCTTCTTCAGTCATTTTCGGTAAAATCTGTCCTTCAACAAATGTACCGTTAAAAAGGCCTTCATTATTAATCGCACTTTCTGGCATACCTGTATCTACTAAAATAGGTCCTTCTTCAGTCTCCAAAAGATAACACCAAACCGGTAAGTCTAATAATTTTCCTGGTGTTAATGTACTGTTAACAGACGAATGATCCAACATACAACGACCTGCTGGGACGAAATAAAGCTTCTTTACTGTCATTATGTATCCACCTTTACAAATAATTTAGGATAAAACAATACTATATTTCGCTTATGAGAAATAAACTCCTTCTCACCTTTCATTATTTCAACTATTATCTTTTCAATTGTTCACAACTTTTCATTCCAAATCCAGTGATACTGGAAAGCCTATGCAGAAATCCAATCCTCCTTTAAGTATATAAGATAAAAGTATCACTTTTTCTTATAATAACACTACCGTTCTCTGAAAACAGAATACATTTGATATTTTCAGAGAAATAATTGAGTCGTCGAAACCAAGACGTTAAAACGAATTTTAGACATAAAATAACCGACTACCTACATGTTTTAAAAAAGGAGTCGGCTATTTTGCTTATTTATTATTGATTTGCATGCTCTTTATATGTGATGAGCGAAAATTTTCAAGAGTAATATGCTACTTTAGTTTCCATGCTTTTTCACTGAAATACTTCCGTTATGTGTGTTTAATTTAATTTGATTTTCTCCCTTCCCAATAACGGTATTTCCATTATATTTATTCAGGATATTCGCTTTTCCATTGTCGACAGAGACATTAAATTGAACATTAGTTGGTTCTTTTTCAGTTTCAATATTAATTTTTCCATTGTGAGTCGTAAAATTGAGATTTCGATCAAGTTCATTTGTTTTAAGAGAAAGACTTCCGTTTTTAGATTGCCCTTCTAGTTCACCTTCAACATGATCTAGCATTATTCGTCCATTATTCGATTTCACATGAATATTTTGCGCCGTTATATCTTTAAAGTCCATACTTCCATTATTTGTTTCCGCATTAATTTTTTGCGAATTGATCTCTCTTAATTCAACACGCCCATTGCTTGTATTGATATCAAAATGCGTTGTATTTTGTTGTTTTGCAGAAACGTAACCATTGTTATTGGAAATTTTTAATGAATCATATTGTTTTTCAGGCAGATAGACATTTAATGTTAATGGGACCAATACTTCAGAAATGTTGAAGTTGAACCAACTCTGTTGTTTTTCTTTGTAAGAAATGAGAAGCGTTGAATCTTTTTCATCCGTAGCTAATGTTCTTTTTATGTTAGGATTTACTTCCCCATCTAATGTTACTTTCATGTTACTTTCTGTTGTAGGATTGATGTTAACACGCACGTTATTCGTATCGATAATGACGCTTGACACATTATTATTGTTAATGACCTTTTCTTCTGAAATTGGTACTGTGGCAATTGAACGATAAGTGAATAGACTTCCCACAATCCCAATAATGAAAATAATACCTGCAATGATTGAAAGTTTCTTTTTATTTATCATGCTTAAAACCACCTTTTACTAGTGCTATATTGAACTTTAAATAACGAACAAATCCATTCTTTGCTAGCTTCGTTAAAGATAACATAGCGATTACAATGAAATATCCAAGTCCACAAAGTGCTAAAGAAACGAAAAGGTTAAAAAGTAAGAATGTATTTGGATGCACAATGGTATCAACAATAACAAGCAGTGGTAAACACAAAAATGAGATTCCTAGAGCCCACCCCGAAAAAATTAATGCGGCTACTGCAATTGCAGGTCCAAGCACGATTACTAAATTGAAAAATCCTAATCCAATTACTGCCCAAATTGCCCGAAAAACATTTCCTGTTGTTGCACTCGCTGTTACTTTCTCAATATGATAATCTGCTAATAACTCTTTGGCGATTTGAGCTGGCGAACCTAATGAAGCTGTAATTTCTTCTTCAGTTTTTCCTTCCTCTAATCCGAAAGTAAAATGTTCTTCATAATCTTTTAAAATATCTGCACGTTCTTTTTCAGATAATCTTTTTAGAGATACGTTTAATTGTTGTAAAAATTTATCTTTCGTCATTACGTACACCTTCTTTTATTAATTGATTGACACCTTGTGAGAACTCATTCCATTCCTCCAAAAGTTGGTACAAATACGTTCTACCTTTATCCGTCAGTTTATAATACTTCCTTGAAGGCCCTTCTGAAGACTCCTGTAAATACGTTGTAAAATATTCTTCTTTAGTTAATCTACGAAGTAGAGGATAAACAGACCCTTCTGATATTTCAATTTGATTGGAAATACTTCGAACTAATTCATACCCATAACGGTCTTGCTTATCAAGTAAGACAAGAACACAAAGTTCTAAAACTCCTTTTTTAAATTGTACATTCAATATTCATTCACCCTATTCTAATTGGCATCTACTACTATTTATTGTTTAGTACTGTTTTATAATAAGTAACTACAAGTATAATATAACACTTGGTATTGTTCATTGCAAGGTACACTGGAAAAATAAGTATATCTTTCGCCCGACGCTTATAAAATCAAAACGATGGCTCCTCTCCATTTACAAAGTTCTAAATGAGGCTGAAACCAGCCTTTAACAAAATGGAAAGGACTCAACTTTTTTACATAATGACACTTTACCTACTATAATAAAAGAGAAAAAGACTCTTACTTTAATGGAGGGAATAAAAATGAAAGCAATTGGTTTACATGAATACTTACCTATTGAAGAAGAAAACAGTTTAATTGATATTGAAGTTGAAAGACCTGTTGCCACAGGAAGGGATATACTTGTTAAAATTAACGCTATTTCCGTTAATCCAGTCGATACAAAAGTCCGCTCTCCGAAAGATAAAAAAGAAGAAGTAGCGAAAATACTTGGCTGGGATGCTAGTGGTATTGTCGTACAAACTGGCGAAGGTTGTACATTATTTAGAGAAGGCGATGAAGTATTTTACGCTGGAAGTATTACGAGACAAGGTACATACAGTGAATACCATTTAGTTGATGAAAGAATTGTTGGTAAAAAACCAAAAACGTTAAGTGATGCTGAATCTGCAGCACTTCCTTTAACAGCCATTACCGCATGGGAAGGTTTGTTTGAACGTTTAGGGATTGATTATAATAAGAAAGATGAAAATTCATTTAAAAACATTTTAATTATCGGCGGAGCTGGTGGTGTTGGCTCGATTGCTATTCAGTTAGCTAAATGGGCTGGACTAAATGTAATCGCAACCGCATCCCGCAACGAAACTATACACTGGGTGGAAAAATTCGGTGCCGATTATATAGTTAATCATCACCAACCTTTAAAAGATCAAATATTAGAATTTGGGCTAAAAGATGTAGATTATATCTTCTGCTTAAACAATACTGATCAGCATTGGCATGCGATGGGTGACATAATTAAACCACAAGGAAAAATTTGCTCTATCGTAGAAAATGAGCACCCTCTTGAGATGGGGATTTTAAAAAATAAAAGTGCCACATTCGTTTGGGAGTTTATGTTTACAAAAGCGATGTATGAAACTGGTGATATGAGTACTCAGCACGAACTATTAAATAAAGTACGCGAGCTATTAGATGAAGGTATTCTTCAAACTACTTTAAATGATACGTTAACACCAATTAATGCAGAAAATCTTAAAAAGGCACATGCATTGCTTGAGAGTGGACGTACAATTGGAAAGATTGTATTAGAAAAGTTTTAATAACAAAAGTCCGATTTCTTATTTAGAAATCGGACTTTTTTATTACCTTTATTTACTTGAAACCTCTTGATCATTTTTAACGTCTAACGGAGCTCGTTTCCCTATTCCGAAAGCATAGAAACTAATTGTTACGATAGCTAAGAAAACAATACCTACAATTAGTGAAATACGAGTATCATCGTTAAACCACATTCCGATTAATACCATAATTAAAAAGGCAATTGTTAAATAGTTTGTAACAGGAGCAAATGGCATTTTGAATGGATGATCTTTCATCTCTGCTCCCTTTTCTTTTCTAAAACGAATTTGACTAATTAAAATGACAAACCATGGCACCATACCAGGAAGTACACTCGCACTATATACATATACGAATAAGTTTTTCGGAGCAATATAACTTAAAACAACACCAACCGCTAAACCGATAATTACACCAACTGTACCGAATAAAGGTACACCGTTATTAGAGATCTTCGTAAAGTATTTCGGTGCTTGTCCATTTACACCTAGTGTATAAAGCATACGTCCAGCACTATAAATACCACTGTTACAACCAGACATTGCGGCTGTAATAACAACGAAGTTAATAAGTCCCGCAGCTGCCGTAATACCAACTTTCGCAAGAGTTGCTACGAACGGACTACCAATTGAACTTAATTGATCCCAAGGATAAACAGTTACAATAACGAAAATAGCACCAATATAGAAAATTAAAATACGCCAAATTGTACTTTGAATTGCTCTAGTAAGTGTCTTCTTCGGATCTTTCGCTTCACCAGCAGTAATCCCGATTAATTCCACACCTTGATACGCTCCAACCACAAGTGATAATGCAAAGAAGAATCCTGAAAAACCACCTGTAAAGAAACCGCCGTTTGCCCAAAGATTAGATATGCCAATCGCTTCTCCGCCGTTACCAATTCCAAAGAAAATAAGTCCAAATCCCGCAATAATCATTAATAGAATCGTAACGATTTTGATCATCGCAAACCAAAATTCAAATTCACCAAATGACTTAACAGAAATTAAGTTGGCCGCACCAAGAATAACCATCGCGATAATACCAGGTATCCAAGCCGGTAAATCCGGGAACCAATATTTCATATACGCTCCAACTGCGATAATCTCTGACATCCCAACAATAACCCACTGGAACCAGTTACTCCACGCTGTCATATAACCAGCTAACGGATGAATATATTTGTGACCAAATGTCGCAAATGAACCTGTGCTTGGCTCCATATACAACATTTCTCCCATGGCACGCATAATGAAGAAGATGAAAACACCTGCGATTGCATATGCAAGCATTACTGACGGACCCGTCCATTTAATCGTGCTGGCTGACCCCATAAACAAACCAACACCAATTGTTCCGCCTAAAGCAATCATTTGAATATGTCGTGCTTCTAAACCTCGTTTCAATTCTTTGTTTGCCACTTCATTTCCCCCTCTTAGATGATTCATAGCCGCATTTAAAGTAAGATGGTGTACCCTAATTCCTGTTTGGCCCTGAAAATGATGAAACAAACGTCATTTTAGACTAACTTTAAAGCTATCCTAAAATCTCATTTTGCCTCTTATAAAATTTCCAAAACCCCTCATCTTCCTATTTTCTATAAAATTTAAAATTGCTCACTTCATATTAATTCATTTATCTGAAAAGTTCAATTATTTTTTCAGTAAATTATTATATATTAGTTTGATTAATTTTTAACTAAATTAACAATAAAATACATCTATTCAATATGATTCCGGTATAAATATTATTACAATATAAATAACCGAGGAGATCCTATCTACCTCGGTTTCATATATCATATACCTCAATATTTATAGTTGATAACGTACTTTAAAAGAATTTCATTTCCATTTCTACTACCATTTTAAAAATATATTTTCATGCTTTCTAAACGCTCTATTAACATCTCACCTGGAAATATAATATATCAGTAAAATTACATATCATATACATCCTTCGCACGGATTTCCTTATCAAAGCGAACGAATTTACTCTTTACTTCCATTCCAGCTGCTTCATATACGCGAGGTGCACCTGTAATATTCTCGTAGTCTACATTTAATTGCACTTTTGAAATCCCTTCTTCGTAAAGTCGGCCAAATGCATGATGTAATAGCGCTAATGCCAAGCCTTGTTTCCGATTAGAACACCTTACACCTAGGTGAGTAATTTCAGCTTTATTATCAGTACCTTTTTTACTAAAGATAAAACCCACTACTTCATCTTCAACCATTGCTAGTGACCATAATGTAGGATGAAATCCCTCTCTTTCAGTACGCTGCAAAAACTCTTCTAAAGTTGAAGGTTGCGAATTCCAGTGGTCTGCAAAGGCTTCATTAAAAGCTTTATGTAACCTCTCATCATCCAAATCCTGTATGTAATGGCGCACCGTAACACCATTTGGCCATATTGGTGATGAAACATTTCCATGCAATTCAATCCCCATCCCCCACCAAATACGAGTTGGAATAAAACCAGCTTCTCCTAACACTTTTTCCTCATAGAAATTATTTGCTTGTGTTACAATCGTGCAATTCAAACAAGACGAATTACTAACAAGCTCCGTAGCACGCTCTTCAAGCTTTGACCAGATTACATGTTCAATTTCTTGATTCAAATAATCAGGGTTTACAAATACGGCAGATGGAAACTGCCCTTCATTCCCTGTCAAAATTCCATAAGCGATTATTTCATCTTCATTCATAACAACATAAGAACTTTTACTAATATCAATACCTTTCCATGAGTTAGTAATGTCCTCTACCGTTGTATCAATTTCACCGTACATAGCTTGATCATAAATTGTACATAGTTTTAAAATTTGTTGTAAATCTTCTTGTGTAGTTACTTTAACATTTAGACCGTTCATATTGTACTTACCTCCTTTTTTGAGTTAGTTAAATTTTATCATTATCTGAACAATCAGTTAACAAATAATACAAAAGAGTCTCATTTTCCAATGAGACTCTTTTCCTATTACATAATTAAACTGCTTTTTCAACTTTCTTACTAAAAATAAACACCCTAGTAAACACTGACATTATAACTACTATAGCCAGAAAATAAAGTGGCATCACCATCAACGAGCCCGTATGTAGCTGACTCATTCCCCAAATTGTCATCGTTACAATTACATAGTAGCCTAAGCTAAACAATGCTCCAGCTGTACCAATGACATCTTGAAAATCTACTAATGCTAAACTTAAACAGTTAGGTAATGCTACCCCAATTCCTAATAGCAATATAAACATCGCTACTAAAAATCCAATCATATATATTATGTTTGGATTTGATCCAAATGAAGTAATAACAGTTAAGAAGATAGCTCCCCCTGTCATTACAAGACAACCGATATATATAATTTTCTCTGCTTTATAAGTAGCAAGTAACCGCTTTGAAACTTTCGCTCCAATAATAGAAGCGGAAGCAACAACAATTCCTAGAAATCCGTACATACTAGGCGATAACTGAAAGTATTCAATAAAGATAAACGGCGCTTCTGCATAGTAGCTAAATAAAACACCATTTGCTCCTCCAATTAATAATCCATACGTTACTACTTTCGGATTTGTAATCAACCTTTTCGCTACGGAAAACACATTTATTTTATCCGTTACTGATTCCGTTTTTGTTTCCGGAAGAGAAACAAACGTATATAACAAAATCCCAACACTCATAACAACTAAACTTAAAAATACTATTTTAAATCCAAACATTTGATCAAGAAAGCCACCAATTAGTGGACCTATCGCTGGTGTAAAAGCAATGACTGCCGAAATTTGAGCAAACATAACATGACGTTTATGCCCCTCTACACTTTCACGAAGAATCGTTTGTGTCACAACTGAACCAGCACTTGCTCCAAATGCTTGAATAAAACGACTAAACAATAAAAATTCAATAGAATTTGCAATATAGCATAAGAAACTTCCAGCGCCATATACTACAATTCCAAATAACATCGCCCGGCGACGACCAATTATATCTGATAACCATCCAATAAAAAATACACCTAAAGCAAATCCAGCAAAATAAACACTAAGCGTTAACTGTACCTCATTATTACTTACGTGCAACGCCTTTGAAATATCCGGTAAAGACGGTGTGTAAATTGTTTCACTAATTTGTGGAAATGCCACAAGAATAATCATTAACCAAAGTGATGGTACTGAGACTTTTTTCACTTTTAATACCCTCCTATAACTTTGAAAATCTCAGAAATGAATAGACTTTCCTTAGCTATGGAACAGGAGGGGCCATTATAGAAATTCGATCATAAAACAACAAAGAAAACACCTCAATTACGTATGTTAATACTTATAGGAGGGTAATATTAACATTGATTTTAAAATATACTTTTTCAATTATATTACATATTGCGTTTCTTTTTCTAGTATTGAGCTTTGGAGGATTTGTTAGAAGGATAACTTGATACCATCACTATTTTATGGAATAATTAGGAATAGTTTGAATTGATAGATTGAATTATTGCACGATAGACTAGCATATTTGTAATGTCGTAAAGCTTACAAACAGGAGGACTTTTGTAATGATTGAAATTTTAAGGACAGTAATAAATTTCCTAATTGCTCTATTCTCAGGAGAATTACCACTTGTATATTATGTATGGATTATTACCCTATTCCTAATTCAAATAATCCAATCTACTCTAAACTATAAACTCTTTAACAAGAAAGATAATTTCAGCACATATATATCGGAAGGATTACTTGCTTTTATTATTTTATTGTTTGGAGGTATGTTAGTATCTAAGTTACTTGCTTACATAATAGACGACCCTACTATTAGTATGACAAATTTAACACATTATTTTATTTCTCTTATTATATTAACTATATTTGTCGTCATAAGCTGTCTTAAAGATTTTATAGAAACATCTATCAAAAATAAAAATGTGTCTCTTTTTAGCTTTTTTATAGTTTCCTTAATAACAAGTATACTTTCATTCAAGTTTTTATCACCTTTAATCGAAGGTTCTTTTTCTCTTTCTAAATCTTTTATAACCACTTTAATCATTCTTGTAACTGTATCAATTCCTCTATTAATTGCCTTAGAGGAAAAGTATGCAGATGAAAAGTAATTCTTGAATTTATAGTTTGAAATTGAGTGTCTATTCTTTTTTAACGGTATTACTAAAAAAATAACAGTCATTGAATCGAAAATTAAGCAGAAATGAGGACTACAATTGAGCATTGAACAACAATTATATGATGCAGTGAAAAATTTAATTAACCAAAGATATCCACATGGTTGGGGCGGAGCTGCAGCAATTCGTGTAGAAGATGGATCCATTTATACAAGTGTGGCCCCTGACGTAATAAACGCTTCAACAGAACTTTGTATGGAAACAGGTGCAATTTTAGAAGCGCATAAATTTCATAAGAAAGTTACACATTCTATTTGTCTTGCAAGAGAACATGAGCATTCTGAATTAAAAGTATTATCGCCTTGTGGTGTATGCCAAGAACGTTTATTTTATTGGGGACCAGAAGTACTATGCGCCATTACAAATTCGAAACAAGATATCATTTTTAAACCATTAAAAGAATTGCAGCCATACCATTGGAGCGAAGCATATCATGATGAATTCGCAAAAGAATGGAGTACGAGATAAAGTGAAACTTTAATCAGCCCTCACCAATCGGGCTTTTACGTGCAGTCCACCCCCACCTACCTTCTTTGCTTTTGCTGAATTTTGAGGTGGTGGGCTTACTCCGTTAATGCGGGATAAAGTGAAGGTACTCGCAAATAGCGGAGAATAAAGGTTATTCACTAAAAAAGCACCGTCACAAATGACGGCGCTTTTTATATGTAAGAGCTACTAGAAGATACCCTTCTAGCCTACTCCCATTTATAAGTCCAAAACTGTTCAAGTTGCAGCCATTTTAATGTTGCTGCGTCTTTGTTTTTTATTTTTGCATGCGTTTCTTCTAGCATCGCTTCCGTTTGTGAACGATGCGCGCCTAGTGCAGCTAATTTATGTTCAAATACTTCACTAATATTATTTACAACATCCGGTTCACCGAGTACTGCTTCGCGATTTCTCGTAATCGCAACCGCATGAATGGCTGGACGTTCTTCTTTTGGCATACGTGATACAGCGCGAACTACAGCGCGGCCAAATGCATCATGATCCGGATGTACGCCGTGTTCTGGATAAAATGTAATAATTCGAGATGGATTTACTTCTTGAATAATCGCTTCGATTTTATCGGCAACAAAATCAACATCTTCAAATTCTAACGTTTTATCATGGAAACCGAGCATTCTTAAATCTTGAATCCCCATCGCTTCACATGCATCTTTTAATTCTTTTTCACGTATATTTGGAATCGTTTCACGGTTAGCGAATACGTTTTTCCCCATGTTACGTCCCATTTGTCCAAGAGTACCACATGCGTACGTTACAGGTACTCCTTGATCTGTTAATAAGCGAATTGTTCCTCCCGCAGCAAATGCTTCATCATCTGGATGCGGAAATACAACAAGTACATGTCTCTCCATAAGTTTCCCTCCTTCTTACTTAAATGGCGTTAAGCTTAGCTCAAGCGCTACCGCTAAGCGGCCTTGGTTATCATGCCCTGCTAGTAATAAACGCTCTTTATCGTCTACTTCCCAGTGCGTAATGCCTTCTGCATATACCCAGCCATGATCCATTTTCAAACCAACTCGGTATGGGTTTGTTCCAGTTATTTTCCCACGCTCAAAGCGAATAATTGCATTTCGAATGAATGCTCCTACTGTCATCATCTTTTCATTAAAGTGTGACGCATACGCTCCATTCGTCGTTTCTAAATGAATATATACATCTTTATTTACAAAACGTTCAATTTCATTTTGAATAAGAGAACTATCTTTTACTATTTCCATCGGAATTCACCTCTTTAAACCATTTTACGCAAAAATAATGTAAATTGCTATCTCTATATTAGAGGACAACGCCCACTTTTCCTAATAATTTGCACTGTGTTTTTTATATTTTTTATCCCGCATTAACGGATAGTAAGATTCCCACCCCAAAATCCAGCGAATACACGTCAGCTAGGTGGGAAATCAACTATCCGTAAATGCCCGATTGGTGAGGGCTGATAATCAGTGGGGGATGAACAAAAACCCCCACTGATTAAAGTTTCACTTTATATGATATGTAAAAATCACATTTTTTCCTTCACATTGTTAAATAGTTTTCTTTCTTTTTTGAATTTGCTACAATATATTTTATCCCGTATTAATACAGCGAGATACATTTCGACAATTGAATACATACTTTAAAGAAGGTGACATGATTGGAACAATCAGCACATGAAGTAGCAAATTGGCAATATTATTTTACAATTGCCGTATTTTTAGTCACGTACGGTTTTATTATTTCTGAGAAATTGAATCGTGCTGTAATCGCACTATTCGGTGCTGCTATTATGATTATTTTTGGAATTGTAGATTTACATACTGCTTTCACATCGCATATTCAATGGGAAACGATTACCCTTTTAATTGGGATGATGATTCTCGTACATATTACGAGTCAATCAGGCGTATTTGAATTTGTAGCCATAAAAGCAGCAAAAGCAGCTGGCGGAAAACCAATTCGCATTTTATTATTACTATCCCTATTAACCGCTGTCGGTTCTGCATTTTTGGACAACGTAACAACCGTATTATTAATCGTACCTGTTACGCTATCCATTACACGTATTTTAAAAGTAAATCCTGTTCCTTATTTAATTTCAGAAGTACTATTTTCAAATATAGGCGGAACAGCAACATTAATTGGTGACCCGCCGAACATTATGATTGGATCAGCTAATAAGCATTTAGACTTTAATGCCTTTTTACTAAACTTAGCTCCAATCGTAATCATTATTTCTATCGTTACACTTGGCATTATTTACTTCATGTATCGCAACAAACTAAAAACAACGCCTGAGCAAATCGAAAAGCTAATGGCATTAAATGAAAAAGATTATATTAAAGATCAGAGCCTCCTTTTAAAATCCATTACGATTTTAGGACTAACTATTTTAGGCTTTGTACTTCATTCTATTATTCATGTAGACGCTGCCGTTATTGCGATGACAGGTGCTACACTTCTTATGTTAATCGGTGTGAAAGAACATGATATTGAAGATGTATTTGCCCACGTTGAATGGGTAACAATTTTCTTCTTCGCTGGACTATTCGTTCTCGTTGGCGGATTAATTGATATCGGACTTATTTCTTCACTCGCAAAAGAAGTACTCGACGTAACAAATGGCGATATCGGTTTCGCTGCTATACTTATCTTATGGGTATCTGGCATCGCATCTGCGACAATTGATAACATCCCATTTGTCGCAACGATGATTCCACTTATTCAAGATTTAGCTACAGGACTCGGACTATCTGTCGATTCTCCGCAAATTGAAGTACTATGGTGGGCGTTATCACTTGGAGCTTGCCTAGGAGGCAACGGAACATTAATTGGAGCATCAGCAAACGTAGTCGTTGCTGGTATTGCAAAACGTGAAGGACATGGATTCTCTTATATGGACTTCTTAAAAATCGGTTTCCCCTTAACGATCATTGCGCTATTGTTATCACATGCTTACATTTATTTACGTTATTTAATGTAGAAATTGTAGTGTACGAAATTATATCATCAAATACAAAAGGTTTGCAGCACTATGCTACAAACCTTTTTTCATCACCAAAATATACCTATAATTGCTAATCCACCTAAAATCATACCACCAATTTGTCCGACGATTGTTGGTGATAGTTGAACACCTTTTCTCACTTCAACAACCGGTCTTTCATGCCTTAGTTGCTGCACTTCACTTTGAAGTTGGTGCACACTTCCGTGCAATTCTTTAATTAATTCTTTTAATTCAGCGACCTCTTCGTTTACTGGCTTACTTTTTTCTAAGTTCATCTCGCATAACTGCTACTAAAAATATAGACAAATGTATATTCTTAGAGTATTCCTGCCTCTATGTGTCCTGTCTCGCCACTAACTCGCTACTACAGTTTGCTGTAACACTCCACAGGCGTAAATTCCGATGTAGCCCACCGTACATATATACAATCTATTTACGTTAGTATTGTATATTTTTTTGCTTGTAAAAGGTTGATTGACGCGTTCAAATCTCTATCTATTACATTTCCACAGTCACATTCATATACTCGGTCGGATAGCTTTAAGTCTACTTTCTTTTGACCGCAACATGAGCATAACTTTGACGAGGGATAGAATGTATCTACTTGACGTAGTTCGATTCCATATTCCTCACATTTCGTCAATAACCATGTTTGAAATGTATAAAAGCACTGCTTAGCAACTGCTTTAGATAGATGTTTATTCTTCATCATACCTTTCACATTCAAATCTTCCACTGTAATAAACGTTGGCTTGGTTTTCACCACATCATTTACAATAGACTTTACATACGCTAACCGAATATTTGCTAGCCTGCCATGTAGTTTTTGCACCCTAAGAATATTTTTATCTATATTCGCTCTTTTGTTAGTAACAGATTGTTCACCTCTCTTTTTTATATTTTCAAATTTACGCGATAAAGAACGTTGCTCACGTTTTAACCGTTTTTCTATCTTTTTTACTTGTATTGTTTTGTTAATGTTTTCATGAACGATACCGTCGCTACGTATAACGAAATCCTTCACCCCTAAATCAATCCCTACACCTGTTTGATTGAGAGTTGGCTTCGTTTCTATTTCTTCCAATTCGCAAAGCACAGACACAAAATATCTTCCTGCTCTTTTACCTATCGTTCCACTTTTTACAATCGCATTTTTGGGGATATACCCATATTCTTTTAACCTCATCCAACCAATCGTTGGGACTTTTACCCTATGTCTTTCTACTGTCCAATCTGTTTTGTTGTTTTTAGGAAAATAGCATTTCACATCTTGATTCTTCTTTTTCTTATAACGCGGAAATCCAGATAAACCCTTAAAAAATCTTTTAAAAGCTTTATCTCCATTCATAATTGCCTGTTTTACCGCTTTACTAGATACCTTTTTAATCCATTGGCTACATTCTTTTGTATAGACATTGTTTAGCCATTTAGAAAAATCATATCCCCTCAAAAACTTTCCTTCTGATTCATACATCTCTTTGTTTTTGGAGAGATACAGATTGTAAACGTACCTACACACTCCAATTGTTTGATTGATTTTGATTATTTGTTCATTTGTCGGTTTTATCTCTATAAAATATGCTCTTTTCATATCTCTTTATCCCTCGACATTTTTGTATTTTCTCAATCATATATCCTACGAATACATACATGAATGATAGATAGCAAATTTTGAACAAGTTCTTCTTCTGGAGATCATTTTTCATTTTCTTTTTGTGTTTCCGTAAGCAGTTAAAAAAACTTGATTACCCCATCTTTGCAATGTTTTAACGGAAACGTTAAGCATTTCTAAAAATTCTTTCGACTTTTATTGTTTCATAATTATATTTTAATGCACATGTCTATGATTACCAGATTTTTAACTTACTGTTAAATACCCCTTATAAATCCAATCAGTGCGCTGTAAATTTTCGCCAATTATCATTATATCTCCTGCATACTACATATATAATATGGAATGTACTTTTAATCTTGCAGCTCTATCCATTCATCCCGCAATATCCCCATAATCATTCGATCAAAACACTTTCCATCTCTTTGAACTGCTTCTCTCATACAACCTTCCATTTGAAAACCCATCTTTTTATATAGCGCAATGGCTGCTTTATTATAAGAAATAACATCCAGACCGACGCGGTGTAAATTCATTTCATAGAAGGCATACTTTAAAATAAGATGTATTGCTTCTTTCCCATATCCTTTTCCCCTATCTTTTGTATCTCCTATACCAATTGCTAATAAACCTGTTCTGTTATTCCACTCTATGCCATGAATTGCAACAAAACCAATTAAGCGATCATCTTGAACTGTTCTTAACATGAAAGAAACACTATTCGATTTCCGTCCCTTTAATAGCCCATCACTCGCTATTTCATGTAACGATTGCGGGAATGCCAAGTCTGTATCTACATTTCTTAAGTACTCACTATCCTCTTGCCACATAGCCATTACTTCAGCATCTGCTTCTCTAACAGCTGATAATTTAATAGTTTTATTTTGAAAAAGATTCATCGTCATCTAAAACTCCCCCTTTTTTAAATAGCAGGGACAATAATTCTAGCCTATTTATCCCGCATTAACGGGCAGTAAGACTCCCACCTCAAAATTCAGCTGGAGCGAAGAAGTCAGGTGGGAGATCAACTGCCCGTAAACGCCCGATTGGTGAAGGCTAATAATCAGTGGGGGATGAACAAAACCCCCACTGATTAAAGTTTCACTTTATCCCCGTGTTCCATAAACTGTTTTTTTAACGGGATACTTACAATAAGCGCTGACATTGGCACATCTCCCTTGCATTGAATTAACTTCATTGTATAATTTTTCATTTATTCTAACAATAACAACAATAAAAAGACCCTCCAAATTTAGAGGGCCTTTCCTAATAGCAAAACTGTATTATTTCGTAAACATTTTCTCTGCTTCAT
Source organism: Bacillus sp. TH30 (assembly GCF_016650875.1). Classification (NCBI taxonomy): domain Bacteria; kingdom Bacillati; phylum Bacillota; class Bacilli; order Caryophanales; family Bacillaceae; genus Bacillus; species Bacillus sp. TH30. The sequence continues at coordinate 4,516,466 of NZ_JAEKEY010000002.1, read as the reverse complement.
CCATTGCCATTTTGTTACCTAAAGCAGAATAGTCAAGCCATGGTTGATCATTAATAATGTATACGTGCTTACCTTTAACAGCTTTTAAGTCTTTCCAAATTGGTGTTTCTTGCAGTTGTTTAAATGCTGCTTTTGCTTTATCGTCTCTGTTTACGACAACGAAAATAGCATCCGCATCAAAGTCAGGTAATACTTCTTGTGAAATTACTTCGAAAGGACGGTTTCCATCAATTTTCTCTACACCATTTGCAGGTTGTAATCCTAAGTCTTGGAATAGAATTGGTCCCATCGGTCTTTTCGTACTAAATACACGTAATTCTTTTGCAGTAACGCGAATTGCCATTACTTTTTCGTTATTACCTAACTCTTTATCTATTAAACTTTTTACTCGTTTTGATTGTTCTTCATAGTCTTGAATATATTTATCTGCTTCTTTCTCACGGTTTACAAGTTTACCTACTTCTTTTAAATGATCTCTCCACGTACCTTCATCTAAATTAAAAGTATGTGTTTTTGCAATTTTTTCGTATTTCGCTAAATCTTTGCCAGCATATTTTTCATCCACATAAATTTCAGATGGTTTTAATTGTAGTAATGCTTCCATATTCGGATCTGTTACAACGCCCAGTTTCTTCGTATCTTTCAACTGTTCTTTCACGTGAGGTAAGAAATCTTTTAAATCTCCACCAATTACAGAACCTACCGGTGTAATTCCTAATGCAAGTAAGTTATTCGTTAAATGAATAGACATAGAAGCAATTTTTGGATCATTACTTTTTTCAGTTTTTTTAGTTGCCTCTTCACTAGATTTCGTTTGACCACATGCTGATAATACTAAAATAAACATAATGCTAAATAAAATAGTAAGTTTCTTTTTCATATGTTCTCCTCTTTGAAGTATTTATTTTGTTTTTGTAAGTAAATAAAGAAAATATGGCGCACCTAAAGCCGCTACTACTACGCCAGCTGGAATAGAGTTTGGCTCAAATAAAGATCGCCCTATCGTATCCGCGAGTACTAAAATAATCATTCCAATTATGCCAGCTAACGGAAGGAAATGTTGATATGTACTACCTACTAACTTTCTTGCGATATGCGGAGAAACTAAGCCGATAAAGCCAATTCCCCCTGCCATTGATACACTTGCACAAGACAATCCTACCGCTGTAGCTAAAAGCAGTAACCGTTCTTTTTGAACAGATACACCAAGTCCTGCTGCTACACTATCACCTAGTGACAGTGCATTTAACGTTTTGGATTTCAGCCATGCGTACGGAGTTAGTATCAAAATCCAAGGTAATAACGCTAGGACATGAATCCAATCTCTTCCCCACACGTTACCAACTAACCACCTAGAAGCGAATGTATACGTCTCATCATTTAACTTGAGCGAGAAAAATAACGAAAGTGCACTAAAACCAGCTGAAACTGCAATACCAACAAGAATAAGTCTAATGGGAAGTAAACCTTTCGACCGATCACTCGCAAGCAAAACAATAAGAAATGCAGCTAACACTCCTCCGCCAAATGTAAATAACGGTATTAAAATCGATGCACTCTCGTTAATAGAATGAAAGAGAGTAACGAATACAATAATCCCGAAAGATGCACCCGAGTGTAATCCAAGAATACCAGGATCTGCGAGAGCATTCCGAGATAATCCTTGCAAAATCGCACCGGAAACCCCAAGGCCAATACCTGCTAACATTGTGATTATAATTCTTGGCATACGATAATCGTATAGCACGGTTGCACTCTCAAAATCACCATAGCCAAAAAGCGTTTGAATTACTTTGAGCGGTGCGATGCTCAGCGTTCCCGTATTTAAGCTAATCAAAATTACAGCGATACTTATACATCCGAAAATTGTAGTTACAGTAATAGCTCTCTTTTTATCCGTGCTAAAAAGATCCTTCACTTATAACTCCCTCCCAACTTTACGTGCTATATAAAGGAAGAACGGAACTCCAACAAGAGCTACCATAATTCCTATCGCAAGTTCTTTAGGAGGATTTACTGTTCTTGCTCCTAAATCAGCTAAAACTAATAAAATAGCTCCTAATAATGCTGACATAGGAATAATAAGTTGATAATTAACACCTACTAATTTTCTAGCAATGTGCGGGATGACCAATCCTACAAATCCAATGGAACCAACAGCTGAAACAGAAACACCTGCTAGAATCACTACCATAATCATCCCGAGTATTCTCGTTCGGTTCGTTTTTACACCTAAATTTGTAGCGACATCATCCCCCATGGATATGAGTGAAATAGATCGCCCTAGCGCTGTCGCAAAAACAATTGTTATGAGAATAATAGGCACTAAAAATTTCAAGTGTTCCCACTTAACCCCCGCAACACCACCAGCATACCAAAATGCTAAATCTTGGCTTAAGTCATAATAAATCGCGACACCTGAACTTAACGAATGTAAAAGCGCGGCCATAACTGCCCCTGCAATCGTTAACCTCATCGGCGTTAGCCCGCCTGATGTTGCTGATCCAATAATAAAAATGAGTACTGTACTTAAAACTGCTCCAATAAAGGAGACAATCATTAAATAGGAATACGGCATATGCGGGAAAAAAGCAAAACTAAGTGCTACTACAAACATCGCACCTGCATTTATTCCGAGTACACCTGCATCAGCTAAAGGATTTCGTGTTACCCCTTGCATAACAGCTCCAGCGACTGCAAAAGCAGCTCCTACAACTGCTGCGCCAATTACCCTTGGGAGCCTTAATTCATAAATAATTTGATGCTGTGTTAATTTCGGATTATAATCAAAAACCGCTGCCCACACAGTTTGCAAATGGATATCCTTTGCACCAAATGCAACGGCTAAAAATATAGCTCCAATTAAACATATAATTGTTAAGCTCATGAAACATATGAACTTAATATGTATCCAGCGATTATTGCCAGCATGTACAGTAGACTTATGTAACATGTTTCATTTCATCCTTTATATTCAGTTCTTTTTTATAATTATTTTTTATTTATAATCATTATTGATAATAATTATCATTTTCATTTAGATATTATATCCCCACTTTTTTTAAATAGCAAACTATTTTTTTACTTTGTTAAACTATCAAAATACTTATTACAATTCCCTTCTAAAACTTCCAAATACATGCAAAATGACGTACTGTTTTATTTTCAAATTTGTAGTATACTAAGTTATTATTTTGATTTTTCAAATAATAATCCTGAAGGTGAAAACATGTTTTATGTAAAACAACTACTCTATTTTACTTATGAACAAGCATTATCCTGTTTGTTCCCTGTCGTTATTTTTTTAACACTTGCTCTTTCAAAAATCATTTCGATTCCAGGGCTGTACCGATATGATTTCATACTCATCGTATGTCTTCTTATGCAGTGGATTATGTACAAAACAGGTCTTGAAACAAAAGATGAACTAAAAGTAATTACTGTCTTCCACCTCATCGGCCTTTTACTAGAAATATATAAAGTACATTTCGGTTCATGGAGCTATCCTGAAAAGGCGTATTCAAAAGTTTTCGGAGTTCCGCTTTACAGCGGTTTTATGTATGCGAGTGTCGCAAGTTACATATGCCAAGCGTGGAGAAGATTGCATTTACAAATGCATCATTGGCCGAAAGCTATTTTTGCAATACCTCTAGGAGCAATGATTTACTTTAATTTTTTTACACATCATTTTCTATATGACTTTAGATGGGTATTAACTTTAATTTTATTCATTGTTTTCTTTCGCACATTTGTGGAATTTTCATTACGAGGCGTTACATATAAAATGCCGCTCGTACTCTCATTTTTCCTTATCGGATTCTTTATTTGGATTGCAGAAAACATCGCTACCTTCTTCGGAGCATGGCAATATCCAAATCAACGGGAAACATGGAGCCTCGTTCACTTAAGCAAAATTAGCTCATGGTTTTTACTCGTTGCTATTAGCATTATGATTGTTACACAACTCAAACATTTGAAGCAGTCGAAAAGATAATGCTGATTATGTAAAAACAGTTAGCCCATCACTCATTAGAGAGTGATGGGCCTTTTTTAAACCATCCTCATCAAAGGCATTATAGGTTCATCATAATTTACGAGAGCATAAGCAGTTGCACATTATGAACTAGTACTAGCAGAAGAGGTTGCTGCAGATGAAGCGGCAATCGTTGCCATCATAGCTGCCTGTTGTGCTTGTATGAGGACTTCTATCATAGTTTGTAAACCTGTGTTGGTAGCTTTACTCTCCTCACCTTTCTGACTTACAAACAGTTGAATAGCAATAAGAATATTCGTATCTGTATGCCAACGGAATAATTTCTCCCCCTGCAATTTTTCAATCAATGCTTTAATAGAATAAATCTCTTTTTCTCCATCCTCAAGTAACGCTAGTAGCCCGATAGCTGGATAATGCATCTGTTTCACTTTTACCTTTTCTTGTTTTAATAACTTCCATATGTTTGTGCATTTTGCAACTAATATTTCTTCACGGACATCCTTCTTTAGTGAAAGAATATGACTTAAAAATTGAAGATCATTCCCTTTACGCAAACCAGCTTTCGCTAGTTTCTGATAAAGACGTTCTACTCGGTCCATAAGTGTTTCTACATTCTCTGATTGTCCTGCTAGTAAAACCGCGAGCGGATAATCATTTGTACCTGTAAGAAAGAGATGATCCTTTTTCATGCGTTTATATACTTGTATCGAACGCTGAATGTGCGTACCTTGCTGTTCATTTTCTTCTGTTAAAAGCACAGCTGCTGCGAGATAAGTAAATATACTCCGGCTAAAGCCACCAGCGACCAATTGTTCATATAAATCTAAAAGCCTCTGAAAAGCTTCCTTGTAATCTGTAAAGTGAATATCTAATGTTGCGGACACCACAAAGCGATGATAAGACTTTAAGTATGAAAACATCCCTACCTGATTCTTAATATAACTACTAATTTCTAAAAAACGTCCGAGATCAAACAGTTTATCACTACCTGCATACATAGCAGCAATCATCATACCTGTTCGAGAATCACTCGTTTTCCATTTTAGTTCTCCCTTTAACTGTGCATATGTATGTGTGTATTGCTCCAACTTTTGTTCCAATGTAATCATAGTATTCCCCCATTTTCTAGTTCCTCTCTTTTATTATACGTATATTCCATATTTAGGAATACCCTATTTCATACAGATTTTGCAACCTTATACTTTCTTCTGTATTATTTTCAATATTTTTCTATTAAGTAATACAAAAAAAATAATAACTACCATAAAACTTAGGATGTTTCTTTATCCTAATTGGTTGGTTTTCTTTCCTTCTTCATCAGCATCACGATGATTAGCGTTCATAATCCTTAATCCTTCAAGAAGTTCAACAACAAAAAAGATAGATAATAAATTATCTACCCTTTTTTGTCTATATATTATTTAACATTACCAAAAACTAAAGAGCCTTAATAATACGTTCCATCGCCTTCATTTGCCCAATATGGTCTGCTTCATGATAAAGCATCATACCGTAAAGCTCTCCAACTGTTTCCAACCCTAAAAATGGCTCTGGAAGTTTATTTTCAAATGCTTCTGCTGGAATTTCTTGAATGCGCTTCGCTTGTTCTTTTAATTGAACCGTTAACACTTCTAATGATGGCCCTTCTGTTTTCCATTTAGATGGTCTTGAACCATATCCAAACATACCTGGATATTCAGTTGGTAATTGTTTAAATTCTCTTCCAAACATGAAAGTTTCTGCCGCCGTTAACACGTGACCGATATGCCAGCGAATTGTATTGTTAAAGCCCTCCGGCTGCGTATCCGCAGTTTTATCATCTAACGTTTCCATAAATTGAAGTAATGCCCCACGCGTTATTTCAAATTGTTTTAAACCAATTATTCTATTCATTTTATCGTCTCCTTTTTTATGTACAATTTATTATGAACTAAGGATGTTAAACTTATTAAAGTTTCACCTTGTTTAATCTATCAGAAACAATTAAGAAAAACATCTAATATGCTTAGTAAAAATAATAAAAGGTTCACCCCTCGTAAATATAGAATTACTTACTACACAAATAGTTTAGTAAATAAAAGAGGAGTGTAGTTGCATGTTACATGTTTTAAAACAGCAATATAATCTTATTAGCTCTACAAGAGAAACTCTATTTTCGTTTTTAGAAGAAATCCCACAAGAAAAATTGCACAGCACAGTTCCTAATTTCGGAAGTGGCAGCATTTTAAAAACCCATATTCATGTAGCTGATTGCTACCGATACTGGCTTGGATCATTCGCATTCAAGCAAAAACGAGCAGATTTTTCATTCGCTAGTGATTATGAAATTGAGCATGCAGATGTCGAGAAAGCTCGTGCTAGATTTAAGTTAGTCGATGAGGTTGTAATGCGTTTTTTAGATGAATACAATGACCGTTGGCTCGAAAATATAGCAAATAAAGTGAAATGGCAAAAAGAACCTTGGAGCACAACTCCTCTATGGCTTTTAACTCATACGGAAACACATGAATTTCATCATAAAGGTCAAATTGTATCAATGGCTCGTCACCTCGGATACACTCCTCCTGACACAGACCTTAGTTAGTTAATTACTGCAACTGAACTTAATAAAGTGAAACTTTAATCAGTGAGGGCTTTGTTCGTCCTCCACTGATTATTAGCCTTCACCAATCGGGCGTTTACGGGCAGTTGATCTCCCACCTAACTTCTTTGCTCCAGCCAAATTTTAAGGTGGGAGTCTTACTGCCCACAAATAGCGGGATAAACACAAAAAGAAAGAGCCCGTTTTGATTAATATTTTTCAAAACATGCTCTTTCTTTCCGTAAATAAGTTAATCGTTTATTATATTACTTCCTCACCTATAACACCTGTTAATTAAAAGATTCCCTCGTTACCTCAATAAATTGCTGCAGTGGCGATGTCATCCATTTATCTTTATGCCAAGCGATTTGCGTATAAATCGGAGCGATTGTATTTTCTAAATGTAACTCTTTTATCGTTCCTTCTCGTATATCTTTTTCTACTACTATCGCTGGTAACACAGCTATACCTAAATCTGCAATAACGCATTGTTTAATTGCCTCGACACTAACAAATTCAATCTTATTTGCTGGGTATACATCTTCCGCACGGAATAACTCTTCAAATAAAGTCCGATACGAGCAACCTAGTTCTGTTAGTAAAAGTGTTTCGCTTTCTAAATCTTTTGTAGAAACGGAAGGTTGTTCAAGTAAACGATGCGTAGGAGCAGCTACTACTTTTAATTCTTCTTTCATAAGTGGCTCCACATGTAAAACATCCTCTGTTTTACATTCGTCCAAAATAAATACAAGATCTACTTTCCCCTCCATCAATTGTTCCTTCGTATCTTTATTGGAATGTGCAGGTTTAAATATAAGCTTTATTTGGGGAAATTGTGCTTTAAATTTCTTTAATATAGATGGAAGCCTATATGTACATTGACTTTCTTGTGCACCGATTATTAACGTACCCGCTATTTCCTCATCATCTTTCACAGCCATTTTCGCTTCGTTACTGAGTGCAATCATCTTATCAGCATATAGTTGAAACTTCCTGCCTGCTTCAGTTAAGAAAAGACGTTTTCCTAATCTTTCAAATAATGGCGTACCGAGCTCAGCCTCTAACGTTTTAATTTGCGCCGTTACACTCGATTGAGCAAAGTTCAATTTCTTCGCAGTTTGCGTAAAGTTCAAAGTGTCCGCTGCTACTTTAAATGTAATTAATTGTTTTATCTCCATTTATCATCCCTCTTTTCAATCGGTATTTCCGATTGATTTCATCGAAATAATCCTCTTTTTCTATTGATATTTGTATTGTATGATAAATAGCATCGACAAACAATAAAATGGAGGTATTCCATATGAAAACACTTTGTTTCGAACAGTTTGGAAGTCCAGATGTACTACAATATAAAGAAATACATGATCCAATCATAAATCCAAATGAAGTTCTTGTTCGCATGCAAGCAATCGGATTAAACTTCGCTGATATTTATAGACGCCGCGGCGATTATCATCTCGCTGGTAACCCGCCTTATATATTAGGTTATGAAGGCGCTGGTATTGTTGAAAAAGTAGGAGCTAACGTTACTACTATCAATCCCGGAGACCACATTGCATTTGCTGACGTTCCATTCTCAAATGCAGAATTAGTTGCGGTTCCATCTGAAAAAGCAATTACACTTCCAGACTCTATTTCTTTTGAAACAGCCGCTTCTGTCTTATTGCAAGGTCTAACAGCACATTATTTAACGAAAGATAGCTATCAAATAAAACAAGGCGATATAGCTTTAGTACACGCTGCAGCTGGTGGCGTTGGTCAACTTCTCGTTCAAATGATTAAACTACTGGGCGGAACAGTAATCGGTCTTACATCATCAAAAGAAAAAGCACAAGTAGCTACGTTAGCTGGTGCTGATCACGTATTTTTATATACTGAAGCATGGCATACGAAAGTACTTGAGGTGACTAATGGTGCCGGAGTAAATGTTGTGTATGAATCAGTAGGTTCTACACTCGTGGAAAGTTTTAACGCTACTAAAATTGGCGGTACTGTCGTATTTTACGGAATGGCCGGCGGTAATCCTATACCTGTAGATCCACGTATGCTTATGGATACTTCAAAGACTTTAACAGGTGGAGACCTTTGGAATGTACTTACTACTTTTGAGGAACGTAAGCAGCGCTCCGCTCAATTATTTGATTGGATTGCTAGTAGAAAATTAAACATCGCGAGTCCTACTACATTCTCTTTACAAGATGGTGCTCTTGCACATGAATTATTAGAGAGCCGAAAAAGTACTGGGAAGATTTTATTAATTCCGTAATCTTTACAATAAAAAAAAGAAAAGATAAGCATATAAAAGAGCATCGATTCCGATGCTCTTTTAGTATGGAATTTTGTTAGTTTCTTTTTATTCCAGTAATTTTCGGCTCATCATATGAAATAATGTCGATGATATGGTTCAAACAAGGAATTTGATAGTGAACGAACTGCTCTTCAGGAAATATAAATTCAGCAATTGTTCCTGCTTTAACAAAATCCAAATATCTTGATTTTGAGTAAACTCTAAAAATTCTACCTTCTGAAATTTCGTAGTCATCCATTACAGTAAACGATTCATTAGTAACGGAGTAAGCAATATACGATTCAAAATCCAATTGCACAATTGGCAGATTGTCATCAACATCAATGGATGATGCTTCTATTTCAACCTCATCTTTAATTTTCATAAGTCCCTTAGTTTTATTAACTTTGCACCTATCAATAAGTACCCTCAATAAATTTTCTTCAGGTTCAAACAATTTGTTTAAATATATATATCCTTTAAATTCCATCAAATCTTGAAAATCCATTATTCTCCCATTTTGAAAATCTAAAAGGAATCGTAATACACCCTGTTAAATTTCCACACTTTCTTTCCCTTTTGCAACATAACTCATATCTCCAACCGATTCTACTGTATATTCCCCATCTTGATATACAACTTTCGTTACACTTGCATTCTCTACTCCCAGTTTTGTTTTACTACTGTCTAACATTTCTATTAAGGCAGTAATCAAAAGCCCATGAACGACAACTAAAACGTTGCCACCTCCATTTTTAGCAGCTTCTTCACTAATTTTATCAATCTCTGTTTTTATGCGAGTAGAAAATAATTCCCAATCTTCCGCTTGTTTCGTAGGGTCTGCTGCTCTAATAAGATTAATCACTTCTTGAATAGAGAACTTCATAAGTTCTTCTGGTGATGCAACGCCTGCAGCTTTTCCAACCACATCCCACATATTTTCAAGTTTTTCACCTTCAAAAATACCAAAATTTAATTCTCGTAATTTTTTTCTTTTCTCAAGTTTTAACTTTGATTGCTCACTATATTTTAATACTAAATTAGCAGTTTCAATCGCTCGGCCGCTATCACTACTATATGCATTCATAAAATGAACATCTTTTAATCCCGTTCCTAAATTAGAGGCAACTTCCACACCTTTTTCTACTAACGGGGAGTCTGCCCAGCCTTGCGCGCGATGATTCGTATTTAATATTGTTTTTCCGTGTCTTGTAACATATAACGTAACTACATTCTCATTTCTATCTGTTTCTCGATTCTTCATCATATTCTCTCCCTTTACATTTCTATATCAATTTTACCACCTTAATTATTCATTGAGCAAAATATACGTAAGTGCATTTGCTTAATAAGAAAAGCTATCTTTCTGTATATCCCTACAAAAAGATAGCATCTTTTATGATTACATTTCTTAACCGATACTCCTACTCAGCAAAAGCACTCGAATATTGTACAATTCCTTCTACACCTTCAAGAGCATTTTCTGTTAATTCCATTACCATAAACACTTCTTCAGGCACTTCAAATGGTGCTTTTATATTCCACTCACTTGCTTTTTTAAATCCGAATTTCGGATAGTACTCTGGATGCCCTAATACTACAACTGACCCGTATCCTAATTCTTTCGCTTTTTCTAAAGCAGCCGTGATAAGCTTTCCACCAATTCCTTTCTTCTGATGGCTTGGTGCTACTGAAACTGGTGCAAGTGCTAATGATTCTACAGAAGTTGCACCTTGTTCTATCTTTATTTTTGATAACAGAATGTGCCCAACAATTTCTTCATCTACCGCAACGATTGATAATTCAGGAATAAACGCGTCACATTTTCTAATACGACTCACAAGTTCATGTTCTGTTTTATCACTGAATTCTTCATTTAAAAATGCTGCTTTTACAACTTCTTCAGTTTTACTATAATCATTTTGTTGTTCTTGTCTAATCGTTACCATTCTATATTATCCTCTATTCTTCCTTATTTCTTTTTGGATTTTACGAAGCGCTTTTTTCGATCCGCGCTCTATATCATGCTGCATTTTTCTTTCTGTATAATCGGCAAATAGTGTATTTAAATCGTATCCTTCCGGGTATAATTCCTTCGCTGCTACTTCTAAGTTCATACGTTTTATATTCACTTCAATAAATTCACCGTTATAATATACAACGACATTATAGAAATTATCTTTTTCCTTATATACAATTCCGAAATCATCATGATCTAACAAATTCACACGGTCGCCAATTTTATATTCATAGTCATTTCCTCTTTTTTCTTGTACGAATTTCGGTTTTCTAATTTTACTTTCATTCACTTTTTCTATAGCGTATTCTTTATTTCCCATATACTCTTTCGCTCTTTGCAGTACATGTTCTTTTACGTTCATTTTATTCGCAATCCAAAGTGCATTACTTTCGCCTGATTTACCGATAACTAATTTATAAAGTGGCTCTAGTGTTTCACTATTAAATTGCATTGCCGCGTTCATAAAATCACCATGCATTTCTGAAAAGCGCTTAATTTCACCGTAATGCGTACTCGCAATTGTAATACATCCCGCAAGGTAAAATTCTTCTAAAATAGATATCGCAAGCGCCGCACCTTCATTCGGTTCTGTACCGCTTCCTATTTCGTCAAATAGTAGTAACGTATTATTATTTGACATCCTCATAATTTCAGACAGATTTTTCATATGAGATGAAAATGTGCTTAGTGCGTTTTCAATACTTTGATTATCACCAATATCTACAAACACATTTTCAAAAATAGCAATTTCCGTTTCTTTATCTCCAGCGATGTGCAATCCTGACATTGTCGCTAATGTTAACAATCCGATTGTTTTTAGCACAATTGTTTTCCCGCCCGCATTTGGTCCTGTAATAATTAAACTTCGGTAGTTTTGACCGATTTCAAAGTTTAATGGTACTACTTTCCCACTTAAAAGCGGATGCTTACAATTCACTAAATGAATGTAGCCATGATCATTTAATTTCGGCTCTATTCCATCGATTGATTTACTAAACTTCGCTTTCGCAAATACCATATCATATTGGCTAATCAATTCCATGTTAATTTTTATATGATAAATGTTTTCTAATACCATTCCTGATAATGTCGCTAAAATTTGATACTCTTCCATCGCTTCTTCTGCTTTCAAACTTGCTAGTTCCGCATTTAACTTTGTAACCGTATGTGGTTCTATAAATACAGTAGAACCTTTTGCAGATGCTTCAACAATACTTCCCGCAACTTGATTTTTATAAGAAGATTTAATTGGAATCGTATACCTATCGTCCTTCTTACTAATAAAGAATTCCTGAATATATTTCTTATTTGCACTACTATTTAAAAACTTCGTTAAACGTTCTTTTATTTTTCCATCTACAGAATCAATGTTATTTCGAATTCGTTTTAACTCTTTACTAGCCGCTGCATCAATGCTATTTCCTTTAATTGAAAAGTTAATTTCCTCTTCAATACTTTTAAATTCAGTCATTGAATTTGCATACGAAGATAATACTGGCGCAAAGAATTCTTTATCTAACATAAATTTTTTAATCTTTCTACATCCACGTAAAAAGTCTGAAACACTCACTAACTCTGCTGGATCTAAAATCATCCCTTTTTCTAATTTTTGAATTGTACTAGCAATATTAGAAATTCCGAAGAAAGGAACGTGCCCTTCTGCATCTACTATAGCTCGTGCTTCTGTCGTTTCATTTAAGCGATTTCTCACTACTTTTATACTCGTACTCGGCTCTAATTTATTTAATAATTCCTTACCTAATCCACTTACACAATAAGATTTCACTATTTCCATTAATTCGTTATACTGTAACTTTTCAAAAGTCATCGTATTCATTTTGTTTCTCCTCACTATGATTGATTTCTATCATCAATGAAGATACCTACTCATTAGATTCCAATGAATTCTACATTATTCAATCACCATTTTTATACATTAAAAACATATACAAAAAAGCTGCGGGGATACCGCAGCTTTTACATTTACAAGGCAAGTGTAATAACATATGAGGAAATAAGCCATAAAAAAACAGATGGCAATCCCCTTATTACACGCTTTATAAAGTATTGTAGGTATCTTCATAGGTTTCGAAATAAATCCATGACAAAATTAGGGGTATGATGTACATAAAAATCCCCTGGTCTTATCCGATTTATTTCATTAAATTTTTCCTATTTAGTACCTACCGCACTCACAAAAAGCACCTCTCATTAATTTATATTTTATGTTCATTGAAATCTAATTTATTGAAATCATCATACTATATGTTTTATAAGAAGTAAAGGTGTCATACTTTAATAACTATGCAGAATGTAAAAAAGAAGAAGAAAACTTATATTTCAGTCTACCTCTTCTTTTTCATCACCAATTTACTGTTGAACATATATGGAAACTGAGCCTCCACTTACATGGAACTGCCCCCATCCGTCCTTATTAATTGTTATAGTATTTGTTTGATTACCCGTAATATCGTACCATACTTCCCCAGCGTTATTCTTTCCAACATCCATCCACTTTGATCCTCCTGGTCCGTCCGAGAGTAATGTCGCTAAACCAGAATTAGCATGTACACCATCACCTTCTCTTGTCCAGCCAATCACATCTGGATGGTCTAAATAATCACGCTGCGTACCATATGCAAAGTTTTTTCGTGCCGTCAAAATCGGATCAATTTTATCTTTTAACGCTGGAATTTCATAACTACTCTTTCCGCTTGTCCCATAGTAATCACCATAAAAAACTGAAGGATAGCCCTCTGCACGTGTTAAAATAAATGCATATGCCAACGGTTTAAACCACGGACTTACTACAGATTCCAATGACTGTCCAGGTTGAGAATCATGATTCTCAACGAGAGTAACTGCGAGTGCAGGGTGATTTTGCATTACTGTTCCATTTAAAATATTTCTCATATCATAATTCCCATTTCCTTTTGAAGCATAATGAAAATTGTAATGAAGCGGTGCATCAAACACAGATTGATTATAATTGACTTTCGCTAAATAATTGTTTAAAGCCTGAACATCATTTTGCCAATATTCAGCTACTGTAAACATTTCTTTCCCCGTTTGCTGTCTGGCATGATTTACCCAATCGCGTAAATATTCATGATCAATATGTTTAACAGCGTCCAAACGAAAGCCATCTAAATTTAATTCATTCGCATACCATGTTCCCCAATTTTTCATCTCATTCGCAACATCAGGATGATCAAAATCAAGATCTGCATACATCAAATAATCATAATTTCCATTTTCGCTAGACACTTCCCAATCCCACGCTTTATCTACACCCCTAAATTTATAAATTCGATTTAATTTCCTTCCTTCATCCCAATCCGTTCCGTCAAAATGATACCATTTCCATTTGAAATTAGAATAAGCATCTCCGCGCCCTGGAAAATTAAACCCCGTCCATGCACTAATTTGATAATCACCTGATACTTCAATATTTCGATTGTTACGGTCTACCTCAACAGCTGTTACGGTTTCAGTATAATCAGCCCCACCTTTATGATTCATAACTACATCACCGTATACGTCGATGTTTTGCTTATGTAATGCGTCAATTGCAGATTTCAACTGTGCTTTTGTCCCATATTTCGTCCGCACCGTTCCTTTTTGATTGAACTCCCCTAAATCATATAAATCATAGGCCCCATACCCTACATCATTTTGCGAAGTCCCTTTATATGCAGGTGGTATCCATACAGATGTGATTCCTTTATGAGCTAAACTTTCAGCATCGGAACGCAAACGATTCCAATGATTCCCATCATTCGGAGCGTACCACTCAAAATACTGCATTAATGTTCCATTGTTCACTGTTGCTGCTTCTGCCTTATTTCCCTCATATATATTGGGAAAAAGCAAAATAAACAATAAACAGACTACCGTAATCCTTTTCAACATATTTACACCATCCCTTTCAAGAAAACGTTTGCATAATTTGTTAAAGTTATTATAATATTCGTTCTACAGTTAGTAAAGTAACAATCTTTTAATCTCTCACATTATTTTTCAAAATATGAATTCAACTATTCCACAAGTACCCCATATAGTTTAAAATTCACATCGGATTCAAAATTGTTTACAATTTATCTATAAAAGCATAACGGAGGGATTTCTATGACCGACTTTCAAAAACAATTTTTTGCAAGATTAAATATAGAAGAAAAACACAAAGTTTCATTTGAAGATTTACCTAACATTATGTACGCAATGGCACAAACTATCCCTTTTGAAAACTTAAATATTCTCGAAAACAACTTTAAAGAAATATCAAAAGAAAATCTAAAAGAAAAAATTTTAATAAACAACCGTGGCGGCCTTTGTTATGAATTGAATCCGGCTATGTATTACTTCCTTAAAGACTCTAAATTCGATGTCCATCTCGTTTCAGGAACAGTTTATAACGCTGCAAATTCTATATGGGCTGTAGATTCAGGGCATATCGCAACTGTTTTACAACATCATAATGAACTTTACTTAATTGAAGTAGGTTTCGGATCATATTTACCCCTTTCCCCTGTTCCTTTCTCAGGTGAAGTCATTCACTCCGTTACAGGAGATTATCGTATTCGTAAAGAAATGACCGAAAAAGGAAACTACATGTTGGAAATGCGTAAAAACAATGAGTTTTTGGATCAATCTTCTGCTGATGATTGGACGTTAGGCTATGCATTTTATATAGAAGAAGTGGATGAAGAAAAAGCAAATGCAGCACAAGAAATTTTCGTTGAACATGAGGGCTCACCATTTAATAAAGCACCTCTTATTGTAAAACTAACTGAAGATGGGCATGCATCTTTAACAAAGGATAGTCTGACAATAGAAAAAAACGGTAAAAAAACGAAAGAAAATGTTACAGATGCACAATATAAAAATCTTTTACATTCAAAATTCGGAATTACATTATAACTTTTAAAGCCTCGCCATTTCCGGCAAGGCTTTTCATTTTCCAGCAGGGATTTTTTGCAATTTGTTGTATTTCATAGTTATATAGGAATATAACTACATATTTAGAAAGGAAATGATTATGACTGAACTTAAAGATCGACTACAAGTAGCTGATAAAGAAAAATGGGATTTAACGGATATTTACCATACAATTGAAGATTGGGAAAGCGATTTTCATAAAATTGAAGTATTAACGAATGAATTACACAAGTTTAATGGAAATATTCACGATGGCAATAGTTTATTAGCTTATTTAACAAAGAGTGAAGAAATATCTAGCATAATATCTTTAATGTTCGCTTATGCACGATTACAATCTGATCTTGATACACGCGATACTGACGCTCAATCCCTTGTCGATAAAGTATCACAATTACACGTGAAAGTAAGTGCGGCTAAATCTTTCTTTTCCCCATTCTTACTTAGTGTAGATGAAAACACATTACATTCTTACATAGAAGAAACCGAAGGCTTACACTATTATAAAGAAGACTTATTTGAGCTATACCGTTATAAAAAACACGTTTTGAATAAAGACCAAGAAGAGATTTTATCACAAATGGGTGAAGCACTCTCCTCCCCGCAGCATACATTTGGCATGTTAAATAATGCAGATATAATTTTTGGTGAAGTGACTACTGATGATGGAGAAAAAGTAAACTTAACACGTGGAATGTATTCAAAGCTAATAGAAGATGAGAATCGTGAGAAACGTGAAGAAGCCTATAAAGCTTATTACAAACCATACGTTCAATTAAAGAATTCTATCGCTTCTGCTTTGTCCGCAGCTATTAAAAACAATGTTACTGTCTCAAAGCTACGAAAATATCCATCAGCTTTAGAAAAATCATTATTTGGCGACATGGTTCCGAAAGAAGTATATGAAAATTTAATTGAGACAACGAAAAAAAACATTCAATCATTACATACGTATAATGAACTTAGAAAAGAAAAATTAAATGTAGATGAACTACGACAATACGACTTGAGTGTTGATTTAGTAAAAGGTGTAAAACAAGACATTCCATACGACGAAGCGTTTGATATAATGATCGCGTCACTAGCTCCTTTAGGTGAAGAATATATCAAAACATTAAAAAGCTTTAAAGATAAACGCTATATAGACGTGAGAGAAACACCAGGAAAACGTTCTGGTGCTTATAATTTTGGTGTATACGGTGTTCATCCTTTCATTCTTTTAAATCATCATGATGATTTAAATAGCCTTTTCACCCTTACTCATGAATGCGGGCACGGTATGCATACGCATTACTCACACGGATACCAACCAAGAATTTCTGCACACTATACTATCTTTGTTGCAGAAGTCGCTTCTACAGTAAATGAAGTGTTATTAATTCATTATTTATTAAAAGAAGCAAAAGAAACGAACGTACGTAATCATTTAATTAACTACTTTATCGATAGCTTTAAAGGTACTTTCTTTACACAAATCATGTTTGCAGAATTTGAAAAAATCACACATGAAATGGCCGAACAAGGTAAACCATTAAATGCCAAAGTCTTTAGTGAAATTTACGAAAACTTATTTAGAGAATATAATGGCGACTCCATCGTATTTGACGAAGAAGTAAAATATGGCTGGTCTAGAATCCCTCATTTCTACCGTCCATTTTACGTATACAAATACGCAACTGGATTCGCTTCTGCCATTCAAATCGCCGATAAATTATTAAGCGGTGATCCAAATGCTCAGAAAAACTATATCGAATTCCTTAAAGGCGGAAGTTCCGACTATCCATTAAACCTACTGAAAAAAGCCGGTGTTGATTTAACTACGCCAGAACCAATTGAAAGTGCATTAAATCGCTTTACTCAACTTGTTGAAGAGTTTTCAGCATTATAAAAAGCATGCAGAGTGTATACTCTGCATGCTTTTTTCATTTCGGTTACGTTATGCTAAATGCTGCTGCGTCACACAGTGAATCATCCCACCATACGCATACAATTCATTTATATAAATCCCAACAATCCTTCTTCCTGGAAACTGCCCTTCAATGATTTGAAGTCCTAACTTATCATGTTCATCACCATATATAGGAACCAATACAACTTCATTTCCAATATAAAAGTTCAAATATGAGCCCTTACAGTCTGCTTCTTTTACAACACTTCTTGTTACCGGTACTGGGATGAGTTGAAATGGATTTCCATCTATATTTCTCGCTTGTCGCAATTCTTGATAATGCTTTTCTTGCGCCTCCAAAAGGTAAGACTCTCCTTCCCCAAAAGGATCATATTCATAAAGAATCGTATTTTCATTTACAAAACGCGCTGCCCCATCAATATGGTAATCCGTATCTTCATCATAATTATCCTCACCGCGAATACCAGTTATCCATATGAAATTCGTTACTCCCAAATACTTCGTTAACTCCATTTCAATCTCTTCCTGACTTAGTGTGGGATTTCGATTTTCATTTATAATAGAAGTTTTTGCCGCCATTAAGGTTCCATTTCCGTTTATCTCTATTCCTCCACCTTCTAGACAGACACTTGATTCAACTTTTGGAATGCTATATATTTCACTTATTTCGGCCGGAATAACAGCATCATTTTCATACGGATATTTATCCCCCCAACCATTAAAAATCCAGTGTGTTAAGCAGAGACTCCCCTCCTTATCTTTGACAAAGATCGGTCCATTATCTCTTATCCAAATATCATCAGTTTCTTGAATTAAGAAATCAATTTTATCCATATTCACTTTCGCTTCCATTAACTTCGATTGGACATGTACTTTTTCTTCCTCATCAAATACAACTATATGCACATTTTCTCCGTAATGAAGCTCCTTAGCCATCGCTACCCAAATACCATCTAACTTAGCTCTATAACCTTCACCTCTATGAGTTCTATCATGAGGCCATTGAAGCCATGTCCCCTCATGATTTTCCCACTCAGCAGGCATATGAAACAAACTATTCTGTATATTCATCATACATGTTCACCCCTTCTTTGAATGTAAGTTCAGTTTAAACTTTGACATCGTGTTAAGGTCAACAGAAATATCTTTATTTTACTTGCGGAAACTTTATAAGATCACTCGCTATTTCTCCTTATGATAAACTACTTCCCCTTGTAAAACAGTCATTAAAACTTTCGCATTTGGAATCTTATCGACACTCATTTTAGTAATATCCTCATTTAGTACTACGATATCCGCTGATTTCCCTACTTCAATCGAGCCAGTAATATTATCAAGACCTAATGCTTTAGCTGGCTTAATTGTATAAGCATCGATAGCTTCATGTACATCAGACAAGCCTTTCTCATCAATACTTAATGCATTCGAAATTGTCACAAGTGGATTCAGTTCGTTTACATCCCAATCACTACTAAGTGATACATTCGCGCCCGTTCCCCAAATTTTCCCTAACGGCATAATTCGTTTCATCTGTTGATCTGAAAAATACGTACTTGCCCAGCTTTGTTTAGGATCTTCTGCAAAATCATGACCTACTTGAAAATCAGCGCTAATACCTAGCTCAGCAAAACGTTTTATATCACTATCTTCTACCATTTCCACATGCGTAAGCGTATAAGGCTGATTCGCCCCTTCTTTTTTCGCTGCTTCAATTGCATTTAAACTCTCTCTTACCCCGCCGTCTCCAATCGCTTGAATCAATGCACCGTAACCAATTTTATTGAGTTCAGTCAACCACCATTTCATTTTTTCTTCTGGGATATAGTTCAAACCATATGGAGTTCCTTTAAACCACTCAAACTTATATTTTTCTAATATTTTAGCTGTACTATTAATATCACATTTAATTTTATAAGCATTTCGATTTAGTGCTTTCTAATTGATTTTGACTATTATTGAAGGCGACATATCAGCGATATTTTACTTCTATTCCGTATAGGTGTTAGCAAGTTCGTTTGCAAACTTGTTAGCACTTTTTTGTTTAGATAATACACGCATTTCTTCTTTAATATCTCTTCTTACTAGATCCCTCCTAAGGTTTAAAATTTATATATATTATTTTTAAAATTTATGTTATAGTTTCATATGTTAATTAATTACAATAATTTTCAAAAAGAGTATACATAGTCATATCAATCATGTTATTTGGGGTAGATTATTTTTAAAATCAGGAATCAAATACAGAAGTAAATACCGCGGTATAGCAAACGCGCTAGGTACAACAAAGGAAAAAACGGGATAAAGAATAAGTCATTGGGGGACTAGTAATGAAACATAAAGTGTTATCAGTAGCATTACCAATTTTGCTAATTAGTGGAGTAGGTTGTTCAAAAGACGTTACAGAAAGGAAAAAGGCTGATAGTTTACAAGTAGCTGAAGCGGAATCTGATAAAAGGGCCTTAGAGACTGTAAACAAAGAAGTAGATAAACTACGCAAAGAAAAAGATGAATTAGAGAAAAAAGTAGCTGAAGCGGAATCTGATAAAAGGGCTTTAGAGACCGCAAATAAAGAAGTAGATAAACTACGCAAAGAAAAAGATGAATTAGAGAAGAAAGTAGTTAAAGAACCAGGAATCAAAGAACGAGAAAGTAAAGATAAAGACACCATAACAGAGGTTCATAACCCTATAACGATAAAACAGTATCAAGAAAAGATGGAGACACTTTTTAATCAGTTTTCAAGGGAGCTACAAGCTACAAAACCGATATTTGCAAAGGATCAAACATTAAAAACAAATCAAGTGGAGTTAAAGAAACAATTTGAAGTAGTCAAGGGAGAACTTAGGAAGTTAAAAGAACTTGACCCACCTAAAGCGTACCATTATTTCCAAGAGCAACTAAGAGACGATGTGAAAATAATTGAAATATGCATAGACCAAATATTTGTAGGTTTAGATGAAAAAGATAATGAAAAGGCTAATTCAAGTTTAAAAGCTATGTATGGGTATATAGATGATATGGGTTTGACACTAAACGAAATAAGAAAAGTAGAAGGCTAATTTTTAGAGAAGGGTTATTTGTTAATGAAACATAAATTACTAATTTTAACGATACCTGTACTTCTTATAACAGGGGTAGATTTGAAAATGATGATTCAATCACTCCTAATTATACAGAACGTAAGTTCTTATAATATACGAACTTACGTTCTTTTATAGGGCTTTTTCAAGAAAACATTGGATAAAATCATTTTCAATATTGCCTAAAGTTCAGATTATTATTACTTAACTATCTTTATATAAAACACATGGAAATATTTACTTCAATTCAAAAACGTTATATTATTATATTCGTTAATTATGTATTTTAAATTTTAAAAAGGAGATGAAGTTTTGATTAAAACTAGAACCGTCATATTAGTTGTCTTTATAGCTATAATTTTTTGTTTCTCTATTAAAGTAATATTCGGTGATAAACCGGCATCGAATACAGAGTCATCTACTAAAGTTAAAGATGCTACCTCTGAACCACAAAAAGAAAAACTATCCGCACAATTAGATACGTTAGATTATAATAAGGAGACAAATAAACTCAATTTATCCTTAACTACCAATATTCCTGCTTCTACAAAAGCAACCATAAAAGTATACAGTTCAAAAAAATCAGATGAATACAATTATACCGCTACAAGTAGTGAGGTATTTAAAGATGGTAAATTACAAACAACTATTTCCCCGTCACAGCTTGTCGAAAACGGACAATACTATGTGAAAATACTTATTGATGTTTCAACTGCAGAATATACTTCTAAAAATAAACATCTCATTGATAAACTTGGAAGTAGATATGAAGTAGAAAAACAATATAGCGAAGATAAATTAGTGAAAATTCGCAATATTTCTTACGATAAATATAAAATTGACATTGACACAAAAAATATAATATCTATTGAAAACGGCTTTTCTGAACAAGAAGCACAACAAGAACTAGCTAAAATAAAAAAAGAACAAGAACAACAAGAAGCGCAACAACCTAAACAAAATGGAGTTCAGACTACAACTGTTGATGCAAATAGTAAGGGCGAAGCGTGGCTAAAATTATCCGAGGCAGAGAAACGAACATTAACAAACCGGCTAATTAGTAACTGGAAGTCTAATGGCTACACAGTTACAGTTGATGCTGATTGGTTTATCGGGGCTTTAGATGCATTCTATGGAACCCCAGAAACAAATGTAAATTCAATCGCGGATGCTATGACTCTATCTGGTGTCGCTGGCGGAGTAGTAAAAAAATAAAAAAATTCGACCGCCTGTAATAGGCGGTCTTTTCTTCGTTCAATAAACGCACATGTTACTCCACAAGAAGTTCAACAAACGTATGCGGCGTTAGAAGAACCTAAACGAGAGCGTTTTTGCAAACAACTCGTGTTTTATTCTAAAGTCTTAGCGGAGACTGACGAATTGTTATGATTTGATTGTAGAAGAAATCATTTCCATACTAAGAACCAGACAAATAAGTAAGATTTTTCTTTTCATACTCTTTCACCTTTTTATTATGATAAATTGCTTTCGTATATAGAATAAGGATTGACATAATGTTAATGTCAATCCTTATTCTCATTCTATTTTCGTACTAAAAAACAAATTTGTGTAACATACTCCTCTACTAAACAATCACATTCAGGTCCCTTTATATAAACTTCATATGGGTGACTATCTATTATATAGCCATTACTTTCCACCCACTCTTCTAATGCCATATAAGCATAACCTATATAGTCATAGCTGCCATAATGCATAGTAGTAACAATTTGATGCTGATTTAGCTTTTTTATTTCGCACTCTTGTAATACGCCTTTATTGTCTTCATTCATAACCGGAATTCTTAATTCAATATCACTGTGATTTGGAATATACTCTTTATCATAAAAAACTACGGATGGAGAACCGACTATTTGAAAGCTATTTTTTTGTACTTTTTCATATAAGTCATAAAAATAATCATCCATATCATCTATATCTATTTGTAATCTTTGAGCAATTACCGTTATTTCATTTCTCATGCCAATTAATATATCGTAACTTCTATGACGAGCAATATTTAAACCATTATTCATACTTACCATTTCATTCATTTCAGAAATAACCTGTAAATTTTGTTTCACCTCATGAGACAACTCTATAATTTGCGCTTGCATATGTTTAATAAATGAATTTTGATCTGCCGACTGGAGAATTACTTTAATTTTCGGTAAAGGAAACTTGTACTCCCTCAGCTTTTTAATTTTCAATGCTATTTCTAGCTGCCCTTGCTCATAATATCTATATCCATTTATCGGATTCACATATGCTGGTTTTAATATCTCCTCTTTGTCATAATGCCTTAGCATCCGTGTACTCATTTTACAAATCCGCGAAAATTCAGTAATTGTATACATATAAATACCCCTTGAATACATTTTCTTATAAGCTTATTTATTAAAACCAATCAAAAATTTTTCTAATTGAAGAACCTTCATTCTGATTGCTCAATTTTTTCATTTTCGAAGGCAACAAATGACTCGGACAATACCACGTTAAACAATTCATTGCGCCTCCCATTGTCGATATTTCTCCTACATGAATTTGAATAGCTTGTTTCTTAGTATGTTGTTGAATATATCGTAAAACTTCCCCATCTTTAGCTAATCCAAACTTAGGAATGTAAATCGTATCACATGTTTCTAACATATTTATATATAACCCTTTTGCCGATGCTATTTCTTGATCATATTGCCCCTTTTCTGTATATGAAGAAGGAACAACTATAAATTCAGCTTCTGGCATTTGTTCTTGAATAATCTCTTGAACATTATATCTAAATTCATGATCTCCTAAAAAATCACTAATAAACATTGTATGTTCATCAATAAATTTAACCATTCCATCTGCGTGTGCAAGTACATCTCCTTCTTCAGCAGGAATAATAATAACCCGGCTCACATCTAAATCCCACTCTAATTGCTCAATTATTTCCTCTTCTGTCCAATCATCGTTATCATCAAATATGCGTTCTGTTAATATAACGGTATCTTTTTTATTCCAAATAAGATTACCACCATCCAATATTAATGGTGATTTCACATACTCAAAGTCATTTTTCTTCAACCATTTATTAAATTGTTGATCTAAATATCGTCCTTGATCATCTGGTAAATAATTTGGTCGATATTTAAATTTAACAAGATGATTTGTTACAACTGGTGCAACATCTCTTAGCCAAATATCATCATACTCAAAAAAGCTTGTATGAAAGTCTTGCTCTTCAACCGATAAAGATATAAGTTGATCGGTAAATGATTTTTTTCATTTAAGTATTCATTAAAGTAAATAATGTCTTCATAAAATGGTTGATAATATTCATTCGATTCGTCTGGTATTGCAGTAAAAATAATTCCATTATGTTGTTGTTCCATATTATTTACCTCGCTTTTAATAATGATTGAATAACTGATTTCAATAAGCCATCTATTTCTCTTTTCATTACAATTTTTGAAACGTGCACTTTTCATGAATGGATTATAGCACGGAGAAATTTTATATATTTATATAAAAAATATAAAGTGAAACTTTAATCAGTGGGGGTTTTGTCCATCCCCACTGATTATCAGCCCTCACCAATCGGGCATTTACGGGCAGTTACCTTCCACCTAACTTCCTTGCATCCGCCAGGTTTTGAGCTGGGAGCTTTACTGCCCACAAATAGCGGGATAAAGCTGTCGTTAAGCCGTAAATTGACTCTTGACAAGATTTTAAAATGAAGTATTTCATGACAATATTAAAAATGTAATCATCGTACACAATTAACGATTAGATGATTTTTTTATCAAGATTCATATCCATTACTTCGAACAGACCGTTTTGATTATATAAATTTAATAAATGTGTTTCTACCCCTATACAAATCCCTTCTAGCGGAAGATCGTTTGGATCTTGACCAAATGGATCCTCAATTTCAACTCCTATTGCTTCAATCCCTATAAATGCAAAACTTATAAACGTAGTTGCAAGTACTGTAAACCATCCAAGACTATCAACAAGACCAATCGATAAAGTCCCGCAAAATATGAGCAGTAAAATTTTAATATGAGCAAAATATGCAAAAGGAATGGGCGTTGTTTTGATCCGATCACATCCACCCACAGCCGTAAGTAGAGTATTCAAATCAGCTTCCATATTAATTATTGCATTTGGATGAATTTGACCCGTTTTCAAACCTTTTGATAGTATAGTTTTTAACATAAAAACTATACTAATCGGTAAATGAATAGAATCAGTCAACATTTCTTTTTCCTTCTCAGAACAAATATCAAACAATGCTTTTATTTCGGATAAATCTTTTTCGTCTCTCAAATGTCCTTTCGCTATCTTTGGAAAAGCAATTAATAAATGTAAAAATTTTAGCTTTTCCTGATCCGTCTTTTTCCCTTCAGACTCCCAATGACATAAAAAACTAACTGCTAAATTTCTAGTACAAGCACCAACCGTGCCAAATAACTTTCTACCTTCCCAATACCTATCATAGGCAGTGTTAGTACGAAAAACTAACAGTAGACCTAAAGCTCCTCCAACAATTACCCAAGGAGTTTGATTAATTTTTATTTCTACATAATAATAATTAATCACAGTTACTATCGTTGAAATACATATATATAATAAAATTTGCGGGAAAATATCTCTTATAACTGTTCCCTTTAATGTAAATATTTGATGTAAACTATTTTGATTATTGTAATGAACCATATTTACAAAAACCTCTTTCCTTATTAACCTTTTATTCTTTTAAATTATGAAAGTATACAATTAAATAGTAGAATCATAAACCCTATTATTATAAAACTGGTTAAGATTATTTCTTTCAATACTGTTACTCCTTTTTACCAAAAGATAAAACATCTTTTTTGATTTAAACAACAAACGTTCACTCTTCTAAATCACGACGCATTATTTTAGAATTTGCAATGAATAAAGCACTAATTAATACAAGAATCGCGCAAGCATATATCAATGAATCCATTGGACTATCATGGTCTATAATAATTAGACGAACAATAGCCGTAATACCTATATATATAAAATAACGTAATGGAAAATGAAAGTTCATTTGAAAATACTTTATAATCATTACGATGAATTCAAAATATAAAAAGAATACGACAATGCTATCAATTAAATGATAACTAGATTCCTCACTATTTAATTTAAGTTCTTGTATAAATTGAATGACTTCTTTCATAAGAAACACACTTAAAACAATTCCCAAACAGATCAAAGCTACATTTATAATGTACTGTAGAACGATAGGGAAAAACGAAAATACTCTTTTTAAATTCTTTAACACAAACATTTTTCTCCTTTTCCATATAAAACAATAATGACAATATACTTTTATTTAATTATCGTTACATTAAAATTATACATTCCTATCTTGTTACAGATGTTAAAACAAGACAAAATAAGTAAAGATAGCATTTCACCTATTTTGTCTATAAAGCAACATAACGAAACTATAATCGATTACTTCAATTGAATCGGTTGTTGCTGTGTCACACAATGGATCATTCCGCCATTTTTATAAAGCTCTCTCACATCAATTCCCACTACTTTACGATCCGGGTATAATTTCTGAATCGTATCGTTTGCGATTTTGTCATTTGGATCATTATAGTTAGGCACCAATATAACTGTATTCCCAACATAATAATTGATATATGACCCCTTATAATCTAGAGTTTTTCCACCTTCTAAAGTAACTTTATCTTTACTAAGCGGTAAGTATTCGTACTTATATTTCTGTCCTGAAGCATTTTTTGCATCTAACAATTTATCCATATCTTTGTTTGACAAGCCCCATTCAGCCAAGTCATCTTCTGCCATCGTTACGATTGTAGATTTATCATGGAATTTAGCAAATCCATCAATATGAAAATCAGTAATATCTAAATTAGGCACTCCATCTAACCAAATAAAGTTTGTCACCCCAAGGTCACTTATATATTTTTCAATTTCAGCTTCTGATAAATCAGGATTTCTATTTTTATTCGTTACTGCGCTTCGAGTTAATAAAGCAGTCCCATTGCTGTCTAATTCAATTGCGCCACCTTCAAGGACAAATTTCCCCCAATCAATTCTTTCAATCCCTAATTGTTTACTAACATTCTCACGTATACGGGCATCATTTTTATATGGAGTTTTCTTTCCCCAACCATTAAATGCTGGATCTAATATTTTCAGATTTTTATTATTGTCATAAACAAAAATCGGTCCACTATCTCTTGCCCACACATCATCAGTAGGAGCGATAAAGAAATCAACTTTATCCATATTCAGCCCTTTATCTATTAAAAGCTTATTGATTCGCTCTTTCTCTTCCTCATCATATGCAACAATGTGGACTTTTTCACCCTCAGTTAAAGCACTTGCCATCTTAATCCAAATAGGTTCAACTTCTTGTTTATACTCTTGACCATATGTGTATTCATGAGGCCATTGTAGCCATGTACCTTCATGTTTATCTTTTTCATCCGGCATCGTATATTTCCCAGCGTTTTTCTGTACCTCTACTTTTTTATCCTCTTTCTCTTTCCCTTTGGCATTTTCATTATTCGCTTCAAAAGAACATCCACTAATAATCGTTGTAGATAATGTAGCTATTAAACAAAACTTTACTATTTTTTTCATTTTTCAACCTCCTGTTCATGTCTACAATACTGTAAGGCTTAACATAGTGTGAAGCTCAAGCTTTTTCATCAATGTAAAAATTACCAATTATTCTTCCGCATGATAATCACATAATTTCAATACAAATAGATGACATTCACAAAATACACTTCCTATATTTAACATCCATATCATTTAACTTCCTTCATAAATTTATTCTAATACTAATCCCCTCTCATACATGCTTGTTCACTAAATAAAAAAATCGGTATTGATAATTTTATATCAATACCGATTTTTAAATAATTATTTTCCTTCTATTAAATCATTCGCTAATTTCCTAAACTCTTGATTAAATGTATCATTCATACCATTTTGTACGTTAGAGAATAATATTACAAACGTTCTTTTATCCCAGTTAAAATTATTAAAAGTGTTCCAGCCAGCTAATACACCATGGTTATGATAATAATCTGGGTAAATATAGAAGCTAAATCCATATTTTCTCGCAGGTGATACTGTAAACATATCTGATAAGCTTTGTTTAGAAATCAGCTTTCCATCCATAATAGCCTCATCTAATCTTTTCATATCTTCAACGGTCGTATACATTTCACCACAACCATACAGCCAGTTCATTTTTAAGCGGGGTGCAGCTATTAACTCATTATCTTTTTTCGTGTAACCTTCTGCTAAGAAAATATCTTCAGGGAGAGTTGCACCCATACCAGATTCATTCATTTCAACAGGAGTAAAAATGTTTTCTTTCACATATTCAGCAAGCGGTTTATTCGATATCTTTTCTACAATATACGCAAGTACCATATAATTATAATCTGTATATTTCCATCCTGTCCCTGCAGGAAATTGCAACTTTTGCGCTCCAATCCACGTTACTAACTTTAAACGTGATGCCGCATCAACACTACCTTGTCCCTGATCTGGTAACCCGGACGTATGTGTTAACAAATTTCGTAACGTAATGTTTTTATCTGCTGGAAACGATGGAATATACTTATTTACATTGTCTTCAATATTCAATTTCCCTTTTTCTCTTAGCTGTAATATAGATATTGCAACTACTGTTTTCGTTATGGAACCGATGCGATATTTTGTTCTTGGCGTTGTTAAAACTTTATCTTTTACATTCGCATACCCGTAGCCTTTTCGTAAAACCACATTATTTTTATCCGTTACGAGAACCGTTCCGTTAAATCCTTTATCTTTTAAATATTGATCGAGTTTCGTTGCTGCAATATCATAACGTTTTTGCTGATTCGCATCAACTTTCGGTTGAACATTTCCAACTTTATCCTCAAAATTTGAAAATGCCTTCAAACTGTATTTCTTTTCTTTATTTGCATGTATGAGTGCAGCGACACTCCCACAAAAAATAGCAAAAACAAAGAAAGCGATTAACCATTTCTTAAACATATGGGAACCCTCTTTTATCTAGTTTCACTTTATACTTTTCCATTCTATTCTATATCTTTTAGTTTTTAAATATCTTATAATCTATCTACTCTATTATTCCTCATAGTAAACTAGATTCCTTTTTCTAACGTTCAAATTTTAACTACTCTCTATTGTAGTTCTTTTTTACAAAATTTCCACCTTACAATCGGATACATCCAACTTTAATTTGAATTTTTTATGTAACATTCGTTACAAATTAACAAGAATGGGGGTGTTAATTTGAAAAATACCGATAAGCACAATCGTTTAGATGATATGATGTTTCATTATCGAGCAACAAAAAATAACAATATAGTTTTAATTGAATATTACGGAAAACAAATTATGATTTTAAAAGGAAATGACGTTGAAAAATTTTTAAACAAAATAAATCGGACAAATAACGAAAAAGAAAAACAACTTATTATGGCTAAAATTACAGGTAATTTCAAAAGAGGAAATGAGCGTTAATGAAAACGAATCTCATTTCTAAATTGATTATACAGCATATTAAAAAAGAAATGTCACTCCCATGACATTTCTTTAGATTTTCTTCATAAAAGATTTACATTTTTAATATTCGTTTACTTTTACATAAACTCACCGCTGAGACGCTTAGTAATGCAGCTATCCCCATCCATGCATATGTGTAGCCTTTTCCATCTACTATATAACCAAACAAAGCAGGTGCAAAGATAATAGCAATTTGATTTAATGTAAGCGCAAAACCCACTGTCATCCCTACTGATTCCTCACTTGCAGACTCAGCAACTTCGACCATAAAAAGACTAAACCAACCGATCGCAAATGTAATTGAAGCTAAGAAGAGTTTTGATTTTACAACAATTAATAGTTTACTGTTTGTATGTAAAAGTTTAGGAGCCGGCCGGCAATATAGAGTATAAAAAAACATTTACCCCAAAACATAGCCTGTATTCCTTATACATTTGATACAAACTTTGATGGTGAATTTGTTATTAATAGATATAATTGGATGGAAAATAAAAAAAGTCGTTCTATGATTTTGGAGAGTACTTAAGAAATGTTTGCTACGGCCAAAAAGGTGGTATTGAGCCACCTGAGAAAGAGATTGAAGGATTAGAAAAATACGTATCATATTACCGACATCTTGCATAATATTTTTCAACATAAAAAAATATCGGGAAGCCAATATAAAGGCTTCCCGAACATTCTAATGATGCATAAATAACACTAAAATCACTTTTCCTTTTTCATTTCCCCACATTTCAACAAAGAAAAGATACTCTTTTGGGAAATCTTCTAAAGATACTGGTTCATCAGTAAGGCAAATATTATAGTGATATTTTGTATCCCATTCTCCCCTCACATCATCTATTGATTCACGCTCTAAATTACTTTTTTGATCGTCAAAATAATGGGATATAAACACTTCTTCTATTCCACCGTTAAAAACCATTTGTTGCAGTTCTTCTAACGTAGGATTATTAGGATACACTTTATTTGAAACTACTATTTCATTGTTGTATAATCGCTTACTTTCATTGTCTATAAAATAACCTTTTCTTCTCATAACGCTCAGCCCTTTATGTGTAATATAACAAACAATATATTATCATATAGATAGATTACGCTCCAAATTACTTTTATCCTTTAGTACATCTACAAGTCACTTAATTTATGTGTGTATTAAAGGATAAAAAAAAGGGCCTATTTCACTTTGAACTATTCTCTGATGTAGACATCAAAAATAATAAAAACATTATAAGCGGTCGTAACCCTATAAATTATACAAGGTTACGACCGTTTATTTTATTATTAAATGGCTACCCTTTACCCTCCGCAGACAACGCATTGTTAAATCATTTTCTACCTTTTAACTCCATTAATTACAATATAAAAATATTTTTCTATTACCCATAATAAATACTCCATAATTTTCAATACGTAAAAATTGATTCGTCTCGATTTTCTTTCTCAATATTCGTTTTTGTTTATGAAACCAAGCGGAGATCAATTACGTATAATTGCAAAGTATATTGAATCTGGACAAATCAAACCTATAATCGATCGCATTTTCCCTTTTGAAGATACTCAAAAAGCAATGGAATATTCAGAGTCTGGAAGAGCAAAAGGAAAGATAATTGTAAAAATCAAATAATAACAAAACTCCATTTTTTTAAAATGGAGTTTTATTATTTGCTGTTAAATAGACATAGTGCAATGAAGTCCTTACAATAGATTTCAAGGGGAAATATCATATTATACTTTTAGCTAATTTTACAAAGAATACATACGTACAAATACATAATAAAAAAATAAACAAGGAGGAGATAAAATGACTAAAAATAAGGAAGCTGGTTGGAATTTAGAAACGAGTTATGCTACATTACCACAATCATTTTATACAGAAATCCCCCAACTCCTGTACACTCACCGGAGTTAATTAAACTAAATAATTCTTTAGCAATATCTCTTGGCTTTAATCCTGAGGAACTAAAAAAGGACGCTGAAATCGCCATTTTAGCTGGTAATACTATTCCAGAAGGAGCTCATCCACTAGCTCAAGCGTATGCTGGGCACCAATTTGGTCATTTCAACATGTTAGGAGATGGTCGTGCCCTTTTAATTGGAGAACAAATTACTCCTTCAGGCGAACGGTTTGATATTCAATTGAAAGGTTCCGGTCCAACTCCATATTCACGCCGCGGTGATGGTCGTGCTGCACTCGGTCCAATGCTACGTGAGTATATTATTAGTGAAGCGATGTACGCGCTTGATATTCCAACTACTCGCAGTTTAGCAGTAGTCTCAACTGGCGAACCAATCTATCGCGAAACGAAGTTACCTGGAGCTATTTTAACTAGAGTTGCAAGCAGTCATATACGCGTTGGAACATTCCAATACGCCGCAGCTCGAGGCTCAATCGAAGATCTCAAAGCTTTAGCTGATTATACGATAAAAAGACATTATCCAGAGGTTGAATCTACTGAAAATCCATATGTCGCACTACTACAAGAAGTCATTAAGAGACAAGCAAGCCTTATCGCAAAATGGCAGCTCGTTGGCTTCATTCACGGCGTAATGAACACTGACAATATAACGATTAGCGGTGAAACGATTGATTACGGTCCATGTGCCTTTATGGATAGTTATAACCAAGGAACAGTATTTAGCTCTATTGACACACAAGGCCGTTATGCATATGGAAATCAACCATATATGGCTGCATGGGATCTCGCACGTTTAGCTGAATCTTTAATACCGATACTACATGAAGATGAAGAAGCAGCGCTAAAGATTGCACAAGATGAAATTTCGAAGTTTAGCGTGCAGTACGAAAACAATTGGTTCCTCGGAATGAAGAAGAAATTAGGACTATTTAGCAATGAAGAGCAAGATCAATCACTTATTGAGAAACTTTTAAAAGCAATGGAAAAATATAAAGCAGATTATACAAATACATTCCGTGCATTAACTGACACTACATTAGAAAATGCACCTTTATTTGAAAGTCCTGAATTTAAAGAATGGTACGAGCTATGGCAATCTCGGTTAGAAAGACAAAAAGAATCACAAGATGATGCCTACAAGTTGATGAAAAATAACAACCCAGTAATCATCCCTCGAAACCACAGAGTAGAAGAAGCACTAGAAGCAGCTGTTAAAAATGGAGAATATAGCGTAATGGAGAAACTTCTTCAAGCTTTAGCAAATCCTTATGAATATTCTCAAGAACAAGCGGATTACTGCACGCCTCCAGCGCCGACTAATCGTCCTTATAGGACTTTTTGCGGGACGTGATTTAGAGCACTAAGACTGTTTTTCTGCTCCTAATTGTATTATTTATTAGTGTAATTCCCACTAAATTCAAGTACACAATTCGTTATTTTCCATAAAGGAACATTATAAGTAGAAAAGGTGTTTTCGTATAAAAACACCTTTTCTACTTTTTCTCCATCTTGTGAAAAAAAAAACGTAATTTAATACTCTAGTTTGCGTTTCTTTTATGTATTACATATCGTTAGCATATTCTATGTGATTACAGTTGTATATTATCACCTCTATCAATTTCCTCCCATGCGAAAAAGATACATACACCAAACAAGCTGTCACGAACAAAGGAGAGCTCCTTACTTCCTACCTATTTCTTTCCTAATGCGTTAACTTGGTAACTGTTCTATTAAAATTCTTCTATTCAATCTTCATTTTTTCTTATTAAATCCAGGTACATCGATAAGGAACAACTATTCTCGAATATAAAAATCCAGCTATTGTACAAATGTTGATAAAAAATAAAGGAGAAGAGAATGAATCCATTTTAATATAACTAATGAGAATTTGTATGTTCCAATATCTTCACTATATTCCTCAACAATCTTTTATTAAAATTCATTACAATAGTTTAAAATTATGACGGATTACTTTCAACATAATGTGAAGGTAGCTCTAACAACAAAAAACTGGCTTGTAAACCTTTAATGTTTACAAGCCAGTAAATAATATCAACTAAAGCTAGCACTCTTAAAATAATACTTTAGAGTTGTCTTCCCTCTAAGTATACTAACTCAGGTCTCGTTGGAGACCACCCTTCTCCGTGAGTCGATTGTAACTTATTGACGACAGTATTTGCGGTTGCTGTTTGTTGAATCTTTGGAGTAGTATTTATCGTAAAAACTGTAATACCTGTAACAGCTAAACTCATTACCATTAAACTCAGTTTCTTCATTATTTTAACGCCCCTTTAGCTAAATTTGTTTTTCTTGCTTCAAGACTTAAACAAAAATATTCACTAGACGTTTTATAATCACACACCTCATATAACCTAGCTGCCATCACCTCAGCATATTCTTCTACATAATAAGAAAGATTCTCTTCTTTGAAATAAGAAATCCCTGTAACAATTACCCTTTTTAATTCCTCGATAGTCACATTATTATTTAATGCTTTTAAAATATTGAAATGATGTGTATATTCTTCATTCTCTACTTCTAAACAAAGTTCCAATCCTTTTTCAATAAGGATAGAAGATACATTTGTTTCACCTAACTTAGAATATTCCCTAGCTTGTAAAAAAACAGCTTTGAAATGATTAGGTATTTTCTCTGTTACTTCTGATAAGTGACGGATAGCTAATTCAGAAAGGTTTTGATTTGCATATAGCCACCCTAAGTTGTGCCGCACGAATGAAATTAATCTTTCTTCATTATTTTTTTGTAATAAATTTAATGCAGAATTTAAATGTTCCTCGGCCTGTTCAAACTGTTTTAGAGATACACAACTCATTCCAATAGTATTTTCGCAAGAAGCAGTATTACTTTCATAACCTTGGTGTTTAGAGAAGATATCTTTTGAAATAGTTGCATAGTGAACAGCTAAAAGTGGTTCATTATTATTATGATAGAATAAGGCTAACTTAGATTGAAATTCAGCTTGTTCAATTTCTTCTGGAACGTCTTTCAAAAAAACTCTGCTTTTTCATAATATTTTTTCGCTTCTTTATAATCTTTAATTATAGTAGCATATACCGCTTTACAAAAATGGTAATAATAAGACAAGAAACCATCCGTCGGAATTTTAAAAGAATCTATTTCGTCAAAGCTTCTCTTTGTGATACTAAATCTATCAACAAGCGTTTTATAACGAAAATCTAGTAAGAAATAATATAATAAATTTTGTTCTTGCAACATTTTATTTGATTCTTGTTTCAAAACATCAATATTTTTATCAATTTCTTGTTTTAAATTAGTTGCTTTTGACAATTGTTGTTGTAACATTGCTTGATACCATTCATTAAGTTGCTTTGTAACCTGTTCGCTTCCCTTCACTGGAATGTTCATAAGATCCCCCTTTTTTGAATATTCTCACATAAATAATAACAAATAGATATTAAGATATAAATATCTCATTAATATTTCTCAACATTTATTTAACATTAAATCCATTAAATTAATCACATGCTGTAAATTTTTTAAAACACTAAAGAAAATTGCCCCCCATAAATACAGCGTCTAAATCACTATAAAAATCTATAAATACAATATATTGACACTTTATAAATGTGTATTCACACCCCACCATTATTTTAAACACCCTTATTCATCAACCCTGCAATCCCCCTACTCCCCTCACTACCAACTTTCTCAAGTTCCTCCACAACTAATTTCCGTCTTTGCCCAGAATGATTTTGACTTAACTTCGCTTTTCCTTCTATATTATTTATCTTTATTTTGAACCCAACTATTCCCCTACTTAATCCTTCCATATAATTCGGATCTACATCCTTCAGTGAGTAGGTGCTCTTTGAGTTTTCATATTTATGTACTAAATCTTGAAGAGAATCTATTAATTCCTGTTCATCTTCAACAATTTCTAACTCTCCATATACATGCACCGCAACATAGTTCCATGTTGGTACTGCTTTATTTGTTTCATACCATGACGGAGAGATGTAACTATGTGGTCCTTGAAAAACAGCTAACACTTGTTGATTTTCACTATCTTTCCATTGCTCATTTGGACGTGCAAAATGCCCGGATAAAGTAAGTGTTTCCCTATTTAACAATAACGGTAAATGCGTTGCGTACGGTGCTCCGTTATGTTGAGAAAATAAAGTTGCAAAGCTATTTTGTTCAATAATTTCGTACTTCGTCTCTTCATCTTGTATAGTGAAATGTTTTGGTATGTACATAAGCTCCCTCTTTTCTTATCTTCTTATTTCTCATTATATTTACGAGATTTATTATTTGGCAGGGGCAGATTGTAATTGTTTTATAAGGTCAGTTCATATAGTAAAACCTCTTCTTCAAAAACAATAGGTGGCATTATATGATTTCTGCCACCTTAGTCTATTTTCGTATTGATACAAACTCTTCTATTCAACTATCCTTCATAGCTTTTTCTAATACAGCTTCAATAAATTCCGTTTTGCCTAAGCTATAACTTAAGCGATTTTCCGCCGTTTCTGCTAATTCTTTCTTTAGCTTTCCATATTCAATAACAACGTTTGGATTTCCACGAAGGTAATCACGAAACGCCACATGTCTTCTTAACTCTTCACTATTCTTATCGCATACATATAAATGATGTTCCATCCAAATTGTATTCTTCCCGTCCCTCGGAACATATTGATCCTTTCTCCCAAAAGCTTCTCTCCCCTTAAAACTCCACTCTTCTTGATGAAAATAACCTATCTGTTCAAGCCTCTTTATTACTTTCGGAAAAACATCATAATCTTCTATTACAACATCGACATCTAATATCGGTTTAGAAGCAAGGCCTTTAACAGATGTACTCCCAACGTGCTCTATAGAAAAAATGAGTTCTCCCATTACGTTATTAATCAACGTCTGTAATTTACAAAATTCACTTTCCCATTGTGTATTATATTTCTCAACAGTAATAAATCGTTTCAATTGACCACCCTTCTCAAATCACTTTTATAACCTCTGAATATGCGTATCCTTAAAATCAGTTTCATACTTCAATCCATACCCAAGCATTCGATCCATTCCAATATGTGCTGTCCATATTAAACCAACCATTAAAATTGTATCCATCTTTAAATAGACCCCTATTAAAACAAGTAATATTGATATGATATATGTGTGAAATAGATTATAAATTTGTGCACCAACACGTTTGTTAATAGCGTACGCCACCATTGCTAAATCAGGTGCAAAAAGTAATACGATAAATAATAACCAACTAAATCCACATAATGCATATATATAAATCGCAGCTAATAAGACGACCAATCCTTCAAAGTGTATAATTCGTTTCTCCAAAATTCATCATTCCTTATCTGTTAGCTTGAAAATTTTATTCGGATTTAAAATATTTTGCGGATCAAGAGCTTTCTTTATTTTCTCCATTACCAATAATACCGCGCCATGTTCTTCTTCTTGATACTTCCGTTTTCCGATTCCAACACCATGTTCTCCCGTACACGTTCCACCACGTTTAAGAGCATATAAAACGATACTTTCATTTATTTCATCCGCTTTTTCCACTTCTTCTTTATCGTTTGGATCAACCATTAAGAGCACGTGGAAATTCCCGTCTCCTACATGGCCAAGAATACCACCAACAAGACCTACTTTATCTAATGTCTCTTTCGCATGTTGGATTGCACCCGCTAATTCTGAAATTGGTACACATACGTCTGTACTCATAAGCTTTTTACCAGGATAGCTATGCACGTAAGAGTACGCTAGATTATGCCGTGCATCCCATAATTTATTTCTCGCCGCAGTTTCCGTTTCAAAAGCAACTTCTTTACATTTATGATCAAAAACAATTTCCTTCGTAAATTCAATGTCTTGCTTTAGCCCAGCTTCATTACCGTGAAACTCTAAAAACAATGTAGGCTCTTCTCTGTAACTTGTTTCATTATAATGATTTACTTGTTTCATAGATAATTCATCTACAAGTTCAATTCTCGCAATTGGAATACCCGCTTGCAGTATATTAATAACAGCTTCTACCGCATCATTTATAGTTGGAAACGATGCTCTCGCAGCCATAACATGTTCTGGTATGCCGTATACTTTTAATGTTAGCTCTGTAAAGCATCCAAGCGTACCCTCTGATCCTACGAAAATACCATTTAAATGATAACCTGATGATGACTTCGCCGCTAAATTGCCAGTATGTATCACTTGCCCATCAGCAAGCACCACTTCTAAATCACGAACTTGATCACGCATTACACCATACTTAACCGCTGTCGTTCCGCTCGCATTCGTAGCAGCCATGCCTCCTAACGTTGCATCTGCACCTGGATCTACACTAAAAAACAAACCGTACTTTTTCAATTCTTTATTGAGCTGAGAACGAGTCACTCCTGGTTGTACTTTCACAAGAAAATCTTTCTCTCTTATTTCAAGTATTTTGTTCATTAATGAAAAATCAACTGTAATCCCCTTTTCATAAGGAATTATATGACCTTCTAAACTAGAACCTACTCCAAATGGAATGACAGGTTTTTTATGCTCACTCGCTACTTTCATTATTGCTCTAACCTCTTCCAGCGTTTTTGGAAAAACAACTACATCAGGTAAACTACTATTATGGTAAGATTCATCTTTACTATGTAACTCTCTTACTGTCTTATTAACCACTACTTGATCTTCAGGAAGTACATCCTTTAATTCATTTACTAATCGCTCAATTGTTATTTCCATTACGCACTCTCCTTTTATATTATTTACTCTGCATTAATTATACCATTTTTATACATAATAATCAGAATAGTTAGATTCCTGAGGTTTTATATAAAAAAAGAACTTGCAGTATTCCCTACAAGTTCTTTTTTAAAACTATATTTTAGACGATTTTTTCAATAAAATCATAAACCAAACTAAAGTAAATGCCATCAGAGAATGAGAGAACCCTACAATATAAGTTAACCCTTTAAAGTCCGCTCCATTTAGTTGAAGAAGTCCTCTCGCTGCTAGCGAACCTAACATTAAAGTTAATGCGATATTATGTAAAACAAACCATTTATTAAATCCTTTCACTTCATGAAACGCGAATACTTTCGCTAATCCTAAAGCAATTAAAAAGAAGAAAAAGCCAAGTACTAACGTATGCGTATGCAAAAGATTTAATAAAGTAGAGCCTAAAATCCCTTTATATTTTCCATACTCCCTAGCAAATATTCCTGACAATAAACCGATAATCAAATAAGTAAACGATGCATTATATAATTTCTTCATTATGTACCTCCTTAAGTAGAATGTGTAGTGTGTCATATTTAGTAATAATGATAGTTATATAGTAAAAACTCCTAGTTTCCTAGGAGTCATTGTATAAGTATCTCACTCTTTACAATCAATCCTAATTATAAAATATCCTTTTATACAAAACAATCGAACTTTATGTGAACAGTAACTCTCAATTAAAATAACTTGCACTTTTATTTCGCACAATCCATACTAATTGTTATAACTTTTAAAGGGGGTGCAATAGATTGATAGTTCTTGAAACTGAAAGACTCACTCTTCGCTGGCTCGATATAAAAGATGCTCCGTTTATTCTTGAATTAGTAAATGATCCTGCATGGATTCAATTTATTGGTGATAAAGGGGTTAAAAACTTAGAAGATGCAAAAAAATACATCTTAAATGGACCCGTCGATATGTACAATAAAATGGGCTTTGGTCTTTACTTAGTTGAACGAAAAGAAGATCTCACACCAATTGGTATGTGCGGCCTTATTAAAAGAGATTCATTAGAAGATGTTGATATCGGCTTTGCTTTTTTAGAAAAATTCCGTTCAAAAGGGTACGGCTATGAATCAGCTGCTGCAGTAATCGAATACGGTGTACAAAAGCTCGGACTAAAACGAATTGTAGCAATTACTTCTATAGATAATGTTGCTTCAGGCACGCTGTTAGAAAAAGTAGGATTGCGATTCGAAAAAATAATTTCAGACTCAGGAGAAGATCTAAAATTATTCGGGTATAACGCATAACAAAAAAGGGTCGCCATGAATGGCGACCCTTTTTTTCACTTCACTTCTACCGTATAATTCCCTGTTCCACCACCATACTGGTATACATGTAAATAATACTTCCCTGGATACGTATAGTAACTACCTACTAATTTATTTCCTTGTTGCTGTGCATACGTAACATAATTATTTAAATCTGCTTCTGAATAAAGAACCCAGTTTACTCCAATATTATTTTCCTTCGTTACATTAATTTGAAGGTTTTTCGCAGTTTCTACATTTATTTCAAAGAAATCACTTGTATCCCCGTTTCCTAAACTTGCACGTAAAACTTGATTTAACTGCAGTTTATTTGCCGTTTGGAATGAATTATTTGGCTCTTTTTCTACACTGTTCTCTTCTTTCTTTTGAACCGTTACACTTGTTGTAGCAGTATTAGTTAATCCTTTATCGTCTGTTACTGTTAATTTCGCCGTATACGTCCCTTCTTTTGTATAAACGTGAGTTGGATTTTGTTCATTACTTACAGTACCATCACCAAGCTCCCATTTATAAGAAATAATTTTCCCATCTTCATCTTTTGATCCATCGCTTTTAAACGAGATTGCTTCATTCGTATGTCCGCTATACGGACCATTTATAACCGCGACCGGCGCTTTATTCACTGCACCTTCTTCTGTATTAATACCGTGGAACACAACATCATATTCAAATTGCCCTGATGCATTTACACGGTAATTCACGAAGTAAGCTGTTACTGTTTTATAGCCTGTCCATTCTTTTGCACTTAAACGTTTTAACGTATCATTAACGTTTTGCGTAATTGTTTTCCAGTCTTCATTTTCTCCTTTTGCAGCAGTACCTGTATACGTTCCTTGCAGTGTAAATGTATTAAAGAATTGTGATTTATTTTTCTTTACTGATACATTACTTAATTTTGCTTCCGCTGTAATTTCTGCGGCAATATCTGAAACTGGTTTCGGTGCATGAGTTGCTAAATAATCATCTGACACTAACGGAACATTATATTTCTCACGGTTGTCTACTAACATTTGCATATAGTCTTGATACTCTTTATTTAAATTCGCATCTTTACTTAAAGCAGAGCGGTATGCATCATATGCTGTTACATCATTTTTCCTAATAAGATCATGAACTTTATCAAACATATCGTATCTCTTATTGTACATATACGATTGTAAAGCAAAGGAATAATTGTAGAAATCCCACGTTCCATACTTTGCATTTAACGTTCGCTCTGCGGTATAACGTTCTGCTGGATTCGAAGATAGTCCTCCTATAATGCTCTTTCTCGGAACAACATTATCCGTTCGCGTTGCGCCTGCAAAAAACTCTGCATTTCCTTCTTCAAACCAAGATAATCTCTCATTCTCATACATCTTACCTTGTCCCCAAAGTCCTGGCACTTCATATCTACCTTGTAAATAATGCGTGAATTCATGTCGGAACAATTCTTCTAAACTATAAATACTCTCCTCGGGTGTACGTTCATAAGTAAAGAACGTGCCTGTTCCTTCTATATAAAGACCGCCGTTATTCGTTTCATATCCGTACAATTGACGGTTAAATTGATATTCAGCTGGGCTATTGTAAATAACCATCGTTAATACATCATCAGCATTCCCTTTTTCTAAAGGCTGATCACTTTCCACAGTACGATGGAATTGAGCTTTCACTTCTTTTGCCGCCCAATATAACCGTTTTACTTTTTCTTCTGTCACTTTATCTCCAGCTTTTAAAACAATTGCTCCATCATCAAATGTATACGTTTTTGGTAAATACTTTTTCTTCCCATCTTCTCGTATTTGATCTAAATTAACAACGTTACCATTTGCATCTTTCCCGCCATAATTCGTCGTAATTTGCTCAGCTGCTACGAAATATTGCTCCCCTAAATAAGGATAAATTTTCATCGCATCTGTTACAACTTGCAATCCTTTCGTCCCTGTACTATGGAACATACCGAGTCTACCTGTATAATAGATCCCATTATTAATAAGCCATCCGTTTTTCGCTGTAATCGTTCCCATTAACGCAAATCTACTTAACTCATTAATATAACTATCTATTTTTTGATACCACATTGTATCTTTCGGTGCTTTATTCGTATCGTACAAATACGATTGAATATCATAATCGACACCTTGCATAATATCGTACACTGCATTACCTGCTGAACGATTATCTATAAATGTAGAAAGATTATCATTATATTGCTTGAAAATGTTCGCAGCTGATGAAATCGTTTCCGCATCACTAGAAGCGTTTCCTATTAATTTCCCATATGATGATACAACTTTATTTTGTTCTAACGTACCGAGTTTGAAATTTTGGTTTTGGGAAATCGATTTCAATGCAGGCAAGCACTTGTCATGATAGCTCCGCTCATTAAGTTTACTTAATTCTGCATTATAAAACCCTAAATAAAACCCAGAGCGCAATACCTCTACTAACGTTTCAATCCCTTTTGAATCATCCTTCGTATAAGCTTGTCCTTGCTGCTTCAATTTATCAATAATCGCCTGCATCCTACTATCATTTTGATAGAATGCAAGGCTGTCCTTATTAAACTGAAATAGCCCCGTAATTTGTTCCCAATTAATAGTTACGAGCAAATCTACTAACTGCTGATTACTTAATTGATTTAATTCAGCAATTGTATAAGTTTTCGCCACAGCTAATTGCTTACTTTCCTTTTTTACTTCAGGCGGTCTTTGCGATAAATCAGCAAATTGTAGCCTTTTCTCAAAAGACTTGCTTTCTAATACTTTCGATGAATGAGCTAATTCTTCCACGGGCAGTTGTACACCAACCGGCTCCATTTTTAGCACATTTCGATATGAAACTTGCTCTCCCTTAGTATCTTCCGCCAATATGCTTCCTTGAAAACTCCCTAACATTAAACTAGCAAAACTTACCCCTACTAAAACTTTTTTTGAATAGCCTTTCATGCTCTCCCCTACCTTACATTTTTTAGTGTCCCGCCCCATTATTTTACTATTCTGACTATTTATTCTGTATTGAGAAAAAAGAAGGGAACGTTCACACATGTATCCATTCAAAGCGAAATTAACACTTGACTTCACATGTGATTTATGTCAAAAAAGGATAGATACTAGCGAAATTCCTGCTACATCTATCCTCTATTTCAACACTATGATTTTAACTTTATAAACGTAATTTCCGGCAATGTTTGCATATGCTGAATAAATTCATTCTTTTCTTCTGACGATATATTTTTCAATTGCATTCCTACCTTATAAACTATTTCTGTATCTTGCTGTAAAGCTTCAACTTCATATGAAAGTATTGGAATACCTTTCACTCGTAGCGTCTCTACTATTTGTTGTACCGCTTCGTGTTTATTTATACACATTTGCACTGTTATATTTTGCGGAAATAAAAGTTGCACCTTAAAAATACGACTTACAATCTCTAAACCAATCAAAACGAGAATCATCG
This sequence comes from Bacillus sp. TH30, assembly GCF_016650875.1. Taxonomy (NCBI): domain Bacteria; kingdom Bacillati; phylum Bacillota; class Bacilli; order Caryophanales; family Bacillaceae; genus Bacillus; species Bacillus sp. TH30. Next base: position 4,473,666 of record NZ_JAEKEY010000002.1, on the reverse strand, counting down.
CTCCAATCCCTACAACATACATACCTGCTCCAATTGCTAGCCCTATTCCTGCTGTAGCCCATAAACCAGCCGCTGTCGTTAATCCTTTCACTGCCTGCTTTTGAATAATGATTGTACCTGCACCTAAAAATCCAACTCCACTAACAACTTGCGCTGCAATCCGGCTCGGATCAAGAGCCATATGTTCTTCAAACACAATATCCGAAAAAGCATATTTCGAAACGACCATTATTAAAGCACTCCCTACGGCTACTAGGAAATGTGTTTTTAATCCAGCTTCTTTTGAGCGAATTTCCCTTTCAATACCGATTATCGCCCCTAACAAACCAGCAACACCGATTCGTATAATAAAATCAATATGTAAGCTCACGAGCACTTCCCCCTTTTATTCATTATAGAGAGATAAAACAAAAATTATCACATGCATCTACCCATCGATATAAAAGCAGTTTATTAAAATACATTTAATATCCCAGTGATTTTATGTTAATATTTTAAATATTAACATAAATAAAACAACCTACTTCTCATACAAAAAAACTTTAAAGTTCAACGTCTAACTTATTTTCAGTTAAAAATGGCATATGAGTTGCGTGAAATGAGGTTGAGAAAGTCAGGAAACGCTTTCATTTTATATCATAATTTTTGTGAAATAAACATAAATAAAAGGAGCTTACTAACAATGAACATCTCTTTACTTACACCTACTACTGATTTACAAGAAGAATACTTAGATTTTTATAACGAATGGAAAGATAGCGGTGAAACGATGATTCCATGGGTTATTTCAAAAAATCCTTCTAATTTCACGGCAATGATTCAAGAATTACACGACGCACATAACGGAATAAATATTCCTGAAACTTGGGTACCAGATTCTACTTATTGGCTTGTTACAAATGAAAATAAAATTGTAGGAGCTGTTAATATTCGTCATAGTTTGACGGAGCATTTATTTAATGCTGGAGGCCATATCGGTTATGGTATTCGCCCTTCTGAAAGAAGAAAAGGTTATGCTACAAAGTTACTAGAGTTATCATTAGAAAAAACGAAAGAATTAAACATCACGAAAGCACTTGTCGTTTGCGACGAAGTGAATACCGCTTCAGAGAAAACGATTTTACATAACGGCGGTCTCCGTGATGATGATTTCACTGAAGAAGATGGGAATGTTGTGAGAAGGTATTGGATTGAGCTCTAAATAATCAAAAACAAGCCAGAAAGTGATTAAACACTTTCTGGCTCCTTTTATCCCGCGTTAACGGGCAGTACAACTCCCACCTCAAAATTCAGCTGGAACAAAGAAGTTAGGTGGGAGATTAACTGCCCATAAACGCCCGATTGGTGAAGGCTAATAATCAGTGGGGGATGAACAAAACCCCCACTGATTAAAGTTTCACTTTAAACTGCTTCTATTTCAAACTGCACTGTAATACCACCTGGATCTACTACAGTAAATCCATTTGAAGTTTCATTTATTTCATGTTGTTTTTCTATTAATCTTTCTTTCACTTCATCTAACGCTTCTTTATGCGGTAGTACTATCGTATACACTTTTAGTCCAGTTGCATGTGCTGGTGGATGTGGATTATTTACCCCGTTCCACGTATTTGCACCGATATGGTGATGATAGCCTCCTGCCGAAATAAATAAGCAATCATCTTCACGCTGCTGCACTTCAAAGCCTACTGTTTCTACATAAAACTCATGTGACTTTTCTACATCAGCTATTCGTAAATGGACGTGCCCAACGACAGTGTCAGCAGGTAATCCATCAAACTCATAATTAACGAGCGTTGCCAGTTCTTTTAAATCTAGTGGCGTACTTCCTCCTGGCCCTTCTCCCCACTGATCACGCGGACGGTCTGCATATATTTCGATACCATTACCCTCTAAGTCTTGTAAATAAAATGCCTCACTATACGTATGATCACTTGCGCTATTAAACCTTGAAATTGGTAAAATTTCATTTGAATATGTATAACGCCCTTCTTGCTCAGCCGGACTATCAATTACCTTTTTATTGCGAATAACACCAAATAGTGCCGAAGCAAAAGCTTCACGAGTCGGAACTAAAAAGGCAACGTGATATATACCCGTCGTACGCGGTTCTTGTAGCGCTGCATCTTCCAACTGCTCAAGAACAAGTAACGTATTCTTACCACCTTTTCCTGTTAAATATGCTTTATTCCCCTCTTGCTTACTTACCTCTAACCCTACTACATTCTCATAAAAAGCAATTTGACGCTCTAGATCTTTTACTTTAAATGCAACATGACCAATACGTGTTTTCGGATGAATTTGTACCATGAATAACTTCCTCTCCAGTTCCCTTTAGTTTTTTATGTAAGTTGATAGGCAATAGGCCCATTCAACGAATACACCTTAATTTTGTTTTTTTGTAGCATGAACTTTTAGCCATTTTTTCGATATGTCACTTAATGTTCCATCTTGCTCTAATTCTTTTAACGCCTTGTTTATATCTTCTAACTTTTCACTCTTTTTTGCAAATGGAAATGCAATCTCTCCCCATTCAAGTGGGCCAAATCCAACTTTGACATTATCTAGTTTCGCCTTTGTTATTGTTGTTTCCACTTGAACTTTATCATTATAATAAGCATCGACGCGTCCGAATCCTACTTCGTTCAATTCCGCCGTTGGGTCCTCTGAGTACGTTTTAATCGTAAAAGCATTATTTTTATTTAAAGCTTTTAACTCTTGCTCTCCTGCTGTACCAAGTCCAACACCTACAGTCTTTCCTTTTAGATCCTCTAGCGATTTAATTGTATTATTATTTTTCTTCACCGCAAAAACAGAACCCGAATACACATACGGGATCGAAAAGTCATATTTCTTTTTTCTTTCCGGAGAAACGGATAATTCATTTGCAATCGTATCAATACGGCCTGAATCTAATAAACCGAATAATCCTTCAAAATCAGAAACATTCCATTCTACTTTATATCCAGCTTTTTTAGCCTGTTGCTGAGATTTCATGGGGCCAGTCCCTCCATCTCTCTCGATAAGAAAACTAAGAATTAAATCCATATTTTTTTGCACATACAAACAATACGCCATCAAAATTACTATTTCTAATAAACCGTACACAAAAAGCCGGCACTTCACTCCCGTACTCCCAAACTCACCAACGCCTCTTTCCGAACCCGATAGATCGTTCACTGGCACTAGGAAGCATTGCGCGATTCTGTCGCCCTTACTGATTTTGATTCCTTCATACTTAATTGGTGCTGTTATTATGAATAAGGTCTTTCTATTATACAGTTTAAGAAACTTTTCTTATCTGAATCCCTATTTTTTATCGCATACCTCTCAACTTCTTAATAATTATATTTGGTGTTAACCACTCATCGCAATTAAAATCAGAAATAGATTCTTCAATATCTAAACGTTCTTGGAATTCTACTAAGTAAAGATACTGTACAAAAAAAGCAAGAATTCCTTCATCAAATAGTTGTACATATTGATAGAATGCATCATCGTTTTTTTGTGTTAAAATATATCATTATTTTTGCGTCATGATTCCTAGTTAAGCACACTTATTTTAACTAATTAATTTTTTATACTATCAATGGAATCAATTGCTCAATCTGAAGGTAATTTTTATTGAAAATAACTTCTTGATTTTTATCTATTTTTTCTACTGCGACAGACAACATATAGCCTGCGGAGGGATTAAAGGAATAATATAGTATATCTTCATTTGGATTGACATCTTTGCATAACGGAACTGTAAATGTAAACGGTGATAATGAGAATCCTTTACCAATAAGCTTCATATACGCTTCTTTTCTTGTAAATATTTGATAGAATAGATTCTTTCTATTCTTAAAATCACTTTGAGAGTTTACGTAAGAAATCTCTTTTGGTAAAAAAAACATTTCCATTAATTCAAGATAATCTATTTCTGTGTTTTCAACATCAATACCTAAACGCCCTACCCTTGTTATGCCACATACTAATTTACCATCTGTATGTGACAAGTTAAAATTTAAACCATGAGGTTGGTTACTTAAATAAAGCTTCCCATACTTGTTTTTAGAGAAAGAGATTTCTCTTGCATTTTTTTTGAAAACCTTTCCTAAAATACCTTTCAATAAAATTCTACCTATTAAAAATTCTATCTGTTTTTTTTCTATCTTATATTTATTAAATTGTTTTACTTCTTCGGAATCCAGTATATAGGTGTATTGCTTTAATTCATCTATCCCTATTTCAATTGGAATTGAAATAATAAATATGAAAACATTTTTATCCTCTAAAAAGATTTTTTCATTTAGCAATAATTTTTTCATAAAATCCTCTTTTTCTATCTTCTTATTTAATTGGCTATTCTGATTCATTAGGAACCTAAATAATCTTTATCTATTTAAAATATTGTTATCTTGCATAATTTGTTTAATAATTTTCAGAGCCTGATTAATATCTTGAGTATTCACGCCAGAATGTGTCACAGCACGAATTCTGCCATGTCCTAATTCCGCTATGTTTAAGTCATGTTCTCTAGCTTTCTCAATAAAAGTCTTCCAAGTATAGCGTTTATCTATTACTTGAAAAAAAACAATATTGGTATCTACAGAGTCCACATCACACTCAATTCCTTCTATTTGTGCAAGTCCTTCAGCTAGCTGCCGAGCATGCACATGATCTTCCGTTAGACGATCATTCATTTGCTTTAACGCAATTAAAGCTGGAGCAGCAATAATACCAGCTTGTCTCATTCCACCACCTAACATTTTTCGAATACGGTATACTTTCTGAATAAAATCTTTCTTTCCAGCAATCATAGACCCAATTGGAGCCGACAAACCTTTAGATAAACAAAATTGAACTGAATCTGCATATTGAGCAATCTCTTTTACCGGTATATCCATTGCAATAGCTGCATTAAATATACGTGCCCCATCCATATGTATAGGAATCTCTTTTTGTCTTGAAAACATTTGTACTTCTTTAAGATATGATAGAGGTAAAACTCTTCCCCCCATTCGATTGTGAGGATTTTCAAGACAGATTAGAGAAGGTAATGAAAACTGTGGATCAGTTGGATCTTCTGGAAATGCCCTAGCTAAATCTTTGATTAAAAGGCGACCATCTGCTTGCGTTGGAATAGGTTCATACATAATGCCACCACAAACAGAAGCTCCACCAGCTTCATAAATATAAATATCCGTTTCATTGCCTACTAGTACTTTTGAACCTCTTGGGCAATATGCCATTAAGGCAGCCAAATTTGCCATTGTTCCACTAGGCATTAGAATAGCAGCTTCCTTCCCCATCATTTTGGCAACTAAAGTTTCAAGTTCATTCACAGTCGGATCTTCTTGATATACATCATCCCCAAGTGGTGCATGAATAATTGCCTTTAACATTTCCACTGTTGGCAGCGTGAACGTATCACTTCTTAATTCAATCATTTTATAATTACCTCCTATATTTCTAATAACCTCTCATTATTTTACCAAGGAATAAAGAACAAATATTTTATTGAACCAACTAAATTACTCTCCTCTTATAGATAAGATTTATTCTCAACTAAAAATGTATTTTCAATTATAAATAAGTGAATTTTCTAACGAAAATAAACGAATTTAGTATTTTAGCTACTCTGATGCTTTACACCATGAAAGTATATAAACCAATTGCGCTACATAAAAATTATCACAGAAAATCTGTGTAAAGTGAAGTCGATTACTAATAAACAGTAAGAAGATAGTACAATATCTACAAATCGGAATTACAAACCATTTTCTGATACTCTCTACTTTTTAGATCTCGTAAAAAAACTACAGGGAATGTTTCCAATTCTTTCACTTTACTTGTCTTATAATTGTTTTTAAAACTCCATTAGCATAAAAAGTTTTTTCTGAGCATCCAAATATTTTGTTTGTATTTTCCATTAAGCAAATCTTTAAACCTATTTCTTATATCTATGAATTGATAATTTTTTATCCTATAATGATGTAACCTGTTTCACTTTCTCCACTACCATCTCGGTTTTCCAAATCTTATTTCTAAAGATGATTCCAATCCCACCTAATAGAAACATAGCACTCCCGATCCATACATAAACTTGACTTACTCCTATGAGCTTAACGAACACTCCGCCTATAAGTGGAGGTACAATAAACATCAAATTTGATAGAGAACTTTGAATACCAAATACTCGACCAGCTGTTTCTATATCTGTTTCTTTCTGTAAAATGATGTTAAATGAAATAAAGAATAATCCGCTTCCTATTCCAGCAATAAAACCAATCACAAAAGTAAAAAAAACAGGGGTTGTCTCAGTAAAAAGACCAAGGCTTCCAAATCCTAAACCTATTAGAGCAATTCCACCACCAAGAAACCAGCCATATTTCAACTCTCCTATTCTCTTGATAAGCAAAACACCGCAAACTCCCCCTAAGCCCACAATTGCATTAATCCAACCCACCATTTCCGGAGAATTCGGGAATAATTCGCGCATTAGGACAGGAACTTGCGATTCAACGAGCTGCAGAATACCCACTCCACATAATCCATAGAACATAGTATAAAAAATGATTTTTCTATTCCATACATACTTCCAACCTTCAAGCCAAGCAGAAAAAAATCCTTGTCGTTCTGTTTTTTGTATTTGTTCGAATTGTTTTTTATCCTTCACCATTTTACTAATACTCAATAAAATAAAAGCGGAGCACAAACTGCTGACTCCTCTAACCGACATAGAAATCTGTGGTGACAGTCCAGTGATTAACATTGCCCCTAAGAGTGGTCCCGCAATTCTCCCCACTTGATCCATCAATCCATTCCAGGATGTAGCTTGAGCTAAGTGGTGCTCATGAACCACTTGCTTCGTCAAAGCTTGATGAGCTGGTTGAAAAAAAGAAGCAAATGTAGATCGAACAGCGAGTAATAAGAGTAACCAGTACACATTAGGAACAAATACCAAGATAAAGGTAACGATTGCAATAAGAACATCTGCAATGATCATAATTCTCAACTTTTTGAGGCGATCAGATAACACTCCTGCCCATGATCCAAATAGAATCATTGGGAGAGCATATGCAATAGGGATCAAACTTATGATGATAGGATCTGATTTCCACGTATAACTAACTAATGTAGCGACAGCTATCATATCTAAATAGACACCAAAAATAGAGATGGAAAAAGCAGAGAACATTCTAACATAAATACGATTACCCCATAGTGAAGCTATTTCATTCATGATTCATCCTCCATAAGATTAATTGTTTATGCGATATTGAGAACACAATGCATATCCCATCACATTATGGATTTGCATTAATTAAATTCGTAATATAAATTATTAATAGCTATCCTGCGACAGAAAATAATCTAATTGAATGTTAAAAATCACTGCATCGCCTATCCACAGGGAATATCAATTTTTTAGAAAATAGAGGCACTGCCAATTCTTCAACAAAATTTGCTAATAGTAGTATTATCAAGTACAAGAGCAATCTGAGACCCTTCCCATTCCTTTTGGAAAGATTCGCTGTGGTAACTTATCTATACCGCAAGGAATGAGGTAGTGTCTCAATATTTTTCACTTGAAAATTATTTTTGAGGATTCATAGTTTTAAAGAATTTTTAACCACTGTTTGTATCAGTGAAGCAACAACTCTGATAATGCGGACTTTATAACTCTCAAGACTTTGCCCTTAGTCGAACAATTCGTTGAGTTCTCCTTTTGTAAAAAGTACATCTACCGAACCTAGTTGAATCTCACGCAAGCGCTTTTCTGGATGTTTTACCACACTCTCAAGCACAAGTTGAAATTGCGAAATCATTTTTTCAATCGTTTCCTTCCTAAATAGATCGGTACTGTACTCCACGTTACCTATCAATTTCCCCCCACGTTCTTCCATAAAAAAAGTCAAATCAAACTTTGAAAATTTTTCTTCCACTTCGCAAACTGTCATTCTGATATCATGGCAATCTAGTAGGATTGTAGGTACCTCCTTTTGTAAAACAAACATCACTTGACACAGAGGAGAATAAGAACGATTTCGCTCTGGGTGGAGTTCCTCAACTATCTTCTCAAACGGAATATCTTGATTTGCATATGCCTCTAGAGCCATTTCTCGTACTTGTTGCAATACTTCTTGGAAGGTTGGATTACCAGACAGGTCTGTTCTCAGAATCAAAGTGTTAACAAAAAAACCAATCAATCCCTCAGCTTCGCTACGGTTGCGATTGGCAACTGGAAACCCAACCGAAATATCCTCTTTCTCTGTCTCACGAAACAATAAAGTTTTATAAGCTGCCATCAGAGTCATGAACAGCGTAACTCCAGCAGTACGAGATAATGTTTTCAATGCAGAACTGAGTTCTATCGACAGTTCAAATTTCTGTACAGCCCCTCGATATGATTGGACTAGTGGACGTGGATAGTCTGTTCGTATTTCTAAGAGAGGTGGTGCATCTGCTAGATGTCGTTTCCAATAGCCAAGTTGACTCTCTAACACGCCCCCTTCTAACCACTTACGTTGCCACGCTGCATAATCTACATATTGTACTGGGAGCTCTGGTATTGAAAATGATTGACCAGTTGCAAAACTTTCATAGAACTGTCCAAATTCTCGTATCAGCAATTCATTAGACCAGCCATCAGATATAATATGATGCATTACCATGACAAGTACACATTCACATTTCCCTATTTTAACCAGATGACTACGGAATAGAGGTCCTCGAGACAAATCAAACTTATAGTCTGTGAGTTCTTTAATCAGTTGCTGTACCTGTGTACTTTGCACCCCTAAATCATCCCTACTCAAATCAATAACAGATAATTGTATCTCAGACGGTGGCTTGATTACTTGCATAGGGGAACCCTCTATCTCTGTAAAAGTAGTACGTAGTACTTCATGACGATTTACAATCTCCTGTACAGCAGATACAAGAGCTTGTTCATTTAAATTTCCCACAATGTGTAGCGGAAGAACAATATTATATAGAGCACTTGCTCCCTCCAGCTGATCTATGAACCACAAACGATGTTGGGCATAGGAGAGTGGCAATGGATTTCCTCGCTCTACGCGATTCAGCGGAGGAAGATTTCGTTTCTGTCCTCTTTGACGCAACTGAACTACCCGTTCAGCTAAAGTCTCAACTGTCGAATACTCAAAAAGTTCCCGTACTGAAAGTTCAATCTGGAACGCATCTTGTAACCGAAAAGTTACTTGTGTTGCTAAAAGAGAGTGTCCACCTAACTCAAAGAATGAATCCTGAATCCCAATGTGCTCCATACCTAACACTTCACTCCAGATAGAAGCTACTAATTCTTCCACAGGAGTTCGAGGAGAAAGCACATTCTCTATAACTAATTGCTCCTTTGGAGCGGGCAAGATTTTCCGGTCAATTTTTCCATTTGGAGTAAGTGGCAGAACCTCCATTTCTATAAAGTGTGTAGGAATCATATAACTAGGTAATCGGCCCTTGAGATGTTCTCTCCATTCATTGCTATTTCCATTACCAACCACATACGCTACGAGACGTTTATCCACAGGATTATCTTCTCTTGCTAAAACCACCACCTCTTTCACAGAAGAATGTTCAAGTAAAGCTGCTTCTATTTCTCCTAGTTCAATGCGAAAGCCTCTGATTTTAACTTGGCTATCAATCCGGCCTATATATTCTAAATTTCCATCTGGAAGATATTTTACTAGGTCCCCTGTCCGATACAGCCGCTCTCCTTGCTTGAATGGATGAGGAATAAACCGTTCACTGGTTAATTCAGGGCGATTCAGATATCCACGTGCTAAACCTACGCCTCCAATATACAATTCTCCAATCACTCCAATTGGAACTGGTTGCATCAAAGAATCAAGTATATAAAATTGCTTGTTGGTAATAGGCCGTCCGATTGGTACAGGACCTTTTTGAATCTCACTTGCATGATAGACAGAACAACCAACTACCGTTTCAGTAGGTCCATATTCATTAATTATCCTAGTCTCAGGAGCTGCTTGCTGCCAGAAAGTGATATTCTCCCCTAGCAGTGCTTCTCCACCGATTACGACTGTACGTACTCGATTCGCCAAATCTTCTGATGACAATTGCTGATTAAGCAATTGTAGATGTGCTGGAGTAATTTTAAGTAAGCTGAGATTCTTATATTTTCGTAACATCTCACTTAACTGCTCAATCTCTTCCCCTTCGCGAAGTAAGATCGCTTTACCACCGATTAATAGAGGTGGAAATAAGCTAGTAATCGTTGCATCAAACGCTAGTGATGATGACACAATCGTGCCAATCCCCTTTTCTACTTCGTAAGCATCCAAAGCCCACGTTAAATAGTCAATCAAACCATGGTGTTCTATCATAACCCCCTTCGGATTTCCCGTAGATCCAGAGGTGTAAATGACATAAGCTAAATTCTCTATCGTTACTTTACTATCAGGTGAAGTGCTATTTTCCAGATAGATCTTCTCTTGATCCCGATCCAAACAAATCACTTCTATTTCTTCTGAAAATAATTCTAGTAACGTTTCTTTTGTTACAAGCACTTGTATCCCTGCATCCTCTACAATATATCTCAATCGTTTTTGTGGATATGTCGGATCCAGTGGGACGTAGGCTCCTCCTGCTTTCAGAATACCAAAGAGACCTACTATCATCTCTGGAGAACGCTCTACACATAAGCCAACCAATGAATCTGGTCCAATCCCTCGCTTCTGTAGATAATGAGCTAGCTGATTCGCCTTCTCATTCAACTCTTGATAAGTTAGTTTTTGGTCTTCATATACTACCGCTACTGCTTCTGGAGTACGTTCTGCTTGTTCCTCAAGTTGTTTATGAATTACATCCTTACGTGGATACCCCACTTGAGTATTATTCCAATTAATTAACATTAGTTCTCTTTCCGTTTCCGTTAATAGAGAAATTTCGCTTAACCGTTGTTGTGGATCAGAAGAAATACTTCTAAGCAGACAGCAAAAATGCTCTGCCATACGCTCTATCGTCACCTTATCAAATAAGTCAGTATTGTATTCCAGACTCGCTTGTAAACCATTCTCCACCTCTGTCACAAATAAAGTAAGATCAAATTTAGACATTTCTGTATCAAATGTGTGCTGACATATATTCAGCCCTGGTATTTTTTCTTCTTTAAAGAGACTATTTTGCATTACAAACATTACTTGAAACAATGGAGAATAGCTTTGATTCCGTTCTGGATGTAATTCTTGAACCAATTTTTCAAATGGTATATCTTGATGCGCGTATGCTTCCAATGAGACACGCCTAACTTGTTCCATCAATTCAGTGAACCTTGGATTATTAGACAATTCCGTACGCATTACCAATGTGTTCACAAAAAAACCTATTAACCCCTCAATTTCAGTGCTGTTACGATTGGCTATCGGTGAACCAATTAGTATATCTTCTTGTCCGCTATATCGATAGAGTAATGTATTTAACGCAGCAAGTAGAGTCATGAATGTCGTCATACCAAATTTATGAGACAATTCCTTAATACGCTTAGACAAATCTTGTGAAATCACAAATTCATGAATAGCGCCATGAAATCTCTGCACAGGTGGACGTGGTTTATCAATAGGTAACTGTAAAACGGGTAGTATTCCACTAAGTCTTTGCTTCCAATACCGTAACTGTTGCTTCAGCACATTTCCTTGTATCCATTCTTGTTGCCAGTGTGCATAATCAGCATATTGAATCGGTAGCTCGACCAATGGGGAGGGTTTCCCCACATTAAATGCAGAATACAGAATCATTAATTCCTTTTTGAACAATTCCGTTGACCACCCGTCTGAAATTATGTGATGTACAATCCAGATCAGATAATAATCCTGCTTACTAGTCTGTACCAATACACTACGGAATAATGTACCTTGAGATAGATTGAATGGCTTATCATTTAGTTGTTTCGCTAAATGGTATACATCTTCCACTTCTGCCTGATCTAAGTGAATCAATGGCACATCCACTTTAATCTGCTCTTGAATTTGCTGAACAGGTCCATTCTCTCCTTCCCAAATTCTTGTACGAAATGATTCATGACGCCTAACTATTTCAGTGATACTACTCTTAAAAGCTTTAATATTTAAGTTCCCTTCCAGATGCAAGACAATGGGTATATTGTATACAGAATATTCTTGGTTAAGACTATGTAAAAACCACATTCGCTGTTGAGCATAAGAGAGCGATAATGGCTTGCCTCTCTCTACTCGCTTCAGCGGAGGAAGATCTCGTTTCTGTCCTCTTTGACGCAACTGAACTACCCGTTCAGCTAAAGTCTCAATTGTCGAATACTCAAAAAGTTCCCGTACTGAAAGTTCAATTTGAAATGCATCTTGTAACCGAAAAGCTACTTGTGTCGCTAAAAGAGAGTGCCCACCTAACTCAAAGAATGAATCCTGAATCCCAATATGCTCCATACCTAACACTTCACTCCAGATAGAAGCTACTAATTCTTCCACAGGAGTTCGAGGAGAAAGCACATTCTCTATAACTAATTGCTCCTTTGGAGCGGGCAAGATTTTCCGGTCAATTTTTCCATTCGGAGTAAGTGGCATAACCTCCATTTCTATAAAGTGTGCAGGGATCATATAACTAGGTAATCGGCCCTTGAGATGTTCTCTCCATTCATTCCTACTTCCATTACCAACCACATACGCTACGAGACGTTTATCCCCAGGATTATCTTCTCTTGCTAAAACCACCACCTCTTTCACAGAAGAATATTCAAGTAAAGCTGCTTCTATTTCTCCTAGTTCAATTCGAAAGCCTCTGATTTTAACTTGGCTATCAATCCGGCCTATATATTCCAAATTTCCATCTGGAAGATATTTCACTAAGTCCCCTGTCCGATACAGCCTTTCTCCTTCTTTGAATGGATGCGGAATAAAACGTTCGGACGTTAACTCTGGACGATTCAAGTATCCCCTCGCTAGGCCTGCTCCACCGATATAAAGTTCACCCGTCACACCAACTGGAACAGGTAACCAATTCCTATCTAATACATAGGTTTGAACGTTCGGCAACGGACGCCCAATGGTTACTCTCTTGCTATCTTTTTTGATATGATAACATGTTGCATCAACAGTACATTCTGTAGGACCATATACGTTATAAAAATGAATTTTATCAGCCTCAACTAGTTGTTCCCACAGTGACGGCATAATCAATTCTCCACCAACCAGTACCTTGCTTGGAACATGAACACCATCGTTCATTTCTAACAACCCACCATCTATGAGTAATTGAAGTAATGAAGGTGTTATATCGAACATTTCCAACTTGTTCTCCCGAATATAAGATACAAACTGTCGAGGATTACTGCGAACCTCGTTCGGGATAATATACAAACTAGAACCATACAAAAGCATTTGTAATTGCTGAACAGATGCATCAAAAGCAATTGAAGCATTTAAGCCGACGCGCATGCTAGTGGGTATCTCATGTAAAAAAACTTCTTTCTGTAAACCATAGGATAGATTTAGTACAGAATGATGCTGCACCAAAGCCCCCTTCGGATTTCCCGTAGATCCAGAGGTATAAATGACATAAGCTAAATTCTCTATCGTTACTTTACTATCAGGTGAAGTGCTATTTTCCAGAGAGATTTTCTCTTGATCCCGATCCAAACAAATCACTTCTATTTCTTCTGAAAATAATTCTAGTAACGTTTCTTTTGTTACAAGCACTTGTATCCCTGCATCCTCTACAATATATCTCAATCGTTTTTGTGGATATGTCGGATCCAGTGGGACGTAGGCTCCTCCTGCTTTCAGAATACCAAAGAGACCTACTATCATCTCTGGAGAACGCTCTACACATAAGCCAACCAATGAATCTGGTCCAATCCCTCGCTTCTGTAGATAATGAGCTAGCTGATTCGCCTTCTCATTCAACTCTTGATAAGTTAGTTTTTGATCTTCATATACTACCGCTACTGCTTCTGGAGTACGTTCTGCTTGTTCCTCAAGTTGTTCATGAATTACATCCTTACGTGGATACCCTACTTGAGTATTATTCCAATTGACTAATATTTGCTGTTGTTCTGTCTCATTTAAGAGTGGGAGACGTGTAATCTGCTCCCCTAGGTTACAAACAATCCCTTCTAATAAAACCTGGAAACTTTCTAACATCCGGATGATTGTATCCTGCTCAAAAAGTTCTGCATTATAATAAAATGTCAAGTTTGCTACTTCTTCAGCAAAACTACTGAGTAAGTACAAATCGTACCCCTCTAGTTTCCTGTTATCAAGCCCAACTTCATTCTCAATATGTTGAAATAATAACGGTATAGATCCTTTTTCCCATAACCACTCTTGAATATTAGCTTTTTTCTGAAAGCCAGTATGCAGTTGTTCAAGCAATTTCCGAAACGATATCTCACCTAAACTATCAAACAAAGCCAACTCGAATCGGTCTGTATTAACTATGCAAATAACTAGTTCTTCCTGTGAAGAGTAACGCTGAATGAACACCGAATAAGCTGCTAGCAAAACTGTACTCTGTGAAACTCCTACTTGCTGAGAAATTTGATGTAATCCTTTCAATGTAGCTGCTGCAATTGAGATTGATTGTTTACCCAATGTAAACGAAGTAAATTCCTCTCGGTCATGATCAGTTTGTAATGTAATCTGAGAAGAGAAAACAACTCTATCAACAAGATTAACCATTCATACTCCTACTTTCTAAATTTTAATCTATTTATCCTAAATCTATATCTGTTCAACTTAAAAAACTACTTGAAGTAGAAAAATTGATATTCGAAACGAATGTCCTTTGTGTCTCTCCCTAAAAGGTAAAGACAACATAGGGCAAGTCTTTTATACGTTACTTCTGTAAGACTTTGCCCTATATCCCGTGATTCCTTCTTAGGGGTAAGCATTTCTCACTTTTCTCCAAAACTTAAAATCCTAAGAGATAAACATTAACTCCAAGAATCAAGTGGAGACATCAACTTTTACTTTAAAGAGTGTGATATACATGCACTTGCCCATACATCTTTTTTAATTTTTTAGTTAACTGTATTAGTTTATATTTATACTCTTCTTCTTCTTGCCAAAGTAACAAACCAATAAAGGTGCCACTATGTGCAACCACAATACCTAATGCATCATATTGATCGGAAAGTTGTAGAAAATGATTTAAATAACGCTTTTTTTGCCGTGACTGATTCATGATAGCACTTCGAGTTGTCACTTCTCCTATTGTACGGAAATCTTGTTCCTGGAAAGCTACCTTTAATCGATTAACTAGCTGTGTATATTCAAATTTCTCTTCCAATGTGAATACTTTCCGAAGCTTATTAAATTCGATAGTATCCACTTCCCCACCTTCATCTATTGCTAAAATTGTTAAAGGGGGTATAGGACCTAGCATTTCACCAAGTTCCACTTTGCGGTGATAGAAAGAGACTACTCCAGGATACATTACCCCATCAGTCGGTTCGATCTCTCCCATAAATTTTTGCAGTAATGTAACTGGAATTGCAATGGCATAAGATGATTCAATCGCTCGTGCAGTCGCTACTAAATCAGCAGAGGAACTTGCTAACCCCTTCCCTGTTGGCAAGTCGCTCTTAATGGTCAATGTTCCACCCAGCGGTAAATTGAAGTACTTCAGCAACCGAACAGCAAGTAGAGCTGACTTTTGTTTAAATTCAGGAATTACTTTTAACTCTTCAGACAAATCGGGGGCAAATTCAACCCTCGAATATCTTTTGATTGGTAATGTGACGAGAAAATCAAGATTATTATCAGCCTGTACACCCTGTAATAATTCACCAAACGTTCCAAACGAGGTTCCTGTGCCAATTTCACCAGAGACTAATGTGCCTGTCTTCCATTGTTTCTGCATCTTATGATTCCCCCATTACTTCTGATACCTGCTCACCAACTAATACACTCTGTATTACCTCAGCCAACTTGCTCACATGTGGAGGTTCTACCATACTATTATGATCACCTGGAACATCGAATACGGTAACATTACCAGTAGTACGTGGTATCCATTCATTCGAATTAACTAGTGGGTGCAGATGTTTCGAAACTTCATGTACACAAAACAACTGAAGATTAGAACGAATAGGCCCTTGATAACGGTAATTCACCCTGGCCTGACTACAGGCAACAAGCACTCTTATTTTTCGGCGTATAGAATCAAGTGTCATACCCTGTGTCCATTTGCCACATTCTTTTGCCTTTTGTAGTAGTACTTTAAGAGCTTTTTCCGGATCCATCTGAGTATATAGACAAGGTTCAAGCTCAAACAGAGTAGCAAAATAATCTATCGCATCACGTTCCGTAAACTCCTCATATATTACTCCTGCCTCGTCTAATGGTTCCGCATCAAGTAATCCAACGAATTCAATTTTCTCATCCAAATGTTCTAACTGCCTTGCTATTTCATAGGCCACTGTTCCACCGAAAGACCAACCCATTAAACGATAAGGCCCTTGTGGTACCACACGACGGATTTCTTCAACATATAAAGCAACCATTTCTTCAATTGATGTCACCGGCCGCTCATCTGACTCATATCCAATTGCCTGTATCCCATATACTGTTTCCTGAGGCCCTAATGCCTTGACCAAATGAATATATGGTAGTACACCACCACCGTGTGGATGTATAAGCACTAGAGGAGGTTGTTTTCCGTCGCCTTGCTGAAGTTGAATCATAAATGCTCCATGTTCTGTAGCTTCTTCTTGCAAATGTGTGCAAAGTTCAGCAACTGTCGGATTTTGGAACAGAGCAGTTAATGGCAATTCAACACCAAATCGCTCACGAATAACATTCTGCAATAGTAGCGCTTTTAGTGAATAGCCACCAATTGCAAAGAAATTATCATTAATTCCAATTGGTTTAACATTTAGCATTTCTTCCCAAATATTGACCATATATAACTCATTAAGGTCGCGAGGTGGTTCATAGGTATGGTGTGACAACGACACATTTAAATCTGTAAGTTGCTTACGATCCACTTTACCATTGGATGTTAAAGGTATTTTGTCCAACTCTATAAAAGCTGAAGGAACCATATACTCTGGAAGTTGAGTGAGACAATGTTTACGTAACTCTTCATGTGTAGGCAACCCTTTCCCTACTGGAACAAGATAAGCAACCAACTTCTTTTCATCCAATATATCATCTTGTGCCACCACCACTGCTTCACTAATATCTGAGTGTTGTTGTAGTACGATTTCAATCTCAGACAGTTCAATGCGATAGCCACGAACCTTCACTTGATGATCTATTCGTCCTAAACATTCTAACGTCCCATCAGCAAGATAACGTACAAGATCACCAGTACGGTAGATTCGCCCTTGTCCAGTAAACGGATTCATCAGAAAACGCTCATCAGTTAAATCAGAACGGCGCCAATAACCTTGAGCTACACCATCTCCACCGATATACAATTCACCTGGCACCCCAATCGGCACAGGTTTCATCTCTGAATTGAGAACATATAGCTCTGTGTTTCCGATAGGTCGCCCAATCCTTACTGATCCTTCCTGCTCAGTCACATGGTGGATAGCTGACCAAATAGTGGTCTCTGTTGGCCCATACATATTCCATAGTTCACCACTGCGAGCCTGCAATTCCTTCGCTAGTTCTCGAGTCCACTTCTCACCGCCGCAGAGAATCTTCAGTTGTGGACTTCCCTGCCAACCGGCTTCCATTAACAGGCGCCAAGTCGCTGGAGTTGCTTGCATGATCGTCGCTTTACTCTCTTCGATTACCTGTGCTAGACGTACTCCATCCATCGATTCTTCACGGCTGATAAGAACAACCGTAGCACCTGTAATTAGTGGTAAAAACAGTTCCAGTCCAAAAATATCGAAAGATAAAGTAGTTACTGAAAGCAAACGATCTGGTGCACAAATACCAGGTTCATCCGCCATGCTGGTTAGGAAGTTAACTAAGGAACGGTGAGACACTTGAACTCCCTTTGGCTTACCGGTGGAACCAGAAGTATAGATTAAATAAGCTGTTTGTTCACTTGACATAGGGAAAGAAGGAGCTTCTTCAGACTCAGCAGAAATTTGCATAACAACCATTTCCAAATCAATAATTAGTACATTATCTGGCACAGATGCATTTATAGATAAACGGTCGGTTAGCGCTACCTTAACAGAAGAATTTTCCAACATATACGTTAGACGATCTGATGGAAAATTAGGATCAAGTGGCACATACGTTCCACCTGCTTTCAGGATACCTAACAGAGCAACTACCATTTCCAGTGAACGATCCAGACAGACGGCGACATTGACTCCTACTCCAACGCCTTGTTTTCTCAAATAATTGGCTAATTGGTTTGCACGCCTCTCTAACTGATGATAAGTGAGATATTGCTTGCCATATTCCACAGCGATTCGATCCGAGTTAGTAAGAACAGTTTGCTCAAATAATTGATGAACACAAGAATGAATTGGATAAGAGTGTCTTGTGTTGTTCCAATTGATTAACAATTGATTCTTTTGTGGTTCATCCATAATCAATAAATCAGACACCTTATTATCAGGATCATTTAGAATACTATCGATCATGACTGTGAAATGTTTTATCCATCGCTGTATTGTTTCTGCTTCATAAAGATCAGTACGATACTTAAATTGAATATCAAGTCCTTCTCCAGTTTCAGCACAGATAATCATCAAGTCAAAATTGGTCATGTCTGTTCCAGTTGGTAATTGGCGAAAACTCAAGTTACCTAACTCTATCGGCGTGGTCGAATGTATCAATTGGAACATAACCGAGAAAAGGGGTGAACGACTTAGATCACGCTCTAATTTAATTTTTTCAACTAATTGATCAAAAGGATATTCATGATGAGCAAACGCGTTGAGTGCAGTACGTTTACAGTGTTGTAATAATTCAATGAATGTCTGATCATCACTCAGACGAAGACGTAAAGGCAAAGTGTTAACAAAAAATCCAAGTAACCCTTCAAGCTCCACATGATCTCGTCCCGCCTCCGGTGTGCCGATTACGATATCTTGTTGTCCACTCATTCGCGACAGAAATGCCCCAACTGCAGACAAAATTGTCATGTATAACGTCGCTTCCTGTCGTTGAGCCAATTCTTTAAGTTTATTCAGACATTTAAGATTAAGTTTACAAGTCTCTTGTGAAGCTGCAAATGTCTGTATTGATGGACGCGGATGGTCAAGAGGCAAGTCAAGAATTGGTAAATCTCCATTGAACTGTTCAAGCCAGTAACGCTCTGCCTCTACCAGTTCACCTCGTTGTAAACGATCGTTCTGCCAACTCGCATAATCTTTATACTGCACGATTAAAGGTGGTAGTAAAGGAATCCGTCGTTGACAATATGACTCATACAAAGCAGCAAAATCTTTCATCAACACCTGCCATGACCAGTAATCGCCAATGATGTGATGCATATTCATCCAAAACACATGGCGGTCGCTCGCAAGTTTGCAAAGTCTCATCCGAAATAGAGGACCTGATGTCAAATCAAAATTTATTTCTTCCTCACACCTGCTAATATCTTCTATTTTCTGTTGCTGTACTTTCTCATCTTCATCTGATAAATCAATGAATAAACATTCGTTGTGAAGCGATTCAGATACCCGTTGCACAGGCTTTTCATCATGAATAGCAAAAGTAGTACGCAACCCTTCATGTCTATTTAATAGCGATTGAAAAGCTTGTTGAAATGCTTCTAAATCCAAAAATCCTACGAGTTCAATAGCAACTGGCATGTTGTAAGAAAGATTATATGGATCGAGACAATGAAGTAAGAATAAACGTTGCTGTGCATGTGACATTGGATAGAACTCTGCCGGACCTACTTGCGGAATAATTCCCTCTACTATATTCCCCTCTCCATCTAGTGCTTCTTTCAGCATCGGAGAAAGTTTCCGAATAGTCTGATAATCAAATAGATTTTTCAGTGGTATTTCTACATTGAACTGTTGTTTGATTCGCGAACGAATCTGAATTGTTTTTAACGAATGACCTCCAAGATCAAAGAAATTATCATCAATACCAATAGGGCTAATCTCCAGTACTTCTTCCCAAACCTTAACTAACATTATTTCCCAAACGTTTCGCGGGGCTATATAATTAGCACTTTCACGTTCAGATTCATCAGGATCTGGTAATGCTTTCCGATCAACCTTACCATTACGATTCAGTGGCATCTCCTTTAGGATAATAATGTGTTCCGGCACCATGTACTCAGGTAAATGCTTTTGTAAATATTGCCGAATTTCAATAACATCAACTGAATCATTCAGCATAAGATAAGCCAAAATACGATTGTTCCCTCTTCGATCCTTACGGACGATTGCCAAACATTGACTCACCGCTTGATGACTCAACAAAGTGGATTCAATCTCTCCAAGTTCAATACGGTACCCTCGTACCTTTACTTGAAAATCGGCACGTGATATGAATACTAGTTGTCCATCCGGTGTAAACCGTGCCAAGTCACCCGTTTTATACATCCGCTCTCCCATACCATCTGAAAAAGGATTAGGCAGGAAAGCTTGAGTTGTACGCTCTGGATCATTCAAGTAGCCGCGCCCCACTCCAATACCTGTTATATAAACTTCACCAATACAACCAATTGGTACCGGTCGCTGATAAGCATCAAGTAGGTAGTGGTGAATGTTAGGAATCGGTGTCCCTAGCACTACCTGTGGATGATCCTTATAAGGATATATACCACAAATCACTTCATGTGATGTATCATCAGAACATTCAGTTGCCCCATAGGTATTGACCACCTTCACATGTGGATATGCCGTCAACCATTTACGA
Organism: Bacillus sp. TH30; assembly: GCF_016650875.1. NCBI lineage: Bacteria > Bacillati > Bacillota > Bacilli > Caryophanales > Bacillaceae > Bacillus > Bacillus sp. TH30. The sequence continues at coordinate 4,452,871 of NZ_JAEKEY010000002.1, read as the reverse complement.
CATAAAGATACTGGTAACCCTTCTCCTGTCGAAATCATAAATTCCAATTGAGGGAGTGTACAATTCAACTCATCGCTCGCCGCCTGCAGAAACAACTCAATTATTGCAGGCACCATCTCCAATACAGTTACATGATCATTGTGCACTGCTTGAAATAATGCTTGTGGATCAGTTGCTACCTCGTTACTGTAGATGATAACTTGTCCCCCTGTCATTAAAGGCGCTAAAAACTGCCAAACTGATATATCAAAGCAATGTGATGCATTTTGAGCAACTATACTATTCTCATTTAACCCCAGTAGATAAATCTTCGCATATAGATGGTTTAGCATCCCAATATGCTCGACCATCGCTCCTTTTGGCTGTCCTGTAGAACCAGAGGTGAAAAATACATTAGCTAAATCCCCCTGCTCATTAATAAATGTCGGGTTTTCCACCGAGTACGAGGCAAGCTCTTCGATATCAGCGCAACTACCATCTCCTGTATCAAGTGAAAATACCATGATATCTTGTAAGATATTCTTACTTAACTCCAAACTGCGTGATTGCCATTTGGATTCTGTTAGAATCACCTTGGCACCACTATTATCTAGTATAGTAAGCAAACGGTTATCAGGATGTGTAGAATCAAGCGGTACATAAGCTCCACCTGCTTTCAGCACTGCCAATATACCAACCAGCATGTCAATATTCCGTTCAGCTAACAAGGCAGCAGTATCATCACGTCCAAATCCTCGTTCTCGAAGCCAATGTGCCAGCTGGTTTGCGCGTTTATTTAGCTCTCTATAAGTAATAGACTCTACACCACATATCGCCGCAATGGCATGCGGCCTCTTTTCCACCTGTTCCTCAATCACTTGGTGAGCCAAGCGATTCAGAGGTGGCATAGCCAACTTTGTTCGATTGAAATCCACTAAAAGTAGCTGCCGCTCCTCGTCTGATAGCAAATTTAAATTTGCTAGAGGTACTTCTGGCTGATTAACGATTTCATTCAGCCAATTTTCAAAATTCTGCGCCATGCGTTCAATAGTTAAAGAGTTAAATAAATCAGTATTGTATTCAAAGGCTAGGAAAAAACCTTCTTCCTTTTCAATTCCAAATAAAGTGAGGTCAAATTTCGCAATTGAAGTATGAATATCCATCGTTTCTAAAACTCTGCTCGATAACTCCCTTGGTCCCTGTTTTGCATTTTGCATGGTAAACATCGTCTGAAAAATTGGAGAAGTACTCATATTCCGTTCAGGCTTTATAACTTCTACTACTTTTTCAAATGGAATATCTTGATGTTCATAGGCTTTCAGTGCCTTTCGACGAACCTGGGACATTAACTCTTGGAATGTCGGATTTCCAGTCATATCTGCTCTATACACCAACGTATTCACGAAGAATCCGATTAACCCTTCTACCTCCCTGTAGTTTCGGTTTGCAATAGGACTTCCTACTAATATATCTTCTTGTCCTGTATAACGAGAGAGGAAGCTCTGGTAAGCTGCTAATAAAGTCATGAATAACGTCGATCCTTCCCGACGACTTATTTCTTTCAGTTTCTCCAATAATGAATGAGATAAAAGAACAGAATGCATCGCACCTCGGTGTGTTTGAACAGTTGAGCGTGGACGATCCATCGGTAATTGCAGGATTGGTAATTCTCCAGACAACTCTTCCTTCCAGTACTGTAGTTGCTGATCTAGTACCTCCGCTACCAACCATTCTTTTTGCCACTGGGCAAAGTCAACATATTGGAACTGTAAAGGACTTAGTTCCGCTGGCTTTCCATCCACCACTTCTTCATATAAAGCTAGCCATTCTTCAAGGAAGATTTCCATCGACCATCCGTCAGAGATGATATGATGCATAGTACAAAGAAGAATCCATTCCTCTTTTTCAACTTGGAAAATTTGTGCTCGAATTAATGGACCATGCTTCAAATCAAAGGGAGTTTCTACTTCTCTTTGAATCAAATGATTCATTTCTTTTTCTTTCTCTACCGAAGAGAGCTTTGTCAGATCCACTCTTTTCATAGATTGTGGCACATAAAGACAAATCTGTTGTATAGGCTGTCCATCTACCCCTTGGAAGAAATTCGTTCGTAAAGACTCATGACGTTCGATAAGTTGATTCCATCCTTTTTCTAACGCTTCAGGTTCCCACCTTCCTTTGAGGCGCCATACGGCTGGGATATTATATAGAGCACTTGCTCCCTCCAGCTGATCTATGAACCACAAACGTTGTTGGGCATAAGAGAGCGGTAACGGCTTCCCTCGCTCTACTCGCTTCAGCGGAGGAAGATCTCGTTTTTGTCCTCTTTGACGCAACTGAACTATCCGTTCAACTAAAGTCTCAACTGTCGAGTACTCAAAAAGTTCCCGTACTGAAAGTTCAATTTGGAACGCATCTTGTAACCTAAAGGCTACTTGTGTCGCTAAAAGAGAGTGTCCACCTAACTCAAAGAATGAATCCTGAATTCCAATGTGCTCCATACCTAACACTTCACTCCAGATAGAAGCTACTAATTCTTCCACAGGAGTTCGAGGAGAAAGCACATTCTCTTTAACTAATTGCTCCTTTGGAGCGGGCAAGATTTTCCGGTCAATTTTTCCATTCGGAGTAAGTGGCATAACCTCCATTTCTATAAAGTGTGCAGGGATCATATAACTAGGTAATCGGCCCTTGAGATGTTCTCTCCATTCATTCCTACTTCCATTACCAACCACATACGCTACGAGACGTTTATCCCCAGGATTATCTTCTCTTGCTAAAACCACTGCCTCTTTCACAGAAGAATGTTCAAGTAAAGCTGCTTCTATTTCTCCTAGTTCAATGCGAAAACCTCTGATTTTAACTTGGCTATCGATCCGGCCTATATATTCCAAATTTCCATCTGGAAGATATTTTACTAGGTCCCCTGTCCGATATAGCCGCTCTCCTTCTTTGAATGGATGCGAAATAAACCGTTCACTGGTTAATTCAGGACGATTCAGATATCCACGTGCTAAACCTACGCCCCCAATATACAATTCCCCAATTACTCCAATTGGAACTATCTCAAGGCTCTGGTCAAGTACGTATAACTGAGTATTATTAATTGGCTTCCCAATTGGGATAAGTGTTAGTTCTTGTTCTAAATCACAATCAAAGTATGTTACATCTACAGTTGCTTCAGTAGGACCATATAAGTTATTCAAATTCGTCCCCTGGAAATTAAAAAACACACTCTTAAATCGTCGAACCTGATCTGTATTTAACGCTTCTCCACTTGTAAAAACATGTCGGAGAGAAGATAAGTTCTTTTTACCTGTCAACCGTTCCATATAATTCAAAAAAGCAGATAACATAGACGGAACAAAATGCATAATATTCACGCTATAACGTTCTATATAATCCACAATCAACCTAGGATCTTTTTCACCACCAGGTGGAAGCAAACAAACACGAGCTCCTACAAATGACCACCATAAAAGTTCCCAAACAGATACATCAAATGAAAAAGGCGTTTTTTGAAGGATAGTATCTATTTTAGATATTGGATACTTTTCCTGCATCCATTCTAATCTATTAATCACCGAATGGTGCTCTATCATAACCCCCTTCGGATTTCCAGTAGATCCAGAGGTGTAAATGACATAAGCTAAATTCTCTGCTGTTACTTTACTATCAGGTGAAGTGCTATTTTCCAGAGAGATTTTCTCTTGATCTTGATCTAAACAAATTACTTCTATTTCTTCTGAGAACAATCCTAGTAACGTTTCTTTTGTTACAAGCACTTGTATCCCGGCATCCTCTACAATATATCTCAATCGTTTTTGTGGATATGTCGGATCCAGTGGAACGTAGGCTCCCCCTGCTTTTAGAATACCAAAGAGACCTACTATCATCTCTGGGGAACGCTCTACACATAAGCCAACCAGTGAATCCGGTCCAATCCCTCGCTTCTGTAAATAATGAGCTAGCTGATTCGCCTTCTCATTCAACTCTTGATAAGTTAATTTTTGGTCTTCATATACTATCGCTACTGCTTCTGGAGTACGTTCTGCTTGTTTTTCAAATAGCTGATGAATTGTGAAATTTGAAGAATAATTGGCTTTTGTCTCGTTAAACTCTACCAATACTTTTTCCTTTTCTTCATTAGGAAGAATACTAATTTCTTTAATCTTTTGTTTCGGTTCTTTTAATATATTCTCCAATAAAACAAACATAGAATTGAAGAAACTTCTAATCTCTTGTCTTGAAAATAATCTTTCCCGATAATCTACCACTAATTCTAAATTACCGGTATCAAGTTGCTCTTCAATATGTACAGCAAAATCATTAACTTCATGTCCATTTGCAAGCCAGAAAAAGTTATTATCTACATATTCCTTACTAAGTTTTATAGGACGATAGTCAATGGAAACTCCAAAAAAACGTTCGAAGCCACCGTTAATTTTTCTTATCTTCTCAGACAATAAGTTAAAGGGGTATTTTTGATGAAATAAAATCTTCTTTTGCTTTTTAGCTATCCGAGTAAAGAAAGACACTGCTTCCTCTTCAGGTTCAATATTCATTCTTAAAGGAACTGTGCTAACCATCATCCCCATAAGTTCTTTTTCAATCCTACCCGCGCGATTCCCATAAACCATTCCAAGTGTAATATCATTAGATGAAGTCCATCGATGCAAAGCTAGCTGAAGAACAGAAACAAAAATAGAATAAATACTAAAACCATACTCCCTAGAAAAGTTCTCTATTGCACCCCTTAATCCATCTGATACAACGAATTTTTCACGTGAAGATTTTGTACTAGTTAAGAAAGGATTATGAGGTTTTATTCCAGTAACGGCTGGGATAGTCCGAAATTCTTCCAACCAAAAATTCTCATCTTTTTCAAAACGAGAACTCTTCATATAGTTTTCTTCATTTTTTATAAACTGTACATATGAGCTTGTAGAAATCGCATTTATCTCTTTTCCCATATAGAGATTTACGTACACATCAATGATTTGATTGACTATCATATTCATTGATAAGCCATCCGTAACTATATGGTGCACCTTGCAATAAATAAAACCTTCCGTTTTTCCAGGTTTCACCAAAGAAAAATAATATAAATCTGAATCCATCAAATCAAATGGTTCTCTTAGTTTTTTGTCTATCCAAGAGTCTAATTTTGCAGAGTCATTTTCATCGCTGAAATCTAAATATTCAAAATTTTTATCTTGATGTTCTATGAAATATTGTACTGGCTCCTGGTTATCTTGCTGTTTAAGTCTAATGCGAAGACTATCATTTTCACTAATCACTTTATTAATTGCCTTATTTAATAAAAAATAATCCACTTCACTGTATATCCTTATAACCATATCTAGATTACATGCATTTGTATTAGAATTTAAAATTTCTGTATACCAAATTCTTTTCTGAGGGTGAGTTAAAGAGTATTTATCTTCTTCTTGAATCATTTAAATATTCCTCCTCAATAATACAATAAACTCTCAAAATTCATTAAGACAGATAATATAAACGACCTTTGGGATTACCTTAACTTTCTCCATATGTGATGAAGAATCATCAACCATAAAAACATCTAGCACATTTAGTTATTGACTTGTATTTCAAGCTTCTTAGCTACTTCTTCTAGAAATAATACTGTTTCTTCATATGTTCTACCTCGTACCATAACATGACCTAAACGGTGTGAAAAATTTTCTGGTGGATTCACAGGTTGACCAACTTGCGCCTTAACTACTAGCTCTTCAATATAGGAAAGCTCTCTTACCTCTTCAATCCCCTTTACTGTAGACAAAAACCCTGACTTTTTAGCCGTGAGAAAATGAATACCAGCATAATTCATGTACTCTATTTCTTTCCACTCTGGTGCTACACCTACTGAACTAAGAACTTGCTGCCTGAGAAGATCAACTCCAGTTGAATGGCGAACTAATTCAGGAATCATCCCCCCCGCAAGACGAGCATTTACTTCAATCACGACACAACCATTTGATGTCCATTTTACTTCTGAATGTGATGCACCAAACCTAAAATCCACAGCTTGAAGCGCACATTTCACGGTCTGTTCAATCTCTGATTGTACATCTTTTGGGAGTTCAACAGGGAAAATATGACCAGATTCAACAAAATACGGAAATCCAGTTAATTGTTTTTCTGTAATACCTATGCATATAGAGTTTCCTTCCCACGAAAACATTTCTACACTATATTCTGGACCTTCTATATATTCTTCTAGCAACACCATATTTGCTTTCTCTTGTCCCCTAGCATTATATTTGTTGGCAAGAATTTTTGTGGCTATTTTCTCTACTTCTTCCCAATTAGAACAAAGGCGCACATTATTCGAACCACTGTCATCTGCTGGCTTCACTACACACGGAAACTGTATAGAAGAATAAATATTCTGTAGAGAATCTATAGATTGAACGATGTGAAATTTTGGCTGAAGTACTTTCTCTAAATGAAGTTTTTCACGAAACATTGCCTTATTACGACAATAATAAATCGCTTGATGCGTATTACCACTTAATCGAAACATTTGTACTAGCTCTGCCACAGTTTCAAGATAATAATCGCTAGTTGTCAAAATCCCTGCTATATCTTCTATTTTCTCATGTATAATGTAATGCTTAATAGCGTCAACGGAATTAGTATCCAGCTCAATCACACGACATTCTAAATCAGAGAGCCCGTGATAAAGACTCTTTTTTTGTGTCAAAAATATCGGCTCATATCCTAGCTCCTTCGCCTTTCTTATAGCGAGCATTCCTGTGCCTGTTGTATTGGCTTCAACGAACAATAGTTTTTTTTCCATGTGGATTCACTCCTAATAAATTTGCATAAGACCAAGAAGAGACGACACAATCCAAATCAACAAATTGTGGTCCTTTAGTTAGGTTGCATCTAGAAAGACCTTTCTCATTATGATACGCCTCATTATAGATTGTATCAGCATAACGATCACCACGATCAGGAAAGATTGCAACAATATTACATTCTGACGTGACCTGACTAGCAAGCCAACGTGAGACTGCATATACCGATCCAGAGCTGTTTCCGGCAAAAATCTGCTCATCGCGTGCAAGTTGCAAAGTGGCTGCAAACGCCTCTTGATCATTCAACCAATGTACATCATCAATCACACTAAAATCTACATTAGACGCAATCAAACTGTTACCAAGTCCTCCTTGTAAGCGATTAGGACAATCCGGCTGTCCAAAGATCACACTCCCAGCCGCATCAACAGCTACCACTTGTAAATCTTGATTATAGTATTTTAATGCACGTGCAGATCCCGAAAGAGAACCTCCACTACCAACGGAACCTACAAGAACATCAACTCGCCCTAAATCTTTTATCAACTCCATTGCTAGTTTTTTATAAGCACGTGGATTTTCTAAGTTTTCATACTGACGAGGCCAAAACGCTCCAGGATACTCCTCCATTAACTCATACAAACGCTCTAATCGTGCACTTTGCCAACCATTTCTCCCCATTTTCTTCACTACATGCACTTTACAATCTAACGACTTTAATTTAGCATATGTAATCGAGTCAATACGTGGATCCGTTACAATATGTACCTTATGCCCTAATTGACGACCAACCAGTGCCACTCCACAAGCCATTGTGCCTGAAGAACTCTCAATAATTGGCATATCATCCGTAAGTTCTCCAGATAATTTAGCAGCAAGAATGATTTGTTTAGCTACTCGATCTTTCATTCCAAAAGGATTCATAAGTTCGAGCTTCGCATAGACAGATGCGACTGATTGATTATTCAATCGTAACTTAACCAGTGGAGTGTTTCCTATAACATCCATCATATTTTCATATAACATCTATGTCCTCTCCATCCTTTTCTGTTGATATCAACAGATTTAAAAGATACTCCCTTTGTGTATTTGCTTTCGATAGCTGAGCTTCCCGCTTTCTTAATTCCTCTCCAAGATGCTGTGCCTGTTCTTTCTGCACTAGTAGTAATGCTTTAACCTGCTCTGGATTAGTCGAACCCGAAGACCTCTTTATAAATAGATTTTTTCGGATATCAAATGCAGTAGTAAGTATATCGCTTAAATCAGAAACTTCATAACCCTCTTCTGCACACTTCTCCTGCAACAATCGCTCGTCTCCTTCCATCGGCATTAAGCTACGCTGAGACGCACTCATAATATAACGACCAACAATTACTTGCGCTTTTCGGTATGGAATGCCTGTCTTCACCGTAAGTAAATTGGCAAGTGTGAATCCACCGAAGAAATCACGTTTACAGATAGTAAGCATCTGTTCTTCGTTAAAGCTCAAATGGTCAATCACCGTTTTCAACAGACGGAGTAAAGACTTAGTCGTGCGAAACATCGTCAATAGATGTGTCCCCGCCTCCTTCGATGTCTCTACCAAATTAGTAAATGGTGTATTACGCTGTCCAAGAACCATATCTAGATAAAATGAAGATAAATGAGCACTCTTCCCTCTTATTCTCTCTAAAATAGGAAAATTTTTCTTTTGAGGCATCGCTGAAGAAATTCCTGATAATTCATCCGGCAAATTAATAAAATTCATTTCACTACTACCCCACTGCATCAAATCTGTTGTAAATCTAGAAATTAGAACAGAAAATATAGATAACTCCGAAGATGCTTGTAAGACCCATTCGCGTGATGCAACTGCTGCTAGTGCAGTAAGGCGAACTTGGTGAAACCCCAGAAGACTAGCAAGTCGGTCACGATCCCAATCTAGTTCCACACCAGCCATTGCTCCTGATCCAAGTGGACATTGATTCATATCGTCATATACTCTAATCCAACGTTTCAATGTTTGCAGCAACTCTTGATTAATTGTTGACAGATAAAAACCAGGTGTGATGATTTGAGCTGACTGATAGTGAGTATACCCCGGCATACCCACCTCCCGATACTGATTAGCAAGGATGTCCATCGACTCTATCAATTCTATTAGATTTTGCATTAACTCTAGCCATTGTGCACGACCAAAAATCAACTGAGCACAAGCTTGAAAATCATTACGACTACGGTCCATATGCCAACAAGGTACTGGAACAGAAAGAGAAGATTCCACTAGTCGCTCAATCCCAAATGCTATATCTGACATGTTATTTACTGGATCTGCTACTAGCCCACCACTAGTAATAGACTGCAATATCTGTGAAATTTCCTGTCCTTCTTTTGCAGTAATCCAACACATCCGTACATATTCCAGAAGCATCACTTGTTCAATCTGAATATACGCTGGCAACAAATACTCAACCTCATACCTGAATTGGGGTTCCAAAACTTCTTCATGTAAGAGACGAGCTGGTGTTGCTGAAATACGCCCTGTTAGACCTTTGCCCATCTAGATCTTCAACTCACTTTCATATTTTATTTATATATGCATCTACTATTAAAGTATACCTATCTACTTAGAGGCTATATTTAACTAACCTAATTATGAATTTATTACTTATTTCATAATTCAACCTGAATGATTGCAGACCGTTACCTCTAAAAACTAATCAATATCAACAGATAACAATTTATCGCTTTTCAACTAGGGCTACCATCCATTAACTTAAATTACCTATATTGAAAGCAATATTTCTATTCCTCTTACAAAATTTTTGTACATTCATTTACATTAGAGTGAATATTACTATTTTTATTTTAGATATTTTGATTAACTACCTTTGAACCGAAAGGGATTTTTGAATAATCAAAAAATTAAAACACCAATTCTCTTAATCATTATTTTGTATAATCGCTATGGACTAAATAATCTACATCAACAATATACAGTTTCATCATTCCATACACCTGTGCCTCCTAGTAACAGTTTCACTATATAACTTGCATTATTCCCAACAACGAATATAAACTTAATTAATTAAGCCTCTTCAAAAACCAAATATTTATCACCCCCTAAATATTGGTACTTTCTATCTTGATGTCTATATTACGCAAGAAATCGACATTTAACAAACATTTTCTTTCATCAAAATTCGATATATATATAGTCAAAATTTTACAAATTAAAAGAATTATGGTTCTTTTGCAAAAGTATAAGAGAATAAAGCGTATATACTCCTAACGGAATCATATCTTATGTTGCAAGTCCAAACAATTAATGAATGATTTTTTTGATTATGGGCAAACCGATCCCGTACATCAATCTGTTCTTTTTTAATCATTTGCATGGCTTCTTCTATGTTATTCAAGTACTTTTGTTGTCTAAGTCGCATATTCTTTTTTAATCGTTCAATGGCTATAGGATAAGCTGGATTCTTATTAACTGTTATAACATGAGGCTTTGAAACATGAAAAGACCGCAAAGCTTTCTTGAAAAATTGTTTTGCTTATTAGCTTCTTCTTCATTTGATTAAATTCAGTTTTTAACAACCTAACAATAGCAATAAAATAATTAACTTTACATTCGCTTAAATTATACTAGACATTTTAATCCTAATTCTTTCATGATATGATACACTTTTTGCGATTTACTTTTTATCCGCGATTCTTCAGTTCATCACTAATATGACGATAAACATAAAGACCCTCATGTTCGTCGTAAATGGCTTGGATAAATCCTTTTAGCTCCATATCCGGATTAGGACAATCGAAATTCCCCACCCAATAGCAATACGTACTACGCTGAATATCTGCTAGATGAAGTAACACTTTCATCGTAACTCCATGCCTTATTTCATAGACTACTTGAGCTTTATCTTGTTTCGAAAATTCCCCTTGTTTTGAACTAAGATATTCCACTTTTTTAATATGTATTTTCCATACGTAAAACGCTCATTTTCCACTTGCAGTGCCCCTATTGAGCCAACTACTCCTTGATTTTTTGTCACGTTACGTATTTTATTTTTCATGGATAAGCACCCCTTTTTCTTTAATTATAGGGCATAAAATCCCCCTGAGTCATAAGTTACTTTCCACTTCCGAGGTGTTTCATAAGACGGAATGTTGAAAACCACGCTGTTTCCCTAATAGATGTCCTTTGTTCGTTCATATAATGAAGTACAACTAGTCTATACTGGGATGAATATGGTTTATAGCGTTTTTTAAAAGCATTTTCACCTGAAGATTCATATTGTCTAATCCACTGATAGAGCATACTGGAGTGAACACCAATAGATTTAGCAATTGTTTTTCCACCTTCAGTCCCTTCTAAATATCGTCTCACCCCTCGTATTTTTTCTTTCGAAGAAAATTTAGCCATAAAAAATTGCACCTCAATTGTTAGACTATGTCTAACAATTGAGGTGCAATTCAGAAATACCGGCTTCAAATCTATTATTCTTATAGCTTATGATATTTATCTCATCTTATGTACTTCAGCAACTAACTTTCCGCCTTGAATGCCCATATAAAGCTTAACAGGAGCATCATTCGTATTTTCAAATACTAAGTCTAAATATGGATAAGCAATTGTAGCATCTCTTCCCTGCGGGACATAACCTACTGTTTTAGAATGTGTAGTTCTATCTACCATTTTCAAACCAGCTTGATCTGCTGCATTGTATAGCGTTGATGATGTTTGACAAACGCCACCACCATAACCATCTACTAATTTACCATCCACAATTTCTTTTCCTAATTGATACCCTTTATCTGGTGTTGTATCACCGATTAATGCATTGAAAGAGAAACGGTCTCCCTTCGCTAAAACAACCCCATTTATGCTCGCGGCAGACAAACGAATATTTTCAACTCTACCACCTGCTGAGCCACCTAAATTCGTTTCATATCTACCAATTACAGTACCACTTCCTTGAGCATCACTAAGTGTTGCAACCGGTTTTTTCTCCACAATTGGTAACTGATAAGAAGAATCCCACATACCCACATTTAATAATTTAGCCACTAATTCTTTTTCCATTAACTCATAAGCAGGCTTTCCTTCTTGCCACGTTCCATCAGGTGCCAAACGGGAAGGTACCATCTTTTTATCGACACTTTTACCAACTTCACTAGCAACCTTCGTTACCGCTGCTTTGAATTTCGCTTCATCTTCAAAATAACCTAAGCTCGATAAATCTAATTTTTTCACCTCAGTACCAGTACGCCCATCCACTAAGCTAATTGAATCCTGTACATCAGCCTTAGCCTCTACAACGTTCCCTCCAAAATCACTTACTAATGCCACATCACTTACTTTTGTTCCACAACCACTTACTACAGCTACGCATAGCACCCCTACTAATATACCCTTTATTTTTCGGAACAATATACTCTCTCCTTTTCCCCAACATTATTTCTTATGTATTATTTCATTTTTATGTATCTTTTGTTACAATCATTTTACAATATATTTAGAAAATGTTACAAGTTGTTTTTTACTCTATTAAAATTACTCTTTTCTTTTGTAAATGTCTATACATATTTATATAAATTTTCGAGTTTGATAAGATTGTAACTTTTATGCAACCTATCCTCATCCAGTATATACCATTTAACAGATAAAATACAAATGTAAAACTCTTTCATTTCACCTCTTTATTCACCTGCATGCTTTAGAAACCGTAATACCGATTTTTCATATGTGATCATTATTAAACAACTTAAACCGAGCTTTTATAGGTAAAAACAATCATTCGCTTCAGTGTATATAGGTATTTGCCGTGCCACTACTCCGCTTTTGCACATACATTATGGTGAATTTAACCTATTATAAAGAAATGGAGGATTTTTTTATGTATCCCTACAACCCTTATGATTCATATAACCAATATGGTTACCAACCTCAGTATGATTTACAGGCACAATACCAACAATATATAGATCAAACAGAGCAAATTAATCCATATGATCCAAATCGCCAATTTCAACTTCCAATCTCTTTTCCTGGTGCTGGAAACCGTCAATTAGAAAGACGAGTAAATGAGCTCGAGCAAAGAGTACGTCAACTAGAAAACACAGTTGAGCGTCATACACGTAGATTAAATCGCTTAAATCAGCGTTTACGTACAGTAGAAAACAGGCTAAACATTCCATTTTCAGCATTAGAAGACGGATTTTAATTTCGAAAATAACAAATATATAAGGAAGGGACTCCCCCTTCCTTATATAAATTGACGAAAGTTTTTTCCATCTCTATACTGATAAGAGTTAATGAAATGAAACAAGGTGATAAATATGGATTTTGAAATAAATTTTCTTTCCTTTTATGTAGTACAAGTAGAAGGAAAAGGTGAAGCAGTTGATAAGCGCTATAAACATTTTCAAACATTAGACGCTGAAGAGTATGAAGATAGCTCTTTAAAAGAATTTTTGAATGGTGAATTATTAAAAATTTCAAAGCGAAAAGTAGAACGTCACGCAAAAACAGAACAAGCCCCAACGAAGATTGGTCGCTTTATTGTAGAAGAAGGGCATGAACTCGATTCAAACCCTCATTACAACTTATTTAATCGTATTCGCTTTGCAGAAACAAAAGAAAACTTCAAAGATATGAGCGAACCTCTCGTTTATACATACCTTGACACAAGCGCTGTACGTGGTGGTGTGTTTTTAATCGCTCAAGCAAAACTACGCAAATACTTTGATGATCCATTCGTATTCGTAATGAAATGTGACTTCGAACCAAAGGTTGCTTCCATTTCTGATGAATCAACACTTATTCGTAACGTTGAAATGGCCATCACAACAAAGAATATGAAATCTATCCAGTACCCATACATGCCTGAAGAAGGTATGGTGGAGCCTGGCGAACTAAAAATACACCAAGCATCACACGCCCGCTACTTTGAAGACTTCTTAAAATTCGTCGAATACGAGCGCTCTATGCCTGAAATTATGAAAACACAAGTAATGGACATGGTATACGACCAAATTGAAGATGTATTTGAAGAAGGTACTGAAGAACGTGAACAGTTCGACCAAGCGATGGAAGTATGGGCTGCCAGTCCGAAACGCGAAATTATGGAACAATTTTCAACAGAAGAAGTAATGGAAGCTACCGCTCAAATCGTCGAGCACGCCCCTGAAGTGGAATTAAAGCTAAAAGCAGATCATATCTCTGTGAAGGCTTTGCTTGCTGATTTCGGAGACCTAATACATATTGCAAAGGTAAACGACCGATATGTATTAATGATTGAGGCTGATACACTTACGTTTGAGAAAGGCTTCTCTCCAATTGAGTTTTTGAAGCCGGATGAATTACAAGACGTAATTGAGCGGATTGAGAATAAACAGCAGTATTCTTATGATCCGAATGGGATTGAATAAATGCTTCCATATACCTATTTTTACTGAGCTCTATTAACAAGCGCTCTTTTATTTGGGACATAGTTGACATTTATACTAAAAACCGATTCTACTAAGAATCGGTTTTTCTTCTTTATAACAAATATGCTTATTTTTAAAAAATATTTTTGCTCCAAGATGACATTTCTTGTAGAATCAAGCAGATTCCTTCCTTGTTGTACAAGCGTATTTCCATGAGAGACATCTACTTCAATATTTCTAGTTGACCAAGTCCTTCTATAAGTTTTTGGTGTTTTTCCTTTTAGTCATTATGTATGTTGTTAAAATGAAAATTTCACATTACTACCTCAAATTTATTGTACTCGTAAAAAGATAATTGAAAACGATATTCCGGATGCTCTCTCACCCAATCGTAGGCTTCTTCTAAAATATCCATTTTATTTTGCACGTCATTAAGTTCACTACATTCGTTCCTTTTCTGTTTACATAGAGGACAGAACCCACCCACTATCTCGGCATTCATCGCACGAATCGTTTTACTTTCTAAGTCAACTACTAGACGAAGAATAAGAGAATGCTCCGCTTTTGTAGTCACCATCATTTCAGCAATTCCATCCTCATTCCAAAAGACACCATTTAATTCCATCTGTACGGTGACATCTTTGATTTCCAAGTCTATCACTATCACACCTCCCTTGTATAAGACTCTTACCTTACTCTTCGATTTTAATCTTTAATACACCACGAGCTAAAGATATATTAAGCTTTTTCCAATTCTTCTTCTTTGCTATGAAAGGAAGTGTAATTAGTGCAAATAGTGTGGTAAATATTATCAAAAAAACTAAAACGGTTAAAATGTTAAAGATTGCTTCCATTAAGCTACACTCTTTTCTATGTATATCCGTACTAAAAACAACAAAATATTCCATTAACAATACAGGACAAGCCGTGAATTTTCCAACTAAACTTCAGCAACTTAATCCTGAAGTCTAGTTGTACATATGAATAAAATAAATTTTATTACTAACTTTCTTCTACTACTTTCTCCATCTCAGCCAAATACCTAAGCTGCCGCTCCGCTTTTCTCACCGCAGTAGGAAAGTGTTTTTTCAGAAGTTCTACTGCTGATTCACTTATATAATATCTTTCCGTTATACTTTCCCACGTGTCACTACTTTCAAATGCACTCCATACAAAAGGACGCTCTGTATTTTTTCTCAGTTCTTTAAACACCCATTTCCGCATCCTTTTTTTCGCTTTTTCTGTTAGTTTTCCGTTCTTTACAAGTTCAAGCTCACCATGTCTCTTGTATCGCTTGTTAATATCTCTCTCGCCATATACTTTCAGAAAGATATTTGCTGTATTCTCAGCATCTGCTAAAGCCCGGTGCTGCTTCCCTTCCCACGTTAAGCCGAGCTGATCCACTGCAAATTGTAAACTTGGTGTATGCTCAAATAATTCTTCATACGCCTGAAAAACAAATTTTTGCACATCAAATCTACTCTCTTTTTCCATACATGGGCATTCTACACCGTATAATGTACAATCTTGAGATAGAAAACGGTAATCTTCTTTTCCCCATGAAACAAATATTGAATCTTCTCCGATGAACTGAATAAATTTCTCTATAATTTGAGGGAAATTCCCTACACCTGTTAAATCTTTCTTTGTAATTCCAGTTAATTTTGTTGTATGACGAGTTAATGGGGCACTTGGTTTTACTAACTCTGAAAATTCTCCAATAACCTTCATTGTACTCACATCTATTTTTACAGCTCCAATATCAACTATTTCTGACGGATCTTCTGATTTATACGGCCTAAAATTCCTTTCAATATCAAACACAATGAAGTGTGTAGCGTTTTTCAATTTATTTACCTCTTTCTAAATTCCTTTTCACACACATACTTTATTTTCAGTATTTATTTATTAATGCACTTTATGCATGAAAAACTTCGCATAAAATTCAAAAATTCAGTCTTATTATTACATGTACATAGGAGGATATTCAATAAAAACGCAAAAAAAAAAGAAGGGCAAGCCCTTCTTTTTTTCATAATTACTTCTTGTTTACGTTTGTAGCTTGAGGTCCACGGTTACCTTGTTCTACTTCGAAAGTAACTTCTTGACCTTCTTCTAAAGATTTGAAGCCGTCGCCTTGGATAGCTGAGAAATGAACGAATACGTCTTCTCCGCCTTCAACCTCGATGAAACCGAAACCTTTTTCTGCGTTAAACCATTTTACTTTACCGTTTTGCATTTAAAAAATCCTCCTACAATGTACCTATATGTACATATTCATTTTCAACCACTTTACAATAATACATCATATATTAAAAAACTGCAACCCCAGAGGAGATTTAACATTGCTATCCTCCTCGGAAGTTACAGCTCATTTAAATCTCTATATTATTAAAAGTAAAATGGTTTAAAGTAACTATATCATACCAATATAATAAAAGTAAAGTTTTTTTAAAGTTATACAGCTTTTTTTTTCCACTGCATCGTTTTTAATTCACCTGATCCAGCTACAACATAGCCTTCTTTTTCATTAACAATGCGCCAACCATGCCCTTTAACCGAATCACATACTGTAACAATTCCTTCTTCAAGAAGCACACGGCAAACAGTGCTAATTCCCGCCTTATTTTGCGTTGACGTTGTATATAACACATGTTGATCCACACTTAAATCTAAATAACTACTCGCTTTTTGTTCACTTTGACATGTATGCCAACCTATTTTATCACTTTCGATACTCTCATTTATTCTGCAAAAAGAAATATTTCCGCTAATCCCCTTGCACGATCCACTTGCCGCTACTAAATAGGAATTATGTATAGTCAACGCAGAAATCATCTGATTCATCGCTATTTTAATCCTTTTTAATTTACGTGTCTCTAAATCAAAAAGCCAAACACCACCATATTTAGTATGTATTTTCGTACCGATAAATAAGTAATGTTTATATAAAAATAATGATCGAATAGATGGTGCCTCACTACCGTAATTAAGAAATGGCTGAATAGTCTCCCATGTGGAACCAAAATTATTAGAATGATACAGTGTTTTATCTCCATGAGCAATTACTGTTCCATTCTCATTACTACATACATTCCAGCTCGTTGCTTTCGTTGGAAAGCGCTGGATCGTCCACGTTTCTCCACCATTCATACTACGAATAAAAACTCCTTCGTCTCCTACTCCGTAAACTACGTTACCTTCACTATGTAAATCTCGAATTCGTTTTTGGAAACCAGTTAAAGCCTGTTTCCATTCTCCATCTTTTTCAATGAATAAACCATTATATGTAGTAGCTAACAAAAGCCTTCCATCTCTTAACTTTGTAATAGCAGTTGCACTTAACATTGTTTCCACGTTGACACTCCCGTTCCTAGAACTTCTCGGCAAAAGCAATTGCAAAATCACTGCATTTTTCAACGTCTTCTTTATCTTCTGGAGCTAATTCAATTTTCAATCCTTCTTGTACAAGTTCTGCCCCGCATTTTACAAGACGTTCTTCAAATATCGTTACCGCTTCACAAAACAGCTCATACGCCGTATCACCTGATCCAAAAACAGCCACTTTTTTACCCGTTAAATCTATATTTTCTAACTCATCATGGAAATCTTCCGCTTCAAATGGTAATTCACCATCACCCCACGTATAAGATCCTAAAATGATTCCATCATAAGCTAATAATTCTTCAGCATCCATACCTTCCATCTCTTGTAATACTACTTCATGATCAAAGGCATCTAAACTTACTTTAATTAAATCAGCAATACTCTCTGTATTCCCTGACATACTTGCATACGCTATTAAAATTTTCGCCACTTTGGCATCCCCCTCTTACAATAAATGATTCTCATTCTCATTATATTAATAATGAGAATCAATTTCAATTATATTTTTTGCTATTTTATTTTATTCCATAAAAAAAAGAACAGATGACTATACAATCATCCGTTCTTCTTTATTACTTTTTAAAAATACCAAATGGTTTTCCAACTGGTAATACAACTTTTCCGAAGTGTGTATTTAACACAGCTGCTGCTGAACCATAGAAAGATAATAATGAAATACATAGTTCAGAATACGCTGCTAAATTATGCATTGCGTGCGGCATAACACCTAAAGTACTTAATGAAAGACCGATAAATAAGAAATCAATAAGGACGAAAATCATAAATAATACTTTATGTGTTTCCATTGCACCAATTGTCATAAAGATCGTGAAAATCAAGTATCCGATAAAGGCTACACCGAGCTGTTTTGAATCTGCAGTTTGGGCTAATTTTTCGCCAAATACTCCAAGTTGAATTAACCAAGTCATTCCAACACCTAACCAAAATAGGCCGTACGCACCAAATGCTGTTGTACCGAACGTATTGTTGTGCTTTGCATCGTGAATGCATGCAAAGATTTGTGCAAATCCTCCTAAAAAGATTGCCCATGGTAATACAAGTGAAACGCCATCTGTTAAGCCTAACTTTTGAGACGATGCTACAAGTGTTACCATCGCTAATCCAAATAGACCGATTCCAGATGGATCTGCTGTTGTCATTTTCACATGATGTGTAGTAGTTTGATTGCTCATATAAACCTCCTGATTATAAACATACTCGAATACAATACTTAAATCAGAAGGCTATGTCAATGGTTTTTTTTGTATGTTGTCAGACCTTATATTCCATAATAATCAAATACACATTTGGCCACATCAGAAGGTTTTACATTTAAATTTGGCAACTCATTTACCGGCATCCATAAAGGAATATAACTCCCTCTATCTTTCAGCTCGAACTCCTCGCCTTTACCACTTCCGAAAACTCCACCTATAATATGGGCATTATAATAATACTCCGTACCTTTATACTCCACCTTTGCGATCAGATTCTTCACTTGTATATGTATCCCTAATTCTTCATAGACCTCTCGCTTCGTTGCTTCTTCAGGTGTTTCTCCTTCTTCAATTCCCCCGCCTGGAAAAACAAAATACATTTCACCTTCTCGAACACGTTTTATAAGAGCGATTTTACCACCTTGTATAATTATAGCTGCACCGCGATTTCTTCTCACTTTATTACCTCAACACCAATCGCAACTGTTCCCCATTCTTTTTCTTGTTCTTTCGTATATATTCCGTATGTACTTTCTAACATTTCTTTTATACTAAGTTCTTCACAATCAAATAATTTTTTATCAATTTGTTCGTACATTGCTTTAAAGCTTTCGTATCGTTTTATCTCCGTTACTTTTACAGCCATCGTTTCTGCTGTCGTAAGGTTCGTAAATACAATTTCATCGTCTTGTTTTATAAGTTGACGTTTTTTATCGTATAAGCGTACTTCATATACTTTTTTTCCTAATTGAATCGACTGAAAAGGTTTATTATATAATCCCATTTCGTATCTCATACATTTCACTCCCTTTTATTCATCTTGCCTACTAACATTTTTGCACATTACTATTTCATATAACATAGTTCGCCTTACTTCACCTTGCATATAATGTTCCATATCCATTACTTTCTTTAGAGAGGATGCTAAAATTGGTATGTTATATTTAAATCAAAAACCTGAATATAATAAATATGATATCGGTGATTATACTTACAGTAAAGTAGGCCCTATTATTTTTTCTTGGAATGATGAAACAAAATTAAAAATAGGTAAGTTTTGTTCATTAGGAGAAGAAGTCGTTTTCGTACTTGGCGGTGAACATCGTGCTGATTGGATAACAACTTATCCATTTAATGTCCTCTTCGAAGAAGGAGCACACATTACTGGTCATCCTTCTTCAAAAGGTGATATCGTAGTCGGCAATGATGTATGGATTGGTTATCAATCCTGCATTTTATCTGGTGTTACAATTGGTAATGGGGCCATTATCGGGGCCAAGAGTGTTGTTACAAAAGACGTACCTCCATATGCAATCGTCGCTGGTAATCCTGCCAAACTAGTTCGATATCGTTTCCCGCAAGAAATCATTGAAAAACTAGAAAACCTTGCATGGTGGGACTGGGACATTTCCGTTATAAAAGGAGCTATTCCATTTCTACTCTCCAACAAAGGCAACGAATTTTTCACTTCTCCCGAAGAAGAAGCTACTTGATCTAAACAAAAAGAGCATCCTATTCTTTCAGGATGCTCTTTTTGTGTTTATTTTTTATTTATTCGCAACTGATTACACGGAGAACAGTGAAATGGAATTTTGTCTAAACAATTAAAGTTTGTTTCACAAATTTGTTCTATCGTTGGAACAAATGGAATGACAACTATGTTACTATCTATTATTTGTGTAACAGGTGGCAATACTGTGCCTACTTGATGTTCGAAGCGAATACTCGCTTGATTAATATAATTTCCTGAACCACTTGGTGCACTCTGAACTGTTACTTGGAACGAAACTGTCCGTGCTTCACCTGGATTTAAACTTCCTATAAGAAACCCTGATACTGGGCTTACATTTGGCACTGGCGTATTATCAACAGTTACACTTCCAGGAACAAATCGAAAACTACTATCTAACATATCTTGAAAACGAATATTTTGTATCGCTGTATCCCCCGTATTCGTAATAACTGTCGTAAACGTAATAACATCGCCTATCGTTGCTGATTGAAGATCTGCCGTTTTTACGACTGTTGTTGAAACATTTTGAGGAATAAACGGGATAACAACTGTATTACTATCGCCTTCAACTACTACTGGCGGCTCATTAGGATTTACAGTTGCAAGCCCATTCGCTGTAGCAGTATTTGTAACTAAATTATTTATTTGCCCTCCTGTTATTACAACTTGGAAATTAATAATTGCTGCATCATTTGGCTGAAAATCACCTAAAGGGATACCAGTATTTGGATTAGCAAATGGAAAAGGTACATCATTTACTGTTACCGTTCCATTTATAAATAACGTATTTGGGTCAATGATGTCTGTTAAAATAATACTCGTCACAGGAACTGTACTATCATTTATAACAGCAATTCCGTAAGTGACAACATCTCCTACCATTGCTACTTCAAAATCAGCTCCTTTTGCAACAAACAAAATTGCAGTATTTACCGTTACAATAACTGTATTACTTGTGTCCACCACTGTAACTGGTGGCTCTCCTGGCACTAAAATATACTCTGCTAATGCCCCAGCAACGTTTACTACCGTACCACCATCAGGAAAACTTGTAATCGTAGCTTCATATGTTACAAGTGCCGTCTCACCGACTGGGATATCTGGTATCGTAAATCCAATCTGTGGATTTAACCCCGGCTGTGGTATTCCATTTATCGTTACACTATTTGGGACAAAATCTGCTTCCTGAGATAACACGTCTATAAATTGAACATCCATCGCATCAGCAGTACCTGTATTTAATATACGAACAGTATACGTTACCGTTTCTCCTACTCCAACAATCGGATGATCTACTTCCTTCAACATATCTAAACTGCCTCTATTTACTGATGTGACTGTCGTATTACTTGAGTTCGTAATTGTAAACGGTGGTTCTCCTGGAATCAATTCGAAATCACCAGTTACTCTCGCTGTATTCATAATGCTACTAGAAGGCGGAATTGCGATTACATTTACTTCAAATGTAATTAATATACTATCCCCTACTGCAAGATTCGGTAATGAAAAGCCTACAAAAGGATCTAAACCTACTTGTGGAATCCCATTTATTTGTACGCTTCCTGGAACGAATTCTAAATCAGGCGATGGGATATCAATAAACTGAACATTTGTCGCAGCTACCGTTCCTGTATTTGTAACTTGCACACTATAAGTTAACGTATCCCCTAATCGTGTTGCTTCTTTATTTACGGTTTTTATAACATTAAATCGTCCTCTATTTACCCTTGTTATTGTCGTATTACTCGGCTCTGTTACTACAACCGGTGGCTCTCCTGGTACTAAAGTAAAGCTTCCCGTTATATTTGCAACGTTCGTAATGGTTCCTGATGACGGGATGTTTGTAACTGTCGCTTGAAACGTCACTATAACCGTGTCACCAACTAGTATATCTCCTACTCCAAAGCCAGTAATCGGATTTAAGTTTGGTTGCGAAACTCCATTTACCGTTACACTACTCGATACAAATGACGCTCCTGCTGAAATTGTATCAATAAACTGAACATCATTTGCTGTTACTGTTCCTGTATTCGTTATTTGAACCGTATACGTTAATACATCTCCAACGAGAGTAGCTGCTCTATTTACTTGTTTAATAACATTAAATCGTCCTCTATTTACAGTTGTAAGTGTTGTATTGCTCGGTTGGTTTACTACAACTGGTGGTTCTCCTGGTACTAGTATAAAGCTTCCCGTAACATTCGCGGTATTAGCAATTGTTCCGTTTGATGGAACAATGACAACTGTTACTTGGAATGTGACTTCTACACTTTCCCCTGGATTTATATCTGGAAGCGAGAATCCATTATTAGGATTGAATCCAGGTTGTAACACACCGTCTATCGTTACACTGTTCGGTATGAATGTTATAGAGGAAGGTAATACATCACTATATTGAACATTCGTCGCTGTCACTGTTCCCGTATTTTGAACTACTGTTGTATATGTGATTGTATCTCCTACTGCAACAACCGGCTCACTTACTGATTTTAAAACATTCAAACCAGGCTCATTGATTTTTGTTAATGTCGTATTACTTGTCGTTGTTTCCGTAATAGGCGGCTCTGTTTCACTTACAGCAAATGTAGCTGTAACATCTACAAAGTTAACAACGGTTCCACCTTCCGGTATGCTCGTCACCATCTCTTGATATGTGACAAGTGCAAAATTATCTACAGGTATATCTGGAACTGTAAAACCAATGAAAGGATCTAATCCTGGTGCCGGCACCCCGTTTACGCTCACACTTCCCGGTACAAATGCTACACCGGCGGAAGTAGTATCGATAAATTCAACATTGGTCGCTGCCACTGTGCCGAAATTAAAGATTAATACATCATACGTTAAAATTTCTCCTACAGTGGCTACTTCTTTATCTACTAATTTTAATGGAAAAATCGAAGCTATATTAATTGTCGTAACGACTAAATTCGTTAATATCGTTTCCGTAATCGGTGGTTCCTGAGGATTTGGTTGTGAAGTAAATGTAACGTCTGCATCATTTAATATGACTTCGTTATCTGGAATTTCTGTAATCGTCACTTGGAACGTTACCTCAATACTTCCACCATTAATTAATAATGGGGTAACTGTAAATCCTATTTCTGGATTTAAACCAAGTTGCTGCACCCCACCTATCGTTACACTATCTTCTACAAATGTCGTTCCTTCTGGTATGACATCTTGGAAGAACACATCTGTAACAGGTATAATTCCTACGTTTGAAATTAGCACGGTATACGTTAATACATCCCCAACCGCTCCAGTTGCAACGTCAACTGTTTTTGTTGCTGTTACTTCACCAGGAGGAGGTAACGGTATCGTAACTACTGTCGTATTACTTGAATTTGTCGTTGTTACAGGGGGCTGTAAAGGATTTAATAAAAAAGTGGCCGTAGCAGCTGCCGTGTTTAGTACGGCTCCGCGCGTGGATGGCGCAACTACTGTTACTTGGAACGCTACAGTCAATGATGTGCCAGCAGCTATATTAGGAAGCGTAAAACCTATATTTGGATCAAATCCAGGTTGAGGAGTTCCATTTATCGTTACACTATTTGCTACAAATGTTGTTTCTGGAGCAATTGGATCAATGAAAGAGACATTCATCGCTGTTACCGTTCCATTATTTCTAATGACAACAGAATACGTGTAAATTTCTCCAAGTGCCGCTTGTTGTACAGATGAAGATTTTTGTATATTTAACTGTGCTGTGTTTACTTGCGTCACGACGAAATTGCTATTCGTAACAGTCGTTATAGGAGGACCTGCTGGATTTATAAGAAAACTTGCCGTCACGTTTGATTGATTTCTTATATTTCCACCACTTGGAACACTAGTCACTGTAACTTGAAACGTAATCGTAGCCGTTTGCCCGACCGGAATATTTGGTACTGGGAAACCTGCCATAGGATCCGCGCCTTGCTGTACGACTCCGTTTATTGTCACACTATTTGCTACAAACGCAGTACCAGAAGGAATTGGATCTTGAAAAATAATATTCGTTGCAGGAACAGTTCCTGTATTTTGAATAAGAATCGTATACGTTAACGTATCTCCTACTCCTGCTTGTGGTGTATTTACACTCTTCATTACATTAAGTGATCCTACATTTACTCGTGTCACAACAATATTGCTAATCGTTACAATTGTAATTGGTGGCTGGAGAGGACTTACTTGGAAATCAGCAGTTACATTTACATTATTTGGAAGTACCCTGTTCGCTGGCACACTTGTGATTAACACTTGGAAAGTGACAGTTACCATCCCTCCTACTGGAATATTAGCAAGTGGAAATCCAGTTGTTGGGTTTAAACCTGGTTGAGGCGTTCCATTTATTGTTACACTATTCGCCACAAACGTTGTTCCAGATGGAATTGGATCAAGGAATGATACATTCGTTGCTGCTACTGTTCCACTATTTTGTATACGAACTGTATACGTTAACGTATCTCCTAAACCAGCTTCAGTAGCGCTTACACTTTTCATTACATTTAACCCTGAAGAATTCACGATTGTCATAACAGTATTACTTGGTACTGTTACAGTAATTGGCGGCTCTGTTGGATTTACAAGAAAATCTCCAGTTACATTCGCGTTATTTACAACATTATTCCCTGGCGGAATTTCATCAATTAATACCTCAAATGAAATAATTACACTCGCGCCAGTAGGCAAATTATTTAATGGGAATCCAAGTTCTGGATCTGCACCTTCTTGTAAAACACCATTAACAAATACACTGTTTTCAATAAATAATGTACCTTGTGGAATTGAATCTTGGAAAAATACATTTGTAGCTGGTACACTACCTGCATTTATGACTTCGATTGTATATACTAAAACATCACCTACCGTTGCAACATCCGTATTCACTGATTTCACAACTTCAAAATTCCCTGATTGTACAGTTGTATTCACAATATTACTAGGAACATTGATTGTTACTGGCGGTTCGCTCGGATTCACTTGAAAACTTGCTGTTACATTTGCTTGATTTAAAATATCTTCATTTTCTGGATCCTGTACAATTAATACGTCAAATGTGACTACAACTGTTTGAGCCGCAGGAATATTTGGAAGAGAAAATCCTGTATTCGGATTCAATCCACTTTGCGGTACTCCATTAATTGTTACAGAGTTTGCAACGAAAGAAACCGCTGAAGAAGTAGTGTCTTGGAAAAACACGTTTGTTAACGGAACGTTACCTGTATTTTGGACGGCAATCGTGTATGTTAAAGTATCACCTACTGCCGCTTGAGCTGTATTTACTTCTTTTATTACATTTAAACCACCTGTATTAACTTGTGTTACAACGGTATTCGTTTGCCTATTAATCGTTACTGGCGGTTGATTCGGAATAACGACGAAATTAGCAGATACATTACCGCGATTCGCAATCGTGCCTCCTGATGGGGTAGATGTAACTCGTACTTGAAAAGTCACCGTTCTACTTCCACCTGGAGATATATCCGCTACCGTAAACCCAGTCGCTGGATTTGCCACAGGTTGCGAAACTCCATCAACAGTTACACTATTTGGTATAAAAGTCGTTCCAATTGGGATTGGATCTTGAAAAATAACGTTCGTCGCCAGTACATTTCCTGTATTTTCAATTGTAACGGTATACGTAAGAACATCATTAACTGTCGCAAAAGCTCTATCTACTGTTTTTCTCGTTCTTATATCGGCTATATTTATTGTAGTAAATACTGTATTACTTGTCGCTTGGCCTGAAACTGGTTGTTGACCAGGAACCGGAATAAAGTTAAACGTTGCACTTGCACGGTTCGGAATTGGATTTACAAGAGGATTAGATGTCACTCGAACTTGAAAACGCACTACAGTCGTTTGCGAAGCATTAATACTTCCAAGATTAATACTACTCGCTGGATTCGCCCCAGGACGCGCTACTCCATTTACCGTAACACTATTTGTTACAAACGTTGTTCCAACAGGTATACTGTCAACAAAAACAACATTGTTTGCAGCGACATTCCCATTGTTCGTGACATTCACTGTGTACGTTAATACGTCATTAAGTGTTGCCGTCTGTAAATCTACAGATTTTTGCAAACTTACATTTGCACGGTTTACCGTCGTCTGTACTGTATTTGAAGAAGCTGTACTTGTAATAGGAAGGCTTCCGACAAAAGGACGGAATTGATATGATACCATGGCACGATTTGAAATTGGATTCGGATTCGGGAATGATGTAACTCTCACTTGAAATGTAATAATTCTCTGAGCATTATTAGGTATCGTCCCTAAATTAATTCCAATAGCTGGATTCGCATTCGGCTGCGTTACTCCCCCCACTGTAACACTACCAGCTATAAACGTCGTTCCATTCGGAATACTGTCTTGTAATACAACGTTTTCTGCACTTCCTGACCCTGTATTCGGAACGGTAATCGTATAAGTGAGAATATCACCTACTGCTGCAACGGTTTTATCAACAGATTTAACAGGATTTATAATTGGCCCTGTCGCATCAATTTGAACACCAAAACCAGCTGCAGCATATCCATCTCCATTTGTAACAAAGCGAACAGTCGCTGACGTTTGATTATTTACTAATGATGACGAAGCATCTACATTCGTAATATCCCATCCTTGTCTTCGGACGGCTAAAGCTATCCCTAACGGCTGATTCAAATTTCCAAAGGTGCCAGTTGTATCTAAATTCCCACTATCATTACAAATTTGTGACTGAAAGAAATTATTTGCGGGATTTCTCGGTCCGAATAAAGCAACTGTAGCATTCGCATTCGGTCCAAAGCGAAGTTGATCTCCAACAATGTTAGAATCACCTTCTTGAGCAGTTACAAGTACTCTTCCTGTAACAGAACCTGTAGATGGAGTTGCGAAACCTGAAATAGTAGCATCAACTGGTGGTGATGAAGCATCAATAATTTCTTGACCTGCATACACTGACAAATTCCGAAGTGGTAAACTTGTATTTTGATAAACTACCTCAAGCGTCCAACCAGCTGAACGACTAACTGTTGGATCAGCAGAAGTTCTTGTAGCCGGTACAGCACCCGTTGTATATGTTCCCGCTCCCCCTGTATTAACAAGATTCGTTACGTTAGCTGAACGTACGTAATAAAACTGGTTCCCTACTGAACCTTGCTGCGCAGTTGCAGGATCTGGTGTAACAGAAAACGTTCCCGCCGGTGTTGCAAATGTAATGTTATCATTTAAAAAAGCTGAAACATCCTCTGTATCGGTCCGGTATGTGCCGGCCCACACTAGTTCTGCGTATAAAATACTACTCCCTGCCGGAAGATCCAAAATTGCACTTGAAGAATTTAATGGCCAGTCATTCGTCGTTCCTGCTGGGAATCCAGGTACTTGGAGCGATGTATTTACCGTTGTAAACACATCAATCGTACCGAAGTTATTATTTGGTGCAGGCGATGTAGGACTTAGTCCTAACGTGTTCCCAGTGAACGTGACGGCACCAGTTACTGTTGTTGTAAAGCGATTCATAAAAGGCACATAATCATCTCATTTCATTTATAGTAAAAAGTGCTCTATACTATAAAATGTAGACAAACTATACAATGTACGTTGTCCAATAAAATTCCACATATATGGAGAGGAGTTTACTACACTATGCGCTACGTTATCATAACAGGAACTTCACAAGGTTTAGGTGAGGCAATCGCCACACAATTGTTAGAAGAAAATACAACGGTCATCTCTATTTCTAGAAGAGAAAATAAAGAACTTACTAAACTTGCAGAGCAAAATAACAGCAATTGTATTTTCCATTCCGTAGACCTTACAGATGTACATAATTTAGAAATTCATTTTAATGACATTCTTTCTTCTATTGACGAAGGCACTGTCTCATCTATTCATTTAATTAATAATGCGGGCACAGTTGCACCAATAAAGCCCATTGAAAAGTCAGAAAGTGAACAATTCATTACGAACGTTCAAATTAATTTAATCGCACCTATGATTCTTACATCCACTTTCATGAAACATACGAAAGGCTGGAAAGTAGATAAACGTGTTATAAACATTTCATCTGGTGCAGGAAAAAATCCTTACTTTGGCTGGGGTGCTTATTGCACAACGAAAGCCGGCGTCAATATGTTTACACAGTGCGTAGCTACTGAAGAAGTGGAGAAAGAATATCCTGTAAAAACTGTCGCTTTCGCACCCGGTGTTGTTGATACAAATATGCAAGCACAAATTCGTGAAACAAATAAGGAAGACTTTATTAACTTAGATCGATTCACCGCATTAAAAGAAGAAGGAAAGCTGCTGTCACCTGAATATGTTGCGAAAGCTATTCGTAACTTACTAGAAACTGAGAATTTCCCGCAGGGTGAAGTAATTCGAATTGATGAATAACAAAGAGGCACGCTATAATAGCGTGCCTTTTCATTCTATTTCTCTAAAAATATGAGTACAGACTCCATCATCTTCTCATAACCAATCTCTTGATAAATTTTATTTGATGTTGGATTTGCCAGGTCCGTATATAATGTCGTTGTTTTGTAGCCTTCATCTAACATACGTTGACTAAGTGCAGCGACACAACTAGATGCGTACCCTTTTTTCCGAGCTTCTTTCGGTGTATATACGAAATTAACTGTTATATTGTTTGTAGTTGGTCTCGTTTTTGCAGCTACAGAAACAATCTTCCCGTCTACTTCTAAACCAAATAGACGATGATTAGTAATTAATGTATGAGCAGTTTGTTTCGCTTCTTCTTTCGTAGTAGGAAGCTTCACATCTTCGCAAAATTGATATATCCACTGCTCTATTAATGTTAGCTCATCACTACTTACTTCTCGAAAGATTCCATCTCCGTTCCACTTTTTCTTTACTTGTTTTAATTCATATATACCTTGCTCCATTGCAACATTAGTTTTCTTATTCTCTAACACTGCAATCTCTTCCGCTAATTTCTGTACGATTTTTTTATTACCAATCAATCCAGGAATATTTGGATATACTTTCGTTAACTCTTTTGCAAGTTCCTTAATAGCTACTGCCGAAATCTCAGACGTAGCAACAATTATTTGTTTCTTTTCTTCTGTTTGAAGAAATACAGCTGCAATTTCTTCCTCTTGTTTTGCTACTCCTATAAATATCGGTTCTTGGACCATTTGTAATACACCTAATATGAGATTATTTTCCTGCTCATTCTTCTCTAAAAATGGTGTAACCTCTTCTGTAAAATTAAGAATCTCTTCATATACATGTAATTGAATCATCGACAATCTCTTCTCTCTATTTATAGTTCCATTAAGTATTGGCGATTAATTCATTAAATCCCTCTTTTACGATTCGATAATATTCGAAGCTAACGTATTCAAATCATTTTCAGCTTGTAAAATTCTTTGTTTTTCCTTTTCAAATACCTCTTCTTCTTTTTGAAATGACTCTTTTCGATTTTTAATCATACGCTCCATCTCTTTTTTACTCGGTCCACCATATACATTTCTTTTTTGAATAAAAGCTTCTGGTGATATACTTTCTTTCCACTCTTCTTCTAATAAATTTACTTTCAAATTTTCTTGTAAGTATACATTTATGGCTTTGAAATTTAATTCATGTAACTCCTTTTTCTGCTCCAATGACATATTCGCAATCGCACTTGCTGCATGATGTGCATGCCGAAATGGTATTTCATAGTTTTTTGTTAAAACATCTGCAAAATCTGTAATCGTAATCGCGTGTTTATATGAACGACTTTTTAACGTTTCCTCTTCTACTTTCATCGTTCGAATAACTGCGTTCATCATACAAAAAACACGAATCGCCTTTTCGATTCCTTTATATAAATACGGCTGCAAGTCATCCTCCGTATCGACAATATCGCCAAATGGTGTATTATGAATCATTTGAAATACAGTAAATGCTTCCCCTAAAGCACTACTCGTAATAGCGCGGGCATGTTCAATTGAAACGGGATTTCGTTTTTGCGGCATAATACTACTTATTTGCACATATGGCTTTGCTACAGTAATCCCATCATATTCTTTCGTCGCTAATAGTAAAAAATCATGAATCCATCTACTCGTATTCGTCATAATAACCATTAGTAACGAGCTAACTTCTAATAAATAGTCCGCTCCAGCAACAGCATCATATGAGTTCTCAATTACATTTGTAAACCCAAGTAACTGCGCAACTCGTTCTCTCTTAATAGGAAAACTTGTTGTAGAAAGGGCAGCTGCCCCCATTGGAGAATGATTTACAAGATGATACGCTTTTTTCATTCTTTCTAAATCTCGTTGCATCGTATCGTAAATTGCCAAAACATAATGACCAAATGTTGTCGGCTGCGCCGGTTGTGTATGTGTATACGCCGGCATAATTGTTTCCATATGTTCACCGGCAAGCTCCAGCATACTTTCTTGCAGCAATAAATGGTGTTCCATTAACCGTAATACAAATTGCCGTAAACTCATGCGATACATCGTTACACCCATATCATTTCTACTTCTACCGATATGCATATTACTTACAAATTCACACTTTGCTTCTTGAGAAAGCAAATGTTCAACTAAGAAAAAAAGATCTTCATGTTGCTCTGTATATAGCAACTTCTCCTTTGGAATCCCCTCTACTTTTTTAAGTGCGATTAATATAACTTTCGCTTCTTCTCTTTTCATTAACTTCTCTTCAGTTAACATAGTAATATGTGCCCTATGCACTTGAAACATATCTTTTAATAAATAATTACGCTGAAAATTAAATACGTGCTGTAATACACAATCTACATATGTTTTCCCAGGGAAATCAGCGCCTTCATTCTTAATAAACTCTTCTTTACTCTGTTTCATCACCTTTTCCCCTTTCGCCTAAGTGTTACTACCCATCATACCCAAGGATGGTGAAAAAGTGCTTGTACATAAAAATAAACTCGGCGCTCATAGCACCGAGTTTATTTAATAAAAGTCGCATCATACTTATCACTTTGCAACACTTGAAAGTGTAGATTTGCTAAATGTTTACGTATTTCAGCACTGTCATCTTCATTTAAATTATTTGCCAAGAAAACAATTTCTGTACAGTTTCCGCGTTTATCCATTGCATAAACTGCTTTTGTTACCGTCCATGGTGTATAACCATTCTTTTGTCCAGCATGCCTGAATGTTTTACGATATTTCTTTGCGCTCATATCTGTTTCAACGATATTCGCCCACACTTTTTCTTCCGCTTCTGTAAGACCACCTTGATGATTTGCCTTTTGAAGCAGTACCATATAATCGTTAGCGGAAGCAGCCGGCAATCTATCCGACCAAATTTTGTCATAACGTTCCTCTAAATACAGAGGAATTTCCTTCTGTAATAATGGCCCCTTCTTTTTTAAGCGTTCATGAATAATCATAGCATATTCACGATATTGCTCTTGAGACATTTCTTTTAACTTTTTCTCTATTTTATATTTTGGAACATGTAATTCTTTATGCAAATATCCCGGAATGTATAAAGATGAAACAATCGGAAATAGCGGTTGATGTGCAGGAAGTGCTAAACTTTGTAAATTCCGATTAATATTGTCTAATCCTAATACCTCCATTAAATATTCAGTATTTGCATTAGAACTAAACTTAACCATTCCTTTTGCAACTTCTTCTAAAGAAACCGCTCCTTCAGTTATCTTTTCTTTTTTTTGCAAATAATTTTGCCATCTATCTTGTGCACCACCATCTGTACCCGGCACATAATAACGATTCACATCATTAATTGAAACGAAACTAGACGGATCGATTTTCCCCTCTGTAACTTGTTTCGTATATTCAAGCGCCACAATTAACTTCATCGTACTAGCAACTGGCAATACAACATCCGGATTTACAGAATACACGACTTTATCATTTCTTTTTATTAAAAGTGCACTATTCTTTTCATCTTTATGTTCTTCAATAAAGGATGCTATGTACTGCGCATCATCATTATTTGAACTCCACACTTTTTTCACTAAAAAGTTACCTGATATCAGCAAAACAAAAATACCCACAATCACTGCGCATACTATAGTTTTTTTCAAGTAAAATTCCTCTCCTATTGTGTAACTCTTCTCTATTTATCTCTTAAAAACAAAATAATGGAGATGATTGTTTAAATAATCATCTCCATTATTTTAACTTGTATGCTACTATTATGTCTACGTCATAATTTTCACAAAATCCTCTAGAAACTTTTTATAATGTAAAGACCAGCCAATTTTAACCCAATTTTTCAACGCTTTTGCTTCAGGTTGCGGGCGAAAATCAGCGATACTTTCCCCTTTCGCAACTCCAACCGTATCTACATCAACACGACGATACACGTAATCTAAAATAGATGAATTTGCCGCTACCATCATCGTTACTACATCATGCACTGGGCTCCCTGTTATTTTAGGATTCAGATTTTTATAAGCTTTATAATAATAATTGAAAATCGGTTCTATTAATTTCTTGAAATTCGTTTTAGAATGTTTCGTAATGTATTTCACCATCTCCGGTGTAATAATCGCTTCTGATGTAACGTTAAGCGGTATTAATGTCACATTTTTTGCATTTTGCATAACTAATTGTGATGCAATAGGATCACCATGAAAATTCGCCTCTGCGACTGGTGTAACATTTCCAGGCATTAAGAACGCACCGCCCATTATATAATATTCTTTCACATACTTCATCATCGGTTTTTCTAAAATAAAAGCTGTTGCCAATGTTGTTGACCTACCAGCATCAACAATAATTAATTCTCCTTTGTACTTTTCAAGAATATCGAAAAATGCACAAAAGGGTTTTATATTTGGTGAAAAAGCTTTTGGGGGTTTAATAGGTCCTAAGCCATCTGCGCCGTGAATTTCTGGATAATACGTCACAAAATCACCAGACAAAGGTATTTTAGCACCATTAATAACAGGTATATCTTCCCTGCCAGCTATTTGCAATAAATACGCCGCATTACTCGTCGCCTTTTCCTGCGTTACATTCCCATATCCAGTTACGACTCCAACAATATCAATATCAGGATGCAATAATCCATACATAATTGCTAAAGAGTCATCAATTCCTGGGTCTCCTAAAAATAATATTTTTTTCATAGACCTCAACTCCATCCCATCAATTGTTATTACTTTATGAATACATGACGGAATACAGAATGAAAAAGATAAATTTTGTATAAACAAAAAACGTAGGAACTTCATATTAGAAGTTCCTACGTTTTTCTATATTTTTATGCTACTTTTTTCATCGTAACCATACTACCAATTATATAAGAGATAAATGCAAAGCAAATCGGGAAAACAACTGTATGTATACCGAATGGATTAGGGTAGCAAAGGTGAATAAACATATAGGAACCTACTCCAACTAAAATAGATGCGAGAGCTCCAGTTGCATTTCCTTTTTTCCAATATAAACCTAACACAATCGGCCAAATGAACGCTGCTTCTAAACCACCGAAAGAAAATAAATTTAACCAAATTAAAAAGTCTGGTGGCTTAATAGCGGCAGCATATACGAGTAATCCTACGATACCAGTAATCAATAGGCTACCTTTCTTTATCGTACTATCCGCGGCATCTTTATTTATGTAGTTCACATATATATCTTTAATAATTGACGAACTTACAAGTAATAATAATGAGTTCACAGTAGACATTATCGCTGCCATTGGTGCAGCTAAGAAAACTCCAGCTAACCAAGGTGGCAACACTTCCATCGCGAGTAGCGGCATTACTTTATCTGGTACCGTTATGCCTGGAAGGACTACTCTTGCAAACACACCTGTTAAATGCATACCAATCATAATTGTACCGACGACAACCGTTCCAATGATTAATGCTTGGTGCATAGCTTTTGAATTTTTATAAGACATAGCACGCACACTAATTTGCGGTAATCCAACGACACCAATCCCAATTAAAATCCAAAATGATGTGACATATGATTTCGTTAAACTTCCATCCGCTCCGAACGGTGTTATTAGATTCGGATTAATTTGAATAAGTTCCTGCATAATCTTTTCAACTCCGCCACCAGCAATGACAGTAGCAATTAAAATGATTGTTGTTCCGACTAACATAATGATTCCTAATAACGTATCTGATAAAGCGACTGCACGAAATCCACCAATTAACACATACACAAGTACAGAAAATGTAAATAAAAATAGTGCCGTTGTGTAGGAAAGTCCTGTTAGCGACTCAATTAATCGTCCGCCGCCAACCCACTGGGCTACTGTTGCTGAGAACAAAAAGATTATAATACATAACGCAGAAAGAACAACTACCGCTTTATTATTGTATCTACCCTTTAAATAATCAATAAGCGTAATTGCTTCCATCTTTCTAGCGATAATAGCAAACTTTTTACCAATAACCGTTAAAACGATATATCCTGTTACAACTTGAATCGCTGATAACAGCACCCATCCAAGACCCATATTGTAAGCAATACCAGGCCCGCCGATAAAGCTACTTGCACTACCGTACGTAGCAATCATCGTCATAGCTAATAATAAGCCACCAAGTTCACGCCCACCAAGAAAATATTCTTGTAAAAATTTATTATTAGCGGTTGCTTGTACACGTCTTGATGCATATACACCAATTAAAAACACAACGATAAAAGAAATTATCATTGGGATTATTACATACCAATTCATCTATCATTCCTCACTTTTTTCTTCCTCATCGAGTGAAATATCTTGAAATAAAAAACGAACAACTAAAATAAGCAAAATAACCATTACGATAAATCCAACGATACAGCTATAAAAAAACCATGCTGGAAAACCTAATACATATGTATATTCACTCGGATCCTTACTTCCAAGCCCATAAGCAAATCCATACCATATTATAAAATTAATAATAGCTAATCCAAGACCAATTAACGCTTCTCTATGGGCAACTCGAAAGCGCGGATCATCATGATAATTCTTCATTTTCCCCCTCCTCTCACGATGTATAATTGTACCACTGTTTTTCTAGTTTTTCCTACTAGAAAACAAAAACGCGCAGGATTTTTTGTAATTATATAGAATACAATGTTTCATTACATATTTTTTACAATTGTAACGAAAATGAAATTTGAATTTTCAGCATTTTTTATTTATGATTTTAAGTAGAGGCTTTTCATCTAGTTCCCACATCCTTGATTTCGGAATAAACGCCGTCTCGTACTGCGTTTAAATTATATTTTCAAGGGGGTTATACAATGAGTCAACTAGCTGTAAATCTTCATGAAAAGGTAGAGAAATTTCTTCAGGGCACAAAGAAACTATATGTGAACGGAGCGTTCATTGAAAGCGCTTCCGGAAAAACTTTTAAAACTCCTAACCCAGCAACTGGTGAAACACTCGCTATCGTTGCTGAAGCTGGTCGCGAAGACATTCATAAAGCTGTGGTAGCTGCTCGAATGGCTTTCGATGAAGGTCCTTGGTCACGCATGAGCACTGCTGAACGCAGCCGTCTTATGTACAAGCTCGCTGATTTAATGGAAGAGCATAAAGAAGAGCTCGCACAGCTCGAAACGTTAGATAACGGAAAGCCAATCCGTGAAACAATGGCGGCAGACATACCACTTGCAATTGAGCATATGCGCTATTATGCTGGCTGGGCGACGAAAATTGTTGGGCAAACAATTCCTGTTTCCGGTGATTACTTTAACTATACACGCCATGAGGCTGTTGGTGTCGTCGGTCAAATTATCCCTTGGAACTTCCCACTTCTTATGGCAATGTGGAAAATGGGAGCTGCGCTTGCTACAGGATGTACAATCGTTTTAAAACCTGCAGAACAAACTCCACTATCCGCTCTATACTTAGCTGAATTAATTGAAGAAGCTGGATTCCCGAAAGGTGTTATTAATATCGTTCCTGGATTCGGTGAATCAGCTGGACAAGCACTTGTTAATCATCCACTCGTTGATAAAATTGCATTTACTGGTTCTACTCCAGTCGGTAAACAAATTATGCGACAAGCATCTGAATCATTGAAACGTGTTACTTTAGAGCTTGGCGGTAAATCACCGAACATTATTTTACCAGACGCCGACTTATCTCGCGCGATTCCTGGTGCACTTTCTGGTGTTATGTTTAACCAAGGACAAGTATGCTCTGCTGGATCACGCTTATTTATCCCAAAGAAAATGTATGATAATGTCATGGCTGATCTCGTCCTCTATTCTAAAAAACTAAATCAAGGTGCCGGTCTTAACCCTGAAACAACAATCGGTCCTCTCGTTTCCGAAGAACAACAAAAACGTGTAATGAGCTACATTGAAAAAGGGATTGAAGAAGGCGCTGAAGTACTTTGCGGAGGAAGTAATCCATTCGATCAAGGCTACTTCGTTTCTCCTACAGTATTCGCTGACGTAAATGACGAAATGACGATCGCAAAAGAAGAAATTTTCGGTCCAGTTATTTCTGCAATACCTTTTAACGATATTGATGAAGTGATTGAACGTGCAAATAAATCACAATTCGGCTTAGCGGCTGGTGTGTGGACAGAAAATGTTAAAACAGCACACTATGTTGCAAGTAAAGTACGTGCTGGTACTGTATGGGTAAACTGTTATAACGTCTTTGATGCAGCATCTCCATTTGGAGGATTTAAACAATCCGGTCTTGGCCGCGAAATGGGATCTTACGCGCTGAACAACTATACAGAAGTGAAGAGCGTTTGGATTAACTTAAATTAACGAGAAAGAACCTGACCTACTCGGTCAGGCTCTTTTCATTATGTATTCATTTACACTTGCAACCCACCGCTCACATTTAATACCTCTCCTGTAATGTAAGACGCATACTCTGATGCTAAAAAGGCAGCTGCGTTTGCAATATCTTCCGGCGTTCCGATTCTTCCAACTGGAATCGCTCCAACCATTTTCTCTTTTACTTTATCCGGTATTGTTTTTGTCATATCAGTATCCATAAACCCTGGACAAATCGCATTACACGTAATACCAAAACTTCCAACCTCTTTCGCTGCTGTTTTTGTTAAGCCTACAACCCCTGCTTTTGTAGCCGCATAATTTGCTTGTCCAATGTTTCCTTCCCTACTAATAGAAGAAATATTAATAATCCGTCCATACTGTTGTTGTCTCATATAAAGAAGTGCTGGCTGCATACAATAAAAAACGCCAGTTAAGTTCACTTGTAATACTTGTTCCCAAGCAGACTTCTCCATCTTATGTAACATTGCATCTTTTGTAATCCCAGCGTTATTCACTAAAATATGTAATGTACCAAATTTTTGCACCGCATATTCAATTAACGACTTCGCTTCATTTTGATTACTCACATCACATCGATATAAACTCACATCATACCCTTCATCTGATAATTCACGTGTCGTTTCTTGTAGCTTCTCTTCATTTACATCACTAATTAATACTTTGGCCCCTAGTTTTGCAAAAACTCGTGCGATTTCTTTTCCAATTCCCTGTGCAGCACCCGTTACAACAGCTGTTTTCCCATTCAACAATTCCATCTCTATCCCCCATTTCTATTAGTTATATTGTATATTTCGGCTCTATGCTTTCCAAATCCTCTTTGTATAAAAAAGTCTATTTGTGTCAAACTAACTTTGCAACGCCGCATAAAGTGAAACTTTAATCAGTGAGGATTTTGTTCATCCCCCACTGATTATTAGCCCTCACCAATCGGGCATTTACGGGCAGTTAATCTCCCACCTAGCTTCTTTGTTCCATCTGAATTTTGAGGTGGGAGTTTTACTAACCGTTTATGCGGGATAAAACACAAGGAGATTGTGTCGAATGAAAAAAAAGAATGTAAATCGAAACAAAGCTGCCGATGGCATTGATGTTGAGTTCGCTCGCGAACTCGCTGACCACAATGACTTAGAAGCAAACGCACGTGCAAATGCCGCTGATGCACGTCAAAAACGCCAATCAACAGAAAAATAAGGAACTACAACGTTCCTTATTCTTTTCAACAGGGACCTACTACCCATCAAAATAAACCGAGAGTATCTCTCGGTTTATTTTCTATATTTCTTTACGTAGTGCGCTAAAGCAAGTAACGGATATATATGTCCATAACTATGATAGCGAATATAAAAGCCCCCCGGTAACCCTGTACCAGTAGGATATTTTTCATTCATAGTAGACTGCGCGAGCAAATATGAAATTCCTTTTCGAATAATCGGTGTTTCTTGATCGTAGTAAGAAATGAGTGCATCAAGTGCCCACGCTGTTTGTGACGGCGTACTAAAGGGTAAAGAAATAAATTTTTTCTCTACACTACTTTGACAGGATTCTCCCCACCCTCCATCTTCATGCTGCAAATGTTCGAGCCATGAAGCTGCTTTTTTCAACGATGGATGAGTAGAAGGCACTCCTAATGCACGTAAGCCTGTCATCGTTGCCCATGTCCCATATATATAACATATCCCCCATTTTCCATACCATGATCCATTCTGTTCCTGTACATCCATTAACCATTTGATAGCTTTCTTTTTTTGCTCTTCAAGTAATTCATTCGGTGCATACGTTCCGAATAATTCTAACACCCTACCTGTAATATCTGGTGTGGACGGATCGGTTATCATATCACTCGCATTTTCAATCGGCAAATTCGATAGTAACTTGCTCGTTACCCCTCGTTCAAAAGCTCCCCAGCCTCCATCATTGTTTTGCAATCCTTTTACCCATTCCACACCTCTTCCCCACGCATCATCTACTCTATCATTCCCTCTACTTCGTGCTAACGCTCTAAGGGCAGCTGTAGTATCGTCTATATCAGGGATCGTCGTATTAACATCTGAAAATCCCCAACCGCCAGCTACAAGTGATGATGCATGTACGCTCCAATCTACCTTTTTAGTTTGTTGTTTTTGCAATAAATACTCCGTCGCCCTTTGAATCATCTTATTTTCATTTGTAACTTTAGCTTCTTGCAATGAATAGCTAAGTAAAGCGGTATCCCATACGGTAGAAGGAGAATTTTGCAAATGACTTCCTCTGTCCATCTTCCATATATAAGATTTTAATCCTGTCACAGCTTTCTCAATAATTGGAGACTGAATAGAGTGCCCTAATGCAAGCAAAGCATAAATCATATAAAACGTAGCACTGGCGTAACTATATAATGTTCCATTTTCATCTATACGCTCCTTCATAAAGCGCTCTACTTCTTCGTATCCTTTATGATGTAACGA
This sequence comes from Bacillus sp. TH30, assembly GCF_016650875.1. Taxonomy (NCBI): domain Bacteria; kingdom Bacillati; phylum Bacillota; class Bacilli; order Caryophanales; family Bacillaceae; genus Bacillus; species Bacillus sp. TH30. The sequence continues at coordinate 4,413,376 of NZ_JAEKEY010000002.1, read as the reverse complement.
TAATGGATAAGATATTACCTTTTTCACATCACCTAAAAACGATTGAAACAGCGGAGACCGCTCCTCTCGAAACCATTGCCCACCCCCGCCTGCAATATGATTTAAATTTGGCAATAACTTTTTCTCTACACGGAATCTCTTATTCATACAAATCATCATCGGAATTAAATGTATACGCGCTGAGCTGCTTAGCCCAAATATACTGAGGGGGGAGTCATCTTGTAAAAATAAGATTGGCGTTGGAAAGTGAAAAAGCGCAGGAAATTCATATTCTCCATGAATCGCTAATAAAAATTTCGTCATAAAATGAGCATGAGAAACTCCCCCGTGTTCCTTAATAAACATTTCAGCTCGCCTCATATTCATATCTTCTTTCGAATATTTTTCCGAAGCAAGTAAAGCAGCATATGCTTGAATCGTCGCGGATAAATTCCCTCCCTTTTCATCTTCGTATAATTTCCAAGTCCCTTCATTTGTTTGAAGAGATACTAACCTTTTCACAAACGGTTCTATTTCGTCATTTCGCCCTAATAATTTGAGTAAAAAAATCATGTGACAATCCGTTAGCAAAGCTCCTTCAAAACAAAATTGCCACGCTCCGTCTTGCCTTTGCATCGTTTGAAGTACAGTCGTTCTCCGCTCTATCTCCTCATGCACTTTGTCATATAGTAGCACACCGCTCACCCACCCTTTCTAAGTCCGTATACGATATTCGAAAACTCATCTAAATATGTATGAAAACAAAGAAAAGCAGAACGTGTATTACACACATTCTGCTTACAAACAATACCCAACCCCGACAACAATTCCTAATAGTGCACCAACAACAACTTGATACGGTGTATGTCCAACGAGCTCATTTAACTTTTTATATTCTGTTTGTCTACCATGAAAAAAATCATTCAATATTTTCGCTTGCTTACTTACCGCAAGCCTTACTCCTGAAGCATCGTACATAACAATAATGGCAAAAATAGCGGCAACCGCAAATATTGGACTCTCCACACCTTCCACCACTCCGACACCTGTAGCAAGTGCAGTAACAGTCGAAGCATGCGAACTTGGCATTCCACCTGAAGCAAAGAACTTAGCAAAATCAAACTCGCCTGTTTTTATTAATTTAAAAACGACTTTCGTTAACTGTGCTAAAAACCAAGAAATTATAGCTGCTATAAGTGGATCATTATGTAAAATTGTTTCCATGTTTTTCAGCTCCTCACTGACTATAATGGAATTTCTATATAATATAAGTATAAAGAAAAATGCGTAGAAAATACTACGCATTATGATACTTTTGCTGATTTATTTTTAATAAATTTTGGTTGCTTCTGTAGTAGAAACTTTGTTTTCGCCATTGAAAAGACAAATAAAGCAATCCATATACAGAAAAACGCAATCATATGAGTAGATGTGAAATGTTCACCAAAAACGAACACACCTAAAATTAAACTAATAGTCGGCGCGATGTATTGTAAAAATCCTATCATATAGAGCGGAATAAGTTGTGCTCCTTTAGCAAAATAAAAGAGTGGTAACGCTGTAACAATACCTGCCCCTATTAAAAGAAACGTTGATATTGCCGAAATAGAACCGAACGAACCAAAGCCATGAACTCCTGTCATAAACAAATATATAAGTGCAAATGGCGTCACTAACATCGTTTCCATCGTAAGCCCAATTGTTGCATCATAATTTAATAATTTTTTCGTTAATCCATATAATCCAAATGAAAAAGCAAGTGAAAGAGAGACCCATGGAATTGATCCGAAACGTATCGTTAAAATAACAACGCCCAATCCAGCTAAACCAACCGCAACATATTGCCAAAAATTAAGCTTCTCTTTTAAAACAACTGTACCAAGTAAAATACTTATAAGTGGATTAATATAATACCCAAGACTTGCTTCGATTACATGGTTATGATTTACGGCCCATATGTATACAAACCAGTTTCCACTAATAAGTACCGAAGCAATTGTTAATGACATTAATAATTTAGGTCGTTTAAAAAGGGCCACTAACTCTCCACCAAACTGACGAAACCTCTTCGTTACTCCTAAAACTAACAACATAAAAACAAATGCCCAAACGATGCGGTGTGCTAATATTTCATCCGCCGGTACTTCCTCCACCCATTTCCAATAAATCGGAAGAACTCCCCACATCGTATACGCACCCGCCGCATATATAATCCCCTGCTTTTGCTCTGCTGTTTGACTCCCCATCTTCCCTGTTCTCCTCTTCTCTTTTTTTCTTCATTATAAGGTCTCACATACTTACTTTACCAATATTCAATCTGCATTTCTTTCGACATTCCTCTTGCAAATCCGTTATATGTATAAAAACACGCCTACTGTTATAATAACGAGCACTGGAATACCGAAGACAAATTTACTTTTATGTGTCTTATGATGAAACATATACATACCAATCCAAGCTCCAACCGCTCCTCCAGCTGCAGCTGATAAAAACAACGTACTTTCTGGCGTTCTCCACTGCTTTTTCTTTGCTTTTCGCTTATCAAGCCCCATCATACTAAATGCTATAACGTTAATAATAATAAAGTATATCCATTTCATCTTATTCTCTCCCTTAAAAAATTCGCTTTATTGTAACACGAAAAAACCACGCAGGCGAGTAGCCTGCATGGTTTTATAATTCAGTCTCTTGATTTTCTTGTTCTTTCTGTTCTTCCATTTGTTGTTCAGCGATTTCCGCTGAAATCATTCCATAATAAATTTCTGGATATAATCCAAATATTTGATATACACTACCTAAAAACGGCATCGGAATCCCTCATTTCTAAAGTTGTATTGTCATTCTTAAGGATTCCCTTTTCACTCATTATACATTCGTTTTTGGCACTTCTTCTTCATCGGGAACATGTAATATATTTTGCCATTTTTTATAAGGCGCACTATTTGGATCCACATACCCTTTCGCATACGAACGATCCCACAATTGTTTCATAAACATCTCTTTCTCTTTCTTTGCAACCATATCTGCACCTGTTCCGTAATAGTTTTGGAAATACAGCTCAATTTCATCAAGGAATAACCTTAACAAATCGTCAGATGTTTCTTCTAACGTCGGGTCATATTTTGCCTCACGGTCATACATTAAAATCATATCTAAAATATTATGAACATGCTCTTTACGGAGCCATCTTATATCTTGAGCGCCTAATACAAATGCATGTGTATATAAATGTCCACCTTGTATCATTGCCTTTTCTTGTTCTTCTTCAAATCGTGACAAGATGTTTTCATAAATAAACGGATTATGAAGCAATGCTCTGTGCAACTTATAACTTTCACTTGAAATATTTTTCCCCATCGACTGGATTAAAAAGCTACGGCCGACACCGTTATATTGATACACGAACTGTCCATCAACAGCAACTAAGCTAATCCAGCGATACATATACGCGTATAGAAGAGCACGATTACATTTATCGTAATCTAACTTCGTTTGCGTTGCATTCAAGTCTGGCATAAAGGCTGGTAAGTGCCAATATTTATCTAAATGCGGCGTCAAACTAGATTTTTTACTATTTAATTTGTTCACGCGGCGATAATACGATTGAAAATAATCACCTTTATCGTTCATAAAACCATTCGCAATATGTCCAGATGAAAGCTTAGGAAAATCTTGTAGCGATAATCCGTAATGAGCACGATAACAAATCACTTCAAATGGTGAAAACGCCCCGTTTACCGTATCTTTTTCTTTAAACATTTCTTGCAATAGCTCTTCTTGCAATTCTTGTTTTAAAGATGGATGTACGCCCCAATATTGTAATTCTCTATGATGAGAAACTTTCGGAACGAACGGACTTGCTAAATGGAAAAGATCTTCAATTTTTTCACGAACGTATTCATCACGATCACGCTTCTTGAAATCTGCTTCTTTTCGCAATGCTTCAACGATATTAAGCTCTAATTTGTCACGATAGCGCACTTGAAGTTCGTCATAACAATAACTCAATATATGTTCACGATAGAAGTCTTCCACCTTTTTCGACTGAATTTCTTCGGCTTTCGCATCACGACAATATTCCCCGTACAAGCTCATATAAATTTCGGACGATATATCTTTCGGTAATACACCTAAATTTAAATGTTGCTGCATATCTTGCCAAATCTTTTCTTGCAATTTCTCTTCAGCTAATACGTATACATTCGTCGGGTTCGTTTTCCCCTCAAATTCCTTGCTTCGCTTTTGGATTTCAAACAATAAATTTTCACGTGTTTCGTATAAATTATCAAAGAATCTTTCCCAATATTGAATCATTTTATCAACTGCTTGGTATAGCGATTGATACACGAGTTCTAACAACATTTCTTTACGATACTCACTTAATTTGTGTACGTACTGCGTTACAATATCTTCAAATTCTTTTTTAAACAAACGCTGCTGATTATTAATCATTTTTCCAAACCAGCCTTGTTGCTGCGCAATTTCAACGCGGCGAACAGCCGTTACAGTTCCATCAATATTACTCACATTAAATTTCTTATCGTAGTTTTGAATTAAATTACGCTTTTGTTCATTATTTTCATGTAGTCGATTCATCTTCTCTACTAACTGCTTACGAATTTCATACAGCATAAAACGTGCTGCAACTGGATGAACTGGATCCGTTTTCTTTAAAAACCATGTATTTAATTGGTAAGACTGTCCTTCTGAGCCACTCAGTGTAAAGCGGTCTGATTCGATCATGTCATATAAAAGGGTAGTAACATGCTCATGTACACGGCTCGGAATGGCATAAGCATATAAACGAACCGCATGATCAACTCTCGCTACTTCCCCCTTCATTTGTTCCATCATTTTAAGCTTCGCAGCCGATATTTTGCACTCATGCTGCAGGCGGTTTAATTCCTCATCTTTTTGCACTGTACGGTGTACGTAACTCTCTACAGCATCTAAAAACAATTTTGATTTTGCAACACCGAGCTTACCACCCTCTGCCCCTTCACGTGTTTCATGGTACATTTGTCTATAAAAAATATGAGCTTGTTCTGGCCGAGTAGCAAGATGCTCTAAGTCTTCTAAATAACTTTTCCCGCGCTCTGGCTTTTCACGCTGCATACCACGTTTGACATCTTGGTCGTATCTTTGCTTTTTTTCTTGAAATAGTTGATCTAAATGAAGCCAAGATTCATCTAAACCTTGCACCGCCCATTTTAAAGCACAGTATTTCAAAACGTGCTCATACGGATAAATAAGTTTTGCCGTTCCTGCTCCGCAATATCTCCCTTTCCCACTCGATTCTGCCAATTGCTGAATTTGATTATCTTCTTGGGCAAAATGATTTGCAGACATTGGACTAAATAACTGTAAATAAATCGTATTTGCCATTTGCTCCATATAATCTGATAAATTGTGCAAATGGTGCCCATGTAAATTTTCATAATCATATAAGAAACAATAATTGTACGGTAAATGATGCTGCTTTATCGTATGGTTTGTTCTTCCATCTTCATCCACTTGATCAGGACGATATTCTAATTCAATCGTTACGCCGCCTCGTTTTGATAATTCACCAGTCGACCCAAGCGTAATAGCGTGCAACTCTTTTAACGATGCATAACCATTCGCTTGCACAGTTTCAAACTCTTTCGCACTAACCGTTCTCGTCTTAACTAAAACATCTGGCATTAAAAACGCACCGCGAATTAAAATGTTATGATGCTGCAATTTCTTCCGGAGCATCTCACGCAAATATAATGCGATTTGTAAAAACATCCCTGAACCTGTTCCGCCAGCTAGTGATGTTACAATAATGACACGTACACCATATTCGGTCTGATCACTTGTAACTGGAAAAATCTTCTCGATTTCTTGCCAAAACGATGTGAGTTTATCTTCTTTCATCGCAGCGCGTAACGCTAACCGTGAAATGACGCGTAACTGTCCAGCCCCTTCTGTTAACGGTTTATCGAGTATAGTCGGGTCCATCGGAAACCACTCTGGAATCGTTGGATCTCCCGCAATATACTCTCTCGGTGTTTTACTCGAGCTCGTTTGCGTCTTAAACTTCCGAATATGATCAAATTTACTCAATGTATTCACATCTGTATCAAATACATGCATCGCTACCTTTTTACGACGCTCCTCAGGTAATCTTTCATATATTTGATGTGTGACAGTACTACCGATTCCACCTAAGCCAATTAAAATTGTTGGAACTTGTAATGTCATGTGAACCACCTTCCTATTCTTGCTTGTTTGAAAAGAAGAATAAAGAGAGCCGGGCCTCCTCCGCCCCTCTTACACCCTATCTACTATTCACATTCGTACCGGTAAATCTCCTTACCATATCCTCTATCAATTACTAAAAGTTCATTTGGATACAACGTCTTATGCTCCATTCCTACCTCTTCCTCTGTTATAAACATCCCATCAATAATCATCCCAACCACTTGCGATTCTTTTGCTACAAATATAGATTTCGATCCTTTTTTCGCTATTAATGTTACAGATTGCACCGTCTTTCTTTCTGCTCGGAATGGAATGCCAAAATAGTGCTTCCACCATTTATTTTTAAGTAACTCTGGTTCAGATTGATAAAGCCAATCTTTCGCTACTTCTTGATCCCATTCGTAATATAGTAATGCTTTCCGATGAAATCTCGGACGAACAATCCATCCTAAAATAATAATTCCTACTATTAAAAGTAATAAAGTAATAGGAATTACAAATTTAAAAACGAGCGCATACTTCTCAAAAAACGGCGCATTTTCAATGTGCAGTACAATCTTTTCCTTTACTTCTTTTAATTTTGAATCATTGATCGTGATGGTAGCCTCTACGGTGCCGGTATCTGTAAAATTGAATGTGTCGGAGTAATAAGGTCGAGGATAAACATAAACTTGACTACCATGCTGTTTTAATTCATAGTTGATCGATTGATTCGATGTGACACCAGTAGATTTTAATAGTTTCTTTACAGCCTCTTCTGTCATCGGTTTACCATTTAACTGCGGCTGTAAAATAAATGGTTTACTATTTTCTAAATTTGTTACCTTTTCTTCATAATCTTTCGTAACAGCTTGAAGTGTTAATTTTGGTTTTTCAGCTGGTTCAATCTTGAATTCTTTCGTCTGTCTATAAAATCCCTTTATATTCATATGGACTTTCCCGCGTACTAACTCTTTACCAACCTTTGTCTCGTAATAAAACACATGTCTTTTATCATCCCACTTCATCGGATACTGCTTTCCGTCTATTTCTACTTCTGCTTCGAAATAAGAAGTTTGAATTGGTAATTCAGTAGGTTTCGCTTCAATAACAGCTGTCACACCTTCATACATTTTCTCAACATTTTTTCTATCTTTATCATCTTTGTCGTACGTAGAAACAGTATAATTAAGCGCTGGTTCAACAAGTACTTGTAATCCCTCTTTCTCAATGTCCTGATCCACTTCTATCGTATATGTCCCTGGCTTAATCACTTCCTGATTCGCTGTACTTACATGCACTATATTTCCGAATAATTTAGCTTCTCCTGGTGCATGTATAGAAAAAGAAGACTGCAATTGTAACGGTTTGGAAAGTTGCATAACTTTATAATTAGACAAAGAAGGTGATTGTCGTACAAGCGTCATACGCTTTAATGGAAACGGTGTTGTAATCTCTACTTTTTTCCCTACTATTTTCGTTTTGACAATCGACTCAACAGAAGAAAATGGATCACGATTTGCAACTAATGCTGCCACTTGATTCACACTTTGTACAATACCATCCTCACCGCTAGACGGCATGACAACTCCATTCATTTCTTTTTTCCAAATCTCTTTAAACGTATTTAACTGCAGCTTCTCTTGCTGCCCTAAATCCTCTTCCATCGTGATTAAGACTGGGTGTAAAGAGATCTTTTTAGAATCCATCTCTTTCTTAAACTGTGCTAACTTCTGTGTAATTTGTTCTTTTCCGCCAATCTTATCTTTCTCCAAATCATTAAATGCCCCGTCAGTTAATACAATAAGCCAAAATTCACGTTTCCCATCTATATCTGCTTCCTTCTCTATAGATTGCATCGCCGTTTCTACTGCGCTAAATGGAGTATTTAAATATGTTTTCCACGCGCCGATTCCATTAATTTCTGTTTGCCTTTGATCCTTTGTTAACGAAATGTTTAACGGATCATTTGGCTTACTCATTGGAACGTAAGAAAATTTATCTTTCTCATCTAATAGCGCAACTAAACTTTGCAAGGCGTAATTGGCATACTTCCAGCGATCGTTATTTCTCATGCTGCCCGAATCATCATATACAAGTGAAACGACCCTTTCCTTTGCCTCCTCTCCTTTTGCAAAAACTGAAAAAGGTAAACATATAAATAGAAACAACATGAACGTGGCACAAATTCGAATTTTCATGATGAGGCTTCGCCACCTTTGTAGACAAATTCCTATGTTTAAATTTATGAGGGGAAACAAGATATATGACTTGTATTTTAGGACAACGAACGAACCATAACTTTATTATGTAAATAGATATATAACTTGGTAATATTCCTTCTAGCATTTTCTATCCAATTATATAAGTAAAAAAGCCTGTTTAAGCTCCACCCTTAAAACAGACTTTTCCTACTTTTAAAATTAAAAACTCTTAACAAAAAGTTTGATTTTTAATTAGCACATCACTTCAATTGTATATCCTCCAGGTGCTTCGACATAAAACGTATACGCATGTGCATGTTTAGGCGGTTCGACTGAAAATCCGTCTTCCTTCAATCTTTGATTAATTTTATTAACTTGTTCTTCATTTTCTTGTGGAAATCCTACATGAAATGTTTTCGGATAATGAACTTCTTTCCCTTTCATTAAAGTTAATATAAACCCATCATTATCCCGCAAAACCGCAAAGGCATTCCCCCTTGTTCCACTACAAGTTAAACTAAAATATTTTTCTAAAAACTCTCTAGCAGCTGTTACATCTATAACTGTTAAATTAAGATGATTAATTTTCAATTCACTCACCTTCTTTCTTAATTTTCTAACATTTTATCATATAAATAAAAAACACGCTTTTCACAGCGTGTTTCATTGCTTCACATATACCTCAACAATTGGATTATCTTTATTATCTGCATGTAAACGTATATTCTCTTCACCCGTATTATAAATGCTAGCTACCAGCATAACTGTTAACAAATTAGGGATTTTCCCATCACTCCCATATTTTCGTTCAAGAGCTTCTGTATACTCGAAATCCAAATCACCCTGCACATATGTATACACTTCAAAACCATCTTTCAAATTACATACGACCGTATCAATAATATCCGCTCCTACTTGTTTCTTCATTTCACCTCGCAGTGCTTCTATTAATTCCTCCCAAGGAACTTCGTACGTCTGAAATTGGTCTGTAGATTTCATTTCTCTTCCTCCTCGTTATGTATCCTGTTCGTATATTTCCCCTTTCGTATAACAATTATGAGAGATAGGTCATTCATACAAGCCGCACTTGTCCTGCTCACATATCGTATTACGGTAATACGGAAGGAGGAAAGAACATGCATAGACAAAAATGTTATGATACATGCCAACGTTATTTCGGTAAAGTTGTTCGAATTGAAGATCGTGATGGTCGCATTCATTTAGGTAAAATAGTAGATGTGACAAATGATTCTGTTTGGATCGAACCGGTAAAAGGGCGTTCATCTTTTGATACAGGATTTGGATACTATGACGCATATTCAAACGGTGGATGTGATATTTGCGGTGGTATTAGCAGATGTGATAACTGTGGATTTGGATTCGGTGGTGGGTTCGGTGGTGGATTTAGTGGCTGTGGATGCGGCGGTCGTGGTTGCGGTGGTTGCGGCGGCGGTGGCTGGGGCCTTGAACTCGGATTTGGCTTTATTTTTGGAATTACTTTGGCTGCATTATTTTTCATCTAACATAGTAAAGAGTTGACTATCTTTAGCCAACTCTTTTTCTATTTTTCACATATAAAAATCCGATGCCCTAAAATATGTTGATACATAAGCAGTACTTGTTCGTGTTGCACCCACGCTTCATACAATTCTTCTGGAATAAACGGTGATACATTCCACTCTGGCTCTTCCATATGTCCTGCAACTGTTTCTGCAATAGTTCCGCCACCCGCAATTGTAATTCTTTTAAAATTTGCTGCTTGAAATAAATGAATCCACTCATTCTCAGTTAATAATTCTTTCATACCGTATAACTGTCCAATCTTTTCCTCCTCTTTCTTCTCAATATGTTTTTCGGTAATCATTTCAATGACAACAAGTCTCCCATCCTTTTGTAATACACGATAACATTCCGAAATAACCTTTTCTTTATTTGTAAAAGCGAGTATAGATTCTCCAAGTACAAGCTCAAAAGAATCATTTAAACACGGTAACCCTTCTACATCGCCTTGAATCAATTGTATATTTAAACCATCAAACAACCATCTATCTTTCGCTTTTTGAATCATAATTTCATTCTTTTCAACCGCTGTCACTTTATAACCCAATTCTTTTGTCATATACGCCGCTGTTTTCCCCGTGCCGCAACCTATCTCAAGAACATTTGCTCCGTGTCTAAGTGGCAATTGAGATAGTAATTGCTTCGTTAACGTAAAACCACCAGGATGAGCACTCCCTATTCCGTAATAAGCTAAGAAGTCGATGTAAGTATTCCGTTCCATACGATTCTCCCTTTTTTATTTTATATATTCCAGGAAGGAAGAAAAGTGCATAAAAAAAGGGCGCATCGCGCGCCCTCTCTCTTACTTATCTTCACCAATATATGCCCATTTGTAGCTGTAATCTCCACCAACTGGGTGGTGAATAATACCTTTTACTTTCGCTCTTTGAACTAGAGCATCACCACGTTGGTATAACGGTGCAATTGCAGCATCTTCAAGTAACATTTTTTCAGCTTTCAGTAAGCTATCCCAACGATCTTTCGTTTTCGTTAATAGCTCGCCTTTACCTTTTTCTACAATTTCATCATATTTCGGATTTGAATATCCAGTTTGGTTATGAGGTCCATTTGTAACGAACATATCAATGAATGTCATTGGATCTAAGTAGTCAGGTCCCCAACCAGCGTAAGATAAATCATAATCTAGATCTGATTCTAATTTTAATTTTTGTTTAAACGGTTGGTTTTTCAAATTCACTGTTAAGCCCGGTAAGTTCTTCTCAAGCTCTCCTTTTAAGAACTCACCTACTTTTTTCGCATTATCGCTATCGTAGTTTAATAGCTCAATCGTTACTTGCTCTTTTCCAAGTTCTTTTTTCGCTTTTTCCCAATGCTCTTTTGCTTTCTTCACATCTGTTTTTAAAATATCTCCGTTATCTTTACGGAAGTCTTTTCCATCTGGACTTTTCGCAAATTCTTTTGGTACTAAGTAATCTGCAGGTGTAGATCCGTCATTTAAAATTACATTCGTTAAGCCTTTTTTATCATATGCCATTGCAATCGCTAAACGTAAATCTTTGCTCTTTAATACTGTATCTTGATTACCACGTTTTTGGTTTAATCGTAAGAAGTACGTTGACGGTGTTTTTTGTGTAAAGAAATCTGGATTTGATTTATATTTGTCAACCATTTCAGATGTAAGTGCTGCACGATCGATTTGTCCACTTTCATATAAGTTGACACGTGTACCGCTATCTTTTACTACGTTAAAGTTGATTTCTTCTAATTTAACTGTTTTATTATCCCAGTATTGTGCATTTTTCTTTAACTTCCAACCTTCTTCATGTTTCCAGTCTGTTAATGTAAATGGTCCGTTGTATAACGTTGTATCTGATTCTAAACCGTATTTTTCTCCTTTTTCTTTTACGAATTTTTCATTTAACGGATAGAATGTTCCGAATGAAGTTAATTCTACAAAGTAAGGAACTGGATTTTCTAATTCTACTTCTAATGTGTAGTCATCTACAGCTTTTACACCTAACGTATCAAGTGGTGCTTTGCCATCATTAATTGCTTTTGCGTTCTTTAAATCAAACATAATGTATGCATATTCCGCTGCTGTATTTTTATCTACCGCGCGTTTCCAAGCAAACACGAAATCCTTCGCTGTTACAGGTTCTCCATTTGACCATTTCGCATTTTTATTTAATGTGAATGTATATTTTTTACCATCATCACTCTTTTTATATGATTCAGCAACCCCTGGTGCTGCTTTATTATCTTTATCCAGTCGATATAAACCTTCCATTACGTTGTTTAAAGCAAGAAACGATACTTGGTCTGTCGCTTTAGAAGAATCCATAGATGGAATCTCTTGGCTCTCCGTTAAATTAAGTACTTGCTTTGCAGCTAATTTCCCGCCTTCTTTTTCGCTACTTTTCGGCGTTGTGCTTGCCTTATCTTTATCCCCTGATCCCGAGCAAGCTGTTAATGCCATACTCATTACTAGAACTGGTGCTACAACCGCTGTTAATTTTGTCATCTTTTTTCTCTTCATTTTTTTGTACCCTCCCCAATTATATGTACGATATTAACATTTAGAGATTCTCTATTAACTTTCGTTATCAGAAAATTCTTATTAATTAATATTCTACTATTTTTTTCAGTTTTGTAAAGTATTTTTGTAAATTTTCTAAATATTTATTTTTTTATGATAATAACTTGCTATTTTACTATTACTACTATATGAATTATCCCCCGTCTACTATATGTAAACATATCCCCTCTTATTCTTCTCTATTGCTATGTTCTATATTTTTCTCATCAATATGAAATCTCTGCTATCATTTATCTATCCAATTGTTGAACTCCTTTCTAATTTCCATGTGTCTTATTCTCTTATTCATACAAAAAAAGCATTTCAAAAGCAGATTAGCCGCTTTTGAAATGCTTTCATATTATTTCTTTCCGCCATCCTCAGTTACATACGCCCACTTAAAGCTATATTCTGGACTAATGTTGTGTTTCACAATTCCTTTTACATTCGGTTTCATTACATACGATCTTCCTGTTTGATATAAAGGAACTAACCCTGCATCTTCTTCAAGGAATAATTTTTCTGCTTTTCCTAACGCTTCCCAACGCTTCTTCGGATCAGATAATAATTCATTACCTGCTTTTTGCACCATTTCATCGTATTTCGGATTCGAATAACTCATTTGGTTATATGGGCTCTTCGATTCAAACATATCAATAAATGTCATCGGATCCGCATAGTCTGGACTCCAGCCTGCATAGGAAATTTCATAGTCTTGCGCTGATTCTAATTTTAATTTCTGTTTGAATGGCTGAATTTTCGTGGTAACTGTTACACCTTTTAAATTTTTCTCAATTTGATCTTTAAAGTAATCGGCAATCTTTTTCGCAGTTCCATCATCATAGCTTAGTAATTCAATTGTAACTTGATCTTTTCCGAGTTCCTTTTTCGCCTCTTCCCAAGCTGCTGCGCCTTTTTTCACATCATATTTCAGACCATTTTTAAATGTATCTTGATAATCTTTACCATCCGGTCCCGTCGCAAGCCCTTTTGGAACCAATTGATCCGTTGCTTTTGATCCATTATTTAATATAACGTTTGCTAAACCTTTTTTATCAATGGATAATGCGATTGCTTCACGAAGCTTTTTACTCTTTAACGGTGTATCTTGTCCGTTACGCTTTTGATTTAAACGTAAGAAGTACGTACTTGCTTCTGAATACTCACCATATTCATCTTTATTCGATTTATATTTATCTACAAATTCTCCTGACAGTAATGTAAAGTCAATCGATCCTGTATCATATAAATTTACTTTTGTAGCCACTTCTTTTACAACGCTGTAATTAATTTCTTCTAATTTCACAGTCTTATTATCCCAATACTTATCATTTTTCTTCAGCTGCCAACCTTGTTCATGTTTCCACGATGCCATTACAAATGGCCCGTTATACAATGTTGTGTCTGCTTCTAAACCGAATTTCTCTCCTTTTTCTTTTACGAACTTTTCATTTAAAGGATAATATGACGGGAATGCTAATAGGTTTAAGAAGTACGGTACCGGTTTTTCTAATTCTACTTCTAGTGTATAATCATCTACAGCTTTTGCTCCTAATTCTGTTGCAGGTTTTTCACCTTTATTAATTGCCTCTGCATTTTTAATATAGTAGGCAATAAACGCATATTCTGCCGCTGTATTTTTATCAAGTAAGCGCTGCCATCCATATACGAAATCTTTCGCTGTTACAGGATCTCCATTTGACCATTTCGCATCTTTACGCAGTTTGAACGTATATTTTTTACCATCTTCGCTTTTCGTACTTGATTCTGCAGCAGCCGGAATAGGCTTATTATCTTTATCAAGACGGTATAACCCTTCCATCGTGTTCCCTAAAATTTGTGCCCCTAACGTATCAGTAGATTTAGAAGTGTCCATCGTCGGAATTTCTTGGTTTTCCGTACGATTTAATACTTGCTTCGCTGCATATTTAATATCAGATTTTTTTTCTTCCCCACTATTAGATGTAGTAGTCGTTTTCTTCTCCCCACCTGAACCAGAGCATGCTGTCAATGCAACACTCATCGCTAAAACTGGTACTACAACCGCTGTTAACTTTTTCATCTTTTTTCTCTTCATTTTTGTACCCTCCCTAATTATATGTACATTACCAACCCTTGAGAGACCCCTTGCTAACAATTAGTTTTCTGAAAATTACAACTAATATTATTCTACTCTTTTTTTCGTATTTGTAAATAGTTTTATTTTAAATATTCTGATTTTAATATTCGTAATTTAGTATGATTTATCCCCCATCTACTATATGTACGTACTATACCCCTTATGCTTCTCTATTTACTTGCACTACAAATTAGTATTTTAAGCTCAATAAAAAAGCATTACAAAAGTAGATTAGCCACTTTTGCAATGCTTTTTAAATTCCATTATTTCCCGTCTTTCTCAGTTACATAAGCCCATTTAAAGCTATACTCTGGACTAATATTATGGTGAACAATGCCTTTTATATTCGGTTGTAAAACGTAAGCATCTCCACGTTGGTATATAGGTACAAGCGCTACATCCTCTTCAAGTAATAATTTCTCTGCTTTTCCTAGTTCTTCCCAACGTTTTTTCGCATCATTCGTTAATTCACCGCCCGCTTTTTTGATCATTTCATCATATTTCGGATCAGAGAAGCTCATTTGGTTATGAGAATGCTTAGAATCAAACATATCTAAGAATGTCATTGGATCTGCATAGTCAGGTCCCCAGCCAGCAAACGAAATATCATAATCTTGCTCAGTTTCTAATTTTAGTTTTTGCTTGAATGGCTGAAGTTTAATATTTACTGTTACACCTTTTAAATTTTTCTCAATTTGATCTTTTATATATTCTCCAACTTTTTTCGCATTACCAGTATCATAGTTTAAAAATTCAATCGTAACTTGATCTTTGCCAAGCTCTTTTTTCGCTTCTTCCCATGCTGCCGCTGCCTTTTTAGGGTCTTGTTTCAAACCATTTTTAAATGTTTCCTGGAAGTCTTTTCCGTCTGGTCCAGTCGCTAAACCTTTTGGTACTAAGAAATCAGCTGGCTGTGAGCCATCATTTAAAATAACAGTTGATAAATTCTTTTTATCAATTGATAACGCAATTGCTTCACGTAATTTTTTGCTCTTTAATGGTGTATCTTGTCCACCACGTTTTTGGTTCAGACGGATGAAATACGTACTCACTTGTGAATATGTTCCAAACTCATCTTTCTTATTTCTATATTTATCAACAAACTCACCGTTTAGTAAAGCAAAGTCAACTTGACCGCTATCATATAAATTCACACGAGTTGCTTGCTCTTTTACAACGCTATAGTTAATTTCATCTAATTTTACAGTCTTTTTATCCCAATATTGATCATTTTTCTTCAATTTCCAACCTTGCTCATGTTTCCATTCAGTAAGAACGAACGGTCCATTATACACTACTGTATCAGATTCTAAACCGTATTTATCCCCTTTTTCTTTTACGAATTTTTCATTTAATGGATAGTACGATGGGAATGCAACTAAGTTTAAGAAGTACGGCACTGCTTGCTCTAATTCAACTTCAAGCGTATAATCATCCAACGCTTTCGCTCCTAATTCAGTTACAGGTTTTTCTCCTTTATTAACCGCTTCTGCATTTTTTAGTGGGAATGCGATAAACGCATACTCAGCAGTTGTTTTCGGATCTAATAGACGTTGCCATGCATATACGAAATCTTTCGCAGTTACTGGATCACCATTTGACCATTTTGCATCTTTACGTAGTTTAAATGTATATTTTTTACCATCTTCACTTTTCGTACTAGATTCCGCGGCAGCTGGAGTTGGCTTATTATCTTTATCTAGGCGATATAAACCTTCCATTGTATTTCCTAAAATTTGCGAACCAAGTGTATCCGTATTTTTCGAAGTATCCATCGTTGGAATTTCATTTGTTTCTGTTCGATTTAACACTTGTTTTGCCGCTAATTTCCCCTCTGACTTGCTATCTCCACTTGAGTTTGTGCTTGTCTTTTTATCTCCGCCTGATGTAGAACATGCTGTTAGTGCCATGCTCATTGCTAAAACCGGTACTACAACTGCTGTTAGTTTTTTCATTTTTTTCTTTTTCATTTTTGTACCCTCCCTAATTCTAAACGATAGCTATTTAAGAATTTTCTGATAATTCTGTTTTTCTTTATATATTTATCAGACGATTCTTACTACTTCTTATTCTACTAATTTTTTAAAATTTGTAAAGTGTTATTATTGAAAATTATTAAAAAATTATTTTCTTACAGTAATATTCATAAAAATTCCATATAGTTTTTTAACATTGTTTTTTATCGTTACATATACACTAATTTAATAGTGTTAATGATACTTCCCAATAAATAGACTGTAGATTATCGTTAATAAATAATGTATATTTTAGAAATCTCTTTCCTACAAAAACGAAAAAAGCCCACTTTCTCAGTGGACTTTCTAATTTACAACGGTAAATCCCTCTTCCTAAACACTACAATTGCTACTATGAAAATACTAAGCGCTCCAGCAGTTAAGCCTATACTTACTGGCCATATATTATATGTTCCTTCAGCAATTTCTTTCGGACGAAACAATGTAAATAAAGATATATTTCTCATCCATTCTAACTTATCACTTAATTTCCCTACCATATCTAATACGAAAAATAAGATTGTTAAACTGGCTGAGTAGCTAAGTGCCTTTCTTTCATCATTACATATACAAGAAAAGAAAAATGAATAGGCACTAACTACTAAAAATATAAGCCCTCCAACTACATTTATTTTCAAAAATAATTCTTTATTTAAGTTATTATCTTTTAAAAACCAATCTGCACCTAATATACCAGCTACATAAGTAACAATTACAATTATTAGTAGCCCCAATATGAGAACAGTAGCTTGTGTAATTGCAATTTGCACCCTGGATACAGGTGTTGCTAATAAATATGCCATCGCCCCTTTATCTACATGACGAGCAATTAAATGCGTTGCAACCGTGACGCAAAAAATTGTTAAAATGATAATGAACAACAGGCTATAATATTCACCAGCTAAAAAATCCATTACATTTTGAATTGGGCTTTCCATTCCAACGATTTTTTTTACACTATCAGGCATGGCACTTATTAATTCATTTAACCCTTTCGCTGATACCATCGATGGGAATATCCAAATTAATAGCCATAAATAAAGGGCTGCACCAGTCGCATAACTCAAAATACTTTTTTGTGTTTCTTTCAAACTAGCTAAAAATAATTGTTTATTCATGCTTTATCCCTTCTTTCTTATCGTAATAATGCATAAATAAATGTTCTAAATCCATTGCTCTTGTTTGAAGTGCAGTTACATTATATTTTGAAAGTATTTGTAAAACAGTTTGATAGTTTCCTTGCACAATAATTGATGCTGTTTTCCCTTTCACAGCCTCGAATTGTAAATTTGATTGTGTAAGTGACTCAATTTCTTCTTGCGCTGATACTGTTACATCTATCACCTGTCGTCTCATTTCTTGTAAATCATGAATATTTTCAACTGTTACAAGGCAACCATCTTTAATAATCGCTACTCTGTCACAAGTTCTCTCAATTTCAGTGAAAATATGCGATGACATAAGAATCGTTTTCCCTCTTTGCTTTTCTTCTAATATTAAATCTATAAATATTTGCTGCATAAGTGGATCGAGTCCTGATGTCGGTTCATCTAAAATTAGCACTTCTGGATCATGCATAAATGCCGCAACTATACCTACTTTTTGTTTCATTCCTTTAGACATTTTTCGAATTGGTGTTTTCACATCGAATTGCAGACGCTCTATCAAGTCATCACGTCTCTTCGTTTCCTTTAACCCACGCATTCCTTGCATCAAATTTAAAAATTCTAATCCATTCATTCCTTCAATAAAAGAAATTTCTCCTGGTAAATAGCCAACTTCTCTTTGAATTTTCGCAGCATCTTCCCAACAATCTAATCCGAAAATTGTCGCTTTACCAGCCGTCGGTTTTATAAATCCCATTAAATTACGAATCGTTGTTGATTTCCCAGCACCATTTGGTCCTAAGTAGCCAAAAACTTCTCCTTCTTTCACTTCAAATGTAATATCAAACAAGCCTTTTCCATTTGAAAACTGTTTTGTAACATTTTGAACTGAAATCATAAACCCACCTCATTTTTTGAAATATTTAACATGTTATATTTCAAAATTATTGTACTCCTCATCTTTCATATTCGCAACAACTTTTTGAAATATTTATATGTCCATATTTCAAAAATATTGTTTTCAATTATTTTTTCTTGTATATTTTAATTGAGGTGATTGTATTGAACGGCTTTGAAAAAGTGAAAGAAAAGAAAAAACGTGCCATTAAAGATGCGGCCTTTACATTATTTTCAGAACGTGGATTTAATGAAGTGAAAATAGAACATATTGCAAAAAAAGCAAACGTTTCTCAAGTGACAATTTATAATCATTTCGGAAGTAAAGATGCGTTATTTAGGGAGCTTATACAAGAATTTATAATATCTGAATTTCAATATTATAAAAAACTTGCAGAAGAAAAATTACCTTTTCATGAGATGATGCAAAAGATGATCATTAGAAAAATGAATACTGGCGGGTTATTCCAACCTGATATGTTGCTACAAATGATGCAAAGAGATGAAGAGCTCCGAAAGTTTATTTATAGTTATCAAAACGAAAAAATCCTGCCTTGGTATTTAGAAATACTAGAACAAGCACAGCAAAAAAATGAAATTAACCCTCACCTTACTAAAGAAATGATGTTGCTATACATTCAAATGTTCACTAAATTAGGTGATGATTTCGGGGCACAGCTTCTTGAAGGAGATCGCGAAAAACATATACAAGATATCGTTACGATGTTCTTTTACGGACTGTCCGTCCCAGAAAAATAATTTTTTTCTAAAGAACAAATAAAATCACCAAAAGGCCCTTTGGATATTTAGATTTCAAGGGCTTTTTGGTGTTAAAAGAATTATTAATACTAACTTTATCTTAACGAAGTTAAATGCTGCTTTATAGATAATACCTTATTATAAATTAACTCTTTTAGCATAACAGGCTGAATTGAGATAATCGTTTCACCGAAATTCAGAAAATAACTTGAAACAAAATCAACTTCTTTCTTGTTAAAATAGCCTGTTATAATGTAATTTTCGTTTTCTTTTTGTATCTTCATGGAGGGATAATTCTCTTTATCAAAAATGTCTTTTCCTTTTTGATTAACAACGACAATAAAATCAGTTGCATCAGGCCTTCTATGAAAATTAGTAAGATAACTTAACAATTCTTCAAGATTTTTTGAATTAGTATTGCTTGTTTCCACAATAGAAAGAATTTTATCACATCTAATTATTTGAACATGATTTGTCTCAAAATTAAAGATTTTAGCATACCACTGGCCAAATTTAGATTCTATTCGAATAAATTGGGCGACCAATACTTTCTCCTCATCTTTTTTTAAATATGTTAAATGATAAACTCGCTCAGCAAAAATCCCCTGTAAAAGTTCTTTTAAGAACGGACTAAAGTTACTATGATTTGTTACTTCAAAGGAAAGCGTTCGTTCCATGATTGAAATATTTTTACTCACATTATCAGGTAATACATGTTTAAATTTATTTTCAAGCGCAATACTTTCTATATTAAATGGCTTTGTTTTGTATCCATTTAATGTAAGCATCGAAAAGTATAACGCATACATTTCATCCACACTAAAATATATTGGTGATAACACACTATTTTCTATAATTTTATAACTCCCATTTCTACCTAGTTCAGAATATATTGGTACACCTATTTCTTCTAATGATTGAATATCTCGTAGAGCGGTACTTTTAGAAATATCATATCTAACCATTAAATCTTTTAAATTAAAATATCTTTTATTATTTAAGAAAATAAGCATATCATTTATTCGTTCAGTTTTTTTCATATTTCCCTCCATAAAAGGTGTCATGTATTGAAACCTTTTTAGTCTATATTATAATTATTAACTAATAAAGGAGTTATATATTTATGACATTAGAAATAGCTATTTTTCTTTCAATGAATGGGCAAGCAAAGGAGGCAATTAATTTTTATACACGTAATTTAGAGGCCAAGAAGTTAATGATTGTTACGTATGAAGAACTGGCCAAAAGAGATAGTTCTTTTGAAATTACAAGTGAAAATAAAGATCATATTGCCCACTCTGTTTTACAAATTGGGAATACAAAGCTAATGATAGCCGAAGATACAATGAACCCTACTGAACGTTATAGCGTTGGAAATAACATGTCACTTTGCATTCAAAGTGCTAATTTAGAAGAAATACAAAGATTTTATAATAATTTAATTTCCGATAAGCATGTGAAAATAATCTCTCCACTAGAAAAAAATATATTTAGTGAAGCATATGGTATTATTGAAGATCCTTACGGCATACAAATCCAATTAATGTATGACAAACGACTAAAATAAATAATGAGTCATATTCGCATATTCCTAATAAAAAAAGACACGAAATTCGTGTCTTTTTTTATTTTACCGCAATGACTCTACCCGTTTCACTACTTTCAGTCGCCAATTGAATCAATTTAATAACGTCTAAACCTTCTTGAGCAGTTACAGGTAGTTTTTCACCATTTAATATGCTATCTCGCACTCCTTTATAATACATGTCATAGCAGCCGACTTCTGTTGGAATACGCTCTAAGCTTTCTTCTGTTTCTAAAGTAGCAAAATTCTCTTCAGAGTCTGATCCATAACCATTATCCCCTGGCTTCATTCCAGTCTTTAATTGTTCTTCCTGTGAATCCATACCATACTTCACGATAGAACCTTTATCTCCATGCAGTGTAAAATGTGGTCCAGCTTGCTTTACGTAACTGCTACTATGTAAAATAACGCGCTTCACTCCATAGTGAAGTACAACATGGAAGTAATCATCCACTTCTGCACCTGGTCGTTGTTTTATTACATCTGCGCTTATCGCATCTGGTTTCCCAAATAATGATAATGCTTGGTCAATTAAATGCGATCCTAAATCATATAATATACCTGATCCTGGTAAGTTCTTTTCTCTCCAGCGATCGCGTACATGTGGGCGGAAACGATCGAAATGCGCTTCATATGCGTATACATTCCCTATTCTTTTTTCTTGTAATAATTTCTTTATCGTTAAGAAATCATTATCCAAACGGCGATTATGATACACACTTAAAACGACATTATGTCGGTTCGCTAATGAAATAAGTTCTTCTCCTTCTTCAATTGAAACAACGAATGGTTTTTCCACAACAACATGCTTACCGTGTACAATTGCTTCTTTTACATATGGAAAATGGGTTGTATTCGGCGAAGTAATGACCACTAAGTCAATATCAGCTCGATTTACTAATTCATCAATTGTACCAACAACTTCAGCATTTGGTAATGCTTGTTTCACTACTTCTTCTTTTGATGATAAAATAGCACGAATATCGTATTCTTCTATCGTTTGTAATAACGGGATGTGAAATGTTGTACTAGAAAATCCAAATCCTACAATCCCTACACCTATTTTTTTCATGTTGCCCCTCCATTTGTCCCGCTTTAACGGGCAGTAAGATTCCTAACTCAAAATTCAGCGAAAGCAAAGAAATTAGGTGAGGAATCAACTACTCGTAAAAGCCCGATTGGTTCAACTAATAATCAGTGGGGATAAAGAAAATCCCCACTGATTAAAGTTTCACTTTATGAGAACGATTTCATTTCATCATTATAACAAGATTATTTTTATATACATAATGATTTGCTTAGAAAAAAGCATCTTACTATCATTCATAGCAAGATGCTCCCTTTATCCCGCATTAACGCGCAGTAAGACTCCCACCTCAAAATAAGGCGAATGCGAGGGAAGTTAGGCGTGAGACCAACTTCCCGTAAAAGCCCGATTGGTGAAGGCTAATAATCAGTGGGGGGATGAAAAAAAAACCACTGATTAAAGTTTCACTTTATTCCGTTCTTTTCTTTGTCCACGTTTCAATTACTTCACCAGTATCATTAACATCTAGTACTAAACTACCATTACTATACCGGTCTTTATTTCGAAACGCTTTCGGATCAATTTCTTCTACAATGTGTTTCTCTGTCTTCATGTAAACTAATTCATCATCTCGAACAATTTCAATACCGACAATGCGGTACGGATTACGTTTTAACTCTTTAAAAATTACAAGGCCTCGCTTCGCCCTCGTTGATTTCTCAATTTCCGATGCCTTTATACGTTTCACAGCACCTCGCTGCGTAACGAGAATAAGTTGATCTTTTTCACCATTTAACGGTTTACCAGAAGCAACATAGTCATCTTCTTTTAAATTAATTGCTTTCACACCAGCTGCTCTGACACCAACTGGACTTACTTCTTCTTCATTGAATACAAGTGCATATGCACCATGTGTTGCAAGAACAATATCACTTGTCCCATCTGTCGCAAATATATCAACAACTTCATCATCTTTTTTCAAGTTTACAGCAACGAATGCCCGTGAATAACGCTGCACTTTATATTGGTTTAATTCTGTTTTCTTAATCATACCGTTTCGTGTAACAAATACGATAAATCGTTTTTCTTCTTCAAAATTCGGTACGACTGTTGCCCAAATTAACGATTCATCTCGCTCGAGTGAAACAAGATTCGCAACGTGTTGACCTAAATCTTTCCAACGAATTTCTGGCATTTCATACACAGGAAGATAAATATAATTTCCTTTGTTCGTAAATAAAAGAACGGTTTCTGTCGTGTTTGTATCGAAACGCTCAAGTAAGATGTCACCCTCTTTCATACCGAAGTATTTCCCGTTCGATGCATTATGCGAACGCCAACCTGTTCGTTTCACATAGCCTTCTTTCGTTACAGTAACGATGACATCTTCTTGCGGAATCATAACTTCCACATCGATTTTAATTTCTTCAATTTCCTCTTCAATTATCGCACGGCGATTATCACTATATGTTTTCTTTACTCTCTTCAAATCTGTTTTAATAACTTGAAAAAGTCTTTTTTCACTTTGTAAAATTGACTGTAACTCTATAATTTTCTTACTAAGTTCCGCTGCTTCTTGCTCTAGCGCTGTAATATCTGTATTTGTTAAACGATATAATTGCAGTGAAACAATTGCTTCTGACTGCGCCTCTGTAAATCCAAATTTCGCACTTAAATTATCTTTCGCATTACGCTTATCTTTAGACCCACGGATTGTTTCAATCACTTCATCTAAAATTGATAATGCTTTCTTTAAACCTTCTACAATATGCTGACGATTTTCTGCTTTTCTTAATTCATATTGTGAGCGTCTTGTAACAACTTCTTTCTGATGTCCAATATATGCATCCAAAATCTTAGGTAATGTCATAAGTGTCGGACGACGATTATTTATCGCTACCATATTAAAGTTGTATGGAATTTGTAAATCTGTATTTTTATATAAATAATTTAAAATACCTTCAGCATTCGCTTCTTTTTTAATTCTACAACGATACGAAGACCTGTACGATCTGTCTCATCACGTACTTCAGCAATTCCATCTAGCTTTTTATCTATACGTAATTCATCCATTTTCTTAACAAGATTCGCTTTATTTACTTCGTACGGAATTTCTGTAATAACGATTTGTTGCTTCCCGCCACGAATCGTTTCAACCTCTGCTTTTCCGCGAATAATAATTTTACCTTTACCTGTTTCATACGCTTTTTTAATGCCATCTATCCCTTGTATAATACCACCTGTAGGGAAATCTGGTCCTTTAATAACTGTTAACAAGTCCTCCACAGAACTATTCGGTTGATCGATACGCATAATTGTAGCATCAATTACTTCTCCAAGATGATGCGGTGGAATTTCTGTTGCATAACCAGCGGAAATCCCTGTAGATCCGTTCACTAATAAGTTTGGGAACATTGCCGGTAATACAATAGGTTCTTCACTCGTATCATCAAAGTTTGACACGAATTCTACTGTTTCTTTATCAAGATCACGTAATAACTCAGATGCGATTGGTGATAAACGTGCTTCCGTATAACGCATTGCCGCTGCTGGATCCCCATCAACACTACCGTTATTTCCGTGCATTTCAACTAAAACATTACGTACTTTCCAAGTTTGACTTAAACGGACCATCGCCTCATATACAGAGGAATCACCATGTGGATGATAATTACCGATAACATTACCTACTGTTTTAGCTGATTTACGAAACGCTTTATCATGTACGTTTCCTTCTACATACATAGAATATAAAATACGTCTTTGTACCGGTTTTAAACCGTCACGCGCATCTGGAAGCGCGCGGTCTTGAATAATATATTTACTATAACGTGCAAAGCGGTCACCTAACACGTCTTCAAGCGGGAGGTCATGAAACTTCTCTGCCTGCATGTTATTCCACCTCCGTCTCCATAATCATTTCATTTTCTAAAATATTTCCTTCTTCTTGCATACCAAATTGTACATTACGCTCAATCCATTTACGGCGAGGTTCTACTTTATCCCCCATCAATGTCGTAACTCGGCGCTCAGCTCTTGATGCATCGTCAATTTTCACACGGATTAACGTACGTGTTTCAGGGTTCATCGTTGTTTCCCATAATTGATCGGCATTCATTTCGCCAAGTCCTTTATAGCGCTGCAACATGTAGCCTTTACCGACCTTTTTCGTTACATCACCTAATTCTTCATCAGACCATGCATATTCAATTACTTCACTTTTCCCTTTTCCTTTACTTACTTTATATAAAGGTGGAAGTGCGATAAATACTTTACCAGCTTCAATAAGTGGTTTCATATAACGGTAGAAGAACGTCAGTAGTAACACTTGAATATGTGCTCCATCCGTATCTGCATCGGTCATAATAACAACTTTATCGTAGTTAATATCTTCAACAGCGAACTCATTCCCTACGCCTCCGCCAATTGCGTAAATAATCGTATTGATCTCTTCGTTCTTAAAAATATCAGCAAGCTTTGCTTTTTCCGTGTTAATTACTTTACCACGTAATGGTAGTACCGCTTGGAAACGACGATCTCGCCCTTGCTTTGCTGAACCACCAGCCGAGTCACCCTCTACTAAATACAATTCGTTTTTCTGAGGATTACGTGATTGTGCAGGTGTTAACTTCCCGCTTAAAGTACCTTCTGATTTTTTCTTCTTCTTACCAGTACGCGCTTCTTCTCTCGCTTTACGAGCAGCCTCACGTGCTTGTGCTGCTTTAATTGCCTTTCTCACAAGAAGTGTAGCTACATCCGGGTTTTCTTCTAAAAAGTAAGCTAAATGCTCAGATACAATTGCATCAATTGAAGAACGAGCTTCACTTGTACCTAGTTTCCCTTTCGTTTGCCCTTCAAACTGGAGTACGTCTTCTGGTACACGTACAGAAACAATCGAAGCTAATCCTTCTCGAATATCTGTACCCTCTAAATTTTTGTCTTTTTCTTTTAATAAAGAAACTTTACGAGCATACTCATTGAACACACGTGTCATTGCTGTTTTAAATCCAGCTTCGTGTGTACCACCGTCTTTTGTACGTACATTATTTACAAACGAAAGAATGTTTTCTGAGTAACCATCATTAAACTGAAACGCTAACTCTGCTTCAATTCCATTTTGCTCACCCGAGAAATATACAACTGGATGAATCGAATCTTTCTCTTCGTTTAAGTATGAAACGAAAGCCTCAATTCCTGTTTCATAATGAAACACATCTTCTAAATCATTACGTTCATCTTTTATCGAGATTTTCATTCCTTTTAATAAGAATGCAGATTCACGTAATCTCTCACATAATGTTTCATAATTATAATTTGTTGTGCTGAAAATAGTTGTATCTGGTTTGAAGTGCATCGTTGTACCAGACTCTTTCGTTTTCCCGATTTTCTCTAACGTCGTTGCAGGAGTACCACCGTTTTCAAAGCGTTGTTCATAAATGCTACCATCTCGCTTAATCGTTACTACTAGCCATTCTGATAAGGCGTTTACAACTGATGCCCCAACACCGTGTAAACCACCACTCGTTTTATAGCCTCCTTGGCCAAACTTACCACCAGCATGAAGTACTGTTAAAATAACTTCAGGTGTCGGCTTTCCAAGCTTATGCATTCCCGTAGGCATTCCTCGCCCTTTATCAATTACGCTAATACTATTATCTTTATGTATTACGACAGAAATTTCGTCGCCAAATCCCGCTAATGCTTCATCAACGGAGTTATCTACTATTTCATATACTAAATGATGCAATCCACGGCTATCCGTACTCCCGATATACATACCCGGGCGTTTTCGAACGGCTTCAAGTCCTTCTAACACTTGAATTGCATCTTCATTATATTGGAACTGATGCTTCGCCAAACTCCTTGCCCCTTTCCTAATCAAATCAGAACATATGTTTCTATTATAGAATAACGCCTCGACTATAGTTTTGGCAAGTTATCTTATCTCTTTTATATACTATTTTCAATAGAAAAATCCTTGTTTTTTTCACAAGGATTCCTCTAGGCTACTATTTCAGAAAAATAATCGTTTGTCAACGAGAAATGGATATGTATTCCAACATTATACATTCCAAACCTTTATCATGATCCAAATGATCAATATCCAAAATGGGATAACAAGTAACAATCCCCAAAAACAGCCTTTAAAAAATCTCATGATGAACACCTCGTTCATCCGCCCTACTTATGTAAAAAGCGAGGGCTGAATCAATCTTTCTATCTTTAAAATCTATACTATTTTGTCATTACATGCTCTACTTTAATGCAACGATCCATTATTACTGTGTAGCCTTTTTCTTGTAAAAGTTTATATGTATCTTCATCTTGTACTCCTAATTGTGCCCAGAAAACATCTGCATCAATCTCTACAAACTCTTTCGCAACATCCTTTAAAAATTCTGAGCGACGAAACACATTTACAATATCAACATGTTCTTTAATATCCGTCAGTGAAGAAACCGCCTTTTCTCCGAGTACTTCATCTACTGTTGGATTTACTGGAATAATGCGGTACCCAGCATCTTGCATTGCTTTTGAAACCATATACGATGTGCGTTCTGGCTTATCTGATAATCCAACAACTGCAATCGTTTTACTTTTCTTTAATACTTCACCAATTTCCGTACGAGTTGGGTTTTCAATTATCATAATTTATCCCTCCTATTTCTTTAGTATATCCGATAAAGAAAGTCTCTTTCAACATGAAAGAGACTTTCTTTTATTCCGATTATTGATTCTTTGTAGCTGAATTATCTGCTAATGTAGCTGTTTTCGTCATTTTTTGGCCATTGCGATAGAATGTAACTTCTACTTTCTCGCCTACTTTTTTCTTTTCATATAAATATTTACGGAATTGAAGTGAATTCTCTACTTTTTGATCATCTAACGCTACTACTATATCATATTGCTCTAAACCAGCTTTTTCCGCTGGTGATATTGGATAGATTTTACCTAATACAACGCCGTTTGTTACTTCTTTTGGCACTTTTAATTGATTTACTGCATAAGCTTGCACATCTTCTAATGAAACGACACCGACTCCTAGTGCTGGACGTTTCACCACTCCTTCTTTTTCAAGGGATTCAATAACTGGCTTTGCAATATTAATTGGAATAGCAAATCCAATTCCTTCAACTTCTTGTTGTGCAATTTTACTTGAATTAATCCCAATTATTTCACCGTTTTGGTTAAATAACGCACCACCACTATTACCTGGGTTAATCGCTGCATCTGTTTGAATAACTTGAGCATTCCAATCTGCACGCTTATCGCCATCAATATCTACTGGAATTTCACGTTCTTTGCTACTAATAATACCTTCTGTTACACTTCCATCAAACCCAAGTGGGTTACCGATTGCAATCGCTTTTTCACCCGCACGAAGTTTACTTGAATCACCTAAAGTGGCAACTTTATTTACATTAGATCCATCAATTTCTACAACCGCTAAATCTAACCAAGGGTCTTTCCCTACAAGCTTTGCATCTACCTTTTTACCATCACTTAGTTTTACAGCAAGTTTATTTGCTCCATCTACTACATGGTTGTTCGTTACAATATACGCTTTATTTCCTGCTTTTTTATAAATAACACCTGATCCTGAGCCAGCTTGTTGCTCTTGGCCTGTCGGTTGCATTGCAAATGGATCAACACTTTGTTGCATATTAATAACACCTACAACAACATCCTTCGCGCCTTCGATCATTCCCGGTAAATCAGTTTCATTTTTCGCTTTATTTACAACTGGAACTACAGTTCCTTCTACTTGTTTATTAGAATTGAATGACGAAACAGCTGCATTATTATTTTGCACCCATGGCATGTACGGTGCTGCAAAACTAATCGAAACCGCCCCGACTACAGCTCCAACTAAACCTGTGAAAAAATATCCTTTTTTACTACCTGATTTTTTCACTTCTCTCGTTTCACTATGCTCTTCATTCAAATTCGGTCCGTCGTAATATCCCATGTTTTATTTCCCCTCCCTGGTGAATTCGTACTTTCAGTATAGTCACATTTTGTGTCCTTCTTGTGAACTCATCGTGAAATCCAATTAAAAAAATACTCCTATCTACCATTGTAGACAAAAAAAGTATTTTTTGTACATTCCACCTACAAAGGAGAGTGTAAATTTGCTATATCCCAAAGCCGAGATGCATAGTAACTTAAAGGTTATTCTTCGAATTTGTAACCTACTCGAATAACAGTGCCGATATGCTTCGCCTTATCTCCTAGCTTATTTCGCAGTTTTTTAATATGTGTATCAACCGTTCGGTCATCACCGTAGTAATCATATCCCCATAACTGATCTAATAAATGTTGACGTGACAACACAATTCCTTTGTTCTCCATTAAATAAACAAGAAGTTCAAACTCCTTATGTGTCAATATAATTTCTTCACCATCTACTAAAACTGTTCTAGATAGTCGATTCACTTCTATTCCAGCTAAAGACATAGTATTTTCTTCTGATACTCCTACCGCTCCATCCGCACGTTTCAATAACGTCTTCGCGCGAGCTACTAACACTTTCGGGCTAAATGGTTTCGTTACATACTCATCTGCACCTAATTCAAAACCTAGTAATGTATCATCCTCATCCGAACGTGCTGTTAGCATAATAATTGGTACTGCTGATTCTTTTCTAATTCGTCTACAAACAGACCATCCATCTATTTCTGGTAACATAATATCTAACATAATTAAATCAATTTCATGCTCTGCAAATAATTCTAACGCTTTTTTCCCGTCTTCTGCTTCGATTACTTCAAAGCCTTCATTACGAAAATAATCACTAACAATTTCACGTAATCTTCTTTCATCTTCAACAAGTAATACTGTTTTATTCATATAATCTATCCCGCCTTTTTACTCTTTCAATCGAATAATACGTTGATTGGAGCTTCCGCGAAATGGAAGTGTTAAATCTTTTTTCTCGATTTCAAATCTTCCATCGACTAAAACATCCCCATACTGTAACAACTCTATCATATCATTATTTCGAGAACTCTGTATCTCTTCTAACGTATAACCTGTATACATCCATAGATTTTTTTTCAAATCTTTCACAGCTTTTGCTACTTTTTTCACTTCAGCAGCTTGGAAGAATGGATCTCCACCTGAAAATGTTACATCTGTTAATGAATTACTTTCAATCTCTTTCACAATTTCTTCTACCGTCATTTCAGTTCCATTGCAAACATTCCAAGATTTCGGGCTATGGCACCCGAAACAACGATGCGGACAGCCCGCAAAAAACACGACTGTCCGCAACCCTTCTCCATCTACTACACTATCATGAATGATATTCATAACTTTCATTTATGCTTCACCCGATCCATCTCTTCACTACGTTTCGCACTATTCCACTTCGACATATCTCCTACAAGATAGCCCGTTATACGGCGAATTCTTTCTATATTAGCCTCATCTTCATTTCCACAGCTTGGACATTCATTCCCAATAACTCCGTGATAACTACAGCACTTACAACGATCAACAGGATGATTTATTGAACCGTACCCAACGCCATTCTCTGCCATCGCTTGCACAATTTGCTTTAATGCCTTCTTGTTATGCATAGCTGCTCCGTCTAGTTCAATATACGTAATATGTCCCCCGTTACATAGGGCATGGAAAGGTCCTTCTAAACGAATTTTATTTATCGCTTGAATGTTATAATAAACTGGAATATGGAATGAATTCGTATAGTAATTATGGTTCGTTATACCGCTAATCTCACCAAATTCTTCTCTATCTTTTTTCACAAATTTACCTGATAAACCTTCTGCAGGCGTTGCAATTACAGAGAAATTGAGTTGATGTTCTTCCATCGCCTTATCCATTCTCTCTCTCATAAAGGAAATAATTTCATATCCAAGCTTCCACGATTCTTCATTTTCTCCATGATGCTTTCCAGTTAACGCTACTAAACATTCTGCAAGACCGATAAAACCAAGACTTAACGTCCCTTGTTTTAAAATCGGTGCCACAGCATCTTCAGGTTGTAACGTCTCTCCACCGCGCCATACACCTTGTGAATATAAGAACTGAAAATCTCTTGCTCTCTTTGTACATTGATAAGCAAATCTCTCTAATAATTGCTTAACGCCTAAATCTAAATAATAACTTAGCGCTTCAAAAAACGCTTCTTTTGAACCACTAATTAGCGCTAATTTCACTAAATTAATAGAAGTAAACGATAAATTCCCTCTTCCAATTGCTGTTTCTTCCCCATGTATATTAGACATAACACGAGTACGGCACCCCATATAACATACTTCACTTTCAGGTCGTCCATCATAGTGCACTGCATTAAACGGAGCATCTAAAAACGAAAAGTTAGGGAATAATCGCTCAGCGGTCGTTTCTAACGCTAATTCAAATAAATCATAGTTCGGATCACACTCTTCAAAGTTCACACCTTTTTTCATTTTGAAAATTTGAATAGGAAAAATCGGTGTTTCCCCTTTCCCAAGACCAGCTTGCGTTGCTTTTAACAGCTGCTTAATTAACAGTCTTCCTTCTTTCGATGTGTCTGTTCCGTAGTTAATAGAAATAAACGGTACCTGTCCCCCGCCCCTACTATGCATACTATTTGAATTATGAACGAAAGCCTCACACGCCTGATACGTATCATTTTCTGTTTCTTTCCATGCAAATTCCTCTATTTGTTCTTTCGTAAGCGGATATGACTGTAGTCGTTTTTTATGTCTCTTTACTGTTTTTCTCACATATGGAGCTAAATCAATATCAAAGAGTGCAAACGATTGACCACCGTGCTGCATATTTTGGTTCGCCTGAAAAATAATTGAAGAAAGCGCCAACGCACTTTTAATGTCTTGTGGTTGTCTCATATGTCCATGTCCAGTATGAAAACCGTTAGCTAGCATTTGCGCTAACGGAATTTGCGAACAAGTCGTTGTTCCTGTTGCATAAAAATCTAAATCATGTGGATATAATATATTTTGATCTATCGCTTTTTTCACTTGATCTGATAATAATTTTTCTACTGCATAATACTTTGCGCTCTCAGATGCGAACGTTCCCATTACCCCCATTGGAGATCGACCATCTACATTTGCATTTTCCTGCATTAAATCTTGTTCATTACCGTGGATAATTGTCTCAAATACTTTCATTAATTCTTTTCCACGTACATTTTGTTTCAACATTCATAACCCTCCACCAACATGTTGTTGTCTTTTGATTAAAATCATACAACATATAGTTCTTCTGTTCCTGTGAAAAATGTAACATTCCTGTGAAAGTTTTTTTAAAAATTAATGACTTTTTCATTTATAAAAAAGAAATGTGCTCTTTACAAATGTATGGTACAATAAATGGGAAAAACTCTTTTTACCCTTTATCAACACATTTGTATAAAGGAGACTGAACTCATGGTTATTACATATCTTTTATTTATCGTTGCCTATCTACTCGGTTCGATTCCATTTGCATTAGTCGTTGGAAAAATTGGTTATGGAATCGACATTCGTGAGCATGGAAGCGGTAATCTAGGCGGAACAAATACATTCCGTACATTAGGGAAAAAAGCAGGTTTTATCGTAACAATTGCTGACATTTTAAAAGGTACATTAGCAACAGGTCTACCGATTATTTTCGGGTCAGATATTCACCCACTATGGTTTGGATTAGCCGCTGTTCTTGGACATGTCTATCCGATCTTCGCAAAATTCCGCGGTGGGAAAGCAGTTGCAACTTCTGCTGGGGTGCTATTATGCTATTCACCAGTTGTTTTTGCAATATTAGCTGTTGTCTTTTTCAGCCTTTTATTTACAACAAGATACGTATCACTTTCTTCTATGATAACAGCTGTCGTTGCTGTTATTGCATCCATTGTTAGCGGGGATAAAATCTTCATTATTGCGATGTGTTTATTAGCAGGTATGGTTATTTATAAACACCGTGCAAATATCGGACGAATTATAAATAAAACTGAACCAAAAGCAAACTTTTCAAAAAAGCAAAAATAAGATCGTAACCCACATAACGCAAAAAGAAAACGTGAAGCATATTAATAGCGTCTTTTTGCGTTATTTTTTATACTAAAAGAAAAAGCAACATAATTTGGAGGAACTATACATGAATCTTTCCGTAACAAAAGAAGCAGCACAATGGTATAAAAACGAATTAAACTTACAATCGGGTGAAACAATACGCCTTTTCGTACAATACGGCGGTTGCAGTACTGTGCAAAAAGGACTTTCTTTAGGTATTCGTAAAGATGACCCTGCGCACCCTGCTGTTCAAACTCAAGAAGAAGGTATTAACTTCTTTATTGAAAGCGATGATGAGTGGTTCTTCGATGGACATAATTTATTAGTTACACTTAACGACGGTGATGATTTCCCTCAATTTAATTATGAAAAATAAAAAAGCGTGGCTTCTGCCACGCTTTTTTTATCCTGCTATTTGCGGGTAGTAAGACCCCCACTGATTAAAGTTTCACTTTATTTCTTTTTAATTTCCTCATATTTCGCATACCACTCAGGATATAATTTTTTAAATGATACAGGGCGGAACCCTTCTTTTTTCGCACAAATATTCGTCGTGCTTGCAGTAATACAAAGTTCGCCATCACCATTATAAATTTCATATCCATATACAACGCGGAGCGGGCTCACAGTATCAACCCACGTTTTCACAATAGCTTTTTCTCCATAACGCATCGCTTTACGATATGAAATTTGTAAGTCTAACACAGGAGAAATAATTCCCTCTTTCTCCATTTCAACATATGAAAATCCTAAATCTTGTATAAGTTTAGTGCGCCCTAGTTCAAGCCACACTAAATAGTTTGAATGGTAAACAACACCCATTTGATCTGTTTCCGCATAACGGATTTCAACTTCATGTTCTGCTACAAACATTTCTATTCGCCTTCTTTCACTTCTGTTCCCTTGCATACATTTAATCATAATACAGTGGAATCAAAAATAAAATAAAAACAGTGAATCTTTTACCGAAAGGGGCAAGCACATGATTCAAATTGTAACTGTTCGTAGCGGTGATAGCGTATATAGTTTAGCCTCAAAATATGGATCTACACCTGAAGAGATTGTAAAAGACAATGGACTAAATCCAGCCGAAACACTCGTTGTTGGTCAGGCACTTATCGTTAATACGAAAGGCAATAATTATTATGTACAGCCAGGTGACAGCCTTTATCGAATTTCTCAAACGTATAACGTCCCTCTCGCCAGTTTAGCTAAAGTTAATAACCTTTCATTAAAATCTATTCTCCATGTCGGACAGCAATTATATATACCGAAAGGAACAAAACGAGCAGTAGAATCCATTGCTTATTTACAGCCTTCAACAATACCGATAAAAGAAAGTTTAGTAAATGCTACACGTGCTATTAATCCATTTTTAACATATTTAGCCTACTTCAGCTTTGAAGCAAAAAGAGACGGCACTTTAAAAGAACCGACGGAAACAGCGAAAATCGCTAATATTGCAACGCAAGGTAACACCATCCCTATGCTCGTTATTACAAATATTGAAAATGGAAATTTCAGTGCCGATCTGACCTCGGTTATTTTACGCGATGCAACAATTCAAAACAAGTTTATTACTAACATTTTGCAAACAGCTGAAAAATATGGCATGCGAGACATTCATTTCGATTTCGAGAGTGTGGCACCTGAAGATCGCGAAGCGTATAATCGTTTTTTACGAAATGTGAAAACACGCTTACCTAGCGGGTACACATTAAGTACAACACTTGTACCGAAAACGAGCTCAAATCAAAAAGGGAAATTTTTTGAGGCTCACGATTATAAAGCACAAGGACAAATTGTTGATTTCGTCGTCATTATGACATACGACTGGGGTTGGCAAGGTGGACCACCGATGGCGATTTCCCCTATTGGTCCTGTAAAAGAAGTACTTCAATATGCAAAATCTCAAATGCCCCCACAAAAAATTATGATGGGGCAAAATTTATATGGATTTGATTGGAAACTTCCTTTCAAACAAGGGAATCCACCCGCAAAAGCAGTTAGCTCTGTCGCAGCTGTTGCACTTGCTCGTAAATACAATGTTCCTATCCGCTATGATTTCACAGCCCAAGCTCCACATTTTAATTACTTTGATGAAAACGGCGTACAACACGAGGTTTGGTTTGAAGATTCGAGGTCTATTCAAAGTAAATTCAATTTAATGAAAGAACAAGGCATTGGCGGTATTAGTTACTGGAAGATTGGTCTACCATTCCCACAAAATTGGCGTTTACTCGTTGAAAACTTTACAATTACGAAAAAAGGCTGACGAAAGTCAGCTTTTTAAATATTTTTATAATATTATCCAAACACACAAAAAGGAGAATGATGACATTCTCCTTTTTTTAACCGTTATCAACAATTGGTTGTTTGCCAGTTTGGTCTTGCATTTGCTTCCCTTTATTGCCACCAGCTTTTTTCGATTGTGTTCCAATTTGATTTGGTGCAAAGTCTTTTGAATTTTTTTTCGGATTACCCATTACTATCGCCTCCTTAACACTAGTATCGTACTAGTGTTAAGAATTATTCAGCCTGCTTAAAAAGTTTCATTTCATAACGTTTTTCAATTCGTTTTTCAATTCGATCCATTGCATCACGATCGCTTAATAATTGTTGTTTATTTTCATTTACAAGTTCTTCAAACGATCTACGGCGACTTCTTCTCATGTTGCTCACCCTTTCTTCTACGCTTTCTTATTACATAGTATGAGCAAATGAAAAACTCTTTAATCAGATTTGTAAGAAAATTTTATGTTTTGATAAAAAATCCCATGCGCATATATTGCACATGGCATTTTTTACACCATCGTATTTAAATATTTTTTAATTTCTTCATCCGCATTTACTTTATTTGCTCTATATTCATCCAGCGCTCGTAATACAGAATCGTATTCTGCTACAATGTAGCTCTCTAGCTTCAAAATGTCCTCTACACTGTCAATCATAATTCTCGTGTTGCCAATCTCACTTTTCAATGCTGCCTCGTATGTTAAGCTCGTACAAATTTCTCTTACATCGTCTTCCATTTTTTCTGTTAACACATATTTCTTTCGCCCTTTGACCTTTAACCTTATAATTGGGTAAAAGGCTTTTATATCTAAATAACTCCCAACATTCATACAACGAATCCACTCAATATCACGTTTATTTCGTACAAGCATTTCTTTTACTGCTTCAAATACCGCTGTTTCATCAAGTACTTCCTTATTCGCTTTTCTTTTTCCTTCTTCTTCAACCGCTGCACATTTTTGATAAACAGCCGCACACGTAATACAGTCGTCAAATGCATTATGAGAACTTAATCGAATTCCAAGCATTCGTTTTAACGTTTCAAGTTTATGATTAGGCGCATGCTTCATATATTTTTTCGCTAAAAACACAGTATCAATAACGTTATTTTTAGGCTCAGGTAGTCCAAGCATATTTACATTACTTTTTAAAAAACGCATATCAAAAGATGCATTATGAGCGACAATAACATTTGTATGTAAAAATGCTAAAAATAAAGGTAATACTTCTTCAATCGTCGGTGCATCTGAAACACGATAATTTGTAATACCTGTTAAACTTGTTATTCGGTCCGGAATTGAACGCTCCGGATTCACATAGGAAACAAATTGATCTACTAGTTCATGATTATGATATTTCACTGCTGCGACTTGAATAATTTTATCATTATAAGGGTTAAATCCTGTTGTTTCAAAATCAATTACAACATAATCTAACGGTAAGGATATATTCCCCACTCCAAACACTCCTTTACCTCTAAACGTTTATATTTCTTTTATCATAACATGCTGCTATCACTACGTGAAAAAGAAAAGGCAGAAATGGTAACTTTCCATCTCTACCTTTTCACCGTTATTTTAATTTAGCAATCCGTTTCTCCATCTCTTTTTGCGTCATCGGTCCAATGAACTTATCTTGAATGACACCTTCTGTATCAATAAAATAAGAAGTTGGAATGGTAATTACTTTATACGCTGTTGTCACATCAATGTTCTTGTCCAATAAAATAGGAAAAGTAATTCCTTTTTCTTTAGCGAAGTTCCTTACCTTTTCTTCTCCCCCTCCTTTTTCTGAAGGAGTATAGTTTATAGCTAAAATTTCTACGTTTTCTTTATGTTCTTTATAAAAGGCCTCCATATCAGGCATTTCTTGCTGACAAGGCCCACACCACGTTGCCCAAAAGTTTAAAATAACTTTCTTTCCTTTTAAATTGGATAACTTTACATTCGTTCCATCTATCTTTGCTAATTCAAAATCTGGTGCGCTCTTTCCAATTTCAATACCGTTCCTTGCGAAAATCTCTTTCATAGCAGCTTCACTTTTGACAGGCTTTTCTTGCATTACTTGATCCTCTTTACCAAACTGTTCATAAGCTGCATATCCCGCTAAACAAAGTAACACTACAATAATGGTAAGCTTCCGCCACATATTATATCACCCTTACGTGTTTATCTTCTTATTACATAATCACCAAAATACTATATACCTTATTTTAGCTTATACGGACAAGCTTGGAAATATTCACAGTCGAAATAGTTAGAATATTTATAGTCCATATGAAATATTTCCCTTTTTATCATATAATTAGAAATAAATACAAAACTTGCGAGGTGATATGTATTTTACAATTACTTATCAACCCTTTCACTTTTGTTTTTTTCACTTTACCATTACTATGTATTTTTTTTAGCGCCTTACTATACACATTCAAATGGGCTGCAATTATTATTTCTTTTACTGTTCCACTTATATTTTTCATTATCGTCTCTAAATTTAATATACACCTAGCTTTACAAAACTTAGACGCTTGGATTGTTTATAGTGCTGTTTATTCTGTACTTTCCTACATAACGCCAGCGCTAATACGAAGAAAACTGCACATGTAGAACTTTCAAAAAGGGGGATTTTTATGAATTTATTTGAAAAAATACTATTATATATTCTTAGTTTTATATTTTCCCCAATCGGGATTATCACTTGGATCATCTCGCTCTTCAGTAAAGATCCTGAAAAAAAGCAAGTTGGGCGTATTTGTCTCTTTATCGCTTTAATCTCATTTATCCTTTTAGCCGGTCTCGGTATTCTTAGTTTCTTCACGATGACTACCACTACTATACAATAGTTATAGAAAGGATGATTATTTTGGGAGAACATCCTATAAGTAAAGAACTTCGCTATATACGAATTTGTTTAGTTATTTTAGTAATCGTTCTCTTATTTTTCAACGGTGAAAGAGTCGTTGAAATTTCTACAAATCATGATTCCATAGAAAATGTTTCCACCAGTAATATGACTCAGATTGCTGAAAATACATTTGCTATTCAAGAATATAATCCATCACTAAGTAGCGAACGTACGGTCAAGATTTTCAAATATAATCCGGATACAAATCAACTTACTCTAGTCAAAGAGTTTAGTACTAACAATCCTGAGTCTTATACGTATCAACTTAATAAGAGTGAATAAAGATAAGAGCGCTATGTAGCTCTTATCTTTTTATTAGTATCTCTTTAAACAATGACTTACAATT
This sequence comes from Bacillus sp. TH30, assembly GCF_016650875.1. Classification (NCBI taxonomy): domain Bacteria; kingdom Bacillati; phylum Bacillota; class Bacilli; order Caryophanales; family Bacillaceae; genus Bacillus; species Bacillus sp. TH30. The sequence continues at coordinate 4,374,816 of NZ_JAEKEY010000002.1, read as the reverse complement.
TAATAGTTCTCTAGGATCCCCACATTCCACCATAATTCCATTCTTCATGACAACAACCCGATCTGCTATCATCGCCCTCTCGACATCATGTGTCGTCACAATTCTCGTTACATTCCCCTCTAGCCCTTTAAGCATATTCCAAACCATTTCTTGATTGCCCGGATCTAATCCCGCAGTCGGCTCATCTAAAACAATGAGATTCGGATTTGATACAATCGCTCGCAATAATGCAAGACGCTTTCTCTCTCCTCCCGAAAACTCTTCACCGCTTTTATGTAGTACAGTCTGAATACCTTCAGATAAACTCCTAATAATCGACTTCGCATTTACAAGTTCCATATTTTTTTCTAACTGTTTTTCTAAGCCCCCTTCCCCGAAATATATATTCTCTTTTACTGTCGTTCGAAAAAAACGTGGTTCCTGCCATATAGTAGTCATACGAGCTTTATTACCGTAATAAGTAATCTTGCCACTAGATGGTTTATATAACCCTGTTAATAACTTTAAAAGCGTCGTTTTTCCTGCACCACTTTCCCCCACAATAATAACGATTTCGCCAGGATTAATTTGCAAATGTATATTTTTAATTCTACATCTCTCTTCACCGTTCTCTTGAAATGAAACGTTTGTTAATTTCATTCCCATCGCTCTTTCTACATTTCTGTATTCAGCCGGTATATCTAAAAAGCCAAAAACTCGATTTGCCGAAGCAATAGCAACTTGTGTCATCATCAATAAATCACTCGCATAACGAACGGGGAAAAATAACATCTCAATTGTAGCTAATACCGCCACAAGCGAACCGACTTCCATATCCCCTTTTATTATTTTTTTTGCTCCTATAATAAGAACAACTATATATGCTCCTGTTTCTATTACCGTTCCAACTATCCCAATACAATGTTGTATCATCGTCTTCCTTACTTCTGTTTTATAAGATTTTACTGTCACTCCTTTAAATAAGCCAATTGCCCAGCTCTCTTTTTGTAAACTACGCAAATCTTGTATACCTTTTACAAATTGTGACACCATCTCTACAACAATTGATTGATTCTTTTGAGAAATACTCGCAATATTTCTTACCTTTCCCCCCATAAACATTGGAACCATTGCACTTAAAAATAAAAACGGGGTTATCCACCATATGAACTGTACATCGATATGTTGTAGAGCTATGAACGCACCAATAAATTGTGCAATAGCGTGGATGTATTCTATTAATAAAGATCCATATAACCTTACCCAATTTGGAATATCAGAAACGACTAATGTTTCTAACTCCCCTTGTTTTACCTTCTCACTTTCTTCAAACGGTAATAAGAAAAAATGACGTAATACATCTATACGCTTCTCTCGTAATATTCGCTGACTTACTTTTGAGCTTCCATAATCAAATAACAGATTGTTCACCCACATCAAAAAGCGGCTCCCCGCAAACAAAGCAATATATACATACGCACCTTTTAACTCCCGCTGAATAAGGTTATCTACAATTAGCCCCATAAATAGCGGACGGGATAAATTTAAAATGGCAGCTACTATTCCGCTACAAATTGCACTAATTAGCAATAGCTTTTCTTGCAACAACGGCAACATTATTCTTCTATACTCATTCATTGTCATTCCCCCAATTTTGCATAATAAAAGGAAAGGGATGAAACCAAATGGTTTCATCCCTTTCCCTCTGTACATAAAGTAAGGAAGCTAACAAATGTTAGCTTCCTTATCATTCATTTCAATTATTTAGTTCGACACTTTAGACTCTTCGATTTTCGAACGAAGAACCATTTGCAAGATACCACCGTGACGGTAGTAGTCAATTTCAACTTCACTATCGAAACGAGCTACTACTTCAAATTGCTTCTCTTTTCCTTCTGCATCGATTGCAACTACTTTTACAAGATCGCGTGGTCTAACCGTTTTGTCAATTTGAATTTCAAATGACTCGTCACCAACAAGACCTAATGTTTCAGCGCTGTCGCCATCTTTAAATTGAAGTGGTAATACGCCCATTAATACTAAGTTACTGCGGTGAATACGCTCGAAGCTTTCTGCGATTACTGCTTTAATACCTAATAAGTTTGTACCTTTCGCAGCCCAGTCACGAGAACTTCCCATACCGTAGTCTTTACCAGCAACAACTAGAAGGCCTGTGCCATCTTCTTTATACTTCATAGCAGCATCATAGATAGATGTTACTTCACCAGTTGGCCAATATGTTGTATATCCGCCTTCTGTTCCTGGTGCGATTTGGTTTTTAATACGGATGTTTGCAAATGTACCACGCATCATAACTTCATGGTTACCACGACGAGAACCGTAAGAGTTAAAGTCGACTGGTTGTACGCCGTTTTCTAGTAAATAACGTCCAGCTGGCGTGTGCTTACCAATTGAACCTGCTGGTGAAATGTGGTCTGTTGTTACAGAATCACCAAATTTACCAACTATGCGTAAACCTGATAATGTTTCAACTTCACCTGGCTCTTTAGATAATCCTTCGAAGAACGGTGGGTTTTGAATGTATGTTGAATCATTATCCCAAGTATATAAAGCTTCATTTGAAGTTTGGATTTCATTCCAGCGCTCATTGCTGTTAAATACTTGTGCATATTCTTTTTTGAACAATTCAGATGTAACAACACTTTGAACTACATCTTCAATTTCTTTAGCTGATGGCCAAATATCATTAAAGTAAACAGCATTACCATTTACATCTTTACCGATTTCATCATTTTTCAGGTCAATATCAACAGTACCTGCAAGTGCATATGCCACAACAAGTGGTGGTGATGCTAAGTAGTTTGCCTTTACAAGTGGGTGAATACGACCTTCAAAGTTACGGTTACCAGATAAAACAGATGTTACTAATAAATCATTTGCTGCGATTGCTTCTTCTAATTCCTCTGCTAATGGACCAGAGTTACCGATACAAGTCGTACAGCCGTAACCAACTGTTTGGAAACCTAATTGATCTAAATACGTTGTTAAACCAGACTTATCTAAGTACTCTGTAACAACTTTAGATCCTGGTGCTAACGATGTTTTTACGTAACCAGGTACTTTAAGTCCTTTTTCAATTGCTTTCTTCGCAACTAACCCTGCTCCAATTAACACGTACGGATTTGACGTATTTGTACAGCTTGTAATTGCAGCGATTGCAATTCCACCTGTTTTCATCGTTACTTCTTGATCTTTCAATGTAACTTTCACTTCTTTATCGAACTCTTGCTCATTGAATCCAAGTCCTTGTGTTCCAACTGGTGCTACAACAGCTTTATGGAACTCCTCTTTCATATCTGAAAGCGGGATTAAATCTTGCGGACGTTTCGGTCCAGAAAGGTTAGATTCGATTGTATTTAAATCAATTTCAACAAGATCAGTATAGATTGGATCTTTACTATCTGCTGTATAGAATAAACCGTTTGCTTTACAATATTCTTCAACAACGCGAATTTGTTCTTCATCTCTACCTGTTAAACGTAAGTATTCTAATGAAATATCGTCGATTGGGAAGAATCCACAAGTTGCACCGTATTCTGGTGCCATATTTGAAATTGTTGCACGGTCAGCTAAAGGCATGCTCTTTAGTCCACTACCGAAGAACTCAACAAATTTACCAACTACACCTTTTTGACGTAACACTTGTGTTACTTTTAATGCAACATCAGTTGCTGTTGTACCACTTGGAAGTGTACCAGTTAATTTCACACCGATTACTTCAGGTACTGGGAAATATGAAGGCTGTCCAAGCATTCCTGCTTCTGCTTCAATACCACCAACGCCCCATCCAAGAACACCAATACCATTAATCATTGTTGTATGTGAGTCAGTTCCAACTAATGAATCTGGGTATGCAACTAAGTCACCTTCAGCATTTTTCACCGCATGAACAACCGGTGCTAAATATTCAAGATTTACTTGGTGTACAATACCTGTTGCTGGTGGAACTGCACGGTAGTTATCAAATGATTTCTGTGCCCAGCTTAAAAATTTATAACGTTCTTCATTACGTTTAAACTCTAAGTCCATGTTGAATGCAAGCGAGTCTGCTGTACCCGCTCTATCAACCTGTACAGAGTGGTCAATTACAAGGTCTACAGTAATTTCTGGATTAATTTTATCAGGATCTCCGCCCATATCTGCCATTGCTTTACGAAGCGAAGCTAAATCTACAACAGCTGGAACACCTGTGAAGTCTTGTAAGATTACGCGAGATGGTTTAAACGGAACATCGATATCTTGAACATCTTTCGTTCCCCATTTCGCTAAATTTGTAACGTGTTCTTCTGTAATTACGCGTCCGTCTACTTGACGAAGTACAGATTCAAGTAAAACTTTCACGGAATATGGTAATTGAGATACGTTGCCAACCCCTGCGTTTTCAAGCGCTTTCAATTGATAATAATGATACGTCTTTCCATCTAGTTCAAAAGTTGCACGTGATTGAAATGGATTATGTTTGACCATTATGTTTCCCCCCTGTTAAACGTGACTAATTTGTCTGAATATAAAATGTAGACAAACTTTTCAATACCTTACGATAATATCTTATTACAACTTTCTAAATAAGTAAATAATAAGAAACTTATGGATTATCATAAGTTTTCTTTATCTTTCTAAATTTGAATAGTGTCCATGCTCTTTATTAATACTATTACTATAAAGTAAAGCACTCTTTCAGCGTTTTACTTTACGTTCATATATGCTATGAACGACTCATGGTTCGTCTATAAAAAACATTATAGAGGTGAGAAAAATGGGTAAACGAAAAGCCAATCATATTATTTCAGGAATGAATGCTGCATCCGCCCAAGGGCAAGGAACTGGCTATAATGAAGAGTTCGCAAATGAACCTTTAACTCCGGCAGAGCGACAAAATAATAAGAAACGAAAAAAGAATCAGTAACGAAAAATCCCAAAAGGTATACCTTTTGGGATTTTCTCTAATGTTTATAACGTAACAACTCCGAAACTGTTACAAATCGATAACCCTGCTTTTTCAGCTCAGGTAAAATTTTTGCTAATGCCGCCACTGTTTGACTACGATCACTTCCTCCATCGTGCAACAGTACAATATCTCCACTTTTAGCATTTTTCACAACATGATTTACTATGGATTCTGTACCTGGATTCGCCCAATCACGAGGGTCTTGATGCCATGACCATAGAACAATTTGATACCCAGCTTTTTTTGCCGTAGTAAATACAGCATCATTAATATATCCACCTGGCGGACGGAACAATAAAGGTTCTTTCACCCATTTTTCAAAATATTTCTTTCCATTTAAAATATCATGTTCTAATTTTTCATCTGATGAATTACTCGCATACAAATGATTCATCGTATGATTTCCGATTTCATGCCCTTCTTTCAACACTTGCTTTACTAAGTACGGATTACGCTGAACTCGAAAGCCAATCATAAAAAAAGTCGCTTCCGCTTTATATTGACGTAATAACTCTAATACTTGCGGTGTATAAGTTGGGTCCGGTCCATCATCAAATGTAATTGCGATAATTTTTTCATTATTTGGTACTTCCCATGTTACATAGCCAGTTGGCTCTAGCTCTTTTCTTAACAACATTTTAGCTTCCACTTTGTCCACTTGAAATATATGTACTGCACAAATTAAAGAAAAAATTGATAGAATAATTTTTCGTTTCAGCATAGTAGCACTAAAAGTAATGAGATTGTTGAATTCACAACAACCTTTTCACTTTTCTATTTGATCTACATTTCGCATAATATTTTGGAGATTACTTTCATATTGCTCAAGTTGTGGACGCTGCGTTTCTGATGCTACTTCAAGTGCATTTTGAATTTGTTCGTACGCCTCTTGCACTTCTTGGCGTAACTCTTTTAAATCATGGCCGTAATTCGGGTCATTTTTCACAATATTATTGAATATATTTTCCGCTTGAACAACCCCTTGCTGCGCGGCCTGAAAAGCCTGTTGCTTATCTTTATGATATGGCATAACACTTTCCCCTTCCTATATGAGTTAGTCCTACTTATCTTTACCCGTTTCTCAAAAAACATTCTCGTATAAATTCGCAAACTTCTCTCATTCTAAATAGGGAGAGGAGGTGTAAAATACAATGGGTAAAAACAATAATCAATCTAATCGTCAAAACGAGAAAAAAGGGCAATCTTCTGGACAGCCCGAACCTTTAAGTGGATCTCACAAAGTTAAAAATCGTAATCATTCACGTCAAAAAAATCATGCACATCATGATATGTAAAGCAAAAGCATTCACACACACTGTATCTTTCACATAAAATGTTTATATTTTTCTATTTGTTCTTCACCTCTATTTCATTCATGCATAACATAGTATGAATTGAGATTTTACGGAGGGTGTCTTTCATGGGCAAGAAAAAGAAGGATTGTCTTTTTCATGTTGATGGTTTCGAAGAATGGATGGATCAATTTTGTTCTGATTCTTGTAGCAACTTTAGTTTTCCAAATCAAATTCATATTGACCTTTGTGAAACAGAACAAGAATACATTTTGGAAACAGATGTACCAAATGCAACTGCACAAAATGTACTCATTAAAAAGATGGAGACAGGCCTAAACATTTGTATACTTTATAAAAACACTTCTTTACAGCGGATTGTTCCTTTACCTACTAATATCATTTATAACAAGATGCTAGCCTGTTTAGAGAATGGATGTTTAGCCATTCATATTTCCAAAAACGAAGTTGCCAATAAGCATGAAAAGAAAGTTCTTTTTTCAAATTAAGGATTACTATAAACACAAACATGAGCCCGAGCAACTTTTTAGTTTGCTCGGGCTCATGTTATTTCGCATGTATTTCTATTTTAGAATTTCTAATATATCTTTTTTTCATTAAACCTTTTGTCACTAAAAGAACTGGGAACGCTATGCTTGAAAATATAGCTAATATTAAAAATACTATAAAGCCATTTTGATATCCATAATGATCGAGAAGTATCCCGCCAAACCAAGGACCAATTACTACTCCAATTCCTGAAAATCCCATAGCTCCAAAATATGTCCCTTTCAAATGTGGAACAGCTATCTCATCAATAAATACATCTGTCATTGAAAACATTAATACTTCTCCGAATGTAAAAATAATTGTACATATAGCAGCCCCTAACATAGATTCTACTAGTCCAAATCCAAACAATCCCCCGCTCACAAATAACGTTCCAACCATAATAGATGCTAACGGCGTATACTTTTTACACATTTGAATAACAGGGTATTGAATAACTACTACTGTAATCGCATTTAAAGTTAGCATATATGAGAACAACTTTACTCCATCTTGAAATATATGTGCGTTTGCAAAATATTGAGATAGTGTCGTCGTTAAATGTGAAAAACCACTATTACTCAAAATGATTCCGACTAAAGCAACTAAAAATACTATGTCTTTTCGCAAAATCCGAACCGCACTTAACATTGTGACCGGATTTTCTGTAGCTACTTTCTTTTTATCAAGTGGATATTTCTTAAATTGAAACGCTAATATAACTGTATATAAAATGTACACTCCAGCGGCTACTAAAAAAGGAATCGTTGATTTTGCACTTCCAATCTGTAATCCAACAAGTGGACCCATCGCTACTCCAACATTTATTGCACCGTAACGCAAATTATATACGAGTAAACGATACTCTGGTTTCGTTAAATCTGATAATAAAGCTCTTGATGTCGGTTCAAAAAAAGAACGACATAAGCCATTCAAAGCGTTTAATAGAAAGAAACTCAAAACATGCTCTGCAACTGAAAATCCTATAAATACAAACACCCAAACAATCATGGACCATATTATAATCATCTTTCGACCAAATCGATCAGATAAATTGCCCCCAATAAAACTAGCAAACACTCCAACAAGCGCACTCGTTCCAATGATAGCACCGGTCATTCCAGCCGATACGTCTTTAACAGTCGTTAAATAAATCGCTAAAAAAGGAATGCTCATTGAAGTTGCAAACCTAGCAAATAATGTCCCTATAATGATACTCATTCCAAGTGGATGAATATTTTGTAACTTCCCCTTCATCTTTAAACCTACTCTCCCTTTTCCTACATAAAAAAAGAAAGCAAAGGATCTGCTTTCTTTTTCCTTTTTCTATACTTGAGATGTTTATACCCGAGCTGTTCTCGTTATTTCCATATCAATTCCATATGTAAACTGTAGTTCTTTACAAACATCTTTAATCAAAATAGCTACGTTATACTTTTCATTAAATTCTAAAACAATGCTTTCTACTTCTTCATATGTATACTTATATTCGCCAGTAATTACACTTTTTAAATCAAAGCATTCATTAATACAAAGCTGGACGAGTAATTGTTCATACTTCTCTATGACATCTTCTTTTTTCCAAAGTAACTCCTTTACATATAACCGATCAAATTTCACACTTTCTCGATTACAATCCGTTAAAATCCGGGTCATCTCATTTAATTCTCGATATAATTCGGAAATATTTCTGCTTAAACTAAGCAATTTATCTACGCCGTTTTCATATGGCATTTTCATTCCCCCCCGCATTTTCTTCTTATTATAGCAAGAAAATTCTAAAAAAGTTTCTTTCTTCTGAAATATTAGGAAACTAATTTCAATTGCTTTACAATGAAACTAGCTAACACGAAAGGGGAAAGAAAATTGGAGAAAAAATTATATTACATCGATGCTTATCAGCAAACCTTTACAACTAAAGTTATAAAACAAGAGCATGATACAGAAGGAAACTTATATGTTGTCTTAAATGAAACTGCATTTTATCCAACAGGCGGCGGACAACCACATGACACTGGAACTTTAAATGGTATTCCGGTAATTAACGTTGAAGAAGTAGATGGAGAAATTCGCCATTTCATAGTAGAACAATTACATATGGAAGAAGTAGAGGGTAAAATAGATTGGGATCGCCGTTTTGATCATATGCAGCAACATACAGCTCAGCACATTTTATCCGCTGCTTTTTGGGATCACTTTAACATACCGACAATCGGGTTCCATCTTGGAAAAGAAACTATAACCATTGATTTAGAAACTGCCAACCTTTCTACAGAAACTGTTGAGAAGGCCGCACAAATTGCTAATCAAATTGTTTTTGAAAACCACCCTATTCGTATTAAATGGATGAACTTAGAAGAGGCCAAAGCATTACCCCTTCGCAAAGAACCAACTATGACAGAAAATATACGCGTTGTTATTATCGCAAATTATGATTACAACGGTTGTGGTGGAACACACCCGAAACATACAGGTGAAGTAGGTCCTATTCAAATACTAGGATGGGAGCGCAATAAAGGTGGTATACGCTTAACATTTATCGCTGGTTGGCGCTCTCTTAAATTAATGGGACAACAGCAACAAATTATGAAAGATGTTTCTAAACAATTGAACAGTAGCGACACTGATATTCCAGCAAAAGTAGCACAACTTCTTACCTCTCAAAAAGAAAACGAAAAGGCAGTACAAGCAATGAATGAAAAACTATTATTTGTAGAAGCAAATGAACTATTACAACAATCGGAAGAAATACATGCTGGAACACTTATCTCTCGAGCATTTACAAATCGCTCTATGCAAGAAGTCGCAAAACTAGCTGCTATTATTACGGAACAACAAGAACACGCAATTACATATTTCGTTATTGAAAATGAGGAAAAATTACAATGTATTCTCGCTTGTGGTAAAGCAGTGACACTCGATATGAATACACTTTTAAAAGATGCCCTCCCTTCTATTGAAGGAAAAGGTGGCGGAAATAAAAAGAATGCTCGCGGCGGAGGAAAAGCAATTATGAGTGGGGATGAGTTTTTAGATCAACTTGTTTCTTCTTTACAGTCAGCAGTGTAGATTATTTTATGAATGGGATGTCATTGAACTGTGTGACATCCACTTCTCTTTTCTGCTTCGTACACAGTAGTACAGTAAATGAAATTATATGAACGATTCTATAAGAAATATCGATTTTCCAACAAAATACAACAATAAACACAACTTATAGAGTAAGAGGAGGCTGTTCTAAAATAACAGCCTCCTCTTATGTTTACAAACCAATATTTTGTTTTAACCCTTGATAACTTCCTGCGTTCAAGAACTTTTCAGATGCAAGTTTAATGAACTTCTCAGAAAAACCATATCTACTCAATTCTTCTATCGCTACCATTTGTACATCATGAATTGGATTAAGATCAAATTCATTAGACGGAAGCTTGATTTCACCTGCAATCCTTTCAAGCAGAAATGTAATATGCAATAAAGATGGGATAGCATCTGGTTTATCACAAACATAGAGTAGTCTCTTAATCTTAACTTCTAATCCGGTTTCTTCTCTCATTTCTCGAATCATCGCTTCTTCTAACGTTTCACCATTCTCTACTCTTCCTCCAGGTAAAGACCAATTCCGATTAGCGACTCTTTGTTTTACTAACAATACTTTTTCATCTTCAATTAAAATTCCAGTAACACGAACTTGCATTACATTTTCCATATGTAATCTCCTCTTCCCATTAAATTTATAAATTAATCCTTCCACAAAAGGAACGTATGTTTTATAATTAAAGAAAATTATGGAAGAAAGAAGTTGTTATATGCATGCGCCCACCTTTAACAAAGTCTATATCTCTTGAAGATTTCCAAAACTATTATTGGTTAAAAACAGAACTGCAAACATTTTGTCGTGAGCATGATTTACCAGCTAGTGGCTCTAAGATTGAAATAAGCGGGCGTATCTCACATTATTTAACTACGGGTAAAGTATTAAAAAACAGTTCTCATCAAAAAGTGAGTAAAGCTTCCCTCTCTTATAAAGATCTTTCTCTTCAAACAATTATTACTGAAAATCACCGCTGTAGTGAAGATGTGCGTGCTTTTTTCAAAGAAAAAATTGGAGCAAACTTTCGCTTTACAGTAGCTCTTCAAAAGTTTTTTAAAGAGAATATTGGAAAAACATATGAAGACGCGATAACGTTTTGGTACGAAGAAAACGAACGTAAAAAAGAACCATCCTATAAAACAACTATCGGTACACAGTTTGAATACAATCGCTTTACTCGCGACTTTTTCGAAGATCCAAATAACAAAGGAAAATCAAAAGCTGATGCTATCGCTGCTTGGAACAAAATAAAAGCAAAACCTGGTAACAACGCCTATATTCCTGAAAAAATAGAAAACTAGTTATCTTGCTAGTTTTCTACTTTCTCAAATAATAGAGCAAGCCCTATCCCTCCCCCAATTCCTAATGTAGCAATTCCATATTTCATATACTCTCTTTTAGCCTGATAAAACAAGCGCGTTACAAGCATAGCTCCAGACGCACCGTACGGATGACCAAGTGCTATTGCACCACCATTTACATTTAACTTTTCATACGGAATTTGTAACGTTTGCGCACATGCAACAACTTTAGCGGCGAACGCTTCATTCATCTCAATACAATCAATATCTTCTATTACTAAATTCATTTCTCTAAGTATTTTTTGTACGGCAAATATCGGACCAGTTCCTGGAAGATTTGGGTCAACTCCAACTACAGCACTATGAACGAAACGAAGAACTGGCTTGTACCCTAATTTCCGAGCTTGCCCCTCTTCCATTACAAGAACAGCACATGCCCCGTCATTTACACCACACGAATTCCCTGCTGTTACCGTTCCATTTTGCAAAAATACAGGTTTCGTTCTCTTAATCATTCTTTCATAATTCATTTCTCGCTTTATAGATTCATCTAATAATCCATTAAAATAATGAGGTAATATCTCTTCTTGTATATATCCTTTTTCTAATGCTTGCAGCGTTCTTTTATAGCTAAGACAAGCATATTCATCTTGCATCTCTTTTGTTATGTTATATTGCTCTGCAACATACTCAGCTGTCACTCCCATATCAGGATCCCCAATTGTTTCAGGTGAAAACCGCGCTCTATTTTGAAAAGGTGACGTACTTGTACTCTCTACGCCCCCAGCAATATAACAATTACCTGCATCCCCTTGAATAAAATGACACGCAGTACGAATTGCTTCCAATCCAGCGCCGCATTGCCGGTCAATCGTTACACCAGGTATATGATAACCAAGCCCAGCTTCTAAAGCCGATAATCTTGCAACATTACCTCCCGGTCCAACAACATTCCCTAATATAACATCGTCTATTTCTCTCTCAATTCCTTTACTTAAAAACGTAAGAAGTGGTGCTGCTAATTGCTGAACTTCATAATCTTTCAACATCCCGTTTTTTTTACCAATAGGTGTTCTTTTCGCTTCTACAATAACCGCCCTATTCATATATCTTCTCCCTGTTTTCAATCATACTTTTTGCTGCATTGCGAGCTATTTTCCCACTATTTGTATAAGGTATTTCATCAACAAAGTACCATTCTTTCGGTATTTTAAAAGATGATAATCGTTGTAAGCAAAAACTCTTTAATTGTTGCTTTGTAGCACTTCCTTTTACGATAGCGACAGGCTTTTCACCCCAGTAACTATCTTCTACACCAACCACAACTATTTCTTCAACAGCTGGATGTGTCTGTAATACCCTTTCTATCTCTTCTGGGTAAATATTGATTCCTCCAAATAAAATCATATTCTTCTCTCTACCAACAATATATATAAAGCCTTCTTCATCTTGGTAGCCCACATCCTGCACTGTCATCCAGCCACCTTCGGACAATTGCGGGATTATAGCTCCATCCGATACATAGCCCATAAAAAACTGATCACTTTTCACATACACAGTTCCTACCTCACCTGTCTGTACTTCTTCTCCTGCTTCATTACATATTCGAACTTGTACATTATGACAAGGTTTCCCTACTGAATTCGGTTTTCTTTCACTCTCTTCATCAACCAATGCCGTTACAAAGCTTAGCTCAGACGCACCATAAAACTCATATCTTTTTGCATAAGGAAACACATTCTTCATCTTCTCTTTTGCTTCAACTTCCCATTTCGCTCCTGACGAAATAATTTTCATTTCACTTTCAATTACTTTATTTTCTTTATACAAAGACTCAAGCATTGTAGGAACTGTATACATTACAGAAATATTCTCTATCTTTATACTAGATAGCACTTGAACTGGTACAAACTTTCTCATTATGTGTACCGTTTGTCCTAGAAATAATGCACTTATTGCCCCGTATAAGAAAAGAGAATGAACAAGCGTCCCAGCTATGAAAATAGAATCTTCCTTTTTCATATAAAAATCATGTACATTACAATCAAAACTATGTACCCACGACTGTTGAGCACGTAAAAACGCTTTTGCTTTTCCAGTCGATCCTGATGTAAATCCCATATAAAAAGGAGCGTTTTGTACATTTTCTACAGAATGATATGCAGGAAGATAGTTCTCAATCATTTCTTTCCATTCTTCAATCTCAATAATCCTTCCTTCTTCGCACGATATATCACTAAGCCTATACTGCTCCGCCACAATAATATCCGGTTTACTAATCGCTATTCTTTCTTTAAGTTCATCTCGTTTCCATTTTATATCTAGCGGCACACAAACCCATCCAGCCATAGCAGAACCAGCAAATAGTTGTAAAAATTCCATACTATTCTCTAATAAAATTGCTATCGTTTTATTCTGCGATTCTTTTTCATTCAACCAGTTTGCTACTTTACAAACTGACTCAAACCATTCTTTATATGTTAATACTCTATCATTTTCTTTAATCGCTATTTTATTTGGTTGTAAAGAGGCATACTTTTTATATTCTTTTGTAATCCCCATATGAGACTTCCTTCCTTTACAAAATAATAAAAAGAAACACGCAAGTAACGTGTTTCTCCTTTTTCTTACCCTGCATTTGTAATTTTTTTATTCTTCAAAGCAGGCGTAATAATATGTTTCAATGAGCGATGTAATCTTGTCACAAGAATCGCTGCTATAGTCGCTTTTATGCAATCACCTGGTAAAAATGCGACACTTACTTTCATCGTTTCCCATACGGAAATATCCATTACGAAAGCTTGGACAATGATACCAAATACATAAACTACGAAAATACCACCAATTATATTAATGCATAGTACTTTTATAATAGAAACTTCACGCAAACGCTCAATTAAATATCCAATGACAAACGCTCCAACGATATAACCAAGTAAATATCCTGCACTTGGCCCAACAAATACCCCTGGTCCCCCGCGCCCACCAGCAAGTAATGGTGCTCCAACTCCAACTATAAGTAAGAAAATAAGCTGACTTAACGCACCGAGCCGTGAGCCTAACAACCCACCAGCAAGCATAACACCGAGTGATTGTAATGTAATTGGAACTGGTGTAATAGCAAGAGCAATTGGAGGTATTAACCCTAACACTCCCATAATAGAACTAAATAAAGCGACGAAAACTAAGTTTTTTGTATTCATATTTGCTTCTCCTATTTGTAAACTTAAATTAGATTTTAGATAACATATTATAGGAGTTATATTATCTTTCCCTTCGACGTTTGTCAACCGTGATTAAAAATAAGTTTACAAATAAAAATTCGGTTATTTCTCTTTATGCAAATGCTCAAGTTCTTTTCGAAGTGCCTGTTTTAAAAACTTCCCAACAGATGTTTTCGGTATTTCTTCCATAAATACAATATCGTCTGGTAACCACCACTTCGCAAACTGTGGTTTTAAAAATTCATATAGTTCTTCTTTTGTAACAGTACTATTTTTCTTTTGTACAACGCAGGCAACTGGACGCTCTTGCCACTGCGGGTGTGGAATTGCAACGACAGCCGCTTCAAATATAGCATCATGTGCCATTAAAGCATTTTCAAGATCCACTGAAGAAATCCATTCTCCTCCGCTTTTAATAACATCTTTCGTACGATCAACAATTTTCACGCAGCCTTCCTCATCAACTGTAACAACATCACCAGTATATAACCAACCGTCTCGGAATCCTTCGACAGTACGATCATCGTTATAATAGCTTTCAGCGATCCAAGGTGCTCGTAAACATAACTCTCCCATCTCAGTACCATCCCACTTCACTTCACCGTTTGTACCGACTACTTTCATCTCTACACCAGGGACAAGATATCCTTGTTTTGAGCGGATTTCTAATTGCTCTTCATATGATAATTCTGTTTCATAACTTTTTAAACGTGCAAGTGTTACGAGCGGGCTTGTTTCAGTCATACCATATGCATGTACGAAAGGAACATTATATTTTTGCTCAAATGCTTTAATAACGCTTTTCGGTGCAGCAGCACCACCGCATAATATTCTCGTTATACTAGATAAATCGTAACTATTATTTTCTAACTCTTGTAATACACCGAGCCAAATTGTCGGCACACCTGCTGCTATCGTTACTTTTTCAGCTTGAATCATCTCTAATAAAATTTTCGGAGTAAACATTGGTCCTGGCAGAACTTGTTTAGTTCCAAACCAAGTAGCTGCAAAAGGAAGCCCCCAAGCATTCACATGGAACATTGGTACAATTGCCATAGCCGCATCACTTTCCGATAAAGCAGCTGTATCGGCTAAACCGAGTGCCATACAATGCAAAACCGTACTACGATGCGTATAAACAACGCCTTTTGGATTCCCTGTAGTTGCTGACGTATAACACATACCAGCAGGTGTATTTTCATCAATATCTTTTACAAATTGGAAATTGGGATCGCCTTCTTCTAATAGCTTTTCATAATGATATACAGGCTCCAGTGTAGTTTTTGGAAGTTCGTCTTTATCAGTCATAATAATGTAGGCTTGTACAGTTGATAATTGCGATTGAATATTTTCAACAAGTGGTACGAGATCTTCATCAATAAGTAGAATTCGATCTTCTGCATGCTGAATAATGTATGAAATATGTTGAGGAGATAAACGAATATTAATTGTGTGTAAAACGGAAGCAATACCTGGAATAGCAAAATATGCTTCTACATGTCGATGATGATTCCACGCTAACGTTCCTATGCGCTCGCCTTCTTTAATCCCAAGCTTTGTTAACGCACTGGAAAGTCTTCTTGTCCTTTCCCCTAGCTGCTTATACGTTAAGGTCGTAACTGTATCATGCGTCCGTGAAATGATTTCTTTCTTCGGGAATAGTTTTTCTGCCCTTTCCATCATAGAACTAATTGTTAGAGGTACATTCATCATCATATTGTTTACATCCTCCCTTTAAAGCGTTTTCATTTCTGTATATTATAACAGACTTCTACAAAAAATTACGATATTTTTCTGTATTTTCTGAATTATTTCTTTGGAAATAATTCTAATAAATAAAAACCATGTTTTGAATACATACGATACAAAACATGGTTCTCTCCTATTTAAAAACTATCTACCTTTTTTCTTACTTTCTTTTTTAATTTAAAAATGACACGATTACTATATTCTTTATTTTCTACTAAAATCCGATACATCTCCCACACTCCTACAACACGAACAAAAAGATAGACTCCAATAGCAATAAGTACAACACAGTACGGATAATACTGCACTAATTCGCCTGAAGTGATATGCTTTTTCTCAAATAAAAATGGTATCGCTCCTGCTGCAATAAAACAAAATCCAACAATCATCACTGCAGCATACCTCTTCTTAATTACTTCATATCTTTTTGTCAATTCTTTTAAAAAGTTTTGATCAAATAGTAATTCTTCTTTTTTAATACATTGTATCGACTCTCTTCTATCGTTGCAGGTACCATCATTGCTCCAATTCCAAGGACAGCAATAATAATGACAAGAAATGTCGACATTGTTACATCTTCTTTGAATAATAAATACGGTATTGTAGATAAAATAAGCAAACTAAACCCTAACGCGATATATTTTGAAATCTTTTGTCCGTACACTATATACCCTTCTGCCATTTCCGTACTTACATAATAACCATGTTCAGTTTCATTAATTTGTTCAGCAGTTTCTTTTAATAAGTAATCAAGAGATACTTCAAATACATTTCCAATCATTATTAACTTTTCAGTTTCAGGAAATCCTTGACCGTTTTCCCATTTACTAACTGCTTGCCTTGTTGTGTTTAATTTCTCAGCTAATGCTTCTTGAGAAAGGCCCTTTTCCTTTCTTAATTTAAAAAGCTTTTCACCAAATCCCATATGTGTGTCCCCCTTTGTTTTCTTAACTAAATTGTATGCAAACATTGCCCCTATCTCTATCTTCCTGCGGTTGCACTTTGTCAACTTACGGTTGCGATTGTGTTATATAGCGGTTTTCTATACGATTTAGCTAGTTTTCTTCTATGATTGTGGTATTAAGAAAAACAACACCTCTCAATAACCAATTATAACAATTAAAGGTAATTATTGTTATACATAAAACAAAAACCCCCTTATTCAATTAAAGGAGTTTTCAATATAAAATATTTCATTGATTCATATATCTTTTCCTAGATATACAATACCTTTTCGTATCACGATACTTACCTTTAATGAACAAATCCTTTTGAATTGTACAATCGTATTCCATATTCAAACGTTTCATTAATTTTTCAGATGCTTCATTTTCTGAATTACATCCTGCTTCAATACTATTAAGACGTAACTCATTAAAACCATAGCTAAAAAAAGCTGAAGCCGCCTCGGTAGCTAATCCTCTACCCCAATATTTTCGTGATAAGGCGTATGCAATTTCCGCTTTATGTTCAGTTACATCATATTTTATAAATCCACAAGTCCCTATGAGTTTTTGTTCCTCTCTTAATACAATTCCAAGGGGAGCTACTTTTTCTTTCTCATATTGACTCACAATTTCTTCTATATATTTTTGTGTGTCATGTAACGATTGATGAGCATCCCATACTGTATACGTTGAGATTTCTTTATCTGAGGCATACTCATATATATGTAAAATATCACTCATATTAATTTCCCTTAATATAAGACGTTTCGTATACAACGCTGGATATGACCACTTCTCAACAATCATAGCGGCTTCTGCCTAAACCTTTCATAATTCCGTACCTTTAATGAAAGGATATTCCCGCAATCTGTACAAATATAAGCATCCACTGGTGAAGATGTGAACATCGTTTCCTTTTTCCGTATTTGTGCATAACCGATAAACTCACCTTCTCCTATGTTTTGAGAACCGCAATGAGAGCATGTCTGCACGTCTTTCTGTTTCATGAGAGCACCACCTTTAATCTGTTTCCACTCCCTTCGACAGTCCGCTTCCATTTCCCTTCCAAAAAACCTCTTATTCTCTTACATTTCAACAGGAATTTCAGAAGAAAAATCGTATATGTACTATGAACTATATTAATTGACGGAGGAATCGTATGAGTACAATTATGACAGTCAATACAGCACAAGAAATCGAGAACGCAGAAATACACATGCTTTCTTCTAGATTAGAGGCACTACAAGAAATAAGCGGAAATCCAATGCAAGTACAAATGAAAAAGTTCGGGAGTGCCACTGCCTTTTCATCAAAAATAATTGCTGGTCCTGCTTTTAATACGGTAAAAGGCATTACATTTACAAATACAGATGAGATAGATGAAATCATCGCTTATTATCAATCACTACAAATCCCTTGCCGTTTTGAAATTACACCGGCTCAAGGTACAACTGAACTATTTCAATACTTATCTCAACAAGGGTTTTACCAATCGAGCTTCCATACCGCTTTATATAGCATACCGGGACAAGATTTTCCGCTTCCCCCTTCTAACATTTCAGTACGCAAACTGAAAGAAAATGAGTTTCATACTTTTGCAGATATTTATATACGTGGATTTAATATGCCGTCCTTTACAAAAAATGGTGTTCGTCAAAATAATGAAATTCTTTACAATAAACCAGGATGGCATTTTTTCATAGCCGAAGTTCAAAACACTCCTGCTAGTATAGGGGTACTTTATATAAATAAAGGTGTTGCTTCATTAGCTGCTTCTGCTACTTTGCCAGAATTTCAACGTAAAGGTTGTCATACCGTATTAATTCAAAAACGAATTGAGACCGCTCTTGAATCCAATTGTAATTTAATAGTTGGACAAGCAAGATTCGGTAGCGGCAGTCAAAATAATATGGAACGTGCCCATATGAAAATTGCTTATACAAAATCAATATGGACTGCGAAAGACATATAATTAACTTTCTTTTTCTTTCCATTACGAATGTATACATTTTATGACAATTACCTTTCTATCCTGTTACTCATTTGAATATTCAAACTAAATTTGTTACGCTATTACTAGATACATCATTCAACTTGCAATATGAAAAGAGAATTCTACTCAAACTACAAGGAGGAGAAATGTATGACTAAACATGATCATGGTTTAAAAGAAAAAGTAGAAGGTGCTATTGATAAAGTAAAAGGTGAAGTAAAAGAAGTTGTTGGGAAAGTCACTGACAATAAAAAATTACAAGCTGAAGGAAAATGGGATAAGGTGAAAGGCTCTGCTAAAGATACTGTCGGTAATGTAAAAGAGAAAATACATGAATATAAAGAGAACAAATAAAAAAGAGCCACGATGTATGGTCGTGCAAGTAGTAAGTTACTAGATCTGAGAAGATTGTCAGCTACTCAAAAATGAAAATACAACCGAGAAAGTAAGAGAGTTTGTATTTTACATTTACCCATAAGATCATTTTAAAATGACAAATAGATGCCTCAAGGCATCTATTTGTCTATAAAGAACTATTTTACTTCTATTGTATAATTACCTAATCCTAATCACTCAGGTTTTTCCTTACTAACATTTTCTAACATAATGCCTTTGCTAGAGTATAAGATTACTTTTACATCTTACTTTGTGAAATTTGGTTTTAGGTCACCTGTATACGGTTCATGCTCAACAAAGATTTTTATATCTTTTCCATTCGCATCTTTCCCTATTCTTGTATACGTAAATTTATCTTTATTTAACTCTGTAAGTTCAAGGACCGCACCATATTTATTATTTCCTAACGAAACGTGAGCTCTTATTTTATTGTCATGTACAACATCGAAGAAACCATAATCCCCACGACTTATCCCTGTATTCATATTGAAAAACTCATATTTATTTGTATTTTTATCATATTTTGCTAGACTGATTAAGTTAGAGTTGTAGTTTGTTACATTATTACCCTGTTCATCTAATACCACTGTTCCGTTCCATAGAGTACTAGATAAGATTTCATCTCCATCAACGTCTGTAACTATTTTCCCCGTCGAGCTTTCTAAATTTTTATCAGGTCGGGTAAAAGAAAGCTCTTTTTCTTGATAAGGAACATGCTCAACAAATACTTCTACATCGTTCCCTTTTGCATCTTTCCCCATTCTTTTATATGTAAATTTCTCCTTGTCTAATTGCGTTAATTCAACAACTGCTTGATAATTTTGCGTTTCAGAAATTAACACTCTTTTCTTTCCATCGTTGGTTATAAAAAAGGTACCGCTATCATTACGACTCTCTCCTGTATTTGCATTAAAAAATTCATACCTTGCAGTTTTAGCATCATATTTTGCAAGCCCGATGAAATTTTGATTTTCTTTCGTTAAATCATTATGATCTTTGTCATAGACTTTTGTCCCTTTCCAGTTTGTTTCACCAAGTATACTAGCTAGTAGCTGCCCTTTCGTGTGTTGAGTTTCTTGTATTGCATTGTATAAAAATTGTGCATACTGTTCACGCGTCACATCCATACTTGGAGCGAATTCCCCTCCTCCTACTCCTTTTGCAATATTATTTGTTTGAACAGCACTAATTGCATTTCTTGCCCATGAGTTCGTTGAAACGTCATTAAAAGTATGATCACTCTTTGCCTTTAAATGAAAAGCATTTGTAAGAACCTGTGCCATTTCTGCACGTGTTAAGGATGCCTTCGTTCTAAAGTTCCCATACTCATCACCCTTAAAAACACCCATTTCTGTTAAAGACAAGATTTCCTTTATATAGCTTGTCGAATCTTCGCTTACGTCCCCATATGGGTTCTGATAATTTTTGTTTTCTGCCATATTAAAATAACGATACATTAAAGCTGCAACTTGTTCGCGTGTTACGTTATCTCCAAAACCAAATCTTCCATCATCATAGCCGAAAATAATTTTCTCACCTGTTAATTGATGAATCGCCTCATATGACCAGTGCCCCTTTGGAACATCTTTGAATACACCAGTATGATTCGTTTGTGGTGTAACCTCCTCTGCTTTCACCTCTCCATTTTTTTCACTTAATAGGCTTCCACCTAAAACTGCTGATATGATACATGTTTTTAAAATTGTTTTATTCATAGCTTCCCAATCCCTTCCTTCATTTAACAAAGAATTACACCACTTATCTTCCAAAAGAAGATTCTATGTGAGCAATTCATGTTTTAAATTTTGATTACAGCTAATTGGTTACACCTCCAAAGTTCTTTTTCGTAGTATCCATAGCTGTTATATATAGGAATTATAAATAGCAACTATAAATTGCCCATAAATAAATTATTAAAAAAAGATAAAATTAAGATAATATATTTTTAATCTCAATCAAAAAAAACGTTATTCTTTCTCATCTAGCTTGTTAAGAAAGAATAACGTTTTTTTAATTCTAGGGTCCCTTTTGGAAAAAAAGAGGTTTATTTTATATGTCCAAAAACAATTTCACGGTCTTTTCCAAACAAAACATCGAAAAAAAGCCGTGGCATATACTTATTTTATAATTGACGGAAGACGACCAAAATAGCTCTTTTTACTTCCCTTCATTCTTCTCTAACACATACAAATCTTCTTCAATATTTGTTAATTTTTCAGTTACAAGTTTTCTTGCATCTCCAATTGCTTGATTGTATGCAAATGGTCCTACTAACTTTATCATTTCTTCTATTAAACGTTCTGCTTGGAAACGTCCAATTTCATCTAAATCTTCTTCAACGAAAAATTGCTGAATTTGTGCTACAAGCTCTTCTTTTTTATCATTCGTTATTTGTATGTTCATCATCATTCGTTACTCCTCTATATTTAAGATAATACTTTTCTTAACTCTACCATAGAAAAGCGATTTCCTGGACAAGTTTTTGTAACCCCTTCTAACTCCCTATGGCCGAGTATATTTCCTTTCTCTATGGCAAACTGCTTCATAAACATTTTACATAAAGAATATAATGAATTCATTTGTGCAGTAGTTGGATCATATTTATCAAAATTCCCCGTCATACATATTCCAATTGTGTCACTATTATTATCTTTCGCATGTGCTCCAATATGTAAACCTCGCCCTTCGACTACAGTTCCATCTTCTTCAATAAAATAATTGTAACCAATCCCGCTCCAGCCTCTTACCTTTTGATGAAATTCGTGGGTTTTATACACATCCCATCCATCTTCTGACGTATGGTGGACAATCAGTTTATTTACTTTCTCTAAAGGAACTAATTCATCTTGAAATGTTAAATTTACACATTTAATTTCCATTTGAACTTCCTCCCCTTAAAAATCAATTATAATAATTGTTTTATCATCTGGTCTTATTCTATTTTCTCCTTCTAGCCTTTCAATGATTGCTACATATTCTTTTATACTATTCTTTCTTATATATATCACAATTTGTTCTAACGACCACTCCGGATGGAACAATCCGTCCGAACAAATAAAGATTCCACTTACATCAGCTACATGTAATTCCCCATGTTGTAAATAAGTCATTGCTTCTTTCATCCCATTTGCAACTGAATAGCCGTTTGGCATATTTGCAAGATAGCGATTGTATTTTAACTGCTCCCGAACATCTTGAAAAACGTGTTCTTCCGGGACTGGTACTCCTTTTTTACGATCCTCTTCCCTCTTCTTTTTTGCGCGTTTACTAATTCCCTTAACTGTATCTTTCGTTAATACTCTTATCGCTCCATCCTGAAGTATTGCAACGATCATACAATCACCTAATTGTGCATATTCAAGTTTATCGCCTTCTATTTGAACTGCTGCAATACATGTACACCACAGATGGTCTTTTTTTCTCGTATCAACCTTGTACTCTAGCATCTTGTTTTGCAATAATTCATTCGCCTTTGCAACTTCACCTTGTAAACTATTGATCTCTCGTAGCGAAGTAAAATGACTTGCAAATAAATGTGAAGCGATGTATGCTCCATTATTTCCTTCTTCATCACAAAATGGAACTAACGGTGTTGCTCCATCGCATACACCGTAAATCATTTTATCTTCATTACAAAAAAATGAATCCTCACACTCTTGTTTTAAAGGACTCTTCTGTTGATACGTCGTTATCTTCATATCTGTATCCCCCTCCCAATTTACCAAACACTCGAACTATTTAGATTAATCTAATTTTCCAAAATAAACTGTTTTCCCAAAAAACTTTCAATTTCATATATAATCTTGAAATAATATGATTATTTAGTGAAGGACGGGAAAGAGATGGTCAGATTTCTTGGTGTTATTTTTGGTTCTATTATTATCGCAATTGCCTTTAATCTTTTCCTTATCCCCCATAAAATTTTAAGTAGTGGAATTGGCGGAATTGCTATTATTTTAGGGATTGTAACCCCTGTAAACACAGGTATTATTAACTTTGTATTGAACTTACCTATCCTTATTTTAGGATACATAGGTCTTGGAAAAAAAGTAATTTTTAACACGGTTGTTTCTGTAATTGTATTATCTGTTGCATTATACTATGTTCCAGTAAAAGTCGTAGCAACAGATCCACTTTTATCATCTGTATTTGGCGGTGTCATCGCCGGAGCTGGTATTGGTCTTGTCTTTAACTGCCATGGTTCAACTGGTGGATTTGATATTATCGGTATGTTGTTATCTCGTAAGCGAGATATTAAACTTGGTGGATTCCTTATTGCATTAAATACTGTTGTTGTTGTCATTGCAGGATTTTTCTTCACTTGGGATGTTGCCCTTACAAGCTTACTTTCAATTTATGTAACTGGTAAAGTAATTGATGCCGTTCATACGAAACATCGTAAAGTTACACTTATGATTGTAACAAATCAAGCAGAAGAAATGAAAAAAAAGCTTCTTTCAACTGTAGTACGTGGAATTACGTTACTTGATGGTGAAGGTGCTTATTCAAACGAGAAAAAACGTGTACTTATGACAGTCGTTTCACGTGAAGAATTAGCAAGTATGAAACTAACGATTTCGGAAATTGATCCTCATGCATTCGTTAATATTACGGAGACTGTTGAAGTATTAGGATTGTTTAGAAAAGTGTAAAAAACTAGGTGGACCTTCACCTAGTTTTTATTTTCCATAAATTCAATTCGATTTCCAAACGGATCTGACACGTAAAACCTGATTACATCTGGTCGCGCATGATCATCTATTACTTCAATACCTTGCTTTATTAACCCTTTTTTAAATTCATTAATTTTCAAAACATAAAAAGCTGGATGCGCTTTTTTAGCTGGATTAAAATTTTGCTCAACTCCGATATGAATCTCTTGATTTCCACACTTAAACCAACACCCACCACGCTTCTTTAATTCCTCTGGCTTTGGGATTTCCTCCATACCAATTTTATTACCATAAAATTCTCGTGCTTCTTCTTCACATCCTACTGGCGCCGCTACTTGTACATGATCAATTCCTTGAATATAATTTTTCATATTCCTTCCCCCTCTTCTATTCTAATGTTATAACGAAAATACATTCATGTAACTTAGAAAATATTAATAAAGCAATATAAGATTCTCTTATTACTACCTTTTTTACCTTCCACTAAAAATAAAAAAGAAAATTTATTATATAATTTCCATTTTTTATAGAAATACACATTGCACCTATATTATAGTTAGTACTAGATTCATCTTTTTTAGATGCTAGTTGTACGGAGGAAATATTATGAGTCGTAAAAAACATTCATCTACTCAAAAAAAGCGTCACCCAAACGTATCGGAGCGCTTGCGAAACCATATACAAAATCGTTCTTTAGCAGAAATGTATGCATCTCTTTTTGAACATAACCCTGATAGTATTATTTCATTGAATTTAGAAGGAGTTATTTTACATATTAACCCCTCTGCTGAAAGAATATTAGGTTATACTTCTAACGAATTAGAGCGAAAAACAATCACTTCTATTTTAGAAGCACATATTTCTGATCAAGTGCTACAATACATAAAAAATACTGCAGCTGACAATCAAAAAGAGTATATCGTCTCTATTTATCATAAAGATGGATATTTACTAGATGTCGTAACAAAATTAGTTCCTATTTTTGTTAAAAACCGTTTAACAGGTGTATACGCCATTATGAAACCCCTTGAAAAATCAGAAAGAATTGAGAAAGTATTACAAGAGAGTGAGAAACGATTACGCACATTAATGAATTCAATGCCTGCATTTGTTATTTTTAAGGATCATGAAGGACGCTGGCTTGAAGCGAATGACTATGCGCTTTCTTGTTTCAATTTCCATAACGTTCCTTATCATGGAAAAAAAGATAATGAACTCATTCAATATAACGAAGCATACCGCGAATCTTTTTTGCATTGTGAAGAAGTCGATGAACTAACATGGCAAAAAGGACAAATTCTTCACGGAGAGGAATTTATTATACATAGAAATGATTTCGACTTAGTTTTAAGCATTTCAAAAGTCCCACTCTTCCATCCTGATGGCTCACGCAAAGGTCTTATAGTGATGGGAAGAGACGTTACCGAACTAAAAGAAACTGAAAAGTTATTACGGAAATCCGAAAAACTTGCAGTAGTAGGACAACTGACAGCTGGAATTGCCCATGAAATTAGAAACCCGCTCACTTCATTAAAAGGATTTTTAACGTTATTACATCCAGAAATAAATGAGGAAAATAAATGGTATGTGGACGTTATGTTGAGTGAGATTTCACAAATGGAATCTATAACAAGCCAATTTATGGCGATGTCTAAACCACAAGTGTTATCTATTCATTCATGCAACGTACAAACATTAATTGAAGAAGTTGTAACTTTTATTTTACCAACAGCAGTTATGCATAGCGTTCATATCATCATGGATCATTTCGATTATATTTCTGACATTCAATGTGACAGTAATCAATTAAAACAAGTTTTGATTAACATATTAAAAAATGCAATCGAGGCGATGCCTGATGGTGGTAACATATTCATTCAAACAGCTTCGTTAGAAAATGATTTTGTTTCAATACGCATTATGGATGAAGGTTGTGGGATTCCTGAAGAGCGCATGGCTCGTCTTGGCGAACCTTTTTATAGCTTGAAAGAAAAAGGAACTGGCCTTGGCTTAATGATGTGCTATAAAATCATTCAAGAGCATCACGGAAAATTATTCATTTCCAGTGAATTAAACATAGGAACAACTGTCGATATCCAATTACCGATTGCTACAGCTCAGCCTGTAACAAACTCTTAACTATGCTACATTAATATAGTAAAAGACATCTGTTATAAGTAGTCGGGTTATTGTGGAAAACATCTACACTAATACGTTAAAAAGCTCAAAGTCCCTATATGACTCTGAGCTTTATTTTTGTATACGATTTATTTTATTAAATCCACTCTTTTCCATGTTTACGAATAAACTGAATATCATTTTCATAATGTTCAAGATGCCCTTCATCTATCATCTTTTGGAAGTTCATATCGCCTTCTAGTGCTTTTCTTTTCATGTATTTACATAATCCTTCTAATCGTAGAAGTACCATCTCCAAATAATCCTCGGCGATGCCATCACTTTTATAGGACTCAAAAAACAATTTAACTCTTTGCTTTATGCGGTCTGCATGCTGTAATGAATTATAATAAACCGCCGCACCTGTTTCCTTATAATAAACTCTACTTAATGGGACACAAGTGTAAAGAGTATAGGCTATGTCCCAAAGTCTTGGCCCAGGACCCGCAACATCAAAATCAATAATACCTACTGGTTTTTCATTATTAAAAATAATGTTGTATATTGCAAAATCATTGTGGCATACAACCTCTATTTTATTTGGAGTATTATCCATCGGTTTCCAATCATCTGATAACGGGAAATCACTCACAGCATCATGATAAAGACGGAGCATCTTCGCTATTTCTTTTAAAACATCATTAGACCACATGTACTCTTTTAAAGGGTAATTACCAGCTTCTCCTTCAATAAATGATAATATCTCTCTATCTTTATCATCAATACCTAAAAACTTTGGTGCATAACTAAAACCTTTGTTTTCCAAATGATTTAATAGCTTATGAATTTTGGTACTGCCTTGCTTTAATTCTCGTCGAACAGTATCTTCCGAACGATATACGTTTGAGACATTCCCTCCCGTTAGCATTTCTTCATTTTCGTAGTTTGACATCTAATAGTTCCCCTCCATTATTCTACATTTCCTTTATATTTTAACATAACTTTCCTATTCTCTTTTAACCCCTTAAATTGCAACAAAAAAATCGAGTATAAAATCTTTATGATTTTACACTCGATTTAGTCTACTATTTATGCATGTGAAAATATTTTTTCATACCATTCTGTTGCCTTCTCTACTTCATTCATCGTTAATTGATGTCCTCTATTTTCCCAATGCATTGTTACATTAGCATCTACATTTTCTAATAGCATCTTCAATTCCTCTGACTCAGAAAGTGAACAAATTGGATCATTTGTTCCAGCAGCGATAAATACGAATTTCTCTGCTAAATTAGGTAATTCTATTCCTCTTCTAGGCACCATTGGGTGATGAAGGACTGCACCTTTTAATGCATTTTCGTAATGGAATAATAAGCTCGCCGCAATATTTGCTCCATTTGAATACCCAACAGCTACGATATTATCTCTATCAAATTCATATGTTTTTGCTGCTTCATTTAAAAATTCATTTAATTCCTTCGTACGGAAAACAAGATCCTCTTCATCAAAAATACCTTCTGCTAATCGGCGGAAGAAACGAGGCATCCCATTTTCTAATACATTTCCACGAACACTTAATACAGAAGCTTCCCGATCAATTCTTTCTGCAAGCGGTAATAAATCTAATTCATTTCCTCCTGTACCATGAAGCAATAACAACACTGGTTTTGACGTATCTTTTCCTTTTTGAAAAACATGTTTCATCATATTCCTTTTCCCCTTTCAATCACTTTAATCTAGACTTCTCACTTCAAATGGTAAGAGTGTCTGTTCAATTTGTTTTCTATGTTGTTCATATCGATCCGGTAATTTTAACTCCTCACCCATCGTCTCTAAAGATTCGTCATGGGCAAAACCAGGAGGGTCTGTTGCAATTTCAAATAAGATTTCGCCGTGTTCTCTAAAATAAATTGCGTTAAAATAGTTTCGGTCTTGTACAGGGGTTACACCATATCCAAAGCGAGACACATGCTCTTTCCAGTCTAATTGATCAGCATCATCACTCGCTCTCCAAGCAATATGATGAACTGTACCAACACCCATTTGCCCACGTCCAATTGTTGATAATCTCAAATCGATAATATTTCCAATATCAGCAGAAGAACGGAACCGCATAAACTCTCCCTCTTCTCCTACTTTCTCAAGACCCATAACATGCTCTAACAATTCAGCAGTTTTTTGAGGTTGTGCAGATAAAAGGACAGCACCGCCAAATCCTTTAATTGCTACTTCTGGCGTAACTTCCCCAAAAGTCCAATTATTTAATTCGCCCTCTTCTCTTTCAACTAATTCTATATGCAAACCATGTGGATCATCAAATTCTATATACTGTTCTCCAAACCGAGTCATTTTTGTATACGGTACGTCGAATTTTTCTAATCTATTTTCCCAAAACTCCATTGTACCTTTTGGTACGACATAAGACGTAATGCCTACTTGACCGTCCCCAATAATACCTTGACGAGCACCTGCCCATGGAAAAAACGTAATAATTGTTCCAGGCTTTCCTCCTGTATTACCAAAATAAAGATGATACGTACCTGGATCATCAAAATTCACTGTTTGTTTTACTAAACGCAATCCTAATACACCTGCATAAAAATCTACATTTTCTTGTGGGTGTCCTACGATTGCTGTAATGTGATGAATTCCCATTGTTTTCTTTTCCATTTTCTCCGCCCCTTTTTATTTCATTTTAAAAACTTTTATACATTAAAATTCATTATTCATTTTGTCCATACTGCAAAGTAAAATCCATCGTTATGATTTTATCTTTAATTCGAGATATAAGCTGTGAAATTACGCATTATCTTCTATATCACTGAATTCATCTCGAATTCGAGATAATTCCAAAAAAATATTTACTCCATCTGAAATCTTTATTCGGAAATAAATTATCTTGAACTCAATATTTATTATAAGTTACTTACTTTTAGTTGTCAACAAGCACTTATTTTCATTTTAAATCAAAAGAGAGTAAATGCTAGTTAGCATTTACTCTCTTCGCTAATTATTTCGTTTCCTCTTCCAACACTGCTTCCATCTCGTTAAATTCACGATGAATTGCTTTCACTGGTTCTTTCGTTAATAAACTTACAACTATAACAGCTAATAAACTACAGAAGAATCCAGGTACCATTTCATACATAGTCGCTTTTAAACTTGGAATTTGTACCCAAGTAATAACAACTACTGCACCTACAATCATACCAGCAAGAACTCCCCATTTGTTCGTTCTCTTCCAATATAAACTTAATAAAATGGCGGGTCCGAATGCTGAACCAAATCCTGCCCAAGCATAACCGACAAGTGTTAAAATTGTATCACTTGGATGATACGCTAAAACAACTGCGATCATAGCTACTACTAATACTGACAGTCTACCGATAAATACAAGTTCTTTATCACTTGCGTTACGACGGAAAAATGTTTTATAGAAATCTTCCGTTACAGCACTTGAAATAACGAGTAATTGCGAGGAAATACTACTCATAATCGAAGCCAAAATAGCTGACAATAAAAATTCAGTAATATACGGATGGAATAAAATGTTTGAGAATGTTACAAAGACCATTTCTGGGTCTTGTAATTTCTCATTATTTTTAGCGTAATAAGCAATACCAATTAGACCAGTAAGCATTGCACCTATAATTGAAATCGTCATCCAACCGATACCGATTCTACGAGAAGTTTTTAAATCTTTAACAGAGGTAATTGCCATAAAGCGAACAATAATATGCGGTTGACCAAAATACCCAAGACCCCATGCTAAAAATGAAATAATACCAAGAATTGTAGTACCTTTAAACATATCTAAATGCGATGCATCAACTTGCTTAATCGTATTGAATGTTTCTGTTACACCACCGACATCTGTAAAAGCTACAATTGGCACTAACACAAGAGCAATAAACATAATACAACCTTGCACAAAGTCGGTCCAACTTACTGCTAAAAAGCCACCGAATAATGTATAAGCAACAACGACACCGACAGTTACAAATAAACCAATTTTATAATCAAGATTGAAAGAATTCTCAAACAAACGTCCACCTGAAACTAAACCAGCTGACGCATAAAATGTGAAAAACACTAAAATGACGATAGCGGAGACAAAACGAAGTATTTTCGTACGATCTTTAAACCGATTTTCTAAAAAATCTGGAATCGTAATTGAATCATTTGCCATTTCTGTATACGTTCGCAAACGCGGGGCAAGAATTAAATAGTTTGCATAAGCACCTATTAATAAACCTATCGCAATCCATACACTTGATAATCCTGTTGCATACATCGCACCAGGTAATCCCATTAGCATCCAACCACTCATGTCAGAAGCACCAGCTGATAAAGCTGTAACTGCTGGACCGAGTCCCCTTCCGCCTAACATATAATCTGATAAATCGGATGTCTTCTTATAAGACCAATAACCGATATACAACATACCTGCCATATAAATAGCAAGCGAAACCATAATCTCAATCTTCACCAAATCTCTCCCTTAGTTACATAAGCCATTCAAAATTTCGAAAAATGACTTTTTCTATTTTCTTGTTTTCGCTTATGGTTCCCTACCTTAACAAACATTTTTTGTTCTTTCAAGTGAACAAGCCCTTTTCACTACATGTGAAAACCTTTATAAACGCCTTTATCCCAGTGGATTACCCGGTTTTTAAAAGAAATTAAAGTAAAAATATTCAGAAAATAAAATATCGTTTTTTCACACCTTATTTTCATTCGTTTATTAGTTGAATTTTAAAATAAAAAAGCCATACGAATGTATGACTTTTAATTTATTAAACATAGCTTATCTTCTATTTACTAGTAGGAAACAATTCTGAAAGAGGAACTATTCGCCCCACCTCATCTTTAAACACAATATGCTCTCTCGTTAAATGGCGCGGGCTCTTTACTCCCGCTGCTGCCGCAAGTGAGAACAAACTATATCTCATACTAACAACATAATTCATTACTCGCCATTTCTTCTCATACGGATCTAGCGCTTTTTGATAGTGCGGATTCGTCGTGGCAATTCCAGATGGACATTGTCCGGAATTACATTGAAGTGCCATTATACAGCCACTTGCCATCATAAATCCGCGTGCTGAATTTACAGCATCTGCACCAATGGCTAAAGCAATTGCCACTTTATCTGGTGTAATTAATTTTCCTGAGGCAAACACTTTGAATTTTTCCCGAACACCGTAATGATTCGCTGTATCAATACATGTCAGTAATGCTGGAATAAGCGGTATTCCCATACTATCTGCCATTGATTTATACGTAGCACCTGATCCACCTTCTGAACCATCAATTGTAATGAAATCTGGATAAATGTTTAACTCTTTCATCGTTTTGAATAAATCTTCCAACGGTTCCTGCTGTCCAATTACAATCTTCATCCCAACTGGTTTACCACCGTTTTCTTGCAAACGTTGAATAAAATAAAGTGTATCTACTGCATTCTTTAAAAATGGAAATCGATTCGGTGAATTAATCGTTTCTCCTTCTCGCACATTCCGAACAGAAGCAATTTTCTCATTTACTTTTTGTCCCTCTAGATGACCACCACGTATTTTCGCACCTTGCCCAAATTTCAATTCGAATGCTTTAATATTACTTTCTTTCGCTTTCTCCATAAATTTCTTCATTGAAAACTTACCATCCTCATCACGATATCCAAATAATCCTGGACCAATTTGCGCAACGATATTTGCACCGGTATGTAAATGTTCCGGTATTACACCACCTTCCCCCGTATTAATCCACGAACCGCCAGCCATCTTCGCGCCAAATCCACTTGCCAAAATATAATTTTCGCCAATTGCACCGTAAGAAGTTGCTGATGCGCCAAACATGCCATACAGTTTCCACGGATATTTGCGGTTTTCACCGACGATAATTGCATCGTCTTCTTCATATAACCAAAGATTCGTTGTATCCGCTGTCAATTTTTCTCTTCGTGAAAATAACCCTTCTTTATGAATCACATACTTTTTCCCTTCACGTTCTTTCGTTACATTCACACTTAATTCATCTGTTAATTTCGGAAATAATGTATTAGCGATATAATATCCAGATGCATCAAAATCTCGTTTTGATCCAAAACCGAGTATTTCTGAACGGTATTTTGCTAGAAACATTACACTTTGAAAATCATAACGTGAAAAGGGCTTTCCATCCGTATCATGATCAAACCAATATTGCCTAAATTCCGGTCCTATCTTTTCAAGTAAATAACGCATCCTTCCTAAGTATGGATGTAACTTTAATATAGAATGATGCGTCCGTTTTTTAATAAAAAATGTAATAATAAAAAAAATGATTAATAGTAACATCAATAAGAGCAATATACTAATAATAACGAGTAGCGTTTCACTCATCCCGCTTCCTCCTATGAAAATCCATAATAAAAGGAGAACACCTGATGTGTTCTCCTTTTATCTTTATTCAAATTAATGTAGCAAGATGCTCTTTCGCATCATATTCAACTAAACTTTCAGCATTTTTAATTCGATGAACAAAATCTGGATTAGCTATTAAAGGTCTTCCGAATGCCACTACATCAATTGTTCCTTCTTGCAACGCTTCTTCAGCCTCTTTCGGATTTAAATTCCCTACTCCTACAATCGTACCCTCCCAATATTTTCTTACTAATTGATGAAAATTCTTTCCGTCAGCAATAACTGCCGTATAATTCATCGTTGAAGGGTGAATCATCGTTAATCCAACTTCGTTGAACATATTTACAAACATTTCAATTGCAAGCTCAGGGTTTTCCCACATATAAGTTGGATTATCACCTTTGAAAGCAGAGAAACGAAGAAGTGTTTTATCAGCCCCAACAGCTTCTATTACAGCCTCCGTTACTTCTTTCATAAACGTTAGCCTTTGCTTTAAATCTCCGCCGTATTTATCAGTACGCTTATTTGCGAACTCATAAGTAAATTGATCGATTAAATATCCGTGTGCCCCATGAATTTCT
The DNA here is from genome assembly GCF_016650875.1 of Bacillus sp. TH30. Lineage (NCBI taxonomy): Bacteria > Bacillati > Bacillota > Bacilli > Caryophanales > Bacillaceae > Bacillus > Bacillus sp. TH30. The sequence continues at coordinate 4,341,550 of NZ_JAEKEY010000002.1, read as the reverse complement.
ACTCCATCAAATCCAGCTTCGATCGCGTTTTTCGCAGCTTGTGCGTATTGACCAATCACCTCTTGTATTTCTTCTAACGTCATTGCTTCTGGCGTGTCGAACGGTTTACGAAAACGCGGAACATTTCCCTCTGCAGCGATAGCAGACGGTGCTTGTGGCATTTGCCCACCAATTATCTCGTGATGACTCATACGGCCAACATGCCATATTTGAGCAATAATCGTTCCACCTTCTTTATGTACTGCCTCTGTAACAGGCTTCCACGAATCGATTTGTTCTTGTGTATAAATCCCTGGTACTCCCGGATTACCTTTTGCCCTTGGGCTAATGACGATTCCCTCTGTAATAATTAAGCCAACTCCATCAGCTGCACGTTTTCTATAATACTCTACCACATCAGTACCAACGACTCCCGTTTCATGATCCGCGAAACATCTCGTCATCGGTGCCATTGCTATGCGATTACGAAGAGACCAAGATCCAATTTGAATCGGATCAAACAGCTTCGTTTCTTCAATATTTTCAAAAGATCCCCAATCATTTATATTTGTTCCTTCGTAAATACTTGCAGCTTTATTATTTGCACTTGTCATTTTTCTTCCCCCTAAAAAATTCTTACTATAATCGCATCATACTTACTTTTAGATAGTAACGTCAATTTATACGCTCTTACGTAGGAATATTCGCATAATAAAACTAACTGTTTTTTAACTTTAAGGGTTCTGGTATTCAAGACTCTACTGTCTATTTTTATGTTCAGTAAGTGGATGAAGAAAATACTTGTTAAGTGGATGTTTTCTTTTCTTCTAGTTTTATTACTATAGAATATATTGGTAATTAATTATTTAACTATTTACTAACCAAAAAGAACCTGTTTCCAATGTACTATGTTCAAACTTAAACTAACGAGGTTTCAATAATTCATTTGTTTTTTAATTATACCAACGAAATTTTAGGAACTAATAAAAGACTCCTAGATAGTTGAAAGTATTTTTTCTTATTTAATTTTTAGAAAGAAGGATAACAATGAAAACAAAAGCTATCGTTTCTACACCTGAAAAAGATTTTAATATGCAAGAAGTATACTTAGACGAGATTAAAGACGATGAAGTATTAGTAAAAATTATCGCTTCGGGTATATGTCATACAGATGCAACAGTTTTAGACGGTACAATGCCAACACCAAAACCAGTTGTTTTAGGACATGAAGGTTCTGGTATTGTAGAAAAAGTGGGAAGTAATGTAACATTGGTTAAATCTGGTGACCATGTTGTACTTGGATTTTCTTACTGTGGTCATTGTGAAAATTGCTTAGATGGTAATGCTGCTGCTTGCGAAAATATGATTGAATTAAACTTCTCTGGAAAAAACAAACGCCATGTAACACCTATACACGATCTTAACAATAATGACATTTCTCAATTCTTCGGCCAATCTTCATTCGCATACCATGCCGTTGTTAATGAGAATAATGCTGTAAAAGTACCAAAAGATGTTGATATACGTTTGTTAGGACCACTTGGTTGTGGAATTATGACTGGTAGCGGTACGATCCTAAATTCATTACAGCCAAAACCAGGTAGTAGCCTAGTTGTATTTGGAACCGGTGCTGTTGGCCTTAGTGGCTTAATGGCAGCTAAAATTGCTGGATGTACTACAATCATTGCCATTGATATTCATGATAGTCGTTTAGAATTAGCGAAGGAATTAGGGGCTACACACACGATTAATAGCTTAAACGAAGATCCAGTTGCCAAAATTAAAGAAATTACAAACGGTGGAGCTAATTACTCATTTGAAACAACTGGCGTAAATACTGTTACACTGCAATCCATTCAATGCTTACGAGTAAAAGGTACAATGGCAACTGTTGCTGTTGGTAAAAAGGATTTAACTTTAAACGTAACAAATGAAATTGTCGTAAAAGCTATTACAATTAAAGGGGTAGTTGAAGGTGATGCAGTACCGCAACTATTCATTCCAAAATTAATTAATTTCTATCAAAAAGGACTATTCCCATTCGATAAGTTTGTACAATTCTATTCTTTTGAAGAAATTGCTCAAGCATTTGAAGATTCTAAAACAGGAAAAACGATTAAACCTATTATCGTAATGGAGTAACATTTGTTTACTTTTTCCCGATAACTAACAAAACAAAAATATCCTGAAATGGAATAAATAAAATTAAAAAGGTTTCCTAAGTAGGAAACCTTTTTTAGTTGACCATATAAGGCTAACAATTCGTTTATCTCTTTTAAATAAAGAAAATAAACAATTATTATCTCCTCACATATGGAAAATCTCTTAACAATAGAAGTGGGAGTGGTTCAGTATTCTTCTAAAAATAATAACTTATATACCTAAAACAATGAAAGCCCTACCTCTCTTTCATCCTTACGGCTCCTCGTCCGTGCCAGTGTGAATCAGGATTGCAAAAATCAAGTAACTATTTTATCGAGTTATTTAATTAAACTTCGAACATTCGTAAAAGAAATTAAAAAATAAAAATGGATTAAATTGTAGTAATAACAAAAGAGGTTAATGCTCTAAAAGTGGTTTGAAAGAGTTGAATGTCTTTGAAATGATTGATTTTCTATAATTATATTCCCAAAAAATTCAAGATCTTTTTTGGGATGTAATACATTATCTACAATGAATCTTAACAAAAGCTTTTTATTTGATTTTCTGTGATACCTTCAATTAATCCCAGCTCACTAATCAAAAATTCATGTGCGTTATCTAACATTTTCTTTTCGCTTGCATTAAGTGCTTTTTCTTTCTGCATACGTAATAAATCACGTACAACTTCAGCACCTTCTTGTATTTTACCCGTTTTTATTTTATCAGTGTTCAATTTATACCTTTGTTTCCACGTAAGTAATCTATCTGATTCCCCATGCTGAAAAATATCTATTATGTTTGTTAATGCCTTTATATCTGTAACTGGTCGTATATTTGAACTCAATATTTTCCCCATAGGAATCATTACTTCCATATTACTAGCCGACATTTTTATAACATAATACTGTCTTTTTTCTCCTGAGATTTCCTTTTCTTCTATGGCTTTAATTATACCTGCTCCGTGCATTGGATAAACGATGTTATCGCCAATTTGAAACAAATAATCCACCTCCATATATGGTAACCTTCTCAATCTTAACACACATTTATTTTTTTAGCAAAATTTTTATAATATCACAAAATTATTTTCTATGTCAATTTATTTACACATAAAAATTCAAGCTGTACAGAAACACTAAAAAACCCGCGATTTTGTTACATTTCCACACCCATTTTCTCCAATTTTATATACCTTGTAAAACAAAAAAAACACATCACTACATATAAGTAGCGATGTATTTTTATATAATGACAAAAACGGTTGCTTCAAAACTTTACACACGATCCTTCGCTTATATACTAACCTGTTTACTAATCGTTTCTCGCGCTAAAAGAAAACTCATAATCACTTGCGCAGCTACTCTACTCGTCATATCCCTAAAATCAAGAGTTGGATCAATTTCTACTATATCCATCCCTTGAACGAGTGGCTCTTTACCAAGGAATTCAATTGCATCAAGTAAAGTTGTACTATCCATCCCACCAGGGCCAATTGCTGGACAGCCTGGCGCAAACGCTTGGTCTAGTACGTCCATATCAAGAGAAATATAAATAGAAGTCACATCTTGTTTTCTTAATACTTCAATACTTTCTGAAATAAGATCTTTTATTTTTCGCTCTCTTACATCTTTCATTGTATACACTGTCACGCCATGCTCTTTTGCATATTCATGGTACGCTCGTGCATTTGAAAAATTACGAATCCCAATTTGAACGAGTTGTTTTCCTGTAATCACATCATTTTCTAGTAAACTACGGAACGGTGTACCATTTGATGGACCACCATCATCTAAATTACGTAAATCATGATGGGCATCAAATTGAATAATACCGACCTTCCCTTTACTATTTGCAAAACCAGTTATACTCGGAAAACTAATCGAGTGGTCACCACCAAGAACGATTGGTATCATTTTCGGATTTACTTTCGTCAAGTGACCAACTGTTTTCGCAATTCGGTTATGACTCTCTTTTATATCTGTCACATGCATCGTAATATCACCACAATCATGAAGAACACTTTCTTTCATATCGTGTTCTTCTGTAATTGCGTACGTGCTATATGCATCCAACATTGAACGAATTGTTTTTGGTGCAAAACATGCTCCTGAATGACTAATAGATGGTTTAGAAAGGGGTGCTCCAATTAAGGCAGCACCGAATATTTCTACGCCTTTCTCCCAATCTTTAATCATTTCGCTCCATTTCGTCACTTCCCGATCGATAAACTTTGCATTTTTCTTTAAATAGTGGCCGTGCTCCACGATTGTTCACCTCTTGTATATGCGATATTCCCATTCTTCCATACTGTATTTACATGACTTACGCCGTAATGGTACGGTACGTAAGCGTAATTATAAGCATCCCATAAAACTAAATCCGCCTTACGACCAACTCTAATTTTCCCAGCTACATCGCCTCGATTAATGGCATAAGATGAGTTCACTGTTACCGCATTCCAAACTTCTTCTGGTGTCATTTTCAGTTTCAGCATCGCAATGCTCATAATAAGCTGAATGTTTTCAGTTGGACAGCTACCTGGGTTAAAATCTGTAGCTAAAGCAACTGCAACACCTTCATCAATCATTTTGCGGCCGCGTGCGAAGCTTTCTTTATTTAAATAGAAAGTTGTTCCTGGTAATAAAGTTGCTACTGTATTAGAATTCGCAAGCATTTCAATTCCTTTATCAGAAGCGCCAACTAAATGGTCCGCTGATGCTGCACCAATTTCAGCCGCTGCTTCCGCACCACCAAGAGGGTCGATTTCATCTGCATGAATTTTCACATCAAAGCCAAGCTCTTTCGCTTTTAATAAAAATTCTTTTGATTCTTCTACAGAGAACACACCTGTTTCACAGAAAATATCAACGAACTCAGCTAATTGCTTCTCTTTCATTTCTGGTAATAGATCTAGCATCCATTGTAAAAATTCTTTCGATCTTCCTTTATACTCTTTCGGAACTGCATGAGCACCTAAAAATGTTGAAACTAAATCAATTGGATGCTCTTTTTGTAATTGTGCAGTTGCCTCTAATTGTTTCCATTCTGTCTCATCATCCAATCCGTAACCACTCTTCGCTTCTACAGTTGTAACTCCGAAAGATAGCATACGGTCTAAATGGAATTTAGCTTTTTGAACAAGTTCTTCTTTCGACGCTTGTTTCGTTGCATTTACAGTTGAAAGAATACCTCCACCTTGTTCTAAAATTTCCAAGTACGGAACTCCTTGTAGTTTTAGCGCGATTTCATTTTCACGAGATCCACCAAATACAAGATGAGTATGCGGATCAACAAGACCAGGAGACACCATTTTCCCGCCGCAATCAATAACCTCTTTCGCTTGTAATCCTTTAGCTTCTTCCGCTGTTCCAACAAAAGTAATTACACCATTTTCAATTCCAACCGCACCATTTTCAATAACAGGAAGCGTATTCATCGCTTCCCGTCTTAACAAGCCATCTTCTTGATCCATTGTTAGTAATTGACCGATATTTATTAGTAAAGTGTCCAGCATGTTTCTGCCTCCTTATTTCATCATTGGGATGTTAACGCCTTTTTCTTTCGCAGTTTGAACCGCTAAGTCATAGCCAGCATCAACGTGACGAACAACACCCATACCAGGGTCAGAAGTTAATACGCGTTCAATACGTTTTGCCGCTGCTTCTGTTCCATCTGCAACGATAACCATTCCAGCGTGAAGTGAATACCCCATACCAACGCCACCACCGTGATGAACAGACACCCAGCTTGCACCGTTTACACTGTTAATTAATGCATTTAAAATTGGCCAGTCTGCTACTGCATCACTACCGTCTTTCATTGATTCTGTTTCACGGTTTGGAGATGCTACTGATCCACAATCTAAATGGTCACGGCCGATAACGATCGGTGCTGATAATTCACCATTAGCCACCATTTCATTAATAATGCGGCCAAATTTTGCACGCTCGCCATAACCAAGCCAACAAATACGTGATGGAAGACCTTGGAACTCAACTTGCTGACGTGCCATACGAATCCAATTACATAAATGCTCATTATCCGCGAACTCGCGTAAAATAACTTCGTCTGTTTTATAAATATCTTCTGGATCACCAGAAAGTGCTACCCAGCGGAATGGTCCTTTTCCTTCACAGAATAATGGACGGATAAATGCTGGAACGAATCCCGGGAAATCGAAAGCATTTTTTAATCCTTCATCGAAAGCAACTTGGCGAATGTTATTTCCGTAATCAAATGTAATCGCGCCTTTTTCTTGCATTGCAAGCATTGCTTCTACATGTTTTTTCATACTTTCTTTTGATAATTGTACGTAACGTTCTGGATCTTCTTCACGAAGCTTCGCTGCTTCTTCTACTGTGTAACCTACTGGAATATAACCGTTTAATGGATCATGGGCAGAAGTTTGATCCGTAACTAAGTCAGGGATAATATTACGGTTTACTAACTCAGGTAAAATTTCTGCTGCATTACCTAATAATCCAATTGAAATAGGCTCTTTCTTCTCTTTATATTCGTTTGCAATAGTTAACGCTTCTTCTAATGATTCTGTATACTTATCACAATATCTCTTTTCAATACGACGATCGATACTACGCTTATCTACATCAATAGCAATTACAACACCGCCGTTCATCGTTACAGCAAGCGGTTGTGCGCCACCCATGCCACCTAAACCAGCAGTAATCGTTACAGTACCTTTTAATGAACCATCGAAATGTTGACGTGCCGCTTCACCAAATGTTTCATATGTTCCTTGTAAAATCCCTTGTGTCCCAATGTAAATCCAGCTACCCGCTGTCATTTGTCCGTACATCATAAGACCTTTTTTCTCTAATTCACGGAAGTGATCCCAGTTCGCCCACTTCGGTACTAAGTTTGAGTTCGCTAAAAGAACGCGAGGCGCATCTTCATGTGATTTAAAAATTGCAACTGGTTTTCCTGATTGAACAAGTAACGTTTCATCGTTTTCTAACGTTTTTAATGAATCAACAATTGCATGGTAGCTTTCCCAGTTACGAGCTGCACGGCCAATTCCGCCGTATACAACTAATTCTTCTGGTTTTTCAGCTACTTCAGGGTCTAAATTGTTCATTAACATTCGAAGTGCAGCTTCTTGAACCCATCCTTTCGTTTGTAACTCAGTACCTCTTGCCGCACGAATTGTTTGTTGTACTTTTTCCATTTCAATCTCTCCCTTTTCTCGTTTTATAGTGCTGCATTTACATCCAATCTTTCCTTTATTGAATAATTCGTTTTTAACCAATGCGCGATATTTTCAATATCCGTTGAGAATATACGGTCATTTGTAATAGATGGCACTTGCTGACGACCTTGATGATAGAACGTTTTTGTAACTGTACTCATGTTTTCAATTCCGCGATATTCTGCTGCTTGCATCGCACAGATCATCTCAATTGCAAGAACGCGTCTTGCATTTTGAATAATTTGATGCGCATGACGTGAAGCGATTGTTCCCATACTTACGTGATCTTCTTGGTTAGCTGAAGACGGAATTGAATCTACACTCGCTGGATGAGCTAACGTTTTATTTTCTGAAACGAGTGAAGCCGCTGCATATTGCATAATCATGGCACCTGATTGAAGTCCTGGTTCTGGACTTAAAAATGGTGGTAAGTCATTTAATTGCGGATTTACTAGGCGTTCAATACGGCGCTCTGAAATATTTGCAAGCTCCGCCATCCCTACTTTTAAGAAGTCCATTGCAAATGCAATTGGTTGTCCGTGGAAATTACCACCAGAGATTACTTTTTCACCGCCATCAAAAATAAGTGGATTATCTGTTGCTGCATTCATTTCAATTTCTAATTTTTCTTTCACATAATTTAAAACTTGCCAAGAAGCACCGTGAACTTGCGGGATACAACGAAGTGAATATGCATCTTGTACACGAAGTTCTCCTTGTTTTGTCACAAGTTTACTATCATGAAGAATATCACGAATTCTGCTTGCCACTTCGACTTGCTCTTTATAACCACGCGCTTTATGAACATTTTCATCGAATGCATCAATAATGCCGCGTAATCCTTCCATTGTCATCGATGCAATTAATTCTGATTGATAAGCACTTGCTTCAGCTTCTATATAAGAAAGAACCCCTTGCGCTGTCATTGCCTGCGTACCATTGATTAACGCAAGACCTTCTTTTGCTTCAAGTTCAATAGGTTCAAGTCCTTCTTCTGTAAGAGCAACCATCGCATGAACTCGTTTTCCTTTGTAGAACACTTCACCTTCACCTAATAAAACGAGAGCAAGATGAGATAAAGGTGCTAAATCGCCACTCGCACCAAGTGATCCTTGTTGCGGAACGACTGGATGAATTTTACGATTTACAAACTCAAGAAGCATGTTTACAACAAGTGGTCTAACACCCGATACTCCTTTTAACATCGTATTAGCTCGTAAAATCAACATACCGCGTGATACTTCTTCAGGGAATGGATCGCCTATTCCGCACGCATGTGACTGAATTAAGTTGTGCTGAAGTGCTTTTACATCATCTTTTTGAATAAGCACATCACTAAACTTTCCAAATCCAGTTGTAATACCGTAAACGACTTTTCCGTCCTCTACGATTTTCTCAACTACTTCGCGGCACTCTGCTACCTGTTGCATACTATTTGGACAAGCTGTTACACCTTCACCTTCAAGTAACAACCTCTTCATTTCTTCAACTGTCAATGTGTGTCCTGTTAGCGTAATCATTCTTTTTCCTCCTTATAAAGGCAAAAGGGGACCTTATCTTTTTAAGACAGACTCCTGTCCTAAAAAATAAGGCCCCCTTCTAACTAATAGACTATGGGCAAATCATATGTGATTAATTCCTAAACCAATCGCCTCATGCTCAGATCCTTTTACAGGTGCACCAATCGTTCCATAAAGCGCAACAGCAACCCATTCGCCTTCTTTTTTTCCGTCGTATGGTGTACCGCGCACAATCGCAAAGCGAAGTCCTACTGTACGAAGAACGTCTGCTAACTGAATTTGACCTCTCGTCACTCCGTACAAAGCTTCCATAATTGCATGATAAAGTGCATGTGTTTCTCTGTAAACATCTGTTTCAATAACTCGGTTGCTCTTAGCCGCTGTTTCCATTGCTGCTACTACTTTTTGCGAATTCATAGAACCAACTTTCCCAGTACAATATTTCCAACCTTTCGGAATAGATAATACGGGACTTTCATTCTCATCCGCAAGTGCCAACAGCATGGCCATACGACCAATTCGATGTGTTCCTTGAAGAAGCATGTGACTCTCTCATTTCTTTTGAATTATTTGAATATTACTTAATTTAAGAATATATGAAAACGGTTAAATCGTCAATAGTTTAAAATATTATTCAAGCAATTTTTTATCCCTCTCATACTTGTACTTGTGTACACAATTTATTTACAGATTTTTTTCAGACGTGCTATAGTCTCACTAACAGATACAAAGGGGCGAAATTTCAGTGGCGAAGCGAAAAGATATTCATTTTCGAATTGAAGAAAAATTACTTACAAGGTTTGAAGACGTACTCCATTACGAAGGTTTAAATAAAACAGACGTATTAACACATGCGATTCAGCAATTTTGCATAAAGGTGGAATGTGAAAAAATGAATGATGTAAAACGTCAATACAACGTTAGTGACCATTTACAAACACGTATCGATACGCATAAACATTACGAAGAAAAACAAGTGAATGTAGATGAAGTCGTCATTGAACATTTACAACTCCAAGGGGAAGAAAAAATATTAGAGGTCGGGTGTGCTAACGGAAAATTTCTTTCCCTTTTGCAAACTAATGGTCATAAAGGCCAGTTAACCGGCTTTGATCAATCGAAAACCATGATTTCTGAAGCCGCTATAACGAATAATACGATTGAATGGAAACTCGGTGATGCTAGTAAACTTCCTTTCGAAGCTAATTGTTATGACCTGATAATCGCAAGGCATATGTTATACCACATGAAAGATGTCGAAAAAACAATTCAAGGATTCCATAAAGTAATTCGTCCCGGTGGCTCACTTTTAGCTACAACAAATTCTAAAGTTTCAATGCCTCGTATAGTTGAAATGTGTAACAGTATGCTAGACGCATTTGACTTACCGAAAACATCACCAGCTGTAGCTCCATTTTGTTTAGAAAATGGTAAAGAGATACTACAATCTATTTTTTCAACTGTTGAAGAAACAATTATTCATAATGCACTCGTTTTTCATCATGCCACTCCAATCGTTAACTATATTTCTAGCATGTTCCCGTCGCTGAATATACCTGATAATATGTCCCTTCACACCGAAATGAAGGAATGGCTAAAAGAAGAAATAGAAAATGATTTATCACTTCACAACGGTATATGGCGCGATCCGAAAACGTTAGTGATTTATCGATGTAAAAAAGAAAAGAGCTAGCATTCGCTAGCTTTTACACGTTTTCCGGTAAAAGATTCTCCATCATTATATTGCCCTTTCCACTATAAAAATTTGTATTATGTTCATTCACTACTCCAAAATAGGAGGCAATCGCTAGTCCAAATGGCACAAATGCATGTCCTTGTGCTGTAATAATATTTGCGTGCTGTACAACTTCTGTATACACAAAATTTTCTACTGGAAAACAATCTAATTTTTGATAATCTATAGTCACTGTATAAGAGATTTCTTTAAATAAACCTGCTCTTGCTAACGCATACGGTCCAGCACAAATCGCTGCCACTAATTTTCCTTGCTCAGAAAATTGACGAATAACTGAAAAAGCGGTTTCGCCTCTTTCATATGTATTTCATCTCCGCCCGGAATGATAATCCCCTCATATTCTTCTACACGCACTTCACTTAATTCTATATGCGGCTGTACTTGTAAGCCTGTTTCACTTATAATCATTTCTTTTGTTAAACCCGCTGTAATGATTTCATATTTCTTTTTCAGCAATGCTGTTGCTACCGTTATTTCAAACTCTGCAAATGTCGGGTATACGAATAATAATATTTTTTTCATAGCCTTTTCTCCCTTAGCCACCCTATAAAATATGCCTCTAATTCGTCCACTGATAATATATTAGTGTCCACATAAGTTACGGGAAATTGTTTATACCATTCTTTTTCAACTTCTACTAATTTAAATTGTTCCTCAAATGTACTTCGATTTCTTGTCCTATCATTATTTCTCCTATCATACAAACTCTCTTTCGAAACATCTAAATAAAAAATTGCATCCGAACGGCATTCTCTTAATTTATACAATTCATCTTTTAATTCTGTTTCTATATCCCACTCTTTCCCTATCATCTTCGGATAAAAGAGTGTATAAAATTCAATATCTTCTGGTCCGCGGTCAAAAATCATGACTGATTTCACATTTTGAAACTCTTTTATTTTTGCTTCAATAAACATTTTTTGATTTGTAATAAACCCCTCTTTTGTGTAAATATCCAAATTTAATTCTTTCCGCTTTTCTACAATTGGATAAGGGTTTTCATATATAACTGAAAGCCCACATCGCTCTAAGCTTTTGGCCAATGTTGTTTTTCCACTTGCCATCGGTCCTTGGAGTGAAATTACGTATGTCATCTCTCTCATTCCCTTGTACTGTAATACATAAATAATAAACAGAATTTTGAAAACTATCAACAAGATATATATCATCTTGTTTCTTATTCTTATCTAACTTATAATAAAAAATAGAGATTATGACGGACGCATCAATAATGTAAGCTTGGAAATCCAAGCTTACATTATTTTTTGCTTTCCCTTTTCTTATAAAAAGAGTATACTAGATTAGAACGTATGTTCTTAATAATTACATACAGTAAGGAGATAGAACAATGGTATACGACACAAAAGCAATTTCTTGGAATGCATCTTTAAAACAACTTCAACGCCGCTATACAAACAAACAAGTTGACCGAAAAGAATTTGAAGATATTGAACTAATGGAATTCTTCCGCGATAACGACTACATTCCTTTACCTACACATATAAGCGGCCTATCAACAGCACGTTTTACTTCTTACTCTATTTTCACAACTGAAGATAAAGATCGTAAAGTTGGCACACTCATCATTGAATATGTAGAAAATGACAATGATATTTTATGTGTTGAACAACTATACTTCGTTTAAACTACAACGCTTGGTCAAATTGACCAAGCGTTCTTGCTTTCTATGAATCTCACTGTTTATAATATGAATAAAAGAAAACCGCAATCATTAAGGGGGGATACACTTGCTCGAAGGATGGTTCAGTTGGTTTATTGTATTATGGACTGTTATTTTATTAGGACTTATGTCTATCGGTGGATACTTTATGTTCAGAAAATTTTTAAAACGATTGCCGAAAGAAGACGGTATGTCCATTTTAGATTGGGAAGAGCATTACATAAATAAAACGAGACATTTATGGGCTGACGAACAAAAACAATTGTTAGAAGAACTAGTAAGTCCCGTTCCTGAACTATTTCGTGATGTTGCCAAATCAAAAATTGCCGGTAAAATTGGGGAACTTGCAATAAAGGAAAACGCTCCAAAAATTACACAAGATTTAATCATACAAGGATATATCGTTGCCACACCGAAGCGCGATCATAAATTTTTAATTAAGAAACTACAAGAAAAAGAGATTGATTATTCTAACTATAAAACTTTACTTGCAAAGTAAGCCCATTATTCCTTATAAAAAAGATTGCTATTTTATAGCAATCTTTTTTATAAGCTCAACTTACAGTTACTGATTTTGTAGCAATTAATCTCGCTTTCGCTAAATCTATCTGTAACCCTACAGCACTCGTATAAATCGTATCACCAGTACCTGTAATATTTACAGAGGTATATGTTGTATTCGCAGCAATTGATCCTGTTGCATTTATATTTGCAATATTAGATTCGGCTCAAGACACTTAAGCTAAGCGAAATTTCGTCATTAACATTCCACTTTCATGTTGTATCAGTACCATCAAGTGGAGTAATTGTTAATGAAGGAACGTCTCCTATACGATCCAACCTAATCTAACTTAGCCACCAATTACCGATGATAAAACTTCAAACCAAATAGTATTCCTTATATCGGTCCATTCGTAACGTCAAACTTAAATTGCTTCTTCGATGGTCGACAATTTATACATCACAACTAGAATTGAGGAAGTTACCTTTCAGTGATTAACAAAAAACAACGTCTAATCAGACGTTGTTTCTTTATACATATAACACTCTTTACGTTAACTTCATATCTTTTTCATTATAAAAACCATCTTCTTTTTCCATTTCCTTCTGTAATTTCGTAAAGGAACGGTACATTGCAATTCTCCATGAAACGATCATTGCAAACGCAAGTAAGAAGAACATGCCACTAAGTTGTCCTAAATCAAGAGACTGGCTTAAGTATGTTTTAAATACAATCCGCACGACAAGTAATCCAATTAGTATAAAAACAAATGCTTTTGAACGCTTCAAATAAATCTCTTGTCCTCTAATTTCAAATTTAGATGTTTTAATAAGAAAAATAGAGAAAAACAAACCGACGCCAATTGCTTCTAACATTTCTGCTGGAGTTAATCGAAATTCAGGAAAAACAAACATCAACGCTCCCGTGCTCATAAAAAATGGGGGAAGTATAATTTTTTTCAATGTTGCAGGTTTCTTAGCTGCTTTTAAACGAATAAACATCGCACCGACAGCCATACAAACAGCAACGATACTTGATAACAGAACTATGTTCATATTTTCTCATCCTTTTTTGTGGCTATATGCAAAATATAATTTTATTATATGCTTTTCCGTTAGTATTTCCAACATTTTCACAGAATAATACTAAAAACCGGTAAAACCACCAAATAAACTTGAGAAATATACGATAATTTTCGTCATCCAGTTAAAATATAGGAAGATACCCATGACAATCATAACGTATCCTCCAATCTTCATGAATTTCATACTATTTCTTTTAATCCAAGACATTTTCGTAATAAAGAATGAAAGTACGAAAAACGGGATAGCAAATCCAAGTATGTAAGCAATCATATAAATCATTGCCGATTCTGGATTTGTTGCAGCTAATCCAATTACAGACACTAATATAGGCCCAGTACAAGGTGTCCATCCAGCAGCAAATGCCAATCCAATTAAAACTGAACCAAAATAACCACTCGGACGATTTTTAAACGTAAATTTACGGTCTTGCATTAAAAACTTCGGTTTAAACACACCGACAATAATAAGACCGAACACGATGATAAATATACCACCTAACTGTCTAATTAAATCTTTATAATTTGTAAAGATGCCTCCAATAAAACTTGTACCAAATCCAATTGCAATAAAAATAATTGAAAAACCAAGTAAGAAAAACGCTGTATGTATCATACTTCTTTTGCGAAGCATTGCATTTTCTTCTTTCAATTCAGAAACCGACATACCTGTTATGTATGATAAAAATGCCGGATAAAGCGGTAAGCAACATGGGGATATAAACGATAAGAACCCAGCTCCAAACGCTAAAAAAATACTAATATCTTGCATGATTCCACTCCTCTCCTTACATATTGTAGCAAAAACACATAAAAATACTATGAACAATTCGTGAACTCACGTTTCCAACGTGATAATAAGAAAAACTACCCTTTCACACAGTTTCTAATAAAGTGAAACTTTAATCAGTGGGGTTTTGTTCATCCCACTGATTATTAGTTGAACCAATCGGGCGTTTACGGGCAGTTAATCTCCCATCTAACTTCTTTGCTCCAGCCGAATTTTGAGGTGGGAATCTTACTGCCCGTTAACGCGGGATAAAACGTTTTCATTCCCTTCTATTATATAGAAAAATCTCAATTGAATTATGAAACTCTTTCTAATTGTTACTAACATAACAAAGGTTCCACAGTTTCTCAAATGATTAGCACATTACAATTGACTTCACACCTATTGGCCTTAAAATTTTTTTCAAATGCTGTCTTTATACAACATAAAGCTGATTTTACAATACTTTAATTATTATTAATTTCAAGATTATGCATAAATATCATACTTTTATTATTATTCTATAAAATTTTGCACTTTTCTTTCATTTGACCCTTCATTTTTAATTTTGTATACTTCCATCTAGTTATATATGTCCGTTACGGAACAAGTTCATATAGATGGGAGGAATTTTTCATGCTTCGTTATTCTCTTTTAGTTTTATTAGGAGCGTGTAGTTATGGGGTTTTAGCTATTTTTGTTAAACTTGCATATGCAGAAGGGTTTTCACTTGGAGAGGTAATTGGTAGCCAGTATTTGTTCGGTTGGATTATTTTACTTGCTATTACACTTCTATTTTCTAGACATCGTGTTCCACTAAAACAAATGTTAATTTTATTCGTCGCAGGAACGTCTGCAAGTTTTACTGGAATTTTTTATTACGCTTCTTTAAAAACTGTACCAGCTTCTATTGCAATTATACTTTTATTCCAGTTCGTTTGGGTTGGGATTATCATTGAAGCAGTCGCAACAAAAACATTACCTTCCAGAGAAAAAGTTATTTCAGTAATCTTCTTACTTGCAGGTACATTTTTATCAAGTGGGTTATTAGAAACATCAGCTGGTGATTTCGATACGACTGGAATCATTTTAGGTTTATTATCTGCTGTTACATTTGCAACATACATTTTCGTAAGTGGGAAAGTTGCCGTTGAAGTACCTTCTTTACCACGTGGTGTCCTTTTAATGGCTGGCGCTTTAACTTTAGTCATGATCGTATTCCCGCCAACATTTATTTTTAACGGGGCGATCTCTCAAGGCCTTTGGAAATACGGCTTAGGATTAGGAATATTTAGTATCGTTATTCCGTCCATTGCCTTTACAATTGGCATTCCAAAAATCGGTTCTGGCTTAGCAACTATTCTTGGTGCAGCAGAACTGCCAGTTACAACAATTATGTCTGTATTCGTTTTAAAAGAAGCTGTACTATCGTCACAATGGATCGGTGTATCACTTATTTTAATCGGTATCGCAATTCCGCAAATTGCATACGCAATGCGTGGACGTTATAAAAAACAGCATACTCATAAAAAAGTTGCAGCATAAAACGAGAGAGGATTTTCATTTGAGAATCCTCTCTTTTATTATTGTATAATTAATACAAATACTTCACTTAAGAAAGAGGGCATAATAAGTGGCATCTATTCCTGATCAATTAACAGAAAAACTTATTTCCATTCGTCGGTATTTACATGAAAATCCAGAACTATCATACGAAGAATTTGAAACGACAAAAGCGATAAAAAATTGGTTAGACGAGGCCAATATCACTATTATTGATTCCAATTTAGAAACAGGAGTTATCGCTGAAATTTCTGGTAATAAAAAAGGACCGGTTGTAGCGCTTCGTGCTGATATCGATGCCCTTCCCATTCAGGAAGAAACAGACCTTCCATACACTTCAAAAATACAAGGTAAAATGCATGCTTGTGGGCATGATTTTCATACAGCTGCTGTATTGGGTGCGGCTTACTTATTAAAAGAAAAAGAAGCTTCTCTTAATGGAACTGTCCGCCTTATATTCCAGCCAGCTGAAGAAAGTAGTAATGGTGCTTGCAAAGTTATTGAAGCTGGGCATTTACGTGGCGTGCAAGCTATTTTCGGTATGCATAATAAACCTGATTTACCAGTAGGTACAATCGGTATTAAAGATGGGCCACTAATGGCCGGAGTTGATCGATTTGAAATTGAAATCCATGGTGTTGGTACACATGCAGCTGTGCCTGATGCCGGCGTCGATCCTATCGTTGCATCATCTCAAATCGTTATGGCACTTCAAACGATTGTAAGCCGAAATATTAGTTCTTCTCATAACGCTGTCGTAAGTGTAACAAACATTCATTCAGGGAATACGTGGAACGTTATTCCCGAAAAAGCAATATTAGAAGGAACTGTCCGTACATTCCAAGCTGAAACACGTGAAAAGATTCCGGCATTAATGAAACGTATCATTAAAGGCGTTTCTGATGCACTAGGTGTAAAAACAGAATTTCGATTTTACCCAGGTCCTCCTGCTGTTCAAAACGATAAAGTACTCACTGATTTTTCTATTCATATTGCAGAGAAAATGAATCTAAACGTTATCTCTCCTACACCATCAATGGCAGGAGAAGACTTTTCTTTTTACCAACAAGAAATACCAGGCTCATTCGTCTTTATGGGAACAAGTGGTACACATGAATGGCATCATCCAGCTTTTACAGTAGATGAAAAAGCATTGCCTATTAGCGCAGAGTATTTCGCACTATTAGCCGAAGAAGCTATTCATCAATTATTACAAACAAAAAGCCGTTAAGTTATGAAGTGCACCCCAATTGTTAGACACGGTCTAACAATTGGAGGTGCATTTTTTATGGCTAAATTTTCTTCAAAAGAAAAAATCCAAGCGGTGAAACGATATTTAGATGGTTCAGAGAGTGGAAAAACAATTGCTAAATCTATAGGAGTTACTCCTGTTTTAATTCGTGAGTGGATTAGACGATATGAATCTTCAGGTGAAAGGGCCTTTGACAAGTGCTATACATTATACCCAGCTCAGTATAAACTAGATGTACTTTATTATATGAATGAACACGGGACATCTATCAGAGAAACAGCGGCGCTTTTCAATATTCCGTCTTATGAAACACTTCGGAAATGGAAAATAGCCTATGAAACAGGAGGATTGGATGCCCTACAATCAAAGAAAAAGGGGCGTCCAACCATGAAAGATAAAAAAATAAAACCAGTAGTAGAAGGTTCAATAGAAGCACTACAAGCCGAAAATGAGCGTTTACGGATGGAAAATGCATATTTAAAAAAGTTGAATGCCTTAGTTCAAAACAAGGAAAAATCACCAAACAAGACAAAGCGCAAGTAATCTATGAGTTAAGGCATGAATTTCCTGTCAAGGAGTTACTTCAACTCGCAAACATTCCACGTAGTACGTACTATTACTGGATGAAACAGTTCAATCGTCCTGATCCAAATGCAGAAGTAAAAGAACTGATTCAAGCTATTTATAATGAACACGATGGGTGTTATGGGTATCGTCGTATTCGTGATGAACTTATGAATCGTGGACACAAAGTAAATCATAAAAAAGTGTATCGCCTTATGAAAGAATTAGGGTTAAAATGTCTTGTTCGTATGAAAAAATATCGCTCTTACAAAGGGACAGTTGGGAAAATTGCGCCAAATATTTTAAATCGCAACTTCCAAGCTGTAAAACCAAATGAAAAGTGGGTTACAGATATTACGGAGTTTAAGTTATTTGGGGAGAAGTTATACTTATCACCAATGTTGGATTTGTTTAATAGTGAAATTATTACCTATACAATTGGTTCAAGACCGACCTATTCCCTTGTTTCAACGATGTTAGATCAAGCTTTTGAACGTATAACAGATCTGGATAAACTCCTCATTCATTCTGATCAAGGTTGGCACTATCAAATGAAACAATACCTTCATTCTCTTAAGAACTGTGGCATTACTCAAAGTATGTCTCGCAAAGGAAACTGTTATGACAATGCCGTTATTGAAAATTTCTTTGGTATCATGAAATCAGAATTTCTGTATCGAAAAGAATTTGAAAGTATAACACATTTCAAACAAGAATTAGCAAAGTATATAGAATACTATAATCATAAAAGAATTAAGGCAAAATTAAAGGGTATGAGCCCGGTACAATACCGGGCTCATACCCTAGAGGCTGCCTAATGAAACGACCTGTCTAACTTTCGGGGGTCACTTCAGTTACCCTTAACGGCTTTTGCTTATGCTGTTAAATCTCGTTTTATAAATACAGTATAGGAAACCCCTAAAAATACAGCTAAGTATAGAAGAAGCATACAAGAAGCAAATGGGAATGTTACTCCATCAATAAAGCTTCCACCCTTTAAAAGCCCATATAAATCTGTATTCGCTGGTAATAAATATTTCGCCCATTCATATCTTGCTGCCGGAATTAGCGCTATTCCCCCTGATAATGCAAGAAATAAAGAAATCCCGATTGCACCTCCGCTCGATCTCGTTAAAACGGAAATCATAAAGGCAAATGCAGCATACACAAGAGTTGGTAACCAAGATAAAATATAATATTTACTTGCTTCTACGAAAATATTTTGTTTTATTATATTTCCATTTTGAACGACAAATTCAGCCCAAGCTGGTTGTTGGAATTTATAAATAATCAACCCGCATAATACGGAAAAAATCATATTAAATATAAATAATAATGCCGCAAATATAACGATTGCCAAAAACTTAGATGTTAAAATTTTAAATCGGCTCGCTGGACGAATTGTTAAAAATTTATATGTTCCCCAGCTATATTCATTCGCAAAAATCGTACTCGCATATACGAGAATAAACGGAAGTAAAATTGGAAATACGATAAAACCTGTATCTCTCATAAATGAAAGCGGAGAACTACTTGCTGGCGCTGTATTCGTATCTAAATGCTTCATTTTAAGCTGGTATTCCTTTACAAGCTCGTCTCCTGACTTTTCTGTTAAAATATCCTCTTTTTTCATGCCGAGCTTTTTCTCAATTTCTACAGTGCGTTCTGTATAATCCGCTTTCCACCCTTTTGTTTCTGGCTCTAAATATTTTACCGTAACCCATCCTAATCCAATAATTAATACCGCAATAACTGCAAAAGGAATAATCGTTCGCTTTCGCTTAAATATTTTATACAGCTCGTTATAAACTAAATTAAACAATATCTTTTCCTCCTGTTAATTCTAAAAACTGCTCTTCTAGCGTTTTTCTTTCTTCATATACACGATAAACTTGAATGTTTTTCTCCATCAATGTACGAAGAATATTTGGAACTTCTTCATCTTTCACGTTTATAATTAATTCGTTTTCTTTTACTAAAACATCGTATTCTAAAACCTCTGCTGCTTTATTCGCATCATCTACACGTATATGTATTTCTTCTGTTTCTTCCTTTTTATCACTTTGAATATTTTGTGTTGCGACATATTCTCCATGCTGAATAATAATAACCCTGTCACACATTAATTCAACTTCTGAGAGTAAGTGACTAGAAACAAGAACAGCTTTTCCTTGTTCATGCGCAATTTTCTTTATGTACATCCGCATTTCATGTATACCACTAGGATCTAATCCGTTCGTCGGTTCGTCTAGTATTAATACATCTGGATTATGTATAAGTGCCTGAGCAATTCCTAAACGCTGTCTCATACCGAGTGAATATGCTTTTACTTTACGGTCAATTACTTGTCCCATTCCTAACAATTGCACTACTTCATCGATACGCTCTTCAGTCACATTCCCATTCATTCGTCCGAAATATGTTAAATTTTCATAGCCGCTTAAGAAAGGATAAAATTCTGGTGTCTCAATTACAGCACCAATTTTCGCAGCAGTTTTTTCAAATTGCTGTTTTACAGATTGACCATCAATCCATACTTCCCCTTCTGTCATACGAATCATTCCGACCATCATTCGCATTAATGTCGTTTTTCCAGCACCATTTGGTCCTAATAAGCCAACTACTTCACCTTTTTTCACTTCAAAACTAATATTTTCTACTAACGTCTTTGAACCAATTCGCTTTGTTAATCGATCAACTTTTACGATCGCTTGCTCATTTATCATTCCATACAACCTTTCTTCTTAACTCTTTTTTTCAGTTCTTCCCACTGTATCATGATTAATAACATGTGTAAAATGAAGAAAAAGCCATGATTTCTCATGCCTTTCTCCTCGTTTCATATGACTTTTCACCCTTTAACCTTTGTGTAAACCTACAACATTGCCACATTGATATTATAATGACGGTTATCATAACAACTGCTGTTATCACTACCGCATACATCGTAATCGGTGCATTGGTTATCCCTTGGATTCCTACTGCTTTCATAAAAATAATAATAAATAATTTCAAAAATAACATACCATGAATTAATCCGAAAACAAAAGCTCCTCCGTAAGTTAATAATTGCTCCTGACATAATAAACATAACATTTCTTTTCTTGTCATCTTCACTACTTCATACGATTTAAACTCCTCTCTTCTTACCTGTAAAAGAGAGGTTGTCATTTTATATGTAACGAAAATACACACAAAAACTATAAATAGAAACATAGCATAAAACCACTTTACAAACATAGGTGTATATTCCGCTTTACTTATTACAGCTTCATTAAATCGGAATGATATCATAAAAAAACAAAGCATTGTATTCATAGCAATCCACATAAATTGTTTTAACCTTTGGGCAGCAAATGTTTGTATATTTTTTCTCGCTAACCGAAATAAAGACATAATTCCCCCCTACCTTGCTTCATAACATACGCATTCTATACTACTAGTGTATAAAAATATGACATTTTAAACATCGCACTTCAATCGGAATCTTTACTAAGCCTTTAGTCCTAGAAACCAAGCATATTTACCTCTTTAGCATTGAATAAAAAACAAAAAACGGAAATGCACTTTAGTTACATTTCCGTTTTTTGTTTAATGAGGTGAATCTTTATATAACTTAATTATCATGACTGCCTTGTAACTTCATCAACTATTCAACCTTCGCATCTTCCACTTCAATCCTTTTTTTCTCTCTTGCAATTTTCAAAAACTCTAACAACTCTGGATTGTTATTCATTTTTTTATAAGCCACTGACATTTCCGCAACAAAATTAGAATCACATAACTCTTTATATACAACTTCTGTTCTATACAATTTATTTGCGGATACAGGTATTACCGTAATTCCAATACCTGCCGCTACAAGCCCCATAACAGTTTGATACTCCGTTGCTTCTTGTACAATGTGCGGACTAAAACCTACATCACGGCAAAGCGATAAAATTGTATCATATAACGCTGGCCATACTGGTCTCGTAATAAATACGAACGGTTCATCCCTTAAATCTTCGATATGTATTTCGTCCTTTTCAGCAAGAGGATGTGCCTTCGGTAAACATAACGTACATGAAAGTTTTTGAATTGGTTCTAACTCAAGTAATTGCGTTGGAATTGGCGGACGTAAAAATCCAATATCAATTCGATTATCATGAAGTGCATGCACCTGATCCGGTGTGGACAATTCATGTAATGCTACAGACACTCTCGGAAATTTCTTTCTATACTCTCTGACGATTGACGGTAAAATATCATATATCGCCGCACCTACAAAACCAATTGAAAGTGATCCAACTTCTCCCCTTTGAGCACTTTGTGCAACTTCTACTGCTTTTTCAATTTGTTCAAACGCTTTTTTTACTTCTTTTAAAAACATTTCTCCTGCTTCTGTTAATTCAACCTTTCTCTTCGTTCTTGAAAATAACATAACTCCCATTTCTTTTTCTAATTGCTGAATTTGTTGACTAAGCGGTGGTTGTGTCATTTGTAAACGAGCAGCTGCTCGTCCAAAGTGTAATTCCTCTGCCACTACAACAAAATACTGCAAATGCCGTAATTCCATTTTGGACACCCTTTTCACTTTCGATTAATACATCTAATATATTAATAACATATAATTTATATATTAGACAAATATTTCGAATGAACGTATAGTAGAAATTGTTAATTCTTTTTTACAATTTTTATGTAAAAAACAAAGAGGTGGTTACTGTATGAAATGGTGGAAGTTAAGCGGACAAATTTTATTATTATTTTGTTTCGCTTGGACAGGTGAATGGATTACAAAACAGGCACACCTCCCAGTTCCAGGAAGTATAATCGGTATTTTTTTATTGTTAATCTCATTAAAATTTAATATAGTGAAAAAAGAATGGATACAAGACGGTGCAGACTTTTTATTAAAAGAACTTATTTTATTTTTCATCCCTTCTGCAGTCGCTGTCATTCGTTACAAAGATACATTATCACAGTATGGAATCGATCTCATTTTAATTATCGTGATTAGTACACTTTGTGTCACTCTCGTAACAGGACTTTTAACAGAATTGCTATTAAAGCGGAAAGGATCAACACAATGATCGGCTTTCTTTGTTTACTATTAACACTATTCACATATTGGGTATCTAAAAAAATGTATCAACGCTGGAATTGGAGTTTGCTTTCTCCCCTTCTTGTATGCCCAATCATTTTAATCGCTTTATTACTTGGATTAGATACACCATACGAAACCTACGAATCTGGTAGTCATTGGCTAACAGAATTATTAAAACCTGCAACAGTTGCTTTCGCATGGCCAATCTATAAACATTTTGATCTATTAAAAAAACACGGCACTGCTATTTTAATTAATGTCATTGTCGGTTCTTTTCTATCTGTTATTACTTCCGCACTACTAGCTAATTTTTTTCAAATTGACTCTACAATAGAACAAAGTTTAGCACCGCACATTGTAACAACACCTATTGCAATGGCTATTTCAGAAATGATTGGCGGCATGTCACAATTAACAGCAGTTTTCGTTGTATTAACTGCCTTAACTGGAGCTTTATTCGGTCCTACACTCATACGCATATGCCGTATTAAAACAGCGCTCGCAAAAGGTATAATGCTAGGTACTAGCGCGAATGGGACTGGAACATCAAAAGCATTTGAAATCGGTCCTGTAGAAGGTACAATTGCAAGTTTATCAATGCTTTTAACAGCTGGAGCTAGTTTAGTTATCGTTCCACTTTTCTTATCTTGGATACACTAAAAAAGCAAGTATTTACACACTTGCTTTTTTATTTACATATCGGTATATTAGCTCGTAATCCTCCGGAAAAGCTAATGTTAATTTTCCAACTTCACGTATCCCTTTCCAATCAATCTCATGTATTAACTCATCCGGATCTTGGATTTTCATATTACCGCCTATTTTTTTAACAAAGTAATAATGAACATACACCGGAATCCCGTATGTAATACCTTTTTTTTCGTATATTTTATTTACAACCTCCACATTGTAGCCTGTTTCCTCCCAAACTTCCCTGATACAACATTCTTCTAGTGTTTCTCCCTTTTCAAGTCCTCCACTTGGGACAGACCACCTTTTTTCTTCCCCTTCTTTTCCTTGCAATACCATTAAAATTTCATTTCTTTCATTCATACAAATAGCTGCCGTACCTATCCATCTCTCCATATACATCCCTCCCCTACTAAAATTCGTCTTCTTTTTTATTTCCCCTTTGAAAAAGAGGAAATAAGTAAAAAGATGCCGAAAGTTTACATCAACTTCATGAGCAGTCCCTTCTTAGAAATTCAAACCGGAAGGATGAAATTATGATTTCTAAATATGTTGTGGAATGTGTTTTTTGTGAAGAAAACCGAAAACCTCGGCAAGCCATTGTCACAGTGCCTGCTACTTCTCAGCTACTAGCCATTCAAAAAGTACGAGCTGAATGTAAACGTCGCTTCGGAAAAACTTTATTATTGCAAACAGAAATTAAAGAAGGCTTACTCATTGAACAAAAAGAAAGCTGACCATAAATTGGCCAGCTTTCTTATCCGATCATATTTTCACATGAAGATTAGGGGCATCCTCTTTAAGGATCGGGATTTACCCATTATGTGCGTTCCATAATGGTCATCGAACAATATATTTCTATACAATAAACTATTGAATAGAATAGGGCAAAACTTGTTCGCATTTTTAGAAAAGGGATAGGGATATAATTCAAGTAATACTTCGAATACTCGAACTTTATACTCATTATATTAAAGCAAATCCTTTTATATGAGAAATATGAATTACTTACATAATTCATTCGTAAAATATATTAATAGATTTCTATATATTCTCTTTAATCTACTAACAACATACATCCAGCTAATATTGGTGTCATAATCATCGAAAACCTTAGAAGCATGCGAGGTGCATAATTTGTAAACTTAGCTCCTATATATGCTCCTAACATTGTCCCGATTAAAACTTGTACTAATAATACATAATCTAAATACCCTTCCGAACTATATCCAAACCCACCTCCAATTGCGATTGGTAATATAACGAGCATTGTCGTCCCTACAGATTGACGGATTGTTAAACCTAATAGAACCATTAATCCGAGTTGGATAAAAGGTGCTGAGCCAATACCAAATGCACCTGCTAAAATTCCAGTCACCAATCCGAGGAATATACATTTAATCACGTTATCTTTCGAAAGTTCTTTATGCCCGTTTAAAGACGACTGTGATCTTTTTTGAAACATAATCAACCGAATAAACATAAAAATTGCCGATAAAAATAACATACCAGCTGTAAACCAATGCAACAGATGTGCTGGTATTAACGAACCAAACTTTGAACCAATATAGGATCCCAACGCGCCAAATCCCCCAACAACTCCGCCTATTACAAGCACAACATTCCCTTCTCGGTAATGACTTACTACTCCAGATAATGTCGTAAATGCCATCGCAGTTAAAGATGTTGCAAGAGCAACATGAATAGGGATATGGAATACTAGAGTGAGTATCGCGATGATAAATCCTGCTCCCCCTGCTCCGACAAATCCTAATAAAACTCCCATTAATAACATTGTTATAATAATTGCCACATAATTCCCCTCCAATATCCCAATTATCTATCATATACACACTTCTATACAAACAAAAAGCACCCTAAGCGGATGCTCTGACTACTTTTCTTTATTGATAATATGTACTTAATCTTGATTAATTAAAATAACAGCTGGACCAGAGACAACTACTCCGGCCACTTCTATCTTTTCAAATTCCATCACTGTAATAGATATAACCCCTTCTCTTTCCATCAATTCCTTACTCAGGACTTCAGTCGGTATTGATTTCACCGTCCTACCTCCTTTTCATTTTATACAAAATTACAAAAAACTACCCAATGCATCTAAATATATGCATCACCTCCGCTTTCATTCCTTATTCCAGTCAAAATTCACATCCCCTTTCTATAACATATTGAAAAATAAAAAAGCACTCGCCAAAGCGAATGCCTTTCCATTATTTACTCTCTATTACTTTTAACATTCTATTAATAAATGCTGCCGATTCCCCACGTGTTGCAGAACCTTTTGGCATAAACTCATTATTCTCATTCCCTTTTACAATACCTAACCCATAAACACGTTGAACCGCCTGTTTATCATACGCTAAATTTTGATCCGTAAATGGTAATGAAACTAAATTACCTTTTATATTTTTGTATTGCAATGCACGATCAATCATAATAACAGCTTCATCACGTTTAATCGTATCATTCGGAGCAAATATATCATTTCCTCGTCCACTTATAATCCCAGCACTAGCTGCACGATTAATACCATCTACTAACGATGGATGGGCTGTGCTTAAATCTTTGAAATTCGATTTCCCCTCTGGTAATTGCAATGATCTTGAAACTAAATTCGCAAATTCACCACGTGTTACAAGGCGTTCTGGCCAGTAAGAACCCTTTCCGTCTCCAACCATAATACCTCTTTTATCTAATTCACGAATATCTGCTTCATACCAACCGCCAGTTATATCATCTTTATGATTCGCATCATAATAAGCTTTCGTTCCCTGTAAAAATGGCTCCCACGCATTATTCCTTATCATAATGGCCGGACAATTCTTTCCGCTCCAAAATTGATGTTTTTTCACATTTTCTAAAGGAATATTTAATTCCCCCATTAAATAGGCTGCTAGTTTGCGAGCATTTTCCACAGCTTTATTATAATCACCATCTTGATTGACAGCAATTTCAATTGCAATTGATTCTCTGTTACCGGTTCCTTCTGATCCATCTCCAGCATGCCAACCATTTTCATTTAATGGTAGATGTTGATAAATTTCTTTATCATCTACTGTAAAATGCCAAGATGCTGAACGATCAGTCGTTCCTGTTGCTTGACTGTATAAATATTGTGCATGGTTTCTAGCATTTGCTCCAACACTATAATTATCTGTCTCATGAATTGTAATGTATTTTGGTTTCATCGCATAACCTGGACGAATATTTTCATTACCTGTTGGTACAATCATTTCCTTTAATGGTACACCGTAAATATCCGTTGTTTTCTCTTCTATTGGTGCAGTATACATAACCGCTGCACGTTTCGTACGAGTTGGAGTTGTGCTTTGAATAAGAGATGCTTTTGTACCCTCAAATTTTGCTGAAGGTGAATAAATCCATTTCACCTCATTATCTATTTGGACTTGGAACCACTCTCCAACTTGTCCAATTGCAATAATTGTTTGCGGTTGTAACACTTTCTCGTCTTTATATGAATTAAATGGTGCGGAATATGTAGCTGTCTCTTCATTAATTACTAATTTTTCGTTTGCCAAGTGATAAACTTCCTTAACCTCTACATTTCCTTCACTACTTTGTATCCACCCAGCTCCAGATTCTGTTTGTATATAGTAAGCGTTTCCTTTTTGTTTTTCGGCTTTCACTACTTGATTAGAAAGCTGAACACCTGTCGCTTTTTGTAACTCAGCAGAATCAAATAAAGATGCTGAACCTATTATATGTACAAAAAAATCTCCTTGTACTTCATTTGTTATTCCTTTGCTCTCTCCACGTCCATCTTCATCTTTCATATGGCTTTCAATACTTTTTAATGCTTGATCGTCTGTTGAAATTGTTACGGTCTTTTCTACTGTGTCTGCATAGGAAAAACTTGGAATTGTTACCATGCTAAATACAATTGATGCAGCTAAAACATTATAAAATTCTTTTTTCATACTAATTATTTAACACGTTTATATCTTAATTCGTGTTAACTTCCCTCCCTAATCTCAAATATTTAAGGCTATCTAGCAGACTTCTAAACTAAATAACCCTTTACAATATAACAAACTCTATCTCATTCGTATAGATAGGAATGACTACTATTTGCCTACTTTTTCTATATTGGAATATAGAAAAGAAGCTATAAAAGATATAGCTTCTCCTCTCACTATTTCAATCTCGTTGTACCTTATACTCTATAACTCTACCATCTTTATCAAATTGCAAAACAAGACATTCACTATCTATAGGAATGAAACCACGTTCATTCCCAAGATAGTACAAAGTAGTAATTCCCTCTGCCCAACTTCTCGTTTTCATAGGGGTCCCTAACAATTTTGTAATTTCCTCGTTTGATTTCCCTATCAATTTATGCTCCTGTAATAGGTCATCTACCATATGTACTCGTTTTTCTTCATAATTTAACCACCGATCCTGATTAAAATTTGAAGTGTATTTATTTATACTTAATTGTACGGTGCATACTAGCAATGGAATGAGACCTACCATCATTATAGTGAACAGTTGTTTCTTACCTTTATCACGTCTTGCCGAAACATGTAAGATAAACTTTTGAATAATAACTAATAAAATAAAAGGCATTACTACCACCAAAATACTCATTACACTCAATGACACATGAACCATATCAATAACGAAAATAAACGCAATGTACATTAATATATACAAACAAAAATAAATGTACAACATTCCCCACAATATAGAGCTTTTACCTTTCTCCATCCAAATAACACCTTCTTTATCCCACTATTTGCAAACAGTTATACTCCCACCTCAAAATTCGGCTGTACAGGGTAGGAGCCAGGGTGCCCATAAAACCCTACTGATTAAAGTTTTACTTCGCGACATAATTCATCTGACCAATCATATCTCTAATCTTTCTTAGTTCTTGTGCTGTATATATTACTTTACTTGTTAAAAGTTCATTTCTGAAAAACGTTACAATTTGCTCTCTATCTTTAAATCTCGGCAATTCTTCATTAGAAAGATCAATAACTTCTTTTCCACTCTCATTTTCAAAATATACAATTGGTTTTACTTTTTCCTTTACAATATCTACTTGCATTTCTTCCAAACAATTATATAAAGTTTGAGATAGCATTTTCGCTTTATACGCTGGATTCCCTTCATTTCTTACTTGCAAAGTTAATGAAGTTCCATCCGTAATAAATTCAAATGTCTCTTCTTTTTCAATTTCATGTTGATACTTACCAATTTCCTCAATCATAAATGAATATATACCCGCATTTTCTCTCGTTAAGCCATGGATTAATTTCCCTGTCCATTCTTTCGTCTCAAGTAGATAAATACCAGTTTTACATAAGATAAGGTGATGAATTCGATTATCATTTATGTCACGTTTATCTCTATATTTATTGCGTATCATAAAAACGTTCGGTATAATATGAAACTCTTCGTCTAGTATTATTCCTTGCTCAACGAAACCTCGCTTCATATAATGTAATGTTTCATGTGCATTCACTTCAGCACCATTTTTGGTATATTCTCGTAAATCCGCAATTAAATTTTGAAACATATGTATTTCACTACTATGCTTATCTTGCATTTCACTACGTTCTTTACTATGTTGAACAGCCAATTGATTTTTCATCATACGCATATTTTCAAGTTCTCTAGCTGTATTCACTTGTAAATCATTATATTTTTTCTGTTCCATATTCTTTAAAGTATCCTGTTGTTCTTTATGCCCTGTAATCGTAGCTGCAATCTCATTTTCATACGTTTCAATCGCTTGTTTCTTTTCAAACTCTACTTGCTGACTCTCTGATTCTAACTGTTTATTTTTATAAAACAGTACAAACACTACAGCTAATAATATTAAAATCCCACCTATTAGCACATACTCCATATTATTACTCCTTTATTTCATTTCCGATTATTTTTAAACATATATCAATTACATTATACTATGCTATCAATATATACTTTGTAAAAATTATATATTTTTAATAAAAGGCACCTCAGTCGAGATACCTTTTAAGTTCACTTTATTGTACACCATATTGAATATAACTTGAATCATAGTATACCCATTGATTTGTCCCTAAGCAAAGCCATCCATCTAGCTTACTCCATACTCGATATGATTCACCATGATGTAACTGTCTTATAACATTCCCGTTTAATGATGGAGCATCTCGCAGATTCACATTATCGCCAGTAATAGTTGCTACATAATGTTTATACTGAATATAACTTGAATCATTATATACCCACTGATTTGTCCCTAAGCAGAGCCATCCATTTTGTTCTCCCCAAACTTCATATGATTCGCCACGATTCAATTGGCGAATTACACTAGACTGTAAAGATGGTCCACTTCGTAAATTCACATTATCTCCATTAATTACAGCAACTCCATATACTGGAGTCGCATTATTAGGCGTGGGAACATTACCTCCACCACTTGCTCCATTTCCTTGTAAAGCTTCTAATGAAACAGCTGCTGATACATCACAATTTCCTACACCTGAAATTTGACCAGAATCTGTGTACTGCCATGCTGTCCACTCTGTCCATCCACCAGCATCAGCAGGCGGTATACTAGAATATCTGGAAATCCATAGTGGAATGTCACTTAACCCGCTAATTCCAAATTCATTAATATACCAAACTCCTGTATATAACATTACATCTTTCCCAGTAGCTTGTTTCACATAATTTACGAAACTTCTTGCCCAATTCGATATAGTCGCACCCGTTAAACTACTATTGCTAGTATCCGTTGGCGATTCTAAATCTAAAACAGGAATTAAGTCCGTCTGATTACTCTGTAATATATTCACAAAATATTTCGCTTCTGAAATGGCATCATTTTGTTCTGGGTGCGCAAAATGATATGCACCAATTAATACATTCGCATCTCTCGCAGCTTGTACATTTTGAACGAAAGTAGGGTCAATATAGTTCACACCTTCCGTCGCTTTTGCATACGCCGCTGGAATGCCAGATGACTTCACAGCATTCCAGTCGATGCTTCCTTCCCAATGAGACACATCGATAAACGTAACATTTGAACTGGATCTATTTTGCATATAAAAGCTCCTATCAAATTTTTTTATTCCGTATACAATATGTATAGCTTCAGTTAGTGGACACGACGTTTATGCTAGAGTAATAAAGTTCTAATATATTTATTTTGTCGAGACGCTTAAGAAAAAAGTGGAATTAAAAATACACCGTCCACCAGAAACTCCATTAATACACTTTTAACACCTCAAAAAAGGCCTTGTAATTACAAGGCCTTTTGTAAAATCCCTTTATTTTGCAGTAAGTACATATTGTAATAAAGTCCTTGTTTACTAAGTAGCTCTTGATGTGTTCCGCTTTCTACAATTTCCCCTTCATGCATAACAAATATTTGATCCGCATCTTGGATTGTAGACAATCTGTGCGCAATCGCTATCGTTGTTCTACCTTTTCGCATTTGCTGCAATGCCGTTTGGATAGCCTCCTCTGTTTCTGTATCAATATTTGCCGTCGCTTCATCTAACACTAATACTTTCGGATTGGTTGCTATCGTTCTAGCAAAAGCAATTAATTGCCTTTGACCACTAGAAAATGCAGCTCCTCTTTCGACAACTTCTGTATCATACTGCTCTGGTAATTTTTCAATAAACGTATTCGCTTGCACAAACTTTGCCGCTTCCTCTATCTCTTCATCCGTAATCTCTTCATTATACATACGAATGTTTTGCTTTACATTTCCAGCAAATAAAAATGCATCTTGCAGCACAAGACCAATTTTCTTTCGAATTTCTTGTTCTTCAAACTTCTCTAAATCTACTCCGTCTATTACAATATTTCCTGATTTAATATTGTAAAATCTCATTAATAAATTCATAATCGTACTCTTTCCGCTACCAGTATGCCCTACGAAAGCAACCGTTTGCCCTGGCTTTACGTGAAAAGATACATTTTTTAAAACGTCCCGCTTTCCATCATATGAAAAAGTAACATCTTTAAACTGAATTTCCCCATTAGCTACTCGTGGCTGTTCACTCCCCATTTGAACAGGAGCTAAATCTTTATCATCCATTAAATGAAATACACGCGATGATGAAACAAGCGCTTGCTGGAAGAAAGATAGTTTCATCATCATCTCATTTACCGGCTGGAAGAAACGATGAATATAGTTAACGAAAGCATATAAAACCCCTACTTCAACAGGACTCTTTAAAGCATCGATTCCGAATAAACCAAGTACTAACGCAATTGCTACAATATGAACAAGATCTGTTGCTGGACGTAAAAGTAATGCATCTAATTTCAATGTACGACGTCCAGCACTAAAATGTTTATTGTTCACTTCTTCAAATTCTTTTCTCATCCGCTTTTCTTGCCGGAATACCTGAACAATATTCATACCTTGAATGGACTCATTTAACTTTGCATTTAATATACTCAGCTGATTACGTACCTCTAAATAAAAAGCTGCACTTTTCCGTTGATACAACACCATAATTGCAAACATTACCGGAATTAATATGAGCGAAAATAGCGCTAATTTTACATCTAATAAAAACATCGCTACTAAAATCCCTACTAAAAAGACTACATTTTTCACGAATGTTGATAGTACACTAACATAAAAATCCTTAATCGCTTCTGTATCATTCGTTATGCGAGATACGAGCGTACCAATCGGCGTACGATCAAAGAAGCTTAATGACAATTTTTGAACATGTTCATACACTTCAACTCGCATATCTTGGACAATCTTAAAAGCGATATTTTGAAAGTACAATAAGTCTAAATAAGTAAATAATACTTTTAATAAATGAGCAATAATATACACTACAAATAGGGTTACAAGTGCTGATTGTTCAAAGTTACCTGGCACTAAGTGTTCATCAAGAAATTGTTTAATTAAAAAAGGACCCATCATTTCAGTTACAGTTGCACCAACTAGAAATAAAAATGCTAACGCCAATAACCCTTTATAGGGCCTCATATAAGAAAGCAACCTTCTTAAATCACTCCGTTTTTTCTCAGCCATCATACGCCTCCTTTCTCTACTAATGCCTCTAACTGCTGGCTTTCGTACATTTCTTTATACCAACCATTTTCTTTCATTAATTGCTCATGTGTCCCTCGCTGCATAACCCTACCTTCATCAATAACAAGAATAAGATTTGCATGCTGAATAGCACTTAAACGATGGGCAGTAATAATCGTCGTTTTCTCTGCCCTTTCTCGTTTCAATGCAGTTAAAATAGTTTCTTCTGTTTTTGCATCTACGGCTGATAAACAATCATCTAATATTAAAATTTCAGCATTTGTTAATAATGCACGCGCAATAGAGATTCTCTGTTTTTGACCTCCTGATAGTGAAACGCCCCTTTCACCTACTACAGTGTCATACCCTTCTGGAAATTGAAATATATCATTATGAATACAAGCAATATCAGCAGCTCGGCTAATTTCTTTATATGTAGCATCGGCCTTTCCAAAAGCAATGTTCTCCCCAATACTCGCTGAAAATAAAAAGTGATCTTGCGGTACATATGAAATTGCAGAACGCACACCGTGAAGCGTTAAATCTCGAATATCCCGCTCCCCAACTTTTAATTCACCATTAAAATGATCATACTCTCGAATTAAACATTTTAATAACGTCGTCTTCCCTGCACCGGTACGCCCTACAACTCCTAACGTTTCACCTTTTCTTAAGTTAAAGTAAATATCTTTTAAGTTTAATAGTTCATTCTTTTTATAAGAAAACGAATCAACAGCAAACGAAACATCACCACTTGCTATAGTATTTATAGCATTGTCCCTATTCACTACATCTGAAGTTTGTGAAAGTATTTTCTCCACACGATCATACGAAGCACGTCCACGCTCCATAATATTAAATAGCCATCCAAACGCTAACATTGGCCATACAAGTGTCCCTAAGTACGTTGTAAATGTTACTAATTCCCCTACAGTTAATTCACCTCGTACAACTAATAATGATCCGTAACAAATTGCGATCAAAAATGAAAATCCGACAATTAGGGAAATCGTTGGATCGAATAACGAGTCAATACGTGCAACTAGCATATTTTTATGTACGACATCTTCAGATTTCTTCCGAAACGCTTGTAAATCCTCTTTCTCTTGTCCAAGTGAGCGAATTACCTTCATCCCACTCATACTTTCTTGTACTTTATCATTGATTTCAGAAAACGATTGCTGTGCCTTATGAAATCTTCTATGCAATAAAGTTCCATAATAATTTGTAGAAATAGCTACAATTGGCATCGGAATTAAACTTAATAACGTTAACTTCCAACTAATTGTAAACCCCATCGCTACGAGTACACATCCTCCAACAGCTAATGAATCAACGAGTGTTAAAACACCTGACCCCGCAGTTTGCTGAATGGCCTGAATATCATTTGTCGCATGTGCCATCAAATCGCCTGTGCGACGTGATTGATAAAAGGATGGGCTCATCTTAGTAAAATGTTCATATAGATTCTTTCGCAGTTGACGAGCTAGTTTTAAAGAAGATCCAAAAATCATAATACGCCATAAGTAACGTAATATATACATCGTAATTCCTACAACTACTAATAGAATAACCCAGTTCAACAATTTTTCAGACGTTAATGTTCCATTATTAATTTCATCTACTACAATGCCCAGTACTCTTGGCGCTACAAGTTCAAGAAGCGCGACACCAAATAACATAATAATTCCGATTATGTACGCTCGTTTTTCTTGCTTAAAAAACCAAGCTAAATTAAAAAACACTTTCATATTTATCCTCCTCCCTTAAAATGAGCGATGTTTTCAGTTTACCAAAAACACAGAATTTTTAAAAGTTTTAAATATCTTTTATAACCAAAAGAAAAGGGCACTCGGTAAGAGTGCCCTTTGGCGCTTATTTCGTTTGTTGCTTGTTCATCGCGCTCATCATTTGATTGATTTTCTTTTGGGAAGGTTTTTGTCCCATTTGCATCATCATCATTTTTAACATTTGTTCGTTAATTGGTGGATTTTTTTGTAAGTAATTCATCATGTATTTGCGGGCAATGAAAAATCCTAACGCCACGCCTGCTACTAGTGCTACTACGCCCACTAGAATACCTAACCACATTGGCATATCTTTTCCTCCTTCATGTTGTCTACCTTACAGTGTACTAAAACCTTTTCAATAAGACAAGATACTATTCGACATTTTTTACACATATGTTCGTACTTGTTTGAGAGGATTTAACCAACCGTACTTTTTATTTTCATAATCCATCGCTAAAAATGTTAACTCACACTTTCTAAGCACCTCAAAGAAAGTTGTTTCCATGGATACATTTCCAGAAGTATTTATTCGAATATATTGTGGTTTCACCATTATTTCTCCGTATTCGGCTCCTGTATAAAGCGTATGAGTATGATTTGTTCTTTCATATTTACCAAGAACACGCAAAGCTTGTTCTAATTTATGATGAATTTTCATTACTTGTAACGGCATCGTAATATACGTCATTTGTTTATATAATACTTTCTTCTCCGAAAGGAACCCAGATTCTGAAAATCGAGCAAATAAATCAAAAAACAAATATTCACGACCAAAGTAAGCTTTCGCAATATCCTCTTGAATTAAATACAATTCATACGTTTTCATTTTTCCCCTCCCGATCTGGACAACCTTTTCCCTACATTATATAAGAGAAGACTTGCAATGATTGTCTGACTACGGAGAGAGAAAAAACTTTTCCTGTCGAAAAAACTCAATTACATAGAAAAATCTCCCCATGCTGGAGAGATTTTTCTAAAATCATTAAAGCATTTCTTTTACTTTACGAACAACGTTCTCTACAGTAAATCCATACTCTTCCATAATCTTCTCACCAGGAGCAGAAGCACCGAATGTGTCAATACCTAGTACATCTCCATCAAGGCCTACGTAACGGTGCCATCCGAATGTAGCACCCATTTCAATTGCGAAACGTTTCGTTACTGCTTTTGGTAGTACAGATTCTTTGTACTCAGCAGTTTGAGCTTCGAAGCGATCCATAGATGGCATGCTAACAACAGCTGCATCAACGCCGTCTGCTGCTAGAGCTTTTTGCGCTTCGATTGCTAAGCTTACTTCAGATCCAGTTGCAATTAAGATTACATCAGAAGTTTCTTTCTTGCTTGCAGAAACTACATATGCACCTTTTGCTACTTTTTCATAAGTATCGTCTTTTGCACCTTCTAATGTTGGAAGATCTTGACGAGTTAACACTAATGCAGTTGGTGTTTTTGTAGATTCTAGAGCTAGTCTCCAAGCTGCAACTGATTCGTTACCGTCTGCTGGACGAATAACAGATACATTTGGCATTGCACGAAGCGCTGCTAATTGTTCAACTGGTTCATGTGTTGGACCATCTTCACCAACAGCAATACTGTCATGTGTAAATACATACGTTACAGGCAATTGCATTAATGCTGCAAGACGAATTGCTGGACGTAAGTAGTCAGAGAATACGAAGAACGTACCACCGTAAGTTTTTAAACCGCCATGAAGTGCGATACCGTTCATTGCTGCACCCATTGCGAACTCACGTACACCGTACCAAATGTTTTTTCCGCTGTAATCAGCTCTTGTAAAGTCTTTTTCGTTATTCATGTATGTTTTGTTAGAACCAGCAAGGTCAGCAGATCCACCGAAGAATGATGGTACAGACTCTGCAATTGCATTAATTACAGCACCTGAAGAATTACGTGTTGCTGCTTTTGATCCTAATTCATAAGTTGGTAAGCTTTGTTCCCAACCTTCTGGAAGAAGACCGTTCATTGCTGCTTGCAGTTCGTTTGCTAATTCTGGATATGCTTGTGCATATTCACCGAGCATCGTGTTCCACGCAGCTTGCGTCGTTTCACCAACATCTTGTACTGTTTTACGGAAGTTGTCATATACTTCTTCAGCTACATGGAAGTCTTGTTCAGCAGTCCAAGCGTATGCTTCTTTCGTTAATTTTGTTTCGTCTACACCAAGTGGAGAACCATGTGAAGCTGATTTTCCTGATTTGTTTGGAGAACCGAAACCAATTGTCGTTCTTACTTCAATTAGCGTTGGGCGTTTTTCGTCAGCTTTCGCTTCTTCAATTGCTTTTGCGATTGCTTCAATATCATTTCCATCCTCAACACGGATTACTTGCCATCCGTATGCTTTGTAACGATCTTCTACACTTTCAGAGAATGAACGATTTAAATCGCCATCTAATGAAATATCGTTTGAATCGTAAAGTACAACAAGACGACCTAATTGTAAATGAGCAGCTAATGAAGATGCTTCAGCAGAAACGCCTTCCATTAAATCTCCATCACCACAAATAGCGTATGTATGATGATCTACTACATTATACGCATCACGGTTGTATTTAGCCGCTAAATGTCTTTCAGCCATTGCCATACCTACAGCAGTTGCAATACCTTGTCCAAGTGGACCAGTTGTTGAGTCTACACCTGCTGTGTGACCATACTCAGGATGTCCTGGAGTTTTGCTTCCCCATTGACGGAAGTTCTTTAAATCATCCATTGTTAAGTCATAACCAGATAGATGAAGTAGACTGTATAGTAACATTGAGCCATGACCTGCAGATAATACGAAACGATCGCGGTTAAACCACGTTGGGTTATTTGGATTGTGTTTCATAAATTGAGTCCATAATGTATAAGCCATTGGTGCTGCACCCATTGGCATTCCTGGGTGACCAGAGTTTGCTTTTTCAATCGCATCAATGGATAATGTGCGAATCGTGTTGATAGAAAGTTGTTCGATTGAATGTGACATGCTATTCTTCCCTTCGCGTATGTTAGTAAACGTTTTATACATTTATATGATAGCTTCCCACGCAAGATTATACAACATGTATCGACAAATATGTTGATGTTTTTTTGATTTTTCATAAAAAATACAGTGATTCAGGGAATGTATGGGCATTCAATATGACATACTTTTTAATTGTTTTTATTTTAAAAATAAATATAATTATCTGTATATTTATACAAATATACTAATTTCTGATATATCTCCTTTTTGATAACCTTTAAAAATACAAAAAAGCATCTGAATTAGATGCTTTTAAAACAAATTAAATAATCCGCTTACGAATAGAACTTGAAATAAAATCAATTATAATTACCATTAAAATGATACCTAATAAAATAATTCCCACACGAGACCAATTACGTGAACTAAGTGCAAAAATTAATGGCGTACCAATACCACCTGCTCCAATAACACCTAAAATCGCAGCGGATCGTACATTAATTTCAAACCTGTATAACGTATACGATAGAAAATCCGGTAACACTTGTGGTAATACGGCATACCAAAGTATTTGAAACCGATTTGCACCCGTTGCTATTAACGCTTCCGTCGGTCCCTTATCTATATTTTCAATTCCTTCCGAATATAGTTTCCCTAACATTCCGATAGAGTGTAACCCTAAAGCTAGAACTCCGGCAAAAGAGCCTGGACCAACAGCTTTTATAAATAAAAGAGCCATAACTAATTCAGGAAATGTACGAACAAAACTAAGTACAAATTTCCCAGTTCCTGAAGTTAATTTTCCACTACTCATATTCGTTGCCGCCCAAAAAGCAAATGGAACAGATAAAAAAGCAGAAATAAATGTACCTAATATCGCAATTGCCAACGTATCAATTAAACCGTGTAATAAATCTTCACCATCTGGCAAAGATACATACGACCAATCTGGGTTCAATACGCCTGTCATAATGGCTTTTGTAATTTCTCCCGCCGTATTCTTTATTCCCTCTAACGGGACTCCTGAAAAGGCCCATACATATACAACTGTAAGTGCTATAAAAATAATCCAGCGATTTACACTCAGTTTCTTCGGTTTTGGTATGATTATCATCGTTTTACTCATTATAATTTCTCCCGCAACACTGTACTTATATAATCAATTAGCAATACAACAACAAGGGTATAAATAATAATAGAAGCAGTTTGTTGATATTGTAAAAATCCAAGTGTACGATCATAATATAATCCAATCCCACCTGCTCCTACTAAACCTAGAACAGCTGCTGCACGTACATTCACCTCAAATGTATAAAGTACATAGGAGACGAAGTGCGCTTTCACTTGCGGAATGACCCCATAAACTATCCATTGCACCTTATTCGCTCCTACAGCTGTCATCGCTTCTAATGGACCTGGATCAATTGATTCAATTGACTCATACAATAATTTCGCTACGAGTCCAACGGAGAAACAAGTAAGAGCCAAAATACCTGGAAGTGGCCCTATTCCAAAAATCGCTACAAAAATAGCCGCTAATAATAAATCTGGTATTGTTCGTATAAAATTTAAAATCAATCGAGCTGGACTGTACAAAAATACACTAGTAAATACATTACTTGCCGCAAATAGTGCAAGTGGAATGGCTAAAATCGCCCCTAAAGTCGTTCCAATAATCGCCATACGTATTGTATCTAACATTGCTGTTGTAATAATTTGAAAATAACTCCAATCTGGTGGCACCATTTCCTTCAATAAATCCATCATATTTGGAAAACCAACTACTAGTTTTGAAAATGATGCGTCGACCTGTACACTACTCCCCCACAACAGTAAAATAACTAAAATAACCGTTAACATATGTTTCAATTTACTCGGCGGCTTCGGTATCGATTTCGAATATATCGTCACTTCATTCATTTAGCTGCCACCTCTAATAATGCGCTTTTCTGAGCTACGTCCCCATAAATTTCAGCGAATTTTTCATCCGTTGCCTCTTCTACTAACCCATCAAAAACAATTTCACCAGCATGTAATCCAATAATACGAGTAGCATATTGCCTCGCTAAATCAATAGAATGTAAGTTTACAATTGTCGTAATTCCAAAATCTTCATTAATTTTCTTCAAATCATCCATTACTTGCTTTGTTGTCAGAGGATCTAACGAAGCAACAGGCTCATCTGCCAATATGATTTTCGCTTCTTGTGCCAATGCTCTAGCAATTGATACACGTTGCTGTTGTCCCCCTGATAATTCATCAGCTCGTGCATATGCTTTTTCTGAGATATTCACTCTATTCAGCGCCTGGAATGCAAGCTCCACATCCTCTTTCGGAAACAGACCTAACGTTGTACGCAATGTAGAATGATATCCAACCCGCCCAGCTAATACATTCTTCAGTACCGTTGATCGCTTCACAAGGTTAAAGCTTTGAAAAATCATACCAATATCTCGGCGTATGCGTCGTAATCCTTTTCCTTTTGCAGCAGTAATAGACTCCCCTTCAATAATGATTTCTCCTTCTGTGATCTCATGAAGGCGATTTACCGATCTGAGAAGTGTAGATTTTCCAGCCCCGGATAGCCCGACCATTACAACAAACTCACCTTTTTGAATTTTCAAGTTTATATTATTCAATCCTTTTGTACCATTCGGATACACTTTGGAAACATTTCGAAACTCTATCACACATCTTACCTACCTTCTATGTATTATCAATAACTGAAAAACGGCAAACTAACTGAAATCACACACTTTCCAGTTAGTCGCCATTTCCATATGTATTATTGCGTTTTCACTTTCTTTCCATATTCACGAACGATATCAAATTTACTATCATCAGATTTAACGTATCCTTCATGTGAGTATACTTCTTTAATGATTTTGTGCCCTTCCTCATTCTTTCCTATTTCAATGAAAGCATCCTGTAATTTCTTGCTCCACTCTGCATCTAAATCAGAACGTACAGAAATCGTATCGTTTGGAATTTTCTCCGTAAATTTCACTATTTTCGTTTGATCGAATATATTCGGATAATCTTTTTTTACAATATTGCGAGCATCTTGGAATACAACAGCTGCATCTACATCACCATTTAAAAGAGCAATAAGTGACTGATCATGACCTTTTAATGTAACAGGTTTCACATCCTTTAGCGGATCGATTCCCTCTTTTAACAATACAGCCGCAGGCCATACATAACCCGCTGATGATGTTACATCTTGATAGCCAATTTTTTTACCTTTTAAATCTTTTACACTATTAATATTAGAATCTTTCTTAACAACAAACTCTGATTTATAAACATCTACTAAATCCTTTGTGGGAGCTCCAGTTTCATCATCTACCCCAAAACGTTGCGCCTGTAAAATTACGTTTGCAGCCTTTTTCTCATGCGCTAACACATACGCTGTTGGAGGTAAAAAGCCTACATCTACTTGCTTAGATGCCATCGCTTCTACAATTGTATTGTAATTCGTTGAAATACTAACTTTTACCGGAATGTTTAATTTATCACTTAATAGCTTTTCCAATGGTTTTGCCTTCGCCTCTAACGTATCTGCATTTTGAGAAGGAACAAATTGAACATTTAGTGTCTTCGGTACATAACCTTTTTTCGTATCTTCATTTTTACTTGCACTTGATTCCTTCGTTCCACATCCACTTAATAATCCCGCTGCTAGTACAACTGTTGTGCTCATTGCAAAAACTTTTTTCAACATGTTAATGCCTCCATTTTTCGTTGTTATAAAATAACCTTCCATAAACATGAAGAAATATATCACATATTTTTACAAATAATTGCTTATTTACAGAATCTTTACACATTCTATACATTCACATTAAAATTCTTTTCATATATTTGATATGATTAATTGAAAGATAACTATAGAAAAGGTGAATGGCGTTGAATCAAAATCAAATTGTAACTTTAAATATTTTATTAACAAGCGATGTACATGGTACTGTGTATCCAATTCACTACCAAGATAACTCCAAAGCAGAAATTGGTTTAGCTAAAATTTCTACTCTCATAAAAAAAGAACGTTCTCAAAATGCAAACGTTCTTCTGATTGATAACGGGGACTTCATTCAAGGAACACCATTTACTTATCATTACGCTACATACGAAAAAGATATGGAAAACCCAATGTCCTTATTAGCCAACTACTTAGAGTATGACATTGCAATTATCGGAAATCATGAATTTAATTACGGAATGGATATATTAAATAATGCTGTGGCTACTGCAAATTCCCCTTATCTATCAGCAAACATTTTAGATAAAAACAGAAAAGAACCTTATTTCGGGAAACCATATATAATAAAACATATTGAATCAAATATAAAAATTGCTATTTTAGGGGTGACAACGCATTACATCCCC
The DNA here is from genome assembly GCF_016650875.1 of Bacillus sp. TH30. NCBI lineage: Bacteria > Bacillati > Bacillota > Bacilli > Caryophanales > Bacillaceae > Bacillus > Bacillus sp. TH30. Next base: position 4,299,566 of record NZ_JAEKEY010000002.1, on the reverse strand, counting down.
CATTGGGAACAAGCACATCATATTAAAGATTTACAATTTGAAGATGCATTTGAAACAACAAAAAAATGGGTTTCTTACATCCGTAAACATGAAAAACCAGATTTACTAGTCGTAGCCTATCACGGGGGATTTGAACGTGATTTACAAACCGGAGTACCGACTGAAGTTTTAACAGGTGAAAACCAAGGATATGCAATGTGCCATGAAATTGAAGGCATAGATATTTTACTAACAGGCCACCAACACCGAGAAATCGCTCACACCGTGATTAATGGTGTAACAATTTTACAGACCGGATGCAATGGACACTCAGTTGGAAAAGTAACAGTAACATTCGAAAAAGCAGAACAAAAATGGGTGAAAAAAGAGAGTTATTCAGAGTTATTGCCCGTACAAGGAATTGCGGCAGACCAAGATGTTCTTTCCTTGGTTGCCAATTATGAAGAGAAAACACAAAATTGGCTTGATAAACCTATTGGAATAATTTATGGGGATATGCAAATTTCCGATGCTATGCAAACACGTTTGCAAGACCATCCTTTTATTGAATTCATAAATAAAATACAGATGGATATAGCTAATGTTTCAATTTCTTGTACAAGTTTGTTTCATAATACATCTCCAGGTTTCCCGAAACATGTAACAATGCGTGACATCGTTTCTAATTATATTTATCCAAATACATTAAAAGTAATTAGAATAACCGGAGCGGATATAAAAGATGCTCTCGAACTCTCTGCTTCTTATTTCACATTAAAAGCAGATGGAACCATCATCGTAAACCCTACCTATATAGAACCAAAACCACAACACTATAATTACGATATGTGGGAAGGGATTTCGTATGTATTAAACATTTCAAAACCAATTGGAGAGAGAGTAGAGTCTTTGCAGTATAAAGGCGCTCCTCTTAATATGAATGAAGAATATGACGTTGTTATGAATAATTATCGTGCAAGCGGTGGCGGGAACTTCTTTATGTTTCAAAATAAACCAGTAGTAAAAGACATACCAACAGATATGTCTGAACTTATCGCTAACTATATATTAAAGCATAAAAGGATAGAAGCAACGAAAAATGAAAACTGGAAAGTTATTAAATAACAATTTTAACAAATAAAAAAAGATGGGCTATGCCCATCTTTTAATTTAATTTTGCATTATCCTGCTTTTTTAAAGCTTTTAATTTCGCCGGTGTAACGTCCGTGCCTTCTTCGTTAACGACTTTAATTCCTTTTAATTCGTTTAACATATTTTGACGAAATCCTTTTAAATATTGTTCACGAAGCGATTGGCGCTCACGTTGTTCTTCTTCAGTTAAGCCTTCAGCTTTTGCTTTTTTCGCTAAGAAGTTAATGCGTTCAATGAGTTCTTGACTTGGCATCTCGAATCCCCCTTCTACTCAAAACTGATTATTATCATACAATAGTTATTCCTCTTTATCAAGCAATTGCTTTGTATATTCTACATACCTTCGATGTACAGTTGCTTTTGAAACATCATGACCAAAACCACGAAGTGTTGCTGCAATTTCTTCAAAAGTTAATTCATTCCGGCGCAAACGTACAATTTCCTCAATTGGCACTTCTTTTTTCTCACGTCCTACGCTTAAATGACGATTTTTCAAATTATTTTCTGGACGAAATCCTTTCTCCACTGCTCTTTGCATGCCACGTTTAATTTTTAAATTGTGGATCTTTCTTTGATACTCTTCAACGATCCCAATTATATTTAGCACCATCGAATCAGAATCTGAAAGCTGTAATTCACCACTATGCGTGTGCGTATAAACTTTTATCCCCTCTTTATGTAAACAATGCATTAATGCAATCTTTGCATTTCCTCTACCAAGACGCGTTTCATCTTGTATAAGTAGTACATCAACTTGTTCATCTCGAATTGTATCTAGCACTTCTAATATGCCATCACGTTCAATTGTATAACCGCTAGCCTGCTCCTCAATTACCTTTGTAACATCCATTTGATAGCGCTCAGCTAAATGCAATAATTCATCTTTTTGACGCAATAATGATGTTTCCTGTTCTTCTTTTGTTGTGCTCACACGTGCATAAATAATTGCATTCATTTTGAACCCTTCTTTCTCACTATATTTTCCTTATAGTGTATCATAAATTTGCCTTTCGTTCGAACTTATGTTTGTAGAATGTTTTTTCGCATGTTATACTTAATAATAAGAAAAATGAAAGAAAACGAGGTGTTAGAAAACATGGAAAAGTTAACGAAACGCCAGCAAGACATTCTCGACTTTATTAAGCTAAAAGTACAAGAAAAAGGATATCCACCTTCCGTACGTGAAATCGGTCAAGCAGTCGGCCTTGCTTCTAGTTCTACAGTGCACGGACATTTATCACGACTAGAAGAAAAGGGATATATTCGACGCGATCCAACAAAACCACGCGCAATTGAAATTTTAGGTGACAACCGAACGGAAACACAATCTGTTATTCAAGTTCCAATCATCGGAAAAGTTACTGCCGGTTTACCGATTACAGCAGTCGAAAGTGTAGAAGATCACTTCCCACTTCCAGCTAGTATCGTTGCTGGAGCAGATCAAGTGTTTATGTTACGCATTTCTGGAGATAGCATGATTGAAGCCGGTATCTTTGATGGTGATTTAGTTGTTGTTCGCCAACAACAGTCTGCATACAACGGTGAAATTGTAGTTGCTTTAACAGAAGATAACGAAGCAACTGTTAAACGTTTCTATAAAGAAAAAGATCATTTCCGTCTACAACCGGAAAACTCTTCACTAGAACCTATTATTTTAAAACAAGTGTCAGTTATTGGAAAAGTAATTGGCGTATATCGTGATTTACATTAAAAATAATAAAAAGAAGATAATTCCCTTATTTATATAGGTAATTATCTTCTTTTTATATTTTGATAGATTTCCGTTCATTCAAAAGAATGCGTTTCATTAATTATTAACGCGTTTCAATAGTAACATCTCCAGCAGCGGTTTTACCGCTAATCTTTTTACTACCATTACCAATCGTTATATTTTTATTGTCTTCATTAAAAATTGTCACGTCTCCAGCAGCAGTTTGCCCAGTTATAACTGCATCTTGTGGTTTTTCCAATAAAGTAATATCTACATCTCCAGCAGTTGAACTTACCTCTAAATCATATTTAGAATCATGATCAATAATATCTATATCCCCACTAGCCGTTTTTGCTGTTACTTTCCCTATTACTTTTTTAAAATTCACCTCACCAGCTTTTGTAGACCCCTCCACACTCTTTGCTGTTACATGTTTCAAATCCACTTCTCCGGCGAGTGTTTCAACACTTACGCGGTCACTTTTCACATTACTTATTTCTATTTGTCCAGCGGATGAATTTACTTTTATCTCTTGATAAGAACGTTCAGGTACTAATATAGTCAATGTAGGCGTTTGAAATCCGAAATTGTAAAATGAAAAATCAAATGAAACACCTTTTTCTATTTCCCCTATGATTTTTAATGTATCACCATCTTCAGCAATACGAATCTCCTGTTTACTTACGTCTCCTTTTTGCTTTACATAAAAAGAGGAATCAGGAGATTTTTGGACAACAATATCTCCAGCATCTAACTTAACTTCTACATTTTTTAGCGTTTCGTTTTTAATTACGTCCTCTTTATCTCCTTTTTCTGCAGTTTGTACTGCTTTTTCATATGTTTGTGAAATCCCTATTACTCCAATAATGATACAAGCGATAGCTACTAATAATATCTTTTTCATCATCTACTCCCCTTTTATCATTTTGAAGTTCCAGACTACATAGCGTACACATAATCTTTTAAACCACTTCGTACTATAATAAGCTACAATACATAACAACAAACCTACTCCGACAAACGTTATACTAACGAAAAGATCCAACCATATAAAAGTGCCCATAAATACTTTTACAATAACGAAAAATGGTGTCACTACACTAGCAATCCCACCGACCCAAAAAGAAAATATAAAACCTATAATTGCAATTAATGGGCCTAACACAATAATGAAATTAAACAAACTAAGTCCAACCGCTGCCATGACAGCTCTTGTTATATTCGAAGTCGATGGATCCTTTTTCATCTCATCAAAGCGATACAAAGCAAGCAAGTCTTTCGCAATTACTTTCGGAGAGCCAAGTCCCTTTATTATTTCTGATTCAGTTTTCCCCTCTTCCATCCCAAACTGAAAGTGCTCTTCATAATCAAATAAAATATCTTGTCGCTCTTCTTCTGGTAACTTTCTAAGATGACTTGATAATTCTTTAAGAAACCGTTCTTTACTCATCCCATTCCACCCCTTCAATAATTTCTTGAACACCTTTAGCAAAATCACGCCACTCTGTTACTAATAAAGTAAGTTGCCTCTCTCCTTGCTCTGTTAGTTGATAATATTTACGGGGCGGTCCTTCCGTCGACTCTTTTAAATACGTTTGAAAATATCCCTCTTTCGTTAAACGACGTAATAACGGATATACAGAACCTTCCGATATTAAAAATTTATTAGATATTTGCTGAACAAGTTCATAACCGTAACTATCTTTACGTTTCACTAGTGCCAAAACACATAGTTCTAACACCCCTTTTTTAAACTGAACGTTCAAGGACAATCCCCCTTTCTCATTTTAGTACTGTTCAATACACGGTACCTGATTTATCCATAATATACCACTCAGTACTATTTATTGCAAGGTACTAAATTATATTTATTCCCTAAATTTAGAAAATACAAATATAAAAGCCCGAATAAGACCTTTTGTAACTGACCATTATCCGGGCTATCATTCAACTCGAATTACAATAATACAAGATTTCATTCAATCTTTCTCCTCTATGAACCCACTTCCATTTGTGACCCTAATAAATTTCGAAATACACCTTTTCTCTCTTTAGCCAATTGATTAAATTCACCTTTTTGAACAATCTCACCTTTTCCTAAAACAATAACTTGATCTGCATTGCGGATCGTAGATAACCGATGCGCAATAACAACAATAGTCATCGTTCCTTTCAACCTTTCTATTGCTGATTGAATTTTTACTTCATTTTCAGTATCTAATGCACTCGTAGCTTCATCTAATACTAAAATGGATGGTTGTCTTAAAATAGCTCGAGCTAGTACAAGTCGTTGACGTTCACCACCTGAAAGTCTCACTCCACGATCTCCAATGAGAGTATCAAGCCCTTTTGGAAGCATTCGTACAAATTCAGCTGCCGCCGCAAAATCTAATGCAGTCCAAATTTGTTCTTCACTCGCATTCGGCTCAATCATCAATAAATTTTCTCTTATGCTTGCATTAAATAAAAAAGGATCTTGTGGCACATAACTAATAGCCCGTCTCAATGACAATAAATTTTCACTTGTAAGAGGAGTTCCATCTATTAATACTTGACCTTTCTCTGGCTGAATCAATCCCATTAAAACATCGATTAATGTGCTCTTCCCAGCTCCCGAATGTCCCACAATAGCCGTCATACTATTGATTGGTATTTTCACATTAATATTTTGAAGTGCATACAAATGCTCCTTCTTATTATATCGAAAATAAATACCCTTACATTCAATACCCTGCTCTATACAAATCGGCTTTATATGTTTTTGCTGATGTATATCCTGCATTTCAATTGCTTCATTACATTCCCCTTGTAAGTCCCATAATGACTTAAAAGCAGGAATGCTTGCAGCAAGCTGTTCTAAATTTGACTGAATTGTCATAAATCGTGGCCATAGTCTCGAAAAGATGAGTATGATTAATAGTAATTGGGTGGGTTGAGCTTTAAATATACTTACTGATAATAATATAAAAAATGCAATTAAAATAGCCATTGAAACTTTATAAAACAATTGAGAGTTCGACCTTATTCTCATATACTCCATTTGTTCATTACTCATCTTTTCTGTTATAGATTGTAACCAATCTAAACGTGATGCTTCCAAAGTATTACTCTTTATATCTTTAATTCCATTAAAATGATCTGTTATACCAGAAAGATAGTCTTGTGCTAATTTCGAGGTCTTACCGCCTAGTATTCGTGCTTTTTTTATAAAAACACGAGAAGCTACTAAGAATAATAAGCCAAAGACCAAAACAAATATAGTTATTTGGGGAGATAATAAAAACGCAAGCCCCACCTGTATGAATGTAAACAGAATAACAGCTAACAATTGTAAAATTAAATTAACCCCATAACTTACGCGAGCTAATTCTGTAGTTAATATATTTATTAGATTTGTTTTCCTTTTCTCTAAAAAAAAACTCCACTTCGCTTTTAGAATCATACTATATGTTTCTATTCTTAATTCTCGTACAAAAGCTTGTTGCGTTCTCGCATCCCTTAGCGTTATGTTTCGTTGTAATAGATTTTGCCCTAACACTATTAGTATATATATACCTAAAATAGAAATTAGGCTTGTTGTTTTAGGGAAATCCTGCAAAAATCTATAAACAGGTGCAATAAAAGCAGTCTCCTCACCTATATTAATTATTCCAGCCATACTTATCATAGGAATTAATAAAATAATACCTATCCCTTCAAGTAAACTTATTAAAACCATACCAAACAAATTCACATACAGAATTTTCCCTGCAGAAGAATATAATTTCTTCATAAAATATATAATATGATTCATCGATGTTCCCCCTATGACAAAGCAAGCTTCTTTGTTTTCCTCCAAAGACATAGAAACGGACGTAAAGGAAAATATAAAAAATGAAGGAATTTAGGTAACGGCAATGTTTTTGCATCAATCGGATAAGGATAGAGTTGGCTCATAATAAATAAAATTTTTTGCTGATTAGACATTAGTGAAAATAAATGTCGACTATGATAAGCAAGTACTTCTTCTGGCACAGGGTCGGTATGCAAGTTTATCATTTGCTTGAAATAAAACAGCGCTTCTTGAGCTAACTGCTTTGAACGTTTTTTCGCTACTAATTCCATCATCCTCTTATCTAATCGTGCACCTAACATTTGAGATGCCAAAATTAATGCTTGTCCTCCTAAATGAAACATTTGATATTTTCTCATTAATTTGTTAATCTCACTCCAGTTAAGATCTTGATTGACAATTTTTTTTATATCCACTAACCAGCGCAATCTAGACCAACCATGTCTAGCACCATGAGAGACAAGAAATAAAAATAAATCTTCCTTTCCTAACATATATACCGAATTACTTGTAAGTGCACTTTTTCTCTTTCGCTTCCAAAGCTCTTCAAACCCAGGTTCCTTACCCGGTCCAGGATTTAACCTCCAATGAATTTCAAGTTTAATCCGCCTTGTTGGATGGAAAAATGTTATATGGTGATGCCTCCATTTCCAATCACTTAATATCGTTTGAATATAATCATCTTTCACATATCCTTGCTCTAAAAGTAGTTTTTCTACTTTTTCTAATTTTTGAACAGGAATGAGAACGTCCAAATCACAAGATGTTCGTAAAGAAATATCTCCATATAAGTCCTGAGATAGTACAGGTCCTTTTAGAAACATCGTACGAATCTCATTTTCATTAAAAAATTTATTTATTCGTTCCATTTCAGCACTTAAATAAAGCATTTGAAATGTATTATTTCTATATTTTCTATTTAAAGTTTGTACAACATGTGAAGGAATTCGTTCCTCATCTACCTGTTTAAGTTTTTGATAAATCACCGGATAAACACGATGATGCATGGCTTGCTCAAGAAAAACCTCCCAATCAATATCTGTGAACCATTCACTACTATAAGTTTGCAGTATTTCGTCATCTTGTAACTTCAAAATTGTAAAAAGAAGTTTCAATTCCTTAGACATGAACTCTACATTAAGACCAAAATCTTTCTCCATTTTATTCTCCTTTAATAGTGTCCTCACTTAACCTCTTTGCAAATGATCCAACGACAGTAAATTTCTCCATTCCTTCTGATCCAGTAACATAAAAAGAACCGCTCCGTAACCATGCATGCGCAATTAATTCACCATGACTATCCTTAGCAGTTCCTAAATAAAGAGTACTCTCAATGTGACGTTTTTCGAGCATTTTCATCCCAGCTATAGCTTTAACAAGGCATTGACTTTCCCAAAAAGTATAACGACTCATAATAGAAATAGCTTCAGACACCTTCTTTAGTGTATCCCCGTGTGGCTGAATTTGAGCAACTGATGTTTCGTTCATGTAATCCCCTAAAGAAGGTGCAACTTTGGAAAAGGTAATACTTTTCAGTACACGCGCCCATCCTAAAAAAATAAAAGCCTCTAAAAATAAAAGCTTTGTTTCCATGTTCAGTGATAAAAATACCCTTAACCTTTTCACAATATTCATTAATCCCTTCCTAACAGTTCTCTTGAAATTGCGAATCTATCTATTAGATTGATCTTTTATTTGAATTAAACCTTCTTGAAATAAACGCTCTAAAAAGGAAAGAACTTGCTCTTCACAATCTTTTCGTTCAATATCATAGTTAGATACTAACATAGTAACAAGCTGATTAATTATTACTGGATTTTCAATAAGCTCCCATATTTCTCCGCCTATTTCACCCAAGTTATAGTAATTTCCTTTTTGGACATTTAACATAACTTTTTCTCCATCCATATCGCTTACTATATTACCTTTACTTTGGACAACGTTATGTTCTAATGATATTTTTCTCGAATGAACAACCATCAACCATACTCCCTTTCTGTATAGTATTTAAAATAACTTGCACAAGCTCATGAGCTGTAAATCTTGAAGTCGGGCGACTTAATTGAAACATTTCCATTCCGCTTGCAATATCAGATGACGTTTCAAAATGCCATTCCATCAATCCTAATTTAGAAATCAAAGAACTCCTAAAAGTATGGCGGTATAATTTATACAAGCGTGCAAGCCCTTCTATACGGGTCATCTCAATATCTTCTCCCTGTGCTTTTACTAATTCAATAACACCAGCAAGAGGTAATGGATCAGGAAAGAATTGAGAATTCACAGGAACAGCATACTTCGTTTCCCTTTCAAACAAAGGGCTATATTGCGTTATTTCCATTCCAAACTCATCTAAACTCTCTTGCCATAATTTTTGTTGTGGATAAGACGGATGAACTATTGGGGTATTCTTACATAAAAGAGTCACAGCAACTATATCATCACTTAAAAACTGATATCCTTTACTCAAAAAAGCCGAGGCTAAAGTTGATTTCCCAGCCCCTGAATCACCAATTAAAGCATATGCTTTCCCATCTATAGCAATCACACTTCCGTGCAATGGAAGTACTTTGCGTTGCATTAATAGTGCTCCCATGCAAGTTCCAAGGATATATAGTCGTATTTTATTTTCTTCAGCCTCTGGCATAGGTGAAAAAATGATTTTCTCACCCGCTTGGACAGAAAATATTGCAGTTTGAGGAACATGAAACATAACTACATCATCTTCCACTACAATTGTTCTTTGCTGTTCTTCGTTATATCCACTCCATCGTTCAGATAGATCAGTCATTTCTATTTGAATATCTGCCATCTCTTTCTTTTCATTCAGCTGAGACAATTCAGGTAATGGAATTTCACTTACTAACTTTAACCCGAAGGCTTTGTATAACACATTTCCCATCGAATCAATCATCCTATTCACCCCACATTGTCAATTTTTTGAAAGCTCTTATATATAAGATAAACTATATAAGAGCTTTATTTTTCTAATGATTTAACTATACTTCACCGCATCATCTGGATCAGGTTGAACAGCATCAGGAAGTTTATGCCCAGGTCCCGCCATAGTCATATTAATACTAAGTACTTCCAATACAGGTTGTTTCCATTCCTTTTTCATACGTATCACCTCCTTTCATATTACTTTTTTTATAAATCGATAGAATATTAAGCTGCGCATTAAAACTCTAAAATCTAAATCAAATGCATATTCTGGTCGAGGTTCTTTACAAATTTTTGAGATAGCTTTCTTAATTACCTCTACATTTAAAAATTCAGAAATTACTGGATCTACACTAAGTTCTTCAACTTCTTCAATGAATTCATTCCAAAAAGGAGCCATACGGTAAACACCATCTGCACCTTGAACACCTCGAATACGCTGATTTAATCGTACTTTATCAGGAAGTAATTTTTTTGTTGCTCTCCGGATAAGGGATCGATCTAAACCATTTTGAACATACTGTTCTTCCGGGACTGACGAACAAAATTGAATAATCCGTAAGTCATTTGTAGGATCACGATCCCATAAAGCATAGCGTAACGACAATTTCGTTTCATACGTTCCATTTATGCTCCAATAATAGGGTTTTTCAAACTGTTCTCTTTTCATGTCATATGCATTTGCGATAGAAGTACCTGTTATATCAACGCCCTGTTCTTTGAGTCTATCAAAAACATTCATTTTTTTAGCAAATTCCGGATTGATTATTGTGGGGAAAACATCTTGTTCCTCTGAAGAAAGTAACTGATACAAAAATGGAAAAGCCTTTCTTCTTACCACTTCAAAAACACGCGATTTTTTCACTCCTATATTTTTACTATACAAATATAGTTCACGATAAAAACGAATCCAATGTAGCTTTTTCAACAACATTGCCTGGTAATCAAAAATAGGCCCCCATGATACTGTCCAATTACCCCTTTGACCACTAAGGAGTACTCCTATTCCATGCTGAGATGCTTTTTCATAAACTCCACTCAACCAAAAAGTATTCTCAAAAAATTTATATGGCATCTCCATCGTTTCCAACCAATCATCAATTTCCGATAGTGGGCTTCTCTCTGGCAATTCTAAATAATAATCCTGTATATTCCCTACATGCTCTACAGTTGATTGAATAAATGGCCTTTCATCAGCAATTCTACCTTTGTGTGTCCAATCTTCAAATCCTGTTACAGGGACATAACTAAACGTATGTAACTTTTTATTTTCAGCACGTAAATCCTTTGCAGCGAAGCTAACAACAGATCCTGAGTCTAGCCCTCCGCTCAAATGAGCTCCTACTTGGTGATGTGTTCGTAAACGTGCCTTCACTGCACTTTGATACACCTCTCGAAACGCCTCTTCATACTCTTCATTTGATTTTAAATTAAGCATTTTCCCAGCAGTTGGTGTATAGTATCGCGAAAACTTCACTTTGCCTTCCTTTACCAAAATAGTGTGTGATGGAGGCACCTGTTCTATATATTTATAAACTGTTAACTGTGGATCTACTGATTCGAAATTTACAGGTATAGCTAAAAATTCAGCAATCCACTGCTTATTTAATTTCTTCTCAACATATGGTAGAGAAAATAACGGATTTATAATAGTACAAAAAGCAAACTTTTTCTCACCACGATAAAAATAAAGTGTCCGACTTCCCGAAAAATCTCTAGCTCCAAAAAGAATTTGTTTTTTCTCATCCCAAATCATAAAGGCAAAATCGCCTACCAAATATTTTGGAGCCGCTTCCCCCCATTTTTGATAAGAAAGTAAAATTAATTCACTATCTGTCATATTCTTTCTATCCGCATAATCTACTTGTAATTTTTTAAATAACTCATGACGATTATCAATAATAGCATCTGCTGTAATTGCCAGTTGCTTTTCATAATTATAGAAGGGTAATTGTTCACCAACTGACTCTGGCGTAATCCATTGTGCGTGACATCCTAGGAAAGCATTTTCTTTGTGCCATATTTGAATATCATCAGCAGGGTACTTTTGTAAATCACTCATTAATCGTGTGCCATGTTCAATTGATACAGGTTCATTAGTAAAGTGAATAATACCAGTTATAGCGCTCATTTCTTCCTCCTAATATATGAAAAGTCACTACAAATACTATTTATATATTAAATTCGTTAAACATACCCCTTTATCATTCTTTTTAACGAACAAAGTTATTTGTTTTATTACTTTCTCAATTACATGCTTTAATTTACTTACAGACTAAGATATAAATATTTAAAACCTATAATCATCTCTTTTTTATATCAATTGAAACTGAATGTTCCCAAACAATCCCCTTTGGAATTCACTATAAAGAACAAATAGTGGTACATATACAAATCTAATTCCAATTTTACTTACTTTTCTTTTAATTCTTCCATTCTACTGCTTTTAAAATGCTTTGAATTACCCTTTGTTGATCTTCAGCTAACATATTAGATCCTGAAGGCAAACAAATTCCACTTTGAAATAAGGAATGCGACACATCTTCATTTTTACTATGCGGATAATACTTCTTCTCTTTAAAGAGCGACTGCATATGAAGTGGCTTCCACATAGGACGCGCTTCAATATTCTCTTCTGCTAAAGTTCTCAACAATTTCCCAATAGAGATCCCGGATTCCTTTTCATCAATTGTCAATGTAGTAAGCCAACGATTAGAGCGAGTATTTTCTAATTCAGGCATAAAATAAAATCCTGGCATGTGAGATAGCGCTTCATAATACCGTTTATATATAAATCTTCTAGCTCTCACCCTATCTTCTAACACTTCTAATTGTCCTCTACCAATACCAGCTAAAATATTACTCATTCGATAATTATATCCTATCTCACTATGCTCATAATGTGGAGCTGGATCCTTTGCTTGTGTCGCTAAAAACCTCGCTCTTTCTAATGCTTCTACATCATTAGAAACTAGCATTCCACCACCTGAAGTTGTAATAATTTTATTTCCGTTAAATGAATAAACCCCAAACCTCCCAAATGTACCGCTTGCTTTTCCTTTATATGTAGATCCAAGAGATTCTGCTGCATCCTCAACTATAGGAACATTATATTGATTACAAAGTGAAAGAATTTCATCTAGTTTAGCACTCTGACCATATAAATGAACAAGAATGATAGCCTTTGGTAATTTCCCCACTTTATTAGCTTCATACAATGCATGTGCCAATGCATTCGGTGACATATTCCATGTTTCCGGTTCTGAGTCAATAAATACTGGTTCAGCTCCCAAATAAACAATCGGATTCGCACTCGCTACAAAAGTAAAACTTGAACAAAACACTGTATCTCCCTTTTGGACATCTAATAATCGCAAAGCTAAATGAATAGCAGCCGTACCTGAACTAACTGCAGCCCCACCTTTCACTCCTACAAAAGATGCAAGTTCTCTTTCGAATTCATCTACATTTGGACCAAGAGGGGCAATCCAGTTTGTATCAAATGCATTTTGAATATATTTTTGTTCATTCCTACTCATGTGCGGAGAGGAAAGGTAAATTCGCTTTTTATGCTGAACTGTGTGCATGTAAACACATCCTTTATACATATTTAAATACTATGTATCTAAAAACATATGCTTTAATACAGATATATCAGATAATCTCCTTAAATTATCAATTGTATAATGTGCTTTATAAGCTTGCTCAACTATAAGATTATGGTGAATTCCACCTTCTCTATTAATATGGATCGTTAACCATTTCAATTTCTTGGCTGTTATAAAATCCTTACTTAAATTATCTCCTATATAGACACATTGCTGATGAGGCACCTGTAGTTCCTTACTTATTTTTTCATAAGGAATTTGGCTCGGCTTCCAATATTCTTTTCCCAGCTCATCAGTGAGAATTATCGAATGAAATCTCTCTTTTAACTTTAATGCATTAATTTTCTTTTCTTGGGCAACTAAATATCCGTCTGAAATAAGTCCTATTTTAACGGTATTAACTAAATTATTTAGTACCCAATCCGCTTCATCCAACAATTGAATATCTGGTTTATGAAACCTATACTGTTCTATCAAATTACTAATCAATTTTTCATCGTAAGGAATGTTTAACTTTTCTAGTGTTTCATTAAACACGAACCTTCTTTCCCCCGAATCGAATAATTGAATTGCAATATTATAAAATCCGGTTTTCTTATACTTCTCTTTAATCCAATCATCCACTGCTTTAAAACCACTTACAACATAATCTTTCTCTTTATATAAAGTATCATCCATATCAAAAACAATTGCTTTAATCATCATCTTAAATACTCTCCATAAAAACCGCTTCATCATATCTAAGCATTGTTAAATTTTCTCTCCAATTAAAGTCCTTATCTATAAAGACTTCCCCCTGACACATTTTAATTGTCCAAAGTGGAAAATTCGCTCCTGCTTCTATTGATAGTGGTATTCCTCCTCCAAAACGAGGGTTTATTTCAATAAACGTAATTTGTCCATCCTCCTTTTTAAAACATTGTAAAGTAATACACCCAATAGGATTAGGAAGAGCTTTTATTACAGTTTCTGCTGCTTGGATGATATCAAAATCCTTCTTGGTCATACCTTTACTTACCTCACCTGCTCGTGTCTCTATACGCAATCTAGGAACGATTGTTTTTATATTCCCACAGAAATCTACCATGACATCTATAGTGTATTCTTCTCCTGAAACATACTCTTGTATCATAGCGTTAGGTATATAATCCTTAAAAAATTCCAATTCCTTTTCATTCATTATTTTTGTTACACCTTTACTAGAACTGCCATCATAAGGTTTAATTAATAGTGGAAATTGATATTCTTTTCTTCCAATCTCTTCATCACTATATACTCTAGGTGTTGGTATATTATTAGATGCAAAAAAGTTATATGTGTATTTTTTGTTATTAGCAATCTTATTTAATTCCATACTAGAAACTAATAATTTTACACCAATACCCTCGAAAACCTTCGAATTATTAGCCATAAGGGTTAATTCCGTATCAATTAACGGAATTATTAGATTTATCATTTCAGATTTACATATTTTTAATAATTCATTTATATATCCCTCTTCATTTACACGCGGAACAATAAAATGCTTATCGCTAAAGTAAATGGTAGGAGCAGTTTCTTTTAAGTCTGCAGTAAAGATTTTTCCTTTGATTCCTTCTTGTTTAAGTACTTCCTTAAATTTTTTAATTAAGGTGACCCTCCTACCAGAACTAGTAAACAAAATATTCATTTTATTCCCCCCCATGCTCGATTCCCCCCTTAAAAACTGGCATAGTCACATGCTTATTATTTGTTATCCCTTCCGACTTTAAAACCTTACTAAAAGTTAGATATAAAATTTTCAAATCTAAAAGAAAACTTTGATTCTCAACATACCATACATCTAATTTAAATTTCTCATCCCATGAGATACTATTTCTTCCATTAATTTGAGCCCATCCAGTGATTCCGGGTCTAACATTATGCCTTTTAGCTTGCTCTTGCGAATATAAAGGCATATATTCCATTAATAATGGTCGAGGGCCCACCAAACTCAATTGACCTTTTAGTACATTTATTAATTGTGGTAATTCATCTAAACTATATTTTCTAAGAAATTTTCCAACTTTAGTTAATCTAGCGTGATCTTGTAACAGCTCCCCATTACGATCTCGCTCATTGGTCATCGTACGAAATTTATAAAGATAAAAAGGTTTTCCATGTAACCCTGGACGTTGTTGTCTAAATAAAATGGGTGATCCTATCTGAGTTTTAACTATAATTGCTACTAAAAGAATAACGAAAAAAAAGCAAATTAATAATAATAAAGAAATAAAGATATCAAACAGTCTCTTCATTACCAATCATTCCCCCATCTTAAATTATTACAAATGCTTTTCCAAAGTTAAATAATCTACAAAGTATTCATTACGGATTGAAATCAAGTATTCTTAAGTTGTAATTAAAGAATTGTATTCAATTTCTCTTTACTTATCACCTGCAAACATTTTCTATAGTACACAGCTTTAAAACTTAATAAGTAGAAGAAAGCAATACACATAGGTGCAAAATATATTTTTCCAAATGCTTATCCAAGAGACTATTACACACTGTAAAAATCTCAAAAAATATATTCACAAACACAGTTTTATAAACAACGCTTAGTAGTATATTAAAAAATCCATTTATTATTTAAAAATTCTCCTACACACTATTTTTTAGTA
Source organism: Bacillus sp. TH30 (assembly GCF_016650875.1). NCBI lineage: Bacteria > Bacillati > Bacillota > Bacilli > Caryophanales > Bacillaceae > Bacillus > Bacillus sp. TH30. The sequence goes on along the minus strand of NZ_JAEKEY010000002.1, from coordinate 4,283,699 downwards.
TGCAGTTAACGTAATAATAAAAAGCTATTATGTTTATAAAAAACATAATAGCTTTTCTCTATTCTATAGTAGTAACTAAAAGTCAATAAACCTATTATCTATTAGGAATTAGACTATTTCGAATAATTACATTGGACAAAATCCTTCCATGTACCATTATATAATACTTTATGGACATATTTATTAAGAGCCACTCTACTTCATTTCTCATAATTTTTTGAAACTATTCAAATTTAATTATCACCATGCATTAATTTGGATCTATTACACCATTAACTATATTCCCTTGCAGAAATTCCCTCCCTGTAATTGTAATTTTCGCATTATTCAACACGTTGTTTTGAATTACTACTAGGGGTGTAATACTCGTTGTTCTATTATCTATCCCAACTTGCATCAAATTTGTGGAATTTATAATATTATTTTGAATTATCACTTGCTTACCAGTAAACGCTGCATCCAAAACAATAATAGCTCTCTGAAGAGTATCATTTGTAATTTTTATAGTATTTCCCCCTAACACTATTTCATCAGATACATTTTGAATATTCAAGACCGTACCATTTGGTTTTTCTATATGACAATCCATCATCTTGAATGCTTTGAGGTTATTCACTGTAAATAACGTGTTATTTCTATCTATACTAAAGAACTTGCAATCTTTTAATTCTAAAGTGCTTCCTGTACTTGTTATCCCCAAAAAGGTTACGTCCTTAAAAAAGCAATTTGTATATGTCCCTGCAACTAAGGTTGGGTTTTTAACATTATTAAATATAATATTTTCAAATATCCATCCTGATTTAACTGTTCCTACTGGTACATAATTTAAATACAAAACGTCTTGTCCTTCAAATATACAATTTGAGATAGTTTGCGGCTCATTTTTCATCTCTAATGTCCACTGATACAATGATGACAAGGAATTTAGTTTATCTGCATCGTTTATAAAGCGACAGGAATCAACTTTAACCGCATATGGAAAGGGGGTATCAATAATCATTTTACTATTAGAAAAAATATTATCTAATATATTAATAGATCGATTTACATATACACCTTGAACATTTACTTGCGCTCCGTATACATAATTATTGGAAAAAATAACATCTCCTAACAAAGAGACCTTGGTTAATCGGATATTATTCCCTGTTACGATTACCCTATCTGCACCACCATTAATAGATAGCCCAACATAAGCATTTGAAATGGTATTCATAATAGAATTATTCGATATATAGATAAATTTCCCATTTACAACAATAATATTATAATTTTTATTATCATGAAAATTATTTCTTTCAATGTATATATATTGATTTAAATCATATCCATCTTCAATATCTAGTCCACTTTGTGGATTGGTACCTGCGATGTGATGAATATCATTATCTCGAATATATACATTCTTTGCCCCACATACACTAATCCCTTGTCTACGGCAATCATGTAAATTACATTTTTCTATATAAGTATATTGTGAAAAAGAAGGCACCCGAACATTTATTAAACAATTTGCAGGAGCAGGAACATTCCCTTGATGCAAAACAATTTTAGCATAACTTGCTCCATTAGGGACTTCTACTTCATCAAAGAATTGTACATTGGTTTTTGAAGATAAAAATATATTATTTGAAGTGTAAAAAATGACATCATAATAATCGCATTTTATTTCAGAACCCAATGCTCCAAATCCATTTCCATATAATCCAAAGTAACCATACTTTACAATAGCCACTTGGGTCATATCAATTTGCAAATTGGAACGTATCTTTGTTGTACTACTTACTAATGAACCATCTGTTGTATTAATTGCTCCCTGTTCAAATGAACTTGCTAATGCTGTAGGAAAAGGTGAAATCTGCCCAAAGGTACTGTTCAGTGTAATGGCATCTCCTGTACAATCTAAAATATCTAGATTATCTAAAGATACAAACCGTGTATTGTTCCCCCCATCAGCAGGTGGAGTAAAACTCCCCAATTCAATGCCGTACCCTGCCTCATGTGTTCCCCCACTAGAATAATCATGTGTATATCTATCTCCTTGGATAATACCATTTGTTATCCTAGAATATACTTGATTTCTACGAAAACTTATAATTGCATATCCAGTCAAATTATTTGTTTCCATTTTTAATGTTGAACCGTTTAGATTCAAAGTTAAATGACTTGGTGGTTCGATGGGTGTTTGTTTATCAATCAAATATATTCCTCTAGGTAACACAACTTCCGTATAACCTTGTTGAGCCGCCCAAACTAAAGCATTATTAATACCTTTGGAAGTATTGATAGCATCAGTCCCATCATTCTTAACATCCCATCTATCTAATTCTAATACATATATACTTGTAGAATTTGTAGCTTCAAATGATTTTGGAATCCATTTTAATTGCGTACTATCATAAGTTAAAATGTCATTATGAAAAGGAGGCTTGGACACCAAATCTAAATCATTCAAATTCCCAAGATTATCCCTTCTTCTCCACATCAATTCACACCTCTTTTTTTGCTTTTCTACATCTTATGTTTCATAAGGTAAATTGATTGGATATAAGAGAAGTAACATCACTTTTTATTGTTTTTAGAGATCCATTATTTAGAAAGTCTTTTCACAATTCCTTTCTCCTTCCTAAATAGATCTATTCTTACTAGCTGTTTTTATTTCAATACCCTTTTATTTATACTATTTAAACTTACAATTTTATTAAAAAGACACTATGCTCTTTATACATAACTCCCCTACTATTATTTTCAGAACAACCTAAAATCTCTTCCGTAAATAAAGCATTCTTTACTGTGATATGGAAAAAATAAAATAATGATTTATGGATAATTATCATTCGAAACTTTCCGAGTTAATAATTTCGACTTTATTTTTTTATTAATATTCGGGTTAAATTAAGGAAATATCTATACTCTTCCGCCTCTTTAAATACCATCCAAAAGATCAAATTCGGAATAATCAGGCACAAAACACTACGTATTACCATGTCCATAAATATATTTATGTGAAAAATATAACCAATAAAATCCGTTGCTATAACAGAAAATAATACAAGCACTACAAACAAAATATATCTAATAAAATATACTTTTACAGATTTTTTAAAAATCATTTTAAATATAATATAAGGATCATACCAAAAGTAAGTACATAATCTACTAATAACAGTCCCTAAAAGCACTCCTGCTATTCCTATTTGTTTCGCGAGAATTATAGAAACTACAATATTTATAATTGCCGCTATGATAGGTCTATACTTCCCTTTTTTAAATAAACCTGTGGTTTCTCTAAAAATTGTAGTTGTATTTTGCATTCCTGAAGTGAAAAAATTAAGTAATATGAAAAATAATACATACTTATTAAACACATATTCCTCACCTAACCAGAGTGTTATAAATGGATTTATCAAATTCCAAAGGCAAACTGTACAAAATCCATATATCCAAAAATTAAAAAAGTTAATTACACGAAAAATAAAATATTTTTTTCTGCATTTTCTTTCACATTCAAATTTCCAACACTAGCAGTGATAGAATAAAACAAATAGCCTAATAAGGTATTTAATGTATTTAAGATCAACAAATAATTTGAATACACACCAACCCAAATAATTCCAATGAATTTCGATATAATTATATTATCTGTTGCATTAATTACTACACCACTAATTTTATATAGTAACAAGGAATACAAATTCTCAAAAAACTCTCGTCTGTCTGCCTTAGATAATTTCGCATTATTTTTTTCTTTTAAAAATGGATATAATTTATTTGCCTTATTTGCAATATATACATTCTCAATTACTTTCAATGTTAATTGAACTATCAGTACTACAATGTAATCACTAATAATTATTAATAAAACAATTTGTAATGCGTTAGATATAATTATGAACAAAGTGTGTATTTTAGAAATGATATAGTTACTTTGATCAGCAATAATAATAGATTGCTTATATACAAAATAATATGATGACACCGAACTTATTAAAAATAAAAGATAGATAATGTTAATGTCTTTAATCATAGTATCTGCATTCACTAAATAATCAAGAAATGGTAATAGAGATAACCCTAATAATAAAACTACTACTCCTATTAATCTGTATGCTTTTTGATATAAATTCATTAATGCCTGTATTTTATAGATATCCTTCTCAGCTAATGGCCTATATAAACTATAAATTATAGCTGTATCAAAGCCTAAATTAGCTAGGGAAAACATCAATAGTATACTTGTAAAAAGCCCATCCACACCTAAATATTCTATACCGAGTGTATAAATAAAAACAGTTCGAACAACAAATCCCATGCCAATACTAATTATTTGTCCAGACAAACCGAATAAAATATTTTTTAAGGAATTTTGTATTCTCATCGTAATACCTTCTATATTTTAGTTGTTTTGCGTACCCACTCTACTAAATTTGGCACTAATCTTCCTCTTTAAAATAGGGAAAAACTTTGTTATCCTGTATTTTAATAACGCTTTTCTTCGTTGCGCCTTGAAATCATAATCTAGAAACCAATTTAGTAAATTTTTATCTGTAATACAATCACAATTTTGTTTCATTCGCACTTGGATTAAGTTCCAATACATTTCAATGAATGTATTAGTAAAAAACTTCACCTCACTATTTAAAGAAGTTTTAACGTACTGATAAAGATTACTTGGAATATTAAAACCATATTCACGAGGATCTCTCCCTTCAGCAATAATTCCCATAATTGTTCTTAAACATTTTTCACATTTACAACAATTTTCTTCATTTTTAAAACATACCCTGATATTAACAGGTTCTTTACTAGCTGAATAATGGTCCACAACAACTTTAATCTTTTCTTGCCTAGTAAGTTCGTATCCATCATGAAATACTGTTCCAGATGCATATTTTATTTCATTATCCACAGTTGGATCAGATGCACAAGTAACTTGATATAATGGAGAATTAGAGCTTCCAATGTATATACATTTTATCTTAAGTTTAAAAGCTATTGGAATAGCTGCAGATATTATCGCTAGACCATGATGCAATCCATGCCACCATGTATCGTTTAACTTTTCTCTAAAATCATGGTCAATGTTCCCTGCAATTATAAAGGTCCCATAGTTGGATTGTATAAAAATATTTTCTAGTCCATTATCCTTTACAAAATTTATGGCATTTTCTTTATCTGCCTCCCATACTTTACTACCCTCTATTTCATTTTCATGCCATCCATATTCAGTAACTAGCAAGGGGTTTTTATCTTTTATTCTTATAAATGTAGTAAGTGCATCTAATCCCCCACTAAATAAAGATGCCGCTTCAAATTCCGGAATGTAAACATTATCAATAATTTCTCCTACATCCACGGATCCTTTAAATTTCACACCAGGAAACATGTTTTGATATGCATTTTTTATATTATTTAAACAAATATAAAAAGATTTATCTAGTTCATTTATTACTATTGTTGAATTAGTAATCCATACAAGAGGAACTACATTTGCAACAAACGGAATAGCCAAAATACTTAAAGGGATATCAGATACATCATAGTTATATTCAAGAAACATATGATTACTTGTCTTAAAATACTTTTGTAAATCCCCCTTAATACTAAAAGAATAATCAACTCTATTATTTCTTACGACAATTTTATCGAGAATTATACTATTCATTTGAGCCTCCTAATAAATCGCCATTTTTATCAAAGTACATTTATTAATTAGAGAACTGTTTTAACCATTGATTTACTACATCAAAATTCACTTGAACATCCGTGATAAACTCTGAATTTATCATTTTTTCAAGATTATTTAAATCTTCCCTATCAATCAGATTTAAATTATACGTTTCGCCCATCCCCTTAGCTCTTTCATCTATGGAGATAATTATTGCACGTTTTTTATGACGCATAGCAAATATGCCGCCATGTAAACGTGTTCCAATATAATCGACGGCTGTATTTAGGATTTTTTCATACGCCTCTATAGTAGGAGGTATAATTTTTATGTCCTGTATACCCTCTAAAGTTTTTAAATATTCAAAATCATCAGCGTCTTGTATCCAAAAATAGACATTTTCATAACTTTTGTTAAGTGTATCTATCAATAATTGATCTTTTTCACGATTTTTAGAATGATGGGTTAGTGTAAAAACAACCGATTCCGATTTTCCACTTGGAATTCCCCTACAAAAATCATGCGTAAAAGACCACAAAGTTGCACAACCAGTATTTAGAGCTTTAAAGCCCATTTCTTCTAAAATTTTTTTGTTCTTTCATCTCTAACACTATGTATATATTCATGTGATAAAACTTTTCTATATAACATTTTTGTATAGGGATTTATTTTATTCCCTTTTCCTGCACCAACTCCAACCAGAATACTCCCCTTTAAAGGACCATAATTAAATATATTAATATTCCACTGCGGAAAGTGCGTAAACATATCCATTGCTAGCAAATTCGAACCACCTACAAACTTATATTTCGCATCACTATAAATCTTTACCCTATTTGATTTTCTCGCTACTTGGTACCAATGAAAAGGTGAAACATGAGTAGGTAATGTTAAAACATATGCATTTTTAGTTATATCAGAAAGATGATGCTTTACACACTTCATTATTATATCGTCACCCTTGTTAAGAGAACCTACCGATGTATCTAATACTAAAACATTCTCCATAAAAATAATTCCCCCAAGTATCTTTTATAAATAGTAAAAGATTTTTTAGTTTTATAACTTAATCTATTCTAATTCAATTAACCTATATATCTTTTCCACTTCTATTTCATTACCATAATTTTTTTGACTTACATTATTAACAATTTCACTTCTGAATTCAACATCATCAATCATTTTTTTTATTCCTTCGACAATTCCCTTTATACCCATTGGACAAATATATCCATCTACCCCGTTCTCCAGCTGACTTTTGGCAGTTGAAAAATTAGTTATTAATACTGGTTTCTTAAGAATTTGCGCTTCCCGAACTGTTACTGCCTTCCCTTCGTATCTAGAAGGTTGTACATAAATATCACATGCTTTTATGTACGGGTACGGATTAATCTTCTTACCTAGTAAAACAAATTCATCTTGAAGTCCTAATTTATCTATCAACAATTTAAGTTCCGCTTCTTGAGGCCCATATCCAACTATGTACCACTCGATATCATACCCTTGATCTAATAGTTTTCTAAGCGCATATATAGCGTCATCAATTCCCTTAGCATGAGAAAGTCTAGCAACAGTAACTAACTTGATTCGCTCTCTATTTATTGGTATTTCCTGAGTAATATCTCCTTCATTAGATTGTTCGCGAACAAATTCAGAATCTATTATATTTTCTATCACTTGCACCTTTTTATTAATATAAGGCAGACTATTCAGGAATGTATCTCTACAACTTTCGGAAACCGCCACAATATCATCCATTTTCCTCCACATTTTACATTCCATTTCTTTGTTAAGTTGTATGTTCGAATAATCAGTATGAATCCACCCAATTTTTCTTTTCGCTCGAACTTTATCCCCTATAAAATAATGCGGCCATAAAAAACTTATCGCAACATCGTACTCTTCTCTCAACTTTGGAAGAAATGGAAGAGATATTCTCCATCCATATTGAATGACGAAGTATCCAGGTTCTTTACTATTTACATATCGCCCATGCATAACGCCCATAATTCTCCCTATTATCCTAGTAATCCCAATTGAGTAATGCCCTTCTTGTAATATCTGCTTAATTGATTTTCTAAAAGTAGTATATTGTTGCAATTCCTCTAATAAATTCGGCTCTTTAGGTAGTAAAGAGAAAAATCCACCTTCATGTTTAAATAACATTAAATCTATATCATACTTACTGTAATCAATTGTATTTAATAAACCAATCAAACTTCTTTCTACTCCACCAATTTCCATATCAAAAGATGTAATTAATATTCTTTTCTTTTTCATTATAGGATACCTCACAAAATCTATTATTGATTTCTCTTCCTCATTTTATATTTGTATTTTGCTGTTACGCTCAACAAATCTCCTTATACATCAGACATATAAAATGAAAATAAATTAGATTATCCTATTTCTTCCTTGCGCACAATTCCATATAACGATAGCCACTCGTAAATGTTATCGTTAATATCAAAGCCTAATTTCGATATATTGTTAATTATGAATTCCCTGTCAGGTCTTTCTTTTAACAAGGCTTTATAAATTTCTTTACACCATATTTCAATTTCTTCATCTAAGTCAACAAATGACATTATCCCTAACCCCATATCAGTATTATTAGGTAGCGTATCTGCTACAACACATGGTACACCTGCAGATTGCGCTTCTAAAGTTACAATACCAAACCCCTCAAACAAAGAAGGAAAAATAAAAACATCAAAACTCTTCATGAGTCGTGGAATATCCTTCCTAACCCCCAAAAATCTAATATTTTCAAAAACCCCTAATTGCTTTGCTTTTAATTCAATAGAAATCCTTAACGGGCCATCTCCTACTAAAATAGCAACAAAATTTGAATCTCGTTTTAAAATTTGCTTTAAAACTTTTAAGATAAAAATATGATTCTTTGACTCTGAAAAACTTCCTATATGTCCTATTAATTTTGTTGCATTCGGTATATTAAGTTCCCTTCTTACGCTGACACTACTCCCAGCGTCTATATCAGTAAATTGATTAATATCTATACCGTTTTTAATTAGTTCTATCCTCTCACTATGAAGCATCCTTTCGCCAAATAAAAAACGTGCTGCTTCAACGCTGCACGCACAATAATTAGTTCCAGCATATTTAATAATAGATTGCAAAACCTTTAGGATAACTCTTGCTTTTATTCCAGAGTCTTGTGGCCAATTATTACTATGTGAATGACAAATCCTCTTTTTTATACCAGCTATTTTTGCCGCTACAGCAACGAAACCACCTTGATAATCCGTATGTGCATGTACAACTTCATATTGATTATCCGACATAATTTTCACAAGTTCTTTAACATAGGAAAAAGGTCCTATTTGTCCTAAACTAGGTACCTTATATATTCTCCCACCTAACGCCATTATTTCATCTTCATAATCATTTTTCTCATTTCGATGAGATACAAAATCAAACTGAAGCTGCCTCTTATCTATTTTCCTATATATATTCATTAGTAACGTTTCAGCTCCCCCGCGATTCAGAGCGCTGACAATGTGTAAAACCTTCTTTTTATTTTTAGGTCTAAGCTTAGAATCTATCCCCATTTAACAATCCTCTCCCAGCATCTTGCACTTTATTATCAAAGTAGGTTACTCTTATAGATAATTCCCAGAGTAATTACATGTTCATATACAAAATAAATAAAATAGCACACTAGAACTGCATAATAAATCAACTTTTGATCTTTATCTGTAAATGACTTCACAACCCAAGAAATTAATATTAACTGATACAATCCAAAATATATGGAGAATCTAGCAAATATCCAATTTTGTGTTGAAATAATCATAAAAACAAGACCTAATATAGACATATTTACAATATAATCACTTTCAGGGAATAACGCCCTCATTTTATCTTTCCCAAGATAAGCCAGTATAATTGGCACTATACTCACAGCAACCCTAAGTATATTGGCACCACCTTCATGAAATTCCTTATATTGACCATATTGAGTATTTCCAATTGCCGAAAATAAAACTTCCGAAAACTGATTAAAACCTATAACTACACATACTGCTAAAAAAAGAAGCAAATATGTCGTTCCTGACCAGGCTTTTTTTCTTACAAAAAAGTAGATTGGCATAAGAACTAATGCACTTGCATGAAATGTTGATGCGCATAATACAATTGCCATATATTTTTTCCATTTTCCTTCAAAAATATATTTTGTGGCAGCAAAAATAATTGCAGCGGCTAAATATTGCCTAATCCCATTCATTGATGTTAAATACATACCCGACGTAATATAAACATATAAACTCAATTCAATTAGTCTTGAATATTTATATAGTGTTGCTACAATGAGTACATTTGTTATCAATGCTGTAGTAAAAACCATTACTTGAGGATCATCCGCATATTTTTTCAAAACCATTTGAAAAATATTAAAGCCCATGTCTTTGTTAGTTTGAACATACTCCCAATTAAACTCCGTTATTTTATATGCATGCATATAAAAATAAGTATCCCCAATATTATTCCGAAGTCCCGCTACCAATACAAGTGATAGAGCCGCCATTAAAACCAATAATCTATTTGGCTTTATCAATGTAAAATTATTAGTTACAGGTATAGCAAAATATCTTGCAAAAAATGCGAGTATGAATACGATAAAAAGATTCATCCAAAGTATAGTCATTATTATGTCCTCTCATTTACTTACTAAGTAAATCCCTATATATTTACTTCCATTCTTGTTTTCATTGTAATGTAACTATAAAGAATAACTCCAAGTGGTAATGCGCAAATCGTAAGACCTTTGCATGGCGACTCTTGCATAAATCTTTTATTTTTCGCTATAAAACTACTAGATACATAATGTACAGCTTGCCTATACTTGAATACTCGATTAGTAAATGGTAATTTCATAAGTTCCTTACGATAAAAAGCAAAACCTCTTGGATTTTTACGATATTGATTTAGCATATTCATTGATGAACCGTCAGGCATGTATTCAACATAGCAAAGAGGTTCGTTCATCAGTAACATCTCATACTGCTGATCTAACATATAATATTTATATGCTAATCCAACATATTTTTCATTTTTAAAAATTGGGTATGGATATTTCTTAGTCAATTCTGTGCGATAGACCAATTTTTTATCACCTGTGACACCATGTTTATTGTAAAGATTAAACAACGTGGAATATTTAAGGTTTTCTGGTAACTCCGAGCCAATTATTTGTCCATCTATATACAAATCTAGTCCGATTATCCCACTAACTTCATCACTTCCATAGCTATTCCAAAAAGAAATAATTTTCTCTACGGCATCATCTGGCATATAATCATCAGAATCAATACAAACATTTAACTCCGTTTCAATTAACCCATATGCTGTATTATGAGCACCATGCATCCCTTGATTTGGTTGCCAATGATACCTTATTTTTATATGTCCCTCGAAAATCCAATTATTCACCAACTCTTTCGTGTGATCACTAGATCCATCATCTATAATGAGCCATACAAAGTTCTTGCATGTTTGACGTTTTAAACTCTCATAACAATTTTGAAGACAATATGCTCTATTATAAGTAGGGGTGAAAATTGTTAAATTTTCCAAATTACTCACCTCGAAAGTACGGAATAAAAACCTTGGGTTAATTCTGCCGTATGCTTTATATCGTATCCTTTTTCTAATAATAATTGAGCTGATATATTCCTCGAGCAATTACTAGTTTCTAGTCTTTTCATTTTTTCTATCCATGCCAATTTATCCGTTAGAGGAAAATGTTCAACTAAATTCATTCCCAAATCCACTTCCTTCGTAATAGTATCCGATATGATACAAGGTAAACCAACCCCTTGCGCCTCTACAAGTGTGACTGGTAATCCCTCATGAATAGACGGAAAAACAAATACATCAAATGCTTGAAGTATCCTTTCTATATCACTTCGTACCCCCAGAAACCTTATGTGATTCTCCATGTTCAAATCTTTTACCTTTTTTTCCATTTCCAAGCGAAGCGGCCCTTCTCCAGCTAATAAAAGTATTGAATTTGGCCGAAATTGAGTTAACTGAGCAAATAAATCTATAAGATAGGTATGATTTTTTTGATAAGCGAATCTTCCGACATGACCTATAACAAAAGCTTCCTGTTCAATTTGTAATTCCTTTCTTACTTGTTTTCTTATTTCAGGACGGAACAAAAATCTATCACAATCAATTCCATTTTTTAAGATTTTGGCTGTATCAGCTTTATCTGCAAATAACCATCTCGCAGCTGCATTTGAGCATGCTAACAAATGAGTTGCACATGTACCTATAGATTTTCCTGCATACCATTTATAGATTTTTGCAGTAGCACCACCTTCACTACTAGTATTGTGACTATGTGCAATCCTAACTGGCACCCTTGCTTTTTTAGCTGAACGTAGTACCAATCCACTCATTTTATCCATATGTGAATGAACGATTTTATATTGCGTATGAGAGCTAAAGAAGGTATCTAGCGTCTTTATATAGCCTCTATGACCAACGTCTGTAACATATGGAATTCTATGAATTTCCCCGCCTAACTTTACTATTTCTTCATCAAACACTCCTTCTTTACATGTTAAAAAATCAAATTGAACTTTGGAACGATCTATATTGCGATATAAATTCATAATTAAAGTTTCCGCTCCGCCTCTATTCATATTTACGACTACATGTAATACTCTTAATGGAGTGCCCAATTTAAATCCTCCATTTCCCCCATAAATGTTGTATAAATTTCTTTTTTCTCTTTTAACACTTCATTTACTGAATATTGATTTTTAATAATAGTACATCCATACTGCCCCATCTGAGCTAATACTTTAGGATTTATAGAAATACCCTTTATCCTGTCAGCCATTGCTTTTATATCATCACGATCTACAATCCAACCATTTTTATTATTAATAATCAATTCCCTATGTCCCCGGTTATCAGTAGCTACAACCGGAAGTCCACAAGCCATGGCTTCCATAATATTAACTGGCAAACCTTCCCTGTAACTAGATGCAACCGCAAGATCACACATCTGTAGTAAGGAAGCTATATCATTTCTGTAACCGAGAAAATGAACCATGTTAGTCACTCCTAGTTGAGTAGCTATTTTTTTGCACTCTTCCATTAACGGTCCTTCGCCAGCAAGCAAAAGCTTCGCATGTGGCATTTCATTTTTCAATTGTGCTAATACATGGATTAAAAAGCTTTGATTTTTATTCTTATTAAATTCAGCAGCAGAAAACATTAAAAAATCTTGTGGATTATAGCCAAATTGTAGTTTTAATTCTTGCTTTTCAGTTTCAGTTACAGGGGCAAATCGTTTTATATCTACCCCTACACCATGAACGAATTTAATATCTTTCGCTTGAAAACGATGTTTAACTGCTAAATTGTAATCTTCTTGATTAATTGTTATAAGACAATCCGTATTAGTTGCTAAACTTCTTTCAATTGGATAATATAGAAGCCAATTTATGAATGGTGATCCTTTACAAAAGTGAAATCCATGTGCTGTATATACGACTTTCGTTCCTTGCCGCCTGGCTTTCTGAGCAGCTAAACGAGCAATTACTCCTCCCATAGGCGTATGACAATGAATGATATGATATTTATTTTGATCAATAATTGATTTTAGTTTTTTATATGCGTGGAGGTTTTGTATACTAAGAGGTGACCTTTGAATAGAAATGTTATATTTTCGAGTTACGTACGGAAGATGTATATTCCCACTCGCTGCAACATGTACTTCCCATCCTTGTTCTGAAAACCATTTCAAATACGGTAAATGAAAAGCCTTAAAATGATAATCTACAGTTGCACAAAACAGAACTTTTTTAGACACCATCCCACGCACCCGTCTTATATAAATTTTTTCTATTAACCTGATACAGGTATTAACAGTTTTAAAGTTTTACGCTGATTTACTAACTTTAACAATCGTTTTCTTAATTCTACTTCGTTTAAATCTGTATAACTTGAAATAAACTCTTCAATTTCTTCTATACGAACATTCATTTCTTGTCCTACGTAAATCCTCGGATGAATTTGCTTTTCATTCATTTCATCTTCTTTTAGTAATTCTTCAAAAAGTTTCTCCCCTGGGCGTATACCAGTAAATTCTATTCCTATTTCATCCACAGAATTTCCTGATAATCGAATAAGATTTTTGGCAAGGTCGACTATTTTCACTGGTTCTCCCATGTCCAATACAAAAATCTCTCCACCTTTAGCTAAAGCACCAGCTTGCACTACGAGTCTTGATGCTTCCGGGATTGTCATAAAATACCGAACCATATCAGGATGAGTAACTGTAACTGGTCCACCATTTTGAATTTGCTTCTTAAATAAAGGTATAACACTCCCTCTACTTCCTAAGACATTCCCAAAGCGTACAGTAACAAACTTTGTATGACTTATTTTATCTTTATGTTGAATTACCATCTCAGCTAATTTCTTTGTTGCTCCCATAACACTCGTCGGGTTCACAGCTTTATCAGAGGAAATCATAACAAACGTTCCTACTCCATGTGCTCTCGCTGCCTCTGATACATTCATAGTTCCAATCAAATTATTTTTAACAGCCTCTTCAGGATTATTCTCCATTAGTGGTACATGTTTATGTGCAGCTGCATGATATACAACATTTGGAAGATGTTTATTCATTATTAAATTCATCTTTTTTTCATCTTGTATATCTGCGATTTCAGGAATAAACGTGCCTTTCATATCTCCATATTTTCTGTTTAATTCCATTTCTATAGAATAAATACTGTTCTCCCCATGCCCTAGTAAAATCAACCTTTTCGGCCTAAATTTTGCAATTTGTCTACAAATTTCCGAACCAATTGAACCCCCTGCACCAGTAACTAAAATAACTTTGTTAGTTATATAATCTGAAATAACATCCACATCAAGTTCTACAAGATCGCGCCCTAATAAATCTTCTACTTGAACATCTCTGAATTCGTTCACCGATACTTTACCCGTTACTAAGTCTTCTAACATCGGAAGAATTTGAGTTTTCACTTCTGTTTTTAAACATCTTTTCAAAATAACATTTTGCTCTCTTTTGTTTAATGAAGGAATTGCTAAAATTATTATTTCAATATTCAGTTTTTTAACGACATACTCAATTTGATTCTTACCGCCAATTACTGGAATACCCCAAATATCAAGGTTATGTTTTTTTACATTATCATCAATAAATGCGACTGGCATTAATTCGGCAGCACTATTCTTTAACAACTGCCTTGCAACCATTGTCCCAGCAGATCCCGCACCAACAATTAACGTTCTTTTTTTATCACCCTTTTTTACATAATAAATATCTCTGTACATTCTCCATATAAAACGTGAACCACCAATTAATAAAATATGAATCATCCAAGTTACAACTAACAGCCGAAAATACATTTTTTGCATGATTAGTTGCTGCACAACTGCTGTAGCAATTATAGAAAATGTAACAACTTTGCATATAATGAGTAATTCTCCTATACTTGCATATTCCCAAGCTTTATTATACAACTTATATATTAAAGCAAATAAATGATGACTGACTAGTAGAGTGATAGAGCTAATAATTGATGATAAAGTGATAACACTAAAGCTAGCATTTACAAAGAAATAACTAAAGAAAATAGCACTTAACACAATCATTGAATCCATTAAAAGCAATAACGATATCCTCCGCCGATACGTCATGTAACTTCCTCCTTTAATCAATTCCATACTTAACTCTTTCAAATTTAAAGTTTCTAACTATATTCTCTTTATTAAAAGCACATAGTTAGAAACTTTAATAAAACATGGGCATCTAACCCGGCCTCACATTACACTCTTGATGACTCGCATCTAAGGTTGTTTTCACAACCCACAGCATAATCGAGTGCCTCCGTTGATAGCGGTAAGGAGACATCACCACATCGTAGCTCTTTAAAAAATTCTTTATAAATAACATCTTAATATAAGGATATTATTTTTTTAAAAGTACATTTATGTTATTTATACTTTTCCATTCAAAATCGCACCTAATATCCTACTTTTCGTAAAACTTAACGCCCTTTTCGTTTCAAGCGCATCTTCATTCACAGTATGATTATAACGTATCACCAATAATACACCTTCACACTTATCAGCCAATACACTTGTATCTGTTACTTCTAGTACAGGAGAAGAATCAAATAATATAATATCATATCGTTCCATTGCCTTTTGAACTAACATATCCATTGCACTCGAACTAAGTACTTCGGATGGATTGAATGGTACCGGTCCGCTAGTTAATATATCCAGACTTGCCATCTCTGTTTTTTTCACGGCGCCCTCTAAAGTTGTTTTTCCGTTCAATATATCAATTAATCCAATTGTATTTTCTACTCCAAACATTTCATGAATCGTCGGTGTTCGTAAATTTGCATCTATTACCAATACTTTTTCACCTTTTTGTGCTATTGAGACTGCTAAGTTAACTGTAATCGTTGATTTTCCTTCACCATACCTCGGAGAAGTAATAACTATAGTTCTGCTTTTATGAATAGATGAAGATAATTGAAGATTTGTTCGAAGCGAACGATACTGCTCCGAAATTTTCGATCTTGGAGCGGTATGTACAATTATACTTTCTCCTTTAACTTTATTTGTTTTTCGTCTATTTTTGTAAGCCACTCCGTTCCCTCCCCCAATAATACCGTATTTTTTTTACTGAATTTGTCTTTCACATTTTTTCTATTCATTTTAGATATTCCGCCCAAAACAGGGACATCTAACAATTGTTCAATTCGCCGTTCCGATTTGATTCTCTCATCAAGTGAATCCAATAAAAAAATGAATCCAACACTGAGCACCATACCTATAGAGAATGCAATTAGTATCGTCTTAAAGTGATTTATATTTATAGGCATAGAATTTTTTTGAACTGGGTCTTCTGGTAATATACTCACATTATTAAAATTCAGTATATTCGCTACTTCTTTCTTATAAACAGCAACTGTAGTATTTGCAATTTTATGAGCAAGCACAGGATCTATATCCACTACATTTATTCTCATAATCTGGGACCCTTGCACACTTTCTGTACTTATTTGTCCACTTAATGCACCTGCAGATCTGTTAATATTCAATTCAGCAGCCACTTTTTCTAATATTACAGGCTCATTTACCATCGCTTTCAATGTATTCATCGTTTCAGCATTAGCTTGAACAATAACTCTTGCTGAAGAGGCATATAATGGTGTTTTTACATATATAGTATACATCGCTCCTGCTACTGTTGTGAGAGTTGTAAATAATAGAAGTATCCAAATTCTTTTCCGTATAATAGTAAATAGATTTTTCAAATTTATTTCCTTATCCATAACTTCCCTCCTCATTTAAAACCAATGAGCTTCAACTTGAAATTGGCATCGAAAACTTAAGAAAAAACAATATTTTCATTCTTTTAAATATACAAACATTTCTAGTTAATGCCATTTTAGTTCTTTATATAGAACGAGTCAATACAAATTATTTTCACTAAATTACTTCCTGCTGACACTAAAAAAATAACGACAATATTCGTGTTTTTTCACTGTAGATAAATGACGAAAAAGCCCTAATACCGTAGTATTAGGGCTTTTTTCTCTCTTAGTATAGAGACATATATTGATCGCGTTCCCATTGGTGAACTTGAGTTCTAAAAATATCCCACTCAATTTCTTTTGCTTCAATGAAGTGCTCAAGTAAATGATCACCTAATGCGCCACATACGATTTCATTAGATTGTAAAGTAACTAACGCTTGCGCTAATGTTGCTGGTAAGTCAACGATACCTGCTTCTTCACGCTCTTCTTTTGTCATTACGTAGATGTTACGGTCTACTGCAGCTGGTGGAGTTAATTTATTTTTAATTCCATCAAGACCTGCTGCTAATAATGTAGCCATTACTAAATACGGGTTCGCAGCTGGGTCAACACTACGTACTTCTACGCGTGTACTAATACCACGAGATGCAGGGATACGCACTAATGGACTACGGTTTTGTGCAGACCATGCTACGTAACATGGAGCTTCATATCCAGGTACTAAACGCTTGTAAGAGTTTACAGTTGGGTTTGCTACCGCTGTAAATGCTGGCGCATGCTTTAAAATACCTGCGATGAAGTGACGAGCATCATCACTTAATTGTAAATCACCGTTTTGATCGAAGAATACGTTCTCACCATTTTTAAATAGTGATAAGTTACAGTGCATACCTGAACCGTTCACACCGTATAATGGTTTCGGCATAAATGTTGCGTGTAAACCATGTTTACGAGCAATCGTTCTTACAACAAGCTTGAATGTTTGAATGTCATCACATGAGCGAATTGCATTTGCATATTTAAAGTCAATTTCATGTTGACCTGGCGCAACCTCATGGTGAGATGCTTCAATTTCAAAGCCCATTTCTTCAAGTTCAAGAACGATATCACGACGACAGTTTTCCCCTAGATCCATCGGCGCAAGGTCGAAGTATCCACCGTTATCGTTTAATTCTAATGTTGGATTTCCTTTTTCATCAACTTTAAATAGGAAGAATTCTGGCTCTGGTCCAAGATTGAAATCTGAGAATCCTAATGCTTCCATTTCTTTTAACACACGCTTTAAGTTGTTACGTGGGTCGCCATCAAATGGAGTACCATCAGCATTGTAAATATCACAGATTAAACGAGCTACTTTACCTTTTTCAGCTGTCCAAGGGAAAATTACCCAAGTATCTAAATCCGGATATAAATACATATCAGATTCTTCAATACGTACGAAACCTTCAATAGAAGATCCATCAAACATCATTTTGTTATCAAGAGCTTTTGTTAATTGGCTCACTGGAATTTCTACGTTTTTAATTACCCCTAAAAGGTCCGTAAATTGCAGACGGATATACTTTACATTCTCTTCTTTCGCCAAACGGAAAATATCTTCTTTTGTGTACCTAGCCATTATAAATTCCTCCTTAGTCCCTCTAAACACCTTCAGAATCAGTTATCTTTAGTGAAAAAACCTTGAAATGTCACCTTGTCGCAATGAGGTCCGATTAAATCTACCTGTATGTTGTAGTTCATCTCGAAGAATTTTGCGAAGCTCGGATTTTGAAATTTCTTTCGTTTCTTCTTTTACTTTCACTGCTTCTGTTTGATTTTCTTTCATTTGCAATACTTGTTTTATTCCGGCCATATTTAAGCCTTGATCTAACAAATCTTTAATTTCCAACAATTTATCTACATCGTTAAATGAAAATAATCTACGATTCCCTTTTGTACGGGTTGGAAAAATAAGATTATGCTCTTCATAGTAGCGAATTTGACGTGCAGATAATTGTGTTAAATCCATTACAATACCAATTGGAAACAGCGGAGCAGAACGTCTATCTTCTTTCATTGTTTCAGTTCCTCCTTCGCCTTAACTGTTTCTCATTTTATACCATGTTATGTTTAGTGTCAATAGATGTTAGCTTTTCTTACATGATTTTTTTGTGGATTTTTTCATTTTTTTTCTAATGGCACAAATCATTACTTTCACACGAAAAAAGCTGCCGAAATCGACAGCTTTCCTTTAAGAAATTGTTAATAGTTTTTTTTCAATTAACGCATCAATCGCAGAACAAATCGCAATCTTTACATGCGAATAAGTTAACCCACCTTGCACGTAAGCAACATAAGGCGGACGAATCGGACCATCAGCCGACAGCTCAATACTTGCACCTTGAATAAACGTCCCCGCAGCCATAATTACATCATCTTCATAACCCGGCATATAGTTTGCATATGGAGTGAAATGAGAATTAATTGGAGATGCATATTGAATCGCTTGACAGAACGCAATCATACGATCTTTATCATCAAATTGAACAGACTGAATTAAATCTGTTCTTGGTGCATTCCAAGCTGGTGATGTATTCATCCCTAACTTTTCTAAAAATGCAGCTGTAAAAATCGCACCTTTTAGCGCTTGTCCCGCTACATGCGGCGCTAAGAAGAAACCTTGATACATTTCTTGCAAACTGTATAAAGATGCCCCTGCTTCCGCACCGATTCCCGGAGATGTTAGACGATATGCACACGCTTCAACATACTGCTCTTTACCAACAATGTAACCACCAGTTTTAACAATTCCACCGCCAGGATTCTTAATAAGAGAGCCTGCCATTAAGTCCGCACCAACATGACATGGCTCTTCTTCTTCAATAAATTCGCCATAGCAATTATCTACAAATACAACAACATCAGGTTTAATCTCTTTCACAAACGCAATCATCTCTTTAATTTGTGAAACAGTAAACGACGGACGAGTAGCATATCCTTTTGAACGCTGAATACCAATCATCTTCGTATTACTATGGATCGCAGCTGCAACAGCTTCAAAGTCCACAAATCCCTCTTCAGTTAACGGAACTGCGTTATAACCAATATTATATTCTTTAAATGAGCCTACACCTTTTCCGCGTACACCAACGATTTCTTCTAACGTATCATATGGTTTTCCTGTTATGTATAGCAGTTCATCTCCTGGACGTAAAATACCGAATAGAGCTGTCGAAATTGCGTGAGTACCTGAAATAATTTGCGGACGAACAAGACCCGCTTCTGCCCCAAATACATCAGCATACACTTTTTCTAACGTGTCACGACCAATATCATCATAACCATAACCTGTCGTCGGAATAAAATGCGAATCGCTAATTTTGTGTTTACGAAAACTTTCTAATACACGAAATTGGTTACTCTCAATCACTTCATCCACATGTTTATGTACTTCTATAATTTGATTTTCTACTTCTTTTACGATTGGAGCAATTTTTTCTCCATTTTTCAAACGATCAAACATTATTTTCTCCTTCTTCCACTAAAAATCTCTTTAATTGCCCCTTAAGCGATGAATGAGCAAATATATACCCTGTACAATCATATACAAATTTATCTTCTAGAAACTCCATTTTAGTTAATATTGTTTCTGTCTTTAAAAACGTTAATAACCTACCTTCACTCGGAGGGATTTCCACTTGATAATCATCCATTTCTTCCTTCATCTTCGTTTCTAGCGCTTCTTTTATACGCAATAAATCACTTTCTTCAAAAGCACTAGTCATTAAGAAATCACTTTTCGGAAATGGAATGAAGTTTTGATGCAATTTATCTTTTTTATTATATAACGTAATAATAGGAATACGATTAATTTCAAGGTCCGACAATAATTGTTTTACTGTCTGCTCATGCCCTACATAATTAGGATCTGCAGAATCAACAACATGTAAAATAACATCCGCTTCCCCAGCTTCTTCTAACGTAGATCGAAAAGCAGCAATTAGTGACGTAGGTAAATCTTGTATAAAACCAACCGTATCAGTCAAAAGCACTGTATAACCAGAAGGTAACGGCATCTTTCTTGTCGTCGGATCTAGCGTTGCAAACAATAAGTTTTCTTCAAACGTATCAGCTTCAGTTAATCTATTAAACAACGTAGATTTTCCTGCATTTGTATACCCAATTAACGCAACTTGAAACACTTTATTATCTTTTCTTCTCTCACGATATCTCTTTCGATGCTCCACAACAACCGCAAGTTGTCTCTTTATTTCATCAATACGAGATCGAATATGACGACGATCTGTCTCAAGCTTCGTCTCTCCTGGTCCCCTTGTACCAATTCCACCACCAAGACGTGATAAAGCAAGACCTTGTCCCATAAGGCGCGGCATTGTATATTGCAATTGAGCTAATTCTACTTGAAGCTTACCCTCTCTCGATTTCGCACGTTGCGCAAAAATATCTAGTATTAACTGCGTTCGGTCAATCACTCTCGCATCTAATACTGAAGATAAATTCCGAATTTGACTTGGTGTTAACTCATTATTAAAAACAATAACAGCTGGTTCTAATTCTTCCGTCAACGCTGCAAGCTCTTCTAGTTTACCTTTTCCTATATAAGTCGCCGGATGAAACTTCGGGCGCTTTTGCGTCGTTGATACTAACACTTCCGCTCGCGCAGTTTTCGCTAGCGATGCAAGCTCTTTCATGGAATGCATAAATTTTTCATCATCATCTTGTGGCAATTGACAGCCAACTAATATGATTTTTTCTTTTTCTTCCATCAAATATGTTCACTCATCCTTTTCGAAATTTAAACCTTCTAATATAATAGCAGAGGAAGCACATTTCATCTAGTTAGCGGGGGAGAAAATTCATGGCATGGGAGATTTTTAGCATCATAGGCACAATCGCTTTCGCACTAAGCGGAGCCATTGTTGCAATGGAAGAGGATTATGATATTTTCGGGGTATATATTTTAGGAATGGCAACCGCATTTGGGGGAGGTGCCCTTCGTAATTTATTAATCGGTTATCCAATCGTCGCGTTTTGGCAACAAGACATGTTATTCCAAATCGCACTATTATCAATGACGATCATTTTTCTTTTTCCTAATAAATTAATTAAGCATTGGAAAAAGTGGGAAAACATCACAGATGCCATCGGCTTATCAGCGTTCGCCGTACAAGGAGCTCTATACGCCCAAAAATTAAATTTACCAATTAGCGCTACAATTGTAGCTGCTGTTTTAACTGGCATTGGCGGCGGTATTATTCGTGATCTTTTAGCACGTAGAAAACCTCTCGTCCTTCGAGCTGATGTATATGCGTTTTGGACGATTTTAGCCGGTTTTTTGATTGGCGCTAAAGTCATCGTTAGCGATTGGGCTCTATACACCTTATTCATTTTAATTGTTTGCTTCCGCATGGTTTCTATTCATTACAAATGGCATTTACCGCATAGACGCATCGATACAAAGGAGCGCTCAATGCATAAATAGTAATCTAACCTCTTTACATATCGTAAAGAGGTTTTTCTTTTCTAACGAGTTTTTCTTTACATAATGTTTATACTAATTTTTAAAGCGAGGTGAATGCAAATGACAAACCATGTTAATAAAGGAGCTCAAAAAAGCTCAGTAAACCAATTTGGACATGATCCAAATTCAGCGCACGAAAAGAGCGCTAAAATGGAACGTCTTCATAAAACTCACCAAGAAAAAGCAAAAAAAGAGTAAACGAACTTATGCATAAAAACAGACGCACAGTTTACGTACTGTGCGTCTCCTCTTCAAGCATTAAATCCATACTTGATATCCCAATTAAATCATATTTATCATACGTATCCTCTTGTAACAATCGCATAGCTTGTGTACGAATCGATTTTTCAACAATATTCCGTACGTATCGCCCATTACTAAACGATGTAATTTGCGACGAATACTTTACCGCATGTAAATGATCTCGAAATTTCCACTCCGCTTCTTTAGATAACTGATATTCACGCTCCTCATACATTCTCTTTCCAATTTCCAACAGCTGATTTACCGAGTAATCCGCAAATTCAATAATAAATGGAAAACGAGATTGTAACCCTGGATTTAATGAAAGAAAATGATTCATCTCTCTTGAATATCCAGCTAAAATTAATACAAAACCGTGCTGCTTATCTTCCATATGCTTCACAAGTGTATCAATAGCTTCCTTCCCAAAATCCTTCTCTCCCCCCCGCGCTAAAGAATACGCCTCATCAATAAACAAAATACCTCCCATGGCCTTTTTTATTAAATCTCTCGTCTTTTGCGCTGTATGACCGATATACTCCCCCACAAGATCAGCACGTTCTGCTTCAACTAAATGTCCCTTCGATAAAATATTCATCTCAAACAACAATTTCCCTATCATTCTAGCAACGGTTGTCTTCCCAGTACCGGGATTCCCCCTAAATAACATGTGAAGCACTTGCTTCTCAGATTTCAACCCCATCTCTTGTCTTTTTTTATTTACATAAATCCAAGCATAAATTTCTTTTATTATCTTTTTTATTTCATCCATCCCAACAAGCTTTCCCATCTCTTCTTCAATTCTCTGCAACATCTCATGTTTAGTAGTGGTTTCACTTGAAATTACCGTTTTATTTTCTGATGCCGGTAACGAAATTTTCTTTCGATGGTTTAATACAATATTAATTTGATTGTTATTTTTCTTACGCATCGATTGTTCCATACAATCACCTCATTTTATCCACTCACCAAATATTATTATTCCAGTCCCTCCTGCAAATGCCTATTTTCAGAAAAGTTTGCTATAATATAAGAAATAATCAAGGTGGTGGGACTATGGAAACAACGGAATTCCATGATACAATACAAGCCTTTTCTATTTTTTTATTGAATAAAGGCCGAAAGTCTTCAACCATTAAACGTTATGTTTATGACATTGAAGATTTTGGACATTGGTTAGAAAAAAACAAAAAGCTCCCTTCCAGTAATATATGGGCAACACTTTGTACAAAAGACTATGAAGATTACTTTTCAGACTTAAAAAAGAATCGACACTACTCTGAGAAAACAATGCATCGTGTATTTATTGTATTAAATAGAATGCATCATTTTCTTAACATTCCAAATCCATTGAAGAATATGGAAATTACTATTCAACCAAACCGTGCATTGCGTAATGAAGATTTCATTTCATCCGATGAAGAAAAAAGATTAAAGCATATAGTCACTTCATTAGAAGGACTTTCAGAAAAACAACGTCCCGTTCGTCCATTATTAATGGATCGTAATATCGCTATTTTAAGTATATTAATCGACTACGGACTATCCTTACAAGAGCTTACAGCATTAACTATGCATCACGTTCATTTTGAAACTAATACACTTTCTATTCCAGCAACCGCAGGAGTAGAAAGAACAATCACATTAGCAATCGAAGACAAAAAACAACTGTACACATATTATAAAAGTATTCCAGAACCAGTTCGTCCTAAATACCATAGTAATGACCCGTTGTTTGTTGCATTCGATTTTAACCGCGGAACATACAGATGGGTATACGAAAACGATGCACCAAAAGCACTAACAGAAATCGCTATCCAAAAAATGATCCGACTTGAAGTAGCAAGAGCGAATTTACGTAAAGGCATTTCTGGACAACATTTCCGGAACACGTTTATTTTACGCCTAATAAAAAAACAAACCCCAGAGCCAGAAATCATAAAATTAGTTGGCTTCAAATCAAAAATTTCACTAAAGCGATATTATCAATATGCTGAAAATAAAAAAAACGCCCTATAATAAGGCGTTTTTTTATTTTTTTCTCGAAACACTCAATTTCACTATGACCATTTAGCTATTCCCTGCATCTACTATGATGAGTTTCATTCACATTCTTATTAGAAAGGAGAGATTTAATGTCTCGCTTTAACGACAATCAAAATAAATACTCCAATCCCTGCTTTCCAACTAGCGCTGGACGAATTCCAACTACCCCAACGATTCCAATTACTAAAGCGCAAATTAGAACATTCCGTGCAATCATTAACGATTTAATAAAAATAATCCCTAAACTTTTCGCCAATCCATCTCCCAAAAACATTGAGAATCTAATAGATACATTGCACCTACTAAGCAAATTCATCTGTTCACTAGACACTACTTCCGCTCTGAAAGCACAAGGATTAGCCATCATTAAAAACTTAATAACTATATTAAAAAATCCAACCTTCGTAGCAAGTGCTGTATTTGTTGAACTTCAAATTTTAATTAATTATTTACTTTACATTACAAAGTTATTCCGAATTGATCCTTGTACACTCCAAGAACTCCTTAAATTAATTGCAGAGTTACAAACTACTCTAGTTAATTCAGCTTCGTTCGGCAGAGGACCTACTGGACCTACTGGACCTACTGGACCTCAAGGTAACATGGGCGCTACTGGTGCGACCGGACCCAGAGGTAACACGGGCGCGACTGGTGCGACCGGACCTAGAGGTAACACGGGCGTGACTGGTGCGACCGGACCTAGAGGTAACACGGGCGTGACTGGCGCGACCGGACCTAGAGGTAACACGGGCGTGACTGGTGCGACCGGACCTAGAGGTAACACGGGCGTGACTGGCGCGACCGGACCTAGAGGTAACACGGGCGCTACTGGTGCGACCGGACCTAGAGGTAACACGGGCGTGACTGGTGCGACCGGACCTAGAGGTAACATGGGCGCTACTGGTGCGACCGGACCTAGAGGTAACACGGGCGCTACTGGTGCGACCGGACCTAGAGGTAACACGGGCGCTACTGGCGCGACCGGACCTAGAGGTAACACGGGCGCTACTGGTGCGACCGGACCTAGAGGTAACACGGGCGTGACTGGTGCGACCGGACCTAGAGGTAACACGGGCGTGACTGGTGCGACCGGACCTAGAGGTAACACGGGCGCTACTGGTGCGACCGGACCTAGAGGTAACACGGGCGTGACTGGTGCGACCGGACCTAGAGGTAACACGGGCGTGACTGGTGCGACCGGACCTAGAGGTAACACGGGCGTGACTGGTGCGACCGGACCTAGAGGTAACACGGGTGCTACTGGACCTCAAGGTATTCAAGGTAACACCGGCGCTACTGGTTCCACTGGACCTCAAGGTATTCAAGGTAACACCGGCGCTACTGGTTCCACTGGACCTCAAGGTATTCAAGGTAACACCGGCGCTACTGGTTCCACTGGACCTCAAGGTATTCAAGGTAACACCGGCGCTACTGGTTCCACTGGACCTCAAGGCGTTCAAGGTAACACGGGTGCTACCGGTGCTACTGGTTCCACTGGACCTCAAGGTATTCAAGGTAACACGGGTGCTACTGGACCTCAAGGTGCGCAAGGTAACACAGGTGCTACCGGACCTCAAGGTGCGCAAGGTAACACGGGTGCTACTGGACCTCAAGGCGTTCAAGGTAACACGGGTGCTACCGGTGCTACTGGTTCCACTGGACCTCAAGGTATTCAAGGTAACACGGGTGCTACTGGTTCCACTGGACCTCAAGGTATTCAAGGTAACACGGGTGCTACCGGTGCTACTGGACCTCAAGGTGCGCAAGGTAACACAGGTGCTACTGGTTCCACTGGACCTCAAGGTATTCAAGGTAACACGGGTGCTACCGGTGCTACTGGACCTCAAGGCGCTCAAGGTAACACGGGTGCTACTGGACCTCAAGGCGTTCAAGGTAACACAGGTGCTACGGGTGCTACCGGACCTCAAGGTGTTCAAGGTAACACGGGTGCTACTGGACCTCAAGGTATTCAAGGTAACACGGGCGCTACTGGTTCCACTGGACCTCAAGGTGCGCAAGGTAACACGGGTGCTACTGGACCTCAAGGCGTTCAAGGTAACACGGGTGCTACCGGTGCTACTGGACCTCAAGGTATTCAAGGTAATACAGGTGCCACTGGACCTCAAGGCGCTCAAGGTAACACGGGTGCTACTGGTTCCACTGGACCTCAAGGTGCGCAAGGTAACACAGGTGCCACTGGACCTCAAGGTATTCAAGGTAACACGGGTGCTACTGGACCTCAAGGTATTCAAGGTAACACGGGCGCTACTGGTTCCACTGGACCTCAAGGTATTCAAGGTAACACGGGCGCTACTGGTTCCACTGGACCTCAAGGTGCGCAAGGTAACACGGGTGCTACTGGACCTCAAGGCGTTCAAGGTAACACGGGTGCTACTGGTTCCACTGGACCTCAAGGTATTCAAGGTAACACGGGTGCTACCGGTGCTACTGGACCTCAAGGTATTCAAGGTAATACAGGTGCCACTGGACCTCAAGGCGCTCAAGGTAACACGGGTGCTACCGGACCTCAAGGTGCGCAAGGTAACACGGGTGCTACTGGACCTCAAGGTGTTCAAGGTAACACGGGTGCTACCGGACCTCAAGGCGTTCAAGGTAACACGGGTGCTACTGGTTCCACTGGACCTCAAGGTGCGCAAGGTAACACAGGTGCTACTGGACCTCAAGGTAACACGGGTGCTACCGGACCTCAAGGTGCTCAAGGTAACACAGGTGCTACCGGACCTCAAGGTATTCAAGGTAATACAGGTGCCACTGGACCTCAAGGCGCTCAAGGTAACACGGGTGCTACCGGACCTCAAGGTGTTCAAGGTAACACGGGTGCTACTGGTTCCACTGGACCTCAAGGTGTTCAAGGTAACACAGGTGCTACTGGTATAGGAGTTACCGGACCTACTGGACCTTCTGGTGGGCCTCCTGGACCTCAAGGTAACACAGGTGCTACTGGTTCCACTGGACCTCAAGGCGCTCAAGGTAACACGGGTGCTACTGGTGCTACTGGTTCCACTGGACCTCAAGGTATTCAAGGTGCGCAAGGTAACACGGGTGCTACTGGACCTCAAGGTGTTCAAGGTAACACGGGTGCTACCGGACCTCAAGGTGCTCAAGGTAACACAGGTGCTACCGGACCTCAAGGTGTTCAAGGACCAACGGGTGTTACTGGTATAGGAGTTACCGGACCTACTGGACCTAGCTTCCCAGTAGCAACAATCGTTGTAACAAACAACATCCAACAAACAGTACTCCAATTTAATAACTTTATTTTTAGTACTGCAATTAACGTAAACAATATTATCTTTAACGGCACAAATACAGTTACTGTTATTAACGCTGGTATTTATGTAATTAGCGTATCTATTTCTACAACTGCGCCAGGATGCGCTCCACTTGGAGTAGGAATTTCAATTAATGGAGCAGTTGCTACTGACAACTTCTCTTCAAATCTAATAGGCGACTCACTTTCATTTACTACAATCGAAACATTAGCTGCTGGAGCAAACATTTCTGTCCAATCTACTCTTAACGAGATTACGATCCCTGCAACAGGAAACACTAACATTCGTCTTACTGTATTTAGAATCGCTTAAATTTCACTATTTATTGTTTATGGCAAATAAAAAAAGAGCGAGAAACTCGCTCTTTTTTATTATGTACAATAATTCATTACTACTCTAATTCAATTGAAACATTTTTTTGTGGTACAAATGTAGAAATTGCATGTTTATAAATAAGCTGTTGCTTACCTTCTGTTTCCAGCAGGACTGTAAAATTATCAAATCCTTTAATTAATCCACGAAGCTGGAAACCATTTAATAAGTACAGCGTAACGAACGTATTCTCTTTACGGAGTTGATTTAAAAACTGATCTTGAATATTGATTGATTGCTTCATGTCGAATCCTCCTCTTTTTCTCTACTTACTATTATTCGACTTTAGTTGTAGCTTTCCTTCTATGTATCGTAAAATTTCTGACGTTTTTTCACCATCAGTAACATCGAACCACGCGACATCCATCTTATTACGGAACCACGTTAATTGACGTTTTGCATAACGGCGTGAATTCGTCTTTAATTGTGATACCGCTTCTTCTAAAGATACACGATTCTCAAAATAATCATATATCTCTTTATAACCAATCGCTTGAATAGATTGACAATCTCGCACTCCTCTTTCATGTAAACCTTTTACTTCTTCTAATAAACCTTGTTCAATCATTAGGTTAACACGTAAGTTAATGCGATCGTATAGCATTTCTCGATCCATTGTCAAGCCAATTAATGAAACATCGTACAGTAACTCATTTTCTTGTTTTTCGAGCTGGTTACTCATTTTTTCACCCGTCGTGTGAAAAATTTCTAACGCCCGAATAACACGCCTTACATTATTGGCATGAATACGCTCCGCACTTTCTGGATCTACTTCTTGTAACTTTTTATGTACATATTCCACACCGTGTTCTAATGCTAACTTTTCCATCTGTTCTCGGTATGTAGCATCCCCAGCCTCATCTGTAAACTGGTAATCGAATAGAACAGATTGTATATAGAGACCGGTTCCACCAACAATAATTGGTAATTTCCCGCGCTCTGTAATTTCTCGAATGCACTTACGGACACGTTCTTGAAATTCCGCCACAGAAAATGAATCTTCCGGATCTTTTATATCAATCATATAATGCGGAATTCCGTCCATCTCATCTATCGTCACCTTTGCAGTCCCGATATCCATCGTACGATAAATTTGCATGGAATCACCACTAATAATCTCACCATTCAACGCTTTTGCAAGATCGATACTTAATTTCGTCTTTCCGACAGCAGTTGGCCCAATGATGACAGCAACTTTTTCACGTTGCACTTCTCCCATATCATTCAACTCTCTTTATGTAATATACTCCATCTATTGATTATACCCAATCTTACCAATTTTAACGGCATGATTGCAAGTTCTTTGAATCCAGTACATGAAATTACACAAAAAAAGAGCATAGCTTGTCCAATTCTGCATATACATGATAAAAAATAGCTCGGAGAGGGTGCAATGACTATGAAACAAGCGACTATCGATTTTCCATTATTAATAAAAGACCTTATTTTAGCTACTGCTACAAAAGAACAAAATTGTTCACAAGAAGAATTATACTTCGCACTAAATTGTTTACTACGTTCCTTTCATTCTACTCTTCAAGAAACAACGTTACATCCAGAAAATAAAAATACAGAGTATATGCAAACTCAATTTTGCACTGCGTATAAAATTATTACAGGTAAAACAATTTACCCTTTTCAATAATTCTTATATAAAAAAAGCGGCCGCTTAGACATTTTCAAGCAGCCGTTTTTTATTTTAATAAATTATTTTATAACTTTCACTTTAACGGATTTACGACCCCAACTATCAGCAGTGCTATCTGAACCAACTAAAACATCAATACGGTTTCCTTTAATCGCGCCACCAGTATCTCCAGCAATTGCTTCTCCATATCCTTCCACCCACACTTTTGATCCGAGAGGAATTACTTTCGGATCAACAGCAATAACTTTCATATTTGGATTCGCTGTTAAATCATGCCCCATCGCAGTTAACACACGACCACCATATGTGCCATTTTCACTCGGGTGAGCTGTGTAAGCTGTCGCTTCTACCGTTATTTCACGACCAGCAGGTTCACTTGTTTCAGTAGATTTTGCCACTGGCTTAGTTGCCGGCTTCGCTTGCGCTACTGGTTTACTTGATGCTCCACTTTTAACTGATTCTTTTCCATTAACTGCCGTATCATTTTTAGCCGGCGCTTTCTCCTTAACTGATGTATCATTTTTAACCGCCGTTTTCACCTTAGTTGGCGCTTCATCTTGAGCTGGAACTTCTTTTCTTTCAATAACAGGTGCTGTACCTGTTAAAAATGGTATGTGAACATACGCCGCTTTCCCGCCATATTCGAATTGTAACCATTCGTTTTGTACTTGATTTGTCGTTTCAATCAAGTCATCTTTTTTAAGCGTGCCAAGAATTTCTGAATCAGTATTCGCTCCAGCACGAATGTTTAATACGTTTGCTGTTACATAATAAGAACTTTTCGTAAACTCAGCACTTACAAAAGCTTCTTTACCATCTAATTTAATTTTGGACCATCCGTTTTCTGTATTTATAACATCTAATTTATTTCCACTTAACATTTTACCTACAAGTTTTGATTCTACAGTTGGGTTTTCTCTAACGTTTAATACATCTGTTGTTACAATCGTTTCCGCTTTAGCAGAACCTGCAAAAATCCCAAGACCAAAAACTGCTGCTGTTGCTATACCTAATAATTTTTTCATGAATAGCCTCCATTTGCTTTGTTTTCGTGTTCTCATTATAGCAACAGTTTTTTGTAGAATTTCGAAAATCACACAATTACAAAGCATTCGTAATAAACGATTAATGATTTGTAACATAAATTTCCATATTAAAGAATTGTATTTCTACCAAAATTAGCAATAGTTTTCATATATTTCTCACAAATTAGTATAAGAATTTTTTTCCAGAAAAATTACAGTATTACTTTTTTGTTACAAAAAAATCACTTTTCATTACATCTTTTACCAAAATCCATCATAATCCAATTATTAAATTACTTTTTGTAACGAAAAAGGAACAACTCCTATTAGCTGTCCCTTTTTATCTTTTATTTAACTTTCTTCTTCCAAACACCTATCATAATAGCTGAAACAATCGTCCCAATTAATATAGAGAAAATGTATAGCAACGGTTTATTCACTAATGCGATAACAAACAATCCACCATGCGGTGCCGGCAATGTAATTTGGAATAACATAGATAAGGCACCCGCGATACTTGAACCAACAACACAACTTACTATTACTCGAACCGGATCGGCAGCTGCAAATGGAATCGCACCTTCTGTAATAAACGATGCTCCCATAATATAATTTGTTAAACCAGATTTACGTTCTGCTTCTGTAAATTTTGTTTTAAAGAATGTGGTTGCGAATGCAATCGCAAGTGGCGGTACCATACCACCAGCCATAACTGCTGAGTGCACTCCAAAATTCTGTGCTTCTATTGCAGCAATACCAAATGTAAATGCCGCTTTATTAATTGGACCACCCATATCAATTGCCATCATACCGCCTAAAATAAGACCTAATAATATAGCATTCGTACCGTTCAAACCATTTAACCATCCTGTTAACATTTCATTTAATGCTACTACAGGCGGATTTACTACTTTTTGCATAACAACTCCTGTAATCAACAATCCAAAGACTGGATATAACAAAACAGGTTTAATTCCTTCTAACTGTACTGGTAATCCTGAAAATAATCTTTTCAATCCTAAAACAACATATCCAGCTAAGAAACCAGCAATTAATCCACCTAAAAATCCCGCATTTGCTTGTGCTGCTAAAAACCCACCTACAACACCAGGCATAAAACCAGGACGATCAGCAATAGAACTCGCAATAAATCCAGCTAAGATTGGTACAAGGAATAAAAACGCACCTGTTTTTCCTCCCCCAATAGACATGAACAATTCAGCTAAAGGACCTTCCGCTTTTATACCACCAAACGAAAACGCTAGCGCTATTAAAATCCCGCCACCAACAACGAACGGAAGCATATTACTTACACCGCTCATTAAATGCTTATAAATTCCTAGCCCTTTTTCTTTCTCTACATTTTCTGCCTTCCCATTCTCTTTGACACCTTTAAAGATTGGCGCATCTTGTTTTACAGCTCGATTAAGAAGGACTTCAGTTTTTCTAATACCATCAGCTACTGGCACTTGAATGACATACTTCCCCGCGAAACGGTTCATTTCTACTTGTTTATCTGCCGCAACGATAATCGCTGTTGCGCGTTCAATATCCTCTTTCGTTAAACCGTTCTTTACACCTGTTGATCCATTCGTTTCAACTTTAATCGCAATCCCTAACTCTGCCGCTTTTGCTTTCAAACTATCCGCAGCCATATATGTGTGAGCGATACCAGTTGGACAAGCTGTAACAGCTAATACGTATGGCTCATTCCCTTCCGGCTTTGCTACTTCAACTTCTTCGTCTTCTTTTTCATTCTCTTTTTCATCAAATAAACGGAGAAGCTCATCCTCATCCTTTGCTTCTAATAATTGCTTGCGGAACCCTTCATCCATCAATAACGTAGAGAGACGAGATAACGTTTCTAAATGAGTATTATTCGCCCCTTCACTCGCAGCAATCATAAAAAACAGATGTGCAGGCTGTCCGTCAAGTGATTCATAGTTGATACCGCTTACACTTCTACCAAAACAAATCGCCGGTTGCTTAACGGCATTCGTCTTCGCATGAGGTATAGCAATACCTTCACCAATGCCTGTTGTACTTTGTGACTCTCGCTTTAAAATAGCTTCTTTAAATTCAGCTTTACTATTTAAACGATTTGCCCCGCTTAACTTTTCAACTAATTCATCTATGACAGCTTCTTTATTTGAAGCTGTCAAATTCATAATGACTGTATCCCTTTTTAATAGTTCTGTAATTTTCATATGTTGCTTCCCCCTATCGCTTAGCTACAATTACTTGCGACAATAATTCTTCTACTTTTTCCTTTGTACATAAATCCGCCGAGAATGCTGTTGCACTTCCTGTTGCAACACCATATTGAAATGCTTTTTCAATATCTTTTGTCTGTTCATATTTACCTACAAATCCAGCAACGAGAGAATCTCCTGCCCCAACCGAATTAATTACAACACCTTTCGGAACAGTTGCTTCATATATACCTTCTGCCGTAAATAATAAAGCTCCATCTCCTGCCATTGATACGATAACGTGCTCTACACCTTGTTCGATTAATTTTCTTCCATACGGTAATATGTCTTCTACGGTTGAAAGCTCCACTCCGAATAACTCACCAAGTTCATGATGATTTGGCTTTATTAAAAACGGCTTATTTTTAATTACATGCTGCAGTGCACTACCGCTTGCATCTACCACTACACGAATACCTTTTTCCGCTCCAAACTCTGCGATTGATTCATAAAATGTATTTGGAATAGAAGAAGGTACACTTCCAGCTAGTACAACACAATCTCCAGATTGCATACTTTCGATTTTTTTCATCAATTGTTCAAATTGCTCATTTGTCACAATAGGACCTTGTCCATTTAATTCTGTTTCTTCTTGCCCTTTTATTTTCACATTAATTCGAGAATCTCCATCTACTTGGACGAAGTTTGTTGTTACACCTTCATCATGCAATACATCTTTAATAAATTGGCCTGTAAATCCACCCGTAAATCCAAGCGCTACATTTTCAACACTTAAACGATGAAGAACACGAGAAACATTAATCCCTTTTCCTCCAGGAAACTTCATATCTTTCTCTGCTCGGTTTACTGTTCCTAAATCGAAAGAATTAACTTGTACTACATAATCAATAGATGGGTTTAAAGTAACTGTATAGATCATTGTTTATCAGCCTCAATTACATTGGTTTGTCTTTTATATTTTTCTAAATCAATTTCTAAATGGTTTGTAATAATGCTTGCATCTTCAACATTTGCAATTTTCGCAAACGCAACTTCTGAAAACTTGCTTTCATCAATTAAGAAATATCCTTCGTTTGCTAATGTTAATGCCATTTGTTTTAAGAGTGCCTCTTCTGGATCTGGCGTTGTAAAACCAAGCTGTTCATGTACACCATTCGCTCCTAAAAAACATTTATCAAAGCGATACTTCTGCATACTTTCCTGTGCCATAGCACCAATTAAAGCTTTCGTCCTACTCTTCATCATCCCGCCCAGTAAATATGCACGAATATTATTTTCAACTAAAGCTTCAATATGCATAAGTCCATTCGTAACGACTGTAACATCTTTATTTATTAAAAATGGAATCATTTCAAATGTTGTACTTCCTGCATCTAAATAAATACAATCACCTTGTTCAACAATGTTAGCCGCATACCTCGCAATTTGGTGTTTTATTTGAATGTTTTTGGATGATTTTTCAACCATCGTTGGCTCTTGTCCTTTTCCTGTTAAAACAGCAGCACCACCGTGAACTCTTTTTAATAACCTTTGCTTTTCCAATTGTGCTAAATCACGACGAATTGTTGATTCAGAGCTTTCTGTTCTTTCCACTAATTGTTGTAATTTAACAACCTTCTGCTCTTTTACAAGTTGCAATATCATTTGATGACGTTCAGGAGTTAACATTTTATTCACCTCTTCTTTGATTACAGTATAATGAAAACGATCACAAAAATCAACCATAAACATTCACAAATAATCAAAATCAGTCACGAACGGTTATAGACAACAAAAAAGAAACCTATTTGATACAATAATCAAATAGGTTTCTTTTCTCGATTCACTTATAAAGAAGCTTTATATATATTTAGAACATCATCTTTATTTAATTTTTTAAAGTTACCGAATTCACCATAAGCCATCGCTTTATCCGCCATTAAGTCAATTTCACTTTCTCTAATAGCGTAATCAGCTAATGTTACTGGAGCTTCAATTGAAGTCCAAAATTGACGTAACGCCTCAATTCCCTCTAACGCAACCTCTTTATCTGTCTTCCCATCTGTTTCTACATCGAATACACGAATAGCGAACTGTTTAAAGCGACTCACATTTTCATCTATAACATGCTTCATCCAATTTGGGAATAGAATCGCGAGTCCGCCCCCATGCGGTATGTCATGAACAGCAGAAACTGCATGCTCAATATTATGAGTTGCCCAGTCTCCTTTTACTCCCATCGCTAAAATGCCGTTTAACGCCATAGTACCGCAATATAAAATTGTTTCCCTATGCTCATAATTTTCTAAATCACTTAAAAGCTTAGGAGCTGTTTCAATTACTGTTCTTAAAACAGATTCACAATAACGATCTTGTAATTCTGTATTCATGCCGTGATGGAAATATTGCTCTAATACGTGCGACATAATATCGACCATACCATAAATCGTTTGATCTCTCGGCACAGACGAAGTATGTAGTGGATCTAAAATTGAAAACTGAGGGAATGTAACTGGACTGCCCCAGCCGTACTTTTCATTCGTTTCCCAGTTTGTAATTACAGATCCTGCATTCATTTCAGATCCTGTTGCTGCAAGCGTAAGCACAGTACCAAATGGTAACGCCTCGCTAGCAAATGCTTTTTTCGTTACAATATCCCACACATCTCCATCATACTTACTACCAGCTGCAATCGCTTTCGTACAGTCGATTACACTTCCTCCACCAACTGCTAAAATAAATTCGACTCCATTGTCTTTACAAATTTGAATCCCTTTCTTTACAGTTGA
This sequence comes from Bacillus sp. TH30, assembly GCF_016650875.1. Lineage (NCBI taxonomy): Bacteria > Bacillati > Bacillota > Bacilli > Caryophanales > Bacillaceae > Bacillus > Bacillus sp. TH30. Next base: position 4,247,551 of record NZ_JAEKEY010000002.1, on the reverse strand, counting down.
TAAACGAGGATTCGGTTCAACACCTGTCAATTCAAACACTTCCGCATTTATATCCTTTAAAATAGAAATTACATTATCATAAATACCGTTTCTTTTAATACTTCCTCCTCCATATACGAGAAGAACTTTCTTACCGAACTGTGGAATCTCAGTTTTTAACTGCTCTAATTGTCCTTTACCAAAAATAAGTTTTGTTGGATTACGAAATACAAAATTTTGCATATACCTTTACCATCCCTTCCATATGAAAAGCAACTATACTTTTGTATACCACACTTTTTTAATTTCACAAACAAATTTGCTTAACAAAAAAATCCCAGCCTTAAAGGCTGAGATTTTTTATTGATAATAAGGCGAGATCATTAAGTAAACAATAACCCCAGATAAACTTACATATAACCAAATTGGCATCGTCCAACGTACAATTTTACGATGACGTGTTAATTGATTTGTAAAACCAAATACAAGTGCAAACAATGCAAGTGGTACAATAATTGCTGCAAGGATAATATGTGTAATTAAAATGATGAAATACACATATTTAATGAATCCTTCTCCGCCAAAATGTGTTGCTGGCGCCAAGTAATGATACGATAAATATGAAACACAAAATAGTAAAGTCGTTGTAAATGCTGCAAGAATAAATCCACGATGCATTTTTACATTCTTTTTAATAATAGAGAATAATGCTGCTAATAAAAATACAAACGTAAAACTATTAAAGATTGCATTTAACATTGGTAAAATTGTTACATCAAAATGTACTTCTCCTTCATAGCCAACAGGTCCAAAGAACAAAAATAAAATAATCGCATTTACAAGTACAGAAAGCGTTATCACAATAGGAGCATAGCTTTTCTGATTCGTTGATTGATCCACCAAAATGGTCACTCCTCTTCCTTCAAATATGTATACGTAACCTCACTATTTTAACATATTATTCACAGTGTAAATGTGACAATAGTTTGACACAGTAAGACAGAGCAAAGAAAAAATCCTTCTTAATAAAACTTCTTAAGAAGGATTTTATCGCTTTATTATTTAAATAGCAATGGAATTAGTTTTTGTTAAAAAACGTATTGCTATACGCTTGATATATTTCAGACACTTGATATCCCATTAATGAAATTGCTGTTAATGAAAAGAAACCAATCATAAGAAATCGAAACCACATATAAATCTCCTCCTTGTATTTAGCTTAAAAAACGTTAGCTATATTACAAGTTGAGTGGCACTCTTCATCGTCACTTTCCTTCTTCTTTACAATTGCTGTTATAAATCGAATCATAAAGAAAATCACAAAAGGAAATTGTTCGTAATTTACCTTGGCATAGTTCAGCAACGGCTCGCGCTGCACATCGAACGGAGATGAGAAGGAATAGAACATACCTTGCTCTTCCATATATACAATTACAATTTTCATACAAAATACTATTCCTAGAAACGAAACAATATCTTGCCATTCTGTCGTATATAAAAAGTTATACAGCTCCAATACGTACTCTTCCATCATCATCCCCCCTTCCTTTTTTACCATTTTGCTCGCCTTCGTATAAAAAGTCAAGAAAAAAGTTTATATTCACTATGACAATAGTAATTACTTGTTTCTATGATTATATATGATTCTTTTATAGCAATGATTGGGTGTAACTCTCTTCCAAAACAATAAATTAGAATTGAACGGGCTCTTTATCCTCACTTTTAGGATTCAAAACCGAACTATTTTTATTTCTATTAAAAATAAAATAAGAAACTATAATAAGAACAGTAACAAGCATCGTTAAAAGTGCTTGTGAACGTAAAGATTCAATTGCAACCATTGCAACTAAAACTGCTATAATAGCGGCAATTGTAACATACGTTACATACGGGAAAAGCCACATTTTCACTTTCAAATTTTGTTGTTCTACTTTCCCCATTTTTTTACGTATCTTTAAATGTGAAACTGCTATAACGAGATAAACTAGTAACGCAATCCCACCAGATGCATTCACTAAAAATAAAAAGACTTTATCTGGAGATATGTAACTAAAAACAACTCCAATATAAGCAAAGAACGTTCCAAATAAAACTGCCCGAACTGGAACACCACTACTGTTCAATTTTAAAAATGCCTTTGGAGCATCTCCTCTTTCTGCCATCGAAAAAAGCATTCTTGAGTTTGTATATAAACCTGAATTCAAGCAAGAAAGTACAGCTGTTAAAACGATAAAATTCATAATTTGTGCTGCCGCTGGTATTCCTATATGTTCAAGTACCGCTACAAACGGACTTTTTAATATGTTTGCTGAGTTCCATGGAAGAAGTGTAACAACTACAGCGATAGATCCAATAAAAAATACGAGAATACGCCAAATCACACTATTTGTTGCTGTTTTTACTGCTTTTACAGGTTCGGCAGATTCACCAGCCGCTACTGCAACAATCTCTGATCCCATAAATGAAAATATAACGACGGTGATTCCAAGCAGCACCGAACTTATACCATTTGGCATAAATCCCCCTTGCCCTACTAAATTTGAAGTGCCAGGTGCTTCCGTTCCTGGTACAAATCCTAAAATCACAGCAAGACCAAGGCATAGGAACAAAACAATACTAATTACTTTAATAAATGAAAACCAATATTCAAACTCTCCAAATGATTTCACTGAAAAAACATTCGTCAGCGTTAATAAAATTGTTAATAGTAAGCTTAATAACCAGAGCGGGATTTGTGGAATCCAGTATTGAATGATACCAGCCCCTGCTGTAGCTTCTATTGCAATAACAATTACCCAGAAGAACCAATATAGCCACCCAATTGTATAACCCGCCCAGGGGCCGATTGCTTCTCGTGCATATGTTGCAAACGAACCACTTGTCGGGTTAATAGCTGCCATTTCCCCCAGCATTCTCATAACGAAAATAACTAGAAGTCCTGCTAATGCATATGAAACGATAGAACCTGGCCCTGCTGAATGCACAACCGCACCACTTCCGACAAACAAACCAGCTCCTATTACGCCGCCAATTGAGATCATTGTAATGTGGCGTATTTTGAGGTCTTTCTTAAGATTTTTATTCAACTCTTGTACATCCCCTTCCAAACTTAATTTTGAAATTTATGTAAGAGTATTATGCGAAAAACGTTGTTCTATACTTCAGAATATATCAAAATATTCTGAATTTAACAATTGTAATGCAAGCTCCTAATGAAATTATTACATTAGGTTTAATAATTTTCCATATACAATTGTTGAGAAAATTATAGTCGCCTTACAAAAGAGTGAATTTTCAGATATTATTAAAGGAACAAGATTATACATCTAGACAACTTTTTGTATAGGAGTGTTGATATGTTAAACAAGTTCAAATTCATTTGTTGTATTTTAGTAATTTTCTTACTGCTACCACTAGCTCCCTTCCAAACAAAAGCAACAAACAATTTAGGGTCAAAATTACTCATTGGATATTGGCATAACTTTGATAACGGTACTGGCATTATTAAATTAAAAGATGTTTCACCAAAATGGGATGTAATAAATGTATCTTTCGGTGAAACTGGTGGTGATCGTTCCACTGTTGAATTTTCCCCTGTGTATGGTACAGATACAGAGTTCAAATCTGATATTTCCTATTTAAAAAGTAAAGGAAAGAAAATAGTTCTTTCAATAGGTGGACAAAATGGGGTCGTTTTACTTCCTGACAATGCTGCTAAACAACGTTTTATTAATTCCATACAATCTCTGATCGATAAATACGGTTTTGATGGAATAGATATTGACCTTGAATCAGGTATTTACTTAAACGGTAATGACACTAATTTTAAAAACCCAACAACTCCTCAAATCGTGAATCTTATCTCAGCAATTCGAACGATTTCAGACCATTACGGTCCAGATTTCCTATTAAGCATGGCCCCTGAAACAGCTTATGTTCAAGGCGGTTATAGCGCGTATGGAAGCATATGGGGTGCATATTTACCAATTATTTACGGAGTGAAAGACAAACTAACGTATATTCACGTTCAACACTACAATTCTGGTAGCGGCATTGGGATGGACGGTAATAATTATAATCAAGGAACCGCAGACTACGAGGTCGCGATGGCAGATATGCTCTTACATGGCTTTCCTGTAGGTGGTAATCCAAATAATATTTTCCCAGCTCTTCGTTCAGATCAAGTAATGATTGGACTTCCGGCGGCACCGGCAGCAGCTCCAAGTGGCGGATATATTTCTCCAACCGAAATGAAAAAAGCTTTAGATTATATCATTAAAGGCGTTCCCTTCGGAGGAAAGTATAAACTTTCTAATCAGAGTGGCTATCCTGCATTTCGCGGTTTAATGTCTTGGTCTATTAATTGGGATGCAAAAAACAACTTTGAATTCTCTAGTAACTATAGAACATATTTTGATAGTCTTTCCTTGCAAAAATAATAAAAAACAACAATAGGTTTTATATGACCTATTGTTGTTTTTTATTTATGTAAATTACTTTTTCACTTCTATATGATGAAGAAATTCTTTTCCATCTCTTAAATAACTATTCACAAGACTTAAAAGCAACTTCCCACCAACCAACATCGCACGTTCATCAAAATCAAATTGAGGATGATGATGTGGGTATGTCGCTCCTATTTCTTCATTACCCGCACCTGTGAAGAAAAATGCTCCTGGAACATGTTCTAAGTAGTATGCAAAATCTTCCCCACCCATAATAGGTGGTACTTCCATGACCCTTTCTTTGCCAAGATCATGTTCCGCAACCGTCATAAAATGACGTGTTTCATCTACATGATTTATTAATATTGGATAACCTCGTTTATATTGAATATTAACTTCAGCATGAAGAGACTGACAAATCCCCTCAACAACTCGTTTAAATTCCTTCTCCATATATCCTCTCACTTCAGGGTCTAACGTTCGAATGGTCCCTGTAAATGCAGCAGTATCCGCAATAATATTATCCGCTTGACCAGCATGGAATGTACCGACTGTTAATACCGCAGATTGAAGCGGATCTATTTTTCGACTCACTAAAAGTTGTAACTGATTAATTACTTGTGTTGCAACGATAATAGCATCAACAGTATGATGCGGCATACCGCCGTGACCGCCTCGCCCTTGAATCTTTACTTCAAAAGTATCAGCTGCCGCCATCATTGCTCCAGCTTTCGCCCCAACCATTCCTAAAGGCATTTGAGAAGATAAATGTGTTCCAAATACAACATCTACTCCTTCTAAACAACCATCCTCAATCATAGCAATTGCTCCGCCAGGCTCTTTCTCTTCTGCATGTTGATGTATCAGAACTATTTTTCCAGAGAGCTGGTCTCTATGGTCACTTAATATTTTTGCAACACCTAAAAGTGTTGCTGTATGTCCATCATGGCCACAAGCGTGCATTACGCCGGGAACCTTTGATTTATATGAAACTTGTTTTTCATCTTGAATAGGTAGTGCATCAAAATCAGCACGCAGCGCTATCGTCTTCCCAGGTATTCCACCTTCAATTACGCCGATTACCCCTCTTCCCCCGACATCTGTTGTCACATCAATATGAAAACTTTTTAAGATTTCAGCTATTTTTTTCGGTGTTTCTATTTCTTGAAACGATAGCTCTGGGTATTGATGAAAATCTCTTCGCCATGAAACCATTTGGTTATATATACTTTCCAATTCTTTATGCCATGTTTCTATCATAGAAATTCTCCTTTCTTTTTAACACTTTACATAAAAGTACATAATATTCTGCACTTAATCAATAAAAAAGAGAACTTTCTTTAAAAGTACTCTTAATTCTCCAAAATATGAAACGTTCTACTTTAAGTTACTACTTTGCTTCAATACAAAAACTGAAAGTTCAGGTACACTCCAAAACCTGACAGGCATTCGAGTCGTTCCAATACCGCGATTTACATATAAATATAACGACTTACTCTTTCCTTCTAATTCATACATTCCTTCAACATACTTCTCTGCTAATTTTGTGGTAATTAAAGGACCTACAAAAGGAATCTGAACTTGTCCTCCATGACTATGTCCTGAGATTTGAAAATCAACTGGATAACCAGCTACTTTATCTACAACATCAGGCTCATGTACTAATAGCATATTGAAATCTTGTTGTCTTAAGTTTTTTAAAGTCGAATCTATTTGTGGTTTCCCTAATAACAAATCATCCAAACCTGATATTGTAATATACTTGCCATTTTCCACTTTAATTTTCTGCACGTCATTTACTAAAACAGAAAAACCAGCTTCCTCCATATACTTTTTGTAAAATAAACTACCGCCCCCACCTCTATCATGATTCCCAAACACAGCATATTTTCCTAGGGGAGCTTTAATTTTCTGCAAAATAACCTTTGCTTCTTCTCTTTCCGCACTATAGGATCCAAACTTATCTATTAAATCTCCTGTAAAAACTACTATATCTGGATGTAATTCATTCATCTTCTCCACCAAATTTTCTAGTTGTTTCAATGTAAAATCTGGTCCTAAATGTACATCTGAGAACTGCAATATTTTTTTATTATTAAACTCTTTAGGAATTGTAGGAGCTTCTATTTCATTCCACGTAACTGTTACTAGTCTTCTTTCTATTTCAGTCGCATAGAAATACAAACTTACTGGTATCATTAATATACTTATGAAACTAATAATAAATATCTTTACGATTGATTTTTTTCGTTCTTTTTTTACATGATGCGTATTCATGTTTTCACCTCTAAAATCACTTTAAATCCTTATTGTTACATTAATGTGACAACATGAACAATGTTCGTTATATCCAATTTCTTCCCCACTCACTTTGACAAATTTATACAGAAGTCATATCATATTTTTATCATACATAGATTCTTTAAAATGTTCCTTCTATTCATTCTATCATTTTATTGAGGAGAGATTATTCATGTCTGTATTTACACCAGAAGAAATTACGGAACTTGCTGCTAATTCTGGAAGAAAAAAAGCTCATTTATCATTGCTCCCTATGCTAATTCTCGGTTTTTTTGGTGGTGCTTTCATAGCATTAGGATATTTACTTGATATCCATGTTATCGGAACAATGCCAAAATCTTGGGGATCATTTACTAGCTTTTTAGGTGCTGCCGTATTCCCTATCGGTCTTATACTCGTTATCCTTGCAGGCGGTGAATTAGTAACTGGCAACATGATGACCGTTTCAATGGCATGGCTTCACAAAAAAATCGACTTATTTCACTTCATACGAAATTTAGTTATTGTTACGTTTAGCAACTTCATAGGTGCTATATTCGTCGCTTATTTTTTTGGTCATATCGTCGGCTTAACGGAGGGAGCTTTTTTAGCAAAAACAGTTTCTATTGCACAAGCTAAACTACAAGATACACCACTGCAAGCCTTCATTTCTGCAATCGGGTGTAATTGGCTCGTTTGTTTAGCTGTTTGGCTCAGTATGGGAAGTAAAGAATTTATCGGAAAGATTGTCGGTATTTGGTTCCCTGTTATGACTTTTGTTGCGATTGGATTTCAACACGTTGTAGCCAATATGTTTGTCATCCCAGCTGCAATTTTTTCTGGTCATTTAACTTGGGTTGAATATTTTCCAAACTTCATTTTTGTTTTCTTCGGAAACTTAGTAGGGGGTATGTTATTTGTAGCATTACCTTATTTCATATCTTATAATAAGAAACTACCTTCCAATAAAGAGCAAACTGCATTAAAGAAAAAATCTGTATCCGCTTAAATTGAATGTCTATAAATTGGTCCTAAAAAATATTACAAATTTCATTTTTTTTGCGAATATATGTACGTACACTTGTTCTCGAATGTTTTATACGTTATAATAACAACTTAAATAGCATTATTTACATATGAGGTGAAAAACATGAATAAGACAGAATTAATTAAAAACGTAGCACAAAACGCTGAGATTTCTCAAAAAGAAGCTACTGTAGTTTTACAAACTGTAGTAGAATCAATCACTAACTCTTTAGCTGCTGGCGAAAAAGTACAACTTATCGGATTCGGTACATTCGAAGTTCGTGAAAGAGCTGCTCGTACAGGCCGTAACCCACAAACGGGTGAAGAAATGCAAATCGCAGCTTCTAAAGTACCTGCTTTTAAAGCTGGTAAAGAACTAAAAGAAGCTGTAAAATAATGAAAAATAGCCTTCTCATTTATGAGAAGGCTATTTTTTTCATGACATAATTAATAAAAATTTGACCATTATGCTGCTTATTTTGTTCCTTTATGCAAATAAAACCTTTGCTTTCAAAGAAAGGTTTTGCTGTAATACTCGCCTCTGTATATATATCCCTATGCTGCAAGTTCACTGCTTCTTTTTCTAACTTCTGTAGTATGTATGATGCTATCCTTTTTCCTTGATAATCTTTATGCGTAAATAAGCGATCTACGTAATGATCATCATTATAATCCCCAAATCCCACTATCACACCTTTATAATCAGCAACGTAACAAATATTCTTTTCTAAAGACTGTAGCCATCTCTCTCTATCTAGTCGCTCTGGGGCCCACGCCTGTAGCTGTAACTCGTTATAATCTTTTACATTCACCGTATGAACCGTTTCATAGAACAATTGTAATACTTGCTCTAAATCCTCCTTCTGGAATGTTCTAATTTTAATATCTTTAAACATATGTAAAACTCCTTATCAAACTAACTCTTTTATTTCGGTTATCCGGATAATTATTTCGTGTTTATTTTCGAAACAGTTTCTTCCACTATATATGATTCTACTTCTGCTCTTTCTATATTATATCGACTTTTCCTTCTAAACGAACAATAAACAATACTCATACAAAGTATTGTTTATTGTAAAAAAGCATATTAAATTCGCTTTATAGCTGAAAGTGTTTAAGATTTCAATTTAACTCTTTGTAATCTTAATGCATTTAATACGACTGATACAGAGCTAAATGCCATTGCTGCACCTGCAACCCAAGGAGCTAAGAAACCGAGCGCCGCAATTGGAATTCCTAGGCCGTTATAAGCTAACGCCCAGAATAGATTTTGCTTAATATTTCTAATCGTCATTTTACTCATAAAAATTGCATCAGCAATACTATTTAAATCACCACGGATTAACGTAATATCCGCTGCTTCCATTGCTACATCTGTTCCTGTTCCAATTGCCATTCCAATGTCCGCTGTAGCAAGCGCAGGAGCATCATTAATTCCATCTCCAACCATAGCCACTTTCTTACCACTAGCTTGAAGTTTCTTCACTTCTTCTGCTTTTCCTTCTGGTAATACTTCTGCAATTACGTGATCAATACCAACTTGCTTAGCGATTGCCTGAGCAGTTTGTGTATTATCTCCTGTAATCATAACGACATCTAGACCCATTTTCTTAAGTCTTGCAATTGCGGCTTTTGAAGTATCCTTTACAGTATCTGCAACAGCAACAATTCCAGCATATTCCTTATCTATCGCAATAAGCATTGCTGTTTTTCCTTCTCGCTCTAGTTCTTCCATTGATTTAGAAACTTCTTCAATATCAATATTAAACTTCTTCATTAATCGGCGTGTACCAATTAATAATTGTTTTCCTTCGACAACCGATTCAATACCAAATCCCGGAATTGCTTCAAACGTTTCTGAACTTGGGATATCAATACCCTTTTCTTTAATTCCTTCAACAATCGCTTCTGCAAGTGGATGTTCAGAATTTCTTTCTGCTGCACCTACTAAACGTAGTATTTCTTCTTCATGGAATCCATCTGCTACAATTACATCTGTTAACACCGGCTTCCCATTTGTCACAGTACCTGTTTTATCTAGAATAACTGTATCTAATCGGTGGGTTGCTTCTAAATGCTCCCCGCCTTTAAATAAAATGCCATACTCAGCCGATCTTCCTGATCCAGCCATAATAGATGTAGGTGTCGCAAGACCTAATGCACACGGACAAGCGATAACAAGTACCGCTATCATTTTCTCAAGTGCTCCGCCAAAATCACCAGGTGTAACAAATATCATCCACACTGCAAATGTGATAATAGCAATTACAACTACAACTGGTACGAAAATACCAGAAATTTGATCAGCTACCCTTTGAATAGGAGCTTTTGAACCTTGAGCCTCTTCTACTACTTTAATAATTTGAGCTAATGCAGTATCTCTTCCTACCTTAGTTGCTTTAACTTTTAAAAATCCATTTTTATTCATTGTAGAGCCAATTACTACATCCCCAATTGTTTTATCAACTGGAATACTCTCGCCTGTTAACATCGATTCATCTATCGCTGATTTTCCTTCTACAATTTCTCCATCTACTGGGATTTTTTCACCAGGTTTAACATAGACAACATCACCAGCTACCACTTCTTCGATTAAAATTTTCATCTCTGTTCCATCTCGCACAACTGTGGCAGTTTTCGCTTGTAGTCCCATCAACTTTTTAATAGCTTCTGATGAACGCCCTTTTGCTCTCGCCTCAAATAATTTACCTAAAATAATTAAAGTAATAAGTACCGCACTCGTTTCAAAATATAAATCTGTCATATGTTCTGAAGAACCAATCGACCTAATACTTAAATACACACTATAGAAATAAGCTGCGGACGTTCCAAGTGCCACAAGAACATCCATGTTTGCACTTTTATTGCGTAGCGCTTTATACGCTCCAATATAAAACTGTCCACCAATGATAAATTGAACAGGAGTTGCAAGAGCTAGCTGTACCCAAGGGTTCATTAGCATATCAGGTAAATAAATAAACGATGTAAATGAGAAATGACTCACCATTGCCCACAATAACGGGAATGATAAAATAAACGAAATAATAAATTTCTTCTTTTGTCGTTCAATTTCTTGTAAGCGATGATCTGTTGATGCATCTTGCTCATCTGATTTCACTTCTAATTTATATCCTAACTTTGTAATCGCACTCTTCATTTCATTTACACTGATTTCATCAGGATTAAAGTCTACCGTTGCCGACTCTAAAGCGAAATTAACTGTCGCTTTGTTCACACCATCTAACTTATTTAAACGCTTTTCAACTCTGTTCGCACATGCTGCACATGTCATTCCTGAAACAGTAAATTCAGCTTTATCACTTACAATTCCATATCCTAACGATTCAACTTTTTCTTTAAAGTATTGCGGATTTGTTTTCGCTGGATCGTACATTATTTTTGTTTTTTCAAGTGCAAAATTTACATTTGCATCATGAACACCTTCTACTTTTTTCAGACCTTTTTCAATTCTATTGGCACATGCTGCACATGTCATTCCTGATATTTGAAGATTGGCCTCTTTTTGTTCATTCATGTCTCTCACCTCTATATACCCTTATGAGGTATAATTATTAGCAAAATAAATCGTACTTCGTTTAAAGTACGATTTATTTTCATATCCAAAAATAATTATTGAACATCGTATCCTTGATCTTCGATTACAGCAACGATATCTTTTAATGTTACAGCAGACGAGTCGATAGTAACTTCAACAGTTCCTTCTGCTAATTGAACCTTCACTTGTTCAACACCATTTAGCTCTTTCACACTGCTTTCGATAGAGTTTACACAATGTCCACAAGACATACCTTCAACTTTTAATGTTAACTGTTCCATTTAAAATCCTCCTCTTGTTTCTTCATTGTTTGTTAATCACAACTACATCTTACCATACCCCCTAAGGTAATCAATGGTTTTATATCATGATTTTTATTTTTTCTAAAATCTTTATTTTTTTGCTCCAATTATGAATTTATATATCTTCTCCTATATAAACAAAAGCCAAGCTAGTCAAATACTAGCTTGGCTTTTATGCTTTTGAAAAACGTTCAAATACTGTCATTAATTCTTCAATTGCTTCGTCACCATTACCATTTTTAATAGCTCCTGAAACACAATGACTCGTATGATTTTTTAAGACACCCATTCCTACTTTTTTCATCGCTGCATTAATCGCAGAAATTTGAACTAAAATATCCACGCAATAACGATCATTTTCAATCATATTTTGAATACCACGGACTTGGCCTTCAATTCTCTTTAATCTATTTATAATTTGTTCTTTTTCTTTTTCTGATCTATGTGTTACTGATTCATGGTCCTTATGATCCATATTATCACCTTCTTAAAGTTTCTCTTCATCCAATAAAACAATTGCTTTTATGAGTATACCAATTATATCATCAAATATCTATGTAGGATACCCCATATGAGTATATTTTCGCTTTATGATTATTCTTAACACATCATTAGCTTCTCAGTCTCAATTAATATGATACCCTTTCTTTTTTTCAAAAAAACAATAATAAGCAGGGATTGTCCATCCCCGCTTATTATTCATCCACAAATATAAAAGTCTCAATTTTCACACGTGTAAATTGAGACTTTTTTCTTCCTATATATAATTATTGCTGATCACATACTTTTGTATCATTCACTACTGAAGTTCCTTCAACGGTTACCGTATGAAAACAGTCATTTACACGAACTGTCACAACATTATCTTGCCGATCAATGATATGGTATTCATTAAAATTTTTATTCAGAGCACTGCGAATTTGTTCTCCTTCATAAATTGGAATGCCATGTGATAAAACCCAAATAAACCCAGCGATAGCAAGAATAGTTTTCATACGATCTACCTCCTTGAGAATATAGTGAACTTTTAATCCATGCTTTTTCAGCTCTACTAATCATGAATGGAATGAATCAAGCCTTTTTGGAAATAAGTTCATTTCGTCTATTTTATGTTTATGCTAATTGTGACCGAATTGTGACAACTTTTTGTCTCTTTAGACGAAAAGTTGAAACAAAACTTTCAAAAAGGACAATTCTACTTATAAAAAAAGGTTATGGAATGTTTCATCCATAACCTTTTTTCAGCCCTATTCTACAACTCATCCACCGTACTTCATGTGATTTTTATAGAGTTATTTTATTTATTTTTATTCATCGACATCAAAACAAAATCTTGAAAAAACTTCCCACACGAGTTCATTTCTACTACTTACCCCAGTCTTTTCAAAAATGGATTTTAAATGATCTTGTACCGTGTATATAGATATACAAAGTTCATGGGCTAATTCCTTTGTCGACATACCTGTAAGAATTTTACGTATTACTTGCTTCTCACGTTTTGTAAAACTATACACTTCCGTAATAAGCGGAAAGATTTCTTCCGGTCTTGCTCTTTCGAATAGAACAACATAACCACCCTGAAAACTACTTGTACGTTCTAACTTACTGGCCCGAATGATTAAAAAATGTCCATAGGCTAAAGGTATACAAACTTTTTCTTCTCTATTCATACAACCTACATTATATTCGTTAGCCTTTACTTTCGAACAAACCGCACGTATTGGCCTTGGTATTTCTTTTATATTTAACTGTTCATACTTTCTAAGATTTGAGAGCCAATCGCTACCATCTTGATTCCAATATAATAAATTAAAATCCTCACTTAATATAATCGTGCCTGTCCCTATTACCTTCTCTTCTGAAAAAGGTTTAGGAAATGCCTTTTTTAAAGCCTCTCCAGCAATTGGGACTATCGTTGCCAAATACTTACAATCACCTATATGAAAAGCGGGACTTGTACTCCCTCGAAATAAACTAAGATGCCCAAAACAGTTCCCCTTACTCATACAAACGCCCCTTAATTCATCTCCAAAACTTGCTGGGTTTAAAATATTTCGGTATCTAGAGCTTTTCTTTTGTTCACCATTTGTCACCATACTAAGAGAAGCAACATGAGGATAGTGTTCTGATAAATATTTAAATTTATTAAAATCATCTTCTAGAAATTCATTCATAAACAATTGTGGATGAATCTTTTCAACACTTTCATCCGTAAATGCCCCAGTAGATAAAAAAGAAATTGGGTCTATAGCTGTAAAACAAGCGGCGTCAAAATCAATGACTTTACGTATTAAGTGGAGAAATGACTCTTGAAATGTCCTTATAGAACTTATCCGATTCGCTACCATTGTAATTTCTTTCGTTATTTTTTCATACATCCTCTTCCCCCCAGATTTACGGGATTGTTTCCCTTCATAATTTCATTCCATAATAAACCTATAACACACATACTTAGGAGGTTAAAAATGAATTGGAATGATACTACCGTAAATTCATATGAACAAAGAATTCCATGTAAAATCCCCGGCTACTACAACCTATATGAAATGATGAATCATTTCTTGTTTACTACACTCCCTAAAGAAAATATGAATCCAAATTTACTAGTTATAGGTGCTGGTGGTGGACAAGAAATTCTCTCAATAGGCAAACAAAATAGCAACTTATCTTTTACAGGTGTTGATCCATCTGAAAGCATGCTACAGCTAGCTAAAAAAAGAATTGAAAGCGAAGGCATACAAAATCAAATTCACTTTGTACATGGAACTGTCCATTCATTATTAACCAATCCATTATTTGACGCTGCTACTTGTATGCTTGTTCTTCATTTCATCCCAACTATTAAGGAGAAAAAAGAGCTTCTTAATGAAATTAGTAGTCGCTTAAAACCTGGTGCTCCATTCTTTCTCTCTACAATAAATGGTGTACCCCATACAAGTATGTTTTCTGCACAATTGAATGCTTGGCGCAACCACATGATGCAAAATCAAATTCCATTAGAAGATTGGAACCGATTTGAAAATTCTTTTGAAACAGAAATATTTCCTATTTCCGAAACGAATCTACTAGCTATCATGGAGGAATGTGGATTTACTCAAATCAATCGCTTTTTCACAAGCTTTTTAATTGATGGATACGTAGCAATAAAACAATAATGAAAAAAGGTAAGCAATTGCTTACCTTTTTTCATATACGTCTTCTACACTTGACTAATAAATCTCAATCCTTTACTTAAAGAAGTCGGCACAACAGATGCATGATTCTCCCCTTCAGCTTCATAAAACATAAATCTAAACTGATCGTGTTTTACTTGGAGAAGGCGCTCTGATAATTCGTTTGCACCTACAACCATATGCTCTCGTTCCAATGACCCAACTGTAAGGAATACTCCCGTTTCAACCTTAGCATTGTTTAATTCATTTATAAGATTCTTTTCTTTTTCAAGCACGGATTGGTTATTCCACCAAATAGATGGACTACTTATAAAATAATTTTGAAAGGCATTTACGTTTGTGAATAGTATATGTAAAGCAAATAGACCACCTAAAGAATGTCCAAATAACGTTTGCTTTCCTTTATCAATCTCAAATTCCTTTTCAATTTGTGGTTTCAATTCTTCTTCAATAAAAGTAAAGAAATTATGCGCTCCCCCTGTTTTAGGCCACGGTTTACCGTCCGGTTTTAACGGGGCATCTTTTGAAATTACGACAGGTGTAAGATCATAGCATCTTTCTTCTCCTGAAAATGCCCCTTCAATTGGATAACCAATACCTACTATAATAGCTGGTGAAACACCTGTTTTCTCTGCTCTAACTGATTGTATTTTAACCGCTTCATGGAATGTTTGAAAAAAGGCATTGCCATCTAATACGTATATAACAGGATATCCTGACTCTGGTGCTGGCTGCCTCGGCTTTGAAATATGAATTTGATATTCTTTACCTTCTAATTTTGAATACATTTTCCACTGTTCTGTATTAAATGTAATAACCTGCTGTTTTTCAATAGTAGTATTCATCTTACATCCCCCCTTCTTAACTCGTTACATATATTTCTACTTTCTCTTCTTGAGATACAACGCTATCGTAACCGAAACAAACAGGAGACCCATTATACGGATCAATCATGACACGTGCATCAATATGAAATACTTCTTTTAACACTTCATTTGTAATTATTTCTTCTGGGCTACCAGTTGTAACGATTTCCCCTTCCTTCATTGCAATAATTTCATCTGAAAACCTTGCTGCATGGTTAATATCATGTAATACCATAACGACCGTACAATTATGTTCTTTATTTAACTTCTCCACAATTTGTAATACATCTAATTGATGAGACATATCAAGATATGTAGTTGGCTCATCTAATAGCAACACTTCTGTCTCTTGTGCTAAAGCCATCGCTAGCCATACCTTCTGTCGTTGACCACCTGATAAATTTGCAATTTGTCTCGTTCGAAATTCAGAAGTTTTCGTTATTTCTAATGCCCAATCAATCATTTCTTTATCTTTTGAAGTTAACTTATTTACGTTATTTCGATGTGGATAGCGTCCATAAGAAATTAACTCTTCTACTTTAAGCTCTCCTGGTGCAATTGGAGTTTGCGGGAGTAAAGCTAACTGCTTCGCAATTTCTTTCGTTGGAATCGTATTTAAATCCTGTCCTTGCAAATATACTTTACCGCTCTTTTGCTTTAAAATTCTTCCCATTGTTTTTAACAGTGTTGATTTACCGCACCCGTTTGGCCCTATAATTGTCGTTACTTTTCCTTCTTGTATTTCCACATTTAAATCGCGAAACACTGTAAGCTTTTCATAACTCGTTTCTAAATTTTTTGCACTTAAAATACTCACTTTTATTCCTCCTCTTACGCTTTCGCCTTATAAAGTAAATATAAGAAATACGGTACACCGACAATAGAAATAACGATTCCAACAGGTAACTCTACAGGGGTGAAAACTGTTTTTGCAATAAAGTCTGAAGCTATTACAAGGAACATTCCGATTACTCCACACGTAGGAATTATATATTTATGCTGAATACCGACGAGCCTTTTCGCTATATGCGGTGCCATTAATCCAATGAAACCAATACTTCCTGAAACAGCAACACATGCACTCACAAGTCCGATACTACTTAATAGTAAAATGGATTTCTCTCGTTCTACTGCAACACCTAAACTTGTAATACTCGTTTCTTCCAATTGAAATAAATCTAATAAATAAGCTTTCTTTTGTATAAGTGGAATTAAAATGATAAGCCACGGTAACATAGCAACAATATACTTCCAGTTTGCACTATATATGCTTCCAGACACCCAAACTGCAGCCATCTCGAAATCAGTTGACTTCATTTTGAGCGATAAATACATAGAAAACGCTCCAAATCCAGATCCAATTGCAATCCCTGTTAATAAAAGACGTTGCGAGTCTAACTTACCGTTTTTCCAAGAAAACAGATAAATTATTATAGCGGCTCCTAGCCCACCGACTAAACCAAACATCGGCATCATCATAATAGAAACCCAGTCTGTGCTCTTTAATTGCCCTTGAAAGAAGAACATGAAAATTACGATGGCTGTACCTGCTCCGGCATTCACTCCTAAAATACCTGGGTCCGCCAATCCATTTCTCGTAATCCCTTGAATTACAGCACCCGCAACACCGAGGCCTAATCCTACTAATCCAGCAATTACAATGCGCGGAAGGCGAAACTCAAAAATAACTAAATCATGGTCTGGTACTGGATCTATTCTAAAGAGTGTTTTAAATACATCTGTAATCGTAATATCAAACGTACCATTCGTTAAACTAATATAAATAGCACATAATATTAAAAATATACTAATCCCCATTGTCATTCCAAAACGTTGACTTGAACTTTTAAGCATGTCTCTCTCCTCCTCTTGTACGGATTAAATAAAGGAAGAAAGGAATTCCAATTAAGGAAGTAACGACTCCAATTGGTGTTTCAAATGGATAGTTTACAAATCTACTTAAAATGTCACATAATGCTAAGAAAACTCCACCAATAACGCCTGCGCAAGGCAAAATCCACTTATAATCTACCCCAATTATAAAGCGCGTAATGTGTGGAATAATTAAACCTACAAAACCAACTTTCCCCACTAAAGCAACTGCTGTTCCTGTTAAAAAAATAACTGATAAAATTGCCATCGCTTTAACTAGTTTTGTACGCTGACCTAGATTAATAGAAACTTCTTCTCCTAAAGAAAGAATGGTAATAGATTTTGATATTAATAGTGCTAAAATTATACCAATTATCCCAAATGGTATCGTGATTTTAATGATATTAGGGTCCACTTGATCTAACTTTGCATTAAACCAAAAACTAACATTTTGAGAAATTTGGAAATATGAAGCCATCGCAGCCGATACACTACTTAAAAATGTTCCAATAACTGTCCCTATAATTGCTAATCTAACAGGGGATAAGCCATTTTGAAGGAGTGAGCCAAAACCAAACACTATACCGGCTCCTAGTGCAGAGCCAATCATTGAACATAAAACCATACCAATCGATGACATTCCCGGAAGAAAAATCATACAAAGTGTAATAACAAAGGCTGCACCATCCGTCACACCCATAATAGAAGGGGATGCAAGATAGTTTCTTGTCATCCCCTGCATAAGTGCTCCTGATATGGCTAGAAATGCTCCGACTAAAAGAGCTGCAACTACCCTTGGTAAACGTGAAGTAATAATAATATTATGATTTACATCGCTTGAATCAAAATGAAATAAAGCATTCCACACTGTTTCAGCATCAATGTTTTTCGCCCCATATAAAACAGAAAGTATAACTGTAAATAAAATCAATATGGGTGCTATACATAAAATGGTTACTGGTACCGCATTCGTTTTCTGCATATCATTCAACGCACCTTACTTATTGTATTATTTAGATAAATTTTTCACTGCTTCTTTTAAGAATGCTGTTTTACTCCAAGCTGTGCCACCTTGGGCCATTGGATCTACAACGTTTACAAATACTTTCTTTTCTTTCGCAGCATTCATACTTTGCCAAATTGGATTGCTTTCAATTTCTTCTAGCACTTTCGGGTTTTTATTTTCACTTGCCTCATATTGTAAGAAAACATAATCTGGGTTAAGTTCAGCAAGTTTTTCAAATGAAATTTTCTCTTGTGCTTTTACAGTTTTAAGTTGTTCTGGAGCAGTTAGTCCAAGATCTTTATAAATTACAGGGTTGAAGTATACTCCTTCTGGATATAGGAATAATTCATTTGCTCTTAGTCTAATTACAAGTACTTTTTTGTCTTTTAACTTATCTCCTAATTTTGCTTTTGCTTTTTCAGCGTCCGCATTGTAATCTTTAATAATTTTTTCTGCTTTATCTTTTTTACCAGTTAATTCTCCCATTAACTTTAAGTTATCTTCCCAATCTGTTGAAACGTGTGATACCGGGAACGTCGGAGCTACTTTCGTAAACTTTTCAGCTGTTTCTGCTGGGAATTTCGTACTAGATGTAATAACATCCGGTTTTAATTGAAGTAATGTTTCAAAATTAGGTTGCATTTTTTCACCCACAGATTTTGCACCCTCTAATTCTTTTTCAAGATACTTTGGTAATTTACCACCTACAGTAATTGCACCGACTGGTTTAATTCCAAGTACTGCTGCATCTTCCATTGACTCTAAACTAGCTGTCGCAATTTTATCTACTTTTGCTGGTACTGTATATTCTTTACCTAAATATGTAATTTTTCGTTTTTCATCTTTTTTTGTCTCCGTAGCTTTTGTCTGTTGCTTTTGTTCCCCTGAAGTTTTATCCGTACTATTACATGCTGCTAAACCTACACTTAAAACTGTAACCATCCCTAATGTAAATAACTTCTTGTTCATCTTTATATATCTCCTCTCAAAACTTGTAAATAGATTATTTTTATATGAAAACTTAACTACATGAAACTTGTCCCAAACATATATTTCATTAGATTAATAATTTTATCCGGAACTCATTCTCATTCACTTCCCCTAAACTATAATTCTTTTACACTTCATCCATCGATAACCTTTTTCAATGATAATGATTATCGTTACTAAGTATATATTTAATATGCAATTATTTCAAGAATGATTTGAAAAATTTTAACAAACTGAATTAAAAAGAAGTATCCGCCTATTATTAGCGAGATACTTCTTTTTTAGAAATTTATATGTAATTCAACTGGACAATGGTCTGATCCCATCACTTCACTGTTAATTTTCGCATCGGTAATTTTATGTTTTAGCCTTTCAGAAATCACAAAGTAGTCTAAACGCCAACCGATATTTTTCGCTCTTGCACCCATACGGTATGACCACCATGAGTACGCTCCTTCTTGATCAGGATAAAGATAGCGATACGTATCAATGAATCCCGCCTCTAAAACACATGTAAATTTCTCTCTTTCTTCATCCGAAAAACCAGGATTTTTCCGATTACTTTTCGGATTTTTTAAATCTACTTCTTTATGGGCAACATTTAAATCTCCACAAAAAATAACTGGTTTCTTTTCATCTAATCGCTTAATATAGGCCCTGAAATCATCTTCCCATTCCATTCTGTAATCTAAACGTTCTAATCCTCGTTTAGAATTTGGTGTATACAGCGTTATCATATAAAAATCATCAAATTCTAACGTAATAACTCGTCCTTCTTGATCATGCTCTTCAATCCCTAAACCATATGTAACAGAAATCGGTTCTTTTTTCGTGAAAATAGCCGTTCCTGAGTAGCCTTTTTTCACAGCATAATTCCAATATGTATAGTATCCCTCGGGATTTAAATCAATTTGTCCACTTTGTAATTTAATTTCCTGTAAACAAAATATATCTGCATTAGATTCTTCTAGATATTCTAGAAATCCACCTTTTGCAATAACTGCTCGCAAACCATTTACATTCCATGAAATCAACTTCATCTATGTTCCTCCTCTTGATGTGCATTTTCAATTTTCATGCTAACACAAAATAGATACCCTATCATAGTTTCATCTTTGTAATCTTGCTCTTACATTCGTAAATACGTACATACGTACTTTATTCAGGTTATACTAATGCCAGAGGTGATGTTCTGTGCATAATGAAGAGTTCACAGTAACAAATGAGTATTGGCAAGCAATTATTCATAATGACTCCACATATGATGACAAATTCTTTTACGCTGTAAAATCAACCGGTATTTTTTGCCGACCATCATGTAAATCGAGAATACCGAATAAAAACAATGTACGTATTTTTCTTAAGGCAGAGCAAGCATTACATGAAAATTTTCGTCCGTGTAAACGTTGTAAACCAAACGGGCTAACTTTACCTAATGAAGAATGGGTAGAGCAAATTAAAGAATATATCCAAAAACATTATTGTGACGTGCTAACCCTCGACCTACTCGCAGAAATATGCCATGGTAGCCCTTATCATCTACAACGCACTTTCAAGAAAATTGTAGGGATTAGTCCAATAGAATATATACAGCAATTCAGAATTAAAAAAGCGACAGAATACCTTTCACATACAAATCAATCCATTATGGAAATTAGTACTGATGTCGGGATAGAAAATCCGGAGTATTTCGCGACTTTATTTAAAAAGAAGACAGGATTTACCCCTACTGAATATCGAAAAAAGAATGGAATAAAAGAGGTATGAAATAATGAAACCATATGAAAATAAAACTATATATTGGACATTGCTTATTCATAAACATTGGCGTATGCATATTGCAGCTACTTCAAATGGATTATGCTTCATCGGATCGCAAAATGAAACTTTTGAAGAACTAAATACGTGGGCTAGCAAAAAACTGCCACAACATACATTCATCCAAAATCCAGATTATCTGCAAACATATACAAAAGAACTTATCGAGTATTTGGAAACCAAACTAGAAACCTTTACAATTCCTATCGATGTTTACGGAACTGCATTTCAATTAGCTGTTTGGAATACGGTACGTGAAATTCCTTATGGGGAGACACATTCTTATTCAGAGATTGCGGAAAGAATTCAAAAACCTAACGCTGTACGTGCAGTTGGGACTGCCGTTGGGGCAAATCCTCTGCTTATCACTATTCCTTGTCACCGCGTTATTGGGAAAAATGGTAAACTTACCGGTTTTAGAGGTGGTTTAGAAATGAAAAAAGAATTGCTCAAATTAGAAGCGCTTCGGGAGGAGTAAATATGACAGAGGATTGTAATGAAATATTGTCTTTAGTCGTTCCAAAAGAATTTAGTTTTCAAGAAAACTTACGCTATCTATCGCGTTCTAAAAATGAATGTATGTTTCATATTGAAAACAATAAAATCTATAAAGTCATTCCTGTTCAAAACATAAATTCATTAGTTGAAATTGGTTTGAATGCCGATAGTAATATTCAAATACGTTTTTTAGGAGAATCATATGTCTCTGAAAAATGGGCACACGATGCCGTATCTAACTATGTAAAAGAGTGGTTTGATTTAACTACTGATTTAGCTCCCTTCTATAAATTAGCTAAACACGACCCACTCCTTCAAAAACCCATTAAAGAATTTTACGGTCTTCGTACTTTGGGAATTCCGGATTTATTTGAAGCACTATGCTGGGGGATTCTAGGTCAACAAATCAACCTCACATATGCCTATACTCTAAAAAGAAGATTAGTCGAAAATTTTGGCGATTATGTAGATTGGAACGGTAGAAAACATTGGATATTCCCATCACCTGAAGTAATAGCAAATTTAGATGTAGAAGATCTCGCAACATTAAAAATGACTACAAGAAAGTGCGAATACTTAATTGACGTCGCGCAGCTCATTACAGAAGGTAAATTATCAAAAGAATCTCTATTACAAATACAAGATGTGAAACAAGCTGAAAAACAATTAACTAGCATTCGCGGTATAGGGCCCTGGACGGCTCACTATGTTTTAATGCGTTGCTTACGATTCCCTTCAGCCTTTCCAATTGATGATGTCGGCCTGCATAATGCTATCAAATTTATAACAGGTGCCGAAAAAAAACCGACTAAAAATGAAATAAAAGAATTTGCAGTAAATTGGATACATTGGGAGTCTTACGCGACTTTTTATTTGTGGCGGGTGCTATATTAAAATTTCCTAATAAAAATAGATAGGGAAACCTATCTATTTTTTCACATGTAAAAACTTCACACATACTGGCTCTGGAACATTTACGTCCGTCTGTACAAGCGTTAGCTCCCCTGTCATTTCATCCCTAGCAAATAAAGTCAAAGTATTAGATCTTTCATTCGCTGCAATTAAAAATTTTTCATCCGGATCTAAAGAAAAATCACGTGGCCAATCCCCTTCTGTCGATACTGTTTCAATAAAAGCGAGCTCTCCATTGTGCTCATTCACTCGGAAAACCGCGATACTATTATGTCCCCTATTTGCTGCGTAAACAAACTTGCCATCAGAAGAAATGTGAATTGCACTTCCGTAACTATCTTTTCTAAAATCTTCAGGTAATGTAGAAATGTATTGTTTTTCTTTAAAACTGCCACTCTTTGCATCATATTGAAGTACAATAATCTCTGAACTTAATTCTGTCATAACATATGCATACTGCGCACTTGGATGAAATATAAGATGCCTTGGACCACTACCATGTTTTACAGATAACCGTGTAACTTCTATTAGTTCTCCATCACTTTCTTTATATGTAATCACCTTGTCTATTCCTAAATCAACTGCTACTACATATTTTTCATCAGGAGTAAAATCCATATAATGAGCATGTGCCTTTTCTTGCCTTTCCTTATTTGGTCCTGACCCTTTATGTTCTACAATTACCGTAGCAGCATTTAAACTTCCATTATCCTTTTTCACTAAATAGGACTCTACTGTTCCTTTATGATAATTAGCTGCTACTACTATACTATTCTCCCGATTCACACTTACATAGCACGGCGATACCCCTTCTAAAACTTGCATGCTAATCGAATTTAGATTACCGGATTTATTATGAATGGAAAAACTAGCAATTCCACCTAACCCATTATCTTTCGCAACAGAATAAAGGTACTCGTTGTTATGACTAATCGTTACATATGTCGGACTTCCTATATGAGCTGCTAATTCAATCCCTTTAAGTTCTCCGATGTTCGTATCAAGTATAAATTTATAAATCCCCTTACTCTCTGCTTTGGTATATGTCCCTATATAACCATGAAACTGATTTTCACTCATAACATTTCCCCCTTTTACAAACGTCTTGTAACAAGTTTCACTTTGTATTTTTTACTATAGAAAAGAACCAAGTAGCACTTCATTACTACTTGGTTCTCTTTTTAAGCTTGTTCTTCAAATCGTCTTGCGATTTCTACAATTACTTGAACAGCTTTTTCCATAGTATCTACCGAAACATACTCAAATTTACCGTGATAGTTTTCACCACCAGTGAAAATATTTGGCGTTGGTAATCCCATATACGATAATTGTGATCCATCTGTTCCACCACGAATTGGATGGATGTTCGGTTCGATATTTAAACTTTTCATCGCTTCATATGCAATATCAACAATTTCTCGCACTGGTTCAATTTTTTCAAGCATGTTATAGTACTGATCATTCATCTCTAAAACAATCGCATCTTCACCGTACTTCTCTTGCATATTTTTCACAATATCTTTAATGTTATTTTTACGCGCTTCAAAATGATTACGATCAAAATCTCGAATAATATAGTAAGCTTTACTTTGCTCGACATCACCATTTAAAGAGAGTAAATGATAAAACCCTTCATATCCCTCTGTATATTCTGGCGCCTCTTCTACTGGCAACTGTCTATCGAATTCCATAGCGAGTTTACTTGCGTTACGCATTTTATTTTTCGCTGTTCCAGGATGTGTATTTGTCCCTCTAAAAGTTAATTTGGCGCTTGCAGCGTTAAAACTCTCATATTCTAAACCACCTAATGGACCTCCGTCCATCGTATAAGCAAATGATGCACCAAACGCTTCTACATCAAAATGAGCTGGCCCACGACCAATCTCTTCATCTGGTGTGAATGCTACTCTTATTTTTCCATGCTTAATTTGCGGATTATGTATTAAATAATTCATTGCGACCATGATTTCTGTAAGACCAGCTTTATCATCTGCTCCAAGAAGTGTTGTACCATCAGTTGTAATAATTGTATGTCCTTTATATGATGGTAATTCCGGGAACTGTTCAGGTGTTAACACAACATTTAATTCTTCATTTAACGTAATCGCATTACCATCAAAATTTTCATAAATTTGTGGTTTTACGTTTTTCCCTGTAAAATCTGTTGCTGTGTCTAAATGAGCTAAAAACCCTATTACAGGAACATCCTTATCTGTATTAGCAGGCAGTGTTGCCATTACGTAACCATTTTCATCCATCGTCACTTCTGATAACCCAATCTCTTTTAACTCTTTCACTAATAACTTACCAAATTCAATTTGCCCTGGTGTTGTAGGCACTGTATGACTTTCTTCATTTGATTGTGTATCAATCTTTACATATCTCGTAAATCTTTCAATAAGTTCTTGTTTCAAATTCGTTCACTCCTTTTATAGTTCTCTCTCTATTATAATCCTTAAAACGAAATATTTTAACTTTTTTGACTGTGCAAATATATATCCATTTACATTTTTAATAAATCATAAAAAGACATAATATTTGTACATTGAAATTCAAACATGTAATATACATCATTATATATTGGGAGGTTTTAAAGATGAGGCTAACTCTCTTTCGCTATTTTCTTTTTTTCCTAGGATTAATTTTTTTTGGACTTGGAAATGCTCTCGCAGTCAAAGTTAAATTCCTCGGTTTACATCCTTGGGAAGTTTTAAATATGGCTCTCTACCAACGATTTGGGTGGACAATTGGCACTTGGAGTGTCATATGTGGATTATGTCTCGTCCTTATCTCTTTACTAGTAGATCGAAAATATATAAACGTGGGCACATTTTTAAATGCACTACTTATCGGTCCTATTATGGACTTTTTCTTACAATCAAAAATCCTTCCAAACGCTAGTGATTATTTATGGATAAACTTACTCATTTTATTTTCTGGTATTGCAATTACAGGAATTGGGGGCGGCATGTACGTCGCGGCTGGCATTGGTGCTGGACCCCGCGATGGATTCATGCTTACCATTTCTGACAAAACTGGGTTATCTATTAGCCGTGCTCGAATCATTGTAGAATGCTTTGTACTAGTCATTGGATTCATGCTAGGAGGTCCTGTTTTTATCGTAACTTTTCTATACACTTTTATTCAAAGTCCAATATTTCAGCATTCATTTAAGGTATTTCAAAAACTCTTACATACTTTAAATAACAAAAACAAAGAACGTATTAGTGAAAATATTTAAAACTCAACTTAATGCAAAAGAGTGTGTTTTAAAAGTAATTTTTAAAACACACTCCATATACCCCATTTCATTCTTCTCTCCATAATCTCTCTACATTCATTAATTGCTCTTCTTTAAATTCTAGCTTATATATATCCGGTTTGGATGTATTCATTAAAAATTCAAGTCCATATTGATTATCAAAATAGTTCATCATTAGTGTCATTACAAGCCCATGTGTACCAATTACAATTTTATGTCCTTGAAAATTCATTAATATTTCTTTTAACACTCTCACTACTCTTCGCTGACAATCCGCATATGACTCTCCATCCGTCAGTGCATATTCTGGATTAAAAAACATCTCCTTTACAAGTGGGTACACTTCCTTATCCGATATAATTTTATCTTCATTTAAAAACTTACACTCTTTAAGATTTTCATATACTAATATTTCTTTTTCATGGAATTTGGCTGACTCTTCTATCGTTAACATAGCCCGGCTATACGGACTGGAAATAAAAGTATCAATCCACTCCGTTTTTAATAAATCAGTTACTCTATGGGTATCCATTTTTCCCTTCTCAGTTAATCCACGTGTTCTTTCATCTCCTTCTAATTTAGGTGATTCACCATGCCTAACCATATAGATATATGTATTCATAAGTCCTCCCTTTTCTATATTCCTCTTTAAAGACATGACTATCAAACCCATAGGAATATACGTTCCTATTTTACATTTCCTCGAAATAGATTATCAAATATTAATTTTCAGATTATAAGGCGTAAAAAAGTTTCCCTTTGAGTTTATCCCCTCCAAGGAAACTTTTTTATATTTTCTTTTACTCTATCAAAATTCGAAACTTCTCTAGCCTCATTCTTCTATTTTCATCAATACAATTCTCCAACCATCCGGATCTTCTATCGTTATCCCCTTTTCTTTCCAATACGGATTTTCTGGTTCTACTTCACCATACCCCATTGTATGCAGCCTTTTACTCACTTTTTTCATTTCACTATCTTCTCGCATGTAAAATACAAGTAAGTTATCTTTTGTTGGAGCTGGACATGGGCTCCCATCTATATATCTTGTAAATTCTAAATGATATTCTTCATCTGGTAGTCCAAACATGACGCCATCGTAACCTTCATGACCGTAAAATTCACCTATACGCTTTAAACCTAATCCTTTTTCATAGAATGCTATAACCTCTTCAAACTTATCTGTTGGACGTGCTATTCGAAACTTCACCCAATTTTTCATGCTTTTCCTCCCATACTAAAAACGTAATGAATGACTATATTTTATTGTATATACTTAAAACATTTTTGAAATCCCTCATTAGTATGAAAATAGATACATACAAAGGTGTTACTTACTAGCCTATAACAATCAAAAACTCACCTAGAAAGAAAATCCCATCATTTTATATGCAAATTTGCATCTCCACTTGCAAAGCACTAAAAAACCTTTAAAATATACTGGATGACTAAATATACAATTCCCATCTAAAATCTTGATACACTAAAAATCATTAAATGTAGTGTTTTTTCATTTTCAAGAATTATTGCACTCTTATTTTTTTCCTTATAAGCATGCTTTTTATAAGGAAATCTGATACAATCCTTAAGTAATATTATTATGTACAGATATTACGAATATAGTACATGCTTAAAGAAGGTGATTTTTTTGAAATTAAATAAAAATTTACAGCTATGTATATTAATCACAACATTAATATGCTATTCAATCTATTTTATGTTTTTCTTTCTGTTCCCTACTCATTTTTCAAATTTCAATGTACGCTTCGCTTCACTCATCGTTGAAGTCATTACATTTATATCGCTAATTTACTCTATATACTCTAAAAAAGTTAGTTCAAATCCTTTTTGGATATGTATTACAATTGCAATTGGTAGTTTTTTATTAGGAAAAGTAGTATATACGTATCAAGATACCTTTTTCGAACTTCCAATACATCATTTTACTATTTCTGATGTATTTTACATGTTTTTTCTATTCTTCTGCCTTATCGCTTTTTGCTATAAGATCTTAAAAGAATGCAATAAATGGGAAAAAGCTTTCTTTATTTGTGATATATGTATAGTACTTACTTCCATATTCACATTAGAATGGTATTTATTTAATCAGCCAAATTTAAATATATTCTCACTTTCACTCGCAGATATTTTCCTTTCATTTCTATATCCAATTGCAGATCTATTATTTCTTCTACTAGGTGTTAGTCTCTTTTTCCGCCCGACAATTTTTAAGTCCAAGCGGAAAATTTATATCTTTATTTTTGTATTAATTAGTTCTGCAACTTTTAACTATATTTATTTTTACTTAAATACCCATTTATCAACTGACACTATAACATTTTTACGTCTTTTATATAGAATACCTATATTGCTTATCGCAATAGCTGGGTCTATTTCAGAAGATGATAATAGCCATAAAAATCATTTCATTGTAAACCCTATACTAGGAAAGAAAGTTTTAGTCGTATTTCCCTATCTTGCTGTTGCAATACTAATCGGGTTTACATTAAAAGAACAAACATCGTCTTCAACTCTCATTACAGGAAATTGTATCGCTTTTGTTTTCGTACTTATTCGCCATTCTATTGTGCGTATGCAAAACGACACCCTAACAAAACGTTTACAAGTATTTAATGCTCAACTAGAAGAAAAAGTTACTTTAAGAACTTCTGATTTAGTCCATAAATCAGAGGCCCTATCTCAGAAACAACAAAAATTCAAATCATTATATGAATATCATCCTGATCCCATTTTTACGATTGATTTAAATGGAATATTCTTAAATGTAAATAAAGCAGGAAGTATACTACTTGGAGCACCAACGAACGAGTTACTTGGTGAGACATGTTTTTCTATTATTTTAGATGCAGATAAACATAAACTGATATCTGCATTAGAAAAAGTTAAACAACAAGAATCAGCATCCTTACAACTTAGTTCTCAATATAAAGATGGCTTTACTTATTTTTTATACGTTACCATCGTTCCTATTATGATAGATGGACAAATTTCAGGAAGCTATATTATGGTAAAGGATATTACCGCACTAAAAAAACAACAAGAAGAAATAAAATATTTAGCATTCCACGATACTGTAACGAAAATTGGGAATCGATCCTTTTTCCATAGGAAGCTAAGAAAATTTATAAAAAATGCTCAAACAACACAAAGTGAGTTTGCATTATTATATTTAGATTTAGATCGCTTTAAAGTAATTAACGATACACTTGGACATTCGTCAGGTGATTACATATTAGAAGAAGTAGCAAAACGTTTCCAATCATGTCTTCCATCACATACTCATCTGTCAAGAATCGGCGGCGATGAATTTACAATTTTAATCGAAAACTATACGGACTATGATTCCTTATTCAAGTTATGTAATCAATTATTTGAAAACATGAAAAAACCGTTTGTCATACATGAGCATAAATTAACTTTATCATTGAGTATCGGTATCTCCATTTATCCACATTCCGGAATCGATACCGCTACACTTCTGAAAAACGCTAATGTTGCAATGTATGATGCAAAGGCAAAAGAGCTTAACTCTGTCTCTATTTATGACGATGTAATCGCTAAAAAAATCGAAAGACGATTACGATTAGAAAAAGATTTACCAAACGCAATACAAAATGAAGAATTGTTCCTTTTGTATCAACCTCAAGTTGATAGTGGATCTAATAAAATTATCGGTGCAGAAGCTTTAATCAGGTGGAATCATCCTGAATTAGGTGTTATTTCTCCATACGAGTTTATTCCGATTGCAGAAGAAACACTACAAATTATTCCAATAGGAAAATGGACATTACAGCAGGCTTGTAAGCAAATGAAGCGTTGGCACGCACTCGGATATTCACATTTAAAAATAGGGGTAAATTTATCTGCTAAAGAATTTGAACAAGAAGGTTTTGTAAAGTCTATTTCTTCTACTTTAGCAACTACAGGCTTACCAGCAAGTTCCCTTGATCTAGAATTAACAGAACGAATTGCAATGATGGATGAGAGAGAAACATTGATAAAACTGCGTACACTAAAAAGTTTAGGGATTCACATTTCAATCGACGACTTTGGTACAGGCTATTCTTCCCTAGCCTACTTACCTTTATATCCAATCGATACGTTAAAAATCCCAAGAGAATTTATTACAATGTCTGAAACGTGTGAAGATGGAATGGAAATCATAAAAACAATCATCACATTAGCAAATACATTAGGAATGTCTGTCATTGCTGAAGGCGTAGAAACGAAAGAACACGCAAATTTCCTTCAAAAAAATAAATGTCAGTTTATTCAAGGTTACTATTACAGTAAACCTATTTATGCCAATGCATTTACTGAGCTATTAGAAATCGGTATTCACCAATAGTACATAGCTAATCGGTATAAGTAATAATGAATTTGAGTAACTATAGTAAAAAGGAAAGAAGATACCTTCTTTCCTTTTGTTTTTCTATTTAAATTTCTATTACTTCACCACTTCATTTATTATATCTATTAATTGATGAATCCCCTCATCATTTGTTTTCTTATATCCATTCATGTTTTGAATATATCTCTCCTTATTTGTATACAACTTATTTACTGCATGTGTAAATGTACTACTGTTTACTCTATCTTGAAGTAAAACTTCCGCATATCCTTGCCTAGAAAAATAGTCAGCATTTAAAACTTGATCCCCTCTACTGGAACCATTAGTTAACGGAATAAGCAACATCGGTTTCTTCAAAAATAACAATTCAGAAATAGCAGTAGAACCCGCTCTGGAAACTACAACACTTGCCATATTCAGTATATGCGGTAACTCTTCCCCTATATATTCAAATTGCATATAACCTTCCATTCCAATAGCTGGGTCCACCTTCCCTTTACCACACATATGAACAATATTAAAATTTAATAATAATGTATCTAAACTTTTCCTTACCATATCATTTATCCACTTAGCACCTTGACTCCCACCCATTATTAACAATACCGGTTTATCTTGCTGAAATTTACAATAGCTTCTTCCTCGTAATACGTTACCTCTCTCAATTTCTTCCCTTACAATTGGCCCTACATAAACCTTCTTCTCAGTACTTACATTACCCCCTGTTTGAGGAAATGTTGTGCATAGTTTTTTAGAAAAAGGTAATGCTATTTTATTTGCCAACCCTAACGTACTATCTGGTTCACGTATTATTATAGGTACACGATTTAACCATGCCCCTATAACTACAGGAACTGAAACAAATCCTCCTGCCGAAAAGATAACGTCAGGCTTCATTTTCTTAATTAATTTATAACTTTGTAAACAACCGTTTATAATTTTAAAAGGATCTTTAAAGTTCTCCCAATCCCAATATCTCCTAAGTTTTCCTGTTGAAATACTATTATACTTAACATTTTGAACTAATAATTTTTCAATTCCATTTTGAGATCCAATATACTCAACTCCCCATCCTTTTTCCATAAATTTAGGAATCAATACCATATTAATCATTACGTGTCCGGCTGTACCGCCCCCAGTAAAGAGAATCTTTTTATTCATAACTTATATCCACCTTTATCATTAAAAATCTAGCTTTATATTAATCTTTAACTCAAGTCCTATATCTTGTAAGAGATCTTTGATGAGTTCATAAAAATCATTTCCATACTCACTACACTCATACTGAGTAAAAACTTGAATCACATGCCTAGTTCTAGTCTCTAGTGCTGGCTTTATTCGATCAACCTTTTTTTCTTCCACATACGCTCGATATTGATTTATTGCCTCATAGAGGTGCAACACATGCGCTTCTTCATCTTTCCAATCCAACGTATCAACAATCGAAAGAAATAGCGTACTTTGATTATCTATCGCTTCATAACAATTCATATATTTGTTACATCCTTTTATATTTTTATTGAATGCAGATTTCACTACACTTCGCATATTCAAGTACATCTTTTAATGATTGCTGAAATTGAATTTCTGGGATCCATCCTAATTTTTTTATATCCTCTAATAATAAATTTTCATTTGAGCTGCTCCCACTATTCTCTTTTTCTTTTATAGTAAAATTCAGCTGTGTTAATCCTTTAAATTGCTCCAATACATCTAATAAAGAGCGTTTTACTCCTGATCCAATATTATATTGTTTTCCATTTATACCATCACGTAATAACACATGATACGCTTTAACTGCATCACGTACATCTAGAAAGTCTCTACTATCTTTCAAACTGTTTACTTCAATAATCGCTTTACTTCTACCCGATTCTATATCTATCATTTTTTTTGCGAGAATTGAACAAACACCATTCGATACTCCTGGACCAATTAAATTTGAGGGCTTTGCAATGATAATATTTGAATCCATTAATCCGCCCCAAGCCTCCGCAATAATGACTTGCATAGTTTTACTTAAACTATATGGATTTGAAACTTTTATGTTTTTCATACTATCTGCTTGCAATGCAGATCCTATAACTAATGTTTTACAATGCGAGGCTTCCTGCTTAATGGCTTCTAATAAATATAAAGTCCCTATTACGTTAATCTCTATATATTCCAGAGAAGCTGTCCAAGACTCATTAACTGAGTTTCTTCCTGCTAAATGCAATACATAGTCTGGTTTTATTTGTTTAATTACCTTCATTACTTCACTCTTATTTGTTAAATCACAAGTAATACCATTTTCGATTTTTTCTCTATGTGAACGATTTTGAAACATAGGAATTACATGAAAGCCCTGCTCTAAAAAATATTGGCAAGCATGACGTCCTGTGAAGCCATTTGCACCAGTTATTAAAAGGCTCGCATTTCTTTTCATCGTAAAAACCCTCCTTTTTCTAACATTTGTTTCACCTCATGTTTTGTAAGTAAGTCTTGTTGAGAACTAAAACTCTTCACATCCACAAGCGGATAACTAGCATAATATTCTTGAAGTCCTTCTATAGGAATAGTCGGTAGTACCACAAAATAATTTTGATCAAAACTAATACTTGTTTTACTCTCTACCTCAGATAAAAGCATTTCACTTAATTTTTCACCAGGTCTTATCCCTACCTCTTTTATCTTCACGTTTTCTTTTTTTGAATCTTCAATCAATATTCTTGCTAAATCCGTTATTTTACATGCTGGCATTTTCATAACAAAGATTTCTCCTCCTCTTCCTTCAGATGCTGCTTTAAATAACAATCCAACAGCATCTTCAATGGTTAAGAAAAATCTAGTCATATTTGCATCGGTAATCCTTACTTTTGAAGATTGCTTAATTTGCTTTTTAAAAAGCGGTACCACACTTCCACTCGTTCCTAAAACATTTCCGCCACGAACACAAATGAATTTTGTTTTCTTCGTTTGCACATTCGCATGAACCATTAATTTTTCACCAATTGCTTTTGTCATCCCATACGTATTTGATGGATCGGCCGCTTTATCAGTTGAAACATATATAACTTTCTCAACTTGATTCTGGATAGATGCTTCAATTACATTTTGCGTACCATGTATATTTGTTTTTATAGCTTCATAAGGATAATATTCACATACTGGAACATGCTTTAAAGCTGCAAGATGAAATACATAATGTACACCTTGGCAAGCATATACTAGTTGCTCTTTATCACGAATATCTCCAATAATAAATTTTAATCTCTCTTCATTTATAAACTGTTGCTGCATTTCAAACTGAACCGTTTCATTCCTTGAAAAAACTCTAATTTCTTTCGGTGATTTTTCTAATAGTTGTTTTATAAGTTCATGTCCCCACGAACCTGTACCACCAGTAATTAAAATTATTTTATTAAGCATTCCTTTTCCTCCTACCATACATTTCAATTCAAATTGTATTTATTAAGGTTATTGAATTATTTTCAATTGATTCAAATCATAATCGTCGTTTGTTACATTTAATTGACAAAATAAAAAAACAGAAACTATTTTTTAATAGTTTCTGTTTTTCATTTCACTTCTTAGCAATTAGACTTTCTTTATACTGTTTGAATGATAACTATCTTACTGGTTTAAAAAACACCGCTCATTTATTTCTTATACTCGTAATAAAATAAAGTGAAACTTTAATTAGTGGGGATTTTGTCCATCCCCACTGATTATTAGTTGAATCAATCGGGCTTTTACGAGCAGCCCCACCCTCACCTAACTTCTTTGCTTTAGCCGACTTTTGAGATGGGAGTCTTACTGCTCGTTAATAGCGGGATAAATGGAATGATTCATAACCAATACTACATTTAAACTCATAGCAAAGGGAGGTAATGGAATGTACCAAAGCAATTCAAACAATACATCTAAAGAATTCTCAAAAGCACTCCCTCTCTCCCTATTCGACGTGAAAAACGAGTTACAACAAAAAAGCGATCTCATCTCTTCTGTTACCATATATAAATTAACGAAAGAAGAGCAACTTATCATCGATAAAATTAAAGCTCAGACAAAAGAACTAAATAAAAATAACGTCACAAGAACACGTGCATACTACCAATTTTACATTCAATATCCAGAAATACATTGGGCACTACTTGGGCATATCGTATCACGTAACGGTGGCTGGAATATGACAGATTTAAAGGGAGATTTATATACGAGGCTTTTATCCGAGAAAGATCAAATTACATTTTTCTCTTTTTTAGAAAGAGGAAATTGGCTCATTTTCCAAGATGTATATCCTCAATTTTTACTATATGAGCAAAGTGTAAAAAAATCAAAAAAGCTATTTCATCTTCTCACTCACTTAAATGTTTCTACATTTATGGAAACAATGTGGAACGATTTTTGGAAAACAGGTAACAAAAAAACATTAGCGATCGCAACTATTATTAATGAACAAAGCTACTTAGAAAAAAGAGTTATTCAAAATGCACACTTTAAAAAGACTGTATTAAATAGTATTGGATTTAAACTCTTTGATTTTTTTCAGTTTAATCATATCCTTTTCCCATTTTACGAAAATGATAAAAAGCAAAAAGTATTACTATTTGGTGATACAATGAAACATTTCACTTCTTTGCATGAACGAATTTCACTTGGAAAACGGTTGTATTCATTGTTATTTCGGGATACACATATTTTATCTCAAATAATAAACTGGGTCGATCACCATCCACATACAGGCTCAAGGAAAGATTACTGGCCTCATTTATTTTCTAGTGTAAATGAATCTTTTTCGCGTGAGTTTTATAAACGCCGAATAAAGAAATGCCAGTTACGTAGTGACGCGTATCGTATATACAGCCCTGCACTCATCTATGCATGGCGGGATATGAAACATGAAGAAGTTGAAAATGAAGATTGGTTTAACGATTGGCAAGTTGTAAATTATTTAGTTGATAAGGAGGAAAATATAAATGGAAAAATTACAGAAGACTACTGCAAAACACTCGAAAAAATTGAACTCGCAATTCTCGCGAAGAAAAATGTCCTCCTTCGAGAAAAAGAATGATTTTTTACCATTATTAGTTACAGTCTTACTTTCTTCTATTATTGGAACTTGCTTAGATGCTTTCTTTGTGCATACACAAATATATTCCTTTCCAGTTAGACCTTTCTCATCTATATTTTCAGTTAACATAGGCTTTACGTTGTTTGTTCTACCGATTTTAACAATCATTTTCATACAAATTTCAAAAACATTATCTGCAGTTTCTAGAACTCTATTTATTATTTTAATAGGGATTTGTGCTAGTATTTTTGAACAAGTTGCTGAGAGGTTAGGTTTATTTGTACATAACGGGAATTGGCATCATGCTTATTCTTTATTTGGATATATCATTTTCTTTTCTCTTATTTGGAAATTATATACTTGGATGCAAAAATAAAGAGACCGTTATAATAACGGTCTCTCCTTACGCATAATCTTCAGTTACTGCTACTGAACGACTTTGAAGGCTTTTTGATTGCAAACGATATGCAACTACTTTCTTCTTATATTGCTTTACCACATCAACGTGTTCCTCGTAGCTATATATAGAAAATCTAATCTCTCTTTTTCCTTTCTTCGTCTCCATGACTATCGGTGTTCCATTCCCTTGCGGTGGAAAATAATGCTTATCCAAAAATAAAGCCTCGTTAAATTCATGAATAACTTGAAGTTTCATTTCTCCTTCTATACTTTCCCCATCTACCGTTACAGTAGTATTTTCCTCATCAAGTTTTTGGTGTAACTCAAATCTACTAATAATTGATTCTACAACAGAAGTTGGCATACTAGAAACTAGTACTTTAAGAGCACCAAAAATACATAATGTAACTATAAACCATGTTGTCATTTTCATCATCTCCATTACGCTCTAAAATGAGTAGTGTTATACTCCTTATTACGATTCATTAATTTTCAAAATAAAAATTTCACTCCATAAGGTACTAATATACTAATAAGTATCCCTGTTACAATCATCGTTACCGAACCGATAGTTGCCTCTTTCTCTCCTTCTTTCACTAGACGGCTCACACCAATAATATGTGATGCGCAGCCCATCCCCACTCCTTTTCCAATCGTACTTGTTATACGGAAAAACTTAAGTACTGTCGGTCCGATAATAGCACCTGTTATTCCTGCAACAACTACAAAACTAGAAGTCATAGATGGAATGCCACCAATTTGATCCGCTAATGAAATGGCAATAGGCATTGTCGCTAATTGTGGTAAAGTTGTTAATATAAGTTCCTTATCGATATTTAAAATTCCACCAATCACTACATTCATACTCGTTAAAGCCACTATACCTATCACTACGCCGATTAGTATCGCTAAAAAGTTTTTCATAAGTATCTTTCGCTCTTTAAATAGAGGTATGGCTAACGCTACAATTGCAGGACTCAAAAAACCTGAAAGAACGTCTCCCCCATTTTCCTTATACTCATGATGAGAAATACCAAATATCAAAAATAAGCAAATCATAATTGCTGTAACTGTTAATACCGGTAACGTAAATGGAAACGTAAATTTTTTATATAACTTTGTCGCCAATAAATAAATTACTACAGTAATAATAATTAAGACCATTTGAATCGTACACCTTGTCGATTTTATTTTTTTGATGTTACTAATAATTGACTTACATACCCTGAAACAATCAATGTTACTACCGTACTTGCAACTACTAAAAGAAATATAACACTCCCCTTACTTAAAAGAAAAGATCCATATTCCATTAATCCTGTTGTCGAAGGAATTAGAAATAACGGTAAAAATACTATTAACTTTTCTGCCCCTACCTCAAACCACTTTAATGGAAAAATACGAGTAGAAAGGAGTAGAAACAATATTAACATCCCTATTAAACTTCCTGGCATCGACAGATGGAATACTCCTTGAATCCACGTACCAGCTAAGCTAAATACATATAGCACGCCTACTTGAAGTAAAAGCGTCACGTACTTCATTTCTTTCCCTCATTTCCATATTACGCTTCACTATTATGAAATCTCATTTAATGTTTCCGCAAACCTTGTAACTCCAAGCTGAATTTGTTCTACATTCGCTCTGCCAAAAGTAAATCGTATATATTCACTTTTCGAACCTAGGACGCTTCCTGGGACAAATGCTACACCATTTTGTATAGATTCACCTAGTAAATAATATTCATCAAACGTTCCTTGCACTTTGCACCATAAATGTATTCCGCCCTCAGGAACAAAAAATTCAATCTGGTCCCCTAATATTTCTTCAAGCTTTCTAATTAACTCATCTCTTCTTTGTTTCAGTTGTCCACGAAGCATCGTAATATGCGTATGAAAATCCTCAGATTCTAAAAATTGGTTCGCTACCCACTGTGTAAATACACTATGACCGAAATCAACTTGCTGCTTCGCATCTGCCAATCTCTCAATTACGCGTGTGGGGCCAATTACCCAACCAATACGTAATCCTGATGCAACAATTTTTGATAATGAGCTCACATAAAGAACATTCCCATTTTGATCCATCGATTTCAATGTTGGATTCACTTCTCCATTAAAAGAAGTCAAACTATACGGATCATCTTCTACAATCGGTATACCAAATTCAGAAGATAGTTCTAAAACCTTTTTACGTCTTGCCAATGAAAGTACCGTTCCAGTTGGATTTTGATAATCCGGATTTAAAAACACCATACGAATGCGATGCTTTTTGTGCAAATCGATTAAGTCATCTGGATTCATACCATGCTGATCAACTGGTAAACGGAATATTTTTAAACCTGCTGATTTAAACATCGGAAGTGAATAACAATAGGAGGGATCCTCAATTGCAATCGCATCTCCAGGCTTTAACAAACATTGAACGATAAGATTAAGTGCTTGCTGAGCTCCAGATGTAATAAGAATAGAGCTTGAATCTGCTTCTATTTGTTTATATTGCTCGACATGTGCCGCAATGGTTTTTCGCAACATTTCATTTCCAAGCGGATGGTCATAACCGAGATTTCCCATAAATGTTTTCTCCGACAAAATTGTTCGAAATCTATCACTCGGAATTAAATCTGATGACAATTCACCACTCGCTAAATTGATTAAATCATCTTTTTGTGTTTCCGTTCGAATTTGTTGAACAAGTGGTACATTAGGTAAGAACGATCCATCCTCAACGTACCTACCCCAGTTCGGTATTCGTTTATGTGACACACCCCATATATCTGTATTCACCCGGGTGCCGCTTCCTTTTTTCCGTTCTACTACCCCAAGTGATTTCAATTCCTCATAAGCAGCTACGACCGTACTCCGGTTCACTTGTAAATTCTGTGCTAACATACGCTCGGAAGGTAATTTTCTATCAGAAGGGAATTCACCGGTAGAAATGCCTCTTTCAATGTAATCAGCAATTTGTTTATAAACTGGTATCTTATCTTCACGATTCGGTTGCCATTCCATTTAGTTCCCTCCTCTCCAAGCTGGTGTCCTGAACTCATTAATAACAGTATTCACTGCATAAATGGTATTAATCAAGCGCATGATTTAAAAATGCCTCTACCGTCACATTAAAGCTAGTAGGCTGTTCTAAATAAGGCAAGTGTCCACTATTTTTCAACTCAACGAAAGTCACGTTTCTCAGGTGTTTTTCAAATTCTCTCACATACTTTTCCGGAACAAAATAATCATTCTCTCCTCGTATTATTAATACAGGACATGCAATGTTAGAGAGGTATGGTCTTTGATCGTAATCAACTAATTCAGCAAATAACCTTTGAATATGAATCGGATGAATCGTTTGTAGGGATTGATGAAATCCTCGGACAATTGCATCATTATCTTCTACTCCCATTGCTCTCAATAACGTATCAGCCCAAGTTTTCCCTTTATCCTGCAAGCTAAGTAAATCATATACTTCAAGTCGTTCTTTACGATCTGCCGGTTCTAAATAGGGAAATGCATTTACAACAATTAAGCTAGAAACAAAACGTGGATATTGAATAGCAAAATCGATACCCACTCTAGCTCCTTTTGAAAGACCACAAATTGTTACTGATTTTAGCTTTAAATGATTACATAGCTCATATAAAACATTTGAATATTCTTTAAAACTAATTTCCATCCCTTCGGATTTCCCATGCCCAGGTAAATCGAGTGAGATTACTGTCCATCTTTCCTTGAAGCATTTTCTTTGGTATAACCAATTATTCGAATTCCCTCCAAGACCATGTAAAAACAATATGAAAGGACCCGATCCTTCTATATTGTAAAAAACCTTTCGATTCTTATATTCAAAATACATATTCATCACCTTCAGATGTAGCATCACATGTTCTTATCTTTAAATGGATATATCCAAAACGGCTCTCTCTCTAACCACTCAACTGTTTCTGGAACACCATCTGCATACTCTCTTTTCAGTTTCGTTACCTTAGTCGCAAATTGTGATGCATGTGCTTGCAATGCCTCGAGCTTTTTTGGAACATATTCTTTTACTTCATTTTTAAAACTTGGAGGTCCTATTTCTGCTTCATGATTATTTGAAAAAGCTACAGCATAAAAGGCTGGTCGTTTACTTTCCGAAATATTAGCTAAGACCTCTACTACTGCTTCCCCTGTTGCATCGTGATCCGGATGAACTGCATACCCAGGATAGAAAGAAATAACTACAGAAGGATTCAATTCTTCAATACAGTTTTGAATCAAGCTTCTTAATTTTCCAGGCTCTTCAAATTCAAGAGTTTTATCACGATATCCCATCATACGTAAATCTTCAATCCCTAAAATATTTGTAGCTCGCTTTAACTCTTTCTCTCTAATTGTATATAAAGATTCACGAGTTGCAAAAGGTGGATTCCCCATCGCTCTCCCCATTTCACCAAGTGTTAAGCAAACATAGGTAAGAGGGACTTTCTGCTCCGTATAAGCCAAAATTGTGCCAGCCACACAATACGACTCATCATCTGGATGCGGGAAAACAACTAAAACATGGCGCTCATTTTTCATCAATGCATTAACTCCTTCATCATATACACACTCTATAAAATAACGACCGCATACCAAGTAACTCCCACAAGAAGCCCTAAAAGAAGAATGATATAGATAGCAGATAAGTTTTTTACATTCCTCTTTGTAGACTTACCGTAATTCTCTTCTACATTTCGTGCGACTAGTACGGTCCCAAATAGTGATACAACTACAATAATAACAACTAGTGAAATCGCAAAACTCATTGTCTTCCACCTCTCTAAGGCCAGTCTATTTTAAAGCATGAATAAAATACTACCTTTCTTCTCTTATCATAATAGAAGTTTGTAAAAAACGGACCAACCACTTTTGTGTTTTTTTGCTCATCCACTTTAAAAATAAAAAGCAACTGCTCACTTAGGACCAGTTGCTTTTTTACAAGGCTACTTATATTCATTTTCAATTAAAATTAATTCGATTTAAAAGTTTGGTCTTTTCATAATGAAACATTGATTGAGATAGCTCGAAAATTGTTCCATTTACAAGATAAACTGTATTTTCAATAAGAAGCGCTGGATCACCTTCATTTAGTTCTAAAAGCTTTGTATTTTCTTTATTTATTTTTTCACAACTAATAACTTTATCGGCAAAGCCAATATTTAATCGTAAATCCTCAATGAAATAACTGTATACAGAACTTAATGCTATTTCTTCATTCAAATAAGGAATGATATCTTTTTTGAAATAACTTACTTCAATAGAGAATGGTTTACCGTCTACAATTCTTAAACGCTTCAAGAAATATAACCTAGTTCCAGTTTCACATTGCATTCGCTTTGCTATCTCTTCGTCCGCATCTATTACTTCAATCTCTAGCACTTTCGTTTCAATATTTTGTGAAACGAGATTTTTCGTTAATCCACGTAAACTTCCTAAATTAATGTAATCTGTTACAGAAGTTTCACGTAAAAACATACCACTACCTTGCACTTGAAAAATATAACCTCTATTCACAAGCTGACTAATTACTTTACGTATCGTATTACGGCTTACTTCAAATCGATTCATCAACGCTTCTTCTGTAGGTAATTTTTTCGTTTCATTAAAAAGCCCATCTCGAATGTTTTGCTCTAACACATCTGCAATTTGTTTATACTTTGCACTCATACACTTTCTCCTAAAATACTCTTTTATCTGTTATAACTCTTCTCCTCTCGTTTCGATCACATGTTTATACCAATGAAACGAAAGTTTCTTCTTACGTTTTAAGTTATCATTATGATCGACAAAAATAAAGCCATATTGCTTTTTATATCCATTTAACCAACTTAATAAATCAATAACTGACCATGCATAATAACCTTTTAAATTAATTCCCTCTTGAATTGCACGCTTCATTACTTTTAAATGCTCTTCAATAAATTTAATTCGCGGAACATCTACAATTTCTCCGTCAATGATTGGATCTTCATCACCAAGTCCATTTTCCGTTACATACATCTTTATGTCACCGTAACGCGCTTTCAACATATGCAATCCATCTAAGAAACCTTCGGGAGATATTTCCCAACCCCATTTGGTATATGTTTTATCATCCATTTTTACTGTTCGATAAAAACCATCAAAAGAAGGATTACCTGGAGCAAGTGTTGAGTTTTCTCGAGAATGCTCCTCGCTCTTTATATCCATATCATATCTTTCTACTCGTATTGGCTGATAATAATTCAAGCCAATAAAATCATTTTTTTCGGCATTTTGTTTAATGATTTCTAATTCTTCAACCGTCCAATTAGGAGTCCACCCATTTTCCTTTAATTGTTGTACAACATAAGACGGATACTCACCTTTTAAAACTGGATCGTAGTACCAATACGTTTCATATTCATTCGCATGATTTGCTGCTAGTATATTTTCTTTTTGATCATCCACACTATAAGCAGGTAAGAAAACATGTGTAATCCCAATCTCCCCATACTGTTTCAGCTGCTTGTACACCGCAACTGTTTTCGCATGCGCATAAAATACATAATGAGTCGCTTGAAAATACTTTGGAACATCATTTTGTATTCCTGGTGGATGTGCACCTTTTAAATAGCCTAATCCACAAAACATTACTGTTTCATTAAAAGTAATCCAATGTTTCACTCTATCACCAAATGCCTTAAAGCAAATTTCTGCATACTTTACAAAAGCCTCTGCTGTTCGTTTATTCGTCCACCCACCATCTTTTTCTAACGGTAATGGTAGATCCCAATGATATAAAGTGGCAAACGGTACAATCCCGTACTTTAAACATTCATCAATTAAATTGTTATAAAATTCAATTCCTTTTTCATTTACCTCTCCATCTCCAGTCGGCAATATTCTCGCCCAAGAAATCGAAAAACGATACGATTCCAATCCCATCTCAGCCATTAAACGAACATCTTCCTTATATCGATGATAATGATCCACCGCTACATCACCATTTGTTCCATCATATGTTTTGCCAGGAATTTTTGAAAACTCATCCCAATTCGTAACACCTTTTCCATCCTCATTCCATGCACCTTCTACTTGATAAGAAGCTGAAGCAGCCCCGAATAAAAAATCATGTGGAAACTTCATAATATATACCTCCGTTTCATTACAACAAATCAAATTCATTACTACATATAAGATTTATAGGTACAAATTTTATATGTAGTAATTATAGCTTAAATTTCGATTTTTTTCTATCATGAACGTACGATATGTAAAACTATATTTGATGTTAATTTTTAGAAAACAAAAAAGAAGCGACGTATTTCATCGCTTCTTACTATGACAATCTTTACTCTTTTACAAGTGACTTATTCGCTCTTATAACTTCTTGATAAAGTATTGGGGACCATTTTTCATTTATATAATCTTGAATTACCCAGCCCACTCTCGTAGGATTCTTTTGCTTCATATAGCTTGCAATTTCAGGATTTATGTAGGACGCATAATAATATGGACTATTCCATGCTGTACCACCAGAAGACAAGCTTGTAAAATTAATATATAGATGATTACACTCTTCACTGTTGTTAATCGTTTCATTTATAGTATCTTTAATAGATGTTACTTTCTCATCATAACTCACTTTATATTTATCTTGTACTGTTACATTTACATTTTGATTTACAGTTGTCGTAAACGTGTCATTATCTGGCCAATAAAAATTATTATATCCTCCAGATTCATTACTACCACTGTATCTTTTTAGTAGCACAATTTTCCCTCGAGCATCTCCAAGTCTTATATTCCCTTCTGTTTTTAAAAAGATAGGATCAAGAAAATAATTTTTTTCAAACGTACTACTAAATGAATCTTCTGCCCCTTTCATATCCTCATACTCTTTTTTTAAAGACATAATAATCGTTTCACTTGGATTATCTTTTAAAAATTGTTTCGCTTCATTTATAAATTCATGCAATGTTACATAAAGATATAATGGCCCATGATGAAGAACTATCGTATTATCATCTGTTAAACGCCCTCTAATATCAAAAATTCTAGCTCCGTGATCCATTTGGTAACGAAAATTATATTCTTGCGTCATTCCCCATACTTGCTTTATCGGATTTTGCAACTTGAACGTTCCACTATCATGTGTTCCTGGAATTGAAATTCGTGCTAACGGTACGTTATCGGGTATAGGTTGCATCCATTTTGACCAGTTTTCAAGCCCATTACCAGCGCTAGCAGCAACTGCTTGCTTATCATTGAAAGCAAATACAAATGTGCTAAGTATAGTACTACATATGAATAATTTCAAAATAAACTTCTTATTGCTCATTTTTATCCCTCTCTTTTTCTGTTTTATATCAAACTTATTGAATATAATATAAGCTACTTAATAAATAATGTTTCATAAATATGGAATATTGCATAGAAGTAAAATTTAAAAACATCCACATATTCTCATCTCAATGCATTAAAAAAATTTAATATCCCTTTTCACTAGATAAATTATAGTAAGCAACAACTCGAACTTCAATGGGCTTTCATATGCAATATTTCATATTTGGGTCCTACATGATATAAATAAAAAACTTATAATGATTATTTATTCTATACGTGCTAATATACTTATATTAAAATATAAATACATATCTTATATACTC
Organism: Bacillus sp. TH30; assembly: GCF_016650875.1. Classification (NCBI taxonomy): domain Bacteria; kingdom Bacillati; phylum Bacillota; class Bacilli; order Caryophanales; family Bacillaceae; genus Bacillus; species Bacillus sp. TH30. The sequence goes on along the minus strand of NZ_JAEKEY010000002.1, from coordinate 4,203,092 downwards.
TGAACTACATTACTCAACAGTTAAAACTTAATTTTTTATTGGGAGGATTTACAATGAAATTATTAAAAATAAAACATATAATTCCTTTATCTGCGGCAGCAATTACATTCGTATGTAATCAAGGTGTAGCTGAGGCTTCCACCATTCATACAGTAAAAAAGAATGATACACTTTGGGGTATCAGTAAACAATATGGAGTTTCAATACAATCTATTAAACAAGCAAATAATAAAGGAAAAGATCAAACTTTTATTGGTGAACAGTTACATATTCCAGGATCCATGAAATCAAATGAGGTCACTGTTCATCAAAACGACAAACCTAAGAACATCTCTGGACAAATTATTTATCAAGTACAGCCGGGAGATTCATTAGAAATTATAGCAAAGCGTTACAATGTTACCGTTCAATCTATAAAACAAATTAACAATACAGTCGGAAACAAGCTTTATACAGGACAACATTTAAAAATCAATTCAAGTATTTCAGAAAAAGAAAAAGACTTAATGGCACGCTTAGTTACTGCTGAGGCAGGTGGCGAATCATATAAAGGAAAAGTAGCGGTGGCGAAAGTTATCTTGAATCGTGTAAATGCAAATGGTTTTCCAAATACAATAACAGGTGTTATTTATGAACCTATTAAACGCGGATATGCATTTACTCCTGTTACCGATGGTAGAATTAATCAGCCTGCAAGCGCAGAAGCAAAAATGGCAGTAGAAGAGGCTATCTCTACAAATGGAATACATTCTGATTGGCTTTATTTTTACAATCCAAAAACTTCAACAAACAAATGGATTACGACACGTCAAACAGTAGCGGTAATCGGTAACCACGTCTTCGCTAAATAAAACTATAATTCTCTTCAAATTTATGCACTTAACAACTATTTCAAATGATTAGCAGACCTCTTCACTTAAAAGGTCTGTTTTTTATATGTAAGATTTTATTAATCATATGACATAGTGATCATTTAAAACTATTTCTTCTTTCAAATAAAAACATTTGTATTTACTCCACCACTCGGAGAAATTAGAAAAGCATCAAGTTCAAAAACTCCCTCTTTATTAATAAAAGCTATTTCTTAACTTCATAAAAGTGTTATACACTAAGAAAATAAAAAACAAACTATTCGTTAGCAGGTGAAAGAATATGTATGATGTTACAATTATCGGAGCTGGAGTGAGTAGCATTTTTATGGCTTATGCATTAGCTAAAAGCAACAAAAACATTTTAATTCTTGATAAAGGTAAACCGCTAGAACATCGGAATTGTCCTTTAGACCAAGGGAAAACGTGTAACTGTAACACATGTGATAAATATTTCGGATTTGGTGGTTTAGGAAAGTCTGAAGGGAAATTTAATTATACAAATGGATTTGGAGGCGAACTAGAGCAAAAAGTAGGTAAAAAAGCTTTTATACAACTCATGGCTGAAGTAGATGAAATTCTATGTCAGTTTGGCGGAAGTTCGGTTTCAAAATATTCTACAGAAAATCTAAATCTCACTAAGAGAGCTGAGACATGTGGTTTACAAATGCTCACAACAGAAGTAAGGCATCTTGGCACTACACTTTCAAGTAACATTTTTCAGCAGCTCTACGAATTTTTACTTACGAAAATAAATATCCGATTCCATATAGATGTAGAGCATATCATGAAACAGAAAAATCATTTTAAAATAGATACAAATCAAGGAATAGTTCAATCTAAGCAAATCGTATTTGCAACAGGACGTTCCGGGGCGGATTGGTTAAAAGAAATGTGCACTTCTCTAAATATTTCTCAAGAGCAAACTCGTGTAGATTTAGGTATTAGAGTAGAGATGAAAGAACACCAATTACGTTCTATATTAAAAAATACATTTGAGACGAAACTTTCTTATGAGCATGAACTTTTCACGGCTACTACTTACTGTATGAATCCAAAAGGACGCATTATTCGAAAGTACGAAGACGGCTTGATTATGCCTGACGGTCAAAATTTCCGAGAGCAAGAAACTGGCACTTCTAACTTAAATTTCACTTTATTTATCCCGCGCTATTTTCCAACTCTCAAAGAAGCAAATGTATACGCAAGTTCAATTATTAAAAACATTAACCAAGGGCGAGATCGGATTGTTATACAACGTTTAGAGGACTTAATAAAGAAACAACCTACAGCGGAGAACAACATGAAACATAATCGTATACAGCCTACACTACACGGAGATTATGGAGATTTGAATGAAGAAATTCCTCAATTATATATTGAAGGACTCAAAAAATTTTTATTACGTTTAGAACAATTTATCCAAGAACCTATCGATAAAGATACTTTATTATATGGAATTGATGGAAAGTTCTATGCTCCTACAATAAAAATCAATAACCACTTTGAAACAAGTATGAATGGGCTATTTTTAATTGGAGATTGTTCAGGCGTCACTCATTCATTATCTCAAGCAGCTGCAAGTGGTCTGTATGTTGGAAAATACTTGTCTGACATTTAATTTCTATAATTTAGATACCAATCAAACATTTTGAGTTTCACCAGTACTTTACTTATGTAGTAATAGCATGAATGAAATCCTTCCCGCGCTACTGATTAACCCACAAAGAATCGGGATTTTACAAGATACATATTTAATATAACCATGTATGCAAAACTATTGACATTCAATTCTAACAAATTGAATGTCAATAGTTTTACAAGTCTCTATTCATTTTCACTTTTATTTGTTCGATATTTTGTAACATCGCCGTAGTGTTTAATATGTTAGGATGTCTATAAGCATTTTTCACTACAACTATGACTTTTTCTGCTCCGTTTCTAAAAAAATTAGATTTATGTTACTTCGCTTTAAAATTCTCCATTGTATGTATATGAATACTTCAAATTATTACCTTTAGAAAAATATAATCTAAATGGTTCACCACACTCTAATAGTTATGAAAATATAATATATAACATTAGTTAAATAAATTCTATAAAGAAGGTGTAAAAATGAAGAATAAAATAAATTTACAACTGCAAAATATAAGCTTTGTTATAATAATTGCTTTAGCAGTATGGTTAAAAACATATCTTATTACGCGATTCAGTTTTGATTTAAAAATTGAGTCTTCTACACAAGAACTTATTTTGTTTATTAGCCCTCTCGCTGCATCGTTAGCATTTGTTGGATTAGCATTATTTGCAACCGGTGAAAAGAGAAATTATATAGCGCTATGTATTAATCTCTTATTAACAATCGTACTTGTTGGGAATGTAATGTTCTATGATTTTTATAATGATTTCGTTACGTTACCAGTACTTGGACAAACATCAAACTTCGGCCAATTAGGCGGCAGTATTATAGAAATATTGAACTACAAAATTATACTCGCATTCGTAGACATTATTTTCTTCTTTATTTTATTAAAAAAGAAAGCAATAGTCTTTAAAACAGAACGTGTAACTCATTCTGCACGCTTATTATATTTTCTTTTAACAATTGGTGTATTTTTTGCAAATCTACAGCTTGCAGAAAAAGAACGACCTGAATTATTAACGAGATCCTTCGACCGCGTAATGCTTGTGAAAAATTTAGGACTATACACTCATCAAGTATATGATTTAACACTACAAGTAAAAGCTGGATCCCAAAAGGCACTTGCAGATAGTAGTAAATTACAAGAAACTGAAAACTACGTAAAATCAAACCAAAGTGAACCAAATCCTAATATGTTTGGTGCAGCGAAAGGAAAAAACGTAATTGTCGTTACTCTTGAATCTTTGCAAACCTTTTTAATAGGTGCATCAGTTAACGGTCAAGAAGTTACGCCATTCTTAAATGAATTCATAAATGAAAGCTATTATTTCGATAACTTTTTCCACCAAACTGGTCAAGGAAAAACATCGGATTCTGAATTTCTAATAGATACATCGTTGTATCCATTAAATCGAGGTGCTGTATTCTTCACGCACGGTAACAACGATTATACTGCGACTCCAGAAATTTTACGTCAGCAAGGCTATTTCACTTCTGTATTCCATGCGAATAACGCAACATTTTGGAATCGTAATATCATGTACTCTGCTCTTGGTTATGATCGTTACTATAATGAACTTGATTACAAAATTACACCCGAAACAAATTTAAATTGGGGATTAAAAGATATCGAATACTTTGATCAATCAGTAGATATATTAAAAACTGTTGATCAACCATTTTACGCTCGTTTCCTTACTTTAACAAACCATTATCCATTTACGTATGATGAAGATACAAAATTCATTGAACCATACAACTCTGGTAATGGCGTATTTGATCGCTACATCGTAACAGCACGTTACTTAGACGAATCAATTAAAAAATTTATTGAGCGTTTAAAAGCCGAGGGAATGTATGATGATTCTATTATTGTGTTATACGGTGATCATTATGGCATTTCTGAAAAACATAATCGCGCAATGGCACAGTTTTTAGAAAAAGATCAAATAACAGAATTTGATACTTTAAATTTACAACGCACACCTTTATATATTCATATCCCTGGCCAAACAGAAGGTCAAACTATTTCAAAGCCTACGGGACAAATCGATATGAAACCTACTATTCTAAATTTATTAGGGGTTGATACTACTAACGATATCCGTTTTGGTCATGATATGTTTTCAGATGAATATAACGGATTTGTTGTTTTCCGTGATGGCAGCTTCGTTACAGACAAGTATGCATATACAAATCATACTTTTTATAATCGAGAAACAGGTGAGGTTGTAGATTTACCAAAAAAAGAAGCTCAAGAAATGATTAACCGTGCACAAAATGAGTTACGAATGTCTGACAAAATTATTGAAGGCGATTTATTACGTTTCTCAGAAAGTAATAAAATTAAAACTGGAGAAGTAAAAACTAAAATTAAAGAAACTGAAAAGTAATCTATATAAAGAAAGGGAGCAACTCATTACGGTTGCTCCCTTTCCCCTCTTATAACACATGATGCAATTTCATATAAAAAACTTGATATATTTTACTTTTATTCTACGCTTGTTTCTAAAGTTAAATCTGTATAGGCATTATCCTCACCTATATTTAAGATTACTTCACATTGACGTAATCTCAATTCAAAGAGCGTTATAGGATCATGATAAACTTCAGGGTTTGATTTCATTTTATGCAGTTTATCTTGTTTTTCTTTTATTTCTAAATGAGTGTTTTTTACAGCTTGTTCCAACGAGCCAAATGGATTTCTAAAGAACATATTAATATCCCGCTCTTGTGTGTTTTCAAATAGCTCAAACTGCAAGAAAAATTTCTTCATAATAGAAGCCGTTACATCGGTATAATCTTCATTTTCTAAATACTGTTTGTATTTGTTATATAGCATAGCTTTATTTTTAGGAAGAACTCCAAATAATTTACCGGCACTTTTCAGTAAAAATTGTGCTGGCGTAAATCGGCGTAAAATATTTACTTCTTCCATTTGTATTCTAGTTGTCATTCTATCAGTATCTCTGCGCCAGTCATCAATTACTTTAAAGTCACATTCTAACTGTATTCGATTTTCTCCAAATAAAGAATTAAGTCCTTCACTGGTTTCTGCTAAGTACAATTGACTTTGAAGGAGCTCGTTATTAGAAGTCGCAATCCAATTTTGCATAGAGCGAGCAAGATTAGGTAATACAGTTTGTTCTAGATATTGTTGCACCCTTTCATTCATCGCTGTATTTAGTTCAATATCAATGTGCCCAAAATCACTTTCTTCACTAATTAAATCGGAACAACTCTGCAATAGTTTCGGAATATGTTCTGTAAGATCATTAGTAATTTCGTTTTTCATTGTACGATATGTTTCTGTAATTAAATGAATTTTTTCCTTCTCAAAAGCAGTAAGGTTATTAATACAAGCATTTAGTTTAACTAACATATCTTCATTCCAATTAATAGAATCCACTAGATTATTTTCCCTCTCGACGCGTTTATCCAAAAGATATGTAATTGTTTTTCGAATGAAATACAATAGCTTTTCAGTACGTTCTGCATCGATATTTTTATGGTTAAAGTTAAAATGAATAAACTCAGTTAAATCGTTTAGTTGTTTACTATTTGTATATAACGAAGAATAAGGGAAAACTCTTGCATTAGGGAAATATGTATTTATTCTCACTTGCGTATCTTGTATAACTCTTTTTGCTTCTGCTTCATTGTAAATGTTATCGATTTTATTTAATAAGAAATGAACTTGTAGATTTGGTGTATGTTCTTGGATACTTAACAGAATGTCACGTTCTTTGTCAGTAAAAGGTGAATCCGTATTCAATACGAATAATAATTCATCTACAGAGTTTAAATATTCAAACACCTCATCTCTCGCGTCATTGTTCCTATTAAAGCTAGGTGTAACAACGAATGTAAGTTTATTTTTACTTAAAAACCTGCATGGTAATTTAAATTCAACACACGCTCTATCTCTATATGTTTGACGGTGCACTGCCATCATGTTATGGAAATCAGAGAAATTCTCAGTTGTTGTAATTTCCGAATCTGTTATAGCGTTAATTTCTGTATAAGCGTCATTTTTAAAAACAACTACATTTGAGATTGAGTTTTCTAATATATTCTCTCCTAAAATAGAGTTAATAAATGAAGCTTTTCCGTTCCCTGAAGTTCCAGTTACTAATAGGCGATTTGTTCTTAAATCTGCAAGCTCACCAACTAACCAGCTAAATCGGTGACCCATTTCTAAATCATGTTCTTGTGCCCAGTGTGTAATAGATTCAAAAAGATGTAAACTATACTCTAAGCCATTCACATGATTAATAGAATATGACAGTAGGTCTTCTGCATCTTTTATATCCGCTGAATCTATTTTAGAAGGAAAAATCTCATCCCATGCCAATACTGCTGCAGATGGAAATACAGCATGAGAGGGATTGACTACCTTTAACCAATTTGTTAACAGGTTTGGAATGATATCGTGTAATTGTCTAAGCATATATTGACCTTGAATTAATTCAAAGTATGTTTCTTCGTAAAGAGAAGAAATTTCGTCCCATATATCGGACGAATGTATTTCGATATGTATGAAAAATTCATTTATTGTGTTGAGCCATAATAAGTAATTTTGTTCATCTTTATAGCTGTGCCAAAGTGATGAAACCATTTGCGTAAATTGCACTTGATCTACATTATTTAATGTAACTAATACTTTATAAAAATAATCTGGTGAAATATTTTTAGTAAATCCTTTATCGATATATTCTTTTAGAACCTCAAACCACGGATAAGATTCTGTTCGAATTAACTCGTTCACAGCAAGCTCTACTGCACTATCAAAATCTTGCTGTTCTTCATAAAAGGAACGGGCAATTATTGTGACGTTTGGATAATCGGGATTTAAAGAAACTGCTTCTTTAATAGCAGCGAAAGCTGAATCAAAATTATTTTGCTCGATATAAAGAGACAGTAATTGCAGTACAATTTCGGTCATCAGTATTTTGTTATCAGTATTAATAGAAGTATACACGTTTTCAGCAACTGATAATTGGTTAAGTTCGAAGTAAGCATCCGCAATATTTTTTTGTGCCCATGGTGCTAATTCATTACTAACTTTCTCCCATTTAAAAATAGCTGCTTCAAAATCTTGATGGTGATAATAAAATTCACCTTGTGCAAAACGAATATAAGATCCATCGGAAATCTCATTTTTTTCTTCGTTTACATAAGCTTCTCCAAGTACTTGAAGAGGTGGATGTGTTTCATTCTCCATTAGGAATGTTTCATAATACATCTTTTTTATTAATTGTTTTTCTAATCTCATCTTTTCCCCCACTATATCTTGAAAAATACATTTTTCTCCATATGTCAATACTTTTTTGTATGTATGCTTTTTATCTTAACAAAGAATTTCTTTTGGAAAATTTCATTTTCCTTTCATTTTTCAAGTAAGATTGAATTTTTATGAGAAAAGTTTCAGTTCTTTTTCAATTCCCTTTCAGTTGTGAAACAACATTAAATGTTCCTAATAACCTAATAACACTATAATATTCCACATTATATTATCAGGAAAACTATATATATATTACATTATAAAAACAATCTATAACGAATATATATGCATTGTTTGTTTCACTGATAAATAAAAGAACTCATCACATAATGGTTATTAGATAGACCAATATGCTAGGTCCCCTCAGAATTTCGAACACACCACGATAACTTAAACAACAATAATAGTGAACAGCTATCATTACAATATCTTTCTCTAATTGTTTTCCTTAAAAATATTTCAGTAGTTATGTAATTAAATTGTTCTAACCTATATAAATAACTAGTCCAAAAAAATATATATGCATATCATGTTATAGTAAAGAATTTAGGAAATCCTAAAAAGGAGGCATTTTCATGTTTGAAGATAAATCTAAAATAAATTACCCATATGAATTTACTGAAACTACAACAGTCCCTCTAAAGAACCCCATTGATAAAAAATTCAAGAACGGCACAGATACACATAACTTCCCAATTAAAAAGCATTATAAAGAGCAGGTTTTATATACTGAAAAAATTAATAATAATAAAAATAAATAATCGCATAGATCCTTGTAACAATGTGCCAAATAAGAATCTATATTAGACCTTGCATAGTTATGTTTTTAGTAATGTATAAATCTTTCTTATACAACTCATGTACTTTTAAAAAGTGCTGATATACAGCGCTTTTTTATACATAGATAATAGAAGAACAAAAAAGGTATGGATATTTTCCACACCTTTTTTGTTCTTTGCTATTTATAAATGGAGTACGCTCATGTTTGCTTTGCATAATAGCACTTTAATGGGCCTTCTAGAAGAAATAAAAGCTAGTTTAATGAAAAAATAAGTTTCTTAGCCAATGCCCCTGCACCTACCAGCAGAATTTTACTGGTAGGAGTCATTGGATTGAATTTATATAATACCTTGAATATTTTGCGTCTATTTTTTCTTAAGGGGTATTTATTCGGGTTACTTATTAGATTCCTTCCGATTCCTACTTTTTATAGGTCATTATTGCTCTATTATATATATTTGAAAATTTACTAAGCGTTGTTTCAAAGCTACTTAGTTTTCATAAAATATTTTTTGTTTCCGTTGGAACGGATAGGCTTTAATCTCATCTGTATCTAAATTTTCATGAAATAAATGAATGGCTATAATTTGTCTACAATCGTAAGTATGATAATAATATGTTCCGGACTCCATACACATTACGCTTGTATAAATGGTATTATCTAATGCACCTTCTTCTGTTATTACTCCGCCTTTAGGAACCTCGCAATTTGATAAGATATGAAAAAGGGCCGATACTCCCTCTTCTTCACTATCTATACCTTGAATGTTTTGTTTGCCATATGCCGCTCGCACAAACCTTGATGGCGGGGTGAAATCCCCTGGAAGTCCCATTGAACCTGAGCCCTGACCAAAAGCACTTAATGGTACATTACTCCACTCTGTTGGCGCGAATGACTGCGATTTAAGGCCAATATATTGTCTTAAATTTTGTAAATGCCAACTAAACTCCGGACTATTAGTCATCACTCCTAGTGGGTTGTCATACATTTTTAATCCTTCATTTGTTGGCTCCAGTACAATGCAATCTCCCCATTTATCCGCTAAAATCCAATGGAGTGGCGGCGTAAGTCCTAAATCCGGTAATGGTATATCCAAAAAGGTAATGCTATCTACAGATTTCTTTAACTCTTTGACAGAATTGAATTGTGTGAGACTCCAAGTCACAAAATCAAATGGAGCCAAATTCGTTTTGTTATTATCTATACTTTTACTATAAGTAGCGAATCCTGGAAAATAGAGTGTTGCACATGTCATACCTGCTTCATTTACTCCGTCCGCCATAATGACCCTTCCTTGATGATTAATCCCCATTCCGACCGTAGCATGTTTCGTATTAATGATTTCACCAGTTATATTATTCCACTGGTAATGTCGAGGAATGATTATTACTTCTTGATTCAAATCTAATGTAAAATCCATCGTTCTTGCAAAAAGGTGCTGACCGTTTTTTGTCTGTAATGTCAAACTAGTACACATAAAGAACACCCCATTTTATGGTTTTATCTACACTTTACATAATTCTGATAAATCTGTAAATTAAAAGCCCCTTTCCTTACAAAAAAAATGAGAAAGCACATATACATTACAAATAGGTTATCTCTAGTTTATAAATGAATTTTTAAAATATAGTTGCAAAAGAATTATATTAAAAAGGAGCGACTTGTTACTATCGCCCCTTTTTATTTCTCTCTATATTTTATTAAAATAACTGTAGAGAACATTGCTATTACATATTTATTTTATTTTCTTTCAACACATATAAATAATACTAGGCACTTTCAAACCGTTTCAAATAACTGGGAACGAACTTTTTCTCTTTGGACATTAACCCTACATAACCCTCTTAAACATCTTCTCCAACTCATAAGTAGAATGATGCACCAGAATCGGTCTTCCATGCGGACATGTGTATGGATTTGTTGTTGTGCGCAGCTCTTCAAGTAAAGCAAATATTTGATCGTTCGTTAAATATTGATTTGCCTTGATCGATGCTTTACAGCTCATCATAATAGCTGCTTCTTCACGTAATTTTTTAATATCAACTTTTTTTAGTTTGACGACTTGCTCCATCATCTCATCAATGATTTCTGTTTCTTGTCCTTTCGGGAACCACGTTGGATGCGAACGAACGATAAAGGATTGATGGCCAAACTGCTCTAAAAATAGTCCGACTTTTTTTAGTTCTTCTAACTGCTCTTCGACACGTAAAAATTCGGTAAGAGATAAATCTATGCGGTACGGTACAAGTAATTCTTGTACTTCTTGCGTAACTCGTCCCACTTTATCACGGAAATATTCATAATTGATGCGCTCCTGCGCAGCATGCTGATCAATCATATATAGCCCGTTATCATTTTGAGCGAAAATATATGTTCCGTGCATCTGTCCAATTGGATAAAGTGGTGGTAAATCGTTACCGTTCATTTCAATCTCTTTTATTTCGTGAACTTCTTCTTCCAATTCCTCTAATTCAAAATCGTCATCGTTGCTAGTCCATTCCTTTTCCTCTCGAACCGTTTGTTCTATTACCGGCTTAGAGGATGGCTGCCAGCTTTGCTCTTCTCTTACTAGTGACTGTGGTGGTTGCCATTCTTGCTTCGGCGGTTGCCACAGTTGTGCTGGTTGTTTTACAGTCGTTGTTTCTTCTTGTTTCTCATCCATTCCTGTTGGTAAAACGATGTTAGGCATAGATGATTCTCTCGGTTTTGTATGCTCAAACTTGAACTGTTCTTGCACACTTTCATCTTTTTCTTTTTTCTTCGTTGTTACACCAGCATCTGGAATGAGTTGTATTTTTTTGAATGCAGCTTGCAATGTTTCTTCGATAAGCTTTAGCAATTCTTGTTCTTTACTAAAGCGTACTTCTAATTTTGCTGGATGTACGTTGACATCAACAAGCATTGGATCCATTTCAATTGATAAGAAGCCGATTGGGTATCGTCCGATTGGCAATAACGTATGATATCCTTGCTGAATGGCTTTCATTAATACGAAATTTCGAACGTAACGGCCATTTACAATCGTTGACATATAGTTACGCGACGCTCTCGTTACTTCTGGTAATGTTACATATCCTTTAATTGTAAAGTCTAGAGATTCAGCTTCAATCGGAATAAGCTTCTTCGCAACTTGAATGCTGTAAATCGATGCAAGTACTTGTCTTACATCACCATTCCCTGATGTATGAAGCAATTTCTTTTCATTATGAAACAGTTTTAACGATACTTCTGGATGAGACATTGCAATACGATACACGATATCTGTAATGTTCCCAAGCTCTGTATGAATCGTTTTCATATATTTAAGACGCGCTGGTGTATTAAAAAATAAGTTTTGTACAGTAATATCTGTTCCTTTTCGGCTTGCCGTTTTCTCTTGTTTTATAATGTCTCCACCTTTAATACTAAGGTGTGTACCAGGCGCATCACCTGTGCTCGTAATTAATTCTAATTCACTCACTGAGGCAATACTCGGCAGGGCCTCTCCGCGGAAACCGAGCGTTCTTATACGAAATAAATCATTTTCATCTTTAATTTTACTCGTTGCGTGTCGTTCAAATGCAACGATACAATCTTCTTCAGCAATACCATCTCCATTATCGATGATGCGAATCTTCGATAATCCAGCTTCTTCTAAGTGGATTTCAATAGATGTACTATTCGCATCGATGGAATTTTCCACGAGTTCTTTTACAACTGAGGCAGGGCGCTCTACTACTTCCCCTGCCGCAATTAAGTTAGAGAGTTGATCATCGAGTTTGCGAATTTTCCCCATCTACTTACTCATCCTTTCTTTAACTTTTTCTGTAAACGATACAGTTCATTCATCGCTTCTAAAGGCGTCATATCGAGTAAATCAATCTTTTTAATTTGTGCAAGTACTGCCGTTTCTTTTGCATCTAGAACTGACTTGTCTTGTTTTTTCGAAGACTGTTCTCCACCAAAGAATGATAATTGCGATTCTTCCTCAGTCTCTACTTTCGTCTCTTGTATTTCTGCTGGTTCTTCTTTTACAACAACTGGTTCTGGAGCGACTTCTGGTACTTTCACTTCTACTCGTTTCGGAATAAAAATTTCTTCCTGTCCTTCTAGTTGTGCTAACACTTCTTTCGCGCGAGCGATTAAGCTCTCTGGAAGCTCGGCAAGTTGAGCAACGTGAATTCCGTAACTTTTATCAGCTGCTCCATCTTGAATTTTATGAAGGAAAACTACTTTTCCATTCTCTTCAATTGCTGAAACATGTACATTCTTTAGTTGGTCTAAACTTTCTTCTAACACTGTTAATTCATGATAATGTGTAGAGAATAATGTTTTCGCACCAATTTGGTCATGAATATGTTCAATGATTGCTTGCGCAAGTGCCATACCATCATACGTAGATGTACCGCGTCCAATTTCATCGAATAAAATTAAACTTCTCTCTGATGCATTTGCAATTGCATTTTTCGCTTCTAACATTTCAACCATAAATGTACTTTGACCTGAGATTAAATCATCCGCTGCACCAATTCTCGTAAAGATTTGATCGAAGACAGGTAATACTGCTTCTGTCGCTGGTACAAAACAACCAATTTGTGACATAACAGTAACAAGTGCTAATTGTCTCATATACGTACTTTTACCAGACATATTCGGTCCTGTAATTAAAAAGACATCCATCTTCTCCGGCATAATACAATCATTCGGTACATACAATTTCCCGTTCAATACTTTTTCAACGACAGGATGACGACCATCTTTAATAAAGATTTCGCGCTTATTTGTTAAAACAGGTTTTACAAACTGCTCTTCTTCACTAACTGTCGCAAAGCTTTGCAGTACGTCTAGTTCACTAATTACTTTTGCTAAATGCTGTAATTTCGGAATGAATACTTTTACTTCTTCGCGAAGTGCTGTAAATAAATCGTATTCTAATTGTACAATTTTCTCTTCTGCTTCTAAGATTAATGTTTCTTTTTCTTTTAGTTCATCTGTTATGAAACGCTCTGCATTTGCAAGTGTTTGTTTACGCTCATAGCGCCCTTCTGGAAGTGCTGCAAGATTCGCCTTCGTCACTTCAATGTAGTAGCCGAAAATACGGTTGTACCCAATTTTTAATGATTTAACCCCTGTAATATCACGCTCTCGTTTTTCAAGCTCAGCGATCCACGTTTTTCCGTTTTTACTAACGTAACGATATTGATCAAGCTTGTCATTATAACCGTCTTTAATAATATCTCCGTCTTTAATAGAAAGCGGTGGGTTTTCTTGAATACTTCTTCCTAGTAATTCAGTTAAGCTCTCACATGGATCCGCACCTTGAATTAATCTTGCTGCATAAGCATTATCTAAAAGACTAATCGCTTCTAAAATAGCTGGTACTTGCAGTAAAGAACGTCTTAATTGTAATAAGTCCCGTGCATTTACATTACCAAATGCAACTTTCCCTGCTAAACGCTCTAAATCATATACTTCTTTTAACTTTTCTTTTAAATCTTCACGTAAGAAGTAATCATTTACAAACGTTTCAACCATTTCTAAACGCTCTTCAACTTTTTCTTTCTGGATAAGTGGACGTTCCATCCACTGTTTTAACATACGCCCACCCATAGCCGTTTTTGTTTTGTCTAATAGCCATAATAATGAGCCTGTCTTTTCCTTCGTGCGAAGAGTCTCTGTTAACTCTAAATTGCGTTTTGAATGCACATCAATTTTCATAAATTGATTCGTGTAATAAATTTCTACTGGTTGCAAGTGATCTAACGAACGTTTTTGTGTTCTTATCACATAGTTAAATAAGCGTCCAATTGCTTTAATTAATTTCGCTTGGGAAACACTTTTCACAAGATGTTCTAATCCTTCTGGAATAGCTGTTGCATCTTCATACGAAATCGTCATTTTTAATGTTTCAGTTAACTTATTTAATTCATCTTTTGAAAATGTAGAATCTACAACAATTTCTTTTGAACCAGTCGCATACACTTCTAATAAAATATCTTCTACTGAACCAGTTAATAACGTCACTGTATTTTGTCCAGTCGTTAAGTCATTACAAGCTAGCGCATAAGATCCATCTTCGAAATGTGTTAATGCTGCTAAGAAGTTATTCTCTTTCTCGTCTATTGTACGCCCTTCCATCATCGTTCCTGGCGTAATTAGTTGTACTACTTCACGACGTACTACACCTTTAGCTGTTTTTGGATCTTCCACTTGCTCACAAACAGCTACTTTATATCCTTTTTCAACAAGTTGTTCAATATAATTTTTAGCTGCATGATGCGGTACACCGCACATCGGTATACGATCACTACTACCACCATCTCGGCTCGTTAATGTAATTTCAAGTTCATGAGCTGCTTTAACCGCATCTTCAAAGAACATTTCATAAAAATCACCTAATCGGAAAAATAAAAAGGCATCTTGATAGTCTGCCTTAACCTTTAAGTATTGCTGTATCATAGGCGTATATTGCGTCATGTCTTTCCTCCATAATTCTTACATAATAATCTATATTCATATATGTCACACTTCACGGACATCCATATCTCCTATTCCAGGAGTCTTTCCTCATTATAGCACATTTCATAAGGAATCATGTTCATGCAGAACCACTTATGTACTGTAAAAAGCTAGGAAGAACTTCTCCCTAGCTTTCTCTTACTCTTCTTCTGCATCGACGATAAAGTTCGGATCTAATTCTTCAAACTCATCATCATCGACTTGGAAATCCTCGTCTGATTCTACGCAACCTTCAGGATTTACACTTACACAAATTTTCGTTTCCCCAACTACTTCTGTTACAAATTCACGTTCTACTGTCACAACAATTTTATTACCATTTGGCGATACAAGAGCTTCTAAACAATTTGGCGGCTGAATTACACGAGCGATAATTTCTAAATCGTCACCAGAGAAGTTTTTATCACGATACCCAATACTTACTTCATCATTGTAGTTAACACGTTCTGTTACAACTTCAGTCTTTGTGTTTCCATCAAATGAATACCAAGTGTTTACATCATAGAAACCTTCAATTTCCACATGTTTTCCATTCTTTCTCGCTTCGTACGAATGGTTAATTACCCAGCACCCTAAAATACTTGTTGGCTCATTATTCGATTCACATGTATGCGTTGACTTTGTATACTTACGTCCTTTTCCAACCACTGCTTTTGTAATAATCTCTCTAAATTCGGACATTCGTAACCCTCCTCAATCACTATTCACTTAATCATATGCGTGACAATAGCGGAATGTGTCATTCTTTTTTTTGAGAAGAATTTCCGATATAACCCACTAAAAAAAAGAGATGTCAATAAGACATCTCTTTAACAACCACAATTTCCTTTTTTACTTTCTACTGCTGCACCAGTTTCACCCTTCAACACATCGCCGCCAGTTGAAACTAATATTTCATCTGTTACATTGTTAGAAATGGTACTAGCAACTAGCTGTAGTAAGTCATTTACATACGTTTGTGAAGATTTAAACTCCTGTACAACTGGGATATTATCTAACTTATCTTGAAGTGCATCAATTTCAGCTTCTACTTTTTTCAAAGCTTCCCATTTCCCATAATGTTGCAAGTTTACTGCTTGTTTTTGCAAAGCTTTTATTTCATCAATTGCTCGCTTTACATTTTCATTTTTATTAATTTGTGCTTCTGCTCGCTTAAAGAAATCGACTTCTTCTGTTTCAGAGATCATTTTCGCTAATTCTTTCGCTTGCTCAACAATTTCATCTTTCGTATATACTTTCATCTATTATTTCACCTCAATCGGCTCCTTAACCAATTCCCCGTTAAGAGACCAAGTTTTTGCTTCCGTTATTTTTACTTTCACAAGCTGACCAATTAAAGATTTTGAAGCAACAAAGTTTACAAGTTTATTCGTACGTGTATATCCCGCAAGTACTTCAGGATTATTCTTACTTTCTCCCTCAACTAATACTTCTACAATTTGACCTATATAACGCTTATTCTTATTAACTGCATATTCATTCACTAGTGTATTTAAGCGTTGTAATCGCTCTTTCTTCACTTCCATCGGAACATTATCTTGCATTTTTGCAGCTGGTGTACCTTCACGCGGAGAATAAATAAATGTAAATGCCGTATCAAATCCTACTTCACGATATAACGACATCGTCTCTTCAAACTGCTCATCCGTTTCATTTGGGAAACCAACGATAATATCAGTCGTTAGTACTGCATTCGGAATTGTTTCTTTAATTTTTCGTACAAGCTCTAAATAGTGTTCTCGCGAATATTTACGCGCCATAATTTTAAGCATATCTGTACTACCAGATTGAACTGGTAAGTGGATATGTTCTACTAGGTTACCACCTTTTCCAAGAACATCAATTAAATGATCATCAAAATCACGCGGATGACTTGTTGTAAAACGAATACGTGCGATATCGATTTTACGAAGTTCATCCATTAAATCGCCAAGACCATATTGTATATCTTCAAAGTCTTTACCGTATGCGTTTACGTTTTGGCCAAGTAACGTAATTTCTCTATAACCGTTCGCAGCTAAATGGCGAATTTCTTTAATAATATCTTCTGGACGTCTGCTGCGCTCTTTTCCACGTGTATACGGTACAATACAATATGTACAAAACTTATCACAGCCATACATAATATTTACCCAAGCTTTAATATCACCACGACGTACTTTCGGAAGGTTTTCAATTACATCCCCTTCTTTTGACCAAACTTCAACTACCGTCTCTTTTGAGAACATTGCGTCCTTTAGGATATACGGTAATCTATGAATATTGTGTGTACCAAACACCATATCTACATGCTGATTTTTTTGCATAATTTTATTTACAACAGATTCCTCTTGAGACATACAACCACATACACCAATTATAAGATCCGGATTTCTTCGCTTTAATGATTTTAAATGACCAAGTTCACCGAACACTTTATTTTCAGCATTTTCACGAATTGCACAAGTATTTAATAAAATTACATCTGCCTCTTCAGTTGAAAAGGTTGGCTCATATCCAAGTGTTGTAAAAATCCCAGCCATTACTTCTGTATCATGCTCATTCATTTGACAGCCATATGTACGAATGTAAAACTTTCTTCCTGCGCCAAAATCGCGAAACTCTTTAGGTAGGCCAAAATCTCTTTCAATTTTAACTTCTTCTTTCCCACGCTTTTTCGCCAATTTCAAGGAAGGTGGTTGGTATACACTTTCAAAGTATTTACTATAATCTTTCTCTTCTTTTTTCGTAGAGGAATTTGCTTGTCGACTTGCTAATCGTTGTTGCTCGTTCATCGGTAATCTCCTTTCACCCTTAACTATACACACTCTGTAGTCCATTTTAATGCGCTTAGACCCATCTCAATGATGTTAGATAGCATGAGAGATAACTTGCCCTTTGAAACTTGAGTAATCGATCTAATCATCCGTAAGAATGAAGTCTTCCCCACACAAATAGACATTCCCTTTTTTTTTATTTCATCTTGTCCTACCCAAAAGTATATTGCTTTATCCCTATACACATTATCATAGTATAGAGCCTTTAGCCAACTTTAACGAAGAAGGCTTCTTATCCTATATTTCATTTCACAGTTAATGAACATGCTATTTTTATACAACGATTTATATATTATTTTATCATTCTGAATTTTCTAAGTAAACAAATCTATTAATTATTTTTATTCACTCAAAAAGAAGGTTACCAAGCGGCAACCTTCTCTCCGATCATTACATAAATTCAGCAACAAGCTCATCAAACATTTTCTGATCCATATTCAAATCAGCTTGCACTAAAGGTTTTTCACTATAGTCTTTTACAAGCTCTTGGTAAGAAGGCTGCTTTGTGTTTTGATAAATTAAACCTGTTACTAACCCGTTCTTTTCCATT
Source organism: Bacillus sp. TH30 (assembly GCF_016650875.1). Lineage (NCBI taxonomy): Bacteria > Bacillati > Bacillota > Bacilli > Caryophanales > Bacillaceae > Bacillus > Bacillus sp. TH30. The sequence continues at coordinate 4,184,652 of NZ_JAEKEY010000002.1, read as the reverse complement.
AATGTTTGCATAGCCATCATGCGGTTAGATGGATCATATCCTTCTACTGTACTTAGTTTCGTTAAATTCTCTTTAAACCAATCATAAGTATTTACTTTATTGTAAGTAACACATGGACTAAATACATTAATTAATGAAAAGCCTTTATGGTTAATACCAGCTTCAATAATTTGCGTTAATTCTTTTAAATCACTTGAAAAGCTTTGCGCCACAAATGTCGCACCAGCTGTTAAAGCCATTTCCATAATATTTAGTGATGGTTCAATTGAACCTTGTGGTGTACTTTTCGTTTTAAATCCAGCTTCACTACGTGGTGAAGTTTGACCTTTTGTTAATCCGTAAATTTGGTTATCCATTACGATGTACGTAATATCAATGTTACGACGAATAGAATGGATTGTATGTCCCATACCAATCGCAAAACCATCACCGTCACCACCGGATGCAATAACTGTTAAATCACGATTTGCCATTTTCACACCTTGTGCAATTGGAAGAGCACGTCCGTGAATACTATGCAAACCATATGAATTAATATACCCTGAAATACGACCGGAACAGCCGATACCAGAAATAACAGCTAGCTCATCTGGATTTAAACCAACGTTAGCTGCCGCACGCTGAATCGCAGCCTGCACCGAGAAGTCTCCGCAACCTGGGCACCAGTTTGGTTTTACACTGTTACGAAAGTCCTTAAATGTTGCCATTTAATACAACCCCTTTTTTACATTCGTTGTAAATCTCTTTCGGCAAGAATGGATTTCCATCGTATTTTAAAAGACTAGAAATTTTCTCGCCATTGCCAAGATTCATTTTCATAATGTTAGCAAGCTGACCAGTTGCATTGTTTTCTACTACTACAACACGCTTCGCTTTTTTCACAAGTGGATCGATTTCAGCTGTTGGGAACGGATGAATTAAACGTACATGGGCATGGTTTACTTTCATTCCTTCTTGTTCTAAACGCTGCATTGCCTCTTCGATCGCACCACGAGTTGAGTTAAAGCCTACTAACAATACGTCTGCGTCATCATGCTTAGCATTTTTGTAAATAGGGGTATTAAACTGTAAATTCGCCATTTTACGGAAACGTTTGTCCATTTGATCTTTACGATTTAACGCTGATTCAGATGGTTTACCCGTTTCATCATGTTCTACACCTGTAACATGGTGAATACCATTTTTCATACCAGGTAAAACACGTGGTGAAATTCCATCTTCTGTTACTTCATAACGCTTGAAGTATGCTTTATTTTCACGTTCTGGTAATTCTACTTCTAAATCAAGCTTACCACGACGAATTTCCACTTTATCTAACTTAAGTGGTTCTACTGTTTGCTTTCCTAAAGAAAGCTGTAAATCTGTTAAGAAAATAACAGGCACTTGATATTCTTCTGCTAAGTTAAACGCTTCTACAATATCATAGAAAGCTTCTTCAACTGTACTTGGCGCCATTACGATTTTTGGAATTTCACCATGTGTTCCGTAAATCATAGCCATTAAGTCAGACTGCTCTTGTTTTGTTGGTAAGCCCGTACTTGGACCACCGCGTTGTGTATCAATGATAACTAGCGGTGTTTCAGTAATACCTGCTAAACCAATTGCTTCCATCATTAAAGAAAGACCAGGACCAGCAGATGCTGTTAATGTACGAACACCAGCGTAGTTTGCACCAATCGCCATTGTACAAGCTGCGATTTCATCCTCAGTTTGGATTACTGTTCCGCCGACTTTCGGTAACTTTTTAATTAAATATTCCATAATTTCAGATGCAGGTGTGATTGGATATGCAGACATAAAGCGAGCGCCACCAGTTACCGCACCAAATGCGATTGCGTCGTTTCCAATCATAAACATGCGTTTCTTACCGTCAGCTTTTTCAAGCTGCATCATGTTTACTTTCTCACCAAGCAATTCTTTCATGTATTGAGAGCCGCGTTTAATTGCTTCCATATTCTTTTGAACGACTTGCTCTCCTTTACGACCAAAGATTTCTTCAACAACCTCTAAATAAGCTGTTTCGTCTAATCCTAATACCGCACTAGATGCCCCAACAGCAACCATATTTTTCATTAAAGATGTGCCTAATTCTGAAGCGATATCTGTAAACGGTATCACATATAGATTTACATCTGTATTATCAGGTATTGTCGGATTAAATTTCGCATCCGCAACTACAATTCCGCCCGGACGTAGTTCGTGGAAGTTAAAATCAATTGTTTCTTGATCAAAAGCAATTAAAATATCTAAATCATCTGAGATCGCGCGTACTTCTGTTGTACTTACACGAATTTTATTATTTGTATGGCCGCCTTTAATACGTGATGAGAAGTGGCGGTAACCGTATAGGTAATATCCTAATCGGTTTAATGCAATACAGAAGATTTCCCCTGTACTTTCAATTCCTTCACCTTGTTGGCCTCCAACTTTCCATGAAAGTTGACTAATCATCTCCTACACCCCTTTTGGCTGCATTCATTGTAGTGTATTTTTTTACAGTATTAGTTTAGCATTTTTTATGCAAATAAACTACAATGGACGCAAATTATGCCTCTTCTGTTTTCCCTGAATCTTTAGTATAATGCTATTTCGTTTACCATTCTAGTATTAGGTCTTAAAAAAATCAATAAATTCAAGTGAATTTATTTTAATTCTTCAGAATTATTAAAATATAATTTTAGAACGTTATACAGTCAACAAAATTTTTATACAAAAATCGCTCTACAGTTGATTCATTATACTTTTTACACAGTTGATTAATTATATTTTCATAATCCCTATATACTTCTACACCTACAACAGTTTCTAAAATCCCATCAAAATCAGAACCGAATCCTATATTTTTTTCTCCACCTAATGAACAAATATATTCCACATGCCTTAATATATCTGCTATATTCGCTTGTCTTTCATTCGTTAAAAACTGCGGTACGAAAGTAATACCAATAATGCTATTTTTCTTTATAAGGGCTCTTATTTGTTCATCGGTTAAATTGCGTGGATGCCCACAAAGTTGATAACAGTTTGAATGAGATGCAATTGGGTTTTTAGCAATTTCAATAACATCCCAAAAGCTTCTTTCATTTAAGTGAGACACATCGGTCCATAAATGTAACGTATTAAGTTCTTGTACAACTTGTCTACCAAATGTAGTTAAACCTGCTCCACGTGCCTCTAGCGCTCCATCAGCTAACAAATTGGCATAGTTCCATGTCAATCCAAAGGAACGTACACCTAAGCGATAAAACAAACGTAATTTCATCGCTTCTTTTCCAATTGCTTCGCATCCTTCTAATGTTAATAATGCTCCAATCTCGTCCTGTTTTAGCATGTTAATATCGTTTTTTGTCTGAATAAACTTCATTCCTGGTAGCGATAGAATTTCATTATGAAAAATATCTATCATTTGCAGCGCAACTTCAAAACGCTTTTCATACGCTACTGTTTCTGGTATATATATAGCAAAGCATTGTATACTTCCTTTTCTTTTCATTAATTGTTCAAATGTAATATGTAATTGTGAATCGTTTTGAAAGTCTTTTTTTCCCTTTGCACTCCATAACTGAAAGAGTACATCGCAATGTGCATCAAAAATTTTCATTTTCATTCCTCCATTACAAAAACAACCTGTTTGCATACATGCAAACAGGTTGTTTCAACTTAACGAGGTTCTACAATTAATTTTATCGCTGTACGCTCTTCACCATCAATCATAATATCTGTAAACGCTGGGATACAAATCAAGTCCAAACCGCTAGGCGCTACAAATCCTCTTGCAATTGCTACTGCCTTTACCGCTTGGTTTAATGCACCTGCACCAATAGCTTGAATTTCTGCTGTTCCGCGTTCGCGAATAACACCTGCAAGTGCACCAGCTACAGAATTAGGGACCGACGTTGCTTTAACTTTTAATATTTCCATTCCGCGTTTCCTCCTCGTTTCTATAAAAAGTAATAGCAATTATTTCACTTTAACTTATATTCACGAGGGATGGCACGTATTCCTGCTAAATTTCTGTAATTTTTCTAAAAAATTAAAATATAACGAATTCTCTAACTTTTTGTTAAAAATCAGTCAAAAAATGGCTGGTCATCATTAATTAAAATGCGCTCAATTTTCTTTGCTTTCCCTGTATTAGGATCCACATCAATTAACACTGCACTTAATTGTGTTCTACCATTCGTCACTTCAAAACGCACTGGTAAGTTCGTTAAAAACTTCTTCAATACCGCTTCGCGATCCATACCTAAAATCCCATCATATGGGCCTGTCATACCAACATCTGTAATATAAGCTGTTCCGCTTGGTAAAATACGATTATCAGCTGTAGGAACGTGTGTATGTGTACCTACTACCGCTGTAGCACGACCGTCTACATACCAACCTAACGCCTGCTTCTCACTTGTTGTTTCAGCATGAAAATCAACAAAGATAATGTTTGTACGTTTTTTTGCAATACTGATTAACTCATCCACTTTACGGAATGGACAATCAATTGGAGGAAGGAAAGTACGTCCTTGTAAGTTAATAACTGCAACTTCTGTTCCATTACAATTTACAAAGATAAGCCCTTTTCCCGGCGTTCCTTCTGGGAAGTTAGCTGGTCTTGCAAGATATTTTGCATCATCGATAAATTCAAATACTTCACGGTTATCCCAAGCGTGGTTTCCAAGCGTAACCGCTTGTGCCCCGCACTCTAAAAAGTTTCGATATATTTTTTCCGTAATTCCACGTCCACCCGCAGCATTTTCTCCATTAATAATTGTTACTGTCGGTGTATATTTCTTCTTTAATGCCGGTACGTACTGTTGAATCATGTCTCTACCAGGAGATCCTACTACATCCCCAACAAATAATATTCTCATATGTCTTACCCTTTCTATGTACTACATTTTTTATTACCATACTATAACCTTAAAGCTATTTCCTTACAACAGTTACAATTTATCTATTATAAGTTTCTTTCACTTGCATACTGCTCATAAATAATTTTCTTTATTTTACCCAATTCCAACACAAAAAAATAAAGTGGTGTTTCACCACTTTATTTTGCGTATTCCACTGCACGTGTTTCACGAATAACAGTTACTTTAATATGTCCTGGATAATCCAGTTCATTTTCAATACGTTTTCGAATATCACGAGCTAAACGATGAGCTTCTAAATCATCAATTGTATCTGGTTTTACCAGAATACGAACTTCACGTCCTGCTTGAATTGCGAAAGATTTTTCTACGCCTTCATAAGACTCTGAAATTTCTTCTAACTTTTCAAGACGACGAATGTAATTCTCAAGCGTTTCACTACGAGCTCCCGGTCTTGCAGCTGATAATGCATCTGCTGCAGCAACTAGAACTGCAATGATAGAAGTTGGTTCTGTGTCACCATGGTGAGATGCGATACTGTTTATTACAACAGGATGCTCTTTATATTTCGTTGCGAGTTCAACACCAATTTCAACGTGGCTACCTTCTACTTCATGATCGATTGCTTTTCCGATATCATGTAATAGACCAGCACGTCTTGCTAGTTTTTCATCCTCACCAAGCTCCGCTGCCATAAGTCCAGTTAAGTATGCAACTTCCATAGAGTGTTTTAAGACGTTTTGTCCGTAACTTGTACGGTATTTTAAACGACCTAAAATTTTAATTAAATCTGGATGTAAGCCATGAACACCCACTTCAAACGTTGTTTGCTCTCCGACTTCACGAATATACTCGTCCACTTCACGTCTTGATTTTTCGACCATCTCTTCAATACGCGCTGGGTGAATACGTCCGTCCTGTACTAGTTTATCAAGAGCGATACGAGCTGTTTCACGACGAATCGGGTCAAATCCAGATAGAATTACAGCTTCTGGTGTATCATCGATAATAAGGTCAATACCTGTTAACGTTTCTAACGTACGAATGTTACGACCTTCACGTCCGATAATACGTCCCTTCATTTCGTCATTTGGAAGATTTACAACCGAAACGGTTGTTTCAGCAACATGATCAGCTGCACATCTTTGCATTGCAAGAGATAAAATCTCTTTTGCCTTCTTATCCGCTTCTTCTTTCGCGCGAACTTCACTTTCTTTTACCATAACGGCAATTTCATGAGAAACTTCACTTTCCACTTTACCAAGAATAATTGCTTTCGCTTGTTCGCGGGTCAGATTGGAAATGCGCTCTAATTCTGTTTGTTGCTTTTGAACTAACTCTCCCACTTTGCTTTCCAACTCTTCAATCTGTTGTTGTTTCGCTACAAGAGATTCCTCTTTCTTTTCTAACTGTCGCTCGCGGTTATCGAGCGTTTCGTCTTTACGATCAAGGTTCTCTTCTTTTTGCATTAAACGATTTTCTTGTTTTTGTAATTCGCTTCTACGGTCACGAATTTCTAATTCAGCTTCTGTACGAAGTGTATGAATTTCATCCTTTGCTTCTAAAAGCGCTTCTTTCTTAAGTGCTTCCGCATCACGATTCGCTTCGTCTAGAATACGTTTTGCTTCATTAGCTGCACCATTAATCTTCGCTTCAGCAATAGACTTTCGAACAAAAAAGCCAACAACTGCACCGACTGTTGCAAGCAAAATGGAGATGAGTATCCAAACTGTACTACTACTCATGATTTCACCTCCCCTTGCTATGAATGAAAAAAGACTGTCGGCATGTACATTGAATTACAACGTACAGCAAAGACCGTCGTCCCGCTTTTTTAAGGGACTTTCTTCATTTCACAATTAAAATGTCATATTATTATTTCGGCAAGATTTAAGTCTTACTCCGAATATTACTTCTCTTCTTGAGAAGAGTATATCGTATATAAGAAAAAATATACATTCTCATTGTATCTATCGCAATTTTCATTGTCAAGCGTTGTCTACTTTTACTTTCTTTACCTTAAGCCCTGAATCTTATATGGATTTAAAAAACAGACAGCATATTATCCTGGAAAACCTTAGAAAATCCCAATTCATTCACTTAAAATATATGAATATTCCCCTTTACACATAGCCTTTTGGATAGAATAAATATTTTATCTCCAGCTATATATAACGCTTTCATAGTGGATTAAAAAATAAAAGACACGGGACCGTGTCTTTTATTTTTTAATCTTGACGAGTTGAATCTTCCGTGTCTTCAACACCAGAGTTTTCACCAATTCCGTGATGTTCACGAACAAAGAAGGCAATTTCTTCTCTTAAATCCGTATTCTCTTTTAAGAATTGCTTCGAATTTTCACGACCTTGTCCTAAGCGTTCTTCATTATAAGAGTACCAAGCACCGCTCTTTTGAACGATATCAAGTTCAGAAGCCATATCTAAGATTTCACCTTCTCTTGAAATACCTTCTCCGTACATAATATCAACTTCAGCAACACGGAATGGCGGTGCTACTTTATTTTTAACTACTTTTACTTTCGTTTTATTACCAACAATATCGTTACCTTGCTTTAACTGCTCAGCACGACGTACTTCAAGACGGACAGTTGAATAGAATTTCAACGCACGACCACCTGGAGTTGTTTCTGGGTTCCCGAACATAACCCCAACTTTTTCACGAATTTGGTTGATAAAGATTGCGATTGTTTTTGATTTGTTGATTGCACCTGAAAGTTTACGAAGTGCTTGTGACATTAAACGTGCTTGTAAACCAACGTGAGAGTCACCCATGTCCCCTTCGATCTCAGCTTTCGGTACAAGAGCTGCCACAGAGTCAATTACGATAATATCAACCGCTCCACTTCGTACAAGTGCTTCTGCGATTTCTAGTCCTTGCTCCCCTGTATCAGGCTGTGATAATAGTAATTCATCTATGTTAACACCTAATTTTTGTGCATATACAGGATCCATTGCATGCTCCGCATCAATGAACGCTGCTTGTCCACCTTGACGCTGTACTTCCGCGATTGCGTGTAATGAAACTGTTGTTTTACCTGAACTTTCAGGTCCATAAATTTCAATAACACGGCCACGTGGGTATCCGCCTACCCCTAGTGCCACATCAAGTGCTAAAGAACCACTTGAAATTGTAGAAATTCTACGCTCCGCTTGTTCTCCTAATTTCATAATTGAACCTTTACCGAATTGCTTCTCTATTTGTTTTAACGCCATATCTAATGCCGCTTGACGATCGCTCATTCAAAATTCCTCCTTAACTAAATTGCTAATCTTATTATACCTATTTTCAATTCAATTTGCCAACAAAAATCGAACATTTATTCGTTTTTTTATTTTATATCGAATAAAACTAGGTTTTCCCACAAAAAAAGCTAGAAGAAATTTATATCTCTTCTAGCTTTTTAAATAAATGATAAAATCCATATTTTGTAGAGCGTTCTCTAATTTGTTGACGACTTCCACTTAAATTAAGCGAGAAGACTACAGCTGGTTCATCTTTAATCACCAATCCAATAAATACTGTTCCTGGTTCTTTATGCTCTGAAGCATCCGGTCCTGCCACCCCAGTGAAACTAATTCCGATATCTGCTTTTAACAGTTCCTTTACATTTTCAGCAAGATAGCGAGCACACTGTTTACTAACCGCGCCATCAGTACGTAACACTTCTTCAGGTACATGTAAAATTTGTTGCTTCACATCATTTTGATAACAAATGACACCGCCTTTAAATACAGACGAAACACCAGCATTTTCTGTTACTTGATTTCCAAAAAGACCACCTGTTAAACTTTCTGCACACGCTAAAGTTAACCCTTTTTCCTTCAATAGCCTTATTGCCTTGTAATGAAGGAAATCTTGGTCATATCCGTAGAAAAATTCTCCTACTCTTTCTAAAATCAAATCTTCTACATGCTGAATCAATTTCTCCGCCTCATCAGCATCATGATGTTTGGCAGTTAAACGTAATGTCACTTCTCCATCATTTGCCAGTGGTGCAATGGTTGGGTTCGTTTGTCCATCAATTAAATCTTGAACTTTCACCTCTAATTGAGATTCCCCAATACCAAAAAAACGAAGAACACGAGAATAAATATTTTCCCCCGTTGTAAACTTACATAAAAAAGGCTCTACGTAACTTATATACATCGGCTTCATTTCTTTTGGTGGTCCTGGTAATAAAATATAAACTTTTCCGTTCGTATTTAATCCCATACCAGGCGCCATACCGTGATCATTCGCAAATACAGTGGATCCATTTAAAACGAGCGCCTGCTTTTTATTATTCTCCGTAAATTCACGGCCTGTACGCTTAAAATAATCACTTATCGATGTTAATGCCTTTTCATCATACACAAGCTCTTCATCTAAACTAGACGCTATTGTTTCTTTCGTTAAATCATCTTTTGTCGGTCCTAATCCACCTGTAAAAATGAGCATATCAGCTCGTTCTTCAGCCAATTCAATTGCCTTCTGTAATCGCTTGTTATTATCCCCAACAACAGTATGGTAGTACACGTTAATTCCGATTGAAGCTAACTTTTCAGATAAAAACTGGGCATTTGTATTTGCAATTTGTCCAAGTAATAATTCCGTTCCAACCGCAATAATTTCAGCATTCATCCCAATTCCCCCATAAACTTCTATTTTGAGTTTACAAAAGCATCTTTATTTTTCCAGAAATAATCCCATCCTGAAATAACGGTAAAGAATAATGCAATCCATATGAAAATATCTGCAACTGGAATATGAAGTAGATTTAACGGTACATCATGTAATAAGTATGCTGCAATCGCAATAATTTGTGTCCATGTCTTAATTTTCCCTAGCTGATTTGCTGCAACTACTTCCCCTGTCCCAGCAAGTACAAGGCGTAAACCTGTTACTGCAAACTCACGGCTTATAATTACAATAACGATCCAAGCAGGTACATATTGCATTTCTACCAATGTGATAAGTGCTGCCGAAACAAGTAATTTATCTGCTAACGGGTCAAGGAATTTCCCTAAATTCGTTACAAGATTATACTTTCTTGCATAATGTCCATCAATCCAATCTGTAGCCGAAGCAATAATAAAGATAAGTGCCCCTACTAAATGTTGAATTGGTAACTCTACATCACCAATTATAAATGAGCCCCACTCAAAGGGCGCTAACATAATTACCATAAAAATTGGAATTAAGAAGATTCTAGATATTGTAATTTTATTTGGTAAATTCACAGCTATTCCTCCATCATGTCAAAAACATTTGTTCATTGAAAAAAGTCATCGAAGCGATGACTGTTATTGCGCAGCTTGCCCTATCCCTTGGTTTTTTATCACCAATCTTTGGTGATATTCTTTTGCTGGATCTAATGGGAAAGTAACCACTTGGCCATTCAGTTTAATTTCAACATTCGGTGCACTTCCAATATTAAGCCGCACTTCTTTTACTGTTGATAAATCACGTTTTTCTGTTTGACCACTTTGTACTGTAGTGTTTAGAATTTCGTTACCCGCATCATCTTTAACATCTACATAGCTTGCACCCTTCGCTGAAATTTCCAGTTCTAATGTTTTATTATTATGAATTTCCAAAGTAGATACCTTACCACTCGTTCCAACTACCTTCACTTCTTGTTGTCCAGTTGGTTGCGCTGGTTGCTCTTCTTTCTTTGGTTCTTCTTTTTTGGGTTCTTCTTTTTTGGGTTCTTCTTTTTTGGGTTCTTCCGCTTTCGCTTCATCTTTCTTCGTATCTAACGGAGAATTTTTTGCTTTTTGAACCTCAATTTTCTCACTTTGAGCATTTTGAACTTGCCTATCATCTTTTCCAGTTAACGCTTGAATAACAAACCAGACTACCACGCCAAATGCGATTACTAACAACGCAATCAAAATTTTGGGCATATGATCCGCAATTGGCCATGATGAAGATTTTTGCATTGTTTCTTGTGTTTTTTGTCCAGTTGATACTTGTGGAACTTCACGTTTTTCAGACTGTGGTATCGTACTCTGATATTCCACAAGCAGTTCCTCTCCATTTAATCCAACAGCATCTGCATATTGTTTAATGAATGCACGCGCATAAAAAGCTCCTGGCAACACATCATAGTTACCTTCTTCAATCGCTACTAAATGGCGTTTTTGAATTTTTGTAATCTCATGCAGCTGATCAATAGATAAGCCTTTCGCTTCTCTTGCTTCTGTCAGCTTTTGTCCTAATTCCGTCACTACTAACACCTCAATATTTCTTTAAAAGTCGAACATAGAGAAATTGTTTTGCGTACCTTGCTCAATTTCATCTACTAAATTATATTGAATTTCTTCATCATAATCGTTACGCAATTCGATAATATAATCAAAATCATCCAATGTGTATTCTGACTGACTCACAAACACATCCGGATGTTCCACAACTTTCGTTGCAGGCAATCTCATGATTTCACGAACGAGCTGCCAGTGTCTTTCATTTGCACGCTTTGTCGACACAATTCCATCTAGTATGAAAATATTATCGTCGCTATACTCATCTTCAATCAATTGGCTACGAACAGTTTGCTTAATGAGAGTAGATGATACGAATAACCATCTCTTATTTGCACAAACACTTGCGGCAACAATAGATTCTGTTTTTCCGACACGAGGCATTCCTCGTATCCCAATTAATTTATGACCTTCTTTTTTCATTATCTCCGCCATAAAGTCTACAAGCAATCCTAATTCATCACGCACAAATCGAAATGTTTTCTTATCATCTGCATCTCGTTGTATGTACCTACCATGTCTAACTGCTAGCTTATCTCTAAGCTTTGGCGGACGATATTTCGTTACCGTTATATTATCCATCGTATTTAAAATTGATTCAAGTCTAGAGATTTGTTCTTGATTATCACACATAAGCAAAAGTCCACGTCGTGCATTATCTACACCATTAATTGTGACAATATTGATGCCAAGCATACCGATTAACGAAGAAACGTCACCAAGTAAGCCAGGTCGGTTTTTATGTATTTCATATTCAAAATACCATTCAATCATCCAAGATCACTCCCCTACGCTTACTTTACACCTACGTACTATATTATATGATTTCACCTTAATAGGGAAGCTAAATGTATAATCTATTCCTCCTAATTACTATACAAAAAAAGTAGAGAGGAGAAGCTCCTCTCTACTTTTACTTATGTTGTACAAACTTCACCATTAAATTTGCAATTGTATGTTGCTCTTGTTCATCAGCAACTTTCCAAAGCTCAGACAATAATTTTTCTTGATCGTTGCGCGCTTCTACTTCATTTGCTAAATAATCACCAACACGAAATGCCATATCTGATACGGCACCACCATCAAGCCCTTTTCCCCCCGCTTGTTCTAAACGTTCTCCTAAAAAGCTCTTCCACTGATCAAAATTATCTAACACTGACATGTTTAAGCACCTCACTATTTTAGTAATAGAATCATGCTTAATTTGTACAATTTCTTGTTTTTTATGTAAGAATTTTTTAGCAATGCCAACCGCCATTCACTCCGATAATTTGCCCCGTAATATAAGAAGCTCCTGGCGAAACGAGGAAGGAGACTGTTTTTGCTACCTCTTCGGGTAGTCCTATTCTACCTAATGGAATATCTTCAGCAATTTCATTTTTATCATCTTCTGAAAATACATTTAACATTTCTGTTTCGATCGCACCTGGCGCTACCGCATTAACGCGCAATCCACTTAGAGAAACTTCTTTCGCTAAAGCCTTCACATATGAATTTTGTGCACCTTTCACCATTGAGTACAGCACCTCACAAGACGCTCCTATTTGCCCCCAAATGGATGAAATAACAACAACATTACCACTTCTCCGCCCGATCATCGGTGGAAGCGCCATCGATAAAAGTCTATATACACTCTTCACTTGAAGCTCCACCATATAATCTAATTCTTCATTAGTAACATCTGTTACTAATCCAAATATACTCTTTCCAGCTGCGTATACAATAACATCAATAGGATGTTCGATTTGTCCCCACAATTTCTCTGCTCCATCGATAGAAGCTAAATTTGCTTGCACAGGAATCACTGCATCAAACTCCTTTTGTAACCCCCTTATCTTCTCTTCGCTTTTATTGTAATGAATATAGACTGTATAACCATCCTCGATTAACTGCTTCGAAATAGCAGAGCCAATCCCTCCGCTTCCTCCAGTTACTAATGCATACTTTTTCATAAATTCCCTCTCTTATCTTTTTATGTATAAATAAATAATACCCTCATCTTACCATTTGGCAATAACCAAACGTTAGATGAGGGATATAGATACTGCGTTTTTTATTCACATATTACTTCATTTTTTTGGTAACACTTGGCAGACACTCATTTTCTCTTCAATTAATAATGTTTTTGCTGCTTGTTGTAGGTCTTGAACAGTTAATCCTTCTAACACTGTAAGAGCATCAAATAAACTAGATTCATTAAACGCATATCGTGTAAACTGATTTGCAATATATTCAGGTGAATTCAACGATCGTAAAAATCCACCAATTTTCTTTTTCTTCACCCGTTCCAGCGCAGTCTCATCTAACTGATCATAATTCGTTTGTAGTAAAATACCTTTTAATCGCTCTGCCAATTCATCAGGGTGCTTCGTATCTCCACCAACCATTGCAAAACCGAAGTTATTTTCTTCTGTATAGTCATACGAGAACGAATCATCAATAAGACCTTCATTATATAAAGATTCGTAATGAACTGACCCTTTTCCAAATAAATAATCTAAAAGTAATGTAAGTGCAATTTCTTGTTTTAACAGAGCTTGCCCTTTTTCTTTTAAATTCGTTGCCTTAATACCAACTAAACATTTTGGAGTTTGAACAGGCATTGAAATAATCTTTTTCTTTTCATTTACTTCTTCTGGTTCCTCTTCAAAAGAGCGAACGATTTCTGGTTGATTTTCGTAATCTTTTTTCGCTTGATTTTCACGAACTAAATCCATTGTTTTTTCAGGATCAATCGCTCCAACAACAAATAATAACATGTTGCTCGGATGGTAAAAAGTCTCATAACATTCATACAGTAGGTCTTTTGTAATTTTACTAATAGACTCAATCGTCCCTGCAATATCAATTTTAATTGGATGTTTCACAAACAAACTATCGATTAACCCAAAGTATAAACGCCAGTCTGGGTTATCTTGGTACATTTGAATTTCTTGACCGATAATACCTTTTTCTTTTTCAACCGTTTTTTCAGAGAAATACGGTTCTTGTACAAAGTCTAACAACGTATTTAAATTTCTCTCTACATTTGATGTACAGGAAAAGAGATAAGCGGTTCTTGTAAAAGATGTAAAAGCGTTCGCTGAAGCACCTTGTTTACTAAACAATTGAAACGCGTCATGGTCCTCTTTTTCAAACAATTTATGCTCAAGGAAATGAGCAATTCCATCTGGTACACGAGTCATGTCTTCTTTTCCAAGCGGTACAAATGTATTATCAACAGAACCGTACTTCGTCGTAAATGTTGCAAATGTTTTGTTGAAGCCTTGTTTCGGTAAGATATATACGTCTAATCCATTCGGAAGTTTTTCATAATATAGCGTCTCTTTTAATTGCTCATACACAATTTTCTCCATTTATTCTCCCTCCGTTCCATGTAAAAAGTAAATTGTATCTAGTTCAATATTATTAGCAACTTTCACAATCTCTTCTTTCGTCACGCTTTCTATGCCCGTTAGCCATTCTTCAACTGGACGCGTACGCTCTGAAATCACCCCGTGATAAAGCATTTCAACAAAACCACGTGGTGTATCAATTGCCTCTAAGATTTGATTTTGAATTACACTTTTCGTTTGCTGAATCTCTTCCTCTGAAAAATCACCGCTTTGCATTGCTTTCATCTGTTCTTTAATAATTTCAACAGCTTTTTCAAAGTTCTTCGCTTCAATTCCAGACATAACGAAGAGCAAACCTTTATGACTTTCAAATCTCGATGCTGCATAGTACGCTAAACTATTTTTTTCACGGACATTTACGAATAACTTCGAATGAGAAAACCCTCCAAATAATCCGTTAAACAATTGTAATGCAAAATAATCTTCATCTTTATACGTAATGAATGTGCGATAGCCGATATTTAATTTACTTTGCTTTAGTTCTTGTTTTTCAACAATTTCTTTTTCTTCATTATTTCGTTTATGAAGAAGTACATTTCTCTCTTTCATAGCGCGAGGTGAAATCGAAAAATACTTATTTACAAGCTCCACAGCATCTTCTGAAATATCACCAATGATATATAAATCCATTTCATCTTCAGCTAACACTTTTTGATAATATTGATACAAACTTTCATTTGTAATAGAAGCAACACTTTCTTTTTTTCCATTTGCACTTAAGCGATATGGTTCTACTTTGCACATTTCTTCAATTAAACGCTCGTTTGCATAACGCATTTTATCATCATAAGTAGCTTCAATTCGTTGCAAGAGTGCTCGTTTCTCACTTTCTACAATAGAAGATAGAAAACCGTCCCCTTCTGTCGCTGGATGTAAAACAATATCAGATAACATAGAAAGTGCCTTTTCAAATAACGGTGGTGCATCGCGTAAATATGTTTCATTTGCAATGTCTACATAAATAGAGATGATATGGTCTTCCCCTTTTTTACTTACATCTACCGCTAAAGAAGATCCATATAATTCTTCTAAATATTGACGAAGACGAATTACAGAAGGCAGTTTTTCTGTCGCACTTTGCAATACGTACGGCAATAGGGCACGCTCTGTCACCGTCTCCTCATTTAAAGGTGCTTTAAAACGAAATACAAAGGTATTTGTTTTAAATTTATCAGTCGGAATAATATGTACTCGCAAGCCACCTAATTCATGCAGTTGCTGTTCCATTAGTTTCATTAATAGCCCTCCTTTACGTATGTAGGAATATTCCTCTTCAATATACAGTTTTTAGAAATAAAAAATCAACTTTTCTTCCTTATTATGCTTACATTTGATTCTTTCTAAAAACTTTAATATGTAAGGAACATAGTGAAATTCCGTATTAAATATATTCTATGTAAAAAAGCCCACACTAATGTGCGAGCTTTTCTTATACTTTCTAAATACTCATCGTTTCCCTTTTTCATAAGGCGTTCCTAATGCTTTCGGAGCTTCAGATCGGCCTACAAAACCAACAAGTGCTAATATTGTAAATACATACGGTAATATCGTTAAGAATACACTTGGAATTTCTTTTAATACAGGAATTGTACCACCTGTTATCCCAAGTGATTGAGCAAATCCGAAGAACAGCGCTGCTCCAAGAGCACCAAGTGGATTCCATTTACCAAAGATCATAGCTGCTAGCGCCAAGAAACCTTGTCCAGTAATTGTAGCACCTGAGAAGTTACCAGAAATCGACATTGCGAAGACCGCACCACCCACTCCTGCAAACATTCCAGATATACAAACTGCAATATAACGCATTTTATATACATTAATCCCCATCGTATCTGCTGCCATTGGATGTTCACCAACAGCACGTAGACGAAGACCAAACGGTGTTTTATAAATAATGTACCAAACAACAAATGCTAAAATAATGGCAATATACGATGTTAACGGTACATTTGAGAAAAAGATTTTCCCGATTACCGGAATATCCGAAAGTCCTGGAACATCGATTTTTTCAATTCGGTATTGAATAAAATCAGTCTGTCCTTTACCAAAGATTTTCTTAATCGCAAATACTGTTAAACCGAGAGCCAAAAAGTTAATCGCTACCCCACTTACTACTTGATCCGCACGGAATGTAATGGATGCTACTGCGTGAAGAAGTGCAAATAACCCACTACCAATTGCTGCAAATAATAGTGCAATCCAAGGAGTCATTGCTCCCCACGTATCACCCATTAATAACGTTGTAACGATACCAGTAAATGCACCAAATAACATTAAACCTTCTAATGCTATATTTACAACTCCAGAACGTTCACTGAACACTCCACCTAACGCCGTAAAAATAAGTGGCGCTGCCGTATATAACGTACCAGTCACAAGAATGGCTAAAATATCTATAAAGCTCATTTATTTCCCCTCCTTGCTCATGCGTGTAAGTGCCCAGCGTAAAACATAACTGCAAGCAACAAAGAAAATAATACATGCAATAATAACATTAATTAACTCAGAAGGTACATCTGCTTCAAAATTCATTTGCGGGGCTGCACTTTTCAAACCACCGAACAGTAAAGCCGATAATAATATACCAAACGGATTATTTCCTCCAAGAAGAGCTACCGCAATCCCATCGAATCCAATACCAGTAAACGACGTCATTGCCGTCATACTTTGGAATGTTCCTAGACCTTCCATTGCCCCACCAATTCCAGCAAAAGCACCAGCAATTGTCATTGATAACACAACATTACGCGAGACTTTCATCCCTGCATATTGAGATGCATTTTGGTTAAACCCAACTGATTTCAATTCATACCCTAACGTTGTTCTATCTAGTAAGAACCACATTACAATTGCAATTATAATAGCTACAACAATTCCCCAGTGCAAACGAGATCCATCTGTCAATGAAGATAGCCAATCAGAAGCTAATGAAGCACTCGCTTGTACATCATAAGATTTCTCATTACCTTCATGTATAAAACGTTTAATAAGGTCATACGTAACATAAAGCGCAATGTAGTTCATCATAATTGTTACAATTACTTCATTTACTTTAAGCTTTCCTTTTAAATATCCAGGTATAAAACCCCATAAACCACCAGCAATCGCGGCTACTAAAATAGATAATGGAATATGCAAAAATGCCGGTAGCGATACTGCATAACCAAACCAAACAGCGGCAAGCCACCCAACTAATAATTGTCCTTCTACCCCAATGTTAAAAAGACCGGTACGAAATGCAAATGCCACGGAAAGTCCTGCTAATACGAGTGGAATCATCGTACGTAACGTTTCACCAATTGCTTGCGGATTCCCAACCATTCCTTCCCAAAGCGCTGCATACCCAATAATTGGATCATATCCACTAACTAACATTACAATGGCACCAACAAGTAAACCAAAAATAACGGATAATACGGGAACTAAAATATTAATTGTTCGCTCCGTTAAAAATTTTTTAGCCATTTGTATTCACCTTCTCTTTCTCCGTTCCGCCAGCCATCAACAAACCAAGCTGTTGTTCATTTGTTTCTTTTGCATCGACAATCGCTACAATTTTCCCTTCATATATAACAGCAACTCGATCACTTACGTTTAAAATTTCATCCAGCTCTAAAGATAGGAGCAATACTGCCTTACCATTATCTCTCTGCTCAATTAATTTTTTATGAATAAATTCAATGGCGCCTACATCTAAACCACGTGTTGGTTGTGCTGCAATTAATAAATCTGGATTACGATCTACTTCACGTGCAATGATAGCTTTCTGCTGATTTCCACCTGATAGAGCACGCGCTAATGTTTGTTCGCTAGGTGTACGTACATCAAACTGTTCAATAAGCGCCTTTGCTTTCTCTGTGATTTTACTAAAGTTTAAAATCCCCTTCTTTGAAAATGGATTCTTATAGTACGTTTGCAAAACTATATTGTCTTTAACAGAAAAATCAAGCACTAGCCCGTGTTTATGACGGTCTTCTGGAATATGACCAATTCCTTCCTCTGTAATTCTTCGAACAGGCCAATTCGTTATTTCTTTTCCTTTAATTGCAATAGAACCTGACTCAACTTTTCGTAAACCAGTAATCGCCTCTATTAATTCACTTTGTCCATTTCCATCAATCCCTGCAATCCCAACAATTTCTCCTGCACGAACAGTTAAGTCAAGGCCTTTTACAGCAGGTAATTGGCGTGCATCATGAACGACAAGATCCGCAACAGACAGAACCTCTTCGTTCGGTTTGGCCTCTATTTTTTCTGTTTTAAAATTCACTTGACGTCCGACCATTAATTCTGCAAGTTTATGTTCATCCATTTTCGCAACGTCAACTGTACCAATCCCTTTACCTTTACGAATAATTGTACAACGATCGCAAACTTCCATAATTTCTTTCAACTTATGTGTAATAAGAACGATAGATTTCCCTTCTTGTACAAGTTTTTTCATAATTTGAATCAATTCATTAATTTCTTGAGGGGTTAACACCGCAGTAGGTTCATCAAATATTAAAATCTCCGCACCACGATAAAGTGTCTTTAATATTTCAGCCCTTTGCTGCATCCCAACCGAAATATCTTCAATCTTTGCATATGGATCAACAGCTAAACCGTACTGTTCAGATAATTGTTTAATTTCTTTTGCAGCCTCTTCAACAGCGATTTTCCCTTTTCTCTTTGGCTCATTTCCTAGAATAATATTCTCTGTAACTGTAAAATTATGAACAAGCATAAAATGCTGATGGACCATCCCAATTCCAAGGTCATTTGCTATATTCGGATTTGTAATTTTTACAGGTTTCCCTTTAATTTTAATCTCTCCCTGTTCTGGTTGATACAAACCGAACAGTACATTCATTAGCGTTGATTTCCCTGCACCATTTTCTCCAAGTAAAGCATGTATTTCTCCCTGTTTTACTTGCAGCGTAATATCATCATTCGCCACAATGCCTGGGAATACTTTTGTAATATTGTTCATCTCAATTACGTATTCCATTTTGTTCCTCCTTTTAGCAGGGAACACTCCCCAATTACACTCTATTAAAGGTATTTTTATATATGCAAAGGCTAGTTCTAAGAACTAACCTTTGCTATTTCTCTATCATTATTTCTTTAAAGCAGCTTCGTATGCTTTATATTCCTCATCAGTCGCAGGTACTTTAATTTCACCAGCAGTGATTTTCTTCTCAAACTCTTCTACTTTTGTTAAAATTTCTGGGTTTACTTTTTTCACATTGTCAGTTGTTTTCGCAATACCGACACCTTCATCTTTTAAGCCAAACTCTTCTATTTTACCGCCTTTTAACTTACCATCTTTCGCTTCTTGTGCCACTTTTGCAACTGCAATATCAACACGTTTTACCATTGAAGTTAAAGTTACGTTTTCAGGCATACCTTCTTGGTTTTGGTCACGGTCAACACCGATTACCCAAACGTTTTCACCTTTTTTCTTGCGGTTTTTCGCTTCTGTGAATACACCGTTACCAGTTGCACCTGAAGCGTGATAAATTACGTCAACACCTTGACCGTACATTGCTGAAGCTAATATAGTTCCCTTTTCTGGCTTATCAAACGCATCAGCATATTGCGATACAATTTCGATATTTGGATTTACTGCTTTTGCACCAGCTTTAAAACCTGATTCGAATTTTGTAATTAATGGACTCTTCACACCACCAACAAAACCAACTTTATTTGATTTTGTTGTCATAGCTGCTACAGCTCCAACTAGGAATGAACCTTCATGGTCTTTAAATGTAATACTTGTTACGTTCGGCTTCTTTACAACAGTATCTACAATCGCAAATTGCTCTTTTGGATACTGTTCAGCCACCTTTTCAATTGATTTTTCCATTAAGTATCCAATACCAAATGTTGTGTTATAATTATCTTTCGCAAATTTCGTTAAATTTGGAATGTAATCAGCATCTTTACTTGATTGAAGGTAACGATATCCTTCATTTTTCTTTAAATCGTTGTCTTTACCGAATTTTGTTAAACCTTCCCAAGCTGATTGGTTAAATGATTTGTCATCAACGCCCCCAACATCTGTAACCATACCAACCTTAAACTCTTTATCCCCTTTTTTGTCACTATCCGAGTTACCACATGCACCTAACACTGTACTTGCCGCTAACGTTAACGATAATAAAAGACCTGTTTTTTTCTTCATACTAGAAACCCCTCCTGAAATGTTTTGTCTAATGATTCATACGCTGCTGTCCCTTACTTCTTGCTGTCACCTCCCTAAAAAGGAACTTCCCTACATACGTTTTCTTAATACGTGGAAGCTAAACTTATCAGCTCTAAAGTAATTAATAGAATATAAGATTGGCTCATCATTTTGATCATAGTGCATTTGTTTTAAAACTAGCAGTGCCGTTTCAGGTTCACATTCTAAAATCGGTGAAATTTTCGGGTGATAACCAATCGGTTCAATGTGAGCAACTGCGTATGTGATACGCTTGTGCGTATTATTATGTATTACTGTAAGCAGCGATTCCTCATTGTATCCCGATAAATCTGGTAATATCTCTTTTGCCAGTTTATCAATGCAATATACAACTGGTTCCCCATCCGCTGTACGAACACGTTCAATCATTACTGCGCTAAAAGCATCTTCACAATTAAATTTCTCTTTTTCTTCTTCTGTTAAAGTTGTTGTAGATGATGATAAAAAGATTGTTCCTGGTGTTTTCCCCACACTAGAAATCATATCTGTAATACTAGAAAGTTGCTCTATTCCAGAAGAAAATAACGGCTTCGCATTTACAAATGTCCCTACACCATGTCTACGAATAACAACATTTTCTTCTTCTAAAATACGTAGTGCTTCCCTTAAAGTTGCCCTACTTACACCAAGTTCTTTCGCTAGATCAAACTCTGAAGGTAACTTTTGTTTTTCTTTGTAAGCCCCATCTTTAATTTTTCCTTTGATGTGATCAATCACCCGCAAATATAGGTGACGACTATCGGATTTTACTGACATAAGACTCCCCCGCATTTCAATTATTCGACCTCTGATGTAAGACTTCTTTTCTCTTTTTTCAACTTACAACATAGTATAAATTACTAAATACTAAAAATAAGCGTAATTATCGAATAAATATTAATAATTTTTCAAGATGAAATTTTCACACTTTATTCCATAAAAAAAACTTTGTACCATAAACATTTCTCATATAGAGAAAAAGTTCGGCACAAAGATTCCTTACATCCTTTGTTACACACTTTTCCCCTCATAGTCTAGCAATTCATGGTTGCCAGGTAGAAACTTATGGACCTTATCTCCAAGATTATATGAGGCAGTGATTCTTTTCGAAGTAATCTTACCACTTGCTCCCATATGTGTCAACAGAATTCAACATTTTTCTACATTAAATATCGAACGTTTTGAAAACCAAAACGATAAGCATTCGTATTCTAAAGGACCCTCAAAGATGTAAGCCCTTTCTTCGCCGATGACTATAGTATATAACAAAAACAGCATATAAAAAAGCCTAATTGTAAAAACAATTAGGCTTTTTTTAAGAACTTTTTTCTTGCACATCTTTAATGAGTACTCCCCTTGGTTTACTACCTTCATAAGGACCTACTACACCATTCATTTCCATGGCATCAATTAAACGAGCTGCTCGCGTATATCCTACTCTAAATCTACGTTGTAACATAGAAACAGATGCTGTTTGCATTTCTACTACAAGCTGAACCGCTTCATCGTATAATTCATCTTCTACTTCCTGCTTTGTTTCAGGAACATCTTGTGGAATCATATCCTCTTGATATTGCGCTTTTTGCTGCGCAATAACAGATTCTACGACTCTCTCAACTTCATCATCTGATAAAAACGCCCCTTGTACACGAACAGGTTTCGATGCACCAATTGGTATGAATAACATATCTCCACGACCTAGCAACTTTTCTGCACCACCACCGTCAAGAATCGTTCGAGAATCTATTTGGGAAGATACAGCAAATGCAATACGCGATGGAATATTCGCTTTAATAACACCTGTGATAACATCAACTGACGGGCGCTGAGTCGCAATAATTAAATGAATACCAGCAGCACGTGCCATTTGCGCTAAACGCATAATCGCATCTTCTACATCCGAAGAAGCAACCATCATTAAATCAGCTAACTCGTCCACAATTACTACAATATATGGTAATTCAGGTTGTTTCGCTTCCGATTGGCTATTATGTTCTTTAATATAATCATTATATCCTTCAATGTTACGCGTACCGCTATGCGCGAATAATTCATAACGACGCTCCATTTCACTCACAACTTTCTTCAAAGCCTGTGATGCTTTTTTTGGATCAGTTACGACTGGTGTTAATAAGTGCGGAACACCGTTATATACATTTAACTCTACCATTTTCGGATCAATCATCATTAATTTTACTTCATGCGGTTTTGCACGCATTAAAATACTTACAATAATTCCATTAATACATACACTCTTTCCACTACCAGTCGCACCAGCTACTAATAAATGGGGCATTTTATTTAAACGTGCCAATACAGCCTCTCCTGTAACATCACGTCCAAGACCGATTAATAACTTCTCTTCTGGGTGGTTATTCGCCTTTGAATCAAGAACTTCTCTCAGCGTTACCATAGAAACTTCTGAATTCGGAACCTCAATCCCTACAGCTGATTTCCCGGGAATAGGTGCTTCAATACGAATGTCTTTCGCTGCTAAAGCAAGCGCTAAATCATCACTTAAACTAACAATTTTACTTACCTTTACTCCCATATCAGGATACACTTCATATTTCGTAACTGCAGGACCTCTATGTACTTTTGTTACTTTCGCTTTCACACCAAAACTTTGGAATGTACGTTCCAATTTACGAGCATTTTCATAAATTTCCGCATTTTCATTTGTAACTTGCTTATTTTGGGGAAACTTTAATATATCAAGCGAAGGAAGCTTATAATCTTTATTTTCCACATTAGAAAATTGCATAGGAGGTGCTTTCGTTTCACCTTCTAGCGATTCAACGATTTTTTCTCCTCGTTTCTTGTGAGGTTGTTCTTCTGGCGCAGGCGGAACTGCCTCTTCAATAAACGGAGGAGTGATTAAATCATTTTCTTCTATCTGCTTTTCCGTCTCTTCACGTACTGGATAATTCTCAGTAAAATTCGAAATAATTGGTGGACCAATTTCTATTTCTTCTACTGGCTCAATAGCTTCTTCTTGTTCAGCAACACGTTCACGCCTCTTGCTTCTTGTTGTTTTTTTCTTTTCAGTTTGCTCGGCAACCCTTTGAGATTTCCAATCTTTATAATCCCCTTGCATTACTTGAAACTGACTTCTAAGAATTCTCCCTACCGGAGCAAGAACTTCTCCAATATGTTTATTTGTTATACAAAGTATTCCAAGAATAACTAAAATAATTCCAATGATATATGCCCCTACTTCGTCAAATAAGAAGTAGCACGTTGCGAACATCAGTGCACCGAACATACCACCACCTAAATGAACACTATCCGGGCCCTTTTTCATTTCAAGGAAGAAGTAATCTTTTGTACTAACAATTACAGAAGTATTTTGTACAGCTCCATCTTTCGTAAGCAGGTTAAATAATGTAATATGACTAAACATTAATATTGCTAGTACAATTAAATAAACACCTATTAGCCGTTTATTTAAAAGGTTGGGCCATCCCCGCTTTATTACAAACGCAACAGATAAAGCTATTACACCTAACACACCAATTATGTACCACTCACCAAAGAAGAAGCGAAAAAATAACACAAACGATTTCCCTACAACACCTAGCTGTAAAATCGTAATAATCGAAAGTGCAAAAAGAGTCAACCCGACGATTTCATAATACAAAGTTGGCTTTATCGTACGTCTTGCCTTAGCCTTCGTCCCTCTTTGCTTTTGTTTTGCCATTTCTTCACCTCGTGTTCTAAAAATTAAGTACAACTTTCTTATAAAAAAGCTCTACTTACATGTCTTTCTCTCTATTTTTCAGGTCTTTATATCTTCTATTTTTACACTTCTTGTAAAATGTTAAATAAACAGAAGAAAGCAGCCTACTCATGGCTGCTCAACCGTCTTGTTTTTTATATTATACCATAGCTCCTAAACAAAATCCTTCTTTTTGCTAAAAGGTAATTTTCTGTCCAGGCTCAAACTCT
Organism: Bacillus sp. TH30; assembly: GCF_016650875.1. NCBI lineage: Bacteria > Bacillati > Bacillota > Bacilli > Caryophanales > Bacillaceae > Bacillus > Bacillus sp. TH30. Next base: position 4,159,976 of record NZ_JAEKEY010000002.1, on the reverse strand, counting down.
AGGTAGTGAGACGGATTCGTACTTAATACACGTACAATAGAGTAACATTGATTATCCTCCTCAGAAACCACTAATTCCACGCCATTTATATTCACAACTTTTTGGCTTTCGCATTGTGAATAATCGGCCGGATACACAAGTTGCTCTGGCATAATTGTATATAAAATCATTGTAGCATTGTCCCTTCTGTACTATTATCCTTGCGTTCATCAATTAATTCGTTTAATTTTCGAAGTGCGCTACCAATACCACCGACACCATCTATAAGACCATACTTCACTGCATCTCCACCTATTACATTCGTCCCAATATCTCGCGTCAAATTCCCTTTTGCAAACATAAGCTCTTTAAAACGATCTTCCGTTACTTTCGAATGCTTTGTCACAAATCGAATGACTCTTTCTTGCATTTTATCCAAATACTCAAATGTTTGTGGCACACCTATAACAAGACCTGTTAAACGAATTGGATGAATTGTCATCGTCGCTGTTTCGGCAATAAATGAATAATCAGTTGAGACCGCAATCGGTACACCGATTGAATGCCCTCCTCCTAAAACAAGAGATACAGTTGGTTTTGAAAGCGAAGCCACCATTTCAGAAATCGCTAATCCAGCTTCAACGTCACCCCCAACTGTATTTAATATTAACAGTAAACCTTCAATTTTTGGATTTTGTTCAATCGCGACAATTTGCGGAATGATGTGTTCATATTTTGTTGTTTTATTTTGTGGTGGCAACTGAATATGACCTTCCACCTGCCCAACAATTGTTAAGCAATGAATACGCGATTCATTCATTTGTGGTACATTTGTCTGTCCAAGTTGCTGAATTTTCTCCACTATAGAAGCCTCTTTTGGAACTTCTTTCGGCTCAGCTTCTTTTTCTTCATTTGTATAACGATCACGTTCTGTCATATCGCATCCCCTTTCACTCGTATATAACTATTATTTCTTAAGTTATGAATTTCATTCGATAGGGTTAAAAAAGAAAAAGATCACCTGTAAAGGTGACCTTCTTTATACTTCCATAATAATCGGTAAAATCATTGGCTTTCTCTTCGTTTCTTCGTACAAGAACTGCCCTAATAATTCACGAATATTTTGTTTCAACATAGACCATTCAATTGTATATTCTTTAATTGATTGTTCAACAATCATACGTACAATATCTGTGGATCGTTCGATTAATGCTTCTGATTCACGAACATATACAAAGCCGCGTGAAATAATTTCTGGACCAGAGATTATTTTCTTTTCATCCTTACCAAGTGTTACAACAACAACTAAAATTCCATCTTGAGATAACATCTTTCTATCTCGAAGAACGATGTTACCGACGTCACCTACACCTAATCCATCAATTAAAACATTACCAGCTTGCACTTTACCAGCTAATTTTGCTTCATCGTCACCAAAAGCAATTACATCGCCTTTTTCTACGATAAAGATATTCTCTCTCGCAATACCTACATCTTCCGCTAAATACGCATGTGCTTTTTGCATACGGAACTCACCATGTACGGGTACAAAATACTTCGGCTTCATTAAATTTATCATCAACTTTAATTCTTCTTGGCTACCATGACCTGAAACGTGAACTTTTCTTTCACCGTAATAAATAACCTCAGCACCAGATCTAAATAACAAGTCAATAATTTTTGATACAGATACTTCATTTCCTGGAATTGGAGAAGCTGCAATAATAACAGTATCACCTTTACGAATTGAAATTTGTTTATGAGCTTGTTTCGCCATTCTAGAAAGGGCTGCCATCGGTTCCCCTTGACTACCAGTCGTTAAGATAGCTACCTTTTTTTCCGGGAAATTGTCTATTTCTTGTAATGAAATAACCATACCTTCTGGAACATCTAAATAACCAAGACGTCTTGCAATATCTACCACTTTCACCATGCTACGTCCTACTACCGCTACTTTCCTTCCAGTTTCAGCAGCTGCATCAAACACTTGTTGAATACGGTGTACATTCGATGCAAATGAAGCAACAATAATACGTCCTTCTGAACTATAGAATACTTTAGAAATCTCTATACCAACTTCTTTTTCCGAACCTGTATAACCAGGACGTTCAGCGTTTGTACTATCAGATAACAAGCAAAGTACGCCTTCATTTCCAATTTGCGCCATTTTCCCAAGATCTGCTCCACTATTTCCGATTGGAGTTTGATCAAATTTAAAGTCTCCTGTATATACTACAGCACCTTTTGATGTATGGAAACAAACACCCACAGAATCCGGAATACTATGTGTCGTTCCGAAGAATGACACATTTGTTGAATTAAACTCTACTGTTGAATTCGAGTCAATTGTTTTTAAGTCTACACGGCCTAACATTCCTGCTTCGCCAAGCTTTTCTTGTATAAGTCCTACCGTTAATTTCGTCGCATATACTGGAATAGATAATTTACGAAGCACATAAACAATTCCACCAATATGATCTTCATGACCATGGGTAATAAATAGTCCTTTTACTCGCTCTTGATTTTCTACTAAATATGTAATGTCAGGAATAACAATATCAATCCCAAACATTTCATCTCCCGGGAACATCAATCCGGCATCTACAATAAAGATTTCAGAATCAATTTCAACACAGTACATGTTTTTTCCGATTTCACCTACTCCGCCAAGAGCAAATACTTTAACAGACTCATTCTCTTTTCTCTTCATGTTGTTGCCTGGTTTAAAAATCTTGCAAACACTGATTTCACTAAAATTGCAGAGACACCAGGGGAAACTCTACAACCACCATATATTCACCGTCCAAGACGAATGTCCTTACCGTTATGCGATATCATGTCCTTGTTAATTTTTTAAACCAGGTTTCACCTCTCTTTCATTATATAAATCAAATATCTTATTCGATATGATATGAAAATTTCATTAAATCTTAATTTTTACCAATTTTGCTAAGCATACCCGTACTAAGCTACTTAGCCATATTATAACTGATACAAGAAATAGAACACAAGTTAAATTATGCGAAAGACAAGAGAAGACACTAAAATGAGATTATAATTTAAGAGGGCAAAATTCATATCAGTTTTACTATTTTCCCTACGTAATAAGAGTTTGATGGAAAAATATTCATGTAAATTCTTTACATAAACATGAAACGATATTCACTAAAAAAATCTTATCTCTGTAATCAGTTTCTTACTAATTCTCCCCCCTGCCATCCCCTTCTTATTACAGCCTATTAACTATAGCTAATTTTCATCACTTACATATAGTTAGTCAAAATAAAAATGACCTAGTTTCACACTAGGTCATTTTTATTAACGAGGAATAGATTGCATTACGGATTGTAACGTTATTCTTTCTTCTTCCGTTAATGGAAGAAGTGGCAAACGTACAGAACCTACATCTAATCCCACCATTTGTAATGCTGTTTTTACTGGTGTTGGGCTCGGCGCCATAAATAGTGCATCCGTTACTTTTACTAGTAATTGATGTAATTTCTGCGCTTTTTTGAACTCTCCAGCTTGGAATGCAGCAATCATTTCTTGCATTTCATTCCCGATAACATGAGATGCTACAGAAACAATACCTTTTGCTCCAATTGCCATAGCTGGTAATGTTAAACCATCATCACCGCTGTATACTGCAAAGTCGTCCGCTGTTTTTTCAATGATTTCTGTCATTGTTAATACATCGCCGCCTGCATCTTTAATCGCAACAATGTTTTCTATTTCTGATAAACGAACAACTGTATCAACGGAGATTTGTACAATAGATCGTCCTGGAACATTATATAGCATTACCGGAAGCGGAGTGCTTTCAGCGATTGTTTTAAAGTGCTGGTACATCCCTTCTTGACTCGGTTTATTATAATACGGTGCCACTAGCATAACTGCATCAACACCAACTTCAGTTGCCTTTTTTGTTAAATCAACAGAAGCATGCGTATTATTGCTACCTGTTCCAGCGATGACGGGCACCCTTTTATCGACAACAGATACGACATGGCGATATAACGCTACTTTTTCTTCTGATGTTAATGTAGGAGATTCTCCAGTCGTCCCTCCTACCACGATTGCTGTTGTACCGTTATCAATTAAATAATTTACCAATTTCGTTGTCTTTGCAAAATCGATATTACCATTTTTATCAAACGGTGTTACCATCGCGGTTGCAATTGTCCCAAAATCTATCATGATCTCACTCCTTATTGTTCCAGTTGCTTTTCTTTTGAAAGCTCAAATGCACTATGTAATGCATTCACAGCCTCCACTAAATCGGCTTCTTTTACAAGAACCCAAATTGTCGTATGACTATCTGCTGATTGCAGAATTTGAATACCTTTTTCCGCTAAAGCTGTGACAATTTTCGCTGTAACCCCTGGAATACCTGCCATTCCAGCACCAACGATAGAAACCTTCGCACAATGCTCTGTCACCACTGGATCATATCCAAGTTGCTTTAAAACCTCAACTGCACGCGCTGATACACTATCCTTTACTGTGTAAGCTACACCGGTAGGAGAAATGTTAATTAAGTCCACACTAATCCCTTCATTAGCCATTTCTTTAAACACGTGTTGTTGTAAATCATATGCAGTTTCTTTTGCAAGCACTTTAATTTGCGTTACGTTTGACACATGGGCAATCCCTGTAACAGGACGTTCTTCTACATCCTGCCCTTTTGTAGCACCATCATATGCCGCAATAAGCGTACCTTCACTATCAGAATACGTAGAACGTACACGAAGTGGTACTTTTGCATGCATCGCAATTTCAACCGCACGCGGATGAACAACTTTCGCACCCTGATAAGCCATGTTACAAATCTCGTTATATGTTACAGTTTGAAGATGACGTGCATCTTTTACGATACGAGGATCCGCAGTCATAACACCTTCAACATCTGTGAAGATATCGATATATTCAGCATGAAGCGCAACACCTAATGCTGAAGCTGAGGTATCACTACCTCCGCGTCCAAGTGTTGTCGTATCTCCATTTTTCGTTTGACCTTGGAATCCAGTCACGACGATAACATCTACATTTTGTAACTCTTCATGTATACGATCGCAATTCATTTCAATAATCTTAGCATTCGTAAAGTCATTATTCGTTACAAAACCAGCTTGCGCACCATTTAATGCTGCTGCTTTTATACCATTCTCATTCAACATGTTAGAGAAAACAATTGCTGAGATTAATTCTCCGCATGATAATAATAAATCTTGCTCACGTTTAGAAATATTAGGTTCCTCTTGATTTACAAGACTTAATAACGTATCAGTTGCATACGGTTCACCTTTACGGCCCATTGCTGATACAACAGTAACTACTTTATAACCAGCAGCTAACGATTTTTTTATATGGTGAAGCGCATGCTTGCGCCCATTGTCATCACGTACTGATGTACCACCAAATTTTTGAACAATAATTTTCATATTTTGCACCTTCTCTTAGCCGTTTACACTAATTGTAATTTTACTAAGCGCTCTGCAATTTGAACAGAATTCCATGCAGCGCCTTTTAATAAGTTATCAGATACGACCCAAAGGTGGAATCCTTTATCATTATTTAAATCTTTACGGATTCTTCCAACGAATACTTCATTTTTACCTACTGCAGTAGCTGGCATTGGATATAACTGCTCTGCTGGATTATCTTGCAGTACAATCCCTTCTGCATTTGCAAGTAAGTTTTTCATTTCTTCTACTGTTACGCCTTCTTTATCTACTTCAATGTATACAGACTCGGAATGACCCGATACAACTGGTAAACGTACACATGTCGCAGCTACTTCTAATTCAGGCATATGCATAATTTTTTTCGTTTCATTAATCATTTTCATTTCTTCGAATGTAAATCCATTATCTTGGAATTTATCAATCTGTGGAATAGCATTAAAAGCGATTTGGAAATGCTTTTCGTCACCTGATACAGGTAAAACATTCGCCTTTACTTCTTCGCCATTTAAGATTGCTTGTGATTGTTCATGAAGTTCTTCAATAGCTGCCGCACCAGCACCTGATACAGCTTGATATGTGGAAACGATTACTCGTTTTAAACCATATTGCTGGCGAACTGGCTCAAGAGCTACTACCATTTGAATTGTAGAACAGTTTGGATTTGCAATAATACCATTATGTTCTTTTAAATCATTTTCATTTACTTCAGGTACAACAAGTGGCACGTTTTCTGTCATACGGAATGCACTTGTATTATCAACAACAATTGCACCACGCTTTGCTGCTTCTGGCGCTAATTGTTTCGATACAGATCCACCTGCACTAAATAGTGCAATATCTACTCCTTCAAAACTTTCAGGAGTTGCCTCTTGAACTGTAAATTCTTCGCCTTTAAATACAAGTTTCTTACCTGCAGATCGTTTAGATGAAAGTAACGTTAACTTCCCAATTGGAAATTCTCGTTTCTCTAAAGTATTTAACATTTGTTCACCAACTGCGCCGGTTGCTCCAACTACAGCGACATGAAAAGTTTTTTGCTTTTCCATCACTATGCCCCTTTCTAGATACCAATCCTTCTATAACTTAGAATTAGAAGGAGCTTACAATGCCCCCTCTAATCTTAATAACGTTAATTTTATCATATTCTACAGTAAGAATGATGGTTTCAACAAAAATTGTACGTTTTTTTCGTTTTTCAATTCATATATCTGAATTTTTCTACAACAACAGGTTGTAATTGTTTTCCTTGTAGCGCTTCCAATACTGTATCTTCAAGTAACTCCATACGAGCTACCATTGAGTTCGGTTTTTTCTCTGGTGCATCTTGGCCAAATGGTACGAAGTAGATGTCTTTTGTAGCCATTAGGCGCATTAGGTTGACGCCAACAGGGTGATGACAAAGCTAATGAATTTTTTATTTTTCTTCTATTATATATATTTTTCCTCAAGTTTAGAAAAATTGCAACGGGACCACTTAAAAGAAATGAACTATGTCGCCGTAGGAGTAGGAGTTATATCCACAGCTGTAATTTTACAAGTTGAAATAGCGAATCTAAAGAGTGTAGGTGGAGGTGGATTTATAGGTATTGGCAAAGTACCTATCACTATACCAAGAGCTGTTTGTTCCACATTAAAGCCTGTTGCAATAGAACCATTACTTACTAAAAGATTCACTGTAGAACCGATCAGTGTATCTAGTAATTCTCTAATTGGTCGTTCACGACAATCACATTCACACCCTAAATCGGCAGGTGGAAGTAATGTTAGAGGTGGTACTGTTATTGAAAATCCTACCCCTATTACATCAGAAATATTGACCACGAAGGTTGTCGTGCTAACTGGATCTGTAACTGTAACTAAAAAATCATTAACGGAAGTAATATTGAATAAAAAGAAACGAGGGGCTACGTTTGGTGCATCTGCAATAGTGGCAAGAATCACAGTCTGCCCGACAAGTTGTCGTAACACCTCCTGCATAGGGAAAACACAGCAATCACAAAGACAGCCTTCAGTTGCTCCCGTTGGACCTGTTGGACCTGTTGGTAAAGTAAATGGTGGAATAGGGGGAAGTGTAGGGCCAATTATATTTGGATCTAATGCATTAGCTTGAAGTACCTCATTTGTTTTTTTTATTTCATTTTTATCAAACACATACCTATCTCCTATGAGTATACTGTATTGTAGTAATATATACAGTTACCATACATAAGTTTCATTTATCGTTATATAATATGTTTCCCCTTTGCTATTGTGTATCTTAAATCGTAGTGAACCATCCACATTTACCTTCTCATCAATTGTAAATTCCTCACCTGTATCTACATACTCTGCCAAGTAAGAGAATCGTATATTATATTTTTTCTTCTATTATATGTCCATTTCACAGTCTGTAGATTTATTTTCATTTCCAAGCATGTATATCGTATTCTTCATTAATACAATAAATGAATTCCACGGTAAAGATAGAAAATTTGTATATCCAATATTTATAATTTATGTTATGGTACAATATGTTAATTAATTACAATACTTTCTAAAAGGGGAATACATAATGAAAGCAACGAAACTCATAGCATTAACATTTCCAGTTCTATTATTGTTCGGTTGCGGGATAGGAGATAAAAATTCTACTCCTAAGACTGAGAAAACTAGTAAAGCCATTTCGAAAACAGTAATATCCGAAAAAGAGTATCCTTATTATATTTGCGAGCAACTGTTAGAGTTTCAAACCCAAAAGGATACACTAATACTAAAAACAGGTAAGGCGATGAATGATAAGAAGAACTATGAAGATGTACTAAAAACAGTAAATTCTATGGACGAAGCCTTAGACCGTATGGAAAACATAAAAGTACCTGATAAGTATAATGACATACATAAACTTGTACAAGAAGGAGTAGAAGACGCAAGAAAAGGAACAAAGATACTGAAAGACGCTAATAAGGAAGATGGACAGAAGATTCAAGACGCCTTACTAAAAAGCACTCCACATATGTCAGGTGTAGATGGTGAACAGTGGGATAAAGCAATTTATGAGTTAAATCAAGAAACCAAAGATGCTTACGCTAAAGCACTTGATAAGCAAATAGAGGAACATGCAAAGAAATAAAGTAACTTTGAGTACCACATACAATCATACAACACGATAAGGGGTAATAAGAAAATGAAAGCAAAAAGACTTGTAACGTTAGCTTTACCTATCATGTTATTATCAGCTTGTACAACAGAGACATATGGACTTACACAAGCAGAATTTCGAAAAGTAGACAAAGAGTTTAAAGCAGATAAAATGATAGAAGATATGAAAAGAATGCATTATAAAGACGAAGAAATAGAAAGGCAACTCAGAGGTGCATTAGCAAAATTGGAGTATGAAGAAGAACAAAGAAGTGGGAAAAAGTCTGACAAGAAATCAGAAAGCCAGACAGAGGTAGATAAGGAAAAAGAAAATTCTAGTGCGAAAGAAACTAGGTCAGGTAATGATAAGACTAATAAAAAGCATACGATACCTATATCTTCCACAGAATTCCCTGACTATATGTTCGATTTATTAATAGACCTTAAATATTCAATAAGAACGTTAAAGAAAGAGTCTGATGCATTCTCAATAGCTAGCTATGAAGGTGAACCGAAGGACACTATTATAAAAATTTATAGTCAATTAGATAGTTTAGAAAGAGTTGAAGTACCTAAAAAGTATACAGACTATGAATACATTATCAAAGAAGGTATAGAAGATATAAGAGACTATTTACCTAAGGTAGAGAAAGCATTTAAGAAGTATGAAGACCCTAGAAATGATAAAAAGAAAGTAAAAGAAGAAGTAGAACGTGCATTAGATGGGATAGATAGCGGTATGTATACATGGCAACCGTTCTTTGCCGATATGAACGATAAGGATCCTAATGCATTGAAAGAAGCAATTAAGAACAAACAAGATGTTATTAAGCAGGATCATAATTCATTTGGAAAAGGTACATCAAGTACAACAGACGGATCAATTAACTATACACCAAAGAAATAAAAGGCTCTACTTGTATGTTTGAACTGAATAATAACACTATTAATATTAAAGGGGTTTGAATTATGAAAGCAAAGAAACTAATATATTTAGCATTTCCGCTTATATTAGTAGCAGGAGTAGGATGTTCTAAAGATAATGCTGAAGAGAAGAAAACTGATAATGTAAAAGTTGAAGATTATAAAAAGACTGACAACCTAAAAGATGCAGAGTCAAAGGATAAGAAGGAATCGGAGACAGTAAAGCTACGAGAAGAAGATTTCATGAAGACTGTGGATGAAGAACTAGATAAAGCACTAAAAGAAACAGAGTCAGAAATGAAAGATAAAGATAAAAAGGTCAAAGAAGAAGTTAAAGAAGAAACTAAAAAGGTAGCAAGTGAAGAAGAAAAGGCAAATAGAACATTAGCTGAAGAACGAGCAAGTGATGATAAACAAATAATAAAAGAGGTTACTCCTCCTGTAACATTAAAACAGTATCAAGAAAATATAGATGAAACTGCTAAAGAAGTAGCAAAGGAGTTACAAGCTACAAAACCAATATTTGCAAAAGATGAAACTTCAAAAGAAAATCAAGTTGAATTAAAACAACAATTAGGGGTATTCAAGGAAAATCTTGACAAACTAACAGCTATAGAACCGCCTAAGGATTATGATTACTATCGAACACAATTAAGAGACGACGTGAAAGTAATTAAACAGTCAATAGACCAAGTATTTGTAGGTTTAGATGAAAATGATATAGAAAAAGCCGAAGCAAACTTAGGGGCTATGTTTGGGTATATTGACACGATGGGTTCTACATTAAATGAGATAAGAGACGCACAAAATTAAGTATTCAAAGGGGTATGTGACAATAAAACGTAAAATGTTAGCTTTAGCATTACCTGTTATGTTGTTAGCAGGTTGTACAACAGAGACATATGGACTTACACAGTCAGAGTTTCGAAAAGTGGACAAAGAATATTAATCAAGTAAACTAACAATATAACCAGGAGGTTATTTCATGAGTTACGATACAGTTGCATCCTTACAACGTATGCAACAATTCCAGCAATCAGAAGCTGTTGCTGGAAAGAGGATTGTCTTGCAACGCATGTTTACGGGATTAGATATAACGTTGTTTATTATTGCATTAATCTTAGGCATCCCCACTTTTTCAATATCTTGTATATTATTTTTTATTTATTATTTCTCAATAACTAAAACATACTTAGTGAAGAATGTTGCTACTGGCGAAAAATTCAAAGTAGATAAACAAGATTTCAAGCAATATAAAAAGGAATTTAAAGCGAAGGAAAAAGAAGTTAGAAAAATATCTGATCTATAATCAGATTTAAAGGACGGTACATACCAAATGAAAAAGAACTCTAACTTTATGAAGGTCGTTCGTTCAATATTTAACGCATTTCGTTTGTTGAGTAAAATTATAAATCCTATATTAAAGGCATTATCTAAAAGTAAATTTTAAATCTCATAAAAACAAAAATCCCCTTCTGCATATAGGTGCACAAGGGGATTTTTTCAAATTAATCTATTCGTTCTACAGATACTGGTTCACTGGTTCATAGATAAATAAGAAACGGTACCTTTACACTAACATCTATAAAGATGAAAATCAATATATAAATACCTACCTATAGAATCAGGTAACATTTTTATTCGTAAAACTATTCTTTTGTATTATTTCAAATACTCGTACCACCAGTTTCTTTCGTCCATCCAAGCTGTAATTTTATCAAGTTCACCATTTGGTAAAACTTCAGTTTGTAAATACGCTAAACCAGTTAATGGATCAGAGACAACTTTCCCTTTTGTTCCACGCTCATTCATAGCGTTTACGACTTCCTGGACCAATGAAATTCCAAAACCACCAGATTTAACATATTGATAGCCAACATTAGCAATAGCTTGTTCTGGCTGTTTCTCTTCTGTAAACCAAGCTAACGATTTGCTACCAATTAGAGAATTCAAATCACACTTGCCGATACCAGGTACATTACCAGTTTCAGAGTACTGCCAAATATCACAAGGGTATGCTGGTTTATTCCCTCCATAGCGTGGAATCCATACGAAATCACAATTAACATTTGCCATTCCGAATGGAGCATACATATGATGACCAACGTATAAACCAACTTTCTGAGCACCTAATCGGCGTAGTTCATCAATAAATGCTTGTGTGCCCGCTCTCATATCATTCATTGTTTTTACTTCAACATCCGCTACCCAGACTGTCGCATTCTTATCACCGCGATTCCAGAAATCACGAGCTTCTACTTTTGCATCTTCTATAGAAACAAAACGACAGAATGCATAGTTACCAAACGGAACGTCATGCTGCTTCATAGCTTGTACATAGCCTTTATACAATGGATCCACATAATTTGAACCATCCTGCACACGAGCGATGATGAAATCAATGTATTGCTTTGCTATAGGCCAGTTAATGTCACCATTCCATTTTGAAATATCAATAATATGTCCCATTACTTAACATCTCCTTTTCTATCTTCTTGTTTTTGTTTACCGCCTAAAATCTCAACTGCATTTGTTAAAGCTTGTGGGAGCGGAATCCCCATACGACCAGCATTTTCTAAAAGTGAAAGTAACTCATTACCCATGAAGAAGAAAATAGTCGCTTCACGAATAGCACTGTTACTTCCAAACGCTGCATCTAATTGAGTTGCAACCCCAACCAAAAGAAAAAGCACCACCTTTTTGGCGATGCCTTTGAAACCAACTTTACTTTTTAGTTCTCCGTTATAACCTGCTGCTATCATGCCAGTTAAATAATCAATAACTGCCATTGTTACTAAGATTTTCAATGTTGCATCCCATCCTCCCAAGAAATACCCACAAAAGCCACCAAATGTAGCTATATATGCTTTCAGTAATACATCAATACGATCCATCTTTTCATCTCCTTTTTTAGCAATAAAAAAAGACCAGCTATTGCTGCTCTTGCCCTGTTTCTGTTTTATTTTCAGTTGTTACTAGTTCTTGTGGGGGATTTTTACCTGTCAATTTAAAATAATCCTCTGCACAAAGGCGTCTTTTAGCAAATCCCATATCTAATTCATATAGACGTGAACCTCGTCCACATAGTTCACATCTGGTTGCAATTCTGAAACAGATTGTTCCATCAGACATTTCTCTCCACACTTCGACCTTACTAGTGCCCTCTGGAATGCCAGCATTATTTAACATATCAGCAGGTACTTGGACGGAAATCCCTGTATCAGTTCTTGTTGCATCTACCAGCCTCCCCATAAAAGGAAAGCTTTCACCTGCTTGAAGTGGCATCATTTGAATGTCATATTTATTCATCTATATCTCTCCTTTTTTATCCAAGGGCATTGAATTTCCAACCATTCGCACTGCTCACATAAAAACCCGGACCGAGATTACCGTCTGTAAAACGAATATGCCCCCAACCTTGAAATGCATTCCCACCAAGATTTACACCTTGTACAGCTCGTATATTAGTAAAAAACTTAACATCTTTTTCTGTTGATATATCAAAGGTTTGACCATCAGGTGCCGGACCTATGTTGTTATTTACACTACCTACAGCAATTGTATTAAATGGTTGAAGACCAGCGGCTCTTTCTGCTGCCGCTCGATCCCAGTTATACATAGATGCATATTTACCGCTGTATAGTGTTACACCTGATACACAAACCGCTGTTTGCGCACCAGTTATTTGTCCATTGGCAGAACAGACTTTAATAATCAATGCATGTTCTTGTGGTTTATAGTTTGTTGGTACTTTGAATGTAAATGAGTATCTCCTAATTTCACCATAAAAAATACTTGGCTCAGGGAAGTCCATTTTTTGTTCATTCCATATATCATAGGAAACATTGTCCCTAAACTTCACACAACATACGTGCAAGCGTGGTTTCGCTGTCTTACGTACACCATTTATCATAGATGCTCTAAAATGTGCAGATAATGTATACTCGTTTCCTGGATGTATCCCATTGTTAACCACTGCTTCTGGATAGTTGTACATATCTACCCTTGCCGCATTAACCATTTGTTCGTAATCAAATACAGATGTATTTTTTTCTATCACTACATTGCCCTGCGACTTCCAAGTTAAACCATATCCACCTTCAAACCCATAGTAATCTGCATTTCCTATATTTTTCTTTCCAACACTAGAAAAATCGGAATCTGCTATTAAGTTTCGTCTTGATACCGCAGTTGTTTTTGTTCCCCATTCATCTTGGAATAGGAAGTCTAGCATTTTTACGGTTACACCATTTTTATCAATGGTAATTTTATCACCATTAACGTTAATGACATTCGTATCGATACCTTTTGCTGTTAACCACTTCACCATTGTATCGGCATTAATATCCAGTTTCGCAGCATTGATTGTAATTTTTCCGGGGGACATATTAATAGCAGTAACAATACCATCCTTTAAAATCTGTGCGATAATTCCTTCATCTAACACTTGTAACTTAGATTCCGTTTTTTTTACATAGGCATCATAAGTATCGTTTATAAAGGTTTCCTGATTTTTTGCGAGGATAGTAACGCCTTCTCCATTTGCTGTGATGCTTCTTTCTAACTCTGTAACTTTCTGATTGTATTTCTCGGTAGCTACTTTATTAGCGATATCTTCCATCATTTTATCAACATCATTTTGATCTTTCGGATGTAACCAAAATTCACTTGCTATAGTGCCACGTTGCAACATAGGTGCAGCACACCACAAACGCCCATTTCTTGTAACATAATAACGCCATCTCACAAACGATGCATTAGCAGGTGCTTTGTCTGTACACACAGCACGAACCCACTTATTATTTACAACCTTGACATTAGTTCTAATTGTTTTAATACGAGTTTTTTTGTCAGCAGTCCACCACTCAATTTCAATAAATGCACCTCCACTATCAATAGGTGTTTTCCCGTCAGTATTGAAATAACCTGATGCAACAAATTCCTCATTAACTTGACACTCAATGAATTGACTTGTTAGACCCCACCAACGATCTTGAGTCTGTCCAGTAACGGTAATTGAGAATGTATTCATACCTTTGTATTTTAAATTTGTATCAACAGAGCCAATAGCCCCATTACCACTATTCCAAATCCAATATTTCTGCCCTAACTTAAAATCAGCATCACGCAACTCGTTGACAGTACCTAAACCACCTACATAATCCTCAACATCTTTCTTTTTCATTGTTAGCTTCAATGCTTCGCTATGTTGACCTATCGTTGTAGTAGCCTCGCTAATTGTCTTTCCTTGCTCAGTTTGTGTTTCCTGTAATTTCTTAACACTTGCAGTTGTTCCTTCTGCATTCTTTTCTACAGTGTTAACACGTTCACTAAATTTTCCTTGTGTTTGTTCAACTGTTTTAATACTTTCTTTAATACCGTCCACACTTTTTGTAATCTCAGTTGTTTTCTTAGTGAATTCATCATTTGTTACTTGGTTTTCTGGAGCTGGTGTCCAATCCTGCCGTCTATTCCCTTTATATAAAGCAACCCATTCAACTGTCGCTTTCGTTGTGTTTTGAGGGGAATTGTATAAAGACAATTTCTTCTCGTTACCTACCGTCGTTGCAACAGCTTTAAATGTCAGATAAGTAATTCCGCTGGCATAAACACTTGTTGCATACCCGACATTAATCGAACCACCATTCTGCCAAATGCCAAATTTCTGTCCCTGTGGAACACTACCTTTAATTACAAAAGTATATTCCTCACCTGCAGAAAAATTTTCAGATAGAGTATATTGATTAATTAAATAATCCGCTTTTTCATATTTAACATTTGAATCTAAAAGAAGGTTACGTCCTCCAGCTTTATCGTTAGCAACCTTCTTTTCTACGTTCTCTAATTTCTCACTAATCTTCCCTGCTTTTTCTGTAATTTCAGTTGTGGTTTTCTTTAGATCATTTGTTGTTTGCTGCACCTCAGAGATTATCTTTTTTGTGCCTTCGGAAGTCTCTACTACTGTATTTAATTTTCCAGTAATTTCACCGTCTTTTTTTGTTAATAATTCAATAGATTTAGTAAAACCTTCATTGGTTTGTTTCATTTCAGAGACAGTTTTATTAATTTCACCTTGAGAGTTCTGTACATTTTTAATAGTTCGAGAAACCTCTTGAAGATTTTCGTTTACTACATTAAATTGTCCAGCGGTTTCGTTTTGTGCTTCTTCCACTTTCTTATTTAATTCTTCTTTTGTGGACCGAATATCCTTATTGACTTGCTCCAGTGTCTCTTTCTTTACTACTTCTACATCAGGAATTAGCAATTCCCACCCGTTACCGTTCCATACTTTTAAAATACCAGGTTTTCCGTTACTAATATCTCGCCATATTGTTTTACCAGCTTCCAATCCTGTAGTCGGCGCTGTTTTACTTTCAATGATAGTCGTTTGATAGTTCTTTATGTTTTCTTGTACTTTTTCAGCAAGTTTCTTTGCGGCTTCAGATTCTTTTTGAGCATTGTTAGCTTTTTCAGCAGTCTCTTTAACCAACTTATCTAGCTGATCTAGAATTTCTTGTTTATTTCCAAGAGAAGCCAGGACTTTATTGTAGAGCTTACGTAATTCCTCGTTTGGATCAATGATTTCACGATAATCACCAAACACATATTTATCTTGTGTAGGATCAGTAAATGATTCATCACCAGCAATAACACGAGCTTCTAGATACAGTTTAGGTGTAAAACCTGTATCTTTAATTCGGATTGTATCACCCTCATTAATTAGCTCATGCGCTAATCCAAAAACTCGCCCGATACTTTGCGCTTGAACTTCATAAGAAACAGATGTATTAACACGTTTTTTTATCTCTGTTTTCATAAGAGTCATTAAACGTTCTGGAGTAATATCTTGTTCTGTTTCTGGCGTATAAAAGCCGAATTTATGTTGCCCTTTTTCATTCCAGCGCTGGAACGCATCGCTATCTACGATGTACGGCAAACCGTTATTAATACTCTCAACTGTAATTATCTTATCTCCTTCACCTTTAACGAACCCCATAAGCGCTGTACAGATATTTTGAGAGTTTTCAATACGTTTGATTCCCATTAAATCTTTACCAAGAGTTACTTCTTTACCTATTTCTCGACCACGCTTCTTAACCATATCCACATAACGACCAACGAATTGATTACCAACAACTTCAGCACGATACACAATTTCCAAATCAAAAAGAGAAGCGATATCCTTTAAAAATTTAAGCGGGTCGATAGGTTCATTGATAGTCATTGTATGAAAACCAGAATATTCTGTACGACCTCGTTTCCACTTTGTCCCTGTTAAAGCTATGTCAATAAACTCATTGACCGTTTTCCCTTCAATTCGTTGAGGATTGATAACACCTGCTTTTGCTAATAAAATCCATTCACCAGATGCATAAGTAATTACGGATCTATCATTAGAAAGTTTTTCAGCTTCAGTAATTACATACGGTACAATAACACCGCTACGCACCTCTTTTAACACTAAGTTTTGTTGCATGAGTGTAGCTGCTTGTTCCGTACCATCAGCCGTTGTAAAATCAAACTTATCAATATTGTTCTTGATTTCCCAATGCCGTTTATCATCCCAATAATCTTTAGATTGGATAGTAGAAACGATTTGTTCTGTTTGAAAATCGACAACATGAAGTGTTCCGCTAGGTGTTCTCATCTAAATCTCTCCCTGTATATTACCTTTGCTTTTCCTACGTTTGAAGGCATAACCTCTAGTGTGTTTGAACCTTTATTAACAACCGGATAATCACTAAATATATCTTTTAGATTAATAGCACTCTTACCATTTATCGTTACAAGGCTTCTCTCTGTATCAATGGATACTTTATCTCCAACATCGAAAATATACGGTGGGTTATCTTGTGTATTCATATTGACTTTCCATATTTTCAAATCATCAATACTCATTTGCGAACAAAACATGTTGTTAGAGAACTGAGAAATACTGATTTGTACTTGAGTGACTTTATTCATGTTGACGTTATTTTCGTCTATCCACACTACAAAGCGCTCTGAGTCATCAGTCTCCGTACCTAAAATAAATTTAGAAATATATGCTTCCCATCTGTTCCCTGTTCTTGCAAGCCATAAGCGACCTCTGAAGTTAGTCCAAGTATCTGGATGATCTCCATGCTCGTTGATAAAGACTTGCCCACCCGGTTTTTTACTATTCCCAACACTAGCAAATCCACTATTCTGCTCGGCTTCCCATTGAACATCACTCATCGATATACGAGCTACATAATCACTATTTTCATCGAGAAGACCTATTTCCACACGTCCCATTTGATCCCAATGATGACTATTAATTTGTACATAAGCTTGCATGATGAAATCCTGTAATGGTCCTTGTGGAATATTTTTTTTGGCTATACAACCATGCCACCCTTTTACTGTAGGTTCGCCCAGATATTCAGCCATAAAACGATATCCGTCTGTTTTAAACTTTCCTCCACCTGTCATATCCTCTGTTTTAGCTACATTCGTCCATCCTACAGTGGTGGACATTTCATCCCACAATACACGCTGATTCCTTTCAACAGGAATTTGATCAGCTTTAAGCGGATATCCAATGCGAAAATAATTCGTTCCATTCCATACATCAAGAAATGTGGAAGGCTTCGTTACTTCAACTTCTATAATCGGATTGGATTCCACACTTCCTTTGTTTTGAACATTTGCTATTAATCCGCGTCCATCCATTTCAAATTCTACCGTTCGAGTAGGTCCTAATTTATAAGGCATAGGACAAGTAAACTTCAAAGTACCTTTACCTAATGTAACGAAATCATCAAGATTAAAATCTTCATCAATAACAGCTATATACGTTCTATCAGGAGTTGCATCAAAAACTAGCTCGACCGATTCTTCTGTAATTAACCAAGCTGATATTTCTTCCTTTAACGTTTCTAAATTCGTTTCATCTGGAACAATAATTCCTACAGGTACAGGAAGTGGACGAGGGTCCGTTTCTGTACCTAATAATCTTGCACCTGGATATCCAGGTGTTTTTAAAAAATTTCGCTTTAGAGGTGCCCATGTCGGTGGACTCCATCCCTTTTCTATTTGAATAAAGTCTTTACGTATTTTGTTAAATGTAAAAGAACTCATGTTAACACCTCATTTCGTTTAAAAATAAAAGAGACTCAAACTTAAAAGTCTGAATCTCTCTGTGCTTCTCTTTCTTGATATTCAGTTGTATATCTATAAGTACCACGTGCCACGTCTCGTCCTTCTAAACTAACAGGTACTTCAACTACTAAATCTCCTCCGAGCATCGGAATTACTCCATTACCACCAGATGATCCTGACGAATAATTAAACACTTGATTTGCAACACTAGCTGTCATTGCTTGCCTACTGTTTGACATACTTCCGTATACACCACTCATAACGCTTTTTAAGCCTGATAACTGCCTCATAGAATTAGCCATCATACGGCTCATATCGCCCATTAATTGATTCATAGTTCCAGTGATACCAAGCGATCTCTCTTTCGAAGATAACGGAGTAACTGTAATTGAATTACCTCTTTTTGTAAACATCTCAGGTCCTTTTTCTCCAGTAATAAATGAGCCATCCCCTACAGGTTTTCCACCTTTAGCAAGCATAGGAACATGCGGAATAGTCGGAGCACTAACACCTGGTATATTATTCAATAATTCTGCTGGCGTGTTAAAACCATCTATAAATTTATTTATGATACGAATAATTCCATTAATCGCTGTTTTAATACCGCTTTTAATTCCATCCCATACACCTAATACAGCCGATTTCATTCCTTCAAACGCTCCACTAACAGCATTTGTTACCCAACGAACAGGAGTCATAATAGCTTCTTTTAGTCCATCCCAAACCGAAGATGCTGTTGATTTTATCCCTTCCCAAATGTTTGAAAGAGTTGATTTAATACCATTCCAGATGCTACTACTCGTACTACTAATCATGTTCCAGACAGTCGAAATAGCTTCTTTGATGTTATTGAATACGGAACTCGCTATGGAAACAATTGAGCTCCATAAGCTAGAAAGGTAGCTTTTAATGGCATTCCATACTGCACTTGTTGTGGAACTAATCGTGTTCCAGGCATTCACAATCCAGTTTTTTATTGCATCAAAAATTGGTGTTACAATAGCAACTAATCCATTCCAGCATGCTTGTAAGAAATTCTTCACTGCATTCCACACAGCCATTGTTGCTGAACTGATTGTATCCCACACAGTAATGATCCAAGATTTGATTTGCTCAAAAATCGGCATAACAAATGCTACAAGCCCATTCCAACAGGAAACTAAGAAATTCTTAATCGTTTCCCATACAAAGCTTGTAGTAGAGCTAATGGTATTCCAACATTCAGAAATGAAATTCTTAATACTTTCAAATATTGGAGTAGCAAAGTATAAAATAGCTGTCCAAATCGCCTGTAAGTATTGCGTAATGAAATTCCATACTGTTTGAATCACTGTTGAAATGCCATTCCAAATCATTGCAAAGAAATCAGCTATCCCTTGTAAAATCGGTGTGATAAAAGCAACTAACCCATTCCAGGTACTAATGAAAAACTCACTAATCGCTGTCCACACTTCGGAAGTGGTTTGGCTGATACTATTCCAAACTTCTGATAACGTCTCAACTACCCCATCCCAAACTCCAGTCAAATATTCAACTATAGAATTCCATGTTTCCGTAGTAGTTTCAACAATAGAATTCCATGTTTCAGATAGGGACTCCATTATTCCATTCCATAGTTCTGCTAAAAACTCTTTAATTGAATTCCAAGCAGAAGCGGTAGATTCGCTAATACTTTCCCATGTTTCTGTTGCCCATTGGGATATGCCGTCCCATATTCCTATTAGGAATTCTGTAATTGAATTCCATACCTCGATGGTCCATTTTTGGATATCGTCCCAATTTTTATAAATTGCAATTCCTAGAGCTGCTATAGCGGCTATGATAAGAGGAACAACAGCAACAATCGCAGCCGCTATTCCTGCTCCGACACCAAACAGGCCCATGATCGCCATAACTATAGGAGCAAGTGCCATAACCGCACCAGAAATCACCCCGATAGCTACTGCGATAGCTGCTAATGTTGCTGCTAATTCCGGATTGTCAGAAACCCATTCTGCAAATTTAGAAACAAGATCAGCTACCACAGATAAAACTGGTTCAAGTGCCATTTTTAAATCTTCCATGGCTTTTTGAAACTTAACAGCTGGACTTGCATCTATTTTAGAAGTTGCTCCATGTAAATCCTCTACTCCTTTTTTCAAATCAACTTGCTTACCTTCTGCCTTTAGAATCGTATCGATAATTTTCTTTCCTTGGTCTTCCCAAAGGGTACCGAACATCTTCGTACCAAGCGCATTTCTGTCTGTCGCATTTTCAACACCAGCTAAAGCCTTGGTTGCTTCAAGCATCGCTTTTTGTCCATTTTCACCACCGCCAGCAATTGCTTGTCCCCATTTTTCAAATTGATTGGCTGAAATCTTTGTTTTATCTAAAACCGCTTGCATGGACTTATCTACACCGGCACCAAACTCAGCCATTTTGATACGGCCTTCTTTAACACCCGATATGTTCAACAGGATTCGCAACATCCTGTCAGTTCTCTTATGAACTTCTGTATATCACTATACAGACCAGACTATATCATCATCTTTATATAAGATGCTCCCCATTTCGGATGTCATTTGCTTACACCCTACGCTTTTCAGCTAGTCGTTGCACGTTCCTAAATTAAAGGCTTCGCTCAGTATTGTCTCTTTTGAGAGTTCCACTGAATTAAAGGAGTTTTCTATGAATGTCGCCACTCATAGGGACAATTTTTTATCCAATAGGTTGTCTATATTCCAACTTTTCGTGTCTACACCAGCTGACATAATTCCTTGAACTTCTTTAGCTGTAAATCCAGCTTGAACCATTTGGTCACCATATTCAGCAATAATGTCTAATTGTTCAGGTGGAAAACCTGTTTTTAATAACGTGTTAACTAATCCTAAAGCCTCTTCATTAGTAATCCCTAATGTTGCACCAATCTCATTCGCTTCCTGTATAAGCTCATTAAAATCAATCCCTGCATAACTTGAAGCGATAGTTGCCGCTCCTTTAACTACAGCAGCATTCGTTTCATCAGAAGCATCCTTATTCAATGCCCATTGTTTTCGAACACCCTCTAAGGCTTCTTCTGCATCCACACCATAAGTAGTTACGCCCCTTACAGCTTCTTCTACTGATTTTTTCGAAGACTCCGGAACATCAAAAGTGATATCAATCTTTGTTTTTAATTTAGACATGTCCATTGCTTGCTCAACCGCACTTGCAATACCGCCACCGGCTGCCATACCACCTATGACATTTTCTAGTCCTATTTTAAGTCCTTCAAACTTTTCCTCTGTTCTTCCGGCTTCTTGTTGTAAATCTCTTAACTCATTTCGTACTTGTTGTATGGAGTTTCCAGCATCCACAGAGCGAAGCGCACGTTGTAATTTTTCTATATCTGTTTCTGCTCCTAAAGCTTCACGACCAATAAGACCAATTGCCTGTTCTAACTGGCGACTTGTAGCCGATCCGCTTTTAATCGCATTTACAAGACGATTACCTAATGCTCCTGCAAAGTCATCAACGCTTTTTCCTGTAGCGCTAAACAATGTTTCTAATTGTCTTGTTGAACTTGCTACACTTTCTTGCTCAGCTTTCATGTTTCCAAGCTTATTTTTCAACCCATCAAGTGATCCTTGTGTAAATTCAATTTCACGCCTAAACGAGCGGTATTGTTCTTCAGAAATCTTGCCATTTTGAAATTGTTCCTGGACCTGTTGTTCAGCTACCTTCAATTTATCTAACTTTTGTGTTGTGTTATCAATTTGTTGAGTAAGCAACTGTTGCTTTTGGGCTAATGCTTCAATATTACCTGGATCGAACTTCAACAACCGTTCAACATCTTTCAATTCCTTTGTTAAATCATTACTACGCTTATTAACATCTTTCAAAGCATTTTGAAGACCTGTAGTTTCTCCGTCAATAGAGATAGTAATCCCTTTAATTCTTCCTCCTGCCATACGTTCACCCCTCTTCCTTAGAAAGCATTAAAGTCTTTTTGAGTTGCTTTTCTTACTTTTTCTTTCTTTGGATTTTCCATTTCAGCAAATTCAGAAATATAATCAAAACAATCACCAATAGTCATTTCTTCTAAATCACCATGTGATAATTTCGCTTTATAACAAAGAGCAAGGAACGTATCGGTTGTTAACTCTTCATCACCGAAAGTCCCTTGCTCTTCATTATTTTTCTTTATTTTTTTTTTGCTCCCATCGTACTTTGAATTAAATCCATGATTTCTGGAATGATTTCAGAAATAGGGAATTCATCAAATCCATCTAGCCATGTAATCGGATCAGCGATTTCAGGGTTTGCTGTTTTTGCATATAACCAAACTAAATCATAAATAACTTCAAAATCTACTTTACTTAAATCAGCATTCGCTAAATCAATAGTAGGTTGTGAACCACCTTGAGGTGTGATTGGTGAAATGATTCCTAATCCAAACATATCCGCAAATAAATCACGTCTAAATTGTGCTTTATACTTTTTAACTGTTGCTGCTGTACCTTTTAATCGAACTTGTTTTCCATCTATAGTAATCGTCTTTTCCATTTATAATTACGCTCCTTTTGGTGCTGCTGGTGTTTTTACATATACTTTTTTGTACCAGTCGTTATAAATTGCTGGTGTTGTTTTAGCAGTCGTTTTCGTTTTAACCATTGGTCTTCCGCCAGGTGCTAAAATAATCGGGCTAGAAACAAACTTCAGTTCATTTGTATTTGGTTCAGCAGAACTTGTTTTTGTTTTAGATGCAATCGTTGGACGACTTGCTGAACAGTTATACATAACATGACGGGTTGCGTTCACATCACCATCAAACTCAAATAATAATGCGAATGGTTTCCCTTTTGCATCAGCCAATTCATTTAATACGCCATCCGTTTCGTCTAATTCTTCACCAAGTGCATCAATAGCAAATTGTTCAGGAATAGTAGCAATATTTAATGCTCCATCGTAACCTTGGTTATTACTTGCCGCGTAATAAAGCATGTCATCTGCATAGAATTCAATTAAATCACCGCGTGGCTCAAAAGTTAGTTCAACTCCACCAGGTAATGGAATTGGTGTCCCGAATTTAACTAAAAAATCCTTAGTATCTAATGGTACATAATGTACATTTTTCAAACCGAATGTTACCTTGTTTTCATTCATTTACATCAACCTCGTTTCATATATTTTTTGATACATTTTTTCAGATTCAATAAAAGTCCCATACGATTCATAAGGAATATCATGATCGTCTAGGACTTGTTCTAATTTGGCTTCAGCAACTAAATCTTTTTTAATTGTATAAAGCTCAATATTTAAATCATTTATCTTGTGATACACCTTATTATCAGCCATTAAATTTGCTGAACCGTCCACAAGAAAACAGATATAAGGTGGCGCTGGAACTGGATTGCCTGGTGTTGCTATGAAATGCGAATAAGCCACAGGATAGCCTGTAGCTTCAAGAATTTTTATTAATTCTCCTAATGTTAATGTCATGATTCAATTGCCCTTTCAATACGTCTTGGCAATTCATCGATTACATACTCTTCAACTGGACGAATATGCACTTTCTCCGGTACTCGGCCACCACCAGCTTTCGCATGACCATTTTCTAAAAGGTGCGTTAGTTGTCCTTGTGTGTTATGAAGAACAACGCCTTTATCTTCTTTTTTCTTGCGCCATCCTTTACGATAAGCACCTGTTTTTTTAGGGCTGCCTTGCTTTAACTTATCTACAGCAATGTCACCTATTTCTTCAATTTCATTTTCTAATTTTTCTTCCACAACATTCGCATATCTTTGTAATTCTCTAGCAATCTCACTCGCAAAATCATTCATATTAAACATGCTCCTTTGCGATAATAGTCAATGTTTGATACATTTCATCATCATTCATTGGCGGTTCGATAATGTCAAAGATACGATTCTTCATTTTAATCCGCATTTCTTCTGTAACACCCGATGTATAAGGGATTACAAATCGATAAATTCGAGTAGCTTGTGAAGCTGAAGCTTCGATATACTCAGACCCTTTCACCGTTTTTATCATCGCCCAGGCTTTTTTAAATTCTGGCCAAGATGTTTCGATTACTTGGTTTAATTCATCTTTTATTACTACAGGTTGTTCGATACGAATTCGATTGCGAAAATCACCTGTATTCAATGGTTTCTTATATTGAAGAGGACGCATATTAATCACCGTCCAATTTGATTTCTTCTAATGCTTTATCAACGCCTAAACTATTAATGTGACTTAAAAAATTTTTGTCAAAATACTCTAAGGCATCGTTATAGACATAACGAGAGCGTTCAAAGACTAATTCCTTGAACTCCTCGTTATTATTTAAATCGTAATCGCCACAAACTCTTAATAAAGCCTTATTAGACGTAGAAATGATGCGCTTTAGGTTATCGTCTTCCTCATCACCTAAGTGCATCCTTTCCTTAAACTCTTGCAATATTTCATCTGAAATTGTTGCGTTTCTCATTCACGTCACCCTTTATTTAGATTTTGTTTCTGCAGGTGGTGTAAATGAAATTTCTAAATCGTAAACAAGAGCCGCTTTATTATCTTTCGGTTTCCCATTAGCAAATTGTTTAATTGTATAAAGAGTAGCATCTTCGAAAGCTAATGTTTGATCAAATTCTTTTAACTTATATCCTCCTGCGATTGCGGCAATATATTGTCCTTTTACAAAGAATAAAGCTTTACCGACAGGAACTTCCTCACATTCTACAGGTTTAATGTTATAAGGCAATGCCATTACCCATTGACCTGTTGCCGTTTGAATTGTATTACGCGCTTGTACGCCAATTGCATCAATTGGGTTAACAACCATTACAATTTTATTTAATACTTTTCTTGATTTACCTTTTGCATCAACAGATAAAGCTTTTACTACTTCATAAAGTTCTCCGGCTACAATCTCCCCTTTATCAGATGGAGCAAATGTTAATTTACCAGAAGATTTTTTGTCAGTAACTGCGCCCGTTTCTGGATTTACATCTTTCATTAAACCGACTGGTTGATGTGCTACGGAACCACCGCCATTAACGAAACCAAATTCTAGACCGACAGAATACGTTTCTACTAAAACAGTTCGGACATAACGTTCAATCCATTCCGGTCCAAGTTCTCGCATATCATTCGGAATTGCTGCAAATGCTGTTAATTTAAGTTGTCCAATTTTTTCTTGTTTGAAAATAGCGTCGATTTGCCCACGAATTTCACCGAATAATTCGCCCCATACATAGGCTTTTGTTGCATCAGAATAGATAAATTTTGTAACAGTTCCTAGATCTTGCAGACCAATTTCAGCCAATAACGGATGCTCTGTAACTAAATCTTCAAATACACGTTCTTGTGTCGTTACAGGAAGAATTTCACCGTCTGTAAATCCACCTTCTTTTACAACAGCATTGAAGAATTTTGTTTCTGCTGAAGTTAAAACGTTTTGACCACGTTGTTGTAGAATGGAACGATCAAGCATATCATTGTTTACTTGCTCACGAACTGTATTCGCTACATCCGTTTGTAATGCATCAAAGAAATTTTCAAACGCTGTCGTTTGCTCTTTGTCTGTACTTTCAGCATTAGTTAGAGTGTCTGTTAATTTTGCTTTCGCCTTAGTAAAAGCTTCTGATTTATTAAATTTAATTGTCATTATGTGTTTCCCCCAATTTTTATAATTTTAAAAAGAGCCCTTTAATCCCACTGTTTTTAACAGGTTTCGGATTTGGCTCTTTTGGTTTTGGTTCTGTATTAGTTTGTAAATCATTCATGATTTCATTTTTTAACCCAGATAATGCAGCGTTTAAATCTTCTTTTGTAATCCCTTCAGCTTTCCCTTTATTAAGTGTTCCGTTTCTAAAACCATCGATTACTTTCTGTGGAATCATAGCAGAAGCGGCACCTGAAGCAGTCATTTTCACCGGATTATCCATAAACATAATTTCATCCACAAAATTATTTTCTAATGCTTGTTGTGGTCCCATCCATGTTTCTTCAGCCATCATATTAAGTAATTCCTCTTCAGATTTACCACTTTTAATGACGTAGGCATTTACAATTGCTCGATCTGTCGTTTTCAACATTTCAGCAGCTTTTTCCATATCGCGATGATCGCCACCATTCCACATCGATGCATTATGAATCATGATTTGTGCTGTTGGAGAAATTCGAACTTTATCACCAGCCATCGCAATAACAGAGGCCGCACTTGCAGCCAAACCAACAATTTGAACTTCAACCTGACCTGCATAGTTTTTTAATGCTGTGTAAATCTCTGACCCTTCGTGTACATAACCACCAGGACTATTAATTGATACAATTAAATCCTCACCATTGGCATTAGTAAGTTCTTTTGCAACCATCCCTGGGCTTGTTGCATCCATTTCAAACCATTCATATATCCAAGCTTCATCACTAGAAATGATTGGTCCTTTAATATCAAGCTTCACCGTCATTTTCTTTCTCACTTCCTTGAGATTCAGTTAGTTTCGTGTAATTCTTCGTAATATGATGTGTATTTAAATTAGGATCGTCAGAATCTTCATATCCTACTTCTAATCTGATTTCATTTCCTGTAAATGCACTTGAAGAAATAAGTTTATCAATACTTGTCGCAAGGTCAAAAATACTTTGATACGAAACTGCTTTGATTTCAATTTTTTGCCCTTCAAGATATTCATTCTTTTCAAAGAATTTCACATTTCCTTCGTCTGCAATCTTTTTTAACAATGGTTTTACTGTGAAAAGCATGTAATTTTTTGTTTGCTTTTCTACATCAGCCATTTCCCCGTATAACAAAGCAGTTGGAATACCAATAGTCATTGCAACTTGATTAAGAAAACCGTTTGTTACTTTGTTTATTTCATCCACACTTTGACCAGAATTTCCACCACTTGATGTTTCAGCGTATTTGAATCCAGGTTGTTGTGGAATTATAGCAACGTCCTTCTCTCCAATCGCTTTATACATGTTATCAATGAATTCTTGGAGTTTTGCTTGATGCTTCTCGCTTTTTGCTGCAAGCATATCCATATCAACTGTTCCGCGAATTTGATTTTTACGTTTTTGAGAGTTTAATATTCTTCCAAATAAATCACCATAGTCAGCAAAAAGCCCATCAATTAACGGCGATAACTTATCATTCCGATATTTTAAATGAATGACTTCACTTTGTTTAAATCTTCTCTTAAACTGATAATCTTTTACGATAACATTTGTAAAAGTGTCCTCAAAAACGGCGTATTCATCATGCACAAAATCATCAGCAATAAGTAAATCACCATCATCAGCTTGTATAATTAAAGCCTCATTTTCATAAATAAGTTTGTAAATGAACCTTTCCCAAAAGGTGCTTGCTGTCATATTCTTATTTGGTCTAACATTCAATCGATAATAAAGTTCATTTTTTTCAAATTCTTTACCATTTCTCACTCTGAATTCTGACTGACTAATGGTCCGACCTAAAAAAGAAATACAAGTATCAATAGCAAGTCGTTTCATGTGGATTCGATTTGCTTTTTCTATAAACATTTCTATATCAAACATAAAGCCTACTTCACTATTTCTTTTAAATACTGAATCTAGCCATCCAATGGTTATCACCCCCTTTATTAGAATTTAATATCGCTTAATATGAAGTCTGCGGCTTCTTGTATTTCATCTGCTCGATAAAGAGCATGAACAAAGCTTTGGAATCCGTCAGTTTTTCTTCGCACCGGTTCTTTCTTTTCATATATTTTGTTTCCGTCACCCTTAATCACAACCAATACATTCTGTGTATACCAACGCATAAGAGGGTTATCACCGAAAATAATCTGCTCATTTGCAAATGCCATTTCAATCCGTGGCGCTAATAAACTATGAATTGCTTTAGGGTTTCTTATAACTTCTATTTCAAACCCTTCTGCTACTAATAAAGGTCTTATCGCTTCCATTCGGAAGTTATCAGCTATAATTTTTTTAATGCCATATTGTTCACGCATTTTTACAAACCAATCAACAATGTGTTGAGGATTGATAGTTGGCTCGTCCACAACAGTTAGTAAGCCTTGTTCTTCCCATTCTTTTATTGGTGCAAACTTCTGTTTTTTGAACTCGCCTGCTTTTTTTGAATATCCATAATAGACATCAACAAATTCTTTTCGTACAAAGGAATGAGTTTTAAAAATATACTCTCCAGTTTGTCTAAATAAAAGACCACATGCCGCGAAATCTCGAATGCTCGCAAAGTCTAATGATCCAATACATTCTTGACCATGTAAATCTGGAAACGGTCGATTTGTAGCCAGAATTTCTGACCACTTTGCAACAGAGCGTTCTAAATTAGTAACAGGTAAGTTCATACGCTTTGTCATGAACTCTTCTCTATTACTCGGGTCGTCTTCTAAATCTTCATATTCTTCCTTAATTGTTTCAAGTAACCCTTCAGCATACTCACTTAAAGGCTTAGATAACATGGGATTCGCAAGCTCCCAATTATCAAGATCATCTACTTCAGTTTCGTCATTCAATTTACAAATAAAAGGAAAGACAGCATTCGGACGTGCTTCGCCGTTTAATACCTTCATTGCCTTTTCTTTTTGCTTATCTAAAAAACCGTCACGAACATATCCATCTGTACCAATGTAAAATTCACGTGGGTTTTTCTTTTTCCCTAAACCACTGATATGAACACGGACATCTTTATTGCTTTCGTATTGATGTATTTCATCAAATACAACCGCACCATCACGCAAACCATCTTTTGTATCTCCATTTGAAGTCCTAAATTTCAGTACACTTTCAGTAGCCTTTGAAACTGTTTGAGTTAACGTTGTTTTAAAGGCTCTTTTCAAGACCTCATTCTTCTTCACACATTTATGAACCTCGTCAGGGCTTGTTTTTGCTTGTTCTTCACTATTCGCTACAACTGAAATGTTATACTCTGGAATGCCATGTAATTCACTAATTAAAAAGTGAATAATAACAGAAATCAGACCGTTTTTACCACCGCCACGTCCTAACATCCATAGGAATTTGCGATAAAATACACGTCCATTTTTCTTATAGAATAAAAAGACGAATGCTATTAAGAATTTTTGAAATGGCTGCAATGGAAAATACCACTTCTCGCCGAAGTTGATACAATCCTCAATCATTTCATCATCAAAATACAAATCGTCTCTGTTTAAAACATGTTTTTCTAGATATTCAATTAACAGTTCTCTTTCTTTATTAAACTTTACTTTTCTACTTCGATAAAGTTCAATATATTCTTCCACATACTTTTGCCTAATCATGTAAGATCACTTTTGCTATAACCTGTATTAGGGATAGTATTCTTAACAACAAACTTTATATCTCTACCTAATGCAATTAAAGAACTGTTAATTTTATTCCTCTCACCTATAAGAGGGTGGGCTTTAACAAAAACTTGAGAACCGTTTTTTACTGTTACGGACTCGCCTTCTTTATTAATAGTTTTATTTATTTTTCTAAATGCTTTGACAAGATCAATATATCTTTCTACCTTCTCAACTTCGACTAAATCTGTAATATCAATACTATTCATGAGCTGTTCTTTTAACCTTACAATACTAACAGCCATCTACCCCCCCCCTTACGTGCGTAATTTAGAAAAAAACCTGACAGTTAACCCCCTCCTCCGGTGCCCCTTAGAGCATTTTTTGATGAAATATTTTAAGGGGGGGTATTGTTTCTGAATCATTTTCACCACTTTTCATCGTGTTCCCATTTATTCTGTTTCTTTTTGAATGTTCTACCATGTTCTTTATTGTGACAATCCACACATACTGTTTCTAAATTATCTATTTCTAATGCAAGAGCTGGATGATGTTCGAGTTCTTTTATATGATGGACAACGAGTTGTATCTTCTTACGCTTCGCACTCTCACTGTACTCATTGGTATCAGTTTGAACACGACCATTACGTTTACATTCCTGGCACTCATAGTTGTCACGCTTCTTTACTTGTTCACGTGTACTCTTCCACTCACCACTATCATAGAACTTACGCTTCTGTTGTTTGGTTTTGTATTCTTTAATCACAACAACCACCAGTAAAGCGAATCATTTCAGCATCCAAAACTATTCTTTGATGTTCTACTAATTGAGGATTACAATTGTTTATTACTAACACATGCTTCTTTACTTTCATCAAGTCCATGCTTATTTTATATGTATCTTCACTTGTATCAGTAATTTGCACATCTTCTTTGAGTCTTAATGCTTTAATTAATTCCTTTGTAGAGAACTTAGATAGAACCTCTAACACATCTTTATGTTCAACTCTTTCTACATACACTCCCGTTGAATAAGGTTTCAGATACACACTATCATGTCTACATTTCATACATTGCCCTACACCATTTACAAGTACCTTTGAGCTAAACACATGGCTACAGTTATGACATTCATAAATGTAAAACTCTTCACTCATCTATCTCACTCCTTACACTCAAATCCTTTCTCCATCTATCTCTTTCCAATAATTCTTTTATCGATGTTTGTTCCAGGTATTCCACGGAATAAAACATAGGTTTCTCGCCATACAGCTTGTAATACTTAACATCTATTCCGGCTTTTTTGTGTGCTTTCTCAAGAGGCTTAAGGTATTTGATGTATGCTTTCTTATCAATAGGTATAAGACCAAGTGCAGCAATCTTACCGTTTAAAACGCTATCCATCTATCTCACTCCTTATCTTTCCTTAACAACAAACAAGACGCCCACCAGATCACGGCAGCGCCTACGATAATTGCTATTGGTTTAATCACGCTTTAAGCCCTGATGTTTGTTATAGTACGTCCAATTGTATCAGCATTAACATTGATCTTCGTTTGAGGAAAACCGGAAAACCTATTTGTTAACCTCTCCAACTTCTCTAATACAGCCACACATTCATTAGCAGCTTCAGTTACTTCCCTCATTTGTTTTAATGCTTCTGTTGTATCAGCATCCACTTTGATAGTTAATTTATTTTTAGCCATTCCTATATCATCCTTTCTATTCAAATATCCATTTTGTTCAATAAAAAAAAGAGCACTGTTAAGTACCCTTGAAAGGTTCTGAGTATGAAATACATAGCAATGCTTTTCCTTTTCATATGGCGCAGCTCTATTGCGGAATATAAGTCCCTCTGAAAAGGAGTGTGTGGGTTAGCATCGACTCAATATTGTATGTTTAGAAATTCCTTATGTGCAAGAAAAAAGAGCACTTCTCAGTTCGAGCGCTCTTTTTAAAATGAATTAGGGTTGATAACACGTTTGGAAAGGCCTTTATGTATCATTGTATGATGTTCAATCCTAAGTATACCTAAAACTTACTTTACACTCTTCCATATCAATTCTCCCCCCAAAAATAAAACGTACATGAATGGATGCATGCTTTTTATCACCTCACGCATACTACTTCTATAAGGAGAATGTCATGAAATTTCTACAATTTCTGCTAATTTTTTTCGTTCTTATCATATTTGCATGGATTTGGTTCTACTCGTGCACACCAAAATAAAAAGAGCAACCATGCATCAGTTGCCCTTTCGTCAAAACTTATGTTATTACTATAAATACGGTAAATGAAGTTTTGTCCTTCTTCCAATCACCTAATATTACGCACCAATCTGTTAATACATTATTAAGTAGCTGGAAGAAGAGCAAAAGCTCTCCCTAATAACGGTATCATTCAATCATTACCATCTGCTGGTTACGGATTTTATGTGCCATCATTATGAATCGTTTAGACAAAATATATAGGAATCTTTATAAGTTGTGTTTTCCGCCACTTCTCACAATACAAATATAACACGATAATTCCAAAACAACCGGCACATTTCCTGCCAAAAAGCGGTCACGACTCTGCCAACTTTTTCACAGCTCAAATTTTCCCACTTCGTCTGTTAGCTTAGCTGCCACTCCAAATAAACTAGTTTTCTTTTCTGCTTCTATTTCTTTTTTTTTAATAATCCACTCTGGATAGTTCAATTCTTCTAGTAAATTTCTAAAATACGCTGGATTTACTTGTAAGATGTCGGGGTTTTTCCCCTTCATCCTTCGATATTTAATTAGCGCTTCTAATAATTCTTCATTTAACATGTATTATATTTCCTCCCCTTAAATTCTACATTTATTTGTATGCATTATTTTATAACATGATTCCAGTAAATGAGTTACCCATATGTTCTATTCTGTGTAACTGAGCCGAACGCCACAGCCCTTGTTATTCATAGTTTTATAACACTTTTTCTTTTGAGTTACACATTTAGAAAATTATGCGTAACTGTATAGATTAAAAAGAAAAAACAATGCTTAGATTTTAAATCTACTCATTGCTTTATCCATTGCATCTTGATTTACACCTATATAACGTAACGTGACCTTCTCTGACGAGTGATTGAATATCTCCATAAGTAATGCTATGTTTTTGGTTTGCATGTACATGTGATACCCGTACGTCTTTCTCAAAGTATGCGTCCCTATCTCATCTAATCCAAACTCTGCTGCGGCTCCACTTAATATCTTGTATGCCATACTGCGGCCAATTGGACGATTCTTCCCCTGTCTACTTTTCAATAGATACTCATCATCTTCTCTATTTTCATTGAACCATCGAAGTTCTCTCTTTAGTGCTGTTGTAATCTGTATACGCTTCTGCTTACCCGTCTTCATTTCACGCATTGAGATGTGACTACCTTTTAAATCTCCAACTTTTAGTTTTAAAATATCACTTATACGTAAACCTGTATTAATTCCCATTACAAACAAAATATAATTACGTTCACTCTTTTCCTTTAGCTGTTCCTTAATTTGTTGTATTTGCTCTGGATCACGTATTGGCTGAACAAAATTCATTATTCATTACCTCCAGTCTCTTCTGTCTCGTAAACTTCTAATCCAAGTGCAAAAGCGAGTTTATAAAACGCTTTAGATTTCCAACGTCGATAAGTACGCTCTGACATTCCAATTTCGTTATAAACCATGTAATCACATACATCCTCTTCTTCTAAATAACGTTTACAAATAATATCCCTTTGGATACTTCCTGCACGTCCGTTTCCTAATCGGTTTAAAAATTGATGAATACGTATTGACATTATTCCAAGCCACTCTTCTCGTTTACTTTGTTGAATATTCGCTATAGCAACATCTTCTAACGGTTTACCAACTGCATGTGTAGGACCATGCTCACGCATTTCATAAGAAGGAGTGACTTTCATTTCTTTACGCATCACCCCAAATTGTCTATATATACGTACGCTTTCCAACACACCTTCTAATTCTTCTTGTGTTGCCGTTCTATCAATTTTTGGTAAGAAAGATAATTGTTTAGTCATGTAAGACCACTCCTTTTTATTTTTAAATTACTTTTGTCTTAACGCTCCACGTCTACGCTCATAACGTGGTCCACGAATCCCCATTAAATCTTCAATATCACGAGTGCTTAATTTCTCTTTTCGTTTTTTCTTGTTTTTCTTTTTCTCTTGCTCTGATTGCTTTTTCCACTCACGTAATTGATCTCTTAGCACCTTCATTTCCCCATCTCCCCTTACAAAATAAAGAGGACACCATTTCTTAAAACAGCTTTATTGCTGCTCTAAAAATTGGTGTCCTCTAGTTTTCTAGCCGGACTGTATTCTGTTTTCATTTATTTGATAATACCAGCCTGCACAAAGATGTTTCTCCAAGCTTTGTTAACTTGGTATTTATCAACGTCTATCGCACGACGAGCGATAGCTTTTCTTATTTTCTTTTTCTTTGCATTTGCCATTCCTCTCATCCCTTTCATGCAAACGTCTCTCATTTCCATTTTGGAGCGTTTCACTCCTCTTGATACCTATTACATTCAAAAATAATCTAAACGTGAATTGTACCTATTTTATAACTTCCTTTTCCCCACAAAAGGATTATTTTATTAAAATCTTCATAAGCCATAACTTCGAATTCTTAGATCCAAATGAACCTCTAGCCGAATACACCATATGCTAATTTAAATACTTTCTAGGAAAGCAGGTGAATACTATGCCATCAGTTGTAGCAAACCTTGTCGTACAAAATAGTGCTGGTTCTTTCAACTTAGGCGATTTTTATAACGTTTCTCCAAAAGAGAATACAAAATCTTATAATGGTTCAGGGGCATCAAATGTTGGTTTTGTTGTCAATACCTTTAGCGGTGTTAGTGCAACAAACACATTTGATGCTGATGTTGCAGACCAAAATCAAGTTGGGACAGCTTAAATTTATTCACTTCCTTCTCCCCCTTTAATAAAACTAAACATTCCGTCAATACTATAGACACATGGTTATCTTTCCTCTGTTTTTCTTGGGTGAGCAGTTAGCTTTTGCTAGCTGCTCTTTTCATTTCACTGTCACCCATTAGATAAACGTTCATATATTATTTTGTGCCATCCTTTCTACTAAGTGATCTCGTCATTTTATTTCCGCATAACCTTTATGAAAGAGCACTTTTCGAAGGTGCTCTTTTTTTCATCCTAATAATCTTCAATATTCTGTACATACTACTCATAAGCTGCTTTCTTAACAGTGTTTGCAGCCTGAAACCTTTTTTGGGAAATGGAGCAGTTAGCTTTTGCTGACTGTTCTTTTTTTAGTACAGGCAACTATGAATTCGAACATGCATATACTATCCTGAGAGGGCTTCATACACACATATATATAAACAACCTGTGAAAGAACGCTTTAGAAAAGCATTCTTTCTTACATAAGTAATCTTTTCTGAAAAAACTACTACGAAAATAAAATCTTTATTAGCTTGTCACCATTTAATTAATGAAGCATATATTACGGATATGGAACCTATTCACTCATAGGGCCCTCCGTTTAAAGAGCACTTGTATACAGTGCTTTTTTTTGCGCGAAGATTTTCTACAAAATGAAATTTTTGTTTAGTTTTTCGGATGGTAACACTTCCCTTTGTATGACCTTCTATCCGTTCATGCAGTTTTACAAATCACTGTCTGAAAAGTTACCACATACATTCCCAAAAAATTTCGAAGTAAAAATATAAGTCTACATATTATAGAACAAAAGATGAAGGCTTACTCTTAAGACCTTTTGTGATTTTCACAGGTTTCTTGCTTATACCTTTGTGTCGGTTTGCTCATAAGTTGTTATAGTATCAATTGGTTATTTAATTTATAAGGGAGATGTAAAAATGAGTAAATTTAAAAAGAATTGTCACATACCCTTTCCATGTGCCTTTCCTTTGCCTCAAATAGGGCCTACTGGTGCCACTGGATCTACTGGTGCTACTGGTCCTTCCGGAATAACCGGGGCGACAGGTCCTTCTGGTGGGCCTCCAGGTCCTACTGGGCCTACCGGAATAACTGGACCTTCTGGTGCCACTGGATCTATTGGTCCTACTGGTCCTTCCGGAATAACCGGGGCGACAGGTCCTTCTGGTGCTACTGGTCCTTCTGGTGCCACTGGACCTACTGGTGCTACTGGACTTATCGGGATAACTGGACCTACTGGTGCTACTGGACCTACCGGGATAACTGGACCTACTGGTGCTACTGGTCCTTCCGGGATAACTGGACCTACTGGTGCTACTGGACCTACCGGGATAACTGGACCTACCGGGATAACTGGACCTACTGGTGCTACTGGTCCTTCCGGGATAACTGGACCTACCGGGATAACTGGACCTACTGGTGCTACTGGACCTACCGGGATAACTGGACCTACTGGTGCTACTGGACCTACCGGGATAACTGGACCTACTGGTGCTACTGGACTTACTGCATCTGGATTATCTCAATATGCTTATATCTTCAATACAGCAGCTCAAGTAGTTGCCTTAGAAGCACCTATTCTTTTTAATTCAAATGGGGTAATAACGTCTGGATTTACTTTTACCCCTGGAACTTCTCAGATGATGGTTACAAATGCCGGAGATTATAAAATTTCCTTTTCTGTATCAGGAGTTGAGCCTAATCAATTTGCACTATTTTTAAACGGGGCCCCCGTTACTAACTCCGTTTATGGATCAGGTGCAGGAACTCAACAAAACAATGGGCAAACAGTTCTTACTTTAGCCGCAGGTGATATTCTTACCCTTAATAATCATACGTCCGCTGCTGCAGTTACTTTGCAGACTTTAGCAGGTGGAACACAAACAAATATAAATGCTTCAATTATAATTGAAAAATTAGATTAATTATTGCTTGAAGCTCTGGCAGTCAATAATCTAGAGGGGGTTCTTTTTTTTCAACAAGTAGTTAGCATTAGTGACTCATTGTTACATTACGATGAAATGGTCATATATTATTTCGAACCAAGAAACCCTAATCTACTTTTCAACATTTCACTTTTCTCCTAAAGAGTACCGTAAGTTAGTGCTCTTTTTTGTTTCCCTTATTCTACAAAATGAAGTTTTTATTATAAAAGTAATTATTAACTATCTAACGCGTATACATTATAATGGAATAGGTATTGTGTATTGGCATTAGGAGGAGCGTTCTGGTCAAGCGCTCCTCTTTTTTATAAAATAGCGTTTTGGTTAGAAAATCATTTGCACATTTTATTAACTATGTCTGCTATCATCATTGAAAAGTTAGAAACATCAGCAGACTCTTTAATTACATTTTCAGAGTATTCATTGAAAGAAATCGGAAAATCCTTCAATGCTGATTCCAATTCATTAACTTCTTCTTTTAATCTTTTTACTAACCATTGCAAATCACAATCTTGCCAACCACCTTTATGGTCGTTTTCCTGTAATTTACTTTCCATCTGTTCAGCAAACCATTTAACTTCTTCTCTCATGATTTCCCCTCACTTTATCTCAAATAAAGATTTTATTCAGTTTCTCTTCTATATTTCTTTATCGCCTTTTCTATAGCTTCAATACCGCTATCACCGCTGTCGTACCATTCAACAGCCTTCATTACACCATCCAGTCTCACTTTCATTACGCCAACTCTTACAAGTGATTGTTGGATAGTGTATTTCATATGAAGTACTTCTTTAGCTGCATCTTCATACCCCAAATCTATTAACCGACTTGCCATCTCTTCAAGATCATCTATTCTTCCGTACTCGAATAAGTCGTGCTCATCTTTAAAACATAAATAGTTGTGACTTCCTCCACTCATACTTAAACCTGCCTTTCTATTCAAATAAGAATTTTGTTCAGTTGTTTATTTAGTATGCGTACCTTCTACGCCTCGTTTTTCCCTACCCACAGTTCGTTTTCTAAGCCACAGTAACGCCTCTTCTAGCTTAGTGATTGCCATTGAGTTCTCTCTACAACGGAAATCTGTTTGGTTGAAATGTTCAAGGCGACAAATAACCATAGCGATAAGATCCTCATTCATTACACCGTTAATACCAGCTTCTTGGATTGGTCCTTCTTGAAAATTAACCTCTCCAACCTTTAAAGGTAATGGATTATCGTTCTCGACGTTATTAGGATTGTACATAACGATTCCAGTGTTAGCATAAACTTCAAAGTGATGTGGAGCATTGTTTGTAAACTCCTCTTCGTGAAATACCTCAGTGTACTTTCTCGTTAGTAAATCATGTTCTAGTCTTTTCATTTTTTATTTCTCCTTTTCTATTCAAATAACTATTCTGTTCGACTTTCTATTAAGATATTTTTTAAAATAAACCTTACAAATTTGTAAGGTTGGTGTCACCTAAATGCATGGTTTCTTGAATAATATTGATTTAACCTATAGATTGTTAACTTAATTAAACAAAAAATCATTAGTAGGTGACACTTTATGAAAAATTCCTTAATACGTTATTGCATTGTGAGTATATTTTTTATTACTATCCCCATCCTCTTTATACACTTGGTTTCATCTCAATTTGTTCCAAAAGAATACAATGAAGAATGGACGGAAGTAAGTAGAACTACTGAACTAGTAACTATCGGTTACTTTAAAAAAATAAAGAATCTTGATATTATAATTACAAAAGTTGAACCTTCAGAAGAATATAGAACACATGAAATCCACCTATACGGACATGTGACAGATAATAAAAAGCAAAAAGTTTCTGTTGTTGTAAATTTTCGTGATAACTATTCAATTAGAGACACATCTGAAGTTAAAATCAAAGAGCCTTTAAATAAAGGTTGGATGCTCTTTCAGTTAAAATAACCCTTTTGTTAAACTTTATGATTTAACTACATCCGCTCCATTTAGAAACTCTTTTAGAGATTCCCTACACTTTTCGCACATATCGACTTTCCCAGTCGCGGTTATGTCATCGTATTCACTTTGCCCGTTCATCCTACGTTGAACCGATAGTAAATAACTTTTTACCCGTTCACGAAATTTAAAATCAAATGTAACCGTGCATGTTTCTTTAGGATTAATAACGTTTTTACAACGATCGCAACACTTTGCCATTCTTAATCTCTCCCTTTTTAACAAAATTCAAATTTGATTAAAGTAACTGTGTTTTTCGTTCTTCCATACGAATTACTTTTCCACTTTGATATACAAATGATTGTTCGCCAAATCCACCTTGAGGCGGTTCTATTAGTTGGACTTGACCATTTTTAACAACATATATTCCGTTTATTTTCAGATCTATTTCAGCTGTCATTTCTACAAGATTTTCTTTTCTGATTCCCACCACTATCACTCCCATATGTTATAATTACTTTGTCGAAGTAAGTTGAGAGTGATCTCAGCTTTTTTTATTTGTCTATAGATATTGCACAACATTTTCTGGAACAAATGCTTGTCCAAGAGATAAATGAAGCCGTATTGGAATCGGCTCTTTGCTATCCCTTGCTCGCTTACATATCTCTTCAGCTTCTTCCCATACAAATTGTTTATCCTCCACTCGCTTATAACGCCAAATCCCAATTGTATAATCCTCAAATAATTCGTAACGCTCATCAGGCGCTGTCGTTGGTTTTAATTCATCAATCGCTTTGGCTTGACGTGGTATTTGTACAACCACATCTGCATACCGTAATTTTGAATTCAAACGTTGAATATGAGCTTTCTTAGGATCAAATGATACAACTGGTTCCACGTCAAAAATTGTTAATTGCTTTGGCATTGTTTTTCCCCTCCAATACCTGCAAACTTGCAATTAAGATTCCTTCAAGCTGCGTTAACGTTAGTTGATTTAATGTTTGTCCGTTAATTTCAGCTAATCCTAATCCCAATAGTTTACGAATAATTACTAGTTTTCTACGCTCTACTTCCTGCCGTAATGACATGATTACGCCTCCTGTTGCTGATTGAACTTTCGCTCTAAATTTACAAACTTACTAAATTCTTTAATGAATGCTAATTCAACAACACCAACTGGACCATTTCTCTGTTTCGCTAAAATGATTTCCGTTATGTTTTTATTTTCTGTTTCACGGTCGTAATAATCTTCGCGATATAAGAATGCGATCAAGTCCGCATCTTGCTCAATTTGACCATTCTCACGTAAATCTGATAGTAATGGGCGTTTATCCTGTCTACTTTCAACAGCTCGGCTTAATTGTGATAATGCAACCACGCATACATTTAGCTCTCTTGCCATAAGTTTCAACTTGCGACTAATCTCCCCAATCTCCTGCATGCGGTTTCCTCTATGCTTCGAATCACCTACAATAAGCTGCAAGTAATCAATTGCGACTAGCACCTTTTTATCAGGATACTTACGCTTTAATTTCCTAGTCTTTGCGTAAATCTCTTGCATCGTTACATTTGCTTTATCGTAAATTTCTAATGGTAAATCATTTATCAAGCCCATAGCCTGACTAATCTTTTCCCAATCCTTTAAATTACATAGCTTTTTAGGGTTCTTTAATTTCGTAGCATCTATATTTCCAGTACTTGAGATCATACGCTTAAGTAACTGTTCTTCGCCCATCTCTAGAGAAAAGACCCCTGTTGCTGTATGAGCGCTTGCTGCATGAAAAGCGACGTTTAATACAAATGCTGTTTTCCCCATTGAAGGCCGGGCACCAACAATAATTAAATCGCCTTCTTGTAATCCAGCTGTCATTCTGTTTAAATCGTCATAACCAGTTGGTATCCCAGTTAAATCACCTACATCAACTTGCATATTCTTATACAAATCAACAAGTGTTTCTTTCAAGTTAAATTCATCTGAGTATCCTATTTCTTCAATGGCACTTAGTTCATCAATCGATTCACTAATAGCACTTATATCTCTTTCATGCTGAAGACGATTATATAAATTGCCAGCAACCTCTTGAGCATGTCGCATCTTCCAAGCTTCAATCACTAAACCTTCATGATACGAGAAGTTTTTAGTTGTTGTTACAACTTCTGTCAGGTTTACAAAGAATTCAATTCCACCAATTTGATTCATAAAACTTTCATCGAATTTCCCCATGAGAGCGACAAGATCTATTGGGACCTCGGCATCCTCTAACTCTTTCATCGCTTTAAAAATCACTTGATGTGTTGGTAAAGAAAACTGTTTTTCCTTTAGCTGGCAATCTTTAATCAAATCACCTTCTTGAATAATGCTACCTAAAACACTTTGTTCAGCTTCTGTGTTACGAATCATATCGTTACTCATTGGGCCAACCACCTATTCTGTTGATTAAGTGCTGCGAGCTCTGCATCCGTTGGAATGTTCTTTTCCCATGATTCTTGCTGCTGAATTACGTTTTTAGTAGATTCCGATAAGCCTTTTTGTTGATAAGGAGCCGAAATATTTTGTTGTCCTTTTGCTACTCGTTGATTACGAAATGCTTTGTCAGCTGCTTCAACGTCCGCTACGGTTTTCAATCCCTTAAGATGCCAATCTCTTAAAATCGTATTTACGTAATTCATGTTTCTTGTATTTTTCTCTAAAGCGATTTCCATAGCTTTTACAACAAGCTCTGCATTTAAATCATCTATCCATGCATGAATACCATCTGCAATAAAAGGTGTAATCAGTCCAAAGTTTTGTTCGTAAAAAGAAATCGGATTAACCTCAACAACTTCTTCCGTGCTTACGCGTTTTTCTTGTTGTTGTTCTTTTTCTTTTTCTTTTTCTTTTTCTTCTTCCTTGCTAGGGGCTTCGAAGCCCCTTATAAGCCCCTCCAAACGGACTGATAAATACTCCTTAATACGAGGGATTTTAAAACCTTGCTCTCGCTCTAATTGCAAACATGTTTCATAAAAATCAGTTAAAAAATCCTGGTCCTTCACAGATTGAATCTCTTTTAAAACACACTTTTCAATGTTCACATTTTTAATCGGATTGAATTTTAACCAGTTGATTAAGAACAACTCTTTTGTTTTTTGGTTGTAATTAATTTTTCCGTACTCAGCAAAACGTTCTAATAGCTTCATAACAGTTTCGCGGTTGTACCCTGTATCCGTTTCAATGATACGAAGTGGAAGCTCATAGATTCCTGATTGAGACGTCTTACTGTTTGTCATCAAATATAAGTAGAAATACTTTTCCTCCGGTGTAAGATCTAAAACAAATGAATCCTGCCAAAATGAAACATGTACTGGTCTATAAACTGCCATATTATTCATCCT
The DNA here is from genome assembly GCF_016650875.1 of Bacillus sp. TH30. NCBI lineage: Bacteria > Bacillati > Bacillota > Bacilli > Caryophanales > Bacillaceae > Bacillus > Bacillus sp. TH30. Next base: position 4,117,911 of record NZ_JAEKEY010000002.1, on the reverse strand, counting down.
CCCGTTTACATATCGCGAATCCGTCCTCTACACGTAATAAGCGATAATTCTTGTATCTTGTTTTGAGATATTGTTTTACTAAGTAAATTAGGTGTTGTTCTGATGTCGCTTGCTGAAGTATCTTAGGATTCAGCAACACTCTATGTAATGATTTGTCAAAAAGCATGCAACACACTCCGTTGTTATACGAACGCTAATTTGATATAATTAATTCAAATATTTTTTCCAAGGCCATTTATCTATCACTCTGCCAAGTGGTAGATTTTTTATTTTCTACGTGTTACTAAAGAGGCGTTAACTCCTCTTGCTCTTAAATCTTTAATCACTACACGATAACTCATCGATGCCTCATGTTCTTCTTTTGTATCACGAAGCATTTTAAATTCTTTCATACATCGTTCTAGTTCTTCTTCCCAATGATTTGATTCTTCGGCTGATTTTGCATAAAACATGTTATGAATACATGCAGCCATACAGTTATGAAGTTTATTCGCAAATGAAAAGTCTCCTGGAAGAACTAGATCATGAAGACAATCGTATTTATGTGTCATGAATTACATCTCCTTTCTATTTGAGTTGATGCTGTACGCATCGTTACAACCAGAAATGGGAAGCATTTAAGGGGATGGGAGGAACAGTCCCTTTCTGGTCATAACGACAAGCACAGTGGCTTGTCCAAATGATTTATATAATGTTATAATTGCTTTATAGATATATTTCTGAGCTACTGTTGTCTAGGCGGTAGCTTTTTCTTTTGCCCATTTATGTTTCAAAATAAATGATGCTTCAATAATTTTGATTCGAATCACCACTAACTTCTTCTCTTGCTTTAACTCAACTGTTTTGGAATCCTCATTAAGTAATTCTGCTATTTTAATTTCACCAGTTAGTTTTGCATCATAGCGAATTAATTCCTTATATTCTCTTAAACTTGGTTTCTTATAATCTACTGTCATTTTCCTTCCTCCCTTACAGCACCTTTGTTAAAGTCATTAAGCTATCCACCGATTGAATAATAACGTTTTCTGACATAGCCTTTTGCAACCAACTTCTTTGTATTTGTTCCATAATGCCAAAGTGTACTTGCTCAAGAGCTTGTACTACACATTGAGTAGCTTGGATTGTATCGAAGATTTCTTTTGCATGAACTGCGTATTCATGTTTCTTTTTTTCATCAAGCTTCCATGACCTTGTGGCAACTTGTAAGTTCATGATTTCCTTTGCTGCTATAATCCCCTCTTCAGCCTGCTTAATGTAGTTCATCAATTGTAAATTCACATCTTGAGTTAAACGTGGATCTGTTGGTGGTAAACTAACACCATAGATATGTTTAATCGCTTGTTGATTCAGTTTTGCACCTGTTGCATGGCACCAATCCATCGCAAGCTCAAATTCTGGTTTAGAAAGTCCAGATTCAATACGAGTTAAGCGTTCATGTGTAATGCCAAGGTACTTAGATAGTCTTCGTTTTCAGCTGAACATTATCACAACATTCTCTAGCATTCTGTAATAATTCCCCTATTGCTGAATTGCAGTATATGCTTGTTCCCATATCTGTTCGCCTCCATATTTAGTTTTCAAATGGTTACAATGAATTTAGTACATACGTAACTTGTCTATTATTCATGTAAAAAGAGAGGAACTATTCCTCAATGTTTTCTTTCACTTGTATTTCTTTGATGATGGCCCAACCAGCCTTGTAATATGCTTGAAGGATTTTATCAATATCCTTTTGCGATTTTGGTTCAGGAGCCACAACATGGACTTTCGTTTTTCCAAATTCATAAGTCGCTGCATATTCTTCTTGTTGGCTCATGGTGTCACCTCTTGAAGTGCTTTTTATATGTTTATGCGACGGATCTGTTGGTACTGCCATGTTAGTTGATGGCATTTTCTCACCTACTTCCTAATCAAAAAGTATAAGATTCTTGTACTCATATACATCAAATTAAATCTTTTACATCACACCCAAGAATAGCAGCCAACCTTATAGCTTTTTCAAGATTTGGATTACTATAGCCATTTTCCCAATTACTTATTGTAGATTTTGTAACTTGCATTCTACCTGCAAGATCTTGTTGCGTTAACTTACTTTTTTTCCTGGTTCTAATTAACTTGATATTTTTGTTCACTGTCTCGCTCCTTGTATAAGTTATTTGTACTTTCATTATAAGTATAAGATTCTTGTACGTCAACACATTTGTACAATATTCTTGTACAAAGTTTAATATTTCATTTGTATAAGGTACAATATCTTTGTACTTTTTATTAACGGGAGGTGCTAAAAATGTTGAAACAAAGATTAAAAGAAACACGTAAAATACGTCAACTTACTCAACAAGAATTAGCCAATAAAGTAAATACCACTAAGGGCACCATTAGTAACTATGAGAACGGACATAGCACTCCCTCAAACGAAATGCTAAAAGATTTAGCTAATGTTTTAGGAGTAACAACAGATTATTTATTAGGAAGAGAAGATGAATCAAGAGTATCAAATACACTTCCTGACTTAACAAAAAAAGATAGTCGTGATATTGCACGTGACTTAGAAAAAACATTAAAGGATTTAGAAAACAGTGATGAAGCGTTAATGTTTGATGGAGAACCAATAGACGACCATACAAAAGAAATGATTCGTATTTCTCTGGAAAACTCAATGCGCATGGCAAAACAATTAGCAAAACAAAAATTCACTCCAAACAAGTATAAAAAAGATTGAACGGAGCGAGAAATGGAAATTAAAGAATACGCACTCAAAATCGCAGAAAAACATGAAACAACAAATCCATTTGAAATTGCTAGACGAAAAAATATTATAGTGTTGTTTGAAGACCTTGGGAATACTCTTGGTTTTTACAACACATATAAACGCTTTAAATTCATTCATATTAATAATCAAATCGACGAAACCACTCAACGTTTTGTGTGTGCTCATGAACTTGGACATGCCCTATTACACCCAAAAGCAAATACTCCATTTTTAAGAAATAAAACTCTGTATTCTGTAGATCGTTTAGAGATTGAAGCAAATACATTTGCAGTCGAGCTCTTATTACCTGATGAAATGATTTCTGAATATCAGAATACTAATCTATCAATTCAAGAAATAGCAGAAATTCATGGAGTTCCGAAGAGTTTTTCTCGCTTGAAAACTTTTAAACAATCCTTCGAAAATTTAGAAAGGAATAAATAATTTTATAGCTTTATAGTTTAAGTTTCCTTTTTACCATTTATTTCATTTAATTATTTATCACATTTACTTTTTTTGTTATTCTGTAAATATAGAAATTATGTTTCAATACTAAGGAGTCTATTATCCATGAAAAGAAAATATTATAGAGGCAAATTTATTGCATCAAAGATTAATATTCATGAGAATATATTTAGTGAAAATGTTGAAGAGTTAATTAGATTAATACCTATAGCAATATCTAAGAAACCAGAAATATTAGACGGTAATTACAAATGGATCATAACAGAAACTAACGAGATAATTGAAGACGGTAAAAATTTTATATACGGGAATTTAGTAATGTCTCGTTTTGAATCCGTCAAAGTCCTTGATGGGGATGAATTAAAGGAACACCCTATTCCTGGTAGAGCTTATACATCTAGATTTGTATATGAACCCACTAGTGAAATACTTATTTTTGAAGAGACTTCAAAAATAAGAAGAGATGATTTCATTAAAATTTTCGCCCAATTAATACAGCAAAGTGATTTTCAAATTGGTGAAGTTATTATTACATTTATAAATCAAACTGAAGATTTGATTAAACAAATTAAGTCCTTGGATGTCTTAACTAAAATTGAATTTGAATTCATTCACCCTAATTTTCACGGTAGAAAAACTTTCAAATCATTATCTGACATCATTAAAGAAGAAAATGCAAACAAAATGAAGCTTCATTTAGAAAATGAAAAGGGCCTCAATAAGGAAGGTGAAACTATTAATGCCGGTCTAGAAATGATTGAGACTTATGGTGAAGCAAAGGCAACTGGTCATAACAACTTACCTAGTCGTAAAGAAAGACAAACAAAAAGTAAAGCGATACATATAGATTCAAGGGATTCAGTATATATGACTAATATAAGTGAAAAATCGGAAGGTGCATTAAACAAGAAACTTCGAGGGTTTGTCTTAAAAATATCTCAAAAGTTTAACTAAAAAGAGAGGTGAAATTCATGCTTAAACGAGAGGAACGTACAACATATGATAATACCTCATTCTTTAGTATGCTAAAAACCAATGGAATTTCCAGCCTAACTGTTACAAATTTCGGATTTTATTTAGCGATTCTCACTGGAATTCTTTTTTATTCCATCTTAGTCCGCATGACGGATCAAACAATCCCTGAAATCGCCAATTATATCAGTAATATACTTCCCGGAGTTTCCGCATCTATTTTAGGCATTATTATCGCTGGTTTATCAATCGTTGTTGCATTAACCTCTGGTAAAATATTTCACTTACTTTTAAAAAATAGAACCCTTCAAAATCTTTTGTTTCCTTTTTGGTATGCAGCAACTTTATGGGGAATTTTACTCTTTGTATCTATGTCTTTTCCCATACTAATAAAAATGATTACAATAAAACCATTAGTATATATCTTGGCAATTACCTTTTCTTTTTTATATATACTTTATGTGGGACAATCGCACTTATAGGAAATACTATTCGAATTATGATTATTTTGGCAGATCTAAACAATGATCAATAAAAAACTTTTGAATATTCAAAAGTTTTTTATTTTACCCTTTACAACTTTACCCCATTTTCTTTTTATATGATCGATAACCAGGAGGAACTGCTATGAAAACTGCAATCTACTTACGTAAATCCCGTGCCGATCTCGAAGCCGAGGCACGCGGTGAAGGCGAAACTTTAGCAAAGCACCGCTCTACCCTGCTGAAAATTGCCAAGGAAATGAACTTAAATGTTTTATCTGTCCGTGAGGAAATCGTATCTGGTGAGAGCTTAGTGAAACGTCCTGAGATGTTAGCGCTGCTTGAAGAAATTGAAGATAACAAATATGATGCTGTTCTTTGCATGGATATGGACCGTTTAGGGCGTGGAGGCATGAAAGAGCAAGGAATCATTTTAGAGACGTTTAAACGCTCGAATACGAAGATTATGACACCTAGGAAGACTTATGACCTTAATGATGAGTGGGATGAAGAATACAGCGAATTTGAAGCGTTTATGGCACGTAAGGAGTTAAAGATTATTACACGTCGTATGCAACGTGGCCGTATCGCAAGCGTGGAGGCTGGTAATTACCTCGGTACCCATGCGCCTTATGGTTATGATATAAACCGTTTAAATAAGCGAGAGCGTACTTTAACAATTAATTCAGAAGAAGCTTCTGTTGTAAGAATGATATTTGATTGGTATGCAAATGAGGATATGGGTGCGAGTGCAATTAGGAACAAATTAAATGATCTTGGCTACAAAAGTAAGTTAGGGAATGAATGGAATCCTTATAGCATCTTGGATATATTAAAAAACAATGTGTACATCGGAAAAGTAACGTGGCAAAAACGAAAAGAAGTAAAACGTCCTGACGCTGTGAAACGTAGCTGTGCAAGACAAGATAAATCAGATTGGATTATTGCTGATGGTAAACATGAGCCTATCATACCTGAAAGCTTATTTGAGCAAGTGCAAGAAAAATTAAATTCAAGGTATCACGTTCCTTACAATACGAACGGAATTAAAAATCCACTAGCTGGCATTATTAAATGTAGTAAATGTGGTTATAGTATGGTCCAACGTTATCCGAAGAACCGAAAAGAAACGATGGATTGTAAACACCGTGGTTGTGAAAACAAATCAAGCTATACTGAATTAATCGAGAAGCGTTTACTCGAGGCATTAAAAGAATGGTATATCAATTATAAAGCTGATTTTGAAGCGCATAAGCAAGGTGACAAATTAAAAGAAACACAAGTTATTCAAATGAATGAAGCTGCATTAAGAAAGCTTGAGAAAGAATTAGTGGATGTCCAAAAACAAAAAAATAATTTACACGATTTATTAGAGCGTGGCGTTTACACCGTCGATATGTTTTTAGAACGTTCGAATGTAGTTTCTGATCGTATTACTGAAATTACTTCCACGATGGAAAACTTAAAGAAAGAAATTAAAACAGAAATTAAGAAGGAAAAAGTGAAGAAAGATACAATACCTCAAGTGGAGCATGTTCTTGATTTGTATTTTAAAACAGATGATCCCAAAAAGAAAAACAGCCTCCTAAAGTCGATTTTAGAAAAGGCCGTTTATAAGAAAGAAAAGTGGCAAAGGCTCGATGATTTCGAACTTGTGCTTTACCCTAAGCTCCCTCAAGATGGTGACATATAAGCGTTCGTGCTTTGTCGTCACCTTGTTGGTGTAATTAGATTTACTCCATTAAGCCCCAACGCATCATTCGTCGAAACAGCTAACACAACAGGCTTCCCATTTCTAAGCGTCGCTTTTGCTGCCATTAATACTGGAGAGTCTGTCATTGCATTTGCAAATTTACTCATCGAATTCCCTGTTAGTGGTGCGATCACCATGCAATCTAGTGGAATTTTCGGTCCTAGTGGCTCTGCGCCAACGATTGAATTAATTGCCTTAAAACCGGTTATTTCTTCGATCTTTTTAATCCATTCTTCCCCTTCGCCAAATCTAGTATTTGTTGATTGGACAGTATAAGAAACAACGGGACGTACTTCTGCACCTTCTGCAATTAACTTCTCTAAATGTGGCATAACTTCTTCATACGTACAATGTGACCCTGTAAATCCGAAACCAATTCGTTTTCCCTTCAAACTCATTTCTCATCATCCTCCTTTGCGATTGCATCCGCTATTAATAACTGAGAAAGAACATTCGCTAATATTTGTCCTGCTGTTTTCGGTGCAACAATCCCAGGAAGACCAGGTGCTAATAATGCCTTCACTCCACGCTTCTCCGCATAGCGAAAGTCCGTGCCACCTGGCTTAGAAGCTAAATCAATAACTAGCGTATGAGCTGGCATTTTTGAAATAACATTCGCTGTCACAACGAGATGCGGAATTGTATTAATAACAATATCGATATTACCTACTTCTTTCTCTATGTCTTGCATATGAAAAGGAGAAAACATCATTTCTGTAATACGAGCAATATGTTCCGAACGTCTCGCTCCAACTTTGACATGTGCTCCTAATGATTGAAAGGCTCTTGCAACACTCATACCAGTTCTACCAAATCCTAAAACCATTACATTCGATCCATGAATTGTGTAATCAGTATGTTGAATAACCATCATTAGTGTACCTTCTACGGTCGGAATAGAGTTATAGATTGCAACATCATCACGATCAAATAATTTTACAAGTTTGCGATTTGTAGTAGCTACGAGATTTTCCAAGTAAGGTGTACCAATACCTGAATATATAGTGAAGTTTTCTGGTGTCTTTTCAATTTGTTCTTTCGTTATGGAAACTTTCTCATTTGAAAAAATAGTATCTACTTCTCCTCTGGCATTCGTCCCTGCAACCGGCAAAATAATTGCATCTAAAGAAGTGAAATTTAAATCTTGTATACTTTCCTTTGCTGCCCCTGTGAAGCCATGATCTAACTGTTCAAACCCTATTAATGAAAGTTTCGCGTCCAGTTCGACTAGCTTGCGAATTACTTCTAGCTGCCGTGCATCTCCTCCTATGACAGCAATATGCATCTCAGTCAACATTCCCTAATTCACCTTCTTTTTCTTTCATTTATAAGAAAAATGCCTACTTTTTCTTTTTCCTCCACATCATATGTAATGTACGAGTTTGAGGTGATTGAAAAACAAAAAGCACACGTGATTTATCTTCTTTATATAAAGATAAAAAAAAGACAACCAAAATGGTCATCTTTCACTATGATCTTGAATGGTTCGTAAGATCGCAAAGTATCATATCATTTCCAACCTTCTTTATTTTGCTCCATTCTACTCTCACTTCTTGCTGTTCTCTTTTAAAACCTCCCCATTTCCCAGCAGGTATAATAAGCGCTTGTATTTTTCCATCTCTCTCATCAATTTCTAAATCTGCATGACCTAAAACTCCCATTTTTTCTGCTCTTTCTAAATCCACAATCTCTTTGCCACTTAATTCACTTAAACGCATTAAATCTCCCCCTATCCTACTTTTTATGAAGGTTATCCTATAATAAGTACCTATTCTGCATATATAAAAAAAATAACCGTATCTCATATAAAAGAGATACGGTTATTTCCGAAAGCGAATGAATTACAAGATCGATTAAAGTTTCATTCCTTTTGGCAGTTTTCCATCTGGACTAATAAGTGCCGCAGAGAATTCATCGGTAAACATATTGCGAATTAACTCGTCTACATTTTGCTTTGTTACAGTGTTTACACTTTCAATAATCTCATCAAGAGAACGATGTTTACGAAGAAGCAATTCGTTTTTACCATTACGGCTCATACGACTATTCGTACTTTCTAAACTTAACATTAAGTTTCCTTTTAATTGTTCTTTACTATTAACAAGCTCTTTTTCTGTAATACCTGTATTTTTCAACGTATTTAACGTTTCTTGCATTGTTTCATACAGTGTATCTAATTGTTTACTACCTGTTCCACCGTAAAGTGTTAACATTCCTGTATCTTCATAAGAAGAGTGATAAGAGAATACTGAGTACGCCAATCCACGTTGCTCACGTACTTCTTGGAATAAACGGCTACTCATACTACCGCCTAAAACATTATTTAATACAATTAAGTTATAAATATCTTCGTGTCCCATTTGCAAGCCTTTATATCCTAAACATAAATGAGCTTGTTCTGTTTCCTTCTTACGTGCTACTTTATTGAAATGGAAAATTGGGCTATGTACTTGTTCACGATTTGTTGTCCCTTCGTAACTACCGAAATATTGCTCTACAGTTTGTAAAAATGCTTCATCAATATTCCCTGCAATTGATACAACAACATTTTCAGGTGTGTAATGATCTTTCATATATTGACGTAACGTATCACCTGTAAATGTTTCAAGCGTTTCTTCTGTTCCTAAAATAGGATATCCAAGCGGATGCGTTTCATATGTTGCTTTCGTTAACATATCATGCACAATATCATCTGGCGCATCTTCGTACATTTTTATTTCTTCACATACAACATTCTTCTCTTTTTTCAGTTCTTCCTCATCAAATGTTGAATTAAAGAACATATCTGCTAAAACATCTAATGCATATTTAGCATGCTCATCTAGCACTTTCGCATAGTAACATGTATATTCTTTTGAAGTAAAAGCATTTACTTGTCCACCAATGCTATCAAATGATTCTGCAATCTCTCTTGCACTTCGCGTTTCTGTCCCTTTAAAGAACATATGTTCCAAAAAGTGCGAAACCCCATTATTTTTTTCATTTTCATTTCTTGAACCTGCGTGGATCCATATACCAATCGCAACCGAGCGTACAGTTGGTATATTCTCCATAACAATTCTTACACCATTTTTACACGTATATTTTTTAATCAAAAACTTTCCTCCTAATGCCAGTTTCTCTAAATAATTGCTATTATTTAATGATAACAAGTTTAGAGATGAATGTCATGCAAATGTATTTAATCCACACGTTTTTCATCTAGTAATTCTGTAATATTCCCCACTTTATATCCTTGTTCCTTTAAATTTTTAATCATAGTATCTAGCGCTTCTGTTGTAGATGAAGTAGGATGCATTAGCACAATAGCACCTGGATGTATTTTTCGCATTACTCTCTGCAATAGCACACCCGGTTCTGGCCGCTTCCAATCAATTGTATCTACAGTCCACATAATCGTCCCCATTTGGAAATCATCCGCTATTTTTACTACCTCATCCCGAAAGCTTCCACTTGGCGGAGCAAACCATCTCACTTTCTGATTTGTAGCTGCTTCTATCATTCGATTCGTTTTTTGTAATTGATCTCGTATTTCATCTGTAGACAGCGTTTTCATATTAGGGTGTGTGTAAGAATGATTTCCTACTTCTTGATTTGCATCGACAATCATTTTGGCAAATCGTAAGTTTTCTTTCACCCAGCGTCCTTCTAAAAAGAAAGTCGCCTTCACATCATGTTTTTTCAATATCTCTAATATACGTGGCAAATACTCATTACCCCAGGCCACATTAATTGTTAATCCCACCATCTTTTTATTTGGATGTCCTCGATAAATGGGAGCTGGTGGTAAATCTTCTAAGTGAACACTCGGTGATACTTCCTTAAATTCAAGTTGTTTTTGATCAAACTTCTTGATTTTCTTCATATTATTATAGGACGCTTCTATATCCACTTGTTTTCCATTATACCCAGGCGTCGCCTTCCAAATCTTATCAATCATCGCATTTTGCGGCATAATCTCGTACTGTTTTACATGCTTTTGAATCTCTTCATACAAGTTATCCTGCGCAAAAACGGAATAAGAGCCACAACCCATATATAAAGAAAATATAAATATGTACGCTAATATACGAGCTTTCATATAAACCCTCCCATTAACTATAAAAAAGAAACCATTTTCTTCTTATCTTTGTTAATTTGAGCGTTATGATGAAAACTATACCTATACTCACATAAAAATCTAAATGAATCACATTTTTTACATAACAAAAAAAGCCAGCTAAACTGGCTTTCACTTATTGTTGCTCTTGTGCGTTTTCTTCTTTAGCTGCTTCTTCTTTAGCTGCTTCTTTTTCTTGCTCTTCTTTTAGCAATACTTTTCTAGATAAGTTTACACGACCTTGTTTGTCAATCTCGATAACTTTAACTGAAATCTCATCACCGATTTTCACAACGTCTTCTACCTTACCTACACGCTCAAGTGCAAGTTCAGAAATGTGAACAAGTCCATCTTTACCGCTAAATAATTCAACGAACGCACCGAATTTTTCAACGCGTTTAACTTTTCCTAAGTAGATTTCGCCTACTTGTACTTCGCGAACGATATCTTCGATAATTTTCTTCGCTTTTTCATTCATCTCTTGATTAATTGATGAAATGAATACTGTACCATCTTGCTCGATGTCAATTTTAACACCAGTTTCTTCAATGATTTTATTAATCTGTTTACCACTTGGTCCAATAACATCACGAATTTTATCTGGGTTAATTGCCATTGTAATAATCTTCGGAGCATACGCAGATAACTCAATGCGAGGTTCAGCAATAACAGATAACATATGATTTAGAATGTGCACACGACCAATTTTCGCTTGTTGTAATGCCTCTTCTAAAATTTCACGAGATAGACCATCGATTTTAATGTCCATTTGCAGTGCAGTTACACCTTTTGCAGTACCTGCTACTTTAAAGTCCATATCACCTAAATGATCTTCCATACCTTGAATATCAGATAAAATTGTGTAATGCTCACCAGATTTAACTAGACCCATTGCAATACCTGCAACTGGAGCTTTAAGTGGAACACCAGCATCCATCATCGCTAAAGTACTACCACAAATACTTGCTTGTGAAGTAGAACCATTTGATTCTAACACTTCAGATACAAGACGTACTGTATATGGGAAATCTTTTTCAGATGGAAGTACAGGCTCAAGAGCACGTTCTCCTAGTGCACCGTGACCAATTTCACGACGACCTGGTCCACGCATCGGTCTTGTTTCACCAACACTAAATGATGGGAAATTATAATGATGCATGAAGCGTTTTGATTCTTCTACACCAAGACCATCTAAAATTTGCACATCGCCTAATGCGCCTAATGTACAAATACTTAACGCTTGTGTTTGTCCACGTGTGAATAAACCAGAACCATGTGTACGAGATAAAATACCAACCTCTGATGCTAAAGGACGAATTTCGTCACCTTTACGACCATCTGGGCGGATTTTTTCAACTGTAATAAGACGACGTACTTCTTCTTTTACAATTTTATATAAAATTTCACTTACTTGTCCTAATGTATCAGCGTCAACTTCCTGAGCTTCGTAATGCTCAATTACACGCTTTTTCACTACATTAATTGCATCTTCACGTGCATGTTTTTCGTGCACTTGAATTGCAGAATGCATATCTGTCTCAGCCATTTCACGTACAGCTTGGTTCAAATCAGCATCCACTTCATAAAGTTTCACTGCTGTTTTCTCTTTACCGACAGCTTGTACAATCTCTTCTTGGAATGCAATTAGACGTTTAATTTCGTCATGACCAAACATAATCGCCTCTAACATTGTTTCTTCAGGCACTTGATCTGCTCCTGCTTCAACCATGTTAATTGCATCTTTCGTACCAGCTACAACAAGGTGAATATCACTTTGTTCTTGCTGTTCTACTGTTGGATTAATAACGAACTCGCCATTAATACGACCAACTGTCGCACCTGCGATTGGACCTTCAAATGGAATATCTGAAATAGATAATGCTAATGAAGAACCAAGCATAGCTGCCATCTCAGAAGAACAGTCTTGATCAACACTCATTACGATGCTGACAACTTGTACTTCATTACGGAAACCATCTGCGAAAAGTGGACGGATTGGACGGTCAATTAAACGACTTGCTAAAATTGCTTTTTCACTTGGACGGCCTTCGCGCTTAATAAAACCGCCTGGGATTTTTCCAACTGCATATAAACGCTCTTCATAGTTTACTGTAAGCGGGAAGAAATCTACATTTTTTGGCTCTTTTGATGCAGTTGCTGTAGATAGAACTGCTGTGTCGCCGTATCTTACTAATACTGCTCCGTTTGCTTGTTTTGCAAGCTGACTTGTTTCAATTGTTAGCTGACGACCAGCTAAATCTATCGAGAAGACTTGCTTTTCCTGACTCATTTAAGTACCCCTCTCAATTTAAAATATTCAATTCTTCTATGTAAATGGATAGTATATCACAATATTCTTTCCTCTAGTATTGCCGAAAATTAAGTAAGCTATAAAGAGTAGAAGATATATTTTTACCTAACAAAAAAGCGGGAATATTCCCGCTTCTTTGACTATCGACGTAAGCCAAGCTTTGTGATTAATTCACGGTAACGTGTGATATCGCTATTACGAAGGTAAGTAAGTAAGTTACGACGTTTACCAACCATCTTTAATAGACCACGACGTGAATGATGATCCTTCTTGTGAGTACGTAAGTGCTCGTTTAGAGTGTTAATTTGCTCCGTTAGGACAGCAATTTGAACCTCTGGAGAACCAGTATCAGTCTCATGAGTTCTAAATTGTGCAATGATTTCATTTTTACGCTCTTGTGTTAAAGCCATCCTATTTCACCTCCTAATAATTAAACCCCCAGTTACCTAGCAAGCATCGGTGAGTCGCAATGCCAAGTAATGGTTGTCATAAAGTACATAACATATAATACTACTTTTCATTTGAAAAAGCAAGTATATTCTTTACGCTCGCAAAATATTCTTGGGCAACCTTTTTATCTTGAGCGATTTGAGCAACTAACTCATCAATTCCATTAAACTTTTTTTCTTCTCTTATACGCATGTGCCATTCCACTGTAACACTTTGATCGTATATGTCTTTATTAAATTCAAATAGATGCACTTCAATAGATAATTGACGCTCATTCTCTTTGAAAGTTGGTTTATATCCGATATTACATACACCATCATGCCATTCATCATGAACCTTCAATCTTACCGCATATACACCTACAGGTGGCAACAAATATTCATCACTTAAACCTACATTTGCAGTTGGGAAACCAATTTGACGTCCACGCTTATCACCGTGTACAACTGTTCCTTCTACCGTGTAAGCTCTCCCTAAAATAGATGGAATTTGTTCCATTTCACCGTTTCGAATTAACTTTCGTAATGAAGTAGAACTTACTTTTTCTTCTTGATATTCAACTTTTTCGATCACGGTCTGTGTAAACTCCCCTCTTGCATGAAATGGTAAAGTCTCCATCTTCCCTTTTCCTAAACGTCCATATGAATAATCAAAGCCTGCTACTACATGCTTTACATTTAAACCAATAATATACTCATCGACAAACTGCTGTGGTAATAATCCAGCAAATGGCTCATCGAATTTCACCACATATAAGATATCAATTCCTAAACTTGCGATGATTTCTTCTTTAAGGCGCATCGGTGTAATATACTCCACATGCGCTTCTTTTTTTCCTAATACAACAGATGGGTGTGGATGGAACGTCATGACAGCACTTTTACATCCTCTTTCATCCGCTATTTTTTTCGCTGTTCGAATCACACGTTGATGTCCTAAATGAATGCCATCAAAATATCCTAATGCCATTACAGTAGGTGGTAATTCTATTTTATTTTGTTCATGTGGATGAGTTAAATGAATAAGTTTCACGCTTGAATTCACCTTTTTCTGTAATAATCCTTCCAATAATTCATTATAGCTTTAGTTCTTGATTATTCACAAGTACTTTCATTGGCTTTAGCATTCCAGGGTGTTTTGGGTGATGCTCATAAATTGCTAAGCAACGATCATTTTTATCAAATACTGTAATAAATGGTGCTGTTGTTTCTAATTCATTGTTTAAGAACATACCGTTCTTTATTTTTTCAGCTTGCTTTTCATCTACAACCATTTTTGGAAACTTACTTAGCGCCTCATCAATTGAGATGAAAATAGACTCTACTGTTCCATTTTGCACGTTTTCTTCAATTTCTTCAAATGATATGCAATCTTCTAGTAAAAATTCACCAGATGCTGTTCTTACAAGGTGAGACATATGTGATGGAAATCCAAGTTTTTCACCTATCATTACTGCTAGTGTTCTTACATATGTTCCTTTACTACACGTTACACGGAAACGAAATGAAATATTTTCCCCTTCAAAAACTTCACGTTCATCAAGTAATACAAATTCATGAATTGTAATTGTACGAACTGGACGTTCAACTTCTTGTCCTGCCCTTGCATATTCGTATAGTTTTTTTCCGTTAACTTTTACAGCTGAGAACATCGGCGGCATTTGTTCAATTGTCCCTGTTAATTCCGCTAGTACCTCTTCTACTTCTTTACGTGTAATGACACGATTTACATCTTGTTTCTCCACAACTTCACCAGAAGCATCTTCTGTTGTTGTTGAAAATCCTAATGTCACTTCACCTTCGTATGTTTTTGTTTCACTTGTTAAAAATTGCGCAATTTTTGTTGCACGCCCAACGCAAATAGGTAATACTCCTGTTACATCTGGATCCAGTGTCCCTGTATGACCAATTCGTTTCTCACGCAATATCTTTCTTAATTTGAACACACAATCATGTGATGTCATTCCCTTTGGCTTATGTAATAATACTACACCTTCCATATACTCACCTCATCATTATTCTTTTGTAGTAATTGCAATTATGCAAAACTTATTTTACATTGAAAAAATGGATAGACAAATGTCTATCCATTATTCTTCACGTTTACCGTCTTTATTAATTTCATGTAAAAGTGTATCAATTCGATGACCATATCCGATAGACTCATCAAACTCAAAGGTAATTTCTGGTGTTTTACGAAGACGAATACGTTGGCCAATTTCTGAACGAATAAAGCCTTTTGCCTTCGCTAAACCTTTTAATGTATTTTCTTTCTGTTCTTCGTCACCTAAAACAGAAATGTATACTTTAGCAATTTGTAAATCTCCACTCACTTGTACATCTGTTACTGTAACAAATCCAATACGTGGGTCTTTAATTTTACGACTGATAATGTCGCCTAATTCTTTTTTCATTTGCTCGCCCACACGGTTCGCACGTAATTTCATAACTCTTCACCTCATTCAATACCATTCCAAATGTGTTATCGTACGTTCAATTTCAGGAAATGAATCGATATACTCAAGTACACGATTCATTTCTTTTTCACAGACAACACGATTTGAGGATACGGAAACAATTGCAATTTCTGTACGTTGCCATACATCTTGATGCCCAACTTCAGAAACAGCTACATTATAGCGCTGTTTCACACGAGTTAACACACGTTGTAAAATTGCTCGTTTCTCTTTTAAAGAATGCACATCGTAAATCATACACTCGAATGAGAGTGAAGCGATAATCATCGCTTCACTTCTTCCATAACGTATGCTTCAATGATGTCCCCTTCTTTAAGATCATTATATCTCTCAATTGTAATACCACACTCATAGTTTTGTGCAACTTCTTTTACGTCGTCTTTGAAACGTTTTAACGTATCAAGTTTTCCTTCGAAGACTACTACGCCATCACGGATAATACGAACGCCACTATCACGTGTAATTTTACCGTCTATTACGTAACAACCTGCGATTGTTCCAACTTTTGTTACTTTGAATGTTTGACGAACTTCCGCTTGACCGATTACTTTTTCTTCGAATTCTGGATCCAGCATACCTTGCATTGCTGATTCAATTTCTTCGATTACTTTATAGATAATACGGTGTAAACGAACATCAACTTTCTCTAATTCAGCTGTACGCTTCGCATTCACATCAGGGCGTACGTTAAATCCAATTACAATTGCATTAGATGCAGAAGCTAAAATAATATCAGATTCTGTAATCGCACCTACGCCTGTATGGATAATTTTCACTTTTACGCCTTCAACATCAATTTTACGAAGTGATGCTGCCATTGCTTCTACAGAACCTTGTACGTCTGCTTTCACAATTAAGTTAATTTCTTTTACATCGCCCTCTTGGATTTGTTGGAATAAATCTTCCAGGCTGAATTTAGATTTCTCACCACGTTGTGCAACTAATGCTTCTTGTGCACGTGATTCACCGATTTGACGAGCTTTCTTCTCATCAGCGAATGCCATGAAACGATCTCCCGCTTGTGGCACTTCATTTAAACCTGTAATTTCAACAGGAGTTGATGGACCAGCAACTTTTACACGACGACCAATATCACTTACCATTGCACGAACACGACCGAATGATGTTCCAACAACAATTGGATCTCCAACTCGAAGTGTACCATTTTGAACAAGTAATGTCGCGATAGTTCCTTTACCTTTATCAAGCTGTGCTTCAATTACAGTACCAGCTGCATAGCGATTTGGATTTGCTTTATATTCTTCTACTTCACTCACAAGAAGGATCATTTCTAGTAAGTTGTCAATTCCCTCGCCTTGAATCGCAGAAATTGGTACGAAAATCGTGTCTCCGCCCCAAGCTTCTGGAACTAATTCATATTCTGTTAATTCTTGCATTACACGATCAGGATTTGCCGCTGGTTTATCCATTTTATTCACAGCAACAATAATTGGTACTCCAGCTGCTTTCGCATGGCTAATCGCTTCAACTGTTTGTGGCATAACACCGTCATCAGCTGCAACAACAAGAATTGTAATATCTGTTACTTGTGCACCACGAGCACGCATTGTTGTAAATGCCGCGTGACCTGGTGTATCTAAGAACGTAATTTTCTTATCATTTACATCAACTTGGTATGCACCGATATGCTGAGTAATTCCACCAGCTTCGCCAGCAGTTACTTTTGAATTACGGATAGAGTCAAGCAATGTTGTTTTACCATGGTCAACGTGTCCCATAATTGTAACAACAGCTGGACGTTCTTTTAAGTTTTCTTCATCATCTTGCTCATCGATGAATGTTTCAAATTCAGTTTCACTTACAACTACTTCTTCTTCTACTTCAATACCGTAATCAGTAGCAATTAACTCAATTGTATCTTTATCTAAGTCTTGGTTAATTGTCGCCATAATTCCTAGCATGAAGAGCTTTTTAATAATTTCAGATGGCTCTTTGCTTAACTTTTTAGCAAGGTCACCTACTGTAAGGCTTCCAGAGAAAGTGATTTTATCTGGTGTTTCTACTATTGGTGTTTGTTGTCTTCCAGCAAAGTTATCTTGACGTTTATCTTCATTTGCTTTGCCTTTTTTCTTATTCTTATTGCTGTTCTTTTTACTGCGAACAACTTTCTCTTCTACTTCAAACTCATCTGCAACAGAAGGTTTTTCCGCTCCAGCGCTATATTGATTATCTAATTTGTTTACTACTTCATCTTCTAACATTGTCATATGATTCGAAACCTCGATATTCATCTCTTTTAGTTTTGTCATAAGATCTTTACTTGAGATATTATTTTTTTTTGCATATTCATGTACTCGAATTTTACTCATACCTTCACCCCCGGTAATTTGTATCGAGCATGCTACGTAGCTTTTTCGCAAAGCCTTCATCTAAAACAGCTACAACGACTCGCTCGTCTCTCCCAATCGCATGCCCTAATTGTTGTCGATTTTCGACTTTTCTCATTGGTATGTTGTAGTACGTGGTTTTATCAATGATACGTTTTGTAGTGTTCGCTGACGCATCTTCAGAAAGCAATACTAGCTTTGCTTTGCCACTTCGTACTTCTTTTAAAACGAGTTCTTCACCCGAAATAATTTTTCGAGCGCGGTTTGCTAGTCCTAAAAATGATTTCCAATCAGACACTTATTTCGACTCCTTCTCAACAAGCTCAAGAAGCTCTTCGTACAGAGAACTGTCGATTTTCGCTTTTAGATGATGTTCCAAAATGTTTTTCTTTTGGGCTTGAATAATGCTTTCTTTATCTTTTGATAAATATGCACCTCGTCCTGATTTTTTTCCTGATAAATCAATAGACACTTCGCCCTCTTTGGAACGAACAATGCGAACTAGCTCTCGTTTTGATTTCATCTCTTGCGTCGCAATACATTTTCGTAACGGAACTTTTCGATTGCTCATACTCATCACCTCTATTCGATTTCGTCTTCAGCTGAATCGAATCCGAATGCGATTACGCTATCTTCTTCTGTCACAATACCAAGTTGTTTCGCATCAGACTCACTTTTAATATCGATTTTCCAGCCTGTTAATTTAGCTGCAAGACGCGCATTTTGTCCACGCTTACCAATCGCTAATGAAAGCTGGTGGTCTGGAACAACAACAGTTGTTGCTTTCTCTGCTTCATCTACAAGTACTTTAACAACCTGTGATGGACTTAAAGCATTTGCAACATATTCAACTGGGTCATTCGACCAGCGAACGATGTCAATCTTTTCACCTTTTAGTTCATCTACAACGCGTTGTACACGTTGTCCTTTCGGTCCTACACAAGAACCTACTGGATCAACATCGATATTCTCTGCATATACAGAAATTTTAGAACGGTCGCCTGCTTCACGTGCTACAGAGCGAATTTCTACAGTTCCATCATAAATTTCTGGAACTTCCATTTCGAATAAACGTTTTAAAAGACCAGGATGTGTACGTGATACGTAAATTTGTGGTCCTTTTGTTGTCTTTTCTACTTTTGTAATAAATACGCGAATACGATCATGTGGTTTATATTGCTCATTTGGCATTTGCTCACTTACAGGTAATAAAGCTTCTACTTTACCTAAGCTTACATAGATGAAACGAGCATCTTGGCGCTGTACAATACCAACCATAATGTCTTCTTCACGATCACTAAATTCTGAATAAATTACACCACGTTCCGCCTCACGAACTCGTTGTGTTACAACTTGTTTTGCAGTTTGCGCTGCAATACGACCAAAATCTTTTGGCGTTACTTCAATTTCTAGTACGTCACCATCTTGGTAGTTTGGATTAATTTGTCTTGCCTCTTCTACAGAGATTTCAAGACGTGGATCAAACACATTATCTACAACGTCCTTACGTGCTAAAACTTGAATTGTTCCCACTTCTGGGTTAAAGCTCACACGAACGTTTTGTGCTTGGTTAAAATTGCGTTTATAAGCAGAGATTAATGCTGCTTCAATCGCATCAATAATAATATCTTTGCTAATACCTTTTTCTGACTCTAATACGAGCAAAGCATCTAACAACTCAGTGCTCATGAAGATCCCCCTTCTTACTAAAACGTAACAGCAAGTCGCGCATTTGCAACTTTATCCATTGGAATTTGGATTTCTTTTTTACGTGTTTTAATTGTTAATAGTAGTGTAATTGTAGTACCGTCGTAGGAAAGTAGCTTTCCTTCAAACATCTTCTCACCATCAATCGGCTTATATGTTTTAATTGCCACTTGTTTTCCTACCGCTTGCTGGAAGTCTTTCTCTTTCTTTAATGGGCGTTCCGCTCCAGGAGATGATACATCCAAAAAGTAAAGATGAGGAATTGGATCCTCTTTATCTAAAGCTTCGCTTAAACGTTCACTTACCGCACCGCATTCTTCAATTTCGACTCCCTTTTCAGAATCAATGAATACGCGTAAGAACCAGTCTTGTCCTTCTTGCACATACTCTACATCTACAAGTTCAAGATTTAACTCTTCAACGATTGGCTGCGCAAATGCTTCTACAATTTCTGTGACTTTCTTATCCATAAACAGCCTCCTTCCTGCCGCCATGTACCATTTACAAGAAAAGATCCCGTTCATAAAGACGGTCTATCTTATTCTTTCTCGTTAGCTAACAAAAGCCCCTGCCGTTAAGCAGGGAATATCTGTCTTAGTATTACCAAATTTAAGAAGTAAAACTTGTAACAAAATATGTATATACGACAGAAATATCATTACTATCTACATAAGCAAAATGTAGATAGTAACACGAAAGAGTGGGTTTCCCCACTCTCTTTTTCACAAAATATACATGACATGGTTATCTCGGTTTATAGTATACCATAGCAAATGTTGATTTGCAAAGATTTTTCCTACCTATTAGAACAGTGACAATTGGTTTTGATCCGGTAAATCTCCTAGACAACCTTGACCATCTAAATACTCAATAATCGTTTTAGAAACCTTACTGCGCTGCTGTAAGTCTTCTTTTGATAAGAAATCACCATTTTTACGAGCTTCAACAATACTGAAAGCTGCGTTTGTACCAAGACCAGGAACTGCATTAAATGGAGGAATTAAAGTATCCCCATCAATTATAAATTCGGTTGCATGCGAGCGGTATAAATCAACCTTTTGGAATGAATAACCACGCTCACACATTTCAAGTGTCATTTCTAGTACCGTTAATAAACTCTTCTCTTTCGGTGCTGCATCCAATCCTTTTTGTGCAATTTCATCAATTTTTACACGTATGGATGCTGAACCTTTCGCCATCGCCTCTACATCAAAGTCATCTGCACGAACTGTAAAATATGCCGCATAGAATAAAAGTGCGAAATGTACTTTAAAGTATGCAATACGCACAGCCATAAGTACGTAAGCAGCCGCATGGGCTTTAGGGAACATGTACTTAATCTTCTTACATGAATCAATATACCAACCTGGTACATTGTTATTTCTCATTTCCTCTTCCCATTCTTCTGGTACACCTTTACCTTTACGCACCGACTCCATGATTTTGAAGGCTAATGATGGATCCAAGCCTTGATAAATTAAATATACCATGATGTCATCACGACAACCGATAACTTCACTCAGTGTACACGTACCATTATAAATTAATTCATTCGCATTACCTAACCATACATCTGTACCATGGGACAGTCCAGAAATTTGGACAAGCTCTGAAAACGTTGTTGGTTTCGTTTCTTCTAACATTTGTCTTACGAATTTCGTACCAAACTCTGGTATACCAAGTGTACCTGTTTTACAGTTAATTTGTTCTTCCGTTACCCCTAAAGATTCTGGACCAGAGAAAATTTTCATTACTTCTGGATCATCCGTTGGGATTGTTTTCGGGTCAATACCACTTAAATCTTGAAGCATACGAATAACAGTCGGATCATCGTGTCCTAATATATCAAGTTTCAATAAATTATCATGAATTGAGTGGAAGTCAAAGTGCGTTGTTCTCCACTCAGCACCTATTGAATCAGCCGGAAACTGAATTGGTGAAAAGTCAAAAATATCCATGTAATCTGGTACAACGATAATACCACCTGGATGCTGTCCGGTCGTACGCTTTACACCTGTACATCCCGCAACTAAGCGATCAATCTCTGCATTTCGAATTGTTAAGTTATGATCATTAGCATAACCTTTCACATACCCATAAGCGGTTTTTTCCGCAACCGTACCAATTGTTCCTGCGCGGTATACATAATCTTCACCGAACAGTAATTTCGTATAGTTATGAGCGCGTGGTTGGTATTCTCCGGAGAAATTCAAATCGATATCCGGTACCTTATCCCCTTTAAATCCAAGGAACGTTTCGAAAGGAATGTCATGCCCATCTTTCACATATGGAACATTACATGTTGGGCATTCTTTATCTGGTAAATCAAAACCAGAACCTACAGAACCGTCATTAAAGAACTCTGATTGTTTACACTTTGGACATACATAGTGCGGTGGTAATGGGTTTACTTCTGTAATTTCCATCATCGTTGCAACAAATGATGAACCTACCGATCCACGCGAACCTACTAGATAACCGTCCACTAACGATTTTTTCACAAGCTTATGTGAAATTAAATAAATAACAGCGAATCCATGTCCAATAATACTTTTCAATTCTTTTTCCAAACGAGCTTCTACAATTTCCGGTAGTTCATCTCCATAGATACTTCGTGCCATTACATAGCTCATATCACGTGTTTCATCATCAGCACCTTCAATTTTCGGTGTGTATAAATCATCTTTTACTGGACGAACATCACCAATTAATGATGCGATCTTGTTTGTATTTGTCACAACAATTTCTTTTGCTTTGTCTTCACCTAAGAATGAAAAACAATCTAGCATTTCATTTGTTGTACGGAAATGTACAGGCGGTAATGAATGGCGATTTAACGGATTAGCTCCTCCCTGCGAACTGACTAAAATTTTCCGATATATCGCGTCCTCTGGATCTAAATAATGCACATTCCCAGTAGCAACAACTGGCTTATCTAACGTCTCACCTAGTTTTACTAAGTTAGAAATTATTGTTTTTAACTGTCCTTCATCTCGAACGAGTTCACGTTCCACTAAATGACGTAACACTTCTGGAGGCATAACCTCAATGTAATCATAAAACTGTGCAATTTCTTCTACTTCTTCAGGCGCTTTTTGCATCATAGCTTCAAATACTTCACCTTTGTCACAAGCTGTTCCTACTAAAATGCCTTCGCGATATTTTTTTAATAGTGATCGTGGTACACGTGGTACACGATAAAAGTAATTCAGGTGAGAATATGAAACAAGTTTATATAAGTTTTTCAACCCAACATCTGATGTGGCAAGTAACGTCATATGACTTGGACGCCCACGTTTATACGCATCCCCTTGTCCCATACTATCGTTTAGTTGATCGTGATATTCAAATCCCTTTTCAATCACATCTTTTAACATCTTCACAAGTAAATATCCCGTTGCTTCTGTATCATAAATCGCACGGTGATGTTGCGTTAATTCAATATCAAGCTTTTTACACATCGTATTTAATCGATGATTTTTCATTTCTGGGAATAAGAACCGTGCAAGTTCTAACGTATCAATAACTGGATTTTTCGTTTTTTCTATCCCAGCCTTTTTAAAACCTACGTTAATAAAGCCCATATCGAAGCTTGCGTTATGAGCAACAAGTGTATGGTCACCCATCCATTCCTCAAACTTTTTAAACACTTCGTCCACTTCTGGTGCATCAGTTAACATATCATCTGTAATGCCTGTTAATTCAATAATCGTCGCCGATAATGGTTGATGAGGATTTGCGAAAGATTCAAAGCGATCAATAATTTCTCCACCTTTTATCTTTACAGCAGCTAACTCAATGACTGTATCATATACAGCAGATAACCCTGTTGTCTCAACGTCAAAGACAACATATGTTTCTTCTGCAAGTAGACGATGCGCTTCGTTATATGCTATCGGCACACCATCATTAACTAAATTTGCTTCTACACCATATAGAACTTTAACTCCAGCCTTTTTACCAGCAGAATATGCTTCTGGGAACGACTGTGCAACAGCATGGTCTGTAACTGCAATAGCCTCATGCCCCCATTTTCCGGCTTGGGCAACGAGCTTAGAAACAGAAGTAACAGCATCCATTTGACTCATTGGAGTATGAAGATGAAGTTCTACTCTTTTTTCCCCTTCTTTTGCTTTATCTTTACGAGAAGGTCCCGTTATTTCATTTATATCATTTGCGATCATAACTAAATCGCGCACGAATGTATCATTTTGAACTGAACCACGCGCTTTTACCCAAGTTCCTTTTTTCAAGGATTGTAACATCGGGATATCTTCTTTATCACGTGAGAACATCTTAATCATAATAGAGTCCGTATAGTCAGTTATCTTTAAAGTTAATAATGTACGTCCACTACGAAGTTCTTTCGTCTCTACATGGAAAACATACCCTTGAACGGTTTTTCTTCTTTCTTCATCTTGAATTTCACGCAGCGGCGTAATCTCTTCATCTGGCTTAATAAGATAACCAAGCACAACTGGTCCTTCATGAACAACATCACTTTCTTCAGCTTGCCTTTTAGCCATCTCTTCCATAGCCTGTATAACTCGTTGACGATCTTCTTCCTGTGTTTGCTCACGAAACTTTTGCATTTCTTCTGCATTTTGCTTTATATGTGTGTCTAACTGAAAACGCGGGAATCCAAAAGCTTCGTATTGATCACCTACTGGTTTCGCAACGTTTTTCTTTAAAGTAGTAGATTCCAGCTCATTATTCACATTTAATAGCAACTTCACGCCATTGACCTGCGGAAGTTGCTTCTTTAAGTACGCGAACATAGGTGAAAATGTAATTCGTTCTGTACAAAGCGGCCAATATGCCTTCACTTCTTCTTCTGTAAATTGTTTATTCTCTGCTTCTAATGCAAATGTTGTTCTTGCAATATGAGAAAATGATTGCTTAAGCTTTGTTTCTAGCAACTCATATAATTCTGTCGGCAAAATACGTGGCACTTGTAAGTCAAAATGCCAACTTTTATTCGCTTTATCAATAACTAGCTTTTCAATACCACCGCCATGTAAATATTGATTTATAAGGTCTTCTGGTATTTGCAACTGTTGGAGCAAAATTTGAAATCGCTCTTGTTGTTCATTTGTTAATGACATAAGCACTCTCCTTCCATTTGCTATTATAAATTGAAACGTACTACAAAGAAAGATTTCTTCCTTCTTCTTTTACAAAATACGTTTACAAAGAAAGAGAAGGTACCTCATTACGAGGTACCTCTTCTTATTTTAAAATATTAGCAATATATGTTTGAAGTTCTTCTACTTTCACTTCTTCAGACTCGCCTGTAGCACGTACTTTCACTTCTACAATACCTTCATCTGCTTTTTTACCAACTGTAACACGAACTGGAAGGCCGAATAAATCTGCATCTGCAAATTTAACACCTGCACGTTCTGCACGATCATCTAGTAATACTTCGTATCCTTGCTCTTGTAATGAGTTATAGATATTTTCACCCATTTCACGTTGTGCATCAGATTTCATATTCACTGGAATTACATGCACATGGAACGGTGCAACAGATTTTGGCCAAACTAAACCATTCTCATCATTAAACTGCTCTGCAATTGCTGCCACTGTACGAGATACACCGATACCGTAACAACCCATAATAAGTGGTTTTGTTTTTCCGTTTTCATCTAGGAACGTTGCGTTCATTGCTTCACTATAACGAGTTCCTAATTTGAATACATGACCAACTTCAATTCCACGTGCGAAAAGAATTGTTCCATTTCCATCTGGAGATTGGTCTCCTTCTTGGATGAAGCGTAAATCTGTATATTGACTTACTTTAAAGTCACGTTCTGGATTTACATTTACATAATGGAATCCTTCTTCGTTCGCTCCTGAACATCCGTTGACAATTGATGCTACAGCATGGTCAGCGATAATTTCGATATCCCCTGTAACACCAATCGTTCCTAAAGAACCCACTTCACAGTTTAATAACTCTTTTATTTCTTCATGTGAAGCAAGCTCAACGACTGAAGCTCCGTATACATTCTTCACTTTTACATCATTGACTTCATGATCGCCACGAACAAGTACTACTACTAATTTCGCATCTACTTTAAACACCATAGATTTAATGCATTTTTCCGCTGCGATATTTAAGAATGCAGATACTTCTTCAATAGCTTTTTGATCTGGAGTTGCTACTTTTTCAAGTGCTTTTTCGGCTTCATCACTCTTCGTATACGTAGCAACAACAGGCGCCATTTCAATATTTGCCGCATAATCAGATGTATTAGAATACGCAATTGTATCTTCACCTACATCAGATAACACCATAAATTCGTGTGTATCTTTTCCACCCATTGCTCCAGAATCAGCTATAACTGCACGGAAATTCAAACCACAACGAGCAAAGATATTAGAATACGCTTTGTATAAACCGCTATATACTTCATCCAAACTTTCTTGTGTTGCATGGAAAGAATACGCATCTTTCATTAAAAATTCTCTTCCGCGTAATAAACCGAAACGTGGTCTTTGCTCATCACGGAATTTTGTTTGAATTTGATATAATGTTAATGGTAATTTTTTGTATGATTTAATTTCATCACGTACAAGATCTGTAATTACTTCCTCATGAGTTGCCCCTAGCGCAAACTCGCGAGCATTACGATCTTTCATACGCATTAATTCTGATCCGTAAGAATACCAACGGCCTGATTCTTGCCATAATTCAGAAGCTTGCATAGCTGGCATTAATAGTTCTACTGCCCCTGCGCGCTCCATTTCTTCACGAACAATACGTTCTACTTTGTGTAACACTTTTAAACCAAATGGTAGAAAACTATAAATACCAGAAGCATTTTGACGCATAAACCCTGCGCGAAGTAATAATTGATGACTCTTAATTTCAGCATCTGCTGGAACTTCACGTAATGTAGGACTGAATACCATACTTTGTTTCATTTATTCGCACCTCTTCATTTTACTCTTACACGCAATAAAACCCCTCACCTCGAGTTAGGTGAGGGATTTTATTCTATGAGCTCTATTTCATTATAACCTTCTTCTTATTTTACAAGAAAAACTTACGGATGTCATTCCATGTTACAACTAACATAAGCAACATTAATAATGCAAACCCAATAAAGTGAACCATTCCTTCTTTTTGACGATCAATTGGTTTTCCTCGTAACGCTTCAATTAAGAAGAAGAACAAACGCCCACCGTCTAAAGCTGGGACTGGTAATAAATTAAATAAACCAAGGTTAATACTTAAAACTGCCGCTAAACTTAGTACACGCGTAAATCCATAATCTACAACTTGATCTGTTAGATTATAAATTCCTACTGGACCTGACAACTCATTAATAGAAAATTGACCCGTTACTAATTTTACAAGAGAATCAAAAATTAGTTTCGTCCATTCGTATGTTTGTTCAAACCCTGATTTAATAGAACCCATCACTGTTTTCTCTACAGGAGAATAAACACCAATTCTACCAACTTCGTCTTTTCCTTCTTTATCAAGCGTTGGTGTTACTTTCACATTAAATTGCTCACTATCACGCTTTACATGTAACGTAATTTCTTTATTTGGGTTTTCACGTACAATCGTTACAACATCTTTCCATGTACTAGTGTTCTTCCCATTGATTGCTTGAATTGTATCGTTTTCTTTTAATCCAGCTTGTTCTGCAGCACTATTCTCCATTACTTTTCCGACCATCGGTTTGTCAACAGGAACTCCTTGTACAAATCCAAGAATCACAAAAATAACAAATGCTAGAATAAAGTTCATTGCAGGACCTGCAAAGATTGTTAGAGCACGTTGGCCCAATTTTTTAGAGCCAAATTGTCTATTGTACGGAGCGATTTGAATTTCTTCTCCCGCAGAAATGATACGAGCTTTTTCATTTACTCGGAATGTTTGCAGCTCTTCCTCGTACTCTTCATAACCCAAAATTGTAAGATTATGCTCTAAATCAGCTTGTTCGACTTCAATGACACGAACATTTGGATATTTTTCATGTCCGTCAAAAACTAATTTCACAACTTCGTCTTTTTCATTTAATACAAGCCCAACCTTTTTTCCAGGTTTTAACTCAACTGTGTCCGCATCCTCGCCAGCCATTCTTACATAGCCACCAAGGGGCAGTAATCGAATCGTATACACCGTTTCATTCTTTTCAAATGAGAATATTTTCGGACCAAAACCAATCGCAAACTCGCGGCACAAAATACCTGCTCTTTTTGCGAAATATAGATGCCCTAGCTCATGGAAAAATACGAGTGCACCGAAAATTAATATAAAGGCAATCGCTGTATTCAATTCCATAACCACCTTTGCTAAATTTGTTCCATCACAAACCGTCTTGTGGCTGCGTCAATTTCCTGAATTTCCTCTAAGCTCGGACGTGCAATGACAGTGTGATGGTGCATTGCTTTTTCAATGAGGTCTTCCACTGTTAAGAAACCAATTCTCTTTTGTAAAAAAGCTTCAACAGCTACTTCATTTGCCGCGTTCATTACAGCCGGCATACTTCCACCTGTCTTTCCAGCTTCATACGCAAAACGTAGACAACGGAAACGCTCTTGATTCATTTTCTCAAAATGCAATGTTCCCATTTCCCATAAATTTAACTGTTTCGTGTCTGAAAGAGGTAATCTATCAGGATATGTAAGCGCGTATTGAATCGGTACTCGCATATCAGGTGAGCCAAGCTGTGCCATTACACTACGATCTTCAAATTCAACCATAGAATGAATAATACTTTCTTTATGTAGAACAACATCGATTTGCTCATAAGGGATACCAAAAAGCCAGTGTGCTTCAATTACTTCTAGCCCCTTATTCATCATTGTAGCAGAATCAATTGTAATTTTCGAACCCATTGACCAGTTTGGATGACGAAGTGCATCTTCTACGGTCACTTGATGCAATTCATCTCTCGTTTTATCACGAAAACTTCCGCCTGAAGCAGTTATAATTAAGCGAGAGATTCTTTTTTCATTTTCACCATTCAAGCATTGAAAAATAGCTGAATGTTCACTGTCTACTGGAAGTAACGATACATTATGTTTTCGTGCTGCTTCCATTACAAGATGCCCTGCAGTTACTAACGTTTCTTTATTTGCAATTCCAATTGTTTTTTTCGCCTCAATTGCGCGGAGTGTCGGTAACAACCCTACGCTCCCTACAACAGCATTCACTACAATTTCTGTATCTGGGTGCAGCGCTACTTCTAATAAGCCTTCGCTACCATATACTACTTTTGTATTACCAGAAACAGCTTGTAATTTTAAAACATCTTCCTCTCTTTGCACAGAGACAATTTGCGGGGAAAATTCTTGAATTACCTTTACTGCATAATCAACATTTTTCCCTACAGAAAAAGCAACGAGACGGAATTGGTCTGGGTGCGAGCGTAACACATCTAATGTTTGTGTACCGATTGATCCGCTTGCACCTAGTAAACTAATGTTTTTCATGACTCCAACCCCTCGTTCATTTATTAATTGTATTGTAATAAGAAGTATAGAATTGGTAACACAAATAACCAACTATCTGTTCGATCTAAAATACCACCATGTCCAGGTAAAATTGTACCTGAATCCTTTACACCATAATGGCGTTTAAATGCAGATTGCACTAAATCACCAATTTGTCCAAAAATAGAAATGATAATCGTCAGAACGATTAAAACTCCTACATTCGCTTCAACTGGGAAGAACATATTGTAAACAAGTGCAACAACAATTCCACAAACAATACCGCCTAATGAACCTTCAATCGTTTTATTCGGACTAATTTCTGGCCATAATTTTCTTTTTCCAAATGCTTTCCCTATGAAATATGCACCTGAATCAGTTGCCCATATGACAAATAGTGCACAGAACACATATTTGATTCCTAATATTCTCGTTTCATTTAAATATAAGAATCCCATTCCAACATATGTCGTTGCCATAAGTAAAAATGAAGCATTGTCAAAAGTAAATGTATTCTTAGAAAGGACTGTATATGATAAAAGTAATAAAACAATCACAAATGTGATTTCTAATTTACCTAATCCAATCCACGTAAACAGTTCTGATGCACTACTCGGAATTAAAATAATCCACAATAATACTGCAGCTAAAACTGTTGGTACCGAAATAAGCGTAAGCTTGTTCATACGAATTAATTCATATAAACCTATAGAAGCAAGTGCATACACTAAAACTGTAAAAGGCACGCCACCGTAAATTACGATGGGAATGAATAGCGCGGCAGCAATCACTCCAGTAATAATTCTCTGTTTCACTACCAAACCCTCTCTTTCTACACGCCTCCGAATCTGCGCCCTCTATGTTGAAAGTCTGTAATCGCATTTAGCAAATGTTCTTCGGTAAAATCTGGCCAATACACATCTGTAAACCAAAATTCCGAATAAGCAATTTGCCATAACATGAAATTACTAATACGTAGCTCTCCGCTTGTACGGATTAACAACTCTGGATCAGGTAAAGAACTCGTCATTAAGTAAGAAGAAATCTTTTCTTCACTTATTTCTTCCGAACGAATTTTTCCTTCCTCACTATCTTTCATCATATGTTGCACAGCAGAAACGATTTCATCTCGACTTCCATAGTTTAACGCGAAATTAAGAATTAATCCCGTATTCTCTTTCGTATCTTCCATGGCTTTTTCCATCGCTCTGCGCGTATGCGTAGGAAGACGATCTTTTTGCCCTATTACTCGGACTTGTACGTTTTCTTCAATCAACTCTGGTAAAAATGCACCTAAAAATTCTTCTGGAAGCTTCATCAAATAATCAACTTCTTTTTTCGGTCTTTTCCAGTTCTCAGTCGAAAAAGCATAAAGAGTTAATACTTTCACATCAAGCTTACTTGCAAATTTTGTGATTTTCTTCACAACTTGCATACCTTCATGATGACCAGCAATGCGAGGCATGGCTCTTCTCTTTGCCCATCTTCCATTACCATCCATAATAATAGCAATATGTTCTGGGATATATCCTTTTTTCACTTTTTCAATGAGATGATCAAACGATGTGACCTTTTTACTTTTAAAAAAAGGAAACTTTTTAAACATCATTCATACCCTCCAACAAGCAGACGTATGCCTAAAAGTGTAAAAAGACCCCCTTAAGAAGAGGGTCATATTTGCGAAATTATCGCTATTACACTTCCATAATTTCTTTTTCTTTGTTTTTTGCGATTTCGTCAACTTTTGCAATATATTTATCTGTTTCTTTTTGGATATCTTCAGTATATCCTCTTAAATCATCTTCTGTAATGTCGCCAGCTTTTTCAAGCTTCTTAAGGTCATCATTACTGTCACGACGTACGTTACGAACAGCAACTTTTGCTTCCTCAGCATATTTCTTCACAACTTTTACAAGATCGCGACGACGCTCTTCTGTTAATGCAGGGAATGCAATACGAATTACAGTTCCATCATTAGAAGGGTTTAAGCCTAAATCTGCTTTTAAAATTGCTTTTTCAATATCACCGATAGAAGTTTTATCATAAGGTTGAATTACAAGCAAACGTGCTTCTGGAACTGTAATGTTCGCTAATTGCACAACTGGTGTTGGTGCACCATAGTAATCAACTTGTACCTTATCTAATACAGACGAGCTTGCACGACCAGCGCGAACTGTTGCTAATTCACGAGAATAAGCAGCAACTGCTTTTTCCATTTTTTCATTTGAAGACTTCAATACTTGTTGTCCCATAATTTATTTCCCCCTTACAACTGTTCCAATATTTTCGCCTAAAACGGCACGTTTAATGTTACCTTTTTCCATAACCGAGAATACAATTAATGAAATATCATTATCCATACATAAAGAAGAAGCTGTAGAATCCATTACACCTAAACCTGCTTTTAATACATCTAAGTAAGTAAGTGTTTCGTATTTCGTAGCTGTTGGGTCAATAGATGGATCTGCACTATATACGCCATCCACATTATTTTTCGCCATTAAAATAACGTCCGCTTCGATTTCAGCTGCACGTAATGCTGCTGTTGTATCTGTAGAGAAGTATGGGTTACCTGTACCTGCAGCAAAGATAACAACACGTTTTTTCTCTAAGTGACGAATTGCTTTACGACGAATGTAAGGCTCTGCCACTTGACGCATCTCAATTGAAGTTTGTACGCGAGTTTGAATTCCAATATTCTCTAAGCTATCTTGAAGAGCTAATGAATTCATAACTGTTGCTAACATGCCCATGTAATCTGCTCCTGCACGATCCATGCCCATTTCACTTCCAATTTTCCCACGCCAAATGTTACCGCCACCAACAACAACAGCAACCTCTACATCAAGTTCTGCAATTTCTTTCACTTGTTCCGCAACTGACTTAATAACAGCTGGGTTAATTCCAAATCCTTGCTCGCCAGCTAAAGCTTCTCCGCTCAGCTTTAAAACGACACGATTATATTTCGGTTTACTCATAATGAACCTCCAATTGCTTACATCTTTATTTTAAAAAAGGGAACACAATGTGTTCCCTAATCTGTATTAGTTGTTACCTTTTACTTGGTTCATTACTTCTTCAGCAAAGTTGTCTTCGCGTTTTTCGATACCTTCACCAACAGCGTAGCGAACGAATCCTTTTAATGTTCCGCCTTTAGACTCAACGAATTGACGAACTTTCATGTCAGGATTCTTAACGAATGTTTGGTCAAGTAAGCAAATCTCTTCAAAGAATTTGCCAAGACGGCCTTCTACCATTTTCGCAACGATTTTTTCAGGCTTGCCTTCGTTTAAAGCTTGTTGTGTTAATACTTGACGCTCATGCTCAACTTCTTCAGCTGTTACAGCATCGCGGTCGATGTATTTAGGGTTAACTGCTGCGATGTGCATTGCTACATCTTTAGCAGCTGCTTCGTCAGTAGAACCTTCAAGAACTGTTAATACACCAATACGTCCACCCATGTGTAGGTAAGCGCCGAATGCATCAGCATCAGTTTTTGATACGATTTCGAAACGACGAAGTGTAAGTTTTTCACCAATTTTAGCGATTGCTTCGTTGATGTGCTCTTCTACTGTTTTGCCGCCTTCGATTGTTTGAGCCATAGCTTCTTCAACGTTAGCAGGTTTGTTAGCTAATAAGTGAGCAGCTAATTCTTTAATTAACGCTTGGAAACCTTCGTTTTTCGCAACGAAATCAGTCTCAGAGTTTAATTCTAAGATTAAACCTTCGTTACCGTTTGTTTCGATGAAAGTTAAACCTTCAGCAGCGATGCGGTCTGCTTTTTTAGCAGCTTTCGCAATACCTTTTTCACGTAAGAAGTCAATTGCTTTCTCCATGTCGCCGTTAGTTTCTGTTAAAGCTTTTTTGCAGTCCATCATACCTGCGCCAGTTTTTTCGCGAAGTTCTTTTACCATTTGTGCAGTGATTGCCATATTTTTCATCCTCCTAAAATATGTATTTATACCTTTTATAAAGGTGTTTATACCTTAAAAAAGGTGATAAAAGGCCGAACCCCTTATCACCTTTCCAAATTTGTTACGCAGTAACAGTTTCTTCACCTTGTTTTGTTTCAAGGATCGCGTCTGCCATTTTAGATGTAAGAAGTTTTACAGCACGAATTGCATCATCGTTTGCTGGAATAACGTGATCGATTTCGTCCGGATCACAGTTTGTATCAACGATACCGATGATTGGAATGTGTAATTTGCGTGCTTCAGCAACTGCAATACGCTCTTTACGAGGGTCTACTATGAATAATGCACTTGGAAGACCTTTCATATCTTTAATACCGCCTAAGAATTTCTCAAGACGCTCTAACTCTTTTTTAAGTTGAACAACTTCTTTCTTAGGAAGTACTTCGAAAGTACCATCTTCTTGCATTCTTTCGATATCTTTAAGACGCTTGATACGCTTTTGGATTGTTTGGAAGTTTGTTAAAGTTCCACCTAACCAACGTTGGTTAACGAAGTACATACCAGCACGAGTTGCTTCTTCTTTAATAGCTTCTTGTGCTTGTTTTTTAGTACCTACGAATAAAATGTCTCCACCTTCAGCAGCGATGTCACGCATCGTTCTGTAAGCTTCCTCAACTTTTTTCACAGTTTTTTGTAAGTCGATGATGTAGATACCGTTACGCTCTGTGAAGATGTAACGCTTCATTTTTGGGTTCCAACGACGAGTTTGATGTCCGAAATGAACACCAGCTTCAAGCAATTGTTTCATAGAAATTACTGACATAATTTAGTTCCTCCTAAATGGTTTTTTTGATATCCTCCGTTTACTTCATCTCTAAGCGAAACTACGAACGTAGCACCAACACTTAAATCAGTAAACGTGTGTACTTTGTACTGACACCACTGCTTACTATATCATACTGAAATATTACAATCAAGTCGAAAATGCGAACAATGTAAAACTTTCTTTTTTTCACGCTCAAATCCTAGTATTACCAACCTTCAATTCCTTTAAGCAAGGAATTGAAGGTTAATTAATAGTTTTCTAATGAATGTTGTCATGACGCCTTACGTAAGCAAAATCATTCACTTAAAAAAACAAAAAACTCTCCTCAAGCGAGGAGAGTTTTTTTATAAATTAGTTTGTTTTTAATTTAGCAAGTTCCTGTAGAAACTTGTCGTTTAGCACTTTAATGTATGTTCCTTTCATACCTAAAGAGCGAGACTCAATAACACCAGCACTTTCTAATTTACGTAGTGCATTTACGATTACCGAACGAGTAATTCCTACGCGATCAGCAATTTTACTTGCAACAAGTAAACCTTCTGTTCCATTTAATTCTTCGAAGATATGCTCGATTGCTTCTAACTCACTGTAAGATAATGAGCTAATCGCCATTTGAACAACAGCTTTACTACGTGCTTCCTCTTCGATTTCTTCTGCTTTTTCACGTAAGATTTCCATACCTACAACAGTTGAGCTGTATTCAGCAAGAATTAAATCATCGTCTAAGAACTCTTGACCAAGACGAGCTAATACTAGTGTACCTAGACGCTCACCGCCACCAACGATTGGTACGATTGTAGTTAAACCTTGACCGAATAATTCTCTATTTTCTACTGGGAATGCTGTGTAGTCACTATCCACACCTAAATTTGAAGATGTTTCTGTAACATTGAATAAACTTTGCGTATACTCTTCTGGGAATTGACGCTCTGCAAGCATGTGCTTCATACGTTCGTTTTCGATTTGTTGGTGAATCGCATATCCTAATAATTTACCGCGACGACTTACAACGAACACGTTCGCTTCAATTACTTCACACATTGTGTCAGACATCTCTCTAAAGTTTACAGGCTTTCCTGCTGCGCTCTGTAATAACGCATTTAATTTTCTCGTTTTTGCTAATAATTCCATTTCAAAATTTCCTCCTACATGTTACTTACATATTTTTTCATCACTTGGAAACTAGGGCGAGTCACCTGATGACACTATTACAAAATAAACTGGCTCACATCTTTATTTTTAGCTATTGTCGCTAATTTTTCCTCAACATATTGAGGTGTTATCGTTATTTTCTCTAACGTAATTTCAGATGCCTCAAACGATAAATCTTCAAGGAGCTTCTCCATAACAGTATGAAGTCTTCTCGCTCCAATATTATCTGTATCCTGATTAACTTGATAAGCAATCTCAGCAATCTTACGAATAGCTTCGTCTGAAAATTCAATTTCTATACCTTCAGTCGCTAATAACGCCGTGTACTGTTTAATTAGCGCATTGTCAGGCTCGATTAATATTTTAACAAAATCATCCGCCGATAATTTTGTTAATTCTACTCGAATCGGAAATCTCCCTTGCAATTCCGGAATTAAATCCGACGGTTTAGACATATGGAACGCTCCAGCTGCAACAAATAAAATATAATCGGTTTTTACTGATCCGTATTTCGTTGCTACATTCGATCCTTCTACAATCGGTAAAATGTCACGTTGCACACCTTCACGCGATACATCTACGCTATTCGACTGCTTACCAGCAATTTTGTCAATTTCATCGATAAAAATAATCCCGAGCTGTTCAGCACGATAAACAGCCTCTTGTGTAACTTCATCCATATCAATTAAGCGCTGTGCCTCTTCATTTGTCAAGAGTTTTCTTGCTTCTTTTACAGAAAGTTTACGTTTTTTCGTTTTTTTCGGCATGATACTTCCTAGTGCATCTTGGAAATTCATTCCCATTTGCTCCATGCCAGTTCCTTGCAACATATCAAACATAGAAGACTGTTGTTCCGTCACTTCAATCGATATCACTTCATCTTCAAGAAGGCCTGCCGCAAGCTTTCTTTCCACATCTTGACGTTTCTTTTCGATTTCATCATCTTCCTGTGCATCAGATGTTTGGTTTGAATTTTGATTACCACCAAAAAGCATTTCTAATGGATTTTTAAATCCAGATTGCTTCTCCGGACTCGGCACTAAAATTTCAACAAGACGTTGATTCGCTTGCTCTTCTGCTTTATCTTGAACTTTAACTACCATTTCCTCTTTCACAATGCGAACAGACGTTTCAACAAGGTCACGGACCATCGACTCTACATCTCGACCCACATATCCAACTTCTGTAAATTTCGTCGCTTCAACCTTAATAAAAGGTGCTCCAACGAGTTTCGCCATTCGCCGTGCTACCTCTGTTTTACCAACACCTGTCGGTCCAATCATTAAAATGTTTTTAGGTGCAATTTCATCACGTAAATTTTCAACTAATTTACTGCGACGGTATCGATTTCGTAGAGCTACAGCAACCGCTTTCTTTGCATCTTTTTGACCGATGATGTATTGATCTAATTTTTCCACAATTTGACGCGGAGTAAAATGTAAATGCATATAAAATGCCTCCCTTACGATTCTACAATTCTTCAACAATTATGTTGTGGTTCGTATAAACACAAATATCGCCTGCAATTTCTAAACTGGCCTTCGCAATTTGTTTCGCTGTTAAATGTTCACTTGCATGTTGCTTTAAAGCACGACCAGCAGCAAGTGCATAATGTCCGCCTGAACCAATTGCTAAAATACCATCATCTGGTTCAATCACTTCTCCTGTACCTGAAACAAGGAGCATCGTTGTTTTATCCATGACAATGAGCATTGCTTCTAGCTGACGTAGCATTTTATCACCACGCCATTGTTTCGCCATCTCAACTGCAGCGCGCTGCAAGTTGCCATTATACTCTTCTAATTTTCCTTCAAACATTTCAAAAAGAGTAAATGCATCAGCAACTGATCCTGCAAAACCAGCTAAAACTTTCCCTTGGAAAAGTTTGCGAACTTTGCGAGCTGTATGTTTCATTACAACAGCATTTCCCATCGTTACCTGACCATCTCCAGCCATTGCACATTCTCCATTATGATGAACTGCAAATATCGTTGTAGCGTGGAAATTTCCCATAGAAAAAACTCCTTTATATGTTTTTATAGCCTTAAAAGCAATTTATGCCCGCGGGTGATGCTTCATGTACACAGAACGCAATCTTTCTTTAGAGACATGCGTATAAATTTGTGTGGTTGACAAATTCTCATGACCTAATAGCTCCTGCACAGTACGTAAATCCGCTCCTTCATCCAACATATGTGTAGCAAATGTATGCCTTAACATATGGGGACTTATCCGCATTGTAAGTGAAGCTTTCTTAATGAGTTCGTTCAAAACATAACGTACACCCTGATCTGTTAACGGCTTACCTTTCGCATTTAAAAATACCATATGAGATTGTTCTTCAGTCTTTTGAGCTAACTGTTTTCTCCCGTTCTCTATATAAGTAATTAAAGCATCTTGTGCATAGCTTCCGAACGGAATATATCTTTGTTTTTTCCCTTTTCCCATCACTAAAATTGTTCCCACTGCAAAGTCAATGTCGGTAAGTTGCAAATTAACGCATTCGCTTACACGAATCCCAGTTGCATACATCAACTCTAATAAAGCTTGATTCCTTTGACCTAATGGTGCCCCTGTATCAGAAACTTCAAACAATTCCTCTAACTCTTCAGCATATAAAAACTTTGGGATTGACAATTCTTTCTTGGGAAGTGACGCAAGTGCAAACGGATTATCTTTTTGATAACCTTCACGCATCAAAAAACGATATAAACTTCGTAAGCTTGATACTTTCCTTGCGACAGATTTACGGGCTAACTTCTGATCGTGCAACGTCGTCAAGTATAAACGAACATCCGCGTATGTAACATCTAAAAAAGAGGATATGCCTTCTCGCTCCATAAATTGCACAAAATGTTCTAAATCATTTTGATAACTTGCAATTGTATATTTTGAATAATTTCTTTCAATTTGTAAATAACCAACGAATAATTGTAACAATTTCTTCACATTCACATCCATATAATTCACCTCAATAAAGGCTACTAAATCGTATCACAACTTAGTAGCCTTTGCAAGAAATTTAATTAAATATTTACAAAATTTTGAATTGTTTCCAAAGCGCGTGTAGCATATGCTTCATTTCGCTCTTGTTTCTTTTTAATTTTCTTCTCTAACGGTGTAAATAAACCGAAGTTTGCATTCATTGGCTGGAAGTTTTTCGCATTTGTCGCAGTAATATAATTTGCCATACTTCCCATTGCAGTTACAGGTGGTAATACAACTGGCTCTTCACCTTTTACAAGTCGAGCAGCGTTAATACCCGCTAATAATCCTGATGCTGCTGATTCAACATAACCCTCTACACCAGTCATTTGACCAGCGAAGAATAAATCATCACGTTGTTTATATTGATATGTTGGACGAAGTAAATTAGGCGAATTAATAAACGTATTACGATGCATTACACCATAACGTACAATCTCTGCGTTTTCTAGTCCTGGAATTAGCTGTAACACTTCTTTTTGTGGCCCCCACTTTAAATGTGTTTGGAAGCCTACAATATTATATAATGTTCCTGCTGCATCATCTTGACGTAACTGAACAACCGCATACGGTGTTTTCCCTGTTTTCGGATCTTCTAACCCAACAGGCTTCATCGGTCCAAATACTAACGTCTGTCTTCCTCTACTTGCCATAACTTCTACTGGCATACAACCTTCAAAGAAAATTTCTTTTTCAAATTCTTTTAAAGGCACTGTCTCAGCAGCAATTAAAGCCTCATAAAAACGATCAAACTCTTCTTCTGTCATTGGACAGTTTAAATATGCCGCTTCACCTTTATCATAACGGGATTTTAAATATACTTTATTCATGTCAATGCTGTCTTTCTCAACGATTGGCGCTGCAGCATCATAGAAATAAAAATAATCTTCACCTGTTAGTTTTTTTAATTGTGCAGAAAGATCCGGAGACGTAAGTGGACCTGTCGCGATAACAGTTGGTCCCTCTGGAATTTCAGTGATTTCCTCATTCATTACAGTTACGTTCGGATGATTTTTCACATATTCAGTCACTTTCGCCGCGAATTCATGACGGTCTACAGCTAAAGCACCTCCTGCTGGTACAGAGCACTCATCAGCTGCACGAATAATGACAGAATCCATTAGACGCATTTCTTCTTTAATAACACCAACAGCATTTGTCAATGTGTTTGCGCGAAGTGAGTTACTACATACTAATTCAGCAAATTTATCTGTATGATGAGCTGGTGTTTGCCTTACTGGTCTCATTTCATATAATTTTACTTGGACACCACGCTTTGCAATTTGGTAAGCTGCTTCGCTTCCTGCAAGACCTGCGCCAATGACGTTTACTACTTGTGTTGTCATATATATCACCTTTCCTTTTCTTCCCGAAAAAAATGTGAGCAGTTACGCTCACATTTGTTGTTCTTCTTCATAATCACACGAAATACATTGTACTTGCACGCCTTTTTTTAACTTTTTCTCTACGAGCATACCTTCACACTTCGGACATTTACGACCAATCGGCTTATCCCAAGATACAAAGTCACATTCTGGATACGTACCGCATCCGTAGAAAAGGCGTTTCTTTTTATTACTACGGCGTTCAATAATTTGCCCTTTATCACACTTCGGACAAGTAACACCGATTTCTTTTACAATCGGTTTTGTATTACGACATTCCGGGAAATTTGAACAAGCCATAAACTTCCCATATTTACCCATTTTAAAGACCATCGGGTGACTACATAATTCACAGTCTTCCCCAGCTGGTTCATCTTTAATTTCCACTTCACGCATTTCTTTTTCCGCTTTTTCTAAGCGCGGTTCAAATCCTACGTAGAAATCATCAACAATTTTCACCCAATTTGCATTTCCTTCTTCTACTTCATCAAGGCTTTGCTCCATATTGGCAGTAAATTCAATGTTAATAATTTCTGGGAAAAACTCTAAAATAAGTTCGATTACTATTCCACCAAGCTCAGTCGGAACGAAGCGTTTATTATCTAAAGCAACGTATCCTCGTTTTTGGATTGTTTCAAGTGTCGGTACATAAGTAGACGGTCTCCCAATTCCAAGCTCTTCAAGTGTTCTTACTAGACGAGCCTCTGTATAACGCGGCGGAGGCTGTGTGTAATGTTGCTTTGGTTCTATATCTTTTGAGAATACAGTTTCACCTACTTCTAACGGTGGCAACATCTTATCCTTTTCTTCCGCACCATCATCTTTCGACTCTACGTACACTTTCATAAATCCTGGGAACTTTACAACTGATCCACTTGCACGGAACTGAACATTGTTATTAATGAGTTTCGCTGTAACAGTATCCATTATAGCAGATGCCATTTGACTTGCAACAAATCGCTCCCAAATCAGTTTATACAAACGGAGTTGATCACGACTTAAGAAACTTTTTAGTTCCTCTGGCTTTCTCATTACCGAAGTAGGACGAATCGCCTCATGCGCATCTTGTGCTTTCGACTTTTTCGTTTCTTTCCTCTTCTCTGTTCCTATGTATTCCGCACCAAACGCCTCAGTAATGTAATCACGAGCCTCTGTTTGAGCTGTTTCTGAGATACGTGTTGAATCAGTTCTCATATACGTAATAAGACCTACAGTCCCTTGTTTTCCAAGATCTATCCCTTCATACAGCTGCTGTGCAAGCATCATTGTTTTCTTTGCTCGCATATTTAACTTACGCGCTGCCTCTTGTTGCAAGGAAGATGTTGTAAACGGTAATGCAGGGTTACGCTTTCGCTCTTTTCGCGTTACATTTTCAACCGAAAACGCATTGTCTTTCATCTTTTCGATTATTTCGTTCACTTGTGCTTCGTTCGTTAATTGAACTTTTTCACCATCTACACCGTAAAAGCTTGCTTCAAATGTGTCTTTCCCTTTCACAAATTCTGTTTTAATTGTCCAGAATTCTTCAGGTTCAAAACTTTGAATTTCTTTTTCACGTTCGATGATTAAACGAACTGCTACAGATTGTACGCGTCCTGCACTTAATCCTTTTTTTACTTTCTTCCATAATAAAGGACTAATATTGTAACCAACAAGACGATCGAGTATACGCCTTGCCTGTTGTGCATCTACTAAATCCATATTAATTGCACGAGGATATTTAAATGATTCTTTTATTGCATCTTTTGTAATCTCATTAAATACAACTCGGCAATCTGATTCAACGTCCACATTTAACGTATTTGCTAAATGCCAAGCAATTGCTTCTCCTTCACGATCCGGATCGGCCGCGAGATAGACTTTCTTTGCTTTTTTTGCCGCTGATTTTAAATCTTTTAAAACGGGACCCTTACCACGAATGGTAATATACTTCGGGGTGAAGTTATTCTTTACTTCTATCCCCATTTGGCTTTTAGGTAAATCGCGGACATGTCCCATGGACGCGACGACTTTGTATTTTTTCCCTAAATATTTTTCAATGGTCTTCGCCTTAGAAGGCGACTCCACGATTACGAGGTAATCTGACATGCTAGTGCCTCCTTAAGAGGTGGATTCAAGTCTTCATCAATCTTATTGATTTCTCTTGTTTTTGTCAATCAAGAATGAATATACCATACAGCGACAATCTACCATTTGTCAATAATTGTTTAATAAAAACATAAAAATATATGGTTAATTTAAAATTTCTTCAAGGATATCCTCCGCATTTCTTACTAGCTTTGCGCCTTGTTGAATTAGATGATTCGTTCCCGCTGCACTCTCTATAAATATAGGTCCAGGAAGCGCAAACACCTCTCTATTTTGTTCTAGCGCAAGGTCTGCAGTAATAAGGGATCCACTTCTCGTTTTTGCTTCTACAACTAAAACACCTTTACTTATACCGCTAATAATTCGATTTCTTTTTGGGAAATACCATTTTTTCGGCACATAATGGGGCGGATACTCTGTCAATAACAATATATAATCTTTCCACGTGTCATATAAACCTCTATTCTCCTTTGGATACATATAAGATAATCCGTGTCCTAATATTGCAATGGTCGGGCAATGCTGCCTTACTGTAACTTCATGAGCAATTGTATCTATCCCTCTTGCAAACCCACTAACAATAAGCCATTCTTTTTCAAGTAAAGGTTGTAAAATAAACTTCATACTCTCCTTTCCATATAAAGACGGTTCTCTCGTTCCAACAATCGCTAATTTATTTACTTTATTTAGAAAATCTCTTTCTCCTTTTCCGTATAAAACAAAAGGGGGATCTTGTATTTCTCGCAGTAATTGTGGATAGTCCTTATCCCATATTGTTATATAAAATATTCTCTTTTTTTCTAACTGGGATACATATTGTTGGAGATTTGAAATTTGAAGAAAATTTACTAGTTCTAAAGATTTTTCCGAGGATATTCCAGCGTAATATTCAAATTGTTTCGGACTAAAAGTGTATATTCCCTTCAGTTCTGGATCAACATATAGTAGTCTCTCCAT
The DNA here is from genome assembly GCF_016650875.1 of Bacillus sp. TH30. Lineage (NCBI taxonomy): Bacteria > Bacillati > Bacillota > Bacilli > Caryophanales > Bacillaceae > Bacillus > Bacillus sp. TH30. The sequence goes on along the minus strand of NZ_JAEKEY010000002.1, from coordinate 4,075,333 downwards.
CGCCTTCCAATGATCCGCCAACATGTAATGAAGGTGCAATAAACGTTCTCTTTTCATCTCAATTCTCCTTACCCATAATTTTTATTATGTAAACAAAAAATGTGTAAAAAGACACCCTCTAATAAGAAGGTGTCTTTCAAAAAGATTAGTAGTTTTTACAAGTCTCAAATAATCCCTTTTCTTTTAAAACAGAGATTAATGTTTCACCCATAACAGCTGGTGTTTCCGCTACTTTAATACCACAAGCTTCCATTGTTTTAATCTTTTCAGCAGCAGTTCCTTTGCCGCCAGAAATGATCGCCCCAGCATGACCCATACGTTTGCCTTCAGGCGCTGTTTGACCACCAATGAAGCCTACAACTGGTTTTGTCATATTAGCTTGTACCCATTCTGCTGCTTCTTCTTCTGCCGTACCGCCGATTTCACCAATCATAATTACAGCATGCGTTTCTTCATCTTCATTAAATGCTTTTAACGCATCAATAAAGTCCGTACCGTTAACAGGGTCTCCCCCGATACCTACAGCAGTAGATTGGCCAATACCTTCTTGCGTTAACTGATGTACAGCTTCATACGTTAATGTACCAGAGCGAGATACGATACCAACATGACCTTTTTTGTGAATATATCCTGGCATAATACCAATTTTACATTCGTCAGGTGTAATGACACCAGGGCAGTTTGGTCCAAGTAAACGTGTATGTTTACCCGCCATATATCTCTTTACATTTACCATATCTAATACAGGGATTCCTTCAGTAATACATACTACTAAATCAATCTTTGCATCAACTGCTTCCATAATTGCATCAGCCGCAAAAGCGGGTGGAACGTATACAACTGAAGCGTTTGCGCCTGTTGCTTTCACAGCATCTTCTACTGTATCAAATACTGGTACGCCTTCAATATCAGTGCCACCTTTACCTGGTGTTACACCACCTACAATTTTCGTACCGTATTCAATCATTTGCTTTGTATGGAATAACCCTTGAGAACCTGTAATACCTTGAACAATAACTTTTGTATCTTTATTAACTAATACGCTCATTTTTCTCCCCCGCTTTCTATTAGCCCACTAGTGAAACAATTTTTTGTGCACCGTCTGCCATAGATTCTGCTGCAACAATATTTAAACCAGACTCATTTAAAATTTTCTTTCCTAGCTCTACGTTTGTACCTTCAAGACGTACAACTAAAGGCAACTCAAGACCTACCTGCTTCGTCGCTTCAATAACACCTTCTGCGATAACATCACACTTCATAATGCCACCAAAAATGTTAACGAAGATACCCTTTACATTTTTGTCAGAAAGGATAATTTTGAATGCTTCTGTAACTTTTTCAGCTGTTGCGCCGCCACCAACATCTAAGAAGTTAGCCGGGTCACCATGGTAATGTTTAATGATATCCATTGTAGCCATTGCTAAACCTGCACCATTAACCATACAACCGATATTTCCATCTAAAGGAATGTAGTTTAAATCATATTTAGAAGCTTCAATTTCTTTTGAATCTTCTTCTTCAAGATCACGAAGTTCTAAAATATCTTTATTGCGATATAACGCATTAGAATCAAAGTTTAATTTTGCATCTAACGCCATAACTTTACCGTCACCTGTTGTAACAAGTGGATTAATCTCAGCGATAGAGCAATCTTTTTCGATAAACGCGCTGTATAAGCCCATCATAAACTTCACAGCTTGTCCTACAAGTTCTTTTGGAATATTGATGTTAAACGCGATTCTACGCGCTTGGAAACCTTGTAAACCTACTGCTGGATCAATATATTCTTTAAAGATTTTTTCAGGCGTTTTTTCTGCTACTTCTTCAATTTCTGTTCCACCTTCTTCAGATGCCATTAAAACAACTTGAGAAGTTGCACGATCTAATACAAGACCTACATAATATTCTTTTTTAATATCGCAACCTTCTTCGATAAGTAAGCGTTTTACTTCCTTACCTTCAGGACCTGTTTGATGCGTCACAAGTGTAGTTCCTAAAATGCTTTCTGCATATGTACGAACTTCTTCCAAATTTTTCGCAACTTTTACACCGCCAGCTTTGCCGCGTCCACCAGCGTGAATTTGCGCTTTAACTACACATACTTCCGTTCCTAATTCTTTCGCTGCTTCTACAGCTTCTTCTACTGTAAATGCAACCTTCCCGTTCGGAACGCTAACCCCATAGCTTCTAAGGACTGCCTTACCTTGGTACTCATGGATATTCATGGTCCCATCCTCCCCTGTTTTCCTGTTTTACTCGAAAAGTTTTTTAATGTTTAAAAAACATTACATTGCCATTGTATAAGATGATTGGCACGCTGTCTACAATAAAGTGTCAGAAAACTGAAATCGCTTTATTCTTTTTCGAAAATAATAATGTTTATATACCAAAATAAAAAATAAGCTGTGAATATACAGCTTATTTTTGAATCATATCTTTAATTGGCGCGAATGATTTTCGATGTTCCTCTAATACTCCATGTACTTCAATCGCTTCTAAATGCTGTTTCGTCCCATATCCCATATGTTGTTCAAATCCATATGCAGGATACTTTCCTCCTAACTCTTTCATCATGCGATCTCTCGTCACTTTCGCAATAATAGATGCAGCTGAAATAGAGACACTTTTCGCATCACCTTTAATGATTGATGTTTGCGGAATTGATGTAGGAAGCTTCATCGCATCGATTAATAAATATTCTGGTGTACATGATAAATTAGCAACGGCATCTAACATCGCTTGCTTCGTCGCTTGATAAATATTTATTTCATCAATAACTTGTGGTGATATAATTCCAACTCCAATCGCAATTGCATGCTCTTTAATTTCATCATAAAAACGCTCACGTTTCGCTTCACTTAATTTTTTCGAGTCATTTAATCCTGGAATATAAAAATCTTCCGGAAGGACGACTGCCGCCGTCACAACCGGTCCTGCTAACGGCCCACGACCCACTTCATCAATACCAGCAATGTATGTGAGCCCTTTTTCACGTAACTCATTTTCGTACTTTGACATTTCTAGAAATTTTTCTCTTTCTTTTTGCGCTAACTCTTTTTGTTTATACCACTTCAAAATTAGTTTTTGAACACCTTTTCGCTCATCTTTCACTAACATTTGAAAACGCTCGTCTTCTTCATTCATAATTTCTTGCAGCAAACATTCCGCTTCATGAATAGTCATTTTTTGCATCTATTTACACTCCTTTTAAACGTAACCAAAAAGAAAAGACGTACAAACGCACGTCTTATACTTCTTCTACTTTTTCCGCATCTTCTACCTGCTCTGCAAACTCTTCTGGTGTTTCAAATGTCATTTTTCCTAATCTTCCACCACGAAGCTCACGAAGTATAAGCTCAGATGTTTTATCATAATCAATCATTCCGCCGCCCATTAAGCAACCTCTATTTTTTCCAATTGCATCAAATAACTCCACAATTTCTTCTGGAATGTCATTTAAATTATATCGCTCTTTTAAACGTTCCGGATAATATTTTTCCATAAAACGTAACGCATAAATAGCTACATCCTGTAGATTTAATATAGAATCTTTAATTGCACCAGTCGTCGCTAAACGAAGACCAACTAATTCATCTTCAAATTTAGGCCACAAAATACCTGGTGTATCTAATAATTCCATTTCTTTCCCAACTTTAATCCACTGCTGGGCCGTTGTCACACCAGGACGATCTCCTGTTTTTGCTATATTCTTCTTCGCTAATTTATTAATTAGTGTAGATTTACCAACGTTTGGAATACCTACAATTAAAGCACGAATTGCTCTTGGTCTAATGCCTTTAGCAACCATTTTATCGAATTTTTCTTTGACAAGAACTTTACAAGCTGCTGCAATTTCTTTCATACCTTGTCCAGCTTGCGCATTAATTGAAATTGCCTTTTGACCTCTTTCATCAAAATATGCAATCCACTGCTTTGTAAGACGATCATCCGCCATATCCGCTTTATTTAAAACAACAAGCCTTGGTTTATGTGTAATAATTTCATCAATCATTGGATTACGAGAAGATAAAGGTAATCGAGCATCTACAAGCTCAATTACAACATCAATTAACTTTAATTTTTCTGTTACTTGGCGTCTAGCCTTTGCCATATGTCCTGGGAACCATTGAATTACCATGTTGCCACCTTCTTTTTCTTTTATTTCACAATACGTGCATCTTTTAACGGCCAATATAGCATATTTGCTTTACCAATCACTTGGTCCATTGAAATTGTACCAATCGAACGGCTATCTTTACTAAAACGACGATTATCGCCTAAAACAAATAATTGACCTTCTGGAACAGTTTTCTTTCCTGTCATTTCTTCAAGAGTAAAATCATATGTAAGCGGTCCGTCAGCCAGTTGTTTTTTCTGCTTATCTAAATACGGCTCCTCATAAGGTTTCCCGTTAACATATAGTTTATCATTACGGTATTCGATTTCGTCGCCTGGCAGGCCAATAATACGCTTAATATAATCTTTTTCTTCCGTCGCTCGGAATACAATAATATCAAAGCGTTTCGGATCACCTATGTGATAGCCAATTTTATTAACAATCATTCGATCACGGTCATGTAAAGTCGGCGACATCGATACACCGTCTACGAGAATTGGGGCAAAGAAAAACTGTCTAATTACGCCCGCTAATACAACAGCAATCAAAATTGCTTTGATCCATTCCCAAAGTGAGCTCTTCTCTTTCTTCATGCTTTCCCCTCCACTGTTATGTAAGCTGCTCGTATTATACCAAAATTTCATATAGATTGGAAAAAGGGAGCTTGTGTATTTACAAGCTCCCATACATGTCTTATCGAATTTCTTTAATACGTGCTTTTTTACCGCGAAGGTTACGTAAGTAGTATAACTTAGCACGACGTACTTTACCACGGCGAAGTACTTCGATGTTCGCGATTCTTGGCGTGTGAACTGGGAATGTACGCTCAACACCTACACCGTAAGAAATCTTACGAACTGTGAATGTTTCACTGATTCCGCCACCACGACGCTTAATTACAACACCTTCGAAAAGCTGAATTCTTTCACGAGTTCCCTCAACTACTTTTACGTGTACACGTAAAGTGTCTCCAGGACGGAATGAAGGAAGGTCAGTTTTCAATTGGCCTTTTGTGATTTCTGTGATTAATTGTTGCATATTAAATTCTCTCCTTTAAACAGATGCTCTTATAAAGTCTTATTAAATTACAGCGGAACATCGTTAATACGGCTACTGATTTCAGTAGCACAAATGTTATAATAGCATATTGCTAGGACTGTTGCAATAGAAAATATATCAAGCCCTTATCGGTCTTCTTTAATCTGTTCCAGCCATTTCTCTTCTTGCTTAGATAATTCTCGTTCTTCCAGTAAATCCGGTCTACGTGTGTACGTACGACGTAGTGACTCTTTATGGCGCCATTCATCAATGTTTTTATGATTTCCTGACATTAGTACATCCGGTACCTTCATACCACGAAAATCAGCAGGACGTGTATAATGTGGGTGTTCTAACAAACCTGTGCTAAAAGAGTCTTCCACTTGTGACGTTTGATTCCCAAGCACTCCTGGCAAAAGACGTACAACACTGTCAGTGACTACCATAGAAGCCAATTCTCCACCCGTTAATACGTAATCCCCAATAGAAATCTCATCTGTTACAAGATGCTCACGAATTCGTTCATCGTATCCTTCATAATGGCCACATACAAAAATAACATGCTCTTCTCCAGCAAGCTCTTCTGCCTTCTTCTGCGTGAAACGCTCTCCTTGTGGACACATTAAGACGATTCTCGGCTTACGGTCTGTTTCCTTCGTTAACTCTTCTACTGCGTCAAAGATAGGCTGTGGGGTTAATACCATACCAGCGCCCCCACCATACGGATAATCATCTACACTATTATGCTTACTAGTTGTATACTCACGAAAATTGACAACACGAAGCTCTACCGCTTCTTTTTCTTGTGCTTTCTTTAAAATTGAAGACCCAAATACACCCGTAAACATATCCGGAAACAATGTTAAAATGTCAATTTTCATTATAGTAGCCCTTCCATTACATGAATGGTTACTAATTTATTTTCAATGTTAACTTGAAGTACAACGTCATCAATATAAGGAATTAACAAATCTTGACCCTTTGGACGTTTAATCACCCAAACGTCATTCGCACCAGGAGATAGAATCTCTTTGATTGTCCCTAACGCTTCTCCTTCTTCCGTTACAACGTTGCAACCAATAATTTCATGGTAGTAGTATTCACCTTCAGCTAGTTCGCCTAACTGCTCTTCTGGTACTTTTATTAAAGAACCTTTTAACTTCTCTACTTCATCTACATTGTTGTATCCTTCAAGTGTTAATAAATCAAATGTCTTATGTTGACGATGAGAAGTTACCTTCACTGTAAGGTAGTCTGTACCTTTCTCATCCCATATGTATAACGTGTTCCCTACTTTATATCGCTCTTCTGGAAAATCAGTACGAGAAATAACACGAATTTCTCCTTTTACGCCATGAGTATTTACAATTTTCCCTACATTAAACCATTTTGTCATAAATAGTATGTCACCCCTGGTTTCTATATAAATTAAGCATTTCCATTTTATATATGGAACATGCAATTTCTCTTTAAATGTTAAAAAAGGGAGAGGAAATAACTCCTCGCCCTTTTTACGTTTATTGAATTTCCAGTGTGACGTTCTCATCATTATGATGTCCCACTGAATACAAGAGCATTCTAATCGCTTTCGCAACTTTCCCTTGCTTTCCAATGACTTTTCCAACATCCTCAGGATGTACAGTTAATCGATACTTTATTTCTCCGTTGCAAAGTTCCTGTGTAACTTTTACATCTCCAGGATGATCCACAAGAGGTTTAACAATTGTCTCGACTAACATTTTCATTGTCATTGCCTCAATTACTTACCTTGTTTAGATAAGTGGAATTTCTCCATGATACCTTGGTTAGAGAAAAGGTTACGAACTGTATCAGATGGTTTAGCACCATTTCCTAACCATTTTAATGCTGCTTCTTCGTTGATCTTAACTTCCGCTGGTTGAGCAACCGGATTGTAAGTACCGATTTCCTCAATGAAACGTCCGTCACGAGGAGAACGAGAATCTGCAACAACTACACGATAGAAAGGAGTTTTTTTAGCTCCCATACGTTTTAAACGAATTTTAACTGCCATTTATAAAGCACCTCCGAATTTATTTCACACAGATAATTATATTAGCAAAAAGACTATTGCTTTGTAAAGTATTTTTTCTTAACAGAGCCATCTTTTTTCCTTACATGAATGGAAACTTCAATCCACCTAGTCCTTTTTTCTTACCTTTTTGCATTCCCGTCATCGTCTTCATCATTTTTTTCATATCATCAAATTGCTTGATTAGACGATTGATTTCTTGTACCGTTGTACCGCTACCTTTGGCAATGCGCTTTTTACGACTAGCATTGATTATTTCCGGTTGTTCTCGTTCTACTTTAGTCATAGAACGAATAATTGCCTCAATATGCCCAATTTGTTTTTCATCAACTTGTGCATTTTTCAGCCCTTTAATTTTATTTGCACCAGGAAGCATTCCTAACAATTCGTCAAGCGGTCCAAGTTGACGCACTTGTCCAAGTTGTTCTAGGAAATCGTCAAGCGTAAACGAAAGCGTACGCATTTTTTGCTCAAGTTCTTTTGCTTTCTCTTCATCAACTGTAGCTTGCGCTTTTTCAATTAATGTTAAGACGTCGCCCATCCCTAAAATACGGGATGCCATACGTTCTGGATGGAACGCTTCAATTGCATCTAGTTTTTCACCCATACCAGCAAATTTAATTGGTGTATTTGTTACAGCCTTAATAGATAATGCCGCACCACCGCGCGTATCACCATCTAATTTCGTTAATACAACACCTGTTAATCCTAACTGTTCATGGAAACTTTGTGCTACATTTACCGCGTCTTGTCCTGTCATCGCATCGACAACAAGGAAAATTTCATCCGGTTTCGCAACTTCTTTGACTTTTGCTAATTCACCCATTAGTTCTTCATCAATATGCAGGCGACCCGCTGTATCGATTAAAACGTAATCGTGATGATCTTCTTTTGCTTTCGCAATCGCTTGTTTCGCAATTTCAACCGGACTTACTTGATCTCCTAAGGAGAAAACAGGCATGTCCAATTGCTTCCCTAATGTTTCAAGCTGTTTAATCGCTGCTGGACGGTAAATATCCGCTGCAACAAGCATCGGTTTACGATTATGCTTTTTACGAAGCAAATTTGCAAGCTTACCTGTCGTCGTTGTTTTACCCGCACCTTGCAGACCAACCATCATTATAACAGTAGGTGGCTTATTAGCAACAGCAATTTTGCTTTGCTCTCCGCCCATAAGTTCTGTAAGTTCTTCCTGTACGATTTTAATTACTTGTTGTCCAGGTGTCAAACTTTTCATTACATCTTGTCCGACAGCACGCTCAGACACACGCTTTATAAAATCTTTTACTACTTTAAAGTTAACATCCGCTTCTAAAAGAGCTAGACGAACTTCTCTCATCATTTCTTTTACATCGGCTTCAGAAACTTTTCCTTTGCCGCGGATTTTTTGCATTGTCTGTTGAAGTCGGTCGGCTAATCCTTCAAATGCCATATTGCCGCCCTCCTAATCTAATTTTTCGATAGCTTCAACAACTTGTTTCATTTCTTCATTTACATGCTCTTCTTCGCTGATTAGCTGTTTTAGCTTTGCAACAAGTCGCTGTCGCTCTTGAAACTTTTGAAGTAATACTAATTTATCTTCATATTCTTCAAGCATCGCTTCAGTCCGTTTAATGTTATCATACACGGCTTGGCGACTTACATCAAATTCTTCCGCAATTTCACCAAGAGATAAATCATCTAGATAATAAAGCGACATATAACTTCTTTGTTTTTGCGTTAACAACGATTGATAAAAATCAAATAAATAGTTCATTCTCGTTGTTTTCTCGAGCATGTTGGATCATCCTTTGTTAAGTGATTTCCCTTTACATGACTTAGTTTACATGGAGTATAAAAGAGTGTCAAGTTTTTTTCTTAACATCACATATTTTTATAAAAAAAGAAGCGGAAATACCGCTTCTTTCACTTACACTTCTTCTGTTTCTACTACGTTCGCAAACAAACCATAAACATATTGTTCTGGATCAAACTGTTGCAGATCATCCATTTGCTCTCCTAGCCCAACAAATTTCACCGGAACATCCATTTCGTTACGAATCGCTAAGACGATACCACCTTTAGCAGTTCCATCTAACTTCGTTAAAACAATACCAGTAACATTCGTGGCTTCACGGAATGTTTTCGCTTGGCTTAAACCATTTTGCCCTGTTGTTGCATCAATAACAAGTAATACTTCATGAGGAGCCCCTGGTACTTCACGCTCAATTACGCGCTTCACTTTCTCTAACTCATTCATTAAGTTTACTTTATTTTGTAAGCGTCCCGCTGTATCACATAGCAATACATCCACTTTACGGGCCTTTGCCGCTTGTACAGCATCATACATAACAGCCGCTGGATCAGATCCTGACCCTTGTTTAATTACTTCTACACCAACACGATCGCCCCATACTTCTAATTGCTCAATCGCCCCAGCACGGAATGTATCTCCTGCCGCCAATAGGACAGACTTACCTTCTGATTTAAATTTATGTGCAAGCTTACCAATCGTCGTCGTTTTCCCCACACCATTCACACCAACAAATAAAACTACTGTTAATTGATCCTCTTGTATATTAACTTCATTACTAAAATCGCTGTCACCTTTGTAAATGCCCACTAGCTTTTCAGAAATAACAGCCTGTACTTCTTTCGGATCTTGAATGTTACGACGTTGCACTTCTTCTTTCAACTGATCAATTAATTCCATCACTGTCGAAACTCCGACATCCGCACTAATTAAAATTTCTTCTAATTCTTCAAAGAAATCTTCGTCTATTTTGCGGTAACGGTACACTAAGTCATTTACTTTATCAGCAAATGAATTTCTCGTTTTTTCTAATCCTTGTTTAAACTTCTCTGTTACCGTATCCGTTTGTTTTGAAATTTTTTCTTTTAATTTTTTTAAAAAGCTCATACTTCCCATCCTTCCTATCTACTTGCAACAAGTTCTTCGCCATCATCTAAACGAACAGAAACAAGCTTCGACACCCCTGATTCTTGCATTGTTACACCGTACAATACATCAGACTCTTCCATTGTACCTTTTCGGTGTGTAATTACAATAAACTGCGTTTCATCACTAAATTTCTTTAAATACTGCGCAAAACGAGCAACGTTTGCCTCATCAAGAGCTGCTTCCACTTCATCTAGAACACAGAATGGAACCGGGCGTACTTTTAAAATACCAAATAAGAGCGCAATTGCCGTTAAAGCACGCTCTCCCCCTGAAAGTAAACCTAAATTTTGTAGTTTCTTCCCTGGTGGTTGCGCTACAATATCAATACCCGTATTTAGTAAATCTTCTGGGTTTGTCATTACTAAATCCGCTCTTCCACCTCCGAATAATTCAGAGAATACAGATTGAAACTCTGTTCGAATCCCTTCGAATGTAGTAGAAAAGCGTTTTTTCATCTCTTCATCCATTTCCGTAATAAGTTGATGCAATGTCGATTTCGCTTCTTCTAGGTCATCTCTTTGCTCTAATAAGAATGTATGGCGCTCTGCTACACGTTCATACTCATCAATTGCCCCTAAATTTACTGCGCCTAACTCTTCAATGGATAGTTTAATTAGTTTCACCTTTTTACGTGCATCTTCTGCAGGCATCATCATTGTATACTTAAGTTTTGCTGCTTCAAATGAAATAGTATATGTTTCACGTAAATGTTGCAATCTATTTTCCAGCTCTACATCAAGTCGGTTAATTTTCACTTCTTGATCTTTCAGCATCTCAAGAATATATTTATGTTTACCTATTGTTTCTTTCACACCGCGCTCTAAATGCTCGACTCTTTCTTGCAATGATACGCGTTGTTCACGACGAGAACGAATTAACTCCGAAGTTTGATTACGATCATACGCTTTCTTCTCAATCATATTCGTAATTTGTTCTTCGCCACTTGAATTAGATGTCATCTCTTGCTTTAAGAACGCTAAATCTTCTTTCGTTTTTACAAGCGTCGCATCAGTCTCTTCTTTTTCCTTCGTCAATCGTTCGACTTTTTCTTTTTGATTAGACAAACGTTGTTGTTGTTCAGCAGCTTGTACTTTTAGCTCCGTCATTTCCTTCTGAACTTTTTCTTTTGAAGAATATTGTTCACTTTTTTGTTTCGTTAAAACGACGATTTTGCTATCTAATTCCCCAATCTCAGCTTGAAGAGTCGCTAAAATCTTTTCTAACTCTTCTTTGCGCCCTTGCATTTTTACTTGATCTTGTAAAAATCCTTCAATCTCTAAATCGTAAATCGATAAACGATCATTAATACGATGTTCATCTAATTCTAAACGATTAATTTCTTCTCTTAGCTTCTGTTCATCTACACGTTCGGTCTCTACACCTTGGCGTAGCTCTCGTATTTGTACTTCTTTTTCTTGAATCTCTTGCTTTACTGCTTTAACAAAGTTTTCTAGCTTTGTTGTTTTTTCTTCCATGTCAGTTAGTTTTTTAGTCCACTCTTCAAGTTCACGTTGACGTCCCAATAAAGAGGATTTCGCCTGTTTTACAGCTCCACCCGTCATAGAACCACCCGGGTTCACTACGTCACCTTCGAGTGTTACAATACGATAGCGGTATTGCAGTTGTTTCGCTAACTCATTTGCTCCGCGTAAATCTTTCGCAACAACAACTGTACCTAATAAACTTGAAACTACATTCTCATATTTATTATTGTACTGCACAAGTTCTGCCGCTACACCGACAAACGATGGATGCTGATTCACAATGCGTAATTGATCAAATGATAGCGATCGGCTTTTAATAACAGCTTGAGGTAAAAACGTTGCACGGCCATGTTTATTTTGCTTTAAAAATGCAATTGCATTACGAGCATGCTCTTCTGTTTGTACTACGATATGTTGCATCGCTGCCCCAAGGGCGATTTCCATTGCGATTTCATATTCTTTCGGCACAGTCAGAAGTTCTGCAACAGCTCCCTCAATACCTTGTAGTCTATTTTCTCTAGCCTTTAATACTTCACGTACCCCTTGATAGAAGCCAGAGTAGTCCTCTTGCATCTCTTCTAACATTTCTTTACGAGAGCGCGCCTGTTGCACAAATTGATACGCTTGATACAGTTTCGTTTCATTTTCACTATACTGCGACTTACATTTCCCAAGTGCCGTTTCTGTCTTCTGTATGTTAGAAATAATGCCAGCTATTTTCTCTCTCGCTTGCTCATAGCTGTCTACAAGTTTCGCCTTTTTCGCTGTAATTTCCACACGCATCTGTACATACTTTTCATTTTCTTCATCAAGTCGTTCGTTTTTAGAGTTTTGCTGTTTTGATTGTTCTTCAATCATAGATAATTCATTACGAAGACTTGCTTGTTGATTTAAAAGTTCAATATAGTCACCTTTTAAATTCTCAATTTGTTCCTCTAAATTCTCAGCAAAAGTCGCAAGTAATTGCTCGTTATCATGCAATTTCTTCTCCAATTCTTTTACTTGATTCACAAATTGCATTAAAGCTTCTGTACTTGTTTCAATTTCGCCATCATAACTTGTAGTTTTCTCTGTTAACTCAACAATTAGCTTTTCAAGCTGCGCACAATGTGTCGTTGCATTTTGCTTTCTTTCCTTTAACAGCTCGCGTTGCCCTTCTAGTTTTTCTAGTTCTTTACTAGACAGAAGTAGAACTTCTTGTAAGGAATTTACAGATTCATCAACGGCTTGTAATTGCCCGCGTAATTCCTCAAGCTCTTCTTCACTTTTTTGTAAGTTCGCCGACATTTTAGCTTCTTCATCTTTATTATGCCCAAATTGATTTCGAAGCGCTTCCCACTTTTCATGTAATTCTTCAATTTCATGTACAATAAGCGCAGCTTCTACTTTCTCTAATTCTTCTTTTTTCTCAAGATAATCTTTCGCAATAGAAGCTTGTCTTTCTAGTGGTTCTACTTGACTACTTAATTCGTGAATAATATCTTGTACACGATTTAAGTTTTCTTGTGTTTCCGCCAATTTCCCTTCAGCTTTCTTTTTACGAAGTTTATATTTCAGCACACCCGCAGCTTCTTCAAATACACCACGACGTTCTTCTGATTTACTACTCAAAATCTCTTCGACTTTCCCCTGGCTAATAATCGAAAAAGCTTCCCTTCCCATACCAGAATCCATAAATAAATCAATAATATCTTTTAATCTACAAGATTGTTTATTAATATAAAAATCACTATCACCCGAACGAGATACACGACGCGTTACACACACCTCGTTATACTCAATCGGTAAGCGTTGGTCTTCATTATTTAAAGTTAATGTAACTTCAGCAACATTAACCGCTCTTCTCGTATCACTGCCGGCAAAAATAATATCCTCCATCTTTGCACCGCGTAATGACTTTGCAGATTGTTCACCAAGTACCCAGCGAATTGCATCAGTAATATTACTTTTCCCGCTCCCGTTAGGTCCTACTACAGAAGTTACACCTGGAACAAAATCGACAGATACACGCTCAGCAAAAGACTTAAATCCTGCTATTTCTAATCTTTTTAAAAACACGAAAGGCCTTCCTCCTATTCTCCGTTGTTGTAAACGTTGTCTATACGAAAACAAACTACTATACGGATTTCCCACTCCTTTTATTTATAAATAAAAGGAAAGTTTCATTCTATGCATAAGGAATCCCCCTCATTCAAAGGGGGATTCCTCATGATTGTTCTTTTAATTTTTTCAATGCTTCTGCAGCAGCTTGTTGCTCTGCCTCTTTTTTTGACTTACCACTTCCAAGACCTAATGCCTCATTATTTAAAGTTACACGGGACACAAATTCTCGGTTGTGGGCCGGTCCTTTTTCTTGCAAAATTTGATACTCAACATTGCCACTACCATCACGCTGAATCAATTCTTGCAATTGACTCTTATAATCCATCACATGAGAAAAAGCACCTTCATTAATTTTTGGATATACAACTTCTTTTAAGTATCCCCAAACTGTTTCTAGCCCTTGATCAAGATAAAGGGCACCAATAAACGCTTCAAAGACATCCGCTAATAAAGCTGGTCGTTCACGTCCACCCGTCATTTCCTCACCTTTCCCTAATAAAACAAGGCTACCAAATGACATTTCGTTTGCAAAACGAACAAGAGATGGCTCACATACAATAGCTGCACGTAGTTTTGTTAACTCTCCTTCGCTCATTGTCGGATATTTTTGAAACAGATACTGTGATACAGTGAGTTCCAATACAGCATCGCCAAGAAACTCAAGACGCTCATTGTCCTCATGCGGTTTTTTTCGATGCTCATTCACATACGATGAATGCGTAAACGCTTGAATCAATAATTTTTCATCTGTAAACGTAATACCTATCTCTTCTTGAAATACTTTAAAAGCTTCACGATATTTTGCTTCGTATTTTTTTTCTCTATGTTTTCGGTACGGCATAGGTCCCTCCAGATATAAGCCGAGAAGCCCCGTTAAAAAACGGGACTTCACTTAAGCATTATAGATGACTCTCTATGTAAGTCACAGCATCGCCAACAGTAGCAATCTTTTCAGCATCTTCATCAGAAATTTCCATTTCGAATTCATCTTCTAATTGCATTACAAGTTCTACTACATCTAGGGAGTCTGCGCCTAAATCTTCTTTGAAGCTTGCAGCTGGTACTACTTCAGTTTCTTCTACTCCTAAACGATCAACGACAATTTTGGTTACACGCTCTAAAACATCTGCCATTCTATTCACCTCCCCTCAAATATTATATAAAATATTGTCCAAAAAAACTAGGTGAAATCGATTCTTTTATTACATTACCATACCGCCATCAACATTTAACGTTTGACCTGTAACATATTTACTTTGATCAGAAGCAAAAAACGTTACAGTATTTGCGATATCTTGTGCTTCTCCAAACTGAGCTGCAGGAATTAATTTTAACATTTCGGCTTTTATATTTTCATCTAATACATCCGTCATATCAGTCGCAATAAACCCTGGAGCAATTGCATTTACAGTAATATTTCGGCTCGCTAATTCTTTTGCTGATGTTTTTGTTAATCCAATTACACCAGCTTTAGCAGCAACATAATTTGCTTGTCCTGGGTTTCCTGTTACACCAACAACAGAAGCGATATTAATAATACGTCCATGACGTTGACGCATCATATAGCGCGATACTGCTTTCGTACATAAGAAAACACCTTTTAAGTTTGTATTAATAACTGTATCCCATTCTTCTTCTTTCATACGCATTAATAAATTATCTTTTGTTACACCAGCGTTATTTACAAGAATATCAACTTGTCCAAACGTATCTACAGTTTGTTTCACCATTGCAGTAACATCATCAGCATTTGCAACATCTGCTCTTACTGCAATGGCATCTGAACCTAATTTCTTTATTTCATCAACTACTTCATTCGCCTTTTGCTCATTACCAGCATAATTTACTACAACATTTGCCCCTTGTTTCGCTAAATCAATAGCAATCGCACGACCAATCCCACGTGAAGCACCAGTTACTAATGCTACTTTCCCTTTTAACATCAGCTTTCTCCTCTCAAATTTGAAATGGTATCTCTTAATGTCTCTTCATCATATACCGCATATGCTTTCACTGAAGAATCAATCGACTTCATAAGACCAGCAAGTACTTTTCCAGGTCCGATTTCAATAAATGTATCTACCCCTTGATTCACCATATACTCAATAGATGGGTACCATAATACAGGCGAATAGAGCTGTTCAATTAGCTTTGCTTGAATATCTGTACCACGCGTAATAACATCTGCCGTAACATTTGCAATAACAGGAATATTCGTGTCTTGAATTGTAATTTCATTTAAAACACTTTGGAATTTCTCAGCAGCTGGTTTCATAAGCGAGGAATGAAACGGTCCACTTACTTTGAGCGGAATTGCTCTTTTAGCACCATTTTCTTTCGCTCTTTGAGAAGCAAGTTCTACTCCTTGCTTTGTTCCAGAAATAACAATTTGCTTCGTACTATTCATATTAGCAATTTGTACTGCATATCCTTCACTTGTTACTTCTTCTGTAACTCGTTTCAGCATATCCGGATCCGCACCTAAAATAGCTGCCATTGCACCTTCCCCGCCTGGAACAGCTTCTTCCATATATTCCCCGCGTTTCCTTACAGCATATACAGCGTCTTCGAATGTTAATGCACCAGCAGCTACAAGAGCGCTATATTCACCTAAACTATGTCCTGCGACAAAATCAGGTGTAATATCATACTCCTTCAAAGCTGTTAAAATTGCAAAGCTCGTTGTTAATAGTGCCGGCTGCGCATTTGTTGTTAATGTTAACTTTTCTTGCGGTCCTTCAAAAATCACTTCTGAAAGAGAATCATGCAAAACCTCATCCGCTTTTGCAAACACTTTCGCAACCTCTTTATTATTCTCCGCTAACTGTCTACCCATTCCAACTGCCTGTGAACCTTGGCCCGGAAAAAGAAATGCTATTTTTCCCATTTCAAATCCTCCTCTTATTGAAGCGGCTCCTTCTCCATTACACTGGAAATTGTAGGAATTACTTCTTTCGCTACCATTTCTCTCGTTTGACGAATCGCACTAAATATCGATTGGTCATTAGAAGAACCGTGAGCCTTAATGACAGGAGCTTTCAATCCAAACAACGCCGCTCCCCCATACTCCGAATAATCCATTTTATCTTTCAATACCATAAGTTTTGGTTTTAATACCGCTGCTGCTAATTTGCTCGTAAACGAACTCATTAATTGTTCTTTTAACATAGAGAATAACGCAAGTGCTGTTCCTTCTAATGATTTTAGCGCTACATTACCCGTAAAACCATCACATACAACAACGTCTGCTACACCTTGCAATAAATCTCTTGATTCAACGTTTCCAACGAAATTAATTGGTGCATCCTTGAGCATAGCAAAGACTTGTTTTGAAAGCTCGTTTCCTTTACCATCCTCTGTTCCAACGTTTAAAAGTCCAACGCGTGGATTTTTAATTCCTCTTACCTTCTCTGCGTAAACAGAGCCCATTACTGCATATTGATATAAATGAATTGGTTTTGCATCAACGTTGGCTCCAACATCTAACATAACAAAACCTTCTCCATCAACAGTTGGCATTGTAGGTGATAAAGCTGGTCGTTCAATTCCTTCCATACGACCAACAACAAACAATCCAGCTGCCATCAAAGCTCCTGTACTACCTGCTGATATACAAGCATCCGCTACGCCGTCTTTTACTTGCTGCGCCGCTAGTACCATTGAAGCTTGTTTTTTTCGACGAACCGCTCTTACTGGTTCGTCTGTCGATTCAATTTTTTCGTCCGTATGAAGTATAGTAATTCGCTCTTCACTCGTTAAATATTGACGAATTCCCTCTTCTTTCCCTACTAACGTAATATGTAAATCTGAGTATTCCTTAATAGCTTTCATTGCTCCTAATACTACAGCCTTTGGTGCATGATCGCCGCCCATTGCATCTATTGCGATTTTCATAAGTTGTTACCTTCCTCACTATAATTACTAGATCGATACATTTCAAAAGTGCCTGTAAAGACAAGTTCTTCTCCAACAAAACTACGCACTTTGACAACCGTCCGTCCTTTATCATTCTCTACATCTTCAACACGTACTTTTGCAACAACACGCTCTCCTAATTTTACAGGACGAATATATCGAATGGTGGACTTTGCAGTTAAAGCTAATTCTTCATCAATAACCGCAACAGCTAGTGAGTTTGCTTGTGCAAACAAATGATGCCCACGAGCAATTTGATTTCTTTTAAATACATGTTCTACCTTTACTTCAAAGATAGAAATCGCATGTCTATCTAATTCTATATCAATAATTTCTCCGACAACCTCTTCTAACGGTAAAGATTTCACGTCTTCTTCATGTTGTTTTGTAGCCACATGCTTAATTCGTTCTCTTAATTCAGGAATAGATAATTCCATACGATCAAGACGAACAGTTTGTATGCTCACTTGAAATTTTTCCGCTAAATCTTCATCCGTTATAAAAGGATTCGTTTCTATTGTTTGTTGTAATAATTCTTGTCTTTCTTTTTTACTTCTTCTTTTTTTCATACCGCACCATCCATTTTTATGACTAGGTACTAAAAGTAGTATATAATCATTAAAAGTAGAATGCAACAAAAACTTTTGCAGACTACTTTTAATCGAGCTTCTCTCCCTGGAACACACCTGTCCCATCAAGATAAGTACGCAGCGAAGCATACTGATCATTATGCCAAAACGCTTCTGAATCAACTAGTATCGCTGCATCTTGTCTTGCTGTTTCTAACGCCCGATAATCATGTACCATATCAGCAACCTTAAATTCTGGTAGACCACTTTGCTTACTTCCAAAGAAATCCCCAGGACCTCGTAACTCTAAATCTTTTTCTGACAATACAAATCCATCATTTGTTTCAGTCATAATGCGCATTCTTTCTTTTCCCGTTTCTGATTTCGGGTCCGCAATTAATAAACAATATGATTGTTCACTACCACGCCCAACACGCCCCCTCAGCTGATGGAGCTGTGATAAACCGAAACGTTCCGCGTCATAAATAACCATAACAGTCGCATTTGGTACATTCACGCCTACTTCAACAACTGTTGTCGACACAAGAATTTGCACTTTATTTTCACTAAACTGTCCCATTATCTCTTCTTTTTCTTGAGATGATAGTCTCCCATGCATTAATCCAACTTGGCATTTCCCTTGATAATGATGAGTCAGCATACTATGTAAGTCGATAGCATTTTGTACATCAAGCTTCTCAGACTCTTCAATAAGAGGGCAAATAACATATGCCTGTCTTCCTTTTTTTATCTCTTTCTCCACAAAGCCGAGGACACGATCTAACATATCATGTTTTGCCCAGTACGTTTCGATTACCTTTCTACCAGCTGGCATTTCGTCGATAATAGAAACGTCCATCTCTCCAAATGCAGTGATAGCTAACGTACGCGGGATTGGGGTCGCCGTCATAAACAATACATCTGGACTTTCACCTTTCTCACGTAAAACCCGGCGCTGCGCCACACCAAATCGATGCTGTTCATCGGTAATAACGAGACCTAACCTATGAAATATAACTTCGTCTTGAATTAAAGCGTGCGTTCCAACAAGGATGTCTACTTCTCCCTGTTCTAATCTCGACAAAATTTCTCGACGTCTCGCACCTTTAACAGAACTTGTTAGCAATTCAACCTTCATACCGAAATGTGAAAACGTCTCCGCGAGCGACTGATAATGTTGCTCGGCTAAAATTTCTGTAGGAACCATCAAAGCACCTTGATAATGAGCCAATTTCGCCGCATAAAGAGCAATCGCAGCAACAACTGTTTTCCCAGAACCTACATCCCCTTGCAATAATCGATTCATTCGGTACGGAGATATCATATCTTTCATTATTTCATCTACAACCCGGCGTTGTGCGCCAGTTAATGGAAACGGAAGCGCATCAGTAAACTCTTGCAATTCTACTAATGAAATTTCCTTTTTCGTCCCTTTCGAGTTTTCCCTTTCCATTTTCCGTAATGTTTGCATTTTCAACTGAAACAAGAAAAACTCCTCATATACAAAACGGCGACGCGCTTGCTTTAAGTCTTCCTGTCCCACTGGAAAATGTAACCCTCTGAGCGCTTCATAGCGTGATAATAATTTATATCGACTTAACAAACCATCTGGTAACACTTCGACTATAGAATCTCCATACTCCTTAAATGCTTGTGCAACAAACCGGCGCATCTGTTTTACTGTCAGTTTTCCTTTCACTGAATATACAGGTTCTACTTCTTGTTGTCGTACAACCGGTCCAAAATTCAGTTCTGATACAGCAATTGTTTGGCGATGCTGATCCCATTTACCAGTAATCGTTACCGTTTCATCTAAATTTAACTTTTGTTTATAGTATGGTCTATTAAAACATACAGCTGTAATTAAATAACGACCGACGAGAACACGAACTGTAAGACGTGACTTCTTCTTCCCATAATATTGCAGTAAAGGAGCACTATGAACTTTCCCCTCAACCGTTACACGCTCGTCATGCTTTACTTCAGCAAGATCTTTCATCGCATAGTCTTCATAGCGGTACGGAAAATGTTCTAATAGATGAGAAACTGTATAAATTCCCATCTCGTGTAACAACTCAGATGTTTCTCCTCCGATTCCCTTTACATCCGTAACAGGAACTTGTACAACTTCATTCAAGATTCTCACGCTCCGTCACATTATTTTCTTTGATTCATTCTATTGATTATCCATTATTATCATTGACATCTGTAATCGCTCTCTTTCACCTTATATATTCTATCATAGGCATTCTAAGAGAAACTACTCTAATCCCTCTATATAAAGTGAAACTATAATCAGTGGGCGCTTACGGGCAGTTAATCTCCCACTTAACTTCTTTGCTCCAGCCGAATATAGGGGTGGAAGTTTTACTGCCCACAAATAGCGGGATAAAACAAAGTTGTACAATACGTAAGAAAAGAGCCTCACTATTAGCAGCAAGGCTCTTTTCTATCATCAATATGCTAGCCTTTTGAATAAAAACTAGTAATAAACTTCATATCACTATTCCTTATCCATTAGCAAGTAAGTAACCCATTTATTTTCAAATCGAATCTTTTCTTATTCTACAGAGAAGATGAAAGAATACACAGGTTGGTTCCCTGCATGTACTTCTACTTCTGCATCTTCAAAGTTCTCTTCTACAAACGCAACTAATTTAGCCACTTCTTCATCTGTTGCATCTTCACCTTGTAGAATCGTTACGATTTCAGAATCCTCATCAATTAGCGCTTCTAGTAATTGCTTTGCAGCTCCTACTTTCTCAGCATTTGTAGATACAATTTTCCCATCTGCAATACACATGAAATCATCTTTTTGAATCGCTACACCGTCAATTTCCGTATCACGAACAGCATACGTAATCTGACCTGTTTTCACATGAGCTAAAGCTTCTTTCATGTTTTCTTCATTCTCTTCTAGCGTTCCAACTGGATTAAAAGCTAACATTGCAGCCATACCTTGAGGAACTGTTTTTGAACGAATAACAATAACTTCTTGTTCTACAACTGACGCTGCTTGTTCTGCTGCCATCACGATATTCCCGTTATTTGGTAAGATGATGATTTTTTCAGCATTCGCCTCTTCAATCGCCTTCACAATATCCTCCGTACTCGGATTCATCGTTTGGCCACCTTCGATAACTTTCGTTGCACCAATGCTCTCAAATAGAGTTTTAATACCCGATCCCATAGCTACAGTTACAATACCATACGGTTGTTTCTCTATTGGCTGATTCGTTTGTTCAGGTACCATGCTAGGTTCATCTAATAAAGCAGTATGCTGTTCACGCATATTTTCTACTTTGATCTTAATTAGACTACCGTAACGTTGTCCATAGTTCATAGGATCTCCAGGATGTTCCGCATGAATATGAACCTTTACAACCTCATCATCCGATACAACAAGTAGTGAATCTCCGTACACACTAATATCTTCACGGAATTTTTGTTCAGAGAAATTATGTTCCTTCATTTTTCCAGGCTCTAATTTCACCATGAACTCCGTACAATATCCATACTTAATATCTTCTGTACTCAATTGGCTTTGTACACTACGGTGATGTTCTGCACGTACCATGTCATTCATAGATGGTTGGGCAGGCATATCAGAAGAAATCGTTTCTCCTTTTAAGTCAGCTAAAAATCCTTCATATACAACAACAAGACCTTTACCACCGCTATCTACAACGCCAACTTGTTTTAATACAGGTAATAAATCTGGCGTACGATTTAACGATGCGTTTGCTTCTTTTACAACGTCTTCCATAAACAAAACAAAGTCGCGCTGTTTTTTCGCAACTGTCACTGCATATTTACCCGTTTCTCTTGCAACCGTTAAAATCGTTCCTTCAATTGGTTTCATAACCGCTTTGTAAGCTGCCTCTACTCCAGCTTCTAAAGCTGCAGCAAAATCAACTGTCGTTAATTCTTCTTTTTGTTCAATGGATTTAGAGAAACCACGGAATAACTGAGATAAAATAACCCCAGAGTTACCACGAGCTCCCATTAATAATCCTTTGGCTAAACTTACACCGACTTTACCAGCATGCTGCGAAGGATTTGCTTTCACTTCACGTGCGCCTGAAGTCATTGATAAGTTCATGTTTGTACCGGTATCGCCATCTGGAACTGGGAATACGTTTAATGCATCAACAAGCTGAACATTATTTGTTAAATTATTGGCTCCTTGAATGATCATTTGTGATAAACGTTTTCCATCAATTTTTTGAATTGACACAGATTTTCCTCCTTAATGCACATTACAAGTTTATTACTTTAACTCCTTGTACGTAGATGTTTACAGAATCTACTGCTAGTCCTACAGTTTGATCTAATGTATATTTCACTTTAGTCTGCACGTTATGTGCTACTTCTGAAATTTTCGTACCATAGCTCACAATAATATACATATCAATATGTACTTCATCTTCATTTTTACGAACAATAACACCTCTAGTGAAGTTTTCTTTTCGTAAAATTTCTGTTAATCCATCTTTTAACTGATTTTTTGATGCCATACCTACGATACCGTAGCAATCTACTGCGGCACCTCCAGCAATTGTTGCAATTACATCTGTACTAATATCAATTTGACCGTACTTCGTTTTAATTTCAATTGACATCTCGTTTCCCCCTTCATAAATGGTGAAAGTGAGCTAGACTACTTTAGTTACTATCATATAATCTTTTTAAAGAAAATTCCATCGTTCTTTCTTTTTCACTCTCATATTTTATGTTTTAAATTACATTTTTTTATGATGAGCAAAATAGTCCATTGTTATTATACAACATGTACCACTATAATATGTCAAGCAATTTTTCTTGATTTCACCTTTTCTTCATTGACATATAGTGTCAAGTATTTTTTCTTGATTTCTTTTTCCTACGGTGTTGCATTCTCTTTTTAGTTGTGTTAAATTATAGTAGTGTTTTTAGCATCGCATAAAAGACTAATATTGAAAAATTACGTATGTTACGGTAGTTAAGGGAGGGAAATATAAATGGCTCGTGTTTGTGCTATCACTGGAAGAAAAGCTCGTTCTGGTAACTCTCGTTCTCACGCAATGAACGCTACAAAACGTAAATGGGGCGCTAACCTTCAAAAAGTTCGCGTACGCATCGACGGAAAAGTTCAACGTGTTTACGTTTCTGCTAGAGCATTAAAATCTGGCAAAATCGAACGTGTTTAATAATAAAAAAAAGAGCCGCTAGGCTCTTTTTTTATTATACCATTGGAAAAAGCACCGGTAATAGGTGCTTTTTTTAGTCTTTTTTGAAGGTATTTAACATCGCACGAACAATTCCACCAAGAAATTTAGGTAACTTAATTGTATAAAATCTCATGGTTTCCCTCCTAATCCCCATTACTCCACTTGTTCACTATATGATGCAAGGAGCAAAATTGTTTCTTCAATCAGTGCTTCTTATCATCATTAATATGCCAGAAGTGAATGAAAAAGTACCTTTTTCCTCAACGAGTTCATTACTAATACAAAGTGTCGATCCCCACTCTATTGTTTTATTAGTAAGGGGATACTTAAAACCGTGAAGTGTAATACCTTCTACCCTTTCAGTAACTGGTACAAATGATACGTATGGAAAATGTTCGTTTCCTTCAATTATATACATACCAAACTTTTTCACCATTATTTCATTTTTATTGTCCACAATACACATTTCTATATTTACTTCTAATCCCTTTAAAAGCATCTGAATATTTGCTAAACCATGATCAAGTCTTCCACCAGTAGCACCAAAAATACGAATTAATTTTGGTTTCTGTTCTAAAGCCCAGCTAATTGCAATTTCTAAATCTGTTTGATCTTTTTCTCGCGGGACGATATGTAATTCATTTGTTTGTTGCCTCATCCATGCTAATTCCTCATCAGTAACTGAATCATAATCCCCAAACGCAACAGCCGGAGTGATTCCTCTTTTCAACAAACGGTACACTCCTCTATCAACGGCCGCCCAAACTACTTCTTCATTTTCATACCGCGAAAAATCTGCGCAGTATTCTGCAGGTCCTCCCGCTAAAATATGAATAATCATTTTTCCTTCCCCTTCTATTGTAAAAAGGCAATCTGCCATTCGGTAGATTGCCTTTCTCCTTATTTGCCACTCTAACATGTATAAATAGTGAAGTCTTAATGAACTAGAAGCTTCACTAGGATAAAGGTTCGTTCATTCTTTATCCGCGAATTACACGAATTGCTTCACCGCGGTCTTTTTGATTGTATACTGCTGATCCCGCTACAAGAACATTCGCTCCTGCTTCAATACAAAGTCTTGCCGTTTCAGCGTTGACACCACCATCAACTTCAATTTCCACTTCTAGATTTCGCTCTTTAACCATTTCTGCAACTTGTTTGATTTTCGGTAATACAGAATGAATAAACTTCTGCCCGCCAAATCCAGGATTTACTGTCATAAGTAATACCATGTCTATATCTTCTAATACATGCTCAATCGTTGAAACTGGAGTATGCGGATTTAATACAACCCCTGCTTTAATGTCATGAGATTTAATTAACTGAATTGTACGATGTAAATGAGGACACGCTTCTACATGAACAGTAATAATATCCGCTCCCGCTTTTGCGAAAGTTGGGATATAGTTATCAGGATTTTCAATCATTAAATGTACATCTAACGGTAATGATGTAATCGGACGGATTGCTTCTACAATTAATGGTCCAATCGTAATATTTGGTACGAAATGCCCATCCATTACATCGACGTGAATGTAGTCAGCTCCGCCTTTTTCTACATCTTTAATCTCTTCCCCTAATCTTGAAAAATCTGCTGATAAAATCGATGGTGCAATTTTAATCATGACTAATACCTCGGCTTTCTCTCTCTAATTTCTTCTACGAATTGTTTGTAATTCTTATAACGATATTCGGTAATCTTTCCTTCTTCAACCGCAGCTTTCACCGCACATTTCGGTTCAGCAAGGTGTGTACACCCTCTAAATTTACAGTATTGGCTCGCTTCTTTCAACTCTGGAAAACAATATGTAAGATCTTCTACCTCTATATCTATGAAATCAAGCGAACTAAAACCAGGTGTATCCGCAACAAGTCCGCTTCCAACTGTAATTAATTCTACGTGTCTTGTCGTATGCTTTCCACGTCCTAAATGTGAAGAAATATCATTAGTTTTCAATTCTAAATCTGGACGTAATACGTTTAGCATTGAAGATTTCCCAACACCAGATTGGCCTGCAACGACGGAAATACAACCTTCTAAGAATGGTTTCAGAATATCAATACTTTCCGATGTATTTATAGAAGTAAACAACACATCATAACCCATTTCACGATAATCATTTGCATAAGATTCAACAGTTTCTCTCATTTTTTCATCTACTAAATCCATCTTACTAATACAAATAATTGGTTTAATGTTATGATATTCAATTAATACTAAAAATCGATCTAACAGTCCTGGATTAAAATCTGGTTCTACCGCAGAGAAAACAAGAATAGCTTGATCAACATTAGCAATAGGAGGTCTAACAAGTTCATTTTTCCGATCAAATACTTCTAACACATAACCTTCATTCGGATTATCCGCTTGAAAAACAACTTGGTCTCCTACAAGTGGCGTAATTTTATTCTTTCTAAATACACCACGCCCACGACATTGTGTAATCCCTTCCTCATTCTGCACATAATAAAACCCACTTAGAGCTTTTACAATTTTTCCTTCTGGCATATAATTCTCCTTTATTTTGTATAAAATGAAACTGCAATTAAATATGAATAGACTAGCGTTCTTTAAACAATTAGTTCAAAGCCCACCAAATATATATCCAGGTTCATATATTTAATCTACCATCAAATTTGAAATATTATTTACAACAGTATCACTTTTACAGCTTTTTGAATCATATATTTTTGCCTGTTATACAGTCCACGATGTAGACAGCATAACAGGCAAGAGTAATAAATTCCATTTTCTATATAAGGACGATGGAATTCACTATTATTGAGCTGGATATGGTACTTCCTTGTCCATAATCGTTACTCCATCTCGGACAATTTTATAGTGTCCCTTTGCACCTTCTTGAATTACAAATTCTAAAGAAATAATCGCTGACTCAGTAATTGTTCTCGTTTCAACTGGTTTATCCATTTTTTGCTGCATATCTTCTTTATAAATTTCTATTGTTTGCGGCTTTTTCTCACCTGTTGCAGAAGCTTCATATGGGATAGAAATGTTATCCACTTTTACCGTTTTCGTCACTTTAGGCTTCGGACCATCGGAGATAACAATCGATACTTTATCTCCTTCTTTTAAAGGTGTCCCAGGCTTTGGTAACTGTGAAATAACAAGACCTTTATCAACCGTATCTGAATACTCTCTTTTTATATCAGAAACAAGCTTTCTTTCATTTAAATAACCTTTTACACTATTTTCAGTCCATCCTGAAAAATCACCTGGTCTTATTTGATAAGGTCCTTTACTTACCCAAATTTTCAGTTCTTGTTCTGTCTCTATAACCATTTGATCAGGCGTTGGTATTTGCTCTACAATTTCACCTTTCGGCTTATCATTTTCAATATAATTTATTGTAACTTGTTTATATTCTTCTTCTAACTCAGCTCTTATACTCTCGAAATCTTTTCCTGTCAAATCACGCATCTTACTTTTCTTTTTCCCACCTGATTGATAGATAGTAATTTTAGAGTTTTCTTTCACTACTCTTCCTGCTATAGGATCTGTTTTTATCACTTTTCCGGCTTCAACATCATCTGTATATACAAGATTAGGTTCAGTAACTTCAAAACCTTTTTCAACTAATGTATTTACAGCTGTCGTATATTTCATACCAGCCACATCAGGAACCTTCACATCTTTCGGAATAAAGAAGCCTGGAATAACAGTAAGTGCTAATGTTATCCCTATCGCTAAAAGTAAAAATGTTGTAATTAAAACTTTCAGCCATTTATTATTTCGCTTTTTCTTCTTACCTGATTTGGTCTCTTCTTTTCTTACTTGTTCATCCACTTTACTTCCTTTTAATACAATCGTTTCATCACTTACATTTTGAAATAGTTGTTCTTGTTGAATAATTGGAATCGCTTTCGTTGCTTCCATATCTTCTGGTATGTAAAATGGTTGTTCATTTATTCGTTCTGGGTATAGTGCTGTTTCAATATCTCGTTTCATCGCGTTAGCAGATTGATATCGATGGAACGGATCTTTCGCAGTTGCCTTTAATATAATATTTTCAACACTTTGTGGAATATTGTCATTCCATCTTTTTGGAGATGGCATTTCATTTTGTAAATGTTTTAACGCAATTGCAACAGCAGATTCACCAGAAAACGGTTGTCTTCCTGTTAACAATTCAAACATAACAATCCCAAGTGAATAAATATCTGATTGTTTATTCGCTATACCGCCGCGCGCTTGTTCTGGTGATAAATAATGCACCGAACCGAGCACCGAATTTGTATGTGTAATTGTTGCTGCACTTGTAGCTGTCGCAATTCCAAAGTCTGTTACTTTGACCACTCCGTCATCTCGAATCAAAATATTGTGCGGTTTAATATCACGATGTACAATCTCAAAATGATGGGCGTGTGCCATAGCGGACGTTAACTGCTCCATTATATCAAGAGCCTCTCCTATCGGTAACATCCCTCGATCAATTATGTATTGCTTCAATGTTCGTCCAGGTACATATTCCATTACAAGATAATATATATCATCCTCTTCCCCAACATCATACATATTCACAATATTTGGATGCGACAACGTTGTAACAGATTGCGCTTCTCGATGGAAACGTTTAATAAACTCTTCGTTATTTGAATAGTCGAGTCTTAATATTTTTACCGCTACATCTCGGCCGAGTATATCATCATGAGCTAAATATACATTGGCCATTCCTCCACCGCCAATCATTTTCAGCAGCTTATAACGGTCATTTAAGCGTTTTCCAATCAGCACGTTGCACTTCACCTACTTTCGTTTGTCGAATCCGTATAATCAATAATAACGAGGGTAATATTATCTTCTCCACCACGATCATTTGCTAATTGAATGAGATGCTCTCCCTTCGCCTCGAGCTGTTCATTCAATTGTAAAATTTGTTGCATATCAGCAATAGAAACTTTGTTAGACAATCCATCCGAGCAAAGAAGTAATTGATCATCTTCTTCAAGCACCAATGTTTTAACATCTAATCCAACTGTTTCTTCATTTCCTAATGCTCTTAACAAAACATTCTTTTTCGGGTGATATTCTGCATCTTCCTTTGAAATTTCGCCATGTCTTACAAGTTCATTTACAAGCGAATGATCTTCCGTTACAAGCGTCATTTTCCCCTCTGATACCATATAACACCGACTATCTCCTATATGACCTATCGTCACAAAATTCGATGTACAAATGGCTATTATAAGTGTTGTTCCCATGCCATTACATTCTGCATGCTGCTTAGAGTAAGCATATATGCGCTCATTAATAATTCCAACGTTAGTATGTAACCACTTTTCTACCTTTTTAGGCTCATTCATATTATGCGTTTGCTTCCAATAATCATGGAATAATTGAATAGCCATCGAGCTAGCTACATCGCCAGCTCGATGACCTCCCATTCCATCTGCTACTACCGCTAAAATATTTCCATCTAAATTGCGAAAAACTCCTGCACTATCTTCATTATGTTGACGAACTTTTCCTTTATCCGATAGAAACACGGCTTTCATCTAGTCACCTCGTCTCTTCTTTGCGCTCCTTTGCACGCAACTGACCGCAGGCTGCATCAATATCATGACCTTGTTCACGGCGAATGGTTACATTCACTCCACGATCTTTTAGCGTCTTTTCAAATAAGAAAATTTGCTCTCGTGGCGTACGTACATAATCACGTTCTGGCACGTAGTTTACCGGAATTAAGTTTACATGACATTTTACACCTTTTAAGAGCGCAGCAAGTTCTTCAGCGTGCTCAACTTGGTCATTTTCTCCTCCAAATAAGCCATATTCAAATGTAATACGACGCCCTGTTCTATTTACATAGTATTTAACAGCTTCCATTAAATCAGGTAGCTTATAAGCACGGTTGATCGGCATTAATTTTGAACGTATCTCTGTATTTGCAGCATGCAATGAAATCGCAAAATTAATTTGCATATCTTCTTCAGCGAACTTATAAATTTTTGGAACAATTCCACTTGTTGAAACTGTCATATGTCTTGCACCAATATGAATTCCTTTTTCATGATTTACAATGCGTAAGAATGACATTAAGTTATCATAATTATCAAATGGTTCTCCAATTCCCATAACAACAAGAGAACTTACACGTTCTTCTGTTTCATCAAGCGCACGCTGAACTTCTACTACTTGCGCTACAATTTCTCCAGCCTCTAAGTTTCGTTTTAACCCACCAAGTGTAGAAGCACAGAACGTACAGCCAATGCGGCAACCCACCTGTGTTGTTACACAAATGGAATTTCCATATTCATGTCGCATTAGTACAGTTTCAATAGAGTATCCATCGTATAACTGGAATAGGAATTTAATCGTTCCATCCGAAGACGTTTGTTTTACTAAAGTGTTTAAAGTAGTAATATCAAAGGAATTCGACAATTTATCGCGCAATCCTTTAGCAAGGTTTGACATATCCTCATAATTTTTTACACGTTTTTTATATAGCCAATCAAAAATTTGTCCTGCACGGAACTTAGGTTCTCCTTGTTCCTTTAACCAATCTTGCATTTCATGAAGTTGTAAAGAATAAATTGATGGTTTCTTTGTTTCTAGATTTTTCTTTTGTTTTTTTACAGTCGTTTCCATGATGCTACACCTTCTTTCTTAAACAAGCAATATAAAAGCCATCTGTTGCAAAATAATGCGGTAAAATTCGTACTTGACCTTCATCAATATACGGATTTAACTTTTCTGGCATGCGATCTTTTATCGTAGTATCCCATTCAAATTCAGGATGCTCTTGTAAAAATTGCTTTATTACTTGTTCATTTTCTATTTTTTCAATTGTGCACGTACTATAAACAAGGCGACCACCTTGTTTTAACAATGGTGCTATTTTTTCTAGTATCGCAAGTTGAATCGTTGATAACCTTTCACTATCGCCCTTATCTTTACCTAACTTAATATCAGGTTTACGTCTAATAACACCAAATCCAGAACATGGTGCATCTACTAATATTTTGTCAAAAGATTCATTTGCAAAATGCTCTTGAACTTTTCTAGCATCTAAAGCCATCGTTTCTACATTTTCTAAACCAAGTCTCTTCGCCTGTTGTTCAATTAAACGTACTTTATGTGCGTGTAAATCAAGCGACATTACCTTACCAGTTCCGTCCAAACGCTCTGCAATATGAGTTGTTTTTCCGCCAGGAGCAGCACAACTATCTAGAACTGTATCTCCTTTATTCGGTTCTAAAGCACGTGCTACAAGCATTGAGCTTTCATCTTGAATAGAAAGGAAACCTTTTTTGAACGCTTCTGTATGTGCGACATTTCCTCTTTCAATTTGAATTGCATCCTCTGACAATTCGCCACGTTTTGCTTCTATACCCTCATCAGCTAATAACGCAACCGCTTCTTCTACCGTTACTTTATCAACATTTACACGTGCTGTTGGTACAGGTGGCAACATATTTACTTCACACATTTTCTCTGCTGTCTCTAAACCATATTCGGATGCCCATTCTTGTACAAGCCACATTGGATGACTCGTTGCAATCGCAAGACGTTCTACTGGATTTTCGATTTCTTCTAACGAAGGTACACCTTCTCGCTGAATTGAACGCAATACTCCGTTCACCATGCCTGAAATCCCTTTATGCCCACGACGCTTTGCAATCTCAACTGCTTCATGAATAGCCGCTCTTTCTGGAACTCGGTCTAAATATAGCATTTGATATAGAGATAGGCGAAGCAACACTCTTACCCACGCTTCAACCTTTTTTCTTAAAAATGGTTGTAAATAATAATCTAGTGTGTCACGACGTTGAATTGTTCCATATACCATTTCAGTTAATAAACCAATATCTTTTCTGTCAATTGTATTTTTTTCAATCAAATTATTTAAAAGTAAGTTGCTATATGCACCACTTTTTTCTACTTGAATTAAGCCATCCAGAGCTAACTCACGAACATTTTGTCTCATGCATTTTCTCCTAACTTCGTACCAATTTCAGGTTTTGTTCCACGTAAAAATTGTGAACAACTCATACGCTTTTTACCAGATGGTTGCAATTCAGTGATTTTAACGCCTGTCTCGTTCCCTGTTGCAACAACAAATCCATCTTCTTCAAGAGCTACTATTGTACCTGGTTCAGCTTTCTCTGTAATAGAGACCTTCTCTCCCCACCATACTTTAATAACTTGTCCTGCCAAAGTCGTATAAGCAACTGGCCATGGATTCAATCCGCGAATGTGATTGTATACTTCTTCACCTGTTTTTGTCCAATCAATTATCTCTTGCTCACGTTTTATATTATATGCAAACGTCACTTCAGCTTCACTTTGTTTAATTGGTTCTAGTTTACCCTGAATTAGTAAAGGAACCGTTTTAGATAACAGGTGTGCTCCTGCTTCGCTTAACTTATCAAATAATGAACCTGTTGTTTCACGCTCTTCAATTTCTACTTCTACTTGCGTTAATATATCGCCCGCATCTAATTTTTCTACCATATACATAATTGTAATACCTGTTTTCTCTTTACCTTCCATGATCGCATAATGAATTGGTGCACCACCGCGAAGTTCTGGAAGTAATGATGCGTGGACATTAATACATCCATACTTTGGCGCTTCTAAAATTTCATTCGGTACGATTTGTCCAAATGCTGCTGTTACAATTAAGTCTGGCTCTAGTGCTAATACTTTTTCATATTCGTCTTTTTCACGAATTTTTAACGGCTGTACTACTGGAATACCATGTTTCTCCGCTTCTACTTTAACAGGAGTAGGTGTTAAAACCTTTTTTCTACCAACTGGACGATCAGGTTGCGTTACAACACCAACTACGTCATATCCGTCCTCGATAAGACGACGAAGCACCGGCACAGAAAAGTCCGGTGTCCCCATAAATACTACTTTCATCATTCAAAAACCGCTCCTTTTAAACCTATTCTAATTCGCCTGCTTCATAATACCTTTTCACTTTAGATGTAAATAAAACACCGTGTAAATGATCGATTTCATGCTGAATTGCACGCGCTAAGAAGTCATCCGCTTCTAATAAAAATATTTTACCGCGACGATTTTGTGCACGTACTTTAATGTAATCTGCACGCTCCACTTCACCATAAAGTCCCGGAAAGCTTAAGCAGCCTTCGGGACCTACTTGTTCACCACGTTTTTCTAAAATAACAGGATTAATTAATTCAATTTTACCCGTATCATCACCTATATCAACAACAGCAACTTTTAAGCTTACACCCACTTGTGGCGCAGCTAAACCAACTCCGTCTGCAATTAACATTGTTTCATGCATATCTTTTAACAATTTCACTAACTTTTTATCAAAGTTAATTACTCTTTCGCATGGTGTTTCTAACACTTCATTTGGATGCTTTACAATTTCTAAAACTGCCATATTTCCCTCCGCTACATTAACATTGTTGGATTAAAATCAATTGAGATTTGTAGCTCTTTTTGCATTTCTGCTTGATAATGTTCATTTACCATTTTGAGCACGTTCTTTAAGTTTGGTTCCCGTTTGTATTTTATCATGCATTGGTAACGATATCTATCTTTTATCCTTGGAATTGCTGAAGCAACCGGCCCTAACACCATTGTTTGCCTTGAACAATGCGTTCGTAAATGACCGACAATTTTTTCCGTCACTTGGACTGCCTTTAATAACTCCGGATGAGATACAGTTACAAGTACAACGTAGTAATATGGCGGATATTGTCTCATTTGCCTCATTTGCATTTCGTGCTCATAAAATACATCATATTGTTGATTCTTTGCTAATTCTACACTGTAATGTTCCGGCGTATACGTTTGAATTACAACTTCACCTGGCAATTCATGTCTTCCTGCACGTCCACTCACTTGTGTCAATAGCTGATACGTCTTTTCACTCGCCCGAAAATCAGGTAGATGAAGCATCGTATCCGCCGTTAAAACGCCAACAAGCGTCACCTTCGGAAAATCAAGCCCTTTTGCAATCATTTGTGTTCCAAGTAATATATCTGCTTTCTCTTCACCAAACGCCTTTAATAATTTTTCATGCATTCCTTTACGGCTTGTTGTATCCACATCCATTCGAATGACCCGCGCCTCAGGGAATAGTTTTGTGATTTCTTCTTCAACCTTTTGCGTCCCTGTACCAAAGAAACGAATATACGTACTATTACAAGCAGGACACTCCGTTGGCATATTTTCCTCATGACTACAATAATGACACTTTAAACGATGGTTCATTTTGTGATATGTCAACGAAATATCACAATGCGGACATTGTACGACATACCCACAATCACGACACATCACAAACGTAGAATGACCCCTTCTATTTAAAAAGAGAACCATTTGTTCTTTCTTTTCTAATCGATCTGCTATTTTTTCATGCAGTGCCTTTGAAAACATTGAGCGATTTCCATCACGAAGCTCTTCACGCATATCAACAATTTCTACAGTCGGCAAAGCTTGTTTGTTCATACGTTTTTCCATTGTAAGCAACCCATAGACACCTTTTTTCGCTCTAGCAAACGATTCAAGTGTCGGCGTTGCACTTCCGAGAACGATTGGACACTTATGGTATTGTCCTCTCCACACTGCTACATCTCTTGCATGATACTTTGGGTTATCCTCTTGCTTATAACTTGATTCATGCTCTTCATCAATAATAATGATTCCTAAATTTTCGAATGGAGCAAAAATAGCTGAACGCGCACCAACTACAACTTTCACTTCTTTTCTTAATATCTTTCGCCATTCATCATATTTCTCGCCAACAGAAAGCGCACTGTGAAGAACTGCAACTTGCGAACCGAACCTACCTTTAAAGCGATCTACCATCTGGGGCGTTAGCGCAATTTCAGGAACAAGCACAATTGCTTCTTTTCCTTTCTCGAGCACCACTGCTATAGATTGTAAATACACTTCAGTCTTACCACTTCCTGTAACACCATATAGTAAAAATGGATTGTAAGTTTCATTTGTAATTGATGACAAAATCGGTGTAATTACTTGTTTTTGTTCCTCAGTAAGCGGAAATGGTTTCGTTTGTTCAAAATCATCATCGTCATACGGACTCCGGTATACCTCTACATACTTTTCTGAGATTAGACCCTTTTTAACAAGTGCTTTTATTGGAGCATCTGTTATTTGTAATTCTTCTGTTAAATTTTTTAACGGTACACTTTTGTAGTTTTCTACAAAATAATAGAGTACATCTTGTTGTTTTTTACTTTTCAGTTCAAATGCTGCTAATTCCAATTTATCTGCCGGCAACTCCGGTTGAACTACTCTTTGTTTCTTCTTTTGCACTTTATCCTTTACTTGATAAACCACTTCAGTCGTACCATTTTTAATTTCTTGTTGAATAGTGCGATATAGGTGCGGCTGTGCTTCGATAACTTCCCAATCTATCGTTTCCTTCCCTTGAAATAAAGAAAGAATTTCTGGTGCTACTTCTTCTCGGTTACGAAGTTGCAGACGCTTTTTATATGTTGCTTTAATCGCCGTCGGAAGCATCACCTGAAAAGCTGAAATCATATAACATAACGTTTCACTTGTAAGCCAATACCCAAGTTTTAATAATTCATCATTTAAAACCGGAGTGACATCTAATATTTCATACAACGCTTTTAACTTTTTACTTTCTAGTTCAACCGAATCCTTTATGCCAATAATAAAACCTTGCAATTTCCTCGGACCGAATGGGACTACTACACGCATTCCTGTTTGCACGATATCTTCCCATTTTTTAGGGATAATATAATCAAACGGTCGATCTGTTTGACGTGCAGGTACATCAACAATTACACTTGCAAACTTCATACATAATCATCTTCTAACATCATTTCTATTTGCTTTAATATTTCACGAGCCACTTCTTTCTTCGTTAAAAGTGGCAGCTCAATGATTTCTCCATCTTTTCTATACATTGTCACAATATTTGTATCCGTACCAAACCCAGCTCCTTGCGCTTTCACGTCATTCGCAACAATCATATTTGCATTTTTCTCACGTAATTTTCTCGTTGCGTATTCCTCTATGTTTGTCGTTTCAGCTGCGAAACCGATAAGTAACTGTCGGTCCTTCTTCTCACCTAACGTTTTTAAAATATCCACTGTTCTTTCTAATTCAATTACAGCATCGCCATTTTTCTTTTTCATTTTATTATCATGAACATATTTCGGACGGTAATCTGCAACGGCTGCTGTTTTGATGACAACATCCACACTCTGATAATGCTGAAGGACTGCCTCTAACATATCTTGTGCAGATTCCACTTGTATTGTTGTGACATGTAATGGTGACTCTAATGCTGTCGGTCCTGACACAAGTATGACATCAGCACCTAAGCCTGCTGCAACTTCTGCGATCGCATACCCCATCTTTCCAGAAGAAAAATTCGTCATAAAACGAACCGGATCAATCTTTTCACGTGTCGGTCCAGCTGTTATTAATATTCGTTTTCCTTGCAATGGTTGTTGTTCCGAGAAAGCCTCTTCTAATCGTCCAATAATTGCTTCAGGTTCTTCCAGTCTTCCTTTTGCTACATAACCACATGCTAAAAAACCTTCCCCAGGCTCAATAAATGTATATCCTAATGTTTTTAACGTCATCATGTTTTTTTGAACAATTTTATTTTCATACATATGCACATTCATAGCAGGTGCAATCCACACTGGAGCTGTAGTAGCTAACAAAGTAGTTGTAATCATATCATCAGCAATACCGCCAGCTAACTTTCCAATGCAATTAGCTGTAGCAGGTGCAACAAGTACAACATCTGCCCAATCCGCTAAATCAATATGAGCAATAACAGCGGAGTCTCTCTCATCAAACGTATCCGTATATACATCATGGCGAGAAAGTGCTTGAAATGTAAGAGGCGTAACAAACTTCATTGCCGACTCACTCATCATTACTTTTACAAGAGCGCCAGCTTGTGTCAATTTACTTGTTAACGCAGCCGCTTTAAAAACTGCAATGCCTCCTGTTACACATAGAAGTATCTTTTTCCCTTTTAGCATATGACTCGTCCTCTTTCTTTTTCAAACTTATTCTACTGAAATAGAATTTCCAGCTCGTCAGTACCAGTATTTCGTTCCGTCTTTTTCGATTCCTTTTCATCCCTATCGTAAAAAAATAACAACCTACTTGTAAATAGGTTGTTACCGTTACATAGAAAATTATAAAGTCTATGTTTTAATTTGTCGAAAAGAATGTCTTAATCAATTATTGTGTCATCGCTTGGTACATATTTTAATACTTCTAAATCGATTTCTTCTAATGCTTTACCTACACATTTATAAGAAACAGGCTTTTCAATAACACAATTGTCAGCAATTTGCATTTCACGTGCACGCTTTGCAGCTACTGTTACAAGTGTATATTTAGAATCGATTTTTGTTAATAATGAGTCAATTGATGGATTTAACATAATTATAGACCCTCCGTCATTTCTTTATAGTATTTTGCCACTCTTTCGCGGCGGCAATGTTCACCAACCACAATTGCTTTAATTCGGTCGCAAGCTAATTCAACTTGATCGTTTTCTACAACATAGTCATAAGCGTCCATCATTTCGATTTCTTCTTTCGCTACAGTTAAACGATTTTCAATAACATCTTCAGTTTCTGTACCACGGCCGACAATTCGGTTCTTTAGTTCAG
This sequence comes from Bacillus sp. TH30, assembly GCF_016650875.1. Classification (NCBI taxonomy): domain Bacteria; kingdom Bacillati; phylum Bacillota; class Bacilli; order Caryophanales; family Bacillaceae; genus Bacillus; species Bacillus sp. TH30. The sequence continues at coordinate 4,038,262 of NZ_JAEKEY010000002.1, read as the reverse complement.
ATAAACTTGGAGGTGCTAAGAAAATAAATACACCTGCTGGGAAGGCTTTCTTAACTTGAATTGCTCCTTGCACTTCAATTTCTAAGAACACATCTTTTCCTTCTTGTAACGTTTTTTCAACATAATCAATCGGTGTTCCGTAATAATTACCAACGAACTCAGCCCATTCAAGTAACTTTTCATTACGAATCATTTCTTCAAATTCTTCTCTCTCTTTAAAGAAATAATCCACACCATCTACTTCACCTTCACGCGGTTTACGTGTCGTTACTGAAATAGAGTACTGAAAACGTGTGTCTTCATGGCTAAACAGCTCTTTTCGAACCGTTCCTTTCCCGACACCAGAAGGTCCCGAAAGAACGATGAGCAATCCTCTTCTACTTCTCATAAATATGTAAAACCTACCCTTCCTCACTTAAATCTTCTTTATTATTCAAACGATGTGCAATCGTCTCTGGCTGAATTGGACTTAATACTACATGCCCATCATCCATAACAATAACCGCCCTTGTTTTTCTCCCATACGTAGCATCAAGCAAAGCATTATGTTCACGCGCTTCCTGTACTGTCCGTTTAATAGGAGCTGACTCCGGACTTACAATAGCAATAATTCGATGAGCAGATACAATATTTCCGTATCCAATATTTAAAAACCGCATGGCCATAGTTTGCGCCTCCTAGTAAGTCTATCCGATTTCTCCACCACGTATAACTTTATATATTTTTTGAAAGCTACTCAATATTTTGTACTTGTTCACGAATTTTTTCAAGGTTATTTTTCATTTCTACGACATATTTTGAAATTGTTAAGTCATTTGCCTTAGAACCAATCGTATTAACTTCCCTATGCATCTCTTGCACGATGAAGTCCATTTTCCTTCCAACAGGCTCTGTAATTTGCAGTGCTTCACGAAATTGATCTAAATGACTTTGTAATCGAACTAATTCTTCGTGAATATCTGAACGCTCTGCAAATATTGCAACTTCTGTCAGCAATCGTTGTTCATCTAAATCTTGGTTATGTAATTCTTTTAAGCGATTTTCTAATCGTTCACGATATTTTTGTGTAACAATTGGTGCATGTGGAATAATTGCATTTACACAATTATGAATCTCTTGCAAACGATATGCTATATCTTTATGTAATCGTTCTCCTTCGCCATCTCTCATCGTTTTCAACATATGAGCAGCTTGACGAACAGCTTCATATAAACCGGTTTCAAATTGTTCATTTACATTTTCTATTTCTTCAACTGCCGTTACTTCTGGCATTCCCATTAGTTGCCCGAGTGTAATAGAATCTTGTAATTGAAATTTCCCTTTTATATCTTCCATAATGGATTGGTACTGCTTGAGAAGTTCCCAATTCACAGTTAGTTTTCTTTCAACAAGCCCTTCGCCTGTTATACTAATAGACACTTCAATACGTCCACGGCGAACTTGCTTTGCAATTATTTTACGAATCTTGTCTTCAAACGCCATCATTTGCTTCGGAAGCCGAATACTCATTTCTAAAAAACGATGGTTCACCGACTTCATTTCTACTGTTATTTGAAAAGTATCGTTTTCTACCTTCGATCTTCCAAATCCTGTCATACTACAAATCATCTTTATCACATCCAAGCCATGAAATAACTCAATGAAAAAGGCAATAGAGATGCGACTCTACTACCTTCTGTAAATTATATCATATTTTCATATCATTGACTATTTCAAGTTTAATCCCTTCTTATATAACAGCGGCTTTTTCTTTTTCCCCTTTTTTCTTGTTAATAAGGACCCTACTAATAAGAAGGTCGGAATAGATGATAATCCTCCAATTAACAACCAATCTCGTGCTTGTATCGGCATTGTGCTAAAAATCGGCTGTAATGGTGGATAATATATAACTACAAGCATTAACAGTAAAGAAATAATAACCGCCCCTACTAAATATATATTTCCAAACGGGTTGCGGTGAAATATAGAATGTTCACTACGACAATCAAATACATGAATAAGCTGAGCCAGTACTAATGTTGCGAAGGCTACCGTTTGTGCATACTTCAATTCATTCGGATGCTGGTTAAATGCAATAATAAACGCTACTAATGTCACTGCTCCGATTAAAAAACCACGACTTATAATTTTCCACGCAAGCCCTCTAGCGAACACCCCTTCTTTCGGATGGCGTGGTGTTCTCTTCATCACATCTCCTTCAGCCTTATCCAAACCTAATGCCATCGCTGGTAAACCGTCAGTAACTAAGTTCACCCATAAAATTTGAATTGGAACCATCGGCAATGGCAGTGCAAGTAACATCGCAAATAACATAACTAAAATTTCACCAACGTTAGATGCTAACAAATACCGAATAAACTTCCGAATATTTTCATATATGTTTCTACCTTCTTTAATCGCCGATTTAATCGTAGCAAAGTTATCATCTAACAACACAAGTGAAGAAGCTTCTTTTGCAACATCTGTCCCTGTAATTCCCATCGCAATCCCTATATCAGCTGTTTTAATAGCTGGAGCATCGTTCACTCCATCACCTGTCATAGCTACTATATGTCCCTTATTTTGCAGCGCCTTAACGATTTTCAATTTATGCTCAGGAGACACACGAGCGAATACATACGTATCTTCTACAATATCTTCTAATGCCTCTACATCCATATTCGCAAGTTCTACACCTTCAACAACGCGTCCACCCGCCGGTAAAACCCCTAGCTGTTCCGCAATTGCCATTGCCGTCACTTTATGATCTCCCGTAATCATTACCGTTCTAATACCAGCTTCCTTACACTCTTTCACCGCTTGCGCCACTTCTAGTCTTGGCGGATCTATCATTCCTTGTATTCCAACAAGCATAAAATCCTGCTCGACTTCTCTTTCATGTTCAATTGAATCTGTAGCTTTTAACGGTTTAAATGCCACCGCAATCGTTCGTAAAGCTTGACTTCCTAAACTATGAATCGCTGCCTGCACTTCTTTTCGATACATTTCACTTAAAGGCTGCTGCTTATTTCCCCACAAAATTGTTTGACTCATCTGCAAAAGAACATCTGGTGCTCCTTTTGTAATAACAAATTTTTTACCTTCACGATCACGAACGATAACGCTCATCATTTTTCTAGTTGAATCAAAAGGAAATTCACGAATGACTTCAAACTTTCCTTTAAGAGCTTCACGTGATATTCCCGCCTTCATTGCAGCAGCAACGAGAGCTCCCTCTGTTGGATCTCCATCTAACACATACGTCTTTTTCTTTTGAATAACATTCGCATTATTACATAAACAGCCAAATGTAAGTAGTTGATACAGTGATTTCGTCTTAGTAGGGTCAATTACTTCTTCACCTTTCATAAACGAACCTGTTGGCTCATAGCCTTGACCTGTTACTTTCCACAATTCTCCGCCTGACCACATATGTGTTACCATCATTTTATTTTGTGTCATTGTTCCTGTTTTATCTGAGCAAATAACAGAAGCACAGCCTAACGTTTCTACAGCTGGCAACTTTCGCACAATTGCCCTCTTTTTAATCATACGCTGTACACCAAGTGATAGCGCAACCGTAACGATAGCTGGCAATCCTTCTGGAATAGCTGCAACAGCAAGCGAAACCCCAGCCAAAAACATGTGATACACTTCATTCCCTTGATATACACCAGCTAGTACAACAAGAGCCGTCAAAATAAGAGCAACAATAATTAAAATTTTTCCAAGCTGTTCTAATCTTCTTTGTAATGGCGTTTCCATTTGCTCAGCATTTTGCAACATATTTGCAATTTGCCCCATAGCTGTATTCATTCCAGTTGCTACGACTACCCCTGTTCCAGCACCTCTCGTTATCATCGTCCCCATAAATGCCATGTTTTTTTGATCACCAATTGAAACATCTTGACCTTGTAACGCATCTACCTTCTTTTGTACAGGCAATGACTCTCCTGTAAGAGCCGATTCTTCAATATATAAACTTGAAGATTCCACAAGGCGAACATCCGCGCCAATACGGTCACCACTAGAAAATTTAATAATATCACCCAGTACAAGCGCTTTTGACGGCGCTTTTATCCACTTCCCATTTCTTAGTACAGTAACTTGAGGAGCTGCCAATTCTTTTAAAGCTTCCAACGATTTTTCAGCTTTCCTCTCTTGGAAGAAACCGAGGACACCATTAATAATAACAATTGCAACAATTGCAATCGAATCAATATACTCTCCTAAAAAAGCTGAAATAATTGTAGCACCAAATAAAACAAGTACCATAAAATCTTTAAATTGCGCTAAAAACACCATAAGCGCAGAAGGCCGCTTTGCTTCTTGCAATTCATTTGTGCCAAATTTCTTTAATCGGCCCTCTGCTTCTTGCTCTGTAAGACCTACCTCCACATTCGTATTCGTTCTTTCCTCCACTTCATGTGCTCGCATTTCATACCAGTTCATCCTGCCATCGACCTCCTGATTCCAGACATACTCTAATGAAAGCTTATTCAGCCTCGTCCAAAAAAATGCTATAATTAACTTTTAGTTAGAAAGGAGTGTTCATTCATGGCATTCGATGGATTATTTACAAGAGCAATTACACATGAAATTGCAAATTCTCTTCAAACAGGAAGAATTTCAAAAATATATCAACCCTCAAAATATGAAGTTTTATTACATATTCGAGCAAACGGAAAAAACCAAAAGCTAATTCTTTCATCTCACCCTACATATGCGCGTATGCACTTAACAAATCAAAACTACAATTCACCAGCGCTACCGCCGATGTTTTGTATGCTTCTTCGCAAACATTTAGAAGGTGGATTTATTGAAAAAATCGAACAAATTGACTTAGAACGTATTATTCAAATTACAGTCCGCAGTCGCAATGAAATCGGTGACGAATCAGTAAAAACATTAGTAATCGAAATAATGGGACGACACAGTAATATTATCTTAGTAGATACGAAAACAAATGTTATTTTAGATAGCTTAAAACACGTTTCTTTAGCGGTAAACCGACATCGTACTGTATATGCTGGAGCTGAATATGTTGCCCCACCGGCACAACATAAAGTTAATCCGCTTCTTATCGAAACAGAAGATGATTTTATTAAACCGCTAGACTTTTTATCTGGCAACATGGACAAACAACTTGTCGGAGCATTCATGGGAATTTCCCCATTATTTGCAAAAGAAGTTGTAAAAAAAGCAGGTATGGCAAATGAAAAAGCATTATCTGAAGCTTTCTTCAGCTTGCAAAAACCTTTGCTAACACATCAGTACGTGCCAGCAATGATAACAGCAAATGGAAAAGAGTTCTTTTACCTATTCCCTCTTTCTCACTTACAAGGAAACGAAAAAACATTTTCATCTGTTAGTGAATTATTAGATCGTTTCTTCTTTGGTAAAGCAGAGCGCGATCGTGTAAAACAACAAGCTCACGATTTAGAACGCTTTATGCAAAATGAAAAAACAAAAAATGAAAAGAAGCTAATTAAACTAGAAAAAACATTACAAGATGCCGGAAAAGCAGATAAATATCAACTATTTGGAGAGCTACTTACAGCCAATATGTACGCTTTGAAAAAAGGTGATAAAGAGATAGAAGTCGTTAACTATTACGACGAAAATGGTGGGACTGTAAAAATCACATTAAATCCTTTAAAAACACCATCTGAAAATGCACAACGCTATTTCCAAAAGTACCAAAAAGCGAAAAATTCAGTTGCTATTGTAGAAGAACAAATCGTAAAAACAAATGAAGAAATTCTTTATTTCGATAGCTTACTTCAACAAATGGAGGTTGCTTCTTCAAAAGATATTGAAGAGATTCGTGAAGAACTGACCGAAGAAGGTTATGTACGTAATCGTAAGAAGAAAAACACAAAGAAAAAACCGACAAAACCAGTATTGGACAAATATTTAGCTAGTGATGGCACAGAAATTTTCGTCGGTAAAAACAATAAGCAAAATGATTATTTAACAACGAAATTCTCCCGTCGTGATGAAATTTGGTTACATACGAAAGACATACCTGGGTCCCACGTTGTCATTCGTTCTCTTGAACCTACGGAAGAGACTTTACAAGAGGCCGCTAAAATCGCTGCTTATTACAGTAAAGCAAAAGATTCTAGTTCTGTTCCTGTAGATTTCACAAAGGTACGCCATGTCAAAAAACCGAGCGGCGCAAAACTTGGATTTGTTACATATGACAATCAACAAACATTATATGTAACACCAGATGCTGATACAGTAATGAAATTAAAAGCGTAAATATTAAAAAATGCGTTGCTTGCAAGCGACGCATTTTTTATATGGTTTCAATTCAGTTCATATATCCATTCACTCATTCATAACATCTTTCTTCCCTTCAATATTGTCAAAAAAATTGACAGTGTCATTTCACATCTGTATAAATTTTTTTACAGTATGTATATAAAGTGCACCTCCAATCAATATTTTTTCATCCCCCCACTGATTATTGAAGTAATCTTGATTTTATGAACAAACCGCCTCTCACAAATAGCGGGCTAATTTTTCATCTCCCCTAAAACATATGTAGTTCCTACTATCTTTTTTCCTCAAATATATATTTTGGCACGCTATTTGCTTTATTCAATACTGTGAAAAGGGGGAAATTAACATGACTTTAAGAATTAATAAAATCCAAAATCAACTACAAAAATATGAAATTGACGGATTACTTATTACAAAAAAAGAAAATCGCCAATATGCAACAGGCTTTACAGGCAGCGCTGGCGTCGTCTTAATCTCTGCGGATAAAGCGGTTTTTATAACTGATTTTCGCTACGTAGATCAAGCGAAATCACAAATAAAAGACGCTGAAATTGTTATGCATAAAGGAAATTTAGAGAAAGAAGTTGCAAATCAAGTATCGAAATTAAACATTCAAAAACTTGGAATTGAAGAAAATAACATGACATTACAACAATATAAAAACTTACAAAAATACGTACATGCGGAAATGGTTCAAGTGTGCGAAATCATCGAAAATATTCGTATTATTAAAGACATGCCTGAAATAGAAACAATGAAAATCGCAGCTAATATTGCTGACGAAGCATTTCACCACATCCTTACGTTTCTAAAACCAGGAATAAGTGAAAATGATGTACGAGATGAGTTAGAATTTTTCATGCGAAAAAAAGGGGCTACATCCTCTTCATTTCAAATCATTGTAGCTTCTGGTGTTCGTTCTTCACTTCCTCATGGAGTTGCATCAAATAAAATAATCGAACGAGGCGACGTCGTTACATTAGATTTCGGTGCACTTTACGATGGATATTGTTCCGATATAACACGTACTGTAGCAATTGGGGAAACATCAGAAGAATTCAAAAAGATATACAATGTTGTACGAGAAGCGTTAAAACGTGGGACGGAAGCAATTAAACCTGGGGAAACTGCGAAAAGTATCGATGATATAACGAGAGATTACATTACAGAACATGGATACGGTCAATATTTTGGACACTCTACCGGTCATGGTCTTGGGTTAGAAATACATGAACCTCTTCGCCTATCCCAAGAAAGTAAGGCTACTTTAGAAGAAGGTATGGTTGTTACCGTTGAACCTGGTATTTACATACCGAACTGGGGCGGTTGTAGAATTGAAGATGATATCGTCATTACAAAAGACGGATATGAAGTTATTACAAAATCAAATCGGGAACTAATTGTTATCCCTTGTTAAAATCATAGAAAAAAATGCCACCGAATAAGGTGGCATTTTCTTTTATTCATTAGCGAATAGCTTTTCGTTTACTTTTTTAGCGATTACCGCTACCGACATTAATATACATATTAAATATAGCAATTTCGCAATAAATAACCACCCTTGAAACATTACAATTCCATCTATTATCTCATTTCCTTTCAATAACAAAAACGGAATTGTGCTAATTATAATGACAAACTCGATGCTGAAAACAATTTTCTTTTTTCGGCTATATGCTTTCCATTCCTTCCAGCGATACATAGGTGCAAAAATCAATACTCCTATACATAATATAACTGGCACCCATTCACTTTTAAGAAATTGCCCTGAAATAACTGATAATAGTAAACAAACGAGCACACCATAATACCGATACGATAAACTTAACTAAATCTATGTAATTCAATCAAATTTACACAAGTTAGTGCTTCATCGTGTTCTCGCAACCCCGAAGGGACGAGGGGTATAACACTCCACACGAGGCAGTATCGTTACCTCCTATTATCAAGCTTTTATTTTATCCATCTTGATAAATTTATCGAAGCATTTAAATCTCTATCATGATGGCTATTGCACCCAACACAACGCCACTCACGTATTTTTAAACTCCACTGTCCTTCTGGTTGAACTGAATGGTCGTATTTTACTCCGCAACATGAGCAAATCTTGCTTGAGGCGAACCATTTATCAGCTTTTACATACTCAATGCCATACTTCTCGCACTTGTATGACAAACATTGAAAGAAGAAGTTTAATTTTTGAAATAAAAATGCTTTCGATAGTTTTTTGTTTTTTAACAGGTTTGAGATAGGTAAGTCTTCCACAACAATTCTCATTGGTTTGGTTTTCACCAATTTAGCTGTTGCTTGATGGATATGGTTATTTCGGATATTCGTAATTTTCCTAGATAACCGCAGGTGCTCAGTTTTAGCTTTTTCATATCCGGCAGATTGAATTTTTACACCTTTTTTAAATCTCCTAGACATATCTCTTTGCGCTGACTTTTTCCTTTTCAAAAGTTTTTTAACCTTAGCATCTTTGTTTATATTTCGTTCTTTCGTACCATTAGAAGCTACAAACAGCTCTTTTAAACCAACATCCACACCAATCGACTCATTGGTTAGTTCTTGAGATTCAAAATCTTCTTGGAACCCTACACTAATCCACCAGTGACGACCATCAAATGTAACTCTTGGATTGGATGGTTTTTTGTTTCTTGGTAGTTGTTGGCTTGTTTTCACTTCTCCAATGGACTGAATATGAACTACTTTCTTTCCTATAATCAGTCTTTCATAATTGGCATAAAATCCTTGGATTAAATCTTTTTTAGATTTATAAGAAGTGTGATAACCATTTTTGTACTTTTTGAACGAATGTTTCCTCGCCGTATCAAAATCTTTTGAAGCCTGTTTGGGAACTTGTGCGTTGATGTCATTTAACCACTCATATCTCTTTCGCTTCTTGATCTTTGTAAATCGTTTCTGTAAAGCTAACTGTGAAACAGATTTTCCAAATAGCTTATAATATCTATCACTCATTCTTTTACAATAGTTATAAGCGAATCTTGCAGCACCAGCATGGTTTCTAAGCACTTTTTCTTGTTCAGGCGTTGGAATCAGTCTAACTTTCTTCGCCAATATCATCAGAAGCCTACTCCTTTGCTGTGCGATTATTCGAGCACTCACCTTTTAGATAACGAAAGATTGATCCTTCTGAATAGTAGCGTGTTCCATCAGCATTCTCCTAAGACTACTAGGATACAAACCTGTTAATTCCGATACTTGACTAACTCGTGAAAATTTCATTATTATTCTCACCTCATTGAACCTAACACGGAACGTACGTTCTATATTTTCAATAAAGTTTGATAGATTCAATAAAATTTATCTTGTTCAACTAAGGGCGCAATTCCTTAGCCAGTTCTCTTATGAACTTCTCATGTTTTCACATGAGCGCAGACTATATGTTTATCTACTTAAAGATAGAGGATTTTTCCACCACCATAGGCTTGTGATGTACTCTCGTCAGTTATACGAGATAGTCGTTGAACGTTCATCTTATCCATTTTGACTTAGATGATTCGAGGCGGAAGACCCATTGTTCTAATGTTTAGGATTTAACCTTGCACGATCTGATTGATTTTTTCTGCTTTCGCGACATTCACGCTCGCTATTTCTAGCCACGTTGTAGTTCAATCAGCTTTAGGGATTGCCCGCAGTTAACCCTCACTACTAGCCAATCACTTGACTAGCAGGGCTTACTGATATATTTAATTAACTTTGGTTATAATTGGTTAAATAAATCGTAACAGTTAGTTACCCTATTTTCTCTCTCATTCGTACTCCCCCATTCTACTTCTTCTTTAATATGTAACTTGCTATACTTATAACAATTCTTAGCAAAATAACAACTACAATTACAAGATAAAGAGCTTTTGCAGACGACAACCATTGTTGAAAAATAGACATTTTCTCCATTTGCTTCTGACCTTCTATTAAAATAAAACCTACGACAAACGAACTAACAACAATGATACCTATCATAATTCCAATCCTTTTCTTGCTATATTGTTTCATATCATCCCAGTTATATAAAAGTACAAATACAAACCCGAAAACAGGTATGATACTGATCCATTCATTGTTTGTGAACAGATTTAAAATGATTAATAGACTACAAGAGAGGATGAATCCCCAAAATCCAATTTGTTTGCGCATATGCCCCCTCAAATTCCATTTTTAGGATTAATTGTATTGTAACATCCATTTACTATTCTTACCATTACAGTACATGAAATTTCACTTCTTCTTTTTCCTATACTCACATACTTTCACTGCTTTCATACAATAAACTACACGAATGCCTAAAGGATGTGAATGTTATGGGAGTTGAATTAACGCTGTTGCATACTCTCTATATTCTTTGTTTACTCACTATTATTACCTTTTTTATTCTCCGGAAAGATACGACGATTATTTGTATCGTTTTTATCTTTTTATTAGCATTAACCGCTACAAGCTCTATCCCTCTTGCTATTAGCGGTATTTTTCACAGTTTCATTTACGCCATTACTGAGCTATTACCAACTATATTAATCATCTCCATTATCGTATCAATGAGCAATCTACTCGTTCATACCGGCATAAATGATACGATGATTTCACCATTTACAAAAATGATTCGTACACCTACCCTCGCCTATTGGATTATCGGACTTTTAATGATGACAATTTCTTTCTTCTTTTGGCCTTCTCCAGCTGTCGCCTTAATGGGGGCTATTTTATTACCCGTCGCTGTACGCGTTGGCCTTCCGCCAATTGGTGTTGCCATTGCTATGAACTTATTCGGACACGGCATCGCCTTATCTGGTGACTTCGTAATTCAAGGTGCACCGAAATTAACTGCAGACGCTGCTGGTCTTCCTGTTTCCAGCGTTGTTTCAGCCAGTGTTCCCCTCGTTATTGTTATGGGTATTGTAACAACTTCCGTTGCATTTTTCTTCTTACGAAAAGAATTTCATATAGGCTTATCTATACAAGAATCTACTCCATCAACTGAGTCTTCTAAAACGCTCACTTCATTATCTCCTCAGACAAAAAAATGGCTCGCTATTTGTATTCCGATCGTATATGCCATAGATATTCTTTGCATGATTCAATTTAAACTACAAGGAAGCGACGCAACTGCACTTATCGGCGGGACGACTGTTATTATGATTATCATCATTTCTCTCATCGCCTACAAAGGTAATGGACTAAATAAAACGACCGATTATTTTATAGAAGGGCTCCAATTTGGATTTAAAATCTTTGGTCCAGTTATCCCAATTGCTGCACTCTTTTATTTAGGAGATAGCGGCTTTGTGAAAATTATCGGGGACTATTTACCGAAAGGTTCACATGGAATCATTAACGACTTAGGAATCGCCTTATCTCAAACTGTTCCTTTAAACCAATATGTATCGGCAGGAACATTAACTATTGTTGGTGTCATAACAGGCTTAGATGGATCTGGCTTTTCCGGTATATCACTTGCTGGTTCGATTGCCAATCTTTTCGGAACAGCACTTGGGCATGGAACAGCTACATTAACAGCACTCGGGCAAATTGCAGCAATCTGGACCGGGGGCGGGACTTTAATTCCTTGGGCGCTTATTCCTGCCGCTGCGATATGCAAAGTAGATCCGTTTGAGCTTGCACGCCGAAACTTTTTACCGGTTGTGATTGGCTTAATCGTCACCACTATCGTTGCGATGTTTATTCTATAACGTAAGCAAGTGTTCTCTTGCTTACGTTTTTTATTGTGAAATCCATCATTTATTACTGACTTTCAAAAGGGGTTATTTATATGTTAGCGAAGTTATATTAGGAGAGTATTTATTTCAAAACGTTTACGAGCAACAGATTACTTCAATTAGAAAAGGGGACATAACTATGAATGAATTGATTTTCGTCTTATTAATTTGTCCATTACTTATCTTTATCGTTTCTGTTATTGGAACACGTAGAACGAAAACGTATTACGTAATGCCGATTGTAACGTTTGCTAGTTTTTTAATAATAGGTGTTTTCGCCTTTACCCCAAAGTTTTTCTTTTGGATTGGTATGTACAGCATCTTCTCATTTATTGTTTCTTATATGACTCTCTTGTTTGTGAGAGGATATGAAGTTGTAGAAAACGCTAAGTAGTTACTAGTAAGGAGATTTTACTATGATTTTCTTTGATATCGATGGAACTTTACTTGATTACGACACTGCTGAGAAAAATGGTATCTCACATTTCTTCCAAAAGTATAATGATATTTTCTCAGGAAACGAATTAGAGGCTACGAAACTATGGCATGAATTATCCGAACAATATTTCAATAAATTTTTATCCAAAGAATTATCTTTTCAAGACCAACAAAGGTTGCGAATGTCTCATTTATTTAAAGTATATGAAGTAAACTTATCACTCGAGGAATCTCAGCACAGATTCAATCAATATATAGAACTATATAAGAAGAACTGGACCACGTTTGAAGATGTCCTCTATACATTGCAAACTTTGCAGCAAAGAGGATACTCGTTAGGTATCATTAGTAATGGTGACTATGAACAACAAATCGAAAAATTAACAGCTCTAAACATTCTACAATATTTCAAATATATTTTTACTTCTAGTGAAATTGGTATATCGAAACCAGACCCTGAAATATTTCACAGAGCCGTATTACAATCGAATCTTGAAATGCAAGACTGCTATTATATTGGCGATCGATTAGAAACTGATGCAATTAGTAGTACAGCAGCTGGAATGCAAGGGATATGGTTAAATCGGGATAACTCGCAACTCAAGTGCGCTGTTCCTACTATATGTTCTTTACATGAATTTTTAACAATGATATAAAAAAAGACGACCGCGTTTCCCCCCGCAGTCGTCTTTTTTCGTATTACGCTGTAACCCAAGCTTCGTCAGCTGGATTTTTACGCCACTCTTGTAATTTTTTCGTTTCAGCTTGTCCGATCATACCTTTTTCTGCTGCAACTTCAGTTAATGCACTGTAATCACTTAAAGAATATGATGCTACGTTTGCTGCTTCTAGTTTCTCTTTTCCTGACTCAAGCTCGTACGTGAAGATTGATACGATTCCTAATACTTCACAGCCAGCTTCGCGAAGTGCTTCTACACATGTAATTGCACTACCGCCAGTTGAAATTAAGTCTTCTACTACTACTACTTTTTGACCTTTTTCAGCTTTTCCTTCGATTTGGTTCCCTTTACCGTGACCTTTTGCTTTACTACGTACGTAGCACATTGGTAAATCCATACGATCGCTTACCCATGCAGCGTGCGCAATACCAGCAGTTGCTGTTCCTGCAATAACTTCTACAGTTGGGAAGTGCTCTTTAATTAACTCTTCTAATCCAGCTGCAATCGCTTGGCGTACTTTTGGATAAGATAAAGTTAAACGATTATCACAATAAATTGGTGATTTCATACCAGAAGACCAAGTAAATGGATCATTCGGTTGTAAAAATACTGCTCCAATTTCTAATAAATGCGATGCGATTTCTTTTTTCATACTGTTACACCTTCCCACTGTTGTTTTACTGTTTTATACGCTTCAAGCGGATTTTCTGCTTTTGTAATACTACGTCCAACTACGATGTAGCTTGAGCCAAGTTCCCTCGCACGTTTCGGTGTTGCTACGCGCACCTGGTCATTTACATCATCGCTTGCAAGACGAATCCCCGGTGTTACTGTTACAAATTCATTTCCGCATACTTCACGTAATTTTGGTACTTCAAGTGTTGAACAAACAACTCCATCAAGTCCACTTTCTTTCGTTAATTTTGCATAATGAGCAACCGCTTCTTCTAACGTTTTCTCAATGCCAATCTCTTTTTTCATCATAGCTTCCGAAGTGCTTGTTAATTGTGTAACTGCAATACAAATCGGTCTCTCTTTTCCTTCTTGCTTACCTTCCTCTAATCCCTCAATCGCAGCTTTCATCATACTGCTTCCCCCAGCAGCATGAACATTTACCATATCTACATCTAGACTAGCTAGGCTACGCATAGCGCTTTTTACCGTATTCGGAATATCATGAAGTTTTAAATCTAGGAAGATTTTATGTCCTTTTTCTTTTAAGTACGTAATAATTGCAGGACCTTCTTTGTAAAACAACTCCATACCAACTTTGACAAATAACTCTTCCCCTTCAAAGTGGTGTAAGAATTGTTCTACCTCTTGTTTCCCTGGAAAATCTAGTGCAACGATTAACGACTGTGACATGTTTGCTTCCAGCTCCTTCCTTGACATTCCGAAATATGATCAAATCCTAATTCATCTAGTAATGCTGGTAATTCTTCAATAATTGTCGGACATACGAACGGATCGATAAAGTTCGCCGTTCCAACTGCGACCGCGCTTGCGCCCGCATAGAAGAATTCAATTACATCTTCCGCTGTTTCAATACCACCCATTCCGATGATCGGAATGTTAACCGCTTGACTTACTTCATGTACCATACGAATTGCTACTGGCTTAATCGCAGGCCCTGATAGTCCGCCCGTACGGTTTGCTAAAATTGGTTTTGCAGTTTTTAAATCTAGACGCATACCAAGCAATGTATTAATCATCGTTAAACCGTCCGCACCCGCATTTTCAATTGCTTTTGCAATTTCCACAATGTTTGCCACGTTCGGTGACAATTTCACATATACCGGTACTTCAGAAACCTCTTTTACTCGCTTCGTTAAATCAGCAGCAATTTCAGGATTTGTACCAAAAGCGATACCACCCGTTTTTACGTTTGGACAAGAAATATTTAATTCTAGCGCATGAACATTAGGTGCCTTTGAAATCGCCTTCGCAACCGCTACGTAATCCTCAGCTTGTGAACCCGCAACGTTTGCAATAATCGGAAGATCAAATTGCTCGAGAAAAGGTAATTCAGAATTCATTACCTTTTCTAATCCAGGATTTTGAAGCCCGATTGCATTTAGCATTCCGCCTGGTGTTTCAGCAACACGAGGCGTTGGGTTTCCATAACGAGGTTGTTCTGTTGTCGCTTTAATCATAATTGATCCAAGTACACTTAAATCATAGAACTGTGCATACTCACGACCAAATCCGAAGCAACCAGATGCTGGGATGATTGGATTTTTTAATGATAACCCTGGTAATTCAACTTGCAATCTGTTCATAGTACAACCTCCCCGATTGGAAATACTGGTCCGTCGCTACACACCTTCTTGTAAGAATGCCCACTCGGATCTGCTTGCAAATGGCATACACATGCGAAACATGCTCCGATACCACAGCCCATACGTTCTTCTAATGAAATGTAGGCTTTTCTCTCCTTATAGCGTCCTTCTAATGCACGAAGCATCGCTAAAGGTCCACATGAGTAGAGAATGTCAAAGTCAATTCCATAGCTATCGATTACATCTGTTACAAACCCTTTTGTACCATGTGTACCATCAACTGTTGCAACATACGTATCACCAAGTTCTGCGAATTTCTCTTCATAGAAGACAACATCTTTCGTTTGGAAACCTAAGATGTGAATAACGCGTACTCCTTTTGCTACAAGACGCTGTGACAATTCATATAGTGGTGGTACACCAATTCCCCCACCGACTAATAGAGCCGTTTGTCCAGATTCCGCTTCTTCTACAGGAAATCCATGACCAAGTGGTCCTAACACATCTACAAGTTCACCTTGTTTTCTTTTCGCTAATGTTTTTGTCCCTTGTCCTTCCGCACGATATAGCATTGTAAATTCGTTCTTGTCTTGATCGACATTACAAATACTAATTGGGCGGCGCAGAAGGGGCGTAATGCCCTCTGCTACCTTAATGTGTACAAACTGCCCTGGATCGTTCATTTGCTGCACTAAATCCCCTTGAAGCACTAATTCGTAAATGTTTTTTGCGATTTCTTTTTGGTTAACGACGATCATATTTTGCTTTTGCATCATGCATGTACCACCTCGTGACGCTTCGTTTGCGTAATTTCTTTCATTGAATGAGCTGAGAATGTCATAGATTCTAATACTCTCAAGATTGCTCTCGTTGTATCAAGTGATGTTAAGCAAGCCACACCATTTTCTACTGATTCACGGCGAATGCGGAAACCATCACGCGCTGGTTGTTTTCCTTTTGTTAATGTATTGATTACAAACTGAGCTTTCCCTTGACGGATAATATCAAGTAAGTTGTAGTCTTCAGAATCAATTTTGTTTACAACTTGCACCGGAATGTTTTGTTCTGTTAGCGATTGTGCTGTTCCTGCTGTTGCTAATAAGTTATAGCCGATTTCATGGAAGCGTTTTGCAATTTCCAGCGCTTCTTCTTTATCTTTATCCGCTACAGTGATGATTACTGATCCGTGCGTTGGAATGTTAATTCCTGAAGCAACAAGTCCTTTATATAATGCTTTTTCAAGCGTTAAATCTTTACCCATTACTTCCCCTGTTGATTTCATTTCAGGCCCTAATGTTGTATCAACTGAGCGTAGTTTCGCAAATGAGAATACCGGTGCTTTTACATACACTTCCTTCTCTTCTGGGTGATAGCCAGTTCCATATCCTTGTTCTACAAGGTTTTGACCTAAAATAACTTTCGTTGCGATATTTGCCATCGGTACGCCTGTAATTTTACTTAAGAATGGTACTGTACGGCTCGCACGTGGATTTACTTCAATTACATACACTTCATCTTTGAATACTACAAACTGAATGTTTAGTAATCCAACAATGTTTAAACCTTTTCCAAGCCCAATTGTATGTTCAATAATTTGTTCTTTTAGTTTTTCAGATAAGCTCTGTGGTGGATATACTCCAATTGAATCCCCAGAGTGAACTCCAGCGCGTTCGATATGTTCCATAATACCTGGAATGAATACATTCTCACCGTCTGAAATTGCATCTACTTCAATTTCTTTACCAACCATATAACGGTCGATTAATACTGGGTGATCTGCGTGAACTTTAACCGCATTTTTCATGTAGTGCAGTAATTCTTCTTGACGATATACGATTTCCATCGCACGTCCACCTAGTACGTAAGATGGTCTTACTAATACTGGGTAACCAATTTTGTCAGCGATCGCTACTGCTTGCTCTACAGTCGTTGCTGTTTTACCAACTGGTTGCGGGATACCAAGCTTTGTTAAAGCTGCTTCAAACTTATCACGATCTTCTGCACGGTCTAAATCTTCAAGTGATGTTCCTAAGATTTTTACACCGTGTGCTTCTAATTTAGCCGCTAAGTTAATTGCCGTTTGTCCACCGAATTGGACGATAACACCTTCTGGCTTTTCTAAATCGATAATGTGCATTACATCTTCGATTGTTAATGGTTCAAAGTATAATTTGTCAGAAATACTGAAGTCTGTTGAAACTGTTTCTGGGTTGTTATTAACAATGATTGCCTCATATCCAGCTTCTTTTATTGCCCATACAGAGTGAACTGTTGCATAATCAAACTCAACACCTTGACCAATACGGATTGGACCAGATCCTAGTACAACTACACTCTTACGATCTGTTACAATCGATTCATTCTCGTCACCATATGTGCTGTAGTAGTATGGTGTTGCAGATTCAAACTCTGCCGCACAAGTATCTACCATCTTATAAACAGGAGTCATATTGCTTTCTTTACGCATATCGTAAATTTCACGCTCTGTTTTGTTCCAAGCATTGGCGATGTAATGGTCACTGAAGCCCATTTCTTTAGCAGATTGTAACACTTCCATATTTCCTACATTCGCTTTTACTTCGCGTTCCATGTTTACGATATTTTCAACTTTTTGTAAGAAGAAGAAGTCCATTTCACACCATTCGTTGATTTCTTCTTTCGTTACACCTTGACGGATCGCTTCTGCTACAACGAACAGACGCTCGTCATCAGCTTTTATAATACGCTTTTTCATCGTTTCTTTATCAAGCTCTTTTAAGTGGTCTAACTCTAGGTGATAAACGCCAAGCTCTAAAGAACGAATCGCTTTTAATAATGATTGTTCTAAGTTACGTCCGATTGACATAACTTCACCAGTTGCCTTCATTTGTGTACCAAGTGTTCTGTTTGCTGATTCAAACTTATCAAATGGCCAACGTGGAATTTTTGAAACAACATAGTCTAATGCTGGCTCGAAGCAAGCGTATGTTTTTTGTGTTACTGGGTTTATAATTTCATCTAATGTTAAACCGACTGCAATTTTCGCCGCTAGCTTCGCAATTGGATATCCAGTTGCTTTAGATGCTAGTGCAGACGAACGACTCACACGCGGGTTTACTTCGATTACATAGTATTGGAAGCTATGTGGATCAAGTGCAAGCTGAACGTTACATCCACCTTCAATTCCTAATGCGCGAATAATTCGTAATGAAGTGTTTCGTAACATTTGATACTCACGGTCACTTAATGTTTGGCTCGGTGCTACAACGATAGAATCACCTGTGTGAACCCCAACCGGATCGATATTTTCCATGTTACATACTACAATCGCGTTATCATTCGAATCACGCATTACTTCATATTCAATTTCCTTACAACCGGCAATACTCTTTTCTAATAAACATTGTGTTACTGGACTATGTTTTAATCCACCTGATACGATTTCAATTAGTTCTTCTTCATTATTACAGATTCCGCCACCTGTTCCCCCCATTGTAAATGCTGGGCGAACAATAACTGGATAACCAATTTCTTTTACAAATTCATGTGCTTCTTCCAGCGTATGAATAATCGTGCTAGATGGAATTGGTTCATTTAATTCCTGCATTAATGTACGGAATAAGTCACGATCCTCGGCTTGCTCGATTGCTGATAATTTTGTTCCTAAAATTTCAACTCCGCACTCTTCAAGTATGCCTGATTTCGCAAGTTCAACAGCCATGTTTAGGCCTGTTTGACCACCTAATGTTGGTAGGAGTGCATCTGGACGTTCTTTACGAATGATACGGCTTACGAATTCTAATGTTAATGGTTCTATATATACTTTATCTGCTGTTGCAGTATCTGTCATAATTGTTGCTGGGTTAGAGTTAACAAGGATTACTTTGTAACCTTCTTCTCTAAGAGATTGACAAGCTTGTGTACCAGAGTAATCAAACTCTGCTGCTTGCCCAATTACAATTGGTCCTGATCCGATTACTAAAATTGTGTTAATGTCTAGGCGTTTTGGCATAACTCTTCCCCTTCTTTCTTGAAGTTTTCAATCATTGCTAAGAAATCTTCGAATAAATCATTTGCATCTTCTGGTCCTGCAGAAGCTTCTGGATGGTATTGCACTGTAAATGCCGGGAACTTCGTATGACGAAGACCTTCTACTGTTCCATCATTTAAAGCAACATGTGTAATTTCCAGTTCTGTATTTCCAACTGATTCTTCTTCTACTGCGTAACCATGGTTTTGAGATGTAATTGCTACTTTTCCAGTTGCAAGATTTTTTACTGGATGATTTAAACCACGATGACCGAATTTTAACTTACTTGTATTCGCACCAGATGCTAGTGCGAATAATTGATGTCCTAAGCAAATTCCGAATAAAGGAACTTTACCGATAATGTCTTTTAGCATTTCAATCGCTTCTGGCACATCTTTTGGATCTCCAGGTCCGTTACTTAACATAATTCCATCTGGGCTAAGGCGTAAAATTTCTTCTGCTGTTGTATTGTAAGGTACTACAATTACATCACAGTCACGTTTATTTAATTCTCGTAAAATACCATGTTTCATTCCGAAGTCTACAAGTACAACTCGGTGTCCACGGCCTGGACTTGGATATGGATCTTTTGTTGATACGCGTTTCACATGATCTGTAAAGACAGTTGCTTTCAATTGGCTAACGATGTCCTCTACATCCACATCCATATTGCAAAGACGTCCGCGTAAAGTTCCATATTGACGAATTTTTCTTGTTAATTTTCTCGTATCAATTCCTGCTAATCCTGGGATATTTCTTTCTTTCAAGTAATCATTTAGCGAAATTTCATTACGGAAGTTTGATGGGTGATCACAAATTTCGTTTACGATTAAACCATTTACAGATGGGTGAATTGATTCAAAATCATCACGGTTAATGCCGTAGTTTCCGATTAATGGATACGTAAATGTTACGATTTGACCGCAGTATGATGGATCAGATAAAGTTTCTTGATATCCAGTCATCCCAGTTGTAAATACAACCTCACCTGACTTTTCTATTTCTCCTCCGAAACCTTTTCCAATTAATACTGTTCCATCTTCTAAGATAAGTTGTCTTTTCATACTAATGCACTCTCCTTTTGCCATGCGATCTTACCACCAACGATTGTCATAACCGGCCAACCTTGGCATTTCCAACCTGCGAATGGTGTGTTTTTTCCTTTTGATAAGAATGTTGTTGGATCAATTTCTTCTTCTTGTTCTAAATCGATAATTGTAATATCAGCTTTTCTACCTTCTGTTAGGCGCCCTGCTTCTAAACCGAATGTGTCAGCCGGTTTTTCTGTTAAGAATTGAATCAGTTGCTCTAATGTAATGATTCCTTTTTTCACAAGGTTTGTATATAAAAGCGGGAATGCTGTTTCAAAACCAGTAATTCCGAACGGTGCTCTTTCAATCCCTTGCGCTTTCTCTTCTGCAGTATGCGGTGCATGGTCAGTTGCGATCATATCAATTGTTCCATCTAATAGTCCTTCAATTAACGCTGCATGATCTTCTTTTCCTCGAAGCGGTGGATTCATTTTAAAGTTAGGATCAGCCGATGGGATATCATCTTCACATAATACTAAGTGATGCGGTGTTACTTCTGCTGTCACCTTAATTCCAGCACGTTTCGCGTCACGGATTACACGTACAGATCCTTTTGTACTTACGTGACATACGTGGTAGTGACAATTTGCAGCTTCCGCAAGTAAGATGTCCCGGGCAATATGTACGGATTCACATACTGATGGGATACCGTTTAATCCGTGTTTCTCAGAAAACTTCCCTTCATGTACACATCCTTTATTAATAAGTGTGTTCTCTTCACAGTGTGCAACAACTGCCATATTTAATTTCGATGCACGCTTCATTGCAGCTAACATCATACTTGCATCTTGCACGCCTACGCCATCATCAGTGAAAGCAAACGCTCCAAGTTCTTTTAACGTTTCAAAATCGGTCATTTCAGAACCTGCTTGACGTACTGTAATTGCTCCATATGGTAATACATTTACATGTGCTTTTTCTTTAATACGCTTTTGCAGGTCTTCCATATGTTCTTTACAATCTGGTACTGGGCGTGTGTTTGGCATTGCGCAAATTGTAGTAA
This sequence comes from Bacillus sp. TH30, assembly GCF_016650875.1. Lineage (NCBI taxonomy): Bacteria > Bacillati > Bacillota > Bacilli > Caryophanales > Bacillaceae > Bacillus > Bacillus sp. TH30. Next base: position 4,016,757 of record NZ_JAEKEY010000002.1, on the reverse strand, counting down.
ATCCACCTTTTGCTGCTGCAAGTGTTCCTGTTTCAATTGTTTCTTTATGTTCACCACCTGGTTCACGAAGATGAACGTGTACATCTACTAATCCAGGTGCGATTAACTTTCCATTTACATCGATTACTTCAGCATTATCTGCCGTAATATTTTCTGCTACCTTCGCAATTTTACCGTCTTGTACGAGAAGATCTGTTGCTACGATTGTTCCTTCTGCATTCATATAACGACCATTTTTAAACAAATAATTCATGTTTCATTCCTCCTAATACATTTGGTAATGCGCGTTTTAGTACAGCCATTCTTACGTAGACCCCGTTTTCCATTTGCTTGAATATGCGTGAGCGTTCACACTCGACAAGTTCACTCGCAATTTCAACATCACGGTTTACAGGGGCTGGATGCATAATAATGCTTCCTTCTTTCATACGTTTTTCTCTTTCAACTGTTAACCCATGTTGCTCGTGATACTCTTTCATAATGTCTGTTTCATAATGGTCATGACGCTCATGTTGTACACGAAGTAACATCATCACATCCACTTCTGGAACAAGTTCATCTAAACTCTTGTACGTTCCAAATGTGTTCTCTTCATCTTTCCACTCTTCTGGGCTTGCAAAGTAAATTGTCGCGCCCAGTTTCGTTAATGCTTCTGCATTAGAACGTGCTACTCGGCTATGACGAACATCCCCAACTATTGCAATCTTCAAACCTTCAAATCTTCCAAACTCTTGTTTAATTGTTAGAAGATCGAGTAGACATTGCGTTGGATGATTTCCACATCCATCTCCAGCGTTCAAGATTGGGATATTCACCTGATCTTTTAATTCATCGAAGTAACGATCTTGCTCATGGCGGATGACTACCGCTTTTGTTCCGATTGATTCTAGTGTTCTTATCGTATCGTATAAAGTTTCTCCTTTTTGTACGCTAGATGCATCTGCGGAAAAGTCTAATACTTCAAGTCCTAATCTCTTCTCAGCAACTTCAAAGCTAAATCTCGTCCTCGTACTATTCTCAAAGAACAAGTTCGCAACAAATGTTTGCTCTGTCGTTTTTCTCTCTTTTCCATTCGCGAAATCTTCTGCGTCTTTTAGGATTTCTGAAATTTCTTGTTCCGATAATTCACTCATCGTTAACAAATGGCTCATCGTCATCCCTCATCTTTCTGTTTTTTATGATAACACCATTGAATTTATATAACAATAACTGTATAAAAATACCCTAGTCTTTGAGACTAGGGTGCGTTAAAGTAGCCACCCTTTTCTATCTCACAGGACTGAATTAAAAGGTTATTTTTATGAAGCAATCTGCTTAGATTGTTTTGTTTTATTTGTTTGTTTTGTCTCTGGTAGTAGTAGATTTAATAGTACACCTACAATTGCTGCTAACGCCATTCCTTCTACTTGGAACGATTCACCTACGTGCAGTACCGCTCCGCCAATACCGATTACTAGTATAACTGATGCAATCATTAAGTTTCGTTTGTCACCTAAGTCTGTTTTATCGTCTACCATCATACGTAAACCACTTGATGCGATTACACCGAAGAGTAAGATTGATACACCACCCATAACTGGTGTTGGAATCGAATGAATCAGTGCTGAAATCTTCCCGATAAATCCAAACATGATTGCGAACACTGCTGAACCGATGAATAAGTATACACTGTATGCTCTCGTAATTGCTAGCACACCGATGTTTTCACCGTACGTTGTATTCGGTGGTCCTCCTATTAGTGATGCGATCAATGTTGCTATCCCATCACCGAAGATTGAACGATGTAAACCTGGTTTTTCAATTAAATCTCTTTTAATAACATTTCCAAGTACAATTTGATGTCCGATATGTTCTGAAATTGTTACAAGTGCAACTGGCACCATTAAGAGTACAATTTTCCATGAAAACTCCGGAGTATATGTTACAAACGGTACTGTGAAGTCTGGTATGACAAACCATTTTGCCTCAGCTACTGGCTTTAAATCTACTAGCCCTTGGAAGTAAGCGAATATATACCCGCCGATGATTCCAAGTAGCACTGGTATGATACTGAAAAATCCTCTTCCGAATATGGAGCAAATGATTGTAATCGCTAATGTTACTAATGCTACTGAAAAGTGTGTAATGCTATACTTACCATCCGCACCGTTCATCGCCATGTTCACTGCTGTATGTGCTAAAGATAAACCGATTACCATTACGACTGGCCCAACTACGATTGGCGGAAGTAATTTCATAATCCATTCTGACCCAGATTTCTTAATTCCGAGTGAGATTAAGATGTAAACAAGTCCCGCAAGCATTCCTCCAAGCATCGCTGCTCCAGGTCCACCTGCTGTTTTCGCTGTAATAATTGGTGCAATAAAGGCGAATGATGATCCTAAATATGCTGGTACTTGACCTTTCGTTATTAGAAGAAACGCTAGCGTTCCTAATCCACTTGATATTAAAGCTACTGATGGATTCAGTCCTGTTAAAAACGGAACAAGCACTGTTGATCCAAACATCGCGAACAAATGTTGTATACTTAATAATAACCATTTTCCCGGTTTCGGTACTTCATGAATGTCTAACACTGGCTTTTGCTCCATTGTTACATCCTCCTTCAGTTTTGATTTTTGCAATAAAAAAACTCTTTGTGCCTGTGCACAAAGAGTCCTACACTTTCGTATGCCAAATTTGACATATGAAAGCCAAGACCCTTTGGCAGCCTCACAGGACTACATTTAAAAGGGCTTTACTTATCGTATATGCTTACTCGATCTTGTTGATCTGTCTCTTGCAAATCAACTTCGATACGCTCTTCACTAGATGTTGGAATGTTCTTTCCTACATAATCAGCGCGAATTGGTAATTCACGATGACCTCTATCAACAAGAACAGCTAATTGGATTTGTGATGGTCTACCTAAATCCATAAGAGCATCCATTGCTGCTCGAACTGTTCTTCCTGTATATAACACATCATCCACAAGGATAACTTTTTTCTTCGTAATATCTACAGGAATATCAGAACCTTTTACAAGTGGTTCTTTATGTTTCGATTGTAGTGTTAAATCATCACGATACAACGTAATATCTAACTCTCCTACTTCCATCTCTTTTCCTTCAATTTGACCAATTCGTTCTGCCAAACGTTGTGCAATAAAAATTCCACGTGTTTTTATTCCGACAAGAACACAATTATCGACACCTTTATTTCGTTCCACGATTTCATGACTAATTCGTGTTAAAGCGCGGCGAATCATTTGGTCATCTAAAACGACAGCTTTCTCTTGCATGCTCTACACCTCCAAGTTTTTTTCTTGCGTGAGAGTAATGGTATAAAAAAAGTCCTCTCAGCGTGTGCGAGAGGACTTTTGAAAAAAGGGTACAACATACCCTAAGTATTTCAAACCGTTACCTTCTCAACCTCACGGGGCTGTGTTAAAGGATCATTATTTAACTGTTGTCAGTATCTCAGTTTTCTTATGATTTGTCAATACTATTTCCGTAAAATATTTAGCGCTTCTTCAAACACTTCTGGAATCGGTGCCTCAAACTCAATATATTCACCAGTACGAGGGTGATCGAAACCTAAAATCCCTGCATGAAGTGCTTGTCCATTCATATCTAATGTTTTCTTCGGACCATACTTTGGATCCCCTGCAAGTGGATAACCAATATATTTCATATGAACACGAATTTGGTGTGTACGTCCCGTTTCTAAGCGGCATTCTACAAGTGTGAAATCCTTAAATCGCTCTAACACTTGGAAATGTGTAACTGCATTCTTACCATTTTCATCAACAGTCATACTTTGACGTTCTTTTTTATCACGACCAATTGGAGCGTCAATTATTCCTTTATCATGTGGAATTACACCATGTACAATCGCTTTATAACGTCTTGTTACCGTTTTTGCTACAAGTTGATTTACAAGTGATTCATGCGCCATATCATTTTTAGCAACCATTAATAATCCAGATGTATCCTTATCAATACGGTGTACTATACCAGGACGCATTACACCGTTAATACCTGATAGGTCTGTACAATGATGCATAAGTCCGTTTACAAGCGTACCCTTCGTATGCCCTGGTGCTGGATGTACTACCATGCCACGCGGCTTATTTACAACTAGTACATCGGCATCTTCATAATAAACTTCTAAATTCATATCTTCCGGTTGAATATCTAACTCTTCTGGCTCGGGAATTGTTACTGTAATTTCATCATTTCCTTTTACTTTATAATTCCCTTTAACTGATTTCCCATTTACTGTCACAACAGCATCTTTAATCCATTGCTGCACTTGTGAACGTGACCATTCACTGTTTATTTCTGCAACGAATTTATCAATTCGCTCGCTTTTTTGTTCTTCTGCAACTGTTACTTGTACTACTTCACTCATTCAATTACTCCTTCGCTTTCTTTCCTTCTAATACTGTTTGAATAATAATTAATACAACTCCAATACATAATGCTGAGTCAGCTATATTGAATACCGGATAGTTGTACGAGAAAATATACACGTGAATGAAATCCACTACTTCTTGTCTAAATACACGATCAATAAAATTGCCAATTGCTCCGCCTAAAATTAGACCTAATGAAATACCTAGAAGCTTGTCCGTTTTCGCATATTTTTTCATATAAAATACGATAAATGCTACGAAAATGACTGTAATAATGTAGAAAAACCACATTTTATTTTCTAAAATACCCCAGGCAGCTCCTCTATTTCGATGAGATGTTATGTATAATACATTATCGATAATCGGAATGCTCGTACCCAATTCCATGTTCTTTACAATTAGCCACTTCGATATTTGATCGATGGCAATGACAAATAACGCTATTACATAATATATCATTTTCATTTCCCCCACAAAGACAGTGTACCTCAAAATTTTAGCATAGCTGCTACCTTTTCACAATGAACCTTTGTAGAAGAATAAAATAAATTAAAAAAAGGTAACATAATATCGTTGTGCGTATTTCATACATTTACCTTTTCATAGAAAAATTCATGAATAGTACGAGCAGTCGGCATTGTTTTCATTTGTTTTGTAGAAATCGCTCTTCCAGTTTCTTCACAAATACCGTACATATCTATTTCCATTTTAAACAATGCACGTTCTACATCTTTTAAATCCTCTTTTATATCATGTAATAGCAATTTTTTCTTTGTCTCTTCCTTTATTTCGTATCCAAGTTCTTGCCCAAATTCCATATAGTATGTGTGCATTACTTCTTTCGCCAATCTATCTTGCAACTCTTTTCTCATCAATTGCAATTCTTCTTTTATTTCCATATAAATTTCATTCACGTGTACATTCCTCCCAGCTGCAATGTACAATTAGTGTGTCCGAAATTTCCACGCTTACCTCACACACATTTTTCCTTCATAGGAAAGAGAGTGAAAGTTATTTCGATATATCATCAACAAAAAACTGACTGCTATTATGAGCAGTCAGCTTTTTTTCATTATTTTACATAATTTTCTTTAACAACCGTTGCACAACGCTCACATAAAGTTTCATGTTCTGCATCTTTACCAATTGTTTCTGAAACAACCCAACAACGTTCACACGTCTCACCTGTCGCCTGTGCTACAACTACAGCTGTATGCTCATACTTTGGTGCTTCTGTTGGCGCTTCTTCAATTGTACCACCAAGTTTATACTCAGAGACGATGAATAATTGCTTTAAGTCTTCGCTAATAGACTCTAACATAGCCTTCATTTCTGCAGTCGGATATAGCGTAATGCTCGCATTTAATGACTTACCAATTACTTTCTCATTACGAGCTACTTCTAACGCTTTTAAAACGTCATCACGTAATGTCATAAATGCATCCCATTTTGCTCTTAACGCTTCTGAACCCTCTACTTCTGTAGCTTCTGGCATATTAGTTAACTGTACGCTTTCTTCTTCTGCACCAGGAACATATGGCCATACTTCATCAGCTGTATGAGGTAAGATTGGCGTTACAAGTTTCGTTAATGCAACAAGAACATCATATAATACAGTTTGAATTGCACGGCGATCCGCGTGATCTGCACCTTCAATGTATAAAATGTCTTTTGCAAAGTCTAAGTAGAATGAACTTAGATCAATTGTACAGAAGTTGTGAATTGCATGATATACAGCAGCAAAGTCATATGTTTCATATGCATCTTTTACTTTTGTAATTAAGTCATTTAACTTCACTAACATGTAACGATCTACTTCACGAAGTTCAGCTACCGCTACTGTATTTTCACTTGGATTAAAATTATCTAAGTTTCCTAATAAGAAACGGAATGTGTTACGGATTTTACGATACACTTCTGCTACTTGTTTTAAAATATCATCTGAAATACGTACATCAGATTGATAGTCAACAGAAGATACCCATAAGCGTAAAATGTCTCCGCCTAATTGATCCATAATTTTCTTCGGTACGACGATGTTTCCAATCGACTTACTCATTTTACGTCCTTCACCATCTAATACGAAACCATGGCTTAGTACGCCTTTATATGGAGCTTTACCAGTTACAGCAACTGCTGTTGATAATGAAGAGTTAAACCAACCACGATACTGGTCAGATCCTTCTAAATATAAATCAGCTGGACGTTGTAAGTCTTCGCGCTCTTCTAATACCGCTTGGTGAGAAGAACCTGAATCGAACCATACATCCATGATGTCTGTTTCTTTACGGAATTCACCATTTGGGCTACCTGTATGTGTAAATCCTTCTGGTAATAAATCTTTCGCTTCACGCTCGAACCATACGTTAGAACCGTGCTCACGGAATAAATCTGCTACATGATTAATTGTTTCATCTGTAATAATTGGATCACCATTTTCTGCATAGAATACAGGAATTGGCACACCCCATGCACGCTGACGAGAAATACACCAGTCACCACGGTCACGAACCATATTATGAAGACGAGTTTCTCCCCATGCTGGTACCCATTTTGTTTCCGCAACAGCTTCTAATAATTCTTTACGGAACGCTTCAATAGATGCAAACCACTGCGCTGTCGCACGGAAAATAATTGGTTTTTTCGTTCTCCAATCATGTGGGTATGAATGCGTAATGAATGTTAGTTTCAGTAACGCGCCTACTTCTTCTAATTTTTCTGTAATTGGCTTGTTAGCTTTATCATAGAATAAGCCTTCAAATCCAGGTGCCTCATTTGTTAATACACCTTTATCATCAACTGGGCAAAGTACTTCTAATCCATACTTTTTACCAACAACGAAGTCATCTTCCCCGTGTCCTGGTGCTGTATGAACACAACCTGTACCTGCATCTGTTGTTACGTGCTCTCCTAGCATAACTAATGAGTCACGATCGTAGAATGGATGTTTTGCAACTGTATACTCAAGTTCGCTACCTTTTACCGTTTTCACAACTTCAGCATTTTCCCACTCTAACGTTTTTGCAACTGTCTCAAATAGTTCAGAAGCAATAATATATTTCTCATCATTTACTTTCACAATAGCATATTCAAGTTCTGGATGAACAGAAATACCTAGGTTAGCAGGTAATGTCCAAGGTGTTGTTGTCCAAATAATGTATTTCTCATCACCTTCTAATACGTTCTTTCCATCTTTTACAGGGAATGCTACGTAAATAGATGCTGATTTTTTATCTTGATATTCAATTTCAGCTTCTGCTAAAGCTGATTCACTTGTTGGAGACCAGTAAACTGGTTTTTGTCCTTTATAGATATAACCTTTTTTCGCCATGTCACCAAACACTTTAATTTGTTGTGCTTCATAAGCTGGCTCTAAAGTAATATATGGATTATCCCAATCTGCACGTACACCCAAACGCTTAAATTGTTCACGTTGACGTTCTACTTGCTCATATGCATACTCTGCACATAACTTACGGAACTCAGCAACTGTCATTTCTTTACGCTTTACACCTTTATTTGTTAAAGCTTGCTCAATTGGTAAACCGTGTGTATCCCAACCTGGTACATATGGTGCACAGTATCCAGTCATTGATTTAAAACGAACAATAAAGTCTTTTAACACTTTATTTAGTGCGTGTCCCATATGGATGTCACCATTTGCATATGGAGGTCCATCATGTAGTACAAATAAAGGACGGCCTTTCGTATGTTCTTGTACCTTTTCATAAATATTCATTTCAGCCCATTTTTCTTGCATTGCAGGCTCACGTTTCGGTAAATTCCCACGCATCGGGAATTCTGTTTTTGGCATTAGTAATGTATTTTTGTACTCCATGCTCAATTCCTCCTTAAATATATAAACGACAGACCTTAAAAAAGGGAATAAAAAAGAGACCTCTCATCCCCAAAAAGGGACGAGAAAGTCTCCCGCGGTACCACCCTAGTAGACCATATACAAATGCATAAGGTCCTCTTTATATTCTTAACGCGAATATACGCCTACGCTTACTAAATTTGTTCAGCGCGGAACTCCAGGGTGATATTCCCATTATCTCCTTATCCTGAGCTTACACCATCCTCAGTTCGCTATATAAGGTATGAAAAAGGTACTTATCCCTATCTTCGTTTTTCTTAATAAATATGCTGTTTAAAATTATATGTAATAATGAGAAAAACGTCAAGCTTACACTGTTTCTTCTTTTTTCAACAGTTCGTCCACTTCGTCTTCTAATTCAATTAGTTTATCCCAATCATCGTTGTTTAACATTTCAAGTTGTGTTTCTAATAACATACGGAAACGAGTTCGGAATACTTTCGCTTGTTTCTTCAACTCTTCAATATCAAAAGCAACTTTTCTTGATTTCACTAACGCTTCATTAATGATACGATCTGCATTTTTTTCTGCTTCACGTACAATTAATTTTGCTTCTTTTTGTGCATTACGCTTCACTTCTTCAGCAGCTTCTTGTGCGACAATGATAGATTTGTTCAGCGTATCTTCAATATTAGAAAAATGATCTAACTTTCCTTCTAATTGTGCAACCTTTTCTTCTAAAGCTTTTTTCTCACGAATGACTAATTCATAATCTTTGATGATTTGATCAAGAAACTCATTTACTTGATCTTCATCGTAGCCACGAAACCCGCGACCAAATTCTTTGTTATGAATATCTAATGGTGTTAACGGCACAACGCCACCTCCAAGTAGTTATCTAAATTTCCTCTTTCAATTATATCTTTTCTTCGACAAAATAAGAGAATTTCCTTCTAAAAAACCAATCATTTTAGTATACCATACAAAACTCTCCATTTGTCGCGCTTCGTTTTACCTTCTACAGAAAATAATTTACTTCGTCCATACCCTCTAACCGAGAAAACATCCCCCGGAAAACATTCATACGAAGTTTGCTCTACTGTTTTCCAATTGACTTTTACTAAGCCACCTTTTATAAGAGGCTGTACCTTCTGCCTAGATATATGTAGCATTTCAGCTAATAAAACATCTAGACGAAGTGACGAAACAGTCCCAGATTTTTCTCCCCATTTTTCACCTACACGCAAAATTTTCTCTACTTGTATAGGAGAGAGTGTGACTTTCATTTTCCCTATTGATTGTAAGTTCATTTCAATATACGATACAACTTCTTTGGCAACTGCAATTTGGGCACGATCTTCTTGAAGCAAAATATCACCACATTTTTCCCTTGTTAAACCAAGCGACATGAATGCACCTAATATTTGCCTATGTTCTAGCGTAAAAAACTTGGAAGGATAGTCAATTTCTAATACTTCTACTTGAAATTCCTCTTCATTTAATTCTAGATAATCTGGATAAATTAGTGCTCTTTTCCGTTCGGCTTCAGGCATCGCACCACCAAACCGTACAGCTACATCTCCTTGCCCTATTACCATAGAAACAATTTGTTGCTGTCTTGGATCAAGAAAATCTGTTAACTTGACTTGATGATACTCAGCAGCCTGTTTCCACTCTAATACTTTATCCACAAAGACCTCTTCATCAGGTCTAAAATGCTCATAGATGCTCATGTATTTAACCTCACACTATAAAAAATAGTTGAATAAACTCACTAAACCACCTCTAGCAAGTTTCAAGGCAACAATAGCAACAAGTGGAGAAATATCAATCATACCAAATGGTGGAATAAACCTCCTAAACGGCTCTAAATACGGTTCGCAAATACGCGCAAGAAAATCTCCAAAAGCCGATTCCTTTGCGCCAGGAAACCATGATAGGAGAATGTAAATAATTAGTGCCCACGAGTAAATCTCGATAGCAGTAAGTAACACTGTTAAAACTGTTGTCATGGCGTATTACCACCTCTTTATATTTGTCTCTTCTTCTTCACCGAATAACTCTGAAATCGCACCAACGATATCAACATTTTCAGGTGTACACATAAATGTTTTCGGGCCTATTTTTTGAATATCCCCGCCTATAGCGTATACAGTACCACTTAAAAAGTCAACGATACGTACAGCTTGATCTGTAGACATTCTTTGCAAATTAATTACAACAGCTCGTCTACCTTTTAAGTGATCCGAAATGCCTTGCGCTTCCGAATATGTACGTGGTTCTAGTAAAACAACTTTTGAAGATTGCTTCGCTGTTTCAATACTCACTACATTTTGCTTCGGTTGCACTTTCGCAAACGGAACATCTTGTTGTTCTGGGGGATCTTGTTGCTTTTTCATGTCTGTTTGCTCCTTTTCATAACTATATTGAGCTGCTTCTTTTTCTTCCGGTGTGTCAAAAAAGAAGTATTTTACTTTTGACCAACTCATAATAACTTTCTCCTTCCTCCTACGCTTTTCCTACTAAAACCGTTCCCAAACGAATATATGTAGCGCCTTCCTCAATTGCAATCGTGTAATCATTTGACATTCCCATTGATAATTCTTTACATGGTGCATGTAATAATTCTAGCTCCTGCACCTCTGTCTGTAGCATGCGCAATTCCTTAAAGCAGCGACGAATCTCTTCCTCTTCTCCTGTAAACGGAGCCATTGTCATTAATCCTACCACTTCAATCTTATCCAATTCTTGCAAACTTTGAATAAAAGAAATTGTTTCTTCTATCGCCAATCCTTGCTTTGATTCTTCAGATGATGTTTTCACTTGAATAAAGCATTTAACTTTCTTATCAGCACGTTTTTGAATTTCTTTTGCAAGCGAAAGACGATCTAATGAATGTAAATAATCAATCTCATTAATGATTTCTTTTACTTTTCTCGTTTGCAATGATCCAATAAAATGCCAATTCACTTTTGAACCGAAATGCTCGTATTTTTGTAAGAAACCTTCATTTCTATTTTCACCTAAATCAATAATTCCTGTTTCAATTACTTCGCTTGTTTTTTCAATCCCTACAGTTTTTGTAACTGCAACGAGCTTAATATCTTTCATCGAACGTCCAGCTCGTACGCAAGATTCTTTAATTGCTTCGTTTACATCGACTAAATTCCCTTGCACTGTCACTTGCTTCACTCCTCCTTAAAACCTATGAAACTCAACATTCTCCCCGTCTTACCTTGATCACGACGATGAGAGAAAAATAATTGTTCTTCACAGCTTGTACAAAGAGATGACATTACAATATGTTCTTCTTTTATGCCTGCTTGTACACATAATATACGATTAACTTCTTTTAAATTAATTGCATACTGACCATCAGAAATTACTTTATGAGGAACAGATCCGTTTACTACTTGCTGTGCTGCTGTTAATACACGATCATCAACAACATAACAACATGATCCGATTGCAGGACCAATTGCGACATGAATTTCATCACTTGAAACACCTTCTGCATTCCACTTTTGAATCATTTCTTTCGCAATCTCTGTTACAGTCCCTTTCCACCCAGCATGCGCAAGTCCTATCATATCATGTGATGGTGCATAAAAATAGAGCGGAACACAGTCAGCGTAACAAGATGTTAAGAGAACATCTTTGTTAGTCGTATAAATGCCATCCGTTTTTGGAATACCATCTTCATATGAATAAACGCCTTTCCCTTTTTCTTGCAGTCCTACTTTCTCAACATGATGGTCATGAACTTGTTCAGAGCAAATCCATTTTTCTAATGGTTTTTGTAACTTATTCGCTAAAATGCGTCTGTTTTCATGAACATTCTCCACGATATCATTCACATGTAATCCTAAATTCATCGCATGAAAGGAGCCTGTACTTACTCCACCATCTTTTGTCGTAAATCCAGCAGTAATGTTTCCAAGTTCTTTCCACCCTTGTATATACAGTATACCGTCCACATATTTAAATGGTTCTCTCATAAAGCGGCTCCTTTTAATTAAAATAACAGAAAAAAGTATGGTACTTCCTGTCTATTTTACCATACTTTTATTTTTTCATAATGACAACAGAAAAAAAAGAGGAATTTGTAATATTCTTTATGAAATTGTCGGTGTTTGTATTGATTCTGTTACAGAATTAACATGATCTACTTTTACAAGTATGACATCTTCTCCAATTTTCATAATTTGCTCCCAAGGAATCACAAATTCTACTTCCTTCCCAAAGAGTCCAAGCATTCGTGCCTGCTTAGAAATAATAACCGCCCTAATCTTTCCTGTGTCTATATCAATATCAATATCTCCAATATTCCCAAGCCTCTTTCCATCTGAAACATTTACAACATCCTTCATTTGAAACTCCGAAATCCGTATCATATTCATCCTCTCCCTTATATCATGAATCGTAAGTACGCTCTCAAATAAAGTGAAACCTTAATCAGTGGGATTATCCCCATCCCTACTGATTATTAACCCATGCCAATCGGACTTTTACGGGCAGTCCCGCTTCCATCTAACTTTTTACTTCAGCCTAATTTCGAAGCGAATAAACAGTATATAACCGCTACTAATAGAACATCCATTTTATTTTCATTATATGAACCTACCCAATCTACTATGAGCGCAAAATATTATATATAAAAAAGACCTCACCATAACTGGTGAGGACCTTATCCTTGAATCGTCTTATTCATTTGCTTAATAGCAGACTTCTCCAAACGTGATACTTGCGCTTGAGAAATCCCAATTTCTTCGGCAACTTCCATCTGTGTCTTTCCTTGAAAGAAACGTTTTCGAATAATCATTTTTTCACGATCATTTAAACGCTTCATTCCTTCTTTCAACGCCAGTTCTTCAACCCACTGCTCGTCCTTTTGTTTTTCATCCTTTAATTGATCCATAACAAAGATAGGATCTCCTCCATCGTTATAAATCGGTTCAAATAATGAAACCGGATCTTGAATCGCATCTAGTGCAAAAACAATCTCTTCATGTGTCACTTCAAGAACTTTCGCAATATCCATTGCTGTTGGTTCTTTTGAATTTTCAGCAATCAATTTTTCTCTTACTTGCAACGCTTTATACGCAATATCTCGTAATGAGCGAGATACACGAATTGGATTGTTATCACGCAAATATCTGCGTATTTCTCCAATAATCATCGGCACAGCATACGTTGAAAACTTTACATTTTGGCCTAAATCAAAGTTATCAATGGATTTCATAAGTCCAATGCAACCAACTTGAAATAAATCATCAACATATTCTCCTCTGTTATTAAATCTTTGGATGACGCTCAGTACAAGACGTAAGTTTCCATTCACTAATTTCTCTCTGGCGCTTATCTCTCCACTTTGCATTTCACGAAATAATTTACGCATCTCTTCATTTTTTAGTACTGGAAGTTTAGCTGTATCAACACCGCAAATTTCTACTTTGTTTCTCGTCAAAGTGTTCCCTCCTATCGGGAGTTGCTGTACAGTGTAAAGTATTTCCTTTGAAGGGGATTTTATGCATACGGTTTTTCCATCATTTTTCACAAATATCATATTTCCTAATGCACAAAAAAAGAATAAGACCAGTCTAGATACCGACTGGTCTTATTCTTCACACCATTTTATTAAATTCTTTTCGTAATCTTTTTATAATTCTTTTTTCCAAACGAGAAATATAAGACTGTGAAATTCCAAGCATATCAGCCACATCTTTTTGTGTCTTCTCTTCGCCACCAGCGAGTCCAAACCGAAGCTCCATAATTTGTTTTTCACGGTCATTTAATTGATGCAATGCTTTCATTAAAAGATGACGATCTACAGTAGCTTCTAAATCTTTTGTAATAATGTCATCATCTGTACCTAAAACATCTGATAGTAACAGTTCATTTCCGTCCCAATCAATGTTAAGCGGTTCATCAAAAGAAACTTCCGAACGATTTTTATTATTTCGACGCAAATGCATTAAAATTTCATTTTCTATACAACGAGATGCATATGTTGCTAATTTAATTTTCTTTTCTGGATTAAATGTATTCACTGCCTTAATAAGACCAATTGTTCCTATACTAATCAAATCCTCAATATTGATCCCTGTATTTTCAAATTTTCTTGCTATATATACAACAAGCCTTAGGTTACGTTCAATAAGCATCGACCTCGCAGCTTGATCTCCATTTGGTAATTTATTCAAAAGAACTGCCTCTTCTTCTTTCGTTAACGGCGGTGGCAACGCTTCACTTCCACCAATATAATAAATTTCATCGGTCTTAATTCCTAATTTCAGCAATACTTTATACCAAAGGTATACCAAATAAAATTTAAATTTCACCATATTATCCCGCCTCTCATAATTAAGCAATTACCATCTTTTGCGAAATCAACATTTTCGGATGTACAATGCATTGATACTCTCCATTAGTAGATAATTGTTGTGTATTTAATCCAATCAATACTTTGTTTACAACAACCGAACTACCTTCATGATAAACTCGCACACAATCTGGCTTAATTGCCCATAAAAATTGATTCTCTACTCCTACTGCTCGGAAAGGAATTAAACGTAGTTTCGTCGCCCATCCAGAATCATTTTCTGGTATTTGAGGAATTTCTGTTTTGGAATAAATTTGTTCTGTTAACCAAGCTGGCAAACAATGTTCTAATGATGAAATATGCATAATCATAACGGGTGTTTTCGTTAACGGGTCATAAAGTTGGTTCCCACTATCAATTAGACCTGCTAATTCTAGTTCCTCTCCAGCTAATTGAATTTCCACTTTCACGATTTGATCATAGTGTATCTTTGTGACCTCTACGCTTTCTATACGCTTTTTAGAAAAATAATAAATTACTGGAAAACCAAAAATAACAAATACCCAACTAATTGGATCACCGTAAGAAACTGATTTAGATTGAACTAATCCATTTACCATTTCGTTCGTTTGCAAAAAGTAATGCGTTCCAATTAATCCTCCACCAACCATAAAGGTTACAAAATAGAAAGTAAAAACAGTTTGTGTATAATTTCTAAATGTCGAAAACCCAAATGCTGTATACACAATAAGTAACGAGTACAATAGTTTCATAATTGGATGTGTCATCATAGAAGCAAAAGGCGTAAAGGCGAAAATAACAATAGTTGAACCTATAAATGCCCCTAACACAAGCCTCCATCTTTTGATTCTCTTTTTTAACACGGTGGCTGTTAATAAAAGTAAAAGAAAATCAATGCAGGCGTTTAACAACCAAACGATGTCGGCGTAAACAACCAAACAATTCACCTCTTTTTTTAAGTTGAGACTAGTATAATGCATATCCAATAGGAAAGTGTGTCAATTGGTGGAGGGATTTTTTTGTTATTTTGTGATTTCTAGACATAATCTGTCGGTAAAAAATAAAAGTGTATTTTTCATAGAATAATATAAATTTTTTACTTGTATACATAATAATTGAATTATATATATACAAAGTTTATCTTGCTATTTGCGGGCAGTAAGACCCTGCCTCAAAATTCAGCTATAAAAAAGTACAGAAGTTAAGTGGGCGTCGGGCTAACAATCATTTTTGGATGAACACCCCCGACTAATTAAAGTTTCAATTTATTTATCACAGCTTATGGTTTAAAAATAGGACTGGGCTCTCCATATGCAAAATAATAAAAAAAGATCTGCTTAGCAGATCTTTTCCATTTAGACAACAAAAAAAAGGAGCATGAAAGCTCCTTTTCTTTTATCTTCTACGACGGTTACGTAAGAATGCTGGAATATCGATGTCATCTGAATCAGTATGACGATCATGCACAACCGGCTCTTCACGTTTCATTTCACGCTTAACTTCACGTTGTTTTGAAGGTTGAGCTACTGGTTGTTGTTGCTGTTGCGTGTGATTCGCAGTCGGACGGATAATTGGTTTTGGTGGTTGTGTCGAAGCACTATCATCAAAACCAGTTGCAATTACAGTGACAACGATATCATCTTTTAATCCTTCATTAATAACAGAACCGAAGATCATATTTACTTCTGGATCCGAAGCTGAAGCTACAATGTCTGCTGCTTCTTGTACTTCATATAAACTTAAGTTTGCGCCGCCCGTAATGTTCATAATAACACCTTGAGCTCCATCAATAGATGTTTCTAGTAATGGACTAGAAATCGCTTTTTTCGCAGCTTCAGCAGCACGATTTTCACCATTACCAGAACCGATACCCATTAAAGCAGAACCTCTATTAGACATAATTGTTTTTACGTCTGCAAAGTCTAAGTTAATTAGACCTGGTGTAGCAATTAAATCAGAAATACCTTGAACACCTTGACGTAATACGTTATCTGCTTCACGGAACGCTTCTAACATTGGCGTATTTTTATCAACAATCTCTAATAAGCGATCATTTGGAATTACGATAAGTGTATCTACATTTTCTTTAAATGACGCAATACCAGATGCAGCTTGAGTTGCACGCTTACGCCCTTCAAATGTAAATGGACGTGTTACAACACCAACTGTTAACGCGCCTAGTTCTTTTGCAACTTGAGCAACAACTGGAGCTGCACCAGTTCCAGTTCCGCCGCCCATACCAGCAGTTACGAAGACCATATCCGCGCCACGAAGCGCTTCTTGAATCTGTTCTTTACTTTCTTCTGCAGCTTTTTTCCCTACTTCAGGGTTTGCGCCTGCACCAAGTCCACGCGTTAATTTTCCACCAATTTGCATTTTCGTTTCAGCTTTTGATAGATTTAATGCTTGTGCATCAGTATTCACAGCGATAAAGTCTACACCTTGTACACCGTGTTCAATCATACGGTTTACAGCATTGTTTCCGCCACCGCCGACACCGATAACTTTTATATTCGCTAATTGATCTTGAGTAGTATCAAACTCTAACATGTCGAAATCCCCCTAGAACCTCATTTTTCGTGTCCAATTTTAATCCCATAAATAACGGAATGCACGTTTTACTTTTGACATCATGCGGTCATCATTTTGATTAGTATTGTTTTGATTACGAGTTTTTTGTTTCGCAGGTTGCTGTTGTACCGGCATTGGTGCTGGTACTGGTTCAAAATGTTCTTGCTTTTCCTGCACATTTTTCCCACGTAATTTAGCTTTTTGATAAGAATGTTTAATTAATCCAACTCCACTTGTATATTGAGGCTCACGAACACCAATATAATCAGGAGTTGCTATACGAACATTTTCATGTAAAATATCGTATGCAAGATCAAGAACACCTGGCATAGAAGCTATCCCACCAGTTAGTACATATCCAGAAGCAGCTTGCTTTACTCCTAACTTATGCACTTCATCTTGAACAAACATTAAAATTTCCTCTACACGAGCCTCTATTATATCCGATAATTCCAACTGAGAATATTGTTCTGTTTGATCGCTTCCCATAATAGGAACCGTAAACATCTCTTCTTCAGATGCTGTATCATAAAAAGCATGTCCATATTTCAGCTTAATTTGATCTGCATTTTCTGTTGAAGTTTTCAGCCCAATCGCTATATCCTTCGTTATATGATCTCCACCTAATGGCAATACGCTCGTTGCTTGCAACTCTCCATCTTTAAAAATAGATAAGGTTGTAGATCCTCCACCCATATCAACAAGGGCTACCCCTCTATTTCTTTCATCCGAAGATAACGCAACTGTCGCTGCCGCTAAAGGTTGCAGACAAATATCAACAATTTCAAGACCTGCTTTTTCTACACAACGAAGTAGGTTATGTAGTAAAGTTCTCGAGCCTGTAATAAGTGTACCTTCCATTTCTAATCTTACACCGATCATCCCGCGTGGATCGTTAATCTCGTCAAGACCGTCTACAATGAACTGTCGAGGTACCACATCAATAAATTCACGTTCAGGAGCAATTGACACAACTTGCGCTGCATCTAGAACGCGTAAGACATCTTCATTCCCGATTTCACGATCTTCATTTGAAACAGCGACTACTCCGTGACACGGGAGCAACTGTACCTGGTTTGCATTGACACCTACTACAACTTGCTCAATGTGGATACCCACCATGCGCTCAGCTTGTTCAATTGCTTTTTTAATTGATCGAACAGTTTCATCTATATCAACTATCGATCCCTTTTTCAAACCATTTGATTTTACGTTTCCAACACCAATAATGTTTAAGCTATCATTAACCATTTCACCAATGATGACTTTAACATTGGATGTACCGATGTCAAGACTAACATATATTTCATTGCTGTTCATTCTTTGGCACCTCCTTCTTTATTTATACCATACAACTCAATATATGGAACAACAATCGCAACTTTACTATTTATAAGAAAAATATTCAACGTCTTTGTACGTTTCCCTTTTTTAACCCTATATTTTTCTTATTTTTATTTAACATTCATTTAAGAATATCGCAGTAACCTGTGAATAACTGCTCTATCTTGAAATAATTATATTTCAAGTGTAAAGATTACCGCCAAGTATAAGTCTACACTAAGATGTACTTGTAGAAAAGTGAAACTTGTACCAATCCTAGTATGAATCTAAGAAAATTTACATTTTTTTCATCAAATTAAGCATTCTTGCAAATTAGCATCCATATAAAAGAACGTTTGTTTCATTTCATACGTAATAACGCAGTAAAAACTATCATTCTATTCTTTCTTTTCTTCAGCACCTAGTTCCTTCGTATATGCACCCACTTCTAAGTCAATTAAAACCTTCTTACCAGGTTCAATTGTTTTTAAAATAAGTGGATAAGCTTCCATTCGCTTTGCGAAATTTTGAATAGTGGTGCTCACTTCATATCCTTCATTCATATATAAAGTAAGATGATCTTCATTTGCGTTCGTTGGTGTATAACGAATTTCAGAAATAGACCTTAAAATAGTTGGCGTTAATTTTTCTAGTTCTGCAATTAATTCCTTCATTTTTTCCTCTTTAAATGGTTCAAAAATTGGTGCTGCAACTGGAAGCTTTCCGTTCGGAAGTACATCGAGTGTTTTCCCATTTTCTAATAACGGTTGTAATTTCCCATCTTTGTTTATATAGCCAATTGTTAAATATTCTTCGATATGAACATCAATTTTGTTTGGGAAACGTTTTTTTACATTTACCTCTTTAATTTCTTTTCGTTTCGTTAAGTTTTCTTCTGCTTTATGTGCTGTTACTCGGAAATAACTCGTATCATATGTCACACCTGATTCCTTCATAACTTGTTCATCTGTCATATAATGATTTCCAAAGACACTTATCTTTTTTATATTACTAAGCGGAGACCGAAAATAAATTAAAAAGAGTACTAATAAAAATAAAATCGATATGTATAAAATTAACCGATGATTAACAGGTTTCTTATTTTTTTTATTTTGATTCTTTAATTTTGGTACACGATCTTGTAGTTTAATCACTTTACTATTTTTCATGTACGATCCCCCTATGTAACATAAAGAACGGCATGTTCCTCATGCCGTTCTTATCTTCTTATTATAACATAAATGATAATGAGCGGAACGAACAACCGTTATCTTCCAATTATTTCTACTTCTGTATGCATATCAACACCAAATTTATCTTTAATTGTACGCTTTACCAATGCGATTAAGTCTAATACATCTTGCGCTGAGGCCACACCAGTATTAACAATAAAATTCCCATGCATTTCAGAAATTTGAGCTCCACCTATTGTATAACCACGAAGCCCTGATTTTTCTATTAAATCTCCTGCAAAATAGGGGACTGGATTTCGAAATATACTTCCTGCACAAGGGTGATTCCAAGGCTGCGTTTCACGGCGATACTCTTTATTCTTTTGCATGCTTCTTACAATTCCCTCGCGTTCGCCTACCTCCAATTGGAATTCAGCTTCCAAAACAATACCAGGGCGTTTCATTTGCAATACAGATGTGCGATAAGAAAAGCCCATTTCGGTATTCGTCAACCAATTAATTGTTCCATTGTCAAACAAAATACGAGCTTTCGTTAATACACTCGATATGTCGGACTTATGAGCGCCTGCATTCATATACACTGCACCGCCAACACTTCCTGGAATACCACTTGCAAATTCCAGGCCCGCTAATCCCTGTCGACTAAGTAAAGTTGACAATTTAATAAGGGGATATCCAGCACCGACTCTTACTCTATGTTTTTCGACTTCTAAATGGTCTAATCCTTCTCCTAAACGAATAACCACACCTTCTATACCTTGATCAGATACGAGAAGATTTGAACCACGACCAATTGCAGTCCACCCTGTCTTGTACTTCTTTACTAACTCTAGAGTCTTCTCAATACCAGCAACATGCTTTGGTACAATTAAAATATCAGCTGGTCCGCCTATTTTCATAGTCGTGTAACGCGCTAACGGTTCATTAACTAACACGCGACCAACATTTGCTTCTAAAAGCTCTTTTACTAATTGTTCCATAGACAATCTCCCCCATATCAAGTCTCCTTATTACAGTAATATGCAGGGCGTTCACCTAATGTTATTTTTTAATAAGCTTGTTCATTACTTCATATAGCTTATTTGCTGCATCTGGAATACCAAGTTGCTTAGTAGCCAGTTTCATATTTTGTAATGTTTGTGTATCCAATAAAATCTCATCAATGTCACGAATAAGCGTTTCAGATGTTAAATCTTTTTCAAGTAGCATTTTAGCTGCTCCTTTATCAACAACTGATCGTGCATTTTTTTCTTGATGGTTATTTGTTACGTACGGACTTGGAATTAATACACTCGGCTTTCCTAACGCTGTTAATTCTGCAAGCGTTGTAGCCCCTGCCCTTGAAACAACAAGATCTACACCCGTCAGTACCTCTGGCATATTATGAATAAAAGGTTTAATAATAACATTATTCGGATTCCCTTTTTGTTTCACGGCTTCCATAACTTTATCATAATGTACTTCGCCTGTTACATATAATACTTCGTAACTTTTATTCCCAAATTGTTCAATCGCTTCTACAAAAGCATCGTTAATCGGTCTAGCCCCGCGGCTCCCACCAAAAATAAGCACGGATTTTTTAGAAAGGGATAGTCCTACCGAACGTTTTCCTTTCATTCCATTTTGGTCCATTACTTCTGATGCACGTGGATTACCTGTCATAACCACTTTTGACTGTGGAAAATGTTCTGCAGCTGCTTCAAAACAAACTGCAACTTTATCGACATAACGACTTAAAAATTTATTCGTTACACCAGGTACACTATTTTGTTCATGGACAATAGTCGGAATACCTAATTTAGCCGCAGCATATACAACTGGCCCACATACGTATCCACCCGTACCAATCACAATATCAGGGTTAAAACGACGAATATATCGTTTACTATCTTGAACACCTTTTAGGAAACGCATCACTGTTTTTACATTATCAAGAGATATTTTTCGTTTAAATCCACTTATAACAATAGATTGGAACGGAATACCCGCTTTCGGTACGATGGTACTCTCTAATCCATTCTCTGTACCAATGTATAAAAATCTTGCTTCAGGATTTAGTTTTTTTATTTCTCTAATTAAAGCAAGAGCTGGATAAATATGTCCTCCAGTACCCCCACCACTTACTAATACTCGCACTACTGATTCCTCCACTTCCCTGTTCTTATTCAATCGTATTTATTTCTATATACATATTGTATTTTCACACACACACGAAAAACCCTGTCTTTTAAACAGGGTTTAATAGCGAGAATGGCGACTTATATTCAATAATACACCTACTGCCATTAACATTAAGGTCAAACTTGATCCACCATAACTTAAAAATGGCAAAGTAATACCGGTAACAGGCATCAGTCCTGTTACAACACCAACATTAATCATTACTTGAATCGCAATCATCGCCACAATACCTACTGCTAAAAACGTACCATATAAATCTGGCGCTCCTAATGCTATACGAATCCCACGCCATAATAATAGACTAAATAATAATAACACAAATGAACCACCAATAAAACCTAATTCCTCGGATAAGATTGCAAATATAAAGTCTGTTTGTGGTTCAGGTAAATAAAGAAATTTTTGTCTACTTTGTCCAAGTCCAAGCCCAAATAAACCACCAGGTCCAATTGCGAGTAACGATTGGATAATTTGAAATCCACTTCCAAGCGGATCCGACCACGGATCTAAATATGATGTGATGCGTTTCATTCGATATGGCGCTGATGCAATTAACCCTACAAATCCCGCTGCACCAAGCAAACCAAACATTGCAAAGTGAAAGACCCTTGCTCCCGAAATAAATATCATAATAATACATGTCCCAATCATTACCGTTCCCGTACCAAGATCTGGCTGTAACATAATTATCCCAAAAGCAAGAAATACAAAACTAAGAGCCGGTAGTAAACCTCGTTTAAAAGATGTAATTAATTTTTGTCGTTCCGCTAAAAATTTTGCTAAGAAAATAATCATCGCGAATTTCATAAACTCTGACGGTTGGATAGAAAATGCCCCGATTCCAATCCAACTTCGCGCCCCTCCACGAACGAGACCTACTCCAGGAATAAGAACGAGAATAAGAAGAACGAAACAAACTAGTAAAATTACTTTTGAATACGTACGCCATACCCAATAATCAATTTTCATCAGAAAAAACATAGCTACTACCCCAAGACTTGCAAATAACAATTGTCTTTTTGCAAAAAAGAATGAATCCCCCATTTTATAAGAGGCCCAAACCGCACTCGCACTATAAACCATAATCATTCCGATTGTTAACAACGCAAGTGTAACGATGATGAGAATAAAATCAGGCGTTTTCTTCATTACCCATGAACACCACCTCTTTGGGCAGAACCTTTTGCCCTATGTAACAAAACATCAGTAGGTGTTAGCCTACTGATGTTTTGATTTACTTTATATAAGTTTATGCACAGCTTGTATAAAAATGTCTCCTCTTTCTTCAAATGTTTTAAATTGATCCCAGCTTGCACATGCTGGTGAAAGAAGAATAACATCACCATCGGTAGAATGAGCATAAGCCTTCACTACTGCATCATCTAAAGTTTCGACACTTTCAATTACATCTAATCCTGCTTTTTCTGCCGCTCTTACTAATTTTGGTGCAGTTTGTCCAAATGTCACAATCGCTTTGACATGTTTAAAATATGGAATTAAATCATCAAATTCATTACCACGATCAAGTCCACCAGCCAATAATACAATCGGTTGTGTAAATGCAGATAATGCTTTTTCTGTCGCTAGCATATTCGTCGCTTTTGAATCATTATAAAATTTACGATTATTAATCGTTGTTACATATTCTAAGCGATGTTTTACACCTGTAAAACTTTTTAACACAGCAGTAATTGCTTCATTAGAAACACCTAGTAATTTAGCAATACTCATTGCTGCTAAAATATTTTCTAAATTGTGCTTACCAGGTAAAACAATATCACTTACTTTAACTACTTTTTCGCCTTTAAAATAAAGAGCGTTATCTTTTATATACGCACCATCTTCAATTTCTTTCGTCGTCGAAAATAATACTTTCTGTCCTTTACTATATGCCGATAACGCCATGACATCTGCATCATCTGCGTTAATTATACTATAATCTGCTTCAGTTTGGTTTTTGAAAATATTCGCTTTCGCCAAACCATACTCTTTCTTCGTCCCGTGATAATCTAAATGCGCTTCAAATAAATTTAAAAAGGCTGCAATTTTTGGTTGGAACGATTCCACTCCCATCAATTGAAACGATGAAAGTTCCGTAACGACAACTTCATTTTCCTTCGCCAATTGTGCAACTTCACAAGCTACAGTACCTATATTCCCCGCAATAACTGGGTGCTTTTGTCCTTCTTTTAACATTTCAAACGTTAACATTGTCGTTGTTGTTTTACCGTTAGATCCCGTAATCCCAACAAACGGTGCTGCTGAAATGGAATATGCTAATTCAACCTCAGTTACAATTGGAATTTGTTTTTCTTTCGCCGCCACTAAGAGTGGATTAGAATATGGAATTCCTGGATTCTTTACGACAAGTGAAATGTTTCTCTCCAGCAATTCTAATGGATGCCCACCACACACAACATCCATTCCTTCCGCTTGTAACTCAGCTGCAAGCACATTACCCGCTAATGGTTTCCCATCATTTACAATGACGTTTGCCCCTAATTTTTTTAATAAAGTAGCTGCTGCATAACCACTTTTAGCAATACCTAATACAAGAACATTTTTATTTTGATATTCAGTTACAGTTTTCAATTACATCCACACCCCGATATAAATTCCTAGCACAGCTAATAAAAATCCTACAGACCAAAACGTTACAACAACGCGCCACTCTGACCAACCACATAATTCATAATGATGATGTAATGGACTCATTTTAAAGACACGCTTTCCTGTTGTTTTGAACGAAATAACTTGGATAATAACAGATAACGTTTCCGCTACGAATACACCGCCAATAATAACGAGTAACAATTCTTGTTTTAACAAAATCGCTACAGCTGCGATAGCACCACCTAAAGCTAGAGAACCTGTATCCCCCATAAATACTTTCGCTGGATTCGCATTGAATACTAAAAATCCAAGTACAGCTCCTACAACTGCCATACAGAAAATCGCTACCCCAAATTGTTCTTGAGCTACAGCAATAATACTAAATGCTCCGAATGCAATAGCAGCTGTTCCTGATAATAAACCATCTAAACCATCTGTTAAATTAACCGCATTTGATCCACCAATAAGCATAAATAATACGAGAACAAAATACGCCCAGCCTAATTCAAATTTAACATCAGTTCCCGGAATCATGATATAAGTGTGAAATGCTTGCCCTTTTCCAATTAAAAAGAACGCAATAGCAATTACAAGCTGACCAATCAATTTTTGTTTTGATGTTAAACCAAGATTTCTTTTCTTTACTACTTTTATGTAGTCATCTAAAAATCCGATTAATCCGTACCCAAATGTAACTAATAATAACAATGATACTTCTGCACCTAAATTGTTAAATTTAATCGCCATAATAAGCGTAGTCACCATCATAGATACATATATGACAATACCACCCATCGTTGGTGTCCCTGATTTCTTTTGGTGTGACTTCGGTCCTTCGTCACGAATACTCTGTCCGAACTTTAACTTTCTTAAAAATGGAATAAATAATGGCGAAAGGGCAACAGAAATTAAGAATGCTACCCCAGCCGTTACTAATAAACCTTGTTCAAGCACATGTAGTCCTCCTCTCATGCTGTTACACTTCGTTGTTTAAACGCTCCGTGATTGCTTCTTTAGCAACTTCACGATCGTCAAAATGATGAACTTCTTTACCAATAATTTGATACGTTTCATGCCCTTTACCAGCAATAATAATAATATCTTCTGCTTTTACTTTCGAGATAGCGGAACGTATCGCTTCTTTTCGATCGACAATTACTTCATAATTATTCCCATTCACATCATTTACCATATCATCTAAAATGGCCTTCGGATCTTCACTTCTTGGATTATCTGATGTATAAATTGCGTGAGTTGCATATTCGGTTGCGACACTTGCCATTATTGGTCTTTTCGTTCTATCTCTATCACCACCGCAACCAACGATACAATATACATCGCCTTTTGCAAACTGTTTTGCTGTTTTTAGTACGTTCTCTAAGCTATCAGGTGTATGCGCATAGTCGACAATAACTGTGTAATTTTGTCCACCATCAACAACTTCAAAACGTCCAGGAACGCCAGCAAGCTCTTTAATTACATCAATAATTGTTTGTAAGCTCACTCCTGAAACAAGACCTGCTGCTGTAGCAGCTAACACGTTGTATACATTAAACTTACCAATTAATTTCATCGTAACATTTACAGTTTCATACGGTGTTACAAGTGTAAATGTTGTACCGCCACTCGTCATTACGATATCTCGTGCCATAATGTCGCTTGCAACATCTATACCGTATGTTACAACAGTAGCTGCTGTACTTCTCATATACTCTTCTGCTACTGGATCATCACTGTTTAATATAGCGTATTTTTCACGATTATGATGATAACTATTGCCAAGCTGTGCGAAAAGCAACCCTTTCGCATGTTTATATTCTTCCATCGTTTTATGATAGTCTAAATGATCTTGTGTTAAATTCGTAAATACTGCAACATCATAATCGCACCCGTGTACACGGCCAAGATCTAAAGCATGAGACGAAACTTCCATTACTGTGCTATCCACACCTTGTTCAACCATTTTTGAAAATGTCTGTTGAAGTGTTAGTGCATCTGGTGTTGTATTTTTCACCTCAAATGTTTCATCACCGATTTTCATATTAATCGTTCCAATTAGCCCTGTTTTATGACCATGTGCGCGCATAATTTCATCCATAATATGCGATGTTGTTGTCTTTCCATTTGTACCTGTAATACCGATTAAATGTAACTTGTGTGTTGGTTGGCCATAAAAATAATCAGCTAAAACCGCTAGCGAACGAAAAGTATTTTTCACAAGTACAACTGGAACGTCAACATCAATTGGTCTTTCCGCAACAATAGCAGCCGCTCCTTGTGCGGCTGCTTGCTTAGCAAAGTCATGGCTATCAACCGTATATCCTTTCATACATATAAATAAGCTTCCCTCTTTCACTTTACGTGAATCCGCTTCAATAGATGTTATTTCTGGATTTTCTGTTGGAACAACTGGAAAATCATGCAAACATGATACAAGTGTATGCAACTTCATTTCACTAAACCCTCTCTACATTGTTTATTTATCTCTTATTTTAGCAAGTAACACGTTACCTCCTAGTTATATAAAAATAGGAGGTAAGTGCTACTATAGTCTAATCAATAGATTTATTTATTAATGAGACACTTATCGTCTCAAGTAAAGCAATTTTTCTATAAAGAACTCACTTCCACCAATTGTACCATAAAACACAATCAGTTACCTTTAATTCCCGAAGTAAATTCTAACTTTTGAACCCTCTTTTACTTTAGCTCCTGCTTCTGGTGATTGTTTAATTACTTTCCCACCATCACCACTTATATCAAGCTTCAAGTCTACAAGTTGCGTTTGTAAATCTTTCTTTTTCATACCAATTAAATTCGGAACTTCCACAGTTGGTGTATCGCCCCATTTATATTCTTTCTCAACTTGCTCTTTTCTCGGTTCCACTCCCATTACAGGAAGTGCGTCACGAAGAATATTCCCAACAATAGGTGCTGCTACAACTCCACCAAATTGAGTGACTCCTTTTGGATTATCCACTGCTACATAAACAACAATTTGCGGATCGTCAGCTGGAGCAAAACCGATAAATGATACAATATAGTTATTATCTAAATATTTTCCATCTTTCACCTTTTGAGCAGTTCCAGTTTTTCCACCTACACGATATCCATCAATATAAGCCCCTTTACCCGAACCTTTCGCTACAACATTCTCTAATGCGTAACGAACTTTCTCTGAAGTTTCCTTGGAAATAACTTCCCTTTTCGCAACAGGTGTCTTTTTGCTGACAACTTGATTATTCTTCGGATCAATAAATTCCTTCGCTATATATGGCTGATACAAAGTTCCACCATTTACAGCGGCCGCTACAGCTGCTACTTGTTGAATCGGTGTAACAGAAACACCTTGCCCAAATGAAGTCGTCGCTTGCTCGACTGGACCAACTTTATCTAAATTAAATAAAATCCCGCTACCTTCACCTTGCAAATCAATTCCGGTCTTCTGTCCAAACCCGAAATTGCGAATGTATTTAAACAATCGATCTTTACCAAGACGATCACCGAGTTCAATAAATCCTGGGTTACAAGAGTTTTGAACTACCTCTAAAAACGTTTGGCTACCATGGCCGCCAGCTTTCCAACACCGCAATCTAGCTCCACCAACTTCAGCTGCCCCATCATCATAAAATGTATCTTTCTCTAAGTCTACTAAATTTTCATTCAAGGCTGCAGCTAATGTAATAATCTTAAATGTTGACCCCGGCTCATACGTACTCCATACAGGTAAGTTTCTGTTATATACTTCCGGAGAAACACTTTGGAAATCTGCTGGATCAAAACTTGGTCGACTTGACATACCTAAAATTTCACCATTTTTCGGATTCATTGCAATTGCTATCATACCGTCAGGATTATACGTTGATTCCGCAATATTCATTTCTCTTTCCATAATCCTCGTAATGCGTGAATCAATTGTTAATCCTAAATTCAAGCCGGCTTCTGGTTTTTTGAAATCATCTCCAACGTTAGGCATTCTCTGTCCTTTCGCGTCTGCAAAAAATCGCACATGACCTTTATCACCATTTAGCTCTTTATCATAATATTTCTCTAGTCCCATAAGCCCTTGATTATCACTGCCCGCAAATCCTAATACGTGTGATAAAAAATTACCGAATGGATAGTACCGGATAGAATCCTCTGCGATGTACACACCCTTTAAACTTAATCCGCGTACTTCTTTCGCTTTGTCATGCGATATTTTCCTTCCGCCTTTATCAAGCCTTACAATCGATTCTTTTTTTGTAATCCGCTTATAAACATCATCTTTTTCCACACCTAATACTGCAGCTAACTTCTCTGCAGTCTCTGCTGGTTTTTCAATTTGCCTCGGCACAACAAAGACGGTCGGTGCACTTTTATTCGTAGCAAGCTCCACACCATTTCGATCTAAAATTTTCCCTCGCTCTGGTTCAAAAGTAATATTACGACTCCATGAATCCTTCGCACGATCCGTTAACATATTTCCAAGAAAAAATTGCACATATCCAAGACGAATATCGATAATGGTAAAAATGAGTATACCCGATATAAGTATAAAAATAAGTCGTTTTCTAACTGTTACATTTGATACACGCATATTGGAACAAGCCTCCCTTACGCCTAGCTTGTTCCAATATATGCTTGTACTTATTTAATTAGAACTTCTTCCCTATTACCATTATGGCTTTTCTGCTTCTTGCTGCGGTTCAAGTGGTGGTACGAGTGTTACACCTAATTCTGTACCAGGTTGCAACAATGTCCCTTCCGCTACACTTTGCTCAGTTACATATCCTGTACCAGAAGGTTTTAAGTTAAGCTTTAATGTTTTTGCTAAATTCATAACATCACGCAGTGCCCATCCCTGTATATTTGGCATTGTAGGTTTATCTCCTACTAAGAAGACTCGATCACCCTTTAATGTTTGTTCAGTTGCTTTTGGCACTTGCTGCTGCACTTTACCTTCACCTAATACGATTGGACGAAGTTTTGCTTTATCAATTGTTTTTTTCGCTTCTTCCATCGTTTTTCCGGTTACATCTGGAACGACAGTTTGTTGTTCTTTCACATATTTTTTCGGGTCTTTTACTTCATTCGGCTTAATCTTTAAATACTCTAAGCTATTTTTCGTTACATATTTAAAGATATCTGCTAAAGGTTTAGCCCCGTTTTCATCATCTTTTAATTTTGGTTGTTTAACGGACACATACACAACAAGTTGCGGATCGTCCATCGGTGCCATACCTAAGAATGAGAATATATAATTCTCTCTTCCCGTCATATAGCCACCTTTCCCGTCAGGAATTTGTGCTGTACCTGTTTTCCCCCCGACTGAATACCCATCAACTTTATATGCAGTTCCTGTTCCTTTCGGTGATGTAACAACACGTTCTAGTAATTGCCTTACTTGCGCTGCTGTCTCTTTGGAAACAGGTTTTCCTACTTCTTCTGGCTTATGCTCTAGCTGTACTTTACCTGTTATTGGATCCACAATTTTATCAATTGTATAAGGTTTCATCATTTTCCCATCATTTGCAATCGCTGTTGCAGCTTGTACAAGTTGAATTGGTGTAACTGTAGAACCTTGTCCAAACGCTGTTGTTACTTGTTGTATTTGTTGATCAAATAAAATTGTATTTGACCCTTCACCAGATAAATCAATGTTTGTTTTTTCATCTAATCCAAAACTGTGAATATATTTTCGAAAACGCTCTGGACCAAGTTTTTGATCCCCTAAAATTGCGAACGCTACGTTTGAAGATCGCTCTACCCCTTCATCAAAAGTAATAGAACCCCATCCGGCGCCGCCGTTATGATCTTTTATTTTGCGATTACCAACTTGATATGTACCAGACTGATAAAAGTCTTGCCCATTGTATACACCTTCATTAATGGCCGCCGCTAATGTGAAAATTTTCATTGTTGATCCCGGTTCAAACGCATTTGCAATGGCGTCGTTGAAGAAATATTTAATTTGACGATCATTAGGATCATAACTAGGTTTACTAGACATCGCTAATATTTTCCCTGTCTTCGGATCCGCAACAATCCCTATTAAATTTTCTGGTTCATAATGTTTACTCGCTTCTTTCATTGCGTCTTCTAAATAACTTTGAATACGTTGATCAAGCGTTAAATACACATTATCTCCATTTTTAGGTGCCTTTACATTCACTTTCCCGCCGTCAAGAGATACTCCTTTACGGTCACCTGTATAAGCTACCTCACCATTAGAAGCACCTAAATATTTATCCAAACTCTTTTCTAAGCCAAATTGACCGACTGAGATTCCATTTTCATCAGGTTTCGCATGACCTATGACGTAAGATGCAAAATCACCGTTTGGATACACTCTCGCATTTTCGGTAATAAAAGATATTCCCGGCAATTTCAATGCTTCTATTTGTTCTTTCTTTTCTTTCGTCAAGTCCTTACCCAATGTTCCAAATTCCACTTGACTTTTGCCTTCTTTATTTAAAGTAGCTAAAATTTTATCTTCATCTTTTCCGAGTACTCCTGCGATTTTCTTTGCAGTATCCTCTTTATCCTTAACGGCGTTAGCCCCTTTTAACTCGGCTACAAGTTTATAAGAATTTGCATCTTGCGCTAGGACATGACCATTTTGATCATAAATTGTTCCTCGATTCGCTTCGAGAACTCCCTTTTTACTATGTTTCTGCTCAGCAAGTTTTTTCAAATCATGATTGTCCACTGTTCCTGTTACTTGTATGTAAAAAAATCGGGCTAATAACAGCAAAAAGAGCAGGAGGAAAAATATCATAAAATAACCTGCTCCCTTATTGGTATGAAATTTGGTCATATTTCTCTTCATCTTTTCTTCACACCTATTTGCCTTACTTTAGGCCTTTCACATTATTCGCATTAATTTCTAGCCCGTGTTTTTTTGCAACTTCAGCGATACGTTCATAACGACTTAACTTCTCTACTTCAGCCTGCAATTCTTGATTTTCCTTTTGTTTTTTCACAATTTGTTCTTCTATCGTCGCTGCTTCTACATTAACTTGATATAGACCCGCTTTATTCCCAATAAAAGCTACACAAGCATATAATAAAAATCCAATAAACGTTACGTACAATAGCTTTTCAATTCTTGTAATTTTCGTTTTAACTTTTGGCTTAACCATCTGCTGTGGCGGCGCTTGAATTTGTACCTCTTCTTGCGCCTGTTGTTTATACTTTACAGCTAAATTAGTCATACCTCTCTCTCCTTTTTATCGTTTTTCAGCGATTCTCAACTTCGCAGAACGCGCTCGATTATTTTCTTCTAATTCAATGTCAGAAGGTAAAATCGGTTTCCTTGTAATAAGCTTTAATTTCGGCTTAAATTCATCCGGAATAATCGGTAGTCCCTGTGGTAATTGCGGCGTTGTGCTATTTCGCTTAAACGTCGTTTTACAAATACGATCTTCTAAAGAATGGAATGTTATAACACTAACTCTTCCACCAGGCTTGACCATATCAATTGCAGATTCCAACGCTTCTTCAAATACTTTTAATTCATCATTTACAGCAATACGAATCGCTTGAAATACTCGCTTCGCAGGATGTCCACCTGTTCTACGTGCCGGAGCTGGAATACCTTCTTTAATTAATTCCACTAATTCTCCTGTCGTTTCAATAGCCTTATTCTCGCGATAAGCTTCAATTTTCCTTGTTATTTGCTTTGAAAATTTTTCTTCTCCGTATTGGAAGAAAATTCTTACGAGTTGTTCATATGACCAGCTGTTCACAACATCATATGCTGTTAATGGGGCATCTTGATCCATCCGCATATCTAACGGTGCATCATGATGATAACTAAAGCCACGCTCTGGTGTATCTAATTGTGGGGATGAAACACCTAAATCGAATAAAATCCCGTCTACTTCTGTGATACCTAATTCATGTAGTTTTTCAGATAAATAACGGAAGTTGCTCTTCACTGTTACAAATTGTTCACCATAAGAAGAAAATTTTTCCTTCGCATTTTGAATCGCTATTTCATCTTGATCAAATGCTATTAACTTTCCACCATCTGTTAGCTGAGATAATAAATAAGAACTATGTCCTCCTCCACCCAGTGTACAATCTACATATGTACCACTCGGTTTTATATCTAAGCCATCTACTGTTTCTTTCAAAAGTACTGTTACGTGTTTGAACATTGCTGCACCTACTCTTTTTCCAATTAATTATGTTAAATACATTTCTCACTCTACAAACACAATTTACTACTAGAGGATGAAATGCTACTAAAGAACGACTCATTTAACTTCCAACAAGGTAGTACGCTATACAAATCGCTATTTTATTTTATTATATACTAAATTTTATCATTTTTTGCGGGAATTTAAACAAAAACCTGTCGAAAAAGATATTAATCCGTTTACATTTTGTGCTATTTTGTCATATATATATACCCGATACATAGCGATTCATTACATTAACATAAGATGGATAATTCAGAAATATTTCACTTCACAGTTAATTCAACAGAATAAAAATAAAATCCTGCTCAAAAGAGCAAGATTCTATAGTTTTATTACATGATGTTTTCCATCCCACGAAAAAGATTGTTCCATTACCCGGTCAACAAAATCAAGGCCGAACTGATTTAAATAATAACACACATTCCACACACGTTCTTGCGGTGCTCCTAATGGACGAAGCGCGAATTGTAAACGGCGGAATTTATTCAGTTGAACCTCATGTTTCTTCTCAACATTTCTTTTCAACATTTTTTCTAACAGTTCAATTTGCTCATTAATTTTCAGTTCATTTTTCCCCGCAAACTCATTTAACCCTGGATCTATTTTTTTCACGAATTGTTGTAATGATGTATGAATATCCATTATTTCTTTTTTCGCTTCTATAAATCGCTCGTCTATCGGTTCCTCTATTTGATTAGAAAGCCAATTGTCACGCAGATTATCTATATTATTTAGAAACGGATCAATTTCTTGCAAATCTAAATCATATAAATCTGTCGCTATATCTCGCTCCATATAAGTAATTGTAAGCCGCGGAACAACAGGTGGCATTTGGAAACCTACCGTATGAAACACTTGTTGCAATTCACTCCAATAAGCTAACTCCCCTGGACCGCCAATAAACGCTAACGTAGGAAACACATATTCTTGCATAAGAGGGCGCGTTACAACATTATTACTAAAACGTTCTGGACTTCTTTCCATCTCTTCCATCAATTCTTCATACGAAAATGAATGCACTCCATCTTTTCCAATAAACTTCCCTTGATTCTCTTCAAGCAATACTCGCTCATTATCAATTTCCATAAATATATGCACTGCATTTGTCTTCGTTTCAATAATCGGTTTAAATCCTAATTCCTTAAGTACTTCCTGTTGATTACGAAGCCCTACTTGAATTTCTTTATATTTACTTATAATTTGTTGTAAAAACGGCACTTCTAGTTTTCTTAATGCAGGATGATGTGAATCTACAAGAATTAAACCAGAATTTGCGAATATTTTCGTAATAAGGTGCGCAAAGAAATCTACATATGTATGCGATTTACCTAAAGCATCATCAACAAATTGTAATACATCCTTTGTAAAATTCGTTTCCGGATATGTTTTAAAAATCTCTTCGACCCATTTTCTACAGTCTTCAATAGAAAACTCAGACTCAGAAGCACTCGCCTTTTTCGGATAACGATCATGAAAAATGGTCTTTTTTATTTTTTTATTTTTCGTTACAAATGTATGATTAATTTCATCCATATCATGGTCTTCACCAGCAATCCAAAAGACAGGAACAACCCGAACCCCTAAGCTCTCTTCTTTTTCTTTTGCAAGCTGTAAAATTGAAATGATCTTATGAACTGTATAAAGCGGACCAGTTAATAACCCAGCTTGTTGTCCAGCTATAACTACATATGTATTTTCATCTTCAAGCGCTTTTATATTTTGAATTGTAAATTCTCCCGCTTGCAATTGTGTATTATATTCTAATAAATGCGTTACTAAATCTTGACGGAAAAACTCTCTCTCACGTAAATCATGTAAACGCTGTTTAAAAGCATCCTCTGTTAACAGATAATCAAAACATGACTGTATCTCTTTTTTACCGTTCATATAGTCCGCTACAACACCTTGTAGTGGAACAGAGATTTCTTTTATCTCCATATAATTCTTCCTTTCGTATCCTGTTCTCTCACCAACCCACATTGTATTCAATGTTTCACGTAAAAGCAAAGAAAAACACTTATAATTCCATTCCTTTTATTGCATTGAACAAAAATCGAAGTGTCGGAACAGATTGTTGTTGTTCCTTAGCTTCTTCTAATACATATCCAACAATCGCGTTAACTTCCGTTTGTCTATTCGCTCTTACATCCGCTAACATAGATGAAGTGTTATGGGATGTTTTTTCACATACTTGGCATACCATTTTCCATAGCATTTCCTTATCTTCTTCTTTAACAAGAAATGCAACTTCCTGAAATACTTGCTCCATCATTTGATAAAAAAGCGGGTTTGAAATTAACTCCCCGTTCTCAACCCGCAATAATGCCGTCAACGGATTAATACATACATTGACTACTAATTTATTACGCATAATCCCCTTCCAATCATCTTCTATCTGAATCGGAAAATAATCAAAAGGAAAACAATTAAATACCTTTTTAAAACAACTAGATTGACCACGCACTACACCAAACTTTGTAACACCTATTCCAGTATGACGAACTGTATGTCCATCCTCTTTTTTTGCACCATGCTCCACAATCCCGACTGCTATACGTTCATTTCCTATTTTTCGCATAACGTGAAGATGTGACATTCCATTTTGCAAAAAGATTAATGACGATTCTCCCTGCACAAAAGGTAATATATCAGTTACATGATATTGCTTTACAGCAATAAATATATAATCTAACTGTTTATCCAGCATACTTTCTATCGGTAAAATAGATGGAAATACCGTTTCACGTTCTCCATTCCTAATACAAGTTACACCCGTTAAGTTTAATTCTTCTGCTTGCTTATCGTTTCTTGTAAACAACGTAACATCTTGATTACTTTTTTGTAAATAAAATGTATATAGGAGACCAATAGCTCCCGGTCCAACAATTCCAATTTTCATCTTCACACAAAGAACTCATATTAACAAGTGATATAAGTTCCCTTGCCTTTCCCCCTTTATATCTTATTAAATTACAATTACATAGTTGAGGATTCAATTACCTTTTAACAAATGCAACCTCTTCTTTCACTACGTATATACTACCTATATACATAGTTCTATTCTTAGTTTAGCAAATCCTCAAAAAAATAATGAAAGAAATATTCTATCTTCTTCATAAAAATTTAAAAATGAGTTATAATATTATTATAAATATTTTAACTTTTCTGCATTCAACAAGATAAGAAAAGGACGTGATGTAATGGGATTCCCAAAAGTTGAACGCTTGCTCATCAATTATAAAACATTAGATGAATTTAAAAAATTTAAAGGGTGCGGAGCTCAAGAACTATCCATGTTGGAAGAATTACAAGCAAACATTATTGAAAATGATAGTGAGTCTCCATTTTACGGTATTTATTATGGTGGATCGCTAATCGCACGTATGAGTCTATATATGAAAAGGAACGGCGGGGAACCATTTGAAATTACAGGTACTTACCTAGAACTTTATAAACTTGAAGTATTGCCGACTTTTCAAAAACAAGGATTCGGACAAATGCTTGTTAATTATGCGAAACAACTACAATTCCCAATTAAAACGATAGCACGTATCCAGTCATCTGGTTTTTGGGATAAATTAAGTTTCCAGCCAGTATCAGTAACTGATGGTGATTTTTATATTTGGCATCCAGAAACAAATTCGAATGCGATTACAAACGAAGAATCTGCATAAGAAACAAAAAAAACAGCTGTTACGCAGCTGTTTTTATTTCTTTAATTTTTCTAATTCTCCATTCGAGCGAGCGCCATTTCTTTCCGCTACCATTACACTTCTTTTTTGATCGATATAATCAAGTAATGTTCTATATTCTTCCTCATATACTGATAATCGCTCCAGAAGACATTCTTTCTCTGTTTGTAACGATTCAATTTGTTGTTGCAACACCATTAAAGAGCTTTCATCTTTATAATTTCGCAAGAATTCAATAACATCATTCAATGTAATTGATGTAGGCTCTAATACCTTTGTCTCTTTCACTTCATAATTTTCTACTTTACGAAGTTGCTTTGCTTCTTCAATACGTTCTTTGTATTGCTTTCTAACATAAGAATTCCACCTAAATCCACATGCTGCTGGTGTGCGAGACAAATGTCTCCCCACTTCTTTAAAGGCAGAAAGTTGCGTTCCACCTTCTTGAATATGCCGGAGTACTACTTCTGCCAGAAGCAAATCTTCATCATCAGTCCAAGCATCTTGTCTTGTTGTCGCCATCTCTCTAGTCCTCCCTATGCATTTTTTATTAAGCATATGCAGTTACTAGAAAAGATAGAATACAACAAATAAAGAATAAGACAAAAAAAAATAAACGTAGAAGATATCTTCTACGTTTATTTTCCCGCAATTACTTGCTGATTACTTCTTTACCTTTGTAAGTACCGCATGCTTTACATACACGGTGAGCTAATTTCGCTTCACCACAGCTT
Organism: Bacillus sp. TH30; assembly: GCF_016650875.1. Lineage (NCBI taxonomy): Bacteria > Bacillati > Bacillota > Bacilli > Caryophanales > Bacillaceae > Bacillus > Bacillus sp. TH30. The sequence continues at coordinate 3,979,705 of NZ_JAEKEY010000002.1, read as the reverse complement.
GGGCACTCTACCATACCAGGTACTGATAATTTGAAATGCGTACGACGCTTTCTTTTTACTGTTTTAGAAGTTCTTCTAAAAGGTACAGCCATTCTTCCCACCTCCTTAAAAGAAATAGTTATTTTCATATGAAGGCCTAAACCAGTCTTCCGATTATTTGTCAAAAAACTTTGCAAGTCCTGCTAATCGTGGATCAACAGTCTTTTCTTTGTTTTCTTCCGAAATCACTTGCCAGTCTTGACCTTGCATCGGTGCTCCACCAGAAACATCATCACTGAAAATTTGCATTGGAATCTCCAAAAGTATATTTTCCTTGATTACGGGCAGTAAGTCAAGTACTTCTCCTTCTAAACAATGAATTTCAGCTTCTGTTTCAAATTCTTCTTCCGAAGTTTGGAACACCTCAGTTGTTTTAATGTCAAATGGTAATGTCACATCTACTAAAGAGCGAGAACATGGTAAAACCATGCTTCCAGTTATATGTAGATGAAACGTAAACTTACCGGAGCCAAAATCAACTCTTCCTGTTACATGAGCAGGATTAATTTCACGAATATCTTTCTCGACCTCTTTTAGCTCACTTACATCTACCATTTCATTTAATGTCAATCCTTTATTTCTCAATTTATTCAATTGATGGATGGACCATTTCATATCATATCACCTCAAGGCAACAAACAAAATTATAGCTAGCCATTTTATATTTGTCAATGTTTTTTCTTTACACTATAATGAAGTCATCATAGGAAATAATATATAGACTATCACGTTTTCCAAAAAGATGCTACATCGAAAGGAGAGATTACCATAAAATCCAGTGGTATTGTTGTTGAATATAACCCTTTTCATAACGGTCATGCTTATCATGTGCAACAAACAAAAAAGTTAACACAGTCTGATATTATTATCGCCGTTATGAGTGGTCCTTTTTTGCAGCGTGGTGAGCCCGCACTCATCTCCAAATGGTATCGTACCAAAATGGCCTTAACAAACGGCGTAGACCTCGTTGTAGAGCTTCCATATGCATTCGCAACACAAAAGGCCGAAACTTTCGCAAATGGCGCAATTTCGATTTTAAACGCCCTTGGTGTTTCTGAAATTTGTTTCGGTAGTGAAGATGGACAAGCTGAAAATTTCTACAATACCATCGCTATACAAAAAAATGAAGAAGAGACTTTTAATCGTCTTGTGAAGCAATTTATGAATGCAGGTAATAGTTATGCGAAAGCTACATCTGAAGCCTTTCTACACATCTTACCACCCGAAAAAAACGTAGATATGTCACAACCAAATAACATTTTAGGCTTACAGTACATTAAAGCAATTCTCTTACAAAACAGTTCGATGCAAGCACAAACTATAAAAAGATTTGCCTCTCATTATCATGATGAAACATTTCACGATCAACATATTGCAAGTGCAACAAGTATTCGCAAACAGCTATTTAATGAAAACAGTTCCTCTACAACTATTGAGCCTTTTATCCCGAAAATGACTGCTTCTCTTTTAGAAAACTACAAGCAAAACTACGGGACGTTACATAACTGGGAAAAATACTTTTCATTTTTTAAATACAAACTTATGACGATGTCTTCAGAGGACTTACAACATATATATGAAATGGAAGAAGGTTTAGAGCATCGTATTTTATCAAAAATACAAAACAGTTCATCTTTCTATTCATTCATGGAAGCATTAAAAACAAAACGTTATACATGGACTAGATTGCAAAGAGCTTGTACACATATTTTAACAAATACAACGAAGGAAGAAATACACAAAGCAAATATAGAGCAACATGCGCCGTATATCCGTCTTCTCGGAATGTCACAAAAAGGACAAACTTATCTTTCTAGAAATAAGAAAAAAATAGAACTCCCAATCCTTACTCATACAAAAACATTCGAACATCCAACTTTAGACATAGAACGAAAATCAAATGCTGTATATTTCTCCATAATGCAAGAACCTTTGCGGACACAACTGCTAAAACAAGACGCAACGCATCATCCAATTCGTTATGATGAAATAACGAAAAAATTCCTATAAGAAAAACCTCTCTTCTTCAGAGAGGTTTACTTTGTTTTACCCATTTTTTCCAAATAAGTTAATGCATCATCCAGTGTGTCCACTGGTACAATTTTCATCTTCGTTTTAATATCTTTCGCAGCTTCAAGAGCATCTTTATAATTCGATTTCTCTACACCTTTTTCATTTGGCGCAAAAAACACTTCAGCTCCCGCATCACTAGCAGCTACTACTTTTTGCTGAATACCACCAATTGGACCAATTTCTCCTTTATCATTGATTGTACCTGTTCCAGCTATTTCATGTCCGTTTGTTAAATCTTCTTCAACGAGCTGATTATAAATTTCTAGTGTAAACATTAACCCCGCTGATGGACCGCCGATTTCATGGGAATCGATTTTCACTTTCGGGTCTACTACTAACTCTCTTTCCGTAACGATAGAGACCCCTATACCGACGCGTCCATTCCCATTAGGGATCGTCTTTACATTTAAATTTTCTTTAAACTGTTTTCCGCCCCGCTTGTATTCAATATTTACTGTGTCCCCTTCTTTTTTCCCTGTCATATACTCAATAAATTGTTCCGTCTTGTCGAATATTTTTCCATCGACAGCTATAATAACATCTCCAAGCTTAAGCTTTCCCTCTGACGGCATACCCTTTGCTACACCAGCAACTAGTACACCTTTATTTTCAAAAGAAACAGAGCGATTTGCACGTTTATAAGCATTATAGATTGCTGCATTTTGCGAATCTTTCATTGCATAATTTTGGCGAAATTGATATTCTTCATCACTCTCGCCTTTTTGCAATATTTCTTCCGCCTTCGAAACGTGTGTATATTTATTAAATTGCGCGGCTATTAAGTTCACCACATTAGCAGGTCCCATTGAGACAGTGACAAGCATGAAATCACCAGACTCTTTAGTTCCACCGTCAACTTGCACGTACGGCGCTAATTTCGCGGCCATACCTGGTTTTGTCACATAATACGGCAAGCGCACATAAACAAGTAGCATCGCCAATATAACCCCTATTAAAATTGCATATATAAACCGAAAACGCTTAAACATTATGTTTCTCCTTCCACTGCTCAATTAGTAAATAAATGTTTGAAATATGTTGTTCCGCTTCCACTTCTCCGACCCTAATAATGTCTTCAATATGTGTAAAAGCACGCGAACTAAATTGTTCCACTGCTGGCCGCATCATTAAATCTGATGCTATTTGCCGATTCATCACAAGTTCATGTTGCATAATTTCAATACTTTGCATAATTACATCATAAATCGATGTAACCTCTCCATTCACCTTAATTGGAGATACATCAACAGCAATAACAATATCAGCACCTAAATCTTTTACAACCGATACGGGAATACGGTCAATTACCCCTCCATCCACTAATAAGCGGCCATCTATTTTTTCTGGAACAAACACCCCTGGTACAGATATACTAGCTCGAACCGCCTCCGCAATCGGACCACTTGTAAAAACAACTTTCTCCCCCTTCAAAATGTCAGTAGCCACAACAGCTGTCGGGATATCTAACTCTTCTAAATTTTTATTATATGTAAACATTTTAATCATATCTTTAATACGTTTTCCAGCAATAAATCCCATTTTAGGAACTGTAAAATCCAAATAATATTTCCTTTTAAAAACAGCGGCCAATCTATACAGTCTTTCAACGTCACAACTCGCTGCATAAAATGTACCAATTAACGCTCCTATACTACTACCTGCTATCATGTGAATAGGGATGCCAGCTTCCCTTAACACTTTTATTACCCCTATGTGAGCAAAACCTTTTGCACCTCCGGATCCAAGCGCTAAACCGATTTTTGGTTCCTTCATTTTTCTCACCCTTTAATTTTTTTCATTCCTTTTTCATACTTATGGTCTAAATTCACCACATATCCACGTATACTGAAATGAACGTTTTTGGGACAAAGGGGGATTTTCTTACATGTACGAAAAATGGAAAACTGCTTTTCTTACCATATCAATGTTGTTTTTAACCTTTTCTCTTGTACTTCACCCCCAAGATGCTTTGCAAGCTTCAATTCGCGGGTTAAATATATGGTGGGAAGTTGTATTCCCTTCACTACTACCGTTTTTCATCATTGCGGAACTTCTAATCAGTATTGGTATTGTAAAATTTATCGGTGTTATATTAGAACCACTAATGCGTCCACTGTTTCGTGTTCCAGGGGTAGGCGGATTTGTTTGGGCAATGGGAATGGCTTCAGGATTCCCCGCTGGCGCCAAATTAAGCGCTAGACTACGCAAGAGCAATCAACTAACACAAATTGAAGCGGAACGACTCGTATCTTTCACAAATTCTTCTAATCCACTTTTTATTTTCGGAGCGGTTTCTATTGGTTTTTTCAATAATCCGAAATTAGGACTCGTATTAGCAGCAGCACATTATATAAGTAACTTTATCGTCGGATTACTTATGCGCTTTTATGGTAATAACGATACTTACATAAAAGACAAACATACGAATCAAAAGCGTGCCTTTCAAAACCCTTTTTCCATCCTCCACCAAACACGTATGCAAGAAAAAAGACCAATCGGAAAACTACTCGGTGACGCTATCGTTTCTTCTATTCAAACATTGCTCATGATTGGTGGGTTTATTATTTTATTCTCTGTTTTAAATAAAATGATTACTGTTTTCAAAATTACAGAAGCGCTTTCTTTTATTATGCAACATATTTTATCATTCTTCCAACTTACATCCCAATTTAGTATTCCGATATTATCCGGTATTTTTGAAATGACGCTTGGAAGCCAAATGATTAGTCAAATTAATGAATCAACACTTCTTCAACAAGCGATGGTAACAAGCTTCATTTTAGCATTTAGCGGTCTTTCTATTCAGGCACAAGTAGCAAGCATATTAGCGGAGACAGATATCCGCTTTAAACCATATTTTTTAGCTCGAATTATCCAAAGTATTCTCGCTCCTATTTTCACTTTTATATTTTGGGGACCATTTTATGAAAAAGTTCATTCTTTCTCGCCTACGCAAGAAGATCTTCCCGTATTTTTATTGAATCATTCTTATACACTAACTGATATTTGGACATCATTTATACACTACGGACCAATCTTCACCTTATTTTGTTTATATTTGTATGTCATCTTATTGTTTTTACGCATTCATAAAGAAAAACCCCGTTCACTTTAACGGGGTTTTAAACTTTTCTTTTAAAGCACGCTCTACAATCGGGGGAACAAGGTCTACTACACTCCCACCATATCTCGCAACTTCTTTCACAATACTTGAACTTAAAAATGAATATTGATTATTTGTCATAATGAAGAAGGTTTCGATACTTTCGTCTAGTTTTCGATTCATTGAAGTAATTTGCATCTCATATTCAAAATCAGAAACTGCTCGTAAACCACGTAATATTGCATTTGCATTACGCATTTTTGCATATTCCACCAATAATCCACTATGTGAATCAACTTTTACATTCGGAATATCCTTTGTCGCCTCTCGAATTAACTCTAGGCGTTCTTCTACCGAAAAGAATGGTTTTTTTGATGAATTGTTTAAAACAACTACATATACTTCATCAAATACTTTTGCTCCCCTTTTAATAATATCCAAATGTCCAAGGGTAATTGGATCAAAACTCCCTGAAGAAATAGCTATACTTGTCATTCTGTCCCCTCACCTTCATACTTATAAATCGAAATTGCTGTAATCCCGTAGTTTTCTGCCCGTACTTTTACAAGTTCTCCTATAGAATCAGGTAAAACCACGTCATCCCCATGCTCTGCCATAATGATGCCATCTTTATTTAACAATCCATGTTGATCCATTACACTAACTAAAGACACAATTTTTTGAGCTTTATATGGAGGGTCTATTAGTATAAGATCGAATGAGATTTCACGCTTTATAAGCGCCTTTACCGCACGCTCTGCATCATTTCGGTACACTTCAGCTTGTTCTTGTAGTCTACAGCTTTCTAAATTTTGATGAATGACTTTTATCGCTTTACTATCTCGGTCAACAAAAATCGCTTTATCAATCCCTCTACTTATGGCCTCAATTCCAAGACCACCGCTACCACCAAATAAATCAAGAGCGATACCACCATCATAATAAGGACCTATCATATTAAAAATAGATTCTTTCACTTTATCTGTCGTTGGACGCGTTGTATTACCAGGTACCGCTTTAAGTGGGTGCCCTTTACATTTCCCTGAAACTACTCTCATCTGTTGTCACTACCTTTATTTCAATCTATAGAGCGATTACAGCAAATTCATTTCAATTCGGTAACCGCTACCGATTCATACTATTTCATACATTTTTTCATTAATCTGTTATTTAACTAATTGAAAACCTCAGTTAAAATAATCGCTCGCTATTTCTTTCCTATCCATTTCACTATTTGCAAGCAACAACCCTCTATGTACATCAGTTCCACTTTACCTTTTTTATCCTATCATAAAATAAAAAAAAGAAAAATAAAAAGCCTAACATAAATTTTAATTTCATTATGTATATCTTCATTTTAGATTGGACATAAATAAATATAACAACATCATTTTCGATGTTGTTGCCAACCGCGGAGAAGACTTACGTTTCCCCATAAGTTCTTCCTCCGGTTTCTCCTCTCCCTTTGCCTTCTTACTAGTAGTACATACTAGTATTAGAAGGGCCCTGCTTTGCAGGGTTTTTTTATTTGTCTACTTTTCATTTAAAAAGTGAGGTGGTACAGTAAAAGAAAGAGGAGGAAAAAATATGATTCAACGCTTTATAGAACTCGGAGAAGGCTACTCTGACTTATATGAATTACTTGAAATTGCCAAAACAAACCAAGAACGTGTAACACATATGTTACAATTCGAAACTGTAAAAAACGAAAAAAAAGTGTGTTCACTTGTTGTAATACTAAAACCGACAACTACTGGTGATTTCCAACCATTATACATATGTCGTGAAGGCATTCCTGTACTTGAAAATAAAAAAAGTAAACGTGTCGTTTTATTTGAAGAAATGGCGGAACAAATAGGGAAAAAAGTTACTCCCTTTACTGTAAAACCATCAACAACTTTCCCTGAAAAAGAACTATTTTTTAATCATCTAATTGGTATTTTACGAATGAACAATTTCATTCCTCCAATGAAATAACACGTTATTTCAAGTGAAAAATCCCCTGCTAAATTTAGCAGGGGATTTTTTTACTTAGCTATAATCGTATTCTTTTGCCCGATCAGGACGCGAATTTTCGAATTCCGTTTTTAAAAATGGGCGATACGACTGTTCTACTTTTTTTACAAAAGGAAGTTTATTCAATTTTTGCATCATATGCTCAATTTGTTCCATATCACAATATACAACGGCATATTTCAAACGTTTTGATATGTAATGAATGTTACCATATTTCCTTAAAATCTTGGCATGTTTCAATGAATGTAAATAAACAATCATACTTTGTCGTTGCCCGAACATAATCTTCTCCATCTTCTCCTTTTAAAAACTTATATTCTTATATTTTATGAAAACCAATCATAAATTTATGACATTAAAGAACAAACTCTGTATACGTTTTCTTCTATATTCTAAAAAACGGGGTAAATTACCCCGTTTTTTTACAACCACAACCGCCTCCGGTACCACAACCACCGCCACAGCCACCCGCATCAAAAAACGGATTTCCTGTTGGAACTTTAACGGAAGAAGATACCTCAGAACCAATTGCTACACTAACTTCATCTAATAACTTCTGTAAAGCTGTTTCTGCTCTTTTAAAAGTTGCAACCTTATCATGCATATCTACAGAACGCTTTAATTCCCTCATTTTCGTCGAAACGAAAGTATAATCAGGATGATATTTACCAAAACGTTGCACTTCTTCGTATCGCTCTTTCATCGCTGTAAATTGCTGAATTAGCGTCTGGACTTCTATATCTTCTTGTAAATCCTTATAATACTTACGGTAATCTTCTGCTATATCTGAACAGATGATCGCTTTTGCAAGCTGCTCTGCCTTATCTAAAATCAATACGCTTTCCAGCGTCGCTACAATCATGAGAGACACCTCCGAGTATTCATCATAACACATTTGGAACAGAACTACTAATTGAAGTGTCTCACCTAAAAGAAAGATATGATTCTAATTACTTTTCATACAATCTCCTTGCACTCTTATACACTAATATGCTCCGCAATATTATATTTAAGAACATCCCATTTCCCGCTATTCTCTTTCACGTAGCTAATACATGCGTTTTTTAACGGCGTTTTAAATGTAATTTCATTTGGTGCAATTGCGTGTAAAATAGCTTTTATTGCATGTGAATGCGCAACAATGATAATACGTTTATCTCCATGTGCTGCTGCAACCTGTTGTAAAGCCGTAAAACAGCGCTCTACGATTTCTTCATCCTGTTCCATTCCTTCTACATTACCTTCTGTAATTAACTCTCTAACGGCCGCAACTGGTTTCCCAGAAGCTTCCCCAAAATTACGTTCCATAAATCGCTCATCTAATAAAATAGATGGTAATCCAATAGCCCCAGCAATTTCCTTAGCAGTTTCTTGCGCTCTAATTAACGGGCTACTTATAATTATATCCCACGATTCCGCTTGCAAGGCAGCTGCACTTTGACTCGCTTGCTTCTTCCCAACTTCATTGAGTGGAATATCTTCGCGCCCTTGAATAATCTCTTGAAAGTTCCAATCAGTTTGTCCATGTCGTACTAAACAAATTTCCGTCATGCTGCAACTCCTTTTTTAAATAATCCGATTCTATTGTAACAAAAGTTTTGCATAACGGACATAGTTTTCCCTTCCAATTACGTCGTATTTTGCTGCTTCATATACTGGAACATATCAATCATAATTGAAGCAACGGCCAATTGATTTTGAAATTTTTCCACTTTATCTGGTATCGTTTTTTTGAAATGCTGCATGGCAGCTAACTCAAAAGCTTCTTTTTCTTCTGGGTTACGCGTCAATTTCCGGTACCAGTATGGCTGTTCCCGAATATAGCGAGCTAAATCCTCATCAGCTTTTATAAACTCCATAAGCTCTGCTCTCATTCTCTTTCCCCCTAATCCTTTTGAAAGAAAAAAGGATTATTTTCAGAAGTACTTTGTTCTTGCTGCGCACGGTTTCCTTGAAATTGTTGAATAACTTGTTGCACGCTACCAATCGCACTCGTTACATTTGCTAAATGATGTTGCATTTGTTCTACGTCTAGCTTTTTAAAGAAAGAAAGCATTTGCCCCATCACATCAGCAGTTTTTTCCTCTTCTGTTCGATTTTCTTTTTCTTCTTTATTTTCTTTTACCGAAGAAAAAGCAGGTGCTCCATCAGGTCTATATGCTGTCCATATTTGATCTTCTTCACCAAGTAAGTACCATTCTTCATAAAATTGCTGCCAAGTTTTTTGACCACCTCTAACCTCATGAACCATTTTAGGGTGATGGTTTACAAACTCTTTAAACTGTTGAACCGATGGATGTAACGGCCCTTTTGTTGTTGGCATAATCCTCACCTCTTCATGTATATCTACTATATTGTAAGAAAAAAAAGGCACATGGTTCGCCTATTTTTAGACGATTCATGCACCTTTTTATCTTCCTATTTGTGGACAATTAAAGCCCGATTGGTGAAGACTAATAATCAATGAAGGATGCCCCGACTGATTAAAGTTTCATTTTATTTTCGGATAAAGTTTTGAGTATAAAATTTATCATATACCCCAACACCTAATCCAGTAAATTGTTCGTTTAATAAATTCTTTCTATGCCCCTCACTATTTAACCAACCCTGTACCGCCGCAATTCCATCACTATGTTGCGCCGCTATATTCTCACCAGCAAGTTGAAAAGCCACTTGCCCACGTTGCAAGCGATCTCCTAACGTACCAAAAGTAGGTGAATCGTGCGAAAAATAATTATTATCCTTCATATCTTTACTATGGCCAAATGCAACATCTGCAGTTTGTTGATCCAATGTTAACAACGGTAATTGATGACGACTCCGAATAATATTTGTTAAATCGAGAATTTGTTGCATATTTCCATTTTCTACTTGCTTCATTTTTTCTGGCGTCAGCGGCTGTTCCGCTATTAATTCACCTGAATAAACAAGTTGATATGGTCTTTGTCGTAATAACGTTTCATCATCCATATAACGAAGACCAACAAGCTCATGTGTAAAGTGATCAAAGTATAATTGTGCCCATCCATCTTCTACAGGTACTAGCGGTTGTTCCATTACTTCCGTATCAGATAACTCAAATTGATAACTATTCTTTCCTCTTTTTAATGAAATCTCATGTGAAAGTGGATTCTTTTTATATACCTCTTCATACTTTTCATTTATATAATAGGGAGCCACCTTAACTTGCTCACCAGCAACATACGCCGTTACAACTTTACGTTCAGCAACTCCAAATTGAACATACTGAGCTAAATCTTGATTATACACCCACCATTCATATCCATAAGCAGACGGCTCTATTCGAGATGGTTCGCCCCACTTCGCTAATAAATTCTCAGAGTCCCCGCCAATCATATTTAAAACAGTGTCTGTGGATTCTTCATTTACTTGCTTCTTCTTTTTCACAATTTTATTTTCTTGCTTAGAGTGAGATGGGGTTAATATATATTGTGACACGAGTAACTTCCCGTATAAATCAACAGCTAAAATTAAAAATGTAATCATTACGATACGCAATAATTTCTTCAAACGATATACCTCCTGAACAAAGCATAAAATCGAGATATACACAAATCCTTTTATTTCCTTTTTTTGTGTGTACCGTACTCTTTTCACTATATCATATTTTCACGAAAAAAGTCTGGATTATCCCTTTTCTCGCAATACGAATTGCACTTTCTTATTATTCGTACTATTATAAAAATAATGAACTAACATTAAAATAAGGAGGTATTCTATGCAATTTACAAATACAAACTTTACTGATGCAGTCGTTGATCTAACTCTTTTAACTGAGATTATGGAAAACAATCATTTTGTACTTGCTGGACAATGGGATTACGAACGCGTTACATATGATTATAAATTTGAAATATTAAAGGATATTTATTATTTACGTGTACAAGGATTTGCTGTTGAAGGTGACATCGGCGGCAGACACGCTCAAGTAAAACTATTGCCACCCTTATTAGGAAAACATTATTATCCTCATGGCGTTGAATATGGAGATGATGAGATTTTCCCAACGAATGTACTTCAAAAAAGCGAACAACTCCTACAAAATATTGAAAAAGAGTTAAAAGAATTTCAAATTATTGAATAACAAAAAAACTAGCGCATTAACACGATGCGCTAGTTTTTATTTCGTCTGTAAATAAGGAGGTAACTCTTGCAGCTGCTCTTTATCCTTTTCACGCTCTCTACGTGCCCATTTAAAGAACACATAACCGATAATCGTACCGTACACTATTTCCTGGACAATTTTCATAATAATACCACCTGTTTGCTGGTCTTGTACTACCGGCATCCAATGTAAAAATTCTGGTCCAGTTATATTTAAATCTGATAAAGTACCCGCCGGTACACAGAGTTCCATTGCCTTCATCCAAGCGGCCGGATCTGTATATGTTGCAAATAATGGTGCAGTCGCAAAAATTATTAACGCACAAGCTGGCGTTAATAAAATACCATTAGCAAACATGTAACCAAGCTTCTTAATATCACTTAAAGTTTGATATTCTGGCAGTGGATTTAACATCGGCCACCACATCATCATTGCTGCAAAAAACAATATAGCAAGGCAAATAGGATGCGCTATTTGACTTTGTTTTACTGCATCAAAAACAATTGGCAAATGATAAAAGGAAAACAGGCCATTAAATACAAACAATGCAATAAGCGGCTTAGCAAAAAACTTTATCACAATTTGAACGAACTTAAAAGAAGTAATATAACGATATAACCAAACAGGTATACCAAGCAGTAATAACGGAGGCACCGCAATATACATTACTGCCATCTCAAACATATGTGCACTAAATATGATATGACCAATTAAATCAATAGGTCCTCCCTTTACAACATACAAAAGAACAATCCCGGTCGTAAAATAAAAAATTTGCTTCTTACTTACCTTCGTCGCATTTTCAAATCGCGTTCTATACGGTCCAATAATTAAAAAATAACTAATAAGAATCGAGATCATAAATAATAAAAAAATTGGACTCCATAAAGCTTGAAAACCAAATACCCATAAGTTTTCCATTTCCACACCTACCTTTTCAAAATTCTTATATTTCATATAAAAAGAGGGCTTTGATATATCAGAGCCCCCTACTATCACTGTTTAAATCCACACAATTGTCATAAAGGCTAATATTGTTAATAAACCAATTAACAATCCAGAGTACAAGAAGAAACTCGCCGCTTCATGCCCTTTATGACTCATATGCATGAAATAATATAACTGAAATATAACTTGAATGACTGCTAACAATAATATAAATGGAACCGAAAAAATCGGGCTAAATGTTTTCGGATATGCCACCGCTGCAAATGCAACTAATGTTAAAAAAATCATTAGTGAAAATGTAACAACTTGGTGCTTCATTTCCTCTGCACTTTTTCTCTTCCGATAAACAAGATCCACCTTAGGATTATTCGTTTGCTTAACCGCCATTGTTTATCCCACCATTCCCATCAAATATACTACAGTGAAAATAAACACCCAAACTACGTCAATAAAGTGCCAATAAATTGATGCAACATAAAACTTTGGTGCGTTGTATAAATTTAAGCCTCTCTTCGCGTTTCTAAAGATTAATGTTAAAATCCAACATAATCCAAACAACACGTGGAGCCCGTGTGTACCAACAAGAGCATAAAATGCAGAACCAAATGCACTACTTCTCATAGTATGCTTAAATTCATGCGTATAATGATAAAACTCATATATTTCAAACCCCAAAAATCCTAAGCCAAGCAACACTGTTACAAGTAACCAAAGTTGCATTTTCTTAAAGTTAAAATTTTTCATATGATACATTGCGTATACACTCGTTAAACTACTTGTTAACAAAAGCATCGTCATAATGAAAACGAGTGGCATTTGAAACATCTCTTGAGATGTTGGTCCACCATTTGTAGAGTTCTTTAACGCTAAATATGTGCCAAATAAGGAAGCGAACAACACTGTTTCGCCTCCAAGAAATAACCAAAAACCAACAAACTTATTTTTCCCCTCAAGGGTTGCTTTTTCAGGCTCTGCTGGAAATGTTTCATTCGTTAATTTCTCATCTACATGCATTACGCCTTGCCCCCCTTATCATCTAAATCTTCCTTATGAATATGATATCCATGATCATCAATTACTGAACGAAGGAACATTGTACCAAACGTAATGATTAAACCGATAATCGCTACTAATAACCAAAATTTATCTTTGCCACCCTGCATATACATCGCACCGAATGCTGCTATGAATAAGCCTAGAGAAATGATAAATGGTGAAAATGAAGCATTTGGCATATGAATATCACCAACTGGTTCCGCTGCTGTCATCTCTTTATTACCTTCACGTTTTTCAATCCAAAACGGATCTAACCCGCGAACAAATGGCAATTGTTTAAAATTGTATTCCGGTGTAGGTGCTGGCATTGTCCATTCTAATGTACGTCCATCCCATGGATCACGGCCAGCCTTCTCTTTTGATACCGTTGTTTTTATTACATTGAATAAAAGAACAATCGTTCCAAGAGCCATAAACACAGCTCCGATAGAACTAATCATATTCCCCATTTCCAACCCTTGGCCCTCAAGATATGTGTAGTAACGACGTGGCATACCGATTAGACCTAGGAAATGCTGAATAAAGAATGTTAAATGGAAACCGATAAAGAATAACCAAAATGTTATCTTACCTAATGTTTCATTTAATACTTTATTAAACATAAGTGGCCAATAATAATGCGCACCTGCAAGTAAACCAAATACAACACCACCAACAATTACATAATGAAAGTGTGCTACTACGAAATAATTATCATGAAACTGATAATCAGCTGGTGCAGAAGCAAGCATAACACCTGTAACTCCACCCATAACGAAGGATGGAATAAAAGCTACCGCCCACATCATTGGTGTTGTAAACCTAATACTTCCACCCCACATTGTAAAGAGCCAGTTAAATATTTTAATACCCGTTGGAACTGCAATCGCCATTGTTGCAACCGAGAAGATAGCATTTGCAACAGGCCCAAGACCAACAGTAAACATATGATGCGCCCATACCATAAATCCTAAAAACCCTATTAATACTGTCGCGAACACCATAGAGGAATAACCGAATAATCGTTTTTTCGAAAATGTGGCGAAGATTTCTGAGAATATTCCGAAAGCTGGGAGTATAAGAATGTATACTTCCGGATGACCGAAGATCCAGAATAAATGCTCCCATATAATCGTGTTCCCACCTAGTGCCGGATTAAAGAAACTTGTGCCAAATAAACGATCTAACATTAAAAGTCCTAATCCTACAGTTAATGGTGGAAATGCAAATAAAATAAGTGAAGATGTTACAAATGTTGTCCATGTAAACATCGGCATGCGCATGTACGTCATCCCTGGCGCGCGCATATTAATAATTGTAACAAGGAAGTTAATACCTCCAATTAATGTACCAATACCTGATATTTGCAAGCCGAGTACATAAAAATCAACACCATGTCCTTTAGAGGCTAAAGCTAAAGATGCATACGATGTCCACCCTGCATCAGGCGCTCCTCCTAAAAACCAACTTAAATTTAAAAATAATCCACCAAAGAAAAATAACCAAAATCCGAGCGAATTCAAAAACGGGAACGCCACATCACGTGCTCCAATTTGAAGTGGTACAGCGGCGTTCATAAATGCAAACACGAGTGGCATAGCTGCGAGGAAAATCATTGTTGTACCGTGCATCGTTAATACTTGATTATAAGCATCCCCAACAAGAAAAGCATTGTTAGGAATCGCTAACTGCAGGCGAATAAATAGTGCTTCTATTCCACCTATTACAAAAAACAATCCACCTGCAATTAAATAGAGAATGGCAATCTTTTTATGGTCTACTGTCGTTAAATAATCCCATATGACAGCACCCATCCCCTGTTTTTTTGCTACAGAACTCACGTTTTCAACCTCCCCTTCGCAAATGATCCCTCTTTATTTTTCAATCTTTAACGTTTGTAAATATGCATTTAATGCATTAATTTGATCATCCGTTAAGTTGCCATATTTACCAGTCATTTTATTACCTGGTTTCATATTTTCAGGATCTTTGAGCCATTTTTTTAAGTTCTCTTCATTATTTTCGGCAATACCAGCAACCATATCGCGATCTGCGAAGTTTGCTAAGTTCGGTGCGATACGAGCAGAAGGTGGTCTACTATCATTTGATCCAACTGCATGACAACCAATACAGCTTTTATTAAATATTTCTTGACCCTCTTGCGCCTTTGTAGAAGCTACTTCTTTTTTTCCATCAATCTTCTTCATGTCAGCAAGCCACTTTTTGTACTCGCTTTCATCCAGAGCTTTCACTTTGAACTGCATTAAAGAATGTGATGGGCCACAAAATTCTGTACAAAAACCATTATAAGTGCCCGATTTATCTGCCTTTAACCACATTTTGTTTACATTATCTGTATTTGTATCCATTTTCCCAGCTAAAGATGGAACCCAAAACGAATGTTTAATATCGGCACCCTTCAAATTCAAATACACTTTCTTACCTGTGGGGATAACTAAATCTTGAGAAGTTACTATTTTTTCTGATTTATAAGAAAATTCCCACCAATAAAGATTCGCTGTTACATCAACAACGATAGTATCTTTATCAATATTCTTTTTCTCCATCGCACTTACATCAGCAAGCTTGAATGTATATGTAACAGTCGGAACAGCCAAGATTAACAAAAGAATAATCGGAATGACTGTCCATATAATTTCTAGTTTGTGATTTCCTTCAACTTGCTCTGGAATATAATCTTCCTCACCCTTTTTTTGTCGGAAACGCACAATTACATATAAGAAAATAATAGTAACTACAAGTACTACTCCTACCATGATTGCACTCGCTAGCAAGAGCAAATCATATTGCATTTTTGCTACTTCCCCTTGCGGAATTAAAGTAGACTGAAAAGCTTTACCGCATCCCCCTAACAGTAAAGCCAGCAGTGAAACGAACGAAAGCAGTCGCCACTGTTTCTTCATACAAACAACCCCCACTTTCTTTGTGAATTAGATTGTACTTTATAGTTAAGTAAAGTAAATCCCAACGTAAAGAAATCCAATCATGTCGTTGTCTTAGAAGAATGTAACTACAATCATTGACACAAATAAGATTGTTAAGTAATTCAGGGAATAAACAAACATTTTTACGGACCACTTGATGTCATCTTGCTGACGGAAGCCATAAAGCCCTAATGCGATCCATCCGATGTTAAGCAATGTTGCAATTACCATGAATGTTATTCCAAGTCCACTCATATAAAATGGTAGTGGTAATAAACATACTGTCCAAATCATAATCTGACGTTTCGTAATATCAAATCCCTGTACAACAGGAAGCATTGGGATTCCTGCATTTCGATATTCATCAACACGCTTCATCGCTAATGCGAGGAAATGTGGGATTTGCCAAATAAACATAATTAAAAATAACATCCAAGCAATTGGATGATTTAAAGACGGATCAATTGCCGCCCATCCAATTAAAGGTGGAACTGCTCCTGATATACTACCTACAACAGTATTTAACGTATATTTTCTCTTCGTCCATAACGTATATAAAACAACATATGTGAAGGCACCAATAAATGAGATTAACACTGCCATCGGTGTAGTAAGTAATAAAAATGCAAAGCCAAGAAGTAAAATTACAAGTCCAAATGCAAGTGCAAAGCCAGGTTTATATTTACCTGTTACCGTTGGACGGTTTTTTGTTCTTTCCATTAATGGATCGATATCTCGGTCAATGTAGTTATTTAAACAACATACCCCTGCCATAATTAATGCCGAACCAACGATTGTGAAAAATAACTTATCTAGATTGTCCATAACACTCAATCCATTAAAATGTAAAGCCAACCAAAATCCTGTAAATACAGTAAGTGTATTTGAGTTTACAATCCCCATTTTAACGAGCGCTGATAAATCTTGTAACCGAGTTGTTTCCGGTACAATTGAAACAGCTGACTCATCATGCAGCTCACTTGTTGCATGGTTCATCACTTTAACCCCCTCTTAAACCTATCATCTTTCTAAGCATATATTTCATGTGAAATATTTCGCTTCTATATAGCAATATTATTACAGTAGAAATATTGTTAACCCATTCTACTACTAATCTACGCCCATACTCCAATATATTAAATCACATTTCCCGAACATTTTGTGAAGAAAACATGAACTTTTTGTGTCAAACATTAAAAAACTTTATTCTAATTTATCCTTATCATAACATGATGTTATCTTCTATAATAAACTATTTTGTCATATTTAGCATGTATTCTCCCCATTTCTTTTCAAAATAGCCTAAATTCCTCCTAAAATATGTATTTTAAATCCCATTTTTTTCTTTATAATACGTACGTTGTCCTCGCCCTCCATTTCTTTGCTATTTTATTATTTTTTATATATCATAGGACTGTAGCACGTTTTATTCTATACATAATGGAATGAAAATATTTCGCAATAACTTCATAGCAGAAAGATGGTGAAAGAGATTGCAACGCTTTATTAAATGGTTAGCAGTCATTACAAGTCTCGATTTATTAGTAGTTTTACTAGGAGGCGCTTTAGTTACAAAAACGGGTTCAGGCCAAGGATGCGGCAAATCATGGCCTCTTTGTAACGGTGAATTTGTTCCATCTAATTTATCAATGGAGACTATTATTGAGCTAAGTCACCGCTTAACATCTGGATCAGCAGGAATCCTTGTTACTCTTCTTTGTATCTTGTCCTGGAAATATTATAAACATGTGCGCGAAACAAAGACGTTAGCAATTTTATCCTTCGTATTTTTAGTTGCACAAGCATTAATGGGGGCGGCGGCGGTTGTTTGGGGTCAAATGCCTGCTGTATTAGCTATTCATTTCGGTATTTCCTTAATTTCATTTGCTTCTGTCATCTTGTTAACGTGTCTTATTTTTGAAATTGATCAGAAATTTGATGCACGTTCACTTATTATGGACAAAAAAATGAAATTTCATATTTATGGTGTAACAATTTACATTTATATCGTTGTCTACACAGGAGCTTTAGTACGTCACGAACGAGCTACCTTAGCCTGTCCAGACTTCCCTTTATGTAGCAAAAATAGACCTATGCCAACTCAACTACATGAGTGGGTTCAAATGGGACATAGAGTTGCAGCGATGTTAATTTTCGCTTGGATACTATATGCGATGATTATCGCTATTCGCCATTACAAGCAGCAGCGTGTAGTATACTGGGGATGGATTATTTCATTTATCCTTGTTACACTTCAAGCTATAGTAGGGATTTTAGTCGTATTTACAAATGCTAGTTTAGCAATGGCATTATTACATTCGCTCTTCATTTCTTGCCTGTTTGCTGTACTATGCTATTTAGTTATGATAGGTACAAGAAGTACAGTCAATGCAAAAGAAACTGAATCAACTTCTAAGCAAACAAAATAAAGTAAAACTTTAATACCTTGCCAATTCGGCAAGGTATTATTTACACACAAAAAAGAGCTGCTTTCGCACAGCTCTTTTTCTTTATTTTAATGATCTAATTCAATGAGTAAATCTCCCGTTTGAATTGCATCCCCATCATTTACATATACTTTTTTCACTTTACCACTAAATGGCGCTTGAACCGTCGTTTCCATTTTCATAGCTTCTGTAATTGCCATGGAATCACCTTTTTTCACTTCATCGCCTTCTTTTACAACTACTTTAATAACAGTTCCCGGCATCGTTGCGCTAATATGATTTGGATTTTCACGATTCCCCTTCACACGCTGTGCAACAGTTGATTTCACGCTTTCATCTTTCACTACGATTTCACGCGGTTGTCCATTAAACTCCAGGTAAAGCACACGATTTCCATCTGGCTGTGGCTCCCCAATGGAAACTAGTTTAACCATCAATGTTTTACCTTGCTCGATTTCCACATCAATTTCTTCACCAAGTCTCATACCATAGAAGAATGTCGGTGTATCAAGCACAGATACATTTCCATAAATCCCAGCAACTTTTTCGTAGTCCATAAATACTTTTGGATACAATGCATATGCGACTACATCAAAAATTGTTACTTCGCGTCCAAGTTTGTGGAATAACTCTTCTTTTAAAGCATCAAAATCTACTGGTTCTAATAATTCACCCGGTCTTACTGTTAATGGCTCTTTCCCTTTTAAAATAATTTTTTGTAATTCTTTCGGGAAACCACCATATGGTTGTCCTAAATCTCCAGAGAACATTTCAACAACAGATCCTGGGAAGTCCATAGCATGTCCACGTTCTAAAATATCTTGTTCTGTTAGGTGATTTTGAACCATAAATAATGCCATATCACCGACAACTTTAGATGATGGTGTTACTTTTACAATATCGCCAAACATATCATTAACACGGCGATACATCACTTTAACTTCATCAAAGCGATCTCCTAAACCAACCGCTTTTGCTTGTTGTTGAAGATTACTATACTGTCCACCCGGCATTTCATGCATATATACCTCTGTGTGAGGAGCATTCATACCACTTTCAAATGGAGCATAGTATTTTCGTACATCTTCCCAATAATGAGATAGTTTTTCTAATGAGTCTATATTAACATCTGGTTGTCTTTCGTTTCCACCTAACGCATAGTATAGTGTATTCGCACTCGGCTGTGACGTTTGACCAGCCATAGAACTCACCGCTACATCGACAATATCAACACCTGCTTCAATCGCCTTCGTATACGTTAAAATACCATTTCCGCTCGTATCGTGTGTATGCAGGTGAATTGGAATCGACACCGTCTCTTTTAGTGCTGAAACTAAATCATATGCTGCGTTTGGCTTTAGTAAGCCCGCCATATCTTTAATTCCTAAAATGTGAGCTCCTGATGCTTCCAACTCTTTTGCTAAATTTTTATAATAATTTAAATCATATTTACTGCGTAACGGATCATGAATGTCTCCTGTGTAACACATTGTTGCTTCTGCAATCTTACCAGTATCTCGTACAGCATCAATTGCAACTCTCATGCCTTCTACCCAGTTTAAGCTATCAAAAATACGGAACACATCAATTCCGGCTTGCGCGGAACATTCTACAAATTTTTGAATTAAATTATCTGGATAGTTTTTGTATCCAACTGCGTTTGAAGAACGAAGTAACATTTGGAATAAAACATTTGGCATTTTTTCACGAAGATCTAGTAATCGTTCCCATGGATCTTCTTTCAAGAAACGATATGCAACATCAAACGTTGCACCGCCCCACATTTCTGCTGAGAATAAGTTTGGTAACATTCTCGCTGTCGGCTCTGCAATGTGATGTAAATCTTTTGTACGAACACGAGTTGCAAGTAATGACTGATGTGCATCACGGAATGTTGTATCAGTTAAAAGTACACGCTTTTGATCTTGTACCCACTTTACTAATCCATCCGCTCCACGCTCATCCAAAATTTGTTTCGTTCCATTTTGCATTGGCTCTGAGTGTATCACATTTGGTATACGAGCATCTGGGAAAATTGGTTTCTCTTTTTTCCCTACTCCCGGGAAGCCATTTACTGTTACTGTACCAATATAATTTAACATTTTTGTTCCGCGGTCTTTACGTTTCGGGAACAAGAATAGTTCAGGTGACGCGTCAATAAATGAAGTGTCATATTCTCCTGATAAGAAGTTTTTATGTTTTACTACATTCTCTAGGAATGGAATATTTGTTTTAATACCACGAATACGGAATTCTTTTAAGTTACGTTCCATTTTTGCAGCGGCTTGTTCAAAAGTAAGTGCCCAAGTAGTAACTTTTACAAGTAAAGAATCGTAGTACGGTGTAATAACTGCACCTTGGAAACTATTACCTGTATCAAGACGAACACCAAAACCACCGCCTGATCGGTACGCCATAATCTTTCCTGTATCAGGCATAAAGTTATTAAGTGGGTCTTCTGTCGTTACACGAGATTGGATTGCAAATCCATGCACAACCACTTCCTCTTGCTTAGGAACACCTACCATTTTGCTATGTAATGCATGTCCATCAGCTATTAAAATTTGCGATTGAACGATATCCACTCCTGTAATCATCTCTGTAATCGTATGTTCAACTTGAACACGTGGGTTTACTTCAATGAAGTAAAACTCATCACCTTTTACAAGGAATTCTACCGTTCCAGCATTTAAATAATTTACATTTTTCGTTAACTTTACTGCAGCATCACAAATACGCTGACGCAAACCATCTGAAAGCGACACGCTCGGTGCAATTTCAACTACTTTTTGATGGCGTCGTTGTACAGAGCAATCACGCTCATACAAATGAACAACATTACCTTCTTCATCTGCTAAAATTTGTACTTCTATATGTTTAGGTTTTTCAACGAATTTTTCAACGTACACTTCATCATTACCAAAGGCTGCTTTTGCTTCTGATTTCGCGCGATTATACGATTCTCTTAATTCTTCACTAGCACGTACAATACGCATACCGCGACCGCCGCCACCAAGGGATGCTTTAATAATAATCGGGTAATCATACTTTTCAGCAAATTCTTCAACTTCTTCTATTGAATTTACTGGACCATCACTACCAGGAATAATTGGAATTTGCGCTAGCTGCGCTTGTGTTCTTGCTTTAACTTTATCTCCAAACATGTCTAAATGCTTACTTTTTGGACCGATAAAGATAATCCCTTCTTCTTCACAACGTTTTGCAAATTGAATATTTTCTGACAAGAAACCATATCCAGGGTGGATTGCATCTACATGATTACTTTTCGCAATCTCAATAATGCCTTCAATATCTAGATAAGCATCAATTGGCTTTTTCCCTTCCCCAACTAAATAGGACTCATCGGCTTTATAGCGATGATAAGAACCGCTATCCTCTTTAGAATAGATCGCAACTGTGTTTAATCCAAGTTCTGAACATGCTCGGAACACACGAATTGCTATCTCTCCACGGTTAGCTACCAATACTTTTTGAATACGTTGCAGCTTTGTCATGATTTTCCCCCTCTATTTTCCTACCACTCTAGAGATAAAATACATACACACTCTAAAGAGCGTGAAGTTCTTCACTTTCTACATTATATTATACTTAGAAAGCTTCACTTTATTTTTATCCATCATACCTTATTTTTCAACAAATGATAAGTTTTCTGATCGATTTGTTTCACAAAAATAGTATAGCATACCTCTTCCTTTTCTAACAACAATATTGTATATCACATTACCTTAAATGTAATATACTTTTCATTTTAAAACAATCAATATTGTATCACATTTAAAATCTAACAAAATAAAAAACACATTGAACTCTAGAGCTCAATGTGTTTTTTATTTTACAACAACAAGATGCGGTCCACCTTGTTCTATTTCGTTAGTCAATTTGTTTTGTTGTTTCTCTTGTCGTTTTACATAACTAGCAATATTTAACAGTATACCCATTGCAAGTAAATTAGCCAATAAAGAACTACCACCATAACTTACAAACGGTAATGGTACCCCTGTAAGCGGTATTAACCCAGACATACCACCAACATTTATAAAAGTTTGAACTCCAAACAAACTTGCAATTCCAATTGCTATTAAACTTCCAAACGGATCTCTGCACTTTTGTGCAACCCTAAATGCCCGAATAATAATAAGTAGTAAACAGATTAAAATGACAGCTACGCCTATAAATCCAAGTTCTTCAGATATAATTGCCATAATAAAATCTGTTTGCGGTTCTGGTAAGTATCCATATTTTTGCACACTGTTCCCTAACCCTCGACCATTTAGCCCTCCTGAAGCAATTCCAATAAAAGAATTTATTAATTGGAACCCATCATTTTGAGGATCGTTAAATGGATCAAGAAAAACTGAAAACCGAGCTTTTTGGTACTGACTTAACTTATAGTTCCCAATAAAATATAACGCTGGAATCCATATTATAGACGTTAAGAGGAATCGCTTTATACTTAAATTAACATTAACTCCTGAACAAAAGAACATAATCAGTACAGTTCCACCTATTAGTATATCGGTCCCTAAGTCATTTTGAAGTAAAATTAATCCCATCGCTCCACCGACAACAGCTAGAGGAGGAATTATCCCTTGTACAAAAGCTGTTTGCGTTTCTTGTTTCTTAGCAAAAAAGTTTGCTAGCGTAATAATAACCGTTATTTTCACAAACTCAGCTGGTTGTATACCTAATATCCATCCTTTTGCACCATTTATGACCTGACCGAAAAGAAAGGCTGCTGCTAATAGACCAATACTCCCTATTCCCATTGCGATCAAAACTATTCGCTTTCTCCACAACTTATAAGGAATGGCAACTATAATCGCTAACATTATCGTTCCAACAGCTAGAGCAAATAATTGTTTTTTAAAAAAGTAATCTGCTGGCCAGTTATGTCTCGACGAAATCGCAACAATGGAACTAGAACTATATACCATTATTACTCCCAGCACACATAAGATAACAAGAGGAAGTAATAAGGAATAATCCATCGATTTCCATACTTTTTTCATTTCATTTCCTCTTTCTGTTTCAATTTAATTATTGTTGTATTCCATATGTATATAGGTTCTTCCTTCTTTATTATACAAATAAAAAGCCCAAACTATTTCAGTTTGAGCCCCCTTATTTGAACCCGTTATTGTTGTTTGTTTGTAAATGCTTCATGAAGTGCAGACAACTCACGTTCGAGCTCTCCTAACATTGCTTTCCCTTGTTCTTCTGCAATAAGACCAAGGCGAACCGCAAAATCGACCTCGCGGGATAGTCCAAACATTTGTGTGTCTAAAACTTCTTCATATAATGGACATTGCGGCATTGTAAGATTGTCCATTTGTACCTTAATAAGTCTTAAAATCTTCTCTGCATCCGCTTGTAGAAGGGCTAGTGCCTTTTCCTGATGATTTGATACTGTCTCAGACGCCAAATTGATTCCCTCCGTTTCCGTCCTACTCTCTCATATCTATTAATATTAGCGATAGTTTTAATAAATTGCAATAGAAACATTTTTTGTGACAACAGTGTCTAATACTATTATACTGAAAAGTGGGAGTATAACACAAATGGGGGAACAACAATGAGCGAAATTTTATTTATTAATGGAAAAGTTCGTTTTCCAATCACTATCGATCCAACTGTATGGATTTTCGATGATCGAAAAATAGATTTGACAACCTACTTTGATGAAACTAGAGAAGAATCATCCGAATTAGAAACATACTTAAAACATACTTCAGAGCATTGGGATCGCGAAATCCGTGATGGTGCTGCCTTCCCGCCAATACAACAAAGTGTAAAGAAATATAAAAAAGAACAGCTTATTAACGGGACCTTTGGCATACCACTTCATCCATTTCTAAAAAATGCTGAAATTTTAGAAGATGCTACTCATGTCGAAATTGAAACCACAGACAATACAATTACACTTCCGTTAGAAACAGCCCATAAAGCTATTCTCGGTTTTTCAAAAGAAGGTAAACCATTACGAGAAGACGGGCCTGTTCATCTATATTTCCATGATGGATCTAATAGACAAAATCCGATTCGTAACATCCGTAAATTTACAATCATTTAAATTGTATAATTAAAAGGCAAAAAAGGAGTGAGCTTAAGCTCACTCCTTTTTATAATAAATCCGCTGCTAGTTGTGCTAAATTAGAACGCTCTCCTTTAACAAACTTTACATGACCACTAATACGTTGTTCTTTAAACTTCTCTACAACATATGTTAAACCGTTATTATATTCATCTAAATACGGGTGATCAATTTGCTGAGGATCCCCCATTAATACAATCTTACTTTTTTCGCCTACCCTTGTTAGTATCGTCTTTACTTCATGCTTCGTTAAATTTTGTGCCTCGTCAATTATAATGAACTGGTCTGGAATACTTCTCCCGCGTATATAGGTAAGCGCTTCTACTTCAATCGAACCCATTCCAGCTAAAATAGCATCTAGCTCCCCAGGCTTTTTCGTATTGAATAAATACTCTAGATTATCAAAAATCGGCTGCATCCACGGTCTTAATTTTTCCTCTTTCTCTCCTGGTAAATAGCCTATATCTTTCCCTACCGGTACAATTGGTCTCGCGACAAGTAGTTTTTTATATAACCCTAAATCTTCCGTTTGCATTAGTCCCGAAGCTAATGCAAGTAACGTTTTTCCTGTACCGGCTTTCCCTGTTAACGTTACAAGTGGAATATCTTCCCGAAGTAGCAATTCTAATCCCATAATTTGCTGCACGTTTCGTGGGCGTATCCCCCACACTTGTTCATTGTGAAAAATAAGTTTTTTTACCTTCTTACCTAAATGATCCACAATCCCAAGTGCAGAACTAGACCCCCCTAGTGCATCTTTCATTACAACAAACTGATTTGGATAAAAAGGATGATTTGCGATTTCAGATAAAGGTAGTTCACCTTTTTCATAAAAATAATCTAACTGTTCTTTTGATATATACCCTTCTAAAAATCCTGAATATATATTTTCCACTTCGATTACTCGGTCACTTAAATAATCTTCGGCCTGCAATCCGATTGCATCAGCTTTTACCCTTACGAGTACATCTTTACTTACTAAAATAACTGATTTCCCGTCCTCTTTTTCTTGTTCTTCTAAAGAGAGGTTTTTCGCTACCGCTAAAATTCGATTATCATTTGTTTTTTCTACAAAAATATCTTGCAGTTGAACAAATGAGCGATGATTTAATTCAATACGAAATGTACCGCCGTTTTCTAACGGAATACTTTCATGCAGCTTTCCTATTTCGCGAAATTTGTCGATTAACTTAGATACATAGCGAGCATTTCGTCCTACTTCATCCATATAACGTTTTTTCGAATCAACCTCTTCTAATACAACTGCTGGAATCACTACTTCATTTGTTGCAAATGAAAAAATAGATAAAGGATCCTGCAAAAGTACATTCGTATCTAACACATAAATTTTATCCAACCTGTTACCCCCTGACTCCACTTTTAAATTTGTAGAACAAGGGTTTCATCCATAAAATATGGACGAACCATTGTTATAATTATATGTACCGTAAAAACGAGGTAGAATCGAAATTCATAGAAATTAAACCTTTTCTTTATTTTTTATTCATTTCTATTCAATATATTACTTTTTATTATAATTTTTCACATTAAATCACAATACTCACTTGTAAAAGTTTATGAACGATGTTCCTATTCATCTTCTTTATAATTCTTTCATTCCTACTAATACTTGGTTATCAAGCTTTTTAGCTGCTCGAAGATCATATGTTTTTTCATATGTTGGTTCAGTAGCAAGTTTCGCACCATAAAACATAACAT
Organism: Bacillus sp. TH30; assembly: GCF_016650875.1. Classification (NCBI taxonomy): domain Bacteria; kingdom Bacillati; phylum Bacillota; class Bacilli; order Caryophanales; family Bacillaceae; genus Bacillus; species Bacillus sp. TH30. Next base: position 3,953,142 of record NZ_JAEKEY010000002.1, on the reverse strand, counting down.
CACGAACTTCTTGTACATTCACTTCTACTACCGTTAATTTTAGAGGAATCCCTTCCATTCTATCTGTTAAAATTTCACTTTCACCACTTATGGAAAATACGGATTCATTCGCCATTATAGTCAATACAACCCCTGCACTATGCCGTATATTCCCCACAATACGTGAGCGTTGATCTACCGCAAATCGAATACTAGTTTCACTCACTGCATATACCCAAGAAATAGCACTTACGTTAGGAATTTGTTTTTCGAAATCTGTTGTTGCTATCATAACGATACACTCTTTACGCAAAGATTGTACTAAATCACCTGTCAATGTAGGCTCAACTACATTCGCCATATTTCCACCTCCAAATATTATTTATATATCCTTATCATAACCTATTTTTCGAATTGCGAAAATATTATTTTTTCCCGCTATTATTCAAAAACATTATACTTCCATGATATACTTATACTGATAGAATTCGTATTGAGGTGACGAAATGAGAGTCAGATGTATGATTTGTGATAAAAAAGATATGTTAGATGACGAAAATCCTATGGCAAAAAAACTGCGTAATCGCCCTATTCATACATATATGTGCATGGAATGTACGGAACGAATTGCAGAGCGTACTATGGAACGCCATGCGAGTGGTAATTTCCGATTATATCGTGATAAAAAAGTAGAAGACGATTGGTAAACCGGAAATAAGTCCTTAATCATATAGATAAGGACTTATTTGTATTTTTCTGGTTCACGATTCATCTGATCCAAAAAACAATCAATGGCTTCTACCGGAAATCTTGCACACCTTATTTCTCCATCAATTTCATATGTAATCAAATACATTTCCTCGTTCTTTTCAACTTCTACATTTCGTAATTTATGCTCTTCATATATCATATTTTGAAATAATACATACGTTTCTTGTGCAGCTCTATCATCTGGACGTGCTTCCGCAACCGTTTTAATTGTTAACCAATTATATAATGCATCTTGTACTGAGCGCATGAAAGCCCCTCCTTTTTTCACCCTGTTTTTTGTTGTTTAGCTTGACGTAAACGCAGTCTATAAATTCCAAGTACAATTGCCGCTACAACGAGCCCCTCTCCAACGGGTAAAAAAACTGCAAAAAAAGTTAATACCGTGCATCCAATTGCTAAAGAAATATATATCACTATATTTTTTAGTACCGATAGCTTCCTTGCAAATCCTAAATTATATACAAGTGCACTTAATAAAATTATTGTTCCATAAAGTAACCACATCCCTAGTTCTGGATTTTCATCAACTTTACAAAGTTTCGCGAAAAATGACATTCTTTCTAACACTATCTTTCACCCCTTCTCATGAAACAAATTCTCTTTATGTACTTAATACAAGAGTAACTCGCAAAAAAAATACTGTCTACAAAAAAGAATAAATATTCTAAAAATAAACAAAATAAAAAAACAACTACCTTTTATAAAGGTAGTTGTTTTTTTATTTTTACGCTTCTACAGATTTCTTTTTCTTAGCAGCTCTTTCGCGCTCACTCTTATCAAGAATCTTTTTACGTAGACGAATTGATTCTGGAGTTACTTCACAGAACTCATCATCGTTTAAGTACTCTAATGACTCTTCTAAAGTCATTAAGCGTGGTTTTTTCATTGTTGAAGTTTGATCTTTCGTTGCAGAACGAATGTTCGTTTGTTGTTTCATTTTTACAACGTTAACTGTTAAATCATTCTCACGTGTATGTTCTCCAACGATCATACCAGCATATACTTCTGTACCTGGTTCAACGAAGATTACACCACGGTCTTCAACTTGCATAATACCGTATTGTGATGCTTTTCCTGCTTCAAGTGAAACTAGAACACCTTGACGACGTCCACCAACTTGTCCAGCATGTACTGGTTGGTAGCAATCAAATGTGTGGTTTAAAATACCATAACCACGAGTTAATGTTAGGAATTCTGTTGTGTAACCAATTAACCCACGTGCTGGAACCATGAAAGTAAGGCGAACTTGACCGTTTCCGTTATTCACCATATCTAACATTTCACCTTTACGTGCGCCCATTGATTCCATAATAGAACCAGTGTATTCTTCAGGAACATCGATTTGTACGCGCTCTACAGGCTCACTTCTTACGCCATCGACATCTTTAATAATTACTTCAGGCTTAGATACTTGTAGTTCATAACCTTCACGACGCATGTTTTCAATTAAGATAGATAAATGTAACTCTCCGCGTCCAGATACGATCCATGCATCAGGAGAATCTGTATTATCTACACGTAAACTTACATCTGTCTCTAATTGTGAACGAAGACGCTCTTCAATTTTACGAGAAGTAATGAATTTACCTTCACGACCTGCAAATGGGCTGTTATTTACAAGGAATGTCATTTGTAATGTTGGCTCATCAATACGTAATAATGGTAAAGCCTCTTCATGCTCAACCGGACATACCGTTTCACCTACGTTAATGTCTTCCATACCTGAAACAGCTACTAAATCTCCAGCTTTTGCTTCTTCAATTTCTTGACGTTTTAATCCAATGTAACCAAATAATTTAGTTACACGGAATTGTTTTACACTTCCGTCAACTTTCATTAATGCAACTTGTTGTCCTACTTTCATTGTACCGCGGAATACGCGTCCAACCCCAATACGACCAACATAGTCATTGTAATCAAGAAGTGCTACTTGGAATTGAAGTGGCTCTTCGCTATTATCAATTGGTGCTGGAATATGTTCAATGATTGTGTCAAACAATGATTTCATATTCTCTTCTTGATTTGCTGGATTTGAATCTAAGCTTGCTGTTCCGTTCATTGCTGATGCAAATACAACTGGGAACTCTAATTGATCTTCGTTTGCACCAAGTTCGATGAATAAGTCAACTACTTCATCAACTACTTCATCAGGGCGAGCGAAGTCACGGTCAATTTTGTTTACAACAACGATTGGAGTTAAGTTTTGCTCAAGAGCTTTCTTTAAAACAAATCGTGTTTGTGGCATACAACCTTCATATGCATCAACTACAAGTAGAACACCATCAACCATTTTCATGATACGTTCTACTTCTCCACCGAAGTCAGCGTGACCAGGTGTATCTAAAATGTTAATTCTTTTATCTTCATAGTGAATCGCAGTATTCTTCGCTAAAATTGTAATACCACGTTCTCTTTCTAGATCATTTGAGTCCATTGCGCGTTCTTCAATATGTTCATTCGCACGGAACGTCCCCGCTTGACGTAATAACTGGTCAACAAGTGTTGTTTTACCATGGTCAACGTGGGCAATAATTGCTATATTTCGTAAATCTTGTCGTTTTTTCAACATGTCCAACTCCTAATGTCTTTTTAATCCTTCTCTATTATAAGAGCGAAGGGGATACAATGGCAATCAAAATAAAATCAAGAATGAAAATATAGTTGTATTCTTACTTTTGTGAAAGTAAAATAAGATTGGAGGGTGAAGAAATGGAACACATTCAATATCGCTTTTTATTAACAGCAATTATCGGTGTTATCTTCTTAATTGGTATCGGAATTATGATTGCTGAAAATAGTCCCATCGGCATTATTATTTGCATTATCGGCACATTTGTTACAGTTGGATACGGTTTTGTAACAAAAAGAAAAATGCGTAAATCGCAATAACATTAAAAAGTAAGAAGCTTCTTTATGCCTCTTACTTTTTTTCATTATTGCGATACAAACGGTAATAATTCTTCGTATACTCCTGGTTTTGCCACTAACACACTGCTTTTCTCTACAATAGAAAGAGGCGTTCCCAAGAACGTTGTCACTTTACCGCCAACTTCCTCTACAATAATCTGTCCCCCGCCAAAGTCCCATGGCGATAAGCGCGGTGTTACATATGCATCTAATCTTCCCGTGGCAACATATACCATTTCTAACGCTGCACAACCATATGACCTCGTACCTCTCGCCTTCTTAACGAGCATCATCATTTTTTCCATATTAAGCAATGGATTATCAGTAAGCCATATCGCATTCAAAGCTATAACTCCATGCTCTACCGTTCCTTTTTCCAACATGGGAATAGCTAAATCATTGCAAAAAGCCCCTTCTCCCTTTACCGCATGATATAGTTCGTCATGAACTGGATCATAAATAAGACCAATCTTTCCGATACCGTTCTCATAAATCCCGATTGAGATTGCGAAATTTCTTTTTTGATGAACAAAGTTCATCGTGCCATCAATTGGATCAATTAACCAAACAACCCCATTAGAAGAGGTAATCTCATCTCCATAGCCTTCTTCTCCTAAAATATTATGATGTGGGAATGTTTCTTTAATTTTCCCAATTAAAAACTGCTCCGTTTCTCGGTCCATATTTGTTACTAGATCAGCTGCATTTGACTTTGTTTCTATAATAAGTGTTTTTTTCAGTGACGCCATTAATTGTTCTCCGGCTTCTCGAATCCACTGTTTCGCGTGTGTATCGATGTCTTTCCATACTTCTTGCATGTTTAAACACTCCGATCTATACTGTTCACAGAAAAAACGAACCCTTTATAAGGTTCGCACCAACTAATTATTTATACATATACTATTATTACGCTTCTAAACGGATCATTTCAAGTCTTAGCACTTCTAATTTTTGTACGCACTCTTCTTTTTTCTGTTTGTCGTTATCCATCATCGCATCATATAAAGTTGCTAATTCATAATCTAGCTCCAAACGTAGCACCGGAATTCTCTTTTCAGCATCTGTTCTCTTTAACGCATTAATCACCTGTCTCATTTTTTTGCCTCCTCCCAATATTCGTCTGCCCTCGGACTAGAATTGATTCAATTTTCTGATTTTTTGTTTTATACTATACTATGTTGGATAAATCATCTATGCAACAAAATTATATTTTTTTATTTAAATTTTTTTGTGATGTTTTTTTTATGAATAGTACAAGCTATGCTAAAATTAAAACAAAATAGGAGTTGGAGGAACAATCATGACACTACAAACATTCACATCAACTGATTTTGAAGTCTTTACTGTTGATGGTCTTGAAGAACGAATGAGCGCAATTAAAACGAATATTCATCCTAAGCTAGAAGCTTTAGGGGAACAATTTGCAGAATATTTATCACAACAAACTGATGAAAACTTTTTCTACCATGTAGCAAAACATGCACGCCGCAAAGTCAATCCACCAAACGATACTTGGGTTGCTTTTTCAACAAATAAACGTGGATATAAAATGTTACCACACTTTCAAATTGGTTTATGGGGTACTCACGCCTTCATATACTTTGGTTTAATCTATGAGTGTCCACAAAAAGTGGAGACGGCTCACGCCTTCTTAGAACATTTAAATGATTTAAAAACAAATATTCCAAATGACTTCGTTTGGTCCATTGACCATACTAAACCAGGTGTAAAACTACATAAAACGCTTGAAACGGAAGACTTACAAAAGATGATTGAACGTTTAGCTACTGTGAAAAAAGCAGAGTTATTAGTCGGTATTCATATATCACCAGAGGAGTTTTCAGCAATGACCAATGAACAATTCCTTGCTAAGATTGAATCTACGATGCAACCACTCCTTCCTTTATATGCACTTTGTAATCGATAGTAGAAAACGGACAATTTATATTGTCCGTTTTTAGTTGTTATCACATTATAGCACTTTGCATTTTAATTTTCAAAATATTTTTACATTTTTACAATCTTTTTTTCCGCTACTTCTTTTGCTCTTTGAATCGTACGATATATAGAATATCCACTTACTTCTTGAAATTCTTTATCAATTTTTTTCTCCGCTGCCTTCGATGGCACAATCTCTTTAAAACGACGATATAATTCCATCAAATCTTCTCTCAAAACTCCTTTTTCATATACCTTTTCAATCGCTTCATAAAACTTTACAACTGCTACCATTTCTTCATTTGACCAATTGTAATCAAGTGGATATTGATATTCCATTTTTGCACCTCATTCAGTATTCTTTCTTTTTCCATTATGCTACCTTTAAGACAACCTTTTATTCTTCACTATAGCCACTCTGCATTATACACCATTTATCCATTTCAATGGAATTGTCTTCCTCTTTGCAGTATTTAAAATATAACTATTAAACATACTCACCTTGAAAATGCGATTTTTCTATACATCTATAATTATTGGTGATATAATGCTTTTGTTTTATAGAGAATAAAGTGAGACTACCATCCCAAAAAAGGCTTTTGCGAATGGCAGAAAAACAAGTCAAGTTCTAAAAGTTTGTCATCTTAATTTCCTTTTAGAATGAGATGAAATCATATAAAACAAACTCTAATAAATATTACGAAGAAGAAGGGGTGTATAGATTGTCCCAATACGAAACACCATTGTTTACCGCTTTAGTTGAGCACAGTAAGCGAAATCCAGTTCAATTCCATATTCCTGGTCATAAAAAAGGACAGGGCATGGATCCTACATTTCGCGAATTTATTGGGCATAATGCATTAGCAATTGATTTAATTAATATTGCGCCGCTCGATGATTTACATCATCCAAAAGGTATGATTAAAGAAGCACAGGATTTAGCAGCCGCTGCTTTCGGTGCAGATCATACGTTCTTTTCTATTCAAGGTACAAGTGGTGCAATTATGACAATGGTGATGAGCGTGTGCGGTCCTGGGGATAAAATCCTCGTGCCACGGAATGTGCATAAATCAGTAATGTCAGCTATTATTTTCTCAGGTGCAAAACCAATTTTCATGCATCCTGAGATTGATCCGAAGCTCGGTATTTCACATGGGATCACAATTCAATCTGTCAAAAAGGCTCTTGAAGAGCACTCAGATGCGAAAGGCTTACTTGTTATAAATCCAACATATTTTGGGTTTGCTGCAGATTTAGAGCAGATTGTAGAATTAGCTCATTCTTACGATATTCCTGTACTTGTTGATGAGGCTCACGGTGTTCATATCCATTTTCATGATGAACTACCAATATCAGCTATGCAAGCAGGTGCAGATATGGCAGCAACAAGTGTTCACAAATTAGGTGGGTCTTTAACCCAAAGCTCTATTCTTAATGTAAAAGAAGGTCTTGTGAACGTAAAGCATGTCCAATCCATTATTAGCATGCTTACGACTACATCAACTTCTTACATTTTGTTAGCATCCCTTGATGTTGCTAGAAAACGTCTTGCTACCGAAGGAACAGCTCTCATAGAACAAACAATACAATTAGCTGAGCATGTTCGTGATGCTATTAATGCTATTGAGCATCTTTATTGTCCCGGAAAAGAAATGCTAGGAACAGATGCTACTTTTAACTATGATCCTACAAAGATAATTGTATCTGTAAAAGATTTAGGTATTACAGGCCATCAGGCTGAAGTATGGCTTAGAGAACATTACAACATTGAAGTAGAACTCTCTGATTTATATAACATACTTTGTCTTATCACATTTGGAGATACAGAAAGTGAAACAGATACACTTATTACAGCATTACAAGATTTAGCAGCAACATATAGAAATAGAGCAGACAAAGGTGTTCAAGTACAAGTAGAAATACCAGAAATACCTGTGCTAGCACTTTCTCCTAGAGATGCTTTTTATTCAGAAACAGAAGTCATTCCATTTGAAAACGCAGCAGGTCGTATTATAGCTGATTTTGTTATGGTTTATCCGCCAGGGATTCCAATCTTTACTCCGGGGGAAATTATTACACAAGATAACTTAGAGTATATTCTTAAAAATTTAGAAGCTGGGTTACCTGTACAAGGTCCTGAAGATATGACATTACAAACATTACGTGTTATTAAAGAGTACAAGCCTATCAGTTGATAGGCTTTTCTTTCACCTTTTTTCTCTTTTTTTCATACGATACTAAAGAATTTGACATTCCCACCCTAATGGGGCAAGCTGACTAACATCAGTGGGATTCTTGCTACCTAAGGCGAAGTCCATTTCTGGTATCGCTGACGTGCAAGATTGCGGTGTGCCATCACCACTCTCACAACAGACCGTATAGGTTCGTGAGCTACGGTACTTATACCATACCGTACAGATTCGTGTTCAGGTGTTTTAGCGTCTTGTTCTTGACGACACATATCATTTTACCGATAGCTTGAATTCGGCTATCGAACTCCCTATGCTATCTTTTTTCAAAGAACACATTGGCGTTTTAAAGACTTGTACTTGTCTGTAGTTAAAGTCTACCAAAATATAAAGTGAAACTTTAATCAGTGGGGTTTTGTTCATCCCCACTGATTATTAGCCTTCACCAATCGGGCGTTTACGGGCAGCAGGGCTCCAGCCGAATGTTGAGGTGGAATTCTTACTGCCCGCAAATAGCGGGATAAATGTTTTTCTATGAAAAAGCGATACTTTCATCCTATGTCTAAAGTCCAATATAGGCTTTCCCGTATCGCGAAATCTGTAACGTATAGGTGGGGATACCATTATGATTGTGATAGGCCGTTCTATTGTACACCCTTATATCACAAATGAATATGAGCCATTTGCAGCTGAAAAACAACAGATTTTATCCATAATGGCGGGAAATCAAGAAGTTTATTCCTTCCGAACAGCCGATGAACTCAGCTTTGATCTTAATTTACGAGTTAATATTATTACTTCCGCGCTAGAACTTTTTCAAAGTGGATTTCAGTTTCGTACGTTTCAACAATCTTTTTGCAATCCTCAGTTTTGGGAAAGAACATCACTTGGCGGATTTCAACTCCTTCCAAACATAGCCCCTTCCATTGCCATCCAAGATATTTTTAAAAACGGAAAACTATATGGAACTGAATGTGCCACCGCAATGATTATCATTTTTTACAAAGCATTACTATCATTATATGAGGAAAAAACTTTCAACCGTCTATTCGCAAACCTCTTACTTTATACATGGGACTACGATCGCGACTTAAAGCTCATAACAAAAACGAGTGGCGATATCGTTCCAGGTGACCTCGTTTACTTTAAAAACCCACAAGTTAATCCAGCTACGATTGAGTGGCAAGGAGAAAATGCAATCTATCTAGGAAACTTCTTTTTTTACGGACATGGCGTAGGCGTAAAAACGAAAGAGGAAATTATTTATTCATTAAATGAACGAAGGATCCCTTATGCTTTTATTTCAGCTTATTTAACCGATTTTATTACTCGTATTGATAGCCGTATGATGAGTCAATATGCCCCTCCTAACACGCCACAAACATCAATAGGATTTATTCCTATTAGAGATGATGCAATTGTTGCAACAGTCGGGCATACAACTACAATCTATTAAAAAAACGCCTACATGTGTAGGCGTTTTTTCTTAATTATTAAGCTTTTGTATGTTCTGTATGGTCACATTCGCAATGAGATCCACATTTCCCATAAAGTACTGTTGATTTTTCATCTTCAAAATGTGCGATTGTTCCTTCACAAACTTGGCATACGATTGTTCCCATTTTCATTTCCCCCTGAGTTTAAAGAATAATCTACTTATATATGATTAAGCTTTCGCATTTTCTCTACTAGCACAGTCACAATTGGAACCACATTTCCCATAAAGTACTGTCGTTTTCTCATCTTCAAAATGTCCGATTGTTCCTTCACAAACTTGGCATACGATTGTTCCCATTTTTCATTTCCCCCTAAGTTTATGGTCCTAAAAACTTTTAGCTGTCAATTTCCTATCAATTATTGGGCTTTTGTATGTTCTGTGTGATCACATCCGCAAGATCCACATTTCCCGTAAAGTACCGTTACTTTCTCATCCTCGAAGTGTGCAATTGTACCTTCACAATCTTGACATACGATTGTTCCCATTTTTCATTTCCCCCTAAGTTTATAATCCCAAAAACTTTTGTAACCGCTTAACTTTCTGTCTTTATTTTAATATGTTATACTTTTTACGTCAATAGGTTTTTAGTATAACACATTAAATATTTTAAAATTAAATTAGTATGCGATATTAACACAAAAAAACAGCCATATCTCATACGTACGACTGTTTCTTGTTAATTATTCTTCATACTCCGCATGCAAAGAAGTAGACGGAACAAGAAATTTAAAAAACTGAGCTAACTCCTCCGCCTCCTCTTCCGATCCTAACTTAAAAGTTTCCTGTATATATGGAACATTTTCTACATCATCTCTCCCAAGCAAAGTAGATCTCCCTGTTTGCATACAAACAATAAGTGGCTTTCCAAAAAACATATTTGTATAAATAACTCCAAAATCATAACGTGTATCATGCGTCATAAATCCTAAAAATCGTACCTTCACACTTTCATGCTCATCATACAATTTTTCAAACATGAGTTTCCACCTTTCTAAATAACACTTCCTACTCATTAATATATTAAACAAAAAAGGAATACTCCTTTTAATTGTCAAAAAATTCAGTAGGATGTAGAATGATATTATTCTACTAAGCTAAGGGGGAATTTGTATGCAACACGCCTTTATCACACTTGTACCTAAATCCAATCAACAATCTGTTTCAATAGAAGATGTTAAACACCTTTTTCATAACTATAAAACCGTTACTTCCAAGACTGGTGATCAAATTAATTATGCTTATACAAATACAGCTTTTCCTTATGAAATATTAGATACATCAGCAACAACATTAAAACTCCAATCGAGTCACGATCGATATGATTCTATTTATGTTGGGATTGGAATAGAAAAGGAACAATCTTTTATTCAGGTTTCTTTGCCTACTACAGCAACATTTGGTGATAAAGGAAAAGCAAATGAATTTAGCCGTTTTCTAGCGAAGAAATTAGAAGGAGAGTTACAACTATTTAATGGAAGAACAATGTATTTCTATAAACGTTAATTTAAAAAATAGAGAATATGATTAAAAAAAGTATGCAATTTGAACACGTAAGGAATAATGCCTGCTTTCTTACGTGTAATACAAAACATGCAATCACATATGCCAAATAAAGAAATACGAAAAAGAGAATTACTTTATAATGAAACTTATCACCATTCGATAATGTTAATACAATGGAAAAACCACTCCATAATAGAAAATGATAAAATATAACATGTAATATTCTCATGGAACCTTCTCCTTTGACATGCTCTATTTTATTAATATATGGGATTAAGTTTGAATCAATTACATATTATATAACGGCATATATGCTAACGGTTCATTTAAAGTATTATATATTCATTCGACAAGTACATATAAAGACCTTGCAAGTCATTTTATGAAAATAAAAATACCCCATCTCTTTAAATAAGAGATGGGGTATTTACATTACTTAAATTATTTTACAATGTGAATTGGCATTCCAAGAGCAACTTCAGCTGCTTCCATTGTGATCTCACCTAATGTTGGGTGAGCATGGATTGTTTGAGCGATATCTTCAGCTGTCATTCCAGCTTCGATAGCTAAACCAATCTCAGAGATAATATCAGAAGCACCTGCACCTGCAACTTGTGCACCTACAAGAAGACCATCTTCTTTACGCGTTACAAGTTGTAAGAAACCGTCAGTGCTGTTTAATGATAACGCACGACCGTTTGCAGCGAATGGGAACTTAGATACAGCTACTGTCATTCCTGCTTCTTCAGCTTGTTTCTTAGTGTAACCAACAGATGCTAATTCTGGATCAGTGAAGCATACTGCAGGAATTCCGATGTAATCGATTGCTGATGCATGGCCACTAATTACTTCAACAGCTACTTTACCTTCGTAAGAAGCTTTGTGAGCTAATGGTGGTCCAGGAACGATATCACCGATTGCATAGATGTTTGAAATATTTGTACGGCATTGCTCATCAATTTCGATAATGCCACGGTCAGTCATTTTAATTCCAACTTGCTCAAGACCGATTTCTTGAGTGTTTGGACGACGACCTACAGTTACTAATACGTAATCTGCTTCTACAGTTTGGATTTCACCGTTAACTTCAAAGCTAACTTTTACGCCAGTTTCTGTTTCTTCAACGCCTTTAGCCATAGCTTTTGTATGGATATTTACGTTACCTTTTTTCTGTAGAGCACGTTTAACAACAGAGCTCATAGCTTTTTCGAAACCAGCTAAGATTTCGTCGCCAGCTTCTACTACAGTAACTTCTGTACCGAAGTTAGCATATGCAGTACCTAATTCCATACCGATGTAACCGCCGCCGATTACAACAAGTTTTTTAGGAATTTCAGGTAAGCTTAAAGCGCCTGTAGAGTTGATAACACGTTTAGAGTATTTGAATCCTGGAATTTCGATTGGTGTAGAACCAGTTGCAAGAACAGCATTTTTAAACGTATAAGTTTGTGCTGCATCTTCAGTCATTACACGTAATGTGTTAGCATCTACGAAGTAAGCTTCACCGCGAATGATTTCAACTTTGTTACCTTTAAGAAGGCCTTCAACACCGCCAGTTAATTTCTTAACTACGCCGTTTTTCCATTCTTGAACTTTTGTAAAGTCAACTTTTACGTTCTCTGCAGTGATACCCATGTCATCAGAATGCATTGCATTCTCATAACGATGACCTGCATTGATTAACGCTTTTGAAGGAATACATCCAACGTTTAAGCATACGCCACCAAGGTTAGATTTTTCAATAATCGCTACCTTTTGACCTAATTGTGCTGCACGAATTGCCGCAACGTATCCACCAGGACCTGCACCAACAACGACTGTATCTAATTCAATTGGGAAATCTCCTACTACCATTGTTATTACGCCTCCATTACTAATAATTGTGGGTCATTCAATAGACGTTTAATTTGGTTTAATGCTTTTTGAGCAGTTGCGCCGTCAATTAAACGATGGTCAAAGCTTAGAGATAATGCTAATACTGGAGCTGCAACGATTTCACCGTTTTTCACAACTGGTTTCTCAGCGATACGGCCGATACCAAGGATTGCTACTTCTGGGTGATTGATAACTGGAGTGAACCATTGTCCACCTGCAGAACCAATGTTTGTAATTGTGCAAGAAGCACCTTTCATTTCAGTTGGAGCTAAACGACCATCACGTGCTTTACCAGCAAGTTCATTGATCTCGTTAGAGATAGTAAAGATAGATTTACGATCTGTATCTTTAACAACTGGTACTAATAGACCTTTGTCTGTATCAGCTGCGATACCGATGTTGAAGTAATGTTTATGAACGATTTCTTGAGAAGCATCGTCTAAAGCAGTATTCAACATTGGGAATTCACGTAATGCAGATGTTAAAGCTTTTACAACGTATGGAAGGTAAGTTAATTTAATACCTTTGTCAGCTGCAACAGCTTTGAACTTCTTACGGTGAGCAACAAGTTCTGTTACATCTACTTCATCCATTAATGTTACGTGAGGAGCTGTATGTTTAGAGTTAACCATTGCTTTCGCAATCGCTTTACGGATACCACTCATTTTCTCACGAGTTTCTGGATATTCACCAGCTGGGATTGGTTGTGCTTTTGGTGCTTCTTCTTTCGCTGCTGCTGCTGGAGTAGCTTCTACTGCTGCTGGAGCCTCAGTTGCTGCTACAGTTTGTCCACCATTTGCAAATGCATCGATGTCAGTTTTCACAACACGGCCGTTCTTACCAGAACCAGCTACTTTATGAATATCTACACCTTTTTCACGAGCATATTTACGAACAGATGGCATAGCGATTACACGCTCATTTACTACTTCTGCAGTTGCTGCTGGAGTAGTTTCCGCTGCTGGAGCTTCTACTACTGCTGCTTCTTCAGCTTTTGGAGCTTCATCATGATCGTCACCTTTAAATTTAAGGTTTTCGTATCCAGGAGCATCAAATTTAATTAATGTATCTCCTACAATTGCAACTGTTCCTTCTTCTACAAGTACTTCAAGTACTTTACCTTTAACAGGAGAAGGGATTTCTACTACTGCTTTATCATTTTGTACTTCAAGAAGTACATCGTCTTCATTTACTTCATCGCCTGGTTTAATAAACCATTTTACGATTTCACCTTCGTGGATACCTTCACCGATATCTGGTAGTTTAAATTCAAATGCCACGGAATTCAGCCCCCTGATTCATTTCATTATTATGGAATATGTACAAAAGAAACCAGCATGTGCTGATTTCTTTTGCACATGAAAAACTAAAAATTAGAAGTTCATTACTTTGTTAACAGCTTCAACAATATCTTTATGGTTTGGTAACCATACGCTCTCAGCTTGAGAGAATGGGAATACTGTATCAGCAGCTGCAACACGTACAACTGGAGCTTCTAAGTTTAAGATTGCACGGTCGTTAATTTCCGCTACAACGTTAGCTGCAATACCAGCTTGTTTTTGAGCTTCTTGAACTACAACTACGCGGCCTGTTTTTTCAACAGAAGCGATGATTGTTTCGATATCTAATGGTTGAACTGTACGTAAGTCAACAACCTCTAAAGAGATACCTTCTTTTTCAAGTTCTTCAGCAGCTTTTAATGCAGCATGAACCATAGCACCATAAGCGATAACAGATACATCTGTACCTTCACGTTTGATGTCAGCTTTGCCTAAATCAATTGTGTAATCACCTTCTGGTACATCTTGACGGAATGAACGGTACAATTTCATATGCTCTAAGTAGATAACTGGATCGTTGTCACGAATCGCAGAGATTAAAAGACCTTTTGCATCGTATGGAGTAGATGGAATAACAACTTTTAGACCAGGTTGTTGTGCCACTAATCCTTCTAAGCTATCAGCATGTAGTTCAGGAGTATGAACACCACCACCGAATGGAGAACGAATTGTTACTGGAGCAGTCCAACGTCCACCAGAACGGTAACGCATACGAGCTAATTGACCAGAAACTGAATCCATTACTTCATAAATGAAACCGAAGAATTGGATTTCTGGAACTGGACGGAAGCCTTCAAGTGCAAGTCCAACTGCAAGTCCACCAATACCAGACTCTGCAAGTGGAGTATCCATTACACGATCTTCACCGAATTCAGCTTGTAAACCTTCAGTAGCACGGAATACTCCGCCGTTTACACCAACGTCTTCACCAAACACAAGTACGTTAGGATCATTTTTCATTTCAACGCGTAAAGCATCAGTGATTGCTTGAATCATTGTCATTTGAGCCATGGCTTACTTCGACTCCTTTTCTTTGTAAATTTCATATTGTTCAGCTAAGTTGTAAGGCATTTTTTCGTACATGATTTCCATTAAATCAGTAACTTTTTGTTTTGGAGCTTGGTCAGCCTTAGCAATTGCTTGTTTGATATCTTCTTTTGCTTCTTCGATAACTTTCTCTTCAACTTCTTGAGACCATAGGCCTTTGTTTTCTAAGAATGCACGGAAGCGTACGATTGGATCTTTTTGTTCCCATTCGTTTTCGATATCTTTTGTACGGTAACGAGTTGGGTCATCACCAGCCATTGTATGTGGACCATAACGGAATGTTAAAGTCTCGATTAAAGTAGGACCTTCGCCATTTACTGCGCGCTCACGAGCGAAAGCAGTTGCTGCATATACAGCTAATGGATCCATACCGTCTACTTGAATTCCGTAAATACCTGCTGCTACTGCTTTTTGTGCTACAGTTTTAGCTGCAGATTGCTTTTCTACTGGAGTAGAGATTGCATAACGGTTGTTTTGTACAACGAAGATTGCTGGAGCTTTGAATGCACCCGCAAAGTTCATACCTTCGTAGAAGTCACCTTGTGAAGCACCACCGTCACCAGTGTAAGTAATTGCAACAGATTTTTTACCACGTAATTTCATACCTAACGCAACACCAGCAGTTTGGATGATTTGCGCACCGATAATGATTTGTGGAGCAAGTGCATTTACATTCTCAGGCATTTGGTTACCCATGAAATGTCCACGAGAGAATAAGAATGCTTGGTATAATGGTAGACCGTGCCACACTAATTGTGGAACGTCACGATATCCTGGTAAGATGAAATCTTCTGCTTCAAGTGCGAAATGACTTGCTAATTGAGAAGCCTCTTGTCCAGCAGTTGGTGCGTAGAAACCTAAACGTCCTTGACGGTTTAAAGAAATAGAACGTTGATCTAGTACGCGAGTATACACCATACGGCGCATTAATTCTTTTAATTGATCATCAGATAATTCAGGCATAGCTGCTTCATTCACAACTTCGCCTTTTTCATTTAAAATTTGTAATGTTTCAAATTGAGCTGCGATAGCTTTCATTTGCTCATCAACATTAAATAGGGTCTTTTTTGTTTTAGTACCCATTCCGTTCACCTCTTCCTCTCTTGAACCATATTCTGAAACGCTTTCACTATCTATTAGCTAGACTGAAAGCGCAACAATGTAAACCAACAAATTTGTTTGTCGGTTGAGAATAATTTTGTGTACCTAACAATCTGTACTAATGTTTTTTCAAAAACATATTAATACAATCTTGATCACGTTTTTTAGTTTACAACTATTCTAATTACGATGTCAATTACTTTGAATACGTTTTTTTATAAATAATATGCCGGTTTCCTCTACACAAACGTGTTTTTATTTTTCACATCTGTATTAGTAAGCAATAACCTGCTGTTATATTATTCCCTTTTTAACTTATTTTTTCTCTTAGAATAATATGTAAACGATTTAATTCTCCTTAGTTTTTCTCTCTTCTCAAGAAAATTATACAAACACTTCTTCCTTTTATAGGTAAATACCTATACATTTCTGATCATTCCTCCATACATTATAGTAACCGCAGTATTAGCGGGAAATGATAAAGGAGGTCATCTCATGTACGGATACTCATATTGCTATCCAACAACTTGTTCATATCCTTCCTACGGTTATGGCGGTTCTTGTGGCGGATCTGGAAGCGGCTTCGCCTTAATCGTTGTGTTGTTTATCCTTTTAATTATCGTTGGTGCTGCTTGCATTCGCTAATTAATGTAAAATAAAACAACTATGGAAAGAAACAGACGGCTTTGCCGTCTTTTCTTTTTATTACATAACTTATCTGTAGAAGATTTGTTTCCAAGTAGCTCTTCTTTACTTGCCGATGACTTTTTTTATCTCCTTTGGTAGACTAAAGGAGAAAGGAGAGATTACATATGCTTACAATGAATGAGGTAATTCGTGAAGGAAATCCTATTTTGCGCGACGTCGCAGAAGAGGTCTCCTTACCTGCTAGCGAGGAAGATACAAATACTCTTAAAGAAATGATTGAATTTGTAATAAATAGCCAGGACCCTGAAATGGCTGAAAAATATAATTTACGCCCCGGAATCGGATTAGCAGCTCCGCAAATCGGTATTTCAAAGAAAATGATTGCGGTTCATGTAACTGATACGAACGATACGTTATATAGCTACGCATTATTTAACCCAAAAATCATTAGTCATTCTGTTGAACGTACATATTTACAAAATGGTGAAGGCTGTCTATCTGTAGACCGTGAAGTACCTGGTTATGTCCCTCGTTACACGAGAATTACAGTAAAGGCAACAACGATTAACGGTGAAGACGTAAAACTGCGATTAAAAGGTTTACCAGCAATTGTATTCCAACATGAAATCGACCATTTAAACGGTGTTATGTTCTATGACCATATTAATAAAGACAATCCATTTGTGGCTCCCGATGATTCAAAACCTCTCGAGCGATAATAGTAAAAAGGCGGAAGTTAATCTTCCGCCTTTTTATTATATGAAATGGGTTCCACACTTACTTATAACAAGCCAGCCCACTTTAATCCGTGATAAATACCGTCTTCATTAACATCTTTTGTCACATAATTAGCAAGTTTTTTCAAATCCTCATGACCATTCCCCATCACAATGCCCGTTCCTACTGCTTCAATCATTTCTAAATCATTTAATCCGTCCCCAAATGCATATACTTGTTCACGATTAAATCCTATTTTCTCAATAAACTTCTCAATCCCTTTTGCCTTAGAACCACCATTAGGGATAATATCCATTGAATATGCATGCCAGCGTATAAAATGAAAATCTGGATAATGATGAATAAACTTTTCTTCTTCGTTTACTTCACAAAAAAGAAGCGTTTGATAAATATCGCGTTTCTCATAAAAATCAGGTTCATATGCCGGATGCTCGAATTGTAAGCTTCCAAAACCTTCTTTTACATAATCATGATATTCCACTGACGCTCTCATTTCTTGATGGTCAAGATATACAAGTGGATATCCTTCTTGTTTTGCAAACTGAGTAAACTTATGTAGAGCATCAGGATGTAATGGATTATTAAATAATACCTCATCCTCAAATACAACATACTGCCCGTTAAAACTAACATAATTATGTATATTGAGTTCCTCACGAATATCTTCAAACATAAATGGCGCACGCCCTGTCGCAATCGCTACATGCACACCTTTTTCTTGTAAATCTCTTACTGCATCTCTTGTAGATTGCGGAATTTTCTTATCATGATCTAATAATGTTCCATCAATATCAAAAAAGACAATTTTATCATTCATTTGTCAAAATCCTTTCTGGCACTCTATATTCCTATTTTGATTATCACTTTTCAAATTTCAAAAAAAAGTATAACATATTAAACATCTGTGAAGAAAGCGTTCACTTTCTGACCTTATTTATGAAATGTGCATATACTATTAGTGAAAAAATGTGGATACTTGTTCGGATGAATTTTCTTTTCTATTCTTCCTCATACTATATCTATAACTAACGGCTACTAATCGTTACTACAAGATAACTTACACTATACTAAAAAGAACAAGATTCACTATTCACTTCTAATCTTCTTTCTTGTATGGGAGACAGAGTTATCATTAGTAATATGCATGTTTTAAATAAGGAAAGGAAGGAGTAATCATGCTGAAGAAGCTGAAGAAAAAGCTCAAGCGTTATTTAAACGATTTAGTCCGTAAGAAGACAATCGCTTAAATTGTGCCCATTTCGGGCTTTTTCTTCATTCTCATTCGAAAAAACATGAAAATCGTGACTGTTTGCTTTATAATAAGTAACAGATAATGCAAAACATAGACAAGGAGAGGTTTTCCCAATGATTTTTAAAGTATTTTATCAAGAAAAATTAACTGAGGTCCCAGTACGTGAAAATACAAAAGTTTTATATTTAGAGGCTACGTCTCAAAAGGATGTTCGTAAAAAATTAAATAAGTTCGCATATAATATCGAGTTCGTTCAGTCTGTTACTGGTGCTCATCTTGAATATGAAAAACAAAACGCTGATTTAATATTAGCGGAGATCGTATAGTCATATGAAATTCCTAAAAAATGATCAAGCTGCCGTTTTTGCCCTCGGTGGTCTTGGTGAAATCGGTAAAAATACATATGCTGTTCAATTTCAAGATGAAATTATTATAATTGATGCTGGAATTAAATTTCCAGAAGACGAACTCCTCGGGATCGATTATGTAATACCAGATTACACTTATTTTGTGCGAAACGAAGATAAAATTAAAGGGTTATTCATTACACATGGTCACGAAGATCATATCGGTGGAATTCCTTATCTATTACGTCAAGTAAACATTCCAATTTACGGCGGAAAATTAGCAATTGCCCTAATAAAAAACAAATTAGAAGAGCACGGATTACTTCGTAAAGCAAAACTTTATGAAATTCAAGAAGATGATGTTATTAAATTTAAAAAGACATCTGTTTCCTTCTTCCGTACAACTCACAGTATTCCGGATTCATACGGAGTTGTTGTGAAAACACCTCAAGGACAAGTCGTTCATACAGGTGATTTCAAATTTGATTTCACACCAGTAGGTGAGCCAGCAGATTTAACAAAAATGGCCGAAATCGGAAAAGACGGTGTACTTTGTCTCTTATCTGATAGTACAAACAGTGAAGTGCCAAACTTTACGATGTCTGAGCGCCGCGTTGGTGATAGTATTCAAGATATATTCCGCAAAGTAGACGGTCGTATTATATTCGCAACCTTTGCATCGAATATCCATCGCTTACAACAAGTTGTTGAGGCTGCTGTTGAAAACAATCGTAAAGTAGCTGTATTCGGTCGAAGTATGGAAGCGGCTATTGAAATCGGACAAAACCTTGGTTATATCCGGTGTCCAAAGGATACATTCATAGACACATCTCAGCTAAACCGCCTACCAGCTAATAAAGTTGTTATGTTATGTACAGGTAGTCAAGGGGAACCGATGGCAGCACTTTCACGTATTGCCAATGGTACACATCGTCAAATTCAAATTATCCCTGGCGATACAGTTGTTTTCTCTTCTTCACCAATCCCAGGCAATACAATTAGTGTAAGTCGTACAATTAACATGTTGTACCGCGCTGGTGCTGATGTAATCCATGGTAAACTCTCAAATATTCATACGAGTGGACACGGTGGACAAGAAGAACAAAAGTTAATGCTACGTCTTATTAAGCCGAAATATTTCATGCCAATTCATGGTGAATATCGTATGCAACGTATGCATATGAAATTAGCGAATGATTGTGGTATTCCAGAAGAAAATTGTTTCATTATGGATAATGGAGATGTTCTTGCTTTACGTTCTGATGAAGCAAGCGTAGCTGGGAAAATCCCATCTGGCTCTGTCTATATCGATGGAAATGGTATTGGAGATATCGGTAATATCGTATTACGTGATCGTCGCATTCTTTCTGAAGAAGGACTTGTTATTGTAGTTGTAAGCATTGATATGAAAGAATTTAAAGTTGCAGCAGGACCTGATATCATCTCGCGTGGTTTCGTTTATATGCGTGAAAGCAGCGATTTAATCAACGATGCTCAAACATTAATTACAACACATTTAGAAAAAGTAATGGAGCGAAAAACAACACAATGGTCTGAAATTAAAAATGAGATTACAGACACATTAGCACCATTCCTATACGAAAAAACGAAACGTCGTCCAATGATTTTACCAATCATTATGGAAATATAAGAAAAAGGACAATGCCTCCTCGGCATTGTCCTTTTCTCTTATCTTAAAAAATGCTTAAAACGATCTACTTCATCATCATGACCAATTACAATTAATATATCTCCCGCCTGAACGTTTTCTGTAGCTCGAGGAGATACGATAACTTCTTTTCCACGTTTAATTGCTACAATGTTCAAACCAAACTTCGCACGAATATCTAATTCAATTAAAGAGTGCCCATCAATTTTTTTATTTGCGATAATCTCTACAATACTATGCTCATCTGAAAGCTCTAGGTAATCTAACACATTACTTGATGCGATATTATTAGCAATCCTTTTTCCCATATCTCGTTCTGGATGCACAATATGATCTGCCCCTATTTTACTTAACACTTTTTCATGATAGTCATTTTGAGCTTTTACAGTAATATTTTTCACACCTAATTCTTTCAAAATTAACGTTGTTAAAATACTTGAATTCAAATTATCTCCAATAGCAACGACTACATGATCAAAATTACGAATACCAAGACTTTTTAATACCATCTCATCTGTTGAATCTGCAATTACAGCATGCGAAGCTATATTTGCAAACTCATTAATTTTATCCTCATCTGAGTCAATTGCCATTACTTCCATACCTAATTGAGCTAATTCACGGCAAATACTTCCACCAAAACGGCCAAGCCCAATAACAGCAAATTCTTTCTCTTTTTCGCCCACAGGAATTCCTCCAATAACATCAAATACTATGTACTTTTATTGTAACATACTTTAAATTCGCTACAAAAACCTGTATATACTTCTTATTTTTGTTTTTGCATATAAAAATACTGTTGTAAATAAAACGCGATACCGAAAATTAACATACCAAATACAAATATATTTCCAAATGAACTAAATGTTTCAAAAACGAACAATAGCGTTTCTTGTCCGAAAAAAGCAAATAAAAGTTGTGTAAATGCGAATAACAGTGCCAATATGTAATGATGTTGATGGAATAAATAATGTGTTGCGCCTAAAAAAGCTACAAGCGAAACAATGAAGATCCACCAAGTTTCTAAAAACAATTGCCAATTAGTAAATTGATATCCATTTACTAATATCGCAATAATTCCTATAACTGCCATCGTCGGCACACTCCATAATAATGCACGCCCTCTAAAGAAGTGCGCACCTTTTGCATCTCCTTTTTCATTTGCGATGTATGTTAGCACGACAGTACTTATATACAAAACAGAGAGGATTGTTAAAACAATGATAAGCCAAAAATGTAATTGATAATATTCATGTTCTATATTCGTCACAATTGCAGCTAACATACATGGAATAAACATCCCTGTCCAACCATCTATTTTTCTTTCGTTCCAAAACACCGTATTACCAATCCGAATTCCTAATAGCATAAAAATAATGATACCTAGTACAAATAACGTAGTCTTATTCCCTACTAAACTCGTCGAGAAAGCAATTAATCCAATAAATAAAAAAAGAACAAATCCATTCATAATTTCTAGTACAGGTGACAAATATCTTTTCACCCATTTGTATGTTTCTTCATATTCACTATTATTTGCTAAACGATAGGCGTAAAAACTTATCCCAAAATAAACCGCCGCAATAATAACATATGCATATAAGACGAAACATAAAATCGCACTGCTAATTTGCACGTAATTCCCCACCCTTTTTTCTATGTATCACATTGATTTTACACACTTTTCATACTAAAAGTAAACATATATAGGGTAGTTAAATAATTATCTTCCCTATTAGCAATAATTAATAATGAGCAGTGGCTAAAAACCCCCTGCTCATTATTAAGACGTCAAATTTAACTTTACTCATTTGTATGAAGATGTCTAACACTAACGAATACGAAAGATGTTTTCGTCTCTGAACTAAGAAGTCCCCACTCTAAACTATTGCACAATTAGCGAGTAAGTTCACTTTCTATTTCCCTTCCACTTCACATATTGATTTAAAAATACAATTGCTTTCTCAATAACCTCTTCGTCTGGTTTTAATTTCGCATGATGTAAACCATATTCTGAATTTACTCCAAGCCAAAACATAAATCCAGGCATCTCTCGAAGCATATAACCAAAGTCTTCACCTGTCATTGCCTCCGTACACGTAATTACGTCCATAGTCGTTTGTTCACGTGTAAATTGCATAAACTCTCTCGTTAGCTCCTCATGGTTATACACTTGATGATACATCGCTCCGTAGTCAATAACAGCTTCGCATTGAAAAGAAGCTTCTATTCCCGCAACAATTGCCTCAATTCGGCTTTTAACACGTTTCATTGATTCCACTGATAGCGTTCGAATTGTTCCTTCTAAACGAGACTTTTCTGCGATAATGTTTTGAACTGTACCACCTGTAATTTTCCCAATTGTAATTACCGCACTGTCAAGAGGGTTCACATTACGACTAATAACTGATTGAAGTTGTGTAACGAGATGACTCGCTGCAACAATCATATCATTTGCTGTATGCGGATATGCAGCATGTCCACCTTTTCCTTTTAAATCAACGTATAGCTCTGATGTATTCGCAAATAATAAACCTTCTTTTGTCGCAATTGTTCCCACAGAGTATTCAGGCGCAATATGAAGTCCAAGAATCATATTAGGCTTCCATTCTTTTAACTCATCGCTTTCTAACATAGGAAGTGCACCACCTGGACCTTCTTCAGCTGGTTGGAATATAAACACAAGATCATCATCTATTCTTTCGCTTACAGCCGCTGTTAGAAGTCCTAAACCGATTGTTGCATGCAAATCATGTCCACATGCATGCATCATTCCTTCATGGACAGAAGAGAATTCATATCCAGTTTCCTCTGTAATTGGTAGACCGTCTATATCTGCACGATAACCTATTATTTTTTCTGGATTTTTTCCATTTACTTTAACAATTACACCTGTTTTCCATGTTTTCACTTCCAAATATTCATTAGGAAGCGTTCCTATATAATCTAAAATATACTGTTGTGTTTTCCACTCTTTAAATCCGATCTCCGGAATTTTATGTAAATCTCTACGAACTTGGACAAATTTGCTTACTGTCATTTTTGCACCTCTATCTATAAAAAGCGTAAGAGCACATCCATGCTCTTACGCTTTTTATTTTTTATTTCTCTGGGTTTAATTGACGAAGCTCTTGTTTAATTTCAGTTTTTGCTTTTGTCTTCTCATCAATTTCTTTAATTACACGTGCCGGAGTTCCCGCAACAACTGTATATGGAGGCACATCTTCTGTTACAACAGCTCCTGCTGCTACAACTGCACCTTTACCTACTGTAACGCCTTCTAGAACAACTACATTTGCACCAATTACAACATCATCTTCAACGATAACTGGTTTTGCAGAAGGTGGCTCAATAACACCGGCAAGTACAGCACCTGCACCTACGTGACAGTTCTTACCAACTGTTGCACGTCCACCAAGCACTGCGTTCATGTCGATCATAGTACCTTCACCAATTACAGCACCGATGTTAATTGTTGCATTCATCATGATAACAGCGTTGTCACCAATTTCTACATGGTCACGAATAATCGCGCCTGGCTCAATACGAGCTTTAATACCTTTTAAATCAAGCATTGGAATTGCAGAATTACGACGGTCATTCTCAACTACATAGTCAACAATGTGCTTGTTATTTTCATCAAGAATTGTCTTAATTTCAGACCATTCTCCGAATAATACACCAGATTTTTTATTTACAAATGCTTGTACTGTTTCAGGGAATGTTACCTCTTTTAAATCCCCTTTTATGTATACCTTTACAGGAGTTTTCTTTTCACTGTTTTGAATAAACGAAATAATTTCGTTAGCGTCCATCATTTTCATTCTTGTTGCCTCCTAAATCCATTTATAATGTTACTCTACCAAACGATAGAGCGAGTAGCAAGACAATAATCTTATTTTTCCATTTGAATTTCTTCTATAATTTCTAAAAATGCTTGTACTTGCTTCAACTGCCTTGCCGAGTCACTCGTCAATAACCATGTTTCTCTCGTTAATTGAACAGGTGTTTTATACATATTTTCCTGCACTTCTTTTAAAACAGTCGAAGGTAAAAGAGCATAACCTATTCCATTTAAAACAAGCTGTTTGCACGTTTCAATTTGGTCAACTACAATCGTTCGCTTAGGTGGATTTGAAAATAATCCATACCACCAATTTTGTATTTGTCCATAGTAGGTCGAATCACTTTTAAATTGAATAAATGGTCTATTTGTCTCTTTTAACATCGAAATATCTTTTATTTCTTTATCAACTAAATATAATTCATCTTCAAATAATTGTTGTTTCTGCCCTTTGTATTCTTGTGATCCTCTCAGTATAGCAACATGAACGTCTCCTTCATAAAATTGCTTTTGCACTTCACTACTCCAGCCAGTAAACAGAGATATCTTCACAGAAGGATACTTATGCACAAATTTTTTCAAAACAGGTGGAAGCCAATATTGCCCAATGACTGATGCAACAGCTATTTTTAACGTACCGTATGTTTCGGTTCTAAAAAGAGCCAGTTCACTTTTAATACCCTCTTCCCGTTGTAACATTTCTTTTGCATAATTTGCAACTTTTTCCCCTTCAGGTGTAATTGTTAATCCTTTTTGTGAACGAATAAAAAATTTCATTCCCCATTGTTTCTCCATAGATTGTAATCGTTGACTAAGCGCAGGTTGGGAAACAAATAAACGTTCCGCCGCTTTTCTCATATTTGATTCCTGAGCTAACACAACCATCATTTGAAAATCATCAATTTGCAACTTTCTCCCTCTTTCCTTAGCTTCCATACACCTAATTTTAATAAGTATTTCATCCTTAATTTAATTGCATACTTTTATACATTAGAACGGTTTGTTAGTTCAAACTTTTCTTATGCTTTATGTCTTTTTAAATATAATACATACACAACTGATATGCACGAAAAAAAGTGACTTCGCCTTTTCTGTGAAGTCACTTTCCCTACGTTATCGATTATGCTGTCTCACTTTTTTATTCAACAATTTTAAAATAGCCCGCCGTGTTAAAATACCCTCGAAGTAACCTTCTTCATTGACAGCGCAAATAAAAGGATGATCAATTGTCATTTCTAAAGCTTTTGCAAAAGAATCTTCTAACGTAAGAACTGGAATCTCTTCCTTCATCACTTGTTCCACTTTCATATTCTCAAGTCTTTCAAACTCAATGCGCTCTAATCCTAAAATACCATCTAAAATCATAGCAGTACTAATTAACCCATGTAATTTATACATAGGGTCTAAAACAGGAATCGCCGAATATCCAGATTTCACAAGAACGAGTAAAGCATGTTCTAGACCATTCCCTATTTGTACATGTGCTACTTTATCTGATGAAATCATTAAATCCTTCACAAGAATTTGTTGAAACTCGTCTTTCGGAATACTAATCATGTTACATCCCCCATTTTCCCTTTTTCCTGCTAATATTCTCCGATCCTATTCACATTTTATGATAGCGTTTTCATATTATTATTTTGTCCTGACATTATTCTAATAAAAATAAAAATACATAACTATTTTAGCATATAACATAAAAAAAGACTACCATTCCGGTAGTGCTTAATACCCTTTATTTTTTAATCGGTAAAACAATCTTGTGATTTTTTTATATTGCGTCACATCTGTCTGTTTTAAACCATTCTCAATGTCTGTAAGCTCCACCGCTAAAATTTCGCTCGCGTAATTTTGCTGAAACAGAATATCCAACAATAAATTTTCTTCTTCTCTTGTTAAAACAAATTCCTTTTCCATATGCTCCTCTCCTTGCACTCGCATCATCACTCTCATTATATAAATTTTTCAGTCTATTTAACAGATGTAATATTCAGTTTTCGTTAGAAACACTTAACGACTGCGAATATATAGACATCATTTCACATTATTTTGTATATCTGTTTGCGTAACTAAATGCCGCATAAGCATCTGGTTTAATTTTTGCTGTTAATCCCATTGCTTGAATTTTCATCGTCATATCTAAAATAAATTCTTTTGTTAAACCATCATTCCCGATATCTAAATGAATTTCCATTATGAATCCTGCTCCATCTTGAGCGTATTGGTGCAATAAATCCCATATCGCTTGTATATGATTGGGAGTAAATAGATAGGCGATTTCTTGACTAAACTGTGTTTCTAAATATATTTTCTCTCGCAACGTTGCTGGCTTATTTTTCACTGATTTATGATGCAAACATCCCCATGCTCCTTTTCCAACACGATGAATATGTATCGCTGTAATAAACCTCGTATCCTTTTGATGCGCTTGTGAGTCTGTCCCAATAGATAATCGATATAAATTTCGCGGATCCTTTTCAATGAAACTACAAATACGGTTAAATACCATATCAAAATTCAAATGTCTCTCTGAAACATTATAAAATGTATGCTCACCGTCCACATAGTCACGTCCTTTCAATTAGACAGACTTTTCGTATTCTCATTGTATGGGACAAAAACAAAAATTATAACTTACTACCCTTTATTCGTTTCAATATTTCGAATTGCATAATTACAAAACCTACATGTATATATTACATTTTGATTAGACTGGGCGGTTAATACGTGATTAATTTCAGCATGACTGTGACAATTAGGACAAATAACAATCGGTAAGCGTTCCATCCTTTGCACCTCCTATTAATATTTACTATCATTGTAGGAAAAATAAAAAATTCCTATACATATACATTTGTAAAAACTCTTTTATTTAATCGCGACTTAAATTACAACTTCTACTACCTATATAGCCCATTAATTAATATAACTAAAAAAGGTACCGCCATTTGGCAGTACCTTTTTTATATGTATCAAGAAATGATATCGTAAATCTCAATTGCAACCATATCGATGTTATCGAATTGATACACTTGAGGTTTTTCACCTTGTTGATACACTTCTAACTCATACATTTCACTTTTATCGAAAAATTTCACGCTACATTTGCGCTCACCGTTCACTTCAAAATAGCGTTGTGCTACTTCACCGCTTTCAGCTTGTTCTTGTAGACTAACAAGTCGAGTTAAAATTCCTTGGAGTAGAGACATGAAATCTCTCCTTTCTCTGATCTTCCTACCAATAGGTTTTACAGCTATACTCATTCTATCCGTCATAACAGAAAAAACGTTCCACAATCTAGGATAAAGGTTCTTGGCCAGAAACTCAACTAAAATTTGTCGAAATAAGAAGTAAAAAGATGAAAGATCATCTTTTTACTTCTTTATTGCGCTTTTTATACTGGCAGAATATAATAAACAACAGAAAAAGGGAGGAATTACAATGAAAAAAATTGAGGTTTATACACAACCTGATTGTCCGCCTTGTACCATTGTAAAAGAATTTTTAAAACATAATAACGTTGTATATGAAGAATTTGACATAAAAAAAGACGCTGCTGCACGCAATCGTCTTTTATATGACTATGAATCCTATTCAACTCCAACAGTTGTAATTGACGAAGAAGTTGTGGCAGGTTTTCAAATTGAAAAATTACAACAGCTACTCGGTATAGAATAGGAATAGGCGACACCTATTCCTATTCTCATAATTGTTGTAACCTTTTTATTTCAGTCAATAGTTCCTGACTTTCATGATACCCTGCTAATTTCCATTTTCCATTATCCTTTTGCAATGTCACAATTTGATATTGTCCACTCTTTGTCCGCTCATAGACATATAAATTTTTATGTTCTTCATCATAAGACATTTTTGTTTCTGAATTAAAAGAAAACGGAGCTTCTTTTGCTGGAAGTAAATATTCACCACTTTGTTTTTCATTTCTACTGTTTTCATCTGTAAAAACTTGAAGGAAATTATTTGTAAAATATGGTGATAACGTCTCTATCATCTTATTCATAGGTATTTGCTTCCCGCGGATTGAAAATTGCGTCTCATAACCTTTTTGTATCGTTGTAAACACTTCTTTCCGATCCACTTTCACTTCTTCTTTTCCTAAAACAGTTGTGACACTATAGCCAACTAGAAAGGCAACACATATAAATAGAACAAACCATATTCCATATTTCTTCATTTTTTCACCTTCCTTTTAAAAGAGCTTGTCTTTGTAGTATTCATTGTAACAATGATTATGCAAAGAAAGGGATGATTTCGTTCGTAAAATCTTTACAACGATAGACAGCATTTTCATCATCATGTTCACTATTACCAATTTATGATAAAAACAAACAAAAAAATACACGAATCTCTTCGTGCATTAAAATAAAACATCTTCTTCATATAAATATTCGTACGATAAATCTATAAATAAAAAGTTTTCATCATCAATCGGGAATGAAAATGTTCGTACCATTTCACCAGTTTCGATATCAGCATATAAATCTGAAAGTCTTGCCTTATTCTCAAAACGCATTTTCATTATATTTTCTAGAAAATACGGGCGCCAGCTCCAGTTCTTCATATAATACTCTGGCATAATGATCCATCCACCATCTTTTTTCATAATATTACCCGATTGTTGAAAACCATCTTCATTACAAATAAATATCCGAAAACTATATTGTGATATGCTTTGGCTAAATTGTAATAACCAATCATTTATATCTTCATTCTTTTTTTGTTTTGACAGAACATCACCAATTCGATCACGTAACATCTCTGTTAAATTATAAATTTTTTGCAACTTCTTCTTCTCATGCAGAATAAATTGATGACATTCATTACCAAGTCGCTCTTTTAAAACATTCGTTTCAATAAAATCAGGTAAACATTCTTTCAAATAATTACCTTGATAATATCTACCACCGTTTTTCCAAGCATATTGTAGTTGATAAAAAGCATCAATTTCTTCATATAACAATGTCGCACCAATTCTTCTAGCAAGTAAAGATAAGGAATATAAAATATCTTGATAAGATTGTAAAAGTGCAGTTTGCCTTAAATTTATTAAATCTACTTTTAAAATATCCGGTGCTAACACGCTAATACGCTCTAAATTACTTGTACCCGTTCCGACTTTATTAATCGAAATTTGAATACCATATGTACGATAATACATGAGTAAATGATTAAATTGTTCTATATCTTCTTTACATTCATGTTCTGTTATTTCCAGAACAATGCGTTGTAAGTTCAAACCTTGTTCTTCATACATCAGCAAAAGTTGAAGTAAACTTTCATCTTCATCATTCATTAATACATTAGCATTCCGATGTATAAATAATAATAATTTTTGATCCGTTTCTAAATACCTATTTAACGCTTTTTCTACGATGATGTTATCCGCTTCAAGTTGGAACTCACTCGGAATAGAATCATCATGGAAGAAAGATGCTAAACTTTGTATGCCCTCTTCTGTTTGAATACGTCCTACAACTTCATATCCAATTACTGTATGCTCATCAGCACTAAAAATAGCTTGATAATAAGGAAGGACTTTATCCAAGTTACTCATTACATCTAATGCATCTATCAACGTGCTTCCCTCCCTTTACTTTTCAAAAATTATAACACGATATTTACGGAAAAATAATAAAAAATCCCTTCAGTTTTCCTGAAGGGATTAGAGGGGTAAAATGCTAAGGGGAATTAGCAATTCTACTATGAAGAAAAAAGAGGTCTTAAATATAACCTATATATTCCCCTTTGTAAACACATTTCTCTCATGTGTCACAACTTCGTCACATTTCACCAAAGAAAAATTAATGAATCATTCATTTTTCTTTCCTTTTAAAATGGATATTGGTGCAAATGCTGGCCACCATCCATTGTCATACAAGTTCCATTTATGTATGCAGCTTCATCTGAACATAAATAATAAGCTAGACCCGCAATTTCTTCTGGTGTACCCATTCTACCAAGTGGAACACTTTGCAATGTACGCTTAGCCATCTCTTCTGAAATCCATAATTTATCGGCACCACCTGTACGTTCAATTGGTCCTGGTGCGATAGCGTTAACTCGTATTCCATATTTACGTCCCCACTCAACAGCAAGAGTTTTTGTCATCGCTAATACACCAGCTTTAGCTGCTGCCGAATGGATAACCCCTGGGCCTGCATCCCATGCATATGTTGCCACCATGTTAATAATATTTCCTTTTATACCTTTTTCAATCCAATATTTCCCAATAGCCTGACTACAATAAAATGTACCATTTAATACAATATTAATTACCGAATTCCAGCCATTCACAGATAAGTCCTCTGCTGGACAAATAAAGTTTCCAGCTGCATTATTTATTAAAATATCAATTCGTCCAAACTTCTCATCAATATGTTCAATCATTTTTTGAATATCATCAGTATTTCGTACATCCATTTGTACAGATAATACTTGCCCTGGAAACTGTTCAATTTCTAACTTTGCTTCTTCTAGCTTTTCTTTTGTACGCCCTGTAATAACAACACGTGCCCCTTCTTTCGCAAAACGTATCGCCATCCCTTTTCCCATTCCACTTGATCCACCTGTTATAATAACTACCTTCTCTTTCACATACATCCCCTCCAAAAAATGAATACACATTCATTTTATCACTTTATTTGATAGAAATCTTTATATTTTTCAATTTTTCTGATATTTTAACGTAAAGAGGTTTCTTTTCGTTCATTTTTTTCGTAATCTATACTACTTTTTTAGTATTTAAAATATATTTTTAAAAAACTGAAGGGAGGTTTGAATAACCTGTATATGAAGAAAATTACAAGAAGAAATTTTTTAAAATCTGGAATACGCACTTGTCTATATTCATTTATAACCGCAAGTATCGGCTATTATTATGCTAAATATATAGAGCCCTATTTGCTTTCTTTTACGCAACACACACTTAAATCACCGCTCATACCAAAAGGTTTTCATGGTATGAAGATCCTTCAATTTAGCGATTTACATCTAGGATACTATTTCTCTCTCCAACATTTATCTCAAATCGTTTCCAAGATTAATGCTGAAAAGCCAGATATTGTCCTTTTTACTGGTGATCTCATTGATGATTACCAAACATATACCGAGGCTTCTTTTGTTGCATCCATTTTAAAGAATATACAGGCACCCTTCGGTAAATTTTCCATTTATGGTAACCACGACCATGGTGGATATGGAACTGAATACTATGATCACATCATGCGCGAATCTGGATTTGAACTTTTGCAAAATAGCGAAAAGCGAATTCGTTTACTGGATAATAGTGAAATTTCTATTTTCGGACTCGATGATATGCTACTGGGTAAACCAAAAATAGCGGAAACTTTACAACATGCAAAACAAAATATTTATACAATTGTTCTCGTTCACGAACCAGATATCGCGCCACAAATCGCTACATATCCAATCAATCTTCAACTTTCTGGTCATAGCCATGGCGGACAAGTACAAATTCCTTTTTTAGGTGCTATTATTACCCCGTCGCTTGCAAAAGAATATATTGAAGGTTTCTATAACATTCAAGGTTTGACTCTCTATGTCAATCGAGGTATTGGAAGAACACGTGTCCCATTCCGCTTTATGTCAAAACCTGAAATTACACTCTTCATCCTACAACATTCGTAACAATTCGCCTATTTCCTTACATATCCTTCCTTGTACGCGCTCATCCACGCTTGGTCCACCATATGATAAAAATGAGTCCAGTAAAGGAGGTTTGTTCATGTATCCATATTATCAACCGATCCCAGTTCGTTCAGCACCTTTTGGCCCAGCAGGCGACTCACGCTTCTTTCCATTTTTCGGTGTTCCATTTCTAGCTGGAATTGCTGGAGGATTGCTAGGCGGAGCATTAGCTTTCGGGCCTAGACCGTTTTATCCGCCTTATCCACCGCCTTTCCCACCACCAGCACCTTTTCCTTGTTACGGAGGGCCTTGTCAACAACCCTACTATTATTAATTTAAACCAACCATTCTTCTAATGTTTTTCTCTCAACGAACCAACTCATCACACGCCTATAATAAAAACTATTCTCTCTACTCATCCTTCCATTTTGAGAATATATGAGTAGAGAAAAAAGTAAAAACCTCTTAAATTCAATAAGAGGTTTTTACTTTTTTCACACTATTCAGCGTCTGTATTTTGATACGCCATCTTAAATAAATTCACTTGGCTATCAATTTCTTCTATACTACTATTAATTATATAATAATAGTCACCATCTTTATTTTGTTCACGTGTTTTCACATTATCAGCTAAAACCAGCTGTAAAATTGCCTTTATTCTCGCTTTCATTTCAATATCTAAAATTGGGAAGGA
The DNA here is from genome assembly GCF_016650875.1 of Bacillus sp. TH30. Lineage (NCBI taxonomy): Bacteria > Bacillati > Bacillota > Bacilli > Caryophanales > Bacillaceae > Bacillus > Bacillus sp. TH30. The sequence goes on along the minus strand of NZ_JAEKEY010000002.1, from coordinate 3,920,137 downwards.
TATTTCTACTCGTTTTTCCATATTTCGCGTCATCAAATCAGCTGAAGATAAATATATTTTTTCATCTCCATTATGATGGAAATAATAAATACGACTATGTTCTAAATATCTTCCAACAACACTAACTACACGAATATTTTCACTTACATTCGGAATCCCAGGTCTTAAACAACATGTCCCTCTAACGATGAGCTCTACCCTTACCCCAGCTTGTGATGCTTCATACATTTTTTTATTAATGGTTTATCTGTTAACGAATTCATTTTAGCGATAATATATCCATTTCCATATTGTCTATGATAACGGATTTCCTCATCTATTAACTCCATAAACTGCTCTCTTATATCAAACGGGGCAACAGATAAATGATGAAAATGCGGTTTTTTTGTATAACCACTCAAATAATTAAAGAAATTTGTTGCATCTACACCAAAGTCTTTTCGCGATGTAATATATCCAAAATCGGTATACAACTTCGCTGTTGCATCATTATAATTTCCGGTTCCAAGATGTACAAACCTTTCAATTTTTCCGTTTCTTCTTCTTACAACTAACGTAATTTTACTATGCGTTTTCAAGTGACTTACTCCGTAAATAACGTGACATCCGGCCTGTTCCAATTCTTTAGCCCAATGAACATTATTCTCTTCATCAAACCTTGCCTTTAACTCAACCAATACCGTCACTTGTTTTCCTTTTTCAGCTGCTACCTTCAGCGCCTGAATTATTGGAGAATCTCCACTTACACGATATAATGTTTGTTTGATCGCAAGTACATTCGAGTCATCTGCCGCATCACGGACAAAATCAACGACTGGCTGAAACGACTCAAAGGGATGGTGTAATAAAATATCATGTTCTATCGCTTTTTCAAATACATCTTCCTCATCACCTAAATCTTGAGGAGGTTGAGGAATAAGAGCCGGATATACTAGATGTTCATATAAAGGCGCTAATTTTTTATATAAGGAGAATAAACATGTTAAATCTAACGGTCCATCCATCATGTACACATCTTCATCTTTTACTTCTAACACATCATACAATAACGCTAACACTCTTTCATCAATGTGTTCTTTACCAACTTCTAAACGAACGGCAGCTCCCCACTTACGCTTTTTCAATTCTTTTTCAATTACTTTTAATAAATCGCGTGCACCTTCTTCATGGATCGTTAAATCCGCATTACGTGTAATACGGAAACGAGTAACAGGTGATACGTTATATCCTGTGAATAGTTTATGAGTAAAACCACTAATTACATCTTCTAATAAAATAAATTTATGTTTTTGCCCTTCACTCGGTAAAAATATGAAACGCTCCAGTAATGAAGGCACTTGTACAATTCCTAACTTCGTACGATTTTCTTCCTCAGCCTGTTGCTCATCATATAAAATAGTAGCTAAATTCAAACTTTTATTTAATAACATTGGAAATGGACGATACGCATCAATAGATACAGGGGTTAAAACCGGAAATATTTGTTCATCAAAATACTCCTCGATAAATTCCCTTTGCTCTTTCGTCAAATCATGAAATGTTAAACGCTCAATCCCCTCTAGTTCAAGCGCTGGCAATACATAATTTTTAAACGTTTCATACTGCACAGTCATTAACTCATGCGATTTTATCGCAATCTTATTTAACTGTTTCTTTGGTGTTAAACCTGCTTTATTTTCTGGCTGATTAAATCCCGCACTTACTTGATCTTTCAAACCTGCTACGCGCACCATAAAAAATTCATCTAAATTCGAACTAAAAATACTAATAAACTTTAGTCTTTCTAATAGTGGATTATTTTCATCTTGCGCTTCTTGTAGTACACGTTCATTAAATGCTAGCCAGCTTAATTCACGATTATTATAATACGCTGTATCATTTAAATTTACTAAATTCCCCTTTAGCAATTCCATTCTCTTCACACTTCCCTTTGAAACTTTTTCACTATAATTTAGTTACTTTCATTTTATCAAATTACAATATTCCAAAGTGTTAATTTTCTGTAAAGACATCCGTACAACTTAACGTTTTGATTCGAATGATAAGTGAATATTTGTTTTCAATACTCTTTCTAGCTGCTTTTTTTGTTTTTCAGCTTGTACTTTTTCTGCTAATGCCGATTCTTCACATAAAATCCTGAATGTTAAACCTTCTTTACTTTCCGTTATATATATTGTTTCAACAAGCGATCTTTGTCGTATATTTAAAGCAGCCGAAAATTGTAATACAGCCCCTAATAATCGAATTTTCTTTTGTTCACTTTTATCAAACCATCCTTCAAACAGTGCCAAATGTTGTTTAAATAACATTTTTGATTTATAAGAAGCTATAAGCGCTAATCTAACTCGATCTTTATGCATCATACCATCAATTGTTTTGTTCGCTAGTAAGTAAAATGTATGTAAGCGGCTCGCTTCTTCGTCTATATATTTTCCAATATTAAACACTTTCGCTGCTTGATGGAATGCTTCCCAGTCTTTTATTGAAACAGAAATCAATCCCATTTCTTCGAGTTGTTTACAAATCAATCTTCCATGTTTAATAAGTTGAATGACAAATTCCATATCCATTTCATATTCGTGTGATAACAAATGTAAGCTTTCTTCAACTACATTCGGATAATATGAAATCCCTAAATCTTTCGTCAACTCTTCATAGAAAACACCTTCTCTTAATCCTTTTTTGCTTAATACAAATGCCGTTGCTTCTGTAATATTTACAAGTTTATGAAATACTTCAACCGCTGGAATAATTGTATCAGCTCGATCTTTTGCCAATCCTTCCATTTTCTGAAGTTCGATAAACGATTGTTTTTCCAATGCACCTTTTACATTTTCAATATCTTCTTCTTTCATTTTGTATAAATGTACTCCCGCTATAGGATAGTTTGTTAAATTTTGGTGGATTTTCGCTAAGTTTCTCGCACTACCACCAATTGCAATAAGAGGCAATTTCTTATCAATTAACCATGGTAACGTTCGAAATTGACACTCTAAATACTCTCGAATTTCCTCTAATTCATCTTTAGTAGGAATATCACCTTTAATAAATAGATGTTTTAAAGAAAGCGCACCAAAAGGAAAACTATGGTACTCTAAAATCTCTCTATTTTTAATATATGTAACTTCCGTACTTCCGCCACCAATATCTACTGTTATTCCTTCCGAAAACGAAGTAGAATTCATAACTGCTAAATAGCCGTAACGTGCTTCCTCATATTCTGATAATACTCTAAGAGTAAAGTCTGTTTGTCCTTCAACAAGTTTTGTAATCTCCTCTTGATTCTCAGCCTGTCTAATTGTTGCCGTTGCAACACAAAGTACATGATGCAACTGATGGAATTTTGTACTTTCTTGAAATTGAAATAATGTTTGTAACAATACTTCTTTACCTTCTTCATTCAAAACACCATCGATTAAATAATTTCTTAACCGAGCAACCACTTTCGTATTTTCAATTTCTTTATAAAAACCTCCATTTTGCTTTTCATAAATAACTAAACGCATTGTATTAGATCCAATATCTATAATGGCATATTGTAATTTTAATATTTCTTTCAAACTTCTCACTCTTTCATTATCAAATTTCTGAAACATATTCTATCACTATTATACAAAATAGTTGTTTTTTGTAACAATATTGCTTTAATATTGAAAATATATACAATTACTTTTTGCATATAATAAAAACCCATTTTATTTATGCTATAATAAGGAAAAATTGAAAGGAGAGTCAATATGAAACCTTCACAACCACAATCTCCATTGCATAATCAACATTCTATTAATAGACTAGCTCAATCTATTTTCGTTGTGAATCGTCATGCTAAAGCTGCAACTAACCCTAAGTACTTATATTGGTTAAAAAAGACTGCTTTAGAACGCTTAATTACTGAAAAAAAGGCTATCAAAGAAGGATTACATTTTTCTAGAAATCCACGTTTTAGTCAACAACAATCCGATGTTCTTATACGTTTAGGTGATTATTTTTTCCATATCCCTCCTACGAAAGATGATTTTCGCACCCTACCGCATCTTGGTCACCTTGAATCCTCCTATCGAAATCCGAAAACAACCTTATCTTTAACAATAGCAAAAAAAACACTTCAAGATTATATTGGTCCTGAAGCATTAAAACAGGAAAAAAAATTAAGCGAACCAGTTCCATGGTATAGCCGTACCTATACAAAAAAATAAAACAGTTTGGCCTAATATTAGGCCAAACTGTTTTATTTTTTATCTTCCTTAATTTTAATATTAGCTTGTTTATAGAATGCAACTTTTTCTGTATTATATGATTTCGTATATTCATTAAACTTATCTTTTTCTGTCTCAATATCTTTATATGCTTGGTTTACTACCTTTACTTTCTCGCTAATATCTTTTAATTTTGTACCTTTATCTTGTAGCATTGTATATAATTCTTTTTCTTGCTTTAAAGATTTATTATAGCTATCGTACATCTTTTGGAATGAATCATGTCGTTTCTCATAAGTACTCTTTACTTTATCAGCCTGTTCTTTTAATTTATTATCTTCAATTTTCTTCACATGCTTATCAGCTGACTTCACTTCTTCTTGCGCTTTATTTAACGCCTCTTTTTCTTTAATAAGAACTTTTTCTCGTTCAGCTGTATTTTTCACCGCTTGATCAAGCTTATCCTTAACAGCCTGATTATTATCTTTTCCTTCTTGGACAATTTGATTATATAATACTTGCCCCTCTTTCTCTAATGACTCTAATTTTTTCGCATCTTCAAACATTGTTTTTTCTTGCTTGGCAGCATTTTCAAATGCAACATATAGCTCCTCTTCTGGTTTTGGGCCGAAACAACCAGCTAGTAAAGTCATTGATAATGCAGTTATAATTGCTAATTTATTATATTTCAACATCTTTTCCTCCTATTAATAAGCGACCATCGTGCCAAAAATCCCATGAAAAACATGTAACTTCTTTATCTATTTCACGCTCGCATCTTTTTTACGAAGATCATCAATAATTATTTATACTGCTTGTACAATTTTCGCACTTGAAATTATGTAATGTCTTAAAACATAAAGGTATTTACCTTAATCTTACCTACTGCAAGAAACACTATAATATTTCACCTGATAAAAGATGATCGTTGACCCCTCACGTCTATCATTCCCTTTCTCACTTTCTATCAAATAACCTCTTTGTCCATTTTACATAGTGCAAAGGGGACCTCGCAACTCTTACAAAGATTCTTTTAATTTCTTAAAAAGGAAAAGTGTAGAGCATGTTTTCCTCTACACTTTTAAACTGAAAACATTGTGCAAAATGCATTGACACATCCACACACAATTATATGCTGATTTCATATATTTTTAAAGACTTTTGTTACAAAAAAAAGTTTTCTTGTAACAAAAGACAAAAAAATGTTACAAAAAATCTTTATATCATACTTCTTCAAATCAAAGTTTCATTCATGACTTTGCAAGTTTCTATAATTATACAATTGATTTTGTGCCTTTCTAAACAAATCTTCAAAAGTTTTCCCTTCTATAGGATAACTTGCAGCCCCAAATAATAGTGTGACACTTAATAAATCATTCGCTATTTCATTTTGAATATTTTTGATTAATCGACTTGTTATTGTTGACTTTTCATAGCCATTATCAACAGCTACGATAACATATTTATTTTCATCCCACCTCGTAACTACATCGCCTTTTCGAACTGTCTTTACAATTGTACGTTCTACTCTTTGGACTAGCTCATCTAACTTTTTTTCTTGCACTATGTCTTTTAATACATCCCATTCTTTTACGGAAAGAATATACACTGTAATATTACGAGAATCTCTTTCTGATAAAGCAGCTACTTTTCCAAAAAAATCAACGACAAAATCGTTATTCTTCATTCCTCCTACTTCAATATTTACACGCGTATTCGTTCTTTTATCGTACCAATGTCCAAAATAATAGCTTAGTATCATTTGCAATATATAAATAATAAAGACGGTTAAAAATGATCGCGAATCTAGCTTAGCAATTACATCCTGAAGTGCAATCCATTCTGTAACCGCAACTGTGTTCCCAAGTAATAATCCACTAATTTTCCCTTTATGTTTCATACTCTCCCCCTTTTATACCAATATATGTTTCTATAACAATAATGTTTTTCTATAAAATAAAAAATGTACATATTTTATGTACATTTCTACTTAAGCTTGTATACTTTTTCTATTTTATTTCATATATATACTATATATCGTTTTTAGGAAGGAGTGACCTATATGCCTCAAAAAGAAAATCTATTAGATATTATGCGCTTACTAGCTGGCTTTTTGTTATCATTAAAATTACTATTTAACTCTTTCGGAATAAACTTCATTACAAACGATCAAATTGACGCTATAGTAAATGTTATTTCATTTCTATTCATTCTATATTTTGGATACAAAAATAACTATATTGGAAAAAAGGGAGTGGAACAAAAGAAATTACTCAAGAAGCACAATCTTCATTAAAGAAGGAACCTTTCGCACAGGTTCCTTCTTATCATTTTCTGACAACCACTTCATTTGTTTGTAGCGGTCCATATGATACACCTTTATATTGAAATGTATATGTAGCCTGAAATAATGAATTGGGAGGAGCTTTATCTTTATTTGCTTTTATTTGACAAATTAATTCTACCTTTTCACTCGGTGATAAATTATCGATTCGCCACCTTACAAGCTGAAATAAAAACTCACTTATTCCCTTATCTGCTTTTAAAGAGTTTGGGATATACGCGAAATAATCACGAATCATATGACTTACAACTACTCGCGAAATCATTTCAACGCCTTTATTTTCAACTTCAAGTCGAATAATTAGTATGTCATTAACATCATAGATCATCTCATACGAAAATTTTTCTTTATACATACTACGGATTTGCAATGTGACTGCTACATTGGATGCTTCCGTGTCCTTTTTAGAACCATCAATCCACAAAACCGGCTGTAACGGTATAGAATACCTTCCTTGATCCGAAATTCGTTTCCATATTTTCATAATATATTCACCTCATTCCAGATATATCATCTATACAACTGTATTCTGCCTCTCGACGCAATAAACTACACTTAGAAAAAATATTGAGCTTGTTATAAACCATATTAAATTTTTCTTCTCCTTTTATCCTATTCGACAATATAAAGAAAAAACCATTTTTAATAGGTTGACACAGGTTATACTTTATTAAATATTTTTTTACAATTTCCTTCCTTGACTACATAACAAAATAAATTCTTACTCTCTCTTTTGGTCAATATAATAAAGTGAAACTTTAATCAGTGGAGGTTTAACGGGCAGTTAAAGCGGGATAAAATAATTTGGCGTTAGAAAACATTTGCCTTTTAGTCAAATTTGACTATAATATAATTTATGATTTCCATCCTTTATATCATGTCAGTGCAATTTTTTATAAAATGAAGAGGAACGATAAAAACTGTACATAAAGTTTTTTTATGCATTGCACTAAAAAACTTAAGTTAGTTTAATTTTTATTAAAGGAGGGCTACTTTTGGAAGCACAACTATCAAAAAACGATTCAAGTAAAACAAAATTTGTTGTTGCTGGTTTACTACTTGGTATTCTAATGGCAGCAATGGATAACACAATCGTCGCAACTGCGATGGCAACGATTGTCGGAGACTTAGGAGGGTTCGACAAATTCGTTTGGGTCACATCCGCCTACATGGTAGCAACAATGGCCGGAATGCCTATTTTCGGTAAGCTGTCTGATATGTACGGACGGAAACGCTTTTTTATTGGCGGATTAATTCTCTTCTTATTTGGTTCTGCACTTTGCGGGACAGCATCAAGTATTGAACAACTAAGTATTTATAGAGCCATTCAAGGAATTGGTGGCGGCGCTCTTATGCCTATCGCATTTACAATTATGTATGATATATTCCCGCCTGAAAAACGAGGAAAAATGACCGGACTATTTGGTGCTGTTTTCGGGACATCTAGTGTTTTCGGACCTTTATTAGGTGCTTACATTACAGATTATATAAGTTGGCACTGGGTCTTCTATATTAATATTCCGTTAGGACTTATTTCCTTCTTCTTCATTACTAAATACTATAGCGAGTCTCTAGAATATCGAAAACAAAAAATTGACTGGGCTGGTGCTATTACGCTTGTCATTAGTATCGTTTGCTTAATGTTTGCTTTAGAACTTGGTGGTAAAGAATATGCATGGGACTCTAATGTGATTATTGGTTTATTTTCAACTGTTGTTATTCTGCTTATTATTTTCTTCTTCGTAGAAAGAAACGCAACCGAGCCTATTATTTCTTTCCATTTATTTAAAAAACCTTTATTTGCAGCTAGCCAAGGTGTTGCCTTTTTCTATGGCGCAGCTTTTATCATCTGTACAGTTTATATTCCAATCTTCGTTCAAGGTGTTCTCGGTGGTTCAGCCTCAAATGCTGGATTAATTTTGACACCTATGATGGTAGGATCTGTAATCGGAAGTCAAACTGGTGGACAATTAGCTTCACGAACAAGTTATCGTAACATCATGACAGTATCTGGAGTTTTCTTCGTTCTTGGTATTTATTTACTAAGTACTTTAACTATGGAAACACCTCGTACACTCGTAACAATGTTTATGGTGCTTGCTGGACTTGGAGTTGGATTCTCCTTCTCAGTTTTAAGTATGGCATCTATCCACAAACTAGAAATGAGAGATCGCGGTTCTGCTACATCCACGAACTCATTCTTCCGTTCACTTGGAATGACCCTTGGCGTCACGATTTTCGGTACGATTCAAAATCATGTTTTCACTGATAAATTAAAAGCAGTCTTCCCTCCTGAACTAGAAAAAATGGCTCCTAAAGGTGGAGACACAAGCTTTTTATTATCACCAAACGCTACTGAAAAGCTACCTCCTGAAGTACTGAGCGGAATTAAAGAGGCTCTTGCAACATCTATTGCTAATACATTTTTCTGGGCACTTATCCCAGCTACGCTAAGTATAATTTGTATTTTACTTATGGGAAATGAACGTCTTTTAACAGGACCAAAAACAAAGCAAAAACAAAAACAAGTAAGCTAATATAGAAAAACAAAACGGTATATCCCTTTATGAAAGAGGATATACCGTTTATAATATATATAAAGTTTCTATATACAGGAGTTGAGACAGCATGAGCATGAAGTTAGTCATTCTCGGCTTGTTACTCGAAGGAGATAAACATCCCTATGAAGTGCAGCACATAATGAAAGAAAGACAAATGGATTGTTATATTAAATATGCCAAGGGATCGCTATACTACGCCTTCGAGCAATTAGAAAAACAAGGTGCGATTAGCGTTACCAATATTGTTAGAGACACGAATAGACCGGATAAAACAATCTTCCATATAACAGGGGAAGGAAAAGCCCTTTTCCACACCTTATTATTAAAACAATTTGAAGCGAAAAACCAAATATATAAACCTATTTATTCAGCGCTCTCTTTCGCTCACTTTAGCGACGAACAAGCTCTAGCTCCTATTTTGAAAAAAAAGAGAGATGATACAATGCTATATTTACATACAATGCAAACGATATACGATCATAATAAACAACTAGTTCCTCGTGCTCAACTATATATTCTACAAAGCGTCATTGAGCATATTAATGTTGAATTACGTTGGCTAAACACACTCTTACAAGATGCAACTGCAGGTCGTCTTTCAGAAATAGGTGTAGATAATGATTAAGTTTTTCTAAAAGAGGTGCCTCCTCTTCTAGAAAAACTTAACACTATAATTATTCCTCGCAACTCAAAACACCCTCATTTTAATAATAAATAAACATCAAAAAACTTAATTTTCCGAATAAAAAGAAATGAAAAACTTTAGAATTTTCTTATTTTAAAACAGTGGACAAAATTCCGAAAATTGTGTTAGAATTTGTTTCAATATCATATCGCTTGTTAAATTCCTTTCAAAAGGAAAATAGGTACACGAATATTTCACTTCGTGTTTAAAAGGGAAGTTTGGTGAAACTCCAACACGGTCCCGCCACTGTAAATGCTGAGATTTCTTTTTTGTGCCACTGTGAAAGCGGGAAGGTGAAAGAAATTATATGAAGCATAAGTCAGGATACCTGCCTATTTTAACAACACTGATAGACTCACGGATGATGATGAGGTGTTAAGAACAAAAAGGAAGGCTTATTTTTCTATGCCTTTATGCTTTTTGTTATAGGTATTTCCGAGTAAACGGAAATGCTTACTTTCAATTAGGGAGGAATTTAAAATGGCAATTCAAACAAGTAACTTAGGTTATCCACGTATCGGACTACAACGAGAGTGGAAAAAAACATTGGAAGCTTTTTGGTCCAATAAAATTGATGAAGAACAATTTTTAACGACAATGAAAGAAATTCGCCTTCAACACGTCAAAGTACAGCAAGAAAAGGGAATTGAATTAATTCCAGTTGGCGATTTTACATATTATGACCACGTTCTGGATACGGCCTACATGTTAGGATTCATCCCGTCACGTTTTTCAGAGTTTACCTCTTACCTTGATGTATATTTTGCAATGGCACGCGGCTCTAAAGATCACGTTGCTTCTGAAATGACAAAATGGTTTAACACAAACTATCATTACATTGTTCCTGAATATGAAGAAGGATTACAAATCTCTTTAAAAGACAATCGTCCTCTTCGTTTATATGAAGAAGCGAAAAAAGAGTTAGGCGTTGATGGAAAACCAGTTATTTTAGGCCCTTATACATTCCTAAAACTAGCAAAAGGTTATAACGAAGAGCAATTTGCCACTATTTTAAAAGAGCTAGTTGCACCTTATGTACAATTATTCTCTGAATTACACGCAGCTGGAGCACAAATTATTCAAGTTGACGAACCAATCTTCGCATCTTTAACAAAAGATGAAATTAATCAAGCGAAAGAACTTTACGAAGCTATTCATAAAGAGGTTCCAAATGCGAATCTTCTTCTACAAACATATTTTGATAGTGTAGAAGAGAACTATGAAGAAATTATTGCATTCCCTGTTTCTGGTATTGGATTAGACTTTGTTCATGGCAAAGAAGGTAATGTAAATGCTATTTCAAAATACGGATTCCCAGCTGATAAAATTTTAGCTATCGGTTGTATAGATGGCCGTAACATTTGGAGAGCTGATCTTGATGATGTACTTTCTTTATTTACAACATTACAAAATCAAATCACAGCAAAAGGTTTAATTGTTCAACCTTCTTGTAGCTTATTGCATACTCCAATTGATAAAACGGAAGAAACGCACTTAACAAGTGAATTATTTGATGCACTTGCATTTGCTAATCAAAAATTAGAAGAACTAGTCCTTATCCATTCTGCTCTTACTAAAGGTGTAGAAAGCATCAGTAGCGATTTAACAACATATCGTAATGCACATCATGCAATCCGCTCATCAGCTGCACGTAATCGTGAAGATGTAAAAGTGGCACGTACATCACTTAAAGAAGATGATTTCTCACGTCCTCTTCCATTTGAAAAACGATATGAACTACAGCAAGTAGCTTTACAATTACCGTTGTTACCAACAACAACTATTGGTAGCTTCCCGCAAACATCTGAAGTTCGTCAAACACGTAAACAGTGGCGTAACGGCGATATTACAAATGAACAATATAATCAATTCATTGAAAAAGAAACTGCAAAGTGGATTCGTTACCAAGAAGATATTGGTCTTGATGTACTAGTACATGGTGAATTCGAAAGAACTGACATGGTGGAATATTTTGGAGAAAGACTTGCTGGTTTCTCCTTTACTAAAAACGGATGGGTACAATCATACGGTTCTCGTTGCGTAAAACCACCTGTTATTTATGGTGATGTTGCCTTTATAAGTGGAATGACTATTAAAGAAACTGTATATGCACAAAGCTTAACAGAGAAAGTAGTAAAAGGTATGCTAACTGGACCTGTCACTATTTTAAATTGGTCATTCGTTCGAAATGATATTTCAAGAAAAGAAGTATCATATCAAATTGCATTAGCACTTCGTCATGAAATTGAATTACTTGAATCTTCCGGAATTAGAGTAATCCAAGTCGATGAACCTGCACTTCGTGAAGGTATGCCGTTAAAAGAAAAAGATTGGGATGCATACATTACATGGGCAGTTCAATCATTCCTTTTAGCAACATCTTCTGTAGAAAATGAAACACAAATTCATACTCATATGTGTTATAGTAACTTCGAAGATATTGTAGATGCAATTCGAGCGTTAGACGCAGATGTTATTTCTATCGAAACATCAAGAAGTCATGGAGAATTTATTAATACATTAAAGCATACAACATATGAAAAAGGAATTGGTCTAGGGGTATATGATATTCATAGCCCACGTGTCCCAAGTAAAGATGAAATGTTCACAATCGTAGAACAATCTTTACAAGTATGTGACCCTAAATATTTCTGGATTAATCCAGACTGTGGTTTAAAAACACGAAGAACTGAGGAAGTTATACCTGCTTTAGAGCACATGGTTCAGGCAGCAAAAGACGCTCGTTCTCTCCTAAAAACAAACGCATAATAAAAAACGTGTTATCCTTTTGAAGGATAACACGTTTTTTTATTCTACACTCTCAAAATAGAAGTCGTATTGTACTTTATACAATTCATCGTCTGATGGCTCTTCAAGAGGAGTTGCCTGCAAGACTATCATATATTCCCCGTTCGGAATAGGAATATGATATTTATTAGAAAGAATACTTGTTATATATACTTCTTCATTCTTCACTGTGAAAGGAACTGATATCGTTCTAACCACTTCTTCTTTCTCAATATGATTTCCACAAGTAACTTCCACTTCACAAGTATAGTCAGAGATTGCTTCAAAAATAATAGCTCCATCCACCTCAGCATAGCCTCTTTCAAAATCTTCAGGAGTCCAATCTACATAAGGCTGCCGACCATCATAGTTCATTATCATTAATTGCGAATATGAAATTGTTAATTCCATAACTATCCCTCTCCTCCACTATGAAATGTATGCCAATTACTATTTCACTTCAAATTTCACACGCGTACCATCTGGATATTTGTCTAGCTTATTCCCTACCCAAGAACCTGCACCGCGGTTATCTGCTGGACTTATATATTCAATATGAGCTCCTTTTCCGCCTTCCTTACACATCGCCATCGGCCATTCATCACGATCATAACCTTTCTTCGTCGGATATGGCGCTAACGATAATTTCCTTCTATCCGCTGCACCATTACGATCAATTGTACACATTTCCGAATGTCCTTCTTTTATAGCATCCGTTATATGTTTCCCGGTCTCTGGATATCGCTCTTTCGGGAACTCTAGAATTTGATCATACGTAGTTGTTTTTTTAGTACTTGTCTCCTCTGGCACAAGTACTTCATATACTGCTACCAAAAGAGAAAGAATTGCAATAATTGAAATGATAATACCTTTAAATTGCTTCATGTGTACCTCCGTGTTCCTACCAATTTCTTTTCCTCAGTTATTATAACAAACTTCTTCTATGTATGTTTTCAGACATTATTTTAGCTCTTCCTCTCCATTCCGCCAAAAACATTCATTTTTCTTCATCTTTTCACTAATGCTGTAGAAAACTAATAACCTTCCGACATTCTTTTTCAAAGGAAGTCCTCATAAAAGGTTGAAATGATATATACGATACTTTTTGGGGAGGAACTATCATGGAAGCTATTTATAAAACGAAAGATGTTACAAATAAAACAGGTATCCCAAAACATATAGTCCGAAAATATAGCCAACTCTTAGAGGAACACGGTTATATCATTTCAAAAACAGCTGATGCTCGTATTTATAAATTGGATGATTTAAAACTATTGAAATCTATACATGAAAGAGCTGCTACATTACAAGAGGACATTTCAGAAACAATACCTATTATTTTAAAAGAAAAAGAGGCCCCACCTGTACCTGTTATTCAAGATAAACAAGAAGTGCAACCAAAAGAAGATGGGCGTAACTTTGAGGAGTTCATGCTAAAACTTGAAATGCTTGCTCAATTAAACGAAGCAATTATTCATCAAAACTCTACTCTCATTACACAAAATCGTTTAAAAGACGAGAAATTAGATGAACTAATGCAACAAGTTTATGTAAAAGAAGGCTCACAAGAAAAAATGTTACAAGATTTAGTTGTTCACGCCGCTCAAACAGATGCACTCCAAAAAGAAAAGATGGACTTATTAATGAATCATATGTATAAGCGAGAATCCAAACAAGAAGAAAAAATGAATAAACTTGTCAATCAAATTTACAATAAAGATAGCAACCGTGATACACAACTTATGCAAGTTATTCGCGAAATTCAAGAAACAAAAAGATTAGTCGCCGCCTCAAAAGAGCAAAGCTTCTTTCAATCATTTAAAAGTTTATTCGTTCGAACAAAACAAGAAAAAATAAATGAATGAAATTTTGTATATTTTTCTAATGCACGATAAAATAAAAAGTTACCTTCTATCGGTAACTTTTATTCCTTATATCGTACAGCTGGCAATATAATAATAGCTTCAGTTCCTTTTCCGCTTTCACTTTTATATTCCAATGTGCCATTATGCGCTTGTAAAATACTAAATGTTACCATAAGGCCTAATCCTGTTCCTTTTTCTTTTAAAGAATAATACGGTTGTCCAAGCCTTACTAACTGTTCTTTTGTCATTCCAACACCACTATCTTTAACTCTTATTATTATCAATTCATCTTTTTGAATAGCTGTTACTTTTAAATACCCTTTGTTTCCTTGAATTGCTTCAATACCGTTTTTAACAACATTCATAATAGCTTGCTTCAATTTCGTCTTATCGCCGATAGTATAAAGGCTCTCAGAAATCTCAACTTGCAAATAAACGCCCTGCATCGCTGCAAATGATGACATAAGAGTTGTCATTTCAATTAATTGTGCTGATAAACAAATATGTTCTTTTTTTTCAATTTGAGGCCTTGCTAAATTTAAATAATCTGAAATAATCTGTTCAGCACGATCCAGTTCAGCTAATACGAGACGCATATAATCTTTGTTTTTTACGTCTTCCGTACTCTCTAGCAATTGAATAAACCCTCGTACAACAGTGAGAGGGTTTCGAACTTCATGTGCAACACTCGCAGCTAACTCACTTACAATATTAAGTTTTTCTGATTTTTGCATTTCTGTACGCAATAATGCATTTTCGTTTAAATACTCAGTCAAATACACTTGAAATACCATTGTCATAACCATAATAAGTGATGCAAATATATACCCACTATATAGATTAGATATGTACGGTGTAAAACCTGTTTCTAAAAGGACATTCAACATCCCGACTACTAATGAAACAAGAACATAAAATGATGCAATCATAAAAGCTAATATTAGCTTCTTATCTCTTGAAAAAAGAGACCATTTCTTTGACAAAAATAATGGAATTATCGAAAGAAATATAACTTCTACCATAGGCAACCAACTAAGCCCCTTAAAAATCCATTCATATGCAACATAAATAATGGCAGGGATGAGCCCAACAATCCCACCATATAAAAAACCACTAACAATTGGGACTGGATGAAAATTGTATCCGCAAACGGTACCAAAACAAATAGAGTATGTCATGGAGAGAACGAGTGTAACGCTAGATAAAAACATAATAAAGTAGCGATTAGGCTTCGGAAGCATTCCTTGATAACGATTTAAACGAATCGCTTCATATAAAAATAGTGGTAAAATAATGATGGCAATTTGGATCATTAAATCACGAATCAGCTCCATAGCCTCTCATCCCCTATATGTATTTTGATATGATTATATCATTTTATAAGTCCATTTGTTTCAAAATTTTGATTTTTCTTAACATCTTTGTTAATTATTTGTTAACAACTAATAATAAATGTTACAAATTTCCGAAATGATTGTAAACCCTGTACCAAATTTCCTTCGTGCAGTATACAATGAATACGGATTACAAAGAAAATAAAAAACACTTCACTAGACGGACAACTATCGCAAAATACAGCATATAATCCATACTATCTATGTTTACAAATAAGTGATCATTACTTTAGTAGGAGGAAGATAAATATGGCGGGTACTACGCTTGTTTTAAAAGAAGAAAATTTGGTTGTGCTAGAAAACGTTGAAAAATCAGTATACGAAGAATTGCAACATAAAGCAGGGGACCAAGACTGTACATGTGCTGTAAATGAATCCGTTGTCCATCTTGGCAAAGTATCTTCCGTACTTTGGAACGAAGATGAAATAGATTGGGAATACGGTTATTAAAAAGTCGCTTGCAGCGGCTTTTTTTGTGTTTATGCTTAAGTGAAACTTTAATTAACTCACACAGCTTATACTCTTATAGACATTTGAATCCTCACATAATTTCTTACTTCCACTGAATTTTAAGATACGATTCTTATCTTTCACAAATAGCTGGGGAAATTTTATAAACAAAGCGTAATAGTTGAAAATATGATAAAATGAACTTAATTTTCAAACGGAAGAAAGGGAGATACAATGGAACAATTCATTAATCCTAGAGTGAAGGACATCCAAATTTCTGGAATCCGTCAGTTCTCTAATATGATTCAAAACTATGATAATCTTATCTCTTTAACAATTGGGCAACCCGATTTCCCTACACCTTCTCTAGTAAAAGAAGCAGCTAAAAGGGCCATTACAGAAAATTATACAAGCTATACACATAACGCTGGTTTACTAGAATTACGCGAAGCAGCTTGTAACTTTGTAAAGGATCGCTATGATTTACATTATTCACCTGAAAACGAAACCATTGTTACAATCGGTGCTAGTGAAGCGATTGATGTTACATTCCGAACTATTTTAGAACCAGGAACGGAAGTAATTTTGCCTGCTCCTATTTATCCTGGTTACGAGCCGATTATTCGACTATGCGGTGCAACTCCTATTTTTATAGATGTTCGTGAAACTGGATTTCGTTTAACAGCTGAAGCTCTGCGAAATGCAATTACAGAACGAACAAGATGCGTTGTTTTACCGTATCCTTCTAATCCAACTGGTGTTACCTTATCAAAAGAAGAATTAGAAGATATTGTATCTATCTTAAAAGATAAAAATATTTTCGTTCTTTCCGATGAAATTTATAGCGAACTTGTATATGAAGACAAACACACATCTATCGCTCATTTCCCAGAAATGCGTGATAAGACTATTGTCATTAACGGCTTATCAAAATCACATTCTATGACTGGTTGGCGTATCGGACTTTTATTTGCCCCAAGTTATTTAGCAAAACACATTTTAAAAGTGCATCAATACAATGTTACATGCGCTACTTCAATTGCTCAATATGCTGCAATCGAAGCTTTAACAGCTGCTAAAGATGCACCGAAGATGATGCGCTATCAATACAAAAAACGCCGTGATTACGTGTATAATAGACTCATTCAAATGGGTTTAACGGTTGAGAAGCCAACAGGTGCATTTTATTTATTCCCATATGTTGGACATTTAACATCTTCATCATTTGATTTTGCACTTGATCTTGTAAAAGAAGCTGGGCTAGCCGTTGTTCCTGGAACCGCATTTTCCGAATACGGTGAAGGCTACCTTCGCCTTTCCTATGCTTACAGTATCGAAACTTTAAAAGAAGGCTGTGACCGTTTAGAAGCCTTTCTAAAGAAAAAAGCTAAGAGTTAAACTCTTAGCTTTTTGTTGCATAATGATCACAAGTTTGACGCTTCAATAATTTATGCGGAATAATAATGCATTTTGAAGTAGATTCAGAATGCTCCACCTTATCAACTAAAGCTTTTGCCGCTTCATACCCTAATTGATAAATATTCACATCAACTGTCGAAAGTGGTGGACTAGCAATTTCTGATAATAAAGCATTGTTAAAGCTTACAATCGAAACATCTTTCGGTACAACAAATCCTTTTTTAGAAAGCGCACTTAACACGCCAAGTCCAATTAAATCATCCGTTGCCATAATTGCCGTCGGTGGTTGCTTTAGTCCCATTAATTCCTCAACAGCCTGTTGACCACTCTCTCTTGAAAAATCAAAGTGTAAAATATACTCTTTCGGCAATAGAATATCTGCTAGTTTCAAAGCATCACTCATCCCCGCCAAACGATCTCTCGTTACAAGTAAATCTGATCCACCGCCGATGAATGCGATTTGTTTATGGCCTAATGAAATCAAATATTCCGCTACTTCTCTTGCAGCTGTATAATTGTCATTATCTACATATGTAATTTCATCTTTTCGATCATATGGTTTTCCAATTAAAACAAACGGGAAGTTTTGGTCATGCAAGTATTGAATAATCCGATCGTTCTCTCTTGAATATAAAAGAATAATACCACCGATTTGACGCCCTTGTACCATTTTTACAACACCATTAAAAATTTCATCTTCCGTTTCACCAGTCGACATATAAAGCGCATACCCTTCCACATGTGCAAATGAACTAATTCCTCTTATAACTTCTGGGAAAAATGGATTTTGAAAAGCTTTACTTGCAGAACTCGGCATAACAAGACCAAGTGTCTTCGTCGTTTGGTTCGCAAGGTTTCTTGCATTTAAATTTGGATGATACCCTAATTCACTCATTACTTTTCGAACACGGCGCTTTGTCTTTTCACTTATACTTGGATTATCAGCAATTACACGAGAAACAGTTGATGGTGCTACGTTCGCCTTCTTCGCCACATCTTTAATTGTAACTGTCATAAAAATCCCCTCCTTTCACTTCTCTGCCATTTTCATATATTTTATCTTGCACCCGTTGCAAGTAATAGGAGAAACCGCAAACTTTCATCACTTCGTTCTATCTTGCAAAAATTATTATCTTCTCCCTCTCCATGTATTGTAAGGGATATAGCTTTATTTTCCTATACTATAATATACTATTTATTTCACATCTTTTCGCATGTGATGTCAAATCTCTTTTCATCTCCCTACAAATTTTTTATAGGGAGATGAAAAGAGAAATGGGACGTAATGTCCCATTTTCATCCTTTCGTACCTCCAGCCGTTAAACCGGAAACAAAATATTTTTGCAGCGATAAGAATAAAATAGAAATCGGAATTGCAATTAATACTGAGCCAGCTGCAAATGTCGTAAATTCATTACCAAATTTTTTCGCTACCATTTCATATAGTCCAACTGCTAAAGTATAATTTTCCGGTGTGCGCAAAATAATACTCGCTAAAATGAAATCTGTAAATGGACCGATGAAAGTGAATAAAGCTACAACCGCTACGATTGGTTTTGCAAGCGGCATAATGATTTGCCAGAAAATACGGAAATGCCCTGCTCCATCCATTCGAGCTGATTCATCCAACTCTTTCGGAATCGTATCAAAATACCCTTTCATTAGCCATGTATTCATCGGAATTGCTCCGCCCACATAAATTAAAATTAATGCAAGATGTGTATCAAGTAATCCTGTTAACTGAGCTAATATATATAGTGCGATTAACGCTGCAAAGTTCGGAATCATTTGCAGAATTAAAAATGTTAATAAACCATTCTTTCTTCCAACAAAACGATATCTCGAAAATGCATAAGCAGTAAAGCTAATGGCTAGCACAGAGAAAATCATCGTCATTACGCTAACTTTTAAAGTATTTTTATACCAAAGTAAGTAGTTACTTGAATCGAGATCAAGTAGCTTGCGATAATGATCTAACGTGGCATTTTCCGGAATAATACTTGACCCAGATAAACTATCCCCTGGATTAAACGATGAGCCAATTATCCATAATAATGGATAGAAAATAATCGCACACATTATGAAGATAACTAAATAACTTAATGAAAGACGTAACATCTTTTGTCGTTTAATATTCATTTACATCATATCCTCTTCTTGGAATGATTTTGTTCTCTTAAATTGCCATAACGCAACTGTAATAACAATTAACGATAAAATCATTGTAAGAGCTGCTGCTTTTCCGTACTGAGCCGAAGTCATCGTTAACTTATAGATCCATGAAATTAAAATATCCGTTCCACCCGCATTTTGTCCAGACACAGCAGGTCCCCCGCTATTAAATAGATAAATAATACTAAAATTATTAAAGTTAAACGTATATTGCGTAATTAATATTGGCGCTGTTGCATATAAAACAAGTGGCAATGTAATTTTGCGGAACTGTTGCCAAGCTGTTGCTCCATCTACTGTAGCCGCTTCATATAATTCTCCTGGAATCGATTGCAATATACCTGTTGTCATTGCAAAGACGAACGGGAAACCGAGCCACGTTTGAATCATAATTAAAGCCATCTTCGCCCAAAACGGGTCTGTCATCCAAGCAATCTTTTCAATCCCGAATAAAGCTAATACTTGGTTATTAATTGCTCCAAATGTTTCATTAAACATACCAGCAAATACAAGAATAGATACGAATGCTGGAACAGCCCACGGTAAAATAAAGATTGTTCGAATAATTGCCTTCCCTTTAATACCAGGCTGATTTACGATAATCGCTAAAAAAATACCAAGTGCAACTTGTAACGTTGTTGCAACAAACGTCCAAATGACAGTCCAAGAAAATACACTCAAAAATGTATCTCTCCACATTGGTAATGTGAAAATATCAATAAAGTTTTTAAAGCCCACCCAATCTACTAATTTAGCTGGAGGAGAGTGGTATAAATCATAATTCGTAAATCCAATTAAAATTACGAAAATGATTGGGAAAACAACAACAAAGATAAGCAATAGAAAACCTGGTGAAACCATTAAATATGGAAAACCTTGATCTAATAAGTTACGATATTGCTCTTTTACAGAGTTTAATGGCGTTCCTATATCACGTTTTTTCCCATTTTGATATGCATCATATAAGTTAAATGCATATATCCCTAGACCAAACACAACGACGATTAGTGCCAAAATCCCTTCTACTAATAGAAAGACCGAATGGTCACGTGGAACTTCTGTACCAAGCGTTACAATTCCCCATAATCCTATATTTAACAAATCAGCAAATGCTACAATAAATGAACCTGTTAATACTAGAAAAATAAGACCTTTTACAAATTGTTTATTATATAGTTGACCAATACCTGGAATGATTGATAACATGGTCGCCATTTTCCTATGCTTTGAACCGTTTAACTCTCTCTCTGGTTCCATAGATGTTTGCATGTTCCTTCCCCCTTTTTTCTTCCTACTTGGAAGGGAGAGAATTCGTGCCTCTTATATTAGAAGCACGAATTTCACCTTATTTTTTCTTACTATGATTTGCCTCAATATTACCTTTAATTTGTTTCACTGCATTATCAAGTGCGGATTTTGGTACTTCTTTATCTGATACAACTAATTGAAGCGCATCCCCAGCTGGTTTCCAAACTTCCTGCATTTCTGGAATATTCGGCATTGGAATTCCATTTCCCGATTGCGTTGCAACTGCTTTTGCAGCTTCGTTATCTTTAATGATTGGATCTTCCATTACTGATTTTACTGGCGGAATTTCTTTCGTTTTCTCAAATCGAATTTTCGCATTTTCTTCATTTGTAACCCAATCAGTGAATTTTGTAGCTAAATCATTTTGTTTAGAGAAGCTTGTTACATGCCATCCTTTTACACCAACGAACGTTTTCATCGGTTGACCATTTGGTAATTTTGGCATTGGAGCAACACCATAATCAATTCCAGCCTTTTCCATCGCTTGGAATGCCCATGGACCATTCATAATAGATGCTGCTTTTCCTTCATTAAATAATCCATCTGCAGCTGAACCACCAGATTCACCGATAATACCTTTCGGGAATAACTTTTCTTTGTACCATTTTTGAATATACTCAGCACCTTGTACTGCACCGCTATTATTTAATCCGATATCATTTGCATTTGGTTTTCCGTCTTTCTCACCAAATACATAGCCGCCCATACCTGCCATAAATGCATTAGCGAAGTAGAAGTTATCTCCTAGTGCTAAAAATCCGTACTTGCCATCCTTCGTAAAGTCTTTTGAGAAGTTAAACAGCTCATCCATCGTTTCAGGTGCTTTTTGCATCAATTTTTTATTATAAATAAAGATTGGTGTTTCAATTGCTTTTGGTAAACCGTATAATTTTCCGTTATACGTTTGTGCTTCTATTGATAAATCTGTAAATTTACTTTTTACTGTATCATCCACTTTCACTTCTGAAAGTAGCCCTTCTGTTACCGCATTACCAATATGATCATGTGGCAATGTTACAACATCTGGCCCTGTGCCAGCTGGACCGTCGAGACGAAGTTTTTCTATTTGTTTCGTCATCTGAACCTCTTCAACTTTTACTTTTACATTATATTTCTTTTCAAAACTTTTCACTGCCGGCTCTAGACCCACACCTTTTTTCTCATCCTCCCAAACGAGAAGATCATAATCTTTCTTCTCTTTACTTACTTCCTTTTTCCCTGAATCTTTCGGTCCACATGCAGATAACATACCGATTGACAATGCTGAAATCGTTAATAGTGATAATGCTTTCTTCATCCCAAAAACCTCCCTAAATTGTCTATGTACCCTTTAATTGAAAACGTTTGCATTAGATAGTTTAATAGAAGCGCAAACAATATCATAATCTATGAAAACGTTTGCGCTATTTGTCTATCATTATACATCCTTTTATTCATTTTGCAAATATTAATTTTCAAAATAATCTTATTCTACTCTTTACACATTGACTTTATATGAAATGAATACTACTCTTATAAGCAATATTAAAGTTATGAGAAAGGCAATCGTTTGCAACATAATCTTTATTATTACGTTTAAGGGAACAATATGTATAGAGATATTAAAGGGGGATTTTCTATATGTTTAAAGAAGCGATCTATCATAGGCCGAAAGATAATTATGCATACGCTTACGATGAAAAAACGATTCACATCCGGATGCGTACAAAAAGAGATGATGTTCACACCGCCACACTTATCTACGGTGATCCTTACGAATGGCAAGACGGGAAATGGATCACAGCAAGCACACCGATGAAAAAAACTGGTTCTACTGAGCTCTTTGATTATTGGTCAATTTCGATCGAACCAAAGTTTAAACGCTTACGTTATGGATTTGAATTAATAAATGATGTAGAAACTCTTATTTATACAGAGCGAGGATTTTTTTCTAACATTCCAAATGATGATGTTGGTAACTTTTTCTGTTTTCCATTTATTCATGTAAAAGACGTTTTCAGGGCACCATCCTGGATTAAAGACACAGTATGGTATCAAATTTTCCCGGAACGATTCGCTAACGGGGATAGTACATTAAATCCAGCAAACACCCTTCCTTGGAGCAGTGCAGAGCCAACTGCTACTAATTTTTTCGGAGGTGATTTTGCTGGTATTCTTCAAAATCTTGATTACCTTGTGAAGCTTGGAATCTCTGGCATTTATTTCACTCCTATTTTCAAAGCTCATTCGAATCATAAATATGACACAATTGATTACATGAAAATCGATCCACAATTCGGGACGAAAGAAACGTTCAAAGAACTCGTTCAGGCGTGTCATAAACGTGGTATAAAAGTAATGCTCGACGCTGTTTTTAATCATAGCGGATACTTCTTTGATAAATTTCAAGACGTGCTGGACCAAGGCGAGAATTCCGCCTATAAAGATTGGTTCCATATTCATGAGTTTCCAATTATAACCGATCCACTTCCTAACTATGATACTTTCGCATTTACACCATATATGCCTAAATTAAATACTGCACACCCAGATGTAAAAGAATACTTACTTGAAGTAGGTCGTTATTGGGTAAGAGAATTTCATATAGATGGTTGGCGCCTTGATGTAGCAAATGAGGTCGATCACAGTTTTTGGAGAGAATTCCGAAGTGAAATAAAAACAGTAAATCCTGAAGTATATATTTTAGGAGAAATTTGGCACGATGCACTCCCATGGCTACAAGGGGATCAATTTGATGCTGTAATGAGTTATCCTGTTACAAACGCTCTACTTTCTTACTTTGCTAACGGTTCCATTAAAGCAAGTGAATTCATGAAACAAATTACAGAATCTCTACATTCCTACTCTATGAATGTAAATGAAGCTGCATTTCATTTATTAGACAGTCATGACACACCAAGAATTTTAACAACATGTAATGGGGATAAAAATAAGTTAAATTTACTCTATGTATTCCACCTTTCTTTCATCGGTTCTCCTTGTATTTATTACGGTGATGAAATCGGTATGGATGGCGGCATGGACCCTGATTGCCGTAAATGTATGATTTGGGATATAAACGAACAAGATCATGTATTATTTACACATATACAAACATTAATTTCATTACGGAAACAATATAAAGCATTTGGAGGACATGGCACTTTCAAATTCATCGAAGCAAATGATGAACATAATTATATTTCTTATACGAAGACATATGAAGATGAAACTATCTTTTTCGTTTTAAATCCTACTAACGATGAAATTACAGCTTCACTCCCTAGTCATATTACAGGAAAAAAAATAGTCAATATATATACAAACGAAGAATTTTCAGCGGAAGCAAGTATATTACAAGTTACACTTCCTCCATATGGATTCTCCATATTAAAATGGTAATCGAAAAAGCCTTATACCCAGGTGGCATAAGGCTTTTTCTTATTTCAATTTGAATACCATTGCTTCATACGGACGTAATGTAATGTTGTCTATCGATCCGATTTCCACGTCGTAATTGTGTATTAATAACTCCAATTCACTATAACTAATGTCCTCAGGTAATTCAAATACACATTCACCCGAAGTAAAGTTTGCAATGACAAGAAGTTTTTCGTCTCCATATGTTCTTACGTAAGCAAAAATAGCAGGGTTATTATCTAATATTAAATCATATGTTCCATACACAACTATTTCATTGTTTTTACGTAATTCAATCAATTTTTTATAGTAATAAAAAATCGATTCTTCATCTTGGATCGCATGTTTCACATTAATCTCTTTGTAGTTAGGGTTTACCGCAATCCAAGGCTCACCCGTTGTGAATCCAGCATGTTCTCTATCATCCCACTGCATCGGAGTTCTAGCATTATCTCGGCCCTTTATATATATAGACTGCATCACTTTATCGATATCTTCGCCGCGCTCTATAACTTTTTCTTTATACATATTTAGTGTTTCAATATCTCGATATTCATCAATTGATTCAAATCGAACATTTGTCATTCCGATTTCTTCTCCTTGATAAATATATGGTGTCCCTTTCATCATATGAAGTACTGTCGCTAACATTTTTGCTGATTCAGTATGATAAACCCCATCATTACCAAAACGAGATACAACGCGAGGCTGATCATGGTTATTCCAATAAAGGCTATTCCATCCTGTTTGTTCTAATGCTTTTTGCCACTTTGTTAAATTTTGTTTCAAAGTAAGGAGTGAGCATGGTTTTACATCCCATTTCCCGCCTTCTCCGGAATCTAAATCCATATGTTCAAATTGGAATACCATTTGCAGTTCTTTTCTAGCTTCCCCTGTATACAATTTAGCCTCTTCTGTCGTTACACCAGGCATTTCCCCAACCGTCATAATGTCATACTGAGACAATACGTCTTCATTCATTTCATGCAAATACTTATGAATATTCGGACCGTTCATAAAATGTTTATGCCCTGAAACATATCCTTCTTCATCCGTTTCAACAGATGGTAAGCCATCTTCTTTAGAAATAAAATTAATAACATCCATACGGAACCCATCAATTCCTTTTTCTAACCAAAACTTCATCATGTCATAAACATCTTGTCTTACCTTTTCATTATCCCAGTTTAAATCTGGCTGTTTTTTAGAAAACAGATGCAAATAATATTCATCTGTCATTTCATCATATTGCCATGCAGATCCACTAAATGCTGCTCCCCAGTTATTCGGCTCTTTCCCTTCTTTTCCAGGGCGCCATATATAATAGTCTCTATATTTATTATCTTTCGATTTACATGATTCAATAAACCAATTATGTTCATCTGAAGTATGATTAACAACTAAGTCCATCATAAGTTTCATATTACGTTTATGCATTTCATGTAATAGTTCATCCCAATCTTCCATTGTTCCGAACTCGTTCATAATTTTACAATAATCACTTATATCGTAACCATTATCATCGTTTGGAGATTCATAGACTGGTGATAACCAAATTACATCAATACCTAATTCTTTTAAGTAGTCTAGCTTCGCAAGAATACCACGAAGATCACCTATACCATCACCATTACTATCCATAAAACTACGAGGATAAATTTGATATACTACACTTTCTTTCCACCATTGTTTTCCCATTATGCTACCCCATTTCATCTATACTATTGATTCTTTTTTCTTTTTTTAAGGCGCAAACGTTTTCATTACTGAATGATAACAGATTCTATCCAAATTTAAAATAGCGCTTACAATATTTATTTTCTTTTTCTAATAAAACATGTGGAACTTATTATATATTCATAGGGATAATGAAAACGTTTTATTTTTTTATAGTGTTTTTATTTCTTTTTTGAATCTATTCGTTTATAATAAATTCAAAGAAAACGTTTGCATAAACTTTCTAGGGGGAAATATCATGGCAGAACTTAAATTAGAAAATATTTATAAAATATATGATAATAACGTAACAGCCGTAACAGATTTTAATTTACACATTCAAGATAAAGAATTTATCGTATTCGTTGGTCCTTCTGGCTGTGGAAAATCTACAACACTACGAATGGTAGCTGGACTTGAAGATATTTCAAAAGGAGAATTTTCAATTGATGGTAAGCTAATGAACGATGTTCCTCCAAAAGATCGAGATATCGCAATGGTCTTCCAAAACTACGCTCTTTATCCACATATGAGTGTGTATGATAATATGGCATTTGGATTAAAACTTCGAAAAATACCGAAAGATGAAATCGACCGTCGAGTGAAACATGCAGCTCAAATATTAGGGCTTGAACAATATTTAGATAGAAAACCGAAAGCTTTATCAGGTGGACAACGTCAACGTGTTGCATTAGGTAGAGCAATTGTTCGAGACGCAAAAGTCTTCTTAATGGATGAACCCTTATCAAACTTAGACGCTAAACTACGTGTTGCAATGCGATCAGAAATTTCTAAATTACACCACCGTCTTGGTACAACGACAATTTATGTAACACATGATCAAACTGAGGCAATGACAATGGCTTCACGTCTTGTTGTTATGAAAGACGGCAAAATCCAACAAATTGGAACTCCAAAAGAAGTATATGAAACACCTGAAAATATTTTCGTTGGTGGTTTTATCGGTTCACCCGCAATGAATTTCTTCCGTGGAAAATTAACTGAAACCGATTTCGTTATAGACAGTTCACTAAAGATTAAAGTATCTGAAGGAAAAATGAAGTTATTACGCGAACAAGGCTATGTAAATAAAGAAATTGTTTTAGGTATTCGTCCAGAAGATATTCATGATGAACTATTATTTTTAGAAGCTTCACAATCTACTACTTTCACAACAAAAATTGAAGTTGCAGAGTTGTTAGGGGCTGAATCCATTATATATATGAAACTTGGAAATCAAGATTTTGCAGCACGTGTTGATGCAAGACATACTTTTTCACCTGGTGACCAAATTAAACTTGCTTTTGATATGAATAAAGCACATTTCTTTGATAGCCAAACCGAACAACGTATTCGCTAAGTATACATGCAAATACAACACCTTCTTTTTTAGGTAGAAAAGAGAACCTAGCCATGCATAGAAACGGTCAAATCCTCTTCCTACCCCGTTCCAAATTAAAACAAAAAAATAGTGGATACGAAATCACTTGTATTCTGTATAGTTGCTACTTATACGATAAGAAATTAGAATGGCTGAAAATACACACAAAAAAACCGTCCACATATATACTGAGGGCGGTTTTTCATTATTATACTAGGGCTTCTATTGTATGAAATGATTGTCCTCTCGTGCTAATAATACCGAAAATCGGTAAGTCACTGAGCACCACTTCTTCTTGCTGTTTCATAAAAGATGACGTTAATTGTTTTATCTCTATCCAAACGTCATTAATACAAAGTGCATTGGAATCGTTCTCTTGTTGGTGAGAAAATATAGAATCTATTTTATATAAACCAGCATTTTGAAAAAGCATATCAATACGACTATATGCTTCCATCGCAAAACTGATAACGCGTTGCCAATCTCCTTGCTTTCCCATATCATAGGATACAAAAAGTGCCTCTCCGCCTAGATCCGTAATTTCCTCTACTGTTGCTTGTCCACTTTCTTGATCAATGTCCGTCACAATTACTTTTGCGCCTTGCTGAGCCAACAAAAGAGCTGTACTACGTCCAATACCGATGCCACCGCCAGTTACAATGGCAACTTTTCCTGCAAGCTTCATTTTCATTACCCCTTCTATAAGTCTTACCGTCATTCAGTATACTCCTTTATTAGATTAGTCTGCAAGCAGGAAAAGTTAACTCGACAACTTGTAAGCGATTACTTGTTTGTTTCTTTTTTTTTCTTACTATTATACTGATCGAAGGTTAAACCAATAAAAATAAGAATTCCCCAAAATATTAAGCTACCTCCAGTCATTGCAAATCCCCCTTTGTTATATAACGATATTATTTATATCCATCATACCATTCTCTTAATTTTCAATCTATTCAAAACGGAAATAGGGTGTTTGAATTAGCTACCGCTTCTTTAAACATCCTTCAGTAATATGGAAGGTACTATATAGGAGATATCCTCCCTATATAATCAAATTTTTTACGAAATTAAAAATAAGACTTTTTATATACAAACAATAAAAAGTCTTATTTCATTAGTAGCACCTATAATTTAAATATTAATTATACAAGACTCATCACTTTCGTCTTTGCAATTAAATCATGGAAGCCACAATTATCTTTGCGGAATAACATCATATATACATTGCATATTAATGGAACTCCAAGTAATAATATGCTTGGTAATAATAATACCAAAAATCGTATTATCAATGTTTGTAACGTTAGTTTTTCACTTGTTAACGAGATTATTTTTGTTCTTGTTACCTTTTTACCAAGTGTAGAACCGTTCCAAAGAAAAGGTAACACAATAAAATTTATAGCCATTAATACGAAAACAAGTGTAAGGTCGTATCTATAGTCACCTAAACTTATATTAAAACGATTGAAAATAGCACTATAGTTTCCGGTAATAATAGCTACTACTGCACCGTATGTAACTGAGATTAAAAACATGTCAATAAGGGAAGCACCTATGCGATTCATTACAAGCGCTGGACGATGCATCTTTAACTTCATTTTGTGTCGACTCCTTCATATCCTTCTTTACCCGTTTCATCGTACCACTTCTAAAAAACATTGTAAACTGGCGTTTCGCTTACTTTTCTTGTACAATGTGTTACAACAGCATTGTAAAGGAGGTTCCCATATTGAAAAGATGGATAATCCTATTTGCCGCACTCTTGTTAACAGGTTGTACAGGCAATACAAACCATTTAGCTTATACAATTAACGATGAATATGAACTCATACATACTTCTGGAGATGCATTTGAACTTTTCCCCTCGCAGGATGCTGTATATGCTACACAATACATCCCTGCAAAAATTACAGAAATTGCTTGGGACGATAAATACATTATCACAAAACAAATTGAGGAAAAATCAGATCCAAATAATCCTGACGCAGCAATTACAAATAAAAAAAGTGAACATTATTGGATTATCGATGTAAAGCATAATAAACGATTCGGTCCTTATAATGAAAAACAATTTAACGAGCAAAAAGATGCTTTTAAAATTACAGTACCTTTTCAAAGTGTAGATTCATATGTGAAAGAGCTAAAAAAACAGTCAGCATAACTTTTTTATGCTGACTGTTTTTTCTTAAATTATTATAAAGACACTTTATTTAGAGAGTGAAATATTAAAAGTTTGCGGTTCTTTAACAGCTTCATTTGTGTCTCCTGTTGCTAAATCATCTGTCGTAAACTTAATATCCTTTACTTTTTCTTTTCCATCATCAAGTATTAAACCGATAATTCCTTCTCGTGTCTCACCAGGCTTATAATCTTCTCTTGAAACACTCTTCGTACCAACGAGCGTATCTTCATCATATAAAAAGTTTTGAGTCGCTACATTAAAATGTTGTTTGTCATTTATAGTAACATCATTCATAGAGAAAAATTGCATGTTCTTATTCCCACTATTTTCTACCTTATATGTAATTTCAACATACCGAATCGTATCGCTAATCTCTGTTCCACTTAACGATGCATATAATTCAGCATCTTCTTGACTCACTTTATCTCCCAATCTACGCTTTACTTCTTCAGGAGTTAATGCAGTATACACTTTCAATGTATTTTTTGCATCTTTGCTCATTTGTGATAATGAGATAACTTTAACGTCTTGTACGTGAATTTTCATTGGGGCTACTTCAAATGTCTGATTCACAGAATGAATCTGTTCTAATTCAAAAGTCCCCCATCCTTTTTCTTTCACCTTTTGCCCTACTTTTTTAAGCTCACGCCCACCATACTCTTTTGTTTCAGGAATAGATTCTTTCTTTTTAGGTTCTGCCTTCTTTTCTTCTTGCTGGAAGCAACCACTTAACATAAGAAGAAAACTGCATAAAACAAAAATACTTTTCCATGCTTTCATCATTTAATTTCTCCTAACACTATCATTCATTAATATAAAGTGAAACTTTAATCAGTGGGGGTTTTGTCCATCCCCCACTGATTATTAGTTGAACCAATCGGGCTTTTACGGGCAGTTGATCTCCCACCTAACTTCTTTGCTCCTGCCGAATTTTGAGGTGGGAGTCCTACTGCCCGTTAATGCGGGGTAAATTAGTCCCTTGATTTGTAAACTATAGAAACAATAAGAAGTCCACAAAACGAACTTGTCAGTCCAGATACTATTATACCTCCTATTTGGAAAATATGAAAATAGGGGTCTAATAACGCGTGAACGATAAATATAATGGCCGCCACAACGATAGATGCAGCCCAATATTTCTTTTTTTCCGAAGTTAAACTAGTATCTTGATCAGTTTCCCTCCTATATTTCCATAGTACATACATTAGTAATAGTAGACCAAAACACGTACTCCCATGCTGTGAAAATTTATAAATTGGAATACTATATACTTCTTTCTGTAACAGCGGCATCTTCATAACAAAATAGCCTGTCTTATGAGTAAAAGCATCCCAAACGACATGCGTCACCATACCGAATAAAGCTGAATAGCAAAATACAAAAAAATTCTTCCAAGTATATAGCCCCCACTTCGCATCTACTACATATTTATAGTAACTAGCAAAAGGCTTAGGTAAATGTGTTATAAACGGTCCTTTTAAAATACGATGATATGCATATGCTAATAAAAAAACGAGTGGTAAATTCAAATAGAAGAAACCAGCCCATGTATGGCCAATAATACCGTATGGCCTAAAATATAAAAAATATTCAAAATCAGGTGCCATACTACCCAATATAAGAGCCGTCACCGAAATATAACTAGAATGTTTCTTAGCAAAAGGGAGAACAGCTGCTGGATGTGCAAATGTAAACGGCATATTAATACTCCTCTTCATATTTCTAATAGAATACCATCTATCATAACGAGAGAATTAATCTTGATGCAATGTTTATTTTCACATTGGAATATGATAGTTTACGTGTTATAATCCACATAAAATATTCAGAAAATAAGGAGGTGTTCACGTGTCATTAACACTTGTCTTTTTTCTTGTTTTGTTTATATTGTTTTTAAGTACATACATCGGATTCTTTATATGGAAGCACTACAAAATTATAAAATATATATGGATTTATGAGCGTTCTTATCATTTTTATAGGAAAGAGAATGGCTTTCAGCTGGGAAGGGCTCGGTTTTGGCGCACTTCAATATACAATATTACTAGCAAGTTGTCTTACATTAGTATTTGCCGCTTTTTTAGAATCAAAATCCGTTATGAATTGAGGTTTATATATTGATTGACGTACCCTTTTTAAAAAATGTCACATTAAAAAAAGAAAATATCCCTAGCTTTTCCGCATATCCTTACTGTCTACCCGCTATTCGAACTTTGCAATCACTAGCTTTCCACCCAAATGTAACATTCATTATTGGAGAGAATGGGACAGGTAAATCAACATTACTGGAAGCAATTGCAATTGCTTTAGGTTTTAATGCAGAAGGTGGAACGAAGAATTTCCGTTTTAGCACAAACGATTCCCATTCATCTTTACATGAATATCTTCGAATTTCAAAAAGTTTCAATACACCAAACGACGGTTTCTTTCTTCGCGCTGAATCATTTTATAACGTTGCTTCTTATATCGATGAAATAGATGCTATAAAATCTTATGGCGGCGTTTCACTTCACGAACAATCACACGGCGAATCCTTCTTCTCATTATTTATGAATCGTTTTTCAGGACAAGGTTTATACATTTTAGATGAGCCTGAGGCCGCTCTATCACCAATGAGGCAACTTTCTATGCTTATTCGAATGCACGAACTAGCGGAACAAGGTTCACAATTTGTTATCGCAACGCATTCTCCCATTTTAATGGCTTATCCTGAATCTACTATATACTCTTTAACTCAAGAAGGGATTCACGAATCTACATTAGAAGAAACTGAGCATTACCAAACGACGAAACTTTTCTTTGAAAATCGCGATCGATTATTTCATCACTTATTTGAGTCATAAAAAAAGAGGCAGCAATTAAAATGTACCCTATAGAATAGACACTGAAAAAAAAGTCTATTCTATAGGGTATTTCTTGTATAATGAGAGAAAATTGGGATCGGAGAAAGTTCAAAATGACAAAAAAGCTATTTACAGAAAGAGACATTCAAATTCTATCAAATAACCCCTACATAAAATCTGTAAGTCAGAAAGGTATCACTTATACAGATGAATTTAAGCGTATTTTTATTGAGGAAAATGAGAAAGGAAAACTACCTCGAAATATTTTTGAAGAATGTGGTTTTGATATAGATATGATTGGAATGAAACGAATTATGTCATCAGGAAGTAGATGGCGTGCTGCTTACAGAAAAAATGGTGTATTTGGTTTGCGAGATACACGCCAAAACGCGGGAAGAACTCTTGAGAGAGAGCTTACGTTAGAAGAGAAGTATGCTCGTTTAGAAGCCGAACGGAACTTACTAAAGGCAGAAAATGAATTGTTAAAAAAGATCAAACTTATGGAAGGGAGGATGAGAAGGAAATAACTTTATCACCTAGTCAGAAATATATCCTGATTCGTTCTGTCATCATAAAATATAACTTAAGAAATATGGTGAGTTATTTGTGTAAAGTAGCTGGTGTATCCCGTTCGGGATACTATAATTATTTTTCCATTTCATCTCAAGAACAACGGAAACAAAAGAACAATCAAGATGAAATCGTGAAAGAAATCATATTAAAAGCACTTCGATTTAGAAATCGAAAGAAAGGGGCTCGTCAAATAAAAATGACATTGGTGGGTCATTTTCAAGTTGTCTACAATTTAAAGCGTATCCGTAGAATCATGAAAAAATATGAGATTGTCTGTCCGATTCGGAAAGCAAATCCTTATAAAAGAATGCTGAAAGCTTCAAAAGAACATCGAGTAGTGCCGAATCAATTAAATCGAGAATTTAAACAAAACACCCCAGGAAAAACGCTTCTTACAGATATCACTTATTTAGTTTACGGTAAGAATAAAAGAGCTTATTTATCTACAATTTTAGACGGCTCAACCAATGAAATTTTAGCTTACCATGTTTCAGAACAGATGACATTAGACCTCGTAATAACAACTCTTCATAAACTAAAACGGAATAAGAGGATTCGATTGACTGAAGGTGCATATATTCATTCAGATCAAGGAGCCCACTACACAAGCCCTACCTACCAAAAATTAGTCAAAAAGCTAAAGCTCGGACAATCTATGTCAAGAAGAGGGAACTGTTGGGATAACGCTCCACAAGAATCATTTTTTGGTCATCTGAAAGATGAAGCACATATAAAACCTTGCGAGTCTTTTACTGAGTTGAAACAAGAGATTAAGAAATATATGACGTACTATAATCACTATAGATATCAATGGAATTTAAAAAAGATGACTCCTGTTGGATACAGAAATCATCTTCTTGATGTTGCCTAACTTTTTTCAAAATGTCCTTTACAAAGGGTACAGATTAAATCGCTGCCTCTTTTTTATAATGCTTCTATAAATAAAGCTACTCCAATACCGCCTCCAACGCATAGAGAGGCAATACCTTTCTCTAATCCACGTCTTTTTAATTCGTGAATTAAACTTACCGTAATACGAGCTCCTGTACAACCAATTGGATGTCCAAGTCCTACACCACTACCGTTTACATTCACTTTCTCACGGTCTAACCCTAACCCTTTCTCTACAGCTAAATATTGTGCAGCGAAAGCTTCATTAATTTCAAGTAAGTCTGCATCTTCTAATGACCACTCTACTTTTTCTAATCCTTTGCGAATTGCTGGTGCTGGTCCAATACCCATAATTTTCGGATCTACACCTGCTACTGAATATCCAACAATTCGAGCTAACGGTTGTAAGCCTTTTTCTTTTGCTTTTTCTTCGCTCATTAATACTAGAACTGCACTTCCGTCATTAAGACCAGATGAATTCCCTGCAGTTACTGACCCGTCTTTACGGAAAGCTGGTTTTAATCCTGCTAATTTTTCAGCTGTAATATCTGCACGTGGATGTTCATCCTTCGCAAATACAACTTCTTTTCTACGTTCTTTTATTGTAATAGGAACAATTTGATCGTCAAAGTATCCAGACTCCATCGCTTGCAGCGCTAATGTATGACTACGAAGCGCAACTTCATCTTGTTCCTCTCTTGTAATTTCATATTGTTCAACTAAATTTTCCGCTGTTTCACCCATCATAATATGGTGAATCGGATCTTCTAAAACTTCCCACACCGTATCACGAATTTCTCCGTGCTGTAGACGTTGTCCCCAGCGGTGTTGTTTCAATGCATAAGGGCTCGAACTCATCGCTTCTACTCCACCTGCAACAACAATATCACTTACACCTAATTGGATTTGCATTGCAGCAGACATAATTGCTTGCATACCTGAAGAACATTGACGTTGAATTGTATAACCAGTAACTGTGTCAGGAAATCCTGCCGCTAATGCAGCTGTTCTTGCTGTATTTGCTTCATCAGTTCTTTGAATACAATGACCTAAAATTACTTCATCAACTTCATGTGGCTCTACTCCGCCTCTTTTTACAGCTTCCTGAAGTACAGGAACAGCTAATTCTACTGGTGTTATATTTTTTAGTGCTCCTCCGAAAGTTCCAATAGGTGAACGAACTGCAGCTGTAATGACAACATTATGCATTTTGTACTTGCCCCTCTCTTATGTACCCTAGTAAGTTTTTAGGTGAAATCCCATAAGTTGTATGTCTAAAATTATCATACTATAAACATACCAAAAAATCAAAATATTTAATATAATAAAAATAGAAGGAATTAACCTTCTATTCTGTCAATGCGTATAAGAATTTTTGTAATATCTTCTCTGTCGTTTCATTCAATTTCGGTAACTTGTCTACTGGAAAATATTGAAGTTGTAACCCTTCATGATCGAGCTTTAATTCTCCGCTTACATGATGTGCCTGATACAGATGAATCACATTAAAAATTTCATCTCCATTTGGATAACGGAAATAAACTTCCTTTCCTGAAAGAACACCAAGAAATTGCATTATTTTTGCACTTAGCCCTGTCTCCTCGAATAATTCTCTACGAGCAGTTTCTTCTGTCGTTTCTCCCAGTTCCATTGCCCCGCCAGGCACACCCCAATCATATGTATCTGAACGATATTGAAGCAATACTTCTTGATTATCATTTAATATAATAATTGCTGATCCTACTAAAATAAGTGGTCTCGTACCAACTACTTTTCGTAACTCTTCAATATACCCCAATATGTAAACTCTCCTTTCCTCACCCTTCCTTATCATAACAAAATTCTCTTCCTTTTGTTGCTGTAATTTTCAATAAAAAAGGAAGCTTTCGCTTCCTTTTTTTACCGTTATTTCTTAAAGCTTTCGTATTTTACAGCTTCAAAAGCTTCTTCAATTTCTTCATTGCTATAATGGACATACGTAAAACGCCCTAATTCTACTAATCTAGCTATTTCTTGTAACGCTTTATGCTGATCATATGTTTCTTCAATTGTAATATGTACATAAAACTTCATTAATGGATGTTCATATAAAGGTTCTCCCACCTCTACATATACATCTTCAACCCCTTGCACAACTCTTACATAGCTCGCAAATTGATAAAGAGCTTCTCTGTCTGAAACGATTTTTAATGTATACATATATTCTCCCCCTTTTCTTTACTATATCAAAAAGATGACCATACTACGTTATAGAACTATGAAATTTTTTCGACTTGTATTATATATATATATTCGTGCGATAAACAAGGCGTTTATCCATACATAGAATCTTTCCCCACATATATTATAGAAAGAATTTTTTCATTTGAGGTGTTCCTTATGGATTCATACGTTAATATATGTGTTTGCATTACTCCAGGCGCCGATATTTCTGACGACCGTATTGCAAAAGATTTAGCAGTTGCAGAATCAATTTGGCATCCCATTACATTTCAAATTAAAGAAGTAATTGTACTAAACGAACTTTTCCGTTTTTCTAATCGGGAAATTAGTTATAAAAACTCCATTCAAAGTCAGGAAAAATTATCATCCTTTTTTCAAACTTGTGTTAACGAAGCTCCTGAATGTGACCTTTATATTTGTTATATTGGCAGTGATTATTTCAAAGAAACCGCAGTAATCGCTTGCGCTTACTCTCTAGCGAAACAACAACAACTTACTGGTTACATCGTTCTAACAAACTCAGCCGCTCCAATGAAAAACATATATACCCTCGCTCACGAAGTTGGGCACATTTTATTTACAAGACGAATTCATGGAAAACTTACGCACGCAGATCCCCATTCTCCAACTGGTTCTGAACACCACCCTTCTCCCTCAAACCTTATGTACCCTATAGTCCCTCGTCCTGATCAGGTTCACATCAATTCATTATTAACAAATGAACAAAAAGCGCTCTCTTTACAAAGTCTCTTATTACAAAGAAAAAAACAGTAACGATCTTGTTACTGTTTAAAACAATATATTCCAATCAACAAACCAAATATCGGCTGCTAGAAATAAAGTGAAACTATAATCAGTGGGGGTTTTGTTCATCCCCCACTGATTATTAGTTGAACCAATCGGGCGTTTACGGGCAGTTGATCTCCCACCTAACTTCTTTGCTCCATCCGAATTTTGAGATGGGAGTTTTACTGCCCGTTAATGCGGGATAAAAACATACAACTAAAAGTAAATGTAATCCCTCTAAAAATCCCAATATAATATTTCTTTGGAAATACTTTTTTGCATATCCAAAGCAGCCCTTTTCCTATTAACCCGAAGAACAACATATATGCTGATGTGTCATCTAATACAGTATCAAAATAGTCATCATATATTCTTTTTGTGAAAGCAATATAGTTAACCTTAAAAAAACTACTACTCGATATACATATAAATAACTCTTTCTCTCTTTTTATTCGTATACTTCCCTTTTTTCTAATTTTATATGAATTTTTAAAAGCATATAAATAACAATGAAAAGAATTATTTGTTGCACATACATTCCACTAATGCTCGATAAATCTATCATTACAAATATATATTCTAATGCAATTGGAACTAGTAAATACGACAAAGTAAACCAACCACCAAATTTAATATTTGCAATAGCTGCAAAAAGAACTACTATTCCAACAAGAATGAAGCTTTCTGTAGCAGTAAATTTAATAAATGTTGTACCATAAAAATTATTTAATAATGCAATACTGAAAATTGATAAAAACCATATCGCACCACTTATATACATAATTAAAAATTCAATTCTTTTATGTTTAAAGACTGCTGTTCTCATCCCCCATATTAATACACCAATCCCTACAAAAATCATAATTGGATATCCAATTAATTCAATTAAAGAATAAGACAAGCGATGATCGGCTTCACTAAAGAATACACTCTTCATCATCGTGAATGCTAATAAATTTATAATAAAGTAAAGCAATAATTTATAATTCCCTTTTTTATCAACTTCCATCTCTTTCGCAAGTTGATTTGCATACTCTTTTGGAGCATGACCAAATATATCACTTACACTCTTCCCTCTCTTTTCTCCTTCTATTAAATGAACTTCCGCATCTTCTATAAAAGAAATAATATCAGCTTCTCTAATGCCCTTCGTACGTAAATACCCTTGGGTATCATCTAAAAATTTTTGTGCTTCATTCGATAACACTTTTATCCCTCCCTTAATTAACCGTTTCTCTTCTATTCGTCTTCATCATAATTTCAAGGAAAATTAAAATAAACAAACTTCCGTATAAACATATAATTTGAAATAACATCGGCATAAGATCTTCCGATGTAAATGTTTTAAACACTAACATAATCGAAAGTGGAATAATTAAATATAAGTTTTTAAACCATCCTTCAAAATATATATTTATAGCTACCGTGAGGATAAAGATCCCTCCAGCTAATATATAACTTTGGACTAGAGTCAACGTAAACATCGTTGTAGGATATATCACATCTAAAATCGTAACAGCTCCTAATAAAAACATTGGCGCGATCATGACTAAAGACCACATGGAAAACCACGTTTTTGTAAAACTTGTTACAAAGGTCATTTTACGAAGCAGAAAATTAGGACCCATTACAGCTACGATCAATGTAAAGCTATAGCCAATACACTGAATAAGCGAAATCTGTAAAATCCCATTATTAACTATTAAAATAGAAGCAATAATCCAAAACGAAACGATATTCATTACCGTAAACCCAATTTGCTTCCACGTTTCCTGTCTATCTCTCTCCATCACTTTTACAAGTTCATTTGCATATTCTTTCGGTGAGCTTCCGAAAATATCTTCTACACTTTTTCCTTCACCCTCACCTTCTATTAAATGCAACTCTGCATCTTCTAAAAAGCTTTCAATATCGCTTTCTTTCACACTCTTTGCAGTTAAAAATAATCTCATATCTAATAAAAAATTTCGCGCTTCATTTGATAACATTATTTTTTTCTCCCCTTCCCTTCAAGTAGACGCTCTACACTACTTTGCATCGCTTCCCAGCGATCCATAAATTCATCCAGTGCTTCCTCGCCTTTTTCTGTTAATGTATAATATTTTCGCTTTGGACCAGATGGAGATTCCTTCATTACACTTGTTATTAATCCTTCCTTTTGCATTCGTATTAATAACGGATAAATACTTCCCTCACTCGCCATTGTGAAACCATACTTCGCTAATCTTTCACTCATTTCATAACCGTATATTTCACCTTCAGAAATAATAGCAAGTAAGCATCCTTCTAAAATCCCTTTCAGCATTTGACTTGTCGACATATTTCAAATCCTCCCACTATCTTGTTTTACAAGATAGATAAGCGTAAGTATCTTGTAAAACAAGATAGCTAGCAATATTTTTCCAAATGTTTGCAGGAATTTTATTATCACCTCTCTAAATAGAGCAATAAGAGAACTTTTATTATGAAGGAGTGATTTTCATCATGGTTACAAATCGAGTTGTCTTTTTAACAGGTGCTGCGAGCGGTATTGGTTATGAAATGGGAAGTGCTTTTGCCAAAGAGGGTGCTAAAGTTGTGATTAGTGATCGTCTTGAAGAACGTGCGAAAGAAGCTGCTGAACAATTGCAAAAAGAAGGCTATCAAGCCATTGGTTTAAAATGTGACGTTACATCTGAAGAAGAAATTACAGCAGCAATTTCTCAAACAGTTACTCACTTCGGCTCATTAGATGTATTAATTAACAACGCAGGAATGCAACATGTTTCACCGATTGAAGATTTTCCAACTGATAAATTCGAGCTTCTTATTAAAATTATGCAAATCGCTCCATTTATCGCCATCAAACATGCCTTTCCGATTATGAAAAAGCAAAAATATGGTCGTATTATTAATGTTGCTTCGATTAACGGACTTGTTGGATTCGCTGGAAAAGCTGCCTATAATAGTGCGAAACATGGTGTAATTGGATTAACAAAAGTTGCTGCTTTAGAGGGAGCAACTCATGGAATTACTGTAAATGCTCTTTGTCCCGGATATGTTGATACCCCTCTTGTACGAAATCAACTACAAGACTTAGCAACTACGCGAAATGTACCACTTGAAAATGTTTTAGAAGATGTCATTTATCCTCTTATACCACAGAAACGTTTGCTACAAGTACAAGAAATTGCTGATTATGCTATGTTTTTAGCGAGTGAAAAAGCAAAAGGTATAACTGGTCAAGCCGTCGTTATCGATGGTGGTTATACTGCTCAATAAAGTGAAACTTTAATCAGTGGGGGTTTTGTTCATCCCCACTAATTATTAGCCTTCACCAATCGGGCTTTTACGGGCAGTTAATGCGGGATAAAAAATAAAGTTTGCTCTTCGCGAGCAAACTTTATCTTACTTTCTATCGCGAGGATCTTTCTACTTTAGTAATTGTTTAGGGAGTTTCTCAATTGCAACAATCACTCCGTCTAATTTACTTTCAATCCGATGGAGTAAATATAGCGTTACAACAATTGGAAAGCCCACATTACCTATCATCCCGATCCACTCTTCCATCTTTCTCTCCTCCCTTCATTACATAAATAAGAGGAAACGAAGACTTAAGGCATAAAAAACAAGCTATTTTTTATTAGCTTGTTTTTTAA
Organism: Bacillus sp. TH30; assembly: GCF_016650875.1. NCBI lineage: Bacteria > Bacillati > Bacillota > Bacilli > Caryophanales > Bacillaceae > Bacillus > Bacillus sp. TH30. The sequence continues at coordinate 3,879,324 of NZ_JAEKEY010000002.1, read as the reverse complement.
CTACTCAGCCATACATTTCATTTTTCAGCATATAGATTGCTACCATGAAGGTACAAATGGTCCTACACCTTGCTACCTTTCTTTGTTTTAAAACGTTGCGCGTGGTAGGAACAGGCACTTACCGCTCCTATACATAGCCAGTCCCTCTCGACCATTTAAAAACATGCTTTTCTACCGTTTTTTTATATAGCGACTGAGCAGTTAGCTTATTTTTTCAAATAATGATGTAATTTCTTGCTTATAATCTCCACGTAAAATACCTTTCTCAGTAATAATCCCCGTAATTAATTCATGCGGTGTTACATCAAATGCAGGGTTAAATACAGGCGTTCCAAGTGGCGCCACTTGTTTCCCAAAAATTTTCGTAACTTCTGTTTCATCTCTTTCTTCAATGACAATTTCAGCACCTGTTTGTTTCGTAGTATCAAATGTAGATAACGGTGCTGCAACGTAAAATGGGATAACGAAATACTTTGCTAATATAGCTAAATTTAATGTTCCTATTTTATTAGCAGTATCACCGTTTTCAACGATTCGATCTGCCCCTACGATAATCGCATTAATTTCTTTCGTTCGAATTGCATGTGCTGCAGTATTATCCGTAATAAGCGTTACATCAATGTCTGCTTGTTTCAATTCCCATGTCGTTAAACGACCACCTTGTAAAACAGGCCTCGTTTCACACGCATACGCATGTAAACGCACACCCTTCTCTTTCCCAATATAAAATGGGGCTAATGCTGTTCCATATCTAGCAGTTGCAATACTTCCAGCGTTACAAATTGTTAAAATTTTATCACCGTCTTTAAAACATGTTAAAGCATGTTCTCCAATACTTCGGCACACCATTTCATCCTCTTGCTGAATATGAAGCGCTTCTTCTTCTAATATTTTTTGAGCTTCTTTTATTGTAGTAATCTCTCGAATAGATTCTCTCATACGATCGATTGCCCAAAATAAATTGACTGCTGTCGGGCGTGATGTTCCTAAATAGTTACAATCTCTATTAAACTTCTTCTGAAACTCATAGATATTTATAGCATCGTATTTCTTTGCCGCAAGCGCCAAACCAAACGCAGCTACAATTCCAATTGCAGGCGCTCCTCGTACTTCTAACATAACGATACTTTTCCATACATCTTCAATATTCGTTAATGTTTTGTATTCAGTGACATGCGGCAACTTTGTTTGATTTAATACTGCAATTGCATCGCCTTTCCAACTTACAGATCTCGGAATAGTAATAATTGTACTCATGCTTTTACGCCTCCAACTGTCTGTTGAAATAATGTTCGAAACAGTTGAATATCAGCACACTTGGCTTCATATTTTATTAGTTCTCTACCTAAGGATAACGCTTGTTTTTTAGCTTGAATTCTATTTTCTTTATTTGCTATCCCATCTAAATCCGCTACATGAGCTAAGCCAATTGTTCTACGAATCAGTTCACATCCGGCAAATCCGACGGCATCAGTAAAGATATTTTGCAAAATAATTGGTAACCATTGTTTTTCTTTCGTATATGCTTCTACACCTTCTCCAATCCATAACTTCGTAAAGTTTTCTACAAAATAACTCCATGTCTTTTCTATATGGAAAAATAGTACACTTCTCTTTTCTTCTTCTCTAGATAAAGCATTTAATAATAGATTTGCAATAAATTGACCGATATCAAATCCAAATGGACCGTACGTTGCAAATTCTGGATCAATCACTTTCGTTTCAGAAGGTGATGAAAAAATACTACCAGTATGTAAATCACCATGAATAAGCGCTTCTTTTCTCGTTAAAAACTTATATTTATATTGTGCTACTTTTAGTTTTAAAGTTTTGTCACTCCAAAGTTCATCAATCACTGACTGTAAATCTGACTCATAATCATTCGTATCATAATGTCCAAACGGATCCGTAAAAACTAAATCTTCTGTAATTTTACTAAGGTCTGGATTTACAAATGTACCTTCTAGTACCCTTTTCTCTTCTGACTGTAAACCGAAATCTGAAGTATAAAACAAAACATGTGCTAGAAAACGACCGATATGCTGGGATAAAAGTGGATATCCTTCTCCATCTATTAATCCTTTTCTTGCAATTGTTAGTCTTGATAAGTCTTCTATTACTGTAACTGCTAACTCTTCATCATGACTGTACACTACCGGAACATAATCTGGCACATACTTCGCAAAAATTTGTAATGCTTTACTTTCAATCGTCGCTCTTTTTATAGACAGTGGCCAGCTCTCACCAACTACTTTCGCATATGGCAGTGCTTGTTTTATTATAATAGACTTCTCTCCATCATCTAATTTGAACACGTAATTTAAATTTCCATCTCCAATTTCATGACAAACTACATTTGCTTTCTTTTCAAAATAACCGTGTTCTTTCGCATATTGTATAGCTGTTGTTTCAGTTAATGAATAATATCCCATCGTCTTCTCCTCCTTTTCATTCAGAGGTTTTTCTAAAATAGAAAAACCCCTTTCCACAAAGAAAGAGGTTTGAAGTTTATCTTCTCCCCTCTTATCTGCCAGAAAGTTTACTTTCTGCTGGAATTAGCACCGTGCCTTTTGGCGTCATAAACGCCCCATTTCACAATGGTATTACGGTCGGTTGCTGGGCTTCATCGGGCCAAATCCCTCCACCTGCTCTTGATAAGAGTTTTATAATTTTTAGAATTTTTAACTTTATGATGAAGACTATACCAAGAATAAAAATCACTTGTCAACATTTTATTTGTATAATTCTGGACGACGATCTGCAAAAACTGGAATTCCTTTACGTACCTCTTTAATTTTCTCGAATTTAAGTTCTCCAAATAAAATTGATTCCTCTTCATTTGCTTCTACCACAACTTCACCCCAAGGATCCACAATTAGAGAATGACCTGCAAACTCATTATTCGGATCCTTTCCTGCTCTATTGCACGCAACAACATAACACTGATTTTCAACTGCTCTCGCCTGTAAAAGCAAACGCCAATGTGCTAAACGTACTAATGGCCATTCTGCTACAACAAATAAAACTTTTGCACCTTTAGCAGTATGAACGCGCATCCACTCTGGAAAACGAATATCATAACAAATTGTACCAGCACACTCTACATCATCTAACTTAAATTCACCTGTCTCATTACCAGCAACTAAATATTTATGTTCATCCATCAGCTGAAATAAATGTACTTTACTATATTCATTGACTAGATTTCCTTCATTGTTTACAACATACATTGTATTTGTAACCCCTTGCTCTGTTTGCTTTGCTATGGAACCACCAACAATATGTACACCATATTGCTTCGACCATTCTTTCAACTTTTCTTTCGTTTCTAATCCATCCGTATCTGCAATTTCAGAAAGTCTCGTTAAATCATATCCTGTTGTCCATAGTTCTGGTAAGACGATAACATCTGGTCTTTCTTTCATCGCTTCACTTATTTTTTTTTTAGCGTTCTCAATATTTTTTTCTACATCTCCAAAGACAATATCCATTTGAATACATGCGACTTTCATTTTTTCAGCCCCATTCTCATTTTTTTCTTTACAAAATACTGGAAAGATTATATCATTTGTCACTAGAATTGTAACAACTTTCAAAAGAGGTGGAAAGTATGAAATTATTTAAACCTTCTGAGATAGTAACATCATTGCCAACACAATTTTTCGCTTCACTTGTTGCAAAAGTTAACAAAGTCGTTGCAGCTGGTCACGATGTTATTAATCTAGGACAAGGTAATCCAGATCAACCAACACCGCAGCATATCGTAAAAGCTTTACAAGATGCTGCCGAAAAGACCATTCATCATAAATATCCGCCATTTCGCGGACATGAAAGCTTAAAAGAAGCTGTCGCAACATTCTATAAACGTGAATACGGCGTAGAATTAAATCCAAAAACTGAAGTTGCTATTTTGTTTGGCGGAAAAGCTGGATTAGTAGAATTACCACTTTGTTTTACAAACCCTGGCGATACCATTCTCGTTCCAGATCCAGGTTATCCAGATTATTTATCCGGAGTTGCTTTAGCAAAAGCACAATTTGAAACAATGCCGCTAATTGCAGAAAATAATTTTTTACCGGATTACACGAAAATTGATGACACTATCGCTGAGCGTGCAAAGTTAATGTTTTTAAATTACCCAAATAATCCTACTGGTGCTACTGCATCAAAAGAATTTTTTGATAAGACTATTCATTTCGCTAATAAACATAATATATTAGTCGTTCACGATTTTGCTTACGGTGCTATTGGATTTGATAGTCAAAAACCTGTTAGTTTCTTGCAAGCAGATGGCGCCAAAGATGCAGGAATTGAAATTTATACATTATCAAAAACTTTCAATATGGCTGGATGGCGTATTGCTTTTGCAGTAGGGAATGAAAGTGTCATCGAGACAATTAACTTATTGCAAGATCATATGTATGTTAGTATTTTCGGTGCAGTTCAAGACGCAGCACGCGAAGCACTATTAGGCTCGCAGTCTTGTGTAGTAGAACTTGTTAATAGTTATGAATCTCGCAGAAATGCTCTTATAGAAGCTTGTCATGCAATCGGTTGGAATGTTGATATTCCAAAAGGATCATTCTTTGCTTGGCTCCCTGTACCTGAAGGCTATACATCTGAGCAATTTTCTAATATTTTACTAGAAAAAGCACACGTTGCAGTTGCTCCTGGCGTTGGATTTGGTGAGCACGGTGAAGGCTATGTCCGTGTTGGCCTCTTACATACAGAAGAACGATTACGTGAAGCAATTAATCGAATTGATAAATTAAAAATTTTCAAAAAGTCATTGACAACATGAAAAATATCTGACAAAATTCAGTTATCTTAAAAATTTAAACATTTCTAAATACTTCTTATCAAGAGCAGGTGGAGGGACGAGCCCGACGAAGCCCGGCAACCGATCTACATAATTGTAGACACGGTGCTAATTCTCGCAGCATTACGCTGACAGATAAGGAGCTGGTTGTAAAAAAACCTCTCCTTAGCTGAGAGGTTTTTTTATTTAACTAGGAGGGTATAACAATGAGCGGAATTATAGCGACGTATTTAATCCATGATGATTCACACAACTTAGAAAAGAAAGCAGAACAAATTGCAATCGGTTTAACAATTGGTTCATGGACTCATTTACCACACTTATTACAAGAACAATTAAAACAACATAAAGGCAATGTCATTCATATTGAAGCGTTAGACGAACAAGAACATATTAACTCTTACCTTGGCAAAAAAGTATCACGTGGACTCATTAAAATTCATTATCCATCGCTGAACTTTAGCCCTGACTTACCAGCCATTTTGACAACAACATTTGGAAAACTTTCGTTAGATGGAGAAATTAAACTAATTGATTTAACATTCTCAGACGAATTAAAGAAACAGTTCCCTGGACCAAAATTTGGAATTGAAGGCATCCGAAACCTTTTACAAGTTCAAGATCGACCTCTTCTAATGAGTATTTTCAAAGGGATGATAGGACGGAATATTGGATATTTAAAAACTCAACTACGCGATCAGGCAATTGGAGGCGTAGATATTGTAAAAGATGATGAAATTTTATTCGAAAACTCATTAACACCACTTATAAAAAGAATTGAATCTGGGAAAGAAGTTTTACAATCTGTATACGAAACTTACGGGCATAAAACTTTATACGCAGTAAATTTAACAGGTCGAACTTATGATTTAAAAGAAAACGCGAAACGTGCGGTGGTAGCTGGAGCAGACATTCTTTTATTTAATGTATTTTCTTATGGATTAGATGTACTGCAAGCACTTGTAGAAGACGATGAAATTCCAATTCCTATTATGGCACACCCTGCTGTAAGTGGCGCATATTCATCATCGAAACTATACGGTTTCTCTTCTCCATTACTACTTGGAAAATTACTACGTTACGTTGGTGCTGATTTCTCTTTATTCCCATCACCATACGGCAACGTTGCATCAGAAAAAGAGGAAGCTCTTCTCATTACAGAAGCATTAACTGAGGAAGACCACTATTTCAAGAAAAGTTTTTCTGTTCCATCTGCTGGAATTCATCCTGGTTTCGTTCCCTTTATTTTACGAGATTTTGGTAAGGATGTTGTTATTAATGCCGGCGGCGGGATTCATGGGCATCCAAATGGAGCTCAAGGTGGTGGCAAAGCTTTCCGTGCTGCAATTGAAGCTACTTTACAAGGTAAACCACTCCATGAGGTAGATGAAGTGAATTTACATAGCGCACTACAAATATGGGGAAATCCTTCTCATGAGGTGAAATTATGAGTATTCAAGTATTTTGTGATTTCGATGGTACGATTACAAATAACGATAATATCATGTCCATTATGGAAAAATTCGCACCACCAGAAGCAGAGGAAATAAAGCAAAAAATTTTATCGCAAGAACTTTCTATTCAAGAAGGTGTTTCTCAATTATTTCGATTAATACCTATTAATCTACACGATGATATTATTCAGTTTTTACAAGAAACTGCTGAAATCCGTACAGGTTTTCATGAATTCATACAATTTATTAATGAAAATAACATTTCCTTTTACGTTATATCAGGTGGAATGGATTTCTTCGTCTATCCACTCTTACAAGGAATCATTCCAAAAGAGCAAATTTACTGTAATGCAACTGACTTTTCAGGAGAATTTGTTGAAGTGAAATGGCCGCACCCTTGTGACAAGCAATGTCAGCATAGTTGTGGTCTCTGTAAATCATCATTAATTCGTAAACTAAGCTCTAAAGATGATTTTCATATTGTGATTGGAGATTCTATTACTGATTTACAAGCAACAAAACAAGCAGATAAAGTATTCGCCCGTGACTTCCTTATTACAAAGTGTGAAGAAAATCGTATTGCTTATACACCGTTTGAAACATTTCACGATGTTCTAGCTGAACTAAAACATTTGTTGGAGGTGAAATTATGAAACAACTTTTTCGTCAATGGTATGACTTAAGTGAAATTAAAAAAGAATTAACAACTCGGAATTGGTTTCCAGCAACGAGTGGAAATATTTCTATAAAAGTCAGTCATGATCCCCTTACTTTTCTTATTACAGCAAGTGGCAAAGATAAAACCAAAACCACTCCAGATGATTTTTTATTAGTAAATCATCAAGGAGTTCCCGTTTTAGAAACTGAGTTACGCCCTTCGGCAGAAACAATATTGCATACACATATTTATAACAATACGAACGCTGGGTGCGTACTTCATGTTCATACAACTGATAACAATGTCATCACAAATTTGTATAGTGATGCAGTCACCCTTCAAAATCAAGAGATTATTAAAGCTCTTGATATTTGGGAAGAAGGTGCAACGATTAACATTCCTATTATCGAAAATGATGCTCATATCCCGACGCTTGGAGAGAAATTCCGAAAGCATATACAAGGAGATTCAGGAGCAGTATTAATTCGAAACCATGGCATTACCGTATGGGGCCGTGATAGCTTTGATGCAAAAAAAGATTAGAAGCTTATGAGTTTTTATTCCAATTTCATATAAAATTATTATCAATTCAAGGAGGCGTTTCTAATGGCGCAAATTCGTATTCATGAGGAAAATACTCGTATTGAAAATGAAGTAGAAGTATCAAACTTTCTACAAGGAGAAGATGTTTTATATGAGAAATGGAATATTTCTAAACTGCCTACTCATTTAAAAGAAAATTACTCCTTAACAGATGAAAACAAAGCTGAAATATTAACGTTGTTTTCAAAAGAAATTGCTGATGTTTCAGAGCGCAGAGGTTATAAAGCATATGATGTGATTTCACTTTCAAATAGCACACCTAACCTTGACGAGTTATTAATTAATTTCCAAAAAGAACACCATCATACTGACGATGAAGTTCGCTTTATTGTCAGCGGTCATGGCATCTTCGCTATTGAAGGAAAAGATGGTCGATTCTTTGACGTTGAACTCGAGCCTGGTGATCTTATATCTGTGCCTGAAAATGCAAGACACTATTTCACCTTACAAGATGATCGCCAAGTTGTAGCTATTCGTATTTTTGTTACAACAGAAGGTTGGGTTCCAATTTATTAAGGTAGCTAGTTGAATAAAAGAACTTGGAACCCCTTTTCCAACCTTTTATTCACTCTACATATATACATCCTCCTATGGACCAGGCTTATTTCATAACATTGAAGTAAGCCTGATTTTTTATTTACTAAAATGATTTTTCCCTTTCGTTTGTTTAAATCAAATATCTCGAATCACAATTCCACTTTATCAAGTATATTTCAGAATTTTTTTGAACATTTATTGAACTTTTTTTGAAATTTTTCTGAAAATTCTGTTTTACGTATGATATACTACAACTAATAAGAAGGAAAAGAATATTGCAAACAGAGGGGGATAATCATGAGTTTACTTATCGCACTTATACTAGGAGTTACATGCGGAGCTATTCCTGTCATTTTAGGAGCTATTATGGAAGAATTAGAAGTTGGTGTTTTAGGTTTTGTTGCATCATGTGTAAGCGCTTTATTTTTCGGTTTATATGGTGCTATTCCTGTTTCTATTCTGTGCGCATTTTATATACTACGCCATGCTCGCGCGAAACAGCTCGGCCCTAATCACATTGCCCAAGTTATTCCATTCCCAATTGAACGATGCCGCCGCGCTTCCAGCCTATAAAGTGAAACTTTAATCAGTGGGAGTTTTACTGCCCACAAATAGCGGGATGAATTATCCAACTTAAATATTATGCCTGCCTAAATAAATAAAAAGTCCTCAAATGAGGACTTTTTATTTATTTTCTTCTAGAAATTGAAACAATTCTTGCAAATGAAGTGCATCTTCACTGTAGCTAACGGATACATGACATGTCCCTTCAATCTCAGCATGCATATAAAGGACAATTCCATCCCGATCATATTTCAATGCCAAATAAAACTCCATTTCCTCTAACATCTTTTTCGAGCTTCGGATAACATAATGCCCTTTCTCATCTCTTCCATATTCAAAATCTGGTCCAAAATCGTATTTTTGTTTAAAAGCTTCTTTTTGCTTATCATTAATCTGTACACAAGTTGCTCGCTGCACAGCATCAATCATCTCGTCAAACTTTTGGAGATCCATTCCATTTACCCCCTTATATACTTTTTGTATAATACTTGTGTTCCGCTATTCTCTTTTCCATCTGCGATTAGCTCTTCATACAATTCCTTCGCTAGGGTTAAACCCGGTACTGGTAATTGTAATTTTTCAGCTTCATCTAAAGCAATCTTCATATCTTTCATAAAATGCTTTACATAAAAGCCAGGTTCAAAATCTCCTTTTAACATTCGAGGAGCTAAATTACTTAATGACCAGCTACCTGCTGCTCCTGTCGAAATACTCTCTAATACTTTATCTGCATTAAGTCCAGCCTTTTTCGCATATGCTACCGCTTCACATACTCCTATCATGTTAGAAGCAATTGCTATTTGATTGCACATTTTTGTATGTTGTCCACTCCCAGCAGGGCCTTGCAACTGAATATTTGTTCCTAGTTTTTCAAATAGAGGTAAGCAAATATCATATATTCTGTTCTCTCCACCGACCATAATTGCTAGTCTTGCTTCTTTAGCCCCAATGTCCCCACCAGATACTGGTGCATCTAATGTATATATTTTCTTGCTTTTCGCAACTTCATTAATACGTTTTGCCAATGTTGGTGTAGATGTTGTAAAGTCAATTGCTATCGTACCTTCATTTGCATGTTCTAAAATTCCATCAATCCCAAAGTACACTTCTTCTACATCATGAGGATAACCAACCATCGTCATAACAACATCAACTTGCTTTACTAACGCTTTCGGTGTATCACACCAAGTCGCACCCTCTTGCACTAAAGAATCCGCTTTTTCCTTCGTTCTATTATATACATATACTTTATAACCACTTTGCATTAAATGGTTGACCATACTTTTTCCCATTACACCAATACCAATGAAACCTATTGATAAATTTTTATTTTCCATCTTCTCATCCCCTTTGTTCTAATAAATCATTTACCATCTTTCGGAACTCTTTATTAAAATCATCATCCATACTATTTTTCACATTTGAAAATAAAATAACAAAAGTTCCTTTTTCTTTATTAAAATTATTGAAAGTGTTCCAACCAGATAGTACACCATGGTTATGGAAATAATCTGGATATATGTAAAAGCTAAATGCATATTTTCTTTCTTTTGAAGGTGTAAACATCGCTTGTATACTTTGTTCAGAAAGAAGCTTTCCATTTATAATCGCTTCATCTAATTTTTTCATATCCCCTACTGTCGTATACATCTCACCCGATCCATATAACCAGTCCATCCCTAATTTTTGTGCTAGTACAAGCTCTTGATCTTTCTTCACATACCCCTTCGTGAAGTTTTTATCTCCAGGCACCATATTTCCCATACCTGATTCATGCATCTCGGCCTTTGTAAATATATTTTCTTTTACATAGTCTCCTAAAGGCTTTTTCGTTATATTTTCTATAATATAAGCGAGCACCATATAATTATAATCCGTATACTTCCAACCTGTTCCTGGTGGAAACTCTAATTTTTGACTTCCAATCCAAGTTACTAAATTTATACGTGAAGCTACATTAACCTTCCCTTCCCCATTTTCCGGTAAACCAGATGTATGCGTTAATAAGTGATATAACGTGATGTGTTTATCTGCTGGAAATGAAGGAATGTATTTATTTACATTATCTTGGATATTTAACTTCCCTTGTTCTTGTAACTGTAGAATGGATGTAGCAACAACTGTTTTCGTAATAGAACCGATACGATATTTTGTTTGAGGCGTATTTTCTATTTTATTTTGAACATCAGCATATCCATATCCTTTATTCAATATAACATGCTCTTTATCTGTCACCAAAACTGTCCCATTAAATTGCTTTCCTACTAAATACTGATTTAACTTTTGAGATATACTAGCATAATCAATCTTTTGTACTTCTTCTATATTATCCTGTACCTCTGACTCAATAGCAGGAGTTACCTTTGTTGTTAATACTGCTTGTTCCTTTGGATCGGGACTATAGAGAAAATAGTATACTCCGCCGCAAACTACAGCAGACAGTGAAGCCATAACCATTATTTTTTTTATCATATTGTTCCTCCGTAATTACTTCATGTGAACTACCCACCACTTAGTCTCTCTTGCGAGCTTACTTAAAGTGGGAGCTTCTCGGTTAAAATGGTCCCCCATATTCTATTATCAAGTAATAAAAAAAAATCGCAACAATTTGTTGCGAAAAATCACATTTTTTCTTTTCTATATATACATACTTGATTTTTCCCATTTTTTTTCGCTTCATATAACGCAATATCCGCTCTTTGCATTAACTCTTCTCTTGTAATCCCTTGCTCATATAACGCAACTCCAAAACTCGCTGTTAATTTCGAAATTCCAGAGAAATGCTTTGTTTCAATGAAAAATCGCAATGATTCCGCAACTTGAAACGCTTCTTTTTCTACCGTATTTGTCACTAATATTATAAATTCCTCTCCTCCCCATCTTGCAAATACATGTTGATCTTCAACTTTAGATTTCATAAGATCTGCAAGTTGTACTAATGCTAAATCGCCAAAATCATGACCATATGTGTCATTTACTGATTTAAAATTATCTATATCAAACAAAATAAGTGCAACTTTTTCATCATTACGTAATACATTCTCCCACTCTGTCTCCAATATTTGTTGGAATTTCAAGCGATTATATATTTCTGTCAATGAATCTATCATAGCCAATCTTTCTTGCTCTTGATAGATTTCATCTAATTCTGTAATCTCTGTGCATTTTACTATAAATCGCGATAAGTCTTCTGGTAATGGTGTCGCACGTAATAGAAAAGTAAATGCTTCTCCTTCATAATTGTACATTTTAATTCTTCTTCCATTTGATAAAGTATCATCCAGCCATGTTATATCGTGAGTCGTCGAATAATATCCGTTCTCTCTAATAAGATGTTCTGCAAACACTAAATGTTGTTCACGATACGTAAATAAATTATCATATCCGAAGAATTGTAAAAAATTCGTATTACAATCAACAATCTCATCATCTTCTACTATAAATAATAAATCATTTTGAAAATCAAACATCGTTTGAAGCAATTCTTGTTGTAAACCTACTTGCCGCACTAAAGAAAGTTGATATAAACTCTTATTCACTTCCTCTAGTACTACTTGTGGGGTTACTGGCGCTATAACAATATTACGTATTCCTAACATGAGTAAATCTGCAAACTCACTGTTTATCTGTTGATCCCAAATGATAATGAATGTACTCCGTGAATCATATATATTCTTTATATATTTTATTTGATCAACATCTGTTACATACATAATTACAATATGCGGTCTAGTTCTATGAAACAATATTTCTCCTTCTTCAAAACTATTTGCTATAAACATACACTTTGGATGGACATTTTCTATCGTTTGTTGATGTGTACATCCATCTTCTATATAAAGGACATTCAACTGAAGATCTTGTAATACATTTTGGAAAACAGTATTCTCTAATAAAAAATGTAGTATGTTCATCACTAGTCTTCACTCACTTCATATATCTTGTTTTACTGAATTCCTCACAATCCTTTTATAAAAGATTGTTCTCAAAAAAATTCGATTAGTGAGGGATACATATTAACAAGCTAATTGAGAATGTTATCTTCGCCTTTTTACTCAATAAATTCCTTTTTTAGTGTATGATTGTAGGAATTGTATCGTTTGTATGAATGCCCTCCCTAGTACTTAAAACTTGACAATTAAAATAAAGTTATTATATTCTTAAATTCAATAACTTACAAAATGTAAGTAGAATATATTACATGTATTTTAAATTAAGCTGATATGTAATTTGGAGGATATATAATGACAAACAGTGACTTTTTTAACGTTTTATATGAACGCACATCTACACGTGCATTCAACCCTGAAAAAGAAATTTCATCTACAGAGTTACATGAAATTTTAAAAGCAGCTGCGCAAGCACCTTCTGCTTGGAATTTGCAACACTGGAAATTCCTTGTTTTCCAAGGCGAAGATGTACAAAAACGATTACATCCAATTGCTTATAACCAACAACAAATTCTTGATGCTTCTGCCGTAGTCGCTATTTTAGGTGATTTAGAGGCATATAAAAATGTTGAACCTGTTTACGGTCCAATTGTAGAACAAGGATTTATGAAAGCAGACGCAAAAGAGCGCTTAGCTAAAAATATTGAATCTGCATATACTCGTGAGCAATACCCACGAGATGCTGCCTTTTCAAATGCTGCTTTAGCAGCAATGCAACTTATGCTTGCTGCTAAAGCAACTGGCTGGGATACTTGCGCAATTGGTGGTTTCAACCCACAAGCACTAATGGAAGAATTTAATGTTTCATCTCGTTACGTACCAATTATGCTTATTACAATTGGTGAATCAACTTTAAAAGGTCACCCTGCACCGCGCATGAGCGTAGAACAAGTAAGTGAATGGGCGAAATAATAAAAACGAAGGTAATTTCATTACCTTCGTTTTTTTATATTCTGTCACACATCCGTAATATTACAATGTATTATTCGACATCTATACATAGAAAAATCGTAATTTTTACGCTATCACCATAAAGAAATATGGCGTTTCGTGTCGAAATTTGTTAAAGTATTGAAATATAACCGTGTATTTTTGTTACAATTGTGATACAATGATAACAAATAGATAACAAGAGAGGGATTTTCATTGAGTTCATACGGAAGCTTTATCGCACTTTTGAGTTACATAGTAACTGTACTACTGCTATATTTTATTGGCGATGCTGCAAACATATCAGTGTTACAATTCCCTAAAGAAGAAGCGTTACAATTAGAAGCAGAAAAACATACTGCACGATCCATTGCACCACTACTCTTAGCTCTTCCTGTATATATCATCGTTTTATATAAAAGTAAAAAAGTGTAAAGGCTACCTATTTCATTCATTTCCGTGGTCTTTACATTTTTTTGTGACATTTCCCCTATTTTAAACATCATTCCATACTAAATACCCATCTAGTCATTTAAAATGAGAAAATCCCCTAGAAAAATTTCCATTATCTGTCCAGTCACCGACTGCCGAACTTACATAGATTATAAGTGTGAAGGGGGTGATGAGGATTATGTTTGGATCATTTGGATGCTGTGATAACTTTAGAGAATGTCATCATCGTGAAAGAGAGTGTGACCATCGCGACCATCGCGAGAAAGAGAGAGAAGAAGTTAGACCACACCGACCTGCTGTATGTAACGTACTTGCTACTATTTCAGTTGGAACAGAAATTTCTCTTTTAAGCATTAGAGGCCATCAATCATTCCGCAATGTAATTTTTGAAGGATTCTGTAACGGTGTTGCTCTTTTCTCTGCTTTAGCTCGTAATAATAACGGCAAAGATAATAATAATAATAATAATAATAAAGACGATAAGAACAATCAAAATCAAAATACTTTTACTGGCATTTTACGTGTATGCCCAACTGATATTATTGCAGTCGCTATCTAATTCTGTTCTTTATCCTCTATAGTAACAAAATAAGATTTACTTTTCTTATAGAAAAAACCTGAGATCGATTTCGAATCGACTCAGGTTTTTTTACTATTATATGCTTTTAACTAATTCAACAACTTCTTCAGCAGTTGACATTGTTAATGCTTTCTCTGCTAATGTTTCCATTTCTGCTTTTGACAACTTGCTTAGTTGTGTTCTTGCAGGAAGAATAGATGTTGCACTCATACTGAACTCATCTAAACCTAAGCCTAATAATAATGGGATAGCAAGTGAATCTCCCGCCATCTCACCACACATACCAGCCCATTTGCCTTCTTTATGAGCAGCATCGATAACCATTTTTACAAGACGTAAAATAGATGGGTTATATGGTTGGTATAAGTAAGCTACACGTTCGTTCATACGGTCTGCAGCCATTGTGTATTGGATTAAGTCATTTGTTCCGATAGAGAAGAAATCAACTTCTTTTGCGAACTGATCTGCTAATACCGCTGAAGCTGGAATTTCAACCATCATACCAACTTCAATAGAATCAGAAATAGTTGTACCCGCTTGAACAAGTCTTTCTTTCTCTTCTAATAAGATTGCTTTCGCTTGACGGAACTCATCAAGAGTTGCAATCATTGGGAACATAATTTTTAAGTTACCGTATACGCTAGCACGAAGTAATGCACGAAGTTGTGTACGGAACACATCTTGCTCATCAAGACATAAGCGAATTGCACGGTATCCTAAGAATGGGTTCATTTCTTTTGGTAAATGTAAGTATGGAAGCTCTTTATCTCCACCGATGTCAAGTGTACGAACAACGACAGGTTGACCTTCTTTTACACCTTCAAGAACTGCTTTATACGCTCCGAACTGCTCTTCTTCTGTTGGAAGATTGTCACGGCCCATGTATAAGAATTCTGTACGGTATAAACCAACGCCTTCTCCACCATTATCGATAATACCTTGTACATCATTTGGTGTTCCGATATTAGCAACAAGCTCAACATGATGTCCATCACTTGTTACAGTAGCTTGATCTTTTAATTTTGCCCATACAGCTTTTTGCTCTTCAAATTTCGCTTTCTTTTCCCCAAAAGCACGAAGAGTTTCTTCAGATGGGTTTACAATTACTTCTCCATCTAAACCGTCAATGATTACGATATCGCCGTTTTGGATTTTCTCCATAACAACCTTCGTACCAACAACAGCTGGAATTTCCATAGAACGAGCCATAATTGCAGAGTGAGATGTACGTCCACCGATATCAGTTGTGAAACCTTTTGCATACTTACGGTTTAACTGAGCTGTATCAGATGGTGTTAAATCTTCAGCAATGATGATTACTTCTTCAGAAATTGTACCAGGGTTTGAGAAGTTAATTCCTAGTAAATGTGCAAGAACACGTTTTGTTACGTCGCGAATATCCGCAGCACGTTCTTTCATGTATTCGTTATCCATGTTTTCAAACATAGAAATAAACATTGATGCAACTTCATCCATTGCAAATTCAGCATTTACTTTTTCGCTATTTACTTTATCTTTTACTGGATTTACTAATTCCGGATCATTTAATACTAATAAATGTGCTTCAAAGATAGCAGCTTTATCAGCACCTAGCTCAGCAAAAGCGTGGTCCTTAATAGCTTCTAGTTCAGATTTTGCTTTCTCAAGCGCAGCGTCTAAGCGTGCAATTTCAGCAGCTTCGTTTGTAATTGATTTCTTTTCAATGTTAAATTCAGGATTCTCAAGTCTGAAAGCCTTTGCAATAGCAATCCCACTTGATGCAGCGATCCCTTGGATATTAAGAGTCATTATTCTCCTAATCCTTCGTTTTTCATAGTTTCTTCGATAGCTGCTAGTGCTTGAGCTGCATCATCACCATTTGCAGTGACCTTAATTTCCGCGCCTTGTTGAATTCCTAAAGACATAACACCCATGATTGATTTTAAGTTAACGTTTTTTCCGTTATACTCTAAGTTAATGTCAGCACCGAATTTGCTTGCAGTGTTTACAAGTAGAGTTGCTGGACGCGCATGAATTCCTGAGTCGCTAGTTACTTTAAAGATTTTTTCCATGATAATTTATCTCCTTCAAATACAGTATTTTTTTAGTTGTATAGACGTGAGTACTACATCATCTATTGTATATAATAGGCGATGTTCGGTCAACCACATCGCCTATTATAATTATAAACATTTTGCGTCAAATTCCTACTGAATGTCAATAATAGCGTTTTCGCCCTTCTTAACATTTCCATCTTTTTTCAATTCGACTTGTTGCCCTTGTTGTAAATTCGTAAAGACGATTGGTGTAATAATAGATGGTGCATTTTCTTTTACAAATGCAAGATCTACTTTTAATAATGGTTGTCCTTGTTTCACTTTATCACCTTGTGCTACAAGCGCTTCAAAGCCTTCACCATTTAATTTTACAGTATCAATACCGAAGTGGATTAAAATTTCTTTTCCGCCTTCAGACTGAATACCAATCGCATGTTTTGTAGGGAATACATTTACAATCTCACCATTAACCGGAGAAACTACTGTTCCTTCTGTTGGCTCAATCGCAAATCCATCTCCCATCATTTTCCCTGAGAATACTTGGTCAGGTACTTCTGTAATCGGTAAGATTTTCCCTTCAATTGGTGAAACGATTGTTTCATTTTCATCAACCTGTTGAGGAGCTTCTTCCACTTTTACAGGCGCTTCTTTTTCAACATGAGGTGTGCGACCTGACATAATATCATGAATTTGTGATTTTAATGTGTCAGATTTCGGTCCGAAAATAGCTTGAATGTTATTTCCAACTTCAAGTACACCGGCTGCTCCAAGCTCTTTTAAGCGGTCTTTATTTACATTTTTTTGTTCGTTAACTTGAACGCGTAAACGAGTAATACAAGCATCTAACGAAGCAATGTTTTCTTTACCACCAAGTGCTACTAATACTTCACGTGGAAGTTCTCCTGCTTCTGTTTTCCCTGCGCCTTCATTAGCATTCGCTACTTCACGACCAGGTGTTTTTAAGTTCCATTTACGGATTGCGAAACGGAATCCGAAGTAGTAAATAACTGCTAGTACAAGACCAACAATAATTACCCACCACCATGCCGTACGACCTGGTAGTACACCGAATAATATGAAGTCAATTAAACCACCAGAGAATGTCATACCAATTTTAACACCTAAAATTTGCATTGTCATAAATGATAGACCAGCGAATACTGCATGAATTCCGAATAATACTGGTGCTACGAATAAGAATGAAAATTCAAGCGGTTCTGTAATACCTGTTAAGAAAGATGTTAATGCAGCAGATCCTAAAATACCAGCTGCTAATTTTTTATTTTCCGGACGTGCTTCATGGTACATTGCTAAAGCTGCTGCTGGAAGACCGAACATCATGAACGGATACTTACCAGTTGTAAATGTACCTGCTGTTAATTCTACGCCGTCTTTTAACTGTGCCATAAAGATTTTTTGGTCACCACGGATTAATTCGCCAGCTGCATTTGTATACTGACCGAATTCGAACCAGAACGGTGAATAGAAAATATGATGTAATCCAAATGGAATTAATGAACGTTCGATTAAACCGAATATAAATGCTGCTATCGTTCTATTTGCATCAATCATTTGATGTGAGAACGTATTTAAGCCACCCTGAATGTATGGCCAAATGAAGCACATGATAATACCTACCACTAAAGAGAATGTTGCAGTTGCGATTGGTACGAAACGCTTACCTGCAAAGAAACCTAAGTATGATGGTAATTCAATGTTGAAGTATTTATTATAACAATATGCCGCTACTATCCCGACGATAATACCACCAAACACTCCTGTTTGCAGCGTTGGAATTCCTAATACGTTTGCATATGCTGGATCTGAAAATCCAATTTTTACTGGATCTGTTCCAGTGCTTGTTACTTTCACTAGTTTATCTACTTCTAAGAACACACTCATCGTTTTGTTCATAATTAAGTATCCGACGAACGCTGCTAAACCAGCTACTCCGTCTCCACCAGCTAAACCGATCGCTACCCCAACTGCGAATAATAGCGCAAGGTTAGCGAAAATAATATCGCCAGATTGTTCCATAATTTTTGCAACCATTACGAACCAATCTGCTTTTAAAGCAGGGATAACATTTGTTAGTTGTGGATTTTGAAATGCATTACCAAATCCAAGTAAAATACCTGCTGCCGGTAAAATCGCTACTGGAAGCATAAGCGCTTTTCCGACTTTTTGAAGAACACCAAAGATCTTCTTAAACATGGAAACCCTTCCTCTCTTATCTATATTGATACTTTTCGACAAACGCCAAAAAGGCATGAGGAAAAAAAAGATAGAACGATAGCTATACAAAGGGTAGTATGTCCCTTTCTTTAGCTTACATTCCCAACTTTTCTCCACTCATGCCTGATCGAATCAGTAACACGTGTCAAAAATAGGATTACGTATAAGTTCACTATAATTAAAGCAAACGTTTTCGTTATTTACCTTAATGTGTTTGTCGAATTTTGTATAACTTTGCAATAGTTATTATACATAACTATTGTAAGCGATTCAATCATTTTTTTTAACGTTTTCATTTTAGACAAAAATATATGTCTTTTTACACATGTTCTGCTTTCACTAATCGTTGTAAATGCATCGTTAAATAAATACTCTCCGCTTCATATACAGGAAGTTGTAATTCTTTCTGCATTACTTTGACTAGTTTCCACGCCAAATTATAACAAACTGGATATTCCAACTTTAATAAATCAGCAAAACTCTGTGCTTCTTCTACTTTTTCTCCTTTTTTCACCCGCTCAATAGCATATTGTAAATGGCGAATAAGGCGTAAATAATGAATGCTTTCTTGGTCTAATGTAATTTGTAGGTTTGTCTCAATTAAAGACACAAGTTGTGCAATAAGACGAGAATTTTGATTAACAGAAGATAAATCAGAGTTTGTAAGCGAGCTGTAAATGTGAAGTGCGATAAAGCCAACTTCCCCTTCTGGCAATGTAATTTGCAAACGAGAATTTAAAAGTTGCACAACGCCTTCAGCAATTTTATATTCCTCTGGATATAGCATTTTCGTTTCAACTAAAAAAGGATTATCTATTGTAAGTCCTTGTTTCAGCCTTTTAATTGCAAAAGAAATATGATCTGTTAAAGCGATATGAATATGTTCATTTAATGGAGACTCCGCTTTTTCTTGAATATATAACATAATATCATTCATCAATTCAATTAGCTTTTCACTCACATGTGGTACTAAAAGTTTGTATTGTTCTCGATCACGTTCATTTTTTAAAACAAACATTTTCTCAATTTGTTCTTGCTCCAACACATCTTCAGCCTTTTTCCCAAATCCGATTCCTTTACCAATCACTACTACTTCCTCGTGTTCAGGATGGCTAGCAATGATGACATTATTATTTAAAACTTTTTTAATTTCTAGATAATTACTCATATAACACCACCCTCGTACTTAAATAGCCTACTTTTATGTTACAGAACATTCTTCTTTTTCGTCAATATAAAACATCTACCATTTAATAAAAATTCATTTTTTAGACATGTTTGTATATGATGCGTATAATGTAAGGGCAACTGTACATAGAAAGGAGATAGCAACATGATTAAAATGTTTGTAAGTGATATTGACGGTACAATGATGCAGCATGGAGGTCTGATTGATGAACAGGATGTTGCGGCACTTCGCAGTCTTGCTGAGCAAAATGTTATTCTTTGCTTCGCTTCTGGACGACTTGATAATGAAATCGCAGACTTAATGAAAGCTGTAAATACAAATTTCCATCGTATTAGTGTAAATGGTGTGTTTGTATATACTAATGAAAATAAGCAACTATTATCCGCAAATTTTGATTCCACCATTCTTCCTGATTTACTAGCTATGACAAATCAAGACCCTTATTTCCGTTATGTAAGTGATGAGCATAATTACTATATTGAAGAAAAGACACCTTTTATTCATGAACTCGAAAAACAAGTAGCAATGACTTCTGTTGAAGAACCAAATTTATTACAGAAAATCGATGATACAATTTTTCCAAATAAAATTTCTATCGGTGGAACAAAGGAAAACTTACAACTCCTTCAAAAAAAGATCGATGAAAAATTCCATGGAAAAGTTAGTACTTTCATTTCAGCTGAACAATGTTTAGATGTAATGCCACCAAATATTAGTAAAGGTTCTGCTATTTCTGTTTTATTACAAGAGTTTCAAATACAACCAGAGGAGGTTGCGTGCATAGGGGATTCTTACAATGATATTCCAATGTTTTCCTTAACTCCCCATAGTTTTGCTATGTCTCAAGCTGATGATGCGGTAAAAGAGCACGCTCACTATGTAGTAGATGCTGTCAAAGATGCCGTTAACCAAGTACTTGTTTATAATGAAGAAGCAAATAAAAATACGACTCGATCCTTATAAGGATGAGTCGTATTTTTATTTCTTTACATGTTGAAAACATCAAAGTTCACTGTACTTCACAAACTGAAATATATTACTTGTTACGTGCGATGTTCGTAATAAACTTGTAACGATCCCCACGATAAATACATTTCACATACTCTAACGGTAACTCACCTTCTGAATATGACCATTGACGCATTACAAGTACAGGCGCCTTTTTAGGAATATGCAGATGTTCAGCTTCATTATCCGTTGCAATTGAAGCTTCAATTGATTGAGTAGCGCGAACAAGCTTAAAGCCCAGTTTTTTCTCTAAATGTTCATATAAAGATTGTTGTAATATTTCTTCGTTAATATCTTTCACAAGAGTTGGCGACAAATATGTCGTCTCAAATGCAATCGGTTCGTCATCAGCTAAGCGCGTACGCCTCACTTCATAAACCGATTCTCCCTCTTGTATTCTCAGCCGGTCTGCTATTTTAGCAGTAGCTGGAACTAGGCGGAAACTTAATAACTGGCTGCTCGGTTTCATACCACGAGATATCATATCTTCTGTGAATCCCGTCATTCCTTGCAACTTTTGCTCCACTTTCGGAAGTTGGACGAACGTTCCAATCCCACGTTTCCGGTATAAATAACCTTGTTCCACTAAGTTATTAATCGCCTGTCTGATTGTCATACGACTCACTTCGAACTTATCACAAAGTTCATTCTCAGATGGAATTTTATCTCCCGGCTTCCATTCGCCTTCCTCAATTAGCTGTTTCACCCACTCTTGAATCTGATAATAAATCGGAAATGGTGAATACTTGTCGATGTTCATCAGCAATCGCCTCACTGCATAAAGATAGAGCTTCTGGATCTGCGATTACGGTTACATTCGGATGACGTTGTAAAACTGTAGCAGGACACGCCTCACTATATTCACCTTGCAATAATTCTTTAATAGCTTCTGCCTTTTTAGATCCCATAGCAACAAGTAGAATTTGTTTCGCTTTCATAATACTTCCAATTCCCATTGTAATCGCATGAGTCGGCACATCTTCTTCATTTTCAAAGAAGCGAAGGTTTGCTTGGCGTGTAGATTCTGTTAATTCTACAATGTTAGTTGGAGAATTAAATGGTGTTCCTGGCTCATTAAATCCGATGTGACCGTTTTCACCGATTCCAAGAATCTGTAAGTCAACTGGGTTAGCTACTAGAATGCCTTCATAACGCTTGCACTCTTCCTCTAAATCACTTGCCATCCCATTCGGTACATAAGTTTGTTTAAATGGAAGATGATCAAACAACTGTTCTTGCATGAAATAGTGATAGCTGTTTTTATCTTCGTGTGGTAAATTTACGTACTCATCTAAGTTTACAGTGATTGCATGACTTGTATCAAGTTTATTTTTTCGCATTTCTGCATAAATACCTAATGGAGAGCTTCCTGTAGCCATTCCTAAAGTTGGATTTTCTTTTGATTTTACAACCTCTTTAATTAACTTATAACCTGCTTCTGCTAATTCTTCTGGAGTTTTTACAACAAGAATATTCATCTAATTACTTCCCTTCCTTCATATGAATTCCTAAACGAACCGTATCATATACATGTAATTCTTCAGTCATAACAACAAAGTCTGCATCTTTACCTACCGCTAACGCACCTTTATTATTTAATCCAAATTCTTCTGCTTGGTTAACTGATGTCATTAACACTGCCTCCTCGATTGAACATCCTGTAAATTCAATTACATTTCGGAAAGCTTGATCCATTTTTAAAATACTACCAGCTAACGTTCCATCTTCTAATCGGGCACTGCCATCTTTTACATGTACTGGCTGTCCGCCAAGCTCATATAATCCTTCTTCAAGACCTTTTGCACGCATTGCATCTGTAATGACACTTACTTTTTTCGGTCCTTTTAATTTATATGCTAATTTCACCATATCAGGGTGAATGTGAATACCATCTGTAATTACTTCAACCATTACATCTGGATTTAATAACACATGACCAACAACTCCTGGTTCACGATGATGTAATCCACGCATTTGATTGTATAAATGTGTTGCATGTGTAATTTTTCTATTTTTCAGTTGTGCATCAATTGCATCTGTATGCCCCATTGTGCCAACAACACCTGTTTCAGCAAGATACTGTTCAAACTCTAACGCACCTTCTTCTTCCGGTGCATATGTTACTAATTTAATTAGATTACCGCTTGCTTCCTGCCATTGTTTAAATTGCTCGATACTCGCAGGAACAATATGTTCAAGTGGTTGTGCACCCGCACGTTTTTTTGAAACATATGGTCCTTCTAAGTGAATATATTCGAAATGTGCTCCCTTATCTTTCGCTTCCTTCGCAGCACTTAGCGCCGCTTCAATCGCTTCTGGAGCTTGTGTCATTGTTGTTGGGAAGTAAGTTGTAACTCCTTCTTTTAACATTTCTTTACCAAGAGTTACTAATCCATCGCTATTTGCATCCATCGCATCAATATCGTATCCACCATGAATATGAACATCAATCATACCTGGAATCACAATCTTTCCTGCCGCATCTAACACAGTTTCATTTTCTTGTGATACATATTGAGCCATCAAACCAATTTCTTTAATTGTTTCTGTGTAACGAATAAATCCGTTTTCCACTACTTCTTTACCTGTATAAATTTTGGCATTGATGACAACTTGCGTTTTCATTTTCATCGATCCTTTCCCATGAAATACCTACTTGTTATTATTACCTTATTCGCCTAATTCCATCTTAATATACACACGAGTAGTTGTCTATACATTCTAATGAAATTTCCTCTTCATTCAGCAGAAAAAAGGAAATTTATTTCTTTTTCATTATAATATATGTTATTCATTTTTTCCAAAATGGAAAATACCCTCTTATATAATTAATTACTTAAGTAGTGGCATAAGACCACTCGACCCCATAGTAATATGTTCACCGTCTGTTTCTATTTCTACTGTACGCTTGTTTGTTCCGTATATCATTATACCACGCTGTTTTAATCGTCTTACAACACTTTGATGAGGATGTCCATATGGATTTCTACTCCCGTACGAAAGAATAGCGAATTGTGGGTCTACTTTTTTTAAGAATGTTTCACTCGTTGAAGTATACGAGCCGTGATGCCCTACTTTTAATACATCTGCATGTACATCAAATTGCTTTAATATTTCATTTTCTGTCCGTATATCAGCATCACCCATTAATAAAAAGTCCGCTTTACCATATCGAATCTTTAATACAATTGAAGACTCGTTATTCTCGTCTTTCGATTTCCCATTGTTCAATACTTGTATAGAAACATGTGGATCTAGCGGTATGTATTGTCCTTCCTTCACTGAAATGAAAGGAATGCCCCTTTTTTTAATGTTATTTCGATACGTATGATAAGTAAATGAACTATATGTTTTCCCGCTATCTAATACGAGGGAAACTGGCATTTGCTCTACAATTGGAATAAGTCCTCCTATATGGTCCATATCAGGATGAGTACTTACAATCACATCTAAATGATTAATTCTTTTTTCAATTAGTTTTTGAATAATGACCTCTCCCGCTTCATAAGGACCCCCATCTATTAACATCGTTTGACCATTTGGCAATGTAATAAGTGTCGCATCACCTTGTCCAACTTTTAAAAAACTCACTTTCATTTTACCAAAATGTTGCCGCTGCATATGTATAGAAGACGCAGTATGAATAGACATCATATATCTTTTAGCCGATGCGCTGTTTAACGAAAAGCATAATAAAACAGAAACCAACAATAGAATATTCCGTACACCTCTCATAACTCGTCTCCTTTTTTCATTTAGTATGGCACGCTCTGTAATTGATATACAAAAAAAGCTTAGCAAAATGCTAAGCTTTTATTTTGATAATTCCTGTAAAGAACCAAAGAATAAATCTGCTTCATTCATTTGTTCATTTTCTTCCGAAAGAGGTGGTAAATCATCTAACGTTTTCAATCCAAACGTATCTAAAAATTCTTTCGTCGTTCCGTATAAAATAGGGCGCCCTGGTCCTTCCGCTCTTCCCGTTTCTTTTATAAGTAAGTGTGAAACTAACGTTTGTAATGCCTTGTCCGTTTTCACACCTCTAATCTCTTCCATTTCTGTCCTTGTAATCGGTTGACGGTACGCAACGATTGCCAACGTTTCAAGAGCTGCTTGAGAAAGTGAAGCCGCGGTTGGAGTATCTATTAATTTTTGATAGTACGAAGCATGTTCTTTCTTTGTTGCAAAACGATACACTTTTGCATATTGTACAATTTGCAAACCGCGATTCGATCCTTCGCATTCTTTTTGCATTTCCTCTATACTGTTTATTACTTCTTCCACTTCAACTTCCAGAACTTTAGCTATCTGTTCCGGATAAATCCCTTCGTCACCTGCAACAAATAAAAGCCCTTCAATAATCGCTTTTTGTTCTTTTCTATCCATTTTACGAACTCCTTCCTCCTATTTCCCATAAAAAACACACATAAAAAAACCGAATCACAGTAAATGCGTTCGGTTCAATATTTCTTCTCTCGTTCCAAACGATACATTAAAACCTAACATGAGATAAAATATTTCTATCCCCTCTTCACATCAACTCTATACGGATTTATTAGAGCTTGATACGAAAATTTCATCAAAATTATGTTCCTGCTCAATTATGATTTGTTGATTTTTCATTAGCTCAAGAACCGCTAAAAATGTTACAACCATTATTTCACGTTCTTCATCAGCAAACAAATCATAAAAGCTTTGACGACCGCCTCTTACTTCTAACTGTTGTAGAATATCAGTCATTCGCTGTGCAATTGGTATTTCTTGGCGAGTAATTCGCGTTGTTACGGGGGTTTTTGCTTTTTTACGACGCATTAGCTTTTGAAATGCCGCTAACATATCATATAACGTAACATCAAGAGGTAAGCTTGTCTCCTCTTCTTGTTGAAATGATGTAAAATCAATTGGCGGACGTGTATATAGCTGTGCTCTTTCTTGTTCTCTTTCTTTTAACTCAGTAGCAACTTGCTTATATTTCTTATATTCAATTAACCTCTCCATCAATTCTTGACGAGGATCATCTATAAAGTCTTCACCGTTATCAGGTACATCTTCTTCTTGTTTCGGTAACAACATTTTACTTTTAATTTGTAATAACGTTGCAGCCATTACTAAATACTCACTGGCAACATCTAATTGTAATTCTTTCATCGTATGGACATAAGATAGATATTGCTCTGTAATTTTCGCTACAGGAATATTATATATATCAATTTCGTAACGATTTATTAAGTGTAACAATAGATCTAAAGGCCCTTCAAAAGCCTCTACTTTAAAATTATACTGCACAAAGCATCCCACCACATTTTTTCTATAACACCATAAGTATAGAGCATACTCATGTTCTATCCAACCTTTTTAAGAAATTTAATTAAAAATAGACCTATGCCCATGTCATAATGCCCACCGCTTCATATGATAACAATGTAGTAAGAACAATGTAGGAGGTCAAAAAACTATGGGTCACGTTGATTGCGGTTTTAGCGGTGGGTTCGCATTACTTGTTGTACTGTTCATTTTACTAATCATTGTAGGAGCAGCTTGCTTCTGCTAATAGGACGCAATAAAGCGACTAGGGATATTTCCCTAGTCGCTTATTGTTAATATTTCTATGATAAACTGTACATATAACCGTTAGACAGGAGCGAATAAAATGTATCCTACCGAGTACATACAATTTTTAATTCATTTTCACGGAGACTATGATTATTTTGAATGTCATGAAATATTAGAAGAGTATTGGAAATTAAAACCTAGAGGAGAACGCGACAATTACTTAGTCGGTCTCATTCAAATTGCTGTTTCCTTATACCATCACAGACGATCCAACTGGAATGGTGCAGAGAAGATGATAAAAAGCGCAATAGCACTTTTAGAAAAGAACAGTACATCTTTACATCAATTAGGAATAGATCATAAACAACTTATGTTCTTATTAAATGAAAGATTAAACTCTATCCACAAAAAGGAAATTTTTGCGCCGTTATTTTTACCCTTATTAGACGTATCGTTAGAAAAACAATGCATACAGTTATGTAAGAAACAAAACCTCTCTTGGAAAGATCTGAACGTCATTCCTGGTGAATACATCATAAGTAAGCACACATTGCGTGATCGAACAGAAGTCATTTCTGAGCGACACGAGCAACTACAAAAAAGAAAGCAGAGATAATAAACTACTTATCCCTGCTTTCATGAATGTATATTTTGTTCAAGCTCTTTACACTTTTTGCAAAAACTTGCTGTTTGCTCATTTCCGCAAATTGTAAACTCAAGAAATTTACTCTTAAGCTCTTGAACCATCTTCGTCCCAATCCCCATATGACGGTGAGACGGATTCACGCTCAAATGCTGAATTTCCAATACCTGATCTTCTTTTTTTATAATCCCCATTATCCCAACAAAATCTTCATTTTGTTTCCACAAATACAATTGCCAATCCTCTTTCGCTTCATATTCTTTCATTGTCAATTGTAATGTTTTTACATCTTTTTCAGTTGGCATAAATGAAAGAAGCCCCATTGCAATTTTTTCATAACTTTTTTTAAAACGAATTAACATAACCCTTATCCCTTCTTACAAAAGTTACAAACTATTTATCCCCTCAATCACTCTTTTCATATCACATTCATTCTACAATATTTTTACCAGAGTGAGAAGGGGCTGAAACAACTTGATAATCATACAAAGCGTTAAGAAGAAAGTCAAATATATGTTTCCACGCTATTTCTTTCTATTACACCGCTCAAAAAAGAGACAATACTATATAGGAACTAAAAGGAAAATCCCTTTCTCATCACATTTCACTTATTAACCACTTTTGAACAAAGTAGTTCTACCAAAAGCAATATGTTAAGAGAAATACATTTATTGAAGCATATAATTCGTACTCTATCCTATGTATTTTGTTAAAAGTGTGTTCTCATGAACAATATAATTTAACGTTAGTAGCCGTCCTATTTGTGTCATATACTTTAAAATATATACCAATTCCTGTTTATAGGAAATAAAAAAAGAGAGCAAAATCGCTCTCTTTTTCTCATAACTTATTCTTCCCAAACTTTAACTTCTTTCATTACATCGCCTTGACGCATGTTTAATACCGTTTCAATACCGCTTGTTGCTTTACCGAATACAGTATGTACGCCATCTAAATGCGGTTGTGGCTCATGAACAACAAAGAATTGGCTACCACCTGTATTACGGCCAGCATGTGCCATAGAAAGTGAGCCAACAAGATGTCTATGAGGATTTCCATCAGTTTCACATGGGATAGAGTAACCTGGGCCACCTGCTCCTGTGCCTGTTGGGTCTCCACCTTGGCTTACGAAGCCAGGAATAACGCGGTGGAATGTCACACCATCATAAAATCCTTGCTCTGCTAATTTTTTAAAGTTTTCTACTGTTTTTGGTGCCTCTTCTGGGAAAAATTCTAAATCGATTTTTTCGCCATTTTCCATTAATATGTATCCTAAAGTTTTCATATGTATATGTCTCCTTTCAACTATCTCAGCACTATATTACCATATTCATGACGAGAAACAAAAAGAATCCGACAATCTGCATACTTCTTTTTTGAAATGTGGAAGAAGCTAGGTGACAAATAAGAAAAATATACTATAATAACTGTGTTGCCCGAAAATTTAAGAAAGAGAAAGGGAGCGATTTTTCGTGAAAACGAAATTACTAGCTCTGCTATTAG
Organism: Bacillus sp. TH30; assembly: GCF_016650875.1. Taxonomy (NCBI): domain Bacteria; kingdom Bacillati; phylum Bacillota; class Bacilli; order Caryophanales; family Bacillaceae; genus Bacillus; species Bacillus sp. TH30. The sequence continues at coordinate 3,850,609 of NZ_JAEKEY010000002.1, read as the reverse complement.
CTGTAGCCGTATTTATTATGCCAACAGCTTCATTTGCAGACATCATTGAGGGAGAATCAATTGTTACACTAGGAGAAAACTTATCTGAACAACAGAAACAAGATCTTTTGAAAGAAATGAAAGCACCAAAAGATGCACAAATTATTACTGTATCTAATGCGGAAGAACATAAATTTCTAGAGGGCATCGTTCCAAAAGCGCAAATTGGTACGAGAGCTATTTCCTCTTCTATGATTACATACACAAAACCAGGGTCAGGTCTCATTGTACGCTCAAAAAACATTAATTCGATAACAGATGCAATGTACACAAATGCACTTATTACAGCAGGTGTGAAAGATGCAGAGATTCAAATTACTGCACCATTTAAAGTTTCAGGAACTGCTGCTTTAACAGGTTTAATGAAGGCCTATGAAACAACATCAAACAAAGCCATTCCTGAAGAAGTAAAAAAAGTAGCCAATGAAGAAATGGTACAAACAGCCCAGCTTGGTGATAAAATCGGCGAAGAAAAAGCAGTTCAACTTGTTGCAAAAATTAAAGAAGAAATTGCAAAAGAACAGCCAAAAACAACTGAAGATTTACGTACATTAATTAAAAAAATTGCTGATCAACTCGGTATTACATTAACAGATGAACAGCTGGATAGCCTAGTAGCGTTATTTGATAAAATGAAAAATCTTAATATCGATTGGAACCAAGTTGGTAGCCAATTAGAGAAAGCAAAAGACCATGTGTCTGCCTTCTTAGGATCTGAAGAAGGGCAAAGTTTCCTAGATAAAGTAAAAGATTTCTTCTCTAGTATCATTGATTTCGTTAAATCTTTATTCAAGTAAAAAAGAAGCTCGCCGCTGGCGGGCTTCTTTTTTATACAAGTAACGGTAATTTCATAATAGCTTCTTCAACCGAACGGACAACATGATTTGCTTTCTCCTTTACATACGGATGAGCATGATGGAGGGTGAAGGAGTGCGGGGTTACTTCAAACATAGAAATATCATTGAAAGAATCTCCAATACATGCAACTTCATTTGCTTCAATTTGTAAATGTTCCATTAATCGCTTCAGGGCGCTTCCTTTACTTACACCTCTTGGCATAATGTCAACATATCGCTTACCCGATATAAAGACTTCCGCTTCGCTATGAAATGTATCTCTCAACTCTTGATCTAATGCTACAATTTTTTCTTCTTCGCCAAAAACAAATAATTTCGCAGGATGTACAGTCTTCCCAAATTCCTCTTCTAACTCTTCGATTTCAGCAATATGCACTCCCATATACTCTTCAAAAGTATGGTGATGTTCATTCTTCCTTTTTGTATATCGCTGCTCATTTGCACAAACAATATCTGCTAGTCCCTTTTTATGTATATATCGATATATTTCCTGGGCAACCCCATCTTCAAAACTCGATTCATGAAATACTTTTCCATCCGGTAGTATCATTGTCGCTCCATTTAAACTAGTTGTGTAATACGGGAACGAAAACCTTTTTACCGCCTCATCAATTCGGTGAGTAAAACGGCCAGAGGCAAAACAAATATTTGTCCCGTTTTCAGCTAGCCAACAAAGCGCTCGTTCATCTTCTTTTTGCATATCATTCATATTGTAAACGAGTGTATCATCTAAATCACTTACAAATAGTTTAATCATGTCCTCTTCCCCTTCCATACACAATATCTACTCTAATTGTACAAAAAAATGTTTGATTTTTGTTAAAAAAACAATAAATTTTCAATAAAAAATAAGCGGAGCATAATCCCGCTTATTTTTGTCTTCGCACATTTTGAGGTCTTACAATACTTGGACGAACCTTTAAACTAGACATAGTTGGACGAAGTAAAATTTTCGTTAACGCGCCCCAATCAAACGGTAAAAACGGCCATAAATACGGTGTTTGCAAGCTTTTTATAGATGTTAAAAATAGAATCAATATCGTCATTCCAATGACAAATCCCATTTCATGAAATATGCCTGTTAAAATAATGACAAACAATTTTCCAATCTTATTCCCAAGCCCTAACTCATAACTTGGCGTTGCGTATGCTCCAATCATAGAAACTGCTACGTACAAAATAACTTCTGGTACAAACAAACCTACATCAATTGCAATTTGACCAATTAATATGGCAGAAATTAATCCTGCTGCCGACGACAATGATGTCGGTGTATGAATGGCGGCCATTCTTAAAAATTCGAGTCCGACTTCCGCCATCAAAATTTGTAATAAAATCGGTAAATGCGTCATCTTATTTGGTCCAATGAAAGCAAGACTTTCCGGTAAAAGAGTCGGATCAAAAACAAAAACTAGCCAAAATGGCAGTAAGAATAGCGAAAATATAACACCTAAAAAACGTACCCAACGTAAAAATGTACCTACAGCTGGATTTTGTCTAAACTCTTCTGCATGCTGTAAATGGTGAAAATATGTTGTTGGAGTGATCATAGCACTTGGTGATGTATCAACGAGTACTAACACATGTCCTTCTAATAGATGATTTGCTGCTACATCTGGTCTCTCTGTGTATCGGATAAGCGGGAATGGATTATAACCTTGTTTCACTACAAATTCTTCTACCGTTTTATCCGCCATCGTAATCCCGTCTACATCAATATTATTTAATTCTTGTTTTATAATCTTCACTAAATCTGGATTTGCAACATCTTGTACGTATGTAATACAAATATCCGTTTGCGATCTATCCCCTACTCGAATCATTTCATTTCGAAGACGTGGATCGCGTATTCTTCTACGAATTAACGCTGTATTTACAACGATATTTTCAACAAAGCCATCCCTTGCACCACGCACTACCTTTTCTGTATCTGGTTCTGTTGGTGTCCGTCCCGGATAACTACGAACATCTATTGCAAACGCTTCTGTTTCACCTTCCACAAATATAACAATGAGTCCCGATAATACTTGGAGCATTACATCATCCATCGTTTTTACTTTACTTACTTGTTGATGAATTAAACGATTCTCTAAAAGCTTTACTGTATCTTCTTCTACATCCCTTATTTCATTTGTATCCACCGCTTCTTCTAAAATAGGGATAATATAATTCGTATCACAAAGTCCATTTACAAATAACACACCAATTTCTTTATTTAAAATTTGAAATTTACGAATACCAACATCGTATGTAACACCCAGTCCAACTGTTTGCTTTAAATAATTTTCATTATCACTTAAAAAAGATGAAATCGGGATATTCACTTTTTTAGGCTTCGTCATAAAAGCCACTCCTTTCCAAAATTAATTGAATCGCTTTTCTAGTAATAGGTGATCCTCTCTCCCATTCATCATTTCCGCACATCTTGCCAATATCACCGACCCCCACTATGACAGGAACATTCAGACCATCTAAACAATAAATCGTATCTCCACTAATCCTGCCAATTTCACCATCTGGGAGTCCAAATTTATCAACGCCGTATTCTGTCAAATTCCCATTCCGATCTACACTTACATCTACACGTGCCCATTCCCAATGATGTGTATTAGATGCTACTGCTAAAATACCGAGTACATCAACTTGTTTATGTGTTGCGACATACTTTAACGCCTTTTCACCAGATCCTTCTCCTATAAATCCGCTGTCATCAAACATGACAAATACAGGGTCATATGGCGTTTGCATAATAAGCTCAACAACTTTCTTCCCTGTCAATTTGGTCGGATTACTTTGCGATGCTGAAATACACCTCCCCCCAAATTCCTTTGTTAACAGCTCAATTGTCCGCTTTGCATATTCATCTCCATCTGTGACCAAAACAACCCTTCGTCTCATTTGATTTATCCTTTCGGTTTACATATAAGTGCAACAAAAAATGAAAATAATATCGCTGCTGAAATCCCCGCAGACGTTAAGCTAAACATACCGATTCCAATTCCTAAATATCCATGTTTTTCTGCCGCATGCATTGCCCCGTGCAATAGTGAGTGTCCAAAACTTGTAATAGGGACTGTTGCCCCAGCACCTGCAAATTTTATAAGCTTATCGTACAATCCGAATCCGTCTAAAATAGCTCCGGCGACTACAAAAGTTGCCATTAAATGTGCCGGTGTTAACTTTGCGAAATCTAGCAACACTTGTCCAATTACACAAATAGCTCCTCCTACAAGAAATGCATATATAAAATCCACAATTCACTCTCCTTTAACGCTTTCAAACACAACACCATGCGCAATCGTTGGAATCGTTTCCTTCTGTTGTATCATCATGGGGCTTAATAGAGCTCCAGTTGCAACGACAAAAATTCTTTGTAAATTCCCTTTTTGCATTTCACGCAGTAAATGGCCGTATGTTACAACAGCTGAACAAGCACAACCACTGCCCCCTGCAAACACTTCTTCTTGATTTGAATTGTAAATCATTAATCCACAATCGTTGTATACATTCCCCAAATCATACCCTTCCTCAAGTAAAAGTTGTTTCGCAATTGGTGTCCCAACAGCCGATAAATCACCAGTAACAATAAGATCATAATCAGCTGCACTTCTTCTCAAATCTTCAAAATGTTGTTGAATTGTATGAGCAGCAGCTGGTGCCATCGCTGATCCCATATCTAAAGGATTAGCAATTCCTAAATCTTGCACTTTACCAATTGTTGCTGCTGTTATTTTAATTGCACTCTCCTCATTGCTAATTAATATTGACCCTGCTCCGGTAACAGTTGAGTTTGCTGTCCCTGGCTTTTGTCCTCCGTATTCTGTTGGGGAACGAAATTGTCTTTCAGCCGTCGCATTATGACTACTTACTGTAGCTAAAATACGATTCGCAAATCCACCATCTATAAAAGCTGATCCAATCGCCAAAGTTTCCATTGACGTCGCACAAGCGCTGAACATCCCTAAAAAAGGAATACCATACTCACGAGCAACATAATTTGCTGTCACTGTTTGGTTTAATAAATCTCCCGCTAAAAAGAAATCAATTTGCGATTTTTTTATATTCCCTTTTTGCATCGCTTGTTGAATTGAGTCTGACATTAACCTTCGTTCAGCAAGTTCCCAGTTTTCCTCTCCGCAATGTAAGTCAGAATATGAAATATCAAAATCCTTTCCAAGAGGGCCTTCAGCTTCTTTCGGACCGACAGCAGTACCAGTTGCATTCACGAAGATATCATTTTGAAATACCCACGTTTGTTTTCCTGTCAATCTCATACCCACCCCTCCTTTAAGACATTAAAATTTGAAATGTATATCTTATTAACCCGATAATGTATGCACCGACGACTCCAAATACAATGACACTTCCTGCAAGCTTAAACATGTTAGTAGCGATTCCTAGAACAATCCCTTCACTCCTATGCTCTAGTGCGGCACTCGCCATAGAATTCGCAAATCCAGTAACTGGTACTGCTGATCCCGCTCCAGAAAACTGCCCGATTTTATCATATACACCACACCCTGTTAAAATCGCCGACAATAAAACAAGCGTTGCAACTGTCGGATTTCCTGCCTCTTGTTCACTAAAGTGAAAATAATGTATATAAAATTTCATCAATATTTCTCCGACTGTACAAATGAGCCCACCTACAAGAAATGCCTTCACACAATTTAGCAAATAGTTTGGCTTTGGATGGTACTCCTTCACTTTATTTATGTAATCATCTTTCAGTTTTCGCCTTGTCATATATATTGCCTCCTACTTTACGAAATAAATCCAGTGAAACAATGAGCCTATTACTTTTCCAAGTACAAGAGCAACGAGTAAAACAACAATTTTCCCCTCTACCCCGACTCGTTTCGCTAAAATAGGTAAAACATTTAATACTTCTGTTAATGCCGCAGCAAGCATTCCAATGAATGTGCCACAAAATAACCCTAATATTACAAGCCAATATTGCGATGTTTGAAATGTAATGTTTTTCAAACTACACCAAGCCCCAGTTAAAGTACCCGCAATGACAGCCCACTCAAAATATTGAATATGCTTTCCACTTCTCGTTAATTGAGCTAAGCGCGGGATAATACCGAGAACAGCTAAAAAGGCAACATATCCGCTACCTACTGCAATCCCGCCAGCTAAACCAATTAATACAACAAACCCACATTCAATCATCGGCAAGCTGTTTCGTGTTATCCTTGTTTTCATTAACAATTACATATTGATCAAGCGACTGCTGATATTGAAACATCTCAACTTCTAACGGACTAGGCTCTTCATTAATTCGCTTTTGAAATACATGATTAAAAAATAAAACCATACCTAATCCAAGACCTACTGAATATGGAACTTGAAATAATAGTGGTTGCTCCTTAAACTCTCCAGTAATCATGTAATATAACCGTTGATGTACTTGTTGCATACTTACATCCTCATGGAAATAAATGATCGCAAGGGCCGCTCCAATGAAAAGCAACAACCATACAAGTCCGAAGAAAACCGGATGCACTTTCTTTTTTTCGTATATAATTTCAACAAGAGTTTGTCCAGAACCAAGTAAATTAATTTGTATGTGAGCCGCTTTTTGTTGAATAATCTCAATTACTTTCATAACATCAATTACAACATGCGTCTTATCATGTGCTGTTATGTTGTAGACTATTTCATTTTGTAACGACTCAACTACAAAAGAATCTCCGGCAAGTTGAGCAACATCGCTCAGCTTTACTTCATACGTAGGAGACACTTTTAAGCGATTGCGCATTTTAATATAAATTGTTCCTTCCAATTTCCATTCACCCCTTCACTCTTCCTCGTAGTTGTAGTATGGTTATTGAATTTTTTTCTAATACAATTTTTTCATAAAAAAACATCTGTACCGTTTCGGTACAGATGTTTTTTAGCTTATGCCTTTTTCTTAAATAAATTTGCAATACTTAATGCAAGTCCTCCCCAAATGACTACCATACCTATAACCATCATCATAATCGCTGATCCACTCATCATGAAACACCTCGGTCCTTCCATTCTTTTTCAAGCTGGACAGAGTCTGAATGTATTTGTGCATTCCATTTCTTCAGACTAATGACTAGTGCAACTATAAGAAACGCTGCCGCTATCGACCAACCATACGTTACAACAAACTCTGTTGGATAACCTCCGTAGTTCTTTTTAATGTTTTGGATTGTACCATCAATTAACATATACCCTAACATAAGTGGAGTAATAACGAGTAAACTCACTCTCCAAAACGTTCCTAACTTTATATCAGATACAAAGTTTGCATGATTTTGATAAACTGGTAAACGGCGCAAGATTAGTCCTATTGTAACTACTTCAACGAGTGCAATTGTAATCAATCCAAAATTGTTAGCGAAGTAATCAACAACATCTAGGAACATAAGTCCACCACGTGTTGCAAAAACAAGAGAAACTAATACTAATAGCGTTCCCATAATTCCAATCGTCTTTTGACGACTCAAGCTGAATTTTTCAGATACAGCGGCAAAGCATACTTCTGCAAGTGAAATGAGTGATGTAATTCCAGCAACAGTTAGAGATAAGAAGAATAATACACCAAATAACGGCGACATCGGTAACTCATTAATAATTTGCGGGAATACTACAAATGCAAGTCCTACACCAGCACTAGCTACTTTATCAACCGGTACCCCCATGTTATTCGCCATAAATCCAAGAGCTGCAAAGACACCAATACCTGCCAATAATTCAAATCCTGAATTTGCAAATCCTGTAATAAAAGCATTATTTGTTGTATCTGAGTTTTTCGGTAAATAACTAGAATACGTAATCATAATTCCGAATGCTAAAGATAAACTAAAGAAAATTTGACCGTAAGCAGCAAGCCATACTTTCCCATCAAAAATACGACTCCAATCTGGTTTAAAAAATGCATCTAGCCCCTGCATCGCACCTTCCATCGTCACTGCACGAACAACGATAATAAGGAACATAACAACTAGTAAAGGAATAAAAATACGGTTAACAACTTCGATTCCTTTTTTAACTCCTTTAAACGCAACACCAAGCACAATAATCCAAACGAGAGCTAACGGAATTAATACTTCTGGTACGAGCCCCCCGAATTGTCCTGGCTTATCTGCAACATGTAAATATTCTTTAAATAAAAATGATTGCGTGTCTTTCCCCCATGCTCCAGTAATTGCAAAGTACGTATACGAAATAGACCAAGCAATGATTACAGCGTAATATGTTGAAACAATAAATGTCACACACATTTGCCACCATCCAATAAATTCAGCACGTCGATGAATACGGAAGAATGTAAGTGGCGCCGAACCACGATGACGATGCCCAAGAGCAAACTCGAAAGCTAACAATGAAATACCAGTCGTTAATAATGCAAATAAGTACGGTAAAAAGAATGCGCCTCCCCCGTTTTCATACGCTGTATAAGGAAAACGCCATATATTCCCTAGTCCAACAGCGGAACCGATTGCTGCAAAAATAAATCCAGCCCTAGTTCCCCATTGTTGCCTCGTTTCCATGTTTCCTTCCCCCTTTGTGACAAGTTCATACTTGGATTATAGTTTAAATTAACTAAATTATCAATAAATTCTGTAAATTTTTTAGCGATAGTTATAATCTTCTCCTTTTCGTGACAATAAAAAAAATCGAATAGATAGCTATTCATCTATTCGATCTTTCATCTGTTTTAATATTTTCTTTTCAAGTCTTGAAACTTGTACTTGCGAAATGCCTATGCGCTCCGCTACTTCTGATTGGGTTTGGTCTTTATAATAGCGCAAATACACAATTAGCCTTTCTCGTTCATCCAATTCTCTAATTGCTTCTTTTAAAGCAATTTTATCAAACCATTTCGTTTCCGATTGATCTGCAATTTGATCTAAAATAGTAATTGGATCTCCATCGTTTTCATACACAGTTTCATGTATCGACGAAGGAGCACGACTCGCTTCTTGCGCCAGAACAACTTCTTCCGGCGTTAGTTCAAGAGCCTGTGCTACCTCATTAATCGTTGGAGCCCTTCCAAATTCTTTCGAAAGCTCGTCTCTCATCTTTCGGACTTTGTTTCCTGTTTCTTTTAAAGATCTACTTACTTTCACTGATCCATCGTCACGTAAAAATCGTTGTATTTCACCGATAATCATTGGAACTGCATATGTTGAAAATTTCACGTCGAAAGATAAATCAAATTTATCTACCGATTTTAAGAGCCCAATACATCCAATTTGAAATAAATCGTCTGGTTCGTATCCTCGATTAAGAAATCGCTGTACAACCGACCATACGAGACGCATATTACTTTGAACGATTGTATCTCTCGCTTGTTGATCTCCATCTTGACTTTTTTGAATTAACGCTTTTAGCTCGTGGTCCTTTAACTGAGGTTTCTTCTTCTCATTTCTGACCTCTATGTCCATTGGCTATTCTCCTTAATTGCATAGAGCGTTACTATTTGATAAGTATTTTGTCAAATGGATTGTTGTCCCGAAAGATTCGTTTGAAATAACTTCTACTTCATCCATAAAATTTTCCATGATAGTAAATCCCATTCCGGAACGCTCTAATTCAGGTTTAGTTGTAAAAAGGGGTTGTCTTGCTTCATCTAAGTTAAAGATACCAATCCCTTCATCTCGAATCGTGAGTTTCACCATCGCTTCTTCCAAAATCACTGAAATATAAACAACACCTTCTGCATTTCCTTCATACCCATGAATAATTGCATTTGTAACCGCTTCTGACACAACTGTTTTAATCTCTGTTAGTTCTTCCATCGTCGGGTCTAATTGCGCAATAAAAGCAGCTACCGTAACACGAGCGAATGATTCATTCTGACTTAACGCTGAAAATTGAAGGTTCATTTCATTTCTCATCTACGCCACCCCCAACGTCGCGAGCGCATGCGCTTCACTTTCTTCTAAACGAACAATTTTGAATAGACCTGACATTTCAAATAAACGTTTAACGGGCGGTGAAATTGCACAGACAACCATCTCTCCACCTAATCCCTTTACATGTTTATATCGGCCTAATATAACGCCTAAACCAGAACTATCCATAAATGTTAAGTTCTCTAGGCTCAAAATAATATGATGAACACCATGTGTCTCAATCATATCTGTGACTTTCGTTCGCAACTCTTCAGCAGTATGATGATCTAACTCGCCCTCTAGCCTCACACATAAGACGTCACGTTTTACTTCTAAATGCATGGAAAGACTCACACGATTTCCTCCTTATGCTCAAACTTTACTCATTAACATAAGATTTTCGTGATATAAAATCAGAATCCTTCCTACTGACAAAAGAAGAACTATTTCGTCATAAAGTGAAACCTTTCAGCAATTATTTCAGTAAATACGAACAGAAAAACATCAAAATTTCCGCCGCTATTTTGATGTTGAAAACATCCCAAAACTTCTTTTAAATAACTCCCACCAACTCGCTGCCTCAACATCTTCTTTCGCTACAATTGTTTGTTTTAATAAAACATCTTTATCTCTTTTAATAACAAGTGTACCAAGTGCATCACCTTTTTTAATCGGTGCCTTCACTTTCTTTTCAGCAATCACTTCTTGTTTAACTTTGTCCATATTTTCGCCCTTCTTCATAAGAAGAGACACATTATCTGACGCAACTAAATCTACTTTTTCTTCCTTACCTTTTCCTACTTGTACAGTCTTAATTTTCTCACCACGTGTATATAATTTCTTTGTCATGTATTGTCCAAATGCATAATCAAGAAGCTTCGTTACTTGATTGTTCCGCTCTTTTGATGTAGGTGCTCCCATTACAACTGAAATAACACGCATACCATTTTTCTCAGCCGATGCCGTTAAACAATATTTCGCTTCTGTCGTGAAGCCCGTTTTCACACCATCTACTCCAGGATAAAAACGTACTAACTTATTCGTATTAACGAGCCAAAACTTCTTATCCGTATCTTCACGTAAATAGTCTTCATATTTACCTGTGTATTTGCGAATAAGTGGATACTTCATCAATTCTCTCGCCATTATAGCCATATCATTTGCTGTGGAATAATGATCTTTCGCCGGGAGACCTGTCGGATTTTGAAAATGTGTATTTTTCAATCCTAGATCTTTCGCTTTTTTGTTCATCATATTTACGAAACCTTCTTCTGAACCAGCGATATGCTCAGCTACTGCAACAGATGCATCATTTCCAGATGCAATTGCAATGCCCTTTAACATTTCATTTACAGTCATCTCTTCCCCAGGTTCTAGAAAAATTTGTGATCCGCCCATTGAAGCTGCGTGTTCACTCGCTCTCACTTTATCTGTCAGTTTTAATTTTCCTTTTTCAACTTGTTCCATAATTAATAGCATTGTCATAATCTTTGTCATACTAGCAGGTGGTAACTTTTCATTCGGATTTTTATCAAACAAAACTTTACCTGTATCTTGCTCAATTACGATCGCTGACGACGCTTGTTCCGCTAACTTCGGCGTGGTTTCTTCTGTTTTTTCCTGCTTCGTTTTCTCAGATTGTGCGAAACTAACTGAAGTACCAGAAAGCAATAACATGAAACAAACAAGTATTCCAAAAACTCGCTTCATGACTAACCCTCCATTCTATATCAAACTTATTTTTTCCAATTTATACATTTTTAATACCATATTTTTCTATTATTTTCAGTTGACAAATAAATTCATTGCCTATATTGTATTAAGTGTATTACACGCAGTAGTACACTTAATACTCATTAGGAAGGAGACATTGCTCTTGCATATTCAACTTGATCCAAGAAGCAACACTCCGATATGGGAACAAATTGTTCAAAATATAAAAGAGCTCGTACTAAAAAATATGTTAGCTCCAAGTGATAAACTTCCTTCTGTACGCGAGCTTGCTTCTTTGCTCGTTATAAATCCAAATACAGTCAGTAAAGCTTATCAAGAATTAGAGCGACAAGGGATTATTGAAACATTACGAGGAAAAGGAACATTTGTAGCCCAATCGATTACCCCAACATTAGACGAAAGGAAAATCGCTATGGTTGAAAAGCAATTTCATCAATTATTACTAGAAGCCTCTTATCTTGGGATTACGAAAGATAAAATTCACGATTGGATAGATTCATACTATAAAGAGATTGGAGGAAATACAGATGTTGAAAGTGACAAACTTGAAGAAAACAATTGATAACCAAACGATTTTAGACGATGTTTCTTTCACATTACAAAAAGGTAGTATCGTCGGATTGCTCGGAAGAAACGGTGCGGGGAAAACAACTTTATTACGAACGATGGTCGGCATTTTAGACCCCGATGAAGGAACTGTTACATATGAGAATACAGATGTTCATATGCATCCTGAAATTAAACAAAAAGTTGTATACGTTCCAGACTCTACTAACATACTGAACGGATATACAGTAAAAGAAATCGTAAAGTTTTATAAAGCGGTTTATACAGCATTTGATGAACAATATTTTTATGAAATATTAGAACGTTTTAATTTACCAAACAAACGTATTCGTAGTTACTCAAAAGGAATGAAAGCACTGCTTGCGATCATTTTAGCTTTCGCTGCAAAAGCAGAATATGTCATTTTAGATGAACCAACAAACGGACTTGATCCTATCGTTAAAAGACAGATTCTACAATTTCTCGTTGAAGAAGTAGCAGAAAAAGAAATTACAATTTTCATCTCCACTCACCATTTAGATGAAGTTGAAAAAATTGCCGATACAATCATTATTTTAAAAGGACATACAGTAGATTCTATTACATCACTAGATGATGCAAAATCACGATTTGCCAAAATACAAGTTGCTTATGAACGTTCATTACCTCAAAAACTAGAAAACTTAAGCAATATTAAAATATTAAACCAAACAGGAAAAGTATATACAATCTTAATTGAGGAAAATGTGGCTACAACACTGGAGAAGTTTTATAAAGAGCAACCAATACTCATTGAAGAATTATCAATGTCACTTGAAGATGTCTTTGTTACGACACTTGAGGAGGATGGGTATGTTTCATAAGGCGTTGTGGATGTGGAATTGGAAACGCGGGAAATATGCTGTTTTACTCTTTTTCTTTAGTTCACTTTATCTTTTCTCTTTCGGATACTATAGAGCAGCCGAGCGACAACTTGCTGAATATCACGATTTGCAAGAAAAGGGAACGTACTATTATTTCTATTATTTTGGATTTGGGGAAAGTAATAGCTTTTGGTTAACTGTTCTTATCATTGCTTTAGCTTGTTTATTGATGGGATGGGAACGTAGTAACCAGTCTAATACTTTACTTATGACGATGCCATTTAAAAGAAAAGATGTTTTTTTATCTAAATGGGCTTTTGGTTCATTTTGTATTGTAGGCTCATTACTTATAAATTGGATCCTTATGTATGTTATTTATAGAACGACAATTCATTTTGATTATCAATCATTTGGACCATTTCATCGATACTTTCTTTATGCAATTGTCTCTTATGTTGCAGTATATACAGCTGCATTATGTATCGGTACTTTTACTGGAAGCGTTGTTTCGCAAGTCGTTTTTTGTATTCCGTGGCTTCTAATGGGGCTTACATTTATTCCATTAGTGTACACTTTTACAATAAACCATTTACATGCTACAGATACTAGAAATAACAACTTATATGAACAACTTCATGAAATCAATCAAAAAACAAATATAGTTGCACCAATATATAATTATACGATTCGTTACCACTATGATCCAAAATCACGTAAGAAAGAAAACGATCCAACCACTTTAAGAGATCCGGCAAATCATACGTATTATTCAGCTAAGTCAGTGCTAGTTCCTATTTTCTATACGATGTTCTATTTACTATTTGGCACATATTTATATACACGATCGCCAAATGAAAACGCTCAAAAAATATTTATTTTCCAAAAACATTTACGAATATGGATATGGGGGACAACCATTTATTTTGCATTACTAGGTGGCTATAAAATAAATCAATTTAATTTCTTACTTAACTACTATATCAGTTTGCTTCTCGCTGGAATCATTACTTATGTTGTACTATCACGTCTAACAAATTATAAAGTTTTTTAAAGGAGGGGGCCTATGTTTCAAAAAGCACTATGGCTAAGAACATATCAACAAAGTAAATATGTTGTGTGGTTGTTTTGGTTCGTTAGCTTCTATACTTTATCATATAAATACTATATGGCTTCTATTCAACAGCTATACTTTCTAAATGACAATAAAAAGTGGAACTATGTATATCACTACCACTTTGATTTAACACTTATAGACCCTGTCATACTGTTAGGTGGTGTACTTATCGTTCTAGCTTGTACATTAATTGGTTGGGAAAGACAAAATAACTCTAGTGACTTGCTATGGTCTATGCCATTTAAACGTTCACACATCTATATAACAAAGTGGTTGTTTGGGATCTGTAACATTGCAGCAATCATCGTATTAAACTGGGGACTATTCGCCATTATGAAAAAAACAACTTTTCATAATAAATATCAAATATTTTCACCATTTCATACTTATTTTCTATACATGTTAATTGTGTTAATCGCTATTTATACGCTTGCATTATGTATAGGAACAATTACTGGGAATATTCTCTCGCAGGGACTTCTTACTGCAGCTATATTCATGTTTCCATTGTTATTTCCATCCCTTATCTCAGCGGTCATCGCTGTTCACTCGAATACTGACTTTCATGAGGACAATGGCTATATTCATCGTGTTATGGAAAACATACGCATTTCGGGTCCAGCAGAAAATTTTCATATTAGATTTGATTATAATCCACAAAGTGCTTATACCGATAATGATGGAGTGCGTCATAATGAACCAAACTTTACAGAAATCCCTTCAGTAAAAACATTGATTGGACCTATTGTAAATATAATTATTCTATTACCACTCGGTATATATTTATATGTTCGTTCAGTCAATGAGCGGAATGGTAGTTTCTTACTATATCCAAAGCTTCAAAAAACATTTATGGTCTGCGCTATTTTCTGTATTGGAATTAGCGGCGGTTTAATAATTGGTGGGACCCATTCATTGCTTAATTTTTACGTTGGTTTGTTCGGAACAAGCATAATTAGCTATTTTCTTCTATCTAAAATATTGAGATTGAAGGTCTCTTGGAATTTCAAATAAAATAACCTCCTCACTAAGAGGAGGTTATTTCACATTCTCTCTCCTATCCCCATACACCATCTCTTCTTTCATCCCGAACCCATCACCATTTTGCACAATTTGCTCTGTCGGCGCGACTACACTTTCAGCAATTTTCCATTCGCCGCGCTCTTTCACAAATACTTGCAGAAAATAGTTCATGCCATTTAATTGATACGCATTTTCTTTTTTCACATTATAGTGCACCGCAATGTAGTGCACTTGAATATTTTCTTTCCCTGCTTTTGATACGTATTGCGATAATCTTGGAATGTACATTGATGCTTTCTTAAATGGTAATTGCTTCGCTTTAACGAGCGATGAACTTGTTACATTACGCAAAGTGTCCTGATTACGAACATTATCGCTATGATGAAATAATACTGCGTTTTGCATAGAACGAACCCATAATTTCGAATACAAGACGGTATTATCATTCTCAATGTACTTCACTTCTTTTTGCACCACTTGGATAGGGGTATCAGCGTACATGAATGTATGAAAGCAGAAAAAACTTCCAAGTAAAATGGTAAGTGCAGCAATATATTTCATAATCTTTCCTCCGATCTGTTTAATTAAAGTATCGGAGTTTCAAAATATTTTTATTCAAAAGAAAAAGGATAGGAAAGCTCTCGCTTCCTATCCTCATTTATTATAATACGCGGCCAAATAGTTCTAAAACCATTTCTATCTCTTGGTCGCTCCAACCTTTAAATTTCTCTTTATAATATTCTTTACGCACAGCTTCAAGCTTTTCAGTTACTTCTCGTCCGTTTTCAGTAATTTCTAAGTATACGATACGACGGTCCGAATTTGAACGTTTTCTTTCAACAAACCCTTTTCGCACGAGACGATCTGTTACAGCTGTAATATGACTGGAGGTTACGTTTACTTCACTCGCAATTTGCGAAGCCATCTGTGGACTTTTTAAAAATAACGCACGTAATACAGAGAATTCATTATATGGCATATGCTCTGAAAAACGTGTATTAATATCATTTTGTAATAAACGTATCATCTTTCGAAATGATGCAGATAAATCTAAAATCAGTGTTTCTCTATTTTCGTTCACTAGCCTCGTCCCTTTTTTATCATATTTACACATATTATAATCTATAAATACCTATATTGTATATGCTTTCTTCCCTCAACATTCTCATTTATGTAACTTTTTTCATAAGATTTTCTTTTTTGTTCACACATATACATATAAAAAAGGATGGTGAGCATAAATGCAAAGTGGAATGAATCCTTATTTACATAATATCCGTACGACAAATACTGGTAAAGAAGCTACTATTACTGTACAAGGAGAAGGCATTATAAAGGCAAAACCAAATGTTGTCATATTAACACTGGGCATTCGAACAGATAGTAAAAATGTAAAACAGGCGCAAGAAGAAAATGCAGTGCAATCGAAACAATTGCTTGATGCACTCAAACAGCTAGGTATTGCCGATAAAGATATAGAAACCATTTCTTATACAATTACTCCTCAATACGAATATGTAAATGATAAAGCATTACTACAAGGCTACCGTGTGGAGCATTTGTATGAAATTACCGTTTTAAATGTGCAAAAAGCAGGGGAAGTATATGATATAGCCGTTACAAATGGTGCAAACGTAGCAAAAGGATTACGTTTTCGAATATCTCATCCAAATAAATATTATGAGCAAGCTCTCATTCAAGCTCTGCAACAAGCAGTAGACAAAGCTCGTACAATTGCGAGTACCTACAATTTAAATATTAATCCTGTTCCCCTCTCACTCGTTGAAGAATCTGCCCAATTACCACGGGAGATCTCATCATATGCTACTTTGCATGCGCAAGCAGCTCCGCCCATTCAATCAGGAGAACTAGAAATCATTTCATCTATCCGGGCAATTTTTACGTATTTATAAATAAACTCATTTATAAGTAACCGTTATCATTTTCGTTGTTGTAAAAACATGATGTTCTGATATAATAAAGGACGGTGAGCTCTTACATAAGAGATATCACGGGTGGGAGAGGGATATGAAAAAGAAGGTTTAACATGAAAGGAATACTTGAAAGAACATTTAAATTAGACTTACACCAAACATCACCAAAACAAGAAGTTTTAGCTGGAGTCACGTCATTTTTCACAATTGTTTATATTATGATTGTAAATGCGTCAATCTTATCAGATGCCGGCATTCCTCTTGAGGCAGGAATTTTGGCAACTGTTTTTAGTTCATTTGTCGGATGTCTACTCATGGCATTTTGGGCAAATGCACCTGCTATTCTTGTCCCTGGTATGGGTGTAAATGCATTCTTCACGTACACTGCTGTGCATACGCTCGGTTTAACTTGGCAAGAAGCATTGGCAGCTGTTTTTATCGCCGGTATTATTTTTGCAATTGCTGCTTTTACACCGATTGCTCGCGTGCTTTCGGTATCGATTCCAAAGTCATTAAAGGAAGCGATCACTGTCGGTATCGGGTTGTTTTTAGCTTTCATCGGCTTGCAAAAAGGTGGTTTAGTCGTTTCGCATCCTAATACTGCTGTTGCAATGGGAAAATTAAGTAGTCCTGTCGTTCTTGCCACACTACTTACTCTTATTGTCGCACTTGTACTATTTGCGCGTAACGTACGTGGAAGCTTTTTATGGACGATTGCAATTGGAACTGGTATTGCATGGCTGTTTGGTCTTGTTGATACGAGTCAAATGGGAAATAGTTCGTTTTCATTCGCTAATTATGGCGATGTGTTTGGAGCTATGTCATTTGGGAAACTTTCTTCCTTGCCATTTTGGATTGCAACATTCTCCTTAAGCATGGTGCTTATTTTTGAGAACATGGGACTTTTACATGGTTTATTAGAAGATGATCGTAAATTCCCACGTGCTTACCAAGCAAATGCAATTTCAGCAATGACATGTGGTCTATTTGGCACAAGCCCTACCGTTTCAACAGTAGAGAGTGCCGCAGGTATTACTGCAGGCGGAAAGACAGGTCTGACGTCTATCGTTACAGGGTTGTTATTCTTCGCATCACTGTTTGCGCTTCCGTTTGTCAAAATAATTCCTGACAGTGCCATTGCACCAATCTTAATTATTATTGGCGGGCTGATGATTACAAGCATTCAACAAATTCCTCTGAACGACTTTTCAGAAGGATTTCCAGCGTTTTTAATTATCGTTATGATCCCGCTCACATATAGTATCGCTGATGGCATTGCGTTCGGATTTATTGCTTATCCTATCTTGAAAGTTGCACTTGGAAAGCGTAAAGAAGTCGCACCGTCCATGTATATTATTACATGCTTATTCTTAGCCATGTTCGTATTACACGCTATTGGCTAAGAAAAAAACACCGAGGAAATCCTCGGTGTTTTTTTACTTAAACCAACCTTTTTTATAAAACCAAGCCATCATTCCGCCGCCAATTAATGCCATTAAAATTAAGCAAATAAAATAACTATACTTCCCGCCAAGCTCTGGCATATGTGCAAAGTTCATGCCGTATACCCCTGCAATAAATGTTAACGGCATGAAAATAGTTGAGAAAACAGTTAATGTTTTCATAATATTGTTCATATGGTGGGAATTCAACGAAAAGTAACTATCTCGAATATCTGCTGTTAATTCACGGCTCGCTTCAATCATCTCTGTCAGTTTAAGCAAATGATCATGTATATCTTTAAAATAAATTTCATGATCGCTTATACCGTAAAAACGTGTTGAATTTAATATACGATACAATAAATCACGCATCGGAATAATCGTACGCCTTAGCTTAGATAAATCTGCACGAATATCAAATACTTCTTCTAGCACACTTCCTGCTGTCTCACCCGTTAAATTATCATCAATTGCATTTAAATGGTCTTCAATGTAATAAACAGGTGCGAAATAATCATCTACAATTTGGTCAATAATTGTATGTGCTACATGCAAAGGGCTCTTCTTAATACGTTTCTTTTCACCGAGCGTTTTCCATACTCTTTCAATCGCATTGTTATGAGAGAAATGGAAAGAGACTATATATCGATCACTAATAAATAAATCGATTTCATGCGGTTCTAATCCGTCTTCTCCGAATGCATGAAGAACTAAAAAGTTATATCCATCATAAAAATCTACCTTTGGTCTCTGTACATACTCTACACAATCTTCAATTGCAAGGGGATGGAACTTGAAGTGATCTTGTAAAATATATGTATACTCCTCTTTCGTTGGCTTATATAAATCAAGCCAATACCATATGATGTTCTCTTTTTTCGTTTCTTCTAGCGAAACATCATATAAAACTTCATTTTTTTTCGTTATTGCACAAATTCTAATCATAATTTCACCCATTACTATTATAAACAAAAAATAGTAAAAAAAGCCAAGGAGAAATCTCCTCAGCTTTTTTTATCCCGCTATTTGCGGGCAGTAAGACCCCTACCTCAAAATTCAGCGAAAGCAAAGAAGTTAGGTCTGGGTCGGGCTGCCCGTAAATGCCCGATTGGTGAAGGCTAATAATCAGTGGGGATAAAGCCCCCACTGATTAAAGTTTCACTTTATTACTTCGTTACAATACCGTGTACTAAAGTTGGTGCATCTACGTGATCTTTAGCGATTTTCATGTTCTCATAAATTTTCGCTTTTACGTCTTCAACATTTTCGCGGTTTGCGTAAATTGTAACAAGAGAGTCACCTTTTTTCACGCTATCGCCTACTTTTTTGCGAAGCATTAGACCAACTGCTAAATCAATTTCAGACTCTTTCGTTGCACGCCCTGCTCCTAAAAGCATTGCTGCTGTTCCGATTTCATCTGCAACGATTTCCGATACGTAACCGTCTTCTTTCGCTTCCACTTCAATTTTAAATTGTGCTTGTGGCAATTTAGAAGGATCATCAACAACAGATGCATCGCCGCCTTGCGCGGATAAGAACGTTTTAAATGATTCTAGCGCTTTACCATTGTTCATTACTTCAATTAACTTTTCACGTGCATCTTCTAAAGATGAAGCTTGTCCAGCAAGGTACACCATCTGACTTCCAAGTGTTAAACATAACTCTTCTAAATCTTTCGGTCCCTTACCTTGTAATGTATCAATTGCTTCTTGTACTTCTAATGCATTACCAATTGCTTCACCAAGCGGCTGACTCATATCAGAAATAACCGCCATCGTATTACGACCCACGTTATTACCGATGCGTACCATTGCTTCTGCTAAACGCTTTGCATCTTCATCCGTTTTCATAAACGCGCCTGCTCCAGTTTTTACATCAAGAACAATTGCATCTGCACCAGCAGCAATTTTCTTACTCATAATTGAGCTAGCGATAAGAGGAATTGAATTTACTGTTGCAGTTACATCACGAAGCGCATATAACTTTTTATCAGCAGGTGTTAAGTTTCCACTTTGACCAATAACAGCGATTTTATTTTCATTTACAAGACGCATGAATTCATCATTTTCAATTTCCACATGGAATCCTGGTACTGCTTCTAATTTATCAATTGTACCACCCGTATGTCCTAGACCTCGTCCAGACATTTTCGCAACTGGTACACCTAAAGCAGCTACTAATGGACCTAATACAAGTGTCGTTGTATCACCGACTCCACCCGTTGAATGCTTATCTACTTTTACCCCTTCAATGGCTGATAAGTCAATTGTATCACCGCTATTTACCATTGCCATCGTTAAATCTGCACGTTCTTGATCATTCATATCTTGGAAGAAAATTGCCATTGCAAGTGAACTCATTTGATAATCTGGAATACTACCATTTGTGTATCCTTCAACGATAAAGTTAATTTCTTCTGTCGTTAATGCATGTCCATCACGTTTTTTTGCAATTAGGTCCACCATTCTCATTGTGAAGTCACCCCTTCATTTGTTTTACAATTGCTTTTACTAATGCTAAGAAATTAGCTTTAACACGTTCTGTCGTTTCAATTACTTCATCGTGGTGAAGTGGTTGATCTAAAATACCAGCTGCCATATTTGAAATACAAGAAATACCTAGTACTTTCATACCTGCATGACGAGCTACAATTACTTCTGGTACTGTTGACATACCAACTGCATCTCCGCCAAGTGTACGAAGCATACGAATTTCAGCAGGTGTTTCATATACAGGACCTGTCATTCCAACATATACACCTTCTTGTACTTTAATATTTAAATCTGCTGCAACTTGTTTCGCCATTTCGCGAAGTTCTGGCGTATATGATGTAGACATATCAGGGAAACGTACACCCATTTCAGAATCATTTGGTCCGATTAATGGGTTCGTACCCATGAAGTTAATATGGTCTGAAATTAACATAAGATCGCCTGGTTCAAATGATGTATTTACACCACCAGCTGCGTTCGTTACAACAACTGTTTCTACACCTAGTTCTTTCATAACACGAACTGGGAATGTTACTTTTTGCATATCGTATCCTTCGTAGAAATGGAAACGTCCTTGCATTGCTACTACTGTTACACCTTGAAGTGTACCGAATACAAGTTGACCTGCATGTCCTTCTACAGTTGAAACTGGGAATTCAGGGATTTCACTGTATGGTACTGTTACTGCGTTCTCGATTTCATCTGCTAATACACCTAGTCCAGATCCAAGGATTAGTCCTACTTGTGGTGTCTCTTGAAATTTCTCTTTTAAGTATGAAGCTGATTTTGTAATTAGTTCACGATTCATCTGTTTATCCCCCTATTTCTTTAGCTCGTTTAAGAAGCTTGTTCCATGTTCTGGCATTTTAACATTAAAGTTTTCTGCTACAGTTGCACCAATATCAGCAAATGTTTGACGAAGTGATAACTCTTGTCCGCCTTCTTTCATGCTTGGGCTATATGCTAATAACGGTACATATTCACGTGTATGATCAGTACCAGGATGTACTGGATCATTACCATGGTCTGCTGTAATTAATAATAGATCATCTTCTTTTAGTTTTTCGAATACTTCTGGAAGACGTGCGTCATATTCTTGTAGAGCTTCTCCGTACCCTTGTGGGTCACGACGATGACCAAATAAGGCATCAAAGTCAACTAAGTTTAAGAAGCTAATACCTGTAAAGTCCATATTTAATGTATCTACAAGCTTGTCCATTCCATCCATATTTGATTTCGTACGAAGTGATTCAGTTACACCTTCTCCATCATAAATGTCAGCAATTTTACCAATAGCAATTACATCATAATCGCTATCTTTAAGTTCATTCATTACTGTGCGACCAAATGGTTTTAACGCATAGTCATGACGATTTGGTGTACGTGTGAAGTTTCCTGGCTCTCCAACGAACGGACGAGCAATAACACGCCCTACCATGTACTTCTCATCTAATGTTAATTCACGTGCGATTTTACAAATTTTATATAGCTCTTCAAGTGGTACTACTTCTTCATGAGCTGCGATCTGTAATACACTATCAGCAGAAGTGTAAACAATTAAAGAACCTGTTTCCATTTGTTCTTGACCAAGCTCAACAAGTACCTCAGTTCCAGAAGCTGGTTTATTGCCGATAATTTTACGACCTGTCTTTTCTTCTAATTCATCAAGTAATTCTTTCGGGAATCCTTCAGGAAACACTTGGAATGGTGTATCAATGTAAAGGCCCATGATTTCCCAGTGACCTGTCATTGTATCTTTACCTGTAGATTTCTCTTGCATTTTTGTATAATATCCAAGCGGTTTCTCTACTTTAGAGATTCCTTTCATTTCACGAATATTACCAAGGCCTAATTTCACCATGTTTGGCATGTGTAATCCATTCATATGTTCAGCGATATGACCAATTGTATCAGAACCTAAATCACCAAACTGCTCAGCATCTGGTGCTTCACCGATTCCCACAGAGTCCATTACGACTAGGAAAATACGTTTATATTTATTCATAACTGCAACCTCCTATATGTTCAGTTCTACTTCTTGTAGTATGTTCAAAACGCTATAAAGTGAAACTGTTATCAATGGGAATTATCTTTCGTCCTCATTATCAAACAGTACTGCTTTAAACCAGTCCCTAACTTTTTCGTTTTACTTTCAAACGAATCAAAAAAATTTCTAGTTTTTTCTAAGTCAGATGTCAGACATCTGATATTGATATCATACCATGTTTACGCTTTCTTTTTAATACATTTTCGTAGAATTCTTCATTTTCTTTACCCTTCTATTGTAATCCATTCTGCAAAGAAGTGCTAATCATTTTATAACATATTTCCTAATATAAAAATAAAAAGCAGCTCTAAAGAGCTACTTTTTATTTTACTTCTACTGTTTCTTCTTTATGTTCATGTAGTTCACCTTTTCTTACATGAACTTTCACTTTATAAGCACCATTCTCTTTGAAAGTATGTTTACTTTCATACTCCCCTTTATTCCCTTCTTTCGCCGGAATAAATTCGTGTTTTTCAACGCCGTCTTTCCAAATCTCAAGTTGTACTTCAGCACCAGTTAACGCTTCTTCTTTTTGTTTTAAATGGACTTTCATTGTTGATTCAGCATTTGCTTTTATGTCACCGGCCATAAGATGAATCATTGTGTCACTTTTATGATCACCGTGTCCTGCACTATGATCACCACTTTCTTTTTTCGCATCTTCTACTTTCGCATTACCTACAGCAACTTTGTGTTCTGGCATAACGTGTATATCACGTGCATTTGTATGAGGAATAATATGATATACTCCATCAGTTTCAAATGTTTTCTCTACTGCATAAACACCTTTTCCTTTATGCTTACCATCTAACATCTCGTGTTTCTCGTCGCCATCTTTCCAAATCTCAAACTTTACGTCATCAGCATCCGTTACTCTTTCTTTTCCTTGTGTAACAAGTGCTTGTACTTCTGTTTTTTCACCAGGTTTAATTTCTTTCGGATTCGTTTGAACCGCTACGTCTATACCTTCAAGTTTCTGTTCTTTTTTCGGTTCTTCTTTGTTTGTATTACAGCCAGCCAATGCTAGCATCGCGATAAATAATGTAATAATAAGTTTTTTCATCTTCATTTCCTCCTTCATACTTTCCTTAGTATAGAGGAAATACATTGTAATATTCTAGTCTTCTGCTGAAAACAATGTACGAAATGTTTGTGAAGTTTCTGTGAAATGGTTCACTCTTCTTAATCTATGAAAAAAGAGCATAGTGACTATGCTCTCGGGTGAAACTGTTTATATACATCTTTTAATCTAGTTTTTGAAACGTGCGTATAAATTTGTGTCGTCGAAATATCTGCATGTCCAAGCATTTCCTGTACAGCACGTAAGTCTGCCCCATTTTCTAATAGATGCGTAGCAAAAGAGTGACGCAACGTATGCGGTGTAAGCTCTTTTGCAATATTCGCTTCTTTCGCTAGCCGTTTTAAAATTTTCCAAAATCCCTGTCTCGATAATCGATTACCATGATGGTTTAAAAAGAGCGCATCTACTGCTTTTT
This sequence comes from Bacillus sp. TH30, assembly GCF_016650875.1. Taxonomy (NCBI): domain Bacteria; kingdom Bacillati; phylum Bacillota; class Bacilli; order Caryophanales; family Bacillaceae; genus Bacillus; species Bacillus sp. TH30. The sequence goes on along the minus strand of NZ_JAEKEY010000002.1, from coordinate 3,826,146 downwards.
TACCCATCAATTCTCTTCTTCCTTTTTCAATATACTTTTGAATCGCTTCTGTCGCTAAGCTTCCTAGTGGAATAATTCTTTCTTTGTTCCCTTTCCCGATACAGCGAACAAATCCCATCGTTAAGTGCACATCTTCTAAATTTAATGCAATTAATTCTGAAACACGAAGTCCTGTTGCATACAACAACTCTAACATTGCCTTATCACGAATCCCAAAAGCACTTGCCGTTTTCGGTGTTTGAAGCAATGCTTCCACTTCGTCGATTGATAATACTTTTGGTAATTTTCGTTCCCCTTGTGGCGTTTCAATATGTACCGATGGGTCATGCTCCACTGCTCGTTCACGAAGTAAAAATTGATGAAACGAACGAATCGATGCAATATGACGCGCCAATGTTTTTGAAGATTTCCCGTTTTCTTTTAAATGCTGCAAAAAGTTAACAATATGCAAACGTGTCACTTCATGAAACGTCTTCGTTTGTTCTACATTTTGCAAATACTTCACATAGCTTTTTAAATCGCGTTCATAAGATACAACTGTATTTTTCGCTAAACCTTTTTCAACAATCATATAATGAATAAAATCTTTTAATTGATCTTCCAATCTACACTACTCCCCATTTTCATAGAAAAACATCATTCTATTTACGAAAGCATCCTTTTCCGGCTCCTCATTCCCTGATACTTTTTCTACAGTCTCTTCTTTTGGCTTTTCATAACGATGGTAACTTTCATATTCTTCATTTATCCATAGTATAGCGAAATAAAACAAAATCGTACAACTTGTAAATAATAAAAATACTTTCATCCCATCAAAAGTTAATTTTAAAGCTCGGCGCATTGTAAATTCCTCCAAAATATAAGTTATTACAACATATGCCAAGCTTTCACCAATTTATACCTTATTCAAATAAAAAACCTCTTCCTAGTTAAATAGGAAAAGGTTATTTTTCATCCGTTTCATTTTCTTGACAATTTTTACAAATCCCATGGAATGTTAAACGATGATCTTTCACCTTAAAGCTCCAGTCTCGTTCCACTTTATTCTCCACTTCACCAAGTAAATCTTCTTGTATTTCTTGTACAGCACCGCATTGTGTACAGATTAAATGATGATGGAAACGCTGTGCACCTTCTTGGCGTAAGTCATAACGCGAAACACCGTCTCCAAAGTTAATTTTATCGACAACTTTCAACTCAGACAATAACTCTAAAGTTCGATAAACGGTTGCTAATCCGATCTCTGGCGACTTTTCTTTTACAAGGAGGTATACATCTTCTGCGCTTAAATGATCTTCTTCATTTTCTAGCAGCACACGAACTGTTGCTTCACGTTGTGGTGTCAATTTATAGCTCGCTGCATGTAATTGCTTCTTAATTCGTTCAATTCTTTCTTCCATTCGGTACTACTCCCTCCTCGCCACTCTTACACCATTATATCAGAAGAAGGGCTCCTGTCAAAAGAAAAACAATAAAAACAAATTGATAATTATTCTCAAAAAATATTTATTGTTTGTTAATAGCCTCCACAACTTCTTTCATTAAAACTGGTGATGCATACACTTCGACACTGGAAGCAATAGCTAATACCGCTCCAATCACGAGAAAAAAGCATGTATAGCGAATTAATAACGGTAATAGTGGCTCAGTTATTTTCCGAATAAATTGATGCCTAATCATGCGTAAGGAAAAGCTTGCAGCAATTGTTGTCATTACGAGAAATACAGGAATTATAATTAAATTTTGTGGCAATACAGATACAAATGCTAATAATAGTCCATTCCATCCGTGCTGACTTACTAAAAAACCTACTGTAAATCCAACAACTACCCCTTTTAAAAATAGTAAGATAAAAATGAGCGGCAACCCAATAATTGAAATCCCCAAAATCCAAATAAAGCCGATATATTTTAATTGCGAAAAGTAACTTTCTCGAAACATTTCGCCTGCGACAGCAAACTCTCCTTTAGAAACTTGTCCAAAAAAACGCTGTAAATAAAATGATAAATCTTGCTTTTGGTTTATTTGTAAACTATTCACAAGAATCGCTCCAAATATTACTCCCATCAGTAATAAAACCGCATTAAATATATATAGTGAAGAATTTTCCTGTATGTGAGACATTACACGGTCTTGCCACGTTTTTCGCCACATTTTCCTTCCCTCCGTTCACACTCTTACTAAAAATGTATGAAAGAAAGAAAAAAAGTATGACGAATTAGCATTGAAATTCCGCTCTACTTTGCTAAACTAAAAAGTAGAGAATAGGAGGGATTTCTCTTGAAACCATTATTATTAGATTTTCCAACATTATTTCAAACTGAGCGCTTGCAAGTACGTAAGCCGTTTCCAGGTGATGGAACAGAAGTATATGAAGCAATCCAAGCTTCGCTAGAAGACTTATTACCATGGATGCCAATTACAGCTGAAACAGAAGAACGTGCTGAAGAAATTGTTCGCGAAGCTCACGGACAGTTTTTACTTCGTGAAACACTTGATTTCCACTTATACGATAAAGTATCTGGTACATTCATCGGAGCTATTACGCTCAAGCCTGAAAACTGGGATATTCCAAAGTTTTCACTTCACTTTTGGCTACATAGCGCTTATACAAAGCATGGCTATATGACAGAAGCCATTAAAGGTGCAATTCAATTTGCATTTGATAAACTAGGTGCTAGAAGAATTGAAATTCGTACTGATGCAACAAATATAAACGCATGTAACTTAGCAGAACGTCTAGAATTTATTTTAGAAGGTACAATGGAAAATGATTTCCTAGCACCCGATGGCAGCTTACGCGATGCACGTGTATATGCAAAAATCAACTAAAAACACTCGCCTTAGGCGAGTGTTTATTTTTGTAATTGTAAATATTGTACTGCAAACATCGTCTTAGCATCATGTATGCGAAGGTCTTTCATAAGATCAATCGCTTCTTCTAATGACACTTCCATTAATTCCACAAATTCATCTTCATCTAAAGCCGCTTTATTTTCTTTTTGTTTTAATCCTGTCGCTTTATATACATATAAAATCTCATCTGCAAAACCAGGTGATGTATAGAAAGATGTAATAAGCTCCATATTTTCACATACATATCCTGTTTCTTCTTCTAATTCACGAACTGCTGTTACCTCTGGCTTTTCCCCAGGTTCTAACTTCCCAGCAGGAATTTCCACAATTGCCTTTTCGAGAGCTTTACGATACTGCTCAACGAGTACAATTTTCCCCTCATCAGTAATAGCAATAATAGCAACTGCCCCAGGGTGATTTACGATTTCACGTTTACTCATTTCTCCATTTGGTAATACTACATCATCAACACGAACTTTTATAACTCTACCATCAAAAATCGGTTCAGTTTTTACTGTTCTTTCTGCAAGATTACTCATACTACTTCATCTCCCTGTTCTATTTCCTAATCGTTCTTCATACATTTTACCACATTGAAAGGAGCGTGATAGAAATGAAAGTTTACATTTTACCAAATCGCGTCACTTTAGTCGGCAAAGCATGGCAAATTCGTCATAAGCTAAAACAATATGGCAAAGAGTATACAACTGTACAAGAGTGGATTACAGCAAATAAAGTGAAACTTTAATCAGAGGGGGGCATCCCCTCTGATTATTAGCCCACACCAATCGGGCTTTTACGGGCAGTTAATCTCCCACCTAACTTCCTCGCATATGCCGAAGTTTAAGGCGGGAGTCTTATGCCCGCAAATAGCGGGGCAAAAAGTAAACGTTTGTCAACCTCCTTCCCCTTTCGTACAATAGAGGTAAGGAGGTTGACCTATGAAAAAACGTCAATTAGGAAACTCAGATTTATATGTTACGGAAATTGGATTTGGCTGTATGTCTCTCGGTGCATCTGAGGCTGAAGCTATGCGTATTATCGATGAGGCAATCGATTTAGGAATTAATTTTTTTGATACAGCGGACTTATACGATTATGGATTAAATGAAGAATTTGTTGGAAAAGCTCTGAAAGGAAAACGCGACCAAATTGTTCTTACAACAAAGGTTGGAAATCGATGGACAGAAGAAAAAAACGGTTGGTCTTGGGATCCTTCTAAAGCTTATATAAAGGCCGAAGTAAAAGAGAGTTTACGTAGACTTCAAACAGATTATATTGATTTATATCAACTGCATGGCGGGACGATTGAAGATCCTATAGATGAAACAGTTGAAGCCTTTGAAGAATTAAAAAAAGAAGGGATTATTCGTCATTATGGTATCTCTTCTATACGTCCAAATGTCATTCGTGAGTATGCAAAACGATCAAATATCGTTAGCATATTAATGGAATACAGCCTTTTAAATCGTCGCCCTGAAGAATGGTTCCCGCTTCTTAATGAACAGCAAATTAGCGTTATTGCTCGCGGACCACTTGCAAAAGGGATTTTAACTAACAATAATGCAAGAAAGATAGAAAGAGTAAAAGAAAAAGATTACCTCTCTTATTCTTACGATGAGTTATATTCGACACTCGCGAGTGTAAAAGAAATAATCGGAGAAAGCTCTTTAACAGGAACAGCTATTCAATATTGCTTACATAACGAAACTGTTGCAGCTGTTATACCTGGTGCAAGCTCTATTCAACAATTGCAAGAAAATATACAAGCTAGCCAACAGTTATCTTTAACAAAAGAAGAATATGTACAACTTCAAAAGATTGTTAAGTACGATTCATATGCTTTGCATCGCTAAAATATTGATACCGATAAAAGCAAAAGACTGCCCCCCAACACTAGGCGGCAGTCTTTTTTTATAACGTATCATATTTATCAGGATTCGTTCCTACATGTAAATTACGATTTAACGTATTAATTTGATCCATCTCTTCTTCAGTTAATGAGAAATCAAAAATAGTAAAGTTCTCTTTAATACGAGATGGCGTAACAGATTTAGGAATAGTCACAATCCCACTTTGAATATCCCACCTTAATATAACTTGTGCAGGTGACTTTTCATATTTTTTAGAAATAGCCTGAATAATTGGATGCTGGAATACTTCGCCGCCTCTCATTAAAGGACTCCATGCTTCCATTTGAATTTGCTCACCTTGACAGAAATCACGCAATTCAAATTGCGCTAGCATTGGATGAAGTTCAACTTGGTTTACCATCGGCTTCACTTTGCAATTTGGTAATAACAGTTCTAAATGATGTTTATGAAAATTAGAAACACCTATAGCACGCACTTTACCTTCTTCATATAGCTTTTCTAGAGCACGGTACGTATCAACATACTTTCCTCTTATCGGCCAATGGATTAAATATAAATCTACATAGTCCATTTGTAATTTCTTTAAACTTTTTTCAAACGCCTCGAGCGTCTCCTCGTACCCTTGATCGTCGTTCCAAACTTTTGTTGTAATAAACAAGTCTTCTCGCGGGATCCCAGATTCACGAACCGCTTCTCCGACACCGCTTTCATTTTCATATACAGTTGCTGTATCAATCGAACGGTATCCAACTTCTAACGCTGTTTTTACTGCTTGTTTAACTTCGTCGCCTTCTTTCGCTTTATAAACGCCTAGACCAATCATCGGCATTTTCACGCCATTATGAAGTGTAGTTGTTGGAATATGCACACTCGTTCTCCCTTTCAATGTTACATTTTTTATAAACCACCACTTTATTTCAACAAGATTCATCCAAAAAGTCAAAACATACGTACAGTTTACATAATACTTTTATACACATTTAAAAAAATAAAGTGAACTCAGTCATTCACTTTATTTCCTTTCCATTCTTTCGCTTTTTCATCAACATTACGTACAAACTCATTTTTTCCTTCCGTATACATCGTGCCATCATATGTATATTTTTCCGCTAGTTCTTTCTTTAAATTTGCATATGCCTCTGCTTCTTCGCAATGAGCCATCATGTAATCACGAAACGATAAATGCCTTGTAATCTCAGGATTCCCTTTTTCAAATACGTGCAAATGATACGAGCGTTTCTCCTCAGTTCCATGAATAAAAAAACGACGACCTGAAATACCATTTTCCCCTTTCACGATGTAACCAAGCTCTTTAAATCGTTCATTCCAATGATCTACTCTGTCGATACTTTCCACTTCCATGATCATATCAATAATAGGTTTAGCTGCTAGTCCTGGCACTGACGTACTTCCAATATGATGGATTTTTACCGTTTCTGGCATCGCCGATTTTAATCTTTCGGCCTCCATTTGAAATTTCTCACTCCAATGATTTTCATACGGAACGACTACAATTTTCCTCATTCTAACTCCCCTTTTCTTACAAACTCGTCAAAAAGATGATCAGTGGCATTTCACTGATCATCTTTTTATTATTTAAAGTCTTTCCAAGTAAGGCTACTTTCACTTAACAGTTCTTCAAATGATTTATTCTTTTCACGTTCTTTTTGTTCCTTACGCTTTCTTTCTTGTTCTGCTGCCTCTTTTTTCTCTTCTCTCACTTGCAACTCTTTTTTCTTATTCTTTAATTGTTGCATTAACGAATCGTTCAATTGATCACCTAGTGTAAGTGATTCTTTCTCTGGTTGATTCATTTGAGAGTGTCTTTGTGTTTGTCTTTGCTTCTTTTTCTTCATACTACTCACCTTTTACTTTTTTCTCCATTATAGAGGATACACGGCGAAATCGACAATAAAAAAGGTTCATTACTCTCGCATTCTCTATTATTCATTTTTTGTAAATATGTTAATTTTTCGAAAAAACTAAATTTAACTATAGATATAATCCTATTAATCTATTAAAATTATGTCGTATGATGTCAGATTATAAAAAAAGGAGAAATTAATTATGTGGAAAAAAATTATTCCTGCTGTTGCTGTTTTAAGTACTATTACTTTTTCAAGCGTATTCGCCGCTCCTCCATCTCAGACTCCTGCCGAACAAAACCGATACATAGACGTACAAATGCTTGGTATTAATGATTTACATGGTCAACTAGATACTGTAAAAAAAGTTAACAATAAAGAAGCTGGTGGCGCTGATTATTTAGCTACGTATTTAAAAGAACGCAAAAAACAAAACCCTAATACACTTCTCGTACATGCCGGTGATATTGTCGGAGCCAGCCCACCAGTTTCCGCATTATTACAAGACGAACCAACAATTGAATTTTTAAATGACTTAAAGTTTGATGTTGGTACAATCGGAAACCATGAATTTGATGAAGGTATCGATGAAATGAAACGCCTCATTTACGGTGGATATCACGAAAAAACAGGGAATTTCAAAGGAGCAAACTTCCCTTATGTCGCTGCAAACTTCTATAATAAATCAACTGGCCGCTTATTTTTACCACCATTCACTGTAAAAATAGTTGACGGAGTTCCTGTAGGGTTCATTGGAGTTGTTACAACGGATACACCGAATGTCGTTATGCCTACTATGCTTAAAAATGTAGAAATCACTGATGAAGTAGAGGCTATTAATAAATCCACACAACAATTAAAACGTCTCGGCGTTAAATCTATCGTAGTCCTTGCACATGTCGGCGGAACAACTGATGAGTCTGGTGTAACAAATGGAGACCTCACTCGAATTGCAAATGAAACAGATCCAGAAGTCGATGTTATTTTTGGTGGACATAGTCATACGTATGTAAATGGTACTGTAAATAATAAACTTATCGTGCAAGCGAACTCTTACGGGATGGCTTTCTCTGATGTAGATGTAACGATTGATAGAAAAACAAAAGATATTGTGAAGAAAAAAGCTGAAGTTATTACAACGTACCATGAAGGTGTAGAGCCTGATAAACAAGTAAAACAAAAGTTAGATCAATATAAAGAAAAAATCGCACCTCTTGTAAATGAAGTAGTCGGAAAATCTACAGCACCTATCGACCGTAAACAAAACGATGCTGGTGAATCTACACTTGGAAATTTAGTTGCGGATGCCCAGCGCCAAATAATGCAAACACAAATCGCTCTTATGAATCCTGGTGGAATTCGTAATGATCTAGACGCTGGAGATATTACATGGGGCGAATTATACGGCATTCAGCCTTTCGGAAACCAATTAATTAAAGTAGATCTAACAGGTCAAGATATTCGTGATATATTAAATCAACAATGGCAAAAAGGAGCAACGAGAATGCTTCAAATTTCAGGTATTCAATACACTTGGGATGCAAACAAACCAAATAACGAAAAGGTTACGAATATCCGTTTAACAAATGGTGAAGAATTAGTTCCCTCTAAAACGTATAGCGTAGTTGCAAATGCTTTCCTAGCTTCTGGCGGTGATGGATTCGTATCCTTTAAAAATGGAAAAAATGCTGAAACTGGTCCAAACGATTTTGAAGCATTAGTCGATTATGTAAAACAAGTGAAAGAACCAATTCAGCCGATTATTGATGGACGTATTCAAAAAAACAATTAAATACTATTCAAACTAGTGCGTGACACTCGAAAGAAGAAGCTCCTTTTATATGCAAGGAGCTTCTTCTTTTAGAGTCATACGTATTGTCATTCTTCTAGTGCAGTAAAGGATACGCACATAGCCCCTTGTTTCTTCGTAGTATATAGAAAACTATATAATGGGGAAATTTGTATGTATTTCTATCAAACAATGACGATACATTGTATCGACAAACACATTCGTAGTATTGAGAAAGCAATTAACGGAGAATATAGCGCCATTCATTTTCATGCTAGATTAGCTACTTTAGCTCCAGACATAAATGAACGAACTCAAATCCTTGAAATTCGGCAAGATGAGCAACGAACAGTTGATTTTTACTTAGAAATTGCTGACGAAACGACAAATCAACAAGTGAAAGAAACATTTCGGCGCGCAGCAGCTAATGAACAAAATCATGCCGTTTGGTTCCTATATTACTTTTCGAAACAAAATAAAAAATGAAATAAAAGAAAGGATACACGCTCTTATATGGAACATAGTATCCTTTCTTTTATTTCTCTGGATACGTTTCATGATTAACATCATACCGTTGCAAAAATTCCTGTAGTGCTTCTTCTACAATTTTAGACTTTTGAATCCCTTTTGATTCCGATATAACATCTAGTCTTGCTAATACTTCTATATTAATCGAAAAGGTTCGTTTCTTTTTCTCTGTGCTCTTACTTATAATTTGAACACTTACTTCTTCTCTTTTTCTTAGCAATTCATAAATGCTTTGTAATTGTTCATAAATTAGTAATTGATAGTCTGTTTTTGCATATTGAAGGGCAGTAGCTTCTTGGATTTGCAAATGACGTGGCTCTTCGCCATCACCTATAAAGATACGTTTTTTCTGCTCTCCATCATATTCATATCCAATCACCCTTAATTTCTTTGATAATGTATATGGGCTCATTTCAAGCCGTTTCGCTATAATAGCGATTGATTCGCGTCTATTTAAAGAATCAATAATTTCTCCAATCGTCACATTCTCCCTCCTCTCTTAATCGCCTAAACTTGAAATCAAACCAGTATGTTATGATACAATGATTTTCTAGTAGTATATGCAAAAGAAAGAGCCTGTGCGATTCATACCATTTAAGAAAAGGAGGTTTACATATGCTTTTTCGTAGCCATACCCCTCAGTTTTACAACGAAAAGAAGCAACTAATCTCTAACAGTATCGCTACGATAGAAAGCGTTATGATTAATGACCGGAAACAATCTCTCCTTATACGCGGCCAAAACGTGGAACAGCCTATTTTATTATGCTGTCACGGCGGTCCTGGTATGGCACAAATCGGCTTTATTCGCCATTTTCAAAAAGAGTTAGAAAAGCACTTTATCGTTATTAATTGGGATCAGCGAGGGGCAGGTAAATCCTTTTTATGGCGGGACATCCAAACAAATCTTACGATTGATCAATTTTTTTCAGATGCAAAAAAGGTTATTCAATATCTTCTCAAGCGCTTTAATAAGCAAAAACTATTTCTCGCTGGTCATTCTTGGGGAAGTATTATCGGACTACAAATCGCTAATCAATGTCCCGAATATATAGAAGCATACATCGGCATCGGTCAAATCGTACATATGAAGCAAAATGAAGAATTACTATATCAACATTTAATTAGCTCTGCCAAAAAACATGACCATAAAAAGGCATTAGCTTCTCTTTTAAAATTAGGGAAACCACCCTTTTTAGATACGAGACGCCTCATTATTCAAAGAAAGTGGCTTGGTACATTCGGAGGAGCAATCCAAAATGGATCTTCCTTTTCTTTCATACGAAAAGGCTTCTTTTCTCCTGAATATACGCTATTAGATTGGTTCAAATTTCTCGCAGGAAATTTAAAATCCGGAGTTTTATGGGAAGAGATGCTGACAATCGATTTCTTTTCATCTATTTCAAGTTTATCTATTCCTGTTTATTTTTGTTCTGGTCGCTATGATTATCAAACTCCTTATGCACTCGTTCAACAATATTGCGATATCATTCAAGCTCCTATTAAAAAGATGATTTGGTTTCCAAACTCGGCACATTCTCCAGATTTAGAAGAGCCTGAGTTATTCGCTAAATCTTTACAATCAATTAAACAAGAACTATCTTTTCAACATTAATAACAAAAGGCGCTTTTACATTTCATAGAAAACATTTTATAATGATATGTCGCAAGTATATGTCACTACAAACACTTGCTTGCCTTAACAGAATAAAAATTAGGGAGATTACATTTATTATGAACGCTGTACTCATCGCAGTAGCAGTCATGCTACTGCTTAGTTTGTTACGTGTCCAAGTCATTGTCGCCATTATCGTTGGAGCTTTAACAGGCGGACTTATCGGCGGACTCGGTATTTCAGAAACAATTAGTACTTTTACAGCCGGTCTTGGGAACAGTGCTCCTATCGCATTAAGCTACGCAATGCTCGGTGGATTTGCTATTTCCCTTTCAAAAACAGGACTTCCTGATGCAATGATCCAATCAGCTTTAAAATGGATCGGCAACGAACAAGACACGAAAAAACAAGTCTATTCTAAAATACTTATATTATTTATCATTTTAACAATGGCTTGTTTCTCACAAAATATTATCCCTGTTCATATCGCCTTCATCCCAATCTTAATTCCAGCACTTTTAAAAGTATTAAATGAGCTGAGGGTGGATCGTAGGCTTGTAACATGTCTTATTACATTTGGGTTAATTACCCCTTACATGTGGGTTCCAGCAGGGTTCGGAAAAATTTATCATGACGTATTGCAAACAAATGCTGCGCAAAGCGGTCTTACATTTGATGTCGCACTTATTCCAAAAGCGATGACTATTCCAGCAATCGGTATGATTATCGGATTATGTGTAGCGGTTTTCATTACATACCGAAAACCACGTACATATGAGACAGAACAAATTCATTCTGCACAGAATGAAATCGTTCCCTATACGAAAAGAAGCATTACTTTGGGTTTATTATCAATACTCGCTACATTAACTGTGCAATTAGCAACAGAATCAATGATTTTTGGTGCTTTAGCAGGTATTATCGTCTTATCAGTTAGCGGTAGCCTCCCTCTTAAAGAAGCCGATGCTATTTTAACGAGTGGAATGCGTATGATGTCCTTTATCGGATTTGTTATGATTTCTGCCGCTGGATTTGGAGCTGTTCTTCGAAAAACTGGACATGTTGAATCTCTTGTGCAAACGAGTGCACATATAATCGGAAATAATAAACCGCTTGCTGCATTTCTTATGCTCATTATTGGACTTCTCGTTACGATGGGAATTGGCTCTTCCTTTTCAACCATCCCAATCTTAACAACAATTTTCGTACCATTATGCGTCCAGCTCGGATTTAGTCCCATGGCTACAATCGCAATTATCGGTACAGCCGGTGCACTTGGTGATGCAGGTTCTCCAGCATCTGATAGTACACTTGGACCAACGTCCGGTTTAAATGCTGATGGTCAGCACCATCATATATGGGATACATGTGTCCCAACATTTCTACACTATAATATACCGTTACTTATATTCGGCTTTATTGCCGCAATTACACTATAAAAGGTGCGTTTTAAAAACGCACCTTTTACTTTGTTGTTTCTCTCTCAATGCACCTAAATTCTGTTTCCACTTCTTCTTGTCGCACTTGTTTCTTCTTTATTTTTCCTATTAACTGTTGAAAAGCTATTTCCCCATTTTCTTCGATATAACTTCCAATCGTCGTTAATGATGGACTTATCCATTCACCCTCTACACTCCCGTTAAATCCAATGATTTGTAACTTACCTGGTATATGAATATTAAGAGTTTTCGCCGCCCTGATTAGCTCAATAGCGACCTTATCACTTGAAGCTACAACCCCATCTATGTATGGATGCTTTTGTAACAATTCAAGAAACTGTTGATTCGTATACCCTTGTACAATTTCCTCTCGATAAGAAAGTCCTTCTTTCCAAGCAGTATCTAGAAATCCTGCCACATGCTCTTCCATTTCTTCACTCTCTACTCCCTCACCGATATAAGCAAGAAACTGGCAGCCTTTCTCTTTTAATAAAGAAACAGCTTTCTGTCCACTTTCATAATAGCTCATAAGAGATTGTCGTTCTTCAAGCACAGCGAAAGGAAGTGAGATTTCTCCTATACTTCGAAAAACAGATTTCGTCATTATAACGCCTGCAATGTTATTTTGTTCCAACATATCTATGTATCTATTCTTATTTTCTATATTACAAACTATTACTTGATACCCTTCTTTGTATGCTATTTCCTCAACGAAACGGAGCAAAGTGATGTATGATGGATTATGCAAATTATCTACAAGTAATGCAATCACCGTTGAAGGCTGTTTAAATAAAGGCTTTGCTGTAGCATTCGGTCTATAATGTAATTCTTCAATTGCTTTTTTTACTTGTTTCACCGTATCTTCATGGACATATCCTTTTTCGTTAATGACTCTTGAAACGGTTGCGACTGAAACACCGGCCAATTTTGCAACATCACGTATAGTTGCCACATCGTCACCCCTTAATATGGTAATAGATTACAATTTTAAATTAAACCAAAATATAACATTCGTCAAGGTTATTGTTTTATATTTCTGAAAATTGTTACACAATTTCCACTCTACTCATAAAGTGAAACTTTAATCAGTGGGGGTTTTGTTCATCCCCCACTGATTATTAGTTGAACCAATCGGGCGTTTACGGGCAGTGGATCTCCCACCTAACTTCTTTGCTCCAACTGAATTTTGAGGTGGGAGTTTTACTGCCCGTTAATGCGGGAGAAAATATACTCCAGCTGAATTTCATGTGAAATCGCGATATTATCATAACCAATAAACGGAATTTCTTTCTTTATTTTTCGTGCTTCCTTTACCGCATCAATATACAAGTTCGTCATCATGAAGTTACGTTTTTGATAAAAACGAAGTGCGTTCATATTATCATTCGTCGTAATAAGCCACACTTTTTTACATTCGTTCTCTTTTGCCACTCGCAATACATAATCCACCAGTTTTGTACCAATCCCCTTCCCTTCCTCAAAACTATTTAACGATACAATTTCACACATGTTTTCTATCACTTTACATGTTATAATTCCCACTATTCTGTTATTTCTAAGCGCAATAAAACCAGGTAATTCTTCTAATTGATGTACTCTGCCTCGCGAGACCATCATTGAGCTTCCCCAGTTTTCACACATAAAATCCTGAATTGCTTCTTTCATTTCTGGTGTGATTTTTTGTATATGAACCATACACGATTTCTCCCCTTTTCATATCATTGTGATACAATGTTAGTGTATCACATGTAGAGGTATTTGGAGGATGAGGTAAAGTATGAAACGTTTTTTTACAGCATTGTTTACTATACTAGGTGCACTAACTGCGATTGGGATTTTCTTTACAAATAAAGTTATGTACTTGAAGAAAAAAACAGAGGAAGAAGTTTTAGAACGCGAAACGAAAAAGCATTTTCATTTGGACGATTTTAAGGCTATTCAAAAAGAAGAGGTTCACATCCCTTCTCAATTCGGATACGAACTTCACGGATATTACATGCCAGCTGGTCATTCCAATAAATTTATGATTTTTTGCCACGGTGTGACTGTAAATAAAATGAATTCCGTTAAATATGCAAACTTATTTTTAAATAGAGGATATAACGTATTTATTTATGATCATCGCCGTCATGGTAAAACCGGTGGTAAAACAACAAGTTATGGCTATTATGAAAAACATGATTTAAAGTCAGTAGTTGACTGGCTAAAAGATCGTTTCGGAACGAATATTACACTCGGAATTCATGGTGAATCTATGGGTGCTGCAACTCTTCTTCAATATGCAGGACTTGTAGAAGATGGTGCTGATTTTTATATTGCTGATTGTCCTTTCTCTGATTTTTATGGACAGTTACAACATCGTTTGAAAGTTGAGTTTCATTTGCCAAAATGGCCTTTGTTACCTTTAGCAAATGCCTTTTTAAAAGTTCGTGATGGCTATACAATTCGTGAAGTTTCACCAATTGATTGTATAAAAAACATTAACAATCCGGTTCTCTTTATTCATAGTAAAGATGATGACTATATTTTATCTGATATGACGAAATCACTTTATGAAGCGAAAGAAAATAATAAACAGCTTTATATTGCAGAACATGGTGCACACGCTTGCTCTTATAATGAAAATAAAGAAGAGTACGAAGATGCCATCGATCAATTTTTAAACACATATGTAAAAGAAACAAAAAACAGGCTTGCATAAGCCTGTTTTTTTACTGCGCTAAAACGTCTGTAACTTGTTCCATATTTTCAGAAATCCACTTTACTGCCTCGTCTAGCGTTGGGAATTCCGTCGTTTGAAAAGTTACCTCATCTTGAAGTAACCAAACATCTTTCGGTTCTTGTCCTACACCTGCGATTGACCAATGAAGTAAACTATATGGATGATTATCATTCAAAAATGATGCCCATGTGCGCTCATTTGCAATATTTTGTAGTGTGTGTAATTTTTTATCCATCTTTCGTCACCTTACTCTAGTCAGTTATAAAAACTATTATAACACTCTCTTCTCTCTCAAACAAAGTGCTCTTTTTATATTGTCAAGTACTCTCCCTAATTATATGATGAGAGTAAGCGTTTGGAAAGGAGGGATAACGTTGGCAAAAGTACAAATTAAAGTGAATGATAATGGCTCTTTTCGCGTTACAGGGGACGTGGAATTAGTTGACTCACAAGGGAATGTATTCCCAGCAAAACCAGCATTTTCTTTATGTCGTTGTGGTTTATCAAAAAACATGCCTTATTGCGATGCTTCGCATAAAGGAAAATTCGAGTCTGTTGTTAGAGCACCAGAGGCAGAATAAATATTTAAAGAGCATGCACATTTATTTGTGTATGTTTTTTCTTTTGATCAAAGCCTATACAGCCCTTCCCCTTTCAACATTTCTATTACTTTCTTCCCCATTCAAATCGGTATATATTTTCAAACAATTCTTCACATTCGAACATTTTTTACTATGCTTTTTTCTTTTTTGTGCTATAATGTGAGCAAACAACATCCTTCGGGGTCGGGTGAAATTCCCAACCGGCGGTGATGAAGCGATAGCTTCTAAGTCCGTGACCCGTTTTCAACGCGAAAACGGTGGATCTAGTGAAACTCTAGGGCCGACAGTATAGTCTGGATGGGAGAAGGATATGTTTTCTAGTAATTTTATATAGCGAATACACTTTTATTTCAGTATGCATATTTTTAAAGTTTCATTTTGAATCTTTATATATGTTTTATTTTGTATACTTATGTTTCTATACTGAAATAAAAAGATACGACTAGCGTTGAAAGAATTTGATATTTTGCTAGTTTTTTTTCCTTATGCCAAAATATCAGTCATCGTTAGGTTTCTTTCCTATACTTTCGTATTCGAACTATATTTCTAGAAATCACGTCTCCCAAACCCCAAGGATATAAAATCCTTGGGGTTTTTTGATTTTTTCAGGAGAGGTGAAAAGAATGACAGATCAAGAATATATGAGGATCGCCTTGCAGTTAGCACAAGGAACATCGGGACAAACAAGCCCAAATCCTATGGTTGGTGCCGTTGTTGTTAAAGATGGGAAAATCGTTGGAATGGGTGCCCACATGCGTGCTGGTGAAGAACATGCTGAAGTTCATGCTCTTCACATGGCTGGTGAAAGAGCAAAAGACGCTACCGTTTATGTAACACTTGAACCGTGTAGCCATTTTGGAAAAACACCCCCTTGCTGTGAATTACTCATTGAAAAAGGAGTTCAGCGTGTTGTAATTGCTACTCTTGATTGCAATCCACTCGTTTCCGGAAATGGAAAAAGGAGATTAGAAGAAGTTGGAATCGAGGTAACTACTGGTGTTCTTGATGCGGAAGCCACTTTATTAAATCGATACTTTTTTCACTATATGAAAACGAAACGTCCCTTTGTAACAATAAAAACAGCAATGAGCTTAGATGGAAAAACAGCAACTGTAACCGGTGAAAGTAAGTGGATTACAGGCGAAGAAGCACGCGCTGACGTTCACCAATATCGTCATATACATGATGCTATCCTAGTCGGTGTGAATACAGTTCTAACTGATAATCCACACTTAACAACACGAATTCCAAACGGTGGTAAACATCCTATACGCGTTATTTTAGATACCCACTTACGAACGCCGCCATCTTCTCATGTCATAACAGATGGCTTAACTCCGACATGGATTATTGTCGGTAAGGATGTAAACAAAGAGAAAATAGCGTCTTATGAATCTAACAATATAGCTGTATTCCAAATGAAAACACAGCAAATTGAAATACAAGATGTCCTATCCCTACTCGGTGAGAAACAAATTCTTTCTCTGTTCGTTGAAGGTGGTCAAACGGTGCATGCAAACTTCTTAAAAACAAATAGTTTTAATGAAATCGTGACCTATATAAGCCCGAAATTAATTGGTGGAAAAGATGCACCCACCTTATTTGGCGGAGCTGGTTTTTCGAAGTTACAAGATGCACTTTCCTTAACAATTCAAGAGATGAAACAAATCGGTAATGATATAAAAATTGTTGCAACCTTAAAAAGCGAGGTGACGGAATGTTTACAGGAATCGTAGAAGAGTTAGGAACGATATCAAGCATGACTCAAAGTGGTGAAGCAATGAAGCTAACTATTAGCGCAAATCAAATTTTATCGGATGTCAAATTAGGTGATAGTATCGCAATTAACGGCATTTGCTTAACAGTAACTACTTTTACGACTACTTCATTCACTGTCGACGCAATGCCTGAAACAATGAAAGCAACATCACTTCGTATGCTAAAGCCCAGTGCCAAAGTGAATTTAGAACGGGCGATGGCTGCAAACGGACGATTCGGTGGACATTTCGTCACCGGACATATCGATGGCATCGGTACGATTTTAACTAAAAAACAACATTACAATGCCATCTATTACAAAATAGCAATTTCTGATGAATTACTACGCTATTGTTTGCATAAAGGATCCGTTGCTGTTGATGGCACTAGCTTAACAATATTTGATATAGATGAATCTTCAATTACAATTTCACTCATCCCCCACACAGTAAGCGAGTCTATAATCGGAGAAAAAAAAGCCGGGGACATCGTAAACATTGAGTGTGACATGATTGGAAAATATATTGAACGCTTTATTTCAAAGCCCGCAAAAAGAACTGGTTCAATGACCGAAAGCTTTTTACAAGAAAACGGATTTCTATAAGGAGGAAGCACAATGTTTCATCGTATTGAAGAAGCTCTAGAAGATTTAAAACAAGGAAAAGTTGTTATCGTATGTGATGATGAAAACCGAGAAAATGAAGGCGATTTTATTGCTTTAGCAGAGTACATTACACCAGAAACGATTAATTTTATGATTACACACGGTCGTGGTCTCGTTTGTGTACCCATTACGGAGGAGTACGCAGAACGTCTACAGTTAGAACCAATGGTATCTCATAATACAGATTCACATCACACTGCGTTTACAGTGAGCATTGATCATGTTTCTACAACAACAGGGATTAGCGCTCATGAACGTGCAACTACGATACAAGAATTGTTAAACCCTGCATCAAAAGGCGCTGATTTCAATCGCCCTGGACATATCTTTCCATTAATTGCGAAAGAAGGCGGTGTACTGCGCCGTGCTGGTCATACAGAAGCCGCTGTCGATTTAGCCAAACTTTGCGGAGCAGAACCAGCTGGAGTCATTTGCGAAATTATTAATGAGGACGGTACGATGGCACGTGTACCTGATTTACTAGAGTGCGCAAAACAATTTGATATAAAAATGATTACAATAGAAGATTTAATTGCTTATCGCAGCCATCACGAAACACTTGTGACGAGAGAAGTGGAAATTACATTACCTACAGATTTCGGTACTTTCCATGCAATTGGCTATTCTAACTCATTAGATATGAAAGAACATATCGCGCTCGTAAAAGGTGATATTTCAACAGGCGAACCTGTACTTGTACGCGTTCATTCAGAATGCTTAACAGGAGATGTATTTGGTTCGTGCCGCTGTGATTGCGGACCACAGCTACATGCTGCACTTGCTCAAATTGAGCGTGAAGGAAAAGGTGTTCTTCTCTATATGAGACAAGAAGGACGAGGCATTGGCCTTCTGAATAAGCTTCGCGCTTATAAGTTACAAGAAGAAGGGTTAGATACTGTAGAAGCAAATGAAAAACTTGGGTTCCCAGCTGATCTTCGTGATTACGGTATTGGCGCTCAAATTTTAAAAGATTTAGGCTTACAAAGTTTACGATTATTAACGAATAATCCACGAAAAATTGCTGGCTTACAAGGTTACGATTTAGAAGTAACCGAGCGTGTACCTTTGCAAATGCCAACAAAAGAAGAAAATAAAACGTATTTACAAACGAAAGCAAGCAAATTAGGACATTTACTAAACTTATAATTAAGGGAGAGATACATTATGGTATTCGAAGGTCATTTAGTTGGTACAGGATTAAAAGTTGGGGTTGTTGTTGGACGTTTTAATGAGTTTATTACAAGTAAGTTACTTGGCGGAGCTTTAGATGGATTAAAGCGTCACGGTGTAGAAGAGAATGATATTGATGTTGCATGGGTTCCTGGTGCATTTGAAATTCCTTTAATCGCTAAAAAGATGGCCAATAGCGGAAAATATGATGCTGTTATTACATTAGGTACAGTAATTCGCGGTGCTACAACACATTACGATTACGTTTGTAATGAAGTAGCAAAAGGTGTTGCGTCTTTATCACTACAAACGGACATTCCAGTTATTTTCGGTGTATTAACGACAGAAACAATTGAACAAGCGATTGAACGTGCAGGTACAAAAGCTGGTAATAAAGGATATGAATCGGCAGTTGCTGCGATCGAAATGGCTCATTTATCAAAACAATGGGCTTAAAAAAGAGGCTACGGCCTCTTTTTTTATTTTCTCACCTTTTTTCGTACATCTTCTATTAATTCATCCATCGTTTTTCCTTCTGTTTTTATACGAAGAGCTTGTGCTGTTCTCCACACATTTTCTCTCTTTTCCGCTTCTTCTATAATAGAAATTTCCTTCCTCACTTCTTTTAAATCTTTTCCTTCTGTTTCAAGCCCAAAATGTTCAGCTTTCGTTCGAAAATGCTGTTCAATTCTTTGTTGCATTTCTTTTTGTTCAGGATTTTCAGCCGCCTTAACTGGATCAGCACTTATCGCTTTTATTAGAATCAGACAGGTCATAATAGTTAATATGTATTTGTACATGTAAAATCCTCCAACCCGATATAAATTACATTTTTACTATGTACAATTAGGGCTTGGAAAATTCGTCCACAAAATTATTTTTCTCGTCCAAAAGTGACTACTATCAAGCGTTAATGGACTTTTATTACATTTTATTTACAAAAAAAGCAAACCCTTTAAAGAGTTTGCTTTTCATCTATCTTATAGCGCACATTCTTCAATCTCAAATCCTAAATCTTCAATCATACCCCAGTCCGCAGTCGGCTCTTGTCCAGCTGTTGTTAAATAGTCCCCGACAAAGATAGAGTTTGCTGCAAATAAACCAAGTGGCTGTACAGAACGTAAATTAAGTTCTCGACCACCTGAAATACGAATTTCTTTTGTTGGATTTACAAAACGCATCATCGCCAGCACTTTTAAACATTCTACAGGTGTTAATTCTTTTTGTCCTTCAAGCGGAGTACCCTTTACAGCAACAAGGAAATTACATGGAATAGAATCCGCATCTAAACGTTGTAATTCAAATGCAATTTCAGCGCGCTGTTCAATCGTTTCTCCCATTCCGAAAATTGCTCCAGAGCATGGAGAAATACCGGCTTGCTTCGCTTTTTGGACTGTATCAACACGATCGTCATACGTATGCGTTGAACAAATGCTATCATAATTGTTGGCATGCGTATTTAAATTGTGATTATAACGATGCACACCAGCTTCTGCTAACTGACCTGCTTGATCTTCATTTAAAAATCCTAAACAACAGCAAATTTTTAAATCTGTCGTTTCACGAATTTCCTTAACTGCTCCAATAACGTGATTTACTTCTTTATTCGTCGGACGACGACCAGATGCAACAATACAATATGTACCTGCTTTACGACGAATTGCTTCGTGCGCTCCTTCAACAATTTTCTCTTGTGTTAACCATGCATACTTATCAATCGGTGCTTCTGAAATAATAGACTGTGAACAATACCCGCAATCTTCAGGACATAATCCAGATTTCGTATTTATAATCATGTTCAACTTTACTTTCTTACCAAAATGATGATGGCGAATGATGTAAGCTGCATTCATAATTTCTAAAACCTCTGTATCATCAGCTTCTAATATTGCAATTGCATCTTCTTTCGTAATCATTTTCTCTTCTACTACGTCGTATGCAAGTTTTTTCCAATCCCTTTTTGTTTGTACTTGTTTCATTTCATCTCTTCCCCTCTTTTGTTATATACGTAAATAAAGCATGATATGTTGCCATTATCCCTTCTTTTCCCGTGAAGTCTCTTTCGTATATACGAAGCATCGTACGAAAGAGTGAAGGGCTTTGACAGTAAGACTCTTCATTACTATTGGTTGCCCCTACTTTTCGAATAGAATGTAGAAACTCCCTAACTTCTGTAAAGCTTTCTATGTAACATGTTTCAGAAACATGTACATTTCCTAATGGATTTTTGCATATATTCACTAACTGTTCTTTCGAAACGAATCGTTGTCCTATTGAAGTACAATTGTGTATCCCCTTTTCTTTCTTAGCACGCTGAAAAGACGTATGCAATTCTTGAAAAGTCGTATTACCAAACGTGGAAAATAATAATATTCCTTCTTCAGACAAATAGTTAAATAAATTTTTCACTGTCTCTTTTAAATCATTAAGCCATTGAAATGTAGCATTTGAAATGATGACATCATATGGATTTTCTAATTTTAATTGTTCAATATCTTCACATCGAAACATCACATTTCCCAAACTTTTTCTAGTTTTCGCGACTGCAATCATCTCATCAGCAAAATCCACAGCTGTAATATGAGCTTTCGGAAATAAATTTGATAATTGCTCTGTTACATATCCTGTCCCGCATCCAAGTTCTAAAATACGTATCGATGATGTTTCACTATATCGTTCCTTCAATGTAGAAAGTAACGAATGCGCCATCTTTTTTTGTACATTTGCATATTGATCGTAGGATACAGCCGCCCCGTTAAACCGTTTTTGCAGTAACGTTTTGTTGATCATGTCGTATCCCCTCTACAAATTGAATAATTTCATTTGCGCAATATTCAAAATTCGTTACACATAATGCATGCCCAGCACCGCTTACTACTTTTAGATTGGCATTCGTATTATTCGCCATACTATGGGCTGCAGACAATGGACATATTACATCCTGCTCTCCATGAAGGAGTAACAGCGGGGCTTTCATATCTATTACTTCATTTCTCATATCTGTTTCTATTAAATAATCTAAGCCTAATTGTAAAGACTGAATCGAGTCTCCTTTAAACTTCTGCGCAATCTCTTCAAAACTCGTATTCTCCCTCAGCTCACTTTTTGTAAACATATTTTCATAGAAACGCTTCAAAGTATCTTCTTTTTTTCTCGTTAAATTCTTTTTCATACGTTCTACATGCAAGGAATTCCATCCACTTGTATAGTCACTTGTATTGGTAAATTTAGCGGTACCACCAATTAGTACCATACCTTGGGTCTTAATCTTTTTATAAGCTTGTACTGCCGCTAACGCTCCTAGTGACCATCCAACTAAAATTACATTTTCATCCTGCGCTACATCTATTATTCGCCCCGCAAATTCACTTTGTTCTTTCACGTTACGCCAATCTATACATTGAACAGAATATCCTTTAAAATACGGCAGAACCAAAGTCCAAACACCTTCTTCCATTCCCCATCCTGGAATAAAAATAAGCTTTAGCTCTTTCATACTAAAAACCTCTCTTCTTTACCAATGCGTATAATATGCTGAATAGCCCATTTTAAATCGGCTATTGTATGTTGTGACGTAACTGCAAAACGGACTCGAGAACTACCAACCGGAACAGTCGGCGGACGAATTGCAATGGCTGCGATACCTACCTCTTGTAACCTTTCACTAAACCGTAAAGTATTTTCATTTGACCCAACTACAATCGGTACAATATGAGTTGAGCTATTCCCAATATCAAAACCAGCTTCTTGTAAATGCGTCCTGAAATATGCACCATTCTCTATAAGTCGCTCTCTTCTTTCGTTATCTTCTTTCACAATTTCAATTGCTTTTCGGATCGCCCCTAATGTTCCTGGTGGTAAAGCTGTAGTAAAAATCAAGCTTCTCATCATATTTTGTAAATACTCTATATAAATGGAATCACCCGTTAAATACGCACCATAACACCCTAAAGCCTTACTAAACGTCCCCATATGTATATCAATTTTTTGAGCAATATCTTTTTCTACATGAGATAATCCTGCTCCACCGATTCCATATATTCCACTTGCATGTGCTTCATCAACTATAATGATCGCCCCGTATTTCTCTTTCAGCTGAACTAAACCTCTCAAATATGCAATATCTCCATCCATACTAAAAATCGTATCTGTTACGATTAATTTTCTCTTTTCTGGTGACGCTATTTGCAACATCTTTTCTAAATGATCCAAATTATTATGACGATATCTTTTATGCTCTGCTCCGCTTAATATAATTCCATCAACAATACTTGCGTGATTTAATTTATCACTAAAAACCATATCGTGACGACAGGCTAAAGCAGATATAGCACCTACATTTGCTGTATACCCGCTATTTACGATTAATGCTCTTTCAGTACCTTTCCAATCACATATACTTCTCTCAACCTCTTCATACAGTGGATAATTTCCTACAACGAGACGAGAGGCAGTCGCTCCAGTTCCATATTTTTTTGTGCAGACAATAGCAGCTTCTTTCAACCTTTCATCTCCAGCTAACCCTAAATAATTATTTGATGCTAAATTTAGCATCCTTTTCTCATTTCGAATAAGCCATGTCTCTTCCGCTTTCTCTGTTACATGTAAATTACGATACTGCCCTTGCTCCTTTAATTGTTCTACTTTAGATTGAAGATGCGTGCGCCACATTTGATTCATTTTGGATGAGCTCCTCTAATTTTGAAATCATAATATGTTCTTTTACCGATTCCAATAATTCTTCCCTTGTAAACTCACCTTCAAGGAATGGTAATAAACCTAAAACAGGTACTCCACTTAACTCCTCAATCATTTCTTTGTTTTCTTGCACTCTTTCTTTTTCACATTCTTTACAACCAGACAAAATTACACCCGCTACTGTTAAACCGTGTGCCTTTGCATAAGAAATTGTTAAGACAGTATGATTAACTGTCCCTAGTGTCGGACGCGCTACTACAATAAGAGGGAGCTCTAATTCTTTTGCAAAATCAATCACTAAAGCGTCTTTTGTATATGGGACGGCAAGCCCACCAGCTCCTTCTACCAATAGGCTATTAAACTCTTTTAGTAGTTCATTATAGTGAGCAGTAATTTCTTTTAACATTACCGTCCTTCCAGCTCTTTTCATAGCAAGTCTCGGAGCAAGTGGTTCTTCAATGGAATAAGGACAAATTTTATCTTCTTTTGTCGGTACACCCGATAATGCTTTTAATCTTGCTGCATCACCCTCAGGATTTGATGCAACATGTCCACTTTGCAACGGTTTATATACACCAACATTATGTCCACGCTCTCGAAATATACCTGCCAATGCTCCTGTCACTACCGTTTTGCCAACTTCTGTATCCGTTGCTGCTATAAAGAAACCACTCATTACTCTCCCTCCGTAACATCCGAGATTGCTTTATATAAAATGCGTAACATCTCATCAATCTCAGCCACCGTAGATGCAAGAGGAGGCATAAATACAATCGTATTACCGAGTGGTCGCAAAATCATGCCCAGCTCTCTTGAACGTTTACATACTTGAACGCCGACTCTTTCTGTCCATTCAAACGATTCTTTCATTTCCTTATTCTTCACAAGTTCAATACCAACCATTAGCCCACACTGACGAATATCTCCTACGTGCTTATATTCATTAAGAGCTTCTAATTGTGCCGCTACATATTCTGCTTTATGCGCAACATCTTCTATTAAATTAGTTTTTTCATATAGTTCTAAATTTGCAATTGCTACGGCACACCCTAACGGATTCCCTGTATAACTATGACCATGGAAAAACGTTTTTTGTTCTTCATAGCCTCCTAAAAAGGCATTATAAATTTCATCTGTCGTTACCGTAATTGCCACCGGTAAATAACCACCTGTTAAACCTTTTCCGGCTGTTAAAATGTCTGGCGTCACATCCTCGTGTTCACATGCAAACATTTTCCCGGTACGCCCAAATCCAGTCGCTACCTCGTCTGTAATAAATAATACATTGTATTTTGTACATAAATCGCGAAGCCCTTTTAAGTATCCTTTTGGCATTGTAATCATCCCACCAGCACCTTGCATTAATGGCTCCACAATAATAGCTGCTACTTCTTCATGTTTTTCTTGTAGCATTTCTTCCATTTCTTCTAAATGTTTCTTTACAATTTGTTCCTTATTATCTCCATAAGGAGAACGATATGTATATGGATACGGCATTTTAATTGCCTCAAATAATAGTGAACTATACACTTGGTGAAACAAGTCTATTGCTCCTACTGAAACAGCACCTATCGTATCACCGTGATATGCTTCTTTTAATGTAACAAATCTTTGTTTTTTCGGTTTTCCTTTATGCTGCCAATATTGAAAGGCCATCTTAATTGCAATTTCAACGGCGCTAGAACCAGAGTCTGAATAGAATACTTTCTTCAAACCTTCTGGTACAACTTCAATTATTTTTTCTGCTAATAAAATAGATGGCACGTTTGCAAGTCCTAGCATAGTAGAATGAGCAATTTTATTTAATTGCTCACGAATTGCCTCATCTAGTTCTGGTACTTGATGCCCATGAACATTTAACCAAATAGATGAAACACCGTCCCAATATTCATTTCCATTTACATCGTATAGCTTTCTTCCCTCTCCACGTTCAATAATGACAGGATCTTCTTCTAAATAATCTTTCATTTGTGTAAATGGGTGCCATACGTAATCTTTATTCTTCTTCGATAATTCTTCATATGTATAAGACGATTTTTCACTCGTGTTACTATTAATAGCCACAATTTTCACCCCTAATGTTAACTCTTTTATAAATATAGTTAACATTAAAAACAAATGACTGTCAATTATTTTTAAATCAAACAGTTCTCAAAAAAGAACAACTTATCATACGATAAGTTGTTCTACTTTCCATGTTGTATCTTTCCAATTTCTAAAATAATCTCTTCATCTTTTTTTCCTTCTGTATCAATTCCAAGTTGCTTAGCATGCTCAATTAACAAATCATGGCGCTGCTCAAATCTAGCGGTATCTACTTCTTTTGTAACCTCTTCTTTTGTTTTCCCCTCAGTAGAAACTCCTAGTTTAGTAGCTGCTTTTTCCATCGATTTCTTCTCTTCAGTTTCTTTCACTTTCTTCACTTCTGACTGCTGTATTTGCTTTTGTTTCGACTGCTCTGCTTCAGCTGCAAAAGCTGTGTAAATTCCAGCACTTCCGCCAACGACTAGTAAGGTGGTAAAAAGAATTATTTTTTTCTTCACTCTTTCCTCCCCTTTCAAATTCATTATAACGCACATTTTCACAGTATAAAAAACATTTCTCCTTTATTTCCCTAAAAAAATATCGAATGTTTTTATTGACATGTATGATGAATATATGATAAAAATTTAACTAACATCATATGAATCGGCGTTGATAGGATTTAGTAGTATTTCGTTTTCTGATTTCAGAGAGCTGGTGGTCGGTGCGAACCAGTACAGAGCGATTTATGAATTACCCCCTGGAGCTTCTTTTACGAAACGTGAGGAGTAGTGAAAGACGGTTTAGACCGTTATGTCTAAAGAGTGGTGAAATGAAACTGTTTCACAATTTAGGGTGGTACCGCGAATTTTTCGTCCCTGCATATATTGCAGGGGCGTTTTTATTTTATGAGCGCATATCATATGACCCTTTATTTTGTGATACATTCCTTTCACAAGCTAGGGTGGTACCGCGATTTCTTCGTCCCTGCATAATTATATGCAGGGGCGTTTTTTTATCCAATCATTTCCGTATCATATTGAGATGTTGACAATTACCGGTAATTTGTCACAAAATTCTAAATTTTAGAAGGAAATATACAATATTGGCGAATTTTATATAAAAAAGAGCTATTTTAAATTACTTAGGAGGGAAAAACAATGGTTTCAAAAATTGAATCTGTTCTTTTAACAATTTTTATTTTTTTCTGTATTGGCTTTAGTGTTATCAAATTAGAAGTTTCACCACACATCCCAATTTTATTTGGTATCGTTCTTTTATTAGCATTTGGATTTATGAAAAAAATATCTTGGTCTACTATGGAAAAAGGGATGATCAGTAGTATTTCAGCTGGTATTCCATCTATTTTTATTTTCTTACTTGTGGGCGTATTAATTAGTGTTTGGATCGCTGCTGGAACAATTCCAACTTTAATGGTATACGGCTTCCAGCTTGTATCTCCTAAAATTTTCGTCCCAACTGTTTTTGTTGTTTGTGCAATTGTTGGAACAAGTATCGGTAGTGCCTTTACAACTGCAGCAACAGTAGGGCTTGCCTTTATGGGAATGGGTAGTGCTCTCGGATACGATCCAGCTCTGATCGCTGGTGCAATTATTTCTGGTGCATTCTTTGGAGATAAAATGTCTCCTTTATCTGATACAACAAACTTAGCTCCTGCTGTAACGGGTGTAGATTTATTTGAGCATATTCGCAACATGCTTTGGACAACAGTTCCTGCTTTCATTATTGCTTTTATCGCATTTTTCATTTTAGGAAGCGGTATTAGTGGAGACGTTGACTTCACTAACTTTATTAGCACGTTAGAAAAAAACACAACGATTTCTATCGTTACACTTATTCCAATTTTATTACTGTTCCTATTCGCATTTAAAAAAGTTCCAGCAGTTCCAACATTGCTTGCAGGAATTGTGGTAGGAATTATTATTCTCTTTATTTTTAAACCTAGCACTTCTTTAGCTGATTTAATGAAAATTATGCAAGACGGCTACGTTTCTAAAACTGGTATTAAAGACATTGATAGCTTACTATCTCGCGGTGGTCTACAAAGTATGATGATGTCGATTGCTCTTATTTTCCTAGCTCTTTGTATGGGAGGATTACTACAAGGAATGGGCATTATCACGCAGCTGATGAATATCATCTCTAGCTTCGTAAAAAATAGTACACGCTTAATTATTTCTACTGCTTCAACTGCAATTGGTGTAAACTTCTTACTTGGCGAACAATACTTATCAATCGTTTTAACAGGACAAGCATTCGCTAACAAATACGATGAAGTCGGTTTAGAACGTCGTAATTTATCACGAGTATTAGAAGATGCAGGTACAGTTATTAACCCGCTCGTACCATGGGGAGTAAGTGGCGTATTCTTATCGAACGTCCTTGGCGTTCCGACATTTGATTACGTTCCATTCGCAATCTTCTGTTTAGCTTGCCCGGTCTTAACAATTATTGTTGGTTTCACTGGATTTGGTCTTTCATGGAAGAAAGAAAAAACAGTACCAGTTTCATAATATATACGAAAAAAAGGATTACCGATTACGGTAATCCTTTTTACAATACTGTACTATCTATTCGCTTTCTTTCTTCTAAATAACATAAGTAATCCCGCTCCAACAAACGCCAGACCTGCTCCAATTGTAGAAGCAACACTTGTACCTGTTTTCGGTAAATCACGTTCTTCTTTACCTTCACTTACTTTCGTTGTTTCTTTTTCATTTTGATTATCTGTTGTAGTTTGTCCAGATCCCGCGTTGTTTCCATCTTGTTTTGGTTCATTAACAGTATTACCTTCATCCGTTGGTGGTGTCGTTGGATTTCCTCCGTTATTACCTTCACCTGTTGGCGGTGCCGTTGGATTCTCTCCATTATTGCCTTCACCTGTTGGTGGTGTCGTTGGATTCTCTCCATTATTGCCTTCACCTGTTGGCGGTGTCGTTGGATTCTCTCCACCAGTTTCCTTATCATCATTCTTCTTCGTTATATCAATTGCATATTTAGCGAATTCATTTTCAGATGGTCCAACATATGATATTTTTCCATCTTTCTTTATATATTTTTGTGCATTTGGTGAAGAATCAAATGTTGTATTTAATTTATCTGCAATAATCGGTTTAAACGCCCAATTTTGATCTGCTGCTGGATTAATAACTGGTGTTTCTTGCATGTACTTCACAATAATTTGACGTGTTTCATCTTGCGATTGGTATACAACTTCGCCTTTACTTACACCAGGGAACGTTTGGCTACTTCCACGATAGTTATTTGTAGCTACAATGAACTCTTGATTGTCAGCTACCTGCTTACCTTCATACGTCATATTTACAATACGATTCGTATTTTCATTTACAACTTTGCCATCTTTATCGTATTTCGCTGGTTGCGTTACGTCAATTTCGTATTTTAAGCCATCTAAAACATCAAAATTATATGTAGGATAACCTATATTTACTAGTGGCTGTTCTTCTGTTTTCTTTGAATCAATTTGATTAAATTGACCAGCAGACATTTCAAGCCATTCTTTCACTTGTGCCCCGTTTACTTTTACAGCATATAATGTATTTGGATATACATATAAATCCGCTACGTTTTTAATTGCTAACGTCCCTGCTGGAATATCTGTATAATATGTAGCGCCGTTTCGGCCACCTGCTTTAAATGGTGCTCCTGCAGATAACACTGGAATTCCTTTATATTTACTATATTGTCCGTTTTCAGCGAATAGCTTTTCTACATACCATTTTTGTGCATTTGTCACAAGTTGTACAGAAGGATCATCTTGTACTAATGAGAAATAACTATTAATTGGCGCTGTCGTTTTTCCTACATCTGTATTCACATAATCAATTGTCGCTTTATGATCATCTTTAATTTCATTAACTAATTTTTGATCTGATTCTACTAATGGGTTACCTTTACTATCAGCAATCGGACGAAGTTGCGGCTTCGATTGCTCTTTTTGTACTTCCCATTTTCCGTTTACCTTTTTCAATTGCATATCAATAATACCTAAGTTACTTCCAAAAACACCAGGCATTACAACAGGAACACCATTAAATACATCCTTCACTTCAGTATGTGAATGTCCCATTAATACTGCATCAACACCAGCAACTCCTGTTAAATAATATGATGCGTTTTCCATTCCAACATTGTATCCACTCTTATCAACACCTGAATGAGCTAGTGCAACGATAACGTCCGCACCTTTTGCTTTCATTTCTGGAACTAACTTTTCCGCTGTTTGAACAATATCTTTCGCTTTTACTTTTCCTTCTAAATTTGCTTTATCCCAGTTCATAACTTGCGGTGGAACAAATCCCATTACACCAATTTTCACTTTTTGTTTTTGGCCAAATTCATCCTCTACTTCTTTTTCAAAAATATGATATGGTTCAAAGTAATGCTTATCATTCTCTTCAATACCATCATGATCATCTGTATAAACATTCGAGTTAATAACTGGGAATTCTGTTTTACTAATCACTTTGTTTAAATAATCTAAACCGTAGTTAAATTCATGATTCCCCAGAGAGATGACGTCATACTTCATTAAATTCATTAAACGATATAATGGATGTGTATAACTAGGATCCACAGGATTTTTCGGATCATTTATTTTATTCGCTACGTAATCTCCAAGCGGTGTCCCTTGTAATGCATCCCCATCATCAAATAGGACAGAGTTCTTCGCTTCTTCACGCGCTTTATTAACAAGTGTTGCAGTTTGCACAAGACCTACTTTATTATCTGTTTTCGTTTGATAATAATCGTAATTCATTAAGTTAACGTGAATATCTGATGTTTCTAAAATTCGTAAGTTAACTGTACTCTCCCCAGTATTCTCAACCGCATGAGCTGGTGTTGGCAAGACTTGTGGCGCTATAACGCCCATAGCAAGAGTTGCTCCAGCTAGCATTTTTTTTGACTTTTTCACAAAAGATCCCCCTTATACAATTACCCCAAAATAATGAAATGAATCTCTATCAGTCCCTAATCACATACCTTTTTCTTCTATTAGAGCGATGATTTTCACCTTATCTGACATTATCATATCTAAAGTTCTTTCATACCGTCAATATTTTTTGACATACTTCTACAAATTTTCTGTAAAGTTATTGTGAATTTTTCATACATATATAATATGCCCTTACATTGCTTATACTGCTGAATATGATACAATTACCAATTACAAGGAGGATGAATTTATGAAAAAAGTCATCTTAACAATTGTTTGTCTCCTCCTTCTAATCATTTCTTGTTCTAATTTTGAAAAGAACGATGAGATAGAACAAAAAGAAACTGAAGGAAAAGCAGAAAAAACATCTGCTCCGAGTTGGATTTATAAGCAAACGAATGACTCTTTTTATCACCTCGTATTAGGTGATTCACTTGCAAAAGGATATGGATCTACACAAGGGGGATTTGCCGAATTAGCTTCTAGACAATTAGAAGGACAAATTCATAAACCAATTACGGTAGAAAACCTCGGTGTAAATGGTCTCACTACAGATCGTCTCGTTAAGAAAGTCCAGTCAGAAGAAGTTCATCAAAAAATTAGGGAAGCAAATATCATTACTATTAGTATTGGAGGAAATAATTTATTCCGCTTAAATCGTGATGTAGGTGTTATAGATGGTATTAAAATGTTAAATAAAGAAAAAGCCCGTTTTGAAACGGATGTAAAAAATATTGTAAAGACCGTTCGAGATCAAAATCCGAATGCTTTACTCATTCTCTCTGAACTCTATAACCCTTTACAACTAGAGGACTCCATCGCAAGTTATGCAGATATGTTTTTAGACGGTTGGAATGATTCTATTTATTCTATTTCAAAAGCACATCAACCGTCGATCGTTTTACCAATTCGCAAATTAATATCGAATGATAAAAAAGAGTTACTATTTGACCAAGTACACCCAAATGATAACGGTTATGCGATTATTGCCAATACATTTACAAAGCAAGTGTTATCCTACAAATATTAAGGCTACCATAAAACAATTCTATTTTTATACCTTGTCTTTTTTGTTACAATGATAGTGGAAGGGGGCCGTTATATGGAATCACGCGAGTGGGAACGTATTGTTGATCATCTTCTTTCGCTAGTGCCTCTTTTTTATCGCAAATTTATGCTTCCTGGAGAGTTTTCTTCTCAAAGACATATGCCGCCATCGCATACGCAAGTGTTACTGCTTTTGCATGAAAATGGTACATTAGCAGTTTCAGAAATTGGCAAGCGGCTAGCGATTTCACGGCCTAACATGACCCCTCTATTAAACAAACTTATTCAAGAAGAGCTAATAGAGCGTCATTATAGCGAAAAAGATCGAAGGGTCATTTTAATTTCCCTAACAACTGAAGGGAAAATGTTAGTAAGTCAGTATCAGCAATTCATTTTAGGCAAACTAAAAGAAAATTTTCAAACATTATCTGAGGAAGAGCGTGAAAAGCTCATTTATTCTCTTAAAACCATTCAAAATTTAATTTTGAAAACAAACGCATAAAGCTGCTTCTAAATAGAAGCAGCTTTATGATTCGTAATAATTACCATAGTATACATTTGAATACGGCCATGTCATTAAATACGGTTTTCGTTCTTGAACAGGTTGCTGCTCAGGCTGTTGCATTTGCTGTATTTGTTGCTGCGGATATACTCCGAATTGCTGTCTCACTCCAGTTACAGGATAATAATTTGTATATGGATATGCTTGAGGTACATAGTAATAATACATTCATTCTCTCCCCCTTTTTCTTAAACATATTCAAAGGAGAAAATGAATGTGACATTCTTTATATTTGAACAAGTGGTTCTCTCACTTGTTTCTTTCTTTTCTTCAAACGTAACTTACGATTCTTTTCATATAAATAATGCACAACGAAATATGAAATTACCCCAAACACAATTCCTATTATCGTCATACCAATTAATACATACACTTCACTCTGTAATAAGCTCTTTAACATCGTAAAAATATGGCTCGAAAACAAATCTGATATCGTAAATGGTTCATGATGTATTTTCTGTACATGAAATGGGTAAATCATTTTTCCTAGCGCATAAGCAAACGGAAATAAAAATACTGGGAGAAACGATATTTTCCCAATAATATTACCAATGACTGCGGCTGGAAAAGATCCCTTTGCTAACCTGACAATTGGATAAAATATTAAATATATGAGCGATGCCGTATAAATCACCAACATTTCTAAACCAAATCCAATAGCAAAACCTAGCGACACTTTCTTTGCTCCTTCTGGCGATCGAAGCAACTTAAAATATTGAAACTTTAATATTCTCCACATCCGCTGAAAAAACGAATATGTTTTCTTAGTTGTTTTCAAATTCATCATCTCTTTAACTATATTTTTTTATCTAGTATGTCCTTACATGATATGAAAAACAAATTTAATTTTCTCTTTTTATTATAAATGATATAGAGATAATTAACTAAATATACATCCGACATTTCAATATAAAAAAACCTCCCTTTTAGGAAGGCTCTTCTATATTTTTAAATAAACTCACTAATAAAGCTTTTTGCGCGTGCAACCTGTTACCAGCTTGCTCAAAAACGATAGACTGTGGCCCATCTATAATCTCTCCAGTTACTTCTTCTTCACGATGAGCAGGCAGGCAGTGCAGGAAACGATATGTTTGCTTTGCATGTATAACAAGCTCTTTATTTACTTGGAAAGGCTGGAATAAAGTATATTTTTCTGCTTCTCCTTCTTGGCCCATACTCATCCAAACGTCAGTATAAATAAAATCTGCTCCACTTACCGCTAATTCAGGATTATGCAAAATTTCAATTTCAGCCCCTGTTTCATCAGCAATCGCTAATGCTTTTTTAACAATTTCTTCATTCGGCTCATACCCCACAGGCGTTGCCACAGTCATATTCATTCCGACTTTTGCACTCGCTAGCAATAGTGAATGGCATACATTATTCCCATCACCTACATAAGCTAATTTAACTCCTTTAAACGTATGAACTTCTTCATATATCGTCATTAAATCTGCCAATGCTTGGCAAGGATGATGATCATCAGTTAAACCGTTAATAACTGGGATACTGGACTCTTTTGCAAGCTCCTCTACATCCGCATGCGAAAATGTGCGTATCATAATTCCATCAATATAATGAGATAGTACTTTCGCAGTATCTGACACCGTTTCTCCTCTGCCAATTTGCATCTCTTTTCCACTTAAAAACATTCCATGTCCTCCGAGCTGTACCATTCCTGCTTCAAAAGAAACGCGAGTACGGGTTGAATGTTTATCAAAAATGAGACCTAATATTTTCCCTTGTAATAAAGGCTCCTGCTTGTTCTTTTTTAAATATATAGCGAACTCAATTAAAGAAATGATTTCTTCTTGCGTCAATTCTTCTAACGTTAAAAGATCTTTCGTATTTAATTTCGGTACTTGTACAGTTGACATGAAATTTCCCCCTTATATTATTGATGCATTTTTTGTACAAACCACTCTTTTTATCATATATATTGCCTGTTCTAGCTCTTCATTCGTTACAATAAGTGGTGGTAATAGTCTTATAACATTAGGCCCTGCTTGTAATACGAGAAGTCCTGCTTTTTCTAGTTGTTCTATGACATTTGCAACCTCATGCTTACATTCGATTCCAATCATAAGTCCCTTACCACGAATATTTTGAACACATTCAACGTGTCGTAATTCTTCTTGCAATTTCTTTAATACGTACTCGCCCTTTTTCTGTACCTCTTTAAAAAACGATTGTTCCTTAATGAATTGCAATACTTCTTTCGCTGCAGTCATAGCAATATAATTCCCACCGAAAGTTGAACCGTGTGACCCGGCAGTAAAAGAAGAGCCTAGTTCTTTTCGGCCAATCATCGCTCCAACTGGAATACCATTCCCAAGCGCCTTTGCGATGGTAACGATATCAGGAACTATTCCCATTTGCTCATAAGCGAATAGTGTTCCTGTTCTGCCTATTCCAGTTTGTACTTCATCTATAATAAAAAGAGCATTGTACTGATTACATAGTTTTTCAATTTCCTTCAAAAAGGATGGATCAGCTAATATTACTCCTCCTTCTCCTTGAATAACTTCTACCATTACCGCCGCAACTTCTTCATTCATTACTTCCTCTAATGCTCGTATGTCGTTAAATGATATATGTAAAAAAGACGGAAGTAATGGACCGAATCCTTCTTTCACTTTATCTTGCCCTGTTGCACTCATCGTTCCAAATGTCCTCCCGTGGAAAGATTGCTCACATGTTACTACGAGAGATTTTCCAGTATGCTTACGTGCTAGTTTCAAAGCCGCTTCATTTGCCTCCGCCCCGCTATTACAAAAAAACACATGATCTAATGCTGTATCTTCTGTTAATAATGATGCGACCTCTTCTTGTAAGGAGTTCGTAAACAAGTTAGATATATGCCATATATTTCT
Organism: Bacillus sp. TH30; assembly: GCF_016650875.1. Classification (NCBI taxonomy): domain Bacteria; kingdom Bacillati; phylum Bacillota; class Bacilli; order Caryophanales; family Bacillaceae; genus Bacillus; species Bacillus sp. TH30. The sequence continues at coordinate 3,791,085 of NZ_JAEKEY010000002.1, read as the reverse complement.
AAGTTGCTTTTCTACTGCCTTTACAACCGTAGGATGACAATGTCCTAAGTTACATACTCCAATACCAGAAGTGAAATCTAAATATTGCTCACCACTTTTATCAATAACTTTCGCCCCATTACCCTTTAGAAATTCAATTTCTCTTCTTCCATATGTTTGAAAAAGATGGCTTGTCATACGATACTCACTCCTTTTGTTACCGTAGTTCCAACACACTCTCCTGTAACCTCAGTAAAATCCTTTGTACCATTTACGATACTAGCCTTTTTCACTCCCATTTTTAACGATGTAAGTGCCGCCTGTACTTTCGGAATCATTCCACCTGTGATGACGCCTTGTTCTATAAAAGTAAGAATTTCATATTCATCCGTTTTCTTTACCAATCTTCCTTCGTGTAATACTCCATCTACGTCCGTTATAAAAATGAGTTCTTTTGCAGATAGTGCGGCTGCAATTCCAGCTGCAGCGGTATCTGCATTTATGTTATAAACCTCATTACCATTTATCCCAATTGGGGCAATGACAGGAATATAATTCATATCTATCAACCCTTTCAATAGGGCTGTTTCTACATAACTTACTTCTCCTACATATCCTATCGCTTCGCCAACAGGTTGAACTTGAAGTAAATTACCGTCACATCCTGAAAGCCCCACCGCAAGTAAATCATGTTTTTGTAAATTCATTACGAATTTTTTATTCGTACTTCCGCATAGCACCATTTGAACAACATCCATAACCTCTTTCGGCGTTACTCTTAATCCATCTTTCTTTTCTATCTCGATATTAGAGTCTTCTAACTTGGCATCAATTTCTGGGCCACCGCCATGGACAATAACAACCTTATACTTATTTTGCAATTTCTTTATACAATCAAAAAAGACACTATTTAATCGATTCAACATGCTACCGCCACATTTAACTACAATATAATCACTCATCTTCTCTCTCCTTATGTACGATAACAAGCATTTATTTTCACATATTCATAACTTAAGTCGCAGCCCCAAGCTGATCCCGTTTCATCTCCTAAATGTAAACACACATCAATTTTTATTTCATGTTCTTGTAATTTCTTTGTCATTTCCTCTTCAGAAAACATTTGAGGCTCACTATTTTTTAATATGGCGATAGATTGAAGAGTGATATCAATTGTATTTGGGTTAATAATTACTTCACTCTGTCCAGTACTACTAATAATTCGTCCCCAATTTGGGTCCTCACCGTATATCGCTGTTTTCACAAGACTGGAACCGACTATTTGTTTTGCAATTTTCTTTGCTTCTTCATTTGTTCTAGCCCCTAACACGTTTACTTCTATTAACTTCGTAGCACCTTCACCATCTTGTGCAATTTTTTTCGCTAAATCTTCACATACCTTTTGTAAAGCAACTACGAAAGTTTCCCAGTCTTCATGTTCCATATTCATCGTTTTCGTTTCTGATAATCCACTTGCCATAACGATGACCATATCATTTGTAGAAGTATCTCCGTCCACCGTAATTTGATTAAACGTATGATTCGTAATTTGTGATAATGCTGTTTGCAGTACTTCATGCTCTATATTGGCGTCTGTTGTAATAAAACTAAGCATCGTTGCCATATTCGGTTTGATCATCCCTGATCCTTTTGCGACCCCAGCAATGATCACTGCTTCCCCATCAATTATCATCTCATAGCAAGTTTCTTTCGTTATAAGATCTGTCGTTAAAATTGCTTCACAAAAAGAATAAGCTTCACTTACTTCCTTTGTTGGCACAAGAGATTCAATTCCCTTTCGAATGATATCCATCGGTAAAGGCACTCCAATTACACCTGTCGAAGCGACTGCGACGTACTTTTCTTTTACTCCAAAGTGTTCCGCTCCTAATGTTCGCATCTCATAAGCATCTTGCAATCCTTTCATCCCCGTACAAGCATTTGCATTGCCGCTATTTACAACAATTGCTTGTAATTTCCCTTCTGCTGCTATGCTATCCTTCGTTACTTGCAACGGCGCTGCTTGTATTTGATTTGTTGTATACACAGCGGCACATGATGCTGGCACCTCACAAATGATTGCACCCATATCCTTTTTCACCTTTTTCAGACCATTTGCAGTACCGATTGCCAAAAAGCCTTTTGGTGTAACAATTGAACCATTTGCTAATTTTGTAATAGACGATGCTTTAATCATAATTTCCCCCTTATGGATAAAGCGGCATATGTTGTAAACCCGTTGTCTCTTCTAGTCCCGCTAATAAATTTGCATTTTGAACTGCTTGCCCTGCCGCACCTTTCATCATATTGTCTATAACAGAAACGACCGTAACTCTTTCTGTTCTTTCATCGTAAGCTATCCCAATATCACAATAATTTGAGCCTCTTACTTCTTTCGGACTTGGAAATTCTCCTTGCGAGCGAACTCGAACGAAAGCTGAGTATTCATACGTTTCTTCATACAACTTTTGAAGTTGCTCTATTTTCATTTCCTCTTTCACTTTCGCATAAAGTGTAATCATAATCCCTCGTGATATCGGTATTAAATGTGTACTAAACGTGATTGGCTTCGTTTCACGATTCCACTCTGCAAGCATTTGCTCAATCTCAGGAACGTGCTGATGCTGATTAACTTTATAAATGTGTAAGTTATCGTATAACTCAGGAAAGTGAGTCATTGTTGTTGGCGTTTTGCCCGCTCCAGATACTCCTGATTTCGCATCAATAATAATCGAAGCTTCTTCAATCATGCCGCTACGTACTAACGGCGCTACCGCTAATAATGCAGCTGTAGCAAAACATCCTGGGTTTGCAATTAAATTTGCATTTTGGATCTCATGCCTTTTCCATTCACTTAATCCATATACTGCTTTCCTAAGAAGTTCTTCCTGTGCAGCTGGCCTTTTATACCACAATTCATATGACGAGGGATCTATCATACGAAAGTCTCCAGATAGGTCAATTACTTTTAAACCTACTGCCAATAATTTTGGTGTTAACTCTGCCGATACTCCCGCTGGAGTTGCTAAAAATACAATTTCAGCTTCCTTCTCTATTTTCTCCGCATCAATTTCTTGTAACGTATGGACAAGAACATTTCGAAAATGCGGGTATACATTTGTTATAAATTCACCAACTTGTGAAAAAGAATGGAGAGATGCTATCGAAAAATATGGATGTTGCTCTAATAACCGAATTAACTCAATACCTCCATATCCAGTTGCTCCAATAATTGCGACTTTCATAAGCTCCTCCTCATATCTATTCTTTAAATTAAGTTTGATTATAATATTGCATAATTATAAAGTCAATTAAATATTTATAATTTTTAAAAACTTCAAAATATTAATCTCGCTATAAAAGCAATATATACAAGTGGATTTTTATGCAAAAATAGTGCATAGTAGTATTTTCATTTCACTTCAAGTACAATAAAAAAATACATGTATACATACAGGCGGGGAAAAACATGAATAAAAAATTAATTGAGAAAATGATTATAAAAAGTTTTCGGCAATATCAATGTAATCCTGTTTCAAAAGAGGATCAGGAAATGCTAATTAAACATATTCAAATGATAATTCATTCAAATACTGAAATTGATGTATACGAGGCTGTTGAGGATATCGTTTACGATTATGTGACTGGAAAATAAAAAATAGGAGATTTCCATATGGAAATCTCCTATTTTTTACTTAATGATTTGCCTGCAACGCGTTCAAATAAACCTGGGAATAATGCGTAGAGCTTTGGCCCCATTCCCATCCACTTCGGCAAGTTTACTTCACGTTTTTTCGTTTGCATCGCCTTTACGATTTGTTCTGCTACATATGTTGGTTTTAACATGTAACGTCCCATATTTTTCACATATGTACCTGATTGATCGGCTATTTCAAAAAAGTTCGTATCTATCGGTCCTGGGTTAATTGCTGTTACATATACATTTGTGTTAGATAACTCCATACGTAAACTATTCGTAAATCCTAATACAGCGTGTTTTGTTGCTGCATAAGCACTCGACTTCGGAGTTGCAATTTTTCCAGCCAATGAAGCAATATTAATAATTTGTCCTTCGTTCCTTTTTACCATATTAGGTAATACCGCTTTCGTACAAGCTACTAATCCAAATACATTTACTTGAAACATATCCTTTACTTCATCCATTGAAGCATCTTCAAACGTTTTAAAAATACCAAACCCAGCATTATTTACCAATATATCAATACGTCCTACTTCTTGTAATACCTTTGAAAAAACAGATTGTACTTTCGTTTCTTCACTTACATCTAATACATAGTAATAGCAAGGCGTATTATAAGTTACTTTAATTTTGTCTGCTAATGCTTGTAGCTTCTCTTCTGTTCGAGCCATTAATACCGGCGTCGCCCCTTGCTCTGCAACCTGCATTGCAACTTGCTCTCCAATTCCACTAGAAGCACCTGTAATGACGATTACTTTTTCTTGTAAACGTCCCGTCATTGCTGTCACCTACTTTGCATAATAAATCAATTGTTGTGAAGATTCATCAATCATCACCTGTTGATTATATGCTAAAAAGTCTAATTGTCCAACAGTTTCTGAGATAGTAAGTGGTAATTGCTCTTTATATAATACCGGAAATAGTTTTACACACACCTCAAATGCTGTCATTGGCTTTTCCTTTAATAGTTCAAGCACTTTAAAAGCACGTGTCTCTTGCTTTTGTAATCTTGTTTCAATAAGTTGTTTCACATTCAGAACATCTTCCCCATGCCCTGATAAAATCCGTGAAATATTCATTTCACTTAAACGTTTTAGCGTTTGATTGTACTGCAATAAAGGATGCGCTCTTTCTGTTTGCCCTTCATATGGTGGTTCTAATATTGGATTTGAAGAAATATGACTAATGAGAGCATCCCCACCAATTAATATTCCATCAGATTCTCTATATAATGAAATATGAGTGGAAGCATGACCCGGGGTTTCAATCACTGTAAATCCAGGTAACGAATCTATACGATCTCCCTCTCTCACGGTATGTGTTAACGATCTATTACAAGAATATTTAAGTGTCTTCGTCGTCAATAACGCCTCACCATTCAGAAATACTGCTGGAACGCCGAACTGCAAGGCTGTCTCTTTAAAAAATTCATGATACCTCTTTAAAAATTCAGCATTCTGTGTAATCCACGGTTCATTCCAAGGATGTCCGATAATCTTTACTTTTTCAGAAAATGTATTTAAAAGTCCGCAATGATCCGCATGGTGATGCGTAATCACTACCGTTTCAATATCTTCTATCTTATATCCTAATGCACCTAATTGACTTTCTAGTGCTTTCTTTGCTTCTTCTGTATTTGTCCCTGTATCAATTAACGTTAATGTTTCTCCCTCAACTAAAAACACATTCACTGTCTCAACTGCAAATGGAACAGGAATCTCCATTCGATGAATCGCCGTCATGCTTAGCCCCCCCTGTCTTTTTCCGGTTCAAAAATGAATACCTCTTCAGTTTACAACTTCCCTATAAATTTGTCATTATTTTCAGATAAAAAGAGGTCTTTTCCATAAAAAAACGAATGTATGTACATTTATAAGTATTTCTAACCAAATTTAAAGGAGGCACATCATGTCTATGCAAAACATTTCCTTTCTCGGTGCAGGCTCTATTGCCGAAGCGATTATTAGTGGCTTATTAAACGCAAATGTTGTTAAGGGAGAACACGTCACTGTAAGTAATCGTTCTAACGAGACAAGATTACAGGAGTTACATAAAAAATACGGTGTCAAAGGTACACATAATAAAAAGGAATTACTTGCTGATACAAATATTCTTTTTCTAGCTATGAAGCCAAAAGATGTCGCAGAAGCGGTTATTCCTCTTAAAGAATACATAAATAATGACTTGCTTATTATTTCGTTATTAGCAGGTGTTTCTACTCATTCAATTAGAAACCTACTTCAAAAAGACGTTCCGATTATTCGTGCAATGCCAAATACATCTGCAGCCATTTTAAAATCCGCTACCGCTATCTCACCTTCAGAACACACAACGGAGGAACATATTCGCACTGCAACATCTTTATTTGAAACGATTGGTCTCGTCTCTGTTGTAGAAGAAGAAGATATGCATGCTATCACTGCATTATCTGGAAGTGGACCAGCTTATATTTATTACGTGGTAGAGGCACTGGAAGAGGCAGCAAAAAAAATTGGTTTAAAAGAAGATGTTGCAAAATCTCTTATTCTTCAGACGATGATTGGTTCTGCTGAAATGCTAAAAGCAAGCGAAAAACACCCTTCTATTTTGCGAAAAGAAATTACTTCTCCTGGCGGAACAACTGAAGCAGGTATTGAAGTATTAAAGGAGCATAATTTTCAACAAGCATTAATCTCATGTATTACACAAGCAACGAAACGATCACACGATCTTGGAAAAACATTAGAAGAAATAGCAAAAGAAAAATAAAAAACGGAGCTCAACTTTATTTGAGCTCCGTTTTTACTTTAATCATATGATATGCTTTTAGTTATTACTCTTACCAAAAATCTCTTCTTGCAAACGACGACCTGTCGGTGTTGCTGCAAGGCCACCTTCTGCTGTTTCACGAAGTGCTACTGGCATCGTTTGTCCAATTCTAAACATCGCCTCAATGACTTCATCACATGGAATTGTACTAGTTACACCAGCTAATGATAAATCAGCTGAAATCATGGCATTCGCAGCTCCTGCTGCATTACGTTTTACACAAGGTACTTCTACAAGCCCTGCAACAGGATCACATACTAAACCAAGCATATTCTTTAATGAAATCGCCATCGCTGTAGCTGCTTGATCTTGTGTTCCACCAGCCATCTCAACTGCTGCTGCAGCTGCCATTCCACTTGCTGAACCTACTTCAGCTTGGCAACCTCCTGCCGCGCCAGAAATACAAGCATTATTCGCAACAACCATACCGAAAGCTCCTGCTGTAAATAAAAATTCAATCATTTCTTCGCGTGTCGGCTGTAATTTTTCTTGCAGTGCAAACAGTACACCTGGCACTGTTCCAGCAGATCCTGCTGTTGGTGTTGCACAAATAATTCCCATCGCCGCATTTACTTCATTTGTCGCAACAGCTTTACTCACTGCGTCCAAAATCGTATCTCCAGATAAGCCTTTTCCACTCTGCATATACGCTTGGACTTTCACAGCATCCCCGCCAGTTAAACCAGTCGGTGATTTTACACCACGAATACCGCGTTCTACTGCTTGTTCCATCACAACTAAGTTCTTTTCCATTCCAGCAATTACTTCTTCACGTGAGATATTTCTTGTTTTCATTTCACATTGAATCATAATTTCTGCGATTTTTACATTTTGCTCTTTAGCTTGCGCCACTAGTTCCGCTGCGTTCCGAAACATGGTGTGTCCCCCCTGCAATTAATCCATAATAGTTACTTGACAAATATTTTGTTGCCCATTTATTTCCGCAATTACTTCATCTGCTAATAATTCATCTGTTTCAATGACCATAAGCGCTCTTCTTCCTTTTTCTTTACGAGAAACACTCATTGTACTTATGTTAATCTCATGCTTAGCAAGGATTGAAGCTACAGCTGCGATAGCACCAAAGCGATCGTTATTTACAATAAGTAGTGCTGGACTCGTGCCTGTTAATTGAAGATCGAATCCGTTTAATTCTACAACTTCAATTTTACCGCCACCAATTGAGCAAGCAACAACTTCAATTTCCTCTTCACCTTTATACAGACGAATTTTCGCTGTATTTGGATGCGGAGCATTTGCATCTTCTTCAATGAATTCCACTTCAATCCCGCGTTCTTTTGCAATATCTAACGCACTTGGAATACGTAAATCATCTGTTTCAAATCCTAGTATTCCACCGATTAGCGCTACATCCGTACCGTGACCACGGTATGTTTTTGCAAATGAACCATATAATGAAATGCTAACTCTCTCTGGTTCATGACGAAACAGCTGACGAGCAACTTGCCCCATTCTTGCCGCGCCTGCTGTATGTGAACTTGATGGACCAATCATAACCGGACCAATAATATCAAACACTGAGCGATACTTCATCATAACTCCCCCTAAACCTCTATGAAAAAATTATTTACTATTCTATTAAGCTACCGAATTGGTTGCTGTTCCAGTCGTACCACGAATTTGTTCCGCTGTAAGAATTGGATAGTTTTTGAATAACAGTGAAGCAATATATCCTGAAATAATACTAGTTATAATAATAAATAAGAAACTTAGCATTACCTGCATTTAAAAATAATATAAGATAGCCCACAATAAAGTCTGGTAGCAATCCAAAGTTTAACACAGAACCCCTTACAAGCATAGCATAAACAAGTGAAACTCCCACTGCTTTCATACCTTTTGATATTTTAAAGCTAAAAAGTGAAAAAAGACTTAGTACAAATAATAGTAATATCCTTCCTATTATAATTTCCATGTTGCTCTCTCACGATTTAGTCAACTTCGCTTGTTATGACAAATGGCTAAAACGCATGTAGCCTACAATAAATTATAATCTGCCCTCATTATAGCTTGTTTTTAATAAAACGCTTACTTTTAATGAATTTTAAAAGTTCTGAATAAAAATCCATTTTTGCTACTTGTACCACTCGTATGTCGTCTGACTTATATAACAGTTTTTCTAAATAATCGGTATTATGTATTTTTATCCTATATCTTCACATCATTAAAACTTTCTGTGTCATCCTATATAAAAATAAAATGATAACAGTTTTATTTTTAATTTTTTTAGAAATAAAAAAATGGCAACCTATCGTCACCATTTTTTCACAACATTATTATCTTTCTACTGGAAATGATTTTAAATCCGTAGCTATTTCTGTATTAGAAAATAGTTCTCTTGCCTCTTTCAATAATTCCTTATATGTATCTCCTTGATAACGAGAACTAATATGAGTCAATATTAAGCGTTTTGCATTTGCCTGAAGTGCAATACTCGCAGCTTGCTTAGATGTGGAATGAAAATAATCATACGCTTGTTGTTCATCTTCTGCCGCAAAAGTCGCTTCATGAACAAGTACGTCAGCATCTTGCGCAAGCTCTCTACTCGCTTCGCAATATCGTGTATCGCCTAAAATTGTAATAACTCTTCCTTTTTGAGGCGGGCCAATAAAATCTTTTCCATCTAACACTGTGCCATTCTCTAATTCAACTACTTCACCATCTTTTAAGCGTTTAAAAACTGGACCAGGTTTCACACCCATTCCCAGTAACTTATCCACTAAAAGAGCTCCCTGTATATCTTTCTCTACAATTCGATATCCGAAGCATTCAATTCCATGTGATAACCTTTTTGTTTCTACACAAAATTCATTATCCTCAAACACAATACCTTCTTCCGTAATCTCAACGATTTCAAGTGGATATTTAACATGTGTCGTACTTACTAATAATGCCACTTCAATAAATTGTTTAATTCCTTTTGGTCCGTACACTGTTAATTTTGTTGTTCCACCTTGAAACGAACGGCTACCCAATAAACCCGGCAATCCAAAAATATGATCGCCATGTAAATGCGTAATAAATATTTTTTCAATGCGGCGTGGACGTACAGACGTATGTAGTATTTGATGTTGCGTCGCCTCGCCACAGTCAAATAACCAAGTCTGTCCTCGTTCTTCTAACAACTGCAAAGCAATTGCTGAAACATTCCTTCCTTTTGAAGGAACACCTGCACCAGTCCCTAAAAATACAAATTCCACTTTCTTTCCTCCAGCTCTTTATATAATCTATCTTTCATCTTACGGAATGTTATTTCAAATGGCAAATTGAATTTGCATAACCAATCATCTAGACAACTATATAACACGAACATTATACTTAAAAAATTTAGCTATCGTTCGTATTTTGTGATAAAATGATTGTACTACATTTTAAGGGAGCGTTTTATTATGAAAGAAGTATTTCGTTTACAAACTGATTTTTCATCTTCATTTGATCGCTGGGTAAGTTCTTTCGTTTCTGATCACCCAGCACAATTAGAATGGACGACTTTAAAAGAATTAATCCATGAATATACAACATCACATACAAATGAGACGTTACCAACATATATTTCTTCAGCTTTAACATATTACGCACAACGCGTTTCAACAACAAGTAACTCAGAAATTGTTATTTTTGAAAATCCTACAATCTCATAATCTATAATAAAAAGCACTGTAATCAGTGCTTTTTATTTATGTTCATTAAAGTATTTATTTTCCCGCCTTATTTCAAAAAAACTCCGCTTATTTCCTACTATATAGCCATCATAAATCTATTTAATTTTTCAAAAAAACAGATTAAAAAGATATTGACACTACGATTTTACAGTGCTAACATTCAACTTGTAATTGAATATGGTCTCTGTTAGGTGAGGCTCCTGTATAGAGAAACGCTGCTGCCCAAAAATGTCGAGAGACGCCAATGGGTCAACAGGAAAGGTCGGAATGAAGGCCTTTCTTAACGTAGCTGGTTTCAGTACCTATGCTATACAGTGCTAAAACTCAACGAGGGAGAGGTGCGTATGTTTTGTCATACACAAAAACTGTTTTTATCTATGTTTAATAACAGTCTTTGTTGTTGACTCTTTTTGACTACGAATTCAGACCTTTACTCGTTTTGAGTAAAGGTCTTTTTATGTCTTTATGCACCTTACTATGAAACAAACATAGCATATTCAGAAACTACTAATTGTACGGAGGTGAGGAACAGTGGCAAGTGATGATTCGGCCCAGATACCCATATGTTTTACGTTAATATTTCACCGTGTAGGTAGGAAAGAAACTGTTCCTCCCAATTTTAAATAGTCGAGTAACAGATTGTTTCCTCCTTCATGAAAAAGGAGGAACTACCCATGTTAAATTTACAAAGACAAGAAACGAAGCATGCTTACGATCAAGATAGTATGAAAGCAAATAACGAATTATTAGTGGAAGTTGCAACACAAGATGTAAACTCTGCGTTAAAACTTCTACAAACAACACAAGATGGACTCTCTAAGCAAGAAGCGTCTCGTAGACTTTCTTTATACGGTCCGAACGAAATTGCTCATAATAAAACATTGCCGTGGTACATTCAATTTCTACTGGCATTTAAAAATCCATTTATTTTTGTTTTATTAGCTCTTGGAGCGCTCTCTTTTTTCACAGATGACATGCAAGGAACAATTGTCGTATCTGTAATGGTACTGCTAAGTTCAACAATTCGCTTTTTACAAGAATTCCGCTCTCAAAAAGCCGCGGATAAGTTAAAGGCTATGGTTCGAACAACCGCGAGCGTCTTTAGAATAGATGGATTTGTACACGAAACAAAAAACGTAACGAATTTAAATCGAAATTATACAATAGAAATTCCAATTGAAGAACTTGTACCTGGCGATATTATTTCACTTTCAGCCGGTGACATCGTTCCAGCTGATGTGCGTATTTTATCGGCTAAAGATTTATTTGTTAATCAGTCTTCCTTAACAGGCGAGGCTCTTCCGGTAGAAAAATACGAGAACTGCTACCATACGGAAAATAAACATATGTTACCGAAAAACATGAAAAAAAATTACAATCCGCTCGATATGGAAAATCTTTGCTTTATGGGCACGAATATTGTAAGTGGTAGCGCAAAAGCTATTGTCGTCTCAACAAGTACCGATACGTATTTCGGCTCTTTAGCAAAAAAAGTGATCGGAAAACGTGCAGAAACAAGCTTTGATAAAGGTGTAAACAAAGTAAGTTGGCTCTTAATCACATTCATGCTTATTATGGCACCTATTGTCCTTCTCATTAATGGATTCACAAAAGGAGATTGGCAAGAAGCTTTCTTTTTTGCTATTGCCGTTGCGGTTGGTCTTACACCTGAAATGTTACCAATGATTGTAACTGCTAATTTAGCTAAAGGTGCCGTTAACATGTCTAAGCAAAAAGTAATTGTAAAACAACTGAATTCTATTCAAAACTTAGGTGCGATGAACATTCTTTGTACCGATAAAACTGGGACGTTGACAGAGGATAAAGTTGTGCTTGTCCGACATTTAGATCCTAACGGTAATAAATGCGATCGTGTATTACACTTTGCCTATTTAAATAGCTTCTATCAAACTGGATTGAAAAATTTAATAGATAAAGCTGTTATTGAGCATACAGAAGAAAAGCAAAAGTTCGACCCTTCAATGTTTCAAAAACTAGATGAGATTCCATTTGATTTTTCTCGCCGCCGTATGTCCGTCATCGTCAAAGACATTTCAGGTGAACATACAATGGTTTGTAAAGGAGCGGTAGAAGAAATTTTATCCATTTGCAACTACACTGAAATGGATGGACAAATTGTTCCACTTACCGAAGAAATACGTTCAAATGTTAAACAACTAAGCAAAACATTGAATGGTGAAGGTATGCGAGTAATTGCTGTAGCCTATAAAAAAGATAGAAAAACAAATGATAAAGAGTACGCGGTAAAAGATGAAACTAATATGACTCTCGCTGGATACATTGGCTTTTTAGATCCACCGAAACCATCTGCAGCTGCTGCCATTCAAGCATTACAGAAACATGGTGTACAAGTAAAAATTTTAACTGGTGATAATGAAATTGTTACAAAAAAGGTTTGTAAAGAAGTGGGATTAAATATTGGAGAGCCTATCCTTGGCTACGAGATCGATTCTTTACCAGATAAAGCATTAGCAAAACTAGCCGAAGAAACAACAGTGTTCGCAAAACTAAATCCAATGCAAAAATCTCGCATTATTCGCGTCTTACAAGGGAACGGTCATACAGTAGGTTATATGGGCGATGGTATTAACGACGCAGTTGCACTACGTGATGCTGACGTTGGAATATCTGTTGATACTGCAACTGATATCGCAAAAGAGTCTTCCGATATTATTCTTCTTGAAAAAAGTTTAACTATACTAGAAGCTGGTATTTTAGAAGGACGCACTACGTTCGGAAATATTTTAAAATATATTAAAATGACAGCTAGCTCTAACTTCGGAAATGTATTTAGTGTGTTAGTAGCGAGTGCTTTTATTCCCTTTTTACCGATGCTTGCCATTCATCTACTAATTCAAAACTTGCTTTATGATATTTCACAGCTGTCTATTCCATGGGACAAAATGGATAAAGAGTTTTTAGAAAAACCGAGAAAATGGGATACTGCAAACTTACGGAACTTCATTATTTGTATCGGTCCAATTAGCTCCATATTTGATATTATCACATACGTAGTCATGTGGAATGTATTCGGTGCAAATACACCTAGCGAACAATCATTATTCCAATCTGGTTGGTTTGTCGTTGGATTGCTCACACAAACTTTAATCGTTCACATGATAAGAACACAGAAGATTCCTTTTATTCAAAGTACTGCATCAACACCAGTACTTTTATTAACCGCTTGTATTATGGCAATCGGAATTTATATTCCATTCTCACCACTTGGTGCGGCCGTTGGTTTACAAGCATTACCACTTAGCTATTTCCCTTGGTTAGTAGGAATACTATTAGGCTATGCTTTCTTAACACAATTCCTGAAAAAAGTTTATATTAAAAAGTTTCATAGCTGGTTATAAAGTGAAACTTTAATCAGTGGGGTTTTGTTCATCCCCCACTGATTATTAGCCTTCACCAATCGGGCTTTTACGGGCAGTTGATCCCCCACCTAACTTCTTTGCTTTCGCTGAATTTTGAGCTAGGGGTCTTACCGCCCGGCAAATAGCTGGATAAAAATGAGAATGAGTGGGTACTCCCCACTCATTCTTAAAAAACATAACACGTACTTATATGTATGGAGGTGACCATGATGGTATGGTATGACATTGTATTAAGATTATTTATCGCAATTATTGTAGGTGCTGGCATCGGAATGGAAAGACAATGGAGACACCGGATGGCCGGGCTGCGGACAAATGCTCTCGTATCACTTGGTGCCTGTATATTTGTTTTATTATCCGTCATGCTTGATCATGATGCTAGCCCCTCACGTATCGCTGCTCAAGTTGTTAGTGGGATTGGCTTTTTAGGAGGCGGTGTGATTATCCGTGACGGTTTTAGTATTAGAGGACTAAATACTGCGGCTACTTTATGGTGCGCTGCTGCTGTCGGTACTCTTACAGGCGCTGGTTTTCTCGTTGCAGCTATATTAGGCGCAGCCGGCGTTTTACTAGCAAATATACTACTTCGCCCAATCGCTCTCTTTATGAACAAGAAATCAAAAGAAGAATCCCCTGAACAAACAAACTACTTACTTTCCCTTACTTGTTCCGAAGAAAATGAAGCACATATTCGTTTTTTACTCATGCACATGGTAAGCACAGAAGGTCTCGGTTTAAAAGAGTTATATAGTGAAGATGTAGATTCTAATCAAAAAGTATGTATACAGGCTACATTACATTGCAAGACAAATGCGGCTATCTTAATTGAAAAAATAGTAAGTAGAATGTTATTAGAATCTGGTGTTACTGCTGCTGGGTGGAAGACTTCTTTAGATTTAGAAGCGAGTTAAATATGAAAGGTGCCATGATATTTACTACTTCATGACACCTTCTACATAAACTTATTTTCTAACTTTTGCTGAAACGACTTTTCTTGCTTACGCAATAATTGACTACCTCTCTGTAAAAGAGGTGTTCCATACTTTTCATTAATTTGATCAATAACAGCAAGTAACGGCTCTTCTTTCGCATCTTCTTCGAATGAAAACAAATCTAACTGTTTCACTGATTCTGTCTTCCACTCTAATTCAGTAGCTGTAACACCTAACAGACGAACAGAATCACCATCCCAGTGTTGCTTCCATAAACGTGATGCTGCTTGGAAAATAACCCGTTCTTCCCATATTGCATTTTTCAATTGTTTACTCCGTGTTACCGTGCGACGATCATGGTATTTAATCATAATTTGAATGTTATAACTAACGAGAGTTCGTTTTTGTAGCCTTTTGCTTACTGATTTCGATAATCTTTCTAACATATCAAGTAATTCTTTTTCTTCGTCCATATCCTTTGAGAAAGTCATCGAATTTCCAACGCTTTTATGTTGCCCCATTTGATTCGGATCAACTTCCCTGTCATCCATACCTTTTGCACGTTTTTGTAAATCAACACCGTGCTTTCCAATTTTAGCGCGAATGATATGCTCGTCTCCTTTTGCTAACTGTTCAATTGTATGTATATGAATGTCTTTTAGTTTTTCAGCTGTTTTCTCTCCGATTCCATGCATCTCTGCAACTGATCGTGGCCAAATAATTTCTGGGATATCACGTTTTCGAAGTACTGTAATTCCAAGAGGTTTTTTCATATCTGAAGCAGTCTTTGCTAGGAAAAGGTTTGGGGCAATCCCAATGCTACATGGAAGCTGTAACTCTGTTAGTAACGCTTGTTGAATCATCTTCGCTATTTCAAGAGGCGAACCGAGCGCATAGCAATCTGTAATATCTAAATACCCTTCATCTATAGAAAACGGTTGTATTTTTTCTGTAAAACGGGAAAGAATTTGAAACATTTGAAATGAAGCTTCTCGATATAATGTAAAATTAGGGTGCCTCACAACTAATTGCGGGCATAATCGCTTCGCTTCCCATAGAGGCATCGTCGTACGTATTCCATATTCTCTCGCCTCATAACTACATGTTATGATAATCCCTTTTCTCTCTTTTTCATTCCCCGCAATCGCTAATGGCTTTCCTTGTAATGATGGGTCATGAGCAATTTCAACAGATGCGAAAAAACAATTCATATCTACATGTAAAATAACACGTCCATTTTTCGGATACATTTCTCGCATTATACTCATCCCTTCCAAAGAACGTTTGTTCTTTCATTATATCAAATTCATGTACAATATAATAATTACTTATTCTTTTTTTATCCTTATTTTTGCTATAGTTTATATTAAATATGGATATTATTGTAAAAGGGGTGATCTATTGTGAAATCAAATAGTAAACTCAACTATACATTTCTCATTATTATATTAGTCCTCTTAATTAATTATTTATTACTTCCTATTTTTGATATAAACGTAGCAGGGCTCCTTCCACGTTTACTAAGTATCGTAACAACCTATATACTGCCATGGATTTTCCTATATTGGCTTATCCGCCTTGTGAAAGCAATTGAATCAAAATAAAAAAAGACGTGTAAACCATAATTGGTTCACACGTCTTTTTGACTTTATTACTTACTTCGCTACTTCTTCGATAATAGCTACAACTAATTCTGCTGTTTTCGCTAATTCTTCAACAGGAATTTTTTCATTTGTTGTATGAATTTCTTCATAACCAACTGCTAAGTTAACTGTTGGGATACCATGTCCTGCGATTACGTTCGCATCACTTCCGCCACCACTTTGGTGAAGAGAAGGCGTACGACCAATGTTTTCAGCTGCACGTTTCGCAACTTCTACAACGTGATCGCCAGCAGCAAACTTAAATCCTGGATACATAACGTTTACTTCAACGTCTGCATGACCACCCATTTCTTTTGCAGTTGTTTCAAATGCTTCTTTCATTTTTGCAACTTGTGCTTCCATTTTCTCATTTATTAAAGAACGAGCTTCTGCAAAGATTTGAACATGATCGCAAACGATATTTGTTTGTGTACCACCTTCAAAACGTCCAATATTTGCAGTTGTTTCAGAATCGATACGACCAAGTGGCATCTTTGCGATTGCTTTTGCTGCGATAGTAATTGCAGATACACCTTTTTCTGGTGCTACGCCAGCATGAGCTGTTTTCCCGCGAATAATCGCATTCACTTTCGCTTGTGTTGGCGCTGCAACTACAATTTCACCAACTTTTCCATCACTATCTAATGCATAACCATATTTTGCTGTAATGCGCTCGCGATCTAACGCTTTTGCGCCAATAAGACCAGATTCTTCTCCAACTGTAATAATAAATTCAATTTTACCATGAGGAATGTTTTTCTCTTTTAAGACACGAATTGCTTCAAACATAGATGCTAATCCAGCTTTGTCATCGGCTCCTAAAATTGTAGTACCATCTGATACGATATATCCATCTTTAATAGAAGGCTTAATTCCATTACCAGGAACTACTGTATCCATATGAGAAGTGAAATAAATTGTATCAACACCGTCTTTTGTTGCTGGTAAAGTACAAATTAAGTTACCTGCACCATGACCAGTCACACCCATCGTGTCATCCTCAAATACTTCTACACCTAAAGCAGTAAATTTCTCTGTTAACACTTTGCAAATTTCTGCTTCAAATTTTGTTTCAGAATCTACTTGTACTAACTCCATAAATTCATTTACTAAACGTTCTTGATTAATCATAAGACTGCGCCTCCTGCACTACCATTATGTATGTAACAACATTAATTATAACAGAATTTCGCAAAAGTTTCGAAATACAAGACAAAAAACAGATGGTTAACACATCTAGATACCCATCTGCCTTCTATTACTCGTTTAACAATACCCAGCGCATATGATCTTCCCAGATGCCATTTACCATTAGCATTTTTCGAGATACACCTTCATATTGAAATCCTATCTTCGTCACTACTTGTATAGATGCTAAATTTCGTGGCATAATTGGTGCTTCTATACGATGTAAATGAAATTCTTCAAAGGTAACTTGAATTGCTTTTCTAAGCGCTTCTGTTGTGTAACCTTTATTCAATTCTTCCTTATCTAATTTATAACCGAGTACACAAGATTGATAAATTCCGCGAACAATTAGATTAAATGAAATACATCCAATAATTTTTGTATCATCACCCTTTTTAAAAATCCAAAGCCTGATAATCTTGCCTTCCGCGAACTCTTTTCTATCCTTTTGTAACTTTTTCTTTTGATAATCTAACGTGAAAAACCCCTCCGGTCTATACTCTTCCCACGCTTTTAAAAATTCACGATTTTTGTCGTAATATTGAAGAACTTTTTCCGCATACGACTCATCAATTTCTCTTAAATGTAAACGATCTGTCTCGTATATTTTCATCATTGTATCTCCATTCTTCAGCTTGCATAACAAAAAATTAATAATCTATCTTTTAACATATTCTCTACGTATGCTCAAATTTCCTGTAATATTTTGCACCCCCTTCCCGAATTTTGTCCTTTCTCTCCCCTTGTCCACAATTTCATTTCTCGTTACAATGAAATTGTACTGATTTGCAAGGAGGTTTAACGATGCATAAAAAAGCTCAAAAAATTATGGTTTATATAATGCTAATTTCTATGCTTGTAACAACATTACTTACTGGCGCAAGTATGTTTTGGTAAAAAGGACGATTCACTCGTCCTTTTTTTACTGCTTACACATACAAAATAGACCATCTCGAAATCGAGATAGTCTATCTTGTAATGAACATTTTATTTTATATATATTACAATTGCTACAATGCTAAAGGAAAAGGCCATTACAAGTGCTATTACAAAACTTGTATATTGTTTCTGCTGAAATGCCCCAATAACAAAAGTAAGATTGAGTAATGCCATAAATACAATCGCTACAACGTAAGAACATATATTAAAAGTTGCCAATATGAATGTAATAACAAATAGAAAACCAACACAAAACTGCATGTAAGAAATTTTTGGATTTAAATACATATGAGCAACCCCTTTACTCAATTATCTTTATATATTCTCATTAACGCATGGTTATGTACACATGTCAAGACAACTTATAATAAAAGAAAAAGCCAAGCGTTTCGTTGACTTTTCCAAATACTATGGCCCCTTTTTCCTTCGCCAATTGCTGAAATGTTTTTTTCGATTTCACAATCGATACTTTCGTTCCAATTGGAATACGATCAAACAAATATTCCACATCATGTTTCTTCATTCTTATACATCCTTGCGAAATATATTTTCCAATTGAACTAGGTTGGTTTGTCCCGTGTATCCCATACTTACTTCCATCCGTGCCTCTTGCATTAAATCCCATCCATCTCGATCCAAGTGGATTTTTGGGAGAGCCCCCAGGAATATCCTTCGCAATATAATAGGGATCCTTCGCCTTCAATACAATGTCAAAGGTTCCTTCCGGGGTTAATTCATTTGTTTTCCCTGTCGCTACTGGAAAAACCTTTTGGATCTTCCCATCATCGATGTAAGCTAGTTTATTCGTTGCTTTATTTACAATTATAAAAGGATCTCCAGCACGTGGGTTATCACCAAGAGGCCAGATCGGTGATAGAGAAAGACATAATAATAAAGAAAGAAGATACGGCATATATAGTTCCTACCTTCTAAATAAGTTCTTTTATATTATCCTTTCCCTTAAAACGACTTTTAATGAGTAAATATTGCTCCATCTCATAAACAAGTTGAACAAGTTTTGCACGTATTTCAAATTCTTCTCGCGAGACTGGTAAAGGCATTTCTCTAAATACTTCTCGCATTTCTTGAAGTTGTCTTAACGAAATGACCCCTGTACTTTCAGGTCGAATAGAATTCCCTATATTTTCAATTACGTCTGCAATCATATCAGCTTGTTCATACGTCCAAGATAGTGATGCAGCTAATGGTATCATGCGCTCCAAAATTTCAAATTGTTGCATACGCATATCAAAATACCGATAATAATAGTCATCTTCACGCATAAATTCATTCTCAAGTTTTTTAAATGATAAATCTTTCGCTTCTTTCAGCATCATTTCTGTTTCAATTAATTCGGCCCCACTCCAATTACTATCTCGATTCCGTAAATAAACGACCATTTCAAACAAAATCGTTCTAAAATGCTCTTCTATTTTTCCTTGATACTCTTTCAGTTTATTCTCACTGCTTGGCATGTACATGTTTACTAATAAAGCGACACTAATTCCAATCGTTAATATAGCAATTTCATTACCAACTATAGACCATGTAATTTGCTTTAATGAATACAGATGCATAACGATAACCGAACTCGTGACAATCCCTTCTTGAATTTTGCACATAACTGCAGTTGGAATAAAGGTAAGCAGTAATACGCTAATCGCAAGTGGTGTATAACCAATCGTTTCAAAAATACAAAACGCAAATACCATCGATAATACACAAGCTAAAAAACGGTGCAACGATACTTGAACGGATTTTCGTTTCGTATTTTGCACACATAAAATGACTAAAATACCAGCTGAACTATAAAATTCTAATCCTAATAACTGAGCAATAAAAACTGCCGCTCCCGTTCCAAGCGCTGTTTTCACTGTTCTATATCCAATTTTAAACATATCATTACTCCTATATGTATAAATGTATTTAAAAATAGTATAAAAAAAGGATGACGCAATGTCATCCTTTTCTACCTATTATTCACGTACCCTTCACATATTACAATATCTTTTGCAAAAATTCTTTTGCACGGTCACTTTTTGGTGCTGTAAAAAACTCTTCCGGATTACTATCTTCTACGAGCTTTCCACCATCTAAAAAGAGAACACGGTCTGCTACTTCTTTTGCAAATCCCATTTCATGTGTAACGATTGCCATCGTCATTCCTGTCGTAACTAATGATTTCATAACTTCTAACACTTCTTTCACCATTTCTGGATCTAGCGCAGAGGTCGGTTCATCAAATAACATAACTTCCGGTTCCATCGCTAACGCTCTTGCAATTGCTACACGTTGCTTTTGTCCTCCTGAAAGACGATTTGGATATGCATCTTTCTTATCTAATAACCCCACTTTTTCTAGAAGTTTCTCAGCTTTTTTTTCAGCTTCTTGCTTCGTTACTTCTTTTACATTGATAGGAGCATACGTAATATTTTCTAATACAGTCATATGAGGGAATAAATGAAAATGTTGAAATACCATTCCGACATTTTCACGAACGTGCATAATATTTGTTTTCGGATTCGTTACTTCTTCCGTTCCAATCCAAATGTGACCATCTGTCGGCGCTTCTAATACATTCATACAGCGTAAAAACGTTGACTTTCCAGATCCAGACGGTCCAATAATTGCAACAACCTCTCCTTTCTCAATCGTTGTTGTAATTCCTTTTAATACTTCATTTTTCCCAAATGATTTATGAAGGTTGTCAATTTTAATCACTTTTCTTCATTCTCCCTTCAATGGCTTTCCCGACTAATGTAAGAATAATTACTAATATATAATAAATAAGTCCAACAAAAAGTAATGGCTCAAGATATTTAAATGTTTCACCACCTACAATATAAGCACGGCGCATTAAATCAGTCGCTCCTATTACGGTTACTACAGCCGACTCTTTCGTAAGTGTCGCAAACTCATTCACAAGTGCTGGTAATATATTTTTTAAAGCTTGAGGAAAAATAATATTTCTCATCATTTTACTGTACGGAATACCTAAAGCCATTGCTGCTTCTGTTTGTCCTTTATCGACTGCTTGAATGCCGGCACGAATTACTTCTGACATATATGCACCTGAATTTAGGCTAAATGCAAGTACAGCTGCTAAAAAGGCTGGTATCTCATAACCCATCATTTGCGGAACACCGAAATAAATAATCATTAATTGTAATACTAGCGGTGTGCCACGAAATATTGACGTATAAATATCTGCTGCAATATTTAATACTCGTATTCTAGCAATTTTGCAAAGTGCTAATAACGTTCCTAAAATAAATCCTACCACAGCTGATGCAGCTACAATTTTCAATGTAACTTCTAATCCCTTTAATATATATGGTATTGAAGGCGTAATTGCCGAAAAATCTAGATTCATCCTTTTCATTCCCCTCACAGAAAAGTGAAAGGCAGCTTATTTTCCGCTGCCAAACCATTTCTTCACTAATTTATCCATTTCTCCATTTTCTTGCATTTTCTTAATTACTTTATTAAATTCTTCTGTTTTATCACTATTTTTCGGAAGAGCAATTGCTGCACCTACTTCTTCTGGTGCTTCTTGAATTTCAATTCCTTGTAGTTCTTTCATTTTTTCTAAATATTTTTTTGCAACTGTGTCTTCTATAATTGCAGCGTCAAAACGACCAGCTTTAATTTCTTGTACGATTTCTGGTATACGGTCACGTCCCTCAGCTTTGAAATCGACTTGTTTCTGAAATTCTTTTGCCTTTTCTTCTTGAATTGACCCTGTTTGTACCCCTACTTTTTTCCCTTTTAAATCTTCTAACGATTTAATATTAGAGCCCTTTTTTGAAACGATCATATTTTTAGCAACAAAATAAATATCTGTGAAATCAGCATTATTTTTACGCTCTGCAGTTGGCGTCATACCTGCCATAACGAAATCAACTTTTCCTGAGCTAAGAGATGCTAATAATCCGCCAAAATCCATATCTTTCACTTTTACTTCATACCCAAGTTCTTTTCCGATATATTTTGCAATATCAACATCAAAGCCGATAATTTCATCACTTTTTGAAGCTTCCACGTATTCATACGGTTTATAGTCTGCTGAAGTCCCCATAACGAGTACTTTTTTATTTTCGCCATTCGCCTTTTCTGCCCCATTACTACAAGCACTGAACATACTTACAATTAAAATAAGTGCAAATGATATTGATAATAACTTCTTCATCTTTCTTCCCCCTAATAATGTATATTTAAAAGTTTAATAGAATATTTATTCGATGTTTGTATTGTATCAGCACTTTCATTTTTATGCAATATTTAAAATAAAAATAAATATAAAAACAGTATCAAAGCTGTTATCAATGCATAAAAACATGCATAAATTAAAAACTTCCTGCATGTTTAATTATTTTAAAAACTAAATAAAAAAGGCGGTACACCCACTTGATCGTGGACGTACCGCCTTTTTCTCTTCCTTATAGTTCTTCGCAATTATCTTCGAAATAAGATTGTAGTTTTGCAATTACTTGCATTGGTTCATGACCTTCAATTTCATGACGTTCTACCATCGTTACAATTTTTCCATCTTTCAATAACGCAAATGATGGAGATGAAGGTGGATATCCTTCAAAATATTCACGAGCTCTTGCTGTTGCTTCTTTATCTTGACCCGCAAATACCGTTACAAGGTGGTTAGGGCGTTTATCATAATGTACGGAATGTGCAGCAGCAGGACGAGCAATGCCACCTGCACAACCACATACAGAGTTTACCATTACAAGTGTTGTACCATTTCTTTTAAATGCTTCTTCGACTGCTTCTGGTGTCGTCAATTCTGTATATCCCGCAGAGACAATCTCTTCACGCGCTTGACGGACAACATCATTCATAAAAAAGTTAAAGTTAATCAATCTTTTCCCTCCTCTAATTCTACCTATTTGTATCTTACCAGTTAATGTTTATGAAATACAAGTAAGTTTACTTGTATTTAGGCATAGAAAAGGTGTTAGAGCCCTTGCTCTAACACCTTTTTTTAATGGCCACGATGCTTTTGCTTTGCTTTTTGTACTTTAATTAAACGTCTTCTTTGTTTTTCAGCTTCTCGCTTCTCTTTAGACTGCACTTTCTTTTCTTGTTTATACAATTCATAAGATAAACTAATCGCTTCTTGTGCCTTAGTAAAACGTTTTACATTTACTTCTTTTGCCGCTTGTCGTATGATACGTTTTATATTTTGGGGACGCTGTTTTTCTTTCACTTCCACACCGCATTTTGCAACGTGCTGGAAATATGCTAACATTGGACCATTCACAAATATAAGTACTTCTTCATCTGAAGGTTCCATTCCAAAAATATACCTTGCTCCATACAATTTTCCTTTTTCTTTATGCGTAATAATTCCTACGAAAAATTGACCATCGTGATATACTGTCAAATCCATTGACAGCCCCTCCTTTAAAAAATTAGAAATACTGGACATCCCGGAGGGGAAGGTTACTGACATGAAATCATGCGTCTGGACTACCGACCAGAACTGTGTTTTTGTATCTCTTTCATTGTATATTATATCTTATTTCCCATAATTTTTATATATTCAACAATCATTTTTTTATGCGATCCTACAATATAATCAGGTAGCTCTGTTACCGGGAAGAATGTAAGCTGAACCGCTTCTTCTTTATTCATAACAAACTCCCCTTCATATTCCTCGGTATAATAGGCTGTCGTTACGGATTGAAATTCATCACCATTTGCTAGTTTTGTAAAATAATTCGCTCCAGAAAACACATTAATTAATCGCAGGTTCTTCACTTCTATTCCTGTCTCTTCATATACTTCACGGTAAGCTGTTTCTTCTGGTGATTCACCAAGCTCCATTAGCCCGCCAGGCAACCCCCATTTTCCGTAAGGCTCTGTTCTTTGCTGTAATAATACATATCCACTTTCATTTATAACGAGTACAACAGCACCAACTAAAATTAAAGGGCGATGACCAACTACTTTTCGTAATTCCTCTACATATCCCATGGAAACACCTCCCATTTTTTCGTTGTCCACACTATTGTATCATATGTACGAAACGACAAAATGCGTCTATTTTTCATTTTTTTAACAAAACATTTATTTTATGCGCTTCATCTACTGTAGCTAACATAATGGATTCGATTTCTGCACTCTTCTCTAGAAATTCTCTCGCCCACTCTTCTGTTTTTCCTACTAAAGCTAGAACATCTTGCTGAATCCTCCCATCCTTTACTAATACAAAAGAAACTGGAGATCTTCTTCCCGCCACTTTCAGATCAAGCCGCGAAACTGCTTCATATTCTGGATACTGAAATATAGAAACAACACCATTCGCTTCCCACAATGCTAATTTAATCGTTTGAATATCGCTCACATTTCGCATACGAAGTTCCGAAAATAAATATTCCACCGTAATTCTCGCTTTTTTCAAATTGCTAAAATCAATGGAACCATTGTGTATAAGAATAATAGGTGCTGGCTCTAAAAAGCGTCTCCATCTATCCCATTTCAACATTAAGACTGAGCTTATAATGTGAAGTACAACGAGTATGAACGTTGTAATCATCGAGCCGAGTAACCCCACTTTTTCATCAGATAATGCGTTAGAAATATTCCCACCAAGCAATAATACTAATACGACATCTAAAAAACGAAGTTGTGCGATGGACCTTTGTCCCATCGCTTTCGCAACTAATATTAAAAATATGTATGCTATGATAGCTCGAATAACCCATTCACTATTAGATAGATGCCGTGCCCCTTCAAAAATATGCATATGCATCACTTTGCACTCCTTACCCGTCTCAAACTGCTATTCTGTTTTAGTTTGCAACGTTTAAGAGCATATATGTAAAAAAGCTAGTTCGTTTTTACACGAACTAGCTTTTTTACTTAACTGAAAACATATATTTTTTATACGTTTTCCGTACGGACAATATGAGCCCCATCATAATCATATTCGAGAATAAGGAACTTCCCCCATACGATAAGAAAGGTAATGCAATCCCTTTTACAGGCATTAATCCGACGATCATACCAATATTTTGGAATATTTGAACTGTTAATATACCAATAGACCCAGCACATAATAATGTACCGAATAAATTATCAGCAGAATAACCGATAATAATTGTTCGATATAGCAGTAATAGGAACAAGAACACAACTAACGCGGCTACTATAAATCCACCTTCTTCGGCAATTGTAGCGAAAATAAAGTCAGTGTGTTTCTCCGGGATATAGACGTTCCCTTCACCGAATCCTTTCCCTTCCATACCTCCACTACCTACAGCTAAAATCGATTGCTGTGTTTGATAACCTTGATCTGTATGTTCAAATGGATCTAACCAACCTAAAATACGTGATTGTTGGTGAGGTTTTAGTAACGTAACTAACTTATTAAAGAAGAAATCCTCATACCTTACGTAAATAAATATTAACGCCGATAATATGGTGACTGGAATAACTGTACATAACGCTATCAATTTCTTCTGAATACCTGACATAAATAAAATACATGCAATTGCAGCAGCATATAAGAACACCATCCCTGTATCCGGTTGGCTATATACAACAGCCATAGGCGGGAGGGATACTAGCACAATTTTACCTACTAATTGTAAATCCGTTTGGAATGTCCTTGCCATATACTGTGCATTATGTTTCACTGCTATACTTGCTACTACAAGAAGCAATGCGATTTTGAAAAACTCGGATGGCTGAATTTGTCCAAGTACTGGAAAAACGAACCACCTTTTTGCCCCTAACTTTTCAGGTGTGAAACCTGATGGTGGTAATACTTTCAAAAGAATAAGTGAAGCAAACCCAGCAATATAAAGCGGCCAAGACAATTTTTGCAACTGATCTAAGTCGATGCTAGCAACAAGAAGTAACAATACAACCCCAATTATGTAGTTAACTCCCTGCTTCATAGCAAAGTTTGCATCTCCATACTGTCCGGTTTGCTGACTGCTATATATAGCAGTTATACTTATAACACAAAATGCACACAAAATTAAAATTAATTTTACATCTAAACTTTTTAGAAACTCGGTACTTCTTTTCATGACATCCTCCTGAAACATTGTTACAGCAAAATAAAAAACCAGGAGTCAACATTCTTCATGTTTTGACGACTGATTACACATTATCTATAAAACACTTATATAGAATAACTCTCTTTTTCATACAATACAATATATTATACTACAGTTTCGTCAGTAAGATTTGCCAAAAAAATTATTCTTTTCTTATTTTATATCTATATACCATATATCAGCAATGTATTTTCGTAAATTTCTAATACATACTCGTTCATTGTAAGATTGCCGGGAAAAGTGTTGTACATATAGTAGGATGCAAATGAAGAAATAAGATGATAAAAAGCTCGCATAAGCGAGCTTTTTATTAATATACAGATGTATTATTTTCTGACGTATTTTCTAGAATTTCTTTTACACGTCCTAAGAACTTACCACAAATTAGGCCATCTAGTACACGGTGGTCAAGTGATAAACATAAGTTAACCATGTCGCGAGCACCGAACATACCGTTATCCATAATTACTGGGCGTTTTACAATTGATTCAACTTGTAAAATAGCCGCTTGTGGGTAATTAATAATACCCATAGATTGAACAGAACCGAATGATCCTGTGTTATTAATTGTAAATGTTCCGCCTTGCATTTCGTCCGCTTTTAACGATTTCGTACGTACTTTTCCTGCAAGCTCTGTAATTTCACGAGCGATACCTTTAATCGTCTTCTCGTCCGCGTGTTTAATTACTGGTACAAATAGTTCATCCTCTGTTGCAACAGCGATAGAAAGGTTAATATCTTTCTTCTGAACGATCTTATCGCCAGCCCACATTGAATTGATTTGAGGATACTCTTTTAACGCTTGTGCTACTGCTTTTACGAAGAAAGCAAAGAACGTTAAGTTAAAGCCTTCACGCTTTTTGAAATCGCCTTTAATTGAGTTACGATATGATACAAGGTTTGTCACATCTACTTCAATCATCATCCAAGCATGAGGTGCCTCATGTTTACTGCGTAACATATTTGCTGCAATTGCTTTACGCACACCTGTTACCGGAATCTCGATATCTCCAGGCATTGTTGGTACAGAAACTGGTTTTGCAGCTTCTACTTTTTGTGCTACTGGCGCTGCTTTTGGTGCTTCTGGACGCGCTTCTACTACTGCTGCTACCGCTTCCTCTTTCTTCGCACCTGCTTGCGGAATATTTCCAGATTCCACTAGCTTTAAAATATCTTTACGAGTGATACGGCCATTTGCTCCCGTACCTTCTACTAAATCTAAATCAACATTATGCTCACCTGCAAGTTTTAAAACAGCTGGTGAAAAACGTGGTTTTCCATCAGTTGGTTGTTTTGCTTTCGGTGCTTTTTCAGGCGTAATTATATCTGCCTTTGGTTCTTCTTTCGTTTTTTCCTCTACAGTTGTTGCTGCTACTTCATCTGCGCCTTCTACTTGAATGACACAAACAACTTCACCTACAGCTAACGTTTCACCTTCGCCAGCTATTAACTCTTTCACAATACCAGTGAAAGAAGATGGTACTTCGGCATTTACTTTGTCCGTCATTACTTCTGCAAGCGGATCATACTTATTTACGTGATCGCCAACATTAACGAGCCACTTACTAATTGTACCCTCTGTAACGCTCTCCCCGAGCTGAGGCATTGTAATATTTTCTACAGCCATGTATAGTCCCCCCGATTAAAATTCCGCAAGTTCACGCATTGCTTTTTCAACTTTATCTGGATTTACCATAAAGAATTTTTCCATTGTTGGTGCATATGGCATTGCTGGAACGTCTGGGCCTGCAAGACGTGCAATTGGTGCATCTAAATCAAACAGGCAATTTTCAGCGATAATAGCTGCCACTTCACTTATAATACTTCCTTCTTTATTGTCTTCTGTTACAAGAAGAACTTTACCTGTTTTAGAAGCCGCTTCAATAATAGCTTCTTTATCTAACGGATATACCGTTCTTAAATCAAGAATGTGTGCAGAGATTCCATCTTGTGCTAACTTCTCAGCTGCTTGAAGAGCAAAGTGAACACATAATCCGTAAGTGATAACAGTAATATCATCACCTTCGCGTTTTACATCTGCTTTTCCGATTGGTAATACATAGTCATCTTCTGGCACTTCACCTTTAATTAAGCGATATGCACGCTTATGCTCAAAGAATAATACTGGATCTTCATCACGAATTGCAGCTTTTAATAAGCCTTTTGCATCATATGGTGTAGAAGGGATAACAATTTTTAAACCTGGTTGGTTTGCAAACATCGCTTCTACAGATTGTGAATGATACAATGCACCGTGAACACCCCCGCCGAATGGCGCACGAATTGTAACTGGACAAGTCCAATCGTTGTTAGAACGATAACGAATTTTTGCTGCCTCAGAAACAATTTGGTTTACTGCTGGCATGATGAAATCAGCAAACTGCATTTCAGCGATTGGACGCATACCATACATTGCCGCACCAATTGCTACCCCAGCAATTGCAGATTCTGCAAGCGGTGCATCAAGCGCACGATCTTCACCAAATTGATCATACAAACCGTGTGTCGCTTTAAACACGCCACCTTTTTTACCAACATCTTCTCCTAAAACGAATACTTTCTCATCGCGTTCCATTTCTTCGCGCATTGCTAATGTAATAGCATCAATATAAGACATTACAGCCATGAAACGTTCCCCCCTATTCTGCGTATACGTGCTTCAATGCATCTTCAGGTGCTGCATACGGAGCATTTTCTGCATATTCTGTTGCTTCATTTACGATATGCATAATTTCGTCTAGCATTTGTTTTTCAAATTCCTCAGTTAACACACCAACTTCTTTTAAATAAGCTGCAAATGTTATAATTGAATCTTTTTTCTTCGCTTCTTCTACCTCTTCTTTATCACGATAAACACGATCATCGTCGTCACTAGAATGTGCTGTTAAACGATATGATACTGCTTCAATTAAAGTCGGACCTTCACCACGACGACCGCGGTCTGCTGCTTCTTTTACAGCTTTATATACTGCAAGCGGATCGTTTCCGTCTATTGTATATCCAGGCATGCCGTAACCAATTGCACGATCTGATACGTTTTTACATGCTAATTGTTTTTCAACTGGAATAGAGATTGCATATTTGTTATTTTCACACATGAAAATAACAGGTAGTTTGTGTACACCAGCAAAGTTTGCTCCTTCATGGAAGTCACCTTGGTTTGAAGAGCCTTCTCCGAATGTAACGAACGTTACTAAATCTTTCTTCTCCATTTTTCCAGCTAGTGCAATACCAACTGCATGTGGTACTTGCGTTGTTACTGGTGATGATCCTGTAACAATACGGTTTTTCTTTTGACCGAAGTGACCAGGCATTTGACGACCACCAGAGTTTGGATCTCCAGCTTTTGCGAAAGCAGACAACATAAGCTCTTTAGCTGTCATACCAAACGCTAGTACAACACCCATATCACGGTAGTATGGTAATGCATAATCTTTCTCTCTATCAAGAGCGAACGCCGCTCCAACTTGTGCAGCCTCTTGTCCTTGACAAGAAATTACGAATGGAATTTTACCTGCACGGTTTAATAACCACATACGTTCGTCAATTTTACGTGCAAGTAACATCGTACGGAACATTTCTAATACTTGCTCATCACTTAAGCCAAGCTCTTCATGGCGCTTTTCTTTTACTTCTGCCATTTTTCATAACCTCCTAAATCCACATTTTTATGCGTGTAACGCTCTTCCATCTACAGCAAGTGCAGCTTCACCAATCGCCTCAGATAATGATGGATGCGGATGAATTGTATGTGCTACTTCCCAAGGTGTTGCATCAAGTACTCTTGCAAGACCAGCTTCAGAAATCATATCTGTTACATGTGGTCCGATCATATGAACACCGAGAATGTCATTTGTTTCTTCATCAACTACAAGTTTTACAAAACCGTCTGATTCTCCGTATACAAGTGCCTTTCCGATTGCACGGAATGAGAACTTACCGACTTTTAACTTATAGCCTTTTTCTTTTGCTTCTTGTTCTGTTAAGCCGACAGAAGCAACTTCTGGACTACTATATACGCATTTTGATACCATAGAATAATCAATTGGTGCAACTTCTTTACCAGCGATATGTTCTACTGCAACAATTCCTTCATGAGAAGCAACGTGAGCAAGTTGCAAGCCACCGATTACATCTCCAATTGCGTAAATATGAGATTCCTTCGTTTGATAAAACTCATTTGTTTGAATGTATCCTTTTTCCACAACAATATCTGTGTTCTCTAAGCCCATATTTTGCGTATTCGCTTGTCTTCCTACAGATACAAGCATTTTTTCTGCTTTAAATGCTTTGTTCTCACCGTTATGTTCAGCTTGAATTGTTACTCCATTATCTTTTACCAATGTTTCTGGTAATACTTTTGCACCAGTTACCACTTTAATACCTTTTTTCTTGAATAGACGTTGCATTTCTTTTGAAACGTCATTATCTTCTAGTGGTAATATGTTTTTCGCATATTCTAATACAGTAACTTCTACACCGAAGTCAGCAAGCATAGATGCCCACTCAATACCAATTACACCGCCACCAACGATAATGATTGAGCTAGGAAGCGTTTCCATTTTTAGGGCATGATCCGAAGACATTACATACTCTCCGTCTAACTCTAATCCTGGTAATGAATTTGGACGAGAACCTGTTGCAACAAGCACATTTTTTGGAATTAACATTTCATTCTCTTCTCCACTTGCAAGTTCAACTGAAATTGTACCTGGCATTGGAGAGAAAATAGATGGGCCAAGAATACGGCCAATACCTTCAAACACATCAATTTTACCTTGTTTCATTAAATGCTGAACGCCTTTATGAAGCTGCGTTACAATCTTCTCTTTACGCTCTTGTACTTTAGCAAAGTTTAGTTCTACATTACTTGCAATAACTCCGAACTCTTCTCCTTTTTTAGCAGTTGCGTATACTTCCGCACTACGTAAAAGAGCTTTACTAGGAATACATCCTTTGTGTAAACAAGTACCACCAAGATTTTCTTTTTCAACAAGTGCAGTTTTTAACCCTAGTTGTGATGCACGAATAGCAGCAACATATCCACCAGTACCGCCGCCAACGATGACTAAATCATATTCTCTTGCCATTATCTCAACCCCTAGCTACTGTTTGTTTTTCTCGTACAATATATTCTTTTGGAGCTTCTTCTTCACGTAATACACGAAGTGCTCCTTCTGCTAACGCTTGTAATTCATCTTCTCCTGGATGTACGATAACATCTGCAATCCAGTGAACACGTTCTTTTATTTCATCGACAAGAATTTTACTGTACGCAAGTCCACCAGTTAATACGATTGCATCGATTTTCCCGTGAAGTACAGCACTAGCTCCGCCAATCTCTTTTGCAACTTGATACGCCATTGCTTTATAAATAAGAGTTGCTTCAGGATCACCTTTTTCAACCATTTGTTCTACTTTAATTGCATCGTTTGTACCGATAAGACTTACAAGTCCACCTTGTCCGACAAGTTTTTTAACCATTTCGTCTCGGTAATACTCACCAGAAAAACACATTTCAACTAATTGTCCTACTGGTACTGTACCAGCACGCTCTGGACTAAATGGTCCTTCTCCGTTTAAGCCATTATTCACATCGATAACTTTTCCTTTTTTATGAGCACCAACTGTAATACCACCGCCCATATGTGTAACTAATAAATTTAAATCCTCGTATTTGTGGTTTAATTCTTCAGCCACTTTACGAGCAACTGCTTTTTGATTTAATGCATGAAAAATACTTTTGCGTTCCATACCAGCAATACCACTTATACGAGCAATTGGCTCCATCTCATCTACAACGACAGGATCCACAATGAATGCAGGAATGTTTAATCCAGAAGCAATTTCATATGCTAAAATGCCTCCAAGGTTTGAAGCGTGATGACCGCTAAACCCATTTTTTAAATCTTCTAACATCGCATCGTTTACTGTATACGTACCGCCTTCAATTGGACGAAGTAATCCACCACGCCCACAAACAGCGTTTA
Organism: Bacillus sp. TH30; assembly: GCF_016650875.1. Classification (NCBI taxonomy): domain Bacteria; kingdom Bacillati; phylum Bacillota; class Bacilli; order Caryophanales; family Bacillaceae; genus Bacillus; species Bacillus sp. TH30. Next base: position 3,758,738 of record NZ_JAEKEY010000002.1, on the reverse strand, counting down.
ATTTTGAAATGTTAATACCATGAGAATGTAGAACTTCTAAAATCGTTTCTTTACGAAACTCATATTGGTCGATAATTCGCTTATATTTTCCAATCTGTTCTACGTCATGACGAATAGTTTCTTCTAGAACGGGTCTTTCATTATCAAAAACACCAATCTTTGTGGATGTACTACCTGGGTTAATAACAAGAATTCGATTTACAGACAATGTTGCTACCTCCACTAATAAATTTAAAAGGAAGTGGAAACCTCATAAGAGGTAACCACACCTTTTGTAAAAGTTATATATGAATGATTAGCGACGGCTAATAATGTCGTGACCGTTGCGTAAGTACGTGCTACGAGAGTTTTTCAAGCTTGCAATGCGCTCTTCAGCTAGACGATCCGCTGCTACATAAGTTGCTATGCCATCGCGTTTTGAAATTTCGATTACTTTTGCAATTGTGTCATAAATAGACTCAACACGTTTTAATGCACGTTCTCTATTGTATCCATATAATTCGTCTGCTACGTTAATTACGCCACCTGCATTAATAACATAGTCTGGTGCGTATACAATACCCATTTCATGAATAAGGTCGCCGTGACGATCTTCTTTTAATTGGTTATTTGCAGAACCTGCGATTACTTTTGCTTTAAGTTGTGGAATAGTTTCATCATTAACTGTTGCGCCTAATGCACATGGTGCGTAAATATCACATTCAACACCGTAAATTTCATTTGGCTCAACTGCTGTTGCACCGAATTCTTCTACTGCACGTTGTACAGCTTCTTTATTAATATCTGTAACGATTAATTTTGCTCCTTCAGCGTGTAAATGTTTGCATAGGTGATATGCTACATTACCAACACCTTGAATAGAAATTACTCTTCCTTCTAGGTTATCTGTACCAAATGCTTCTTTTGCAGCTGCTTTCATACCACGGTAAACACCGTATGCAGTTACTGGAGATGGGTTACCAGAAGAACCGAATGATGGTGAAATCCCTGTTACAAAATCAGTTTCTTCATGGATAATATCCATATCATCTACTGTTGTACCAACATCTTCAGCTGTAATGTAACGTCCGTTTAGTCCTTGAATGTAGCGTCCTAATGCACGGAACATCGCTTCGCTTTTATCTTTACGTGGATCACCGATAATTACTGTTTTTGCACCACCTAAGTTTAAACCAGCTGCTGCATTTTTGTATGTCATCCCTTTTGCAAGACGCAATGCATCTTCAATCGCCGCTTCTTCAGAATCATATGTCCACATTCTTGTTCCACCAAGAGCTGGTCCAAGTGTTGTATCATGGATTGCAATGATTGCTTTTAAACCAGATTCTTTATCTTGACAAAATACCACTTGCTCATAATCATATTTTTCTAAGTATTCGAAGATTTCTAATGTCATTGTCGTTTCCCCCTAATTGTTTTACCCTATTTGGTTTATTTTGAAGCAGTCGCAACTGCCAATGCTAATGAATATACTTTTGTTTCTGCTGAATCAGCACGTGATGTTAAAACAATCGGTGCTTTAGCGCCAGCAATCATCGCTCCTACCTTTGCATTTGCAAAATAGACGAGTGATTTATATAGCACATTTCCAGCTTCAATCGTTGGGACGAGTAAAATGTCTGCCTTACCTGCTACATCACTTACTATGCCTTTATGTTCTGCTGCAATTTGTGATACTGCATTATCTAAAGCAAGTGGTCCATCAACGACACAATTTTTAATTTGTCCGCGGCGATTCATTTGAGTTAACATCGCTGCATCAATTGTCGCTTGCATCGCAGGATTAACAACCTCTACCGCTGCAATTGGCGCTACCTTTGGCAAATCAATTCCTATTGCCTGGGCAACTTCTACAGTATTTTGTATAATAGCAGCTTTTTGTGTTACATCAGGTGCAATGTTCATCGCTGCGTCTGTAACAAAAATAAGACGATCGTAATTTGGAACTTCAAACGCTGCAACATGTGAAAGCACGCTGCCCTTACGAAGTCCCCACTCTTTATTTAATACAGCTTTCAAAATATTTGCTGTTGGGATGTTCCCCTTCATTAGCACATCTGCTTCGCCATTGCTTACAGATTTAACAGAAAGTTCTGCAGCCTCAGCACTTGACGCTGCTGCAATCACTTCAATATGTTCTGAAGTTTGTAATCCATGCTCTTGTAGCATCCCTATTATTTTCTCTTGATTTCCATATAGACGAAATTGAGCTAGTTGTAACTTGATTGCTTTCGCTACAGCTTCAATTACTTCATGATCTTCAGCTACTGCTACAGCCACAGTTTTTTTAGGCTGTCCTGCTGCTTGATCAATTAAGTGTTCTAACTTCATATTTTGTAATCAACCCTTTCCGTCGTCCCTCGTCTATTCATTAAGCAAATACCGTGCCAACTTTCAAAAGTGGTCTTACCAATAATGAAAACGCATTCAAAATGCAGTAAAATCAATACTTTGGAAAACAACGAAATATTCTGTCTCGTTTTGTCGCTTTTTGTATACCACGCAATAAATTGCACGGTACGCAATTTATTGCATGCTATTTTTTGCACAGTCATACTTTTCTAGCTTGTAATATAAGTTTCGAACTGAAATTCCTAACGCTTTTGCAGTCTTCGTTTTGTTCCCATCAAATTTCTCTAAATATTCACGGATAATATTCCCCTCAAATTCTGTCACTAGGTGTTCAAGGGCCTTCTCTTCTAATTCAGGTAATAAATTATTTTGTTTCGTCTCTACTTGTTCTTCTTTATGTAAAGGCGGTAAATGATGTACATCAATATATATTTCGTTATAATTCATAAAGATAATAGCTCGTCCTAAAATATTTTCAAGTTCCCTAACATTCCCTGGCCATTCATATGATTGTAAATACGAAACGGCTGAATCGGTGAGTCCTTCTACATTACGACCATAATCTTGATTAATTTTTTGAATTAACCTTTCTGCAATCGCTGGTATATCTCCTTTACGCTGACGAAGGGAAGGAATTTGAATCGGGATTTTATTTAAACGATAATATAAGTCCTCTCTGAACTCTCCTTCTAGAATGCCCTTTTCTAAATTCACATGTGTTGCTGCAATTACCCGGACATTAATAGGTATCGCTTTCGTTCCCCCTACTTTCACAATTTCTTTTTCTTGTAGCACACGAAGGAGCTTCGCTTGCGTATTTGCAGATAACTCTCCGATTTCATCTAAAAAAACACTTCCATTATTCGCTTCTTCAAAGAATCCTCGTTTCCCGCCTCTTTTCGCTCCAGAAAACGCGCCTTCCTCATAACCGAATAATTCACTTTCTAATAAGGTCTCAGAAATAGCAGCACAGTTTACTCGTACAAACTTATTGTATTTTCGATTACTACTGTTATGAATAGCGTGTGCAAATAACTCTTTCCCCGTACCAGATTCCCCTCTAAGCAATACTGTTGCCGGTGTATTCGCTCCAAGTTTTGCTTGTTCAATAGCTGCCGTCGTTTCATCTGAATCACCAACAATATCATCAAATGAATATTTTGCTTCTAACGTTCGAATAATTTGTCTTGCCCTATTCAATTCATTTGTTAACTTTTGAATTTCTGATACATCGCGAATTACCCCGACGCTCCCTTTCAATATTCCATCGACAATAACCGGTGCTACGTTTACAATTACATCTCGCTTTTTTTGCCCAATCTTCATATGTATTCCTCGTACCGCTCGGCGCGTCCGAAGTACTTTCATATGCATACTTTCACCTTCCACAATATCAGTTGTAGCCGGCTTCCCAATAATTTCTTCTTCAGTCAAACCCGTTAACTTCGTATAAGCAGGGTTTATAACTAGTCCTCTTCCTTTCTCATCAACAACCGAAATTGCTTCCTCAGATGAGTTAATAATCGCCTCAAGTAGCGTTTGAATTTCTTTTAAGTCTGTAACTTCTTCTGCTAAATCTACAACTTCTGTAATGTCTTTAAAAATCGCAAATGCCCCTTGAACCTCTCCACCTTCTTTTAATATCGGAATACGCGTTGTAATAATCTTTTTTTCATTCTCTAACGTCAGCTCATGATTCACTTCTATTTTTTTCGTGCGTATAATACGAAGCAACTTACTCGTTGGAATAACTTCTAAAATATATTTCCCTATCGCTTCCTCTTTTTTATATCCAGTAATACGCTCTGCGCTTTTATTAAACAGACGAACTTGTCCCTCTTGGTCTATAACAATCATACCGTCATGCGTTGAATTTAAAATTAAATTCCCTTGTTGCGTCTGTTCTTCTAGCTTTCCAATTAAGCTTTCCTTCTCATGCGCTAGTCTCGTAACAATTTTTGCAATATCCCCTGGTATAAGAAGGGTGTCTTTATGCTTGCTTCCCAATAAAACTTTATGTAAATCATAATCACCTGTCATATCAAACATTACATCAATATGCATAGAAAGAAACGGAGTTACATTATCACCAATCGGAACCCCATATTCCTTTGCGATTTGTAATCCTTTCGCAATTGGATTAATATCAATAACCCCTATAATTTGAAATATATTCGAATTTTGCAACAGACTCAGCAGTGTACTCCCACCTTCACCTGCTCCAACAATTAACACATTTTGTTTCATACATTACACTTCCTCTCGAAGTATCTCTGCAAAATTTTTCACATTCTTATCTTACTCGTTCAGCAACCTCTTGACAAACCCCCATTCCATATAACATCATTAAAATACACAAAATAATCTGAAAAGGAGCGTTATGTATGCAGCGTTACCTCGCTCTATTATTAGCACTCATCCCCATTTCATTAGCCGTGCTTGGTATTAAACTAATGAGAGATACTGTATTTGGGATTTTGTTCTCCCCAATCCCTATATTATGGTTACAATTTTTAATCGGCGCTCTTTGCTTCGCACTCGGGTTTTATATTTTCGGCGGCTTCGTCTTACACAGAGATCGTAAGAGAAATAAAGTACAAGCACGCTTCAGAAGATAAGACAAAGTTTTCACATACCGATAAAAAAATGAGACCATTATATTAGGTCTCATTTTTTTATCGGTAATAAAGTTCTTGCTGTTTCAGGATAATCAGTAATAATCGCTGATATATTCATATCAAAATATTTACGCATAAGCGTTTCTTCATTTATCGTGTAAGGACGAACCTCCACACCACTTTCCATCGTTAATTCAGCGATAGCATCTTGAAGATAACGATAATTCGGATGTACTGCAGTAGCACCCATCTTTTTTGCATATGCCCACGGGCTATGCAAACCTTCACGATACAAAATAGCTGTTTGAATATCAGGAGCCATCAAATGACATTTTTTCATACTGTAGTGATTAAACGAAGAAAATATAACACGATCCTCTAGACTAAACTTACGTACAAGTGTTATAACCTCTTCTTCTAAACCTCTGTATGGGATTTTATTATTTTTCAGTTCAATATTGAGTAGCAATTTCGTTTTTGCGAGCCATTCTAACACCTCTTCTAGAAGAGGTATTTTGCAAAAACCTACTTTGTCACCGAATTTATAACTCGCATCCAACTTACATAAATCCTCATATAAATAATTTCGAATCGCACCTTTTCCATTTGTTGTCCGATCCACCTTTTCATCATGAATAACGACAACTTTTCCATCTTTCGTGAATTGAACATCGAGTTCAATTCCGTCTGCCCCGAAAGCCTCTGCTGCTTCAAATGAAATCATTGTATTTTCCGGATACGTTCCCGCCGCACCACGATGCGCAAATATAAGAGTCATCCTCACTCCCCCAATCTTATGCTATACTATACGAAAAAGGAGGTACTTCTATGAGACCATTACAAATTTCTCCAGACACTGCAGTCCGCCTATCAAAAGCGTTAGGTGTTCCACTTGAACAACTTATGCATATGCCACAGCATATTTTAATCCAAAAGTTAGTTGAATTAGAAAAACAAAATAAAGACGAAGAATAATATAGTCCTGTTTTGCAGGGCTTTTTATTATCATCTATTATATCATGGATGACTTCCCCGCTAAAATCCTTTAACAGATGTACTACGATGCGATTTAGCCTTCACTTCATCATTTAATAATGAATTATATATCTTCTTTTTTGTTACAAGTCATAAAGAAAGCAGAATATTTATTCACAAGTCACCATTACCCCCTTAAAGCAAGGTAATAAAAAAACTAGAAGCCCTTCATATTATTTTTTATTGAACGTGCGGAGTATCCCCTGATTCGTATAGTTCTTTCGCTTTTTCCTCCCCGAATGTAGTTAAAATATAATGTTGCTCTTCTACCGCATCCATCGCTCTAGTGGCTTTACAAACATTACCCTCTTGAGCATCCGAGAAAAAATTGTGATCTTCTACAATTTTACTAAAATCTTTTTTCGCCCATCTATCAGCAATTGCTACAAGCTCATTTTTCTTCGCAAAACTACTCTTATTTATGATTTTTTTTAATTTTTCAGCGTTATTTTGAATCATTGGGATGGATCCCGATTTTCGTTCCGCCACTACTTTTTGATGAGTCATGTGATACATCGCTGTAATGACTTCGCTTTCAGTAGAATTTTCAGTAACATACACATCAACAAAGACTCCATCTACCTCTCTACCTACTATCGTTGGGTCTTCTTTTTTATCTATTTGAGCACTCACTTCTTTATCTACTGGATTATCGGCAAGCTCTAACATTCCAAATGTAACTGCAACAGCAAGAACTCCCATAGCTGCTACTATTCCTAGCCAAGTTAATATTTTGTTTTTCATTTCCCTTCTCCCTCTGTATACCTATTTAATTACCTTAAAAAACTCACTTATATGTAATATTACTAAAAACAGGTTTTATTTTCCATAATATCAAACAACCCTTTTTATCTACCCAAATAATTTTGATAAAATCGATATCACTTCTCCCTCTTTTTCTCAACAAAATAAAAAGACCAACGAATTCTAAAATTCATTGGTCATTAAATAAAAGTTTATTGGTTTTAAAATTGATATCGAGTATAAATTTCAAGAATTATTAAGCTCTACTAAAACTTAAATCCCTTACTACTTTTCCTCTCAGCTAGCCTTATGTTCAAGTCTTAGCTTATCCGCAACCATTGCGATGAACTCGGAATTCGTAGGTTTTGCTTTTGACATAGATACTGTATAACCAAATAAGGACGAAATAGAATCAATATTCCCACGGCTCCAAGCTACTTCAATTGCGTGACGGATTGCGCGCTCAACACGGCTTGCTGTTGTATTATATTTCTTTGCAATATCTGGATATAATACTTTCGTAATAGATCCTAGTAATTCGATATCATTGTACACCATAGAGATTGCTTCTCGTAAGTACATGTACCCTTTAATATGAGCGGGTACACCAATTTCATGAATGATACTTGTAATACTCGCATCTAAGTTTTTCGGTTTTCCATCGATCGTTGTTGCTGATCGGAAAGATGGTAATGGACGTTTAATAGTAGCACTTTCCTTACCACTAACTTGACGAATATGACTTGTTAAATTCTCCATATCAAATGGTTTTAATATGAAATATGATGCCCCTAAATCAACCGCTTTTTTCGTCACATCTTCTTGTCCGAATGCCGTCAACATAATAACGCTAGGTTGTCTTAACCTTTCAATATGTCGCATTTTCTCTAGCACAGCTAGACCATCTAAATGTGGCATAATAATGTCTAAAACGAGTATATCAGGCTGCTTTTCTTTCAATAAGTTTAAACATTCTTGACCATTGTAAGCAATTCCGATAACTTCCATATCATCTTGGGCAGCAACATAACTCTCTAGCATCGATACCAATTCTTTATTATCATCCACAAGACATACTTTAATTTTCTCCACAGTTTTTCCTCCCTTACCGAATCGATTCTTCCGACATGTGTAAGCTTCTAGGCTACATGAATTGTTCGACAATTGTGTGAAAATTCCCTTTAAAGTTTCTTACTTTCCGATAAAATCACAAAAAAATATGTTTATCGTTCATTTTTTTACTTTCGCAACACATTCCATCATAGAATTACAGCGAAACGTTCAACCCTTTGCTTATATCTTACAACAAAAAACAGCTCTTGCGGAGCTTTTACAAAATTTCAACGAATTTTTCAAAAGAAAAGCGAGCTAATATGTATTAGCTCGCTTTTTTCTCTTGATCATAAATATTAATTCCAGCCTCATGTAACATCCATTCAATATGAACACCGTATCCTGACGTTGGATCATTTACAAATACATGTGTAACCGCACCAATTACTTTCCCATTTTGTACAATCGGACTTCCACTCATTCCTTGTACAATACCACCCGTTTTTGCTAGTAAACGTTTATCTGTCACTTTTATAACCATACCTTTTGTAGCCGGGAACTTTTGTGGTACCGTACTAACAACTTCAATATCAAACGCTTCCACCTTATCTTGATCAATAACTGTTAATATTTTCGCTGGCCCTTCTTTTACTTGATGGGATAATGCGATAGGCATTGCTTTATCCATTATGCCGTTTGTCATATCTGTGTTTAATTTCCCAAAAATACCATACGGGCTATTTATTGTAATATTACCAATCACTTCACGATCCGGTGAAAATCTTGCTAATTTTTCTCCCGGGTTCCCGTGACTTCCTCTTTCAATAGACGTTACTGTCGAACGCATAATTTGTCCATCTTCTACTTGGATTGGCTTTTTTGTATCATTATCGGAAATTACATGACCAAGCGCTCCATATTTCATAGAATCTGGATGTACAAATGTCATCGTTCCGATACCAGCTGCTGAATCACGAATATACAGTCCAATTCGGTAAGAGGATTCACCATTGTCTTTTTGTGGTGTTAGCTTAGCACGAATATATTTTCCATCTCTTAATAAAACAAGATTAAGCGGTTCACCTGTTTCTCCACTATTATGAATAAATGGTGCTACATCACTCATTCTTTCAATTGTTTTACCATTGATTTCAGTAATCATATCTCCAATCTGTACACCAGCTGTTTCACCAGGAGATACTTTACCCTTTTCAGTTTGAATTAAATGATGGCCTACAACAAGTACACCTTTTGTGTTCAATTTTACACCAATCGATTGTCCACCTGGAATAACTTTAAAATCTTTTAATACTTTCACATTTACTTTTTTCACTGGAAAACCAGCAAGTTGAAACACCATATCAGCTTCACCATTTTGGTGAGAATTTACCATAAGTTCTTGTTCATTTGAACTTACAGTAAATACATTACGATTTGTAGATGCAGCCTTAAAAACTGGTAATGATGCTATTTCTGATTGTTGTCCTTCAAAAACAACAAGTTGCTTCGGAGATGAAATAAACGTTCGAAGCGGTTTAAAACATCCAATAAAAACTAGAGAAACAAGGAGACAAAGACCTATTATTTTTCGAAATCTTTCTAATTTCAATTTGTTCACTCTCCTCGCTCCTACCCCACATTCAGCCTCTTGGCTTCACTTTTTAATCTCTCCTTGCAGCGCTTTATTTATAACCGGAAGAATTAAGAAATCGTCATTTGAGAAAAAAAAGCTATCCATTACTGGATAGCCTCTGCTGTCTGTTTGAAATGATGCGCTTGCGTAAGTAACTCTTTCGCATGCTCTGTCGTTAAATCTGTAATTTCAACACCAGAAATCATTCGAGCAATTTCTGTTACTTTTTCATCCGTACTTAACACAGTAACCGATGTAATCGTACGATCATTCGCCACTTGTTTTCTAATAAATAAATGAGAGTCCGCCATTGAAGCTACTTGAGGTAAGTGCGTAATACAAAGTACTTGCGAGTTTACTGATACACGATAAATTTTTTCCGCAATAGCCTGTGCAACCCGACCACTCACACCCGTATCCACTTCATCAAAAATAACAGATGCAACACCTTGATGCTTAGAAAAAATGCTTTTTAAAGCTAAAATAATACGAGATAACTCTCCGCCAGAAGCGACCTTTGAAAGTGGCTTTAACGGTTCACCCGGATTCGTTGAAATATAAAATTCCACATGATCGTAGCCATCCGCCGTAAGTTTTACCGGTGTTCCTTCCACGAGAGGTTCTTCTACATTTCCTACCCTCTTCATAATTCTTACTTCAAATTTCGTTTTTTCCATATATAGTTCTTTTAATTCTTGATGAATAGCGCTTGTAAGATGATCTGCAAGCTCATGACGCATAGTACTTAACAACGTTGCTTCTTTTATAATAACACCTTCTAATTTCGTTAACTGCTTTCTCGTCGTTTCAATATGTACGTCTTTATTTTCAATCGTAAAAATTTCTTGTTCAATTTTATCAGCATACGCTAAAATCTCTTCTACAGTATTTCCATACTTTCTCTTTAACATACGGATTTCATTCAAACGTGTTTCAATTTCATCTAGACGTTTCGGATCATATTCCATCATATCTAATTTTTCTCTAAGCTGGTATGCAACTTCTTCTAATAAGTAATAACTATTTGCAATAGAATCATGATTTTCTTGATACGCTTCATCTAAGTGCGTAATACTCTCCATTTGTCCCATTGCATTTCTTACGTGATCTAATCCCTGTCCGTCTCCACTTAACGAACGATACGCATCTCCTAATGCTTTATAAATCTTTTCAAAATTGGAGATTTTTAATCGTTCCTCAGTCAATTCATATTCTTCATCCATTTTTAAATCCGCCTTACGAATTTCTTCATGTTGGAATTGAATTAAATCTAGACGATGGGCCATTTGTTGTTCATTTTCACTTAAAGATTTCAGCTGTTTTTTTAACTTCTCATAGTCTGTATATACATTTTGATATATGCCCAATTGTTTAACAATGCGATTTCCATCAAAATGATCAAGCATAAACATATGACGCTCTTCATTCATTAAATCTTGTGTTTCATGCTGTCCATGAATATCAACTAGCGTTTTTCCAATCTCTTTTAATATGCTGAGTGTAACAAGTTTCCCATTTACACGACAGACACTTTTTCCGTTCGCAGCGATGTCACGCTTCAAAATAATCATGCCATCTTCTATTTCTATATCTAACTCTTCTGCCTTTGCGATACATGGATGCTTGTCATCTTCTACATAGAATAAGCCCTCTATCTCAGCCTTTTCTGTTCCATATCGAACAAATTCTGCTGAACCACGGCCACCAACAAGCAAACTAATTGCATCAATAATAATGGATTTTCCAGCTCCTGTTTCACCACTTAAAACGGTTAAACCTTTTTGAAAAGAAATATTTAATGCCTCAATAATAGCAAAGTTTCTGATCGATAATTCCGATAACAATGCCCCATTCACCTCGTTATAAACTAATCCCCTATTAAGGGCTTTTCTCAGTATTCTTCATTCAAATAGTTATACTATATGTTTGTATGTATAAATTACTCTTCTAACCCGCTCCATTGTACCAAACATTCGTTTTACGGGTCAATCCACCTATTTTCTAACTTCATTCAAAAAAAATAATGTATTGTATTTGAAAATCCGTATTTTTCGCCAATAAAAATATCTTGTTTACTTTCCACTTTACAGAGGAAAGTAAACAAGATTTTTCTGTTAAAGCATATTTAAGAAACGATCAGAGACAACACCTGTATCTTCAGGTGTACGGCAAATAATTAAGCAAGTATCATCACCACAAATGGTTCCGACGATCTCATCCCACTCTAAATGATCAATGAGTGCCCCAAGTGAATGAGCGTTACCAGGCAATGTTTTTAGCACAAGCATATGTCCTGCCGTGTCTAATTTCACAAATGAATCCACTAGATTTCGTTTTAATTTTTGCAACGGATTAAATCGTTGATCTGCTGGCAAGCTATATTTATAGCGGCCATCATGTAATGGCACCTTCACTAAGTGCAGTTCTTTAATATCGCGCGATACTGTTGCTTGCGTTACATTAAACCCCACATTACGTAAAATATCAACTAGTTCATCTTGTGTTTCAATTTCTTTGTTAGCAATAATTTCCCTGATTTTAATATGGCGCTGACCTTTATTCATACATTTGCACCTCACACTATCTCTTACCATAGTTTAAACATTGGTATACTTCATTTATTTATGTTACCGTATAATCCATTACTTGTACACAATTGTTTTTACAATCATTATACGATTACAACAAAAAGAGGAACAACATATGTTATTCCCCTTTCCCTTTTTGTTTTAGAACATCATGTGCTTCTGTAACAACTTGCTCAATAGAAACCGGAGAATGATTTTCGCCATTCTCACGCTCACCGTGCCACTTTAGATGAATTAAAAATTCAATATTTCCATCCCCGCCTGTAATTGGTGAGAATGTTAAACCTTCGATATTATAGCCTTCCTTAAGAGCAAAATCGACAATCATTTCCACGACAGCTTCATGTACTTTTCTATCACGAACAATGCCTTTTTTCCCGACTTGTTCTCGTCCAGCTTCAAACTGAGGTTTAATCAATGCAGCTACATCACCATTTGGCATAAGCATTGTTTTTAAAACCGGCAATATAAGCCTTAATGATATAAATGAAACATCAATACTTGCAAACTGCGGTAAACCACGCTCTAAATCTGCCGGTGTCACGTAACGGAAGTTCGTTCGTTCCATCACAACAACACGCTCATCTTGACGCAATTTCCACGCAAGTTGATTATATCCTACATCTAATGCGTAGGATAACTTCGCCCCATTTTGAAGCGCACAGTCTGTAAAACCACCAGTTGATGAACCAATATCTATCATAACCTTATCTTGTAAATCAAGTTGAAATGTTTCTAATGCCTTTTCAAGCTTATAACCACCACGGCTTACATACGGCATGACTTGCCCTTTCACCGTAATCTCCGTATCTTGTGAGATTTTCTCCCCTGGCTTATCGAGTCTCATTTCATTCGCATATACAAGACCTGCCATAACAGCACGTTTAGCCTTCTCACGCGTTTCTATAAGTCCTCGCTCTACTAATAGTACATCTACTCTTTCTTTTTTTACGCTCATTTGTTACGCCCTTTTTTGTTTTGATGGAATCATTGTATGAATACGGTCTACAACAGCATCTGTTGTTAAACCAATTTCTTCTAACAGTTTTGTTACACTACCATGCTCTATGAAGCGATCAGGAATACCCATTCGTTCAATTAAAGCACTATGGTATCCGTTCTCAGAAGCAAATTCAACTACTCCCGTTCCAAAGCCACCGATTAAACAAGCCTCTTCAATCGTTAAAATCGGTATATTTTTCCCTAAAAGCTCATGTAAATATGCTTCGTCCATCGGCTTAATAAAGCGAGCATTCACTACTTTCACTGATACTCCAGCTTGTTCAAGACGCTCAGCTGCTTCCATTGCCATCGGGATTGTCGTACCAAACGTTAAAATTGCTGCTTGTGTGCCTTCTTTTAACGTTTCCCATGTACCGATTGGAATCGCCTTTAATTCTTCATCCATTTGAACGCCAAGTCCATTTCCGCGTGCATAACGTAAAGCAATCGGTCCATCTTCGTATTGCATCGCTGTATATACTAAATGTTGACCTTCATTTTCATCTTTCGGCATCATAAGCACCATATTCGGCAAGTGACGTAAAAACGCGATGTCAAATACACCTTGATGCGTTTCACCGTCTGCTCCTACTAATCCAGAGCGATCTATTCCAATGAAAACATTTAAATTCTGGCGACAAATATCATGAACAACTTGGTCATATGCTCTTTGTAAAAATGTTGAATAAATTGCTAAGAACGGCTTCATCCCTTGTGTTGCCATACCAGCTGCCATTGTTGTAGCATGCTGCTCTGCAATACCTACATCAATCATGCGATTCGGAAATTCTTTTTGGAATTTCTCAAGTTTCGATCCAACAGGCATTGCAGGCGTAATTGCAACGATACGTTCATCCGTTCTCGCTAGCTTAAGCACTGTTTCACTAACAACAGCACTCCATGCTGGTGCAACTTCCTTCGGTTTAACGAAGTCACCTGACTCAATTTTATATGATCCTGTTCCATGCCAAGTTCCAATAACGTCACTTTCAGCTGGTTTATAACCTTTTCCTTTTTTCGTAATAACATGAACAAGTACTGGGCCTTTTGTTTTCTTTGCATATTGCAACGTTTCGAATAACTTTTCATAATCATGCCCATCGACCGGACCTAAATATGTAAAGCCTAATTCTTCAAAAAAGACGCCTGATACTAGTAAATATTTTAGACTATCTTTTATTTTCTCTGCTGTCGCAGCAACTTTCCCGCCGACTGCTGGGATTTTCTTCAATATATACTCTAGTTCATCTTTTACCCAATGGTACTTCCCTGCGGTACGTAAACGACCAAGTACATTATGAAGTGCACCGACGTTTGGTGCAATTGACATTTCATTGTCATTCAAAATAACAATCATGTCCGTTTTTTCATGCCCAATGTGGTTCAATGCCTCTAAAGCCATTCCGCCTGTTAATGCACCATCGCCAATGATTGGTATAACGTATTCTTCCGTTTTCTTTAAATCACGTGCTAGAGCCATTCCCATTGCAGCAGATAACGACGTCGAACTATGACCAGTTTCCCAAACATCATGCTCACTCTCGCAGCGTTTTGGAAAACCACATAGACCTTGGTATTGCCTTAATGTGCCGAATTCTTTCGCACGCCCTGTTAAAATTTTATGTACATAGGATTGATGTCCTACGTCCCATAAAAACTTATCTTTCGGACTATCAAATAATTTATGCAGAGCAATTGTGAGTTCTACTACACCTAAATTAGGTGCAATATGTCCACCTGTTTGAGAGAGCTCTTCAATTAAAAACTTACGAATATCCTCACTCAATCCCTCTAGTTCACTGATAGACATATCTTTCAAAAAACTAGGGTTTTGAATTTGCGTTAGATCCACATGGATCACTCACTTTCATTTCATAATCTGTCAACATGTCAAATATTATAAGAAACATTTACACAACACAAGAAATTATCTTTTCTATTCTTTTTATCTTGTCCTGCTTTCAGAAAACACTTCCATTTTTTCACTTATCATATTATACATCATATTTCTTTACGTGATGAAAAAAATAGCCGCTAACACGAAGTGATAACGGCAATGTAATCTACATATATTTTTGCCAATAACAAGAAAAGAAAAACCTTTTCCTACATTTATATCATAAAATGATGAATGACTCAACAAATGGAAACGCTGTTATATTAGTTATTACGTTTTGCGATTAAATCACAAATAGATAGTAAGTATTCATCTTGTAATTGTAAGGAGCTAATAGAATCTTTTGCTTTTGCAATTTTCTCCTCTAAAATAGATTTTGCTCTATCTACAGTAAATAACGTCGTATATGTGCTCTTCTCGTTGGAAGCATCACTACCAATCGGTTTTCCAATCTCTTCTTCTGTTCCTTCTACATCCAAAATATCATCTCTAATTTGGAAAGCTAGACCGATATATTTCGCAAATGCAAGTAACTTCTCTTCTTGCTCTTCTGTAGCATCAGAAAGTATCGCTCCTGCAAGTACAGCAAACTCAAGCAGTTTACCTGTCTTATGATTATGAATGTACTCTAATTCATTAATTGTAAGTCGTTTTCCTTCAGCTTCCATATCTGCCACTTGTCCAGCAACCATTCCTTCAGGTCCTGCTGCTTTCGCAAGCTCAAGTACAAGTCTTACTTTTTTTTCAGCAGAGATTTCTTTTTGCTCATATGCCATAATAACTTGAAAAGCATATGTCAACAAACCATCTCCCGCTAAAACTGCCATTGCTTCACCAAATACTTTATGATTAGTAGGCTTTCCTCGTCTTAGATCATCATCATCCATACAAGGTAAATCATCATGAATTAACGAATATGTATGAATCATTTCAAGGGCACAAGCTGCACCCACTCCAAGATTTCTTTCTTTCCCAAACGCTTGTAACGTTGCAAATAAAAGTAACGGGCGGAGACGTTTCCCACCCGCTTCCAAAGAATATGCCATCGCTTCACGAAGCACATTTGGACATTGTAATTCATTTGCATAGCTTACAAGCTTTTCTTCTACGAAAGTTTTACTCTCTTTCAAAAAAGCATCAAAAGCTATATGTGTCACTATGCTTCATCTCCTAAAGCAGTAAACGGTTTAAGCTCTCCATCTTCCCCAAGGATAACTGCCATTTGTTCTTGTACATCTTTCAATTTCTCATCACAAAGCTTAGATAATTCCATGCCTTCCTTAAAATAAGAAATTGCTTCCTCTAAAGGTACATCACCTTGTTCAAGCTTAGAAACGAGATGCTCAAGCTGCGAAATTGCTTCTTCAAAGCTTAACTTATTTTCCATTATTCAATTCACGCTCCTCTATGCTTGATACGCTACAATCTAGTATTCCATCTTGTAATTGAACCGAAACAGCATCTCCAAGGCTAACATCTTTCACGCTTTTTAATACTTGTTTCTCTTCATCGTATACAAGCCCATACCCTCTCATCATTACTTTAAGCGGGCTTAATACCTCAAGCTTTTGAGCCGCTCTCACAAATACGAACTCCTTCGTTTGAAGTAATGTTTGCATTTCACGTTGCAACTGCTTTTGCAACGTTTCAATTGCCGTTTTCGTTTGTATAATTTTTTGAGATGGGTGGTGCTTTTCTAAATAAAATGAAAGTTGCTTTAATTGATTTACTTTTTTATCTATATAACGCTCTTTTGCTAAAACAAGTTGTTCAAGAGCCCTGTCTAACTGCTCTTCTTTTTGCTCGTACACTTGTCTTGGATAACGGAACGCATAAGATTTTTGTAACACTTGCAGTTTTTCTTCTTTTTTATGTACTCTCTCTCTCATTGCTCTTTGCAATCTCAGAGTTCTTTGTAATACCTTTTCTTGTAACTCTATAGTATTAGGTACCGCCAACTCAGCTGCTGCAGTCGGTGTTGGTGCACGTAAATCCGCGACAAAATCTGCGATTGTAAAATCTGTTTCATGGCCTACAGCCGAAATAATCGGAATCTCACTTGTGAAAATTTCTCTTGCAACTACTTCCTCATTAAAGGCCCATAATTCTTCAATAGAGCCTCCACCACGTCCAACAATTAAAACATCAATATCTCCCATTTCATTCGCTGTACGAATTGCTTGTACAATCGAGGGAGCTGCTGACTCCCCTTGTACAAGTACAGGAAACACAATAACATTTCCAATTGGATAACGACGTTTAATTGTTGTTATAATATCACGAATTGCTGCTCCTGTTGGCGACGTGATTACACCTATTGTTTTAGCATACGGAGGAATTATTTTTTTATAAACTTGAGAAAACAAGCCCTCTTCCTCTAAACGAACTTTTAATTGCTCATAAGCTAAATGCAAGTTTCCAATTCCGTCAGGCTGCATGTCTTGAATATAAATTTGATAAGAGCCACTCGCCTCATAAACAGAAATCTTTCCTTTTACAAGTACTTTCATTCCATTTTCCGGTCTGAATTTAATGTTACGATTATGACCCGCAAACATAACCGCTGCAATTCTTGCATTTTCATCTTTCAATGTAAAATACATATGACCACGACTATGATATTTAAAGTTGGAAATTTCTCCTTTTAACCAAACAGACTGTAAATGCGGATCATACTCTATTTTTGTTTTAATATAGCGTGTTAATGCTGTAACGGTTAAATATTGTTTCTCCATTTCTCTCTCCTCATAGCCGATTCAAATTATTGACAAACAACACCTGCACGCTTTGCAGACTCCACAGTGTTGTGAAGAAGCATTGTAATAGTCATTGGGCCGACTCCTTTTGGCACAGGCGTAATGTAACCTGCAACGTCTAATACATTGTCAAAATCAACATCACCACAAAGTTTGCCTGTTTCTAAACGGTTAACACCAACATCAATTACAACCGCACCCTCTTTAATATAGTCAGCTGTTACCATTTTCGGTCGTCCAACGGCTACGATTAAAATATCAGCTAACTTCGATAATTCTTTTATATTTTGCGTCTTAGAATGACAATATGTGACAGTTGCATTTTCATTTAAAAACAGTTGCCCCACTGGTTTACCAACAATATTACTTCTTCCAATTACAACAACATGCTTTCCAGAAATATCAAGATTCGTTTCTTTTACTAATTCTAAAATGCCATGCGGTGTACATGGAAGGAATGTGTCTTGTCCCGTCATCATACGTCCTACGCTGATTGGGTGAAATCCATCTACATCCTTTTCCGGTGAAATTCTTTCAATGATAGCTTTTTCTTCAATATGTTTTGGTAAAGGTAATTGTACCAATATGCCATTAATGCGGTCGTCTCCATTTAAGCGATCGATTTCAGCAAGCAAACGCTCCTCAGTAATCGTTTCAGGAAGTTCAATTAGCTCTGAATAGATTCCTACTTGCTCACAGCCTTTTTCTTTTCCTTTTACATAAGAACGAGATGCTGGATCTTCTCCAACTAAAATAACTGCTAATCCTGGTACAATCCCTTGCTCTTTTAACTTCACAACTTTTTCTTTTAATTGTGCTCGTTTTTTCTCCGCAACTTCATTTCCTTTGATGATTACTGCTACCATTTTAAGTTTCCCCCTTAAAGAAATTACAGTGTATCTTTTATATTAGATAAAACGCCGTTAATAAAACGACGAGATTCCTCATCCCCAAATGTTTTTGCGATTTCAATTGCTTCGTTAATTGTTACATTGTGCGGAATTTCTTCCATGTATTTCATCTCACACACAGCTACACGTAAAATACTGCGATCAACAATACTAATACGCTCAAGCTTCCACTTTTTTAAATTTTGACGAATTGCTGCGTCAATCTCTTCTTTGTTGTCTACAAATCCTACAACAAGTGATTCTAGAAACTCATTTGTTTCTTCGCCTTCATCTAGCGTATTTTCCACCGCTACTTTCGGTTCTAATTCACCTGTAATATCCATTTGGTATAATGCTTGCATTGCTCTTTCTCTAGCCGTCCTACGTTTCATTGTAACTCTCCTTTATACTTCAAGTCTTTCCTTATGTTTTGTTATATTATTATAATTTATAAGCCGTCAATTCACTTACTCGTGCAGTTTTCATTGATTTTCCAACCTTATAATACAATGATAATAACACAATTTATCGTTTCACACACGGGGTACAAGGCTGAAAAATAATAAAAAGATTAACTTCAAGTTCCATATCTTATCACAATGTACGTTTTTTGGAAAAATGAAACATACCGTTTTATTTTTCTTTTTTTTGAAATAGTATAATAATTAGAGGGTTTTAATTTGTGAAGAAATGAAACGATAAAAAAGATGCCTATTTTACTAGGCACCTTTTTCCACTCTTACACTGGTTCGATTTCTGTTTTTTGTGTTTCGAATGTTACGCCAACGATGTGAACGTTCACTTCTTTTGGCTCAAGTCCTGTCATTGTAAAGAGTGCTTGGCGAATATTGTCTTGAATTTTTTGTGCAACAACCGGAATCGCTACACCAAAATACATCACAACATAAAGGTCAACAATAATATCTTCGTTTGCTAATTCAACCTTTACACCTTTACCATGATTTTTCTTACCTAACTTCTCAACAACATCTGTAGCAAAATTACCACGCATTGCAGCTACACCTTCTACTTCAGCAGCTGCAATACCTGCAATTACTTCGATTACTTCTGGTGCAATTTCTACTTTTCCAAGAGTTGTATCTTGACCCATATCTAACATATGTTCAGCCATGAAAAAAACCTCCTTTAATGTATCACTGCGTCACAAGTTCATGCTCTTCCAAAAATTTCGTGTTAAACTCACCTTTTACAAAATCAGGATGCTCTAGCAATTGCAAATGGAACGGGATTGTTGTATGTACGCCTTCAATGACAAACTCACTGAGCGCTCGCTTCATTTTTGCAATTGCCTCTTCACGTGTTTTTCCGTGAACAATTAATTTAGCAACCATCGAATCATAGAAAGGTGGTATTGAATATCCCGGATATACAGCTGAATCGACGCGAATACCAAATCCGCCTGGTGGTAAGTACATTTCTACTTTACCTGGAGATGGCATAAATTTTTTGGCAGGGTTTTCCGCATTAATTCGACATTCCATTGCCCAACCATTAAATTGTACTTCTTCTTGCTGTAACGATAACTTTTCTCCAGAAGCAACAAGAATTTGTTCTTTAATTAAATCCATCCCTGTTACCATTTCAGTAACTGGATGTTCAACTTGGATTCTCGTATTCATCTCCATGAAATAAAAGCTTTTCGTTTTATATTCATAAATAAACTCAACCGTACCAGCACCTGTATAATCAACCGCTACCGCCGCTTTAACTGCTGCCTCACCCATTTGCTTGCGAATATTCTCATCAAGTGCAGGTGATGGACTTTCTTCTAATAGTTTTTGCAGACGGCGCTGAATTGTACAATCACGCTCTCCTAAATGAATGGCATTTCCATGTGTATCTGCCATTATTTGAATCTCAACATGGCGGAAATCTTCAACGTACTTCTCCAAGTATACACCAGGGTTCCCAAAAGCGGTACTGGCTTCTTGCTGTGTAATTTGAATTCCTTTTACAAGCTCTTCTTCATGGCGCGCAACACGAATACCTTTTCCGCCGCCACCTGCAGTCGCTTTAATGATAACTGGATATCCAAGTTGATTAGCAAGCTCGATCGCTTCTTCGGTATTTTTAATAATCCCTTGTGAACCTGGTACAATCGGAACCCCTGCTTCTTTCATTGTATCACGTGCAACGTCTTTTGTGCCCATCTTTGAAATGGCTTCTGGGCTTGGACCGATAAAAATCAAGTTACACTCACGGCATAATTCTGCAAAATCTGCATTCTCTGCTAAAAATCCATATCCCGGATGAATTGCATCACAACCTGTTAATTTCGCAACACTAATAATGTTCGTCAAATTTAAATAGCTTTCTTTTGAAATCGTTGGTCCAACACAATACGCTTCATCTGCAATTTGCACATGAAGTGACTCTTTGTCTGCTTCTGAATAAATTGCAACTGTTTCAATATCCATTTCTTTACAAGCACGAATAATTCGTACAGCAATTTCCCCACGATTGGCTATTAATACTTTTTTTATCATCACAAAGACTCCCTTATTACGCTTTTACAAGAAATAGCGGTTGTCCATACTCAACAAGCTGTCCGTTATTAACAAGAATCTCAACAATTTCGCCCTCTACATCTGCGTCAATTTCGTTAAATAATTTCATAGCCTCAACAATACATACGATAGAATCTTTCGATACTCTGTCCCCAACACTTACATATTGAGGTGTATCAGGCGAAGAAGAGGAATAAAATGTCCCTACCATCGGTGATGTGATTTTATGTAGGTTTTCATTTTGAACAGCTGTCTTC
Source organism: Bacillus sp. TH30 (assembly GCF_016650875.1). Classification (NCBI taxonomy): domain Bacteria; kingdom Bacillati; phylum Bacillota; class Bacilli; order Caryophanales; family Bacillaceae; genus Bacillus; species Bacillus sp. TH30. The sequence goes on along the minus strand of NZ_JAEKEY010000002.1, from coordinate 3,737,385 downwards.
TCTTCTTGTTTTGGCGCTTCTACTTGCGCTGCCGCTACTGCTGTTTCTACTTCAACAGATGCTGCTGGTTGTACTACCTGTTTCGTTACCGGTGCTTGCACAGCAACAACTTCATTACCACGTTTTTTCATTTTGATTGCTGTACCGTCTTTTTTGTATTCAAATTCATCAATATTAGAGCTATCAATTAATTTAATTAATTCACGAACTTCTTGAATTTTAAACATGTAAAATCCACTCCCATACTCTTGTTTGTCCCGTTTTTACAGATTGGCATCAAACTGATTTACTGTAAAAATACGATGTATTCTATTAGAAAATTTATTCCTATGACATTTACTAATAGAAATATTTACTATTCCCATCTTACGCTAAATTTTTTAAACATTCCAATTTATATTTCTTTATTATAAATCGAAACTCCTGTAAAAATATTATTCCGCCAAAAAATTATTACCTAGTAATAATACCAAGTTTCACACAAAATTGGCAAGACCACTTCCTAAAAAACATTCTTTACTTTTTCAAAACTGCAAAGTGTAAAAACGTAATTCCCTCAGCATTCTTCATTTTATCTACGGTAAAAAAACATATTTTTACCAAATATTTTTTTTTTGTTTACGCGCCGTTCATTCTTCCTTCATAAAAGAATAGTATGTTCAAAGTGTAGCAAATTTATTGTAGTGAGGTGCGGACATATGATATGGCTCATCCTGTTCTTGCCTGCCGTAGTGATTTGGACATTGGTCCTCTTCATTCACGTCAAATCTGGAAAAACTAATCACCATCATCACGAACCATTAATCTTTTACTCACAGCGTATTTCCCCGTTTCCAATTGAAAATACTAAATACAACTGCAAAGATGAAATAGAAAAAAGCTATCGAAAACGATAGCTTTTTTCTATTATTCTTTTATCTAATTTGAAGCAGCAACACCTATTATAATTTCAATTTATTTTACTGATGGATCAAATTTCACACCTACATCTTTTGAACCACCTTCACTTCTTACGAGCTGAATAATTTTATTCGCTTCTTTTTGTGAATGCTTTGCCGATTTAACTGTTACTTTAATGTCCGTTCCATCAGCTCTTACAAGAGCATCCTTATATCCGCCTTGAGATTTAATCACTGTCTCAAGTAATTGTTGCTTCGTTTCCATCGTAGTGATTGCATCAAGATTATCTTTCGCTTTACTCTTTTCTTCTGCTGAAGATTTTGATGACTTCATTACATTTTGCAACTTTTCTTTCTCTACACTACGCTGATCTTCCATTTGCATACGTAGCGCTGTAAAATTCTCATCGCTTGATTGAACTGTTACGCTAGCCTCTTTTTTACTTGTTTCTTTTTTGCCATTCTCTTTTTTGTCTGTTTCTTTATTTGTAGTTTCTTTCGTTGTTTCTTTTGTAACTGCTTTATCAACACCTTGCTTTTCTTGTCCCATCTTTTCACCCGTTGCCGGTGCTGCTGTATTCATTTTATCAGGAGTTGTTACGTAATAAACAGATAGTACAACCACTAAACTTAACATCGTTAATAGCCAAACCGTTTGTTTTTTTAACACTTTATTTCCTCCCTATCAATTTTTCGGTGATACTGAAACGCGATGAGCTGGTACATCTAATAATCGCGTCACAGCTTCTTTTACCATTGCTTTTATTTGTATATTATCCACTCCCTTTGCTACGACCAGAACACCTCGTACTTTCGGTTTCTCTGTTCGCAAAACAATTGGAGTTTCTTTATCACCTTCACGTATAATGACTGTCTTTTCATCAAGAGACTCGTCTTCTACTTCCCTTTTCCCGCCTGCTTTATCAGTTTCACCTGTCGTTTGTGAACGTTTTACTGTATTTTTCTCGAGTATTTTTTCTTCAGATGAATCTAAGTTCACTTTAATAGTTACATCTTTTACTCCGGCTATCTCTTCTAAAGAAGCTTTCAATTCTTGTTCATACGCTTTTTCGTATTTTTCTACATTTGACATATTATCATTGTTTTTTTGACCGAAAGTTGGTACATCTTTATCTTGGCTTTGACTTGTCTTTTCTTTAAACACAGGCACTTCTTCTTTTTTAGGTGATAAGAAATTACTAGAAAACATAAGCGCAATCCCAAGTATGAGTAGGACAAGCAAAAACTTAGGTGTTACCTTTTTTCCCTTCTCATTACTTTCTTTTCCATCCCCATTTAATAGGTTTCGAAAAAATGAGAACCTCGAATTTTTATCTTTATTGTCCATTTACGCTACCTGTCCTCCCTTCCATCTGAACTTGGATTTGTTTATCCTCTAGTTGCCACCTGCTTGAAAAGAAATCTTTCATTTCTACATTCGTTTCTTCTATTTTTTTTGGAGGTTCTTTCATATTAATTTCAATTGGCTTTACTGTTTCGATTGCATCATTTTTACTACGTTCTTTTTCTTTCAACGTCACAACAACAGATTGAATATCTTTCGCTGACTTTACTTCTTCTGCATGTTCCACTGCGACTATTTGTATTTCAGAGACTGTCATACCATACTTTTTCTCAAACTCTTTTCCTACGTCTTTTTTCATTTTGGTAGCCATCTCTTCTAAACTATATGCACGTGTTAGAGCTTGTATTTCTTTTTTCTTCGAATCTATCGAATTTTTTACAGATCCATCTGCTACGTACTTTTCCTCATTGAAATTTGCGATAACTTCATTTACATCTGTTTGTAACAACTTAAATAGAGGCGTTAAAATTAATACGACTAACAATAGACTTACAACGAATTTAACGTACTTTTGCAAATTTGAATTTGGAAGAATAAGATGAAGCATTGTCGCTAAGAGTAAAAAAACGATAATATTTCTAATCCACTCTGTAACAAATTGCATACTCTTCACCTCCTACCGCATCATGAGAGTAATGTTCCCGGCAGCAATAATAATTGTGATACTTAAAAAGAACATAAATGATACGATAGCTAAGCAAGCAAATACGTAAATGATACTTCGTCCAATGATATCTAAACATTGAATAATTGCTCCTCCGCCTACTGGTTGCAATACTGCTGCTGCGAATTTATAAATAAACGCGATACAAAAAATTTGAATCGCTGGGAAAGCGACAATTAAGCATAAAATAACGAGCCCGATAATTCCGACTGTGTTTTTTAATAATCCAGATGCACTAATAACAGTATCCGCCGCCTCAGTAAACATCCTTCCTACTACAGGAATGAAGTTTCCTGTTACAAATTTAGCCGTTTTCACAGCTATACCATCAGCAACGGCTGACGCTGTTCCCTGTACAGATAATACGCCTAAAAAAACCGTCAAAAAGATACCAATAATCCCAACACTAACGTTTTGCAAAAGCTTGGACAATTTCGTAACTTTATATTGATCACTCATCGTGCTTACAATACTTAATATAGTTGCAAGTAATAAAAGTGGTAGAACGATATAGTTCATAAGAAGCCCACTCGTATTCATTAAGAAAATGATGATTGGATGAAAAAATGATACAGAAACAACACCGCCGCCTGTTGCTACGAGTGCAAGTAAAATTGGTAACAACGCTAGTATAAAATCTACCATTGTTTGTATCGTCTCTCTTGCATATGTCATAACTACATAAAAACTATTTAAAGCGAAAATAATAAGTACCATGTATACGACTGCATCAGCGATTTTACTCAAGCTACTCTTTGAAAAAGCAGATTGCAACGATTGCAACAATGCACTGAAAATCGTGAGCATAATGAGCGTTCCGAGTAACTTTCCATTTGCAACAAGCTCATGAAATAAATATTTTAGTAGACCTATCATCCACTCTTTTATGGAGAACTCTTTTTCTCCCTTTACAAACTCCATAAAGCTTCCTTTTTGACTCTCTGGTAAATAGCCTCCATACTTTGTAACAAGCCCGTCCCAAAATTGCTTCACATCTTCAATTCCGAGCTTATCCAATTGTTGATCAACGACGTTTGTTTCTATAGGAGAAGCTTGTACAACAATCGGTAAAGAAAAGAAAAGGAAGCAAGCAAATAATAGCTTAGCTCCAAACTTCCTCAACATTCACTCCCCCTTATCCCGTAGGTAAAAAACCAAGAATTGTTTCAATTACAACCGTCAAAATAGGAATTGCCATGACGAGAATTAAGATTTTCCCAGCTAATTCAATTTTCGAAGCGATTGCACCTTGACCAGCATCCTTTGTAATTTGCGCACCAAACTCAGCGATATAAGCAATCCCTATAATTTTCAATAACGTTTCTACATATACGTTGCTAACCTTCGCTTCACTCGCCACTCTCTCAATCATTTGTAAAATAGAATGAATTTGATCGATTAAGAGAAGAAACATCATGCTACCAATGAACACAATAAATAACGATGTAATACTAGACTTATGCTGATTTAAAACAGCAGCTAAAAATGTAGCAACGAGGCCTAATCCGACAATTTGTATAATTTCGATTCGAACCGCCTCCTTTACTGGAAGAGAAAGACACTTTTAATCTTGTCGAATAGAGTATTAATTAAAAATGCAACATGAAACAAAATAACGACAAAACCGACAAGGATAACCCAATTTGCAATATCCTCTCGCTTTAATTCTTTTAGTACAGTATGAATGAAAGCTAAAACAATGCCGATTCCGGCGATTTGAAATATTAATCCAACATCAATGGACATCGCCTTTCTCCCCCCTATAGCAGTAAAATTACGATAAGTAGCCCTGCTAGTACCCCTAAACTCTTTATCATTTTTTCATATTGTAGTTGTAATGCTTTCGCTTCTCCTTCTTCTCTCTCCAAATGTGTAATACATAAGCGAATATGTTTTTGCTGTGATTCACGATCATGTTGTCCAAGTGTTTCACCAAATTGTTGTAAGATTTCATACTCGGTTTGTTTAAACGCCGTTAACGTCCAGTTCTCCTTCAAACTATCAATCCAAGCTTCTCTAACTGTTTGCTCCCCGTCCTCTAGCCGTTTCGAAAAGCTTTGAAATATCCAATTTAACGGCTTCGGCATTTGTTTGACTAAACGCTCTGCAGCCTCAGATAACGGCGTGTGTCCATACATAATTTCAGCTTCTAATGATTGCAATGCTGCCTTCAATAACCTAAGTTGCCGCGGTCTCTCACTGTACCTTTTAGCGTATGAAAATCCGAAAAAAGTGCTAACAGCAACTATTAATACCGCACCAAATATTTTCACCATACGCCTTGAGCCTTTCTATGAGGTAATACTGATTTTCCATATTTATCTTTCACTTGCATAACCGTTCCTGGCCCTCTCGCTTTTGATAATTCCACAAACCTATCAAATACACCAAGTTCCAGCACCGCCTGTAACGATGGACGTTTCACAACATCATCATAAGAAAATCCATGTGCACTTATAAAAAGCTGAACACCTGCATGTACCGCCTCCATAATCGCTTCACTATCTTCTTTACGTCCAATTTCATCTACGATTAATACGTCTGGGCTCATAGAACGAATCATCATCATCATTCCTTCAGCTTTTGGACAAGCGTCTAATACATCTACTCGCACGCCAAAGTCATATTGCGGGATTCCTTTCACACAGCCCGCAATTTCTGATCGTTCATCAACAATCCCCACTTTACATGAAGGAATTTTCGAAGCACTTACACCTTGACTCATACAGCGTGCTACATCTCTTAAAAGTGTTGTTTTCCCCGTTTGCGGTGGGCCGATTACCATCGTGTTTAACCATCGCGATTCATAAAGATATGGCAGAAGCGGCTCAGCAATCCCTATTTTTTGACGGGCAATACGAATATTAAAAGAAGAGACATCCCGAATCATTTTCACTGTACTTTTTTCTGTAATGACTTTTCCAGCTAGGCCAATTCTATGTCCTCCTCGTAGTGTCACATATCCACGTTTCAATTCCTCTTCCATCGTATAAATTGAGAATTGACTTAATTTATTCAATAAATGGATTGCATCTTCCGCTGTAGCGATATAGTCATAGAAAAACACTTCTCCATGTGCAATACACTCTAGTGGCCTTCCAATTCGAACGCGAATTTCCTCTAGAGTATCGTATTGCTTACAACCTTCAACTAACTGTTTCATCGTTTTCGGTAAAACTTCTAATACTTCTTTCATAAGCTTCTCCCCACTATACTCGACTTACTATTTCAACAACGCGATAAAAATGCAGCCAATTCCAAGTGCTAGAAAAAAGAGTTTCAAGAAAGAAATCTCACTTGCTACACTCGCTATGCCAATTGTCATTGTTAAAATTAATACGGTCGGTCCAACAAACGCCAACATACCATTTATAAACAATGCTTTCTTTGCATCATTCACGTAAAGCATAAGCAAAGCGGCGAATATTTCCGCGCTTCCTGAAAACAACCGAAGTAACCCCATAACAAGCACGGATGTTTCCATTGCCGCTAGCCACTGTTTCATTCTCCCACCTTCTCCCATAACAGTTACTACTTCCTTATTCTGAAAAAGAATATATTTGTACAACCATATGCAGAGGTTGTCTATTTCAGAAGTAAAAACATAATTTTTCTCTATCGACTTGATTTAAAACTGAATATTCCAATTAATTTATGGTATATTTAATAGAAAAGGAGCATAGATGATGAAGCAAGTTACTTTATTACCGCTCGATTTACGATATGCAAATGTGATTTTTGAGCTATCAAGCAATCCACATGTAAAAAATGCATTAGGGATAAAAGTAGAATCAGTGGAAGATACAAAGGCGTTCATTCTTTTTGCAATTGGAGAGGAACGAAAAAAACACTCCTTATCAAGAGTGATTGTAAGTGAGGAAAATGAAATAATTGGCCTCACGACACTTAAACATATTAATTACGAAAAAAAGCACTCACATATTGGAAGTTGGCTCGGCTATCAATATTGGGGAAGAGGATATAACGAATCTGCTAAAAAAGAGATCTTTAAAATCGCTTTTTTAGACTTGCAACTTACATACGTATTTGCCGGTGCTAAAACGACTAACATTCGCTCTTTAAAAGCACAAGAGAAACTACCTTACATTTCATTACATGTGGAAAAACAATTTCTAGACGTACATGCTGCTTTAGAAAAAGAAGTAAAATCACCTTGCGTACTGCATGTTGTATCATGCGAAAAATTTTCAAATTGGTTGAAAGTACAAAATGAGGGGGGAAAATATGAAGGGATTGAAAATTAGTTTAACAATTGTAGTAGAATTAGCTATTATTTATCTTTTTTCAAAAATGGTTGGCTGGTCATTTATGGAGAGCTTTTTCCTTGGCAGTCTAGCAATATTTGCAATTACGTGGTTAATTATTATGAGTAACTTTAGAAATAACAATATGGATCATGTAACGAATAAAACTTTTACCGGTATTGAAACTGGTGAAATACGCCCGTTTCAAATTGTTTTGACTCCATATATTATGGGTACCCTTTCACTCGTCACAGTTAGTTTTGTTATAACCGCAATTTACTATCTTCCCTACTTCCTATAAAAAAAGCACTCGTGATAATCACGAGTGCTTTTCTACTATGCACGAGAAACGTATTTACCTTCACCAGTGTTGATGATAAGCATTTCGCCTTCGTTAATGAAGATTGGTACTTGTACAACAAGACCAGTTTCTAATTTAGCTGGTTTTGTTACGTTAGAAGCTGTGTCACCTTTAATACCAGGCTCTGTTTCTGACACTGCTAATTCAACTGTGTTCGGAAGTTCAACACCAAGTACTTCATCTTGGTATGTCATAATAGATACTCCCATGTTTTCTTTTAAGAATTTTAATTCGCGCTCGATTTGGTTTTCGCCAAGTTCGATTTGCTCATAAGTTTCGTTATCCATAAATACGTGAGACTCACCGCTCGCGTATAAGTATTGCATACGACGGTTTTCGATGTGTGCTTTTTCTACTTTTTCACCTGCACGGAATGTTTTCTCTTGAACAGATCCTGTGCGAAGGTTACGTAGTTTAGAGCGAACGAATGCAGCACCTTTACCTGGCTTTACGTGTTGGAAATCCATTACTTGCCAAAGGGCATTGTCCACTGAAATTGTTAAACCTGTACGAAAATCGTTTACTGAAATCATGTAAAAAAATCCTCCTGTGTATTACAAAATAATAAGTTCTTTTGGTGATTTCGTTATTACTTCATTACCTTCACTTGTTACAATGATATCATCTTCAATACGTACCCCGCCAACACCTGGAATATAAATACCTGGTTCTACTGTTACAGCCATACCTGGTTCAAGTACTGTATCAGAACGGAACGCTAAACCTGGTGCTTCATGGATTTCAAGACCGATTCCATGACCAGTAGAGTGTCCGAAGTATTCACCATATCCTTTTTCCGTTATGTAATCACGCGTTAATGCATCAGCCTCACGACCCGTTAAACCAGCTTTAATACCGTTCACACCACGTAGTTGTGCTTCTAAAACGATATTATAAATTTCTTTTAATTTATCAGATGGTTCACCGACTGCAATCGTACGAGTAATATCAGAGCAATATCCTTTGTAATAAGCGCCGAAGTCTAATGTAACGAAATCTCCTTTTTCTATCACTTTTTCAGATGCCACGCCGTGCGGTAATGCCGAACGAAGACCTGAAGCAACGATAATATCAAACGAAGAAGATGTTGCTCCTTGTTTTCTCATGAAAAATTCAAGTTCATTTGACACTTCAATTTCAGATACTCCCGGGCGAATGAATGATAGAATATGCTCAAAGGCAGCATCTGCAATCTGTGCAGCTTCCTTTAATATCTTAATCTCTGAATCAGTCTTTATCAAGCGTAACTTTTCTACAAGCCCAGAAGTTGGGATGAATTCAGCTTCGATCGCTTCATTATGCGTTACGTAAGAGCTATATGTAAGAGTATCTTGCTCAAATCCTAGCTTTTGAATTCCAAGTTCTTTAACTTGTTTCGCAACTTCATCAAGAATTAATCCTGCATGCTGCACTATTTCGTATCCAACCGCTTGCTTACTAGCTTGCTCTACATAACGGAAATCTGTAATAAATAGAGCACGCTCTTTTGAAATTAGTACAACACCAGCTGTTCCTGTGAAATTCGCCATATATCTACGGCTATGTTCATTCGTTAATACGATACCGTCAATACCAGCCTCATCAAACGCACTTCTTAATCTCTCGATCTTTTCCATTACTTTATGCCTCCCTCAATTTCTCCATTAATGCAAATAACGCTAACTTATAGCCATAAAAACCAAATCCAACAATTTGTCCCGCACAAACAGCCGCCGTCACAGATTCGTGACGGAACGATTCACGCTGGTGAATGTTAGAAATATGTACTTCAATAACAGGAATCGAAATGCTCGCAATTGCATCTCGAATCGCATAGCTATAATGCGTAAATGCTCCAGGATTTAAAATGATCCCTTCATATATATCTTCAGCCTCATGAAGACGATCGATAATAGCACCTTCATGATTCGATTGGAAACATTCTAACTCCACTCCCATTTTCTCTGCTTCGTGTTTCATATCTGTTTCAAGCGTCGCTAACGTTCCTTTTCCGTATACATTTACTTCCCTAACGCCAAGGCGATTTAGGTTAGGACCATTTACGAGGAGTAACTTTTTCATTTTCTTAAAACTCCTTAATATTAAAAAATGTCTATACGACATTTTAACATAGGAATCACTTATTTGAATAGTTTGTCTTCTCGACCCCTTCTCCTCTATTTGTATTATTCGATTCGAATGCTACAGAATACGAAATAAAAACACCATATAATATAAAGATACATATTGTCGTTACAATTGTTTCTTTCGGTAAATGGAGTGCACTTTTAATAACAGGTGCCATTAGCCCCATCCCCAAAAATAATAATGCCCACCAAAACAAACCGTATAGTACGCCAGGGAATACTCCTTCAAACTTTTTAAAAAGGGCTTTATAGAGAAATGCCACTAAAATTGAAAGAAGTCCCATACAAACGATACCTAGTACATTTCCCCAAACCCCTTCTTTCCAATCTCCAAATGCAAACGGTAAAAGTAAATAGTTAGGTCCAGCTTCTGTAAATGAGAATATATGAAGGAAATACCATATACCTCCCCAAAATAAGCCACCAAATAAACCAATTTGTACAAAGTTTCTTATTGTTGATTGTTCTTGATTCACATTGACACCTCCGCTCACTAGTATGCCCGAAACTATTTTGAGGCATGTTTAAATCCTGCAAAATTTGTCTATAAAAAGAATAAGAAATGTCCGACTCTCGTAACATTTTCCCTTGTCATCTGCCTGTATTTGTCGATAAAATAAAGGAAACTCGGTGATTGTCTTATTTCAAGATGACAAAACCAAGTATGACAATTGCCTCTTTTTCTACATAAGAGAGAAACAAATACAGGTTGGTGTTAACATGGCAGAAGAGTCAAAACAAATATATGGCGGGCAGGCAGTCATAGAAGGAGTTATGTTTGGTGGTAGAGAATATACTGTTACAGCGGTTCGTCGTAAAGATAAATCGATTGAATTTTATCGTTTACCACGCGTTCGTAATAAAGCATTGTCTCTACTAAAGAAAATTCCATTTTTACGAGGTATTGCCGCTATTGTGGATGCAAGTGCGAATGGAGCGAAACATTTAAACTTTGCTTCAGAACGATTTGATGTCCACCCAGAAGAAGATGAACAACTTGCAAATAAAAAAGAAGAACAATCAAAATTAACGATGGTATTAGGAGTTGCAGCAGTTGGCGTTTTATCGTTCATATTCGGTAAAGTAATTTTCACAGCAGTTCCTGCACTTTTAGCTGAATTAACGAGACCGATTTTCCCATCTCATACAGGGCAAATCATTGTCGAAAGTGTCATTAAGCTCATGCTATTATTGAGCTATATATACTTCATTTCTTTAACCCCACTTATTAAGCGGGTATTTCAGTACCACGGTGCGGAACATAAAGTAATCAATGCTTATGAGAATAATCTTCCACTGACTGTAGAAAATGTTCAAAAGCAAACTCGCCTCCATTATCGCTGTGGCAGTAGCTTTATTATATTTACAGTCATTATTGGAATGTTTGTCTATTTCCTCGTCCCTACAGATCCGCTTTGGGCAAGGGTAGTAAACCGAATTTTATTAATTCCAGTTGTTCTCGGTATTTCTTTTGAAGTATTACAATTTACCAATCGATTACGAGATGTCCCTGTTTTACGAGTACTTGGATATCCAGGATTATGGCTGCAACTATTAACAACGAAAGAACCAACAGATGATCAAGCGGAAGTTGCAATCGCATCGTTTGAAGAATTATTACGTTTAGAAAACAAACAATAATTATTTAAAAATGGTGTTCAACTCCTTTCCTCATCGTTAATATACTAATTTTAATATATGTTTTTAGGAGGTGTCCCTTATGAACGGTCGTTCGTTTACATTCGCTATATTTGTGCTTATTATCGGATTGGCAATATTCGGCCTTGTTTCATCTGTTATTACAAATCCAATGGAAGTATTGAAAAACATTGGTATCATGTTAGCTGTCGTCGGTATCTTTTACTTACTCTACAAAATGTTTACAAACTCTAGTGGTTCTGCAAATTCGCAAAGCTCATATAAGCGTGCAGCGAAACAATCGAACCGCAAACACGGGAAACAAAATGTAGCACCCCTAAGTAATTCTTTCTTGAAACGAAATGCTTCTGATGACAAGGGGAAAAAGGGTAATTCTCCATCGTTGAAAAGAAAAAGAAAACAATCTCATTTAACTGTCATTGAAGGTAAAAAAAACAAAAAGAAAGACCGTGCTTCCTTTTAGGAAATACGGTCTTTTTTATCTCAATTAGTATGGGCAAATAATCAGTGGGGATGAGAAAAGCCCCGACTGATTAAAGTTTCACTTTATATGTTGAAGTACTTCTTTCAAACTTTTATCTTTCATACTTTCGATACGAAGGTGATGGTTTTCAAATTGTAAATTTCTTGTCACATCATTAGGTACGACGACACATTTTAATCCTGCTGCCACCGCTGCTTTCAATCCATTTAATGAATCTTCAAACACAACAGCTTCTGATGGTTCAATTCCTAATTCTCCTATCGTAACTTTATAAAGAGCTGGATCTGGTTTTACCTTCTCTACATCTTCTCGCGTTTTAATCACTTCAAAATAATCTCTAATTTGTAGCTCTTCTAAAAAACGAACGACCCACTCCCTAGATGAGCTAGAGGCTAATGCGATTTTCAATCCAAGTTCTTTCGCTTCTTCTAAATATTCTTTTACCCCGTCACGCGCTTTTGGTATTTTCATTTTCTCTTTATGTAAAGTTGTTACTTTTCCCTTTAATGCATGCTCGTTAAATTTTTCTTTTAATTGCTCTTTTAAATATGCATAAAGCACTTCATCTGTCGTTCCAATACATTTTGCAAATTCCTCTAAAGGTAACTCGCCGCCGTATTCACGAACAGCATCTCTGAAAGAGTGAAACCATATTGTTTCTGTGTCCACAATTAATCCATCAAAATCAAAAATAATCGCTTTCATGATTCTCCCGTCCTTTTCGATTGAAATAAAAAAGGAAACGCCACACGTTCCCCTTAATTACTTTTCTCTTCATTTGCTTTTTGAACACCACGAAGTGTTTCTACTCGAACTTCATCTTGTTCAAAGTATTGTACTAAATCACCGATACGGTCAATTGATTCCCAACTTAAATGATGTTCAATTCCTTCTACATCATTATAAATTTTGCTTTCATCCACACCGATAATGCGCATAAACTGTTCTAACAATTCATGACGATATACGAGACGTTCTCCGATTTTTTTACCTTTTGATGTTAATACAAGCCCTCTATATTTTTCATAAATTAGATATTCGTCTTTGTCTAATTTTTGTACCATTTTTGTTACAGAGGATGGATGTACACTAAGCGCTTCAGCAATATCAGATACACGGGCATAACCCTTTTCATCAATCAACAAATAAATTTGTTCAATATAATCTTCCATACTAGGGGTAGGCATCGGTTTCCTCCATCCAATTTCATTTTGCTTATTCCGTACGAAGCAATCAATAAAATGATACACCAGAAAGAATAACGTGACAAGGTGGAAACGAGCCTAAATATATAAAACAAAAAAAGAATCTAGATTCCCCTTATGTAAAATATTGAATTTCTGCATCGGGAAAATACTCATATATATAACCTCGTATTGTTTCTTCTAATACTTCCACATCATCCTTTTGATATACATATTTCCCAATACCGTATCGTCCCCATTTATATTTCCGCTTCTCTTCATCCATTTCAAGTTTCGTATTCGGATAACGTTCTTGAATGACTTTTTTGGCTGGTTTCGTAAAACGATGTTGAATTAATTCGAACGTTAAATTTGGTATCGTCATGTCTTTTAACGCATTGTACAATCGTTCAAACAATTCACGGTACCCTTCTTCCCACCCTTCATGCATATAGATTGGCGCAACAATAAAGCCAAGAGGATAATTAGCCCCCGCTACTTTACGAGCAGCCTCAATTCGCTCTTCAAATGGCGATGTCCCTGGTTCAAAGTTTTTAATAACATAACGTGAATTAATGCTAAATCGAAAACGCGTTTTCCCATTATGCTTTGCATCTAATAAATGATCAACATGCGAATATTTCGTAACGAAACGTAAACGTCCATGTTCACTTTCTCCGATAAACTCTATCGCCCGCTTTAATGCATGTGTCAAATGATCAATTCCAACGATGTCTGATGTACACGCCGCTTCAAATCTTGTTATTTCAGGGGCCCTTTCATCCATATATTGCTTTGCCTTCTCAAATATTTCATCTAGATTCACATACACCCTTACGTAAGGTTTGCTCCCAAGTGTCGTTTGCAAATAACAATAATGACAATGCCCCATACATCCTGTTGCAAGCGGGATTGCATATTCAGCTGACGGTTTTGATGTATCGAACTTTAACGTCTTCCTCACCCCAACGACAAGTGTTGCTTTTGCATTACGATACTTTTGCAATTCATTTTCGCCTGGAAAATTTCTAATTTGATTGTGTGATGTCGTTTCACGAATTTCCAATCCCATCTTCGTAAATTTCTCATAAAGCTCTTTTCCAAGCGGATATTCGAGTGCCCTCGGTTCAAAGTAAACGAGTTTTGGCATAAATGGTTTCATGTGCTTCCCTCCTCTCGTTAGTATGGGAAGCACATGAAAATTAACACAGATTAAAGTTTTCCACTTCAGTAACTTGCGTTGCAAGTTACTGACTGTTATAATTCGGATAACAGCTACCTTGCAAGGCAAGTTACCTGGATAAAAGGTGGTGAAATCATGCACAGCCAAATGTTAAAAGGTGTACTAGAAGGTTGCATTCTATATATCATTTCACAAGAAGAAGTGTACGGATATGAACTAAGTACAAAATTAAATAAACACGGCTTTACATTCGTAAGTGAAGGAAGCATCTATCCTTTATTGTTACGCATGCAAAAAGAGAAACTTATTGAAGGAACATTAAAAGCTTCCTCACTCGGTCCAAAACGAAAATATTATCACGTAACCGATAAAGGATTAGAACAGCTTGAAGAATTTAAAAAAAGTTGGGGAATGGTTTCAACGACGGTAAATAACTTATTACAAGGGGAGTGATAGGGATGAAGGCGAAAGACATGGTTGAATTGAACAATAAAAAACGCGAACTTCTAACACCTGAAAACGAAGCTGCTTACGGTGATATGCTAGTATATCTTCGGTTATCTAACGTACCCGAACAAAAATTAGAAGAACTTTTATTAGAAATATTAGATCATCTCATCGAAGCACAAGCAGAAAATAAAAATGCTTATGATATTTTCGGAAATGATTTACGATCTTACTGCGATGAACTTATATCAGCTTTACCAACCCAAACAAAGCTAGAACAAACTTCTTTAATCGGTTTTGTTATTAGCTTACTTCTTGCTATACAGTTTGGAATAGATGCACTTGTTTCGACTTTCATTTTAATCTTTGGGAAGAATATCGAACAATTAAGCCCAGCTTTTAGCATCCCTGGAACCACTTTGTTCGTTTCACTTATTATACTAGGTATACTTTTCATTTTATATTTATTAAAGCGCTATTCCTTTAATCAAAAGATGAATTGGAAAAGAAGGATTCTATTTGGATTCGCATTTGCTACTCCATTTTGTTCAGCTGTATTTTTAAATGTCTATTTTAAAAAACAACCTTATCTCATTTATCATCTAACCTTTTGGCAAAACGCCTTAATCGCTATCCTATTTTTTATTTTATATAAATTACTATACAAAAAATCAAATTTTTAGCAGCCCTTCAAACGGCTGTTTTTCTTCTGTATAATTTTACAAATTGAAAAATTTCATAAAGAAAATAAGAAAAATGCAAAATAATTAAAGTTAATTGTTGACGTGATGCTTTTATTATCGGTATCATAAATCTTCGTGAGCAATTATTTTTCGTTATACGATTTTTTTATTATTATTGAATTTTTGAGAGGAGAAATTTGATGTCAGTTAAGAAGAAAACGCAAGTACGCACCGGCAAAATGGTACGTGAACTAATGTTAGCAGACGAAGATGTAAATGCTTCGCTAATTATGGTATATAGTGAAAACGGTGTAAACGCAGAAATTAAAATCGAGGGCTTAACGCCAAAATGTAACGAAGAATTATTTTTGAGCGGAAACGTGGATTGGAACAAGAGTGTTATTTATAAAATTGTTGATTTCACTGGGAACGCTGAGGTTGGTAAAGTTACATTAACAGCGATGAACAAAAACAATGTTTCTCTAGAAGTTGAACGCGTTATGTGGAGCAAAGAAAATAAAGAAGCTGCTGAGCAAGAAGAAACAGTTGTAGAAGCTACTCCGAAAAAAGAAGTAGTTGTAGAAGCTCCAAAAGCAGTTACACCTGCTCCAAAGCCTATTACGCGAGTAGAAACACCTGCTGCACCTAAACCTACTCCGGTACCAGCGCCGAAGTCAGTAAGTGTTGAAGCAGCTATAGAACTATCTACTCCAGCACCTGTGAAAAAAGCAGTACCTACTCCAGTTACAAAGCAAGAGACAGCACCGGTTACTCCTGTAAAACCGAAGCAACCTGCTTTGACTGAAACAAATACAAAACTACAAGAAAATTATGTTAAACTTGTGAAAAAGACAATTGAAGTTTGTCAAGATTACGAGCTTGGCATCGACATAGATGATTCTATTGAAGGATTAAAAAAAGAGCTACAAAGCCAAGGTATTAGCGTTACATTCGACAAAGAAATTATGGACGTTGTAAATCGCCTTCGTTCTTTACAAGATAAAGGAATCAAAGTAGAAAAAGTACTTAATTTACTATAAAAATAAGGAGATGGCGGTCGCCATCTCCTTATTTTTTATAATTCCATTCATTACTTTCATACTTCTCTTTTGCTAAAGTTTGAACTTCATGAAGCTGTTCTTCTGTTAGTTCATACGGCACAAGCTCTATATCTAAACCTTTTTCAAATCCAGTTTCAAACGCTTTAATTAACTGTTCAATCGTAAATGTGCGGTCTGTTAATTCATTAATCGCTACCGCTTTAGAAGAAAACATGTTTTTCATACGCTCTTTTACTCGCTCATTTGGGAATAAAAATAGGTCGTATAACTCATCTAAATCTATTTCTAACGGAATAGAACCGTGTTGTAAGATAACACCTTTTTGACGTGTTTGGGCACTACCCGCGATTTTTCTTCCTTCAACTACAATCTCATACCAAGATGGTGCATCAAAACATACTCCTGAACGCGGATTTTTTAAATTCTCACGATCCGCTTCTGTTTTCGGAACTGCATAATACGCTTCTAATCCTAATGCCTTAAAACCGTCCAATAAGCCTTGCGAAATAATTCGGTATGCTTCTGTAACTGTTTTTGGCATATTCGGATGATCTTCAGACACAATAACACTGTACGTTAATTCTTTGTCATGTAGTACACCCCTGCCGCCTGTTTGACGACGAACGAATCCATATTTCTTTTCGTTAACTACATCCATATTTATATCTTTTTCAACACGCTGGAAATACCCGACTGTTAATGTTGGTACTTCCCATTCATAAAAACGAATTGTTGGTGACATTTTCTTTGCACTTTGCCAATTTAATAAACATTCATCTAACGCCATATTAAATGCTGGTGAACATTGACCAGAGTTAATATAACACCATTTTTCTTTTCCCATCCTGCACCTCATATAACCAATTATTTTTCACATTCTCTAGTCTACCAAATTCGACAAAATTTGTGAAAGAATACGAAATTTCTTCTTATATACAAATGAATCTGTTGCATAAATACATATGGGCATTATAATATTGAAAGTAGGATAAGAAAAAAGGGAGCGATAGAATCGTGTCAACAAACTTGATTATTATACTAGCCGCAATTGCAGCATTCATCGGCTACACTGTATGGATGTATTTCTATCAGAAAAAATTAATTAAAACACTTTCAGAAGATGAATTTCGCGCTGGCTACCGTAAAGCACAGCTTATCGATATTCGCGAAGCGGATGAATTTAACGCGGGACATATTTTAGGTGCGCGTAACATTCCATTATCACAAATTCGCCTTCGCCACAAAGAACTTCGCCAAGATCAACCGGTTTATTTATATTGCCAAAGCGGATTCCGTACAGGTCGTGCAGCTCAATACTTAAAAAAACAAGGCTACACAGATTTCTACCAATTAAAAGGTGGATTTAAATCTTGGTCAGGAAAAATTAAAAAGAAATAATATACAAAAAACTAGCTGCACAGTGCAGCTAGTTTTTTCATTCCATATTGTTCGCAATGTACAGCAGATTTTGTTTAATCACATCTTCAGCTTTCTCATCTACATTACGATATAATAGCTGATATTCAATCCCCTTCTCTTTCCATATAAGCGTAGCAAATTCGTCCCCTCGCTCGTAATCATCCTTATTTTTAAAATAAGCAGGTGCTCCATTATTCAATTTCATTTGTTCTTGAAATCGATTTTCTTCTACGAGGTATGGAAAACTGTAAGAAAAGTTGGCCACTGTTAATTCTATATAATCGTGCCTTCCTTTCTCTTGTTGCTTATATTTAATCGTTAAGACAGCATTCTTCTTTCCCATCGTTCTTACCTCTCCCTGCACATCACTCGTAATGTCATAAGGTAAAAACGTTGGAACTTTAAACTTCGCCGGAAAATATTTTGGAAGTTCCTTTAGCGGAATCGGATCAGTAACACGGTCCTTAGCCCCTCCTGTTGTTCCTACAAATGTTTTTTCTTCTTGCATCGTTTGCTGAAATGAACATGAGCTAAGTATTACACTAGAAAACACGAAACAAATGATTCCTTTTTTCAATTTGTTTCCGCCCTTTCATACCGCTCTCTTAACGAGTGAAGCGTTTATACTCTCTACTATTCGCTTCGTTATCAAACGCCTCCTCCGAAAACTTTCCACGTTATTCTCACACATTCTGACAAAAATTCTTTGCAGACATACAAAAAAGACCCCACTATTCTTACGCCCAAATAAAAAGGTTACGCGAACAACAGAAGTCATGCTTATAACATAGATTGTGAAAAGCTTTTCAGGTCAAGATTTTTTTCATTCTTATTATTTTCCCCTTATAATTAAGGAAAGAGGTGATACATATGGCCAATATAAAACAAATTGCAAAAACTGCTGGTGTATCTATATCAACTGTTTCTCGTGTCCTTAATAATCATCCTTACGTAAAAGAGGAAAAACGTAAGCGTGTTTTAGATGCAGTTGAAGAATTGAACTATGCAAAAAATATAAATGCTATCCATTTAATAAAGGGTAAAACATATACAATTGGCGTTATGCTACCTTTTATTAATCTTCCGTACTTTAGCACGATCATTGAAGGAATCGGAAACGAAGCGTTAGCAGCTGGATATCATATTAATTTATGCCAAACGAATTACGATAGTATTGAAGAAATTCGCGTTCTTGAAATGATGAAAATGAAGCAATTTGACGGGATGATTATTTGCTCTCGCACGAGTTCATGGGAACAAATTGAACCGTTCGCAAAATTTGCCCCTATTATTTCATGTGAAAAAATGAAACATCCCCTCATTTCATCTGTCTATGTAGATCATTACGAAGGATTCCGCCTTGGTACTTCCTATTTACTCAGTAAAGGTCATGAAAAAATCGGCATTTGTTTAGCAAGAAAAACAAGTGCTAATTCAATCGAGCGTGAAAAAGCTTTCGCCGATACTCTTCGTCAAGAAGGAAAAACAGTGCACCCTGATTGGGTTTTTCATCAATGTTATACGATGCAGGACGGGGCACAAGTACTCCATCGCATTTTAAATATGAAAAATCGCCCAACCGCTATTGTTACAGCGAACGATCAAGTTGCTGCTGGTTTATTAACAGAGGCAAAAAAACATGGCATTCGCATACCTGAAGACCTCGCTATCCTGGGATTTGATAACCATGAAATTTCAAAAGCATTAGAAATTACAACTATTGAACATCCCGGTCTCACAATGGGCTCACATGCTTTTTCTTTATTCTATAAACAAATTCAAAGCGAGCAAATTATCGGCAGTACAGAAGAACTTTCATTCCATTTAATTGAGCGAGAAACAGTCTAAAAAAGAGCGTTAACTATAGCGCTCTTTTTTATCCCTTCACCTATTGACTTTATATTTTTCATCTCATATAATTAACCTAACGAACGGTAGGTAGGGGATGGAAATGACAGCAAACCGCATTAAAGCTGTAGCACTTTCTCATTTCGCACGCTACGGCTATGAAGGAACTTCATTAGCAAATATTGCTCAAGAAGTTGGGATTAAAAAACCATCGATTTACGCACACTTTAAAGGAAAAGAAGAGCTATATTTTACATGCTTAGAATCCGCTCTTCAAAAAGATTTGCAAAGCTTCACAGACGATATCGAAAAATTTTCAAATTCGTCTACTGAAGAATTGCTCTTAAATTTGTTAAAAGGCTATGCAAAACGATTTGGTGAAAGTGAAGAATCAATGTTTTGGTTACGAACTTCTTATTTTCCGCCGGATGCATTTCGCGAACAAATTATTGATAAAGCGAATGTACACATTGAAAATGTCGGAAAACTTTTATTCCCTGTGTTTAAAAGAGCAAGCGAACAAGATGAACTGCATAACATTGAAGTAAAAGACGCTTTGGAGGCTTTTTTATGCTTACTTGACGGCCTTATGGTTGAACTACTATACGCAGGTTTAAATCGTTTTGAGACACGTTTAGAAGCTTCTTGGAAAGTATTTTGGCGCGGACTTTCAAACTGACGGATTGCTCCTTTGCAATGCGTCGTTTTTAAGCCCTTTACCTAACGACTGGTAGGAAGGAGAAATGACATATGGCATGGATTTATGTAATCATAGCTGGTATTATTGAAATTTTTTGGGTGATTGGACTAAAAAAAGCGGAGGCACCACTTGAGTGGGCTGGTGTTGCTCTATTAATTACAATTAGTTTCGTCTTATTATTTAGAGCATATAAAGATTTACCTGTCGGCACTGTATACGCAGTCTTTACAGGAATTGGAGCTGGTGGAATCGTTCTTACAGAGATTTTCATCTTCGGAGAACCTTTCTCTATCGTAAAAGTTTTATTAATCGGTTTAATCTTCTTCGGAGTAATTGGTTTAAAACGAGTAACAGAAGAAAAAGAAGCGAAGGAGGCCGCATAAAATGGCTTGGGTATTTTTAATTCTAGCTGGTATTTGTGAAATTGTTGGTGTACTCTTTATGAAAGTAGCCACTGAAAAGAAAGGCTGGGCACCAAAAGTTATTTTAATCGCTAACTTTGGCGTAAGCTTCTTCTTCTTATCTCTTGCAATGAACACATTACCGATGGGAACTGCTTACGCAATTTGGACTGGAATCGGAACTGCCGGAAGTGCACTTCTCGGTATTCTTATTTTCCGCGAGTCAGCGGATTGGCGTCGCCTTGCCTTCTTAAGCTGCATTCTATGCGGTGCTGTTGGCTTAAAATTATTAGGCTAACGTGAGGTGAATGTCATGTGGAAAGAAAAAGGAAAACAAATCTTAACATGGATCACACTTGGGATCGTCATTCTATTACAAATAAGTTTTCATATAATAGAATGGCTGTTTCATAAAGTATTATCCATTCTTACATTCCTTCCTAACATGGCACTTGAAATTGCATCTATCGCTTGGTCAATTATTGCCTCCATTACAATCGTGATTATATGGAGTATCGCCAAGCTATGGAACGAGTTATTTAAAAAGGACAGTTCTTCTGAAAAGAAGTAACTGTCCTTTTTTATCCCGCTATTCGCGGGCAGTAAGACCCCCACTGATTAAAGTTTCACTTTATATTCATTCTGATTTTCTATAGAAATTTGATGCGATCAGACAAAGCAGACCAGCTATGACAATACTTATACCAATCCCTTTATGCAAATTAGGAAATGGCGGTGGTATATCCGAGTAAAAATTTGCTATTATGAGACCAATTGAAAATAAAAGTACCCCAATTCTATATAACCACTTTCTTTTGTTCATCATTCTCCCTCCTAAAATTTTTCATATCCTTCTTTCTTTTGGACATACTACCTAAAAAAGGAGTGGGTTATATGCAAAATTCTATACATAAGCAGATCCTATTTTTATTTTTCCTCTTTCTCATTTTCGTTATCGTTTTCAGCTTTATATTACATACTCCGAAAGATGTGCCTAATAGCCTTTCTGTTTATAAACTTTTGCTCTCGTATTGCCGTTATTGAAGAAGGTGCCTTTTACGAGGCACCTTTTAAAATTCTCTCTTCTCATACAATTTCACTGAAACGAAGATAGATACTATGAACATGCAAATTGAACTAACGAATAACACGCAGTTGTATAGTTGAATTTGTTCCAGGTTGATTTGAAACAAAGTTTCTAAAATAACAATCGGCGCCATGAATATTACTATCGTAATAAAAATAGTTTTTTTATACCCTAGCCAAAACGATATCGGTAAAACAAAGCTTAAATACACTAAAATAAAGCTAATACTAGCAACCATTGTCGTTTCAATAAATTCAAATAGGTTAACCCCATTCTTCATTCCCATCGTGAAACAACCGACCGTTACGCTTATAAAAAGAATAATAATTGCTACTATATATTTCGCATACACAATTTGTTTCCTGAATATTGGCAAACTACTTACTATAACTTCACTCTCATTTTTACTATCTGCTTCAAATGTTTTTACTGTTGCCCCAATTGTAATAATTACTGACATAATTATGAACAGATTTTCCGTATCTGTTAAAGCCATATAAAAGAAAACAGGATACAATATGTACCAAATTAAAAATTTCCATTGAATGATGAAATCTTTTAAAATTAGTTGTTTCAACACTATTCTCCTCTCTCTTACAAATCACGCTCACTATACAAATTAATTGAGAATAACATAGACATGATATATAAAAGAAGCAGCCCAGCTATAAAACAAACATTTACGACTAGACTCGTGCTCCAGGCATTCTCTATATCTAACCACACTTTACTTACAATCAGTCCACTTAAATACCCCAACGCAAGTCCGGCGAACGGAGCAATTTGTTTTGCACTGCTATATCCTACTGAAAATTCGATTGGGAGTACAATTATGCTATAAACCAATCCTCCCGTTATTCCGCCAAGAATCTCTCCCCATAGCATAAATACAGTTATATGTTCATTTTGTAACTGGATTAAACCAACTACAAGTGAGAAAATCCCACCTAAAGCAACTAAAATACTTACAAATATGTATTTGGCTATGACAATATCTTTACGCTCAAACGGTAAACTATTTACTATTATTTCACTTTTATTTTTCCACTCATAACTCATTGACAGTACCATGCCAAGAAAAGGTATAGATACGCTAATCGTCATAAGGAAGCTATCACTACGAAAATCAACAATAGCAAGGAAAAACAAACATATAAGATAAACAAACCCTAACTTTCTTTGCAACACTATATCTTTTAAGACTAATTGCTTGATCATGTTTTACCCTCCTAATATGAAAATGTCCCTTCTATAACTCTGCCTCCTGAAACATTTTCATTGAGAGAAACATTGATATGACTATACTTACTAACACTCCGATACCAAGAACACCCATTGCTAGTGTAGCCTCTTGAGAGTGGAGTACTTTTAACATAATTGTTTTATCACCAAAAATATTGCACATAAGACCAATCATACCCATTAAAGGAAATAGCATAATCACATTCAAGACAGTAATAGCTTTATATCCCCCAATGTAATTAGCAGGTATCGTTACTACACAATAAATTAAAGTTGCTACTATTGCTGAAAACACTGCATATCCAGGCATAACTATATCTCTGTTCAACAAAATATTTCCTAATATTACGACTATAGAAGTTATACTCAAACCGACTATAATAAATAATGTGCTTGAAATATATTTAGCTATAACTATCTCTTTTCTCATTATAGGCAAGCTCACTAATACTTTTTCTGCTTTACTTTTCTCGTCATAATAAAAAGAAATATATATAATCATACTACATGTTATAAATAATCCTATTGCAATCCCCATCGGTTCTACGGAATTTCTAAAAACAGATAAAATAGGTATTAAAAAATAGAAAGGAAACATCTTCTTCTGTAAGAAAAACTCCTTCAAAATCAACTGTTGCATATGAATTCCCCTCTCTATAAATCACGCGTTTCATAAATTTTAATTGTAAGAAACATAGAAATGATATAAACACTAGCTAATATAATTCCTCCAAGTATAAATACACCAATATGCATTGGATTCATAATCCACTCAATGAATGAAGGTGCTGTTTCATTTAGCCCATCACTAATAAATATCCAAAGGATTCCCCCCACTCCTATTGATGCTGCTGATACTATACTTCTTACTACCTTCGATTTTGTACCATAATAACTAGGGAAAAACGTGACAACCAAAAATACGGCGTAAACAACTCCATTTATTACTTCATACCACGGAATTTCAATGTATAGATTAGGATGATATGCACCGATATCACCAATGACCACAATGCCTCTTATAAGAAAAACAACTAACATAGTAGAGAGCACGCCACTTACAATATATATTGCACAGGAAATATATCTAGCAATAATGATTTCCTTTCGACTTACTGGTAAACTATTTATAATAATGTCACTTTTATTCCTTTCATCCATAACGATTAACGTCATAACAGAGGAAAGGGTTATAAATAGACAACTCATCGAAAATAACAATTCACCACTTGGCTCTAACATAAATAACACAAGGGGTACAACAAGATTCACTAACCAAGTTATCCGAAAAAAGAACAAATCTTTATAGATGAGCTGACGCATAGGCACCTCTCCCTTTCGCAGTGTATACGATGATGTCATCTAATGTAGGCTTTTCTAGTACAACCTCATTTCCAAACCAGTCTACAATTGCTTGTTTATCCTTCGCTAAACCTTCGAAACCAAACTTATTTTTTCGTAATCCAACAAATAGTTCTTTTCCTTCTCGATCTAATAAATCATTGCTTCCCTTTACGATTACGTAGTTCTCCATTAATTCATCTTTCTCACCAGTAAATATAATTTCTCCATCATTGATGAACGTAATGTAATCCGCGATGCGTTCTAAGTCTGTAGTAATGTGTGTGGAAAATAAGACAGATACTTCATCCTCCATCACAATTTCTTGCAGCATATCAAGCAATTCACTTCGAACAACTGGATCTAACCCTGCTGTTGGTTCATCCATAATAATGAATTCCGCATGGTGTGAAAGTGCGATTGCAATCGCAAATTTCATTTTCATCCCTTTGGATAACTCTTTAATCTTTTTATACGTTGGAACTTGTAATCTCTGCATATACGATTGATACTGCTTTTCGTCCCACTTTTTATATAACGGTGCAATAATACGCTTCATTTGTTCACACGTTAAATCTTCGTAATAATGATTTTCATCATATACAAAACCGATATTTTGTTTTATTTCCTTTTCGGCTTTCTTATTGTCCTTGCCAAAAACTTTTATATCGCCGCTATCTTTTCTAATTAAATTCATAATCATTTTGATTGTCGTACTTTTCCCGGCTCCATTTGGTCCAACAAATCCCATAATATATCCTCGTGGTAATGTAAAACTTACATTTTTCACTGCAAAATCTTGATAACTTTTACAAACGTTTTTTAGCTCTAACATCCCTTATTCCCCCTCATATAAACACGCAATCATCTGCTGTAAATCTTCAAGTGAAAGCTGCAACGCTTTACTTTCATTCACAATCCCTTCCGCTTTACTTTCCAATAGACGTAGCCGCTGTTCTTTTAGTAGTTCATTATTTTTACGTGAAACATAAGTCCCCTTCCCAGCAACAGTTTCTATATATCCTTCTTTTTCAAGCTCCTCGTACGCACGCTTCGTTGTAATTACACTAACTTGTAATTCCTTCGCTAAGCTACGAATAGACGGTAATTGGTCTCCACCCTTTAAACCACCATTTAAAATAAGCTGGCTTAATTGTTTTCTTATTTGCACATAAATAGGGTCTTGGGAAGAATTCGAAATAATAATATTCATGTTTTCCTCCAGTGTGTGTATATACTGTGTATACCTTATATATACAGTATATACACAACATCCTATTTTTGGCAAGAAAAAAAGACCAACATTTTCCTGTTGGTCTTTCGTATATGTATCACTTTTCAAAGCGATCTAACATTTCGTCTCTCATTCCGAAACTAACAACCGCAATTCCTACATACATAAAAAGAAGGAATGCTGGATGAACTGTATTGTACCAGCTGCTATCAACAATTAAATAAATCGTTAACGCCACAACAAGAACAAACGCTAAAATAAACATATAAAAGTGTCGTGTATTACCCATGATAAACTCCTCTCTTCTCTCTTCACCATTCAACAGTATATTGTATCGAATAATTCGATATGACTCAAGGTTAACTTTCTGTTATGTAATCAAGTTCTACCTTTACAATGTCCTCACACGCTATTGAAATGATTGTTCCTTGTTTATCAATCGCTGTCACTTCTCTATTATCCATTACACGGTGTGCTACTCTTTCTAACACTTTCCCTTGGTCTCGGTAACAAAATTCTTTTACATCTTTAATTGTTTCTCCATTTTCTAAATGGTATACCATTCTATAACATCGATATCCCACGCTTCCACCCCCGTCTTGCTCGTTTTTTCACATATACATAAAAATGAGTAATTTCTACCTCATCACATCTTCTTAATTTCAATAAAATTCTAACAAAAATAAATACTTTTATCAAACCGACTTTTTCAACAAAATCACCTATAAAACCGCATCTTTACAGCAATATGAAACAAAAAATATAAATTTTTAACATTTTTTTCATTCTAGCTGCACCAATGTTGCAAAAAAAAGAACCCGCATGTAGCGAGTTCTTTTTTTTGCAATCACACTTGTACAGGTGCTAGCTTTTCATAACGTAAAACTGGTTTACGAGCAGCCAATGTTTCATCTAAACGTTTTATTACTGTTGTATGTGGTGCTTCTTGTACAACTTCTGGATTTTCTTCTACCTCTTTAGCAATTTGAATCATCTTATCAATGAAACCATCTAATGTTTCTTTTGATTCTGTTTCTGTTGGCTCAATCATAATACATTCTTCCACATTTAATGGGAAGTAAATTGTTGGTGGATGGTAACCGAAATCAAGCAGACGTTTTGCAATATCTAATGTACGTACACCAAGTTTCTTTTGACGACGACCTGATAATACAAATTCATGCTTGCAATGTCTATCGAACGGAAGATCATAGAATGGTGCTAATCTTCTCATCATATAGTTCGCATTTAATACAGCATACTCAGTTACTGCACGCAAGCCATCTGGGCCCATAGAACGAATATATGTGTATGCACGAACGTTAATTCCGAAGTTACCATAGAATGGTTTCACACGCCCAATTGCTTCTGGACGATCATAGTTGAAGTGATAGCCATTTTCTGTTTTCTCTAAAATCGGTTTTGGTAAGTACGGAATTAAATCAGCTTTCACACCTACTGGACCAGAACCTGGGCCACCGCCGCCATGCGGACCTGTAAATGTTTTATGAAGATTTAAATGCACAACGTCAAATCCCATATCTCCTGGGCGTGCTTGGCTTAATACCGCATTTAAGTTTGCACCATCATAGTATAATTTACCGCCTGCGTTATGGACGATTTCTGCCATTTCTAAAATATTTTCTTCGAATAGGCCTAATGTATTTGGATTTGTTAACATAAGTGCTGCTGTTTCTTCGTTTACAACACGTTTTAAATCATCTAAGTCAACAAGACCATGTTCATTTGATTTCACCGTAATTGTTTCAAAACCAGCTACTGTTGCAGACGCCGGGTTTGTTCCGTGAGCAGAGTCAGGAACAATTACTTTCGTACGGTTAAAGTCACCGTTCGCTTCATGATATGCACGAATCAACATTAATCCTGTCCATTCTCCGTGTGCACCAGCTGCTGGTTGTAACGTAACAGTATCCATACCTGTAATTTCAATTAAATGTTCTTGTAAGTCATACATTAATTCCATTGCACCTTGCACTGTTTTTTCATCTTGAAGTGGATGAATATTTGCAAAGCCTGCGAAACGAGCTACGTTTTCATTAATTTTCGGATTATATTTCATCGTACAAGACCCAAGTGGATAGAATCCAGAATCCACACCGTGGTTACGGTTTGAAAGCGCTGTGTAATGGCGCATAATATCAAGTTCAGATACTTCTGGAAGCTCTGCATCTTCTACTCGAATATAATCACTCTCAAACACATCTTCTAATTTTACTTCTTCTACATCTAATTTGGGTAAGCTATATCCTACGCGTCCTTCTTTAGTCACTTCAAAAATAAGTGCTTGGTCTTGGTTCTTCATTGGATAGCCCCCATTTCGTTTACAAGTGTGTCAATTTCCTCTTTTGTACGAAGCTCTGTTACCGCTACAAGCATATGGTTTTCATGCTCTTTATAATCACGGCCTAGGTCGTAACCACCGATAATATTCTTTTGTATTAATACATCATTTATTTCTTTAACTGGACGTTTACAATCTACAACAAATTCATTAAAGAATGGTCCAGCGAACGTTACTGTGAAACCTTTCGCTTCAAATTGACGTTTTGCATATTGTGCTTTAGAAATGTTTTGACGTGCCATTTCTTTTACACCTTGTTTGCCAAGTGCCGTCATTGCAACAGAAGCTGCTAATGCATTTAACGCTTGGTTTGAACAAATGTTAGACGTCGCTTTATCACGACGAATATGCTGTTCACGTGCTTGTAACGTTAATACAAATCCACGTTTACCATCTGAATCTACAGTTTGTCCGACAAGACGTCCTGGAATTTTACGCATAAATGCTTTCGTTGTTGCAAAGTAACCACAGTGCGGTCCACCAAACTGCGTTGGGATACCGAATGGTTGTGCATCACCGATTACAACATCAGCACCGAATTTTCCTGGCGGTGTTAATGCGCCTAATGATAATGGATTTGAAGAAACGATAAATAATGATTTTTGTTGATGAACGATTTTTTCGATATCAGCTAACTTTTCCACTTGTCCGAAGAAGTTTGGATATTGAACGATTACACAAGCAACTGTATCATCTACTTCACTTTGTAATACTTCTAAATCTGTTACACCGTTTTTATGATCAATTTCAACAACTTCAAGATTTTGACCTTTTGCATATGTTTCAAGTACCGCTCTTGATTCTGGATGAACTGCCGCTGAAACAAGAATTTTCTTTTTGCGAGTATGACCAGCTGCTAGCATTGCCGCTTCAGCTAAAGCTGTACCTCCGTCATACATAGAAGAGTTTGCTACATCCATTCCTGTTAATTCACAAATCATTGTTTGGAATTCAAAAATTGCTTGTAATTCCCCTTGTGAAATTTCTGGTTGGTATGGTGTGTAAGCTGTATAAAACTCTGAACGAGAAATAACATGATCAACAATTACTGGAGCGTAATGATCGTATACACCTGCTCCTAAGAAAGAAGCATATTCTTTTAAGTTCGCATTTTTGCTAGCCATTTGAGATAGCTCTTTTAAAAGCTCTGGCTCTGATTTTGCTTCTTTAATTTTTAAATCCCCTTTAAAACGAACACTCTCTGGAATATCAGAGAATAACTCATCAATCGTTTGAACGCCGATTGTTTGTAACATTTCTTTTTTGTCTTCTTCTGTCATTGGAAGATAACGATGCAACATGAAATCTACCCCTCTCCCCGTTACTTTGAACGTTTATAAAATGGTGTTGGAACAACTACTGCTTTGACGCGTTTATTACGAATTTCAATTTCTACTTCTGTATCAACTGCTGCGTATTTTACATCAATTAGTGCTAAACCAATGCTTTTCTTTAACGTTGGAGATTGTGTACCACTCGTTACTTCCCCGATTTTTTCTTCTCCTATAAATACAGGGTAATGCGTACGAGGAATACCGCGTTCGATTACTTCGATGCCGACTAATTTACGAGATGCACCGTTTTCTTTTTGCTCTTTTAACGTTTCTTTTCCAAAGAAATCTGCTTCTTTATTTGGTTTTACCGCAAAGCCAATTCCCGCTTCAATCGGTGTAATATCTTTTGATAACTCTTGTCCGTATAACGGAAGTGTTGCTTCGAAGCGAAGTGTATCACGAGCACCTAAGCCACATGGTTTTAAGCCCTCTTCTGCTCCCACTTCAAGAAGTTTCTCCCAAAGTTTTGCTGCATCTTCACTCTTACAGTAAATTTCGAATCCATCTTCACCTGTGTAACCTGTACGAGATACAAGTGCAGGAATTCCATCTACAAGAATATTATTTTTAAATTTAAAGAACTTAATTTCTTTCAAATCTTCTGACACAACTTTTTGTAAAATGCCTTCTGCTTTTGGTCCTTGAATTGCAAGCTGCGCAACTTCACTAGAAACATTGACTACTTTCGCATCGCCAATTACATGGCTAGCTAACCATTCGTAATCTTTCTCGATATTTGATGCATTGATTACTAATAAATAGTCTTCTTCACCACGTTTGTAGATTAATAAGTCATCTACTGTGCCACCATTTTCATAGCACATAGCTGTATATTGTGCGCCCCCTACCTTTAAGGTAGATACGTCATTTGTAACAACACGTTGTAAAAATGCTAAACTATCTACACCTTTTACCTCTACTTCTCCCATATGAGATACATCGAACAAACCTGCTCCTGTACGTACAGCTTCATGTTCCTCTTTAATGCTTGAAAATTGAACTGGTAATTCCCAACCACCGAAGTCGACTGTTTTCCCACCATACTTCGCGTATACATCAAATAACGGTGTACGTTGTAATGTAATCATGCTCTTTCCCCCTTATGCTCTGACAAATCAATAAAAGTTGCTTCCCATATCTAAACATTTTCATTCTGAAAAGATAAGGTTATACGGAATCTCAGTATATTTTTTTATGAAAGCGTAAATAAAAAGTTACTTTCTTGGATAAAATACGAAAGATTCCACACATTTCACACCATTATCCTAACATTATTCGCTATATTTCATCAATATTCTAGCATAAAAAATAATTTAGAATTTTTCATTCTTAATCTTATTAAATACAAATTTTGAAATTTAGCCCTTTATCATTGCCTATTCTTTAACTTTTAGTAATTGTGATAGCGCCTTATTACGAGGCTTATAATAAAGATTTTTTAAATAATCACTTTAGTTTATAAAAGGTGGGAGAGTCTTAATGAATGTCGATATTTCCGTAGATCGAACGTGGCAAAACAATTTTTTAAAAAGAATTGATGAAGATGGTCCTTGGACAAATTGGGATTTATATCATTTAGCTTATAAAACAGAGAAATCGTTACTCGTCCCTACTTTTGATGGATTGCAAGCACCGAAACATTTATCACATTTCACGCCGCTTCCACATCAATTAGAGGTCGCTCAAAATGTCATTGAACAAATGAATGGTAAAGCGATTCTAGCAGACGAAGTCGGACTTGGAAAAACGATTGAAGCTGGACTTATTTTAAAAGAATATATGGTTCGAGGACTTGTAAAAAAGGTACTCATTCTCGTTCCAGCTTCTCTCGTATCTCAGTGGGCGTATGAACTAAACACAAAATTTTTTATTCCTGCGGTCGCTCAAAAGAAAAGTTATTCTTGGGAACAAGCTGATGTCATCGTTTCATCAATCGATACTGCGAAACGTTCACCGCATCGCGATATCGTTTTAAACCTAGAGTATGACCTTATTATTATCGATGAAGCACATAAACTAAAAAATAATAAAACAAAAAACTATGAATTTGCACAGCGATTAAAAAAGAAGTTTTGTTTATTACTAACTGCAACTCCTGTTCAAAATAAAATCGATGAAATCTTCAACCTCGTTTCTTTATTAAAACCAGGTCATTTAGGCAATCAATCTAATTTTGAAGAATATTACGCTTCCAAAAATCGTTCCACTGAATCCGATGAAGATTTAAAAGCTCTTATCAATAAAGTAATGGTTCGAAATAGACGCAATAACACTGGCATTGATTGGCCGAAGAGGCATGTACGAACAATCTTCGTTGAATTCAATGAAGAAGAACAAGCTTTGTATAATGAAATTGAAAATTGGCGTGGACAAGATGCCGTCACATCTGCTTTCTCATCCTTAACTTTAAAACGGGAAGCATGTAGTAGTCGTGAAGCTGTTTACTATTCACTAAAAAAACATGTAGAAAAAAGACAGAAAGAAAATGAGCACTACATAAAGGACCCACATATTGATGTGCTGATGGACAAAATTAATCATATTCCGTTCAACTCCAAAGCAAATAAAGCACTAGAGCTTATAAAAGAAGTTGACGATAAAGTCATTATCTTCACTGAATATAGAGCTTCACAAATGTATTTACAATGGTTCTTACAACAACATGGCATTTCCTCTGTTCCATTTCGCGGTGGATTTAAGCGCGGGAAGAAAGATTGGATGAAGGAGCTTTTCCAAAATCATGCCCAAGTATTAATTGCGACCGAAGCTGGTGGTGAAGGAATTAACTTACAATTTTGTAGCCATATGATTAATTACGACTTACCGTGGAATCCAATGCGACTCGAGCAAAGGATTGGACGTATTCACCGTCTTGGACAAAAAAATGATGTTCATATTTATAACTTAGCAACAAAGCACACTGTTGAAGAGCACATTTTAAAACTACTATATGAAAAAATTAATTTATTTGAACGTGTAATCGGTGAACTCGATGAAATTTTAACGAGAATCAACATGAAAAATATTGATGCGCATATTCAAGAAATTTTCGCGCATTCAAAAAGCGAAGGTGAAATTCGAATCAAGATGGAAAATTTAACATCTATTATCGATTTTGCGAAGCGCAATGAAGCAGAGGTGCAAGACTATGCAGCAAAATGAAATTCATAATTACTTATATAACTTTTTTGAGGCGAATAACTGCGAAATTTTAGAACGTTCCCCTCACCTATTAGACGTGCAGTTAACAATTGAAATGGATAAATTATTAATGAACCGCCCTTTCTATTGGCACTATCTTGAAAAAACAGGAGGCGTTCCGAACCCGATGCGCCTTACTCTTATTACAAATCCAGAAAACGAAGAAAACGACGGTGAACTTATTCATTACGGTTCACCCCGTTTGCATCAAATATTTGAAACAACAAAAGAACTAGGTTCATACATACGTTTATATGAGGAAGTGAAACATATCGGGGCAACTCATACCCCCCTTCATCCTTGGCTTGGTGTAAATATAAAAGTATCTTATCAATGCGACCGAAAAAAAGACATACTTCATTCCATCGGTATTCATCTTATTTCCGGGACAATGATTGCAAACTTTCATGACACTTTAGCAGAGATCAAACTCACACCGAAAATACCTGACTTTTGTTTTACCCTCTCACCTATCATTAAGCCACAAAGTGGCTTACAACGTATAGAGGATGCTTTAAAAAGTATAATCGCTGAAGATGACCACACGTGGGCAAAAGAAGCGAGAGTGCGTTGGAATCACGATTTAGACCTTTTAAATCGATTTTACGAAGATAGCGATGAACTTCCAGAGAGCTATGAAATTGAAAAGCAAGCATTACAA
The DNA here is from genome assembly GCF_016650875.1 of Bacillus sp. TH30. Taxonomy (NCBI): domain Bacteria; kingdom Bacillati; phylum Bacillota; class Bacilli; order Caryophanales; family Bacillaceae; genus Bacillus; species Bacillus sp. TH30. Next base: position 3,704,173 of record NZ_JAEKEY010000002.1, on the reverse strand, counting down.
GAACAATACGAACCACGCATTACAATACAAATTATAAACGGTGGTCTCTTTTATGTTACCGCAAATCATTTTCTATCTTAAAGAAAGCTCCTTCAGATTGAAGGAGCTTCTTTTAAGATATGTTCCCAGCCTATTCTCTATCTTCATTACGCCCTTGCTGTTTTTTCTCTGTCATACGTTTCTGATATGCACGATCCTTTGCACTTACATGGTTTGCATCAGTTGGAAGATTCTCTTTTGAACGACCAATTCCATTACTCATCTTTTTCGCCTCCTTTTTGCATGTTTCAAAATGCATCTTTATTTTCAGCTAGAGGCACAATCCTTATACAAAAAAATAAGAGCAGCCAGTAGCTGCTCTTACTCATTCACGTATTTTTGAAACATATCATGGATGCCTTGATTTACGAGGTTCGAGATCTGTTCGTCAGATTTATTCGGATAACGATCACGTAATCTGATAGATGCCTTCACCATTAAATTTTCTAATACAGAACGGCCACCTTCTCCATAAATAATTTCAGCATACTTAACCAGTCTTCCATCCTCTAATGTTGCTGGATTATGATTGAAGAAAAATTTACTCATTGTCTCCACCTCTCTTTTGATAACGTTTACATTTATATAGATTATTTATGTTATTTATTTCACAATATTGTATGCATGTATATTTAATTAGTTTCATTATAAAGTAACATATCAATAGTAAATATGTGATTTTCCATCCATTTTGTGAACAAATCAAAAAAATGAAAGCGTTTCCTTTATTATATACTAAAAAAACTTACTACGCTAGGGACAATTTTTTTAATCTACTAATCATCTACTTTTCTTTTTTTATTAAACCTTATACAATTTTCAGAAATTATATTATAAAATATATGTATGACTTAAGGAGGATTTGTATGAATCAAAATAAAAAAGCTATATTAGATCTTGTCTTTTATCTCGTATTCCCATTCCTCATTTGGAAATTTGCAAAACCTTATATCGATCCTTATTACGCAATGTTAATTTCCTCTGTTCCGGGGATTATTTATACACTGTATACCTTTAAAAAAGAAAAACAGTTTAACGTTACAGGGTTCTTTATTTTAATTACACTCATTTCTAATACAACGGTAGACTTAATATCTGGATCAGCGGAACGAATGCTATGGAATGATGCATATTATCATATCGTACTTGGCTGCATCGTTATATGTACAATCTTTATAAAAAAACCACTTATGTTATATTTCGCAGCGGATATTTCAGCACTGCAAGGTCATGATCGTGATAAAAGTCGTGAGCTTTATCGTGATAGTCGTATATATCCAGCACTGCAATATTTAACACTATTTTTCGGCCTTCAATTTATATTAAAAAGCTTCTTGAAAATCTATTTCATCTCTGTTTTCGGTGTAGATGGATATGGTGAAATGAGAGCTATTATGACCGCTGTTGGCTGGGGTATTTCTATTTGCATCGGAATAGGGTTTGTATGGGTAAATAATAAGATACATGCGGTTACTGAAGAAAAAGAATCTGTGCAACAATAAATAAAGATCCCCTAGCAGCTTGTTGCACTAGGGGATCTTTATTTTGCCAGACATATTACGAAAAAGTTAGCTTGATTTTTTTCTTTTATTTTTTACATTTCGATAAAACAAAGCAGCGCTCAGTGGCATAACACCAAACCATTTATTTAAGAATGGCTCTTTCTCCGCACGACGTTGTTGTTTCTGTTGTTTTCGATCCTCTTTTGGAGCATCCATATATGACACAAATTGCTGTGTCACAAAGCGTACATAATCATTAGTAGACATATTATCATCACCTCTACTTGATTAGTATGTCCACTTTTTTATTCATTAATCTTTTGCTTTAATTCATTCATAATTTGCTTTACCGACTTATTTGTCGTATCGATATGAATATCAGCCTCTTCATAATAAGCTCGGCGCGATTCAAATTTCGTTATAAATGCATCTATATCTTTCTTCTGAAATAGTGGACGTGTCGTATCTTCACGAAGCCTTTCTGCAATTACATGTGGATCGCAATATAAATACACAACAGTTCCATTTTCCTTCATCCACTTTCGATTTTCCGCTCGTTCAATAATCCCTCCACCCGTTGTAATAATTACATTCTGAACCGGTAGTGAACGTAACATTTCACTTTCATATTCCCGAAAAGTCATTTCGCCTTCTTCGGCAAAAATATCACGAATTGCCTTCTCTTGCTTCTCTTCAATTTTTTGGTCTGTATCTACAACATCCATATGAAGTTCTTTACTTAACACTTTTCCAATTGTTGTTTTCCCAGCTCCCATATAGCCAGTTATGTATATAGATTTCATTTTCGTTCCTCTCAATCATCCGTTATTATTTGTTATTATAACGAAAAATGTTACTTTATTTAATAAAAAAACGTTTTGTTCTTCTTATGCTATGAAGAACAAAACGTAACATACTCACTATTTTTTCGTAATCAAACAAGCTGGCTCACTTTTACTTATAAGTACCTCTTCTCACCCACTGCGTTGCAATCCATTTCTCACCCTTCGTAACAGGTGCCCCTCCATGTAACGTAAGCTCATTTAGTGATTGATCTTGATAAAAGTACTCAAAGTATACTGCCATTCCCTTTCTAGGGTGTACAGAAAGATTTAATTTCGGAAAGAATGTTTCTCCGCCTTCTTCTACATCATTTAAGTACATCACAAGAGTACTTATACGATTATTAGCAGCTGACCTGCTATGTTCTGCAAAATAATCATAGTGCGCTTTATATTCTTGATCCACTTCATAATTTAAAATGTGCAATCCTTCTCCATGCGCTACAGGAACATTCGTGATAGATGAAATTCGTTTTTCAATCTTCGAAGTAAGTTCATTCTCTTCCAAAAATGCACCACTACTCGTTCGAATATCATTTACATCACGTGATGAACCAACTTTAGAACGTTTCATATTGCTTTTAGACAATTCAATCAATTCAGCGCACTCTTCATCACTTAATACATTTGCTAATACAACAATAAGAGGTTCTTCGAATTTTGAAATAATTTGTATTTCCCTATCCTCTGTCATAATCGTATTTCCTTTATGATCAAAAATAGTTTGTTCCTTACTTTCACCTATTTGATTGTTATTTGTCATTTTCTTATCTCCCTAGAAAAAATGATTGGATAGCATGAATATATCATATTCTTTCTACCTTTCTCTTTTTTGAGAAAATTTAAACTTTTGAACATCGTTCTTATCCCTTTCCTCAAAGAAATTGACTCCCTCCACAATAGAAACTCATGGTTCTTCTCCATATATTTTACATATTATCCTTCTACCCAATCAAATATTTTATTATCCTTTTCCCTATACCGAAAGCTCACTGTATAGAAAACTCTCTGTTTTGTAACACATTGCAACGAAATGATAATAACATCATTTTCAAAGACGTACTTTCCACTCACTTCTCCTCTTTCATACTGAAATAAAAAAACATCCTCTTTTTCTTTTTGCTGTAAGTCTCTTTTTATATCTGAAATAGCTCGATCAACAAGTTCCTCCATGAAAAAACTTTGTTCTATTTCAGAATAAAATTTTTTATCCGAAAGTAACATATTCGTTTCGTACATCGAAAATGAAATGAATAAAATAAGAAAAATAATTGTTCCTGGCATTACAAATCCATCTTGTTTTCTCATGTTTCTATCTCAATTTCACTATAGCGCACAGCCACGCCTTCATATATTTCACCACTTATATCTTTCACATATATATATAACAAATGAGGTGTTAATTTATACGAAATCGCTTCAATCCTTTGTAATATAAATTCCCTTCCGCGCATATTTACTTTTCTTATTAAATTACTATTCAACTTTTCATACGTCACCTGATCACCATTACGAAGTTGGAAGCGTAAAATATTCCCACCGTTTTCTAGCTCTATCTTCCTCCCACTTAATACTTCACGAAACTCTAATTGCATTTGTCCTAAAAACACATCCCACTCCCAGTCATTTAATCCTTTTGAATGTGTATTTTCTATCCCCATAATATGAAGACGCGGTAAAAGTAAAAAGAACATTGATAAAAGCAACAAACATGCAATCATTTCTATTAATGTAAATCCCGCTTCTTTTTTATTTTTCCTTTGCATAAAGGCATTGCTCCATCGCTTTTCCTCTCATATCTTTCCACATCGTACAAACTTCATCTCCTCTCCAATATGTGTAATATACAATTCCTTTTATGACTTGCTCTTTTACTCGCTTTTCCTCATTCTCATACTTAAATAAGGCCGCTTCTTTTTTTAATAATATTAATGCTTTATAGCTCATTTTTATATTTTTTCTTTCTTGCATAATTAATAATGTTTGCGGGAGCAATAATGATGCCGCCATCATTATTAAACTTAACGCTACAACCATTTCAACCATTACTGATCCTTTTTGACACTTCACGATACGTAAATCTCCCTCTTCCAAGCTGAAATACAATCTCATATTTATAACCTCGATAGGAAAGTAAAATCGTACCACCCCTATTAATATTCCCGCTCGGATTATATGTCATTGGATTTGGAAAGGTATGCAAATCCATTTGGACATCTTTATCATATTCTCTCTTAACAATTAATAGGTCTGTCTCCGATTCCGAAATATAATACATATGTTTCTCTTTAAACCAGCGTAACGTATAATGTTTTTGACGCTTAATCGCTAACTGCTGCATATACAAAATATCATTTGAAAACTGTTTCAAAAACTGCTCAACTTTTTGTTTTTCATGTAATGAAGTAACGTTAAAATGCGTAACAACACTCAGTACAGAAATAGCAAATAAGACAAGTAGCATTTCTAAAAGAGTAAAACCTTTTTGCTTCACGATTTCCCAGCTGATACCGTACCATCATCGGAAATATGGATTGGTTCACCTTTCGGACAAGTTTTTGAAGTAATATACTTTCCTGTTTCAAGTTCCTCTATTGATGGAATCTTATTATGTTGCAAGTGATATGCTTGTATTTGTGCTTCTATAGATTTCACATAGGCTGCACATCCTTTTCCTTGGACGGATGAGCGCTGTGTAACTACATTTGGAATAATTAATAGTAATAATACAGTTATGACAACCATAACTAATAACATTTCTAAAAGAGTAAAACCCTCCTCATTCTGCATGTAAATGCCCCCTATATAGAATTCATCATTTGAAACATCGGCATAATCATCGCTAAGTACATCAAAATGACTATAACCCCAAGACATGTAAATAAAATGGGTTGAATCACAAATAACATACGTTTAATTTTTTGTTCTACCTTTTCAATAATGAGCTCACTGTAATCACCAAGCTCATTTGCTAAATTACCGTTTGCTTGTCCATGCGTAATGATATAAGAAAGTTCTTTCTCATAATAACCGCTTTTATCAATAATAGATTGTAACGGTTCTCCTGCAATTAATTGCCGCTCAATTCGGTCTGCTTCATACTGAAAGAACGGATGATACTTTTGCTTCATCATTATTGTTAATGCTTCGTGTACGGACAATCCACCGTGTAATAAACCACTTAATTGAGTGGAAAAATAATGCGAATGATTTAAAATAAGAAATGTTTTCATAAGGGGAATACGGATCATAATCTTTACCTTTTGAGTAGGCGGAAGTTTTCGGAAATAAAATATATATATACTAAATCCCGTTATAACGATAAGAACAATCATATAAATGAAGTAGGGTAATAATTTAATTGCAACTAAAATTTGCTCCGTAAGTGGTGGTGCTGTAGAACGTAAAGAACTATACATCATTTCAAACTGAGGCAATAAAATGAGGTTAAAAACAGAAAGCATAATCATTAAAAAAAATGATAAAAACATAGGATATCGCATTACTTTCATCATATCTTTCCTATATTTATCTTTCTTGTAAAGAAGTACGCTTCCTTGTTGCAAAGCAAAAGAAATGTCACCATGTCGCTCTGCATAAAACAAATAACTTAACATCTCAGAGTGAAACATTAATTGGTGAAAAGAAGCGTGCAAACTTTGTCCATTTTTCAATCCCTCGATCATACGCTGTAACTGTAATTTCTTTCCTAATGGTAGTTGCAACTGCAAAAATTCTAACGCCTGCAAAAGTGAGTAACCTTTCTCTAATAAATCACTTAATCTTTTACATAATAATGCTTGATCACTTAAACTCCATTTTCTCTTAAACATATACATCTTCTTCTAAAAAGCCTAAAGCATACCCTTTTCGAACCGACGATTCCAACGTTTTATAGTGATACGTAACATGTTCTCCACTTGCTTCTTTAATCGCTTGTTTTAATTCATATCCATATAACAGTTCATAAATGCTTGCCTGTCTCACTTTCCTCATTGATTTACATAAAGTTGCACACTTCCCTCTGCAAAATGGACATTTTAATTCGACGAGCCGCTGAGCAGCTACTGCTAATAATGATTGTTCAATTTCTTGCCTTGTAATACCATAATCCATAAATCGTAGTATCGCTCCTTTCGCATCATTTGTATGCAAGGTTGTCATTACTAAATGTCCCGTCAAACTGGCCCTTACAGCTACTTTTGCTGTTTCTTCATCACGAATTTCGCCAACTAAAATAATATCTGGATCATGACGCAAAATAGCCTTTAATCCCGTTTTATATGTGATACCAGCTTTTTCATTTATTTGAATTTGTAATAAACCGTCTTTTCTTTGCTCAACTGGATCTTCCAGTGTAATGATGCGACGTGTTTGCCATTTTCTAGCTACTTCTAATAACGCATACATTGTTGTTGTTTTTCCAGAACCAGTCGGCCCAGTAAATACGAGTAACCCATGCGAATGCTTTAAAAAAGAGAGTAATTTTTCCGCTGAACTTGGAAATAACGAAAGGTGAGACAACGGCTGAGCAGATGCTTGTAAATGGAGGCGAATAACGAGACTTTCTTGATATACTGTTGGAAGTGTTGAAAGGCGTAAATACACTTCTTGTCCATCAATTTGTAAGTACAACGAACCATTTTGAGGCTTTCTCCTCTCTCCTATATCCATTGATGCTAAAAACTTAAAGTGCGAAACAAGCTTTTCTCCAAATTCCTTTCCAATACACCGTTTCGTAATTAAATCTTTCCCTATACGTAATTGAATCGCCACATCCTTTTGCCTGGGCACAATATGTAAGTCTGATGCTTGCACCCCACAAGCTTCTTTCATAATCATATTTGCAAAAAGCTCGACACTATTCATCAAGTTTCCCTCCTCACTATGTATATATCATGAAAAAATGCTCAAGAAAAATTAGAGATTTTGTATTTTCACTAAGATAAAAAGGAAAAATATGTTTGTGAAATTATGAACAATTTCTGAACTATTGTCTGAAATTACCTATATAGAAGTTTATCTGTATTATAATGTTAATATCTTGGATAAAGTGATAAAGGTGGAGATCCTCATGGAACAAGCTTTAAAAATTACAGGTGTGTTATCTGACCCTACTCGTTATTACATTTATAAATATATTTCGCAAAAGCATAATTACGTAACTGTACAAGAAATTGCAGATGAGTTTAACATTCATCCAAACGTAGCGCGTTTACATTTATCTAAATTAGAAGATGTTAATATGCTCAAATCAGAAACAAAAAAAACTGGGAAAGGCGGCAGACCAAGCAGACTATACGTCTTGTCTCAAGATGTCATCCAGTTACAATTCCCATTTCGCGATTATCAATTATTAGCACAGATAGCATTTAATTCACTACTAAGCTTAGGTAGCGCCGGTGAAAAAGCGCTATATGAAACAGGAAAACACTTCGGCAAAGAATTAATGCAACAGCATATGCATCGCTTAAATGTAAGTGCAGAAGCATTGACGATAGAACAAAAAATGCAAATCGCAAAAGAAGCATTCTCAACAGCTGGTTTATCTCCTGCTTTTGAAATAAGTACGGATGGCACAAAAATTTTCTATGATGTACACAATTGTCCGTTTAAAGAAGTTGCTGCGCATCATCCAACTGAAATTTGTAACATGCACGGAGATATGATGAAGGGGATTTTTGAGATCCTATTCCCGAACGTGGAATTAACACGAAACGATAGTCTACTAGATGGCTGCAAATCTTGTAACTATAAAGTGAAACTTTAATCAGTGTGGGGTGTTCTTCCCCCACTGATTATTAATTGAACCAATCGGGCTTTTACGGGCAGTTATCTCCCACCTAATTTCCTCGCATTTGCCGAATTTTGAGATGGGAGTTTTACTGCCCACAAATAGCGGGATAAAGTTCAAATTTAGTTTTTCAACTAAGAAGAAGTCAATATTATAATTGGCTTCTTTTTATATGAATGAATATTTACAATAGTTAGAAAAATGAACTATAATGAAAAGAGGTTTTACTTTTTTTAGAAAAGGAGGGAGATGGCATGGAGCGCATGTTTCGCGTTCTCGGCTTTTGGACTGGAATTTTCTCGGTTATGTTTTACGTAGGGGATATGCATTCGACCGCACTACTATTTTTAGGACAAACAGGATTCTTCGTACTTTTAAGTTATTTAAAATTAACAGAGCGTATGTATATATACGTATTCGGGGCATATTTAACCGTTTTCTTCATCGGATTTACATGGTACACAACATTTTTACTTGTCCCTGGAGCTGGGCATTAAGAGATGGCAAATTGCCATCTTTTTTTTAATTCCGTAATTCCCTAGTTGACTTATAGGTTTTATTACCTTATATTCTATATAACACATTGGAATTAGGGGGAATCAACATGAATACACTGCTTGTCGGGATTAACATCACAGTCATGCTCATTTTAGTTGGCGTATTGTATTATATGCAACGTAAGCATGTATCTTTTAATAAACGTGTATTTACTGCTTTAGGAGTCGGAATTATCTTTGGTCTTATATTACAATTTATTTATGAACCTACTTCTAAAGTAATTATCGAATCAAATACCTGGTTTAGTTTAATTGGTAACGGTTATGTGAAATTACTTCAAATGATCGTTATGCCACTTATTTTAGTATCTATTATTTCAGCATTTACAAAATTACAATTAACGAAAAACCTTGGTAAAATCAGTGGTCTTATTATCGGAATTTTAATTCTTACTACAGGAATTGCCGCAGCTGTCGGTATAGCTGCAAGCGCAGGATTTGATGTATCAGCAACAGGTTTACAACAAGGTGATGCAGAATCTGCTCGTCTGAAATTAGTAGAAGAAAGATTTACTTCTATTGAAAAGACAACAATTCCAGACAAATTGTTAGAACTGTTGCCTACGAATCCTTTTCTTGATTTAACAGGTGCTCGTCCAACATCAACAATTTCTGTTGTAATATTTGCAGCCTTTATCGGGATTGCCTTTATAGGTGTAAAACGAAAATATCCAGAACAAGCAGAGCTATTTAAGAAAATGCTTGATGCTGTATATGCAATCGTAATGCGTATGGTAACATTAATTTTACGTCTTACTCCATACGGCGTATTAGCTCTTATGGCAAAGACAGTTGCTGGTAGCGATATTAACGCTATTTTAAAACTTGGTAACTTCGTGTTAGCATCTTACGTAGCTCTTATCGTAATGTTTATCATTCACTTATTATTAATCGCATTATCTGGTTTAAATCCAATTCAATATTTGAAAAAAGTGTTCCCTGTATTAACATTTGCATTCACATCTCGCTCTAGTGCTGGTGCAATGCCATTAAATATTGAAGCTCAAAAAGAAAAGCTTGGTATTTCTGAAGGAATCGCTAACTTCGCTGCATCCTTTGGGGTATCTATCGGTCAAAACGGTTGCGCAGGTATTTATCCAGCAATGCTTGCTATGATGGTCGCTCCAACTGTAGGAATTGATCCATTACAACCACAATTCATTTTAACTTTAATCGCTGTCGTTGCTATTAGCTCATTCGGTGTTGCCGGTGTTGGTGGCGGTGCAACATTCGCAGCGTTAATCGTACTATCTACAATGAACTTACCAATCGGCATTGTCGCTCTTGTTATCTCAGTTGAACCATTAATCGATATGGGTCGTACAGCTCTTAACGTAAGTGGTTCTATGACAGCTGGTCTTATTTCTAGTAAATGGCTTGGTGAATTAGATCAGGATACGTACAATCAAGATGATGTAAAAACTGGTGAGATTGCTTCATAATAAAAAAGGACGCTAACAATTTATACTGTTAGCGTCTTTTTTATTATGTTCCATCTCTATACATCTTCTCTTGAAAGTTATCACTCCAAGTATTCTTCTAGTTGCTCTTTTAACTCTTCCTCAATCTCATAACAAGATTCATCAACAAGTTCCCCTACTTTCTTACTCCCCCAAACTCTCGACTGAGTTGGCATCCCTAAAAAAGTATTTTCGCATCTCTAAATTGGAATAATGTAAAATTCAATCATCTCTCCTTCTTCATCTAATACCGCTATAGAAACTGATGAATAATATCCTATTTCAAAGGGATTCTCTTTTTCTCATTCAAATCCCATATCTAATTTCATATTTTCCCCTATGTATAAATGCGAATACGCTTTAAAAAATCCAAGTGATATTCGCGCTATTCCATTCTCCATACATTGAATCTTCTCTTTCAACTCCAATGTAAGCTCCTGTGCTTTATATTTCATTTCCGCCTCCTTAAACATAGAAAAAGAGAATACAATAACATATTCTCTTTTCTCAAATATATTTCATTATCTCACAGCCCGTCCCTTTCACAAATAACCATTTTGCTCGCACCATGTATGAAATTGTCCTACATCTACTCCAACTAACACGATATCCTTTAGCTCTACATCAATACTTTGTTCTCCAATTACAATAGCAAAATGGGATTCTAATTGTTTTTCATTTTTCTTTACAGTTCCAATTCGGTTCCGATGCGGCCCATCTTTTATATATGCTTTTTGTCCTACAATATCAAAGTTCAAGATTCTCACCTCTTTTACTGCGCTCAAATTGGAAATACAATCTCCACCTCGGAAAATTTCCTTTCATTGCACTATTTCTCTATATATATGACGAAACAATAAAAGAGTCCTTCCTTCTTTACAATTATTTTTTCTTTGTTTCATTTTTATGATTGAAACGTAAAGTTTATAATAAAATACACTTGGAAGCGCTTTCTACGTAATTTTTTATGTTATAATATAAAAGTAGAACTTCGTAAAGAGGGTTAAAAAATGAATATAAACATGATTAACAAAGTAATTGAAGCATTAAAAGTATATGGCTTTCAGGATGTATCATTCTGTGAAGAAACGAAGCAATTTTTATTTCATAACGAAACCGATATTATGAGCGGCTATGCAGAAATAACATATAGTAGTCAATTCGAAAAATTTAACGTACAAATTCATCCAATTGAAACGCATCACCAAGCAGAGTTACAAGAGGTTGAAAGACATATACAAGCTTGCATACGAAAAGTAGAGTATTTAAATGCACTTCTTACTGGACAAACAAAGCTAGATGATAAAATTATTATTATGTAAAAAAAAAAGAACGTGAAGCTATCACGTTCTTTTTCATTATACGTTCATTTTCCCCTTCAGCTGTAATCCTGTAACAGATTCTAATACATCCATCGCTTCTTCAAACGTCATATCAAAAATTGTCTTCTCTTCTATATAGGGAAACTGTCTAAAGCGCTTTTCTAACATTTTCACTGCATCCGATGTGAAGTTTGCGCTATCAATGCCAAATTCTGTTTCAAGAAGCACAATCCAATCTAACACATGAAAACCTAATCCATTTACGAATGAAATAAGTTTTTCTTCTGGCTGTGGAGATAAGAATACGTTTCGCTCCAGCTCACTGAAAAGTTCTTCTCCTAAAATTCCTGCTAACTCATCATCATGTTCGCGTTCAATAATCTCTTCATAACCGTAATCATCAACAAGCTCTTCTACTTCTTCACTATCCGCAAAAAGCAATTGACTAAGAATTGCATCTTTCTTAAATTCACTGTTTTGTACAACCTCTAAAAAACTTGTTTCCCATCCATTTTCTAATTTCATATTTATAACTCCTTTATATGCTTTACTTATAATAACTGTGCCCAAAATAGCCTAATGGTAACCTTCACTCTTTTTTTGCAAGAAATATTTCTCGCTGCATTCCCACGTCTAACATTCCACTTTATTCAATATATATGAGACAAGCCCCTCAATTTCGCCTTCGAAAATATCAACTTCTCGTAAATGGTAGAATGTCGTTTGCAACTCATTGCCCTTGTGATATATATAAATTTTCTTTTCTAAAGCAATTGCCATCCCTAATTCTGTATGACTTCCATTCCCACCCTCTAGTATGAGTAAGAAAACATCAGCTTCTCGTATCGCTTCTTGTTCTTCTTCACCAATCTTTTGCAATTGTTCTCTATTGGTTGCTCTTTCATTTTTCGTCCAATCATATGTATGCTGCCATCCAACTTCTTTCAACTGGCTTGATACGAAACGAACAAGATGTTTATTTTGAAATCCTGAAGCAATATAAAATTTCATTTATATTCACTCCTTAAATATGTATGGGGAAACTCCTTTTTTAGCGTTAATGGGATTTTTTCAAAAAAAATCCCCATCCTTAGAACTTATTTGCGTTTCAATGATGGGGTGCCTCATGATCTTCTTTTATTTTTTGTTTTTTATAACTTTCATCAGCTAACATTTCTAGTTCAGCTGTTATTTCTGATTTTTCAAGCTCTCGTTCTTGTGAAAATTTCCGTGAAATATAAACAATAACACTACCAACGTACAACACAAAGCATATAATAAGTGCAGTATTTTCATAGAGACTTAGCTCCAACACAGTCACTCCTAATCCATTCGTATTTTCACGCTTAATCAATTGGAATTTCCCTATTAACCATTTGTTATTGTAACATAAAAATATCAATTCTTGGAATCTTTCATCCTACTAAAAAAGACATGATTGTTTAATCATGCCTCTGAAATATGTTGAATGATAGTTTTAATCGCTTCTTTGCCATTATATTTTTTTAATGCTGTTTTATACGTCTCATTATTATGAGATAGCTCTTCTATATACTTTATAAGTGAGTTCACCGTTACATCCTCTTCATATAATACCGATGCATACCCTTGTCTTTTAAAGGATTCAGCATTTAAAATTTGATCTCCACGGCTTGCAAATTTCGATAACGGAATTAAAACCATCGGCTTTTGCATTGTTAAAAATTCAAAAATCGCGTTGGATCCCGCACGTGAAATAACAAAATCTGTTGCTGCTAATATATCCGGCAACTCTTCATGTACATATTCAAATTGTCTATATCCTTCTTTATTTTGTAAGGATTCATCAAGATTTCCTTTTCCACAAAGATGTACAATTTGATAATTTTTCAGAAGATCTGGAAGTGCCGATCGAACCGTTTCATTAATTTTCTTTGCGCCTAAACTTCCTCCCATAACAGTAATAACTGATTTCTTCCGGGAAAACCCTAGAAACTTTAAACCTTTTTCAAGATTTCCTCTTAGTACGTCTTCACGTACAGGCGATCCTGTATATATTACTTTTTCTTTCGGTAAATGTTTCGCTGCTTCTTCAAATGTAACAAATATTTTCGAGGCAAAAAGGAGCGCAATTTTATTTGCTAGTCCAGGTGTCATATCAGATTCATGTAATAAAACTGGCACCCTATTTAGCCACCCTCCTATTACGACTGGTACGGATACGAAACCACCTTTTGAAAAAATAACATCCGGTTTTAGTTTACGAATTGTTACGTACGCATCCATAACACCCTTCATCACGAGAAAAGGATCTTTTATATTTTTCAAATCAAAATAACGACGTAGCTTCCCGCTTGCAATACTATGGTATGGGATTCCTTCTTTTTCTATAATCGTTTTCTCAATCCCTTGATGAGAACCAATATAAGAGATATCCCAGTTCTGCTTTTGTAAATGTGGAATAATTGCTAAATTAGGTGTTACATGCCCGGCCGAACCGCCACCTGTAAAGACTATTTTTTTCATACGTCTCCCCCTTCTACACTATAGTACACTAAAATACCTTGCCTCAGGGTGAGAAAATACCATAGCCGTTACAGACGCTTCTGGCTCCATCATAAATCCTTCTGTTAATGAAATACCTATTTCTTCTGGATGAATTAAGCGAAATAATTTTTCTTGATCAGCAAGTTCTGGGCATGCTGGATAACCAAATGATACGCGTATTCCTCTATATTTTGTACGGAATCTCTCTTCCATCGTCAGTTCAGGTGAATCTGGAATTCCCCAACGATCACGAATGAGCATATGTGTTTTTTCAGCAAGTCCTTCTGCTAATTCAAGTGCTAACGACTGAATCGCATGACTGCGTAAATAATCTCCCTTCGCCTTCCATTCCTCTGCAATATCTCGAACCCCTTCTCCAACGGTAACAGATAAGAAAGCGACATAATCCATCTCATCTCCAATCGGGCGTATATAATCTCCTAAAGTACGGTATGGTGCTTTCCCTTGTCTCGGAAATTCAAATCGCTCTATAATACGTGTGTGATCTTCCGGATCGTATATAATTATATTTTGTCCATCACTTTGCGCCGGGAAAAATTGATACACCGCTTTTGGGCGTAACCAAGATTGTCCTTCTTGTAATAATTCATCAATTAAATCATTTAGCTCATGTGCTCTTTTATCCCCTTCTTGCAAGAGTTTTTTTACGTTTCCTTTTAACCCAAGATGGTGTCCAATTAACATTTGTCTATTTAAAAACGGTGCAAGATGAAGGGCAGGAACATCCCGTAATACAACTCGTTTCGTCGAATCTGGTATCATAACAGTTGCTTTTGGCAACGGCTCAATAACTGCGGGAATTTCTATTTTTTTCTCCTCTTGTTTAACAATATGAAGATGGCGTTCCTTTTTATCTCGCTTCATCTTTTCACGTTCTTCTTCTTTTTGTAATTTGTTAATAATATCAAGACCTGTCATTGCATCACTTGCATAACATACGAGCCCTTTATAAGATGGAGAAATACGATTATCTGTAAATTTCCTCGTTAGTGCTGCACCACCTACAACAATTGGAATATCAATATTCGCTGCTTTTAAATCTTCAGCAGTCGTTACCATTTGTTGCGCTGATTTTACTAACAAACCAGAAAGGCCAATAATATCAGGTTTCTTTTCTTGTACTTCTTGAACAATTCGATCCGAACGAACATTAATTCCTAAATTAATAATTTCATATCCGTTATTTGATAAAATAATTTCAACAAGGTTTTTCCCAATATCATGTACGTCTCCTTTAACAGTCGCTAATAATACTTTCCCTTTTTTTGCACTCTCACTAGATTCCATATGTGGCTCTAAATAACTTACGGCAGCTTTCATACTTTCAGCACTTTGCAATACTTCAGCAACGATAAGCTCATTACCATTAAATAATCGCCCCACCTCATCCATTCCTGTCATAAGCGGCCCGTTAATAATATCCAGAGGTTTTCGTCCTTCTGTAAGCGCGAGACTTAGATCTTCTTGTAGTCCTTGCTTCGTACCTTCTACAATATAATTTGCCAGTCGTTCATCAAGTGTTAGCGTTTCTTGTATAACGACATCTTTCTTTTTGGCAACACGATAAAAGTTTGTAAATTTTTCTAACGTCTCTTTCGTCGTTCCAAATAATAATGCATCCGCAAGACGTTTTTCTTCTTCTGGAATTAACGCATAGCGTTCTAATTTTTCCGTATTAACAATCGCATAATCTAATCCTGCTTTCGTTGCATGATATAGAAAGACAGAGTTTAATACTTCACGTCCAGCTGGTGGTAAACCAAAAGATATATTACTCACACCTAGAATCGTTAAACATTCTGGTAACGCTTCTTTAATAAGACGAATTCCTTCTATAGTCGCTGCCGCTGAACCTATATATTCTTCATCACCTGTTCCTACAGGAAACACAAGCGCATCAAAAATAATATCAGATGGGCGTATACCATACTTTTTCGTTAGTAATTCATAGCTTCTTTTAGCAATCTCTATCTTTCTTTCTGCACTAACTGCCATACCATCTTCATCAATTGTCCCTACAACTATCGCAGCACCGTATTTCCGAAGAAGGGGTGTCACTTTTTCAAAACGTTCTTCTCCATCCTCTAAATTAATAGAATTGATAACACCTTTTCCTTGAATATAAGTAAGAGCTTTCGCCATAACATTTTCATCTGTTGAATCAATCATAATCGGTACTTTTAACACTTTCGTAACTTCTGCCAAGAATCTTTCCATATCTTCTATTTCATCACGATCAGGGTCTGCCATACAAATATCAATAATATGAGCATTTTTCTTCACTTGCGCTCTTGCCACTTCAGCAGCCTCTTCAAATTTCCCTTCTGCTACTAATCTTTTAAACTTACGCGATCCAATTACATTCGTTCTTTCTCCAACAAATAAAGGCCTCATAGAATCATCGTATTGCAACGCTTCTAGTCCACTAATTCCATGTCCAACCCTTTCATGATGCTCACGAGGATTAATCGAGGCAAGCGCCGATTTCATTACACGTATATGTTCTGGTGTTGTGCCACAACAACCACCAATAATATTAATCCATCCTTCTTCAGCAAAACGTTTTACTTTTTCAGCAAGTGACGCTGGAGATTCGTGATAATGCCCATCTTCATCAGGAAGACCAGCGTTTGGATAACACGAAATATAACACTCCGATAAATCAGATAGGGAACGTATATGTTCCCTCATAAATTCTGGACCAGTAGCACAGTTTAATCCAACCGATAATGGCTTCATATGCTCTACCGATAAATAAAAGGCTTCGATCGTTTGACCCGCTAAAGTCGTTCCCATCGGTTCAATTGTTCCAGAAATCATAATAGGTACTATTTTGTTTAGTTCTTCAAACGCCGATTGAATTCCAATGTACGCAGCTTTCACATTACGCATATCTTGACTCGTTTCAACGAGTAATACATCAACTTCTCCTCTTAATAGTCCTCTCGCTTGCCTTGTATAGGCTTCAATTAACTCTTCAAAAGTCACACCACCTGTAACACTAATCGCTTTCGTCGTTGGTCCCATCGCTCCCGCAACATACACTTCTTTCCCACTTTCTTTAACCGCTTGCTTCGCCAAAAGCGCTGCCCTTTCGTTTAACTCTTCATCTAAATGAGACAATGCATAATCACTTAATACAATATTTGTTGCACCAAACGTATTCGTTTCAATAATATCTGCTCCAGCTTCAATGTAGACTTTATGAATATTTAAAATAACATCCGGTCTTGTTTTTACTAAATATTCATTACAACCTTCGTATTCTTCTCCTCCAAAATCTTCCGCTGTTAAGTCTTCTTGCTGGATCATCGTTCCCATTGCACCATCTAATATTAAAATTTCATGTTGTAATCTCTCGTCTATTCGTTTCATCAATTAATACCTTCTTTCACTTCTTGCTTTTCTCTCACATATTTCACGAGATGTTCTGTAATTTCATATTTTAAAAACGGTGTAATAAGATAAATACCGTTAAAGTATTTCATCGCCGCATCGATCAACTCTTGTGAAATACGAATCCCTTCCTCTATGGCTGCCTCTTTCGTTTCATGTCCATCCATTCTTTGTCTTATCTCTTCAGGGAGAGTAATACCCGGCACTTCAAAATGAAGAAAATCTGCGTTCCGCTTACTTACTAACGGCATAATTCCAATAAAGATAGGTTGTTCCAAATGCTTTGTCGCTTCATATACTTCTTCTATTAAAGCAACATCATATATCGGCTGCGTTAAGAAATATTCAGCACCAGCATCAATTTTTCGTTCCATTCGCTTGACCGCTGCTTTTAAATGCCTTACATGAGGATTGAATGCACCTCCAACAGAAAATCTTGTTGCCGGACCAATTGATTTCCCTAAAATAGAGCGTCCGTCGTTCATCTCTTTAATCATTTTAATGAGCTCTATCGATGACAAATCATATACAGAAGTTGCACCTGGGAAATCACCAACGCGCGCTGGATCACCAGTTAAAGCTAGCACTTCCTCCATACCTAATGCTGATAATCCAAGTAAGTGAGACTGTAGTCCAATGACGTTATGGTCTCTACACGTTAAATGCGTCAATACTGGAATATCATGCTTCGTTAATAATGCACCCATAGCCATATTCGAAACACGAGGAGATGCTAATGAATTATCTGCTAGAGTAATAGCATCCGCTCCAGCCCTTTTCAGTGCTCTTGCCCCTTCAAAAAAACGCTGCGTGTCTAACGTTTTCGGTGGATCTAATTCCACTACAACTGTCGTTTGTTTCTTTGCCTTTTCTGCTAGAGTAACATGAGCTCTCGAACGCTTCTCATGTGTATGGACCACTTTAGGCCTTTGAATCGTCTCCTTTGCTATTACAGGTGCAACATTTGCAATAGCACGTTTCATTCCTTCAATATGTTCCGGGGTAGTACCACAACAACCACCTAATAAACGAATACCTTGTTCAATAAATTTCGGTGTCATTTCTTCAAAATACGCTGGACTTCCCTCATATACGTAACGCCCTTCCACATAATTCGGGAGACCTGCATTCGGATATGCTGATAAATAGCCATTTTGAGGAATCGATATCATTTTGAAAGCTTCCGTCATGTGAAGCGGGCCTAGTTGACAGTTCAACCCAACAACATTGGCACCGTAATCTAAAAGCCGTTTTAATATTTCATTGACATCATTCCCATTTTGAGTCGTACCTGCCTCATGTAACGCTAACTGAGCAACAATCGGAATATTCGTTTGTTTACGCAATACTTTAACCGCATGCAATAATTCAAATTCATCATAAAAAGTTTCTAATAGTAATCCATCAACCTGTTCTTCTAGTAAAGCACCTGCCTGCTCAAGTAACATAAATTCTCGCTCTATATCAGTCGTTGTAACAGCACCAATATGTTTCATACCTCCAATTGTCCCTAAAATTGCATTCCGATCTGTTACTGATGCTTTCGCAATATTCACTGCCGCTTTATTAATTTGGACAACTTGATTTTCTAGACCATACATGCGGAGTTTCGCTTCATTCGCACCATACGTATTCGTTTGAATAACATCCGCTCCAGCAGCTACATATTGTTTATGGATCGATATAATTAAGTCCGGATCAGACAAATTCAATTCTTCAAAACTACTTTGTAAACCATGCGAATGTAATAACGTTCCAACCGCACCATCACCTATTACAATTCCTTTTGATAATAAATCTAGTAATTTCACGAATCTCCCTCATTTCTATCAATATAAAAACCCCCTCTTCACTTTGAAGAGGGGGACATAATTGTTCCTCCTCTTATTATGCAAAACACACGTTTTGCAGGTTTTAGCACCGTTTCAAACATTTAGTTTGAAGGTTGCCGGGTTTCACAGGGCCTTTCCCTCCACCGCTCTCAATAAGAGTTTGTCTTTATTATTTTATTTATGTAGCTAAAAGGAAATACGTTCCCCTTTTAACAATGTTTGTTAATTTTTTATAAATTTAGCACGCACTAAAATAAAAGTCAATGACACTTGCGGAAAAATAAAAATTATTTAAAATAAAGTTGCAATTCAATTATCTTTTGTTGTAAAGTTAAAACCATAATAAAATTTCATACGAACATTCTTATCTAGAGAGGTAGAGGGACTGGCCCTTTGACGCCTCAGCAACCATTAACATTCATTCGTTAATAAGGTGCTAATTCCAGCAAATTGTGAAAGATTTGACAGATGAGAAGAAGACTCTATTCAATCCGAAAGCCTTCTTCTTAGAAGGCTTTTTTTATTTTCACTTAGTCGTTCACTTTAAAAAGGGGGAATTTTCACATGTCAACAATCGAAACAAAACTAGCACAAATCGGGAACCGTAGCGAAGCTACAACAGGAACTGTTAATCCACCTGTTTATTTCTCAACTGCTTATCGTCACGAAGGAATTGGTAAATCTACTGGCTTTGACTATTCAAGAACTGGAAATCCGACTCGCGGTCTTTTAGAACAGGCAATTGCAGACTTAGAAAGCGGTGAGCAAGGGTATGCCTGTAGTTCAGGAATGGCGGCTGTTCTCCTTGTCCTTTCACTATTCCGTTCCGGAGATGAGCTTATCGTATCTGAAGACTTATACGGGGGAACATATCGTCTATTTTCCGAACATGAAGACAAGTGGAATATTCGATGTAGATACGTAGATACACAATCTATTAAACAAATTGAGCAAGCAATCACATCTCAAACGAAGGCTATTTTCATAGAAACACCGACTAATCCATTAATGCAAGTAACTGATATCGTAAGTGTAGCAAGTGTAGCGAAAAGGCACGGACTACTTCTTATTGTAGATAACACGTTCTATACACCTTATATACAGCAACCATTAACAGAAGGTGCAAACATCGTCCTTCATAGCGCAACTAAATATTTAGGCGGTCATAACGATGTACTAAGCGGACTTGTCGTTGCGAAAGGGAAATCTCTTTGCGAGGAGCTTGCTCATTATCATAATGCCTCTGGTGCTGTCTTAAGCCCGTTTGATTCATGGCTATTAATTCGAGGCATGAAGACTTTAGCACTTCGCATGAAACAGCATGAAGAAAACGCTCATGCAATTGTTGCTTATTTAAATGATGAAGATGGTGTGACAGATGTATTTTATCCAGGAAGAGGTGGTATGATTTCATTTCGCCTTCAAGATGAAACTTGGATTAATCCTTTCTTACAATCTTTATCCTTAATTACATTTGCTGAAAGTCTTGGCGGTGTCGAAAGTTTAATGACTTATCCAGCAACGCAAACTCATGCCGATATTCCAGAAGATGTTCGAACAGCACGTGGTGTTTGTAATCGTCTTCTCCGTTTTTCAGTCGGCATCGAAAATAGCAACGACTTAATTCGAGACTTAAAGCAAGCAATTAAACTTGTAAAAGAAGGTGTAAGAATATGAGTTATTCCATAGATACGCTTTTACTGCATAATCAATACAAGCATGACTCACACACAGGAGCTGTTAACGTTCCCATCTATAACACATCAACATTCCATCAGTTTGATGTAGATGCTTTTGGAAAGTATGACTATAGTAGATCTGGAAATCCAACACGTGAAGCTCTTGAAGATATCATTGCTTTATTAGAAGGCGGGACAAAAGGATTTGCCTTTGCATCAGGCATTGCAGCCATTTCTACTGCATTTCTCCTTCTTTCACAAGGTGACCATGTTCTTATTTCAGAAGATGTATATGGAGGCACTTACCGAATTATAACTGAAGTTCTCTCTCGTTACGGTGTTTCACATACATTTGTTGATATGACCAATTTAGAGGCAATAAAACAAAATATCAAACCGAATACGAAGCTCTTTTATGTAGAAACACCATCTAACCCACTTTTAAAAGTGACAGATATTCGCGAGGTTTCTAAACTCGCAAAATCTATTGGTGCTCTTACATTTGTTGATAATACATTTTTGACACCACTATTCCAGAAGCCACTTGACCTTGGCGCCGATGTCGTTCTTCATAGTGCCACAAAATTCATTGCCGGTCATAGTGATGTTACTGCCGGATTAGCAGTTGTAAAAGATGCCGAACTCGCTCAAAAACTTGGATTTTTACAAAATGCATTCGGCGCTATTTTAGGACCGCAAGATTGTTCTCTCGTGCTTCGCGGCATTAAAACATTGCATGTACGTCTCGAACATTCAGCTGCAGGTGCCAACAAAATCGCACATTTTTTACAAGAGCACTCTAAAGTTCAAAATGTCTATTACCCTGGATTACAATCACATCTTGGCTATAGTATTCAACAAACTCAAGCAACATCAGCTGGGGCTGTTTTATCTTTCACCTTACAATCCGAAGATGCACTGCGCCAATTTTTATCAAAAGTTAAACTACCCGTTTTTGCGGTTAGTCTAGGAGCTGTTGAATCTATTCTTTCATATCCAGCAAAAATGTCACATGCAGCTTTATCACAGGAAGCACGTGATGAAAGAGGGATTTCCAATTCATTACTTCGTTTATCGGTTGGTCTTGAAAATGTTAACGATTTAATATCCGATTTCGAAAATGCTCTTTCTTATGTAGAAGAACCTATTAATGCATAGAGAGAAAAGAAGATATGAAATTAAGTTTTTATATCTTCTTTTTATGCTGTCTAGCATATTCATTTTAATGTTTCTCTTTCTGTTATAGTCCATAAAAAAATAAAAATGCATTATCTATTTCCAAGTAATGGATTAATTGATATATTAAGAAATAAAAAAGGGGTAAAAATAATGGATACTTGTGCAGATATTTTAATCGTTATCGATTTACAAAATGGGGTATGTTATAGCGAAGAGTATTTATTCGATTTACAAAATTTACTTACAAAAGTAAATAAAAGAATTTCTTCATACAGAAAATCAAATAAACCAATCATTTTTGTTCAACATTGTGATGATGATTTGGTACCCGAAAAAGAACTTTGGGCTATTCATACCGATCTAGATGTTCAAGAACAAGATTTTTTTGTAAGAAAAACACATGCAAATTCATTTTATAAAACGAACTTAAAAGAGATTTTAGACCAATTATCTGTACATCGTATTGAATTTTGTGGTGCCCAAACAGAGTACTGTATGGATGCTACGATTAAATTTGCCCATGGACTGGGATACGAAAACTTCATGGTACAGAAAACAACCTCTACGTTAAATAATCCATTTATGTCCGCAAAAGAGACAATTAATTTTTATGAGAATATATGGAATCACAGATTTTTAAAGTTGATAAAAGATGAACTCTAGAATAAATGACTAATGACTTGATTATTCTAAGATGTATCAGTTACATCCAAACATTTCATTATCATCATAATGAAGCTGATCATAATCAGCTTCTTTTCTTTTAACCTGTTATATATTCTATATATAACATTATAATTCCTTTGTCATATTATTTTAAAAATTTTGTATATTCATTTGAAAGAATAAGAAAATCATGATAAAATTGTGTTACGAATATATCTATATCTTTCAATTTTTGAAACGCATCAAAATTTTCACTCAAAAATGTCATTTTACAAAACTGTGCAAATTTATCTATTTTATTTACATCAGGGTCTCTTTTCTTACAATTTCTTTACTTTAGGACTTTTTTTCTGCAACAACTGTTTTCTTTTCTTTGATTTTTTGGTATGTATAGTATGGTATAACAGCTCACACGGAGGTGGAAAAGAACATGTTAGAAACCTTTCAAAAAGAAATAGAACTATATGAAAGCAATGCAGAATTATTGAAAGTGCTTGCTCATCCTGTTCGCTTATGTATTGTAAAGGGATTAATTGAACGTGGCCCAAGCAACGTTTCTACAATGTACACAGGCTTAAACATGCCACAATCTACAATTTCACAGCATTTAGCAAAGTTAAAAAGTGCTAAAATCGTTTCTAGTGAAAGAAAAGGATTGGAAATTTACTACAAAGTAGAAAACGAAACAATTATTCAACTCGTTCGCGTATTATTAGGTTAGGGACCTATAGACAGAGAAAAAGAGTGTATTCTATATTTTTCATCTCATATCTTTAATATAAATATATATCATGAGAGAAAATATACAATGCTACATAATTAAAAGTCGTATTAAAAAACAAGACACAGAAAATACTGTGTCTTGTTTTTTTTCATATCGTTAAATATTGATTCAAAAGTAAATTCTTCATATCTTTTGTGTGTATAACAACATCGAAAGCATTACCTAATCCTCCGTTCAAAATCATAGAGCGAATAGCTCTATTTAGTTTTTGAGTTTCAGAAAAAGGGTTGGTATCTTGATGGCTAGTAAGCTGATCTAATATTCCTGCTGCTAACAAAAACTCTGATTGCTTCCTATGCCATATCGTATTAATTCCTTGCAGCTCAAAATTCATCTTCAACTCATCCCAATGAACATGCGTAGTAAGGTCCATTTCTCCTGGATATGCAAGAGGATTACGAATTAGCTTGTGCTTATAATATCCTCTTAAACTTCCTTCACGATGTGCAGGATGCATCCATTCTTCTTTTGTATATCCATAATCAACTGTAATACATATACCTTTCTGAAACCATTTCGCAATCTCTTCTATATACTCTTCCATTGCAATAGGCACTTCAAAGCGCTGTCCCTCAGCAATATGAATGTTATATTTCAATAAGTAACGACCGACTCTTTTCTCTATCGGTCTAAATACTTCTGTAAGGTTTCCCTCATCTGTATACGTGATACGTACTTCATACAAAATTCCATTTCTTTTCTCAACTATCTCAACAGGAAACGCATCAAATAATTCATTCGAAAAAATAATTCCTTCGAAAGACTCTCCCATTTCAATATAAGATGTATAATACGACACATTATCAAATAAGCAAAGCCTCTCCTGTTGTAGCCTTCTATGAAAAGGGCTCACTTCAATAATTGAATAGTTTAAATTGATAAAGGTTTCCGGAGATAATTGTTTCCATTCTCGTAAAACATCATAGGCAAACTTTCCTGTTCCCCCACCAATCTCACAAATATTTGGAGAAACTTCTCCCTTTTCAACAAGCCGAATAAAAAACTTAGCAAAAGTCTTCGCAAATACAGAAGATACATTGCTACTCGTAAAAAAATCTCCCTGTCTTCCAATTTTTTCACGTTCTCTCATATAATACCCATGTTCCTCTGCATATAATACGAGGTTCATATACGTACTATATGAAATCGAATGATCCTTTTCTTTTCCCATCCATTCTCTTAAATTGAGCTCCATCCCCATAATGACTCCTTATTGTAAAAATGGATTATTTTCTTTTTCAAAACCAATGCTTGTTTCTGGACCGTGTCCACATAGCACCGCTGTTTCATCTGGTAATACAAATAATTTCTCTTCAATACTTCCAATTAATTCAGCAAAACTTCCACCAGGTAAATCCGTTCTTCCAATACTCATTTGGAACAATACATCTCCAGAAAATACAGCATTCGCTTCTTTACTATAATAAGAAATACTTCCTGGAGAATGTCCTGGTGTCTCAAAAATTTCAAAACTAAAAGAACCGATCGTTAATGTACCCTCTTCGTCAATAATATGATCTGCTGGTTTTGCTGTAATACTGCGGTTCATCATAAAAATTTGCGAGCCATTCACAGTTGCATCGCCTAACCAATCCGCTTCTTCTTTATGTACGTATACAGGAATATGAAAAGCGTCTCTCACCGCATCAACAGCACCGATATGATCGAAATGAGCATGTGTTAATAAAACCGCAAGTGGCTTTAACTGCGCTTCCTGTAAATATGTAACAAGTTTCTCTCCTTCATGACCAGGATCAAAAATAATACACTCATTTTGATCATTCGTTAAAATATAAGCATTTGTTTGTAATGGGCCTAAAGGCATTTGTATCCATTTCATATGAAAATCTCCTCCAGTTATTTAATTTACTTTTAATGATACAACATTTCTTTCTCTTAGGAAAAGAAGGCGTGTTATCTCGACAATCATTTTTAAAACATGTACAATATAAAAGAGTAAATATTCTAAAAACTCATTCTAAGGAATGAGTAGACAGAGGAGGATATTGTATGGGCCTTGTTATTATTTTTACGCTAGTCACTCTGTTAGCTGTATTTGCTACGCTTAGAACACTTCGCGAAAAAAACTTATTCGCGGGCGGCTTCGCTATTGCAACCGTACTTGTTTTCGGATGGTTTACAATCATGACTGTTCTATATAATGGGTACCCACCAACAGCTTAATCCATTTACATTTTTATTCTCCAACAAGATCTTGCATAAAAAGAGGAAGGGGGCCCCTTCCTCTTTTCATTATTCACAACTTATATCATCTTCGCCTCGTATTTGTGCTTTTTTACAAGCCACGCTCCTCCAATTACACCTGCATCATTACCAAGTATTGCAATTGCTAACTTTGTGCTCTTTACAGCACGAGAGAAAGCATATTGCTCGAAATAACGTTGAATTGGCTCTAATAGTGCGTCTCCAGCTTTAGATACGCCACCACCAATTACGATTTTCTCTGGGTTCAACGTACTAGCAAGGTTCGCTACAGCTAATCCTAAATAAGAAGCTACTTTTTCCACTACTTCACCTGCTAGTTCGTCACCTTGTCCAAGCGCTTCAAACACATCTTTTGATGTAATAAGCCCTTCTTCTGCTAACATAGAACGTAAAACACTTTCTTTAGCTGTCTCTTGTATTTGTTGCATAGCAACACGCACAATACCTGTTGCAGAGGCTACCGTTTCTAAACAACCCGACTTCCCGCAATTACATGGAAAAGCGTTCTCTGTAACAACTGTAATATGTCCAATCTCACCAGCAGCACCGCTTATACCATGTACAATCTCACCATTGGCGATAACACCACCACCAACACCAGTGCCAAGTGTCATACAAATTAAATCTTTTGCTCCTTCACCGGCACCTTTCCACATTTCACCAAGCGCCGCTAAGTTTGCATCATTATCAATAACAACAGGTAATCCCGTTTCTACTTCTAGTAAATCTTTTAACGGATAATTTTTCCATCCTAAATTAACCGCTTCATAAATCATTCCAGATGCCACATGTACAGGACCAGGAGCTCCCATACCAATACCAATTAGCTTACTTTTTAATTCACCTAATTCTTCTAACTTTTTATCAATAGCTTTCGCTACATCAAGTGTAATATGTTTTCCTTGTTCATTTGTATTCGTAGGGATTTCCCACTTATGTAAAATTTCACCGTACACATTAATAAATGCTAATTTAATCGTTGTACCACCAAGGTCAACACCAACTAACCATTTCTCTTCCATGTTACGTACCTACCTTTATCTATTTCTTATTTATCTCTTTTTGAATTTCTTGCTTCAACAAAAATAAAGCTGTTTGATAGTCTTGTGGATCGATTAGCTGTGATTGATTTAATTCACGCAATTCATCTTGCATTAATTGTAAATCAGCGATTCGATCACCCGTATAAATAATCGTGCCAAATTTCTTTAGCAATTGCTGAATATCATAAATGGATATCATTTCATCACCCTTTATGCTCACTTACTATAAAAAAATTATAATAAGAAAACGTTCACATATTTTATTATAATCAAGAAGAAAAAGTCTCGTCAATTTTTATTTGTCTATACAAGCCCATTTATAACCATTGTTCCTTTTTCTGTAATAATTTTTTCTACATTTTTATCAAATGGCTCTACCGGAATATGTTTTACAATTTGAAAATCATAAGCTAATGATAGCGTTTTCCCTTTATAGTGCACGAGATAACGATCATAGTAGCCACCGCCATATCCAATCCGTTCTCCTCGGCGTGTATAAGCTACTCCTGGCACGATAAGAAGATCAATTTCACACGCATTCACTTCTTCCGTAAGTGCTGGAATCGGTTCACGTAAATTCATATATACTGTTTCTAATTGATTTAAATTACTAATTTGTCGAAAAGACATCGTTCTTGTCCCTTTATTACACTTCGGAACAACAATTTTCTTTCCTTCTTCCCAAGCTTTTTCGATAATCGGATATGTATTCACTTCATGCTCCATCGAGAGAGTGATTCCAATTGTTTTAGCTTCAACCCACTCTTTTTGTCCATACACCGAAACTGCAATTTGTTCCGATAAAGTTGTATACTGTTCTTCAGATAAAGAATTCATGTGTTCTATTATTTGTTTGCGTAAACGTATTTTCTCTTCTTTCACACACTTTTCCCCCTTGCAGTGACACTTTACTCTACGAAGATAGTGTATCACTTTTACGTAGGAATCGCATAAAAAAAAGAAACAGTAGGAAAATATTCCTACTGCTTACTTTGTTTCACGGTGTAACGTAGACTTCTTGTCACGCTTGCAATACTTTTTAAGCTCGATACGCTCAGCGTTGTTACGTTTATTTTTCTTTGAGATATAGTTACGATCTCCGCATTCTGTACATGCTAGAGTAATATTCACACGCATTCTTATTTCCCTCCAGTCACTAATAACTTAAATCAGACTATACTATAATACCACTTTTAAAATAAAAATTCTACACCTTTTGATATTGTCTAATTTTTTCTATAAGATTTTTCATGTTTTCCCTTGCTATTACTGGGTTTCTAGCATGTGAATACACCAAAATTTTTGGTTGTTTTGTATCAGAAACGATATAAGACCACTCTTTTTCGGTATATTTGAACTGTATCCCTTCAAATATACCTTCTTCTTTTCTTTCCATATCGGCCAATAATTTCCTCATTACTTTCCCTTTTTCCTTCCATGAACATACAACTTCATCATAAAGTAGATACAGTGGCGGTGATTGCTCTGCTATGCTAAGTAATGTTTTTCCTTGCAACGCTATTAATTCAAATAATTTTCCAATTCGATATAAAATATCTCGTTTCCATCTTAATTGAAAAGAGTTTTTTTCGTTATGCATATAAAAGAGGAGATAACATTCCCCTAATTTCAAAGACATTGGGTAAACATTATCTGCTGATTCGAGTAATAAATCTGGAATATCTACTTCTTCAAAATCTGTTCCTTGGTAAATATTACTGTGAGTGTCATATAATTCGAAGCGATTTCCGTGTTCAGAAAACATAAGCGCCATATTTGCTTTACTCGATTTCATCAGAGCTTTCACATGATCTTTTTGTTCACTCGCGTAAATCCATGTAACTGTGCATCCAAGCCTTTGTAGAAAGATCATAAGTAAATGTTGTAACATATCATTTCTCTTATTAATAAGAAGATGAAACTTCTGTTTTTGTATCGTTTTAATATCAATACGCTCTAACACAGCTTCTACATAATTATTTACAGAAACGTGAACTAGCTTATTTCGCCCCATTTCTTTCTCAGAAGCGTAATAAAACGACTCAGACATATATACTTGTTCTATTGCTTTTTGCTGCTTATACGTTAAAAACGAGCCCTCCTTGCCATACAGTTGTATAACAATTCCTCTTTCGCTTTCCACTTGAACGAAAACTCCACCTGCACATTGCAAATTATGAATGGCATACTGAAAAAGCGATTCATTCATTTCTTTACATTCCATCGTATGAATCCCGCTGCCATGAATGGCATGGAGGAATAAATTTTTAAAGGAAGTTGTTTCTATATTTTCCTGACTTCCAATCAATATACTCTCTCCTTTAGCAAAAAGAGATCCATAAGCCATTGCAACTTTCACAATAAATTGAGGAGTAATTTCAACATTACCCCTTCCTACAATCCGGCTTTTTTGTAACCATCCTGCACTCTTTTCACTCTCTTTAACACCGGCAGAACCTACTATCGAATGACTATCTATCTCCTTATATGGCCATATTTTTCCTTTTTGCTTAATTACTGTACTTTTCCCTATATGACAATGATCCGCTACAATACTTTTTTGAAAAAGTGTAACATCATCTTCGACCATTGTATGATCTCCTATTGTTGTTTCTAACAACTCACAATTTTTCCCTATATGAGAGTTTGCAAAAATGATGCTTTTTTGAAGATGAGAATAACTTGAAACGATACTATTTTTCCCGATAATAGAGTACGGTTCAATTACAGCCCCTGCACCAATCATTGCTCCTTCCCCAATAAAAGAAGGACCATGAATTTTCGTCCCTTTTCCTATCGTTACACCTTCTCCCATCCACACCATTGGTAATACTTCTGTATATGGAATAGGCACCTTCAATTTTTTCGTCAACAAATCGAATTGAGCTTGCCGATATTGATCAAATGTACCAATATCTAGCCAATAGTCTTCTGATAAATATGCAAATAAAGCATTTTTATTTGCCAATAACGGAAACACATCATGACTGAAATCCGAAAATTCCATGGATGGTATGTAAGAAAAGATTTCTGGCTCCATTATATAAATACCTGTATTCACAATATTAGAAACTACCTCATTCCAGCTCGGCTTTTCTATATATCGTATAATTTCTTGTTCTTTATTCATTACAACTAACCCAAATGAAAGTGGGTTTTCTACTTCTTTCACAAACATCGTTACCATTCTCTTCTTCTGTTCATGAAATGCAATTCCTTCTGATAATTGAAAGTCAGTTAGTGCATCCCCACTAATAACAACAAATGTTTCATCTAAAAAACTTTCCGCTTGCTTAATACTCCCTGCTGTTCCAAGCGGAGGAGAATCTTCAAAATAATACAAGTTAACTCCCCACTTACTACCATCACCAAAGTATTGCTTAATGGCAGTACTCATATATTGAACTGTAATTGCAATTTCACGAATACCATGCTGACGTAATAATTCAATATTATATTCAAGAACTGGTTTTTCTAACAATGGTAACATCGGTTTTGGAGTATTACATGTTAATGGTCTAAGGCGTCTCCCTTTTCCTCCAGCTAAAATAACCCCCTTCATATACTTCAGCCTCCACTTATATAATGTTCAAGAACTCCGTATATCATTTACCCCACATTAACTGCAGTAAAAGTCCGGTTTGATATGATCTAACAATCAGCGAGAGACAGCCCCACTAATTAAAGCCTCACTTTATAAATAAATGTACCTTTTAACTCCCGTCAAAAAGAAAGCGCTTACCATTAACTTGGTAAAATAATTAATAAGACGTAACTAACATATATGTACTTATTTTCCCATTAATTATGATACATCTTATCATCATAGACTAAAGGAAACAACGAGCTTTTTTTGTCATGTTTTGACTAAAAAAAGTAGGTGATTTCTCATCACCTACTTTTCCCCCTACTCATTCAATAAATAATGCTTTCCTTTTACTACATAAAATACATTCTCGGCAATATTTGTAACATGGTCTGCTACACGCTCAATATATCTTGCAACAAAGGATAGTTGTGTAATTTGTGTAATCGCTTCTGGTTGTCCAGGGATAGATGAAATAAATTCACGAATCGCCTTCCCATAAATTTCATCAACTGAATCATCCATTTCAGCAATTTGTTTAGCAAAAGTTAAATTTTCTTGCTCATATGCTTCTAATGCTAAATTTAACATCTTATGAGCAATCTCAAACATTTCCTCAAGATTATGCAAACTAACAACCACTTCTTTTTCACCAAGACGAATTGTTGATTTCGCAATATTAACAGCATGGTCTGCAATACGTTCTAAATCTGTCGCTGTTTTAATTGAAATGAAAATTCTTCTTAAATCACTTGCTACAGGCTGCTGCTTTGTAATAAGCATAAGCGCAAGGTCATTTATTTCCTCTTCTAAATTATCCATGCGATAATCCCCATCAATGACTTCTAACGCTTTCTCTACATCCCTGTTGTGAAGACCTTCCATAGCAATCAATAAAGCTCCACTTGCTAACTCACCAAGCTCGATCACCTTTTGCTGTAACGTTTTTAAATCACATTGAAACTGTTCTCTTACCATTGTTTCTTCCCCCTCAATATTATGTGCCCTTTTATATAAATCCCCTACCCAGCCTCTTGTATGTTTATTAAGCCTTGAGAAAAGAGAAATATTACTCCCCTATTTAAAATGAGGTGAAAATGAGAAATGCTCTCTGTTAAGAGGGCATTTACTCTTAGCCTTGCTAGCGATATCAACCAAATCGTCCTGTAATGTAGTCTTCTGTACGCTTATCTGCAGGTGTTGTAAATAATTTGTTCGTATCTGTATATTCCACAACTTCTCCACTTAAGAAGAAAGCAGTTTTATCTGAAATTCGTGCTGCTTGTTGCATGTTGTGCGTTACGATAACAATACTAAAATCTTTCTTTAACTCCTGAATTAATTCTTCTACTTTTGATGTTGAAATTGGATCTAGCGCCGATGTTGGCTCATCCATTAAAATTACGTCTGGCTCAATCGCTAAGCAGCGTGCAATGCATAGACGTTGTTGCTGACCACCAGATAAACCGTATGCATTATCATGCAAACGATCTTTTAACTCATCCCAAATAGCTGCGCCGCGCAAGCTATTTTCAACAATTTCATCAAGTGTTTTTTTGTCACGAACACCATGGATTTTCGGACCATATGCTACATTTTCATAAATAGATTTTGGGAATGGATTTGGCTTTTGGAACACCATACCCACATGCGTACGTAATTCTTCAACCGGATATGATTTATCAAATATGTTTCGTTCTCTATATTCGATAACGCCCGTAGTTCGAACGATAGGCACTAACTCTACCATACGATTTAGCGTTTTTAAGTATGTTGATTTCCCACAACCACTTGGACCGATAATCGCTGTTACTTCATTCTCATGAATACTTAAGTTGATATCTTTTAAAGCATGGTCTTCTCCGTACCATAAATTTAAATTTTTCGTATCAAATACTATTTTTTTTGGTGCTGTCTCAATCTTTTTCTCATTTTTCACCTGTACATTTACTACTGTTGCTACCATTTGAATTCCCCTTTCATCCACTTCCAACTTATTT
The DNA here is from genome assembly GCF_016650875.1 of Bacillus sp. TH30. Taxonomy (NCBI): domain Bacteria; kingdom Bacillati; phylum Bacillota; class Bacilli; order Caryophanales; family Bacillaceae; genus Bacillus; species Bacillus sp. TH30. Next base: position 3,671,719 of record NZ_JAEKEY010000002.1, on the reverse strand, counting down.
TCGATTTCGTAACCATAAGACAAATATATTTATAAAGAGCAACAATCCTAGCAAAACAATCATCCCAGCTGCTGCTACATACTGAAATTCTTCTTGTGGTCTACTCATCCAATTAAAAATTTGAATTGGTAAAACCGTAAATCTATCAAACATACTGAACGGAACATAATTTGCAAAGGCAAGGGCCCCAATAACTAATAATGGTGCTGCCTCCCCAATTGCTCTCGATACCGCTAACGTACATCCCGTTACAATCCCTGGCAAAGCGACTGGCAATACAATTTGATACATCGTTTGCCATTTCGTAGCACCTAATCCGTAAGAAGCCTCTAGTAATGAGCTCGGCACAGTTCGAATCGCTTCTTGACTAGCTACAACAACAGTTGGTAAGACGAGTAAACTCATCGTCAGTGCCGCTGCCATTATGCTCTCTCCCAAATGGAGAGCATATACGAAAATAGTTAATCCGAGTAAACCAAACACAACGGAAGGTACCCCTGCTAATGTTTGATTATTTAATTCAATTAACTTTTTAAAAACGGACTCCTTCGCATAATGCTCTAAATAAAGAGCTGTTCCGACTCCAAATATAAAAGAGACTGGTATAACAATGCTCATAAATAGTATTGTTCCTGACAAAGCAGCGACAATCCCAGCTTCTCTCGGATTACGTGAGGCGAAGTTTGTAAAGAAATCTATTGAAAGATAACTTATACCTTTTTCAAAAATTTGAAAAAGCAATATAAAAAGTATTACTACTGAAAACAAAATTGCTATATAAAACAAACACTTGTAAATCCGATCCTTTAAAAAACGCGATGCCATATTTTCTTGTATGTTCTTATGGTTTAACATTCGCATATTATGTCAACCTCCTAAAACGGCGCATAATATATTGCGAAATGATATTCATAAGAAAAGTAAACATAAATAACGTTGCACCTACAGCATACATGCTGTAATAAGTAATCGTTCCGTGCGGAGCATCACCTAAACTCACTTGTACAATATAGGCTGTTAATGTTTGAATAGAATGAGTCGGATCTATCGATACATTAGGTGTTGATCCAGCTGCAATAACAACAATCATCGTTTCACCAATTGCCCTGGAAGCTGCTAATATAATCGCTGCCATTATGCCCGTAAAAGCCGATGGAAACACCACTTGTTTTACCATCTCAAAACGAGTTGCTCCTAGCGCTAATGAGGCTTCTTTAATTCCTTTCGCTACAGCTCTCATCGCATCTTCAGAGAGAGACGCAATCGTCGGTATCATCATAAACCCTATAACAATACCTGGACTAATAGCATTAAAAAACTGCAAATCTGGTATAACCCGTTGTAAAAGTGGTGTGACAACTGTTAACGCGAAAAAACCATATACAATTGTCGGGATGCCTGCTAGTAGCTCTAACAACGGTTTTAATATTTTCCGAGCGCCATTCGAAGCGTATTCGCTTAAAAACACGGCACAACCTAAACCAATAGGAATTGCTACGAACATGGCAATTGCTGTTACAAGGATTGTTCCACATATAAGTGGTAATATACCGAATTTTGGATCTTCAAAAAAAGGTAACCATTCCTTCTCTGTCAAAAAAGAATACAATGATATCTTTTGAAAAAACATGATTGTTTCATTTGCCAACGTAATAATAATTCCAAGTGTCGTTACAATGGACACGCTAGCAATGGCTTTTAGTATTAACGGAACAATTCGATTGATTCGCTGCGTTTTTTTTCTTCTATTTGTATTTCTCTCAATCAAATGTTGTACAGAAAATGTAATTTGACTTTTGTCATTATGAGCCAAAGATGAAAACCCCTTTCCACCCTGACATTACCTTTTTATTTCTGTTAACATTCGCAGCTGTTCATTATATTTTTCTTTTGGTAATTTTACATATCCGACCTCTTCAGCAAGGCTTCCAACATGCTTAATCATAAACTCAACATAATTTGCTACATTAATTTTATTTCTGATAGATGCATGATTCACATACGTAAATAGCGGCCTAGATAATGGCTTATACGTACCCGACTGAATGGTCTCTTTCGTTGGAAATACACCATCCACCTGTATTGCTTTTACCTTATCTCGATTGGCCATATAATAAGCATATCCTACAAAAGCAATGGCATTTTTATCATTCATTACCCCTTGCATAATAACTTGATCGTCTTCAGACAAAGAAACCGTTTTTACAAGGCGATTATTTTGTAAGACAACATTTTGGAAATAATCATAAGTACCAGAGTCTACGCCTGGCGCATAAAATTTAACTTGTTCACGAGGCCATGATGAATGAATTTGTGACCATCGTTTCAATCTTCCATTTTCACTCCATAATAGACGTAACTCGTCTATCGTCATATTGTTTACCCACGTATTTTGACGATTCACAACAATCGTTAGACCGTCATAAGCAACCTCAAATGGTGTAAATTGAATGGATTTTTTCTGCATTGCATTTTCTTCTACCGGTTTCATCAATCTCGAAGCATTGTTTATATCTACTTCTCCTTTACTGAAACGATTAAATCCTCCCCCTGTCCCAGAAATACTAATAGAAATTTTCACGTTTGGATGGGCCTTTGTATATTCCTCTGCTACTGCCTCTATAATGGGGAAAACCGTTGAGGATCCATCAACTCTCACTTCTCCCATTTCATTTGTAGCGAATGCAGTAGACATATTAAAACAAAGGAAACATGTCGATAATGTCAAAACTTTAATCGATGCGCTCATCCATTTCACGTGTTCTTCCTCCTAGAAGTAACCGGAAATAACAGGATTACAGATATAAGAATACTGCTAAACTATTAATTCGGTTTTAATTATTTGTAAAAGTTTTGTAAAGTCCCACAAAAACAACTGTATACACATACTTTATTTTCACTTTTGTACTTTAGATGCAGGAAATTTTCTAATCATCCATAAAGCGAAACTTTAATCAGTGGGGGTTTTGTTCATCCCCCCACTGATTATTAGCCCTCACCAATCGGGCGTTTACGGGCAGCAGGGCTCCCACCTAACTTCTTTGCTCCAGCTGAATTTTGAGGTGGGAGTTTTACCGCCCTCAAACGCGGGATAAAACTGCTATCGCCTATCACACACAACAAACTTAGAGCGTATGCACTAATCTTGTTGTGTTCATCGTTTTTGAAACTACATGTTTTTTCAATATTTTATGCTTGTCCACATTTACTAAACCATATGCGTAAGGCATAAAAAAAAGCACACTATCTTTTCAGATAGTGTGCTTTTTTTACAACTTTTTTATTCATCATCTTGATTTTTATTTTTTTTCGCTTTTTCATCTTGCGGAGCTTCACCAGTTAATGCTTGTTTTTTCAAATCAAAGTAAGCGTCCATTATTTCACGACTGATATATCCATTAATCCCTGTTTTATCATCATGTACCCATGGCACAACAACAGAAAATGCTACTTCTGGATCTTCAAGTGGCGCATAACCTACTAATGTTAAGTTATATGTTTCAACACGCTCACCCTTTGCATTTCTACCAATCTCTTTATCTCCACCATATACAGTTTGAGCTGTACCTGTTTTCCCAGCGGCTTTATACGGTGCACCTGCAAAGTATTTTGTAGCTGTACCACCTGTATCGTTAAACACTTGTCTAAATCCTTCTTGAACACGTTTAATTTGTGATTCAGGCATATCAACACGATTTAATACTTTCGGTTCCATGGATTGAACAACTTTTCCAACTTCCTCTGGCTTCGCCGATGGCTGACGAATTTCCTTTACAACTTGGGGTTGCATACGATATCCACCATTTGCAATCGTCGAAATATATTGCGCTAATTGAAGCGGTGTATACGTATCATACTGCCCGATTGATAAATCTAATAAGAAACCTGGTTGATTTCCTTTACCTATTTGACCAGCAGTTTCATTTGGCAAATCAATTCCTGTTTTCACACCAAGTCCAAACTGACCAAAATAGTAACGCATAGTATCGAACGCACTTTTCGGAATATCTAACGTACCGCCTCGTACATATGGAACCCCAGCGATATTCATCGCTGTTTTAAACATATAAACGTTAGAAGACATTTTTAACGCTGTCAGGTCATTAATATACCCCATCGTTTTCCAAGATGACTTCGTAGGTGTCCCTTTTAATTTAATCGGTTCATCATACTGTACAGCTCCAGGCTGAATCGCACCAGTTTCATATCCCGTAAGTACTGTCGCGCCTTTTACAGTTGAACCCATCGGATAAGAACTTGTCATCGTTCCTAATGCAAAATCCTCTACTTTCGTTTCGCCGTCTTTATTTACTAATTGTTTCCCCGCCATAGATAAAACTTCACCATTTTTCGGGTTCATCATTACAACGAATGCACGGTCTAAAAGAGGCTCGCTCCCTTTAAATCTCATTAAGTTTTTTGTAAGAATTTCTTCTACGCGCTTTTGTAATTTCATATCAATCGTTAAATTCAGATCGTTACCTCGTTGTCCTTGTGACACATTAATAGTTTCTAAAATATTACCGTCTTTATCTGTAACATTTCTAACTTCAGCTTTTGTGCCGTGTAAACTATCTTCGTACTGTTGCTCAAGGTAACTTTTTCCTACGCGATCGTTACGATTATAATCACGAACAAGATAGTGATCTAATCTTTCTCTCGGTAACCCTTCATCAGAAGAAGTTACACCACCAAGTACACTTCGGAACATATCGTCATACTTATATTTTCGCTCCCAGTCAACATTTGTATCTACACCTGGTAATTTCGCTAAATTTTCACTAATAATCGCGTATTCTTCCGGTGTTGCATTTTTTTTAACGATTTGCGGCGTCATTGCATATCCGCTTTCCATCTTACTTTTGATCGCCAATATTTCTAAATCTTTTGCTGACAGTTGATTAATCTCTTCTTCTGTTACACGATTTCGTTGACGTTCATCTAGTTCTTTATCGTCAATTTTATTCGCTTTAAACTCTTCACGATCTTTTTTTGTGATTTTTGCTTCTGCTTCTTCTTTATGTAAAGCAAGCCAATAATCTTTCTTATCGCGATCTGTTAACTTATCTGTTGGGACTTCAATTAAATCTGCTAACTTTTTCGCCGTCTCTAAGCGATCTGCTGCAGTTGATCCCTTCATTTTTGTAAATGTAATTGTACGAATAGGCTCATTATCTACGACCGCTTCTCCATTACGATCAAATATTTTCCCGCGTGGTACAGGATTACTTATCGTTGAGTTTTCTTTTTTCTCAACTTCATTTTTATATTCCTCACCACGAACAATTTGTACGTATCCAAGCCTTACAATAACCGCGGAGAACATTAAAAACACGCAAAAAAACAACACGTTTAACCGAAAAGGAACGTGGGTCTTTTTCTTTTGTTGTTTCTGCTTCTTGCTCATACAAACCCCCTCTACCAACAGCTATGTAATGTGAAAGGGACACCTTCATACAGGTGCCCTCACTGCTGTCTTACATCTTTTTCTATTCTAGCATAAAACACGCGATAAGTTAACCTTCTGGTTCAGTTTGATTCTGTGTGCTTCCTTGCGCTACAACACTGGTTTTGTTCACATTCCCCTCATCATATTTGACATTTTTAATTGCAAAATAAATAAGAAAATGTCCAGCTCCTAAAATACATAGTAAGAAAGGTAAACTTTTTTCAGGCGGAAAAAATATGACAGCACATAAAAAACTTAAAATGGAACAAATTCTTCCGGCATTTAACCATAATTCCCTGACCACTATATATTCTACACGCCATTCTCTCGCCTGTTTTGCTCTACCAATTACATCGTATGTCATTGAGCCGTACGGAACGAGTAAAATCGGATATGCAACCGCAATACATGCTGCATAAATAAGTAATTTCGTATATGTAACATTAAAAATAACTAAAAATACGACCGCATATAAAATAATGCCACCAAGTAAAATTGCTTTTTTTCGCCATTCTTTCTTTAACATACGAGCAACTAAATAATAGCATACAAATGATACTGCAGAATTCACTAAACTATATTTCCCTAGTGCTAACTCGCTACCAGATGCTAAATAGACATATACCGAAATGACGAAAATAAACGTTCCCTCTCTCAAACCTTGGAAGAAATGAGCGCGCGTAATTCTTCCCCAGTTTTCATCAACTTGCCGCTCTTTCAATACTTGCACAATTTCATAGCGTCCTTCACATTCCCTCTTCGATAAAAAAAAGCTTAGAACGACTGCAACCGCAAATAGCATTAACGAGAGGAAGAAAACGACAGTATAACCACTCCATTTTTCCATACGTGAAATTGTATATCCTGCTGCTATCGGTCCAATCATTCCAGAGAACGATGTAAGAAGTCCTAGAAAACCGTTAAAAAAATCTCTTGTTTCTGGTTCTGTAATCTCAAATGTCAACAAGTTAAAAGCGAGCCAATAAAAACCATAACCAACTCCTAAAAGGGCTCCCATTAATAAAATATAGTGAGATGCACTTTTTCCCGCTACTAAAACGACGATAAAAAAAACAGCTAACGTGCCTACACCGATTCTCAATAAAATCGAGCGATCAATACGTTTCGCTAATTTCCCGCCCACAAGAAATGTTAGAGGCTGCAATACAACGCTGGCCAAATTATACAAGCCCAGATTCACATAATTTTGTGTTTGCTTCCATAAATAAATGTTTACAAACGTATTCGATAAAGAAATTGCGAGCGTGTATAAACCTCCTATAACGAGCAATAATACTAAATCCCGATTCACTTCAACATCACCGATTACATGTTTCCACTTCATACACAACTCTCCTTTACTTCATGTTCTAGTCTTCCAAAGACAAGCTCAATTATGTAAAAGGAGAACATAGAAAAAAGCTAGGAGAAAACTCCCTAGCTTTTTTCTAGCTGTATTAACTTTAATTATTTTGCTTCTTGGTAAAGTTTTTCAGCAACGTTCCAATCTACAACGTTCCAGAATGCACCGATGTAGTCAGGACGACGGTTTTGGTAATTTAAGTAGTAAGCATGCTCCCAAACATCTAAACCGATAACTGGAGTTTTACCTTCAGTTAGAGGAGAATCTTGGTTTGGAGTGCTTGTTACTTCTAACTCACCATTGTTTACTACTAACCAAGCCCAACCAGAACCGAAGCGAGTTGCGCCAGCTTTTGCGAATTCTGCTTTGAATGCATCGAAGCTACCGAATTTCGCTTCAATCGCAGTTGCAAGTTCGCCTACTGGTTGTCCCCCGCCGTTTGGAGATAGGATTGTCCAGAAGAATGTATGGTTAGCATGTCCGCCACCATTGTTACGTACTGCTGTACGGATTGCTTCAGGTACTTCGTTTAAGTTTGCAACTAATTCTTCAACACTTTTGTCAGCTAATTCTGCATGACCTTCTAAAGCAGCGTTTAAGTTTGTAATATACGTGTTGTGATGTTTTGTATGATGGATGTTCATTGTTTCTTTATCAAAGTGAGGTTCTAAAGCATCATACGCATAAGGTAAATTTGGTAATTCGTGTTTTGCCATTGTTATATTCCTCCCGGTTTATGTATTGTCACTACATATGTGACCTACAACTTCATTCTACCCTAATTGCCATAGGGTGCAAACAAATAAATCGCTTTGTCTTGCTATCATTAAAGTAGCAAAATTCCCACTTCTTTTCAATTAAAATGCTCATATATTCCGAAAAAAAGCTTCCTTCTACAAGGAAGCTTCCTGCTGATATAATAAACATATGAAATGGATATGGACCCTGTAGGACTCGAACCTACGACCGGACGGTTATGAGCCGTCTGCTCTAACCAACTGAGCTAAGGGTCCACGATTATGTATGTACCATTAAAAACAACTAAATTCCAATCGGATATATCGTTTGAAAAATGTAAGATAAATTTACCATATACGAAAGAAAAGTGTCAATTGTATTTTTCTCTACTAAAAGAAGTAAATTAATAAGAAGGAATTTAGTCCTCTCTACTATATGTAAATATAATATATCTTGAGCTTCTCTAGATTCGTACGTTACAATGATTTTATACATACATAAAGGAAGTGAATCTATGTCCATTTTTACACAGCTAGCAAAAAGCGTATATTCGCCTAAAGATATGGCGCTTTTCCGTTTTCAAAAAATCGGTAAAACCATTTTGTATATTATGCTTCTTTGCCTAATCACTACTATTCCAAGAACTTTCTTGTACGGTAGCGTTATTCAAGATGGTGTTAACATGGTAAATAAAGTAATCGAAAAAGATTTACCTGATTTTAAAATTGAAAATGGCGAGCTAACAGCTGATATTGATCAACCTATCGAAAAAGAAGATGGAAATGCCCTTTTCGTATTTGATCCAAATTCAACAGACTTAGAAAAATATCAAAATAAAACAGGTTTATTTGTTTTAAAAGATAAAGTAGTCTCCATGGGGAATGGTCAAACACAAACATACTCCTATAATGACTTATTAGGCGCATCTCTTGAGAAAAAAGATTTACAAGATTTCATTTCGTTATTTGACAGTATTTATCCAATCTTATTATTCGTTATTGGGTTCTTACTGTACTTGTTCCAATTATTTATTACCTTTGTAGGAGTTACATTGCTTGCCTTCATCGGTTCTGCGATGAGCGGTCAACGCAAATTATCTTATAAACAAGTTTGGACATTAACTGCTTACAGCTACACAATTCCAACAATCTTCTTTATGATTATGGATTTATTCAAAATAAACGTACCTGGCGCAACATTCATTTACATTGCAGTTGTTTTAATCGTTCTATACTTAACAATTAAAGAAGTTCCAAAGCCGAAAGAAAAACAAGAACTATAAAAAAATGCCTAAATAGGCATTTTTTTTTTGGACAAGCATATATTCCTAGCAAAGGAGTGAAGGATATGAAGAGATTAGGTGTACTCTTATTCGTGCTTGTCCTCGGTTATATATTTTATTACGACATAAAAATCGGTACTTTACCGATGTTAAGTTCATACAAAAAAACATCTGCTGCCCAAACGATAAAAAAAGAAAATACAGATACAAAACAAAATAAAGAGAAAGAAACAGAAAAAGAAAAAGAAACGGATACAGCTTATAAAGCAATCGAAGTAAAAACTGGCGATACAGTTCTTTCTATTACAGAAGCGATTAATAAGAAAAAAATTCCTTCTATTGAAAAAGTAATTGATGATTTTAAGCAATTAAATAAAAATACATCTGCTACAAAAATCCAAGTTGGAAAGTCTTATAAATTCCCCTTATATCAATAAGCAATCACTTAATCCTTGTCAATTACATAAAGGCGCTGATACAATAGTAAAAGTGAAACCGAGTACTTTGGTTTCTATAGCCCTTTCTCACACATACTATCATTGATGTAAGGGACTAAAATAAGAAACTTCTTTTATAAGGAGAGCGATCAATTCGTGAATGAAATGACTCAACGCACAAAAACACGTCCAGTTAAAGTCGGTAATTTAACAATTGGCGGTAACAATGAATTAATTATACAAAGTATGACGACAACAAAAACGCATGATGTTGAGGCTACAGTTGCTGAAATTAAACGTTTAGAAGAAGCTGGCTGTCAAGTTGTTCGTGTTGCTGTTCCAGACGAACGCGCAGCAAATGCTATTGCTGATATTAAAAAACAAATCAACATTCCACTTGTTGCTGATATTCATTTTGATTACCGCCTTGCTTTAAAAGCAATCGAAGGCGGCATTGATAAAGTACGTATCAATCCAGGTAACATTGGACGTCGCCATAAAGTAGAAGCTGTTGTAAATGCAGCGAAAGAGCGTGGCATTCCAATCCGTATCGGTGTAAATGCCGGCTCATTAGAACGTCATATTTTAGAAAAGTATGGATATCCAACTGCTGATGGTATGGTCGAGAGCGCACTGCACCATATTAAAATTTTAGAGGACTTAGATTTCCACGATATTATCGTATCAATGAAAGCCTCTGATGTTAACTTAGCAATTGAAGCATACGAAAAAGCTGCTCGCGCTTTTGATTATCCATTACATTTAGGTATTACAGAATCAGGAACATTGTTTGCTGGGACTGTAAAAAGCGCCGCCGGTCTTGGAGCAATTTTAAGTAAAGGCATCGGAAATACACTTCGTATCTCTTTAAGCGCTGATCCAGTTGAAGAAGTAAAAGTTGCACGTGAACTATTAAAATCATTCGGTCTTGCATCTAATGCCGCAACACTTATTTCTTGTCCAACTTGTGGTCGTATTGAAATCGACCTAATTAGCATTGCTAATGAAGTCGAAGAATACATCTCCACACTTAAAGTTCCAATTAAGGTTGCAGTACTCGGCTGTGCCGTAAACGGTCCTGGTGAAGCTCGTGAAGCTGACATCGGTATTGCCGGTGCACGCGGAGAAGGTTTATTATTCCGTAAAGGGCAAGTCGTTCGTAAAGTACCAGAAGAAACAATGGTAGAAGAACTGAAAAAAGAAATTGATGTAATCGCTGCTGAAATGGCTGCCGAACGAGAAAAAGAAAAAGAAAAAGAAAAACAAGAACAATAAAAAGAAGGTTGCCACAATTTTTGTGAGCAACCTTTTTTTACATTCAAATTAAAAACTCGTCAGTTATATAACTGACGAGCCCTCTCATTTTGCACATTTTGGGCAACGACCATATATTTCAAACTTATGCCCCGTTACCTCATAACCTTTAAAATCTTTATTCATAAAATCCATCGGGCAGGAATTAATCTCTTTTGTACCACCACAATCTAAACAAATGAAATGATGATGATGTTCCATAATGGAGCATGTAAAACGGAAATGCTTTTCACCATTTAATTCCGTTTGCTCTAAAACACCGACTTCAGCAAAAACCGTTAAGTTACGATAAATCGTATCAAAACTAAGTCCTGGATAATCACCCTTCATATGCTCTAAAACATCTTTCGCAGTTAAATAACGATTATGAGCTGCGAATAATCTCAGCATTTCTTCCCTTTTCCCTGTATGTTTGTATCCCTTTTCCTTCATTAGGCGTAAAGCTTCTGTTAGATTCATACCTATCCCTACTTTATGCAGTTTTTTTCTTTTTCCATAAAATTGCACCAATTAAAATAAGAACCGCTATCATAACAATTGTACCACCTGGAGCTAAATCAAGTTGATACGAAGCAAACATTCCACCAATTACTGCAATTTCACCAAATAAAATGGAAAAGAAAATTGTTTGTTTAAATCCTTTTGCAATACGAATACTTGCTGCAACTGGTAACGTCATTAAAGATGATACGAGAAGAACACCTACAACACGCATTGATACCGCAATTACAAGAGCAACTAATATAATGAAGATAAAGTGAATCCACTTTGCACTTAAACCGGTTGATACAGCGTATTCCTCATCAAATGATAGTAAAAACAACTCTTTGTATAATAAAACAATCGTCGCAATAACAACAATTGCTACTATACCAATAATAATTAAATCCGCACTTGTTACAGCACTTACACTACCAAATAAATAACTAAATAAATCCGTATTGAATCCATTAGCAAGTGAGATGAAGATAACTCCAATCCCCATCCCCGCTGAAAGTATAATCGGGATTGCTAACTCTTGATAATGTTTATATACAGTACGTAATTTTTCAATTAGCAATGCTCCACCGATTGAAAAAAACATCCCCATATATAAAGGGTTTAAAAACCCACCGGTAAAGATTGTCTTTTCAAGTAATAAACTTGCTGCAATTCCTGATAACGTCACATGACTTAATGCATCCGCAATAAGCGACATGCGGCGAATTACAACGAACACGCCGATAAGTGGTGCGACAAGCCCTATTAAAATACCAGCGTATAAGGAATTACGTAAAAAATCATATTGTAAAAAATCCTGTATCATTATATCCTCCCGTGATGCCCATGTTCATGTTCTAAGCGATGAACATGATGTCCATATAAAATCGACATTTCTGCATCTTCTAACTCTCGGAATTTCTCTACATTCCCATGGAAATGTAAATGCTGATTCAAACATGCAACATGCGTCACCTTCTCTGTTACAGCACCCATATCGTGTGTAACAAGAATTAACGTAATTCCCAATCTTTTGTTTAAATCCTCTAGTATCTCATAAAAACTTGCCACATTCTTCACATCAATCCCAACAGTAGGCTCGTCCAAAATAAGCAATTCCGGATCACTTACAAGTGCACGAGCAATAAATACACGCTGTTGTTGTCCACCAGAAAGTTCTCCAATGTTGCGACCTCGAAACTCGCTCATACCTACATCAGCAATCGCTTTTTCTACTTTCGCATTATCGTCTTTCGTAAAAAAGCGAAAAAGCCCTTTTTTCGAAACGAGCCCCATTGAAACAACCTCGAAAACAGTTGCCGGGAAACCTGAGTTAAAGCTACTTGCCTTTTGGGATACATAACCAACTTTATTCCACTCTTTAAATTTCTTACTATCAATGCCAAACAATCTAATACTTCCTTGCTTTGGTTTTAAAACACCCAATAAGCATTTAAGTAAAGTCGATTTCCCTGAACCATTCGGTCCAACTAAACCTAAAAAAGCTCCCTTCGGAACTTGCAAATTAATATCTTCTAACACGTTGCGATCTTCATACCGAAACGTTAATCCTTCTATTTCCAATATATTATTCATAGCATCTCACCTATTTTAATTCAGAATGATTCCGATTTATCTCTATTTGAATTATAGTACAGCTTATTATAGTTGTAAACCAATCTGCCTAAAATATATTCTTTATTTCAAGAAACCTTATTATTATAACAAAAAGCAGAGAATAATTCTCTGCTTTCAAAAGATATTACAATTAACTTTTTAGTGAATTGCTGATTTAAACTTACCACCATTTGTCTCTTGTGTATTCATAATCGTAACAAATGCGTTTTCATCAATTTCATGCACAATTGATTTTAACTTCGTCACTTCCAGACGTGTTACAACTGCATAAATAACTTCTTTTTCTTTATCTGTATAGCCACCTTTAGCAACAAGTTTTGTTGTTCCACGACCAAGGCGGTGTAAAATCGCATTTGATACTTCCTCATATTGATCCGATACTATTAAAACTGCTTTCGTTTCGTCTAATCCTTGAATTACCGTATCAATTGTTTTGAATGCGATATAGTACGTCATAACAGAATACATCGCTTGTTCAACACCAAAAACAAATGCTGCCCATGCAAAAATGAATAAGTTCACAAACATTACGAATTCACCAACAGAAAACGGTAATTTCTTCGTTAATAGAATTCCCATAATCTCGGTCCCGTCTAACGATCCACCATGACGAATAACAAGTCCTACACCAATCCCTAAAATAAGACCGCCGAAAACTGTTGCTAAAATCGGCTCTGTTGTAAATGGCGGGATAGCATGCAACGTTGATTCAATAAATGCTAAAGCTACAATTCCAAATGCTGAAGATAACATGAATGTTTTTCCAATTTGCTTATACCCGGAGTACATAAAAGGAATGTTGAGGATAACAACTAAAGTAGAAAAGCTTAACCACCAAATATTAGGAGTAAGATAATCTAATATAAGAGAAATACCAATAATTCCACCATCAATAATTTTATTTGGCATTAAAAACAGTTCAATCGCTACCGCCGCACACGCTGCCCCAAAGACAATCATAACTAAACGATATACAAGATGAATAACACTTTCTTTTCGATGTTGCTTTTTTTCCATAAGTCCTCCTTATACTCTTTATCTATAGTTTTGTTCTTATATTATAACATAAGCTTCTTTTCCTCATTGAAAAAATGCACCTTGATACGAATATGTACAAGCTATGCGTACATATATTTCGATAGAAGAACGTGTGAAGGAGGACAACACGATGAACCTCATTAAACAAATTGTGAACAAAAAATTAAATCATATTTCTACAAAAGAACTATTGAAATATAGTAAAGAATACGAAGTTCCAATCACAACTGCACAAGCTGATAAAATCGTTTTACTTATGAAAGGGAAAAACATTAACATTTACGATAATACCGAGCGACTAGATTTGTTAAAACAAATCGCTAAAGTAACTACTCCTGCCACTGCCCAACAAGTAAATATTTTATTTCAGCAGCTATTAAAATAAGGAGGGGAAAATCCCCTCCTTATTGCGCTTTAATTTTTTCAAGAATTCCTTCATCAAAAGTACCATTTTTCAGCATTTCGATTTCTAATTTATATGGTGGCTTCTTATCTTTTTTATCTTCACCTACATACGGCGTTTCAAGAATTTTTGGTACGTGCGTAAGTTGTGGGTGATGCACAATGTGATGCAATGCCTTATAGCCAATATGACCAAAACCAATATTTTCATGACGGTCTTTTCCAGCTCCGCGTACATTTTTGCTATCGTTAATATGAAGTACTTGTAAACGATTTATCCCAACAATTTTATCAAATTCGTTTAACACACCGTCAAAATCATTTACAAGGTCATAACCTGCATCATGCGTATGACACGTATCAAAACATACAGATAGTTTTTCATTATATTTCACACCATCAATAATTTTCGCAATTTCTTCAAAGCTACGACCGCATTCCGTTCCCTTTCCTGCCATCGTTTCTAACGCAATGTTAACCGTCTGCTCTGGCGTTAATACTTCATTAAGCCCTTTAATAATTTGTTGAATACCAGCATCCGCTCCTGCACCAACGTGCGCACCTGGGTGAAGAACGATTTGTTTCGCTACACCTAATGCCGATGTTCTTTCAATTTCCATGCGAAGGAAGTCTACACCTAATTGGAATGTTTCTGGCTTCGTCGTATTCCCAAGATTAATAATGTATGGCGCATGTACGATAATTTCTTCAATACCGTTTAGTTCCATATGTTTTCTTCCTGCTTCTATGTTCAATTCTTCAATTGGTTTTCTTCGTGTATTTTGCGGTGCACCTGTATAAATCATAAACGTCGTTGCACCGTATGAAACAGCCTCTTCACTTGCTGCTAATAACATTTTCTTACCACTCATAGAAACATGAGATCCAATCTTTAACATACAATCACCTCTTCAATATACAATAGATATAATGATAGCATAATTTGTAGAAATATGTAGCGAATTGTTTGTTCACACAAAAGGCACTACATAAATCAAACAGACTATTCAAATAATCTGAACTCTACACTTAAATTAACCCAATAAAGCGAAACTTTAGTCAACGTTTTTTCTACCCCTCACTAATTATTAGTCTACATTAATCGACTTTCTCTCAAGCAGTGAGATAAAAAAAAATAAGGGAAATCCCTTATCTTTTTTTATTGCTATATTTTTTCTTCACTTTGTCACGTTCTGTTGCAAGTTTTCGTTTATAGTTTGGTTTTACTTTTTTCGGCTTCTTAACAACTTTTGTTGCCATAACATCTAGTCCATCACTTGGTTTTTTACGGCTCTTACGACGACGACGGTCACCTAAATCCGCCCATTCATCTCCGCGTAAATCTACATGTTTAAACTCGATATGACGTTGTTTTTCCAAACTATCTAACGCTTCTTCATTTGCTGGATCATAAATCGTCACTGCAATACCTGAATGACCCGCACGTGCAGTTCTTCCAACACGGTGAACGAAGAAATCTAAATCTGGTGGAAGTTCATAGTTAATAACATGGCTAATTCCTTCAATATCAATACCGCGTGCCGCCAAATCTGTTGCGACAATGTATTGGAACTCTAAATCACGAACTTGTTTCATCATTTTTCTACGATCACGTGGTGATAAATCACCGTGTATACGCCCTACTTTTAATCCACGTTCTGCTAATCCATCGGCTACTTCGTCAGCCTTCTTCTTTGTGTTTGTAAAGACAATTGCTAAATATGGTTTAAATTGAAGTAGCATATTTTTCACTAATTCAGTTTTATTACGGTGTCTTGAAGGCACAAGGTAATGATCAATATTTCCTGCTGCAACTTGCTTCGGATTAATATGAATATGTTCTGGATTCTCCATATATTTCTTCAAAAATGGTTTTAATTTTTGAGGAATTGTTGCAGAGAAAACTAACATTTGCAGATTTTTAGGCATACGTGCCGCAATTTTATCTACATCTTGAATGAATCCCATATCAAGCATTAAGTCCGCTTCATCGACAATAATAGTATCCGCTTTATAGACAAATAGCGCCTTTTCTTCTACTAAATCTTTAATACGTCCTGGCGTTCCAACTACAATATGAGGTTGTTTTTTCAACTTTTCAATTGATCGTTGTTTATCAGTTCCACCAATTAAACAGCGTGCTGTAATCATTTGATCTTCCGCACAGAACTTTGTTAGTTTCACAATTTCTTCGTAAATTTGTTGTGCTAACTCACGAGTAGGCGCTGTAATAACAAGTTGTACCTCTTCACGACTTGCATCAATTCTGTTTAATGTAGGAAGTAAGTATGCATGTGTTTTCCCAGAACCAGTTTGGGATTGTCCAATTATACTCACACCTTTTTTCACGACCGGGAAAATTTTCTTTTGAATTCCTGTTGGCTCTGTAAAGCGTAGTTCACGAACTGCATCTATTAAAAATGGTTTAAAATCATACTGTGTAAAAGTTTGTAGTGTCATAAGTTACACCTTCTTTCTAAAATTTCTACTGCGCACAAATCAGTCAAGTCTACATTATATCGAAATCTACAAGTAAAATCCATCTTTAGTTTAGGTTTTTATCTCAAAAACTAACCTTCTTTCCTTCCATTGCATATTGTATGTGTATATACCTAACTGAAGAAAGGAGGATTTCCCACATGTTTCCGAAATCCCCTATAAGACAAATGTATCCGAATCGAGGACAACAATCTTACACACCATATCCGATTCCACAACTACCACCGATGGCTCAAAAAAAGAAAGGTTTCCTTGCTAAACTCTTTAAAAAACACGATCCAACCGAACCTTTCATGCAAATGGTCCCTCCTTATCGACAAATGGAAGGGCCACCGATGATGCACCAACAACCGCCGCCCCAATATCAACAGCAACAGCCATACCAACAACAATATACACAACAATATACACAACAATATCAACCATACATGCAGCAATATCCAGAGCAGATGATACCACCTCAAATGTATGAATCAAATGATACACGTGGTGCTGCGTCAGCTACAACTGCAGCGGCATCTAGCAGCGGCATCGGTAGTTTTTTTTCAAATTTAATTTCGAACCCAACTAATATGATAAATAATATCGAAAAAGTATCTCAAGTCGTGCAATCTGTCGGTCCTGTTGTCGAACAGTACGGTCCCATTATGCGTAGTCTACCAAGCATTGTTAAAATCCTCACCTCTGGAAAAAGTACGGAAGAAAATCAAACTGAAGATGCAACAGAACAGGTTGAGGTAGCAACTCCACCTCCTCCACCTCCAAAAAGGAAACGAAAAAAAATAGTGCTTGAACCGGTAATAGAAAAAGAGGTTCCGAAAGAACCCGTTCAACAATCAGCAACAAAACCAAAACTATATGTGTAACAATCCTTTGTTTTCTATCCACTCCTCCTTTATAATGTAATGGACTATGCACAAAAGTATCCCTTGTTTAGAAGGAGAGGATTACTCACATGAAGATTGTTAAAATTTCCCCTCGTGGTTATTGCTATGGTGTTGTTGACGCAATGGTTATTGCACGTAACGCCGCATTAGATAAATCATTACCGAGACCCATTTATATTTTAGGTATGATTGTTCACAATAAGCATGTCACAGATGCTTTCGAAGAGGATGGCATCATTACATTAGACGGTCCAAGTCGATTAGAAATTTTAGATAAAATCGATTCTGGTACTGTTATTTTCACTGCACACGGTGTTTCTCCAGAAGTTAAACAACGTGCAAAAGAAAAAGGTTTAACGACAATTGATGCAACTTGTCCAGATGTTACAAAAACACATGACCTTATCGAAGCAAAGAAAGCTGAAGGATACCATGTCATTTATATCGGCAAAAAAAATCATCCAGAACCAGAAGGCGCAGTTGGTATCGCACCTGATATCGTTCATCTTATCGAAAAAGCTGATGATTTAAAAACACTAGAAATTCCAACGGATAAAATTTTAGTTACGAATCAAACAACAATGAGTCAATGGGATGTTCAACATTTAATGGAGGACATTCAGAAAAAATTCCCAACAGCAGAATTCCACAAGGAAATTTGTTTAGCAACTCAAGTTCGCCAAGAAGCTGTCGCTAAACAAGCTGATGTTGCAGATTTAACAATTGTTGTCGGTGATCCGAAAAGTAACAACTCAAACCGTTTAGCACAAGTATCACAAGAAATCGCTGGTACGACAGCATACCGCGTTGCAGACGTAAGTGAAATCCAATTAGAATGGCTACAAGGTGTAGAAAACGTAGCTGTTACAGCAGGTGCTTCTACTCCAACGCCAATTACAAAAGAAGTTATTGCTTTCTTAGATCAATATGACCCAATGAATCCAGCTACATGGGACAGAATTCGAAAAGTACCACTTCAAAAGATACTACCTCGTGTAAAAGTGAAAAAAGAACAATAATAAAAACCGTTGCCTACATGAGCAACGGTTTTTATTTTTCTTATACAAATGTGAATGGATCTGTATGTAACTGCGAAGCGTGAATGTGTACATTGAATTTTTTCACATCTACTTTTTCTTGCAATTGTTTTTGTACACCTTGCTTCATTACTTTTTCAACGTTATGTCCTGGATCGACTATATTTAAACCAATCATCATCGCATCGTGAGCAACATGATAATACATATCACCTGTTACATATACATCTGCTCCTTTAAATTTCGCTTGGTTTATATATTTATTACCGTCACCACCAAGTACAGCTACTTTACGCACCTTATCATCTAACTTTCCAACAACTCTTGCACCCTTTACATGTAATGATTGTTTCACATGTAAAGCAAACTGCTCAAGCGTCATTTCTTCTTGTAAATACCCTATTTTACCAAGACCTAATGTTTCACCTTTATTATCAAGCGGATATACATCATATGCCACTTCTTCATATGGATGGGCTGCCAACATCGCTTTAATAACTTTTCTTTGTAATGAAGCTGGAATAATCGTTTCGACACGTATCTCTTCCACACGTTCTAACTGCCCAGTTTCTCCGATATAAGGATTTGTACCTTCTTGAGGGATAAACGTACCTACCCCTTCGCTACCGAACGTACAGTGGCTATAATTACCGATATGACCTGCATCCGCATCTCCAAGAGCTTTGCGCACTTCTTCTGCATGGGTTACTGGAACAAATACAACAATTTTTTTCATTTCTTCTGCATATGTAGGAGCTAATACTTCTGTATTTTGTAACCCTAACGCATCAGCAAGTAAATCATTTACCCCGCCCTTAGCAATATCTACATTTGTATGTGCGGCATAAACCGCAATATCATTTTTAATACACATTTCAATAATTCTTCCGTACGCCTTATCTGTATGAATCGCTTTTAATGGATTAAAGATTAAAGGATGGTGCGCTATAATGATATTCGCTCCTAATTGGATCGCCTCGTCCACAACTTCCTCAGTTACATCTAACGCGATTAATACGTGCTGGACAGGTTTATTAAGCGCTCCAATCTGTAAGCCAATCTTATCCCCTTCCATCGCTAAATGCTTCGGATACATACCTTCAAACAAAGAAATAATTTCATGACCATTCGGAATTTTACTCATGATAAAACCTCTCCTATCATTTTCATTTTCGCTTCTACTTCTGCACGCTTCGCTTTTGTCTCTTCAGACTCTGCTGCACGTTCTAACTGTTTTAAAATATTTTGGAAGTTTTTCAATTCCCCTTCCCACTTTTCAATAAAAGCTTCACTTTTTTCTTTTATTAAAAATGGACCCATAAACAATTCAGCTTGTTTATTTCCAGAGTAAGGTACTGCTGTATCTCCTCGCTCTCCGACTAAAATCTCGTAAATCTTTCCGTCTTCTATTACAATTTTCTCACGGATAAGCTCCCATCCATTTTCAATAAACCATTCACGGATATGGTGTGCTGCAATATTCGGCTGTAAGATTAAACGTGTTACACCTTCTAATTTTTCTTTACCACTTTCTAAAATGTCACGAATTAACGCTCCACCCATACCAGCAATCGTAATAACATCTACTTCTCCTGGCACTATAACAGCTAATCCATTCCCTTTACGAACGTCTACTTTATCTTGTAAGCCACTTTCAGCTACAGTTGCTTGTGCAGAGCGAAACGGTCCATCTACAACCTCTCCTGCAACTGCTTTTGTAGCAATATTATTTATAATTGTATAACACGGTAAATACGCATGATCCGATCCAATATCAGCTACTGTAGAGCCTACAGGAATCTCCCTCACAACTTCTTCTAATCGTTTCGAAAGCTTTACTTCATTCATGTATTTCCATTACTCCTTCTCTTCTCAGTCTGTCTCCATGATAATGAATTTATAGTAGTTGTTGCAAGTCCATAACAATACTTCAATTCTCTATTACTAATCGTATTTTAGATAGTATAGAAAAACAAGCCTTTTGCAAAAAGCAAAAGGCTTGTTTTTCTATACTTTATTTTTTCTTCGATAACCAATCAGCTACTTTTGCCGCTTGATCAGCTGGAACTATATTTGGCGGCATATTTCCTTTTCCTTTTGAAATAACTTCTTTAATTTCATCTTTTGAAAGTTTCCCACCAATTTTTTGTAAATTAGGGCCTACCGCTCCTTGTAACTGATCACCATGACAGCTCGTACAGCTTTGCTTTACAATATCCTCTGGCTTTGATGCTGTTTGTGCTGGTTTCCCACCATTTTTTGCATCAGCTAACTCTTTAGATTTATTTAGCCCCTGAAATGAAAATACAAACATAACGATAATACCTAATGCTGCAATAAGAGCGAACGGAATCAACGGATTACGTTTCATATCTCTTCTCCCCCCTCTATACCGCTAAATAGTTAGATGATTCAGTCATTTATATTGTACTTGAAAACGCCCTATCAGAAAAGAGTAAACTACTACTTGTTAAAAATATTCCGTAAATTCATTTTATTGATTTTCACTATTATATCGCATATTATTTCGATAATTACTAACGTTTCTCATCATATTTTTTACTTTTCTACATATTATTTTGTATATAATAAACAAAATAAATCGAAAAATCGAAAAATGAGCATTTGCAAATCAAAAGACAATTCTGTAAAATAAATTACAAGAAATTGTAATCGTTGCCGATAGATAAATTTTAACAAAAATTAACAAAATAAAAAAGTTTACTTCACAAAAGTGAAGTAAACTTAAAGGTAGCCTATTCTAAGAAATCCTTAAGACGCTTACTACGGCTTGGATGTCTTAATTTGCGAAGTGCTTTCGCTTCAATTTGACGAATACGTTCTCTCGTTACGCCGAATACTTTCCCAACTTCTTCAAGCGTACGAGTTCGTCCATCATCTAAACCAAAACGAAGACGCAGAACATTTTCTTCACGATCTGTTAGTGTATCTAACACATCTTCTAATTGTTCTTTTAGCAATTCATACGCTGCATGGTCCGCAGGCGATGTTGCTTCTTGGTCTTCGATAAAGTCACCTAAATGGGAGTCGTCTTCTTCACCAATTGGTGTTTCAAGAGAAACTGGCTCCTGTGCAATCTTTAAGATTTCGCGTACTTTTTCTGGAGCAAGATCCATTTCTTCACCAATCTCTTCAGGAGATGGTTCGCGTCCTAAATCTTGTAATAATTGACGTTGTACACGGATTAACTTATTAATTGTTTCAACCATATGAACTGGAATACGAATTGTTCGCGCTTGGTCTGCAATCGCACGTGTAATAGCTTGGCGAATCCACCAAGTTGCATACGTACTAAATTTAAAACCTTTACGGTAGTCGAACTTTTCAACTGCCTTAATTAGACCCATATTTCCTTCTTGGATTAAGTCTAAGAAAAGCATACCACGGCCCACGTAGCGCTTTGCAATACTTACTACAAGACGTAAGTTTGCTTCTGCAAGACGGCGTTTTGCTTCTTCATCGCCTTCTTCAATACGTGTCGCAAGTCGAATTTCTTCTTCAGCAGATAGTAAGTCTACACGACCAATTTCTTTTAAGTACATACGAACAGGGTCATTGATTTTCACACCTGGCGGCACACTTAAATCATTAAGGTCAAATTCTTCTTCCGTTTTTGTAATTTGACGATTATTAGGACCTTCGTCGTTGTCATTGTCACCAACTAAGTCAATCCCTTGTTCACCTAAATATTCATAGTATTCATCCATTTGATCGGATTCAATTTCAAATCCATTCATGCGTTCTGCAATCTCTTCATATGTAAGAACGCCACGTTTTTTTCCGAGCTCAGTGAGTTGTTCTTTCACTTGCTCAAGGGTCATTTCAGTTTCAATTTGTTTAGAACGAGCTGGTTTATCAGCCATCTGTTCCCCTCCTTACGCGAGATACAAACATTCATTATACTAAAACTTTATCGAAAAAGCTATTTTCTTGCTTTTTGACTTTGTAAATATGCCACATAATATTTAGCAGCCTCTACAGGATCTGTTTTTTCCATTTGTTTTACTTTAAAGATAATTTCCATCTTTTCAAGTTTTTCTTTATGGCGTCTTAGCGCCTCCAAATGACCTTGTAACGCTTCTTCTGTGTACTCTGGATTAATAAATTCATCCGTCGAAATATCAGTAATAATATTTTTCAACTTTTCATCAGAGAGCCAACTTAAAAATGTTCCGACTGAAGGTTCATTTCCCTTTTCATAATATGCGTATAGTTCATATAAAATCCCTTTATGTTCTTCTGTATAAAAATCTTCTATATGAGGTTCCATACGCACTGTCACTTCTGCACTTTGCAACATATGGTAAATAATTTCTCTTTCTGCCCTTTCAAAACCTGTTAATTTCGGTTTCGTTTGAACAATTTGAGATGGCTTAGAAACCTGCTTTATTTGTTTTTGCTGTACCTTTTGTTCTTTGCGATATTGGTGCAATTGATTCAAAAGTGTTTCCATTGAATACGAAAATTCTTGCGATAATGATTTTAAATAGGATTCCGCCTGCATCGCATCCTGTAGCAATGATAACTCTTTTAAAACACTTTTTACATATTCTTCTTTGCCAGACTCATCTTGCAAATTTTTCCCTAAACGCAAATAATTTATTTTGAAACCAACAAAACTTATACTTGATTTCACAAGATTTTCAAAAGCGGTTGTCCCATATTGTTGCACATATTCATCAGGGTCAAGCTTATCTGGCAAGGATGTAACTTTCACTTGGCAACCAACTTGCAATAGTAATTGCCCTGCTTTCATCGTCGCTTCTCGCCCTGCTTTATCACCATCATAGCAAAGAACAACAGTTTCAACGTTACGTCGCAGAAGTTTCGCTTGTTCTTCAGTTAAAGCTGTTCCCATTGTCGCAACAGCTTCTTCCACACCACTTTTCACCGCGGCTAGTACATCGGCATAACCTTCAAAAAGGACAACCTGCCCACGTTTTCTAATAAACGGCCTTGCTTGGTGGAAATTATACAACAGCTTACTTTTGTAAAAAATCGGTGTTTCAGGACTATTCAAATATTTCGGAGTGTCATCTCCTAATGCCCTTCCACTAAACGCTATCACCTTACCTTGTAAAGTATAAATCGGAAACATAACTCTTCCGCGGAAGCGGTCATAATGACTGCCATCCTTCTCACTTCTTACAAGAAGGCCAGCCTGTTCCATACTAGATAGCGACAAACCTCTTTTTTGTAAAATTTTCGTTGCTGCATCCCAAGCTTGTGATGCATAACCAATTTCAAATTTCTCAATCATCTCTTTTGTAATACCACGTTTTAATAAATATGAAAGTGCTTCATTTCCTTCTTCTGTATTTACTAATAAATGATGATAATACTTTTTCAAAAGTTCATGAGCCTGTTGCATGATGACAGTGTCATCAGATATGTCTTCTTGTTGTTGTTGTCCTTGCCCTGATGTATATTCTGCAACTGCAATTCCATTTCTTTCGCCAAGCTTTTGAACAGCCTCTGTGAAAGCAAGTCCTTCCATTTTCATAAGAAAAGAAAATACATTTCCACCTTCTCCACATCCGAAACAATGAAAAATTTGCTTATCAGATGAAACAGAGAATGAAGGAGAATTCTCACCATGAAATGGACAAAGGCCGAAATAGTTACGCCCCTGCTTTCTAAGTTGAACATACTCACCAATCACTTCTACAATATCGGATGATGTCCGAATCTGTTCAACAACTTCTTCAGGAATTCTGTTCCCCATAACTCCATCTCCGTGTCGTATTTTGTATTCGATATAAATTAAAAGATTCCTTTATAATTCGACAATATTTTTCTAAATTTGTTAGAAAGTACTGTCGATCACATTGTGTAAACGATTTTGGACCTTTCGTATAAGTCCCCAGTCTGCGTAAATTCGCAGATACATACTACTATATAAAATTGTATACATTTGCTCATCTGTTACAAATGTATCTCCTGGAGACAATACATATACTCCTTTTTCACAAGAAGACTAGCAAGAAGCACTATAGCCTGTATGATCATGAGATCTGTAGCTTTTGCATGTTAATAAATATAACAATCAACTTCATCTTGCTCAGAATCTACATAGACCCAATTACCTTGCTGTTTTCTTGAACGATGAGCATAGGATACGACAAACAAAATTTCGACATAAAATTTTGTTCCAACTTGCACAATTGCATTCTTCACGGGATACGCATCTGCATCAAATAATATCTTATCTGATGTTTTGCATATTTCTGTATTCTACATCCCTTCTGTGAATCCTTCCATAATGTGCGTTTTCTTGTCTAGATTTTGTCGATTTAACGTAAATACATGTCTTTTTCGAAAATCCTATCCCTAGTTTATTCTGAAAAATTAAAGTCTAAACGTAAAATATAGGTTTTTATCACAATTTTTTATTATAATATATTTTCTTCAACTACGCTACATATCCCTTTAATTTTCATCTTACACTTAAAGATAACGAAATCGTTCCTTTAGCATAATTAAAAAACAGAAGAATATAAGTATAACCATTCCGCTATATTCTATTACTAAGCCGAAAGTTCATGCTCTACTTCGCATCTTCCTCTAACGCCTTCTCACGAGCGAAAAAAGCACATTCACCTTTGGTAAATGTGCTAAAACATTTTTTGGTTTTGCACTGCATTCACAATAATATTTGCTGTTTCTTCAATTGCCTTATTTGATACATCAATCACTTGACAATTTATTTTACTAATTACTTCCTCAAAATGATCAATTTCTTCTTGAATACGATTAATATTTGCATATGTTGCTCCATCACTTAATCCAAGTGATTTCAATCGTTCTTTTCGAATATGATTTAACTTATCTGGTATAATTTTCAAACCGAAACATTTCTCTTTTGCCACTTGATATAATTCCTCAGGCGGATCCACTTCCGGTACAAGTGGTACATTAGCAACTTTCAAACGTTTGTTATGCGCTAAATATTGTGAAAGTGGTGTTTTTGATGTACGTGAAATTCCAATCAACACGATATCAGCTTTTAAAATACCACGTGCATCTCTACCATCATCATACTTAACTGCAAATTCAATCGCTTCAATTTTTTTAAAGTACTCTTCATCTAATCTTCGAACGACACCTGGCTCATACCTTGGTACTTGCCCTGTAATTTCTTCAATTTGATCGATAAGAGGTCCGATAATATCGTATGCCTCTACTCCTTCTTTTGCCGCTTCTGTCAATAAATATTGACGCATATCAGGCTTTACTAACGTAAAACAAATAAGCGCTTGATTGCTCTTGGCAATCGAGATTACTTCTTTTAATGTCCCTGTATCTTCTACATACGGTACACGCCTAATATCAGGAGCGAATGGGAACTGTCCCATTGCCGCTCTAACAACCAAATCAGCCGTTTCTCCTACAGAGTCAGATACGACATATACGATTTTATTATCCATTACATTACCTCACTTTAAACAAATTACACTTATTCGTTATTTACTAAATTTACAAACGCACGTGTAATATTTGTTTTTGTAATTCGTCCAATCACTTCTAAACCTTGTTTCGTATCCTTCACAACCGGCATCGCATCAATCTGTCTTTCTATTAATTCCATCGCAATATCATATAAAGAATCCTCCCTGCGACACATCGCAATGTTTGGCATCCTTGTCATGATAATATTAACCGGAAGAGAGGTTAAATCCTGCTTTCCTAAGCTAGCTCGTAATAAATCTTTACGAGATACAACGCCAACTAATAAAGTAGCTTGATCTACAACAAATAATGTACCAACGTCCTCTAGAAACATAGTACAGATTGCATCGTATACTGATACATTTTTATCAATTACAGCCGGTCTAGATTGATAATCTTGCACTTTAATTTTCTTAACAGCTTCAGATAATAGCTGTCCCCCGGTTTTACCCGTATAAAAATAACCTACACGTGGACGCGCTTCTAAATAACCAGCCATCGTTAAAATTGCTAAGTCTGGTCTTAGCGTTGCACGTGTTAAACCCAATTGCCCAGCAATTGACTCCCCTGTAATAGGACCGTGATCTTTTACAATCTGAATGATATGCTCTTGCCGTTTATTCAGCTCTATGATAATCACCACCTTTAATGCACAACGAAAAAAGTTATACTATCTCTTAAATATTATATACTAAATATGCTATTCGAAAAAGAAAGTATGTAAAAAGGACCGTATACGGCCCTTTTTATATTTGAAACTTATCAAGTTGTTCCAAGAAACGCCTTGTTTTCAAATAAATCCCACAATATTCGTCATAATATGTATTCAATACTGTGCGCATTTGTTTTTTTGTACTACCCTTCACCGATACATTACCGAGCCGGTGTAAATCAAAGTGAAAAAAGAGACGTAATAATTTATGAACAGCCTCTCCCACCGGAATGCGATACGGATCTTGCTCCGCATGACGCGAGCACAGAAAACCGCCTTCCCGGACAGAGAAGGCGACAAAATCTGTTTCTTGATGACAAATAGCACATGTATCAAAGTACGGGCGCATCCCTAATACCGGAAGCATTTTCGTTTGATAAATTAATGATAATACTTCTGGATCAACACCCTCACACATATAATGCAACGTTTGATATAACATTTCAAATAAATATGGATTATGCTTCTTATCTTCTGTTGCTTTATCGGTTAATTCAATAATAAATGATGCATAAGCAGTTAAAAATATATCCTCGCGAATTTCTTTCATAGATGAAATAATCTCGCCTTGTTGCAAAGTTCCAAGTCCAGATCCCATTTGAATAAGAAAATGACCATGTGTCATAAGTTGCGAAATAGCTGCTAACCGACTCTTCGGCTTTTTCGCCCCTCTTGCCATTGCACTTACCTTACCAAATTCCCGTGAGTATATTGTAACAATCTTATTTGTTTCTCCGTAATCTGTCGTACGGATAACAATGCCCTCAACTTTTTGAAACATGTTCGTCACCATCCAAGGTTTGAACAAAACGGGTCAAGAAATTGGAGAGTCTAGATGCGCTAACTCCTCTTCATGTTGATCCATCTCATCGTTTACGTCTTTTTCCATTTCTTTCAAAAGCAAATACGTTTCAATGCTTCCTGTTTTGGAGAAAAACTTCCAGGTAAAATCTAGCATAAGAATCCACCTTTCTCAATAAGCGTAGCCTATAAACCAATTTCTTTTGTTGTTATTAAGTTGACCCATTTTGTTCATTTTCATGTGAGAAAAATTTTTCCTAATTTATCAAGGTTCATAAAAACCAATAATCAGCGGATGAACAAAACATCCACTGATCACAACTTTACTTCATATTAATACTCGTCTTCACGGAAACCAAGGTCACGAAGCTGTGACATCTTATTACGCCAATCTTTTTGCACTTTCACCCATACTTCTAAAAATACTTTAGAACCAAGAAGTGCTTCAATGTCAAAACGAGCTCTCTTACCGACTTCTTTTAACATCTTCCCTTGCTTACCTATAATAATTCCTTTTTGTGATGCACGTTCAACAACAATCGTTGCGTTTATATAAACCGCTCCGCCCTCACGCTTTTGAATTGCATCAATAACAACCGCTACAGAATGTGGTACTTCTTCACGTGTTAAATGTAATACTTTTTCACGAATAAGCTCTGAAATAATAAATCGCTCTGGATGATCCGTTACTTGATTATCCGGGTAATATTGCGGTCCTTCTGGTAAATACTTTTTAATTGCTCCGATTAACGCTTCAACGTTATTACCGTCCAATGCAGAAATTGGCACAATCTCCGCGAACTCATATAATTTACGATATTGATCAATCAACTCCAGCAATTGCTCTGGATGAAGTTGGTCAATTTTATTAATTACCAAAAATACCGGTTGTTTCGTTTCTTGTAATTTCTCAATAATAAATTCCTCACCACGACCATATCCTTCAGTTGCATTGACCATAAACAAAACAATATCAACTTCTTTTAATGTCGTTTGAGCCATCTTCACCATGAAATCGCCTAGTTTATGTTTAGGTTTATGTATTCCTGGTGTATCAATGAAAACTACTTGTGAATCATTTTCTGTATATACACCTTGAATTTTATTACGAGTTGTTTGTGGCTTATCGCTCATAATAGCAATTTTTTGGCCAATAATACGATTTAAAAATGTAGATTTCCCAACATTCGGTCTGCCAATAATAGAGACAAAACCTGATTTATAACCTTTTCTATTCATGTAAATCCTCCGCTAAAAATGCTCCTGGTAACAATTCTCCGACTGTTGTCTCTTGAACATCACCATGTAAGTTTGATAGGTATACTTTCGTATCCTGTTTACATAATTCTATCATAACTTGTCGACATGCTCCACAAGGAGGTACTGGACGCTTTGTATCCGCTACGACTGCAATAGCTACAAACTCGTTATCCCCTTCAGAAATTGCCTTAAATAACGCTGTTCGTTCTGCACAGTTACATAAACCATATGATGCATTTTCAACATTACATCCACGATATATTTTTCCATCCTGAGTTAGTAAAGCTGCACCTACTTGAAATTTAGAATATGGTACGTACGCTCGTTTACGCGCTTCGGTTGCTTCTTGAATTAATTGTTTGCTATTCATATTCCCGCATCCTTTCCGTTCATAGATGTGAATAGATACACTCTTTCATTAAAGGCCTTCACGGCGCTCCCAAAGCTTAATAAAAGCTTCGGAATGCAACTATACCATATACGGTAAAAAGATAATAGCACCAATTACAGCAGCTATAATTGCAAATAATAAAACTGCCCCTGCTGCAACATCCTTTGCAATTTTTGCAACCGGATGAATATCGACGGTTGCTAAGTCTACTGTTTTTTCAATAGCCGTATTCACCATCTCTAAACTCATTACAATCCCTATCACAATAAGTACAACAATCCATTCCATTGTTGTAATATGGAAATAAAAGCCGCAGCATATAACGATGACTGCGGCTAAATAATGAATTTTCATATTTCGTTCATGACGAAGACAAAAGTATATACCAGCTATAGCATATCCAAAACTATCTAAAAGTTTTCCTGTTTTCATCGTCCTAATCCAAAGGCCTCTAAAATTTCTTTTTGTCTTCCAAACATTTCTTTCTCATCTTCTTCTGTCATATGATCATAACCAAGCAAATGCAAAAAGCCATGTAGTGCTAAAAACCCAAGTTCTCGATCAAAAGAATGTCCATATTCTTCAGCTTGTTCTTTTGCTCTTGGAATAGAAATAATAAGATCTCCTAACATACGCGGCATCTCTGCACCGACAATTTCCATTTCGCCTTCTCCCATTTCTTCCATAGCAAAAGAAATAACGTCCGTAGGCTGATCCTTATCTCGGTAATCACGGTTTATTTCACGAATACGTTCATTATCTACAAATGTAACCGATAATTCTGCGCCTTCTTCTATGTTCTCCATTTGGGCTGCTTTCTCTACTAAACCTCGAATCAAACTTATATATTCGTCTTTCACTTCTTCTGTTTCATCAATAAAATCAATTAATAAACTCATTCTTTCTCCTTTTCTTCCGGCGGTTCCGGATATGTAATACGGGAATGGAAAATACCATTTAACGTTTCACATAACGTTTTTCCAACGATTTGTAGTTCCTTAAATGTCAAATCACATTCACTAAATTGACCATCTTGCAGGCGATCTTTAATAATATTTTGCACTAAATTATTAATCTGATCTGGTGTTGGATGGTTCATCGAACGTACCGCCGCTTCCACACTATCAGCAATACCAACGATCGCCGACTCTTTAGAAGTTGCTTTTGATCCTGGATAGCGGAACATTTCCTCCGTATATTTCTCTTTATCTTCTTTAATCGCATTATAATAAAAATATTTAAGTAACGTTGTACCATGATGCTGTCCAGCAATATCGATAATTTCTTGAGGTATATGGTGTTCTTCTAACATTCTCACCCCATCGGTTACATGAGCAATTATAATATCTTTGCTCGTTACAGGGTCTAATCTATCATGCGGGTTTTCAATACCCATTTGGTTTTCAATAAAAAACTGTGGTTGTACCGTTTTCCCTACATCATGATAATACGCCCCTACACGCGCTAATACTCCATTTGCTCCAACTGCTTCACAAGCAGCTTCTGAGAGATTAGCTACCATTACACTATGGTGATATGTACCTGGTGCTTCTAATAAAATCTTACGCAAAAGCGGGTGATTCGGACTTGAAAGTTCCATCAATTTCATACTCGATACAATCCCAAGACCACTTTCTAAATACGGTAAAATCCCCATAGCTAGAACAGAAGAGATAATACCCGAAATAGCAGCCATTAATAATTGCACCCCAATTTCAAGAGGCGAAAAATTCCCGTTACGTAATAATAGCAAAGCCGCTAATACGACTACATTCAATACAGAAACGAGTATACCAGCTTGTAAAATCATCGTACGACGATTTTTTTCTCTCAAGAAAATACTAACTGATAATGAACTTAATAAAACATAAATCCCCACACTATAATTCAGTGTACTCGTTACACCTTCATTAAACATAATACTTCCGCATACAGAAAAGATCATACTCGTTAAAAATACAAATCGATCACCAATCATTAATTTTACAAGTATTGTTCCCATTGCAACTGGAACAACATACGCGATTCCTGCATACTCAAGCTTTTGAAACAAACTAATGATTTTCATTAAAACAATCGTGATAGACAAAATTGTAATATACGCTAAGACATACGGCCTATCTTCTCTTTTCCGCTGTAAAAACACTTCAAACTGCTTATGCATAAAGTACAATAGCACACCAATGAGTACCGCTAACCCAACATAGGGTTGAAAACTGTTCCCTTTTTCTAACAGGCCAACTAATTTCAACTGATTGTACATATCACTTGAAATCGTTTCACCTTCTCTAACAAGGACTTGCCCTTGAAGAATATAAACAGGTGGAACTAAATCTTCTTCCGCTTTTCTCTTCTCTTTTGTTAAGGTCGGATCATAAAAATAGTTTGCAGAAATCGCATATTTCCCTAACGCCTTAATAGATTCCTTTAAACCATTATCAACATTAACACTATTCATCTCACTTACATATCGTTCCTTCGCATCCTTCAATTCATCCATTTTAACATGCTCAGTCATGATACTATTAATAGCTGTAACTGTTGCATCTTTCGCTAATACTAATTGGTTCGAATCTGCATTAATTAAGTTTAGTAAGTTTGAATCAGATAATTCTTTCGTTAAATCAGTAGGCAATTTTTTTTTCAACTTGTCCACTTTTTCAGCATCAGTAATCTTTTTTTGCTCATCCGGTCCAACCGCTTTAATCTCTTGTATCACTTCATCTACTTTAGCAAAGACGTCATTCACAATATCCACTTTATTTTGTTTATACTCACTTTTATATGTATATTGATCTTCAACTTTTGTAGCGGCTTCTTTTTTCTTTTTGTCCGTTGTAACTTTATCTTCAATTTTAATAGGAGAATGGATTGTTTTTTTCGCAATAGAATATGTTGTAACATCTAATTGCTCTGGTTTTACATTATTCATAAGTGCAAAAAACAGCACTGCCCCTAATAAAACGTAAGAAATCCAACTTAGTTTTTTCGAATGTTGTAAATTACGAAACCACTTAGAAATTTCTTGAGATCTTGACATGATTTCAATACCTTCTCCTCTCCAGAAATAAAGTGAAACTATTTATAGCTTTCATTTCTTCTAGGTAACGATACTTTTTGGACAACATTTTTATCCACTATCACCTATAGTTTATTTCCCTCGTCTTTAATGATAGTAAAAAATATGTCATTCGCCAACCTTATCATACAAAAAGAAATGATCCTGACAAATAGGATCATTCCATTTTATCATATGCCTCAATAATACGTTGCACTAATGGGTGTCTCACAACGTCCGTTTGTTCCAATGTTATGAACGAAAGACCTGATACACCAGATAAAATATTAGCAGCAATAGAAAGACCTGACTTTACCCCTTTTGGCAAGTCTACCTGTGAGGGATCCCCCGTAATAACCATTTTAGAACTAAAACCTAATCGTGTTAAAAACATTTTTATTTGAACACCAGTTGTATTTTGCGCCTCATCTAATATAACAAATGAATCATCCAGAGTACGCCCTCTCATATAAGCAAGAGGTGCAATTTCAATTACACCACGTTCCATCATACGTTGTGTATATTCTTGTCCAAGAATATCATGTAACGCATCATATAGTGGACGTAAATACGGATCTACTTTTTCTTTCAAATCACCTGGCAAAAACCCTAAGCTCTCTCCAGCTTCTACAGCAGGTCTTGTTAAAATAATTTTCTTTACATACCCTTGCTTTAAAGCTCTCACAGCCATTACTACGGCTAAGTATGTTTTTCCTGTCCCAGCAGGTCCTATCCCAAATACAATATCATTCTTTTTCATTGCATGAATATATCGTCTTTGCCCCATCGTTTTCACACGAATGGATTTACCTTTTGCCGTTTTAAAAATTTCCTCTTCATATAATTCTTCGAATTGAGCAATTTTCCCTTGTTGCCCAAGCTGAATCGCATACGCAACATCTCTTTCCGAAATTGATACACCTTTACGGATAACAACAAGTAACTGTTGTAAGATTTTTTCTACGAGCACCACAGTTTCATCTGCCCCAGATACACGAACAGATTCTCCTCTAGTCACAATCGATACACTAAGTTCTCGTTCAATTACTTTTAAATGAGCATCATTTACCCCAAAAAGAGCAATTGCTTCGTTGGGATTTTCCAATTGTTGGTTCATTTCTACTAATTGTTCTGCCATTACTCAGTCTCCTTGAATATCGGATTCAGATATTGGTTGTGGCTCTGCAATATTTTCAATCACTGTATAATGTAATGTGACCTTTAGGTGATCCGCCTCAACCTCTTTACTCAAAATGTTATCACTTACAATCATAGCATGTTCATCCAATTTTTTCTTCAGTTCTTTTTCTGCCATTTCTTTCGCTACTTTCATTGCTTGTTTTTCGGTATATTCTCGGTTCGCTTCTTCCTCTTCTCGTACAATATCTTTCTCGTATGCAATTGGTAATGTAAATCCAAATAATTTCACATCATGTTTTACACTTTCAGTACGAGAGCGCTTATACTTATCCTGTAGAAATCCCCATATTTTTATTTTAGTACTCCCAAATTTAAGGAAATGTTCATTGTATGAATTACCAGTATACACTTGAAATTGTGTCTTTAACGGAACATCCACCTCAGATTTATACCACGTTTCTCCATATACAATCCCTTTAGCCGAAACAACTGTCGGATTCTCCTCATTACCATACATCCCGGATACGAGAAGTTGCCCCTTTTCCACATGGTCATTTTTCATGACAACCGGCTTCCCAACTTCCACAAATGTTTTTGTAATAATCCCTTCTTTTTTTGCTACTAAGTTTTGTGGCTGTTGTTCACTTTCTTTTTTCGGCTCATTTTTTTCAACAATCTTAAAATGATATGTTGTCCCTCTTATTTCTAATCCCGCCCAAGTAATCGCATTAATATTGTCTGTCAAATGACGTTGAACATCTTCTACACTCGGCATTTGGAATTGTAATTTACCTTTTTTTATACCCATTTTGTCCAATTCTTTCATCAATATATATTCTGTTTCAGGTTTTGCTCCTGTAATTTCAATTTTCCACACCATATTTGACAATGCGATCATTCCGAAAAAAAATATTAAAAACCCAATTAAAAATCCACTATTTTTAATTACACGCTTATTCCAAAAAGGAAAACCGTAACGTCCAATAAAATATAATTTACATTCATTTTTTCTATAAATTGGTTTTATCTTTTTCACATCTCGTAATAACATACAAAAAACTAACGTTTCATCAGCTATCTTCTTTACATCCCAAACGAGTACTTTCTTCCGCACACACTCGTTAACAAAGCGTTCCGCTCCTCTACCTTCAATTCGCACCTTTACATACCCAAGCCATTTTATAAACCATTTATTTTTCATCGACTATCTCCACTACCTTTCTAAAAGTAGATACACTACTTTTCAATTCGATTATCAAACTAGCTCGTACTAAAATTTTAATTAGCAGATTCCTTGATCCTCACTAATTATTAACCTTCACGAGCCAATTTTTTACGTGGAACTCAATTCCCACCTATCCTCTTTGTACGAACCGAATATTGAGGCCAGAACGTTACCGCCTGTTAATACAAGGTAACGAAGAAAAACTTCACAAACGGAAGTTTCTCCTCACTCCTCTTTCTTTTCATTTTCTAAAAACGTCACTTGTTCAATAATCCCTTCAAGCAACAGTTCTTCTGGAAGGATTGTTTTAATAACAAAGGATTGACCTTTAATTAATAATTGACCATGTTTCAATAGCAATCTTACCTCTTTATCTGAAAACACTAATAATCCTCGATGATTTTCTATATAGATATGTACTTGCCCAACAAGCGTGATCCGAGGTAGATCCATTAACACATCCACTGGCAGGTCTATTTGCTTCGTTAACCAATTCTTCATTTGTTCTATTTTTTTCATCTCAAAAGACCCCCTCTCATCCCATATGTATGAAAAAAGAGCTTGTAATATCACGTCCAAACTGAAAAAAGCATAAAAAAACGTCTCATACGAAATGAGACGCTTTTTTATGCTAATAGCTGGATAACCAGCTTATTCACAAGTGATCCGTCTGTTTTACCTTTTACTTTCGGCATAACAGCAGTCATCACTTTACCCATATCTGCTTTAGATGTAGCACCAACTTCAGAAATAACTTGCTTAATTATATCCGCTAGTTCTTCTTCTGTTAATTGCTCCGGCAAATATGCGCTTAAAATCTGAATTTCACTTTGCAGTTTATCAACAAGGTCTTCACGACCAGCTTTTTTAAATTCAAGGAGGGAGTCCTTATACTGTTTTACTTCACGAGCTAAAACTGTTAATTCCTCTTCTTCAGTAAGAGTATGTTGCAGTTTAATACCTTCATTTTGTAAAGCAGCCTTAACCATACGAATAACGGTTAATTTTTCTTTTTGTTTATTCTTCATCGCTTGTTTCATATCATCGTTTAAACGACCGAGAAGACTCATAACTTACACCCTCTCTTAGAACTTACGCTTTCTTGCCGCTTCAGATTTCTTCTTACGTTTTACACTTGGCTTTTCATAAAACTCGCGCTTTCTTGCTTCAGCAAGTGTACCAGTTTTAGAAACCGATCTTTTAAAACGGCGAAGTGCATCCTCCAAAGACTCGTTTTTACGAACGACTGTTTTTGACATTCTCTTTCCCTCCCTCCGAAACATCACACTTACATACTAATTTCAGCATGCAAAAAGAAACCCTTCTTCAGCATGTCTTTTACGATTATAATACATTTTATCACTTCAGGTCAACTATTTGGCAGAATAAAAGAAGAATAGATGCCCTTACCCGTTCAAAAGCTATGTAGATAGCTATTATCCTTTTCCCCTGAAGACAACTATATTTTTTATCATTACACCTTTTTTAATACAAGAAAGCATGCAAATCGTTTCCGTTTGCATGCTTTTTTATCCCGCTATTTGCCAGGACAGTAAGACCCCCACCTCAAAATTCAGCGAAAGCAAAGAACTTAGGCGGGGGTCAGGCTGATAATCAGCGGGGATGAACACCCCCCACTGATTAAAGTTTCATTTTATGCGCTTGCTGATTCTTTTTTTACATCATCTTCAAGAACACGAACAAACTGCGCTTCGTTATATGGATAACCAGCTTTTGTAATTTTCACTTTTACTAGCTTACCAATCAATTCTTCAGATCCTTCAAACACAATTTTTAAGTAGTTATCTGTATAACCTACATATAAACCTTCACGGTCACCATCTTTAAATGTCTCTTCCGGAATGATTTCAAGTACTTCACCTTCAAATTTAGAAGCATACTCTTTCGCTAATTGATTTGATAGCTCAATTAGACGGTGAACACGATCGTTCTTCACGTCTTCAGGAACTTGATCTTCCATACGTGCTGCTGGAGTACCTGTACGTTTCGAATAAGGGAAAACGTGTAATTCAGAGAAACGATTCTCTTTAATGAAATTGTACGTTTCCATGAATTCCTCTTCTGTTTCGCCTGGGAATCCAACAATTACGTCTGATGTAATCGCAAGACCTGGTAACGCTTCTTTCAAACGATCTAAACGCTCTTGGAAAAATTCCATCGTATACTTACGGCGCATACGTTTCAATACAGTATTAGATCCTGACTGTAATGGAATATGCAAGTGACGTACAACTACTTCTGATTTATCTAACACTTCAATTACTTCATCAGAAATTTGACTCGCCTCAATAGAAGAAATACGAAGGCGTTTCAATCCGCCTACTTCCGCTTCCATATCGCGCAGTAATCCAGCTAAGTTATACTCTTTTATATCTTCACCGTATCCACCTGTATGAATACCTGTTAATACGATTTCTTTATAGCCCGCATCTACTAATTGCTGCGCTTGTTTAATAACTTCTTTTCCATCACGAGAACGCATTAAACCACGCGCCCAAGGAATGATGCAAAATGTACAGAAGTTATTACAACCTTCTTGTATTTTTAAAGATGCACGTGTACGGTCCGTGAAATATGGTACATCGAGCTCTTCATATACACGTGTTTTCATAATATTGCGGACAGCATTAATCGGTTGACGCTCTTTACGGAATTCTTCGATGTATCCTAACATCTTCTCACGATCTTGCGTACCAACAACAATATCTACACCTGGAATCGCCATAATTTCCGCTGGAGATGTTTGTGCATAACATCCAGTTACACAAATTACCGCATCTGGATTTTGACGTACAGCACGTCTAATTACTTGACGGCTTTTTTTATCTCCAGTATTCGTTACTGTACATG
The DNA here is from genome assembly GCF_016650875.1 of Bacillus sp. TH30. Classification (NCBI taxonomy): domain Bacteria; kingdom Bacillati; phylum Bacillota; class Bacilli; order Caryophanales; family Bacillaceae; genus Bacillus; species Bacillus sp. TH30. The sequence goes on along the minus strand of NZ_JAEKEY010000002.1, from coordinate 3,634,227 downwards.
TGTTAATAACGTATACATCCGATTTTTTTTCATATTCAGTTCTTTCATAACCACCTTGTTTAAACAATTGCCAAATCGCTTCTGTTTCATAGTGGTTTACTTTACAACCTAACGTGTGGAACGCAACAGTTGCCATTGATTATCACCCCATCAATTCAAAATGATAAGAAGCGGCACTTAACGCATAAAGCGGAGCCGTTTCTGTTCTTAAAATTCTTGGTCCTAAACTACATGGTACAAATTTATGTTCACGAAGTGCGGTTATCTCTTCCTCCGCTAAACCGCCTTCTGGTCCAAATACAATCAGCAGCTTTTGGCCTGGTTTAATCGTCGCTAAAGCTTTCGCAAAATTAGATTTCTCACCTTGTTTCGCTTCTTCTTCATACGCAACAAGGCAAACATCATACTCGCTACTCATCGACAGCAGTTGTTTAAATGATGAAGGAACGTGTACTTCTGGAATTTCACTTCTATGCGATTGTTCCGCAGCTTCTTTTACAATTTTTTTCAAACGCTCAACTTTTTTATCTGCTTTTTTCGCATCCCACTTTACAATAGATCGAGATGCTTGAAATGGTAAAAATGCAGCTGCCCCAAGCTCAGTTCCTTTTTGAAAAATTAACTCTAGCTTGTCTCCTTTCGGCAGTCCACTTGCAATCGTCACGAACACAGGAAGTTCGCTTGACGCCTCTACCCATTCTACAATAGTGGTATCCACAAATTCACTGGTAATTTCAGCAATTGAACACTCTGCTGTTTTACCATTTACACAGCAATAAATGTGGTCACCAGCTGACATACGCATCACTCTTGCGATGTGATGGACATCATCACCCATTATGCGAATACTTGTCTCATTTACATATTTCTCTTCTACAAAATAACGTTGCATATAATCACCTTAGTAGAGTTTCGTTCCTTTCGTAAGTCAACACTTACGAAAAGAACGAAACGTTATCATTTTCATATAACAAACGGCAAGTCCCTCACCTTATACGGTGAGAGACTCCCCTGTTCTTTATAGACTAAAATCTATATTACGCATTTCGTGCAATAATTGCTACCCAATCTTCCATTCGAAGTACTTCTTCAATTGAAAATCCAGCTGTTTCTAACGCTTTAGAAATTATTTTTTCTTTCGCCCCAATAATACCAGATGTAATAAATAATCCACCTGGCTTCACAACTCTCGCTGCATCTTCAGGGAATAGAAGAATAATTTCCGCTAGTAAATTTGCTACGATTAAATCAACCGGACCTTCAATACCTTCTAATAGACTATTCTGTCCAACATTGACAATGTCATCTGTTTTATTTAAGCGCACATTCATTTCTGCACTTTCAACTGCAACTGGGTCTAAATCATACGCTTGAACAGAAGCCGCACCTAATTTTGCCGCAGCAATACTAAGTACCCCCGAACCTGTCCCCACATCAATCACAGTATCACCTGGCTGAACCGTTTTTTCTAACGCACGAATACACATCGTCGTTGTTGGATGTGTCCCTGTACCAAACGCCATACCTGGATCTAATTCAATAATTTTTTCATCTGGAGAAGACGGTGTATACTCTTCCCACGTCGGCACAATTGTGAATGTATCAGAAATTTGAACTGGATGATAATACTTCTTCCAAGCAGTAGCCCAATCTTCCTCATCGACTTCATTAATTGTAATAGTTCCTTTACCAATTTCGATGTCGAAAGATGGTAGTGCATCAATAGATGATTTTACACCTGCAACCGTTTCGTGTAAAGAATCCGTTTGTGGGAAATATGCTTTTACCAAAACACCCTCACTTGGATATTCATCTGGGTTAAGTGCATAAATCTCACCGTATTGTTGCTTGCGCTCTTTCGTCAACTCCGCTGGGTCCTCAATCGCAACCCCGCTAGCGCCTGCTTCATGCAAAATATGAGAGACAGCTTCTACTGCTTCTTCTGTTGTATGAATACTAATTTCTGACCATTTCACAATTTACCAACTCCATTTTTCATTTCCATTATTCCCCTTTAAAAGCACGTTTAAGCTTTCTGAATAAGCTATCATCCTGCTCTTCTTGCCCTGCAAATTCACGCAATAAATCTTTTTGATGTGAAGTTAATTTCGTCGGCACAACAACACGAACGACTACATATTGATCTCCTTGACCATATCCACGTACGTTCGGAGCACCTTTTCCTTTTAAGCGGAATTCTGTTCCTGTTTGTGTTCCTGCTGGAATTTTCAGCTTCACTTTGCCATGAACGGTAGGAACTTCTACTTCCGCACCAAGTGCCATTTGCGCAAATGTTATTGGCATTTCGCAAATAATGTGATCCCCTTCGCGTTCAAAGAATTCATGATTTCTCACATGAACAACAACATATAAGTCACCTGCCGGTCCGCCATTTACGCCTGCTTCACCTTTTCCAGATACACGAATTTGTTGACCATTATCGATACCCGCTGGAATTTTAACATTGATTTTTTTACGTTTACGAACTTTACCAGAACCATGGCATGTCGTACATTTCTCTTTAATCATTTGACCTGTTCCTGAACAATGTCCACAAGCTTGACGGTTTACAATACGCCCAAATGGTGTATTTTGTTCTACACTTACTTGCCCTGATCCTGAACAATGTTTACATGTTTCTTTTGAAGTCCCTGGTTTCGCTCCACTACCCTTACAAGTATCACATGGATCCTCCACTGGAATCTCAACGTTTAATTCTTTACCAAAAATAGCTTCTTCAAACTCTAAAGTAACTTGATATTGTAAATCAGCACCTTGACGTGGAGCATTTGGATCACGACGTCTTCCGCCACCGCCGCCAAAGAATGAACTAAAGATATCTTCGAAACCGAAGCCACCGCCGAAGTCTCCTCCGCCACCGAAACCTTGATTCGGACCAGCGTGACCAAATTGATCATACTGCGCGCGTTTTTGATCGTCACTTAATACTTCGTATGCTTCTTGTACTTCTTTAAACTTTTCAATTGCATTTTCTTCTTTACTTACGTCTGGATGATATTTTTTAGCCAAACGACGATACGCTTTTTTAATTTCATCTTTTGAAGCGCCCTGGCTAAGTCCAAGGACCTCATAATAGTCTCGTTTATTCATAAATTTACAACCCCCGAATCTTTCACATAAACGTAATTTTAACACCGAAAGAAAGTGCTTTGCAACAAAGTTTCCTCACTTACAGTATGCAAAATAAAAAACTTAAGATCCTCACACATTTCTTCTTATTCGTGAAAAAAGCCAAAGCCAAGGCACGCTTGACTTTGACTTTTTGTCATCTTACTTATTTTATTTCACTGTATTACTTGTCTTCTTTTACTTCTTCAAACTCAGCGTCTACTACATTATCTTTTTTCGCGCCAGCGTCTTGTGCTCCTTGTGCACCTTCTGCTTGCCCTGCAGCCGCTTGAGCTTGCTCGTATAATTTAACAGTTAATTGTTGTACGATTTCTTGAAGAGCATCTTTTTTCACACGGATTTCTTCAAGTTCGTTTTTCTCGATTGCCGCTTGTAATGCTTCTTTCGCTTCCGTTGCTTTCGCTACTTCAGCTGCATCTACTTTACCTTCTAAATCTTTTACAACTTTGTCTGTTTGGAATACAAGTTGGTCAGCTTCGTTACGAAGTTCAACTTCTTCCTTACGTTTTTGGTCAGCATCAGCATTTGATTCAGCTTCTTGTACCATACGATCTACTTCTTCATCAGAAAGACCTGAAGAAGATTGGATTGTAATAGTTTGCTCTTTGCTTGTACCTAAGTCTTTTGCACGTACGTTAACGATACCGTTCGCATCAATATCGAATGTTACTTCGATTTGTGGAATTCCACGTGGTGCTGGCGGAAGGTCTGTTAATTGGAAACGACCTAACGTTTTGTTGTCAGCTGACATTGGACGCTCACCTTGTAGTACGTGAATGTCTACCGCTGGTTGGTTATCAGCAGCTGTTGAGAATACTTGTGACTTACTTGTCGGAATTGTAGTGTTACGCTCGATTAGTTTCGTGAACACACCGCCCATAGTTTCGATACCTAAAGAAAGTGGAGTTACGTCTAATAATAGAACGCCCTCTACATCACCAGTAAGTACGCCACCTTGAACTGCAGCACCTAATGCTACAACTTCATCTGGGTTTACACCTTTGTATGGCTCTTTACCAGTTTCACGTTTAATTGCTTCTTGTACAGCTGGGATACGAGTAGATCCACCAACAAGGATAACTTTATCTAATTCGCTTGGAGCAAAACCAGCGTCTTTTAATGCACGACGAGTTGGCTCTAATGTTCTTTCAACAAGACCAGCTGAAATTTCTTCGAATTTAGCTCTTGTTAACGTTAATTCTAAGTGTAATGGGCCAGCAGCTCCAGCACTAATGAATGGTAATGAAATTTGTGTTTGTGTTACACCAGAAAGATCTTTCTTCGCTTTTTCAGCTGCATCTTTCAGACGTTGAAGTGCCATTTTATCTTGGCTTAAATCAATGCTATTTTCTTTTTTGAATTCAGCTACTAAATGATCGATGATAACTTGGTCAAAGTCATCTCCACCAAGACGGTTGTCACCAGCAGTTGAAATAACTTCGAATGTGCCATCTGCTAACTCAAGGATAGATACGTCAAATGTACCGCCACCTAAGTCATATACTAAGATTTTTTGCTCTTCATCTTGTTTTTCTAAACCGTAAGCAAGTGCTGCGGCTGTTGGTTCGTTAATAATACGCTCAACTTCTAAACCAGCGATACGACCAGCATCTTTCGTTGCTTGACGCTCTGCATCGTTGAAGTATGCAGGTACTGTAATAACAGCTTTCGTTACTGTTTCACCTAAGTATGCTTCAGCAGAAGCTTTTAAGTTTTGTAAAATGATTGCAGAAATTTCTTGAGGTGTAAAATCTTTACCTTCAACTTCTACTTTGTAGTCTGTACCCATATGACGTTTAACAGACATGATTGTATTTGGGTTTGTAATTGCTTGACGCTTCGCAACTTCCCCAACTTGACGCTCTTCATTTTTGAAAGCTACAACAGAAGGTGTTGTACGATTTCCTTCTGGATTTGGGATAACCTTTGGTTCTCCACCTTCCATAACAGCTACACAAGAGTTTGTTGTACCTAAGTCAATACCGATAATTTTACTCATGGCGAATCCTCCTACTTTTATGTAAATTATTGATTTACTTTTACCATTGATGGGCGAATCACACGGTCTTTTAGTTTATAACCTTTTTGGAATTCTTCAACTACCGCGTTTGATTCAAATTCACTGTCTTCCACTTGCATAATAGCTTGGTGTTCATTCGGATCAAACTGTTTACCAACAGCTTCAATCGCTTCAACACCTTCCTTAGTCAACGCTTCTAGCAATTGACGATGCACCATTTCCATACCTTGTAACAAGGATTGCGTTTGCTCGTCAGTCGCTTCCACTTGCATCGCTCTTTCAAAATTATCAAGAGCTGGCAAAATATCTGAAACTAGACTTTGTGCTCTATATTTATCAGCAGCCTGTTTATCCATTTGGACACGGCGCTTATAATTTTCAAAATCAGCTTGTAGACGTAATGTGCGACCTTCCGTTTCCGTTAGTTTCGCTTGTAACTCATCTACTTTTTCTTGTAAAAGAGCAGCCTCACTTTTTTCTTCTACAGTTTTTTCACTGTTTTCTGGCGTGACAGCTTCTTCAACTTGCGCTTCTTTCACTTCTTCTACCACTTGTTCGTTACGCTCTTCCACAATTTTCACCTCCTTAAAAGGTATTAGGTATCATGTTTAGCATGATTACCTAAGCATTATATATTACACACAGCAATGAAAATTTCATCACTTGAGCGAATGTATTACTCTCATTTACTTTTTAAGTCCGTCTGTAAATTGTCTTGTAAATAACTGCAGTAAACTAATTACACGAGAGTATTGCATTCTCGTCGGACCTAAAATTGCAATTGTTCCAAGTTGCTCTTCTCCAATCGAATACGTTGCAGAAATCAAACTGCAATCCTCCATTGCCGTAGAAGAATTTTCTCTACCAATTTTCACTTGAATTCCGACTTGTTTATGACGCAAAATGTCATAAAACGCAGCCTCATTATCAATCATCGTCAGCAAAGATCTTACTTTGTGAATGTCATGGAACTCTGGTTGCGAAAGCATATTTGCTTTTCCTCCAAAGTATATCTTTTCCGATAAAGGGACTTGAAATGTACCATCTAACATTTTTATTGCACTATCGTAATTATGAACATACCCACGCAAGACTGTAACAATCTCTTTAAAGATTTTATTATGAAGTTCTGCCATAGGTATACCAGATAGCTTTTCATTTAAAATATTAACCATTTTTTCTAAATCTGATAAATCAACAGATTCCGGAACGGTAATCGTTTTACTTTGCACATGCCCTGTATCTGTTACAATAATAGCGACTGCTGTTTGACGATCAAGCGGTACAATTTGTACATTTTTAAGTTTATTTGTGCTCAATTTGGGACCAAGAACAATGGCCGTATAATTCGTAAGCTCTGATAAAATTTGAGCTGATTGTTGTGCAATTTTTTCTGCTTCAAAAATTCTTTCAGCAAATAAATCTTTAATTTGTACAATTTCATCGGTCGGTAAGTTTTGCGGCGCTAAAAGATGGTCTACATAAAATCGGTATCCTTTTTCAGAAGGAACACGCCCAGAAGAACTATGCGTTTTTTCAATAAATCCTAGTTCTTCTAAATCAGCCATTTCATTTCGAATAGTAGCTGAACTAAACGTAATTTCATCTTTCTTAGCCAACGTCCTCGAACCAACTGGTTGCGCTGATCCAATAAAGTCATCAACAATTGTTTGTAAAATTAAGAGCTGACGTTCCGTAAGCATCTCATCATCACCTCTGTTAGCACTCTTTGTCTTCGAGTGCTAAATCTATTAATAACTTACCAAAATTGACATTCAATTGTCAACGGAAACGTCACGAAATAACAAAAAATTTTCGCGCTTATGGCACATTTAATTAATCAATCAAAAATGACTGAAATACTTCATTCCCTAATAGTTTCCCTTTCCTCGTTAAACAAACATGTCCATCTCTGTTTTCAAGTAATCCTTGTTCTTGATTACTTTGTAACTGCTTTGCAAAAACATGGTCCATCTCCACATTAAATTTCTTTTGGAATTCTAACTTAGAAACACCTTTTGTTTTTCGAAGTCCTAAGAACAACTCTTCTTCCATTTTTTCTTTCTCTGTCACTGGGTGAACATCTAAATATGGAAATCCTGTCTCATCAATTTTAGTGAAATATTGCTTGAGCGGACCTACATTTTGAATTCGTTCCCCGTTCACATAGCTATGCGCTCCAGCTCCAAATCCATAATACTCTTCATTATTCCAGTATGTGAGATTGTGTCTACTTTCATTATTACCTTTTGAGAAGTTACTAATCTCATACTGGTTATAACCATGTTTCTCCATTTCATCCATTACCATTTCGTACATTTTCGCTTCATGGTCTTCACCTGGAAGTCTTAATTTCCCTTTATTCATTAAGTTATAAAATACAGTTTTCGGTTCCACAATTAAGGAATATGCCGAGAAATGTTGTACACCAAGCGTAAAGGCAATGTCTAATGTTTCCTTTACATCTTCTATCGTCTGTCCTGGCAGAGCATAAATTAAATCTACATTAATATTTGTAAAACCAACTTCCTGCGCTTCTCGAATTGCTACGAATGCATCTTCTCTCGTATGCCTGCGTCCAATCTTCTCAAGTAGCTCATCACGAAACGTTTGCACACCAAAACTAATTCGGTTTACTCCACCTTCTAGCAATACGTTCAACTTCTCTTTCGGTAAATCACCTGGATTCGCTTCAAATGTTAATTCACAATTCGGCGCAAATGGACGTAAACGGCGGTTAATGATGTCGAGTAGTTTTTTTGTTTGCTCCATATTTAAAGCTGTCGGAGTTCCTCCGCCAACAAAAATCGTTTTCATACTTTCAAACGGTACTTTTTGAACCGTATTTATTATTTCTTTCTCTAAATATTGTAAGTATTGATCAACCGGTTGGCGTTCAATAAATACTTTATTAAAATCACAATAGTGACAAATATGCTGACAAAATGGAATATGAATATATGCAGCTTGTACCAAATATAACTCCTACCTTTCTAAAAAGAAAACCTCCGCACTCCGGAGGATTCTTTACTTCTCTACTGTATTACGGATTTGTTCCATTCGCATTTTTCCCCAATCATACATCATTTCAACGATCGGTAAAAGCGACATACCTAATTCCGTCATATAGTACTCAACACGCGGAGGAATTTCCGGGTATACCGTCCGATCAACAATCCCGTCCTCCATTAACTCTTTCAATTGATTTGACAACACTTTATGAGAAATGCTCGGGAACAGACGTTGCAATTCACTAAAACGATGCGGACCTTCCACACCTAAGTGCCACAATATCACAACTTTCCACTTCCCACTAATTATAGAAAGCGTCAGTTCCTTTTCGCAATTAAAATTACCTTTTTGTATTTTCTCTCGAATATCTTTTCGAATATTTTCGGACATTAATAGTCTCCTAACTCTATATCAATCACTAAAAAGCTCTCTCACTATTGTAAATGAGAGATGATAAGATGTCTAAAAAGTAGCATATAAAAAAGAAGCCGAACGAACGGCTTCTACTTTTATCACGATTGGTGCGGGCTAATAATTAGCGAAGAATAGAAAAATCTCCACTAATTATAGTTCACTCCATTAGTTATCATCCATTTTCAGTACAGCCATGAATGCTTCTTGCGGCACTTCTACAGAACCAACAGACTTCATACGTTTTTTACCTTCTTTTTGCTTATCAAGAAGTTTACGCTTACGAGAAATGTCACCACCGTAACATTTTGCAAGTACGTTTTTACGCATCGCCTTAATTGTAGAACGAGATACAACTTTATTTCCGATAGTCGCCTGAATTGGCACTTCAAACTGTTGTCTTGGAATTAATTTCTTTAATTTCTCTACAATTACTTTACCACGGTCATACGCTGAATCACGATGTACAATAAATGATAAAGCATCCACTTGTTCATTATTTAAAAGAATATCCATTTTCACAAGTTTAGATGGTTTATAACCAATTAACTCGTAGTCAAATGATGCATATCCTTTCGTATTTGATTTCAATTGATCGAAGAAATCATATACGATTTCTGATAACGGGATTTCATATGTCAATGTAACACGTGTTTCATCTAAATATTGCATATCAATAAACGTTCCACGTTTCCCTTGGCAAATTTCCATTACAGCTCCAACATAGTCATTCGGAACCATAATTGCAGCCTTCACAAACGGCTCTTCTACACGATCGATAGTCTGTGGATCTGGCATATTAGATGGATTATCAACAATAAAATCTTCACCGTTTGTTAAATACACTTTATAAATAACACTTGGCGCTGTTGTAATTAAGTCAATCTTGAATTCACGTTCAATACGTTCTTGAATAATCTCCATGTGAAGAAGCCCTAAGAAACCACAACGGAAACCAAAACCTAAAGCTTGAGATGTTTCAGGCTCAAATTCAAGAGCAGAATCATTCAATTCTAGTTTTTCTAAAGCATCACGTAAGTCGTTATAACGTGCAGAATCGATTGGATATAAACCACAGAATACCATTGGGTTTAATTTTCGATACCCTTTTAACGGCTCTGCAGCCGGACGTTTCGCATGTGTGATCGTATCACCTACGCGTGTATCACCTACGTTTTTAATAGATGCTGCCAAGAAACCTACATCACCTACCGTTAACTCGTCACGTTGCGTCGTTTTCGGTGTAAACACACCTACTTCTGTTACTTCAAATTCTTTTCCAGTTGCCATCATACGTACTTTATCGCCAACTTTTACCGTTCCATTTACAACACGGATATATGCAATTACACCACGGTACGGATCATATAAAGAATCGAAAATCATACATTGTAACGGCTCTTCTGAATCACCTGTTGGAGCTGGTACCTTTTCAACGATTTGTTCTAAAATTTCTTCAATACCAATGCCAGCTTTCGCTGAAGCAAGTACAGCTTCCGATGCATCTAAACCAATTACATCTTCTACCTCTTGACGTACGCGTTCTGGGTCTGCACTTGGTAAGTCGATTTTATTAATAACTGGTAAGATTTCTAAATTATTATCAAGCGCTAAATATACGTTCGCTAATGTTTGCGCCTCAATTCCTTGCGCTGCATCCACTACAAGAATTGCACCTTCACAAGCCGCTAAACTACGAGATACTTCGTACGTAAAGTCGACGTGTCCTGGAGTATCGATTAAGTGAAGAATATACTCTTCACCGTCTTTCGCTTTATACGTTAGTTGTACTGCATTTAATTTAATTGTAATACCACGCTCACGCTCCAACTCCATAGAGTCAAGCAATTGCGCCTTCATTTCGCGCTGTGCCAACGCGTTTGTTTTCTCCAAAATACGGTCTGCCAACGTTGATTTCCCGTGGTCAATGTGAGCAATGATGGAGAAGTTACGAATTTTGGACTGTCTTTTTGCTCTTTCTTCTTTATTCATCTATGTTCTCAACTCCTAATAGTCTCGCCAATATACACTAGCACTGATTATATCAATAGAGCAGCAAAGATTCAATGAAAACTCGTGCTGCTTACAATACAAATCACTCTATCTATATCTTATGCGAACAAACCATAAGAGACAAACCTTTTTCAAATTAAAAGACAGCTCTCTTACAAACATAAGACAACCATCCTTCCTGCTACCCTTAACTAAAAATTCCTTTTATTGCCCCAACAACTATATCTGTTCCAAACTTTGTCATATCACGAGCAACACTTGCTATCGCCATACCGATACCTTCTACAACATTAAAACTTCTTAAGCTTTCTAACTGTTTTTGTTTTTCAATAGTCGAAAACGTCTCTCCCGAAATTTCCGATTCAGCCCCATCGCCTTCTGTTCCTGTCATATGAGCAATTTGTTCATATGACAGCTGACGATATCCCTTCATACTTTTTAGACCATGATTAGCGAGTCCCACTCCAGCTATCATCATAAGCAAAGATAAGACTGTACCGCATATACATAACAGCGTAAATTGACTCAAGCTATTTCTGCCTCTTTCCATCAATGTGTATATGCCCCTGTATTATCCTGATCAATCTGATGATGCAGCGCTGCATTTAAACCGCTGGCTATTACATTTGCCATATCCTCAATAAACGCATCTACTTCTTTTGGAGTTACCATTAAATTATGACCAAGAGGAGATAACACTTCATAAATTAACTTTCTCTTTTCTTCTTCTTCTAACGTACCAATAGCTCCTAAAAACATATTTCGACTCTTTTCATCTGGCATATCTTCTTCTGTTAATTTTTTCTTTTCTCCAAATGTAAAACCTGCTGGCAATAAAGAGCGTGACGGTTTGTTTCCTTCTTTCAGTTCCCGGCCAAAATGTTTCAAAATAAAATCAATTGTATCACTCGTAATCGAAACAGCATCTACCACAGTTGGCACACCAATTGCGATAACAGGAATACCTAATGTTTCTTTACTTAGTTCCTTACGCTTATTCCCAACACCAGATCCTGGATGAATTCCTGTATCAGAAATTTGTATCGTACTATTTACTCGTTCAATAGAACGCGCAGCTAATGCATCAATTGCGATGACAAAGTCTGGTTTTGTCTTCTCAATAATTCCGTAAATGACATCGCTCGTTTCAATCCCTGTAATTCCCATTACCCCTGGACGAATAGCACTAACAGGTCTAAACCCTTCTTCCACACTTTCAGGCTGCAATTTAAACAAATGTCTCGTCACCAATACGTTCTCTACAACTATCGGTCCGAGTGCATCCGGCGTTACATTCCAATTCCCAAGACCTACGATTAAACAACTCGCTTCTTTTGAAACTCCAACCTCTTCTAAGAAATAAGAAAATTCTTTTGCAAAAATACGCTCTACCTTTTGCTGAAGTTCCGTATCTTGTTGTCGTATGCCTTGCACCTCAAGAGTTAAATAACTTCCAGGTTTTTTCCCCATCGACTCAGATGCAATTTCATCAATAGTTACTTTTGTAATTGTAACTCCCTCTTCTTCTCTCTCTTTTACAATAACTCCCTGTATCCCTTTTTGTTCTTCTTGGCGCTCTTGTAGCATTTGGTGCGCCTCTACAGCAAGGTCAGTTCTAACACTATATTTACTTAAATCTAATGGTTCTTTCATCGTATCTCCTCCGTAATTCATAGTAAATATCGTTAGATTTCCCCAAGTTATATTAGGTCATTCTTTCCTTTACGTGAAATTTCATTGATATACTATTGCAATTCTCTTCACCGTTTGATAAAATATCACTTGTTCTATGTAAGAATCGAGTCATTCGATTGCACCAGGGAGGTGAAAAGTATGGCAAACATCAAATCTGCTATCAAACGCGCTAAACTTAGCGAAGAGCGTCGTTCACATAACGCTTCTATCAAGTCTGACATGCGTACTGCTGTTAAAACTGTAGAAACTTTAGTTACTAATAACGATCTTGAAAATGCTAAAGAAGCTTTCAAAACTGCTTCTAAAAAACTTGACAAAGCAGCTCGTAAAGGTCTTATCCACCAAAACGCTGCAGCTCGTCAAAAATCTCGCTTAGCGAAACAAGTAAACGCGTAAGGCGTTTAAAAAACGATCCATTCGGATCGTTTTTTATATACACAAAAAAGTTCACGTACTAAGTACGTGAACTTTTTTGTGTCACTACATATGATTTAACCGCATTAAGAAAAACTCAAGCACAAGTTTCTTATCCATCTTTCCAGTCTTCATACTATAATCAGCTTCCGCCAATTCTATAATAACTTTTTTTAATTCTTCAAAAGAGAAAAACTTCGTTTGATTCATCGCCAACTTTACCCGGTACGGATGTACACCAATATGGGACGCGATTTGATTTTGTCCGTAACCACGCTGTTGCAACTCTTTCACTTGATGTAGCAAGCGGAACTGACTTACTAATAAAGCGAGCAGTTTAATCGGTTCTTCCTGCTGTGTAAATAATCCGTCTAAAATTTGCATCGCACCAGCGATATCTTTTTTCACCACTTTTTCTGTTAAAGCAAACACGTTTTGCTCAACAGATTTCGGCACAAGTTCCGTGACAAGCTTTGGCGTAATTTCTCCGCCCATACCGACGTATAACGTTAACTTGTCCATTTCCTTCGCCAACATTGTTACATTACTTCCCACAAGCTCTAACAATAAACTAACAGCTGCATTATCAATATGCACATGCACCTCATCCGCACGAGAAACAATCCACTTCTGAACATCCTGCACTTGCATCGCATTTGCTTCTATTACATCCGCTGTTTTCTTTAATAGTTTTGTAATTTTTTTTCGTTCGTCTAATTTTTCATAAGGCGCAACAAAAACAAGAATAGAAAAAGGAGATGGCTCCCCAATATATTCTTCTAAAATTTTTATATTTTGTTCTAATTTTTCTTTTTGTGCCGTTAAAAATAGTGGTGATTTTATTAATATAACTTTACGCTCTCCAAAAAAAGGAAGCGTATGCGCATCCTCAACTACATCTTCTAAATACGCTTCTTCCAAATCGTATGTCACAACATTAAACTCTCGATCTTCCTCTTCAAGCGCTTCCGTTGTAATAAGCTTTATCGTTTCATTTATAAAATAAGCTTCCGTTCCATACAGTACATACAACGGAGCGAACTGTTTCTTTTTAATCTTCTTATGTATATCACTCATATTTTTTCCTACTCCCTAACTTGGCAATATATATTTATACTAATGCCCTAGCTTTTGTTTTACAAGTACAAAGGGACGGTCTTTATAACCCGCCCCTTTATTTATATAAAACGCCACGCAATAAGCCCCGGATTTCTTATTGGTGTGCGGTAATCACCTTCCCTTTATTATTTACAATAATAATCTTAGTATAAGTGCCAACTGTTAACATGATTGGAAATGAAAAATTCACGCTACTTAACTAACTAGAAAAAGTATACAAATACTCTATTTCACTTCATATGGAAATTGTAGATTTTTTTCTGACAATATTTTATACTAAAATGGAATGTTGGGGAGGGATTCTAAATGAATGATTTTGAACAAAACGTTCAAAGTAAACGCAATGACGCTATTGATTCAGGGGTAGGATTTATCGTCTCATTTGGTTTTTTCGCAACACTTTTCATTATTGCAACTGTTATTAAATTCATCGGTTCTTAAAGGCTGCTGCTTAACGGCAGTCTTCTTTTTTTCATCTTCTATGTGTTTCATCGTATGTGATTTTACTTTGAAAGGTTCCTTTTTCTCCATTAAAAACATAGGAAATAGCACCTTGCTTATCCGTACGCCATATATCAATACCCATCTTCTTAAAACGCTCTATAACTTCCTTATGCGGGTGCCCATACCTATTACGCTCCCCCACAGAAATAATCGCTACAGCAGGCTGTACAAGGCTTAAAAATGGATCTGCAGACGATGTTTTACTCCCATGGTGGGCAACTTTTAAAATATTAGCCCGCAAATCAGGATATGTTGATACTATAAACTTTTCTCCTTCTTCTTCTAGATCACCCGTAAATAGCCATGTTAGTCCCCCTAGTCTGGCCCATAGTACAATCGAAGAGTCATTTCCTCCCTTTTCTTTCCCCTTTGGAGCTAATACGAAAAATTCCGCTTCATTTACCCTCCAACCTTCCCCTTCTCCTACTACACTTATCTTCATGCTCTTTTCTAACGCCTTTTTCTTCACCACTTTTTCCAATACAGTATCTTGTTCCTTTCTCCCAAATACAACTTCTTTTACAATAATAGATGACAGCAAATCTAGCGCAGCACCTATATGATCCGCATCTCCGTGCGTTACAATTAATTTATCAATCGTTTTTATACCTTCTTTTTGTAAAAAAGGAACAAGAATATCATGCCCAACAGAAAATTCATGCTTTTTCTGTTGCCACGCTTCCTTCTTGACAGGAAGGGCTCCTCCTGTATCAATAAGATAAACCTCTTTATCGTACGGAAGACGAATTAATATCGCATCTCCCTGTCCAACATCAAGAAATGTAACACTCCCACTTTCGCGAAAATATGGATATACATAATGACAAGTACTAATAAAAAGAAACACACCCACAACTATGCACAAAATTTTTTTCGTTATTACCCTTTCCCAAATCACAAATATACTAACGATACTAAAACAATATATAGCCACAAGAAATAAAGGAGTTTGACCAAAAGTAAGTCGGATGAAAGGGAAACTTTCACAGTAACTTAGAAAATCATTAGAAATGGTTAAACATAGTGAAAGTACATATGCAATTCCTTTTGCGAAAAATGGAATAACCGGCATACATATAAGAATAATGATGCTACACGGCAATACAATAATGGATAGAAAAGGAACATATATAAGATTGAGGAAAATGCTATAAGGAGAAAAATAACCAAAATGATATAACAAGATGGGGGTACTAGCGAGCTGTGAAATTATAGAAATGTAAATAGAATTTCGAACTATCCCATTACTACGCCCTAATAATATCGGCGCAGATAGTAGTAAAGAAAAACTACCTACAAATGAAAATTGAAATCCAATGTTGAAAATAAGATACGGATCGTATATAAGCATACATATAGCCGTTATACTTAAGGCGTCTAGACTAGATAAGCGAACAGAGCATATGAAAGCTACCAATAATAAAACTCCTGTTATAGAAGCCCTCACAACAGATGGCGACGCCCCAGCTATGATCATATACAGAGGAATGCAAACTATAAGACATACTGTTGCTATCTCTTTCGTCACACCACTTCTTAGCAAAACAAAATACATTATAACCATTAATAGTACGATATGCGATCCTGAAATTGCTAACAAATGTATAAGACCAAATTGTTGATATTGCTCTTCTACTTCAAACGTCATTTGTTGTCGATCTCCAAATAATAATGCGTTCATAAATGCACCTGATTGTTCCGGGAACATTTCTGTAACTTTCGAGATTGTTTGTTGCCTGAGAAGGAAAATCCATTGCACGAGTGACAACGATGTTTTGTGACATTCAGAAATGTATGTCACATCAAATATAAAATGTATTTTTTGCTGATATAAATAATTACGATAATCAAAAACATGAAAATTCCGGGCAGTTTGTGGTTCTTTCACCTCCCCTTTAAATGTACACGATATACCTACATGTAATTGTTGCAACTGCTTCTTTTCCGAAGCAGATTGTATTTTATAATTTAACTGCACTAAGTTCTTATTCTGATCTTCAATTTGAAAAGAGAGACGATCTCCATTAATTAGAGGTGTATTTTGCACGACCCCTCGTGTAACTTCATAGGACTCCCCTAGCGGCTTATTTAGACTCTGAACATACGTGGTGTACATAACACCACTAAAACACGCTATTATACAAAATATGAAGGTTTTACGCGAAGTACGATATAAACAAAATAAAACATAACAAACGAAACAACAAGCAGCCAACAAATGCGATGCGGAAAAGGTAATTGCAATCCCAATTATAAACGAGATTGCAACATAGCCCCATTGCCCATTCAACTCATACTCACTCCTTATAGCATCATTTTCGCTTTAGTGAATACACGCTGTAATTCTTCCATTGATAAATTATCTTTTTCTAAAGCTGCGAATAATTCCTTTAGCTGTAAATGACGCTCTTGTTCCTCTAGCGATGTAATATCGTATTCTAGCGGAACGTGCTTTACTGTTACACTCGCTTGTTCAAATAACTCTACGGCATACGGATGATTTTTATAGTCCTGTGCATAATAAACCGCTGTAACACCACTTTGAATAATCGCCTTACAGCACTGCAAACAAGGAAAATGTGTGACATAAATTTCCGCTTCCTCTGTTTTTGCACCAAATTTCGCACATTGCAATAAAGCATTCATTTCAGCATGAATTGTACGAACGCAATGATTATCAATGACATAGCAACCATCGTCTATACAATGCACACCACCTTTAATTGAACCGTTATATCCACCAGCAATAATTCGTTTATCACGAACGATTGTCGCTCCTACCGCAAGCCTTGTACATGTACTACGTAAAGATAGTAGATGGCTTTGCGTCATAAAATATTGATCCCATGAAATTCGTTCCATATTTTTCACCTTCTTTTTTGTCTACTTGTAGTGTAGCGAAAAAAGAAAAACTTCGTCAATCTTTTATGGAATAATAATTTGATCTTTTATTTTCTCTAAAGACTTCGCACCAATCCCATCAATTTCTAATAAATCTTCTATTTTCTGAAACAGACCATGTTCTTCTCGATATTTCAAAATACTTTCCGCTTTCCGAGAACCAATGCCTGTTATTTTTTCAAGTTGCTCTTTAGAAGCTGTATTTATTTGCACTTTACCCTCGCTTTTTGAAAAAGTAGCCCCTTCTTGTACTGGCTCATTCTTGTTAGGAACATAAAGAAGCATTTGGTCTTGGACCATTTGCGCCAAATTCACTTTCTTCACATCTGCATCCGGCAACAAACCACCAGCTTTTTCAACCGCCTCCTTCACCCGGTCCCCTTCCTTCATTTCATACACACCCTCTTTAAAAACCGCCCCTTTCACATCAATTATAATTATTTTTTTCTGCTCCTTTGCATCCAATACTTTCGGTTTACTTTTTTTCTCCACATCTTTCACTTGAACTTCCGTTGTAACGAGCGATCGCTCTGTTTGCTGATTCGTTTTCCAGAAAAAAAGAAAAATCAAAGTGCCAATAATAACCACTAATCCCAACCATTTTTTCGGAAAATCCCACATCATTTTACACCTCTAATCATAAATTTATAACATCATTCATATTGTTTAGGAGAAAGCTGTTACGAAGGAGGGATGAAACATTGAACATAGGAATTATAGGGACAGGGAACATGGGGAATATACTAATCGATGCATTTTTAGAAACCCGTGCTGTCAAACCTTCGTGCCTTACTATTATTAATCGGACGCCTGCCAAAGCATATCATATAAAAGAAAAATACCCTTCTGTTCATATAGCCAAAACAATCCAAGAGGTAATCGAACAATCCCAGCTTATTTTCATTTGCGTAAAACCGATAGATATATACCCTATTCTACAAAAATACGCTGACCATTTTTCAGACGAAGATTGCTTAGTTTCTATCACAAGCCCCATATCTCCATCACAATTAGAAACACTTATACCTTGCCACGTCGCTCGTATCATTCCAAGCATCACAAACCGCGCCTTATCCGGCGCATCACTATTTACATTTGGAAATAACTGCTCTCTAGAATGGCAACAAAAACTACTTCGTCTATTCAAAAACATTTCTACTCCCCTTGTTATAGAAGAAGATATAACGCGCGTTTCATCTGATATAGCAAGCTGCGGCCCTGCTTTTTTTAGTTATTTATTACAATGTTTCATTAACGCTGCTGTAGATAAAACAAATATTACACATGAAGAAGCCACTACTTTAGTAAGTGAAATGGTCATTGGAATGGGGAAATTACTTGAAAAAGAAATTTTCACATTACCTACTTTACAAGAAAAGGTATGCGTTAAAGGCGGTGTTACAGGAGAAGGTATTCGTATTTTAGAAGAGCACGTTGGGGATATGTTTCATAAATTAATCGAACGGACACATGAGAAATTTGATGAAGATTTAAAATGCGTTGAGCAGCAATTCAATAAACACACATAATAAATACGCCATCGTAATCCCAAACCCTTTTTATTAATACTTATCTTTTTCAAACTAAATTTTCACTAAAACTAGCATTTTTACACTTTACACATATCATCTTTTTATTTTTCTAGAACTAAAACTACATCTTTTCTATAAAACAAAAGCAACCTTATCGGTTGCTTTTCTTTTATCCATTCTTCTTCGCCATAAAAAAGATGCGCTCTGTTTGTTCTGTCACTTCAATTCGTTCAAAGTCACCTGTGACGCGAAGCACTGTAAACCCAGCTTCTTCAAGCCATTTTGTTAACACTTCAACCGAATACGCACGTTGCACGTGACATTCGTCAAAACGATGATACACATCTTCTTCTGAATCTTGTACAAAGAATGTCAAATCATGTTCCACACTATCTGATTCTTCTCCAGGGAAGCAGTTCCAAATAAGTGATATTTCTTCGCCGTTCACTGTATATGTTTCATTTTGAAATACGTGATGTATTTTATATAAAGAGTGTACATCGAATAAAAACAAGCCATCCTGACGTAAATGGTGGAAAACTCTTCCAAATGTTTCTTGCACTCCATCTTCTTGCAATACATAATTTAATGAGTCACAAAAGATTGTCACACAATCAAATTCACCAGGAACATCGAGTTCTCTCATGTCTTGTTGGTAAAAAGGAATAAAATAGCCTTCTCCCCCCAATTTTTGCTGCGCGACAGTTAACATTTCTTCCGAAAGATCTACACCAATTAAGTCATAACCTTTTCGCACAAGCGGAAGTGTTACGTTACCAGTTCCACATGCTACGTCAAGGATTCTTGCCTCTTTCATAGATGCCTGTTGTAAACTTTCCTCTGTGAATTCCACCCATTTATCATAAGGGACATCATTCATCAGTTCGTCATACAGCAAAGCAAATTGTTCGTATTTCATTGATCTAGCTCATCTGCAATATCTTCACGCGGCACATCGCCCCATAGACGCTCTAAATTATAGTGATTACGCTCATCTTTATGGAATACATGAGCAACCACATCACCAAGGTCTACTAAAACCCAACGCGCTTCATCAAAGCCTTCCATACGTTGTACGTTAATTTCGAACTCATGTGCCTTCGCTTTAATTTCACGTGCAATTGCTTGTACTTGCTTGTCTGAATTTCCGTGACAAATAATAAAATAGTCTGCAATCGGTGAAATACCTTGCATATTTAGTACAACCATATCTTCTGCTCTCTTATCATCAGCTGCTTTTGCCGCTAATACTAATAACTCTTTATCTTTCATTTATTAATTTCCTCCTTGATAACTTCATTGTATGTTTGGAATGTTAATGGATAAATCGTTTGATCTTTTTCCATTAAAAATTGAATTGTTCGCTTTAAAGCAAACAGTAAAGCTTGATTTATATCTTTATATGCGAGTTTCCTCGCTTCTTCCACACCAGGAAACTTACGTCCTGGTTCAATGTAATCTGCTACATAAATAACTTTATCTAACATTGTCATTTTTTCATGACCACTTGTATGATATGTAATAGCTTGTAGAATTTCAGGATCAGTAATGCCTACTTCTTTTTCTACTAAGTATGCCCCAACAGGTGCATGCCATAACTCTTTGTTATAGTGCAGTAGGTCCTTTGGCAAAGCTTCTCCCTTAATAATCTCTTCCATTTCTGGAATCGCTCTACATTTTGCATAATCGTGAAATATAGCAGCCGTCTCTGCCTTTTTCTCATCTACACCATATAACCTAGCAAGTTCAATCGCTGTTTCCATTACACCAACCGTGTGTATATAACGTTTTTCATGCATTTGTTGTTTGACAATACTAAGTGCTTCCTCACGATTCATACAACCCATTCCTCTCGATATATACCTGTACTTTTTCGGGGAGTAAATATTTGCACGTTTTCTTCGTCATATATCTCTCACGTAACAGAGAAGAAGAAACTGCAAACTCCGGAATTTCCACTTTTACGATATCATAAGGCGTATGTAATGTATAACCTGGTCTTGCAACTCCAACGAAAGTCACAAGCTTAAGTAACTTTTCAATGTTATACCACTTCGGCAAATACTCAACCATGTCTCCGCCAATAATAAAGTGAAACTGCACATCCGGATACTTCTCCGTTAATTGTACCATAGTATCGTACGTATAAGATGGGCCTTCTCTGTCTAGCTCTTCTAAACAAATTGAAAAGTATGCTTCTTCCTCAATCGCTATTTGCAGCATATTTAATCGACTTTTCACACTCGTAATGTTACGTCCTTGCTTGTGCGGTGGAACTTGATTCGGCAAAAACCATACCTCTTCCAACCCTAAAGCATGATACACTTCATTTGCAATTAACAAATGCCCATTATGAGGTGGATCAAACGTGCCACCAATAATGCCAATTTTTCTCAAAAGAAACGCTCCTTCCTTTTACATACAGCAACTCTCCCCATACAAATTCGAAGAGAGCCCACTGTTAATAAAAGTTCAATTGGTTTCGCTTTCTACATATCAAGCGTCCATTACGAAATAACTCACGTATATCTTTTATCGAGGAAGCTTAATCTGCTTATTTTCTCTTGATTCTTTGTATAAAACAATTGTGCTCCCGATTACTTGAACGATTTCAGCTCGTGCACCTTGTGCAAGCTCTTCTGCAACTTCACTACGATCAAATTCACAGTTTTGTAATACGCTCACTTTAAATAGTTCACGAACTTCTAATGCTTCTCCAATTTGTTTCACCATATTTTCATTCACGCCACCTTTTCCAACTTGAAAAATCGGTGTTAAATGATGTGCCTTTGCACGTAAAAATCTTTTTTGTTTTCCTGTTAACATATAATTAGCCTCCAAGCTCTCTCATTACTAATTGTTTCATTCTATCAATATTCGGCACACACCCTGTCCACATTTCAAACGCAAGTGCACCTTGATAAACGAACATATCGATTCCATTTTGAATTATTGCACCTTGTTCTTTTGCATCGCCTAAAATTTTCGTCTCAAATGGATTATAAATAATATCAGAAACAATCGTTCCTTGTTTCAATGAACGAATTTCCAGCGGCGTATACTCAACATGTGGATGCATACCTATCGTTGTTGTTTGGATGATAATATCATATTCCCCTTGATTTTCTGCTGCACATTCTAACGATAGAGCATGCGAATTAACATTTGCCATGCACCCAGAGATAAGGTTTTTCGCCTTATCTCTCGTACGATTAGCAATATCAATTTCTTTCACACCTACATCGGCAAGCGAGAAGTAAATAGCTCGGCTAGCACCACCTGCACCGATTAATAAAATACGTTTCTCTTGAAGTGGATCTTCACTAATTGACTGCAGGGCACGAACAAAACCAATTCCATCTGTATTATACCCAATCAATTTTCCATCTCGATGAACTACTGTATTTACCGCACCGATTTGCCTTGCTAACGGGGCAATCTCATCCAAGTACTCCATAATTGCAACTTTGTGCGGAGTCGTTACATTAAATCCTGAAATACCTAATGCTTTCAAACCTTTTACTGCTTCCCCTAGCGCTTCTTCTTCTACAAGAAACGCATGGTAATGGGCATCCATATTCAAGTGTTCAAATGCATCGTTATGCATAACGGGTGATAATGAATGTCCAATTGGATTTCCGATTACACCATATAATTGTTTCATAAATCCCTCTCCATATTAAATTAAAGATTTACGTAATGAAACACTTACTCCTTTTGGTACATGAGCAACAATTTTCGCTCCTGATTCATTTACAGTAACCCAGCCCAATCCAGAGAATACAACATCCGTTTTCGGCTCACGAATATTAAATTCATATTTCACAAACTTAGGCATATTTTCTAATTCTTCTGGTGTCGGTGGATTCAATAATTCTCCAGCGTGTTTTTCGTACAATTCATCAGCCTTTTCAAGCTTTGTACGATGGATTGTTAAACGGTTTGAGAAATGACAAGTGAATGCACGACGGCCCCCACTTACATAATCAAATCGTGCTAATCCACCAAAGAATAATGTTTGTTCTTCATTTAATTGGAATACCATTGGCTTAACTTCTGTAGTCGGTGTAATAAGCTTTAAGCTTTGTTTCCCAACATAATGCGCCATTTGATGATGATTAATAATACCTGGTGTATCGTATAAAGATGACGTTTCGTCTAATGGGATATCAATTAAATCAAGCGTTGTTCCTGGGAAATGTGATGTTGTAATTACATTCTCAGTCTCATCACTAAACTCTTTAATCATACGATTAATAAATGTTGATTTACCAACATTCGTACATCCAACAACATAAACATCTTTACCCTCGCGGTAATGCTCAATTGCATCAGCAAGTTCAGCGATTCCTTGTCCTTTAGCTGCACTAATTAAAAAGACATCTTCTGGTTTTAAACCAAGTTGCTTTGCACTATAGCGCATCCAATGTTTTACTTTATCATGCTTAACTGACTTTGGAATTAAGTCAGCCTTATTCCCTACAAGTAATACTTTATTGTTCCCTACAAAACGATGTAAGCCCGGTAACCAGCTACCATTGAAATCGAAAATATCTACGATTTTAACCACTAGTGCGTCTGATTGTCCAATTCCGTTCAAAATACGAAGGAAATCATCATCTGTTAAAGATACATCTTGAATTTCGTTATAATGTTTCAAACGAAAACAACGTTGGCAAATTACTTGTTCTTTTTCTAAAGATGATACAGGAGCGTATCCTACTTCATTTTTATTTTCTGTTTGAATTTCTACACCGCAACCAATACATTTAATTGTTTCAGTCAAACTTTATTCCTCCCAGTTAATTAAGCCTTTTTTCTTCATGTTTCTCATAATTCTTCGTTCAATTTTCCGATTAAATCGTGTCACCAATCCGTCCGTTTGCGCTACCGGTACAACTAAAATTGTATGAAGTCCCACACGATTCCCGCCGAGCACATCCGTTAGTAACTGATCTCCAATTACTACAACTTCATCTGGCTGCAGGTGCATCTCATGTATCGCACGCTTAAATGCGCGAACAAACGGTTTGCGCGCACTATGAATAAACGGAATACCTAATGGGTCAGCGAAGTCTTTAACGCGTTGCTCGTTGTTATTTGAAACGACCGTTACTTGAATATCATTTTCTTTCATTTTCAAAAACCACTCTTCAAGCTGTGGCGTTGCGTTTGGACGATCCCATTCAATTAAAGTGTTATCTAAATCAGTAATAACTCCTTTAATTCCACGTTTTTTCAAATCTTCTGGTTGAATATGATATATATTTTTCACATATTCATTTGGTAAAAATAACTTCAATTTCTTTCACCTCTTTGAGGATTTTTCATAAAATTTTTCGACAACATTTTTCGATAGATAACCTGTGGATAAACTTGTACACACTTTCCACGTTAATTTTTCAGTCAATTTGGAATTTACTAACAATCTATCCACATTTTATCCACTGAGTTATGTGGATAACCTCTTGTTTGTGACTGTCATATTTTTTTGGTACATTAAATGCAACAACGAATCAATCCTTATATTATTAGGAGGTGACTCACCTTGAAAACAAAACATATGGAACAGTTATCTACTGATTTACTCACTGAGTCTTATTATAAAGCAAAAGAACTAAAATTAAATCCCGACTTCATTTTACTTATAAAACAAGAAATTATTAGACGCTCGTTAGAGGACAAGCTCGTCAAATCTTCTTGAGTACATATAGATTGCTGATTGACCTGTAAAAAGAGCCATCCTGCGATGGCTCTCGAATAAACAAGTACTCCCATCTAGGGGATTTCTTCATTAAGCATCTTTGTCCACATTTCTTAATTAGAGCTTCATAAGTATATTATAAAACCTTTTCTTTACTTATGAGATACTCGGGTTGCAATTTTTTCACCAAGACGCAGCTCTTGCCCACTTGTCAATTCCTGCACTGCTTTAATCATATCTTTTTCAAATAATAAAACAACTGTTGAGCCAAATGTAAAGTATGCCATCTCTTCACCTTTTTGAACAGTACTTCTTTCATGAAGGAGCTCGATACTATTAACAAACATAGCACCTACTTTTACAAGTGCCATATGTTCGCCGTCACTATTTACTTCTGTAACAGAGCGATAATTTTTTGACAATGGTTCTTTCCCATACTCCATACCCGCTGCATTTACCGGATATGATTTTCTACCGAGTACAAATCTTTCAGTCACAGAGCCAGAAAGCGGGCTATGAATGCGATGATAATGACTTGGACTCAAATAAATCACCATATATGTACCGCCTGCATATCGCTTTGCACGCTCTTCATTACCTAGCATATCCACAATTGAATAACGCTTTCCTTTTATATCGAATGTTTTTGTATCCTCAATAGGACCTTGATCAGCAAAAACACCATCAACAGGACTAACGATACTCGATGCATCAGTATCAATACTACGCTTTCCTTCTTTTAGCCTACGTGTAAATAAATCATGCAATGTTCCATATTCCTTCAAACCCTTTTCCATCTCATCTTGATTAATTTGAAAAACTTTCACATACGATGGAATAATGATAGAGCTCAAACGAGATTGTGCAAATTTACGTAATATATAAGAAGTAAAACGACCATTTGTAAGTTCGATCATAAGTCGATATAATGTCCGTCGCAAATTACGAAACCTCCTAATCAGCCTATAACTTTAGTTTCCCCTTCTTTTCTCTCTATATCATATGTAAAATTGGTTCTTATTCCCACATATAGAATGGAGCCGTCTCGTTATACACGAAGAAAAACTAAGTATAATTTTTATTCTTAAATTGTTTAGCACCTTCTAATATTACAGATAGAACCCGCCATTTTCAACAGTGAACATGTATTTCTTCTTAGAACAGCTCGTTTTCTTTCCGTTTTCCCGAAAGAAAAGCAGCCACTTTTAAAGTGTAGCTGCTTACAATACACATTATTCTTTTGCTTTTTTCTCTTTCTCAGCCCGCACAAATTCATGGAACATTTTCATTAAAGCACGCTTTTCAATTCGCGATACGTAGCTTCTTGAAATACCGAGTGCCTTCGCAATCTCCCTCTGTGTTTTCTCTTTATCAAGCCCAAGTCCAAAACGCTTCACAATTACTTCTTTCTCTCGTTCGTCCAAAATATCGATATACTCTTTAATTTTTTCTAACTCCATACTAAGCTGAATCATATCAATTACATCTTCAGATTCTGATTTTAATATATCAATAAGTGATATTTCATTACCCTCTTTATCTTGCCCAATCGGATCATGAAGTGAAACGTCTTTTTTCGTTTTCTTTAGCACACGTAAATGCATCAAAATTTCATTTTCGATACAGCGTGCTGCATATGTTGCAAGCTTAGTTCCTTTCCCTGCTGAATAGCTTTCAATCGCTTTAATAAGCCCAATGGTACCAATTGAAATTAAATCTTCTGCATCTTCACCAGTGTTTTCGAATTTCTTAACAATATGAGCTACAAGCCGTAAATTATGTTCAATTAAAAGATTTCTCGCTTGAGCATCACCTTGCTCCATTAACTCTAAGTACTTTCTCTCATCATCTGATGATAACGGCTGCGGGAACGCATTGTTCTTCACATAAGAAACAAATACAAACACTTCTCGAACCATATATCCAATTGCGGCGAATAGACTCAAACCTTTCACCTCCGCCAAAATAGTGGTCTTTACTATGTGTATGTGGGCATGAGGTTGTTTGTGTCTGTACGATGTAAATATGGAACTCTTAACTTAATGGCATTCTTAAATCACTCAACGCTAATCATTAAATTTTTCTATAAACATAGTAAAAGCCAATCGAAACGTATCGATTGGCTTTTACTAATATTCACTCCAAATTTTCTCTCCAGTATGCGCATCTATGTAACGAATTTTCCGACTACAATCGACGGATTCTTTATGATTTTCACTCCTCGTTTGTTTATACAGCAGTTTATATTTCATTTCCTCTGCATCATGATCTATACACCATTCTAATTTTACTCGAATGACCTCTTTATATATTTCTAACGCTTTTTCTTTTGTTACTTTTGGTGCTGTTTCATGTGCAAGTAACTCTTCTATTATATTGCTAGGTTTTCCCGAGTAGTGCATCACAGCACCATTTTCTGTATTAATGTTGACCATGAATTCCCTATACTCTACCGGAATTTCATTCACATATACTGAAAAGACAAATCTTTCAATCCCTTCATCTTCGTCACGTTCATCCCAAAGGCGAAGATATTGTGTAACATCTGGAATAACATGTTCTAAAAATTGAAGTGCTTTTTGTAAACATTCCTCTCTAGACAGTATTTGTTTTACTTCTTTATCGTCTGCCAGTTTTATAAAACCAATTAATTCATTGGTTGATTTATCAATCGTAATGCCAACTAAATTATTATATTTTAACATCGGTAAATGCTTTTTAAAGAATTCATTCATTAAATATGGATTCTTTTCTTCTTTCTGTTTTTGTAATTCCTCTTTCGAAACAAATTTCATCCTTATTCCATCTTCATTTTCTGTCTCAGCCACTTTTGTAAAACTTTCTTTATCCCAGTCAAATAAATCGAATATATCATCTTGTTGACTACCTTTTTTCGGTTTTTCAACAGCTACAGTTGGAGGCAATTTATAATGATCTGGGTCAAACAAATCTTTACCTGTACTTGCATCAATAAACGCATGACTAGGTTCTGGTTCATATACAAGATGATAGCCTTTTACTTCCTCACCATTTTCATATTTACATGAAGAATGTGTTAAATCCACAAATACAAGTCTCATATCTTGTCTAGCTCTCAAAGTTTCTAAAACGACGTTCTCCTCAACAATTTCAATTGGCCATAACGGTTTTTTCTCTATAGCTTTTTGTCCATTGTAATGAAAATGCACAACATTACCTGAAGGATGAATTCGCACAACACATCCTGTATTCGGCAATGGATATCCATTCACTTCCTGCATATAATTTATTTCTTTCCAACCACGCCAGTCATCCTTAACTGACACATATGTATAAAATTCTAATCCTTTTTCCACATGTTTTTTTATAAATACATTTGCAATCTCTCTTGCCTTATTCTCCTCTATCGCTTCTTTATCACTCGAAAAATAATTTTCATCATCTATCCTGAATTCAAATAAATTACCCGTATGCCTATTTAATGAAATTTGTATCTGTTTCTCCTCATCCTCTTTATGCCCCCACCATAATAAATGATGAGGATCATCCACTCCTTCTTGATCATCTACAACAAGCCTATATTCATCTGGAATTTCAATAATATGAGCCACTTTCTCTTTTCTTTCTTTATCTTTTGGATTCATCATACCCTCTCCTTTATTACAATTTAAGGTAATTATAACAAACAAAACCAAAAACCATTAGCAAAAAGACAAAAAGCTGAAACAATTAGTTCATACGAATTTCACATGAATCTATTACTATAGGAATTGTACATAGTGAAATTACTAACAATGACGTTTATTCATATATAATTTCATTTGAAAGGGGTTGAAAAGATGAAAACTAAATATCGCTTTATGATCTCATCATTTGCTGCTTGCGCCTACATGATTTGGTGTTTAGTATAATAACAACTTCACTTGTAAATAAGAAAAGGTGTGTATATAAATGGAATATAACCAATCAACAGTTAACTACTGGAAAGCTTTTGTATTACCTTATACATTCGCTTTAGAAGAGTTAAAAACTAAATTTGAAATTATGAACCGGGAAGCTCAATTTTTAGAAGACTACAACCCGTTTGAACATATAAAAACAAGACTTAAACAACCCGAAAGTATCATTAGGAAGCTTGAGCGTAAAAACTTATCACCAACAGTTGAAAATGCTCAAACACAATTACAAGATATTATTGGCATCCGTATTACATGTTGCTTTGTAGAAGATATTTATCATTTAAAAGAAGTTATTGAAAATCGTGGAGATATGGAAATTGTAGAAGTAAAAGATTATATTGCTAATCCAAAAGGAAATGGCTATAAAAGTTTGCATATGATTATTAAATATCCATTGTCACTAAATTCTGGTACGAAAGATGTCTTTGCAGAAATTCAATTACGTACACTTGCCATGGACTTTTGGGCAAGTTTAGAACATAAGCTTTACTACAAATATGAAGGAAATATACCTGACTATTTGAAAGATGAACTACATGACGCTGCTATGAAAGCTGAAGACCTCGATAATAAGATGGCAACAATCCGTCAAGATATTGATGACATTGAAGCATGTTCAAATCAAATTTTATTACCACTTTAAAAGGTTCTCTCCTATGAGAACCTTTTTATCCCGCTATTTGCGGGCAGTAAGACTCCCACTGATTAAAGTTTCACTTTATTTCTTCTCTATCGTACGAACCTCTTCAATCTTCCACCCTTCTTCTTCTTTTCCAAGTGCGTACTGCATTTTCTTCTGAAGAGTAACCCCTCCATCTACTTCTTTTTCCTCCGTTTCAACAATAACAAGCCCACCTTTAAGAGCTTTCATATTCATATGTTCTAACTCTATTTTCTTATTTCCCTTTTGAAATGCCGCTTCCTTTTGTGTTTTTAAGTCTTCAGCACTAGGCATCTTCTTTGAAAATAACTCCATATGTTCAGCAAGATTTTTTTCATTCGTTGTCCGTACAAATGCCTCAATAACACCTTGAATGGATTTCTCTTCTTCTTTCGTTATATGTACCTTTTCCTCAGTTTTCCCAGCAGATTTTTGTTCTATATTATTCTCTTGAGATTGACATCCAACTAGCAATAATACGAATACTAGAAGGAATCTTAATTTCCCTAAAAAAACGCTCATCTTTCCATCTCCTAAAAAGAAAAGTGAGGCATTTCGCCTCACTTTCATTTATAATTAGCGTCTTCCTTTATTCGGATCGCCACCGCCAACGATGTCAAAGACACGTTTAGCTATATTTGTATTCTCTTGAACGCCAGAGAATAAGTATTTACCTGGTCCGAATGCATATACGTTCACATCTTCACCTGTATGTCCACCCGTTGTCCAACCTGTAACCGAACGCTTATTGAAGATATCTTCAATTGCATTATCAATCTTTGTTACATCTTTTGATGGAGCTATATCATTTACAGCTTTAATTTCTTCTGGTGTTAATTGTAGATCAATATACTTTTTCAATGTTTCTTCTACATTTGCACCTTTTACAATCTCATTTGCCATAAAGTCTGGCGTACGTTTCGCAGCTTTAATCGGATCTACTTTAAAGTTATACTCACCATTCGCACCTAAAGATAATCCGCCAGTAGCATGGTCTGCAGTTGCAACAACTAATGTGTTCTTATCTTTTTTCGCAAACTCAATTGCTGCTTTAAACGCTTTTTCGAAGTCTTCCATTTCACTCATTGCACCGACAATATCATTATCATGTCCAGCCCAATCAATTTGACTACCTTCGACCATTAAGAAGAAACCGTCTTTATTTTTGTTCAAGCGCTCAATCGCTGCATTTGTCATCTCTTCTAATGAAGGTGTTTTGTCAGTACGGTCAATCATTTTGTCTAAACCACCTGGTGCAAATAAGCCAAGAACTTGATCGCTTTTATCATTTAATAATTGATTACGATCTGTTACATAACTATAACCAGACTTCTTAAATTCTTCTGTAAGATTGCGGTCTTTTCTAACAAAGTTATTTACGCCCCCGCCAAGCATAACATCTATTTTATGCTTACCTTTAATTTTTTCATCAAAGTAATCATTTGCAATTGCGTCCATATTTTTACGACTAATATCATGTGCACCGAATGCAGCTGGTGTTGCATGCGTAATTTCAGAAGTTGCAACGAGTCCCGTTGACTTCCCTTTTTCTTTCGCTTGCTCCAATACTGTTTTCACTTCAGCTTTATCATTATCTACTGCAATAGCTGCGTTATATGTTTTTATACCTGCTGACATCGCAGTAGCTGCCGATGCAGAGTCTGTAATATTTTCATGTTCATCTTCTGGATATGTTTTTTGTGTTCCTACAAGATGCTTATCAAATTCTGTAGATTCCATCTCAAATGTTTTTGGATTATCTTTCATATAACGATGAGCTGTCATATATGAAGGCCCCATACCGTCCCCAATTAATACAATGACATTTTTAATTTTTGCATTGTTTCCGTTCTCATCTGCATTAACCTCACTAGAACGCGTAAAATTCCATGTTGCTACCGAAGTAACTGCTAACGACGCCACAACTGCAAATGGCCATGCTTTTTTTACAAACTTTTTCACTGTCTTGTCCCCCTAATTAGGTTATTCATTTCCCACTATCAAATTTAATAGAAGACTGTTAAGAGAAAATGAGTTATATGTAAATTTTTTGTTAACTTATGTAAATTTAAGTTATAATTTGTATAAGTTTGTCTTTTCATATCAAGCATACTCCCCTTTACAAAGATAAATATAAACATGTTGGATTTCTTTTAATACGAACCTATTATTTTACATTTCGTAATATTATTCTTATTTTTTCTAATTTAAATAGAAATATGGTGAACTTTATGAAAACAGTAAAACTAGACGAATCTTCCATTCCAGATTTACTCTCTCTTTGCAAATCAGTCGGGTGGTTACAGCATGAGAGTTTTATGAAAGAGCAATTCCATATGTACCTTTCCATTGGCACAATTTTTGGCTATGTACATGAGAATAAACTTATTGCAGCGGGCGGGGTCTTTTCGTTTGCCCCTGGATTTTCTTCTATCGGTATGTTAATCGTGCATCCTGATTTTCAAAGAAAAGGAATTGGCCGTATTTTGTTAAACAATAGCTTAAAAGTAACTTATCCATCGCTCCCTATTACGCTCATTGCAACAAAAGCTGGCGAATCCTTATATGAATCTTATGGATTTCAATCAATAACAACAATTCATCGTTTCGAAAAACAAGCGGCTCATATAAGTACAAATTCTTTTCCCATAAAACAAATTCAGCAAGCCGATCTTCAATCTCTCATTTTTCTTGATCAAACTGCGACTGGTGCAGATCGTTCTAATCTTTATTTATCACTACTATCGAGAGCAACTTACTCCTTTAAAATAGAGCGGGCTAATCAAATAGATGCTTTTGCTTTATGCATACAAAAAGGAGATGTACTATGTATCACTCCACTTATTTCAAAAAAAGAAAAAGACGCTATTCAGTTATTAAAAATAATTTGTAACTCGTGGAATGGGACAATACGCATTGATGTTCCGCACTCACAATTCATTTTCCGTCAATTTCTTCAAACAGAAAATTTCCAAGAAACGCTCCTTTCACCTCTTATGATAAAGAATGGTAATCAACTTCCTGGAAATCGTAATATACTATTTGCTATGATAGATGCAGCGTTATGTTAGAAAGGGGACACCTAATTGAAGCGATTTAGCTATTTTATGGTAGGTTGTCTTACTCTTACACTATTAGTAGGATGTAGTGCAGCAGAAAAGCCAGTAGAACAAGTAAAACAAGTTAAAAATACAATTACAGCGAAACTAGCTACCGAGGAAAAAATGGTAGAGATAGATGGTCAAACGATTTACTTTAAAAAGATTGGTGATGAAAAACCACCTTTACTTATGATCCATGGATTTGGAGGATCATCCGATGGTTTTCAAAAGGTTTACTCAGATTTAGCAAAAGATCATACGATTATTTCTGTTGATGCTTTAGGATTCGGACGTTCCTCTAAACCGATGGATTTTTATTATTCTTTCCCAACTCATGCAAATTTGTATTATAAGTTAATGAAAAAACTAGGGTATGACTCATTCGCAATACTGGGACATTCTATGGGCGGAGAAATTTCTCTTAATTTAACATATTTATACCCCGAAGCGGTTACCCACCTCATTTTAACTGATGCTACAGGCGGCCCTCATACGTTCGTTAATAAACAAGGTTCACCAAAACCAAAGTTGTCGACTGATTTAAGTGCCGTTTCTTCTATTGCAGATTATGATGAGAGCAAAGTTAAATTCAAGCGTAATGATGAAGAGCATTATAATAAAATGAAATTATGGCCTAGGCGTCTTAAAATCAATGCAACTGAAATCAAGCAACCAATTTTAATTATATGGGGAAGAAATGATAATAGCGTTTCTTGGAAAGAAGGAGAAACTTATCATCAATTCTTAAAAAATAGCACTTTCCATATTATTGAAAAAGGTTATCATGCTCCATTTCGTCAAGAGCCACAAGAATTTGTAGGGTATGTAAAAGATTTCTTCGAGAAAAATCCTATAAGTGCTGAAAAATAAACGGGTATCTCATTTTGAGATACCCGTTTTCATATATTAAGCAGCTTGCTTTTGGCGTTTTTGAATTTTTGATCCTAGTACTTTTGGAATAACTAAGCCATCAATTCCAAGTTTTCCAGCATTCATACCAGAAACAAGAACGAACATGGATAAGATAACCATTTCAGGGTTTACACCAATTGACCCACTAAACATATAGGAAAAGTTCATTACAAGACCGAAAAAGACCGCTGTTTTTGTTAAACAGCCTACAATTAAACCAATTCCGACTAAAATTTCTCCCCACGTCACAAGTGTATTAAATAAATCAACGTTTGGAATTGCAAAATCTTGTAAAAATGATGCCCACCAAGATTGAACAGCTGGTTGTGCTCCTTTAGATTTTTCAATTGCACCTTGTAAATAACCAGTTGCATCGAAGCCTTTCCCTTGTAGTTTACCGATTCCAGCCATTACCCATGTGTAACCAAGATACACTCGAATTATCGCTAATACAAAAGAAACTGCTTTGTTTTCTCTTAAAAATTGAATAATCATATCTTCCTCCTAAAGTTGTAATTAAATCAGTTACAGATAATATAATAACATTAGTTACTTACTTTTAAAACGTTAATCGTGAATAATTTGTGACATACATAAAAAACATTAAATACTAACGTTTATATAGTAACTTTTATTACCTGTAAAAACTTGAACATATCATACCACAGGTGATAATCATTTTCATTGAAGAAAATGTAAAAAAACTGTGAGTTAAATGTGAAACGCATTCATTCGAATATAGAATAAATCCGTTTCATATTGTTTATATACTCGAAATGTACATGTCTCCTCATCGGTTAATCTCGCTTCTCGAACAACTTCTTCTAACGTTTTGTCATGGTTAATAAGCCCGTAAAATAGGCGTATTGTAAACATAAGTGCTACATTTCCATCTACATAATCTATCAATCCAACATATGATTTTACACCACTATGTAAAAAGGATTCTACTAGTTTCAACTCCCCAAACTTATACCAACCATTTACAATATGTGTAATATGCAATTTTGCATATTACTTAATTTCCGCTACGCTAAAGTATACTCTCGGCTCATTTAAGTCGTACACATCTTCTCCTAACTCTGCCATTACAAATTTCCTCTCCTATAAGTCCATTTCATATATACCCGTTTCTTTCAAAAAATCAGCTCTAGTTAAAGCGACTTTCTGTAAATATTGCCTATACGCTGTAATTGTTCCATCGTGTGCAACGATACAAATTTTTTCTGCTTTTAACTGATAGCACCAGTGCAGAAATTCATCTACTATTTGCTGAAATTCCATCTCCAAGATGATATTGACTCCCTCATTCCATAACAATTCATTTCTACTTTCTTCTAATGAAAAATGTGGAAATAAATTTTGTATTATCTTTCGATCTAACAATTGATCGCACGGTAATGTTTTGGCGGATTCCCGATAAGGAAAAATACGCGGGGATATATATGGGTGAACAATTTTTTGACAAGCAACTTCCGCACTCCATATTGTCGCAGTTTGTAAAGTTCGAAGTGTAGGACTAGCGATTAATATATCCTTTTCTTGTAATGGTACATCGCACTGAAGCAATTTAGCCTGCTTCTTTCCCACGCCCGTCAATGGCGGATTCACTGCTTGTAAACTTAATGGTAAATCTTTCGTATGTTCACCTTCACCATGCCGAACAAAAATAAGTTTCATTCTCCTCTTCCTCTCACTAGGAAATAGTCTCACATATTTCTTCCCTATTTTTTTCTTTACTCCTGCTATTTTAAAAAGCAGAATGTAAAAAGTATTTGACACTAACGTTTGAAAAATATTACAATTATATATGTAAAATACTTTTTACAAGAAGAGGAGGATTACAAATATGAAATGGATTATCGTCTTTATGGGAATGATCATATGGGGATACATAAATGGCTTTTTTACTAGTGATAAAACTGCTAATCCTTGGATTACAGATGATGAGCGTGAAACAAAAATTAAACAAAAAGCAATTATCGCAAGCTGGTCTGGTGTTTTCATATTTTGTATCATTAACCTCTTAAACAAATGGTTAGGTTTAGGAACGAGCGATACATCACCTTACTTACCATCTTCTGTCGCAACTATTTTAAAAGAAAATGTAGAGTTACAAGTTTTACTTATGTTATTCATTACGTATGGACTATTTTACTTATACTACCGAAGAAAACTAAGCGCTTAACTTTTATCTCATGATTATCCTCCTAAATGGTTATAGTAACTAGGACGCAATGAAAAAAGGAGAGATATAAAAATGAGTAACTCAAATGATTTTTTAGATACATTACATGAAAAACAAGCAAAAGATGAACAAAACAGAAAGCGCCAAGGGAACGGAAACCCTGCGAAAAAAAAGCCAAATAAAACACATAAATAACATTGAAAAACCTGCCTGAAAATTATATTTTAGGCAGGTTTTTTTACTTGTCTTTAACCGAAACGACATCTTCCCAATCCCATTTCTCATAATACCACTCTGGCACATCTATATTTTCAATCCACTTCTTTTCATATTTCCCATCGCTATGAGCAAGCCATACATCAGCTTTCTTACGATTTGAACGGATCCACATTAATTGGTTGCTCTTCTTAATAAAAATAGGGTTATAATCACCTTGGCTATTTGATGGCTTTGTAATTTGATTTTGTTCATCGTTTATACTATTTACTTCATATAAAGATGGTAGTGGTCTTTTTTCTAGAGGGACCGATAGCTCTGCTTCCTTTGCCCTTGAAACGATAATTACATTATCGTTCTTCCATGTGAAATCCCAATCAACATAGCCTTTTGGAGTAAATGTATTTTGCTGGAGAGCCGGCAATTCTTTTATTTTTAAATGCTTATTCTCTAAAGCAACTCTCCCGCTTCCTTCAATATAGGCTAATATATTTTTTGATGGCGCCCATTTGAACCATTGTGTGTTTAATAACATTTGATCTACTGTTTCAAAACGACTGCCGTCTGATCGAATTAAGCAAAGTGTATTACTATCCGCTGACAAAGAAGCTGTTGGTACTGCAAAAAAAGAAATCCATTTTTGATCTGGCGACCACTTAAATCCACTTCCAACTAATGCTAAAAAGTCATCATGCTCATTCGGTAGTGCATATAAATGTTTCATCTTATGAGGATTCATATTTGCATCCTTTTGTATTTCATATAACTGAGCACCTGTCCATCCTGTTGGAAGCAAGTACGCTTCTGATGATACAAGAAACTTCTTACCATCAGGATACCATGCATAGTCACCTGCACCATTGGCTACATTTTCAAAATCTGCTTTCTTTTTTTCAACATCAAATATATTTAATGTACGTGCAAATACAAATGCAATTATATTCTCTGTTGGTGACCATTGATAATTCGATGTTGCTGATTGAGATGGTGTAACTTTCTTGCCATCTTTCAGCCGATACAGTTCAAAATGATTTCGCTTCTTTCCTTTTGCATATGCAAGCCATTCTCCATTATGTGACCATTTCGGCCCTGTTATGTACTCTCCTTTTGTAATTTGTTTTTCTTTTTCACCGAATTTAATCCATAGATTATGATTACGAATAAAGGCAACTTTCACTCCATTGTTTTCTGCGCTAGTAATAGAACTTGAACAGAAAAAAAGGCACAGAATCACGATTCCACTTACTATAAACCTTTTCATATAGCACCCCCATTTCCCTCATAGCATTCCTCACTTTCCACTTACAATATGTGAAAAATATCCATTCGACATAATCCCAAAAAATTCCCCAAGAAATTTTCAATTCAAAGAGGATTGGTAGGAATTATGTCGAATGTATAGTTTAGCCAACATCCGTTCCTATAATTAACGACAAAAATGTAATATTTATTTTCGGAATATTGGCACTTTTTTTATTAGGGGGCGTTTCAATGAAAAAAACTACATCTACACTATTAAGTATGGCGCTCGTCTTTTCGAGTTTTGGAGCTTTAAGTGCCCATGCTGAGTCACTGCAAAAAGAGAAGCAATTTAGTCCACAGTTAAAAGCGAATATTGAACAATGGGGAGAAAACAAAATCGCGCAAAATGTTGAAACAAAAACATCAAAAGAAATTTCAGTCATTGTAGAATTACAGCATGCTCCACTAGCTTCACAAAGTAACATTCAGCATGCTCCGGATCTAAAAAATAGCAATGTGCAATCATACCATGCGCAACTAAAAAAGGCACAAGAGGATACAACAAAGAAAATTAAAGAAAAAGCACCGAAGGCAACGATAAAAGAAACATATAGTACATTATTTTCTGGATT
This sequence comes from Bacillus sp. TH30, assembly GCF_016650875.1. Lineage (NCBI taxonomy): Bacteria > Bacillati > Bacillota > Bacilli > Caryophanales > Bacillaceae > Bacillus > Bacillus sp. TH30. The sequence continues at coordinate 3,596,862 of NZ_JAEKEY010000002.1, read as the reverse complement.
TTCTATTTCTATCCCAGGAGATCAAATTACTGCTTTAGCTTCTTTACCTGAAGTAAAAGCAATTTATCCGAACTTAACATATAAGTTACATGAAACATCAAAAAGCCTAGCAGATCAAGAAACACCAAACGTTGGAGGCCCTACAGTTGGTGCACCTGAAGCTTGGAAGTTAAAAGATCCAACTGGCAAACCCCTTGATGGAAAAGGAATGAAAGTCGCTATTATCGATTCAGGTGTCGACTATACCCATCCTGATTTACAAGCAAATTATATCGGTGGCTATGATACAGTCGATGAAGATAATGATCCGATGGATGGAAACGTCCACGGTACCCATGTTGCTGGAATTATTGCTGGTAACGGAAAAATAAAGGGGATTGCTCCGAATGCTTCTATACTCGCTTACCGTGTCATGAATGATGGTGGTACTGGTACGACCGAAGATATTATTCAAGGTATTGAGCGCGCTATTCAAGATGGTGCCGATGTTTTAAATCTATCTCTTGGTCAAGATTTGAATGTACCTGATCAACCTGTAACAATGACGTTAGAACGCGCAGCAAAACTTGGTGTTACTGCGGTCGTCTCAAATGGAAATGATGGACCAAAACCTTGGTCTGTTGACGCTCCTGGTAACGCAAGTAGTGTCATCTCTGTTGGAGCATCTACAGTTTCTATTCCATTTCCAACATTCCAAGTAGCTGGTTCCAATAAATCTTACCAAGGATTACCTTTATCAAAAGTAGATTTCCAAGTAGGAAACGATGCTCAGCTTGTATATGTTGGCTACGGTAATCCAAGCGATTACGCTAAACAAGATGTGAACGGGAAGTTCGCCCTTGTTTTACAAGGAACTTCGAGCACGTTAGTAAAAGCAGAACAAGCGAAACAAGCTGGCGCTCTCGGCGTGCTACTAATTTCTAACGAAAAAGAAATTAATATTATGCCCGAATATTTTGGACGTGAAGATGTAGCTCTTCCAGTTATGCAACTATCAAATACAAATGGTGAAGAGTTGAAAAATTTAATTACAAAACGAAAGAAAAATATAAAAATTGGACAACCAAGCCAAACCGAACTTATTGGTAACTTCAGTTCAAGAGGACCATCACAAGGAAGTTGGCTCATAAAGCCTGATATAGTTGCACCTGGAGTGAAAATTACTAGTACAGTACCAAGAGGTGGCTATGAATCTCACAACGGAACAAGTATGGCTGCGCCACAAGTAGCGGGAGCCGTTGCCCTGCTGCGTCAAATGCATCCTGATTGGACGACAGAACAATTGAAAGCAGCTCTTGCCAACACTGCAAAAACATTAAAGGATGTCAATGAAAATACATATCCTGTCATGGCACAAGGATCTGGTTTAATTAACATTCCAAAAGCAGCCCAAACAGATGCATTAGTGAAACCTAACAATGTAAGTTTCGGTCTTATTAAACCTAATAGCGGCAAAGTGAAGTTAACACAAAATATTACATTACAAAATCTTTCTAACAAAAAGAAAAACTTTTCAACTCGCATTGAATTACTAGATACAAAAACAAAAGTCCAGACTTCTTTCTCTTCTTCTATTAGTGTGAAACCTAATAGTAACATCGAAAAGCCTTTTACTATTACTGTAGATAGCTCCTTACCACAAGGTGTATATACGGGAAATCTATATGTGAAAGAGCAAGGTAAGACTGAAGAAATGCGTATTCCATTTACGTTTAGTATTGATCCGAAAGAATACAAACGTATTGATGGTCTTGAAATCGTTAATTCTACTTTCAGTCCAAATAATGACAGAATACTAGATGACAACCTTATCAATTACTATTTAGTTACACCAGTTGAGGATGTAACGTTTCATGCTAATTTAATTACGAAAGACCGAGTAACATATAAAGGAATCGTTCATCAAGGTAAGAATGAAACACCAGGTTATAAATCTTTCAAATGGAATGGTACGAAAACTGATGGATCACCTCTACCTGATGGCTTATACCAAATCGAAGCTGTTGCTTCTAATTCTGGTGGAGAAACGAAACAGACAGGAGCTGTGTTTGTCGATCGTACCGCACCGAAATTATCGTCTGAAGTAGATCAAGAAAACCTCGTAATTAGAGGTAAAGTAGATGATATACTTTTGGATTGGATGGCAGAATCCGGATGGGTTGCTCCAGGACATCCCGTAACGATACAGTATGAAATTAACGGAAATGGAGCATGGGAAAGTGCATACCTAAATCCTTGGGAGAAAAACTATGAAATTTATTTCGATCGTAGTCAATTACAACAAGGAAAGAATACAATTCATATTGTAGCAACCGATGCAGCTGGAAATACATCTAATTTAAATGTTGATTTAGAAGTGAAATAATAAAATTATTGTTGACAAGCTTTTAAATATAGTTTTATAATACAAAACATAGTTTAGTTGAACGAATTATATATCGGCTTTGAAGGAATACTAGTAGCGACTTATATCCCTGTCTCAGAGAACTGATGGTTGGTGCGAATCAGTACATATACAAGCGTGAATTACAATTCTGGAGCTTCTTTCCCGTAATGCTTTTTATGCATGAAGAGAAAGACGGATCTTTCCGTTATCTTAAAGTAAGTGGTAAACAATTAATTGTTTACAAATAGGGTGGTACCGCGATTTTTATCGTCCCTATCGGATTTTCCGATAGGGGCTTTTTTGCGTCCTTCCCTTTTAAATAACTTCATATATACGCGTTGAAAGAATCGCAGTAGTATCTTGTATCCCTGTTTCAGAGAGCTAATGGTCGGTGGGAATTAGCACATATATAAGTACGAATTACAATTCTGGAGCTTCTTTTTCGTAGTGCTTTTATGCATGAAGGAAAAGACGGAATTTTTCCGTTATCATTAGTTGAGATGTAAGTATATTTTCACTTACAAATAGGGTGGTACCGCGATTTTTTCGCCCCTATCGGATTTTCCGATAGGGGATTTTTCTATTTCTCACGCAAACAGTTGTTAAAGAATTTCGAATGTTATGATAAAATTTTATAAGCGCTTACAATTCTAAAAGGAGGTGGTACAAGCTATACAAAACTGGTATTCATTTTTATAGAGAAAAAGGAGGACGTCTAAATGACAAAGAAAACAGAAATTCCATCACATTTAAAACCATTCGTATCCACACAGCATTATGATCAATACACACCGGTGAATCACGCTGTTTGGCGTTACATTATGAGACAAAACCATAGCTTCTTAAAAGATGTTGCTCATCCATCCTATGTTAACGGACTACAATCATCTGGTATTAATATAGATGCAATTCCAAAAGTAGAAGAAATGAATGACTGTTTAGCACCAAGCGGCTGGGGTGCCGTAACGATTGACGGACTTATTCCCGGCGTCGCATTCTTCGATTTTCAGGGGCATGGATTACTACCAATCGCAACAGATATTCGTAAAGTAGAAAATATCGAGTATACACCCGCTCCTGATATCGTTCATGAAGCTGCAGGCCACGCACCGATTTTGCTTGATTCTACATATGCAAAATATGTGAAACGCTTTGGACAAATTGGAGCGAAAGCTTTCTCCACAAAAGAAGAACATGATGCTTTTGAAGCCGTTCGTACATTAACGATCGTAAAAGAAAGCCCTACTTCTACACCTGAAGAAGTTGCAGTTGCTGAAAATGCTGTAATCGAAAAACAAAACTTAGTTTCTGGTTTATCAGAAGCAGAACAAATTTCACGTTTATTCTGGTGGACAGTGGAATACGGCTTAATCGGCAATATAAATGATCCTAAAATTTACGGTGCTGGTCTCCTTTCCTCTGTCGGTGAAAGTAAGCATTGCTTAACAAACGCTGTAAAGAAAGTCCCATTCTCAATTGAAGCTTGCACCGGGACAACTTATGATGTAACAAAAATGCAACCACAGCTATTTGTTTGTGAATCATTTGAAGAATTGACTGAGGCCCTTGAGCAGTTCTCTACAACGATGGCATTTAAAACAGGTGGAACAGAAGGATTAGAAAAAGCAATCCGCTCCGAAAATCATGCTACAACTGAGCTAAGTAGTGGATTACAAATTACGGGTACATTTACAGAGACAATTAAAAATGATACTGGTGAAGTTATTTACACACGAACAAGCTCACCAACTGCATTAGCAATTCATAATAAACAACTAGCAAATCATTCTACATCTGTGCACAGCGATGGATTCGGGACACCAATCGGATTACTAGATGGAGATATTGCATTAGAAAATTGTACAGAAGAACAATTACAATCATTAGGCATTACAATTGGAAGCAGTGCAGAATTTACTTTTGCAAGTGGCATTCATGTAAAAGGAACAGTAACAGACATTGTAAAGAATGATAAAAAAATTGCTCTTATCTCCTTTATAAATTGTGCAGTTACTCATAAAGATCGCTTATTATTTGATCCTTCATGGGGAGCATTTGATATGGCTGTCGGCTCACAAATCACTTCTGTATTCCCAGGAGCGGCAGATGCGGCTGCATTTTTCCCGATGAATGAAGAAGTACAAGAAACGCCTGATCCACTTGTACTGAATAAGCTTGAACGTATGTATCAAACAGTTCGAGATATACGTAACGATAGTATTTTACACGATACTCATACTGATCAATTAATAGCTATTCAAGAAGTATTAAATAAATTTCATCCGAAAGAATGGTTGCTTCGTCTTGAAATTTTAGAATTGCTTTTAGAACATAACAAAGGTCACGAAGCATCAGCAGCATTATTACAACAACTTTCTACTTTCACAACTGAAGAATCTGTAACACGTCTTATTAACAATGGTCTTGCGTTACTGCAGGTAAAGGATGTGAAAAATGATGCTACGATTAACTAATGAAGAAGTACAAGAGGAATTAACAAAGCTGGATAAATGGACAGTGAAAGATGAAAAATGGATTGAAAGAAAATATATGTTTTCCGACTACTTAAAAGGAGTCGAATTTGTCTCTGAAGCCGCCAAACTATCAGAAGAACATAATCACCACCCATTTATCCTTATCCAGTATAAAGCAGTCATTATTACTTTGTCATCATGGAATGCAAAAGGTTTAACGAAACTAGATTTTGACCTTGCAAAGCAATTTGATGACCTATTTTTACAAAATGAAAAAGCTATTATAAGAAAGTGAAAAAAGAGAAGCCTTTTTAGGCTTCTCCTTTCACTTTAAAATGTATACAATGTCCAAACGGATCCTTGGCCTGTAATATTCCATCTTTATACGTAGCAACTACGCCAATATATTTTAAACTTTCACACACTTGCTCTTTTTGTTTTTCATCTGCTAGTACAATTGTGAAATATTTCAAACCAACGGAATTTGGCATTTGTGGTGGTATACCTTCACCCTGCCATGTATTTAAACCGATATGGTGATGATAACCACCTGCTGATACGAACAACGCTCCATTACGAGCTGGAATCGTTACATCAAAACCAAGGCCATCAACATAGAAACGTTTCGCTTCTTCTAAGTCAGCTACATGTAAATGAATGTGCCCCATCACAGTACCAGCCGGGAACCCATTCCATGTACTTCCTTGCTGTAATAATCCTTCGCCGTCTAACGGGTTACTAACAAATGGTAACTCTCCATTTTCATCATGCCAAACTTCTTTTTGGCGATCATGATAAATTTCAATCCCGTTTCCATCTGGATCAGCTAAATAAAGAGCTTCACTAAAGTAATGGTCAGCCCCACCATGTAATGGATGTACTCTCTCAACAAAATGACGAAGAATATTTGCTAAGTCTTGTCTGTTTGGTAATAAAATTGCATAGTGATATAAACCAGTTCGACCTCTTTGCTTCGGAAGAGCGTCTTCCTTTTCTTCTATTATGAGAAGTGGCTCATTGTCCTCATTACCAAACGTAACAATTGTACTTTTTTCTTCCAGTACCTTCATACGCAATACTTCTGTATAAAACTCTAGCGATTTCTTTAAATTTGATACATATAAATGAACAACCCCAAGTGTTGTTTCGGGATGAAGTGGAAAGCCCATTTTGTTATACCCCCATTTTAATTAATTCTTCTTTAACATTTTCTCTTTTAAGAAATTATCTACAAAACCATTAGCTTTCGCAACAAATAAGTAAGCACCCATCGCTAATAATGCAAGTTCTAACTCAAATCCAGGATTTTTCCCGTCTCCTAACAAACCAGCTGACCATTTTACTTTCACAATCGCTCCAACCATAACAAGTGCAAATAATAAGCCAATATACCTTACGCCTAAACCTAGAATTAACAATAGACCTCCAACTAATTCAACTGTTGCTACACCGTATGCAAGTCCTCCTGGTAAACCAATGCTTGTAAACCACCCTGCAATATTGTCAATTCCTGATTGGAATTTTGTTAAACCGTGCATAAAGAACGTTACCCCTAACACGATACGAATAATTAAGTTACCAATATGTTGATTCATTTCTTTCTCTCCTTTATAGTTTTGTTATACAAAACTTTTATTTACATTACAAAACATACACTAATTATTTTTATTCGTCAATTCATTTTTCATGAGAAAAAATATTTTTTTTGCTATGATACAAATAGTTGTTTACAAAAAGGAGCATGATTTTATGAATATCGGTTCTGCGATTCGTGAAATTCGTCAACGTAGAGGAATTACGATTGCCCAAATTTGTGAAGGAACAGGTCTTTCTAAAGGCTTTATGAGTCAGGTTGAAAACAATAAAACATCACCATCTATCTCAACTTTAGAAATGATCGCTAATTTTTTAAATGTTCCCCTTCCATATTTATTGTTAGAACAAAAAGATCGTTTAAAAATTGTAAAAAAAGAAGAGCGTAAATACAGTGTGTATGGAAAAGATGAACAAAGAATTGAGCATGTTGCGGAGCAAGGTGGTCTCCGCCTATCTCTAGTAGAAATTTCTGCCGGATTCCCGAAAGAAAACTCACCAAATGCTCATGAAGGTGAAGAGTGTCATCTTGTATTACGCGGAAAACTAGAAGTTCAACATGGAGAAGATATTGCGATTGTAGAAGAAGGTGATTCTTTCTCTTGGAATGCATGCGTTCCTCATATTGTTCGCAATATAGGTGAAGAATCTGCATTATTACTTATCTCTAGTCATGCGGAAAATCGAAAACGTGTTTACTAAACGATAAAAAAGAAGCCTGTTTCGTAACAGGCTTCTTTTTTATTCCCTTATAATTCCATAACTCGTCCCAACTAGTACGGTCTTTTCATGTTGATTGCGATAAACTGACTCAATTGAAACTTTTTTATATCCTTCCATTTGCTCAATATTTGTTAAAGTTAATTCACAAGTAACCGTATCCCCTGTAAAAACTGGTCTAATAAACTCACTTACTAATTCCCTCGCTATGTAATGTAACTCTTCGCCTACTTTCGTCCCAATGCTAGCAGTCAATAAACCATGGACCATTAATCGTCCATTCTCATCATATTCCATATGATGTCTACCTTTATCGCCTGTAATATTTGCAAATTCAAAAACTTCTTCCTCGGTAAATCTTCTTTCGTATTTAAATATATCCCCAACTTTTACATTCATTTTTATCCCCCGTTTAATAAACTGAATTTTCTTTTATCTTATCACAAAATGAGTCTCAGTTCAGTTTATATTATTAAAATAGCAATCCTTTTTCTTTATTACCTTATAAGTTATCGATGCCCTTCCTTTTTTGCCACTTGATACCCATAGTACGCACATGTTCCATTTCTTGATAACTCTCTTACTTCAAAATCACAACTTCTATAAAAATCAAAATTGTTAGCGGACGTATGCGCAAACCAATCGCCATGCGGAAGCTTTTGTAAACAAAGAGCTACAAGTTTCTTACCTAACCCTTTCCCCCTATACTCACACTTCACAACTAAATTTACTATGTTAGCAACCATGATTTGATCAGAAATCACTCTAACCATCGCGACCATTTCTTCTTCATCCCAAATTGTGAAAGCCCATGTTGAATTTTCAAATGCAATCGTAAACTTTTCAATTTGCCAAGAAGGGATATTATCATTACTCCAGCCAGCATCTTCAAATAATGTCTTAATCGCATATGCTGGCACTCCATTCGTTCCTTCACGAATAATTAGTCCATTATGATAAATATACATGTAATCCCTCCCTTTATTTTTTATATACCATTCTCCAAAAAATGCAATTCACCTTTTTTCATCCAACCCGCTTAATGGAATAAACGAGAACATCCATCTCATGAAATGAAGTTGTTTTCTCATAACTAAGCCCTGTTTTTCTAGCAACAAATATTGAAGCTGGGTGGTTCGGATTAATAAGTGAAATTAATTTATTCATTTGTAATGCTTGAAAACCATAGTCTCGAAATGCCGCCGCAGCCTCTTTCGCATACCCTTTCCCCCAATACTTAGGAAGTAGCCAATAGCCAATCTCAATTTCCTCTTTTCCATCTACCTTCTGCTTGACAAGTCCTGCATGACCAATTCTTATCCCTGTTTCCTTTTCAATCATTACAAATAAACCGAGACCGTTTTTATAATTTGGAAGTACCCTCTCCTCCAAACTTTTTTTACATTGCATAAATGTTTTTAACGTTCCATTTCCAATATAGCGCATTACCTTCTCATCCCCCCATAAAGAAGCATAAAATGGTAAATCATCCATTGTATATTTGCGAAATTGTAAGCGATCTGTATGGAACACTCTTTTATTCACTCCCATCATTTTGAACCTCATTACATAACAACATATTTCAAACTACGTAAGTGTTGAATAATTCATATCAAGAAATTCACCAAAAAGAAAGAAAATTCAATCTTATAAAAGTGTATTATATCAAAAAAAAGCAGTAGACAAAAGAGTGTCTACTGCATCCATATCATAACTAGTATAAAGAAAACTACAATTGAGGGGGTGTAGGATTTTCAAATATACTAGATACTTATCCCGTTCTAACGGGCGGTAAACCTTCCAATCCTTTGAGTGGAAAGTTTACCGCACATAAGAACTTTGCGGTCATTAAGAAAGCACTGTTAAGTACTCAAATACACGCTGAGCTTTTTCTCCACCCATTCGTGCATGTTGAAGAAGAGAGATGCCATGTGGGCCAGATGCACGTAATGCTTCTGGTTGTGCTACTAAAATGGCTTGTACGACTTCAAGTTCACCCAGCATAGCTGCTGCAAAAATATCCATCCGAGCTCCCTTTTCCAGTAAATAAAGAGCAATATCTTTACGGCCTACATGGGCCGCTGCTCCTAAGGCACTTTCCCAATCTGAGCCACCCCAATTATAAGAAGCATGAAGTAAGCTTGGTGATTCGGCCAAAAGCTCCTGTACTCTTTCTAGATCTCCGTGAGCTGCCATAACAAATTCCCTTACTAACTCAGTGGTAATACGCTCTTCTGTTTGCATCTCTCTTCTCCCTTTTCACAAATTCGTTTCGGTGTAAAAAATGGCTTGTCACTCCCTTGGAATATATCAACTTCAATTCCAAATACACGCTGAAACATTTGATGACATAGTACTTCTTCTGGTACGCCATCATACTGAATCTTCCCTTGTTTTAATACGAGTAAACGATCGCTATATTGAGCCGCTTGATTAATATCATGTAAAACCATTACAATCGTCATACCAAACTCTTCGTTTAATCGTTTAACAAGTTCCATTACTTCTAACTGATGGACGATATCTAAAAAGGTTGTTGGTTCATCTAATAGTAAGACATTTGTGCGTTGTGCAAGCGTCATTGCAATCCAAGCACGTTGCCTTTCTCCTCCTGATAAGGATTGTAAAAGACGATATTCATACCCTTCAAGCTTTGTAACAGACAATGCCCAATCAACAATTTCTTCATCTTCTTTATTTAAGCGACTACTCCATGATTTATGAGGACCTCTTCCGAACTCTATTAGTTCTTTCACTGTTAAATCTAATTGATGATCGTGCATTTGTGGTAACATCGCTAATTGCTTCGCTACATCTGCACTCTTCATCGTATAAATATTTTCCCCATCTAAAATGATGTCTCCTTCGCTTTGTTTAAGTAGCCGTGCTATTAAACGAAGCAAAGTAGATTTCCCCGATCCATTCGGACCGATTAAACTAACGATTTCTCCAGCTTTAATATGTACATTCATATTTTGCATTTGAAATCTTTCAGAATGTGCGTAAAACACTTTGTTAACGGAAATCACGTTGTTTTCCTCCTCTATGGATTAAATATAAGAAGAACGGACCACCTAAGAAGGACAATAAAATACCAACAGGCAATTCGATTGGATCGAACCAACTTCGAGCTATCGCATCCGCAAAAACAAGTAATATCCCACCGCCAAGGCATGATAATGGCAGTAAATATTTATAGTCATTTCCAACTAATAAACGTAACATATGCGGTACAACAAGACCGACAAATCCAATAAGACCAGAAACACTAACTGCTATTCCAGCTAACATTGTACTTACTACTATTAAATAAAACCGACTTCTTTCCACGTTATACCCTAATAATTTTGCCATTTCATCCCCAAGCATTAATACTCGAATATGTTTAATACCGAAGAAAGCTAATATAATAGCGAATATCGCATAGTAAATAATCATATTTAAATGTGCCCAACTAACACCACCAATACCACCAGCTAACCACGGTAAAACTGATTGTACTTTGTCGCTATGTAATAACATTAGCGCTGAAGTCGCTGCACCAATTAAGGCGTTTATTGAAACACCTACTAATACAATTCGTGAAGGTGGCGCCCCCTTTTGCCATGATAGTGCGTAAATGACCATTGCTGTAATAAAAGCTCCTAAAAACGCTCCTAGTGGCAAGAATGCCATATGTTGAGGAAATAAAATCATGATTATAATTGCTACAAGACCTGCTCCTGATGAAACTCCGATAATTCCAGGATCTGCAAGAGGATTTCTCATAACCCCTTGCAATAATGCTCCTGATGCAGCTAAACACGTTCCTACTATAAAACCAACGAGCACTCTCGGTATACGAAGATCCCATACAATTCGATGAACTGTCGAACCTTCATCTTGTATACCTTCTATAATGTCTCGTAAAGAAAAAGATAAGCTCCCTGCAAAAAGGCCATAAAAAAGACCTAGAACAGTTAATACGACTAAAGTAACTGTTATTATCCACCTTTTTCTCGCAAAAGGATGTTCCTTTTCTCTTACTATTTCACTACTCTCCATACTTATCATTTCCTTACATCTTGTATACTTTTATACATAAAGTCCATCGCTTCTGTAACTTTTGTCCCAGGATTTGATCCAAATAAATCTGGTGGTAAAATAACTACACGATTTTGTTTTACTGCATCTAAATTTTTCCATGCTTCATTTTTCATCATTTCGCCTTCAAATGCTTTTTTCACACTATTGGGATCTCCATGTGTAATTAAATAAATCACATCTGGATTTGCTTCAATAATACGTTCTACACTTAGCTGTGCATATTGCGGATACTCTTTCATTTCTGGAAAACTAGCTGCGATATTTTTCCCGCCTGTTTTTTCTAAAATATCCCCTGATAGAGATGTTGGTAATGCTGCTAAATAAGTGCCTGGTGCTCCATAAACTAGCAACGCTTTAACATCACTCTTTTTCTCATATTTCTTCATTTGATCATTAATTTTTTGGTTAAGCTCTTTTGCTTTATCTTCTTTCTTCATTACTGTTCCATACATTTCAATACCCTTTTGAATATCTTTTACAGAGTTGGCTGAAGAAATGATTACTTTTGTTCCTTGTCCTTCGACCGTTGGAATGTTCTTTTGGAATCCATTGTTAGCAACAAGTACATCCGGTTTTAAACTAGCAATTTGCTCAAAATTCGGTTGATGTGCATTCCCGATTACTTGTGCTTTCTTTAATTCCTCTGGGAGAGTTAATTTTGTATCAGGACGACCTACTATTTTTCCACCTAAAGCATGAATAATATCCATGTCTCCCATACTCAACGTAGCAAAACTTTCAGGAACTTTATTGAATGTTATCTTTCTGTCTGAGAGATCGGTAATTTCGATTTTGTCTGTTCCTTTGTCTGTTTTTGTTGCGGATGCTTTTTCGTTTTCTTTTGCACTGCAACCTATTAATAAGAAAAAAATAGATAAGATCGCTGTGAACAGCGTAATAGATTTGTTCATTCTTTCACCTCTAATTGATAATAATAATCATTAACTACTATTCTACTTTAATTGATAAGGATTATCATTGTCAATATGAAACGCATACATTTTCTACAAAAATGAAAAAACGCTACAAAAAGATTTCTTCTTTTCGTAGCGCCCTATTTAACAATTTTCTTCATATTCGCTCTCCTCTAATTGATCACGCATCGTTCTAACACGCTTAAAGAAGAAAAAAGCAAGAACTAAAAATACAATAATACTCCCCATCATAACAAAAGACTGTACCATACTTTTTATTCCACTTGGAATTAATAAACCGATCATTAAAAATGTACTTATAGCTAAAAGCACTTGTGCAAACCGGGTATAATCTGCTATTTTTTCTTGTAATTCTTTCATCTGCTTATCACTCCCATCCTCACTTTATCACATTCTATCAAGCTTAAAGACAAGTAAATAGAACCAATCTGGGAGATGTTTTCCAAAGTAAAAAAGAGCCGCTTACTCGCGGCTCTTTTTTATCTATTATACGCCTTTATATGCTTCCATATAGATTTCTTTCAGCTCTGAAATGAGCGGTAATTTTGGATTAGCTGTTGTACATTGATCTTCAAAAGCTCTTTCTGCTAATAATCCAACAACCCCTTCAAATTGGTCTTTAGCAACTCCTTGTCCTGCAATACTCATATTTATATTTAAGCTTTTTCCAAGCTCAATAATTGCTTGGACGAGTGATTCCACACCTTCCGCTGTTGAGCTTGCTGGAAGCCCTAGCATTCTCGCAATATGTGCATAGCGTTCATCAGCCACAAAGTGCTCATATTTTGGGAACAATGCGTGTTTTCTTGGCTTAATAGCATTATAGCGAACTACGTGCGGCATAAGAATTGCATTCGCACGTCCATGCGGAATATGGAATTCCGGTCCAATTTTATGTGCTAAACTATGATTAATACCTAGGAAAGCATTTGCAAATGCCATCCCTGCGATTGCGGAAGCATTATGCATTTTTTCTCGTGCTTCTTCATCATTTCCATTTTTATATGCTCTCGGTAAATATTTAAATACGAGATCAATTGCTTTTAATGCTAAACCATCAGTATAGTCATTTGCCAGAACAGACACATACGCTTCAATTGCATGTGTTAATACGTCCATACCAGTATCTGCCGTCACATGAGGTGGTACTGTCATTACAAATTGCGGATCAACAATCGCTACATCTGGTGTTAATTCATAATCCGCAAGCGGGTATTTAATATTATTTTTCTTATCTGTAATAACCGCAAATGGCGTCACTTCTGATCCCGTCCCTGATGTTGTTGGAATGGCAACAAATTGTGCTTTATTTCCCAAGTTCGGATACTTACATGTACGTTTTCTTACATCTAAAAACTTCTGTTTTATTCCATAGAATGTCGTTTCTGGGTGCTCATAGAATAGCCACATCCCTTTTGCTGCATCCATAGCTGAACCGCCACCAAGCGCGATAATTACATCTGGTTTAAAACTTTTCATCATGTCCGCACCTTTAAATACAGTTTCATCTGATGGATCTGGCTCAACTTCAAAGAAAACTTCAACTTTCACATCATTTGCATGCTTACGTAAATAGTGCGTAACTGTATCTACATAACCGTGCTCAACCATCCCTGGATCCGTTACAATAAATGCGCGGGAAATGTTAGGCATGTTTGCTAAATATGCTGTCGCATGTTTTTCAAAATAAATTTTTGGTGGTAATTTGAACCACTGCATATTCTTTTTTCTATTTGCCAACCTTTTTATATTTAATAAATGAGTCGCCGTTACGTTTTGGGAAACTGAGTTTTTCCCGTAGGAGCCACAACCAAGCGTAAGTGATGGAATAAATCCATTATATATATCACCAATTCCACCTTGTGATGAAGGTGCATTTACAATGAGACGGCAGGCTTTCATACGTAACCCAAATTGTTTTTGTACTTCTTTATTTGTAGAATGGATAACCGCTGAATGCCCTAGGCCACCAAGCTCTAACATTTCTTCGCAATATGTAAATCCTTCTTCTAATGAATTTGCTTTTACACAAGCTAACACTGGGCTCAGTTTCTCACGAGATAGTGGATACGCTGCTCCAATACCTTTAATTTCAGCTACAAGCATTTTTGTATGTTCAGGTACAGTAATTCCTACTAATTCAGCAATATACTGTGCTGATTTCCCAACAATATCACTATTTACTGCACATGTATTTTCATTAATAACAAGCTTTTCTAATTTCTTTCTCTCTTCCTCTGTTACAAAATAACAATTATTTGCAATCATTTCTGCTTTAACATCATTATAGATTTCCTTATCTATAATGATGGCTTGTTCTGACGCACAAATCATACCGTTATCAAATGTTTTCGATAAAATCAAATCATTAACAGCACGTTTTACATGTGCCGATTTCTCTATATAACATGGTACATTACCTGGCCCTACACCTAGCGCGGGTTTACCAGTAGAATAAGCCGATTTCACCATACCAGCCCCTCCAGTTGCTAGAACGAGTGCGACACCATCATGGTTCATTAATTGTTTCGTTGCTTCCACAGAAGGTCTTTCAATCCATTGAATACAATGCTTTGGTGCACCAGCTTTCACTGCTCCATCATATACTGTTTTTGCCGCTGCAACGGAACAGTTTTGTGCAGAAGGATGAAATGCGAAAATAATTGGATTTCTCGTTTTTATCGCGATTAATGCTTTAAACATTGTTGTCGATGTTGGGTTCGTTACTGGCGTTACCCCAGCTACTACACCGACAGGTTCTGCGATTTCTATTATTTCTTCATGAGGATCTTCATGAATAATTCCTACCGTTTTATCTTTCTTTATACTATGCCAAATATATTCAGTGGCAAAAATATTTTTAATGCATTTATCTTCATATACGCCACGGCCCGTTTCTTCAACAGCCAACTTCGCAAGCGGCATATGTTGATCGACACCCGCAAGCGCCATTTCATGAACAATGTTGTCAATTTGCTCTTGTGTAAAACCTTCTAATGCTTGTAAAGCTTTTTGACCGTTATCTACTAACGAATCAATCATCTCTTTTACCTCTTGCATTTCATTTACAACTTTCTCTTTGACTACCATGTAAATTTCCTCCTATTCTGCTACCCTGGACTTTATAAGTCCCTATAGGTCATAAAAAGTCCCGATTAGCGTAAAAAAATAGAGTTACCTTCCTACATGAATCCCATCACTTGTGAAATATTTCACAAGTTTGTTCGTGAATAACATTTCATGAATTCAATATACATGAAATCATTTCATTTGTGTATGTCTAATTTGTGAAACATTTCACAAATTAATATAATAAAATGCACTGCTCTATATTAGCAGTGCATTTTTTATCCTTTTCGGCAAGAAGGCTCCATCTAATTTGTGCTACGGGTGAAACCCAACAATTCAGATGGAGATGAATTGCCGTCAGAAGGTAGGCTAAACTCTTTTGTTTCGGTCATAACAATTTTCCCGGGGCGAATATTTGTTTCCTTTTGTCTTACGATATAATCTGTCGTAGATAAGGAGGGAATATATCTTAAGACAACGAAATTGGATAATAATAATCATTCGGTTACTTGAACCAAAAGGAATTACGATGAAGACCATGTTCACATTTTGTTCCGTTTAGTTCCAAATATTGATTTGTTAAAAGTAATGAACCTTCTAAGAAAGGTGGTGAAAACAATGGCTAAAAAGAAAGCAGTGAAAGTATTACGTAAACTAAAGAAAAGAGAAAACCTGCAACGATTCACTCAAAAACAAAATATTGGACGAGCTTGCTTTACTGCAAAAGAATACCGTTTACTTCAGCGCATGTCACATAGTTCAAAAGCATTGCGAAATGTTGGATTGTACACGATTAAACAAAGTTATTTGAAACATAATAAAATGGCTACTGTAAAAGAAGTGGACACTGCTATGCAAGCCGATATGAATTACTCGGGCATTCAATCAAACTCTGTTCAAGCGATTCGTAGAGCCTTATTTACAGAAGTGAAGAGCTTTTTTAAAGCACTGGAACAGTGGAAGAAAAAACCTGAAACATTCGCAGGTCGTCCTAGGTTTCCGAATTACTCTGGTCCAACTGACAAACGAATCATTGAAATCTATCAAGTTCCAAAAGTGGATGATAACGGGTATTGGATGATTCCGATGAATGTTGCATTCAGAAAAAAATTCGGTTCCATTAAAATACGTATGCCTAAAAATGTAAGAAATAAAAAAATCTCCTACATTGAGATTGTACCGAAGCAAAAAGGTCGGTTCTTTGAGGTGCATTATACATATGAGATGCACGTTTCTCAAATGAAGAAACAATCCACGACTACTAGTAACGCTTTGAGTTGCGATTTAGGTGTAGACAGATTATTAAGTTGTGTAACAAATACAGGTGATACATTCTTAATTGATGGGAAAAAATTAAAATCTATTAACCAATACTTCAACAAAATGATACGTAATCTACAACAGAAAAATATGGACAATGGAATTTCAAAACGTATTGTAACGAATAAAATGGCTGCACTTTGGCATAAACGAGAAAGACAAATAAATGGTTACATTTCACAAACTGTAGGCCTGTTGTTCAAAAAAGTGAAAGCATGCAACATAGATACGGTTGTCGTAGGGTATAACGCTGGTTGGAAACAAAAATCTGATATGGGGAAAAAGAATAATCAAAAATTTGTGCAAATCCCATTTCATAAACTGATTGCAGCAATTGAGAATAAATGTGTAAAAGAAGGCATCCGATTTTTAAAACAAGAAGAAAGCTATACTTCAAAAGCTAGTTTTCTTGATAAAGATAGGGTTCCAGTTTGGTCTAAGGATGATAGGACACATTATCGCTTTAGTGGCAAACGAATCACTCGTGGTCTGTACCAAAGTAAAACAGGAACATGTATCCATGCTGATATTAATGGTGCGCTGAATACATTGAAAAAATCAAGAGTTGTACAATTAGATGAAAATCTCAAAGTGAAAACGCCGATTCTATTAGAAGTGCAAAAACGTAAGGCTGTTGCTTCGTGCATAGCTTAGTGGGTGTGTCAACCATCCATGTGTACTCGACTTTTCGGGGCTTGTAGCACACGCCGGGGTAATCTGAGTGGTGGCTTCTTCCATAAGGAAGAATTGCTCTTTTTCGAAAGGGTGGTGCAAGTGGGAAAACAATAGTTCGTTGCCAGTACCAACCAAAAACTTACTTGGGGTGTTACCGTAAGGTGGCATGCATTCTAGAGCGTCAAACTGTCTAGCGATAGACGAAAAGACCTAGAGTTCTAACTCAAAGCCCCCACTGAAACGCTTCATCTCAGCGGGGGTAGTTGACTATGCTAGTGCTTGTGCCAAATCTTCAATTAAATCTTCTCCATCTTCAATACCAACAGAGATTCGAATTAATGTATCTGTAATTCCTAATTCTTTACGGCGATCTGCTGGGATTGATGCATGTGTCATTTGAGACGGGATAGAAATTAAACTTTCTACTGCTCCTAAACTTTCAGCAAGTGTGAAGTACTGTAACTTCTCAAGTACTCTATTTAACGTTTCCTCACTATCTACATCAAATGAGATGATTGCACCAAATCCATTCGCCTGTTCTGTTGCTAATTCGTGATTTTGATGTGATTCAAGACCTGGATAATATACTTTATTTACTTTTGGATGGTTATTTAAAAACTCAGCAATTGCGCGTGAATTTATTTCATGCTCTTCCATACGAATTCCTAACGTTTTCAAACCGCGAAGTAGTAGGAAGCTATCTTGTGGTCCAAGAATACCTCCTGTTGAGTTTTGCACGAAATGAAGGTCTTCTGCTAGTTGTGGGCTATTTACAACGACTAGGCCTGCAACTACGTCACTATGTCCTCCTAAATATTTCGTTGCACTATGAAGCACAATATCTGCTCCTAAAGAAATCGGCGACTGCCAATATGGCGTCATGAATGTGTTATCAATAATCGTTAATAAATCGTTTTCTTTAGCAAGAGTAGATATTTTCTTAATATCAGTAATCTTTAGTAATGGATTCGTTGGTGTTTCTACATAAATTGCTTTCGTATTTGGGCGAATTGCTTCTACAACTTCCTCTAGGTTTGTTGTATCTACAAATGTATGCTCAATACCGAAGCGGTTTAATACTTTCGTAATAACACGGTACGTTCCGCCATAAACATCATCTGTTAAAATGACATGATCACCTTTTGAGAACAACATAATTGTCGCTGTAATAGCAGCCATTCCTGAGCCAAATGCAAATCCAGCATGACCGTTTTCTAATACAGCAATCATTTCTTCTAAAGCTGCACGTGTTGGGTTGCCTGTACGTGAATATTCATATCCTTGATGCTTACCAACTGCTTCTTGTTTGTACGTACTTGTTTGATAGATCGGTACGTTTACAGATCCAGTTGAAGGTTCTCCTATGCGAATACCATGAATTAACTTTGTCTTTGCTCTCATTTTTTATTCCCATCCTTTGTATATGTCTTTGCTTAAATAGCGCTCACTACTATCAGGAAAAATCGTTACAATATTTGTACCTGGTGTTGCTTTCTCTGCCTCAAGTAAGCTCGCATGAAATGCTGCTCCTGAAGAGCTTCCAACGAGAAGTCCTTCTTTTTGCGCTAATTCTTTCACTCGTAAAAATGCATTTCGATCAGAAATCGTATGAATTTCATCAAAATAAGATGTTTTCAAAAATGGTGGAATGAATTCAAGACCAATACCTTCTGTTTCATGTGAACCAGCTTTACCACCATTTAAAATAGAGCCTTCTGGTTCTACAATAACCGTTTTAATATCAATATTTTTCTCTTTCAAATAAGATGCAGTTCCCATAAACGTACCGCCAGTTCCTGCCCCTGCAACAAATATGTTAATCTCTCCATTCAGTGCCGACCAAAGTTCAGGTCCTAGCGTTTTAAAATAAGCGCGAGGGTTTGCTTCATTCGCAAACTGACTTGGAGAGTATGAATTCGGTATTTCATTTACTAACTCTTTCGCTTTTGCAATTGCGCCGGTCATTCCTTGCTCAGTCGGTGTATGCACAACCGTTGCACCTAGCGCCTTCATTAATTCTTGCTTTTCAACACTAAATTTCTCTGGTACACAAACGATGACGCGTAAATCATGTTGTAACGCTGCAAGTGCCAGTCCAATGCCAGTATTTCCAGCCGTCGGTTCAATAATTGTTCCGCCCTGGGTAACAAGCCCTTTTTCTAACGCATCTTCGATTAATTCTCTTCCTAAACGATCCTTAACGCTTCCGCCTGGGTTGTAAAATTCAAGCTTTGCAAATAAACGGACTCCTTCTGGAAGTGAAAAACGCGTAATTTCTACAATTGGTGTATGACCAATCAATTCATGAACGCCACGATATACATTCATCGTGTTCTCCCCCTTATTTGCCAATAAAGAAAAGGCAACTGTATGTATTTTCTTTATATGAAACAGTTGCCTTTTTGTTACATTACTTTAACTCTTCTAGTACTTTTACGATAAAGTTTGTAGAATGAAGAGCTGCTTGATCTAAAAATTGATCAAATGAAACATTTGATTCTTTACCAGCAATATCAGAAAGTGCGCGAATAATAACAAACGGGACTTCATATTGGTGGCATACTTGCGCAACAGCTGCTGCTTCCATTTCTACTGCATAAAGATCTTCAAATTTATCACGAATTGCTGCAACACGGTTCGGATCACTCATAAATGAATCACCTGTTGCAATCATACCTTTTACGACTTGAATATTTTCTTCTGCCTGCATACATTTCTCAGCTAATGCAACTAATGCCTCATCAGCTTTAAATCCAGGTGGCATTCCTGGCACTTGACCATATTCGTAGTTAAATGCTGTTACATCTACGTCATGGTGACGAACTTCTGTTGAAATAACTACATCACCAACATTTAGAGAGTGATGGAATCCACCAGCTGAACCAGTATTAATTACTTTTTCAGGCTTATATTTTTCTAATAAAATTGTCGTTGACATCGCTGCATTTACTTTACCAATACCAGACTTTAGCAAGATTACTTCATGTCCTGCCAATAGCCCTTTCGTAAATTCACAACCTGCAACAGTTTCTGTTTCTGCTTGTTCTAGTTTGTCACGTAAAATACGTACTTCTTCTTCCATTGCTCCAATTACAGCAATTCTCAATCTAATCCCTCTTTCTATTGCTTAGTTGCCTCCATTACCCAAACGAAATGATTTAATCTCGTAAACGTTACGTGGAAGCCATTGTTTTCAAAAATAGATTGCATGATCGGAATACGTGTATAGTATTCTGTTTGCAAATCGTTTGCTAACTGATGAAAACCTCTTTGTTTTGCTACTTCGACAGTTTTATCATATGCATCTTGATCTGCAAATATCGTATCAGCAAACACTATTTTACCACCTTTGTTTAGCAATTGACTATACTTCGCAATTGCTACGTCTTTTTCTTCATCTATTAAATGATGAAATGCGTAAGTGCTCACAATAGTATCGATTGAATTCGGGACTTCAAATGATAGAAAATCACCTTCTGTAATTGAAAATTCTTTTGGTAATTTCTCTTTTGCAATAGTACGCATTTCGCGTGACGGTTCTATACCGTAAACTGTGCGACCAGCAAGTAATAATTTATTTGTTAAATTGCCAGTACCAACACCGAATTCTAATACGTTGCCAAATGACTTGTTAACTACATCCTCTAAAATGTCCTCATAATGGGCGAAAACTTCTTTATATTGTATATCTTCGCCTTGTACAAATGAGTCGTACGTATGAGCCCATTCATCAAATAAACCATTAAATTCTGTTCCCATAAAAATTCCCCTTTTTCTTATCGGTTTTATCAGTATGATATTCTCTCTTTCTAAAAATGTCAATTGAAATGTACGTAGTATTTCCTTCTTTTCTTTGTTACACTATAGGTGATTATCATAGGAGAGGGGGCATCTTCGTGTCATTTACCTTTGAAATGTTAGAAGATAAAGTAGAATTTTTCGAGGCTGCAAACTTAGTTTCTCTAGAAAAAAAAATTAACGAACAAATTGATAATAATAAAGCACTTATGCTCGAAGTTCATCATATTTCTCACCAAATGATTATGGATCCTGAAAGCAAAAGACCTTATTATAGTGCGGTTGTTCATTTTAAATTAAAGAAATTACGCTAACTAAAAAAAGAGAGGCTCTTAAGAGCCTCTCTTTTTTTAGTTTAGAGTTTGAACGAGTACTGGTTTCCAGCCCTCATTGTCTACCCAATCAATATTTACATAATATTTTTTACCTGATTGTTTATCTTGTACGTTACCGTAAGCTTTATTCTTACCGTTATTTCCAATTCTATGGATAACTAATTGATTTACTGGAACGTCAATTGCAGCTGAAATCGCTTGATTCATCTCATTCCAATCTGCTGTACCTTTTTTAAACGTCATCGCAGGTGTTGCACCTTGCTCTGTACCTACTGGCTTCCAAGAAGATTTCGTATAAGCATCTGTTGCCTGTGACTGTGTTTTTTCAGCTGGTGCTTTCTCGTTAGCTTTCGCTTCTTCTTCAGCTTTTTTCTTTTCTTCCTCAGCCTTTTGCTTCTCTTCTTCTTCCTTCTTCTTAGCCTCTGTCTTATCTTGCTCATTCTTCTTCGGCTCTTCTTTACCTTTAGCTTTCTCAGCTTTATTCTCTTTTGTTGTTTGCTGAGCTACCTTTTTATCATTAGAAGACGCTTGCTCTTTTGTGTCAGGAACAAACAATTGATATGCTACAATAGCTACTGCTACTAATACAATAGCGATTGCAATATTTAAAACACCGTTTTGACGACGTTTTTGTTGTTTCTGTTGGAATCTAGATCCTCCTGCCATTCTTCAAACCTCCATGCAGTTTTTCATACTTGCTATTGTAACATTAAATCTAGAAAGGTTGAACATTTACAATAATATTTTCACGAAATGAAAACATTTCATAAATAATTGCAAGATTACTTTTCAATTTCTAATTGATGAATTGCCTCTACCATTTCTGCAAAAACTGGTGTGACTACATTTTCATTACTATCTGTTTCTATATCAACTACAACTAAAGCATATCTTGGGTTTTCATATGGAAAATAACCTGCAAACCAGCGATTCACCCTCTCTCCTTTTCCTGTTTGTGCCGTCCCAGATTTTCCAGCGACAGTTAGTGGCAACGAACGGAATGCGGTTCCCGTTCCTTTCTCCATCGTTACAACGGCTCTTAACAACTGTTGTAATTTTTTCATCGTTTCATAAGAAAGCTGTTTCCCATTTAATTTATGATTTTCAAATGTAAAAAAGTCGGTTCCATTTTTATACACTATTTTTTTCACAGCTTTCACTTCCATCTTCTCTCCACCTCTAGCAATTGTCGCCATCATATTCGCTATAGCTAGAGGTGACACACGTACATCTTTTTGTCCGACCATCGTTTGAGCAATCGCTTTTCTACTATCTTTATTTTCTTCGCTTCCCCAAATAATAGCACTCTTTTCTTCTGGCAATTGCTCAAATTCTGGTGTATGAAATACTGAACCTTTCCAACCTACCTTCTCACTTGCTCCTAAGGCCTCTAAATACGTTTCTAATACTTCCCTATCCTTTTGCATTAGTTCATCACCTAATGCGGCAAACGTTCGATTACAGCTTCTAGCAAAGCTTTCCTTAAAGTTTAATGACCCCATCATAACTTGTGGAAGATTTTCACCGTATAAATCCGTATTACAGTTAAATGTACGATTAAACCGCACCAAATTCTCATCAATTACTGCTGCTGCAACTACTGTTTTAAAAACAGACCCCGGAAAATGAGGAGTTAACATTTGATTTTCAAGTGTAGATTTATATATCCTCCTATCATTCATCTGTAAAGAAGGCCTACTTACCATTGCTACAACTTCACTATTCTTTATGTCTAGTAATACTAATCCACCTTTTTTTATTCCGTTTTCATCTATAATCTTCTCTGCTCGTCGTTGCAACGTTTTATGTATTGTTGTTTGAATAGTAACTGGATAAAATGGATTTCCTGGTGAAGTGTATTTCGCCTGCTTCCCAAAAATCGGTTCTCCTTGTCGATCCACTTGATATAGTACTTTCGCTTCTCCATCAGTCAGTAAAAATTCATCAAATGATTGTTGCAATCCAGAAATACCAATTGGCGTTTGTTTCGACGTTTTTTTCATTTCTCCATAACGCTTTTGAAATTCCTGTTCATTCTCTCCCACATCACCAATTAAATGATCTGCCTCTCCCATTTGCTTCAGTCGAACTTCTGCTGCTACAATACCTAAAATATCTAATTCATTTACCTTCTTCATCTGCTCGAGCGTTAATTGAAATGGGGTATTCTCCCTTCGTAATATAAATGCTTGATTCTTATTTTTCATTTGCAGTCTTATCTCTTGTCTCGACACACCAATGATATGCGCAATTTTCTCTAACATGTCATTTTTTATTTGTAAAAATGGAAAAACAATTAAGACTGGATATTTCTCTTCACCAATTTCCTTACCATTTCGATCTGTAAAATGCCCTCTTCCATTATCTACTGTAAGTGATTGTGTTCGTTGCGTAACACTTTTTTCAATCAGATTGATATTTCGGTCAGTAAATGATTCCGTATCTATAATCTGTATTTGGATTAAACGACAAAGTAATAAAAAAATCACACCCATAAAACAAATTAAAACAATTATAATTCTCCGTTTCATTTTCATAAAAAACACCTCGTCTATTGTAGTTTAGACGAGGTGTTTCACCTTTTATACAAATAAAAAATCACTCGTTTTTACACGAGTGATTTTTTACGTTATTTTACAGAGATAATCTCTACTTGCATTTCTCCACCTGGTGTTTGGATTGCTACCTTCTCACCAATTTGCTTACCTAATAAGCTTTTTGCGATTGGAGAATCGTTAGAAATTCTTCCTTCAAATGGATCGGCTTCTGCGCTACCTACGATTATGTACGCTTCTTCGTCTCCACCTGGTAACTCTTTAAATATTACTGTTTTACCTAATGTTACAACTGTAGACTCTTCACCATTGTCTTCAATGATAACCGCATTACGAATCATGTTTTCAAGTTGTGTAATACGTCCTTCTACGAATGCTTGCTCATCTTTCGCTGCATCGTACTCAGAGTTCTCAGAAAGATCTCCGAAGCTACGTGCGATCTTAATACGCTCTACAACTTCTTTACGTCTTACTGTTTTTAATTGTTCAACTTCGTTCTCTAGTTTTTGCTTACCCTCTTGCGTCATAGGGTATGTTTTTTCTGTTGCCATGTTTTCCACTCCTTTTATATACCAATCCCCCGAAAAAAAGAGGAGTTCCATATGAAAACTC
The DNA here is from genome assembly GCF_016650875.1 of Bacillus sp. TH30. Lineage (NCBI taxonomy): Bacteria > Bacillati > Bacillota > Bacilli > Caryophanales > Bacillaceae > Bacillus > Bacillus sp. TH30. The sequence continues at coordinate 3,572,304 of NZ_JAEKEY010000002.1, read as the reverse complement.
CTCCGCTTATATAGCGGAGGTTTCTAGCACACGTAGCACTAGTGGAGTTGTCACATACAACCCCTTATTCTCCAATTCTTCCTTATATAAAGAAGGTATGTATGGAAAGTTGATATAAATATGCCCTCACCTATTGGTAGGTGAGGTTTCATGTTTCATTGTATTCGATAAGAAGGGAAAAAATCCCTTCCTATCGTATATCTTTTACTATGCTATTACAAATTTACTTTTTGTTCAAGAATTGTTGCAATTTTTGTAACCATAATATCAATTGCAACATGGTTTTGTCCACCTTCAGGGATAATAATATCCGCGAATTTCTTAGAAGGCTCAATAAATTGATTATGCATTGGACGTACAACGTTTACGTATTGATCGATAACTGAATCCATTGTACGACCGCGCTCTTCAATATCGCGCTGCATGCGGCGTAAAATACGAAGGTCTGCATCTGTATCAACGAACACCTTAATATCCATTAACTCACAAAGACGTGGGTCTTCTAAAATAAGAATTCCTTCTAAAATGATTACATCTTTCGGCTCAACTGGAATAATTTTTTCTGAACGCGTATGCAATGTATAGTCATATATAGGCTTTTCCACTTGCTCATATGCAAGCAACTGCTGCAAATGGTCAATTAACAAATCATTATCAAACGCTAACGGATGATCGTAATTTGTTTTTAAACGTTCTTCCATTGGTAAATGGCTTTGATCTTTGTAATAATAATCTTGCTCCAAGATTAAAATGGAATGACCTTTAAAATGGTCAAAAATCGCTTTCGTTACACTTGTTTTTCCTGATCCTGAACCACCAGCGATTCCAATTACAACAGGCTTATTCGTCCCCATTCGACTACCACTCTTTCTTATTGAAGTATGTTTTTGCGCATCATATTATTCACATACACTGGTTGATCCACTTTGAATTTCACGATTTGCAACGGATGTCTCGCTGCATCTAATTCGTTTCCATCCTCATCCCAAATTTTCTCCACCGTCTGCGTAAAGTTTTCTATTTCTGGCCCAAAGAACTCCACTTCATGTCCTGGTTTGAAGTGATTACGTTGCTCAAGCGTTACGATGCCCGTTTCTTCATTATAATCTAACACTAAACCAGCAAAATCATACGTTGTTTTCTTACTATGATTTCCAAACATTTGCTCTTGATGTCCTGGAACCCCTTCAAAGAATGCAGGAGCTGTATCACGATTTGCACATTTATCAAGTTCATCTAACCATTCTTGTTTAAACTCAAAGTTATCCGGATCCGCACAATACGCATCAATTACTTTACGATATACAGTTGCTACAGTCGCTACGTAATGGATAGATTTCATACGTCCTTCAACTTTTAAGCTATCAATTCCAATTTCAATCATTTTCGGAATTGATAAGATTAAATTTAAATCTTTTGGGCTCATCGCAAAGTGAGCATCTTCTTCTTGGAATAGAGGAAGCTCTTTTGCATCTTTATGTTGTGATACCGTTTGAACTAAATCATAATCCCAGCGGCAAGATTGACAACAACCACCACGGTTAGAGTCACGCGCTGTCATATGGTTACTTAATGTACATCTCCCTGAATACGCGATACACATTGCACCATGGACGAATGCTTCAATTTCAACATCAACTTTTTCTTTAATTTCTTTCATTTCTTCATAGCTTGCTTCACGAGCTAATACAAGACGATGTAAACCTTCTTCTTTCCAATACTGTGCTGCTTTCCAGTTGGATAGTGATTGTTGTGTACTTAAATGCACCTCAACAGAAGGCGCCACACGTTTACATGTCTCAATAATAAGCGGATCGGCAACGATAATTCCCGTTACGCCAGCTTTTTCAATCCCTTTTAAATATTCCTCTAGCCCATCCATATTTTCATTATGTGCAAAAATATTTGTTGTTACGTATATTTTTGCTCCATATTTCTTTGCAAATTCAACGCCTTCTGCCATGTCTTCCAGCGTAAAGTTACCTGCATTAGAACGAAGACCAAATTCTTGTCCACCTAAATATACAGCATCTGCCCCATAATGGATAGCTACTTTTAATTTTTCTAAGTTACCCGCAGGGATTAACAGTTCAGGTTTTTTCACAATAACGCGTTTGCCATCGATCACTCGTGAAATTTCTTGTACAGTCATTTCCTACACCCTCCTCGTTTAGTAAACCGTTTCTTTAAAGAAGAATCCTGTATCTAACGGACGATTTACCGGTTGTATTTCTTCTATCTCTTTAAATAAATCATCTTTCACGTCATAATACGCATCACGATCTTCTACACATAAATCAATCGCCTTACGATATTTCTTCGTTACCTCAATAATGTACTCAGAACTTTTTAGGACACCATCAATTTTTAAGCTATCGACTTCAGCATCGATTAGTTCCTCTAACTCATCGATGAAACAAATATCATTCGGACTCATAATGTGAGTACCATTTTCATCTTCATAAATTGGATATTTGTTATTACGTTCCGGGTCGTATAAGAACATATTCTCTTCATACTTTTTCTTTTCGATGTCGAGATTACGCCCTTGATACTCAAAGTAGTTTCCTACTAGTGAACGCTTCGATTGGAACATGCAAGTCATACCGTGAATTTGTACTTCAAGTTCCACTTCAGCATTTTCTTTTAATTCAGCAATTTCATCTAAGCTAAGCTCACGAGCTAATACAGCGCGTTTCGCTCCTCTTTGCCCCCAATAGTTACAAGTAAACCAGTTTGTTGCTGTCGTTTCTGTATTCCAGTGAAGTTGCATATTTGGTGCAACTTCACGAACAGCCATTAATACCGCTGGATCTCCGAAAACAATCGCATCTACATTTACCTCATTTAAAAAGGCAACATAGTCCGTTAATTCTTCTACTTTATCATTGTGGAACATCGCATTCATTGCAACGTATACTTTCACACCATTTTCATGTGCAATGTTTACAGCTTGTTTCACATCTTCACGTGAAAACTCTCCTGCCAAACGTAAACCAAACTTTTGTTCACCAACCATTACTGCATCTGCCCCTGCTTTCGCAAGAGGTTCAATATCCGCCACCGCTCTAGGCGTTACTAACAATTCAGGTTTCTTCATACTTTTGTCACCCTCTCTTTTTACTTACAGCCACTCCATCGCCAATTGGGAAAATCGTTGTATCATATCCTTCATGATTCATAAGCCATTCATTGTACGTCTTAATACGACGAATCAAACCACGGGTACGTCTATTTTCAATTTTCTCTTTTGTCGTCACAAGACCATGGTACATAACGTTATCTGAAATAATAACGCCACCAGGATTTAATAACGGTTCGTATAAGTCAAAAAAGCGACGATACTGCCCTTTCGCTGCATCAATAAAAATAACATCAAATGTTCCATGTTCTTTCACTTGTTCGCCCGTTTCTAAAGCATCACCGTAAATAACAGAAATACGGTCTGTTACCGAGGAACATTCTATATATTCAAGTGCCTTTTCATATCGTTCACGATTGCGCTCTACTGTCACAATGCGAGAGTTCGGAATAGCTTGCATCATACGAATACTAGAATAACCGATTGCTGTTCCAAGTTCTAAAATACTTTCCGGTCCAATTAAACGTAAAAATTGCAGCATAAATTCCATTCCAAGTCGATCCATAATCGGCACATGGTTTTCAGTTGCATACTCTTCCATTTCAAGAATTAATTTATCTTTTGGATCAATAAATGATAATAGGTACTCGTTAACTGTATCCTCCATAATTGGTCCTCCTTATTTACATGGAGAAGTGCCTCTATGACGCGTCAACCTTTGTCTTTTCACACATAGAATGCAATAAAAATACAAGCCAGTTTCACCCTTAGCTTGTACGTCCCGTTTTGATATTAAAAACGATTCTTCTGCCAGTTTTTAACCCGATATATTTTACCACAAAAAAGAGGGATATGCGACCCTTTTCGCTATCCCTCCCCATTTCACTGTTTTTTCGTAATGTATTTTTGCTTTAATGCATTATGTTCTTCTAATGTTTTCGCATAATACACTTCACCACTTGGTGCAGCTAAGAAATAATAATAATCTGTTTGCGCAGGATCTAACGCTGCTTCCACTGAATGTTTACCAGAGTTTGCAATCGGTCCAACCGGCAACCCTTTCACAACATACGTATTGTACGGTGAGTTTACTTTCAAGTCTTCGTATAATACACGTTGTTTATGCTTTCCAAGCGCGTATAATACCGTCGGATCCGTTTGAAGCGGCATGCCTTTCGCTAAACGATTATAGAAAACACTAGAGATTTTTTGGCGATCAGTAAAGCCAGTAGCCTCTTCTTCAATAAGTGAAGACAACGTGAGAAGTTGATGAACATCCCAGTTCTTCGCTTTCATTTTCGCCTCATTTTGAACAATAATTGCATTTGTTTTCTCAAGCATCGGGATTACAATTTCTTCTAATTTCGTATCCTTTTTATAGAAAGAATACGTTGCTGGATATAAGTATCCTTCTAGTGGATATTTAATGTTACTATCAAAAATTTTATCCGTTAATAGCTTCGGATACTTTTGCTGCATTTTTTGGATAAATGCTTTATCGTTTAATTGACGCACAACATCATCTTTATTCCACTTTAATTCTGCCGCAATCACTTCAGCAATTTCAGTTACTTGCGCCCCTTCTTTAATCGTCACTTTATAAAGAGCCGGACGATGTACGTTGCCAGATGACATTTGTTCAATGACATCGTTGGCGCTCATCGAAGGATTTAATAAATATGTACCTGCTTGTAAGCTTTTCGACTTAAATTTCGTATAAAAACTAAAAACTGTACTGCTTTTCACAGCACCTTTTTCTTCTAAAATCTCACCGATTTTACTTGTAGATGACCCCTTTGGAATCTCTACCTCAATCTCTTTTTTATTTCCACTATCAACTGGCCCTAATGCAGATGAAATATACGCATAGACTGATCCACAAACTAAAAGCAGTGCGATAATCGAAATTAAAAAAATGCGTCTACGCTTCTTCTTCACTTGATTCTCTACCAAAATTCTTCCTCCTTATTCAATTGTAGACCGTATACACTTCCTCTATACAATGCCCTACAAACATAAAGCAAAACCAATCATTTCTAAATAATCGGTGACAGCTACTTATTTAAAGCCTTTTTTCATACAACCCGTCTTATTATACTATAAACAATTAAGTAGTTTCGACAAAAAATCTGTCATTTTGCATATGAATACAAAAAAGGCGAACTGTGTACACAGTTCGCCTTTTTATCCATTACTATTCTTCTTCTTGCTCATCAGCAAGAGTGTTAAACATTTCTTGTACCATTTCCCACTCTTCTTCAGATTCAATTGAAAGTAATGTTCCGCCCTCATCTTCACTTTGCTCATATGCCATTGCATCGAAGATTTGGTCTCCATCTTCGTCTACTTCACCGATTGGAGAGAAGACTACGTAAGATTTTTTGCCGAATTTTTCAGCATCAAAAGTGAAAATAATTTCACATAAATGTTCGTTTCCTTTTTCGTCTACAATTGTAATTTGATTTTCTTCCATTTTGGTCACCTCTTATTTACTATCTAAAAATCCTTGTAAGATCACGACTGCAGCCATCTTATCGATTACCTGTTTTCGCTTCTTACGGCTCACATCAGCTGAAATGAGCAGACGTTCCGCTGCCATCGTCGACAAACGCTCGTCCCACATTACAACTTCTAATTGTAACAGATTTCGCAGGTTTTCTGCAAATTGCTGGCACGCTTCACCACGAGGGCCGATTGTACCATTCATATTTTTAGGTAAACCTACTACTATTTTGTCCACATTGTACTGTTTTACCAACTCAGAAATACGGTCAAAACCAAAGTGGCCTCGTTCTTCGTTAATCCTGATTGTTTCCAGCCCTTGTGCTGTCCAGCCCATTTCATCGCTCATTGCAACACCGACTGTTTTAGTACCAACATCTAAACCTAATATCCGCATAAACTACTCCTCACGATGATGTTTCAAGTAAGACTTCACAAGCTCTTCAATTATCTCATCACGTTCAAGCTTACGAACGATGCTTCGTGCATCTTTATGGCGAGGTATGTATGCTGGATCTCCACTTAATAAATAACCGACGATTTGGTTAATCGGATTATAACCTTTTTCTTGAAGTGCATCATACACAGTTAAAAGTACATCATTTACATGGACACTCTGTTTTTCATCTTGAATGCTAAACTTCATTGTCTTATCAAAACCGTCCATTTCAAGCACCTCACTTGTAAGTAGTAAGTATAGGGAGAAGAACTTCTCTTCTCCTCTCCCTACCATTGTACACTACTATCTCTTTATTTTGAAACAGATTTAACGTACTCTTGTACAAACGCTAAAGCTTCCTCTACTTGTGCTGGGTTTTTACCGCCTGCTTGTGCCATATCAGGACGGCCACCACCGCCGCCTCCACAACGAGAAGCTACTTCTTTCACAAGTTTACCCGCATGGTAACCTTGACTAATTAAATCTTTCGTTACGCCAGCTAAAATGTTTACCTTATCGTCATTTACAGACGCTAATACAACAACTGCAGACTCTAATTTATTTTTAAGGTCATCCATCATTGTACGTAAGTTGTTCATATCTGCAACATTTACTTTCGCCGCTAATACGTTCACGCCATCAACTGTCATTACTGAATCAGTTAAGTTTCCAGCTTCGATATTGCTTAATTTCGCAGCAAGAGATTCGTTTTCTTTTTGAAGTTGTTTTACTTCAGTAAATAAACCATCAACTCTTGTTAAAATATCTTTTGGATTTGTTTTCATTTTTCCTGCTGCTTCTTTTAATAAACCTACTTGATCGTTCATTAATTCGTATGCAGACTTACCAGTTACCGCCTCAATACGACGAGTTCCTGCACCGATACCAGACTCAGCAACGATTTTGAAAATACCGATAGAAGCTGTGTTATCAACGTGACAACCACCGCAAAGCTCTAAGCTGTAATCGCCTACTTGCACAACGCGTACAACATCGCCGTATTTTTCACCGAATAATGCCATTGCGCCCATTTCTTTCGCTTCTTCGATTGCTTTTTGAGAAATCGCAACATCAATACTTTCCCAAATTTTTTCGTTTACGATACGCTCAATTTTTTCTAATTCATCAGCTTGTACTTGACCGAAGTGAGAGAAGTCAAAACGTAAACGTTCAGATGTTACAAGAGAACCCGCTTGGTTAACATGCGTTCCAAGTATATCTTTTAATGCTTGGTGCAGTAAGTGAGTTGCTGTATGGTTTTTCACAACGCTACTACGGTTTTTCGTATCGATAAGAGCTTTTACAGCCGCTTCTTTCGTTAATGTACCTTCTTCCACAACTACTTTGTGTAAGTTTTGACCATTTGGTGCTTTTTGTACGTCTTTTACAACAACTTTCACGCCGTCAGCAAGAAGGTAACCACGGTCTGCAATTTGCCCACCGCTCTCAGCGTAGAATGGCGTTACATCAAGCATTAATTGTCCTTCTTCACCTGCTTGTAAGCTATCTGTATACTCACCATTTTTCACAAGGGCAACAACGTTACTTTCTGTTGCAACTGTACCGTAACCAACGAATTCGCTCGCTACTTTAACTTCACCAAGTACACCACCTTGAACTTGCATAGAATCAACGTCTTGACGAGCAGCACGTGCACGCTCACGTTGTTTCTCCATTTCATTTTCAAAGCCCGCTTGATCAACTGTCATACCAGCTTCTTCTGCATATTCTTCTGTTAATTCAATTGGGAAACCGTACGTGTCGTATAGGCGGAACGCATCTACGCCAGAAATAACAGTTGTTTTTTCTTCTTTCGCTTTTGCAATTACTTCAGCTAAAATTGATTCACCATCATGAAGTGTTTCATGGAAACGCTCTTCTTCATTCTTCACAACTTTTGCGATGAAATCTTTCTTTTCAAGTACTTCTGGATAGAAGTCTTTCATTACTTCTCCAACAACCGGTACTAATTCAAACATGAACGGACGGTTGATGTTTAATTTCTTAGAATAACGAACAGCACGGCGTAATAAACGACGTAATACATAACCACGGCCTTCGTTAGATGGAAGAGCACCGTCACCAACAGCGAATGTTACTGTACGGATATGGTCAGCAATTACTTTAAACGCCATATCTTTTTCTAAATCGCCATTACGATATTTTTCACCAGAAATTGATTCTGTTGCACCAATCATCGGCATGAATAGGTCTGTATCAAAGTTCGTAGGTACATCTTGAACGATAGATGTCATACGCTCTAGACCCATTCCTGTATCGATGTTTTTCTTAGGAAGTGGCGTATATGAACCGTCTGGATTATGGTTAAATTGAGAGAATACAAGGTTCCATACTTCTAAGTAACGCTCGTTTTCTCCGCCCGGATATAATTCTGGGTCACTAAAGTCATTACCGTAAGATTCACCGCGGTCATAGAAAATTTCTGTATTCGGTCCACTTGGTCCTTCACCGATATCCCAGAAGTTCTCTTCTAAACGGATGATGCGTTCTTTTGGAACACCCATTTTCTCATTCCAAATTGTGAATGCTTCTTCATCTTCCGGATGAATTGTAACAGATAGTAATTCTTTATCGAATCCGATCCATTTGTCGCTCGTTAGAAATTCCCAAGCCCAAGTAATTGCTTCTTCTTTGAAGTAATCACCGATTGAGAAGTTCCCTAACATTTCAAAGAATGTATGGTGACGAGCCGTTTTCCCAACGTTTTCAATATCGTTTGTACGAATTGATTTTTGTGCATTTGTAATACGTGGATTTTGTGGGATTACACGACCATCAAAATATTTCTTTAATGTCGCTACACCACTATTAATCCATAACAGAGATGGATCTTCATGAGGAACTAGTGATGCACTTGGTTCTACTGCATGTCCTTTTTCTTGGAAAAAGTCTAAAAACATTTGACGAATTTGTGCGCCTGTTAGTTGTTTCATTGTATTTTCCTCCTTAAATATAAAAAACTCCCGCCCCTAATAAAAGGGACGAGAGTTAACTCGCGATACCACCCTAATTATGAATTGATTATTATAACAATCAATTCATCACCTCATGGTGCCGTAACGTGGCAAGACGGCAGTGATTAGCTGCTCTCAGGATTAGCTTTCTGTTACCCTTCATTTAAAGCTTCTTTCAGCCATTGGAAGCTTCTCTCTATAAATGGACTGTAACGTACTTTTTCCGTCATTGATTTAATGTATTATATGACTAAATATAATAGAATTCTCTTAAGTTTGTCAATGTAGATAATCATTTATATTGCATTAACCATAGTTATTCTGCTATTCATTCTTAACAGCCTTTCAATATATTATGCATTTATTAATAAATTGTACTACCTCTATATTCTTTTCAGAATATTATATTTTCGTTATAATTAAATTATCAATAATAAAGGAGCGAGCAAAATGACAACTTTATTGAACAAGGCTAAAAACATATTAACGACTGACGAAACGATATTATTTTACACCGCATGTTCATTAGATATATTTATTTATCGTTCCGTTGCAAGACCAGGACTGTTAATTTTAACGAACAAACGGCTCTTCTTTTATGGACCAGATGTAAGTAGGAATCCAATATTTGAAGAGTACTCTTTTGCAAACATTTCTAATCTAAAAGAGCAAAAGCGTCTTTTCAGCAATCAAATTATATTTATGTACGATAATGAACGGAAAAAAATAAAACATATTCAAACAAATGATGTAAGCTCTCTCGTTCAACAAATACACGAGCAACTCTCTAAATAATGATAGCCCTCTACTTTTATAAGTAGAGGGCTATCATATTACACATCTTCTTTTTTCCAAAGAGGCCTCACATGAACGACCACTGTCCGAATGACCGCTAAAATAGGAACCGATATTAGTAATCCTACAATCCCCGCAACTTCTCCCCCTACTAGTAATGCAAACATAATGATCACAGGATGCATACGAAGCGACTTACCAACGATGTAAGGCGATAAAATGTTACTTTCCAAAAATTGCAAAATAGCAATCGTAATTCCCGCCTTAATGAGTAAACTCGTTGATACCGTTGCTGCAATCATCAACGTCGGAATCGCCCCTAAAATAGGACCAAAGTACGGGATTATATCCGTTACCCCAATAATAATACCGAGTAATAACGGATATTTCATGCCGATAAACCAAAAAGAAAGAACAGATACTCCCCCTAATACTAAGCAAACAAATAACTGCCCTCGAATATAACTTCCGAGTGATTTATCAATTTCTTTCGCAAGCATTTGACCCGTACTACGCCACTTACTCGGGACTAATTTCCAAAATATATGATAAAACTCACCGTAATCTTTTAATATGTAAAATACAATGAATGGAATTAAGAAAATAATGAGTAACGAATCCAGTACACCACGAGCTGTGCTCATGACTTTATTTAAAAGCACTTGAATCTTCGTTTCTACACCACCAAAAATTTGTTTCACCTTTTCATGAATAAATGATGGGAAATTCGCTGTTTGTTCTGTAACTCCATCCATCCAAGAATCGTACATTTTTGTAAACTGTGGAAATTGTTCATTAATTTCTTGTAACTGTTTAATAACAACTGGCGTTCCTTTATAAATTCCATAGCCAATTCCGCCAAAGAAAAGAATATAAATGAGCAAAATAGCAAGTGTGCGTGGCATTCCTTCCTTATGGATTTTTTCAATTAAAGGGTGTAATAAATAAGCAATAAAACAAGCAATAAAGAACGGTGTGATCGCCACTTTAAATACAAAAATAATTGGTGCCCATAGTGGCTTAATTTTTAAAAAGACGAGCAAACAAAGAAAAACGAGTAACAATAATCCTAAACGATATATCCAAATGATTTTAAGATTCTTCACACGAAAAACCTCCTCCATCTTTATTTTGAAAATAAATAGGTTAGGTTATGTGCAAAAGTTTTAAAATCTTTTTATACAGACCATACTGTTTTTTAAAGACGTACATATATTTAACATAATAAGGACAACCACCCCTGAAAATACAAAATGTCAAAATATAATCAGGAGGGCTCATAATGATCTTATTTATGCTTGCATTATCCGCACTTTTTATGCTTCTTGAATGGATTTGTATCGGGTTTGGTATTTGGAAAGGCTTCTTTATTCGTTCCTCACGAAAGGAAAGAGCTAAGCACTTATGGCATTATGGAATGCTTGGCGTTGGATGCTACGGTTTATCTTATCTCTTCTCTGAAATCGGACTTTTATATTTGCATACAAGCGCATAAAAAAACTCCCTTATCATAAAGGGAGTTTTTTACGCCTTATAAATAAGACTTAATCATCTTACGTGCTTTTTTCACATTACGTTTTGAGAATACATCTTGTTTGCGAGCATATTGATACGCTGCAGCTCCAACACCTAATGCGATTAATGAATTGCGTAGATTCAAAGTAAATCCCCCTTTTCGTTATCCGATCGTTCTTTCATTATCATCAAATAAATCATCAAGAGAGCTTAATGAACCATCTTCCTCTACTTGATGTGTATGGATTTTCCCCTTTGAAACCGATAATTCGATATAACAATTCCAGCAATAAAATTGGTTGACACCTATTTTTCCGATGTCTTTCCCTTTGCAATTTGGACAACTGAACATATGGCTTTCATCTCCTTACAGTCTCCCAGATTCTATTCGCCATTATGTCCAAACTGCATTCATTTATACATTGCTAGAACCTTTCAACGTTATACGTTTGAAAGGTTCACTATATAATTTCACCTTGTTACATGAAATCATACGGTGAAATGTTTTCCACGTCCATTTCTTCACCATTAACCGTCACCATCTGCACTTCTCCTTGTGATTCTTGCAATCGGCCAGCTAAAGTCGTTTGACGCATTGCATCATCAAGGCGATTTACACCGGATTGAAACGCTGCTTCCTCCCCGCAAATAATAAGGAATTTCTTACTCCTTGTAATACCCGTGTAAATTAAATTACGACGTAACATACGGTTATAGCTTTTTACAATCGGCATAATAACAATCGGAAATTCACTACCTTGTGATTTATGAATCGAGCAGCAATATGCATGTGTAATTTGATTTAAATCTGGCTTTGTATACGTTACTTCAATCCCATCAAATGAAACGATAATCATATCTTGTTGCTCAACGTTTTCTTTCGCATAAAACACCGAAACGATTTCTCCGATATCACCATTAAATACTTGGCTTTCCGGCTGATTGACTAATTGAAGTACTTTATCACCTCTGCGGTATACAACGTCACCGTAGGCAATTTCTTTACTTTTTTCTTTTTTCGGATTGAACACTTCTTGGAGAGCTTCATTTAACACATTAATACCTGCCGGTCCGCGGTACATAGGTGCCAACACTTGTACATCTCTTGCGCTAAACCCTTTCGTCTTCGCGTTTTCACATACTTTTTTTACAACTTCAACAATTTGAGCACCTGCACAGCTGATAAATGAACGATCTTTTTTATTTTGCGCTAAATCTGGTGGAAGTGTTCCGTCTTTTATCGCATGGGCAAGTTGAATAACAGATGACCCTTCCGCTTGACGATAAATTTCTGTAAGCTTGACCGTTGGAACCGCACCTGCATTCAATAAATCTTTTAACACTTGTCCAGGTCCTACAGATGGCAACTGATCTTCATCGCCTACAACGATAACTTGAATATTTGTCGGAAGTGACTTGAATAGCTGATTTGCAAGCCAAATATCTACCATCGAAAACTCATCAATAATAAGGAGTTTCCCTTGTACAGGGTCTGTTTCATTGCGCTGAAAAGACCCTTCTGGCGTCCATCCAAGCAGACGATGAATTGTGCAAGCTGGAAGTCCTGTCGATTCACTCATGCGCTTCGCCGCTCTTCCAGTTGGGGCCGTTAATAATATTGGAAATGGATTATCATCACTATATTCATTCGGATTTAATGATACTCCGTGAAGTGACGCATACATTTCAACAATTCCTTTAATAACTGTTGTTTTCCCCGTCCCTGGTCCACCTGTTAATAACATCATCGGCTTATGAAGTGCAGTTTGAACTGCTTCTTGCTGAAGCGGTGCATACTGTACCTTTAGCTGTTCTTCAATTTCTCCTAATGTTTTTAACACTTCTGCTTCAGGGAATGCAGGGGTTTCTTCTTGATTCATAAGACGACGAATTGACTTTACAACGCCTTTCTCAGAATAGAATAAAGAAGCTAAATACACTCGCTCTTCTTCTATAATGACTTTCCCTTCGCTTTGCATCATTTCAACGCAGCCTACAATATCTTCCTCAGTCACTCTGCCTTCTTGATTATTTAAAAGTGACATCGTTTCTCTTACAAGCTGACCTTTTTCCATATACACGTGACCGAGTTGTAATGAAATATTCTCTAACGTATAAAAACACCCTGCGCGTACACGGTCGTCGTGATTGCCCGTTATTCCGATTGCACGCCCTATATCATCTGCTCTTCCAAATCCAATTCCGTCCACTTCTTCAATAAGTTTATACGGATTATTACGAATCACTTCTAATGTCATCTCTTTATATTGCTGATAAATTTTAATAGAAAGTTTTGTTCCAAAACCGTAACCATTTAAAAAACTCATCACTTTCTCGAGCCCTTGATGCTCAATAATCGTCTCATATATTTCCTGCGCTTTTTGCTTGTTTACAACACCACTTAACGCATCCGGATCATCCATAATTTTAGAAATCGCATGCTCACCAAGATGGTCCACGATTTTTTCAGCTGTACGCTTTCCAATCCCTTTAAATAAATCGCTCGCTAAATATTGCACCATACCTGCTTTTGTTTGTGGCAGTTCTTTTTTAAACGTTTCAACTAAATATTGTTTTCCATACTTTGGGTGGTCTTTAAAATGACCTGTTAATGTAAACACTTCATCTTCATGCATACGGGGAAAATGACCGTTTATCATTACTTTTTTTTCGTCGTATGTTTCATTCGTTTCAATGACTTTCATACTGACAACGGAATAGAGGTTTTCTTCGTTGTGGAAAATGGTATGAAGAACTTGCGCTTTTATAAATTTTTTTTCTTCCTCAAACAAATCCATTGCATGTTGATTTCCCATATTTCCTCTCCTTTCCGAGTTCTTTTCACTTTAATGAGCAGTACATCCCCCACCTCTTTCACAATCTTTAGATGAGGGGTAACTGCGCATTAAACTATAATTTCACTTTATTCAGCTTCTTGCTCTAATAAACGAATACCATTACCAGCTAAAAAGTGGTCTGCTTGAATTTCAGTCGCTTTCTTAAATAAAGTAAGAGCTTTCTCGTTATTCTCCTCGAATACGTACGCAACACCTAAATTATAATACGCATCTGCATGCTCTTCATCCATTTCTAATACCTTTTCAAAATAAGGTTTTGCCTCTTGAATATGTTCTAGTCGTGCGAAGCAAAGTCCGCATTGGAAAACAGCTTCTACATCGCCTTCATCTAATTCCGTCGCTCTTTGTAAAAATGGAAGTGCAAGACGATCATTTCCAAGTTGCACATGTGTGATACCTAACATAAATGTTACGTCAGCTGATTGTAATCCCACTTGCATCGCTTGTTCAAATACAGCCTTCGCCTCTGCAAATTGCTCTTGACCGTAATATACGTTTCCTAATCCATAATAAGCAGCCGCAGATTTACCATCTAATTCTAATGCACGTTTATAAAATAAAATTGCTCGCTCACTATCACCTAATACATCTAATAAATTCGCAAAGTTAATGTATCCAAGCGCATCTTTCGGATTTTCTTCGATTGCTTCTGTGAAATTTTCAGCTGCTTCTTCCCAGTTTCCTTCTTGCATATATTTAATACCTGTTTCAAGTTTGTTTGACATATCCTTCACCTCTACAACAAATTATAACAAAGAATGTATTTTCCAAGCGAACAAAAATTCGCTTTATGTAAAAGAAACCTCTAACCGCTAATCGGCAGAGGCTTCTCGTGTTATCCTAAATAATCTAATTTCTTACCACTATGATATACTTCATCAATTGTAGCGCCGCCTAAGCACTCATCTCCATCATAGAAAACAACTGCTTGACCTGGCGTAATCGCACGAATTGGCTCATCACAAAGAATACGAACTGTATTTTCATCAACAATTTGAACCGTTACTTTATTGTCTGCTTGACGATAACGGAATTTCGCTGTACACGTAAATTCTTTTTCCTTCGCTTTATTACTTACCCAGCCTACATTCGTAGCAATAACTTCATCACCATATAGAAGTTCGTTATGGAATCCTTGATCAACATATAAAATGTTTTCTTTCAAGTTTTTCCCCACAGCAAACCACGGATCACCATTACCACCAATACCAAGGCCATGACGTTGTCCAATTGTATAATACATTAAACCATCATGTTTCCCTTTCACTTCACCAGATAATGTTTGCATCACACCTGGTTGCGCCGGTAAATAGTTACTTAAGAAATCTTTAAAGTTACGCTCACCGATGAAGCAAATGCCAGTACTATCTTTCTTCGCCGCTGTCGCTAAACCAGCTTCTGTCGCCATTTCGCGAATTTGTGGTTTCTTTAATTCACCTAATGGGAACATTGTTTTTGATAGTTGCTCTTGGCTTAATTGATTTAAGAAATATGTTTGATCTTTATTGTCATCAACGCCGCGAAGCATTTTATATTCGCCGTCCATATAAGCAACGCGTGCATAATGACCTGTTGCTACATAATCAGCACCAAGTGCAATTGCATGCTCTAAAAATGCTTTAAATTTAATTTCTTTGTTACACATTACATCTGGGTTTGGTGTACGACCAGCTCGGTACTCATCTAAAAAGTACGTGAATACTTTATCCCAGTATTGTTTTTCAAAGTTTACTGCATAATACGGAATGCCGATTTGGTTACACACTTCAATTACATCATTGTAATCTTCTGTTGCTGTGCAGACACCATTTGCATCTGTATCATCCCAGTTTTTCATAAAAATTCCGATTACATCATAACCCTGCTCTTTTAATAAAAGAGCTGCTACAGATGAATCGACGCCACCGGACATCCCGATGACAACGCGTGTTTCTTGAGGTAGTTTGTTCATCATGTCACCTCCCATGCTAATTTTGTGTTAATCGCTTCACGATTTTCACTGTTTCGTACGCCGCTTTTTCAATTTGCTCTTTCGTATTTCCAAGTCCGAAACTAAAGCGTACGGATGAACGTATTTGATCGGAGTCTTTTCCGAACATCGCCACTAATACATGTGATGGATCAATCGAACCAGCTGTACAAGCAGAACCACTTGATACTGCAATACCAGCTAAGTCTAGGTTTACAAGAAACGGTTCAATATTCATTCCTGTAAAATTTATATTAAACACATGTGGTAAGCGATATTCTAAGTCTCCGTTTACCTCGAAATGAATGTCCTTATTTTTGAAGACAGATACCATTATATCTTTAAACTCTTCATATTGGGCATTTTTTTGCTCACGAGTTTTTTCAGCTAGCGAAACTGCATGTTGAAGTCCAACAATACTAGGTACATTTTCAGTACCAGCACGACGTTTTCTTTCTTGCTCTCCGCCTATTAATAACGGTTCAAATTTCACATTTGCACCAGCATATAGGAACCCTACACCTTTTGGGCCGTTAATTTTGTGAGCGGAAATCGATAATAAATCAATACCAAACTCTTTCACATCTATTTCTATTAAACCGTAAGCTTGTACAGCATCTGTGTGGAAATAAGCTTGATGCTCTTTTAACAACTTTCCTATTTCCACAATTGGTTGTATTGTCCCTACTTCATTATTCCCGAACATAATAGATACAAGAATCGTCTCTTCCGTTAGTGCCTTTTGTATGTCAGAAACTTGAACACGCCCTGTTTCATCAACAGGTAAATACGTCACTTCAAATCCTTCACGCTCTAACAATTCACACGTATGCAAAATCGCATGATGTTCAATTTGCGTTGTAATAACGTGGTTACCTTTATGACGATTCGCACGCGCTACACCTATAAGCGCTAAATTATCAGCTTCTGTACCACCGCTCGTGAATATAATTTCATTTGGACTCGCGTGAATGCTACGTGCACACACACGTCTCGCTTCATCTACCGCATGGCGCGTTTGACGCCCATAAAAGTGAATACTAGACGGGTTTCCAAATGTTTCTGTCATATATGGAATCATCTTTTCGACCACTTCTGGGTGAGTCGGAGATGTCGCAGCATGATCTAAGTAAATGCGTTCCATTAAATCTCCTTCTTTCCAAATCGTTTCACAAGGAATTAAATGTAAAACATATAGCCCCCGTGATTTTCTTCCTCATAACGTACTAAATCTTCTAAAGTTGTACTATCTAATACTTCTTGCACTGCATCACGAACACGCATCCATAATTGGCGTTGTGCTGGTTCTTCTTCTTCTATCATTTCTACAACACTAATTGGACCCTCTAGTACACGGATTACATCTCCAGCTGTAATGTTGACTGGCTGATCAGATAATACATATCCACCATATGCACCACGCGTACTCTTTACAAGACGAGCGTTACGAAGTGGTGAAATTAATTGCTCTAAGTAATGCTCAGATAGATCATGTGCCTGTGCAATTGATTTTAATGAAATTGGGCCTTCACCAAACTTTTTTGCAAGGTCGATCATAATTGTTAAGCCGTAGCGGCCTTTCGTTGAAATCTTCATCTATTTGCACCTCATTTCAAATTTTCACTTCTATTGGTTATATCTTATTTATCCAGCTATTTGCAGGCAGTAAAACTCCCACCTCAAAATTCGGCTGGAGCAAAGAAGTTAGGTGGGGGATGAACAAAACCCCCACTGATTAAAGTTTCACTTTATAAAAGAACACAATTTAAAATCCTATGAAATTATAGCATAATATAGTATTATAAGAAATTTCAACTTGTGTATCAAAATGATAACATAAAATCACATTGAAAAACTCGGAAATTATTACAATTGAAAGAAAAATAGGAATATTCATATTCATTTTCCCCACAAAACAGCATCCTATTTCAAATTTCATCAAAAAAAATGATACGATAGAATGAGATTATACATTAAGGGAGAGGATCAAATGAAACAACCACTCGCACATCGAATGCGCCCTACAAATATTCAAGAAATTATCGGACAACAGCATTTAGTTGGTGAAGGCAAGATTTTATGGCGAATGGTCCAAGCAAATCATTTTCAATCAATGATTTTATACGGTCCTCCAGGCACAGGAAAAACATCAATCGCCAGCGCAATTGCAGGAAGTACTGGAACCCTGTTTCGCCTCTTAAACGCTGTTACTCATAATAAAAAAGATATGGAAGTTGTCGTACAAGAAGCGAAGATGCATCGGCACCTCGTTTTAATTTTGGATGAAGTTCATAGGCTAGATAAAGCGAAGCAAGACTTTCTATTACCCCATTTAGAAAGCGGACTTCTTACTTTAATTGGTGCAACGACAAGCAATCCGTTCCATGCTATTAATTCTGCTATTCGAAGTCGTTGTCAAATCTTCGAATTACACGCATTAACAGAAGATGATATTTTAATTGGCTTAAAACGAGCGCTTGAAGATAAAGAAAAAGGGCTTGGGGAATATGATGTAACTGTTACGGATGAAGCATTACATCACTTTGCAAATGCGTCAGGCGGAGATATGCGCTCAGCTTATAATGCACTTGAACTAGCTGTTTTATCTAGCTTTACAACTGACGACAAAGCCGTGGAAATTACACTTGAAATCGCAGAAGAATGCTTACAGAAAAAGAGTTTCGTTCACGACAAAGGTGGCGATGCTCACTATGACGTTTTATCTGCTTTTCAAAAATCAGTACGCGGAAGTGATGTGAACGCCGCACTTCATTATTTAGCACGTCTTATTGAAGCTGGTGACTTACAAAGCATCGGTAGACGTCTGCTTATTATGGCATATGAAGATATCGGACTTGCTAGCCCACAAGCTGGACAACGTACACTTGCAGCGATTGAATCAGCTGAACGGGTCGGCTTCCCAGAGGCACGCATACCACTTGCAAATGCTGTTATTGAACTTTGTCTATCACCGAAATCAAACTCGGCCTATAAAGCACTCGATGCCGCACTACACGATTTACGTAATGGCCAAACAGGCGATATTCCAAGTCATTTAAAAGATAGTCATTATAAAGGAGCCGAATCGTTAGGAAGAGGCATCGGATACTTATATCCACACGATCACCCAAACGGTTGGGTACAACAACAATACTTACCTGATAAAATTAAAAACAAGCAATATTATAAACCGAAAACGACAGGAAAATTTGAACAAGCACTTTCTACTGTTTATGAAAGATTACAAAGTTCGCATAAAACGAAGAATAAAGGGTAATATAAGCGAAAACGTCACCATTACGGAGGGTTCGCTTATGAAAACACGTCAAGATGCATGGACAAAAGAAGACGATCTCCTTTTAGCAGAAACTGTTTTACGACATATTCGCAGCGGAAGTACACAAATAAAAGCATTCGATGAAGTTGGTGATACATTAAACCGAACTTCAGCAGCTTGTGGCTTTAGATGGAATGCTGAAGTAAGACCATATTATGAAGATGCGGTGCAAATCGCAAAAAAACAACGTAAAGAATTAAAGCGTTCGGAAGCTAAAATAGAAAAAGAGCAGTTCACACAAACTCGGCAGCTCGTAATCGATGCCGAGTTTTCAGAAGATATTGTCCCAAATAAACAAGATCTTACAATGCAAAATGTCATCTCATTTTTGCAAAACTTGGAGCACAATAACCCTTCACTCGCAAAGTTACAAACTGAAAATGACGTATTACAAGATCAGCTCACTTCCCTGAAAAAAACGAATAATGAACTTGAAGCAAAATTAGCTGTTCTCACAAAAAAACAACAAGCAATCGAAGAAGATTATGCAATGCTTGTTAGAATTATGGATCGTGCTCGAAAACTTGTTTCGGTCGAAGAACAAGAAGAGCAAATTGCTCCGATTTTCAAAACCGATCAAAATGGAAATTTAGATATTATATATTCTGCAGAAAACTAAAAACAGGGATGCCACTTTTTCAACTAAGTGACATCCCTGTTTATTTTCCCTTAGTGAAAAAGTACCACAGTAAATGAAATTATATTAACGATTCGACATCGACATTTCTTTAAAACATACAAAAAGCATATATCCGAAATGGATATATGCTTTCTTTTTATTCTTGCCCTACACGCTTCACTTCTACGTTTTTAATACGTTCACGTACAACGTGACTTGCCATAATTAAGCCTGCCACAGATGGTACGAATGCATTTGAAGAAGGTGGTAATTTCGCTTTACGAATTTTTGCATTTTCGTCCGGTACGATTTCTTTACGTACTTCTTCACGAATTACGATTGGGTTTTCGTCAGAGAAGACAACTTTTACACCTTTTTTAATACCATCTTTACGAAGCTTCGTACGAATTACTTTCGCAATTGGATCTGTATGTGTTTTAGAAATGTCCGCAATACGGAAACGAGTTGGGTCCATTTTATTTGCCGCACCCATACATGAGATAATTTTGATTTTACGACGTAAACATTGTTTAATTAAATGAATTTTGAACGTAATCGTATCAGATGCATCTACTACGAAATCTAAACCGTGTTTAAAGAACTCTTCATATGTTTCATCTGTATAAAACATCTCTAGTCCAATTACTTCACACTCTGGATTAATATCTGCAATACGCTCTTTCATTAATTCTACTTTTGAACGTCCTACAGTAGATACTAACGCGTGAATTTGACGGTTTACGTTTGTAATATCTACAACATCTTTGTCAACTAATACGAGACGTCCTACGCCAGAACGTGCTAACGCTTCTGCCGAAAATGATCCTACGCCGCCAATACCTAAAATACCGACTGTACTGTTTTTTAATATTTCAAGGCCTTCTTTTCCAAAGGCTAATTCATTACGTGAAAATTGATGTAACATTCAGCTCTACACTCCTATTACAAAAATGGTCTACCATGTATTCTAGCGTTTTTCCGACTATTTGTATAGAAAAAGTTATATAATTCCTAAAAATACGTATTTCAAACAAGGAAAACATAATGTAAAACCGGACCTTTTTCTTACGTATACGTTTAAAAAGGAGGATTTAGAGAACCTAGCAGATTGAGGCACGTATGCTAGGAGGAGCGCAGTGTAGGAGTACTACTCGAGCACCGGACTAGCATACGTAACGATGAGATGCGACAGTTATCTGAACCGGACTTTTTAAACTTCCCCTCAAAAAAAGCCTAGACGGCTATAGTATAACCATCTAGACTCTATTCTTACTTCTCTTCTTTCAAGCTCAATTTTAAGCTTAGCTCTTCAAGCTGAGCTTCTGCAACTGGGCTTGGCGCTTCTGTTAATAAGCAGCTTGCGCTTGCTGTTTTCGGGAATGCAATTGTATCACGAAGATTCGTACGACCTGCAAGTAACATAACAAGACGGTCTAAACCTAATGCGATTCCGCCGTGTGGTGGTGTACCGTATTCGAATGCTTCTAATAAGAATCCGAATTGTTCTTGTGCTTCTTCTTGTGAGAATCCAAGTGCTTTGAACATTTTTTCTTGTACGTCACGCTCGTAAATACGAAGTGATCCACCACCAAGCTCATAACCGTTTAATACAAGGTCATATGCTTGTGCACGTGCTTTTTCTGGTGCTGTTTCTAATAACTCAACGTCTTCACGGAATGGCATTGTGAATGGGTGGTGAGCTGCGAAGTAACGATCTGCATCTTCATCGTACTCAAGAAGTGGCCAATCAGTTACCCATAGGAAGTTAAATTTACTTTCGTCAATTAACTCAAGTTCTTTACCTAGACGTAAACGAAGTGCACCTAAGCTATCTGCAACAACACTTTTCTTATCTGCTACGAATAGTAATAAGTCACCAGCATCCGCTTCTAATGTACTCATTAACACGTTTGCCTCTTCTTCACCGAAGAATTTCGCAATCGGTCCTTTTAAGCCGTCTTCTTCAACTTTAAGCCAAGCTAGACCTTTTGCACCGTATACTTTGGCGAATTCAGTTAATGCATCGATGTCTTTACGAGAGTATTTGCTCGCTGCACCTTTTGCGTTAATCGCTTTTACTTGTCCGCCGTTTTCTACAGCACTTGTAAATACTTTAAATCCACAACCTACTGCAAATTCAGATAGGTCTTTTAGTTCCATTTCAAAGCGTGTATCCGGCTTATCAGAACCAAAACGAGCCATTGCATCAGCATATTTCATACGAGGGAATGGTGCACTAACTTCTACACCTTTTGCATCCTTCATGACTTTCGTCATCATACGCTCCATCATTTCTAAAATTTCATCTTGTGTTAAGAATGATGCCTCGATATCAATTTGCGTGAATTCCGGTTGACGGTCCGCACGTAAATCTTCGTCACGGAAACAACGTGCTACTTGATAGTAACGCTCAAATCCACCGACCATAAGAAGCTGTTTAAATAGCTGCGGAGATTGAGGTAATGCATAAAATTCACCATCATGCACACGGCTTGGTACTAAATAGTCGCGAGCTCCTTCTGGCGTGCTCTTCGTTAAAATTGGTGTTTCAACTTCTAAGAACTCTTCTGTATCTAAGAAGTTACGAATTGTTTTCGTTACGTCATGACGCATTTTGAATGTGTTGAACATTGCAGGACGACGTAAGTCTAAGTAACGATATTTTAAACGCACATCTTCTGATGCATCTGTATCATCAGCAATAATGATTGGCGTTGTTTTCGCTGCGTTTAATACATTTACTTTCGATGCTTGTACTTCAATACGACCAGTTGCCATATTATCATTAATTGCGCCTTCACCACGTTCAACAACTGTACCTTCTACGTGCAATACGTATTCGCTACGAATCGTTTCTGCTACTTCTAACGCTTCTTTTGATGTTTCTGGATTAAATACAACTTGTACGATACCTGTACGGTCACGTAAGTCGATAAAGATTAATCCACCTAAATCACGGCGTTTTTGTACCCAACCTTTTAATTGAACTGTTTGTCCAACCGCTTCTACTGTTACTTTCCCGCATGCATGTGTTCTTTCAGCCACTTTAAGTTCCCCCTATATTAATTTCTCTGCTACATATGAAGCAAATACATCTAACGCTACTTCTTCTTGTCCGCCTGTTGCCATATCTTTTAAGTTAATGATGCCTTTATCTAGCTCATCTTCCCCTAATACAGCTACGTATTTCGCATTTAAACGATCTGCAGATTTAAATTGTGCTTTCATTTTGCGATCTAAATAATCTTTTTCAACTGATAATCCAGCTTTACGAAGATCGAACGCAACTTTTGCAGCACGGTCTTTCGCTTTTTCACCAAGTGCTACAACGTAACAATCAATACTATGTTCAATTGGTAACTCAATATTTTCAGCCTTCAGCGCCATAATTAAACGCTCAATACTCATCGCAAAACCGATACCTGGCATTTCCGGTCCACCGATTTCTTGTACAAGTCCGTTATAACGGCCACCGCCACTTAATGTTGTGATAGCACCGAAACCTTCTGCCTCACTCATAATTTCAAAAACAGTGTGTTGGTAGTAGTCTAAACCACGTACTAAATTCGGATCTTTCTCAAATGGAACATCCATCGTCGTTAGTAGTTCTTGTACTTTGTCGTAGTATACTGCTGAATCTTCGTTTAAGTATTCTGTAATAGATGGTGCCGTGCTCATTAATTCATGATTACGGTCCTTCTTACAGTCTAAAATACGAAGAGGGTTTTTTTCTAAGCGAGATTGGCAATCAGAACAGAATTCTCCTATGCGCGGCTCAAAGTGAGCAATTAACGCATCACGGTGTGCTTGACGACTCGCTGCATCACCTAAGCTATTTAATACAACTTTAATATTTTTCAAGCCCATACCGCGGTAAAACTCTACAGCAAGTGCAATTACTTCTGCATCAATTGCTGGATCGTTACTACCAATTGCTTCAATACCGAATTGTACGAATTGACGATAGCGACCTGCTTGTGGTCTTTCATAACGGAACATTTGGCCGATATAGTATAATTTTGTTGGTTGTGTTGCATCACCGAACATTTTGTTTTCAACGTAAGAACGTACAACAGGTGCAGTACCTTCTGGACGTAATGTTAAACTACGCTCTCCACGGTCTTGGAATGAATACATTTCTTTTTGTACGATATCTGTCGTATCACCAACACCACGTAAAAATAGCTCTGTGTGCTCAAACATTGGTGTACGAATTTCTTTATAATTGTAACGACGGCAAATGTCGCGCGCTTGCCCTTCGATATACTGCCATAACTCAACACTACCTGGAAGAATATCTTGCGTTCCGCGTGGGATTTGAATAGACATATTCAGTTCCTCCTCAAATTGTTTTAATCTTAATAAAAATAAAAAAACTCCCGCCTCTACTGTTTGAACAGTAGGGACGAGAGTATTATACCCGTGGTGCCACCCTAATTGAAGCACGTATGCTTCCACTTTTTTAATAACGCTTAAATTTGCGTTCATCTCTACTAAGCGTATAAGCCTTTCAAGTTGAAACCTACAGAGTGTCATTCAATCAGTCATCATGTAGAAATGTTTTCAGCCTAGGACATTTCTTCTCTTTCCATGTGTATCTCATTTACTCTCCTCTATCAACGGCTATATTCATATGTAAATATAAAATTACTATACGTTTGTTGAGTAGGATTGTCAAGTGCTCTAAGAGCGCTCAATTTGCTTCTTTAGGCGCTTTACATCTTGTAGTGAAATTCCAAACTCAGAAGCAAGCTCCATTGAAGTATTGTTTTGTTCTTTTGAAATAAAATCATGTAAATTTACGTTAAACAGTTGATTTGCACCATTTGTAACAGAATGCCCTTTTTCATTCATACGCATACGTATATCCCTCACATTCAATATGGTTGTTTTACTTTTTATTGTTCCATATTGATGAGATAGTTATACATAGCCGAAACAGTTATTGATTCCAAATAAACATAAGAATGCGATTAACAATAATAACGGTAGCCAATCCACTCGCAAGTAAAGGGTGCTTCAAATGATACAACGCTGCAACACCTACTCCAAACACGATAATTTCTAACAATACATGCAATATACCACGCACTTCCCACTCTGCGTATGGAGCTCCAAATAACCCCCATATGACAGCAACAACAATCGGAAGACTAATAGCCAGTGTAATTTTTACAACAGGTATTTCTCCTATTCGGAACCCCCAGTATCCAACAATCCCAAGAATGCATAACTCCAGCATAAAACGTAAAGCTATATTGAATTCTTGAAGCATGCTACACCTTCTTTTCCTTTTATTCCTCTTCAAATTAAATCCTATTGTAACTAAACAAAACATACCACAATGTATGAAAAAAGAGAGGACCTATAATCCTCTCTTCCCCGGCAACACTATTTACTTTCTACAATTAAGGTCACCGGACCATCATTGATTAAAGAAACGTCCATCATTGCTCCGAACTGTCCTGTCTCCACATGCAGTCCTTGTTTACGAACTTCTTCATTAAAGAAATCATATAAATGTTCTGCATAATCAGGTTTCGCAGCATCCATAAAGTTTGGACGTCTTCCCTTGCGGCAATCTCCGTATAATGTAAATTGCGAAATAGATAGAACTTGTCCCTTCATATCAAGTACAGAGTGGTTCATCTTTCCGCTCTCATCTTCAAAAATACGTAGGTTTGCAATTTTTTCTGCGATATAAGTTGCATCTTTTTCTGTATCTTCATGCGTAATGCCAACTAGTAATGTTAAACCGAATGGAATTTGCCCTACAATCTCGCCATCTACTGTGACAGACGCTTCCTTTGATCGTTGTAAAACAACTCTCATCTTTTCTACACTCCCTATTAATGCATCATGCGTCGTACGGCATAAATTTCTGGAACACGTTTAATGCGCTCTACTACTTTTTTCAAGTGTTGTAAGTTTCGAATAGAAATCGACATGTTAATCGTTGCCATCTTATTACGATCACTTCTACCAGAAACAGCTGAGATATACGTCTTCGTTTCTGTAACAGCTTGTAATACTTCATTCAATAAACCACGACGATCATAGCCTGAAATTTCAATATCAACATTGTACTCAATTTCTTTTTCAGGACTACCTTCCCAATCTACTTCTAGTAAACGCTCCACCGCTTCTTCTGTATGCACATTGACGCAATCGCAACGGTGAATTGATACGCCTCGACCTTTCGTAATATACCCAACGATATCATCGCCTGGAACTGGGTTACAGCATTTTGATAAACGAATTAACAAATTATCTGCACCACTTACCTTTACACCAGAATCCCATTTTCGAATTTTCATCGGTTTACGAACTTCTTTAACTTCAACGATGTCTTCTTCTTCACGTTGTTTACGGAACTTGTCCGTTAGTCGCGTAACAATTTGCGCTGCTGTAATTCCGTTATATCCAACTGCTGCAAACATATCTTCTTCATTTGCAAAGTTAAACTTCTCAGCGACACGTTTTAAATTATCAAGCGCTAATACTTCTTTCATCTCATACTCTAAGCCACGCACTTCTTTTTCAACAAGTTCACGGCCTTTTTCAATATTTTCATCTCTACGTTGTTTCTTAAAGAATTGACGTATTTTATTTTTCGCATGAGATGTTTGAGCAAGCTTTACCCAATCTTGACTTGGACCATACGAATGTTTCGATGTTAAAATTTCAATGATGTCACCAGTTTTCAACTTATAATCAAGCGTCACCATTTTCCCATTTACTTTTGCACCAATTGTCTTGTTTCCAATTTCCGAATGGACACGATACGAAAAATCAATTGGAACAGAGCCAAGTGGTAATTCCATTACATCGCCTTTTGGTGTAAAGACGAATACCATGTCAGAGAATAAATCAATTTTTAATGACTCCATAAATTCTTCTGCATTAGAAGCTTCATTTTGCCATTCTAATATTTGACGGAACCAAGTTAGTTTCTTCTCTAATGTACCCGTTGTTTCTGCTGCTTTACCTTCTTTATACGCCCAATGTGCCGCGATTCCGAATTCTGCAATCTCATGCATTTCTTTCGTACGAATTTGCACTTCTAGCGGATCACCTTTTGGTCCAATTACAGTCGTATGAAGAGATTGATATAAATTTGCTTTCGGCATTGCAATATAATCTTTAAAACGACCTGGCATTGGTTTCCAGCACGTATGAATAATTCCAAGCACCGCATAGCAATCTTTAATACTATTCACAACGACACGTACAGCTAGTAAATCGTAAATTTCATTGAATTGTTTATTTTGCAATGCCATTTTACGATAAATACTGTAAATATGTTTTGGTCTTCCAGAAATCTCAGGTTGAATTGAAACCTCTTTTAATTTCTCGCGAATGCCAGTCATTACTTCATCTAAATATTCTTCACGCTCTGCACGTTTACGCTTCATTAAATTCACAATACGATAATATTGCTGCGGGTTTAAATAGCGAAGTGACGTATCCTCTAACTCCCATTTAATAGTACTAATTCCGAGTCTATGTGCTAAAGGTGCAAAGATTTCTAACGTTTCATTCGCAATGCGACGCTGCTTCTCTTGAGGCAAATGTTTCAATGTACGCATGTTATGAAGACGATCAGCTAGTTTAATTAAAATAACTCGAATATCTTGAGCCATTGCGATAAACATTTTGCGATGGTTTTCTGCTTGTTGCTGCTCATGGGATTTATATTTAATCTTTCCAAGCTTTGTAACACCATCGACAAGCATAGCGATTTCTTTATTAAATTCCCGTTCAATGTCTTCTAATGTAATTTCTGTATCTTCCACTACATCATGTAAGAAACCTGCCGATACTGTAGCCGGATCCATGTGTAAATCAACTAAAATACCTGCAACTTGAATTGGGTGAATAATATATGGTTCACCCGATTTTCTATATTGTTCGCTATGTGCATCACGCGCATATTCATAGGCACGTGCCACTAGCTCAATATCTCCATCCGCTAAATATTGACTTGCTTTCTCGAGTACCTGTTCAGCTGTTAGTACTTGCTCATTTGCCATCGAATCACCTTTTATTGAAAATTGACTTTATCTTTATTGAATAGAATAAATTATATTCTATCATTATAACCCAATGATTGTGAATTGTGAAAAGGAAAAGATTTTACTGACATTTCACCATGTTTTTTTGTGCAATTATACAAAAGTACCCGCTCCTCTCCAAGAGATTCACGGGTACTTTTTTATCACCGTAGTTTCACCTATATAATGATTAGTATTTTTCTAATACTAATACATCGTAACCATCTAACATTTTACGACCATCTAAGTAAGTAAGTTCTACTAAAAATGCAATTCCTGCTACAACTCCACCAAGTTCTTCAACTAGTTTAATTGTCGCTTCGATTGTTCCACCTGTAGCTAATAAGTCATCTGTAATTAATACACGTTGGCCTGGCTTAATTGCATCTTTATGGATTGTTAAAACATCCGTTCCATATTCTTTACCGTAGTCAACTGTAATTACTTCACGTGGTAATTTTCCTAATTTACGAACTGGTGCGAAACCTACTTCTAATGCATAAGAAACTGGGCAACCAATAATAAAACCACGCGCTTCTGGTCCTACTACAACATCAATGTCTCTTTTATTTGCATACTCAACGATTGCATCTGTTGCTGCTTTATATGCTTTTCCGTCGTTCATTAAAGGTGTAATGTCTTTAAACACAATACCTTCTTTCGGATAATCTGGTACAATTGCGATATGTTGCTTGAAATCCATATTTCTGAATCCTCCTCAGATATAAAAGGTTTGTAAATACAAATCCTTTACCCTAACTGTTCTACTTATTTATGATCACGAATCGTTTCAAACCATGTATATAGTTGCTGATATGTGCTATAAACCAATTCTTTCTCTAATTGTAAGTGGTTCATTTTCTCACGATATGTGTTCGATTCAATTAAATCACGCTTTTGTTTTTTATCTGCCATAAAAATGACACCGTCTTTTATTGTAACAAATTCTAACTCAAAAAACACCTGTGTCATGAAATTTACTGTATCTTTTGACCAACCTTTATGACGACACAGTTGTTCCCCATATTGCCTTAAAGAAAATGGTGTTTTTTGGCTTAAGAAAGAATAGTACCATTTAAAATGTTCCCTCGTTGGGACCGTACTAAATAAATGATTATTCTCTTGATAAAATAGCGTGTAAATTCGAGCTGGGAATCCAGCCTTAAATACATCACCTAATTCATCTGTTCCTTTCGGCAAATCAAGTAGCACAATGTATTGATCATCAAAATGAGCTACCTCTGATGCATGCACGAGCTGTTCTTTATAGCCTTCTAAAGAAAATTTATTCAATACCTCTTCAGAAAAATACACCATTGTTATTTTTTCTTTCGGAAGTTCTGCTAAATTTGCTTCTACATTACGCATACTACGCCAGTCGAATAATTGCCATGCCTCTACAGCAATATCTTGCACCATTAATTGCGGCTTTTTAAAGTTATTCCATTCATTAATGGACACTTCTCCTACTACAGAAACCTTCGCAACTGGAGAGATTTCTTTCGCATAAGTACCAAATCCAAATCCAATCGTGTCCAGTGTTGCTTGTCCATCACGAAGAGCCATTTTTAAATGCGAACCATCAGATCCAATTGCACGGATACTTTCTAAGTCGGCATCTTTCACCGCAATACGCGGTTTCGGATTTCCTACGCCAAATGGCGCTAACTTTTGCATATCCTCAATCGCGGCAAGCGTTACATCCTCTACTTTACAAAATGCATCCACTGCTGTAATCGGAATAAAATCTTCTGCTGTTAAAATTACATCTGCTTGCTCATTTAACCTGCGTCTTAATTCATCCACATCATTCATATTAAGCGTCATTCCCGCTGCCATCGGATGACCTCCGAAATGCGGTAACAATTCACGGCAATCTGAAAGGTTTGCAAACAAATCAAATCCTGCAATACTACGAGCCGATCCCTTTGCTGTTTCTTTATGAGGATCAATGCTTAATACAATCGTTGGACGATAAAAACGTTCAACTAACTTAGAAGCGACAATTCCAATTACCCCTGGATTCCAACCTTCTTTTGCAAGGACTAATACTTTATTTTCTTCTGGCGGGAAATTATTTTCGACTTCAGCGATAGCTTCTTCAGTAATTTGCTTTACAATATCTTTTCGAAGTTTGTTCAGCTCATCAATTTCTTCAGCTAGCTCTTTCGCTTCCTCTGGATCTTCTGATAATAAAAGGTGTACAGCAGGTGTTGCATCTTCCAAACGACCAACTGCATTAATACGAGGTGCGAGTGCGAACCCGATGCTTTCTTCTGTAATTTCGCTTTGCGAAACGTTAGCAACTTTAAATAACGCCTTTAAACCGATATTCCGAGTCATTCGCATATGCTTCAGTCCACGCTGTACTAACAATCTATTTTCACCATGAAGCGATACTAAATCGGCTACCGTACCGATTACTGCAATTTCCAACAAATGCTCTGGTACACGACCCAAAAGTGCATGTGCAACTTTAAATGCAACACCAACACCCGCTAAATAATGAAACGGATAAACACCGCCTTCTAATTTCGGATGAATAATCGCAAGTGCCTCTGGTAATTCTGGTGGTGGCTCATGATGATCTGTAATAATAAGATCTATTCCAAGTTCCTTCGCTACCTTCGCTTCATGTACCGCTGCGATACCAGTATCGACAGTAATAATTAGTGAGAACCCTGCACTGTGCGCCCAACGAAACGCTTCTTCATTTGGCCCATAGCCTTCAGTAAAACGATTTGGAATATAAAACTCTACTTCTGCACCTAATTCTTTGAGAGCAAGATATAACACAGTCGTACTGCTTACTCCGTCCGCATCGTAATCGCCAAATATTAATATTTGTTCTCCATTTTCAATAGCTTTTTTCACACGTTCTACAGTCCGATCCATTCCTTCAAGTAAAAATGGATCATGAAATTCTTGATCTGCTGTATTTAAAAAGTCTACAATCTTATCTTCTGTATTTAAGCCTCTGCCAAGAAATAATGAAGTCACAAGAGGTGATAGTTGCAATTTATTTGCTAATTCACTCACTAGTTCCTCATTATATTCTTTTTCTTTCCAACGCGTCTTCGGTTGTAACACGAAATCACCCCTTAACCTATCCATTATACAAGACAGATTAAGGGGTGACAATATAATGCAAACTACGATTCGATATCTATATAATTAAATATCTGTTATGTTTAATTTGGAGAATACGGATTAATATGTACAAAAACATTTTGTACGTTATCTTGTTTCATAAGTTTTTCTTTTACATGTTTTCCGATGCGATGACCTTCTTCTACAGTGATATATGGATCTACAGATACTTTAATATCAACAATAACATAGTGGCCATGTTCTCTTGCATATAAAGAGCCGATTTTTTTCACACCTTCCACTTGAAAAACTGCCTCCCTAAGCGGAACAACATCTTCTTCATGCAGAACATGATCGAGCGTTGCATGAATAGCTTCTGCTCCAATACTCCACGCCATCTTAGCAACGAGAATTGAAACAAATAATCCCGCAATTGGATCGGCATATACAAGCCAATCTATACCTAACTTACCGCCGATAATAGCTGCACAAATGCCGATTAAAGCTGCAATTGAAGAAAACACATCCGAACGATGTTCATATGCATTTGCAATAATTGCATCACTATTTATCCTCTTCCCTAATCGATATTTATACTGAAACATCCCTTCTTTCACTACAATCGAAAGAATAACTGCAAAAATCGTAATTCCTTTTGGTGGTTCTAAATCTTGTGAAAAAGCTTTTATAGACGAAATCGCTATCTCTATTCCAACAATAAATAATAATACCGCAACAATAATCGCTGAAATCGATTCCGCTTTACCATGACCATACGGATGATCTTCATCAGGCGGTTGCTTTGCCGCTCGTAATCCAAAAAGTACAGCTAACGAGCCAATTACATCTGATCCAGAATGCACCGCATCCGCTAAAAGTGCCTTACTGTTTCCAATATAACCAATTACCGCTTTTACAATCGCTAATATAATATTACCAACGATTCCGACAATAGCACCAAACTCGGCCTGTTTAAAACGTTCATCTTTTTCCATAATTGAAATCCCTTCTTTTCTTAACCTATCTTTTTATCCCGCTATTTGCGGGCAGTAAGCCCTCCACCTCAAAATCCGGCAAATACAAGGAAGTTAGGTGGGAGATCAACTGCCCGTAAAAGCCCGATTGGTGAAGGCTAATAATAAGTGGGGATGAACAAAACCCCCACTTATTAAAGTTTCACTTTATTTTAACAAAATCAGCGATAACATCACCACTTTATTCCATTTCATTCTTTCAAAAGTTGCTATCTTATTGTATCCACAAACGAAAAAAGAGATGCCTCATAATGAGACATCATCTTTTTTATACTTGCGGTTCAGGTTCTTCTTTCTCAACCTTCTTCTTGTTTTTTCCCCTTTTCAAACGACGGTTTTCAAGCATTAACCAAATTTGAGAAGCCACGAAAATAGAAGAGTACGTACCTACAACTAATCCAATTAATAATGCAAGTGAGAAGTTACGCAGTGATTCACTACCAAAAATAAGTAGTGCGATTACTGGGAATAACACTGTTAACACTGTATTAATTGAACGACCAATTGTTTGACGAATACTTGAGTTTACGATTTCTTCTAAATCTTTTATGTCGCGAACTCGTTTTTTCTGTTTGTATAACTCACGGTTTCTATCGAATGTAACGATTGAGTCATTGATAGAGTAACCAATAATCGTTAATATCGCAGCGATAAACGTTAAGTCTACCTCTATCTGGAAAAGACTAAACATAACAATCATAACGAATGCATCATGTAATAATGCGATTACTGCAGATACTGCGTACGTAAGACGGAAACGAATACTTACGTATAAGATGATAACCAATGAAGCTATCAGAACCGCGATGAATGCATTTCGTGCAATCTCTTTACCGATTGTCGGCGAAACTGTACTTACGTTTGGCTCTGTACCGTATTTATCGTTAAAGAATGTTTTTGTTTTCGCAATTTCATCTTTCGATAACACACCTAACGTACGAACAGCGAAACCTTTATTGTCATCTCCGGTCGGTACAATATCTTCTTCCTTCACATCGATGTTCAATTCTTTCAAATCTTTATGAACATTAGAAACAGTAGTTGCTTGTTTTGATTGCAAGTCAATACGTGTACCACTTGCAAAGTCAATACCAAGATTCATTTTAAAAATCGGTAATATAATTGCCCCAGCAATTACAACTACAATTGAGAATAAGAAAAATTTATGACCGATATTTACGAAATTAATACGATCAAATCTCGTCGGTGGATGTACTGCACCTTTTGTTAATGGAATAATATCCTTTTCCTTAACACCAAAGTAAGATAGTTTCTTATCAAAGTAACGGCTCTTTACAAGTAAACCTAGTAAGAAACGAGTACCGAATACGTTCGTAATGAAACCAACTAAAATACTTACGATTAAACTTGTTGCGAATCCTTTTACAGAGCTATTACCGTAAGCGAATAATACACCAGCTGCTGCAATTGTTGTAATGTTCGCATCTAAAATTGTCGATAATGAACGTTGGTTACCAGCACGGAATGCTGACATCATCGACTTACCAATTTTAAGCTCTTCCTTCAATCTCTCGTACGTAATGATATTCGCATCAACTGCGATACCAACCCCGAGCACTAATGCCGCAATACCCGGTAACGTAAGAACTGCATGCATCCAGTTAAAGACAAGTAATGTAACGAAAATGTATAAACCTAACATAATAACCGCTACAAGTCCTGGTAAACGGTAGAATACAAGCATGAATAAGAAGATAATAGCAATACCAATCGCACTAGCGAAAATCGTTTGCTCTAATGCTTGTTGACCAAATTTCGCTCCAACAGATGTTGAATACATTTCTTTTAAATCAACAGGAAGTGCACCTGCATTTAATAAAGATGAAAGTTCTTTCGCACTTTCAACTGTAAAGTTTCCACCTACGATAGATACTTCAGCTTGGTTAAATACTTGGCTTACTGTTGCTGCTGATAAAAACTTCGGATTCGGTTTTGCTGATTCTGCTTTATATGAATCTTTTCCTTCTTCAAAATCAAGCCAAATTACCATTAAATTCGTTGGTGGTGGCATTTTTGAAATTTTTTCAGTTACTTCACGGAATTTTTCAGCGCTTTTTAGTGTAAGACCTACGCTCGCACGGCCTTGCTCATCAAATGTTTGCTTCGCTCCGCCGCCTTTTAAATCCGCTCCGTCCATAAGCAGGTTATCATCCACATCACGGAATGTTAGTTTCGCTTGTGTTGATAACATTTCACGTGCTTTTTGCTGATCTTGTACACCAGCAAGCTGTACACGAATTCGATCTTCCCCTTCGATTTGAATGTTCGGCTCACTTACACCAAGAACATTGACACGATTTTCAAGAGCACCTACTGTACTTACAAGTGCATCACGATCGATTTTATCACCTTTTTTGGCTGGTTTTACTTCATACAGAATTTCAAAACCACCGCGAAGGTCTAGTCCTAGACTAATTCCTTTTGCTATGTCTTTTCCTGCCGCACCAATTACTCCACCAATTAATAAAACGATGAGGAAAAAGGCGGCAATTCTTGTACCACGCTTTGCCATATGTACCCTCTTTCTGCTACTAACACTTTCAATAAATCTCTTACGATTCATTTTCGAACGTGTGCATACGCCTAGTTAGTAGACTTACTTTCTATAAAATACATGTATTTCCGCTAGTTCATCACTAGCTGTGTCGGTAAGCTTTTCACAATACCTACACTATTCATTATTTATTTTTCCTCTTCACTACCTCCTTTATATATAATCTTAGACATAATTAATTCCTCTTTATCAATACCTATCATTATACTGCAAAAGGAAGAACAAACCAATTACAGTCGGTTATTTATTTTCATATTCATCAAACGACCAAAGTGGCGCTTGATATGCTTCAACAGTTAAATAATTCATATATTCATTAGTACTTACTCTTAATACATCATTTACTAATTCATATAACCTAACATCACTATCTATCTTTTTCCACTTTTTCGCCTTGAGAAACTTCCAAATATCATTATCTGTCACTCGGTCGTAACCGAACATTTGAAACTCTTCTACTTTACTTTCTAAAACGACTTGTAACTGTCCGCGGTATGATTCTACCAAAGCCTCTTTATCCAACATATATAACATCTCCTTCTTATTTCAGCACGAAAAGTCGCTTTTAATCCCGCTCTAATGGACAGTAATAACTTCTTTCAAGAGTACCATTCATACTTCACTCTCTTAAATGCTTGTCATTCTTGTCTCATACGTGCATATAAATTATTGTAAATCATTCCATTGATTTTGAGAAGGTAGGAGAAGAGTATGACGAGACAAAGCTTTTTAAAAGGCGCATTTATTTTAATGATAGCCGGTTTTATTACAAAAATCCTTGGATTTATTAACCGTATTGTAATGGCACGTATTTTAGGCGAAGAAGGCGTCGGCCTTTATATGATGGCTGTCCCCACCTTCATTTTAGCAATTACATTAACACAAATTGGCCTTCCTGTTGCAATCGCAAAATTTGTAGCAGAAGCGGAAGCAGTGAACGATAAGCAAAGAGTTAAAAAAATATTAACTGTCTCGCTAGCCGTTACATCCATTATTAGTATCATTTTAACAATTGGGATTATGCTACTCACACCTATTTTAGCAAAAACATTATTAACAGATGAAAGAACTTACTATCCATTAATGGCTATTTTACCTGTCGTCCCGGTTATTGCAGTTTCTTCCGTTTTACGTGGTTATTTCCAAGGGAAACAAAACATGAAGCCGAGCGCTTACGCTCAAGTCATAGAACAAGTTGTCCGCATTACAATTATCGCTGTATGCATTCGGTTATTTTTACCTTACGGCGTAGAATATGCTGCAGCCGGTGCTATGCTATCAGCTGTTCTTGGCGAAGTTGCATCTTTATTATTTTTACTTACTTTATTCCAACGCGAAAAACATTTATCTATACGCTCTGGATTTTTCACTACTGTAAAGGAGAGCAAAAATACATTTTATTCCCTTATGGACATTGCTTTACCAACTACAGGAAGCCGTTTAATTGGTTCCGTTTCTTATTTCTTTGAACCTATCGTCGTTATGCAAAGCTTAGCGATCGCCGGCGTTGCTGCTTCTGTCGCAACTCAGCAATACGGTATATTAAACGGATATGCGTTCCCACTTCTATCACTGCCAGCCTTTATTACATATGCTCTTTCTACAGCACTCGTCCCATCAATTAGCGAGGCAATGGCAAAGAGACAACACAAATTAGTAGAACACCGATTACAACAAGCACTTCGAATTTCCTTAATAACCGGCGGATGGTCAGTCGTTATATTATATGTATTTGCTTCTCCAGTTTTAACTCTCATGTACGGATCAGACAACGCGGCCGCTTTCATCCAGCTTCTTGCACCTTGCTTTTTATTTCATTATTTTCAAAGCCCCCTTACATCTGTGTTGCAAGCTTTAAACTTAGCACGCGCTGCTATGATGAACACATTCATTGGCGCTATCGTAAAATTAATCGTTATCTTTGTACTCGCTTCACGCCCAGAGTTCCAAATGATGGGGGTTGCCCTCGCCATCGCAGCAAATATAGTAACCGTAACATTCCTTCACTACGCCACTGTTTTAAAGAAAATTGCATTTACCATTTATGCAAAAGACTATATTTTCGGCGGAATTGCTATCGGGATTGCTGGTACCTTCGGTTTTTATCTTCATAAGTATATCGTTTTTTCTCATTCACTTGGCATACAAACATTATGGGAAATCACTTTAACAACAATCGTTTATATCGTTCTCCTCTTCGTTTTCAAACTCATTCGAAAAGAAGAATTAAGTCGTCTCCCTATCATTCGGAAACTTTCATTTTTGAAATAAGCAGGCTTGCCATTCAAAATGGTAAGCCTCTAATTTTCTTTCAAATCAACGAAAAACTGTCCATTTTGAAAACTACAATATAAAATCTGTTTCACATCTTTATAACCTAAGTTATTCAGTTTCTCAACGAGCCACTCATCTGTATGTTCGATCATTTGCAAATGATTGTATTGAATTTCTCCATCAATAATTAGTGGGAGTGTAAAAATTGGTGTATCATTTTTGCTCTTTTTACTTTTTTGTTTTTGAAAGACAGATAACTTTCCAGATGGTTCTAAAATAGCGTATTCTACATCACGCACATCTCCGATTCCTTGCTCACGTAGTTGCATCAATAAATCATCTATGTTATAACGCTGCTTCCGCATCTTTTTTTCATCAATTTTACCTGCATTCACAAGAATCGCAGGCTCCCCTTCTATTAAATGCCGAAAACGCTGGAACTTTAAAGAAATGACCGACAAAATGATTTGTATACACATAAGAAAAGTCATTGGAACTAATTGATGCCAAAGTGATTTATCTGTATTTTCAATTGCCACTACAGCCATTTCACCGAGCATAATGAATACAACCAAATCTAATACACTTAATTCTCCAATTTCACGTTTACCCATAAGACGAAAAATAATTAAAATGATTATATATAAAAGCATTGTTCGTCCGATTATTGATACCCATTCCATTTCTACATCCCCTTTTTTTACTTATAGGCTCCCCTACAAAAAAGAAACTAGTCTAACTTAAACAAAATGAAAATATGCTTGTATTAAAAAGGGGGAATGCATAATGGATGGAACGAAAAAATTATCGAGCGCAATCGGCTTCGGTATTATTACCCTATTAATCCTCGCATCTATTACAAGTATGATCATGGCTCTTTTATTAAAATTTACGAATATTAATGAAGGGACATTAGTAATTATTATTTTTATAATAGCCCTTCTATCTATGCTTATGTCTGGATTTATTGCTGGTAAAAAGGCACAAGGAAAAGGATGGCTAGTAGGTTTCACAACAGGCCTTACATTCGCTCTTCTCGTCTTTCTCGTTAACTATTTAGGCTTCTCTCAAACTTTATCGAACTCACAGTTACTCTACCAATTAGCATTAATGGGTGCGAGTACACTCGGAGGTATTTTCGGTGTAAATATGTCAAAACAAAATAGTTAAAAAAAAGGCCCTGCACATTTCATGCAGGGCCTTCATCATTAGTTTTTCACAACTTCACGAATCGCATTGCGATCGAAAGTTAAGTGTGAACCACCAGATTTAACAACAATTTTCGTTTCATCCACTGATTCGATTGTAGCGTGTAAACCACCGATTGTTACGATAGCATCACCTTTTTTGATTTCATTTTGCATTTGAGCAACTGCTTTTTGACGCTTTTGTTGCGGGCGAATTAATAAGAAATAGAAAATCGCAAACATCGCAACAATCATAACGATATTCATCATACCTGCATTCATCTTGTGTTCCTCCTT
Organism: Bacillus sp. TH30; assembly: GCF_016650875.1. NCBI lineage: Bacteria > Bacillati > Bacillota > Bacilli > Caryophanales > Bacillaceae > Bacillus > Bacillus sp. TH30. The sequence goes on along the minus strand of NZ_JAEKEY010000002.1, from coordinate 3,533,702 downwards.
TTAAATTATGTATTAGAAGTTTTTAGCATTCGGTTTATTAAAGCCATACTGTTCAAAGAACTCTTCGCGGAAATCGCCAAGACGGTCTTCACGAATAGCTTGTCTCACCTGCTCCATTAAGTTTAACAGAAAATGAAGGTTGTGATAAGACGTTAAACGAATTCCGAACGTTTCATCACATTTCATTAAGTGACGAATGTACGCACGAGAATAGTTTTTACATGTGTAGCAATCACAGTTCGGATCAAGCGGACCGAAGTCTCTAGCGAATTTCGCGTTTTTCACAACTAAGCGGCCTTCACTTGTCATACATGTACCATTTCGAGCGATACGAGTCGGAAGTACACAGTCAAACATATCAACACCGCGAATCGCACCATCAATTAACGAGTCAGGAGAACCTACACCCATTAAGTAACGTGGTTTATCATCAGGAAGAAGTGGTGTTGTAAACTCAAGAACACGATTCATAATATCCTTCGGTTCACCAACAGATAGACCGCCTATAGCATAGCCAGGGAAGTCCATTGAAACAAGATCTTTCGCACTTTGACGACGAAGCTCTTCAAACTCCCCGCCCTGTACAATACCGAATAAACCTTGATCTTGTGGACGTTCATGCGCCTTTAGGCAACGCTCTGCCCAGCGGCTTGTACGCTCTACAGACTTTTTCATGTATTCAAAAGTAGCAGGGAACGGTGGACACTCATCAAATGCCATCATGATATCTGAACCTAATGCATTTTGGATTTCCATCGCTTTTTCTGGAGATAAGAATAATTTATCGCCATTTAAGTGATTGCGGAAATGAACACCTTCCTCTTCAATGCGTCGGAAATCACTTAAGCTAAATACTTGGAATCCACCTGAATCCGTTAAGATTGCACGATCCCAGTTCATAAACTTATGCAAGCCACCTGCTTCACGAATAATTTCGTGGCCTGGACGTAGCCATAAATGATACGTATTGCTTAAAATAATGCCAGAATCCATTGCTTTTAATTCTTCTGGTGACATTGTTTTAACTGTTGCAAGTGTACCAACTGGCATAAATGTCGGTGTATCAAATGAGCCGTGTGGCGTGTGCACTCGACCTAAACGCGCACCCGTTTGTTTACAAGTTTTAATAAATTCATAACGAATTGCTGTCATAATTTACTCCTTTTATTTGTTTCTCATTTTAGCGTGAGATGCAACGAACATCGCATCACCGAAACTAAAGAAACGATATTTTTCTTTTACTGCTTCATTATAAGCATGAAGTACATTATCTCTATTTGAAAATGCACTTACAAGCATAATTAATGTTGATTTCGGCAAATGGAAGTTTGTAATTAAACCATCAATTGCTTTAAATTCATATCCTGGGTACATAAAAATATCTGTCCAGCCAGAAGCGGCGCAAAGCTTACCACTATGATCTGTCGCAATCGTTTCTAACGTACGTGTTGATGTCGTACCTACTGTAATAATACGTCCGCCATTCTCTTTCACGCGGTTTAATAACGCCGCAGTCTCTTCAGACATATGGTAATACTCTGCGTGCATATGATGCTCTTCAATCGTATCTGCAGAAACTGGTCTAAATGTTCCAAGTCCTACATGGAGTGTAATGAATGCTAACCCGACGCCTTTTTGCTTCAATTTCTCAAGTAACTCTTCTGTAAAGTGAAGGCCAGCAGTCGGTGCTGCTGCTGAACCGATTTCCTTCGCATATACCGTTTGATAACGATCGCGATCTTCTAGCGTCTCTTTAATATACGGAGGAAGAGGCATTTCTCCAAGCTCGTCTAAAATTTCATAAAAGATGCCGTCATATGAAAACTCAAGTTGACGCCCACCTTGATCTGCTGTTCCAATGCAAGTTGCTTTTAACTTTCCTTCACCAAAAGAGATGACAGTTCCTTCTTTTACACGCTTCGCTGGCTTTATAAGCGTTTCCCACTTATCACCTTCTTCTTGTTTCAAAAGAAGCACTTCAATGTGTGCACCTGTATCTTCTTTCACACCGTGCAAGCGAGCTGGCATCACTTTCGTTTCATTTAAAACTAAGCAATCCCCCTCTTGTAAGTAAGAAAGAATGTCCGTAAAATGTTTATGCTCAATATCTCCTGTTTCACGGTCTAACACCATCAATCTTGATGTTTCACGCTCTTCAAGCGGAATTTGTGCAATGAGTTCTTCTGGTAAATGAAAATCAAACAGATTAATATCCATAACTGTATCCACCTATTTCTTATTTGAATCGATTTATTATATACATAATGAAAGATAATGCAATACTTAACACAATACATGTAATGATAGGAAAATAAAAGGTAACGTTACCTTTTTTCACAAAAATATCGCCTGGAAGCCTTCCTATGAACTTCCAAGCTAATCCAACAACAATGAGCAAAATACCAGCTGTAATAAGCAGCTTTGGCATCTCCGTCATACTTTTGGCATCTCCATTCCGAAATGCTCATATGCGAGCGGTGTTACAATCCGGCCTCTTGGCGTTCTTTGTAAAAAGCCAATTTGTAATAAATACGGCTCATACACATCTTCAATCGTATGCGATTCTTCCCCAATCGTTGCCGAAACAGTTTCTAATCCAACTGGACCACCGCGGAACTTTTCAATAATACCAAGCAGTAATTTATGATCGATATGATCAAGTCCTAATTTATCTACTTGTAATAGTTCTAACGCCATTTGTGTAATTTCCATCGCAATCGTTCCGTCACTGCGAACTTGTGCGAAGTCACGCACACGTCGTAATAGACGATTCGCAATACGAGGTGTACCACGGGCACGTCTTGCAATTTCTAATGCTGCTAACGAATCTATTTCAACTTCAAACACTTCTGCTGTACGTTCTACAATCGCAGAAAGCTGATCTACTGTATAATACTCTAATCGTGAAAGTACACCGAAACGGTCACGAAGTGGTGCTGATAATGCACCTGCACGCGTCGTTGCCCCAACTAGCGTAAATGGAGGTAAATCTAGACGTACAGAGCGAGCTGACGGTCCTTTTCCAATAACGATATCAAGGCAAAAGTCTTCCATCGCTGGGTATAACACTTCTTCAATAGATCTATGCAAACGATGAATTTCATCAATAAATAATACATCTCCAGGCTGAAGCGCTGTTAATACAGCTGCTAAATCTCCTGGTCTTTCAATTGCAGGACCTGACGTCGTTCGAATGTTAACACCCATTTCATTGGCAATAATATTCGCAAGCGTCGTTTTACCAAGTCCAGGTGGGCCATATAAAAGTACGTGATCTAACGTTTCTTCACGCATTTTCGCCGCTTCAATAAACACTTCTAAATTATGTTTCGCTTTATCTTGGCCAATATACTGACGGAGCGTCTGTGGCCGTAATGAATACTCTAAATCCGCATCTTCGTATCCAGATTCCCCTGAAAGGAGACGTTCGTCCATTATACTCACCTCTTACCATTTAGTAAAAGACTAAGTGCCTTTTTAATATATTGATCCGTCGTTAGTGATTCTTTTAATAACTCTGGTACAACGCGAGAGACTTCTCGTTCTGCATAGCCAAGTGCACGCAGTGCTTCCAGTGCTTCATCAAGTTCAACTGATGAACCTTTCTTCGTATCAAAACTTTCAGTATCTGAGAACAAATCAACAAACGCATCTGGTACAACATCTGCTAGTTTTCCTTTTAAATCTAAAATCATTTGGCGCGCTGTTTTCTTTCCGACGCCTGGGAACTTCACTAAGAACTTCTCATCTTCATGTTCAATCGCTTGAACGACCTGTCCGGTTTGACCAGAAGCTAAAATTGCAAGAGCACCTTTTGGTCCAATCCCCGATACACCTAACAATTTTGTAAATAATAAACGCTCTTCACGTGTTTTAAACCCGTAAAGTGCCATAATATCTTCTCTCACATAGTGATATGTATAGACACGGATTTCTTGCTTACTTCTTTGAAATACATACGGATTTGGTGTGAAAATTTGATAACCAATTCCATTATGGTCAATTACGACATATTCCGGTCCTACATACTCCACGTAACCTGTAACATATTCAAACAAAATACGATCTCTCCCTCTCAAATCATGTATTCCATTTTAACATATTTAACAATAGAAAAGCGAGACTGCCCCAACAAATGTTCCCCGTTTACAATTTCCGTTTTTTTCTATTGACATAAATACAAAAAGAACATTAATATACAGAAGTCGATAATGATTATCAATATTAATTAAAGGGGTTACATCAGGATGAAACAAAAGCTATTTATTTTATTTACTATTATGCTAGTTGTTCTTTCTATCGTTGGCTGTTCTTCTCAAAAAGAAGAAGAAAAAGCAAAAGAACAACCGAAAACAAAAGTTGTAAAACATGCTAAAGGGGAAGCAACAATTCCAGCTAATCCAAAGAGAATTGTGGATTTATCTGGATCAACAGAGGAATTATTAATCCTTGGACATAAACCTGTTGGCACAGCAAACACATATAAAGATAAAATCCAAAATCACTTAACGGACAAGCTAGACGGGGTAAAGGCAGTCGGCTGGTACTGGGCACCTAAAGTTGACCTAGAGGCTGTTACAGCTTTAAAACCAGACTTAATTATTTTAAACAATCGTCAATTGAAAATTTATGATCAACTAGAAAAAGTGGCACCGACAGTTGTTCTAGAAACAAATCTAGAAGACTGGCGCGGTAAGTTTAAAGAAGTAGGTAAACTATTTGGCGAAGAAAAGAAAGCCGACAAATGGATTGCAGACTACGATAAAAAAGCAGACTCTTTATCTAAAAAAATTAAAGAGAAAACAAAAGATGAGAACTTTATGTTCGTTGCAGTAACACCACAAAACTTCCGTGTATACGGTAGCTTCGGATATGGTGACATCATCTTTAACGACTTAAAACTTCCAGCAACAAAAGGCACTGATTTAAAACAAACGATGGCACAAGTATCACTAGAAGGCCTTGTTGCATTCCAGCCTGATCAAATGTTTATTGTAAACTTCGGCGGAGAAGCTGATAAAGTGTACGAAGACTATAAAAACAGTGCGGTTTGGAAAGATAATAAAGCAGTAAAAAACAATCACGTATATGAAGTATCGAATGAAATCTTCAATACGAAAGCATTCAATCCAATCGGAAAAGATATGCTAATTGATGAAATCGCAAAAGAGATTTTAGCTAAGAATAAATAAGAAAAAGCAGCTCACCCTGAGCTGCTTTTTTTCTTATTTTGCACTGCGTATTGCTTCATTTTTTCGATTGTCTTCACGAATCCTTCTTTTGACTTAATACGAATACCACGCTTTAGTTTTGCTCGCTCATAACTCTCAAGCTTTTTCATATCAATTTGAAAGAAGGAATGGATCGCGTTATCACTTTTCGGTACCCCTTTAAAAATTTGCAATATCCCTTCCTCTGAAACACCAAAATAACCGCTCGTTTTCAGTAAAGGAGAAATATCATCAACTTTCCTTTGTAATACGATTTGCACATCATCACGATCAACAAGTTGCCATTCTTTATATTGCTGCAAAAACTTTTCTAAATCCGCTACTTTTTCTGTCAGTATTTCCTCACTTACTTCTCCATCAACATACATGCGCTCTAATAAAATTGTAACTTGAGGTTCTTTTTCTACTACTTCTGCCCTCACATCGGATCCATAAGCTAAGCAAAACATCACAACGAAAGCTTGCACTGCAATTAGCATCCATTTCATTTCCGTTCACCTCTTCTAGGCAAAATCATACTTTCATTTGTAGCTTTTCCGGAAATGGGGGTTTTATCCATATAAACAATAGCATTAAATTTCTAAGGAAAATAAAAAATGCAGATAAGGGTTAATCCTCATCTGCATGTATCATTTACTTTTATATAAAATGAAAGACGCCTGCAAAGCAGGCGTCTGATGCGTTTACGGCGAAAGACCAGGCGACCACATTCGCGTGTTTAGCACTTAAGCATATCTCTCGACTTACGTAAATTAGCTCATCGCTTTGCTAATATAACATTAACAAGGTAGAAGCGCAATATATTTCTAAATATATTTTTCTTCCTCTTTCAACCAATTGAAATTTATGTAAATTATAAATTGATTAATGTAATGTATATGTTACAATTAATACTATAAATATAAACAGGGGATGAATACCTTGAAAAAAATTAAAGATGAACGCCTCATACTTCAAACGTTAAAAAATATACGTATTGCCTTTCTTTTTCAATCAATTGGTATAATCGGAATTTTAGGCTATATCGGATTCACAGAAGGAATGGATCAAATTACGAAATCTCCATTGTGGTTATTATTTATTCTTACAAGTATTGTACTTAGTTATTTACAGTTAAGCGTTTCTATCGATGTAGAAGAAAGCGAAAAGGAAATAAAGTTAACTCCTTATTACAAAATTATTTTACGCTCTCTTATTGTAGGAATTATCATGGCTATTATTTATATCATTTTCAGTCCAGAAAGACCTCTATTTGAAGCTATTTTAACAGGTGGTATTCTCTTCATATGCTTTTTAGCGTCTTACTCCGTTAGTTATTTTGTAAAAAAACGTCGTTTACAAGACGACGATGAATAAAGAGGAAGGGCTAGCCCTTCCTCTTTAATTTGTTATCGCATAGTACCAGTCAGACCGTAACGAATGTCTCGGAACATATTTGTTATGTCACGATTAAAATCGTTTGTAGCTGTGCCGTTACGTAAACGCGTACTCATTGCATCGACACGAGTAAACATGTCATTTCTTACAGAAACATATACGTTTCTATTTCCAACTTCATTCGCAACAGCTTGACGAATTTCGTTCGCCATCGCTGTTTCATTCGTCGCTGTATTACGCGGTTTTACCGCAATCGCTACATCGTTTCCATATACAACTGTAGAAACTCGGTCTACGTTATTCATACGTTTCACACGATTCGTAATTTTCTCCGCAGTTTTACCATCATTGTTAATGTATGAATTGTTCATTGTAATATTACGAGTTGGATGTGGATTAGCAATTTGCCCATTGTAATTTACATCACGGTAATAATTATTATATCCTGTATCGTTACGACCGTTTCTATATGTTACATAATCTGTAGAACGATCGTTACGCGCTACATTATCACGATACTGGTGTGTATCATTATAAGATGTACGCTCGTAATTGTAGTTACGTCCATCCATCGCATTATTATCTTTCGGTGTACCACATGCAGCTAATGCACTGGTAACTAACAAAGAAGCAGCAATAACTTTTACTTTCGTATTCAATACAAAAACCCCCTCTGTTAGAATGAACTTCTCTTTCGAAAAGCTCCCCCTTATGATGAGTAACAGAGAGGTTTTTTACACTGTTAATATTTCACTAGGAATTTTCTAGCACTTAATGTAAATTCACCATATTCCTGACTATCACGAATACAAAAAAGGTGGGAATAACCCCACCTTTTTTTAAACTTCCTCTTCGTCCTCTTCTTCTGAAACTGGTTCTCCAAATACGTTTGGTGGGTCCGGCTGATAATACATCGTTCCTGGCTGCGGTGCATATGCTGGCTGAGTCGGTTGATAATATAAAGGATTGGCGTATTGTGGTCCACCCGGTTGCGGACTATATAACCTACTCTCTCCTCCGCATCCACAATCTTCTTCACCTTGCACGAGTGGCGGCATATTATTATCCATTGGCATCATATTTGGATTTAGCATAGAAGTATATTGCGGCGCCATTTGTTGATACGGCATTTGATTGTATGGATTTTGTTGCTGATACTGCGGATATGGCGGCATCATTGGCTGTTGATATGGCATCATGTTTGGCATTTGATTGTTATCCATTATTGGCATCATGTTCGGCATTTGATTGTTATCCATTATTGGCATCATGTTCGGCATTTGATTGTTATCCATTATCGGCATCATGTTCGGCATTTGATTGTTATCCATTATTGGCATCATGTTTGGCATTTGGTTGTTATCCATTATCGGCATCATGTTCGGCATTTGATTGTTATCCATTATTGGCATCATGTTCGGCATTTGATTGTTATCCATTATTGGCATCATGTTCGGCATTTGATTGTTATCCATTATCGGCATCATGTTTGGCATTTGGTTGTTATCCATTATCGGCATCATGTTTGGCATTTGGTTGTTATCCATTATCGGCATCATATTTGGCATTTGGTTGTTATCCATTATCGGCATCATGTTTGGCATTTGGTTGTTATCCATTATCGGCATCATATTTGGCATTTGGTTGTTATCCATTATCGGCATCATGTTTGGCATTTGGTTGTTATCCATTATTGGCATTATATTTGGTGGTTGATTGTTATCCATTATTGGCATTATATTTGGTGGTTGATTGTTATCCATTATTGGCATTATATTTGGTGGTTGATTGTTATCCATTATTGGCATTATATTCGGTACTTGAATATTAGGCGGTATTACTTGCGGGATAATAACACTTTCTTTTGATACGTTTGGTGAGACTATGCTTCCTATATTTTCTTTCTTCACTTGTGGCGAGACTATGCTTCCTACATTTTCTTTTTTCACTTGCGGCGACACTATATTCCCTACATTTTCTTTTTTCACTTGCGGCGACACTATATTCCCTACATTCTCTTTCTTCACTTGCGGCGACACTATATTCCCTACATTCTCTTTCTTCACTTGCGGCGACACTATATTCCCTACATTTTCTTTTTTCACTTGCGGCGACACTATATTCCCTACATTCTCTTTCTTCACTTGCGGTGACACTATGTTTCCTATATTGTCTTTTTTCGTTTGCGGAGAAATGACATTGTTAGGTTTCATTTTATTAATTTGAGGAGCAATTAACTCGCTTCCCTTTTTTATTACATCTGAAATTTTATATTCTTTTTTCGCTTTAATTGGTGGTTGCGGCGGCTGCGGTAACACATTGATAGAAAATTTAGTGTTTTCTTTCGTAGTAGGTTTTAGTTTTTCTACTTTCTCTACAACAGGTGGTTTTTGAATGACAGGCGGCTTTTCAACTGGCTTCTCTTTTTGAATCGGAATTTCTTTTTGCACTTCTTTTTGTGGCTTCACTTGCACTTCCTTTTGCGGCTTCACCTGTATTTCCTTTTGCGGTTTTATCTGCATTTCTTTTTGCGTTTGTTGCATAGCTGGTTGTTGTGTAATAGGTGTTGATTGATACGTGATCTCATCTTCATCTTCTATTCCAAGTGGCGTTGGTGTTGATGCAAACTCTTTTTGCTGCACCTCTTTTACATATTGTTTCGGGGGCGCTGAACCCGATCCAGTTTGTTGTTTCACATGAACGCTATGCGATGGCACTTTAATTTTCATCCCTGGCATAATTAGATCTGGATTACTAAGCTGTGTATTTGTTTTTTTTAGCGTTTCAAAATCCACTCCGTACTTTTTTGCAATTTTCCAAAGGGTCTCCCCTTTTTGCACGATATGAATTTTCAAATTTTCCCCCTCCTGTATAACTTATCTATAAGTAAAAACACTTTGAAGTAACACTTTCTAAACAACATTAACTTCTTTTACTTTTATCACTTCTTCTATTTTCAATATGATTCGAAGTCGAATAAGCATAGAAAAACCGCAATGATTTCCTCAACACAATGTATGCCTATTTCATCCTTGTTATGATTATATGTACGAAAAAAAGCAACGGAAATCCCGCTGCTTTAAACGCGCTCTAACATACGATTTAATGCAAGAACTGCCTCTTCTGTTACTTGTTTCTCTACACGAATAACGTTAATTTGTTCTCCTCTTTCTATGTTCTCAAGTGCCCATAACAGGTGAGGTAAGTCAATTCGGTTCATCGTTAAGCAAGGACACATAAACGGATTTAGCGAAATAATTTCTTTATCTGGATGTTGCTGAATAATTCGGTTCACTAAATTCATCTCTGTACCAATCGCCCACTTACTTCCCGCCGGAGCTGCTTCAATCATATCAATAATATATTTCGTTGATCCTGCATAATCAGAAGCAGCAACCACTTCATAACAACATTCAGGGTGAACAATAATATTCATATCCGGATGATTTTTTCGCACATTTTCAATATTTTTCACAGTGAAGTTTTGATGAACAGAACAATGGCCTTTCCATAAAATCACTTGAATTTCTTCTATATCTCCATCGTACTCTAATGAATCTGTATGCGGGTTCCACACTGCCATTTTTTCTAACGGAATACCTAAATCATACGCTGTATTTCTTCCTAAATGTTGGTCTGGTAAAAAGACGAGACGCTCTTTTTGTGTAAACGCCCAAGACACCATTTGTTTTGCATTAGAAGAGGTTACTGTTGCCCCTCCATTACGACCACAAAACGCTTTGATCGCAGCTGTTGAATTTACATACGTTAATGGAATCATCGTATCCCCAAATAATTTCGTGAGCCCTTTCCACGCTCTTTCTGTTTGTTCAATATCTGCCATATCTGCCATAGAACAGCCGGCACGCATATCTGGTAAGATGACAATTTGATCATTTGTCGTTAACATATCTGCCGTTTCTGCCATAAAGTGCACACCACAAAACACAATATATTTTGCCTCTTTATTACTCGCTGCAACTTGCGCGAGTTGCAGTGAGTCCCCTGCTGCATCTGAAAATTGCACCACTTCATCTTTTTGATAATGATGTCCTGGAATAAATAGTAATGCCCCCATTTTTTCTTTAATTTCACGGACACGCTCTTCCATCTCTAATGTAGACATCGTTTGATAATGCTCTGGTAACATTACTTCGATTGGCTGAACTTTCTCTAAAATACCCATTTATGATTCTCCCCCTCTAAACCACCCTCATTAGGCCTCAATATTAAAACTAATATCAAGTGCTTTCACTGAATGTGTTAACGCTCCAAGTGAAATATAATCTACCCCGGTTTTTCCGTATTTTGATAAATCTTCAATTGTAATACCACCTGAAGCCTCCGTAACGATGGCACTTGGTACAATTTTTGAAAACTCACGAATCTCTTCTGGCGTACGATTATCGAACATAATAACATCTGCGCCCACCTCTATCGCTTCTCTTACTTGCGCCTCTGTCTCTGTTTCGACTTCTACTTTCACCATATGTCCCAATCTTTCTTTCACCGATGTAACAGCTTTTGTAATCGAGCCAGCAAAAGCAATATGATTGTCTTTAATCATGACACCATCATATAAACCGAATCTGTGGTTAAATCCGCCCCCGCATACTACCGCATACTTATCAAACATACGTAGTCCTGGCATCGTTTTTCTCGTATCACAAATGCGTGTATGACTGCTATCTAAAGCAAAAACCGCCTTACGTGTCATCGTCGCTATCCCGCTCATACGCTGGATAACGTTTAATATAACGCGCTCTGCCGTTAATAATGATGCGATTGGGCCTTGCACGGTTGCAATTATTTCGCCTTTTTCTACAAGATCTCCATCTTTTTTATGAAGTTCAACTTCAATTCTCTGATCAATTAATTTAAATCCTTCTTCAATTACTAAGCGTCCTGCAAAGACCCCTGTATCCTTTACAAGAAACGTTCCTTTCGCAAGTGCATTATCGGGAAAGATAAGCTGAGATGTTACATCTCTTTCTCCTATATCTTCTAGAAAAAATCGATTTAATGCTTCCTTAACTTTTAACGTATTCATAAAAACCCTCTTCCCCTTATTAAACAAGTTGTAGTTTTCTTCTCACTCGGATAATCTCTTTTTTCACGCTATTTCTTTCTGGATAATCAATGCGATAATGACCACCAATACTGTCTTCTCTTTGCAAAGCTGATACTGTTATAAGCTCACAAACTGTTAACATATTAATAAGCGTTATCTCTTCATTTGTAAGTGCATCATATTGTAATATCATATTTCGCACACCGTACCTACTAAACCATCTCTGAGCATATGATAAATTTTTCTCAGTTCGCACAATCCCAACATGCTTCATCATGTATTCTTGTATTTCTTCTTTCAGCGGTAAATCATTAAGAGCTATAAAACTTTTCCCTCTCTCTTCCGGCACATTTTTTCTTTCCTCTGCTGGTCTAGCTAAAATGTGTTTTCCTATTCGTCTTCCAAACACAAGACCTTCTAATAATGAATTACTCGCCAATCTATTCGCACCATGAACTCCATTACACGCCACTTCACCGACTGCATATAAGTTGGGAATGGACGTCTCTCCGTCACAATTCGTCTTCACGCCGCCCATATGAAAATGAGCACCCGGTACGACCGGAATAAGGTTCCCTTTTAAATCAACGCCATTCTTTTTACATAATGATGAGACGGTTGGAAAACGTTGTTCAAAGTTTTGAATTGTTTCGATGTTTAAGTACACTGTTTCACCCGCAAGAAGTTGTTCATGAATAGCCCTTGCCACTACATCACGCGGTGCGAGATCTTTCCCGGGATGTATATCCATCATAAAACGCTGTCCTTTTGCATTTATAAGGACAGCTCCTTCACCACGGACTGCTTCAGAAACGAGACCACAACATCGCCCGTCCACGTATAACATCGTCGGATGAAATTGTACAAATTCTAAATCAACAAGTTCTCCCCCAGCTCGATATATCATCGCAAGTCCATCGCCTGTAATTGTCTCATCATTCGATGTAAAGGCGTACAAACCACCTATTCCTCCTGATGCTAACACCGTATTATCAGCATAGTAACGCTTCAGCTTCCCTTCACTATTTCGCGTTAAAGCTCCTATGCATTTATTATTTTCTATAATAAAATCGAGCACCATTTCATGCTCAACGACAGTAACGTTCGGAACTACTTCTTGTATTAAATGCTCTAATAGATTTTTACCAGTTGCATCTCCTCCGGCATGTAAAATGCGCCGTTTTCGATGCGCCCCTTCTTTACCAAGGTGGATCCCTTTTTCATCCCCATCAAATTTCATTCCATTCGTAATAAGCTTACTTATTTCTTTCGGTCCCTCTTCAACTAAATAACGAACTGCTTCTTCGTTGTTATAATGGCAACCTGCCACTAATGTATCTTCAAAATGCCCACTCGGATCGTCATATGTAGCAACAGCTGCTGCAATTCCTCCTTGAGCTAAATGTGTATTGTTATTACATCCTGTTTTTTTTGTGATAATTATCACATTCTTTTCGTGACAAAGCTCTTTCGCAACACGAAGCGCTGCAACGCCGCTTCCGATAATCAAGACATCTGCACTTGGCATAATTGTTGCCTCCTACTTTACACTTTTCAACTGTCTTGACACCTATATTTACATAGTTTTAAAATAATGACAAGAGTTTTTTTACAATTCTTATTTTCACTACCATTCTAAAAACGAAAACAAATGTCACTCTTACTGAAGAGAGGAAATTACATGATGATATATCTAGATTATGCAGCGACAACCCCTATGAGCGAAGAAGCTTTAGAAACATATATAGCAGCGGCAAAAACATATTTTGGAAATGAACAAAGTTTACACGATATCGGCGGAAGCGCATCATCTTTATTACAAGTTTGTAGAGAAACATTTGCAGAAATGATCGGGGGTAAGGAACAAGGTGTATTCTTTACAAGCGGCGGTTCAGAATCTAACTACCTTGCGATTCAATCCCTTCTAAATGCTAGGAATGGAAAGCACATTATTACGACACCTATGGAACACGCATCGATTCGAAGTTATTTTCAATCCTTACAATCGCAAGGTTATACTATTACTGAGATTCCTGTTGATAAAAGTGGGATAATTCATTTAGTAGATTTAGAAGCAGCTATTACAGAAGATACTGCTCTAGCAAGTATACAGCACGGAAACTCTGAAATCGGGACCGTTCAAAACATTGCAGAGATCGGAGCACTTTTAAAAAAATATAATGTTTTATTTCATTCGGATTGTGTTCAAACGTTTGGTAAACTTCCAATAGACGTTAAAGCGATGGAGATTGATAGTCTCTCTGTTTCAGCTCATAAAATATACGGACCAAAAGGAGTTGGAGCTTGCTATATAAATCCGCAAGTTCGCTGGGAACAAGTATTTCCGGGAACTTCTCATGAAAAAGGCTTTCGCCCTGGTACAGTGAACGTTCCTGGAATCGCTGCTTTTTTAACAGCCGCAGAGCATATATTAAAGAATCAAAAGGAAGAGAGCTTTCGTTTTAAACAATTACGATCTTATTTTTTAGAGCAATTACAAACACTTCCTCTAGAAATTGAAGTGAAAGGACATTCTACTTCTTGTTTACCACATATTATTGGGGTTACAATAAAAGGAATAGAAGGTCAGTATACAATGTTAGAATGTAACCGTCATGGTATAGCCATTTCAACTGGAAGTGCTTGCCAAGTCGGTAAACAAGACCCTTCAAAAACAATGCTTGCAATTGGAAAAACGTATGAAGAGGCAAAACAATATGTCCGCTTTTCTTTCGGACATCACACAACGAAAGAACAAATTGATACAACTATTCATGCACTACACACAATTGGAAATCAATTTTATAGAGGTGTTAAATCATAATGAAACAAAATGATCAAAAAAAGATTTTAGGCGAAGAAAGACGACAACTCATCCTCGAGTGGCTTCTTGCTGCAAATGAACCGTTATCGGGGAATGAGCTATCTAAAAAGACAAACGTAAGTAGGCAAGTTATCGTTCAAGACATTTCCTTACTAAAAGCACGAAATGAACCAATTATTGCGACTGCACAAGGGTATTTATATTTAAAGCCACAAACAAGACAACAAGCTTTTGAACGCGTAATCGTATGCCAACATAAACCGGCAGAAGTACGTCAAGAACTTACTATGTTAGTTGACCACGGCGTTACAATTAAAGACGTAAAAGTTGAGCATCCTGTATATGGCGACTTAACAGCATCGATTATGGTAAGTAATCGCTTCGATGTAGAGCAATATTTACAAAAAATCGAAAACACAAACGCTTCCTATCTTTCGCAACTAACAGATGGTATTCACTTACATACAATTGAAGCAGATTCTAAAGAGAAATTAGATGCCGCTTGCAAGGCACTAGACCGCGCTGGATTTCTCGTTTATTAATGTAAAGCACAGAGTTTTTTATCATTCTCTGTGCTTTTTTAGTGATATAATATTGTAATCAATTGTAAAGGGGGTCAACTATGGGAATTGAACTCGTTCACTTTAGCACCGGTAAACCGAAACAAATGAAATATGGCGAAGATAAAGAAATGATAACAGGTATATGTAAAGATCCTACAGAAGAGGCCTTCCTCTCAAAAGACGGATTCCGTGGTGATGATGTAGCGGATTTAAAACACCACGGGGGACCTGATCGCGCAGTTTGCGTGTACCCACACGAGCATTACGCACTATGGGAAGAGGAATTTCAAACTACACTTCCGGCTTCCACATTTGGCGAAAACATTACCGTAACAAATATGTTAGAGCGTGATGCATGCATCGGAGATACATATCAACTAGGCGAAGCAATCATTCAAGTTACACAAGCGAGAGTACCTTGTAGCACAATTTCAAAACGCCTTGGTATTCCTGGTATTTTGCCACGTATTGTAGCAACTGGATATACTGGTTATTTATGCCGCGTTCTTCAAGAAGGTACTGTACGTCAAGATTCTAAAATTACATTATTAGAGCGTCCATCAAACAATGTATCTGTTTTGTTCTCTAACGAAATTTATTTTCATAATAGGAAAGATAAAGATGGCATTGAGAAGGTTCTTGCTGTACAAGAACTAGCCGAGATTTGGCGTGATCAGTTAGAGGATCGTCTTGCGAAGTTAAAATAATAAATCCCACCTTTTATAGGTGGGACTCTATTTATCTATCATACGGTATACTAGTGACCGAAATTATATCGACTTAACTACAAAATACGACAAACACTCCCCTTACAACCAATAAGAAGAATAACTCCCCAGCACAGTAACAGAAAACCCGAGTGCTTCAAGTTCCATCATTACGCCTGGCAATAATACGTCATCATATGCTTTATCTACGTCGATTAAGAAAAAGTAATTTCCAAGACCTGTTTTCATCGGGCGAGATTCGATTTTTGATAAGTTTAATTTTCTCCATGCGAAAGCTGATAACACTTGATATAGTGCCCCTGCGTAATCAGCAGGTAACGTTATCATAAGCGTCGTTTTCTCTCCTCGGTTTTCTCCGTTATTTGGGAGTACTGCTTTCTTTTTCTTATGGAGAACAAGGAAACGTGTATGATTGTTTTTATGCGTATGAATATCACGCCTTACAATTGTTAATCCGTATTTTTCTGCCGCTGCTTCATTTGCAATAGCTGCAATTTTTTCTTCAGGATGTTCTTTCACATATTGCGCAGCAGCGCTTGTTGATGTCATATCGCGAACGGTTACCCCTTTTAATTCCTCATTTAAAAATTTATGGCACTGTGCAATGGCATGCGGATGAGAATGTACAGCGTATACTTCTTTCCACACTTCTTCGTACTGCGGGTGTACGAGTAAATGCTGCTGAATTGGCACTGTAATTTCTCCTACAATGGAAAGTGGCTGCTCATGTACGAGATAATCAACCGTTATATTAACTGAACCTTCTATGGCGTTCTCTAACGGTACGACCGCATAATCTACATTTTCATTTGCAGCTGCATCAATACAATCCGGAATCGTTCGATACGGTACATGCTCTGCTTCCGGAAAAAAACGACTCACCGCCATATTTGTAAATGTCGCTTCTGGTCCTAAATATCCTACTCGAATCATCGTCTTTTCCCTCTTTTTCGTTTTCTTACTGTTATACCATACTTTTTTATATTCTTCTATGAGAATTTCGAATATTAAAAAAAGACTAGCGTTCGCTAGTCTAAATGTTTCTTGTATTCTCTTTGAGCGAAGAAGAAATAGATGATACATGCAGCAATGTAAAACAGAATAAACAATCCCACTTTTCTTAATGATCCGTCCATAAAAAGAGTATTATGAAACGTATATAACGCAACTGCACTATGCATACTCCCTACTATAATTGGCGCAAAAAATAGCATACACAATTGCCAACGAGAAATCTTCCACACTTCTTCTTTCGTCATTCCAAGTTTAGAGAGCGCCCCGTACTGCTTTCGATCGGATGCAATATTATGAAACCATTTAAAATATACGATGCTACATGACGTAAGGAAGAATAATATGCTAATGAATGAGCCTATAAATAGAGTAATATCACCACCTTCTTTCATATTCACATATAATTCCATATTACTTCGAAACGCATCATTTGTATCATGTTTCATATGTTTCCGTAAAGCTTCGTTTAATTCCTTCGTATTTTCGATATTTGGTAATGTATACCCTCTATATATCATTTTTTCAGAATCCGGAATTGTATTTGCTATACTGTTAAAATCTTCATCATTCATGACAAAAAACAGACCATTAATGTATGAAGGGTGATAGTTAAATTGTACCCCTTCTTTCTGACCGTTAAATGCGAATGGATACGCTTGATTCATTACTTGCAATTGAATCTCTTTTTGATTATATACATTTGGATAATTGCGTTTATTATAATAGACAAGTGTAACTGTTCCTTTTTTAGGATAATACATTTTCTGTTTTTGTTTTCTTGCCTCTTGATTGTATTCACTTTCCTTTATAAGCGGTGCTACCTCTGTTTCTCCCTTATTGGACTGAAAGGATGCATACACTCCAACAAAACTCATAGATTGAAAATCATCATATCCATATTGATGTAATAAGTTTTCAACCTTGTCTTTCTCGAAAACTTCATGAGCAGAAGTGCCTTTTTCTATGTATGAAAATGAGTGTACTCCTCCGCCACGCCACATATCTTGCATGCTAGAAAAATATAAGAACACCGTACCTGTCGCCGTAACGACAAACGTTGTTGCCATAGACAACAGAAAGAAAAAGCGACTATTTTCCTTCATTCGATGTGACAATTGATTCACTATAAATAAATACGGATATGTATACATAATCTTTTTATTTCGTTTTATCACTTCTAACAATTGGCTAACACCATGTGTAAAAGAAAAATACGTTCCAAAAAAAATAAGTATAGACACAGGGAAAAAGTATAATGCTATCGTTTGCATCGTCACTTGTAGCGCTAGCGCATATCCCGTCCCTAAACAAGCAAAACCGAATAAACAAAGCCACTTTGATGTTTTCCTCTCTCGTTTATCTGTTCGAAATTCTTTTAATAACCGTATGATTTTTATATTCCATATACGTAAAGCACTTATAAAAGATAACAGAACAAAGACGAGCATATATATAACAAACGTTACACCAATCGCTCTCATGTCAAATATGACAGGGAGTTCTTTCGGAAGGCGAAGTAACATGCTAAACACCATAAAAAAGAGTTTTAAAAAAATCATGCCAAGCCCGATACCGAAAATATTAGCGAAAATTCCGATCAATATTTGCTCGGTCATAATCACTCCTATTACGTTAGACTTCGTCGCTCCCATTAACATATATAACCCTAATTCTTTCTTACGTGCTTCTATGAAAATAGAAGTAGAGTACAAAATAAATATGACGAAAAAAGAAATAATTATAACGTTACATATGATAAGTCCCCAGCGTACATTTTGATACCACATCGTCTCTTGCATATACGGATGTACAATGACAGACATGTATGCATAAGAAGCAAATATGGCAAAACAACTACTTAAGAAAAACACTTTATAATTACGCCAATTTCCCTTTATATTTTGTAGCGCCAGTTGCCGAATGTTCATCTATCGTCCTCCTGTACCTTACTACATAGGCAAAAAGCTAGAGGTTTCCCTAGCTTTTCACGTGTTTTAAATATCCTCTTTGCGCGATCATAAAGTAAATGGCAGAAGCTAAAATATAAGCCCCTATTACAATCGCACCTGATTTCCATAAATCGATATAAAGCATTTTCCCTAACGTATGAAGAGCAAATCCACTATGAATTGTACCGATTAAAATTGGGATAAAGAAGATAACACCCATTTGTCGAATTGCAATTTTACGAATTTCTTTATCTGTCATACCAATTCTTTTTAATGACTTAAATTGAATACGATCTTGTTCTTTATCATTAAACCATTTAAAGTATGTCATGCTACAAGCAAAGAAGAAGAACAGTACTGCTACGAAGAAGCCGATGAACATTGTAATCACTCCACCTTCTCTTATATCTTTATAAGCGAACACTGCGTTTCTCAATTCCCCTTGCTTTTCTGGTGCAATTTCCTTTTTCAAATCTAGCACAAGGTCTTCCGTACTTTTCCAGTCTTCAATATAATAACCATAATATTTCATCTTTTCTTCATCTGGTACGAGCTTTTCGTATTTCTCAAAATCTTGATCATTCACAATGAGATATTCGCTATCATTAAAAACAGAATATGACGTTGGCTCATTTAATCGAGCAGACTGCATTTGTCCGTTGATTGTAAATTCATACGGTTTCGTACGATCTATCTTCATAAGTTCATTTGCTGCATCAACCATAACCATCGTCGCACTACCTGGTGCATTATGAACCTCTGTAATTTGCTCTTTCTTTTGTTCACGTACTTCCGCGTTATATTCTTTTTCTGAAATAATCGTCATTGGTACTTCACGTTCACTGTTAAACAACATTATTTTCTGTGTTGCAGGTAGTTTTACGTAAATTACTTTTCGTGCATCTTCAAACCCATGTTTTTTTACAATCTCTTGTTCTTTTTCTTCATTAATCAGGCTATGCGTATTTA
Organism: Bacillus sp. TH30; assembly: GCF_016650875.1. Classification (NCBI taxonomy): domain Bacteria; kingdom Bacillati; phylum Bacillota; class Bacilli; order Caryophanales; family Bacillaceae; genus Bacillus; species Bacillus sp. TH30. The sequence continues at coordinate 3,513,976 of NZ_JAEKEY010000002.1, read as the reverse complement.
GTCCCTTTTCCTCATATGAAATAGCATGCGGTGTAAGCTCTATCGTTTTCGCACTCATATTTTCAAAATATACATAAAGCGTACCAACCGCTGAAGAAACAACCGCCGTAATAATAGAAATAACAAATAGAAAACGAGCATTATCTTTCATTTTATAAATAAGATTGCTAAGTACAAACATATTGGGATACGTATAAAAAGATTGTTTTCGTTTTTGCAATGCTTTTAATACGACTGTACTTCCTTGTGTAAATAGTAAATACGTTCCGCCAATTGTCAGTCCGACAATTGGTAAGAAATACATAATGAAATTCATAATTGTTACTTGGAAACAAAGTATATACGCAGCAATAATACAGCCTATACCAACTACCCCTAACCATGTAAATGCAAAAGGTTCTACTTTTTGTTTTCTTGCCTCTCTTAATAAATCAATAATTTGCAAGCGGCCTACTGTCCAAACACTAAACAATGATAGTATTAAAAAGAGGACAAAGTATATGCCAACTGTAATAAGAACTGCTTTTCCATTCCACACAAGCGGCAGTGTTTTATCAATTTTTAGTAAGACACTGAGTGCTTGGAAGAAAAGTTTTGAACAAAGCATTCCAATCCCAATACCTACTACAATGGCAATACTCCCTAACATCAGTTGCTCTAATATAATCATTCGGCCGAGCTGAGACTTCGTTCCACCTATTAACGTTAATAAGCCAAATTCTTTTTTTCTTGCTCGTAAAAACGTTGAATTCGCATATAAAATAAAGAGTGCTGAGAAGATGACTACAATATAATTCATCGATTCTAACCCTTTTGTAATCATCGTCTTCATACTAATATTACCGCTTACGACATCTGGATGATAAATGAAGGAAGCATACATGAAAAATACGACAATCGATAAACAACTACTAATAAGAAACGCTTTATAATTACGCCAATTTCCTTTTACGTTATTAAGCGCGAGCTGGCGAAAGTTCATGATATTCTCCTCCTAGCATCGCAAGTACGTCTAAAATTTCTTGGAAAAAGGCTTGCTTCGTTCTTCCTTTATGTATTTCTGAAAAAATCTCTCCATCACGTATGAAAAGGATACGTTCGCAATAACTAGCGGCTACTGGATCATGTGTTACCATTGCAATCGTTACTTTCTTTTGCTCATGCAAATCTTGAAGTGCTCCCATTAATGATTTCGCTGACTTAGAATCTAAGTTTCCTGTTGGCTCATCCGCTAAAATTAATGTTGGTTCATGAATAATCGCCCTTGCAGCTGCTGCACGTTGTTGTTGTCCACCTGATACTTCGTATACTTTTTTATTTAAAATTTCTTCGATGTTTAAAAACCTCGCAATTTCAAGTACTTTCGCATCGATTTCATTTACAGATTTCTTCGCCATTACAAGCGGCAAAATAATATTTTCTTTAATCGATAATGTATCAAGTAAGTTGAAATCTTGGAAAATGAATCCTAGATGTGTACGGCGAAATTCCGCCAATTTTGCAGCACGCATTTGATTAATTTCTTCACCATTTACAAGCACATGACCTGAAGTTTGCTTATCAATTGTTGCTAATAAATTTAAAAGCGTTGTTTTCCCGCTTCCTGAAGGCCCCATAATCCCTACAAACTCGCCTTCTTCAATTTTAAAATTTATATCATTTAAAGCAGTCGTCGCTACTGAACCTTTTGATTGATACACCTTTGTTAACCCTTTTACTTCAAGAACACTCATTTCTAATCCCCCTACGTGTTTTCTTCTTACATTTACTATAAGAAAAATAAGAAAAAGAAACGAGTGATTTCCCTTACAAAACGTTTTGTTATCTTACAGTTTTGTCATTTTTCTCATTAATGTATGATATTCTTCATCTTTTGCAAATTGGAACGTAACTGTTGTTCCTTCCCCTTCAGTTGATTGTACATACACTCCATGATGTAAATTACCGCAAATTTCCTTCGTAATATATAAACCCATACCTGTCGCTTCCCTTGTTTTACGGCCGTTTATTCCCGTAAAGAACGGATCAAATATACGCTTTACATCTTGCTCTGGAATACCAATTCCATTGTCCTTAATATGTAATAACACCTTTTGATCTTTCTCTTCAATTTGAAATTGAATTTCTTTTTTCTCTGCTTCTGAAATTTTTGTATACTTAATTGCATTCACAACAATTTGGCTCATCGCGATACTAAGCCACTTTCTATCAGACGCAATCATACAAGTCTCTTCTTCAAACATCATTTTCGGAAATACAGAAGATTGAATGAACGACTTCCGATTTTCATTAATAATATCTCGAATGACCTCTATAACATTTACTACTTCTACTTTATAGTCTTTCGAAAATTGATCTAACCTTGCCATATGTAACGCTAAATCTAACCCATTTAAAATACGGTTATTTTCTTCACGAATACTTTCAATCGTTCCCCTTGCTTCACGGTGTTCCTTACCATATTTCTGTAACAATAATTCAATAACGGATACTGGTGTTTTCATTTGATGGATCCACTGGTTCATAAAAATCATTTGCTGTTGCTCTTTTGCATGCTGCTTATGAACTTCATTCATATATTGCTGCCTTAATAGCGTAAACGCTTCAACAACCATTTCTTGCTCTGCTGTATAAGAAGTATCAATAAGTAAAGAGTCATGTAATGTATGTCCACCGGCAATATACTGTTCTATTCTCTTTAAAAACACACTTCGTTTTCGGTAATCGTAAATAAGGTATACACTAAACACAACTGTCCCTAATAAAAGCCCATATAACCACGTACCCCAATCAATTGATCTCTTTTCCAAGAGACTTTGCAGCTGCAATACGAGTCCAAATAAACAAAGGCTTACAATATAAGTAATAATTAAAGAAAAGCGGTCTATGAGGTAATTTTTAACCTTCATGCCCTTCGCCCCACTCAGTAAGAAGAGCATAACCGTACCCACGCTTTGTGACAATTGCATTTTTAATGCCTAACTCCTCAAGTTTCTTCCTTACACGCTTTACATTCACGGTTAATGTATTATCATCAACAAAAGCTACTTCATCCCATAAAGCCTCTAACAGCTCTTCACGTGTCACGTATTGATTTGCTTGTTTCATTAAACATTCTAATAAATAAAACTCATTTTTTGTAAGTTCCGTTTGTTGACCTTTCCACTCTACTGTGTGCTGTGATGGGAATAATAACAATCCATTAACACCTAAGCAGTCACTTTCCGCGGCCAAAGCATACTCACCATACCCGCGGCGGAGTGCACTTTTCACCTTTGCCATTACGATATCTAAATGGAATGGCTTCGTAATGTAATCATCTCCGCCATTTTCAATCGCCATTACTTGATCCATTTCCCCTGTTCTTGCAGAAACAAAAATAATCGGCGCATTCGATACAGTGCGGATTTGGCGGCACCAGTAGAAGCCATCAAAGTATGGTAAATTAATATCAAGTAACACAAGATGAGGACTTACTTTTACAAACTCATCTTTTATATGACGTAAATCGCTCACTCTGAAAGATTGATATCCATACCTTTCTAAATGCTCCTCTAATATCTCTGCAATTTTTTCATCATCTTCTACAATTAATATTTTATACATATTCCTTTTCTCCCCATAAAATATTCTTCTAAAATCACTCCTTTTTCTATTATAAATTGAAACTTTAATCAATGGGGATTTTTTCCTATATCGACTTATGGTTCGCCTATACGAATTGGGTTTTTACTGGACTCAAATAACAAAAAAAAAGACCGCCATATTTCGGCAGTCTTAATCGATAAATTCAAATTGATATTCAAGAATTTTCACAATATCTCCGTCTGTTGCACCACGTGCACGAAGGGCTTCATCAATACCCATTCCACGCATTTGACGAGCAAATCGGCGTACAGATTCATCACGTGAGAAGTCTGTCATCTTGAATGTTTTCTCAATGTCATAACCAGAAATAACAAATGTGCCATCACTTTCGCGTGTAATTTCAAAATTAGATTCAGATTCAAATTTGTACATTACACTTGCTTCAGATTCTTCTACATCATCGTACATTGGGAATTCTGGTGTTGTTTCTAATAAGTTCGCTACTTCAAATAGTAAGTCACGAACACCTTGTTTCGTTACAGCTGAGATTGGGAAAATTTTCACTTCGTCTCCCAATTTCTCTTTAAATGCTTGTAAGTTTTCTTCTGCATCTGGCATATCCATTTTGTTTGCAACAACAACTTGTGGACGCTCAGTTAAACGCATATTGTATTCTTTTAGTTCATTATTGATTGTGACATAATCTTCATATGGCTCACGTCCTTCTAAACCAGACATATCGATAACGTGCACAATTACACGTGTACGTTCGATATGACGTAAGAATTGGTGTCCAAGTCCAACGCCGGAGTGTGCGCCTTCAATTAGTCCAGGAAGGTCAGCCATAACGAAGCTGCGATTATCACCAGTTTCAACAACACCAAGATTCGGAACGATTGTTGTAAAGTGATATTCTGCAATTTTCGGACGCGCTGATGATACAACAGATAATAATGTAGATTTACCTACACTTGGGAATCCAACAAGTCCAACATCTGCTAGCACTTTAAGTTCTAGCGTGACATCACGTTCTTGACCTGGTTCCCCGTTCTCAGCGATTTCTGGCGCTGGGTTCGTCGCTGTTGCGAAACGTGAATTACCACGGCCACCACGGCCACCTCTTGCGATTACAGCTGTTTGTTCATGCGTTACTAAATCGGCAAGAATTTCACCTGTTTTTTCATCTTTCACTATTGTTCCTGGTGGAACCTTTACGATTAAATCTTCAGATTTACGACCGTGCTGACCTTTACTCATTCCGTGCTGACCGCGATCAGCTTTGAAATGACGTTGGTAGCGGAAGTCCATTAATGTACGTAAGCCTTCCTCAACAACAAAAACAACATCTGCACCTTTACCACCGTCGCCACCTGCTGGGCCACCTTTAGGTACATACTTCTCACGACGATACGCAACCATTCCGTTACCACCGTCGCCGCCTTTTACATATATCTTGACCTGATCTACAAACATTATTTCACCACACTTTTTTCGATTAGTTGTAATATAACTGAGACTTCTTCGTCTCGTACTGTATAAGAAATGGAATACCATTTATTGTTTTCGTTCGCAAGCCACGTTTGTAGTTCTTCTACATTCGTTAGCTTTCCACGAAAATCAAAAAAGAAACGAGCATTCTCCGCGTCACTTTCAATTGTGATACAAACATAATTTTCAACATATACGTCTAAACTATGCTGAAGCATTAAGAAAAACTGATTCGTCCATGTACATACAGTCTCATCTAGATGAGATAAGTTATGTAATTCCCCTAATACTTCGTACTCCAATAAGCACGGTTGCTGTTTCCAATTATATGTTAAAATCCACTCTGAAAATAAAGGCATTGATAGCCCCATCAGATTGGATTCTTGTCTCGCTTCTTGGACAAAACGATCGATGAGCCTATGAATCTCTTCCACTTTTCCAAGGGAAAGATTTCCTTTAACCATCTGCAAACGATTGAGCCAATCATGTCTCGAGTGGCTCAACGCATCTATAATTGTCCATTTTTCATTCATTTAGATACCCCTTAATATAGAAAAACTCTAACCTGCACTCAGGTTAGAGTTTTCCGTGAGTTCTTATGCTTCTTGAGCAACAGGATATACGCTCACTTGTTTGCGGTCACGACCAAGACGCTCAAAGCGTACTACGCCGTCAACTTTCGCGTATAAAGTGTCATCGCCACCACGACCAACGTTAACACCTGGATAAATTTTTGTACCGCGTTGACGGTAAAGAATTGAACCACCTGAAACCGTTTGACCATCTGCGCGTTTAGCACCAAGACGTTTTGACTGAGAGTCACGACCGTTCTTTGTACTACCTACACCTTTCTTAGATGCGAAAAACTGAAGATCTAATCTTAACATACGTTACACCTCCTGCACTTTTTCTATTAAACGGATATACTTTCCGTAATCAAGTTCAATCGTCTTAAGTGAAACAACCAATCCTTCTAAAAGTATTTGTGCTTTTTCTGCTGTATGAACGTCTAAATCATTAGGCAATTCATACGTCAAGAATCCGCCATCACTTCCGAGTTCAATAGTTGCCTGCACATTACAAAGTTCTTCCACTGCATTTATAGAACCAAACACAACCGCTGTAGTTCCAGCACAGACAAGATCTTGTCCATGTGGCGCATAATTGGCATGTCCAGTCATTTTAAATGATCGGATACTTCCTAGTTTCGTGCGACTTATCGTAATCTTAATCATCTTAACCAGAATTAAGCGTTGATAGCTTCAACTACTAGCTTAGTGTAAGGTTGACGATGACCTTGTTTCTTACGATTGTTCTTTTTCGCTTTGTATTTGAAAACGATGATTTTCTTAGCGCGACCTTGTTTTTCAACTTTCGCAGTAACTGTTGCACCCTCTACAACTGGGCTACCAACTTTCACGTTTTCGCCACCAACGAAAAGAACTTTGTCAAAAGTAACAGTTTCACCAGCTTCAACATCTAATTTTTCAATGTAGATTGCTTGACCAGCTTCAACTTTAATTTGTTTTCCACCTGTTTCGATAATTGCGTACATACTTGCACCTCCTCTTAATTACTAAGACTCGCCAAAAACGAGGTAGACATAAAATGTCTTTAGGGAACCTGTCTTGTGCGGTTGTAGCATATAGCAGTTTAGGTGCTATAAACTATAACATAAAAATATTACCATGACTCATTGACTATTGTCAATGAATGTTCTGCTAACTATTTTTTCCGTTCTACAATTTCTTTCTTACTTCCAAAACGGATAATAGCGTACTTTTCGATAATATCATCTTTGAAATAAATTTCAAATGGAATATTTTTTTGTAATTCTTTTTGTGAAAAATGTTTTTGTACTTTTTTTGAAGCACCAATCAATACAGCTTCATCCTCTATATTACCATAAGTAATAAGCTCTCTCTCTAGCTCATACGCAATTGTTTCATTAGATATAACGTAACCTGTCGCTTTACAAGGCGCACACTCTTCTAATAATACGTCACGTAACGAATGTTTCTTGCGCTTACGCGTCATCTCTAAAATACCTAACTCTGTAAACCCAAGCACTCTTGTATATGTGCGATCATCTTGTAAAGCTATCATTAAACGCTCTCTTACCTTCTCTTTATCTTCCCGTCTTTTCATATTAATAAAATCAATTAATATCATCCCGCCAATATCACGAAGTCTTAATTGACGAGCAATCTCTTCAGCAGCCATTTCATTTGTGCGAAATACGGTATCTTGTAAATTTTGTTTTCCAGTAAATTTACCTGTATTCACATCAATTACAGTCATCGTCTCCATTTGTTCTACAATTAGATAGGCACCATTTGGTAGCCAAACAATTTTTTGAAGTGCTTTCTCGATTTCACGATCTATTCCAAAGTGGTTAAACATCGAAGATTTTTCATTATAAAAGGATACTCTTTCTTTCCCTACTTTTTCTTCTAATTCTTTTACTATACTTCTCGTATCTACAACTATTTTTTCAATTGTTTCAATTGGGTTCTCCTGAAATACACGATCTAAAAACGTCGCTGGTTGATGAAGTAGTAAGGGCGCCTTCCCTTGATCTTCTTTTCTTTTTAACTCTTCATATAACTGCTGCAACCCTTGCATTTCAGCTTGTATTTCATCGATCGTTCCTTTTTCAGAAGCAGAACGGAAAATGTATCCACCTGTTCCTTCTACTTCAATTCCCAGTAACTGTTGTCTTCTTTTATTATTTTTTATTTTCCGAGAAACAGCGCGCATGTCATCATAGGGCATGTAAACGACATATTTTCCGGTAACTTCTATCTTCGCCGTTAATTTTGGCCCCTTCGTATCAATTGCCTCTTTCACAACTTGTACAAGTATCGCCTGTCCTTCATGTATGCGATATGAAGATGGTACATCATCAAATGAAAGATATGCATGTTTTTCTAATCCGATATTTACAAAGGCTGCGTTCATTCCAGCAATTGTTCTTACGATACGCCCAACATAAATATGTCCGACAATCTCCTGCTCTTCATTCCGTTTCCATAAAAGCTCTACAATTTTTTGTTTCTCTTCTATCGCAACACGCTTTTCCGAACCAGTGTAGTTAATATATAACGTCTTCAAAATTCTTTCCTCACTTTTCATTTCTTTTCCTTACAATATAAAAGGTTAGTGTCGTCGTCAACACTAACCAATTAATTCTTCAACAGATGAGGTTGTTCGTTTTTCAGCAAAATACGCATACAACAATTCATTTTCGTCCAATGTGTAATGCTCTTTATATTTTCCATGGACGATAATAGAGTGTTTATATCCTCTGCGAAATTTTGTGAAAATCGTATATAAATGATCTTCCGTTTTCACCTCAATAGGTGCTATTTTTTCAATATCTCTTTTATTCCCATAATAACGCTCTAATAAAAAACGCATAAATGCGTACCGTCTTTGTTTCCATTCTTGATATAAAGAAATCGCTAGAAAAACGAGTAATACCCACATCATAATGTTATTACTATTCCAAAGTAACTGCCATCCTAATATTACACTAAAAAAAACACATGACAATTTCATCATCTTTTCATGTGCTTGTAAATAGGGAAAACGATATGATAATACATTAAATAATACTTTTCCGCCATCAAGTGGCCAAATAGGCAATAAATTAAACCCTAAAATAATGACATTATTCCATACAAAGAAATGGTACAAATCATCAGTTACCCAGCCCGCTTTATACAAAATGTAAGCGACCGCAATCATCCATATATGCTGAATTGGCCCCGCCATAACGACAATTAATTCTTCTTTTAATGATTTATTCCCATGTTCTTCCATCTCGACTACGCCACCAAACGGCAAAAGCTGAATTTGTTTAATACGCCAATTATAATACGCTGCGGCAAAAGCATGCCCAAGTTCATGAACTAAAACGATACAAAATAACAATAGTAACTCTTTAAAACGCGCCGTAAAAATACCAATGACAATAATAACCCAAAATAACGGATGCACAGAAATTTTCGTGAAAACATCCCTATATTTAATCAAATGAAATCACCTGAATTGGATCAATAAATTTTTCATTCTTTTTTATTGCAAAATAAAATTTTCCATTTTTATTGTTTTCATCATTACTCACTATTCCAATTCTTTGTTTCTTTGAAACGTAATCATATAATTTTACTGACATATCATTTAAATTTGCATACCATGACTCCGTGCCATCAGCGTGCTGAATTTGAACTGTATTTCCAAGTTCCTCTTTCTTGCCCGCAAAAACAACTATACCTTCATTTACTGACTCCACCGTTGCATTTGTAGCCGTTTGAACAAATACACCCTGGCCGTTTTTTTGAAATCCTTGCATCACCTTTCCAGAGGCAGGAATCGCATAATCCTTTTGCTGAATAGCCTCTTCTTTTTTCTCATTTGGAGAAAAGAACACGAGAGGTTTTCCAAACTGATTTTCATACCATTTCGATATAGTAGCAAATTGAAATTCTTCTTGCATAACTTTTTCTGTAACAGCTCTAGTACCATCAAAAGAAGAAGGTGCGTTCTTAAATAAAATAGCAACCGAAAGAACTAATATTGCTGATAGCAAAACTTTGAAGAGAAAAACTTCTTTTCGAAATAGAGGATGAATTTCCTTCTCCCCCTCTTCAATAAAGACCGTTTCGCTATCAAAATCTCCTCCCGCAAAATACTGCTCTTCTTCTAGCAATTCTTGCTCTGCTTTCCTTTTCGCAATCCGCTTTTTAATTTCTTCCACACGTCTATTCTTCATACTGTCTCCTTTCTTTCGTTAGCCTTATTCAAATAGAAACAGTTATATACAGTTTGTACATATGTATGAGTTATAGAAGGAAGATATTCATGCGAAGAAAAAAGAAAGCACTCCGCATTTATGCGAAGTGCTTTTAACGGATTCCAAAGAAATTTTTCATCTTTGTAAATACCGATACTTTTTCTTGTTCAAATGCTTGTAATGGTACATTCTCACCTAACAAGCGTCTTGCAATATTACGATAAGCTATTGCTGCTTTCCCACTAGGTTGCAGCGCTACAGGTTCACCTGTATTCGTAGCACGAATAACTTCATCATCATCCTCGACAACTCCAAGAAGTTCGATTGACAGTGTACGTACGATTTCATCAACGTCTAACATATCCTGTTCATGAAGCATATGACTACGCACACGGTTAATGACAAGTTTCGGTGGTTCAATATCCTCTTTCTCTAAAAGCCCGATAATACGATCCGCATCACGCATTGAGGATACTTCTGGTGTTGTTACAACGATTGCTTTATCCGCACCTGCTACTGCATTTTTAAACCCCTGCTCAATCCCCGCAGGACAATCAATTAATATGTAATCATAATCTTGACGTAATACTTGTATTAATTCATCCATTTGTTCAGGTGTTACCGCCGATTTATCGCTCGTTTGTGCTGCAGGTAATAAATAAAGATCATCAAAACGCTTATCTTTAATAAGAGCCTGAGGTAAACGACAACGCCCTTCAACGACATCAACAAGATCAAATACAATACGATTTTCTAGCCCCATTACTACGTCTAAATTGCGTAAACCGATATCTGTATCAATTAAACACACTTTTTTTCCAGATAACGCAAGGGCTGTACCAATGTTCGCAGACGTTGTAGTTTTACCTACTCCGCCTTTTCCAGATGTAATTACTATTGCCTCTCCCACAGCTATACAATTCCCCTTTCTAACTTTGTTAAATTAGGTCTAAGATGAGTGAGAAGTTGCAGGCGATCGACAACAATGTGATTATTCTCATTAATGTACGCACATTCTGCCGCCTCTGCTCCGTCTTCTTTCTCTTCCGGAGCCCGCATTGTCACATCACTAATTCGGAGTTGCATAGGGTTCATAATAGATGCAGCAATAACAGCTTCTGAATCTCCATCATACCCCGCATGTGCAATTCCTCTTAATGATCCCAAGACAAAAATATTCCCCCCAGCGATAACCGTTCCGCCTGGATTAACATCTCCAATTAATAATAAATTGCCTTTTACATGTAACACTTGTCCAGAGCGAACAATTTTGGAAATAGGGACAATTTCTGTTTCTTCTTTCCAAGCTATTGCTTCTGCTTTTGTTATAACATCACTTTCGATTGATTCTACAACAAGGTTCTTCTTATTGCGAATTAACGTACGAATCTCTTCTTGTTGTACTTCTGTTAAATAGCGATTTCCTACTTTAACACGCACTTCAATTAAAGAACGTCCGTCACTCTCATAGTAATGTGTAGAAAGCTTTTCATCCAATTCTTTTAGTAGCTCAGAGAATGAACAGCAATCATCTAAATGAAGTGTTATTCCATCTTTTGTCCCTTTTATCGTTACATTTTGTTGCTTTTTTTCTTCCACTAAAGTTCACCCCACCGATTCAATTCGACATAAAATTAGAAAATCCTTTTTTCTTTTTCTTCTATCGCTTTTGAAAGACGCACTAAATATCGTCTCAGTGGGAAACAAACTATTAATAAGAAAATTCCATTTAGCAATAAAGTAGCAAGGAGACGATCTGTGAAAAAGACAGATGCTGACATGTGAGTACGTCCTAACAAAGTTAAAAACCCATACACATAATACTCTAATGCTGCAATGCCAGCCAGTACGATAGAAGCGACAATAAATAAATTCAATTGTAATACTTTCATCACACTATAAACTAAATAAGCTAAAATCGGATAAGCAAATATATATATACCGACAAGTTCCGTGTATACGGTATCAAATAAGAAACCAAATAATAGTCCGTAGTAAATCCCTTGAACCGGACTATAGTACACTGTAATAAAACATAACACAATTATAAAGAAATGCGGTGCTGCTATACTGCCTTTCCAAAAGACGTCTGTTGGAACAACAGTAGAGAACATATTTTCAAATAAAAAAACAAAAAGGAGCAAAAGAGGAAGAGCTGCTCTTTTTAAAATCGTCATCATCTCTTCTCTCCCTCCTATTCTAACGGCGCTGTAGGCATATCACGTTTTGCAACTATAATATGCTCTACATCATTCAAATCAGCGGATGGTTTTACATAAGCTGTTTTTGTTAAACCGTATGGATCTGGCTGAACATCAACAATTTTCCCAATCGCAAGACCTTTTGGGAAGATATCACCAAGTCCAGATGTTACAACTAGTTGATCTTTTTCTACTTTTGCATCAGAGCTAATCTTTGTGAAAAGAAGTAGTTGTTTTTCTTTATCGTAACCTTCAATTAATCCAAAGATATTTTCTTGTCCTTGTACAATAGCAGAAACACGGTTTGTTCGGCTCATCGAACTTAACAACTCTACTGAAGATGTAAACTGAGATACACTTTTTACGCGTCCAACTAAACCTTTCGGAGTTACAACAGCCATATCTTTTTTGATCCCTTGCTGTGCTCCTTTATCAATTCCAACTAAATCGTACCATTTATCGGGATTACGAGAAACCACACTGGCTTGTACTTCCGTATAATCACCACGGGACTTTTCTTTACCAGTTAATTCTCGTAGTTTTTTATTCTCATCGTCTAAATTTTTCACTACTGCAGATAAATCTGCGGTAGAATCTAATTTTGCTTTCAGCTTTTTATTCTCTTCATACGTGCGCTTTACATCTTCTACGTTCTCGAAGAATCCGGCAACATAATTCGCTGGCTTTTGGAATACACGTTCTACAACACCGACAGTATCTTTTATAAACTGCTCTGGCCATGATAAACTGTTCCGTTCTTTCAATGAGATTCCAATCAATGCCACGAGAAGAATAATACTAACTAACAAAACAATTAATCTTTTGTTTAAGAAAAACTGTGGCACGTTCACACCCTCTTAATTTCATTGATTTTTATTTTGCAATATTATCGAGCAGCAGTTTTGAAAAGGTCGATATTGTCTAATGCTTTACCCGTTCCAATTGCTACGCAATCTAATGGATCCTCTGCAACAAGAACTGGCATATTTGTTTCTTCACTAATAACTTTATCTAAGTTACGTAGTAATGCCCCGCCACCCGTTAATACGATACCGCGGTCCATAATATCCGCTGCTAATTCAGGTGGAGTTTTTTCTAACGTATTTTTAACTGATTCTACAATTGCATCTACTGTATCTTTTAATGCATCTGCAATTTCTTCTGGTTGAATTAGTACTGTTTTAGGTAAACCACTTACTAAATCACGACCGCGAATTTCCATAGGCTCAATACCTTCTGGCTCGCCTGCAGAACCGATTTCTAATTTTAGTGCTTCTGCTGTTCTTTCACCAATCATTAAGTTGTAGCTTTTCTTAATGTACTGAATGATTGAATCGTCCATATCATCACCAGCAACACGAACTGATTGACTTGTTACAATACCACCTAAAGAAATAATTGCAACTTCTGTTGTACCACCACCGATATCAACAACCATACTACCAGTCGGCTCCCAAACAGGTAAGTTTGCACCAATTGCTGCTGCAAATGGCTCTTCGATTGGATAAGCATCACGAGCACCAGCTTGACGAGTCGCATCGATTACTGCACGTCTTTCTACAGCTGTAATACCAGATGGTACACATACCATTACATATGGTTTACGTGAGAAGAATCCATTTGATTTTTGAGCTTGTTGAATGTAGTATTTCATCATTATTGCTGTTGTTTCGTAATCAGCAATTACACCATCTTTCATAGGGCGAAGTGCCACTACGTTTCCTGGTGTACGACCAATCATTTGTTTTGCATCGCTACCTACCGCAACGATTTGTTTCGTATCAGTTTGTAATGCTACTACTGAAGGTTCACGTAAAACTACACCTTTCCCTTTCACATATACAAGCGTGTTCGCCGTTCCTAAGTCTATTCCAAGATCGCGAGTAAATCCACCAAATCCAAACATATCATTTATCTTCCCTTCTTATTTTCACGGACTCATTTTTCTTACTTTATATTTATAAAAACAGTACGTTTTTTTATATCTGCATCCTTTTTGTAGATAATTTTCTACAAAAAACTCATAAATCACATTATAAAACAAAATAAGTAAAAAGAATAGTCTTAAATATGACCTTTTTCCTTTAAACTCACGAATTTATGGTCACCTATTATGATATGATCAAGTACTTCAATTCCGATAATTCGACCACATTCTACTAATCGTTTTGTAACTTCAATATCTTCACGGCTCGGCGCCGGATCTCCTGAGGGATGGTTATGAAGACATATAATAGAGGCTGCTGCCCGACGGAACGCTTCTTTAAAAACTTCCCTTGGGTGCACAATCGACGTATTTAAACTTCCAATAAAAATAGTTTGCCTATGTATAACTTGATTTTTCGTATTCAAATATAAACAAACAAAATGCTCCTGTTGCAAAAAACGCATCTCTTCCATCATATAACTCGCACAATCTTCTGGACTTCGAATACTATATCTATTTTGATATTCTAAACGTACCATTCTTCTACCTAATTCAAAAGCAGCCATAAGCTGCGACGCCTTTGCAATCCCAACACCATGAATGCTCATCATCTCTTCTAACGTTGCATCCTTTAACATTCGTAAGCCGTCAAAATGATGTAGAATATTATCTGATAACGTTAACACCGTTTCTTCTTTAGAACCCGTTCTGAGTAAAACTGCAAGAAGTTCTCGATTCGATAAACTTCCTGCTCCTTCTAACAATAAACGCTCCCGTGGCTGTTCTTCTCTCACAACATCACGAATACCGTTCATCTCTCCACCCCTTTTTTTACGATTTCTCCTAAAGAAAACCCCATGCAATTTTACACATGGGTTACATCGCTATCAAACTGTTTTAATTCACGGACAAGACGTGCAATTGGCAAGCCAACTACACTGTAGTAGTCCCCTTGAATATGTTGAACAAAAATAGACCCTTTACCTTGAATTCCATAGCTCCCTGCTTTATCAAGTGGTTCCTTCGATGCAACGTATACGTCTATTTCCTCTTCTGTTAATCCCCAAAATGTTACTTCTGTACGTTCATAAAAAGTTACCGTTTTTTCTTTCGATATAATTGCAACACCTGTGTATACTTCGTGTGTTTTCCCCGATAATAATCGTAACATTTCTTTCGCCTCAGCCTCATTAGACGGCTTTCCAAGAATACGCGAATCATATGTAACAATTGTATCTGCACCTAGTACAACGTGATTACTATGGTTTTCTGCCACAGCAGATGCTTTTTGCAAAGCAAGCGACATAACAATATCAGAAGGTGATGAATATGCACCAATTGTCTCTTCTACTTCACTAACAACGATTTCAAATGGCACATCTGCTAATTCAAGCAGTTCCTTCCTCCTAGGTGACCCTGAAGCTAAAATAATTTTCCTCATATTTTCTCCTTCCCTTCTCACATGAAGCAGAATAATTCAAATCAATCGTATCAAAGGAATAGTTTCCCCACAAATTCTAGAAATATCATTTTCTCTAAACAAAATAATAGTTCTTTTTAAATACGATTATATGCTGCCCATACAGAAAGCACTTTGTTCTAAATTCAAAAGAAAAGAAAGAAGTATATGTACTTCTTTCTTCGTCATTTCATTATCCTATTATTTCACTTTTTGTGAAACCATTTTTTCATACGAAAGTATACCATCAATAATAACTTGATTTAATTTAGCTACAGATTCCTTATCGCTCTTCCCTTCCTTAATCGTTTGCACCGCTATTGACGTATACGTATAAAGCTTCTTCGCATCTTCACGCTTCATACTCTTCCCTTCCTTTTCAATAGCTTTCCACTCTTTTTGAATCGCTTCTATATCTTTTGGATTACTTTTTCCACTAGTTTGTACGCTGGACACATATTTTGCTAAATGAGTATATAATGGCTGCACTTTCGCTAAAAACATTCCTACTTCTTTATCATTTTTGAGCAATGCTTTATCTGTAATATCCCAATTTTTTTTCAAAACTGAAACACCATCTTGCTTATACTGATCTATTAATTGATTAACAGCCTGTTCATCGCTCGTAATAGCAACAACTAACGCATACTTATCACCACTCGGTTTCAAAGTAGCCACGCCCCCATTACTTTTCCACTCTTCAATAGCAGCCTGTCCTTTTTCTTCAGAGGAATAAAGCCCTCCTTGAACGAAAAATAGTTTCATTGGTTCTAATGACGTTCCTACCTGTGGTTTTGGTTTTTCCTCTTTCGGTGTTGGTGTTTGTTCTGCCGTTCCACCCACCTTTTGTTCCTCATTACCTGTCTGCTTCGAAGCCGTTACCTTACCTTCTCCTGTCGTCCCTTGTCCAGTTAATAAATGAATCATACCCATCCCAAATGCAGTACCGATAATTATTGCAGTTGCAACGATTGCGATTATTGTATTGCTCCACTTCTTTCGATATTTTTCCATAGATACTGATTTCGCTTTTTGAAACGGAACTACATTTTTCGGTCTCTCACTTTCTGCTATCATCCAGTCAAACTCATCCTTCTTTTTTTCCTCATACTTCGCTTCTGTTCCATTTACTTTCACCGAGATCGTTCGTGATTGCTTGTCCATACACTCACACCTCACCTCTTGTCATTGTCCGCATCATATCATATTCATTCCACAAAAAAACGAGATATTTGTCAGAGGAATTCGTCAAATAACCCTATATTATTATCTTATATGTATGCATTTGACTTCATTTGTAGAACAAAAAACTAGATAGCAAAGACTATCTAGTTTTTCTCGCGAATATATTTTCTAACTTCGGAAATGAAATACAAAGAACCTGTTATGATAAAAACATCATGTTCTCCTATCATGTCAACCTTTGTATCAATTGCCTCTTTCCAATCTTCAAAAACTAATTTTGACTCTTGTTGTGAATACGATGCAAGCTTGTCAGCAGAAATGGCACGATCAAAGGCAAACGTCGTAAATATTATTTCATCAGCAACTTTTTCTAATTGCCCTACCATGTTATGTAACTGTTTGTCACCAAGAGCAGTAAATAAAACTATTACATTCTTCTTTTTATAATGTGCCCCTACTGTTTTTACAAGACTTTCAATACCTTCTGGATTATGAGCACCATCTATTATAATATCTGGATTACTTTGTAACTTTTCAAATCGACCAATCCAGTATGCTTCTTGTAAGCCAACTTTCATCTCCTCTTCATTAATTAAAAATGATAAATATGTTTTTAAATACATTACTGCCATAAGCGCTAGTGCTGCATTGCCTACTTGGTGAATGCCTTTCATTGAAATCCGAACATTTTCAAACGAGGCAAATGGACAATCAAAATCAAAGTGTTCCCCATCTTTATTAGAATGTTTATGTAGTGTTGTAAACTGTTTTCCAAGTTCATATAAGCTTGCATGATTTTCCTTAGCAACCTTTTGAATTACTTGCAATGCTTCTTCATTTTTCACACCAGTAATAACTGGAACACCAGACTTAATAATCCCTGCCTTTTCATATGCAATTTCTCCTAGTGTATTGCCTAAAATATGCATATGATCGTGGCCGATATTCGTAATAATCGTGAGAACCGGATGAATAACATTTGTAGAATCAAATCTTCCCCCAAGCCCCGTTTCAAATAAAACGACATCACAGAAATTAACTTTACCGAAATAATAAATTGCCATTACTGTAATGATTTCAAACTCAGTCGCTTCTCCTAAGTCCGTCTCATCTAATTTTTCAACGACTGGCTTTACCATATTTACAAGTTCCGCAATCTCTTCATCTGCAATCGGTATTCCGTTTACACTAATACGTTCATTGAATGTTTCTATGTAAGGCGATGTAAACGTTCCTACTTTATATTTCGCGCCTTCTAACATGTAGCGCATATATGTTAAAGTTGAACCTTTTCCATTTGTGCCGGCTAGATGAACACATTTTATATGACGCTCTGGATTTCCGAGTTCTTCTAACATCCATTGCATTCTTTCTAGCCCTGGTTTTATCCCAAATTTCAATCGGCTATGAATCCAGTTTATCGCTTCTTCGTATGTATGTATCACGTTTGCTATTCCCCTTTCAAAAGACAAACTTAGTAATTCTATTATACGCAAAGAAAAGAGACTCACCAATATAGTGAGTCTCTGAAAAACATTTTTATTTCTCAAGATCAGCTAGACGTTGACGAACCGCTTCGCGTTTTTCTAGATAATCTTGCTCTTTCGCACGCTCTCCGTCAATAACTTCTGCAGGAGCTTTCGCTACGAATCCTTGGTTTGAAAGTTTCTTCTGTACACGTTCTACTTCTTTATCGAACTTCTCAAGTTCTTTTTCAAGACGCGCTTTCTCTTCATCAAGATTGATAAGATCAGCTAATGGTAAGAATAACTCTGCACCTGATACGATTGCAGTCATCGCTTTTTCTGGCGCTTGTAAATCAATCTTAATTGTTAGTTCACTTGGGTTACAGAAACGCTCAATGTAAGAACTGTTTTTCGTAAGCTGAGCTAGTACTACCTCGTCTTTTGCTTTAATTTGCATTTGAACTTTTTTGCTCATTGGTGTATTTACTTCCGCACGGATATTACGAACAGAGCGAATGATATCAACTAGAAGGTGCATTTCTGCTGCCGCTTCTTTATCTTGTAAATCTTCACGAACTGTTGGCCATGCTGCT
This sequence comes from Bacillus sp. TH30, assembly GCF_016650875.1. Taxonomy (NCBI): domain Bacteria; kingdom Bacillati; phylum Bacillota; class Bacilli; order Caryophanales; family Bacillaceae; genus Bacillus; species Bacillus sp. TH30. Next base: position 3,495,271 of record NZ_JAEKEY010000002.1, on the reverse strand, counting down.
ACTGTAATAGACTCGCCTTCATGCGGTAAATGCTGCCAAATTTTCTCTGTTACAAATGGCATGAATGGATGTAATAGACGCATTGTTTGGTCTAATACGTAAGCTAAAATCGAACGAGTTGTTTTCTTAGCTACTTCATCTTCACCGTATAGTGGAAGTTTCGCCATCTCAATGTACCAGTCACAGAAATCATCCCAAATGAAGTTGTATAATGAACGACCAGCTTCACCGAACTCATATTTATCCATGTTACGTGTTACACTTTCGATTGTTTCGTTTAAGCGAGTTAAAATCCACTTATCTGCAACTGATTTTTCACCAGTTAAATCGATTTCTTCATACTTCATGTCATCCATGTTCATTAATACGAAACGTGATGCGTTCCAAATTTTATTAATGAAGTTCCAAGTAGATTCTACTTTTTCCATGCTGAAACGTAAATCTTGACCTGGTGCACTTCCTGTTGATAAGAAGTAACGCATCGCATCTGCACCGTACTTCTCGATAACATCCATCGGATCAATACCGTTACCAAGAGATTTACTCATTTTACGTCCTTGCTCATCACGAACTAAACCGTGAATTAATACATCTTTAAATGGACGCTCTCCTGTAAACTCTAAACCTTGGAAAATCATACGAGATACCCAGAAGAAGATGATATCATAACCAGTTACTAAAGCATCTGTTGAATAGAACTTTTTAAAGTCTGCTGCATCTTCATTCGGCCAGCCAAGTGTTGAGAATGGCCATAATGCTGAACTGAACCATGTATCAAGCACGTCATTATCTTGATTCCAGTTTTCAAGATCTGCTGGCGCTTCTGTACCTACGTATACTTCACCAGTTTCTTTATGATACCAAGCTGGAATGCGGTGTCCCCACCATAATTGACGAGAAATACACCAGTCATGAATGTTTTCCATCCAGCGTAAGTATGTGTTTTCAAAACGCTCTGGTACGAACGTTACTTTTTCTTCTTCTTTTTGTTGAAGTTCTACCGCTTTTTCTGCAAGTGGAGCCATTTTTACGAACCATTGTGTTGATAAATAAGGCTCAACAACTGCACCGCTACGCTCACTATGACCTACTGAGTGCATATGAGGCTCGATTTCTACTAATACGCCAGCTTCTTGTAAGTCTTTCACTAACTCTTTACGGCATTCGAAACGATCCATACCGTTATACTTATCAGCTTTTTCGTTCATCGTTCCATCTTCGTTCATTACTAAAATACGTGGTAAGTCATGACGGTTACCTACTTCAAAGTCATTCGGGTCATGAGCTGGTGTAATTTTCACAACGCCTGTTCCGAAGTCTTTTTCTACGTATTCATCAGCAATAATCGGAATCTCTCGGCCTACGATTGGAAGTGTAACTGTTTTTCCGATTAAATGTTTGTAGCGATCATCTTCTGGATGAACTGCTACCGCTGTATCACCAAGCATTGTTTCTGGACGAGTAGTTGCAAGGCGAATGTGACCAGAACCGTCTGTTAACGGATAGTTCATATGGTAGAATGCACCTTGAACTTCTTTATGAATTACTTCAATATCAGAAAGAGCTGTGCGTGTTGCTGGATCCCAGTTGATGATATACTCACCGCGGTAAATTAAGTCTTTTTCATATAATTGAACGAATACTTTATTAACAGCGTTAGATAAACCTTCGTCTAATGTGAAGCGTTCACGAGAATAGTCTAGTCCTAAACCAACTTTCCCCCATTGTTGACGAATGTGAGAAGCGTATTCTTCTTTCCATTCCCAAGCTTTTTCAAGGAATTTCTCACGACCAAGATCGTAACGTGAAATACCTTCTTCACGAAGTTTTCCTTCTACTTTCGCTTGCGTTGCGATACCAGCATGGTCCATTCCTGGAAGCCATAATACATCGTAACCTTGCATACGCTTTGTACGAGTTAAAATATCTTGAAGCGTCGTATCCCAAGCGTGACCTAAGTGTAACTTACCAGTTACGTTCGGAGGTGGAATTACAATTGTATATGGTTGTTTCTTCTCATCTCCTGTTGCTTCGAAATATTTGCCTTCAAGCCACCACTTGTAAAGGCCTTCTTCAACGGACATATGATCATATTTAGTTGGTAAATTATTTTCCGTATTTGACATTATTTTCCCTCCTTAAAATAAAAAATGCCCCTCATCCAAAAAAGGACGAGGGACATCGCGGTACCACCTTTATTTACAAACAAATTCAGAATTTGCTTATACTCTTAATTTGATAACGGACAAATCCGTCTTTTCCTAATAAGAATCATTCCGTTCAGAAAAGATGCTCCAGGGCTACCTTCTAACATAACTATCTAGAGAACCTCCCAGCAAATGGTTCCCCTCTCTGAAGACGTTTCATGTTATACTCTTCCCCTTCAATGCATTTATGTGATTGTTAATTATTATATACAATAGTGTAAAAAACGAAACCTTATTCGTCAAGATAAATTTGAAACTACGGCTTTTATCTCTTTATGAAACTAATAAAAAAAGATAAGCAGGGTTCTCCCTACTTATCTTCTTTATCCGTTCCCTTGCTGGGCAGCTTGTAATTGCGAAAGGAAATATTCTGTATTACTAATGAGCCAATGCGATTGCTGCAGAATTTTTACCCCGCGAAGCTCATTTTCTTCATTACGACTCTTTCTTCTTTTCGTATACGACTGAATTTGCCGAATAAAATGCGACGGGTACGTCATATACGCAAACATAAGAAGCTGCTCCTCTTTCGTAAATGGAAAATTTTTTTGATACATTTGATACCATTCAAAGCGGTCGCTCCGCGCAATTGGATATGTGTTCAAAGACCTTGAATAAAAGCTGACGATATCCTGTACCGGTGTAGCAAACTGAGACTTTTCTAAACTAATAAAATAACCGTTTCGTTCATAATCAAATAAAAAGTGATTAAGCGATACATTTCCATGAACGAAAGTAGTACGTGTTTTTTCCTTTTCTTTCATTGCATCATGCCATTCACTTAATTGTTTCGTTGCGAACTCACGTGCTCTCATAACGTGGTGATAATACGTACAATATTGTAATTCAAATGGAGACATATACCACTTCGCTTCTGATTCTACAAGAAACTCTTCTAATATCTCACCATCATTTTCCCAACGGTCGGATATATTTGTATAATGTTTTTCTAAATCTTCTTCTGTATAAGTCTCCTCTTTCACCGTTTTTTGATGCAACGTCCCGAGCGTTTGAAACATCTTATGGTATTGATCATTATCTTCGCCATTTCCTTCCGCACGTTCTAACCAAGGCATTAAATAATAGCTATACGCCCCATCACTTAAAACATAATTCCCGTCCGTCGTGTGATAGATAGGTACATAATTCGAAAAACCTTTCTCCTTCAAATATTGAATATGGTGTAAAAAATTATTCCGCTCTAATTTTCTATCTTGTATTTTTTTTAACGCATACGGACCTTGATTCGTATAAATTTTCATTACACTTCCGTGCTCTTCCATATGCTGAGTGTCCAATCTATATTGCCTCACAATGGGTTCATAGCGATTTCGTAATTCAATATCCATACGAATAACCCTTTCTTATTCAAAACATAGCTTCTAGGAAAAGAAAAGAGGTGAGTGAAAAAACTCACTCACTTATTTCACTGTTGCTTTTGAAACAGGAATATATATAATTTGCCCTGTAGTTAAATATATATCTTCTGATTGATTTACACGATATAAGCTTTGTACAGTCGTTTCATAACGTTCTGCAACCGATTCAATTGTATCTCCTTCTTGTACGAAGTACATTCTTAACTTCGTAAATTCTTCTTCTGGTTCTTTCGTAAATAATTTCGTTAAATAAAGTGCATTTTCATCTCGCTGTGAATATGCTTCTTCCTCTGGCTCTTCCTGCTTTTTCGCTTTTTCTTTCTTGAAATTTTTCCGCCCGAACAATTCAAATTGTGGCGTCTTTTCTTGCTCCTCTTCACGCTCCACAAGTTCATGTTCTTCTAATTCCTCTTCTTCTATTTCTTGCTCTTTTCTTTCTTCTAACTGAAACGGCTCAAATGCATAATCTTCCCATCCATCTGATTCTTTATAGGCTGGTACCTCTTCGTGCGGCGCAGGTCTACTTTCATCTTCTTCAGCTGAATCAGCTTCCAACTCGGCATACACCGTCTCTTCCTCTTCATCCTCGGTTCTTTCTTCGTCACATAAACCTGTAATAGATATATCCGCTAATAGTTGTAAGCAACCATTTTCCTTTAATTCATAATCAAATTCCTCGATTGATACATATAATTCTTCAATTACTTTCACTCGATTTCTTGGAATTGATATTTCGAGCGGAAAGGAATGGACAAGCTCATTAACCCCGTCTGCCCTTGTTTCTACATAATCAATTGCCTTTGCTGGTGATAGCTCTCTTAATGAATAAGCTGAATCATCTTGCCTTGCAACGTACTCTCCCGTTAAATCTAATTGCCCCCTCACGATAACTTCATGATCGAGCTCCTCTATCTCAACGTCTGGATCTAACGAAATTGACAAAAGTTCTTCGACTTCCTGTCCCTTCTGGAACCAAACAGATTCTTTTAATGAAAATCGTAATGAATGATCTGTTGCCACTTCTTTTCCCCCTCCCAAACTATATGTCATTACAGATTTATGTTCCCTAAGGCTACTTTATGAATAAAAAAAATCGCTCCCCTAATGGAAAGCGATTTTCTCTAAGAAATTATGCTTTTAATTTTGATATTGCAATTTCGGCCGCCGCAATTGTCGCCTCAATATCTGCATCACTATGTGCTGTCGATAAGAATAAACCTTCAAATTGAGAAGGTGGTAAAAATACACCTTGTTCTACCATTTCACGATAGTAAGCTGCAAAGAATTCTAAGTTTGAAGATTTTGCTGCATCATAATTAATAACTTGCTCATCTGTAAAGAAAATACCAATCATAGAACCTGCACGATTAATGTGATGCGGGATATTATGCTTTTCAGCTGCCTTACGTAGTCCAGCCTCTAACATTTCTGCTTTACGCTCAAATTCCACATATGATTCTGGCGTTAACTGCACTAACGTTTCATAACCTGCTGTCATTGCAAGTGGATTACCCGATAATGTTCCAGCTTGGTAAATCGGTCCGCTTGGTGCAACTTGACGCATAATCTCTGCCTTCCCACCGTATGCTCCTACCGGCAAGCCACCACCGATTACTTTACCTAAACAAGTTAAGTCAGGAGTTACACCGTAGTAACCTTGTCCACAATTATAAGCAACACGGAATCCTGTCATTACTTCATCAAAAATAAGTAGTGCACCGCTTTGCTCTGTCACTTCACGAAGTCCTTCTAAAAACCCTGGTTGCGGGGGAACAACACCCATATTCCCTGCCACTGGTTCTACAATTATACAAGCGATGTCATCACCGAATTGTTCGAAAGCATATTTTACACTTTCTAAATCGTTATATGCTACGGTAATCGTATTTTTCGCTACACCTTCTGGTACACCAGGGCTATCTGGTAAACCTAGCGTTGCTACACCCGAACCTGCTTTAATCAATAAAGAATCACCATGACCGTGATAACAACCAATGAATTTTAAAATTTTGTTACGTCCAGTGTAACCACGAGCTAAACGTAGTGCACTCATTGTCGCCTCTGTTCCAGAGTTAACCATACGCACAATCTCAATTGATGGTACACGCTCGATAACAAGCTGCGCTAATTTATTTTCAATTTCTGTTGGTGCACCAAAGCTTGTTCCTTTTTCAGCAACAGCTTTTAAAGCCTCAACAACACGATCATTCGCATGACCATGAATTAAAGGTCCCCACGATAATACGTAATCGATGTATTCATTCCCATCGATATCATATACTTTAGAGCCTTTTCCGCGCTCCATAAACAGCGGATTCATACCAACAGACTTAAAAGCACGAACAGGGCTGTTTACGCCTCCAGGCATTAAATTTTGAGCTTCTTCAAACGCCGCAATCGACTTATCAAATTTTTTCATTATTTAGCGCCTCCTTCTTGTAACCATCTTGCTGCATCTTTTGCATGATACGTAATAATCAAGTCTGCTCCTGCGCGTTTCATGCTAATTAATTTCTCAAGTACAACTTCTTTTTCATTAATCCAACCATTTTGTGCTGCTGCTTTAATCATCGAATATTCACCACTTACGTTATAAGCAACGACTGGTAAGTTAAAGTTATTTTTCACATCACGAACGATATCTAGATAAGAAAGAGCTGGCTTTACAATTAAGAAGTCGGCCCCTTCCATTACATCTGATTCTGCTTCACGGAATGCTTCCATACGGTTCGCTGGGTCCATTTGATATGTTTTACGGTCACCAAACTGCGGTGCACCGTGTGCTGCATCACGGAACGGTCCGTAAAATGCTGATGAATATTTCACAGCGTACGACATAACTGGTACGTGCGCGAAACCATTTTCATCTAATGCATGGCGAATTGCTGTTACAAATCCGTCCATCATGTTAGATGGTGCAATAATGTCTGCCCCTGCTTTCGCTTGACTTACAGCTGTTTTTGCAAGAGCTGCAAGAGACTCATCATTTAAAATAACGCCATCTTCAATAACACCGCAATGACCATGGCTTGTGAATTGACATAAACATGTATCTGCAACTACTACTAGCTCTGGGAACTCATCTTTAATTTGCTTAATTGCACGCTGTACAATTCCATGCTCACAATATGCCGATGATCCAACTTCGTCCTTTTCAGCAGGTAAACCAAATACAATAACAGAACGAATACCTAAATCAACGACCTCTTGCATTTCAGCTTGCAATAAATCTAAAGACATTTGATATACGCCTGGCATAGAAGGAACTTCATTACGAGTATTTTCTCCTTCTAATACAAAAATAGGGTAAATAAAATCTTCTGTATGTAAAAATGTTTCACGTACAAGCGCACGCATGCCCCCGCTTTGTCTTAAACGACGATGACGATTAAATTGTAAAGAATTCATAGATTTCTATCCCCATTCTTTTATTTTATAGATTCACAAATGCATTGTAGTAATGCTTCTACAGTGTACTCTTTTGGCACAATAACATGTGGAAAATAGAGGTTCGCCTCTTTTTCCGTAATAGGCCCTATACAAGCAATTGTACATTTTTTCGTCCATTCTCTCCAGTTTGTACCCTCAAGTAAACGAACAAAACTATCAACAGTTGAAGGGCTCGTAAATGTAATAATATTTACTTCCCCTAATTTCAATGCTGTTATAAGTTCTTGTTTTTTCTCTACATTCACCTTCGTACCATATACAATTAACTCATCTAGAAAAACACCAAACTCCCTAAGTTTAACCGGGATTACATCTCTTGCTAAATTCCCTTTCGGAAATAAAATACGCTCGTTTCCACTTAATTCTTTTAGAAACTCTTCGGCAAATGTTTCTGCAACAAATGCAGTGGGAACAAACTCTACTTGATAGCCTCGCTTTTCTAACTCTAACTTTGTTTTCACGCCTACTGCAGCAATTTTAATCGGTCCGGGGAGCTTCTTTCTCAAACTATCTAGAAAAAAAGCTACACCATTTTTACTCGTGAAAATAACCCAGTCATACGAATGTAGCTGCCCTGCTATGTGTTGAATTTGCCTATGAGACGTACCTTCCATACGCAAAAGCGGAATTTCCAATGGAATTCCGCTCCTTTCTTTCACTGCTACACTCATTTGTTTCGCTTGGTGCTGGGCACGTGTAATCAATACTGTTTTGCCAGCGAGAGCGTTCATATTTATTGTTGCTCCTTATTTGCAGCAAGGATGAGCTCTTTTGCTCCTTGTTTAATTAAACGGTCCGCAGCCTCTAATCCAACTTGCTTCGGATCATTACCTACTACTATCTCTTTCAATAAAACAGAACCGTCCATAGAACCGACAAGCGCTGTTAATTCGATTGCATCATTTTCTTTAAGAGTTGCATATCCAGCGATTGGAACTTGGCATCCACCTTCAAGTTTATGAAGAAATACTCGTTCAGCAGCCACTGTTCTTTCTGTTACTGCATCATTAATATGCGCTAACAACTGAAGTAAATCCGTATCATCCTCACGACATTCAATCGCTAATGCACCTTGTCCTACGGCTGGTACACATAACGTTTCATCTAAATGTTCTGTAATAACTTCTCCGTCCCAGCCCATTCTCTGTAATCCAGCTGTCGCTAAAATAATTGCATCGTAATCTTCATCTTTTAACTTACGTAAGCGTGTATCGATATTCCCGCGAATCCATTTCACTTGTAAATCTGGTCTCGCAGCTAGTAGTTGTGCACTACGTCTCAAACTACTCGTTCCTAAGATCGCGCCTTCTGCTAAGTCTTTAAACGATTCTCCGTTTTTAGAAATAAAAGCATCACGAGGGTCAACGCGCTTTGGCGTACAACCAATCATTAATCCATCTGGAAGTACAGCTGGCATATCTTTCATACTATGTACAGCCATATCAATTTCTTTCGTAAGTAACGCATGTTCAATTTCCTTTACAAATAAACCTTTTCCGCCTACTTTTGAAAGAGTAACATCTAAAATAACATCACCTTTTGTGACGATTTCTTTCACTTCAAATTCATATGGTAAACCAAGCGCTTTTAATTGATCAATAAACCAATTAGTTTGTGTTAATGCTAGTTTACTCTTTCGTGAACCTACAATAATTTTGCGCATAATTCTCTCTCCTCATTATAAATACCAAAAGTGGAAATTAGATAAACTGCTTAATAGAAAAATGTTAACTAGCATTACGAGAAATGCCCCGATATTCCACTGCACAATTTTCTTACCTTGCAACACATCTGCTGCTCGTAAATATAAGCCCACGCAATATACAAATAAAACGACAAAAGACCCAATTACTTTCGTATCATACCAATGGAAATTATCCAATTTTGTATATCCCCATATGCATCCTAATATAATTGCTAATAAGAAAAACGGAACAGAAAATAAATTTAATCCGTAAGACATAGATTCAAGCTTCGGCAAATTCCCTAATCTTCTTAATCTCGCATTCCACTTTTTCTTTTTTAATAGTCGGTATTGCAATAAATACATAATAGAAAAAATAAACGATACAGTAAACGTTGCATAAGAAATAATCGCCATACCGACATGCACGTATACAAGTTCTGAAACTAATTGCTCTGCAAGTACTGGGGACATCTTCCCGAGCGGTGTGAAAATAGAAAAAGCGCTTACGCCAAATGCTACAACATTTGTAAAAAAGACTAAAAAGTCAATACGCATAAATCGATTAATGACTAATGACATCGTAATCAATAACCAAACATAAAAATAAATCCCTGATAATAAAGTTAAAATAGGATTCGTTTCTGAATCTGTAGCCCTAAGCAACATAAAGATAGACTGCAGAACCCATACAATCGAAAGTAACCAAAAAGCAAAGCGGTTCGCCTTTCGGTTACTTTGGAAATAATCTATAAAATATAAACTAATGCTACAAGCATATAAAATAATTGCAATATGATAAATAATACTGTTATTTAAAAAACTCATCCGATCATCCTTCCAAGTTATAAAGATGGAACGGATGGTGTCCACGCTCTTTTATGTTCTACTTCTTCCGTATTTCCCGCTTCTTCCACTTCTAAATCAAAAATCTTCGCAAATAAAGCTAATTTTTCGCCAGCTCCCTCTTCAACAGCTAATTCTTTAGCTACTAAAATTGGGTCTTTTAACAATTGGTTAATAATACTTTTCGTATGTTTACTAATTACTTTTTTCTCACGATCACTAAGGTTTGGTATTTTTCGCTCAAGACTTTCCATCGTATCACTTTGAATTGCTAGCGCTTTATCACGAAGAGCTGATATTAACGGTACAACACCAAGCGTACTTAACCACGTTTTAAATAAAACCATTTCTTCTTCAATCATAAATTGAATTTTCTCTGCTTCTTTTAAACGTTCAGCACGGTTTGCTTCAACTACACCTTGCAGATCGTCGATATCATATAAGAAAGAGCCTTCTAATTCATCAATCGCCGGATCAATATCACGTGGTACTGCAATATCAACCATAAATAACGGACGACCAGAGCGCATTCTCTCTACTTTTGTCATCATTTCTTTCGTAATGACATATTCTGATGCACCCGTTGAACTAATTAAAATATCCGCTTCTAATAATGCACATTGCAATTCACTTAAAGGCTTTGCATGTCCCATATATTTCTCAGCCATCACTTCCGCTTTCGTAAGCGTCCTATTCATAACCGTTACTTTACGAGCTCCACTTCCGTATAAGTTTTGCAGTGCAAGTTCACCCATCTTACCCGCACCAAGAATAAGTACATGACAATCTGTTAAATCGCCAAATATTTTCTTTCCGAGCTCAACAGCAGCATAACTAACAGACATCGCACTTTCACCAATCGTTGTTTCTGAGTGCGCACGTTTTGCTAACGTAACCACTTGCTTAAACAACTCATTAAAAATTGTACCTGTCGCTTTTACTTGTTGTGCTTCTAAAAAGCTATCTTTTATTTGACCTAAAATTTGCGTCTCTCCAACAACCATAGAATCCAAACCGCACGTTACGCGGAATAAATGATCTATTGCGCCATCTTGTTCAAAAATAGACAAGTATGGTGCGACTTCTTCTATTTCAAGCTGAAACCAATCAGCTAAAAACTTCTTAATGTAATACCGTCCCGTGTGTAATTGATCGACAACAGCGTAAATCTCAGTGCGATTACAAGTTGATACAATGACATTTTCTAGCACGCTCTTTTGGTTTTGTAATATAGTCATTGCTTGCTCTAGCTCTGCTGCCTGAAATGTGAGTTTCTCACGAAATTCTACAGGGGCTGTTCGATAATTTACACTAACAACAAGAATATGCACGCAGCATGTCCCCCTTCACCCGTTTTATCACTTTATCTACTATCATAATACAACTTTCCTCTTATGAATCTGACAATCGTGTGAACAACTGATTATTTTTTATTTATTCTCCATATGTAATAAAGGAGCTTCAGTAAGATTAATAAAGAACTTTCTACTTTATAATAATTATAAAATAATAACTCTATTTGTACGTTACCAAAAAAAGTCCTCATAATCAAGTGATGGAAACTATTCCATATTAATTATAACATCATCTTTTCTATCTTCTTTCATCATGAAGGAAAATATGTATGATTGTTCCAAAATATAGTACTCACTTTCTCGATGCAATGCATTTGACATTGTATTTCTTTTTCGTTATATTGGTTTTACAAAATTAAATTGTGCACAATTTAAAAAATACAAGGAGTTGCCTATGAAAGAAAATCCTTTGCATCTAGATAACCAACTTTGTTTTTCTATTTACGCTTGTTCTAGAGAGGTTACCCGTTTTTACCGCCCCTATTTAGAAGAAATGGGCATTACGTATCCCCAGTACATTACTTTACTCGTACTCTGGGAACAAGACGGACTAACAGTAAAAGAAATTGGAGAACGTCTATTTTTAGATTCTGGTACTTTAACACCTATGTTAAAACGTATGGAATCATTAAAACTTGTACAACGTGTTCGTTCAAAAGAAGACGAGCGAAAAGTTTGTATTGAATTAACAGAACAAGGTAAAGATTTAAAAGAAATAGCTTGTTCATTACCAACAACGATGGCTACAAATTTAGGAATTACAGAGCAAGAATATCATTCTTTATTAATCCAATTAAACACATTAATTGAAACAATGAAAAAAATTAATGACAGAAAAGGGGAATAAACATGGATAAATTATATACTGCTTCAGTAACAGCAACAGGTGGAAGAAACGGTAAGGTAGTTTCAGATGATGGCATATTAAATCTTGATGTAAAAATGCCAAAAGCACTAGGTGGCGCAGGCGGAGAAGCAACAAATCCAGAACAATTATTTGCAGCTGGTTATGCAGCTTGCTTTGATAGTGCATTACAACTTGTAATTCGTACAAAACGTATGAAGGTGGGAAGTACAGAAGTGACTGCACACGTTTCTATCGGTAAAGATACAGATGGTGGTTTCGGACTATCTGCTGTACTTGACGTACATGTTGCTGGTGTTTCTCATGCCGAAGCACAAGAACTTGTAGAAGCCGCTCACGGTGTATGTCCTTACTCTAAAGCAACAAGAGGAAATATTGAAGTTACATTAAACGTACGCTAAAAGTTTAGTAAATAAAAAAAAACGCGCGACATTCGTCACGCGTTTTTTGTTTTTGTCATTTTATGAATTGCTTTCCATGCTTCTTCTTTTCCAAGTCCTGTTTCAGAAGAGAATAGAACGATTTCATCGCCAATTTCAACAGCAAGCGTTTCTTTTACAACTTTTAAATGCTTTTGCCATTTCCCTTTCGGAATTTTATCGGCTTTCGTTGCAATAATAATTGTTGGGATTTCATAATGCTTTAAGAAATCATACATCATAATGTCATCTTTTGTTGGTTGGTGACGTAAATCAACTACTAATACAGCTGCGTCTAATTGCGTACGTGTTGTAAAGTAAGTCTCAATCATTCTGCCCCATGCCGCGCGCTCTGTTTTAGATACTTTCGCATATCCATAACCTGGAACGTCAACAAAATGCATCATTTCATTGATTAAGAAAAAGTTCAGCGTTTGCGTTTTTCCTGGTTTAGAAGAAATACGTACTAACTTTTTACGATTTAAAATTTTATTAATAAAGGAAGACTTCCCGACATTAGAACGACCTGCTAAGGCAATTTCTGGTAAATCACTGTCTGGATATTGTTCCGGTTTAACGGCACTAATTACAATATCTGCTTTTGTTACTTTCATTGTTTCACTCCTACTAATGCGTGCTCCAATACTTCGTCTAAATGAGATGCAAGCACAAACGTAAGGTTTTCTTTTACGCTCTCTGGAATATCATCTAAATCTTTCTCATTTTCCGCCGGTAAAATAATTTTTGTTAATCCCGCGCGGTGAGCACTTAATGTTTTTTCTTTCAAACCACCAATCGGTAATACACGACCACGAAGTGTAATTTCACCTGTCATACCAACTTCTTTACTTACAGGAATACCTGTTAGTGCAGAAATAAGTGCCGTTGCCATCGTAATACCTGCTGACGGTCCATCTTTTGGAACTGCTCCTTCTGGAACATGAATATGAATATCGTTTTTCTCATGGAAATCCGGATCAATATGAAGTTCTTCTGCACGAGAACGAATATAGCTAAACGCGGCTTGTGCGGATTCTTTCATAACATCCCCAAGTTTCCCTGTTAAAATTAATTTCCCTTTTCCTGGCGCTACAGACACTTCAATTGCAAGTGTATCGCCGCCCGCTGCTGTGTAAGCTAAACCTGTTGCCATACCAACTTGGTCTGTTTTTTCAGCTTGACCATAACGGAATATATGCTTACCAAGTAAATCAACAATATTTTTCTCTGTTACAACAATGCGCTTGCGTTCTGCTGTAACGATAATTTTTGCTGCTTTACGGCAAACTTTTGCAATTTGACGCTCTAACGTACGAACACCAGCCTCGCGTGTATAATAACGAATAATTTCAAGAAGCGCTTCATCACGTACTTGCAAATTACCTTTTCGCAAACCGTGCTCTTTTAATTGTTTCGGCAATAAATGCTCACGAGCAATGTGCACCTTTTCAAGTTCTGTATAACCAGCAATCGAAATGATTTCCATACGGTCAAGCAATGGGCCCGGAACACTTGCAAGTGTATTAGCAGTTGCAACAAACATAACTTTCGATAAATCATATGGCTCTTCAATGTAATGATCACTGAAGTTATGGTTTTGTTCTGGATCTAACACTTCAAGTAACGCCGCTGATGGGTCTCCCCTGAAATCGTTAGACATTTTATCAATCTCATCTAATAAGAAGACTGGATTAACTGTTTTCGCCTTTTTCATACCTTGAATAATACGTCCTGGCATCGCTCCTACATATGTACGACGGTGACCACGAATTTCAGATTCATCACGCACACCACCAAGAGAAACACGTACAAAATTACGGTTTAACGATGTTGCAATAGAACGTGCTAACGAAGTTTTCCCAACCCCAGGAGGTCCTACTAGACAAAGAATTGGGCCTTTTAATGAATTCGTTAACTTCTGTACAGCTAAATATTCAAGTACTCGCTCTTTCACTTTTTCAAGACCGTAATGATCTTTATTTAAAATTTCTTCCGAATGAGTGAGGTCAATCATATCCTCTGTTGCTGTTGTCCATGGGAGAGCTAATAACCAATCAATATAATTATGAATGACACCACTCTCAGCAGAACTTACAGGTAATTTTTCATAACGATCTAATTCTTTCAGTGCAGCCTTCATTGTTTCTTCAGGCATTCCCGACTGTTCAATTTTCTCACGAAGTTCTTCAACTTCCCCGCCCTTGCCTTCTTTATCACCAAGTTCAGTTTGAATCGCCTTCATTTGCTCACGTAAGAAATATTCTTTTTGCGTGCGCTCCATTGAACGTTTCACTTTTTGTCCAATTTTCTTTTCTAGGCTAAGTAACTCTTGTTCATCTTGAATAATTGAAATAAGTGTATGTAGTCGCTCTTTCACAGATACAATCTCTAAAATCTCTTGTTTCTGCTTCGTTTTAATCGGTAAGTGAGAAGCAATTAAATCAGCTAGTCTTCCCGGTTCTTCTACATCAGCTACCGTTGCAAATGTTTCATTTGAAACTTTTTTCGAAACTTTAATATATTGTTCGAAATGCTCCAGTAACGTACGCATAAGAGCCTTCTCTTCCAAATCATCTTCTACTTCTTCAGTTACTGTTCTAATAGAAACTTGTACCACATTTTCTTCTTCGATAAACTCTACTACTTCTGCTCTATGTAAACCTTCTACAAGGACACGAAGCGTACCGTTCGGCAATTTTAACATTTGCTTCACTTTCGCCACTGTACCTACACTATATATGTCATCTTCTTTCGGATCGTCGATATTCATTTCTTTTTGCATTGCTAAAAAGATGATATTTTCATCCATTGCCGCCTGCTCTAGTGCTTGTATCGATTTATCACGTCCTACATCAAGATGCAGAACCATCGTTGGATATACGAGAATGCCTCTTAATGGTAGGAGGGGCACAATTCTTTCATTCGTATTCATACTAGACATAGCACCTCCATAATAAATTAAACTCCTGTTCAACTATTTTATATTACAATACATCTAGATGCAATTGCAGAGATTCTTCGCAATTGTAAATCCCCTGTTTTTTTGTGCCTCACGAAAAGAAAAAAGACTACGCTTAAGCATACAAACTTAAACGAAGTCTGGCAAATTTTTATTATTGTATATTCTCACATTGATTGTGCATCTGTTTCGCCCAAATCATTATGTGCATCAAGCTCACGATGCACATTTTCCTGCATAAATGTTAATTCAAATACTTCTTTTAATTTGCGAACAGGAATGATCTCAATTCCCTTTATTGTATACAAAAATGGTTGCATGTTTTCAGCCGGAATGATGACTTTCTTAGCTCCCGCTTTTTTCGCAGCTTTTATTTTTGCGTACACACCACCAATAGGCTTCACTTCTCCGTGGATACTTATCTCACCTGTCATCGCTACTTCATTATTCACATACGTACGATGCACTGCTGAATATACACCTGTTGCCATAGCAATACCTGCTGAAGGACCATCAATCGGGATACCACCAGGAAAATTAATATGTATATCATACCCTTCTGGCAACACATCTAGAGAACGAAGTACTGTTAACACATTATCAACAGAACCTTTCGCCATACTTTTACGGCGGATTGATTTCGTTTGATTTCCAATACTTTCCTCTTCTACAATTCCAGTGACATTTACTGATCCTTTATCTTTCGCAGGAATAGCTGTTACCTCAATTTCTAATAACGCACCTGTATTCGGCCCATATACAGCAAGCCCGTTCACAAGACCGATTCTCGGAATTGGATAAATACGTTTTTCGTACTTTGGTGTAAGCTGACTAGAATGAACAACCCACTCAATATCTTCATCTTTAATGAAAGGTCGTTCTTCATTTATCGCCATACCAGCAGAAATTTGCACGAGATTAATTGCTTCTCGCCCATTTCTTGCATACATTCCAATCATTTCAATACCGTTCTCACCTACTTGCATCTCCACTTTGTCAGCTGCATTTTTCGCTACTTTTTGAATTTCTTCTGTATCTAACTCACGGAAGAACACTTCTAAACAACGCGACCTAATTGCAGGAGGAATTTCCTCTGGTGAACGTGTCGTTGCACCAACTAAGCGAAAATCTGCAGGTAAACCTTTTTGAAAAATATCATGTATATACGTTGGAATCATCGAATTTTCTTCACTATAATACGCACTTTCCAAAAACACTTTCCGATCTTCTAACACCTTTAGCATTTTATTCATTTGAATTGGATGTAATTCACCAATCTCATCAATGAACAAAATACCACCATGCGCATCTGTTACAGCCCCTTTTTTCGGTTGCGGGATACCCGCTTGTCCCATTGCACCTGCTCCTTGATAAATAGGATCATGCACTGAACCAATTAATGGATCCGCAATACCACGCTCATCAAACCTAGCTGTCGTCGCATCAAGTTCGATAAATGTTGCATTTGTACGAAATGGAGATTTCGGATTTCGTTTCGCTTCTTCTAATACAAGGCGTGCTGCCGCTGTCTTTCCGACACCTGGCGGACCGTATATGATCACATGTTGCGGATTAGGACCACAAAGAGCCGCTTTTAACGACTTAATCCCGTCTTCTTGCCCTACAATGTCTATAAAGGATGTAGGACGTACCTTTTCCGCAAGCGGCTCTGTTAAAGAAACCTCACGCATTTTACGAAGCTGCTCTAATTCTTTTTTCGATTCTCGATCAATTGAAACTTTTTGTGTTCGCTGATTTCGAAGTAAATGCCAAAAATACAATCCGACAATTACGCCAAAAACAAGTTGAACAAGTAAAAATATATTTGTCCAGCTCATAATTCATTTCCTCCCGCTATGTTTTACCTTTTAGTATTTCCTGGGAGGAATAGTGCTAAACATAAAGAAAAACAGCAATTATAAAAATTGCTGTTTCTTCTTCGCATTATGCAGATGTTTTTGTATCAAGTACAGTACCGTCTTGTAACACCAATTTCGGCGGTTCATTATCAGCTACTGTTTCTTTCGTAAGAATACACTTCTCGATATCTTTGCGAGATGGAAGTTCGAACATTACATCAAGCATCAAGCCTTCAATAATAGAACGAAGTCCACGAGCACCTGTTTTACGTTCAATTGCTTTTTTCGCAATCTCAACTAGTGCACCTTCTTCAAACTCTAACTCAACATCGTCAAGCTCCAATAATTTTTGGAATTGCTTAACAAGTGCATTTTTCGGTTTAGTTAAAATATCTACAAGAGCATCTTCATCAAGCGGCTCTAGGTTCGCAATAACTGGAAGACGACCGATAAACTCCGGAATTAAACCGAATCTTAAAAGATCCTCTGGTAAAACGTGAGATAAAACATGCTTCTCATTTACATCAGCATTTTTCTTCTCAGCACCAAATCCAATTACTTTCTCACCAAGGCGACGTTTAATAATAGGCTCGATGCCATCAAACGCTCCACCACAAATGAATAGGATGTTCGTTGTATCAATTTGAATAAACTCTTGATGCGGGTGCTTACGACCACCTTGAGGTGGAACACTCGCTACAGTACCTTCTAGAATTTTCAGAAGTGCCTGCTGTACACCTTCACCAGATACATCACGTGTAATTGATGGATTTTCGGACTTACGTGCCACTTTATCAATCTCATCAATATAAATAATTCCTTTTTCCGCTTTTTCTACATCGTAATCAGCCGCTTGAATTAGTTTTAGTAAGATGTTTTCTACATCTTCCCCAACGTATCCAGCTTCTGTTAAAGATGTTGCGTCCGCGATTGCAAATGGAACATTTAAAATACGCGCTAATGTTTGTGCCAATAATGTTTTACCACTACCAGTTGGCCCAATAAGTGAAATATTACTCTTCGCTAATTCTACATCATCAATTTTGCTGTTAGAATTAATGCGTTTGTAATGGTTATATACCGCTACCGCTAGTGCTTTTTTCGCGTTATCTTGTCCGATGACATACTCATCTAAGATTTCACGAATTTCTACCGGTTTCGGTACATCTTTGAATTCTACTTCTTCGTCCTTCGCAAGCTCCTCTTGTACAATTTCAGTACAAAGCTCGATACACTCGTCACAAATGTAAACACCTGGACCTGCAACTAACTTTCGAACTTGCGTTTGTGTTTTACCACAGAAAGAACATTTTAATTGACCTTTTTCATCATTAAATTTAAACATATTTTCACACCCCTTACAAAGTGCTAACCTCTTGCCTTCGTATGTACACGATAAATGTATCGTATGTAAATACATATTATGTCACTACGTAGCGAGAAATACAAATAATATGACTAGTTATGTACAAATAAAAAAATTTTAAAACTTTTGAAATATGTATATTCGACTTACAAAGGCACTTTTCCTTCTTCATCGAAAAGTTTTATAAATATATTTCTATATTTATAAAACAAGGCACGATTAAAATCGCGCCTTGTTATTTTATTATGCAGCGTTGTCTACTAAGAAGTCTACAGCTTTACGCACTTTAAGATCTTCAGATAAAGCGTCTACGCTTCCAAGAGCTTGCTTGATAGCGTCTACTGGCATACCGTACATTTCAGCCATTTTTTCAACTTCTGCAGTTACTTCTTCTTCAGTAACTTCGATGTTTTCAGCTTCAATGATAGCTTCAAGAACAAGATTGATTCTTACACGTTTTTGTGCATCCTCTTTCATTTGCTCTTTTAATTTGTCAGCGTCAGTACCTGTGAATTGGTAGTAAAGCTCAAGGTTCATACCTTGTTGGCTTAAACGTTGCTCGAATTCACGAACCATACGATCTAACTCAGTGTCGATCATAGCTTCTGGAATGTCGATTTCAGCGTTAGCAGCAGCTAATTCTACTACTTCGTCACGTACTTTGTGCTCAGCTTCGTGCTTTTTGCCTTCTTCTAAGTTTGTACGAAGTTTTGTTTTTAATTCATCAAGAGTTGCAACTTCTTCGTCAGCATCTTTAGCGAACTCGTCGTTTAACTCAGGAAGTTCTTTTGTTTTGATTTCGTGAATTGTTACTTTGAATGTTGCTGGTTTACCAGCTAATTCAGCAGCATGGTACTCTTCTGGGAATGATACTTCAACTTCTTTAGAATCACCAGATTTAAGACCAATTACTTGCTCTTCGAAACCTGGGATGAAAGTACCAGAACCGATTGCAAGAGAATAGTTTTCGCCTTTTCCGCCTTCAAATGCTTCGCCATCAACGAAACCTTCGAAGTCGATTACAGCTGTATCACCATCTGCAGCAGTTCCGTCTTCTTTAACAACTAGTTCAGCTTGACGCTCTTGTAAAGCTTTTACTTCGTTCTCTACATCCTCGTCAGTTACAGTTGTTTCAACTTTTTCTACTGCTAAACCTTTGTAATCACCTAATTTAACTTCAGGTTTTACAGTAACTTTTGCAGTGAAAATTAAGTTTTGGCCTTTTTCGAATTTCTCGATGTCAATCTCAGGATGAGCAACTGGGAAGATACCAGCTTCATCGATTGCTTCACCGTATGCTTTTGGTAAGATGATATCTAAAGCATCTTGGTATAAAGATTCAATACCAAAGCGTTGTTCGAATAATGGACGAGGCATTTTCCCTTTACGGAAACCTGGTACATTAATTGTTTTTACTACTTTTTTGAATGCAGCGTCGATAGAGTTATTTACTTCTTTAGCATCAACTTCGATTGTTAAAACGCCAACGTTACCTTCTAATTTTTCCCATTTTGTAGACATTTATTCTTTCCCTCCAACTATAATAATGTATGCACATACCTCTATAGATCAAAATTTTTATTATCTCTTTCTTGAAATAACAAATGTACAAATAACCCTCTAGCAAAAAGCTTTCAGATACAATGTTCCAATCTACTAATTGTCTAAAAGACAACTACGGTATATTTTGTTCGAGACTAATATGAAACATATTAAGTAAGAGAATTATACTCCTCTTCTCTTACAAACAGGCAGATTTCTGCCTTTTGCAACCCTTACATTATAACATAGAATGTGCTCGTTTCAATAACTGAACGATTCTTTTTCATAATTATACGGGCAAATACCCTTCTCTTTCAATGCGCAGTAACCATTGATAGGCAATATGAAATTCCTCAAACTCAATATTGTACGCTGTCATAAGTTCTTCTTCATCAATAGCCAATCCGAAACGCTTTCTTCCAATTCTCTCTAAGACAGCAGCCCAAATTTCTACTTTATCCATTAATAGAGGGAACGGAAAAATACTAATTTGTAATTCTTTCCAGTATGTAACCATCGTACTAAATATATCTGGATAATTTTGCTCTAATCGGTTTGAGAATTTATGTATAATTTTATCGGATTGCTCCTCATTATGACCTGTAAATGCTGGAATCACCTTTATCGTATTTCCAAACTTCTCTACTTCTATCTCTTCTTCTATTTGATTTTCTACCATTTTATACAAAATAGAAGTTTTTAAATAAGGGTGCTGATCTTCGTCTATTAAAAATTTCTTTAAAGTAGGAAGTGCGAGATCCAGGTCTTTTAACGAAAGTTTCTGGATCACTCTTAGCTTTTGACCAAAGTTTTCTCCAAAAAGCCCATCGGTAAATTCTTCTAATTCAAAATTCGAATCCACTAGCGGTGTATCTTCTTCATTCAGCATCCCTTGCGCAAACAAAGCAAGCTGCGCCAATTTTTCCTTTTGCTCAGGAATTATATCTTTCGTTTGCAAAACTTCCTCAACAGTTTCAATGACACCTTCATAATCATTTGTTTGAACTAAAATAGTTACATACGTTTCAAGAATATCACCAAATAATACAGCTCCTGTTTCAAGCAACTGCTCACATTTTTCTTTCGCTTCTTCCATACGTTTTAATTCTAGCAAACAAATAACGGAAGCTAATTCTGTTTGTTCCGTTTCTGCATTATACTGACGTAATATTTCAAAGCAGCGCAATGCATCTTCGAATTCCCGCTCTTTCAACGCTAAAAAACCTTTATCAATATAGCGTTCTGATAGTTGCGGAAACAATACGACCGTATTTTCTTTTTTATCCATACGTCCGCCTCTTTTTCTAGATTTTAATGATCTTCAAAGTAAATATATCAAATGCGTAATGAGAACACAACATTCCAAAATTATTTATTTGAAATATAGGAATATTCTATTTTCATAACAAAAAAACAACAAACTTCTAAATAAAATTCATTTTTCACAAACAAAAACCCTCAGCAACAGACGGCAGAGGGTTCATCATTAATGGAAAGCTTTTATAATTGTGGGGTATATAACAAGGGTAATAATTTGGAGAACAATAATTGCCATAACAATCATGCTAAAATAGAAGATTGGTTTACTTCGCTTCATTAAAAACATAATAATAAGCATCGTACAAGCAAACAAACTTAAAAAGAACAAACTCGTTGTCGAACTAAGTATACCACTCGGGACAAAGAACAATAAAACTACACTACAAGTACCTATAATTCCAAATAACCATTCCATTCATTCACTCATTCCCTTTCCCTCTCATGGCAGTTTTTTCTACGCTACTAAATGTTTTACAACATCAATTACATATGTTAACTTTTCATACGCCACAAACCCAAAAGCTACTGTTAAACCCGTTACGATTAATCCTTTCATCATCTCTTCCTCCTCATTTATCGTTGTTATCTTCATTATATAAGATTAGTAATTTGTTACCATCGAACTTCCTTACACTTACCTTACAGAGTTGTAAGATTTCAAAAATAAGTTTAAAATCATGTTAATATATTTTTGTACAATTAAGAATTTAATTTACAAGGGGGATTATATATGTTCAAAAAAATGGCAGCTGACGTTTTAGGATTAAGCGATGTAGGTTCCGTTATCACACCAAAAGATTACGATAAGGTCGATGCTGATGATTACGTAATGCATGAAGATGGGGAGAAAATTTACTTTCTTATTAAATCAAAATCAGATGAATATTGTTTCACAAACAAAGGATTAATTCACCTAGATGGTACAAGTGCCACAAGCAAAAAACGTACATTACGCCGCTTTAGCTATAGTAAATATCAAATTAAAAACGTAGCACTTGAAACTGCAGGAACGATTGATTTAGATGTAGAAATTAAATTTCAAATGGGAGATGAGCATTACTCAATTGATGTTCATAAAAAACATATTGAAGAATTAAAAGATTTATATAAGGCTCTTCTTAAAATCGAAGAAATTTCATACGACAACGACATTACATTGCAGTATGCACATAAAAGTTTAGATATGGCATCTAACGCTTTCAGCCGTATTTCAAATGCACAAGTAAATTTAGCAGAACAGTTTAAAGAGATGAACGAGATCGCCTTTAACTGGCTCGTTGATACGAAAAAGCAATATAACGTGAAAGATTACGGTTTTGTCTTTGAAAAATTTATTAATAACTAATTTAAAACAAACAAAAAACCTTGTTATCAAAAGATAACAAGGTTTTTTTAGCGTCCCAGGAGAGATTCGAACTCCCGACCGTACGCTTAGAAGGCGTATGCTCTATCCGGCTGAGCTACTGGGACATGGAGCGGGTGAAGAGAATCGAACTCTCGACCAGAGCTTGGAAGGCTCTTGTTTTACCACTAAACTACACCCGCATATGTTATTTAATTTTTCTTCGTTAGCGCCGTTGCCCTATCGACAATATTTATTATATTCATAACCACTTATAAAGTCAACACTTTTTTAAAAGAGGATAATTTTTATTATCCTCTTTTAAAAACTGCTTGTTCAACTAGCTGTCCGTCTAATGTTTCAAAACGAACTTCTATATGATTTTCATCCATTTCTAATAAAGCGAATGTCTTTTCCACACGAGAGCGCGGGAGCAAAATACTTCCTGGATTAATAAATAAAATCCCATCAAGTAATTCTGCCCCTAATACATGAGAATGTCCAAAGCACACTACTTGTGCTCCTACTTCTTCTGCATGATACGCTAACGTTTGTAACGTCATTTTCACATTATGACGATGACCGTGTACAACTAAGAAACGAATTCCATCTACATCAGTTACAATTTCATCTTGAAAGTTAGCATAATCACAATTCCCTTTTACAACTTGGAAACCTTGTAGCTCTTCGTGAGCAGGCGTTAGCTCTGAATCACCACAATGAATCATGACATCTACTTTCCCTTCATATTTCTCTTTTAACTGCTGTAATTCCTTCACAGAGCTATGACTATCGCTTACGATTAAAGCTTTCATCAATCTCTCTCCCTTATTCTTCTAAAAACCATTCCGGGATTTTCTCTTCTAATTTACGAAGAGCGCGTCCGCGGTGGCTAATGGCATTTTTCTCATCTGAGCTTAGCTCCGCCATTGCCTTTTTATATTCTTCTACATAAAAAATCGGATCGTATCCAAAACCATTTTCCCCGCGGCGCTGTTCTAAGATTTTCCCTTCACACGTTCCGTTTACAATAACCGGCTCTTTATCTGCCTCAGGGAAAGCAACCGCTAGTGCACAGTAAAAACGAGCTGTACGTTTTTCTAAATCGATGTCAGTTAACTCTTGCAACACTTTATCGATATTCGCTTGGTCATCTTTCGGCTCTCCAGCAAAACGAGCTGAATATACACCTGGTTTCCCGTTTAAGGCATCTACAATAAGACCTGAGTCATCCGCAATTACGATGGAATTCAACTGTCTACTAAGACTGTCCGCTTTCAAAATTGCGTTTTCTTCAAATGTTTCACCAGTTTCTTCGACTTCTTCAATATGAGGAAAATCGTGTAAAGATTTCACTTCTAAGTCAAATCTCTCAAATAACTCAGCAAACTCACGTACTTTCCCAAGATTTTTCGTCGCTACAACAACTTGCTTCATATTTTCCACCTCTACTCTATATGAGATACGATGTCACCTAACGCTTCTTTTTGCTTTTCAACAAGTTGGAAAATCCCTTGTTCAGCAGCATCAAGTAATTCATTTAATTCAGCTCTGCTAAACGTCGCTTCTTCTCCAGTTCCTTGCACTTCAACAAACTGACCTTTTCCAGTCATAATAACGTTCATATCAACGTCTGCTTTAGAATCTTCAGCATAATTTAAATCTAAAACAACACCTTGTTCTTCAACAACACCTACTGACGTTGCCGCTAAATAATCTTTCACCGGAATTTTAGATACTTTTTCTGCTTGCAATAATTTTTCAAAAGCTAATACCATCGCTACATAAGCACCTGTAATAGAAGCTGTTCTCGTTCCGCCATCCGCTTGAATTACATCACAGTCAATCCAAACTGTTCTTTCGCCAAGCGCTTCTAAATCAACAACCGCACGTAATGCTCGTCCAATTAAACGCTGGATTTCCATTGTGCGCCCTGTTACTTTCCCTTTACTTGACTCTCTGATTGTACGTTGCTCTGTCGCACGTGGAATCATTGAGTATTCTGCTGTTACCCAGCCTTTTCCTTCTCCGCGCATAAACGGCGGTACACGCTCTTCAATTGTCGCTGAACAAATTACCTTTGTATCCCCAACTTCAATTAGTACTGATCCCTCTGGATGTTTTAAATAATTTGTATGAATATGTATATGGCGTAGCTCTGCTTTTCCTCTACCATCTACTCGCATAAAAATAACCCCCTCATAAATACTCTCATTAGTATAGCCAAATTTAAATGTACGCTATGTATAACAATAAAAGAAGGGGAACTCAAAAAGCAATTCCCCTTTCTTACATAAGTATATCAAATTATTCACGATTAAAAACTACCTGTATTCACGTTTTGTGGACGATCAACAGGTTTTATTAACTTTTCACCTTTCTCATCCATAAGATTTGCTTTCCCATTCACTTCAATAGAAACATTTTTCACACCTTGTTTTTCCGTTAAAGATAAGACTAACGATTTCAACACATAATTTGAAATCATATTTTTGTCTGGGTTCACAAATATATTTTCATTAAAGTTTAATGTAATATTTCCGTTCTCCACTTTTGGATTCGTAATAAGCTTAGCTCCTGGATTAAAATCATTTAGTAGCGATCCTTGAATCGGACCTTTTACAAGCTCATCCACAATTGCCGAGTAATCATTTTCTTTTCCTTCTGCAACGCGCCTTGTTACCGGTACGTAATATTGCTGCTTATTATTATTTTGTGCCATAAAGTAAAGTGTAACCGGTTTTGTATGCGTCACATCTGCTACTTGTTCATCATCAAAGTTAATTCCATTCGCACGACTTACACCTTCACCAAGCGGTGTACCCGCAACAGGCATCTTCGCTAACTTTTCACCATTTATTTGGAACTGCACTTGTTTTATTTCTGTAAATTGAGTCAAAGTCCACGCTACTGATTCAACAATTTGACGTTCTTCTTCTTTTGAATAATTTTTCATTTCTTTAGAGAAATCAATTACTGCTGTCCCGCCTTTTTTCAAATTCAAGGTCATCGTCGTATTCGCTGGAAGGACTGCTCGAAATCCATTTGGTAATAAATTTGTGACTGGTCCATCTTTCACAAGATATTCTAACGTTTGCTGTACAACTTCATTCGCTTTCGGAGTAGGCATTGCAATAGTTTGCGGTACGACATATCCATTTTTATCAACGAGGTATAACTCTCTATTTACTGTTTGCCCTTGTTTATCTTTTTTAGCAGTTTCTTTCTTTTCACCTTCTGTATACGTAACTTTTTTTGGCGGATCAATTTGTTCTGTCGCTTTCTCTTGATTTAACAAGCCACACCCTGATAATAAAATCGCACTCACAGTAGCACCAACAACCCATTTAAAAGTGGATTTAGGCATGCCATTCCCCCCTAAAATCTAAGTTTGTACTATTATGTATACGAGCTGTTTCATATTTTAGAACAAGCTATGGCTACTTATACAGAAAAAACCCCTGATTTCTCAGGAGTTCTCTTATATGAATCTACTATTATTCTGTTTCTAAATTGATATGCTTCACATTTTCAATCGGCTGACCGAACCACTTTGATGCAATTTCTTTAAACAGACCTATTTTACCAGTCGTTAAGAAGAGATGATCACTTTGTTCTTCTCCCTCATTTAACATCTTACTATGGTATAAAATCGTGCTTACCTCACGCGCTGTTTCATCACCCGAACTAATTAATTGTACTTGATCCCCCATTACCTTTTTAATAACAGGACCTAAAATCGGATAATGCGTACATCCTAGAATAAGCGTATCAATGTCAGTACTTTTCAACGGTTGCAATGTTTCTCTTACAACTTCATACGCCATTTCACTTTCGAAATTCCCACTCTCTACAAGCTCAACGAAAGGTGGGCAAGCTAAACTTTCTACCATAACACGGTTATTAATAGACTTTAACGCCTCTTCATAGGCGCCACTTTTTACTGTTCCAATCGTTCCAATAATCCCAACATGATACGTATTTGTCACTTTTAAAGCTGTACGTGATCCTGGATGAATAACTCCAACTACTGGAATTGGTAATTGTTTCTGCATTTCTTCTAATACAACCGCAGTTGCTGTATTACACGCAATAACTAACATTTTGATATTTAAATCTAATAAATGCTCCGTCATTTCCCACGTAAATTGACGCACTTCTTCACGAGAACGCGGACCATAAGGGCAACGTGCTGTATCCCCTAAATATATAATACGCTCTTTCGGCAACTGACGAATTAATTCCTTCGCTACTGTTAAACCGCCCACTCCTGAATCAATAACACCGATCGCTCTATTCAACTTAATCACCCGTTTTCTCATTCATCATCTTTTATGTTTATCAGTATATTTTACACACTTTAAGTTCGCTAACTTAAAGTGCCCCTGTATAAAAATTTTCATTTGTACCTATATAGATCAGGATCTTTTTTATTTTGCTCCTTTTTTTCATAATTTGCAAGACAGAAAAATAACCGACCTTCTATATGAAAGTCGGTTTCTTCTATATAAAATGCTCATTCAAAATAAAACTCCCGCTACTTTTATTAATAGCGGGAGTTTTATTTCTATATTTTATTTATCGCGTTCTTTATAGCCTTACCTATTTATGTATGAAGCATCCTTATCATTCATATGGAGCATGAAACAAACAGAAAAATAGCCGACCTTTTGTATAAAAGTCGGCTGCTTTCTTATAGTTCGAGCTCTCCCATACGAAGAAGCTCAACAACTGCTTGTGAACGTCCTTTAACCCCTAGCTTTTGCATTGCGTTTGAGATATGATTACGTACTGTTTTTTCACTTATAAACAGTTCACCTGCAATTTCCTTCGTTGTTTTATCTTGAACCAGTAATTCAAATACTTCTCTTTCTCTCTTTGTGAGTAACGGTTTAGATTGATACGCTTTTTCCTTCAACTGGTATAACCCTCCTTGCTTAAGCCAGAGCTGTATATGTGTAAGTTGGGTGTTTATTTAGTCAAGATATTGTATGAACGAAATGTGCAGGTGGTGAATGAAAATGGGCTTTATTTCTTATGTTATTTTAGACTTTTATACAGTGCGTACACTCTTTTTATCCACTTACTTTTCAGTACGCCATATTTGTTCTAGTAATATGCTGACAACTGTACCTACGAACAAACCATTTCCGAATATATATTGCATCACAGACGGCAAGGATTGGAGTGCTCCAGATGGTAAAAACATAACACCACTTCCAAATAATATAGCAACTCCTAAAATCGTTACATTCCTTTCGCTGAGCTCCACTTGTTTTATATTATTAAATCCAATTCCAATTAACTGTACGAACGAAGCCATTAAAACCGCAGATGCGACCGCGGATGGCAGAGAGGCTAAGTAGCGGATAATACTTGGAAACAGCGACATACCGACTAATAGTACACATGCAAATAAGAATGAACGCATGTACTTTTGATTTGTTAAACGTATGAAACCTGCCGTTGCTGGTAATGGAACGACACCTACAGTTGAAAACAAAGAGGAAATCATATGCGAAATCCCTCCGACCCACGTACCATTTCTCAACTGTTTTTGTTCAATAGTCGCTTTATGAATCGTAGCTTGATTGATTGCTATAATAGCTGCCACTGTATTTGAAACTAAAATACATACCATAACGAAACTTGATACAGCCATACCTGTATTCCATTTTGGAATTCCCCACGCGAATATATGTGGAAGTTGCACAAAATGAGTTACTTGAGATGGGATCGTCACTTTTCCTGCAATGAGAAAAATAATCCAGCCACTAATTAACCCTATTAAAACCGCATAACTTTTAACAAACCCTTTTCCGAAGTTGGAGAGTATGACTACGAATAAAAATATGCCAAAAGCAATTAATGCTGTAAATCCATCAATTTGAGAAACAGTAGCTGTAATTCCTAGCATTCCTTTTAAAAATACACCACTTAATTGTAAACATAATAAAAGTAAGAACGTCCCTGTCACGAGCGGCGTAAATAAAAATAAAATACGCCCGATAACTCCCGTTACTCCTAGCCCTATTAAAACAACTCCCGCAACCATCATTCCTAATTCTAAAATTTGCAATGTACTATGTAATTGATCCTGCCCTACAGTTGCATAAGCAAGCACGGTAAATACACCAACCCAAGATCCAGCTGGTCCATCCGCAATCGGAAGCTTATGTCCAAGCCATCCTTGTAAAAAAGAAGATATACCAACTACGAAAAACGTACGCTGCATTAAATAAAATACTTCTTCCGTCGTAAGATGAAATAATCCGCCAACGACAATTGGTAGCGCGATTGAGTTTGCTAATAAAAAAATAAACCATTGCAAAGTTCCCATAATATGATTTTGATTATGTTGATTGTCCAAACTTTTCATCCCTTCTTGCTTCCTTATAAGGAAGTATAGTACTTCCCTGTTTCTACTAAATAAAAAAGAAGGGTTCTATTTTCACAATTAGAACCCTTCTCAAAACATCTAAACGATTCCTCTATACAAGATTATCAGATTTCACTTGATTTAAATCCCCTATAACAACATTCCCTTTATACATAACTACACGCTTCTCTGTTTGACGAGCCACTGCTTCCGCGGCGCATGTTGCATTCGTTAAAACAAAACTTGCCTCATCCCCTACATTCGGCCACACTCGTTTCCCTTCATTATTTAACGTTTCTTTCCCTCCAGTAATAAAACGAAGAGCTTTCCCTAAAGACCTTTCATCACTCCAACCAAATCGTTCTGCCAATCGATTTGCCTTTTGAAGCATATCACCTGTGCCAAACGGAGACCAATGATCTGTAATACTATCATTTCCTAATGAAACTTTAACTCCTTTTCGATCTAATAATGGAATTGGGATTACTTGTTTACCGATTGGAACGGTTGAAGTGATATCAATCTTTAATGCTGCTAGTCTTTCTGCCACTTCTTCAGCTTCTTTATCAGTAACACCACCAAGTCCAAGCGCATGACTAATTGTTACACGACCTTGCCATCCTGCTTCTTCCGTTAGACTTGCTAATCTCTTCATTGTAAACGTTCCAAGATTATTCGCATCGTGCAAATGAATATCAACATCCGCATTAAATTCTACCGCAATGTCCATAATCGTATGTAATGATTTTTCAATATCATTATCTACTGTAGCTGGGTCCACTCCGCCAACTAATTGTGCGCCCATACGCATCGCATCTTTCACAAGTTGCATAGAATTACTTCGCAATAATCCATGTTGCGGAAATGCAACTATTCTACCAGACAACCGATCTTTATATGTTCCTAAAGCCGCTAACGTTGCCTCTAAATTACGAAGTCCAATAACCGGATCCACATTACAATGCGTTCTAATATTTGTTGCGCCATTTCGAAGCAATAACTCTAGCATATTTTCCGCCCTGTCTTGAGCAGTTGCTAATTGCTTTGGTAAAATCGTTTTTTCTTCATTAAAACGTGTAAAAATATTTTCTGCTGGCATACAAGCTTTCCAAGGCCCACTATAATATGTTTTATCAATATGAATATGCATCTCTTCAAAAGCTGGTAAAACTAATAAACGATTAGCATCAAAAGTTAACGTTCCTTCCTCTTGGGCGATTCCCGATATAATTCTTTTAATTCGCCCATCTTCAATAAGAAGACTGCATATCTCAGTTTCCGTTTGTGAAATTTTCGCTTCTTCATATGTATAACCTGTTTCAAGCTTTACATTAGTCAACCAATATAATGTCATTACCATTTCCCCACCTTATATTAGAAAATACGTCACACCCTCATTTTCATTTTAATACCGACTGAAAATTAAGACAATTAATACGCTATATTGTCCCTTCACAAAAAAATGTAATATAACCTAATGGTCTTCTCATAAATTTCCATATAGAATAAAAGTACACTGTATCACTCATACATAACAGCGGTGATATGAAAAGGAGAGGATCATAATATGTCGAAGAGGTTATATAAATCCGAAACTGACAAAATGTTATTTGGTATATGCGGTGGTTTAGGAGAATATTTTGATATTAGTTCTACTCTCATTCGTATTATTTGGGTCATTGCTATTTTATGTTTTGGAACGGGTTTTTTAGTTTATCTCATTTGTTTATTACTCATGCCACGTTCTTACTAATATTATCCTGATTAGCAATACTCTTTTCACTATACTTAAGCAAAACATACAAATTGAAAAAACGCCTATAGAATCTTTTTCTATAGGCGTTTTTTCATGAAGAATATTTCATCGTTAAATGTAATACCGCCACTTCATCCTCTTCATTTTTATAACTATGTTTCTTATTCGCTTCAAATTGAATGGAATCAAACTCATTTAGCACGTACACATCGTTCTCCACTTGAATAGAAACTTTCCCTTTCATTACTGTTACAAGCTCAATTGCTCCTTCATGATGAGCTTCAGGTTCATATATACTATTCGCTCTTAAACAAGCTCGGTGCATTTCCATCCCCGTTTCTTTCGTGTAACGGAACATCGTTTCTAAGTGCCACGCTTGTCCTACATCTACTGCAAAGCCTTCTCCGCAGCGCGCAACAGCTACAGGCTCTCCAACAACCATCAATCTCGATAAAGGGATTGATAGCCCTTTCGTAATTTTCCAGATGACAGCTAATGTCGGATTCGTTTCACCTCTTTCAATTTTTCCTAGCGTTAATTTACTAACACCTGTCTTTTGGGCTAAATCTTCTAAACTTAATTTTTGTTCATTTCGAATTTGTCTTAATAACTGACCTACTTGCTGAATTACTTCTTTCGTTTGCATATCTTCATTTTCTTTCATATATAAAAACCACCTTAAAATATAAAATAGTTTACTTTTATTCACTTTAAGTATATTATACTATACATAAATACTCAATTCCGAAAGGAGTGCCATACTTCATGCGCGCAATACTACTAGGTCTTTTATCATCGGCCTTTTTTTCTGCAACCTTTATTATTAACAGAGCAATGAATGTATCTGGAACAAGTTGGGCTTGGACTGCTTCCTTCCGTTTTCTATTTGCTCTCCCTATTTTATTCCTTATCGTTTTATTTCGCAAAAACTTAGGAGTTTTATGGGAAGAATTAAAAAAACATCCATTTGTATGGATCGGGTGGGGCTCGGTCGCTGGCATCGGCTTCTATTCTTTATTAAGTTTCGCAGCTGTTTTTTCTCCAGCTTGGCTCGTTGCTGGAACTTGGCAAGTTACGATATTAGCAGGTTTACTTTTATCGCCATTATTCTTCATTAAAATAGAAACAAAATCAGGTACAAAACTTGTACGTGGAAAAATTCCACTGCGCAGTTTATACGTCGCTTTATTTATTTTACTTGGTGTACTTTGTATGCAAGCTACTGAAGCAGGTCATATTACAATGACTCAATTCATTTCTGGTTTTTTACCTGTCGTTTTAGCAGCTTTCTTATATCCCTTCGGTAACCGAAAAATGATGGAACTTGTTGGCGGGCGTCTTGATACATTCCAACGTGTATTAGGAATGGCAATCGGGAGTCTCCCTATTACAATTCTACTTGGTATATACGGATTTTCCACTACCGGTATTCCATCATCAAGTCAAATGATGCAAGGATTTTTATTAGCATTATGTTCCGGAGTTATTGCGACGATGACATTTTTCTTTGCTACCGACTTAGCAAAAGACAATCTTGCTTTACTTGGAGCTGTTGAAGCAACACAAGCTGGAACGATGGTCTTTACTGTGCTTGGTGAGATTATTTTCTTAGATGGCTCATTCCCTAGTGGTCTGTCACTGATTGGGATGATTATTATAATGTTAGGAATGATCGTAAATAGTGTTTTAAACCGCTCTGTTCCAGTCATTAAACAAAAAAAATCAGCATAAAAATAGATATGGTTCTTCTTCATAGAACCATATCTATTTTTATTGTCTCCCTATTTCGCCTTATCAGAATAGTATTTCATTGGCTGTTTATACTAAAACCTATGTTATAATACGTTTCATGTGCATTATTAGGAGGTAAATTATGTTAAAAAAAGCAATTGCTGAATTTATTGGTACATTTGTACTTGTATTATTCGGAACTGGAGTAGCTGTCATTGGCGGCGGAATTGAAGGAATTGGAACATTAGGTATCGCTATGGCTTTCGGATTATCTATCGTGGCTATGGCATATAGCATTGGAACAATTTCTGGATGTCATATTAACCCAGCGGTATCAATCGCTATGTTCATTAACAAAAGAATGAACGCTATGGAACTTAGCTATTATTTATTAGCTCAAATTTTAGGTGGTTTATTAGGAACTGCAACGTTAGTAACAATTTTACGATCTGCTAAATTACCTTTAGATAATTTAGGACAAAATAGTTTTGGAACTCTTGGTTTATCAGGAGCATTTTTAGTTGAATTCATTTTAACTTTCGTATTTGTTTTAGTTATCGTTGCTGTAACAGGTAAAAAGGGAAGTTCTTCTTTAGCTGGATTAGTAATTGGTTTCACATTAGTATTAATTCACTTATTAGGTATTCCGTTAACTGGAACATCTGTTAACCCAGCTCGTAGTATCGCACCAGCTCTATTCGCTGGCGGAGAAGCAATTTCTCAACTATGGGTGTTCATCGTTGCCCCAATTCTTGGTGGTATCGTAGCAGCTGTTGTAGGAAAGTTTATTTTAAATACTGAAAAATAGAATTTTCAATATTTCCGAATAAAAAAAGGCGAGCCCTCATCATGAGGAAGCTCGCTTTTTTATTCTTTAATTTTCGACTTTAAATTTGTAACTAACTGCTGAACCGTTACATTTGCAAGTACGTTTTCCATCGCTTCTTGCGATTGTATTAAAATAATCTCTAATACCGATTGAATATTAGCTCCTACTGGACATTCAATGTTGGGATTTTCATGGAAAGAAAATAGATGTCCTTCTTCTACAACTTCCACAGCTTTATATACATCAAGTAATGTAATTTCATCTAAATCACGAGCAAGTGTCGTACCACCTTTACCAGCTTGTACATCAACAAGTCCTGCTCTCTTCAACATTCCTGTAATGCGACGAATCACAACTGGATTTGTATTCACACTACCAGCAATCCATTCAGAGGTACAGCGAGAGTTTCGATCTATTGCAAGTAACGTTAACATATGAACACCTACTGTAAAACGACTACTAATTCCCATCTGCACACCCTCCTTTTTATTCATTCTATTAAAAGACAACTCTTATTATTATATACTATTTTTAATTTATACATAAAGTGAAACTTTAATCAGTGGGGGTTTTGTTCATCCCCCACTGATTATTTGCCTTCACCAATCGGGCGTTTACGGGCAGTTGATCTCCCATCTAACTTCTTTGCTCCAGCTGAATTTTGAGATGGGAGTTTTACCGCCCACAAATAGCGGGGTAAAGAAAAAGCATGATTCCATTAGAAAATCATGCTTTCCCTCTATTATTGACGCTTTATAAATTTCGCCAAATCTTTAAACTTCACTTTATCAGAGTAATTCATTACACCGTTTACATAGATACGGCTTGTAATCGCATTTAATATACCAATCGTCGCCAATAAAACTACTAATGTTATCGTAATCTCTAACATACCTGCTTCACCAGCTACAATCCGCGAGAAGGTAACCATTGGTGTGAAAAACGGAACATACGAACTTACAACAACAATAGTACTATTTGGATCACTTAATGATTTAATACTAATGAAGAATGCAGCCATGATCAAAATCATTATCGGGAAAGATACAGCTTGTAAATCCTCTGTCTTAGACACAACAGCTCCAGCCGCAGCGTACATCATCGCATAAAGTAAATACCCCGTAATGAAATAAACAAGAAACATACTTATAACCTTTGCATCTAATTTTGTAAAGTCAATTGGAACACCAAGTAATGAAGCACTTTCTAAATCGACCCAACCTAACAAATAAGGAATAAGATAACCACACGCCAATATTACAAGTTGTAATAACGCCGTTGAAACAACCGCCAAAATTTTCGCATACATCATCGTAAGAGGCTTTACTTTCGGAAGCATTACTTCCATTACACGTGACGCCTTTTCAGATGCAATATTCATTGCGATTGTATTTCCGAAAGCTACAATAAACATATACAAAGCAAATGTAAAGAAATATGCAATTCCGAAAGAAGATGTACGATCTTTTATCGCTTCTTGCTTCACTTGAATTTCTGCTTGTAATTGCTGCGCAATTTCTGGTGAAACATTATTTTTTGCAATCGTCACCTTCGTATATTGTTGTTTTAAATAACCCGCCATAATCGCAGAAGTTGCTTGGCTTGGAAATCCATTATACATATATGTAACTGCTGGAGTCCCATCCTTTTCCGTCACATGGAATAGACCATCTAAATCGCCTTCTTCTACTTGCTTATGCAGTTTATCAAAATCATCTTTTGAACCGACCGTTATTTTTGCTGATGGCAATAGCTTATTTAGCTCTTCTTTTTGTACTTTGTATGTGGAACTCTCTACTACAACTGCAATTTTATCTTTATCCTTATTTTTATCATCGCCTGAAGTAAAATGATTAAATGCAAAAATCCCAAACACAACTAAAAATAAAATCGCACTCGTAATTAATGATTTTTTAGATAAAAATGCTTCTTTAAAATAAAATGAAAATACATGAGAAAATTTACGCATCTTTATTTCGCCCTCTCTACAAAGATTTCGTTTAACGTCGGCTCTAACATTTTAAATTGTCGTAAGCTAATACCTTGCTCTTGCAACTGTTGCAAAATCTTT
This sequence comes from Bacillus sp. TH30, assembly GCF_016650875.1. Taxonomy (NCBI): domain Bacteria; kingdom Bacillati; phylum Bacillota; class Bacilli; order Caryophanales; family Bacillaceae; genus Bacillus; species Bacillus sp. TH30. The sequence continues at coordinate 3,459,912 of NZ_JAEKEY010000002.1, read as the reverse complement.
AGAGCTTCTGCATCGCCTTGTACTTTTACATAAAGAAGGCCTTGTTGTTTTTCATACGGAACGTGTATAGCTTCTAATCCCTTTTCATTCTCTACTGTATCTTCAATAGTTAAATTACGGAAACCGTATTCTTTCTTAATATCACTTAACTGTCCTTCTACGACCGCTTCGCCTTTTTTCAAAATACATACATGTTGGCAAAAAGCCTCTACTTGCTCCATACGGTGACTAGATAAAATAATTGTCTTTCCGCTCTGTACTTGTTCTCCAATAATACTAGCCAACATTCCAGCATTAACTGGATCAAGTCCGCTAAATGGTTCATCCAAAATAAGAAGTTCTGGATCATGAAGAAGAGCAGCAATCAATTGAATTTTTTGCTGGTTCCCTTTCGAAAGTTCTCCTGCTGTTTTGAATTTATATTCTGGGATTGCTAAGCGCTCTAACCAGTAATCAATTGCAAGATCCACTTCTTTTTTCGTCATTCCTTCTAATCTGCCAAAATATCGCAACTGATCTATTACTCTACTTTTTGTATATAATCCTCTTTCTTCTGGTAAATATCCAATTGTTACCCCGCTATCACCAAATGATTTGCCATCCCACGTAATAGAACCTTCATTTGGCGTTAATAAACCTAGTAACATTTTAATTGTCGTTGTTTTCCCTGCACCATTTCGGCCAAGTAACCCTAACACTTCACCTTTCGGTAACGAGATTTGCAAACCATTAACTGCTTTAGATTCTCCGAACATTTTTGTTAATTTTTGAATTTGTAAACTCAATGTATAAAGCCTCCCCTTTAGTATCATTCGTACCTTCTGTTAAAGCCTATGATTGTTCAGAATGAAATATAGTACTATATTTCATTCTCTTATATGTATCACTACACCTAACCCATCATTTGTTTCATTTAGTTAAAATTGTAAATACAAATCCCGTTTTTGTCAATTATAATTGTCATTACGACAATAAAACTTGTCAAAATAATTATTATTATTTAACCCATCTTTCTAATATAGGACAAACTACTACATATACAAAAGACAATATGCAAATGTTCATAAAAAAATATAAAAAGCATTATATTTTAATATATAATATTAAATGATTTACTAACATCAAGGAGGATACATATGAAGATGAAGAGGGGTATTACCACTTTATTATCTGTAGCCGTTCTTTCCACATCGCTTGTAGCATGTTCAGGAACAGCTGAGAAAACAGTGGCGAAAGAAGAAAAAGTAAAATTAACAGACCAGCAATTGATGGCTGATTTATGGTATCAAACAGCTGGTGAAACGAAAGCACTATACTACCAAGGATACAATATTGGTCAATTGAAGCTTGATGCAGCTCTTGCAAAAGGCACAAACAAAAAACCTGCTATCGTACTTGATTTAGATGAAACTGTTTTAGATAACAGTCCCCATCAAGCAATGAGCGTAAAAACAGGAAAAGGCTATCCTTATAAATGGGACGATTGGATTAATAAAGCTGAAGCTGAAGCTCTTCCAGGCGCGATTGATTTCTTAAAATATACAGAGTCTAAAGGTGTAGATATTTACTACATCTCAAATCGCAAAACGAATCAACTAGATGCAACTATTAAAAACCTTGAGCGCGTTGGTGCTCCACAAGCAACAAAAGAGCATATCTTATTACAAGATCCGAAAGAAAAAGGGAAAGAAAAACGTCGTGAACTTGTTTCTCAAACACATGACATCGTCCTATTCTTCGGTGACAACTTATCTGATTTCACTGGTTTTGATGGGAAATCTGTAAAAGATCGCAATGAAACAGTGGCAGAATCAAAAGCACAATTTGGTGAAAAATTCATCATTTTCCCTAATCCGATGTATGGCGATTGGGAAGGCGCTTTATATGACTATGATTTCAAAAAATCAGATGCAGAAAAAGATAAAATTCGTCGTGACAATTTAAAATCATTTGATGCAAAATAACAAAGAGGATGGCTTTCGCCATCCTCTTTTATTGCATATTTCTTGTTAAAGGTAAAATAAATACTTCTACACGTCTATTTTTTGCTTTTCCTTCTGGTGTATCATTTGGTGCAATTGAACGGTATTCTCCGTAACCAATTGCACTAAATTTTTCTGGTTGCAAATCTTTATTTTGAAGTAATACCTGCATAAAATTAACGGCACGCTGTGTACTTAACTCCCAGTTTGATGCAAACTGAGCATTTGCGATAGGAACAGTATCTGTATGACCAGACACTGTAATTTCACGAGGTGATGCGGAAACAAGTAGGTTAGACATCTCTTTTGCAATCCCTAACGATTCCAACTTCACATCTGCTTTCCCTGAATCAAATAGTACATTTTCTAATATTGTTACCATTAAACCTTTTTCAGTTAAATCGGTTTTAAAAGAAGAAGATAATTGCTTTTCCTCAATATACTTATCAATACCTTTTTGTACTGCTTTTAATTCATTCATTTCTTGCTTTTTCACTTCAGCTTCAGCATCTTTTTTGATCTTCTCAGATTCCAAACTACTTGCCGATAATTCTTTTTCTTCCTTTGGTTTTTGATCACTTAAAAACTCTTTATTTCCTGTTCCACCTGCTAGTTCACTTCGAAAAGCTACTGCCATCTGTTTAAATTTCGCAGCATCTATACTACTCATTGCAAATAAAACAATAAACAGTGCAAACAACAAAGTTAGCATATCAGAATACGGAATTAACCAAGTTTCATCAATATGCTCTTCATGTTTTTTCTTTTTGCCTCTTCTATTTTTCTTACTCCGCATTTTTTTCCGCTCCTTTTTCTAGCTTCTTACGCTCAGTTGCAGAAAGCGCACCTAAAATGCGGTTTTTCATAATAAACGGATATGTACCTTCTTGTAACATTAATAAACAATCAATAATTAAACGTTTCTTCTCTAATTCAGCAGCAGACTTTTGCTTTAATTTATTTGCAAACGGATGCCATAATACGTAACCTGAAAAAATACCGAAAATCGTTGCAATAAACGCACCTGAAATAGCATGCCCTAGCTTTTCAATATCAGTTAAATTTCCAAGTGCAGCTACAAGACCAATAACAGCACCTAAAACCCCTAGTGTAGGTGCATATGTACCAGCTTGCGAAAAAATAGCAGCCCCTTTTGCATGTCTCTCTTCAATCGCTTCTAATTCGGCTTCTAAAATTTGTTCTAAATCCTCTGCAGATACACCATCAATAACAAATTTCATACCACGCAAAAGAAATTCATCTTCAATTTCATCTAATTGTTGCTCTAAAGACAAAATACCGTATTTTCTACTCTCAGATGTCCAATGAACAAATAATTCTAGCAATTGTTCATAACTTAAATCTTTTTTATTTGAACCAAAAAGAACTTTAAATAATTTTGGAACTTTTTTTAGTTGATTCATCGGAAATGCAATACACACTGCAGCAAATGTACCGACGAAAATAATTAGTGCTGCGGCAGGATTTAGTAAAGCTGTTATGTCAGCGCCCTTGACGACCATCCCTACGACTACCGCTAATACTCCTAAAATGATTCCAATAATTGTTGCAAAATCCATTCCCATTCACTCCTAGTCTATACAAGAGGTCTTTTATTCTCGATAATCGCTACATCTTCTTATATACATATATTACATAAAAAATGCACTTCATGAAAGATAAGAAATGAATTATATGAAAAAATACTACATTTTCACACATTTTCTGACATTTTCTTTGCATTTCTATTACGTTATAACTCTTATATTTCTTTTTCAATAAACTAGACTTATAATAAAAACGATACATATTTTATTAAGAAAGGACAGTGATTACAAGGTATCATGAAAAAGATAATAATTATTTCTGCCATTACTATTGTAATCGGTATCACATCTTTCGCTTACTTTGCTTCTAAATCACCACTGCAAAATGAGGCGAAAGCTGTCGAAAGTCAAAAACATAGTAACCATCCAAAAGAAGAGATTCCTGCTTTTCCAAAAGCTGATCATAATGCAAAGAAACTAGATGATAATTTTTCCGTTGTAACAAATCCAGATTCTGCTCTTGTATTAGTCAATAAACATCGTAAATTACCAGATGGGTACATTCCAGAAGATTTAACGAAACCGAACGTACCATTTACTAGTCCAAAAGATAAAGAGAAAACATTACTTCGCAAAAATGCTGCAGACGCTCTTGAAAAAATGTTCCAGGCAGCGAAAGAAGAAGGTTTAGAACTTACAGCAGTTTCAGGTTACCGTTCTTACAAACGCCAACAGTCATTACATAATACATATATTAAACGCCAAGGAAAAGCTGAGGCTGATTCGGTAAGTGCAATTCCTGGAACAAGTGAGCATCAAACTGGTCTAGCAATGGATATTAGCTCAAAATCTGCCAAATTCCAATTAGAACCAATTTTCGGAAAGACAGCAGAAGGAAAATGGGTTGCAGAACATGCCCATGAGTTCGGATTTGTCATTCGTTATTTAGAGGATAAAACAGAGACAACAGAATATTCATATGAACCGTGGCACTTACGCTACGTTGGCAATCCATATGCCACATACATATATAAGCACCACCTAACATTAGAAGAGGCAACGAAGGACAAAAAATAAGAGAGCGAATCGCTCTCTTATTTTTCTTTTATTCTATTATTGTAATAATTCCTTCCATTCTTCAGGCCACGGTTCGCCTCTTCCAGTTTTTTTCGATGCTTGGACCATCATACCGCGTCCAACTAAACAAACTTCTCCTTCTGCATTTTTGACCATATAGTGTAAATCTAAAGAGGAATTCCCAACCGCTCCCGCCTTTACATATACTTTCAACTGCTCATCAAAATAAATTTGTTTAATAAAATTGCATTGTAGATCTGCGACGACTATCATCGTTTCTGATGATTCATGTGTCCATTCTTGCATAAATCCGAGTTCTTTAAACAATGCGATACGCGCTTCTTCAAAATATGTAAAAGCAACGACATTATTTACATGTCCAAACATATCTACTTCACCAAAACGAACTTTGACAGGATTATAAAATGAAAAACCACTTTCCCATTGCTCAAAGTCTTCAATATAAGAAATTCTCTTCATCGTTCCCTCTCCTTTTCGCCATTAAAATAAACAGAATAAACAGAAATATAAAGTTATAAATATTGCCTCTTCAACATGAAGAGGCAATATTTATTAATAGTTATTGTCGCTACCAAAGAAATCTTTGAACGATTGAATTGTTGTATCACGGTTTAATGCTGCAATTGAAGTTGTTAATGGAATACCTTTCGGACATGATTGCACACAGTTTTGAGAGTTACCACAGTTTGCAAGTCCTCCATCACCCATAATTGCACGTAAGCGATCTGCTTTATGCATTTCACCAGTTGGATGCGAGTTAAATAAACGCGCTTGTGAAAGCGGTGCTGGTCCAATAAAGTCAGACTTACTGTTTACGTTCGGACATGACTCTAAGCAAACACCACATGTCATACATTTCGAAAGTTCATATGCCCATTGACGCTTTTTCTCTGGCATTCTTGGACCTGGCCCTAGGTCGTACGTACCGTCGATTGGAATCCAAGCTTTAACACGTTTTAACGCGTTAAACATACGGCTACGGTCAACTTGTAAATCACGTACAATCGGGAATGTCTTCATCGGCTTTAAGCGAATTGGTTGCTCTAACTGGTCAATAAGAGCTGTACATGATTGACGTGGTTTTCCGTTAATCACCATCGAACAAGCACCACATACTTCTTCTAAACAGTTCATATCCCATGCAATCGGAGTCGTCTGGTTTCCTTTTGAATCAACAGGATTACGACGAATTTCCATCAGTGCCGAAATAATGTTCATATTTGGACGATATGGAATTTCAAACTCTTGATCAAACTCTTGTGCATCTGGTCCATCTTGTCTCGTAATGATGAGGCGGATTGTTTTCTCAGACATGTTGCTTATCCCCCTTCTCTTCACCCTTAGCAGCTACATCATGTTTTGAGGAATAGTCACGTTTACGTGGTTTAATTAATGAAACATCCACTTCTTCGTAATGGAATGCTGGTGCCTTTCCTTCTCCCTCAAATTTCGCCATCGTAGTTTTTAAGAAGTTTGCATCATCACGATTTGGGAATTCTGGTTTGTAATGCGCTCCGCGGCTTTCATTACGGTTATATGCGCCAATTGTAATAACACGTGCTAACTCGAACATATTTGCAAGTTGGCGTGTAAATGAAGCACCCTGGTTACTCCATCTTGCTGTATCGTTAATGTTAATGCGTTTGTAACGCGCCATTAACTCTTCAATTTTCGCATCAGTTTCTAGTAACTTTTTATTTTCACGAACTACTGTAACGTTATCTGTCATCCATTCTCCAAGCTCTTTATGAAGAACATATGCATTTTCGTTACCATCAAGCGTTAAAATATTGTTAAATTTCTCTGTTTCGATTAATTCATTTTGCTCATATACAGTAGTTGAAACAGCATCAGATGATTTAGAAAGACCTTTCATATACTCAATTGCGTTCGGTCCTGCTACCATACCACCGTAAATTGCTGATAATAATGAGTTCGCACCAAGGCGGTTACCACCGTGCATAGAATAATCACACTCACCTGCTGCAAATAAACCTGGAATACTTGTCATTTGCTTATAATCAACCCATAATCCGCCCATTGAATAGTGAACCGCTGGGAAGATTTTCATTGGTAGTTTACGAGGATCATCACCTGTAAATTTCTCATAGATTTCAATAATTCCACCAAGTTTAATATCTAGTTCTTTCGGATCTTTATGAGAAAGATCTAAGTACACCATGTTTTCACCGTTAATACCTAGTTTTTGCTCTACGCAAACATCAAAGATTTCACGCGTTGCAATATCACGAGGTACAAGGTTTCCGTAAGCTGGATATTTTTCTTCTAAGAAGTACCATGGCTTACCATCTTTATACGTCCAAACACGTCCACCTTCACCACGTGCAGATTCACTCATAAGACGTAACTTATCGTCTCCAGGAATTGCCGTTGGATGAATTTGAATGAACTCACCGTTCGCATAATATGCACCTTGTTGATATACAGCAGACGCTGCTGTACCTGTATTAATAATAGAGTTTGTTGATTTTCCAAAGATGATACCAGGGCCCCCTGTTGCCATAATCACGGCATCAGCTTGGAAACTTTTTATCTCCATAGTTTGTAAGTCTTGCGCGACGATTCCTCGGCACACACCTTCATCATCTACAACAGCTCGTAAGAAATCCCAACCTTCATATTTCGTTACAAGTCCTGCTACTTCATGACGACGTACTTGCTCATCTAATGCATATAGTAATTGTTGACCAGTTGTTGCGCCAGCAAATGCTGTACGGTGATGTTGTGTTCCACCGAAACGACGGAAATCCAGAAGTCCTTCTTCCGTACGGTTGAACATAACACCCATGCGATCCATTAAATGAATAATACCAGGTGCTGCATCACACATCGCTTTAACTGGTGGTTGGTTCGCTAAGAAGTCCCCACCATAAATTGTATCGTCAAAGTGGATCCATGGAGAATCCCCTTCACCTTTTGTATTTACGGCACCGTTAATTCCACCTTGGGCACATACAGAATGTGAACGTTTTACTGGTACTAAAGAAAATAGTTCAACATTTACTCCTGCTTCTGCCGCTTTAATCGTTGCCATTAAGCCGGCCAAGCCACCGCCGACTACTATAAGTTTCCCTTTCATGCTCTCCCACTCCTTACTGGTTTGCTAGCTGTGGATCGATGAACGCTAATAATGCACTCACACCTACATAAGATAGACCTAAGAAAATAGCTAATGTTACATAAGTAGAGATTCTTTGTGAACGTGGAGATACTGTAATTCCCCAGCTTATACAGAATGTCCATAGTCCATTTGCAAAGTGGAAAATTGTTGAAACAACACCAACTAAATAGAAACCAAACATAAATGGGTTGTTTAAAATATCTGCCATCATATCATAGTTTACCTCTTTACCTAACAATGCTTGAATACGAGTTTCCCAGACGTGCCAAGAAATGAAGATCAGCGTAACGATACCTGAAATTCGTTGGAAGACGAACATCCAGTTACGGAAATAGCCGTAAGATACCGCATTGTTCTTAGCTGTAAATGCAATATATAAGCCATATATAGCATGGTACAGTATAGGTAAAAAGATGATGAAAATTTCTAGCGCATACCGGAATGGAAGGAGCTCCATAAAGCCTGCAGCTTTGTTAAAAGCCTCTGCTCCTCTTGTTGCAAAGTTGTTTACAATTAAATGTTGCGTCAAAAAGACACCAACCGGAATGACCCCCATTAATGAGTGCCACTTACGAAACGTATACTCGCGGCCTTTCATGTCCCCATTACCCCCTTGAATGTTTGACTGCTGTTTTCAGATTAATTTACAACAATAATGTTTTTTCACTATTGGCATAAGAAAAACTGAAAAAATTATTCAAAATATTTCAGCATAATTTAATACCAAGTTCATTTTACCCCTATTTTTGTCGAAGCGTCAAGAAAACGTATACATAATTTGCATATAATTTGCCAATTCTTTTTTTCTTATATATTCAGATTTCCCCAAAGAAAAATCTATTTTTATAAATGAAAAATGTTATATAATAATCCCTATAGAAAGAGGGGAATATTGTGAGCAAAAATACAATCGATATAACATCTTTAGAAGATGTTTCATTGAACGCCTTCGCTTATGAATTGCTACGTGAAGAATTACTACCTGATTTAATTGGTAACGATTTAGATGGTATTTTATACTGGGCCGGTAGAAACCTTGCGAGAAAATATCCGCTAGAAACAATTGAAGAAGTCATTCAGTTTTTTGAAAAAGCTGGTTGGGGCACTTTAAGCATCATTGAACATAAACGTCGTGAAATGCAGTTTCAACTTAAAGGTACACTTATTACTGAGCGTCAAAAACAAAAAAGACATTCATCTTATCAATTAGAAGCTGGATTTATCGCCGAGCAAATTCAAAGACAAAGAAACGTCGTTGCAGAGTCCTATGAGGAACAGAAAAAGCGTTCAGACTCTATTACATTTCTTGTTAAATGGGATATAAAAGATCTCATTGAAGTGTAGCATCTACTTACAGTCAACTAGACATATAAGTTTAGTTGACTTTTTTGTATATTCATTTAGGTTCGTTTATTTTAAATCTTCAGAAATTATACCAAAAAACAGAAGACGTTGTAAACTACAACGTCTTCTTATCTGTTAAATAAGTATAAATTGTCTCCGCTACATTTTTCGGCATACCCGCTTCGACAAATTCCGATATAGAAGCTTCTTTCATCTTTTTTAATGAACCAAAATGTTTTAGCAATACCTTTTTTCGTTTATCGCCGATTCCTGGAATATCATCCAATGCTGATTGAATGACCGATTTCCCGTGCAACTGGCGATGGAATGTAATTGCAAATCTATGCACTTCATCTTGAATGCGTTGCAATAAATAAAATTCTTGGCTATTCCTCTCAAGCATCACAGGTTCAGGCGGATCTCCAATGATTAAATGTGATGTTTTATGTTTGTCATCTTTTACAAGCCCTGCCATTGGAATATATAATCCGAGTTCATTCTCCAGAACATCACTTGTAGCGGCCAGATGGCCTTTTCCACCATCAATAATGATTAAATCTGGTAAAGGTAAATTCTCTTTAAGCGCCCTCGTATAACGGCGTCTTACAACTTCCCTCATAGATTCGTAATCATCAGGACCTTGAACCGTTTTAATTTTATATTTCCGATATTCTTTCTTCGCTGGTTTCCCATCGATAAAAGCAATCATTGCTGAAACAGGATTTGTCCCTTGAATATTTGAATTATCAAACGCTTCAATACGATATGGTGTTTCAATCCCTAGTTGCTTCCCTAGATTATCAACAGCTTTAATCGTCCGTTCTTCATCACGTTCAATTAAGTGAAATTTCTCTTCTAGTGCAATTTTTGCATTTTTATTTGCTAATTCCACAAGATCTTTTTTCTTCCCACGCTTCGGCTGTGTCGCTTCAACTTCTAAAAAGCGCTCTACTAATTCTGAATCTATACTTCCTGGAACAACAATTTCCTTCGGCTTGAAATGACTACTGTTTTCATAAAATTGACCGATAAAAGTTAAAAACCCCTCTTCTGGTTCATCATAAATCGGGAACATAGAAACATCACGTTCAATTAGCTTTCCTTTTCGAACGAAGAAAACTTGAACACACATCCACCCTTTATCAACTGCATATCCAAACACATCACGATCCACTAAATCACTCATAATCATCTTTTGCTTTTCCATAATTGCATCAATATGAGCAATTTGATCTCGCAACTCTTTCGCCCGTTCAAATTCTAGCTTTTCTGAAGCCTCATACATCTTCGTTTCTAATTCTGAACGAATTTCTTTATGCCCACCGTTTAAGAATTTAATAATTTCATCAACAATTTCTTTGTTTTGCTCATCCGTTACTTCTTTCACACAAGGTGCTAAACATTGACCCATATGATAATACAAGCAAACTTTATCTGGCATATTTGAACATTTACGAAGTGGATACATACGATCTAATAATTTCTTTGTTTCATGTGCCGATTGCGCATTTGGATAAGGCCCAAAGTACTTTCCTTTATCCTTTTTTACATTTCGCGTAATGAGTAAGCGCGGCTGTTTTTCAGCTGTAATTTTAATGAAAGGATATGTTTTATCATCTTTTAATTGAATATTATATTTTGGATCATATTTTTTTATTAAATTTAACTCTAAAATAAGAGCCTCCAAATTTGAGGAAGTCACAATATATTCAAAATCAACAATTTCTCCAACAAGCCGAAGTGTTTTCCCATCATGCGAACCAGTAAAGTACGAGCGCACACGATTTTTGAGTACCTTTGCTTTTCCGACATATATAACCGTTCCCTGCTTATCCTTCATTAAATAACAACCAGGTTGATCGGGCAAAATTGCTAACTTCTCTTTTAAATGCTCGTGCACTCGTCTCCCTCCATTTCTACATGCTTATGCTTATCATTTTTATTTTCACATAAAAACATACTATGCCAAAACACCCAACATACGTTCTTTTATTGTAACGGAAAGGTTGTAAAAAAGAAAATAAAAAAAGCTACCAAATGGTAGCTTCTTTATTTTAGAAGTGTTTAGAAACTAATTCTACTAACGCTTCTTTCGGTTTATATCCTAACGCTTGATCAACCACTTTACCGTCTTTTAATACGAAAAGAGCTGGAATGCTCATTACTTCGAATTGACGAGCAGTTTCTTGGTTTTCATCAACGTCCACTTTTACTACTTTTACTTTCTCGCCTAACTCTGAATCGATTTCCTCTAATACAGGAGCGATCATTTTACAAGGTCCGCACCAAGGCGCCCAGAAATCTAATAGTACAACACCTTCGCTAGTTTCAGCTGCGAAGCTTTGGTCATTTGCATTTATAATTGCCATTTTATTTCCTCCTTCAAGTATATTCTACCAAGAGTATATCATTAACTTTTATACGTGGCGAATATTATGTATCGTTATGTATTGTAACAAAAAAATGTTCCTTTATACTATATAAAAATATGGATGAAATACTAAAAAGATGAGAGACAGGGGATCTCTCACCTTTTTCTATATATAGGGGTACTTCACTTGGAACTCAAGGGTACTCAAATCATGAATGTACTTTTAACTTTTTAAACTCTTCTGTTAAAAGAGGTAATACTTCAAACAGATCACCGACAATACCATAGTCAGCTACTTTGAAGATACTAGCTTCTGGATCTTTATTAATCGCAACAATTATTTTTGAATTAGACATACCAGCTAAATGCTGAATCGCACCAGAAATCCCGCATGCAATGTATAGGTCTGGTGTAACAACTTTACCTGTTTGACCAATTTGTAATGAATAATCACAGTACTCAGCATCACAAGCACCACGAGATGCTCCAACAGCGCCGCCTAGTACGTCAGCTAATTCTTTTAACGGTTTAAATCCTTCTTCACTCTTCACACCACGTCCACCAGCTATAATAACTTTCGCTTCAGAAAGATCAACACCTTCTGCAGTTTTACGGACAACATCTTGAATGATTGTACGTAAATCTTTCACATCAACTGTAATAGAAGACACGTCAGCTGTGCGAGACTCGTCTTTTTCAAGAGTTGCAATATTATTTGGACGCACTGTCGCAAATAATATACCATCTGTTACAATCTTCTTCTCAAATGCTTTACCAGAGTAAATCGGACGAGTGAAGATAACATTTCCACCTTCAACTTCTAAAGCCGTTACGTCAGAAATTAAACCAGCTTCTAATTTCGCTGCTAATTTTGGTGATAAATCTTTACCAAGTGCCGTATGTCCAAATACAATGCCTTCTGGCTTTTCTTCAGCATATACAGCTAAAAACGCTTGTGCATATCCATCAGATGTATATGATTTTAATTTATCATTTTCAACTGTCACAACGCGATCTGCACCGTAATGAATCAATTCATTTGCAAAAGAGGCAACGCTGTCTCCAACTAGAAGACCTACCACTTCACCGCCTTCTGCAATTGTTTTTGCTGCTGCTACCGCTTCAAACGAAACGTTACGTAGCGATCCATCACGAACTTCACCCATTACTAATACTTTACGAGCCATAGATTTTCCCTCCTGCATATATAATTTCGTATTTTATTAGATTACTTTCGCTTCTGTATGGAGCAACGATACAAGTTCTTTTACTTGATCTTGCAGCTCGCCTTGTAACACTTTTCCTGCATCTTTCTTAGGAGGCAAATAGATTTCAATTGTTTTTGTTTTTGCTTCCACATCATCTTCTTCTAAATCTAAATCATCTAATTCTACTTCTTCTAGTGGCTTCTTCTTCGCTTTCATAATACCTGGAAGCGATGGATAACGCGGTTCATTTAAACCTTGTTGCGCTGTTACTAGAAGAGGTAATGATGATTCAATTACTTCTGTATCCCCTTCAACATCACGCTCAATCTTCACATTTGTACCATCAATTTCAAGCTTCGTAATCGTCGTTACGTATGGGATATTTAACGCTTCAGCTACTCGTGGACCAACTTGTCCAGATGCACCGTCAATCGCAACGTTCCCGCCTAAAATTAAATCGATTTCTTTATCTTTTAAATATTCAGCAAGCACTTTTGCTGTTGTAAATTGGTCACCATTCTCAACATCATCTTCAATGTTAATTAGTACCGCTTTATCGCAGCCCATCGCTAATGCTGTGCGAAGTTCTTTTTCACTATCCTCGCCACCAACTGTTATAACAGTAACTTCTCCACCTTGTGCATCTCTTACTTGAATCGCTTCTTCAATCGCATATTCATCGTAAGGGTTGATGATGAATTCCGCTTCGCCATCGTAAATTGCACCGTTTTTAATTACGATTTTTTCTTCTGTATCAAATGTTCGTTTCATGAGTACGTAGATGTTCATTCCATTTACCCCCTTATTTTTCAGAAAGATTCTATCAATTTTAAAATTCTGTTAATTTTTATTAAAAAAATAATTAGACTACCTACCACTAAATGAAGGCTTACGCTTTTCTAAAAACGCTGCTACGCCTTCTCTTCCATCTTCACTCGTAAATACTTCACCAAAAATCTGTGATTCACGCTGTACACCTTCATAATAATGAGACGATTTTGTCGTTTGTAATAACTCTAGCACAGCACGAGTTGTTGCTGGGCTTTTTCCAGCAATCTGTTTTGCAATTTTAAGCGTATCTTCTAAAATGGATTCTTCAGAAAACACTCCGTTAACAAGTCCCCATTGTAATGCTTCTGCACCAGTAATTGGTGTACTTGTTAACATCATTTCACAAGCTTTCGCTTTACCAACATAACGTGGTAAGCGCTGTGTACCTGCAAAACCAGGAATTAATCCAAGTGTTAATTCAGGTAAACCAAGCTTTGTACTTTCAGTTACAAAGCGCATGTGGCAAGACATAGCAAACTCAAGGCCGCCACCAAGTGCCGCTCCATGAATTGCCGCAATAACTGGTTTTGAGCATTTTTCAACACGCTCAAACGTAACTTGTCCAAGCTGTGCTAACTCTGTTGCTTGCTTAGCTTCAGTAACAGATGTAAATTCTTTAATATCTGCCCCTGCTGAGAAGAAGCGTCCTTCACCATGTAAAACAACAACACGAATGTTATCATCCTTTTCCACTTGATCGATTAATTCAGTAACGTCATGCATAACTTGTGAAGACATCGCATTAGCTGGCGCATGATTTAACGTCGCCACCGCGATATGATCTTCAACTTTTACAGATAGGAATTTCAACATGATCCCTCCCATTATTGACGATAACCACAAGCTGCAATAAGTAGCCCATGTACCGTTTTTGAAAGTGCGACCAGATCATACTTATGATCGCTCATTACCCAATTGGTCACAACTTCATCTACTGTTCCAAAGATCATTTGTCTTGCCACGCGAACGTTTAAATCCGCCTGAAATTCACCTTGCTTTATACCTGTCTCTAAAATTTCATCCATAACTTGTAAGTAGCCTTTTAATACTTCATTTATTTTAAGGCGCAAGTCTTGATTGGACTGCCTTAGCTCTAATTGCGTAACGATAGCAAGAGGATCATTTTGTGACAACAGCAAGAAGTGCGTTTCTACCAACATGAATAACTTCGCTACAGCGCTTTCAATTCCTGCTATTTTTTGACGAATTGTTTCAACAAATTCTCCCATCTTCTCTTGGAATAAGGATATTAATATATCTTCTTTATTTTTAAAATATAAATAAATCGTGCCATCAGCTACCCCAGCTTGCTTTGCAATTTTAGAAACTTGCGCTTGATGGTATCCATTCTCCGCAATCACAATGACTGCAGCATCAATAATCTGATTGTATTTCGGTCTATTTTTCTTCACTTTACTGTCCCCTTCAAGAAGATGACTGAATGAATAGTCATTCATATTCTTATAATACTGACTATTTAGAAAAGTGTCAATCCTATTTTTTCAAAAAGAAAGGGCCTTAGCCCGTTTGCTCATCCTCATTCTTTCTCTTCTCTTCATCTATTAGGACACGGCGTAAAATTTTTCCGACTGTCGTCTTCGGCAACTCACTTCTAAACTCATATACCTTCGGAACTTTGTAAGCTGCTAAATATTTACGTGCAAACTGATCTAATTCTTCTTCAGAACACTCAGCGCCTTCTTTCAAAACAACAAACGCTTTTACAGTTTCCCCTCGATACGGATCAGGAACACCGATTGTTACCACTTCTTGCACTTTTTCGTGTTCATATAACACTTCTTCTACTTCACGAGGATATACGTTAAAGCCACTAGCAACGATCATATCTTTCTTACGATCTTTCACATAGAAAAAGCCATCCTCATCCATGTATCCTACATCACCTGTATGGAGCCAGCCATCTTGCAGTACAGCTGCCGTTTCTTCTGGCTTATTCCAATACCCTTTCATAATTTGTGGGCCCTTTACAACAATTTCACCAATTTCACCTGGAGGTAATGAATCTCCTGTTTCAAGTGACATGATGATTGCCTCTGTATCCGGCCACGGTACCCCAATACTTCCCGGCACACGCTTTTCCCACAAAAAATTCCCATGTGTAACTGGCGATGACTCCGTTAATCCATAACCCTCTACTAATTTACCACCTGTAACTCTCTCAAACTCCTCCTGCACTTCTACAGGAAGCGGTGCAGAACCACTAATACAAGCCTGAATTGAAGAAATATCATATTCTTTTAAAAGAGGACTATTTAATAGAGCAATATAAATGGTTGGTGCTCCTGGAAATAGTGTAACTTTATGTTTCTTAATTGCTTCAAAAACCATTTTCATATCAAACTTCGGAATAAGCACCATTTTATATCCTTGCATAATACTTAAATTCATTACAGCTGTCATCCCGTACACATGAAAAAACGGAAGAACACCAAGAATTACCTCTTCTCCTTCTTTACAATTATATAACCAATGCGCTCCCATTAAAGTGTTCGAAACGAGGTTTTTATGCGTTAACATAACCCCTTTTGGAAACCCTGTCGTTCCCCCTGTATACTGCAAAAGGGCTAGATCATTTTCAGGATCACATGAAACTTCAACATCAGCATTACTTTCTCTTTCTACCGATTTCCAAAGATGAATCGTTTCGCTTTCCGACACATTCACAACAAGATTTGCCTGCTTTTTTTGTACAAATGGATAAAGTAAATTTTTAGGGAATGGTAAAAAATCTGCAATACGGGTTACGATAATATGCTCAAGCTTTGTTGCCGTTTGAACATTAGTAACTCTCGGAAACACTAAATCCAGGCAAAGAATAACTTTTGCCCCTGAGTCATGAAGTTGGTACTCAAGCTCTCTTTCTGTATAAAGAGGATTCGTTTGTACAACAACCCCCCCCGCAAGCAAAGTACCATAATAACCAATTACAGATTGCGGACAATTCGGTAACATAATCGCAACTCTATCGCCTTTTTCAATGCCAAGCCTTTGAAGGTAATTCGCAAATTTCTTTACCTTGTCATGGAAATCTGAAAATGTAACATCTTTACCTAAAAAGTGAAGCGCTTTCTTTTCTGGATAACGAGCAGCCATTTTCTCTAAATATCCATGAAGTGGCTGAATATCATATGAAATCGTACCTGGGATTTCCTCTGGATAACTCTGCAACCAAGGTTTTTCCACTCTCATTCCTCCTTCCAATATTTGTGAAAATAAATGAATGTTCATTCATGATGGTTGTTTTCATTATATTATAGTCGTAACATCGTTACAATCATAATATTCTGACTTCTATATAACTATGCTTTACTTCCTTAACTTCTTATTATATGTAGAAACTCTCCTCATTTTAAAAGAATAAGAGAGTTCACGTTACTTAGCTTAATCTTATAATCGTTAAAACTGCACCAGGTGTAGTCGTTGATAATGTGGCAACAGCTAACAATCCAAACAACTGCAAACTAATTGCACTACCCGCTGCCAAAGTCGTAATAATTGTCGCACTAAATGAAGTCGTTGCTAATGCAGGGGAATTGATAGTTCCAGCAAGCGGTGCACCATTAATTGTAATTCGCGAACTAACTAATAATGAAGCCGTTATATTAATTGTATATGAAATATAATAATTCCCTGCATTTGCGGCCGTAAATACTGTGTTCCCCCCCGAAACTGTAATTCCTGGACCGATATTCTGATTATTTGGAAGTGGGACATTTGTCCCACCAAGAAGCACTGATATTGCCGCTCCTGATGTATTATTCGCAAATGCATACGTCGCAGTTATACTTGTACCTGTTACTCCCGTCGCTCCTGTTTCACCCGTTGCTCCTGTTACTCCTGTTGCTCCTGTTGGGCCTGTTGGACCTGTTGGACCTGTTGCTCCCGTTGCTCCCGTTGCTCCTGTTGCTCCCGTTGCTCCCGTTGCTCCTGTTACTCCCGTTGCTCCCGTTGCTCCTGTTGCTCCCGTTGCTCCCGTTGCTCCCGTTACTCCTGTTGCTCCTGTTGCTCCCGTTGCTCCCGTTGCTCCCGTTGGGCCTGTTGGGCCTGTTACTCCTGTTGCTCCCGTTGCTCCTGTTGCTCCCGTTGCTCCCGTTGGGCCTGTTACTCCCGTTACTCCCGTTACTCCCGTTACTCCCGTTGGACCTGTTGCTCCCGTTGGGCCTGTTGCTCCCGTTGCTCCCACTGCTCCCGTTGCTCCCACTGCTCCCGTTGCTCCTGTTGCTCCCGTTGCTCCTGTTGCTCCCGTTGCTCCCGTTGCTCCCGTTACTCCCGTTACTCCCGTTGGACCTGTTGCTCCTGTTGCTCCCGTTGCTCCTGTTGCTCCTGTTGCTCCTGTTGCTCCTGTTGCTCCTGTTGCTCCTGTTGCTCCTGTTGCTCCTGTTGCTCCTGTTGCTCCTGTTGCTCCTGTTGCTCCTGTTGCTCCTGTTGCTCCTGTTGCTCCTGTTGCTCCTGTTGCTCCTGTTGCTCCT
Source organism: Bacillus sp. TH30 (assembly GCF_016650875.1). NCBI lineage: Bacteria > Bacillati > Bacillota > Bacilli > Caryophanales > Bacillaceae > Bacillus > Bacillus sp. TH30. Next base: position 3,441,899 of record NZ_JAEKEY010000002.1, on the reverse strand, counting down.
GTTGCTCCTGTTGCTCCTGTTGCTCCTGTTGCTCCTGTTGCTCCTGTTGCTCCTGTTGCTCCTGTTGCTCCTGTTGCTCCTGTTGCTCCTGTTGCTCCTGTTGCTCCTGTTGCTCCTGTTGCTCCTGTTGCTCCTGTTGCTCCTGTTGCTCCTGTTGCTCCTGTTGCTCCTGTTGCTCCTGTTGCTCCTGTTGGGCCTGTTGGGCCTGTTGGACCGAGCTTAGGAATTGTCCCATCGCAACTAAAACAGCACGAATCAACATGTAAACCATTTTGATTATTACATCCACAATATCCATTTGCATTATTACTCCATAAAGACATGTTGATCCTCCTTCGTGTTCAATCTTTTAAGTAAGCCCACTAATTAAAAATATCTTTCTAATAAAAATCAGTTTTTATTTTCCTTATCAACTACCCGCTCTGGAACAAACCTTTTATAAACAAAGTTTTTTTCCTTACATTCTAATAAATATTACATGCAATACGCTCTCCTTTCGCTTGTACTTTCGCCTTCCTCATTAAAGGAATTTCAGCTCCTTCAACCTTGATACACGTATGCACTTCAATACAATATATTAAAATTTGTATAAATCGTATATCAGATACAAACAACAAAAAAAGGAGAAAAAAGAAACAAAAGCGGACAATACAAATCAAGCTATAACAATTAAACACGCTGAAGGGGAAACGAAGTTAGATAAATCAGCGAAAAAAGTTGTTGTACTTGAGTGGGGATATTCAGAAGACTTATTAGCACTTGGTGTTCAGCCAGTATGGATGGCAGACATTAAGAATTATAATACATGGGTAAATACAGAAACAAAACCGAGTAAGGATGTTGTAGATGTTGGGACACTTCAACAACCAAACTTAGAGGAAATCAGCCGTCTAAAACCAGATTTAATTATCATAACTTCATTCCGTGGTAAAGCAATTAAAAACGAATTAGAGCAAATCGCTCCTACAGTTATGTTCGATCCATCAACAAGCAATAACGATCACTTTGCAGATGCAAAAGCGAAGCTTTAATCAGTGGGGGTTTTACTGTCCGTTAATGCGGGATAAAATTAATATAAGCTTTGTAAATAAAGTATATAACAATTGAATACATGATTATATTAAACACACTTCGTTTTAAAGTTAACTGTCTCTTTAATTTCTTATCCTGTAACCTTAGTTCTATTCCGCTTGCCATTTTCAATCCACCTACTATTTGAAATAGCTCTCTGTAATCATCAGCGTTTCCTAACAATACGTATTCTCTATTATTTTTATACTTTATATACAGAAATTCACTTCCACCTTTACGGTCTAATATTGTTTTCATAGAAGCTATTTCATTTAATAAACATACCTTTAGATCAACGTCATTATAATAACGATCGACAAAAAACACGTACAATCGTTCATTTGTAACGATTAGCATATTATTAATACCGAAGTTCATTGCAAGAACGCCTACCCCTAAGCTCATCGCTGTTCCTGTCTGCCAATTTTTCACGCGAGGATTTTCAGCAAACATACTATATAAAATCTCTTCACTTCCCTGTAATCCTTCTTTTACAACCTCATGACATCGTTTCATTAAAATTTTTTTGTTACAACTTCTTTTGTACGATTTATTTTCTTTTCATCTATTTTTTCATCATTTATATCGTCATCTACAAAATCATCACTATACTGCAAATTATTTAATTCCTGAAGGAACTTTTCTTTATTCATCCCTATTCCCTCCCAACATCTTCTTCAATTTTTTTCTCCCTCTTGAAAGCCTGCTATACACCGTATCTCGTGTCATACCGAACTCAAGCGCTATTTCTTGTACACTATATTCATCTAAATACCTTTTTATAAAAATTTTCTTATCTTCTTCGTTCAATTCTTTAATCAAAATGAAAAAATTACAATCTAGCTCTTCTTTTTTAAATTAACATTTTTTCCTTCTACATATATGTCTTGCTGAAACTCTTGTAATTGATAGACCTTATTACTTTTTCGTTTATAATCAATGGCTTTAAATTTCGCAACAGATATAAGCCAATTTCTAAACTTCCCACGATTTTCATCATAACTATTAATGTTGTACCAAACGATTAATAAAATATCGTCAACACATTCATCCACTAGCACCTTACTCTGTGCCGTATCTAAAACACTATGAACCACCTTATAAATTAAATCTCCATATTGATCAATGACTGTATGTAACGCTAACATGTCTTGTTTTCGAAGACCTTCTACTATTTCTATATCCTTCACCCTTATCACCACTCTTTACTCCATTCTCTATTCATTATATATACGAATGAATAGAGCGGTTTTCTGACACTTTTACAAATATTCTCTAATTATTTTTATATTGTAGCAATGCTTAATTAAGTATCGCTTATGAAACAGGGATTATATTATCTCTCACGAATTTAATATACGAGCGAAAAACAGGAGGGATAACTATGTACCAAACTATTGAAGATTTTTTAACATCATGGACATACGAGGCTGAGTCTACTCAGAAGATGCTCGATGCATTAACCGATGAATCTTTATCACAAGAAATTGCACCTGGGCACTGGACTTTAGGGAGAGTCGCTTGGCATATCGTTACAGCACTTCCTATTATGCTATCAGGGACAGGACTTAAGTTTGAAGGAGAAACGAAAGATTATCCTGTACCAACTTCAGCAAAAACAATTGCAGATGGGTATCGCAAAGTGAATACGGCTTTTATTGAAGCACTTCAAAGTGAGTGGACTGATAAAGACTTAGCTACTATTAATAACTTCTTTGGTCGTCCTATGCCGAATTCTATATTTTTAATGACACTCATCAATCATCAAAATCACCACCGCGGACAGATGACTGTTTTAATGCGTCAAGCTGGCTTAACAGTCCCTGGCGTTTATGGTCCTGCAAAAGAAGAATGGGCTGCTACTGGAATGGAAGCTCCCCAAATGTAACGACAGAAAAAGACAAGGTGTTTATGCACCTTGTCTTTTTCTGTAACTTGTTTCATGTGAAACTATTTTCTACTAAATGGTATTTTATGAGAAAATACGTTAAGATAAATTCATATTAATTGGAGGGAACTAAATTGAATACAAAAAACAAAAAAATAACAATAAGAACTCTCTTACTAACTTCTATCATTGGAGTTATCGGTGTATCTCTTTATTTCACAAGTTATGGTACCCCTTGGGGAAAACAAACAGCAGTTACGGAATCAAAAGAATATATTACAAAATACTTTGATCTAGATGCAGAAGTCAAAAATACTTCTTACGATTCTAAAATGGATAGCTATGCAATCGCCTTTGAAACAATTGAAGATGGAGAGTTTACTATCGAATATAAAGGTTCTAATAACTTTAACATTTCTCCAGGAGTGCAAGAGTATTTAAGCAAACACTATAAATTTACAGAGTAGTAACGAAGCATACATATACAAAAAAGAGTTGGTATAACGCCAACTCTTTTTTACGTATTCTTGTCATACTGTTATATCTTCCTTCTCTATATTTTTAATTCCGTAATATGCAATCGCAACTCCAATCGCTGCAAATGTGAATTGAAGAGGAAGAAACGTCGCTATAGGAAATATGGGCGGGTTATTAATTGCGATTAATACAACGATAATAGAAGAAACGATTGTAGCTGGCACAGAACGTTTACGCATCCCGAAATATAGAGGAATTAAGCTTATTCCTGCCGTGGCAATGGCTAAAGGAATAAGATTTATCCCTTCTTGAATCAATTGATCTACTGTGAATGAATTAGGAAGAATTGAAAAATAACTATCTATCCCAAAGAAAATTCCTACTACTAAAATGTTCGATAAAATAACTGTTATAAATGTTAATGTCGCTGTAATAGCCAACTTACTAACCATCATTTTCTTTCGGTTAATTGGATAAGAAAACATGAGTAGTATTGTTTTACTTTTATATTCATCAATTATTAACTTGGCTATTAGTACGCCACCAAAAATAATAAATGTTGCTCTTACTAACGCACTAGCCATCGACAAAATTATCTGCGGATTCCTTATTTTTGGATCCCCTTCTATTTGAGCAACGATACTAACGAAGATTAGTAGTGCCAGTATAACGATATTTGCAATAACCGCTCTCTTCACATACCATCCAAGCTTAAACTTCCTCAATTCTAGCTTCATAAGACGTAGCATGATAGTCCTCCTTTCATGTAAGCCACTTAAATTAACTTAAAATTGCAATTACTATTATTTTTTTCACTATTCATACCCCAGTTCGTTGTTGTTTTAAGCTTGCTTCACGCCACATCAATCTTGTCGATTTTACGATATGAAAGATAACTAATAAAAATCCCTAATAAACAGAGCACTATTGGGATAGCGATAAAATTAAACATACTTACTTGACCGTTTCCAGAACCAAAGTTACTACTAATTAGCATCCCAATTATTACTGCAGAAGTAATTGTTGTCGGTGTCGATTTCTTTCTCATCCCAAAAAATAAAGGAATTAAACTTATACCAGATATCATAAATGCATTTATAAAAGTAGCTGGAACGATAGCTATTATTTCACCTATCGTAGCTGGCGTTTCAATCAGCCCCATCATTGGACTCACAAAATATACGAGTAAACTAATACTGAAAGTAGCGATAATCGTGCTCACAAAACAAAAACAAAAAACAATTGTTAATTTCGCCCTCATTAGCATTTTTCTTTGCAGTGGGTACATAAACAATAGTTGTATTGTTTTGTTCTTATACTCATCAATTATTAAACGTGATAAAATGACCGAACTAAAAATAATGAATGTTATCCTAATAACAGTGTTTATTAAAACCATTTGTTGCGTGAAGTCAGAGAATAGCCCATCTACCTCGTCTTTCGCTCCCAACGCCATGAGGTTTACTACGGTGAAAATTGCTATAATACAAATTGCTACACTTTTAAAATAACTAGATAATTGATGTTTCTTCCATTCAAGCTTCATTAATTTAAACATGTAAACCATGCCTCCATTCCTTATATAACTGCCTCTACGCTACTAACATTCTAATTCCAGCAGTAACTACGCTTAACATTCCTATCACTAATAAAATTAAAATCCATTTCCGCTCAGGTTTTCTATAATATAAAATCCCACTTATGAACATTACGATCAATCCACTTACTATATTCACTAACAATCCATTAAGCATGAATGCCCTCTCCATCCATTACATTTAAGAAATACTCCTCTAAAGAACTATGTTTCTTATTAATACTTTCAATTTCTACATCGTTCATAATGAGTGCTTTTGAAATGGCTTGCTGCGTCGCCTTCAATTCATACACACGAATCATGTTTCCACTCGTTATTTTGTAATTTTTTATAGCGAGTTTATCTTCTAAAATATAAGCTGCACGCTTCACATCAGGAACAGTAATTTCAATGTACTCTGTTTGTTTTCCGTTAATACTCTTCATTGAAACTTCTTTTATTAGCTTTCCATTTTGAATCATACCGATTGTATCTGCCATTAGTTCCATCTCGCCTAAAATATGACTAGAGACTAATAACGTAATACCATATTCTTTGCAAAGCATTTTAAATAAATCTCTTAATTCTTTAATACCAATTGGATCTAATCCGTTAATTGGCTCATCTAAAATGAGTAATTCTGGCTTCGTCATAATCGCCCTTGCAATACCAAGTCTTTGCTTCATCCCTAATGAAAAATCTTTTACTTTTTTATCATCTATACCGTGCAGCTTCACTAAATGTAAAGCATGATCAATTGCGTTTTTATCGTAATACCCCATATATTCACAATGTAATTCTAGGTTTTCCTTCGCCGTTAATTTATCATAAAAAATTGGATATTCGATAATTGTCCCCATGCGCTTTAACAATTCATAAGATGTATCCGTTAGCTTCTCACCAAAAATTTCAATATCACCGCTCGTCGGTTTTATTAAGTTTGTGATCATTTTCATAATCGTTGTTTTACCTGCACCATTCGGTCCTAAGAAACCATATATCTCACCTTTTTTCACATGCATGTTAACGCTAGAAATTACTTCTTTCCCTTTAAACACTTTCGTTAACTGATTCGTTTTTAATATATATGTCATGTCACTATCTCCTTTCGCACTACCTTATACTTCTATAATAGACAACGGAATTCTCTTTTTTCTTACCCGTTCCTTACAAATTCCTTACGCTGAAAAAAAGCTTGTAGAATCTACTTCTCTACAAGCTAAAACAGCATCTTTTTTAATACAACAGTAAAAATTGTTTTTTCATACGGCTTACTAGAAAGATGTATTTTTCCATCCATCGCTTCCACAAGTCTTTTCGTAATCGTTAACCCTAAACCGCTCCCTTGGTACAATCTATTTCTGGAATCTTCAAGTGTGTACATACGCTCAAACACTTTATCAATATGAGATTCATCAATTCCTTTTCCTGTATCCCATACATCTATATACACACTCGTTTCATCATCTCTTAACGTCACACCAAGTGTCTTTCCATCGTCTCCATATGTAATTGCATTGGATATTAAATTATTCAATACTCTACCTAATACTTCTACATTTCCAAGTGCAAATATATTTCTTTCTGGTATATCAATATGAACTTGAAATCCTTTCGTCGTCACTAAATCATAAAAAGATAAAATCTTCTCGCGGCAAACTTCATTCATATTTACTTTTGTCATCTCGATTGCTTTGTCACCGGATTCTAATTTTGCTAAATCAAAAAACTTATGAATCAGTTCCATCACTTCTAGTGTTTTTACATGCACCTTTTCGAGTAATATTTGCTGCTCTTCCTCATTTATCGTTTTATCCTTATTTAACATTTCGGTATATCCAAGAATAACTGTTAGTGGTGTTTTCAAATCATGTGAAATATTTGAAAGCATTTTTCTCATCGAAATTTCCACTTTCGCATGATCTGCATTCGTTTTCTGTTTTGCATCTAATAAATGATTAATCGCCACTAATAACTTTTGCAATTCTAGATCATCTGTCATAATTAATAGCTTCTCACCAGTTTGTTCTTTTACAATTCGATTTAACTTCTCATACGTGTGGCGTAAATTCCTACTACTATTTTTTCTAATTTTATATTGCACATAAATAACGATAAGCAATATAATAATCACCACTGTTAAAAATACAACCATACTACATCACTTCCAACTTATAGCCGATGCCCCATAATGTTTTAATATATTCTGGATTAGATGGATCACTTTCAATTTTCTCACGTAATCTTCTCATATGAACATTAATAACGTTATCGTCACCGTAATACTCTTCATTCCAAACTAACGTATATATTTGTGCTTTTGTAAATACACGATTTTGATTCTTTAAGAACAGTTTTAAAATCTCAAATTCTTTTAACGTAAGTTTGAGATGCTTCCCATTTTTTTCAACCGTAAAATTAATTGGATCGATTGTTAAATCACCAATCTGAATCCTCTTTTCTGTTGTTTCTGTAGCCGAATATTTCGTAGACCTCCGAATCCCCGCTTTTACACGTGCAGCCAATTCAATCATAGAAAATGGCTTACAAATGTAATCATCTGCTCCAAGTCCTAATCCAACAGCTTTATCAACATCTGTATCTTTCGCTGACATCATTAAAATCGGAACGGCACTTTTTTCTCGAATGATTCGCACAACCTCTAAGCCATCTAACTTTGGCATCATAATATCGAGGATAATCAAATCAAATGAACCTTTTAAAAATGCGTTAACTCCTTCTTCTCCATCAGATGCGATTGTAACTTGAAAACCTTCTTTTACTAAATATGTTTCAACCATCTCCTGAATTGAGATATCATCTTCAACTAATAAAATATGATGTGACATATTTCTATCCCCTTTTTTTACAAACATTAACATTTTAATTGTATCGTAACGAATGAATACTGGAAAGAATTATATGAATTTTCAAACCAACTTCCCTTCCTTCCTTAACAATGATATGATGAAATTCACTACTATTGTTCATAATTAACTTTATATAAAGGAGACTTATCATGTCAGAAAACAAAAAAGTAAGCTTAGCTGATTTAATGCGCGAACAACTTGCAAAGAAAAAGCAAGGAAATGGAAACGGCTCAAATAATGGAAGTCAAAGTCAAGAAACGAAAAAATTACAAAACCAACAAACGAAGAAAACAAACAACCAACGTAGACGTACAGGTGTATAAATGAACGGGCAAAAACGATCTAACATTTCATCAGGCCTTGAAGTTGATATTGTATTAAAACAAGATCAACGTACAGGCAAGCTAACAAGAGGAATTGTAAAAGATATTTTAACTAACTCACCCTCTCATCCGCACGGCATTAAAGTACGATTGCAGGACGGGCAAGTTGGCAGAGTCCAAAATATCATTCAATAAGAAAAGGAGCTCATTTAAACTTGAGCTCCTTTTCTTATTTTCATTAACCTTTAATTTTTTCGATGAAAACTACTTTTAAATAGTCTCCCTCTTTAAATTGATCAATTGTACGGAAATCTTCTGGTAAAGAATGTTCTTCTAATATTTTATATTTACCGTTCATTTCTTTAAATGCTGTATCGATAAAGCCATTAAACTTTTTCATATCGAATGCGCTACAATTTGTAGAAGCAACGATAATACCGTTATTTTCTGTAATCGCAATTGTTTCTTTTAATAAGTTTTTATAATCTTTCGCCGCACTGAACGTATATTTTTTCGAGCGTGCAAAGCTTGGGGGATCAAGTACAACCATATCAAATTTCATCTTTTTCTTAGCTGCATATTTGAAATACAGAAATACATCTTCTACAATAATATCTTGTGCTTCATAATCAATTTCATTTACACTAAACTGCTCAATCGTTTTACTTAAACTACGATTTGCAAGGTCCACACTCGTTGTTTTACTCGCTCCGCCAAGCGCTGCAAATACAGAGAAAGCCCCAGTATAAGAGAACATATTTAGAACCGTTCTTCCTTTTGCATATTTATCACGAATTTGTTTTCGAACGTTACGCTGATCTAAAAACACACCAACCATCGCCCCGTCATTTAAATATACAGCAAAGTTTACACCGTTCTCTTTTACGATAAGTGGGAACTCACCGCGCTCTCCTGCGACGAAATCATCACCTTCAATGTATTTCCCTTTCGTATCAAAACGCTTTTTCTCATAAATCCCTTTGAAATTTGCTACTTTTTGAAGAGCTGCTATAATTTCATCTCGGAAAGTATAAATCCCTTCACTATACCAGCTTACTACGTAATAGCCGTCATAATAATCGATGATTAAACCGCCAAGGCCATCACCTTCACCATTCAGGGCACGAAATGCTGTTGTATCATTTGATTTATAAAAATCTTTTCGTTTATGTAAAGCAGATTTGATTTTACTTTCAAAGAAAGATTGATTCACTTCCTCCTTCTCTTTTCTCGTTAAAATCCATCCATATCCTTTATTTTGTTTTCCATAATAGCCTTTTCCGATGAATTGGTTCTTCTCATCCACTACGTTGATGATTGTCCCTTCTTCACGTACATCATTTAAATTTTGAATTGCATCTTTTAAAATAAGTGGATATCCACCTTTAATTTCTTTTATAAACTTCGGTTTTATTTTTATAGTTACTTCAGATCGCATGTAATGTCTTCCTTTCCATTTGAATGCTTTCTATTAGTAGGAAGCATTTAAAAAACGAGACTGAAAAAAGCCTCGTTTCACTATACCATATTATTGCTTTGCTAGTACAACTAGCTCATCTCCTGGTATAACCGCTATATATTTATACAATGTTGAAAAAGTAAGACTACCATCATCGTGACGAATAAATAATATTACATCCTCTGAATCGCTCTCTTCTTTATTAATTTTTTGTTCTTCCTCAACTTGTATCGTTTTAAATGTATAACCCTCTTCAATTTTTCTATCTAACTCTTCATAAATTTCATTTTGACCAAACAGTAAATGAGCTTTTTTCGAAAGAGAGATGCGTTCTTGCTCAATCTTTTCCACATCATGAATCGGAAGTAAAAATGTATTATGATGTCCAAACTGCGGTACATATGTGTTTGCGACTAATACATTGTAAGAATCCGTATCTGTAACTGAAATTAAGTATTCATACTGATTCATATCTACTTCAAATTGCAACTGCTCTGAGAGTACTTGGCCGTTATATGTATTAAGCCCTTTCACCTTTGCGCATTGCAAATGTTCTTCCGATACATCTACGATTAAGCTCGGAATCCCCATCTCTTTACAATGCATAGCGAATGCAGTTGAGAATGTACTAGCTCCTGAAATTAAAATACCTGGTGGCTGTGTATTGGCTAATCCTAATTTTTTTGCTAAAAATCCAATTGAAAATCCATGAGCACAAACGGTCGTAATTACGAGTGCAAATGTAAGTGCTGTTAATATAGAAGCATCTTTATACCCTTCTTGTAATAACTCCGTCGCAAAGTAACTTGAAACCGTTAATGCAACAATACCTCGCGGCGCAATCCAACCAACTAGCGCCCTTTCTGATTTTGTTAACTCTGTTCCGATTGTCGATACCCAAATTGATAAAGGACGAACAACAAATATCATCATAAGTACGAAGCTAATAATAGGCCAGCTAAAAATCTCCATAATCGTCGTTCTTGGAAGTGATGCTGTTAAGATGATGAAAACAGTCGATGTTAATAGTACGGAAATATTTTCGTTAAAATGACGAATATCACCGATAGAAGAAATATATTTCTTCATCCGTGCAAGTGTAATCCCCATTACTGTTACGGCTAGCATACCTGTTTCATGCATGACTTCATCTGCAATGCCGAAGCATAGTAATACCGTAACGAGCAAAATCGGTGCCTTTAAATATTCTGGTACTTTCCCTTTTAAAATCATATAACTCATAAAAATACTAAACGCATACCCAAGTACCATTGCAAATAACGAACCTGCAAAGAAATATAGTAACGTATGTAAGTGTACATTTTCTTTCGTTAAGAAATTTACAATTTGAAAGGCGAATACAGCAAGTAATGCTCCAAACGGATCAACGATAATCCCTTCCCACTTTAAAATTGCAGCTGTCCTTGGCTTTAATCGTGCTTGGCGTAACAACGGAATAATTACAGTTGGACCTGTCACAATAAAAAGTCCTCCAATAATAAATGCAACCGCCCAATCTAATCCAGCGACGTAATGGGCTGCAAGTGAGCCAGCAATCCAAGCAATAAACGCACCAAACGTAACAATACGAAATACTGGTTTTGATAGTCCCCTCAGTTCACGTACATCTAAACTTAAACTACCCTCAAACAATATAATGGCAACAGAAAGTGATACGAGTGGACTAAAAACATCTCCAAGCACCTCTTTTGGATTAATAATACCGAAAACTGGACCAATTAATAATCCGGCAACTGCCATAACAACAATAGCAGGGAGCTGGAAGCGCCATGCAGTCCATTGTGAGGCGATGCCTAGTGTAATAATAATAACGATACTAAGTAACAGTGATTCGACCATAATCCCCTCCTTGTTCATAGTATTGCGAAAGCAAGGTATAAACCATACTTTGCTTGTGTATATTTCTTATTTTGTTTTATTTTAATAATATATAACTTCATTAACTATATGGTCAAATTATTTATATAATAGTAAATTCATCCTTAATTCTACATTTATATGAAAATTACTATTGACAATGATAATGATTTTCATTATCATTTAATGTATATGAGTTCTTGAAAATAAAGGCTACACATTTATAGGAGGAATAAACATGATTATTGTTACAAATACAACTAAAATTACAAAGGGAAATGGCCATAAATTAATTGAGCGTTTTAATAAAGTAGGTAAAGTCGAAACAATGTCAGGATTTTTAGGATTAGAAGTTCTTTTAACGCAAAATACAGTTGATTATGATGAAGTAACAATTAGCACTCGCTGGAATGCAAAAGAAGATTTCCAAGGTTGGACAAAGAGCTCAGCATTTAAAGATGCTCACTCACATCAAGGCGGGATGCCAGACTATATTCTTGATAATAAAATTGCTTACTATGATGTAAAAGTTGTACGTATGCCAATGGCTGCAGCACAGTAAGCATATTTCTTTTTAAAGTATAGAATATGAAGAGTGTTACCACTTCTCATATTCTATACTTTTTTTATTTAATGTCTTTTTACTAGTTTCGCATGTACTACTAATCTTCCCGCTTCTGGATCAAGTGCATAGTCACACGTCGAAAGTGTTACGATTTGATCACTTTCTGTCACTTTTGTATCCGTTTTGTACAGCGATTTTTCTTGAATTTTCTCCAAAAATGATGTGTATTCCGTATCACTACTAAAATCCGTTTCAATGTAATAAAAATCAGTTGTTGTTGTATACACCGAAAACACTTCAAGATCATATCCTTCAAATAATGTATCGTAATATAATTTACGATGCGACATGAAGAAATCTTCATCCAACATTTTCTTTAAACTTCCAAACATAGAACCATCTTTCATACGGTGACCATATAAAATAGTATTTCGATTTTGAGATTTCACATCATTACGATAGTCCATAAAAATGCTTCCTGCTCTCATATCTTCACCTTTATAATTTCGAAATAAATAGTAATCATTGTCTTTTGCTTGAACGATTGGATAATTAATTTGTGTATCATCCATCGTAATCCATCCAACTATTTCTTGGTTAATTTGCTGCAGAACTTTGAACTGTTTACGTACTTCCCCATCTTGTGATTGCTCTTCCATCGGACTTTTTTCATAAATGTTTTGTGCTTCGGCCATTACTTTACGATTTTCATAGTAATCCATGAAAATATCACCTAATTCATATACTGAATAGAAAAAGGTACCTAAAAAAACAACTGTAAGTATTCGTTGAAAAAAAGAATTCTTCTTCCTTTCTTTTTTGCTACTCAAATTATCACCTCAAAACGGATTGTTCGCATGTTTAAATACCCATTGGGACCATATACAATCCTGTATCTTCATCTTGCTTTACAACGACATCTACACCGTATATCGTCTTTATCATACTTTCTGTCACAACATCATTCGGCTTGCCTTTTGTAACAATTTCGCCGTCTTTCATAACAATGATATGATCACTATAGCGAATCGCCTGATTAATATCGTGTAATACCATAACGATTGTCAATCCTTGTGCTTCATTTAATTCTTTTACTAACTCTAATATTTCAAGTTGATAATAAATATCTAAATATGTTGTCGGTTCATCTAAAAAGAGCATTGGCGTCTTCTGAGCTAACGTCATGGCAATCCAAACACGCTGTCTTTCTCCACCAGATAAAGCATGAATTTCCTTATCACGTTTACTTAGCAAATTCGTACATGCTAAAGCCCTTTCTATTGCTTCTCTATCTTCATCAGTTTGCGAAGAAAATATATTTTTATGAGGCATACGGCCAAAGCTTGTTAATTTCTCTACCGTCATATCTGCCGGTGCTTCATTTTGTTGATGGACAACGGCTAACTTTCTAGCAAACTCTTTCGGTTTATATTGGCTAATTGCCTTCCCATCAAGTATTACCTCTCCACTACGAGGATCGTGATTTCTTGACATCACACCAAGTAATGTTGATTTCCCGCAACCGTTTGGTCCAATAATTGTTGTAATTTTACCAATCTCTATTTCACTACTAACCGACTTTAATCGATCCGTTACATTATCGTACGAAAAGGTTACATTTTTAATTTCCATGAACTTTATCACTCTTTCTAAGCAAGAATATTAAGAATGGTCCACCAATAACTGCCATAATCGTCGCTGCTGGAATTTCGTTAGGTGGCACAATTAACCTTCCAATCGTATCCGCCGTCAAAATTAATAACGCCCCTGCAAGAGCAGAAAATGGAATTAATGCTTTATGGTCTGAACCAACTAGTTGTCTTGAAATGTGCGGAACGAGTAATCCTACGAAAGCGATAACACCTGCAATTGCTGTTGATACGGCCGCTAAGAGTACTGCAATGGCAGAAATAATAAGACGAACTCTCGTCACGTGCAAGCCTAAGTTTTTTGCAGTCTTATCTTGTAGAGATAATAAGTTACACCAAGCTCCGACAAACAGTGCAAGAATAAGACCAATTGTTCCATAAGTAACCATTATTTCTACATCGCCCCACGTCTTCATCGTTATATTAGAAGTCGTCGTTTGCTTAATACTCTTAATGAAGTATCCACAAATCGTAATGAACGATTCATTTAATCCAGTGAACATCGCATTAATGGCAATACCAATTAAAATAATGCGAAGCGGACTTAATCCTGATTTCCATGAAAACGAATAAACGAGATAACACGCAAACGCACCACCTAGAAAGGCGAATACCGGCGTCCAGAAAAAGAATTGCGGGAATAGCGTAATAATAACAAGTGTCATAAAACTTGCTCCTGAAGATATCCCGATTACCCCAGCATCAGCAAGTGGATTTTTCATGACAGCTTGGAAGAGCACGCCCGAAACAGCAAGAGCTGCTCCAGTAAATAGTGCAATAATAATACGTGGGAAACGTAAATCTTTAATCACTTCAACATCTTCATTTGCCCCTGTAAATATTCCTTGTACAAGGTCAATAATACCTACTTCTAAACTACCTTTCGTCGCTGACAACAAAGTCATAATGATGAGTAATACAGTAACAATAAAGAAACTCCAAAATTTTTTATTCATGCTAATCTTCCTTTATATTAAAATGCATCACGGATACATCATTTTTTTCAATTCATCTAGCGCTTCAGTCGCTGCTAAATTTCCTGTCGTTCCAAATAAACGCTCTTCTAAATCGTAAACACGATTATTTTTAACTGCAGCGAAGTGTTTCCAAATATCATTTGTTTTAAATTCTTTATCAAACATTTTTACAACTTCATCAGGCATACCATGTGCCGCTCGTAAAATAATGTCTGGATCAGCTTTTTTTAAATACTCTGTATTAGAAGCTAAATACTCTACTTGTTCACCTTGTACAATGTTTTTACCACCTAATTGTTTCACTAAATCTCCAATGTAAGAATACTCTGTTGCTACTAAATAACTCCCCGGTACACCTAATAAAATAAGCACTGTCGGTTCTTTCTTTCCCTTTACTGCTTTTTGAATCTCTGCAAACTTGTTATCTAACTTAGTTACAACTGCTTCAGCCTGCTTTTCACGTCCATATTGCTTACCTAAATTACTAATGGAATTTTGCATATTTTTTAAACTTGTTAGATCTAAAAAGTTTGCTTTCATACCTACACCATCAAAAACTGGCTTTAATTCATATTCAAGTGTTGTCACGGATAATACTTCTGACGGCTTTAATGATTTTACCTTTTCCATATCAGGACTCATCGGATTCCCAACTTCAGGTAAACCTTTATATCTCTTTGGTAAATCTTTAGTACTTGTTGGTACACCAATTAAATCTACTTCTAACGCATCCATAATTTCAGTAACAGCAACTGTCGTTGCAACAATTCTCTCTTTACTCTCACTCTTTACCTGTTTTGCTGCTTCTTTTTTGGGCGCCGAGCATCCAGCTACACTCACTAATAGAATGATAGCCATTAGTACACTAGCAATTTTCTTCACTCTCAATCACCACTCCTTTCCAAACAATATGAAACAAGTCTTGATGCATGCGAACATGCATCAAGACTCCAAAAATTACAATCTTCCTGCTCTATATTTACGAACTAGTAAAGCAAGTGACCCAAGCAATAGCACCATGTATAAACCTAGTTGTGCTGTATCTGCCGTTTTTGAGTTTTTCTCTTTTTTTGGATCATTTTTTTGATCTTCTTTTTTCTTCTTATCATCTGCATTTCGGTTAAAATCAGGATTATCTACTTTTTTTACATTATCTACTTTCGGTGTAATCACTGGATTGTTCGGATCATTTTTTTGATCTTTTTTTGGATCCTCTTTAATTGTTCCTAACGCACCAATATTATTTGTATCAAATTGAATTTGGACATCGTAGAAATGATGGTAGTTCATCTCATCAATGTCTACTTTCACTTTTGCATTTAATTTTTTAAATAAATCTTCTACTTCAAATTGTACTACTCGCGTATTTGCATTTTTATCTTCACTTACTACTTTTGCATCAGCAAAAAGACTATTGTTTTCTGTTTGGAATTTCGTAATCCACGCACTATTTTTCAGCGTCATCTCAATGTACTTTTTACCATCTTTAACGATTAATTTTGCTGGATTTACAGTATAGTCATGCATCTTTGAAAGTTCTTCTGTTTTGTTTTTTAACACTTTAAATGTAATATCATATTGACCATCTACTAAATTTTTCGGATCAACTATTACTTTCGGTGTATTATTTCCACCTTGATTGTCATTTCCGCCTTGGTTATCGTTTCCGCCTTGGTTATCGTTTCCACCTTGGTTCCCTAAAGCTTTGATACTATCTTGATCAAATACAAATTGAACATCGTAGAAATGGTGATAATTCATTGAATCAATATCTACTTTTACTTTTGCATTTAATTTTTTAGACAAATCATTTACTTCTACTTCTACTACTCTTGTATTTTGCTCTTTATTTTCACTTAATACTTTTGCATTAACGAACGAGCCATTCTTCTCAAAATCAAACTTTGTAATCCATGTACTATTTGTTAATGTAAACGATACATATTTCTTACCATCTTTTACTTTCAATACACCTGGGCTTTTTGTGTATGTATTCATCATTGATATTTCATCTGTTTGATCTTTTAATACTTTAAAGCCAATGCTGTATTCACCGTCTTTAAGAGCGTTTGGATCAATTGTTGTATTATTGCCTTGGTTGTCGTTTCCGCCTTGGTTGTCGTTTCCACCTTGGTTATCATTTCCGCCTTGGTTGTCGTTTCCACCTTGGTTATCGTTTCCACCTTGGTTATCGTTTCCGCCTTGGTTATCGTTTCCGCCTTGGTTATCGTTTCCGCCTTGGTTATCGTTTCCGCCTTGGTTATCTAACGGTTTAATGCTATCTTTATCAAATGCAAATTGAATATCATAGAAATGATGATAATTCATTGAATCGATATCGACTTTTACTTTTGCGTTCAATTTTTTCGATAAATCTGCTACTTCCACTTCCACTACACGCGTATCAGCTTTCGTATCTTCACTCAATACACTCGCATCAACAAACGAACCATTTTTATCAAATTCAAACTTTGTAATCCAAGCGCTATTCGTTAATGTGAATGATACATATTTTTTACCATCTTTCACTTTTAACACGCCTGGACTCTTTGTATACGTGTTCATCATTGAAATTTCTTCTGTTTGATCTTTTAAAGCTTTGAAATTGATACTGTATTCACCATCTTTAATTGTTTCAGCATCTGGATTTTTGTTTCCATCTGGTTTTTCTACTTCCGGTTTCTCTACTTCTGGTTTCTCTTCATTTTTAATTTGTTCAAGCTTATCTTGTTCAAATAAAAGTTGCACATCATGTGTTTGCTTATAGTTTCTTGATGCCATTTCGATAAATACTTTTGTATTTAGTTTTTTAGATAAGTCGTTTACTTCAAACTCTACTACTCTTGTATCTTTTTCTTTATCTTCACTCACTACTTTTGCATCAACAAACGCACCATCTTTTTCCGTTTGGAAATTTTTAATTAATGAGCTACTTTTTAGTGTTACAATTGCTTTTTTCTTACCATTTTCTACTTTTAATACCCCTGGATTTACCATGTAAGTATTCATCTTAGATTCTTCATCTGTTTGATCTTTTAACACTTTAAACGGAACGCTGTACTCACCATCTTTAATTGTTTCAGTATCTGGTTTTTCTACTTCCGGTTGTTTCTCTTCATTTTTAATTTGTTCAAGTTTATCTTGTTCAAATAAAAGTTGTACATTATGTGTTTGCTTGTAACCTTGTGATGCCACTTCAATAAATACTTTTGTATTTAGTTTTTTAGATAAATCGTCTACTTCAAACTCTACTACTCTTGTATCTTTTTCTTTATCTTCACTCACTACTTTTGCATCAGCAAATGCGCCATCTTTTTCCGTTTGGAAATTTTTAATTAATGAGCTATTTTTTAACGTTACAATTGCCTTTTTCTTACCGTTTTCTACTTTTAATACCCCTGGATTTACCATGTAAGTATTCATCTTAGATTCTTCATCTGTTTGATCTTTTAACACTTTAAATGGAATGCTGTACTCTCCATCTTTAATTGTGTTAGAATTTGGTTGTTGATCTGGGTCAGGCTTTTGGTCGGGCTTCTGACTCGGATCCGGATTTTCATTTGGATCTGGCTTATTAGCTGGGTCCTCTTTTTCATTTGGTTGTTCTACATGAATCGGTGTAATACTATTTTGATCAAATGCAATACGTACATCATAGTCATGATGATAATTTAAAAAATCAATGTCTACTTTTACTTTCGCATTTAATACCTTCTCTACATCGTCCACATCAAATTCTACGACTCTTGTATCTTTTTCTTGATCTTCACTAATTACATTTGTCGCAACAAACTGACCACTTTTTTCGGTTTCAAACTTTGTAATCCATGAACTATGTTCTAACGTAAAGGATACTTTCTTTTTCCCATTCTTCACTTTTAAAGTTCCTGGACTTACAGAGTATTGATTCATCATAGATTCTTCATCTGATGTGTCTTTAAGAACTTTGAAACCGATTGAGTATTCACCGTCAGCTAGTTGACTAGCAGCTTGAACTGCAAGTGGTTGTAGCGTTGATACGAATGTGAAAATCGTTAGAAACATTGCAACAACAATTTTAAAATACCTGTTCAATAGAATGACTCTCCTTTTTTAAAAATTTCCAATTATTTAATGCTGTTCCCATCAAATACAAAACGAATATCATATGAAGCGTTATAATTAATAATTGGGATATTAATTTTCACCTTGCCATTTAGTTTTTTTGACAAGTCAGCAACTTCAAATTCTACAACTCTAGTATTCTCTTTTGTATTTTCACTTAACACAGTAGCTTCTACGAATTGACCATTTTTTTCTACTTGTAAACTTTTAATAGAAGTACTATCTTTCACTTTGAATGAAACATATTGTTTTCCATCTTTAACTGTTAATGTTGCCGGACTTTCAAAATAACTATTCATTCTAGATGATTCATCTTTATCGCCTTTCCATACAGTAAAAGCAATATTATATTTTCCATCAGCTAGTTGTGTAGCAGCTTTTGCATCTTGTAACCCTAGTGTTGCTATAAACGTAAATAAGACAGCAAATACGGCAATAATCATTTTAAATTGTTTAAACATATATTCATCGCCCTTCCAAAGATTTATTTACCTAACTTCACTTTACGAACTAAGAAAACACCTGAAATAAGAAGTAATGCTGCAAATAATCCGATACGTGCTTCATCACTTGTTTTTGGGTTATCTGTTTTTTCAGCTTTCCCACTTTCATTTGTTCCTTTATTTACATCTTTGTTTGTTTCTTTGCTTGTTTCTTTGTTTGTTTCTTTGCTCTCTTCTTTCTTCACTTCTTCTTTTACTTGTGTATTTTTTTGAGTTTGATCTTCATTTTTTGTTGCAGCAGTTGCCTTATTCTCTCCACCTACTGCTTTTACATTTGCATCAAACGCAAAGCGAATTGTGTAATTATGGTCATAATTCACATTCGGTACAACAACATGAATTTTTGCAGCTGCTGGTTTAGATAAGTCGTCTATTTTAAACTCTACAGTTCTTTTATCTGCAGATTCATCTTTACTAACAACTTTTGCATCAACAAAGTTTCCGTTCTCTGGTGCTTTAAATTCTGTAATCCAAGCACTATGATTCATCGGAATTTGCACTCTCATCTCACCATTTTTTACAATTAACTTAGCTGGTTTTTCAAAATAATCATTTGCCATTGAAGCTGAATCATTTTCTGCCTTTTGTATGACATAGTTAATATCGTAAGTACCGTCAGCTACATTTGCCGAAGCTTGTCCGAATGGCACTACGAGAAAAGCTAGCATACATACGAATGTCATAATAAAAGCGGGTAATACCGAAAACTTTCTCATTTACCTTACTGCCTCCTTGTTTTTCTTTTTTGAAAATGATAATTATTCTCAATATATAAGAAAAAAATAATCTTTCTATCTCTATTTTATAACGAGTAACAATATGTAGTTAGAAATATATTGATTATCATTCTCATTGATAGGCAAAAAAATAATCCCACCAATTTTTCCTATAAGAATAAACATAAAACTCTTTCATCATTTTATTGATTATCATTCTCAACGAATTTCAAAAAAAATAAACCGCCTAATTCTATCGTTCTATCACCTCTTCTTACAAAAATGATATAGTCATAGAAAACCTCTTCCCTTCCAATATTTCCACAACTAAGTCAATCTTAGCCTACTGGTAATTTTTTTGTCAACTATATTACGTATAAATTTTTTAATATCTTAATTCTTCTATATATAATTTTTCTACAAAAAAAGAGGCTTTCTTTTAAAGAAAGCCTCTTTCCCTTATTTTTCTACAGCAATTTCTTGCTTTTGAAATAAAGAAATTACATATCCAATCACAATACCAACTATAGCAGGTACTAACCAACCAATCCCTACACTATATAATGGAATTTTATCTAAAATAGGTGTTAGTGCTGCAATTTGAAGATCTGCATTGTGCAATCCATCAAAGAAGCTAATCGCAAATGATCCTACAATACCGCCTACATACATCGCTAATGGAAGACGAACGTAATTTTCAACAAGTGATAATACGATCAGTACGATACCAATTGGGTAAATTGCAATTAAGATTGGTAATGCTAATGCGTTTAACTGAGTTAAACCAAGATTTGCTACCATAAATGCTAATACAGAGAAAATGAAAATGACTTTTTGATAAGAAAGCTTTGGTAATAAGGAAGAGAAATATTCTCCACAAGCTGCAACAATACCGACAGAAGTTGTTAAACATGCTGCTGTAATTGCGATACCTAGTAATAATGTTCCGTAGCTACCAAATAAATGATTCACAACATTTGTTAAAATAATTCCGCCGTTTGCTCCCATTCCAAGTGAAACACTAGAAGCTCCAAGGTAAGCAAGTGCTAAATAAACAAGAAGTAAGCCAAGTGCTGCAATAAATCCTGCAAAGATTGTTACTTTTGCAATACTGTTCTTATTTGTAATGCCTTTTGCTTTTAAAGCATTGATCACAACATTTCCGAAAACAAGTGCTGCAAGTCCATCTAAAGTTAAATATCCATCAATAAAACCTTTAAAGAGCGGGGCACTATATGCTTCTGTAGGGGCACCAAACTCTCCCATTGGAGTCATAATTGCTTTCGCTACAATAATTGCTATAACGGCTAATAAAATTGGTGTTAATACTTTACCAATACGCCCTACTAATTTCGATGGGTTTAATGCTAAATAGAAAGTTACTGCAAAGAAAATAAATGTAAAGATAACAAGTGGATAGGATTGACCAGCTATCTCACTTGGTAAAAACGGTGCAACACTCATTTCATAAGCAACAGTCCCTGTACGTGGCACACTAACAAATACGCCTAAACATAAATAAATTGCAGTAATGAAAATTAGCGCGAATACAGGATGCACACGTCTTGCTAATTCATTAATATCTCCCTTTAGAGCTATAACAATAACTCCTAATAAAGGCAGTCCTACACCTGTTACGATAAAGCCAAATAACGCGATCCATACATCTGTTCCAGCACCTTGCCCTAACGCTGGTGGGAAAATCATATTACCGGCACCGAAAAACAGTGCAAATAACATTAAGCTTATTGCAAACATCTCAGAAAACTTTAAAGATGACTTCATTTCTACTACCTCCTAATTATTTTATTGACAAAATATTCTGAATTAAAATCCGTCACATATCCTCTTTCAAGCATACTTCCCCGTAAAAGAACGCAAAAAACACCCGTCCCTAACAAAGGGACGAGTGTTGAAATCGTGGTTCCACCCTTATTCTAATAAAATGAATTTATAACGAAATAAGCTCATTTTATAGCTCGTGTAAATTGATAACGGTTTTATCCGCCAAGAATTACAATGCATCTGCAGTTCACTCTTGAAGTTTAGAGGTGGTAAGTTTGTCTTTCCGTATTAGGAAGCTCACAGCCTAAGGCTTCCCTCTCTGAAAATCGTCAAAAACAACTCATGTCCTCATCATTACTTTTATAAAATATGTTGTCGAAACTTGTTGTTTTTTATTATATGGGCTATTTTTTAAAAAATCAATAGTTTTATTTTTTCTGACAAAAAAATATAGGGAGAAAACTTTCCTCCCTATAACTGCCTTATTAATATTTCTAATTCCTTAGGTGTAATGTCTCGCCATTTTCCAGCTTCAAGCTCATTTAGCTCTATATTCATAATGCGCACTCGCTTTAGCTTTGTTACAGTAAATCCGAAAGCACGACTCATTCTACGAATTTGCCTGTTCATTCCTTGCGTTAAAACGATGCGAAATGTAGATTGATCGACTCTCGTTACTTTACACGGCTTCGTCATTCCATCTTTAATCTTTACACCGCTGGACATCATATCAATAAACCAATCTGTAAAAGGCTTATCGACAGTGACAACATATTCTTTCTCGTGCTCATGATCACCGTGTAAAATTTGATTAGCAATCGTGCCATCATTCGTTAATAAAATGAGTCCTTCCGATGCTTTATCTAATCGTCCAACAGGAAAGATTCGCTCTGGATAATTGATATAATCAATAATATTATCTTCAATATGATCGGCTGCTGTACAAGTAATTCCAACTGGTTTATGGAAGGCAATATACACCTTTTCTTTCTCTTCTTTTGCAATAACTTGCCCATCAATCGTTACAATATCACCTTCATTAACGAGTGCACCGTGCGTACATACTTCACCGTTAATACAGGCACGTCCTGCTTTAATGAGACGGTCTGTTTCACGTCTTGAGCAGGATTTTGCTTCGCTTATGTATTGGTTGATTTTCATGTTTTATTCCTTTTCTTATAGATTAAAAGCGTCAATCCATGGCAATATCATTATGCCAAGATTGACGCTCCTTTACTTCGCAAAAACAACTAAATAAATAACCCCAATTACCAAAAATATTCCGCAACAAGCTAACAATACTTTTGCAAGTTTGTCCATAAACATATAATGGTTTCCCCTTTTGTTTGGTTGTTTGCTATTTTAATTCGACAACTGTTACGCCTAGGCCTCCCTCGCCCATGTCACCGTAGCGGTAGGTTTTCACACCGCGATGTTTCTTCAAGTAATCTTGTACACCTTGGCGAAGCGCTCCTGTTCCTTTGCCGTGAATAATTGATACACGAGGATAGCTTGCAAGCTGTGCATCGTCTAAATATTTTTCAACGCGCATCATTGCATCTTCATAACGTTCGCCGCGAAGGTCTAGCTCTAACGACACGTGATAATCTCTACCCTTCACACTTGCGACTGCTTTTTTCTCAGTTTGCTTCGGTGTATTAATGTATTCCATATTGGATTCTTTCACTTTCATCTTCAGAATACCAATTTGTACGCTCCACTCTGTATCACTTACTTTTTCAAGCAATTGACCTTTTTGACCGAACGTTAACACTTTTACTTCATCACCTGCGCGTAATTGTTGTTTTGGCGCTGTGTTTTTCACGTTTACTTTTTGTTTCTTCACAAGCTCTGGCGCCGCACCTTCTAGACGGCTCTTTGCTTCAATAAGCTCATGGTCTTTCACGTTTATAAGCTGTGCTTTACGCAATTGACGAAGTTCTTGAATAATGCCTTCTGCTTCTTTCTTTGCAGCTTCGACTTTTTCTTCCCCTTCTTTTTGCGCTTTTAATAATTTTTCATCGCGCTCATCGTTAAATTCAATAATTTGACGTTGTAATTCACGATGAAGTTTTTCAGATTGCTTACGATGCTCTTCCGCTTCTTTTCGTTCGCGCTCTGCATTTTTTTGGCTTTCTTCTAGCTTTGCAATCATATTTTCGATTTTGTTCGTATCTGTACTAATATGGTTACGAGCGCGATCAATAACGCGATCAGACAAACCAAGACGCTTCGAAATTTCAAAGGCGTTACTACGTCCTGGTACACCGATTAATAATTTGTACGTTGGGCTTAATGTATTCACATCGAACTCAACGCTCGCATTAATAACTTGCTCACGATTGTATCCATATGCTTTTAATTCTGGGTAATGCGTCGTTGCAACAACGCGAGCACCACGGTTACATACTTCATCTAAAATAGAAATCGCTAGTGCAGCCCCTTCTTGTGGATCTGTCCCAGCACCTAATTCATCAAATAGGACTAAACTTTCAAAATCAGCTTTTTCTAAAATATCTACAATGTTTACCATATGAGAAGAGAATGTACTTAAATTTTGTTCAATCGATTGCTCATCACCGATATCAGCAAAGATGTTTTTAAATACACATATCTCTGATTCATCCATTACTGGAATATGAAGACCAGATTGCGCCATTAAAACACAAATACCGACTGTTTTAAGTGTAACTGTTTTACCACCTGTATTCGGTCCTGTAATAACGATTGTTGTAAAGTCTTTACCAAGCATAATGTTATTTGGCACGATAATTTCCGGATCAATAAGCGGATGGCGTGCTTGTTTTAAATCCATGTAGCGTTCATTATTTACGATTGGCTTCGTCGCTTTAATTCGCTTCGCATAAAGAGCTTTCGCAAAAATAAAATCAAGATTTGCAACTACTTCTACGTTTGATAAAACAATATCAGCTTCCACTGCTACTTCTTCCGTTAACATCATTAAAATGCGTTCTACTTCTTGTTTTTCTTTCACACGTGCTTCTTGAAGTGCGTTATTTAATTCCACGATTACTTGCGGTTCGATAAATAACGTTTGTCCAGAAGCAGATTGATCGTGAACAATACCACCATATACGCCGCGGTATTCTTGTTTTACCGGGATTACGTAGCGTTCGTTACGAATCGTTACAATTGCATCTGATAACATTTTTTGCGCGTTTGAAGAACGCGTCATGTTTTCTAATTTCTCACGAATACGGCTTTCCGCAGTACGAATTTGGTTACGAATACCACGCAATTTGTCACTTGCGCTATCGACTACTTCACCGCCGTCACCGATACAATTTGTAATCTTCTTTTCTAAATCATATAAAGACACAATTTGCGCGACATGTGTTTCTAAAATTGGAAGCTCAACACCGTTGTCAATCATATCGTCAATGAAACGTTTCATTTGGCGACTACCGTACATCGTACTTGCGATTTCAATTAATTCATGAGGACTTAACATACTTCCAATTTTCGCACGCTTAATATTTGAACGAATATCAGAAATCCCTCCAAGTGGTACATGTCCTTTTAAACGGATAACTTTCGCTGCCTCATCCGTTGTTTCTTGCAGTTCCACAATCTCTTCAAAATCTGTGCTTGGCACTAAATTCTTCACTTTATCACGACCAAGTGAAGATGCTGTATGTTCAAGTAATTGTTCTTTTACTTTATTGTATTCTAATACACGCAACGTTCGTTCTAACATGTTGCAGGTCCCCCCTGTATTACTTATTACGTTTAATATAGTCTAATAAACGTTCAATATCCCATGTGTTAATCACGTTATCTTTTTGAATCCAACCTTTACGCGCTGCTGCTACACCTGTTTCCATATCTTCTAACATTTCAAGTGTATGGGCATCCGTATTAATCGCTACTTTTACACCAGCATCTTGTGCTTGTTTTAATAATTTCGCGCTTAAATCTAGACGGTTTGGATTTGCATTTAATTCTAAAACTGTATTTGTTTCTTTTGCGAGCTGGATTAATAAATCTGTATCTACATCGTAACCCTCACGGCGCCCAAGAAGACGTCCTGTCGGATGGGCAATCATTGTGACATGCTTATTCTCAAGTGCAGTGCGAAGACGCTTCATAATCGTTTCACGGTCTTGTGAGAAGCTAGAGTGAATGGCTCCAATGACATAATCTAGTTCTGCTAATACTTCATCGTCAAAATCAAGTGTCGCATCTGGTAAAATGTCCATTTCAATCCCGCGCAAAATTGTAATGTCTGGATACTTTTCATTCATACGTTCAATTTCTTTCGCTTGTTCACGAAGACGCTCTTTCGTTAAACCGTTCGCTACTTTCAAGTATTGCGAGTGATCAGTAATTGCCATAAATTTATACCCACGAGCACGGCATGCCTGTACCATTTCCTCGATTGAAAAGGCACCGTCACTCCACGTTGTATGCATATGTAAATCACCTTGTATATCAGAGAACTGAATTAAGTTCGGATACTCTTTAATTAATTCAATTTCTTTTCCATCTTCACGCACTTCTGGTGGAATGAATGGAAGACCAAAGTGGGCGAAGAATGCTTCTTCTGTTTCAAATGTTTTCACTTCACCTGTCTCTAAGATTTCCACACCATATTCACTAATTTTCTCGCCTCTATCTTTCGCGATTTGGCGCATTTTTACGTTATGGTCTTTTGATCCTGTGAAATGGTGAAGAGTTGTAATAAACTCTTCTGGTTTTACTAAGCGGAAATCAATTGAAATATCATATTCATATTGAAGACGAACAGACACTTTCGTATCTCCACTTGCAATCACTTCAATCATCTTATCAAATTGTAGTAAATGTTCACGTACTACTGCTGGCTCCGTCGTTGCAATGATGAAATCTAAGTCCTTCACTGTTTCACGAACACGGCGTAAACTACCAGCGCGTGAAAAACGAATTATTTCAGCAACATTCGACAATTTCTCCTCTATTTCCCCGGCAATAGGCAATACCATCGCAATTGGTAACCTCTCTGGACGAGAGCCTACTTGATCAATTGCTTCTAATATTTTCTCTTCTGTTTTCTTACCGAATCCCGCTAAAGCTTGTACTTTATTTTCTTCACAAACTGCTTTTAACGTTTCCATATCAACAACACCAAGTTCTTTGTATAACTTGGCCACCTTCTTCCCCCCAAGGCCTGGTAGTTTTAATAGTGGTAATAAACTGCTTGGTACTTCTTTTTCAAGTTCTTGTAGTACTTCAGATGTTCCCGATTCTATATATTCTTGAATAACTGCTGCCGTTCCTTTTCCGATACCTGGAATCTTTGTGAAATCTTCAATTTCAGAAAGACTACGGTCATCACTTTCTAGTGCTGCCGCCGCTTTACGGAATGCAGATATTTTAAATGGATTCGCGCCCTTCAGTTCCATAAACAGGCCGATTGTCTCTAGTAATTTGATAACTTGTTTTTTATTCACTTTCATCATTGCCCCGCCTTTCTTTCATAGAAAAAAACTTCTCTTTCCGAAAAAAGAGAAGTTACACTCTGCTACCTGTCTGCCATAGTTCCTTCACCTTTTCAGAAAGAATCGGTGTATCGTCTACAATTATTTTGCTAATTGATGATTTTTGTAATGGTGTTTGTATTTGTTCAATTGGAAGAATTGATCCAACAATAATTAAGACAAACAGAATGATATACACTTCTAAAAAGCCAAGAAGTGCCCCAGCAACCGCATTGACTTGCTTTAAAACTGGGATTTCTGCAAACATATTCAGTAAATTACCAAGTAGTGAAAGTGCGATTTTTGTAATAATAAATAATACAATAAACGCAATTGCTTGATAGAAGACACCCTCAATATTATTCGCATCTATCCATTCTGGAACAGAAACATTCTTATCAAATGGATACGGAATAATTTTCGCAAGTGCTGGCGCTAAATCTTTACAATACCAGTATGCAACGAGGTATGCGATAATAAAGCTTGTTAACTTTACAAGTTGCAAAATAAATCCTCTGCGTAAACCGAGGAAGAATCCCATAACAAGCAGTAAAATGATAATAATATCAATCATGCTATTCAATTCCTTTTTGTGTCATACTTTCTTTCAATTTCTCATGTTCTTCTTTTAATTTTATGTAATCGTGTATGACGTTTACCGCCGTCAATACCGCTAGTCTACTCGTATCAAGCGAAGGATTCTTGGCATTGAGTTCGCGCATTTTATCATCCACAATCGCTGCTACCATGCGGATATGACTTGTACTTTCATCGCCAACAACTGAATATTGTTGACCATATATTTCTACATTAATTCGACTTTTATTTCCCTTTTGTTGTGACAACTCACCGGCCTCCAATCACGTACAGAATCCTAAAGTTTATCATACCATGAACCATCATAATATGGAAACAGAAAGAACAATCCGATATGATAAAAATAACAACATAAAAAAGGAGCGAACATTTTGTCAAATTCTATCGTAATACAAACAAGTTCTACAGTAATTGAAGACATGAAACAACAATACAAACAAGCACTTAGCCCGAAAATTCCGCAAGGCGGTATCTTTATGGCAAAAGTTCCATCTTGCACAATTACAGCTTATAAATCAGGAAAAGTGATGTTTCAAGGTGGACGTGCTGAAGCAGAGGCTTCTCGTTGGCAAACTGTCTCTCAAACACCAAAATCCGCTGTAAAAAAATCGGTCAATTCGCATCAATATGCACCACCTTCTTCTATTGGTACAATGTCGATTTTAGGGTCCGATGAAGTAGGTACTGGTGATTACTTCGGACCGATGACAGTTGTTGCTGTATATGTGGATGCGAAGCAAATTCCACTTTTAAAAGAACTCGGTGTAAAAGACTCCAAAAACTTAAATGATGCTCAAATTGCTGAGATTGCAAAACAACTCCTTCACGTTGTTCCTTACAGCTCCCTCGTTCTTCATAATGAAAAATATAACGAGCTATTTGATAAAGGAAACAACCAAGGTAAACTAAAAGCTTTACTGCATAACAAAGCCATCACAAACTTATTGGCAAAAATCGCGCCTACAAAACCAGAAGGCATCTTAATCGACCAATTTACACAGCCTGATACATACTATAAATATTTAGCGAAACAAAAACAGGTACAGCGTGAAAATGTTTACTTCGCTACAAAAGGTGAAAGTGTCCATTTAGCAGTAGCCGCCGCTTCCATTTTAGCTCGTTACTCATTCGTAAAACAATTTGACGAACTAAGCAAAAAAGCTGGTATGCAACTTCCGAAAGGTGCTGGTAAACAAGTTGATATTGCCGCTGCTAAATTAATTCAAAAAGTCGGTAAAGAAAGACTACCTGAATTTGTGAAAGTGCATTTTGCTAATACAGAGAAGGCGTTTCGCTTATTAAAATAGTATCGACAAAAACAGGAGCCTACAAACTCCTGTTTTTTGTTTCGCTTTAGTCCACTCTACTATCGCCTGTGTATTTTTGTTATAATTAAAATATACATATTTTTCAAACATATGAGTTCCTATTACTACTTCTACAAATGATTCTAGATATTTTACTAGGTGATCCACACGAAAGACAGTTCGAAATTAGAGAAAACATTCAGCTACTAAGTGAATAACCAGTGTTCAACGATTTAATAGAGCGCTATGGCCGATCTTTCTTATTAAACTTTCGGATTCGAAGATTTATCGGGAAACACGATGCCCGCTTGTTAATACATAATCCAGTAAGCTGCAACACTTCTGTGAGGAACTTGAATTTATGATTAGAAGAAAAAGATTGTTTACATAAGGAGGGAATTCATATGAACGCTGTAAAAGTTAAAAAGTTATTATATGTTTTCGTACACCTCGTAGGGCCGCTTTCTTTCCTCACTATTTCTACCATTTGGGGAGCTTTTTTCACTACTAAATCCACATTTGAAAATATATCTGATAGTCTTTGTGTGATGGCCATCTATTACGTGCTCATAAGCTTAATATGGTTTTTCTATTTAGATCGATTAGACAAAGATATAGATAAAATTACAAAAGAGATTAATGATAATAAGATGTAATACATAAAAAAAGGAGAGCCGCCAAGACTCTCCTTTTTTATGTTAGCTTCGTTTCTGCTTCTTATTTGATGAAGATACTTTATGAGAACCTGTTTCATGTGTCGTCGTTCCTTGTCCTTCTACTTCTGGAGAACCTAGGCTTGATCTTGAATGATCTTTTTTCACTTTTTTACTCATTTATATTCACCCCTTCGCGTTACTTTTTGCTACGAGGTAATAAACTATTCAAAATAAAAAGCGAGAGGAAACCCTCTCGCTTTTTTCATATTTTAGAACTCAGAAGAACCTGGAGTTCTTGGGAATGGAATTACGTCACGGATGTTAGCCATGCCAGTGATGTACATTAGGAAGCGCTCGAAACCTAGACCGAATCCAGCGTGTTTTGTACCGCCGTATTTTCTAAGTTCTAAGTACCACCAGTAGTCCTCTTCGTTCATACCTAATTCTTTAATTCTGTCTACTAAAACGTCCATTCTTTCTTCACGTTGACTTCCGCCGATTAATTCGCCGATGCCAGGAACTAGAAGGTCAGTAGCTGCTACTGTTTTACCATCTTCGTTCATACGCATGTAGAATGCTTTAATGTCTTTCGGATAGTCAGTTACGAATACAGGGCGTTTGAAGATTTCTTCTGATAAGTATCTTTCGTGCTCTGTTTGTAAGTCAATACCCCATTCTACTGGGTATTTGAATTCAGCACCTGATTCTTGAAGTACTTTAATTGCTTCTGTATAAGTGATGCGACCGAAGTCAGAGTTGATTACGTTGTTCATGCGCTCTAGAACTGTTTTATCAACGAAGCTGTTGAAGAAGTCCATTTCTTCTGGTGCATGCTCTAGTACGTATTTCATTGCATATTTCAGCATATCTTCTGTAAGATCCATTACATCGCCTAACTCAGCGAATGCAATCTCAGGCTCAACCATCCAGAACTCAGCTGCGTGGCGAGTTGTGTTTGAGTTTTCTGCACGGAATGTAGGACCGAATGTGTACACATCACGGAATGCTAACGCATAAGCTTCAGCATTCAGCTGTCCACTTACTGTTAAGTTTGTTTCTTTACCGAAGAAGTCTTTTGATTCGTCAACTTGTCCGTCTTCACCTTTAGGTACGTTGTTTAAATCTTGCGTTGTTACGCGGAACATTTCGCCTGCACCTTCTGTATCACTACCAGTGATGATTGGTGTGTGAACATGTACGAATCCACGCTCTTGGAAGAACTGGTGAATCGCAAATGCTGCGATAGAACGCACACGGAACGTTGCAGAGAATGCATTTGTTCTTGGACGTAAGTGAGCGATTGTACGTAAATATTCAAACGTATGACGCTTCTTTTGAAGTGGGTAATCAGAATCTGATAAGCCCTCGATATCAATTTTTTCTGCTTTAATTTCAAATGGTTGCTTCGCTCCAGGCGTTGCAATTACTTTACCTTCTACTTTAACTGAAGAGCTAAGTGGAAGTTTTGCAATTTCTTTGAAGTTCTCTAATTCTGTATCGAAAACGATTTGAACACCTTTGAAGAAGCTACCGTCGTTTAATTCGATGAAACCAAATGCTTTTGAATCACGTAAGTTACGAATCCACCCTGATACTTGTACTGTTTGATCTGCATACTTTTCTGTATCTCTATACAGACTTTTTACTAATGTGTTTTCCATAGTGAAATTCTCCTTTGCTGATATATTTAAATACAAAAAAACCTTTCATCCATAAAGGGACGAAAGGTTAAACTTCGCGGTACCACCCAATTTGTCATAAAGACCAACTTTAACTCGTATGTAATACATACTTCCCGGTTTGTAACAGGCCGGATTCCCGTCTAAGTCTACTCTTGAATACAAGTTTCAATTTCGGTTAGCAACTCCAAGGTGTTCTTCACATATACCGCCTCATCAGGCTCTCACCGCCCCTGACTCGCTTTGGATTATAGTATATACTACTTTTCCTTATCATCGTCTTTCGTTTTGTTAAACTAAAATTAATGTACTACATTCGAGAGAAAGATGCAAGATGCCAGAAAATATATCAGCGGTTTTTGCAATATATCGACTTACCGATACCTTTCGACAATCGCATCATAAAAAAAGATTGCCGGAATTAATCCGGCAATCTTTTATTACTTACGTAACTCCGCACCAAATTTCTCTTCTACCGCTGTTAATACACGGTTATGTGCTTCTGTTACTTCTTCGTCTGTTAATGTACGTTCTGCATCGAAGTAGTTCATAGAGAATGCAAGTGATTTCTTGCCTTCTTCCATTTTTTCACCTTCGTATAAGTCGAATAGTGCTACGTCTTTCAGAAGTTCTCCGCCAGCTTCAGCAATGACTTGCTTCATTTCACCAGCTTTTGTTTCTGTTGTTACTACAACAGCCATATCACGTGTCATAGATGGGAAACGTGGAATTGCTAAGTAGTAAGTTTCCTCAGCGTCTGCACCGAATACTTTTGCAAGAGATAATTCGAATACGAATGTATTTTTCACATCTAATTGTTTTTCTGTTTCCGGGTGCAATTGACCGATGAATCCGATTGCTTCACCATCTAATACGATGTCAGCTGTACGGCCTGGGTGCATACCTTCACGTTTTGCTGGTGCATAAGTGATTTGATTTGCCACGCCAAGTACGTCGAATAATCCTTCTAATACACCTTTAACAACGAAGAAGTCTACAACTTTCTTCTCACCTTGCCATGCATGGTGAAGAGCAAGACCTGTCATAACACCTGCAAGATGTTGTTCTTCTTTCGGAAGTTCTCCTGCTTCTGTTGGTAAGAAGATAGAACCTACTTCATATAATGCAACGCTGTCGTTTTTACGTGCAACATTGTATGAAACTGCTTCTAACAATTGTGGCACTAAGCTTAAACGAAGTTGGCTACGCTCTTCGCTCATTGGAAGCGCAAGATTTACAGGAGCTTTTTCGTTCGGCTCAACCATATATTGTTTCGCTTTGTCAGCGCTTGTTAATGAATATGTGATTGCTTCATATAAACCAGCACCTTCTAGGAAGCGGCGTACTTTACGACGTTTCGTTTGTGCTGATGTTAATTTACCACGTGTCATTGTTCCAGATGGTAATGTAACTGGAATGCGATCATAACCATACAGACGACCTACTTCTTCTACTAAGTCTTCTGAAATTGTAATGTCAGGACGACGTGCTGGTACATTTACATGGAATGTTCCTTCTACTTCTGTGAATGGGAATTTTAAGTTTGTGAACATTGTACCCATTTCACTCGCAGAAATATCTGTACCTAATACACGGTTTACTTTTTCAGCTGTAACAGATACTGTACGTTCTTGTACTTGTAAGTTATCAGCTTCTACTACACCTTCAAGTGCTTCTCCACCAGCGTATTTTGCCATTAAAGCAGCTGCATGTTGAATTGCTTCAAATGTACGTGTTGGGTCGATTCCTTTTTCAAAACGTGCACTTGATTCGCTACGAAGACCTAAGTCTTTTGATGTACGACGCACTGTTTGACCTGCAAAGTATGCAGACTCAATTAGAACGTTTACTGTCTCGCTATCAACTTCAGAATCCGCTCCGCCCATTACACCAGCAACAGCTAACGCTTTTGTGCCGTTTGTAATTACAAGATGGTGGCTTTGTAACGTACGTTCTTGAGCATCTAATGTTTGAATCTTTTCGCCTTCTTTTGCAAGACGAACAACGATTTCTTTTGAACCTAATTTATCGTAATCGAATGCATGTAACGGTTGACCGTATTCCATTAAAATGTAGTTTGTAATATCAACTACATTACTAATTGGACGAATGCCAGCTGCCATAAGACGAGTTTGCATCCACATTGGTGATGGACCAATCTTTACGTTCTTCACCATTTTTGCAATATATAATGGGTTTTCTTCTTTCGCTTCTACACTTACAGAAATGTAATCAGAAGTTTTTTCTGCTGTTTCTTGTAAGTCGATAGCTGGAAGTTTTACTTCACGGCCGTAAATAGCAGCTACTTCATATGCAACACCTAACATGTTTAAGCAATCTGCACGGTTTGGTGTTAAACCAAGCTCAAGTACTTCATCATTTAAATTTAAAATTTCAAGTGCATCTGCACCAACTTCAGCATCACTTGGGAAGATGAAGATACCGTCTGCATATTCTTTCGCAACGAATTTCCCATCAATACCAAGCTCTTGAAGAGCACAAACCATACCGTGAGAAGCTTCCCCGCGTAGTTTTGCTTTTTTAATTTTGAAGTTACCAGGAAGTACAGCGCCAACTTTTGCAACTGGTACTTTTAAACCTTTTGCAATGTTAGCAGCTCCACAAATAATTTGAACCGGTTCTTCTTCACCGATATCGATTAAGCATTTGCTTAATTTATCAGCTTCTGGGTGTTTTTCACATTCTAATACGTGACCAACTACAACACCTTTTACACCTTTATTTAATACTTCAACACCTTCTACTTCAATACCACTTTTCGTGATTTTGTCTGCTAGTTCTTGTGCTGTTACATCTTTAATATCTACATACTCTTGTAACCAACGATATGATACGAACATATTTATCCTCTCCTTCCCTTACGCTCGTTTGAACTGCTGTAAGAAACGTACATCATTTGTATAGAAATGACGAATGTCATCTACGCCGTATTTCAACATTGCGATACGCTCTGCGCCCATACCGAATGCGAAACCTTGATATTCTTTTGAATCATAACCAGCCATTTCAAGTACGTTCGGGTGAACCATACCTGCTCCTAAAATTTCGATCCAGCCAGTCCCTTTACAAGTGCCACAACCTTTACCGTGACACATCATACAAGAAATATCCATCTCTACAGACGGCTCTGTGAATGGGAAGAAACTTGGACGAAGACGGATTTCACGATCTTCACCGAACATCTTTTTCACGAATACTTGCAGTGTACCTTTTAAGTCACTCATGCGAATATTTTTATCAATTACAAGACCTTCAATTTGCATGAATTGGTGTGAATGCGTTGCATCATCGTCATCGCGGCGATACACTTTACCAGGACAAATAATTTTAATCGGTCCTTTTTCTTTATTCTTTTCCATCGTACGTGCTTGCACAGAAGATGTATGTGTACGTAGTAACGTTTCTTCTGTAATGTAGAATGTATCTTGCATATCACGCGCTGGGTGATCTTTCGGTAAGTTTAATGCTTCGAAGTTGTAGTAGTCTTTTTCTACTTCTGTTCCTTCAGCTACTTCATAACCCATACCGATGAATACATCTTCAATTTGTTCAACAACTGCTGTTAACGGATGGTGACAACCTGTTTCAACAGGACGACCTGGCAGTGTAACATCAATTGTTTCAGTAGCTAATTTCGCCTCAATTACTGCTTTTTCTAAGTTACCAATTTTGTCTTCTAGACGCGTTTGAATCGCTTCACGTACTTCATTTACTAATGCTCCCATACGTGGACGCTCTTCTGCTGATAATTTTCCCATGCCGCGTAATACTTCTGTAATTGGACCTTTTTTCCCTAAATACGCTACGCGTACGTCGTTTAAGCCCTTTAGCTCTTTCGCTTCTTCAATAAGCTCTAACGCTTTTTGCTTTAGCTCTTTTAAACGTGCTTCCATTTGGAACCCTCCTAATTTTAAAAATAAAAAAACCCCGCTCCCAAAAAGGGACGAGGTAAATTCGCGGTACCACCCTAAATTGACAGAACAAGTCTGCCCACTCATTAGT
This sequence comes from Bacillus sp. TH30, assembly GCF_016650875.1. Taxonomy (NCBI): domain Bacteria; kingdom Bacillati; phylum Bacillota; class Bacilli; order Caryophanales; family Bacillaceae; genus Bacillus; species Bacillus sp. TH30. The sequence goes on along the minus strand of NZ_JAEKEY010000002.1, from coordinate 3,406,319 downwards.
TATAACGATCAATTCTGACCGGAACGCCTTTACATATAAATGGTCCTGGCGCCAACTCCAGAGGTGAATTCACTTCCATCTACCATAAGAATGCTTTCAGTCTACGGCACTCTCTCCCTATATGGCGATTTTGTAAGCTACTCTTCTCTATCAACGTTTTTCATTAATATACTTTTATTATATGTTCAAAAAAGTTCGATACTCATTTCACCACTTTTTTATGAACATGCACTTCAACTTATTATAAGAAGTTTTTTATCGATTCGCAACTGGGCTTTGTAAATAATACGTTAAAATCCCTGCTGCAACCGCAACATTTAATGATTCTGCCCCGCCGTAAATCGGAATATACAAGTTTTGATCACTTTTCGCAAGAATTTCTTGGCGTACGCCGCTTCCTTCATTCCCTACAATTAATGCAAAACTTCCTGCCGGGGTTACTTCACCAAATGGAACTCCATTTTCAAGAGCTGTTCCATATACAGGGACGTTATTTTCTTTTAACTTGTCTACCCATTCTTCTAAGTTCCCTTTCACAACCGGTAAGTGGAAAATAGAACCTTGTGTAGATCGTAGTACTTTACTATTATAAACATCAACGCACCCTTCTCCAAGCACAACGGCATGAATACCCGCTGCATCCGCTGTACGAATAATCGTTCCCAAATTACCTGGGTCTTGAAGGCCGTCTAATAAAAGAAATTTCCCATCAGTAAGAGCTACTTCTTTCTCATGTTTCTCACAAACAGCAAATACACCTTGCGTTGTTTCTGTTTCGCGAAGTACTTTTACAATTGCTTCAGGCACAATATACATTTCAACATCATTAACTGTCCAATCTTTCGGAAGATCTGTCTGATCTGAAACGATAAGTTCTGTTACAACTCCTGCCTTTAACGCTTCCTCTACTAAATGGAATCCTTCTACAAAAAATAAAGCTTTGTTATCGCGCTCTTTTTTCGTCTGCAGCTTTTTCCACTGCTTCACACGCGGGTTTTGTACTGAATCAATGTTTTTCATAATATGTATTTCCCTCTCTTCTTGTCTTATCATTATAGCCTATTTTTCATACATATTTACATAAAAAAGAACAAAAACTAACGTCAGTTTCAATTCTGAAGAAGAGGTGAAGATAATGGGTTTTAATTTACGCGGCGCGGTATTAGCGAATGTATCTGGAAATTCACAAGACCAATTACAAGAAACGATTGTCGATGCAATTCAAAGCGGTGAAGAAAAAATGCTTCCAGGTCTTGGCGTTTTATTCGAAGTCATTTGGAAAAATGCTGATGAAAATGAAAAACACGAAATGTTAGGAACACTGGAGCAAGGATTAAAAAAATAAGCAATTTGAAAATCACCTTCGCATAAGCCAAGGTGATTTTTTTTACGAAAAATTTTTTTCTTCTCCTAAACATTTCTACTTTACTAACGCTACCCCGATGGAGTACAATGTTCAAAATACATTTAAACCGATCGATTTTTCTTCATATACATCATTGGATAAAAGGAGTGAATGTTTTATGCACCGTATTACGCTTGAACAAATTTTTAAACATCACATTACGCAAAAATATGTAAACCGTTCTGGAATGGTCCACGCGATTGCTGTCGCTTACCATGCGTTTCACTTAGCCAAAAAGCATCACGCCTCAGTCGATGCTGCGACAAAGGCTGGCTTCCTTCATGATATCGGACATCATACGTGGTACACAGGCGGCGAATGGGACTATGACTTGTATAAAAAGAATGATATACATGCCATTAAAGGGGCAGAAAGATCTCATAAATTGCTTATTAGATTAGGAGAACATCCTAAACTAGCAAAAGAAATTTCTATTGCTATTCTTCTTCATACAGATTCTTTCTTAGTACAGCAAGAAATTGAAAGAACATCTCTTCAAAACATTATTAAATGGGCAGACGAAGCAGATGAAGAACCGGGCGGAGCGCATCATTATAGAACGATTTCTTATGAAAAAGCATTGAAAGCAATTCAGCAATTAGACCGATTGGTAGAGCGTGAATTACAAATAGAGCAAAAGAAATTGAATGACAAGGCAGAACATAGTTATCAATGAGAAAGAGGCATCACTATAGGGTGATACCTCTTTTATTATTTTGCGAAAAATACACCTTTGTATGTAATATTTAAATGTTACACTCAAAAGCAAAATACTTTATAATTAAATATACAAATATAGAGAGGTGATTTTACAAATGCAACCCGCTACACAACTTTCTAATGAACAGAAATACTCTATGTCATGGGGACAATTTATTAGCTCCGTTTTATTCGCTTTTTTCGGAACCGGACTTATTACTGTGTTCCTCGCAATGCCCTTAACAATTTATACAGCCGGTCTTACAGATAAAAAACAAATTGCCCTGTATGAATCTATTGCAAATACTGCAAGTATCATATTACAACTAGCCGTGTTGTTATTCTTCATTTTTAAATTCGAACCCGCAAAAAAATTACTACTAAAATCTTTTAACTTTAAAGTACTTAAAGAATGGCGTACATACGTATACTTACTTCTTTTCTTCGCTATAAACATTATACTCAATTACATCTTGTTAAATTATGTGTTCCAAGACGCAACGAAGCAGCAATCTTCCGCACTAAACTTAGACGTTTTTAAGCAGTATCAAATATTATTACTTCTCGGCTTCGCTATACTCACACCAATTTTTGAAGAACTTATTTTCCGTGGCTTTATACTTCGCTTCTTCTCAGAGCGCTTTCCATTTTGGATTGCAGCCATCATAACAAGCTTCTTCTTCGGTATCGCTCATACATACTCACTTGGAGTAATGGTAATTACTTTCTTCATGGGATTATTAATGGCTATTTTATGTAAAAAAACAAAATCCATTATTCCAGCTATGTTATTTCATATTATGAATAATATGTTAGCATTCTTGAGTTAGAAAGAGGTGTCATCGCGATACCTCTTTTATTAATTTGTATCATCACTTCTCATTTCTATCAATTTATACATATTTATTAATAATATCCAAAATAAACCTCATGTAGTAAAATATAACTCATCACCATAGAAGGAGATTATTTATGTCGAGCTTACTTTGGATTTTTTATATGCCACTTCTTGTTTTATGCGGATTTTTCGGTGGTATTTTTTTAATTATTACTAGCATTAAACATCTTAAATTGTTTGTGGGTTTAATGGGGCTACTTAGCCTATCTTTTGTCACACTACCTTTTGTTTTTTGGGGCATGGGGGTGAATAGCGATACGATCCTCCCTATTTCAACTACTTTATATTGGATACTGTTTTCTTTAACTGGATTATTGGCAGGATTAAATGGATTACAGGCAAAGATTAAAAGTATACGTAATATGGGATTCATTATTTTTATCGCTGGCATATTAGGGGTTATTTTCTGGGTACTTATGTCTGTAGGGGATTCATTCTATATATAATATTTTATCGGAGGTAATACAGAAGTGTTTGGAATATTAACTTGGATGGTTTTGGCTCTTACTTTGATGTTATGCCAATTCATCGTTGGCATTTTTTTAATTATTGCTGGCATTAAATATCGTAAATCACTTACTATTATAGCTGGTTTGATTAGCATATCGCTTATCTTTGTTCCTATCATTTGTATAGGTTTTGGAATAGATTTAGAGGGGATGGTTCCAATTTCAGGAACTTTATATTGGTGTTTCTTCTCTTTAGCTGGACTATTAGCTATTATAAGCGGAGGGCAAATATCGAGTATTCGTTCTATGGGGACAATTTTGTTTATAACAGGGCTGTGCTCCGTAACTGGTTATCATTTTTTATATCTCACTCTTTAAAAAGACAAAAAAGCAGGGGAATTAATTCCCTGCTTTTCTATTTGGTTTATTGCCTGATGGTAAGAAGAACGATAACACCCAAGCAATACCGGCTAATATTGTTGCAATTAAGAAGGCATCGTTAATACCGTTAATTGCAGATAGCTTTGAAATTTGTCCGAATAATAGTTGTGTACTCATCGCATCTCCTGCTTGAGCTGATCCGGCTAATGCCGCTAAGCTTTGGCCCATACCGTGTACTTTATCAACTAAAATCGGGTTTGACGTTGTTAACATATTGCCGTAATCCGCTACGTGAGCAGTAGTTTGTTGCGTCATAAGCGTGATTAATATCGCTGTTCCAATTGAACCAGCTACTTGTCTTGACGTATTTTGCGTTGCTGTACCGTGAGAAATTAATTTCATCGGCAGTGCATTCATACCAGCTGTCATAATTGGCATCATAATGAATGACATACCAATTGAGCGTATAATATAATCCGTCATAATAACGCTATACGGTGTATCCATCGATAACGTTGTAAATTTATATGTCGCAAATGTTGTAATGGCTAATCCGACAATTGCTAACGGACGAATACCATACTTATCAAATAGTTTACCTGCAACTGGTCCCATGATCCCCATAATTAATGATCCTGGAAGTAATAATAAACCAGATTCCATCGGTGTAAAACCGCGAATGTTTTGCAAGTATACTGGAAGTAATAACATACCTCCGAATAAGGCCATCGTTACAATCGCGTTAATTACTAATGTGAAAGTGAACGTCGGATATTTAAACACTTGTAAATCAAGCATTTTATTGTCTGTTGTTAACTCTCTCCAAATAAATACAGCTAAACCAATGACACCGATGATAAGTGTTATAACAACTTCTGCACTAGTCCAGCCATTATTTCCAGCTTCACTAAATCCGTACAGTAAGCTACCTAGTCCAATACTTGAACTAATAACACCGAATACATCTAACTTTGTTTTAGACACTGGCTGAGCTAGTGTAAAGAATTTAAAAGATAAGAACGTAATAATTAAACCGATAACAAACATCCCATAGAACATTAAGTTCCAGCTATAGTTTTCAATTACCCAACCTGTTACAGTTGGTCCGATAGCTGGTGCTAAAATCATCGCTACCCCAAGTAACCCCATAGCTGCTCCGCGTTTATTAGGCGGGAATAATGTCATGAAGATATTCATACCAACTGGCATTAAAATACCCGCACCAACCGCTTGAATAACGCGGCCCGTCATCATCATTGTAAAGTTTCCTGATGTAGCACAAATGATAGATCCTACAGTGAAGAATAACATTGCTGCTATGAATAATTTACGATACGTAAATCGTGAAACTAAAAATGCACTGATTGGTACTAAAATTCCGTTTACAAGCATGAAGCCTGTAATTAACCATTGTGCTGTTGAAGTTGATACGTTAAATTCGTTCATTAATGGAGGCAATGCAACATTAATGATCGTTTGGTTTAAAATAGAAACGAACATACCGAGAATTAGTACAGCTACAACTGCCTTTACATTCACATTCTCTACCGGCAATTGTCTCTTCAGCATTTCTTTTTCCTGTTTTACTTGCTCTTGCTTCCCTGTTTCTAATTCCACTACGTTAGAAGCTTCTGTTTCTTGTTTTTGTTCAAGTTCTTTCTCTACTGTTTCTGCTTGAATTACTTCTATCTTACTTACGGCTGGGACTTGTTCTTCTCCCACATTCGTTTTTTTCTTTCGTAAAAGACGATTTATAAGGAAGAAGACGATTATACAAAATAGTGCATATCCTACAATTGCAATTGAGGACATCTCATCTCCCCCTTACTTATGAATACGAACTGACACATTCATTCCAGGAACAATATTTACTGATTTACTATGATCTAAAGAAATTTTAACTGGTACAACTTGCTTTACTTTCGTATAGTTCGCTGTTGAGTTACTTGATGGTAACATCGAGAATGTATTCGCCGTTGTTAATCCAACTTGTTCTACTTTTCCTGTTAACGTTGTATCTGGGTATGCATCTACATACACATCTACTGTTTGGCCTTTTTGAACATCATCAATATTTGTTTCTTCAATATTTGCTGTTACCCATAAATTGTTCATATCAAATGCATAAGCAATTGGGCTACCTGCCCCAACGAACGCATTAGTTGTTGCATTTGATTGTACAACTGTTGCATTTTGTGGAATTGTTACATCTACTGTTTGCTCACCATTTGCTCCTGCTACAGTAACCGCACCTAATTTATCGTTCTCATTGTAGTTTTTTCCTACTTCAGCTTTCCAGTCTGTTAATTTACCTGCTGCTGGTGATGCAATTGGGATTACTTTCCCGTCAATCTTTGCATTTTCTGTTTTTAAATAGTTTTCTGTTTGATTGTAATAGTAATAACCGCCAATACCGCCGCCAACTAATACAATTAATGTGATAATGTTGATAATTACCATTCTTCGAAACTGATTCATTGCATTCCTCTCCTTATATCGCATATAATTTTTTTCTAAACTATTTATATCCTTAGTGTTTATATTGTTTAATTGTTAATTATATTAACCTTTAAACAAAAAAAGCACACCTTTTACGACGCAAACTATGTTTTGTCTGCATCCTAGCGGTGCTGATTTCTAAAGGACTATCGTTTATAATTATAAATAATTATCCCGAATCTACAACCAACAATTTAAACCTATATGTTGTTTAAACAACATTACACTATACATGTGTTGTTTAAGGTTAAAAAATTAAACGAGGTGAAGTAAAAATGTCTATTAAAAATACAAATGATCCACGTGTAAAACGAACGAGACAACTCATACAGGATGCTTTTGTCGCTTTAGTAGGCGAAAAGGGCTTCGAAAATGTAACTGTGCAACATATCGCGGAACGCGCTCCTGTAAATCGTGCTACATTTTATAGCCATTACCATGATAAATATGATTTATTAGAAAAAAGCATAGAAGAAATGTTAGAAAAACTAGCTGCAGTAATTAAACCACAAAATCGAAATAAAGAAGATTTTCAGCTCACTTTTGATTCACCGCATCCAACTTTTTTAGCTTTGTTTGAGCATATCGCAGACAATACTAATTTCTATAACGTTATGCTCGGCGATAAGGCAGCTGGAAACTATTCTTATAAAATGATGAAAACAATTCAAACACATTTAACATTAAGCCTATCTATTTCCCAGCCAGATGATGAAGACCTTATGGTCCCTCGTGATATTCTTATTAGTTATGTTACAGGCGCTCATATCGGAATGATTATGTCATGGTTAAAAAGAGGCATGATTTATACCCCACATTTCATGGCAATGCAATTAACTCGCTTAATTATTTTAGGAGCTCATACTGCAGCAGGATTAGAAAGACCGTTTTAAAAATGGAAAAAGCGAAGGAGGTTATCCTTCGCTTTTTTCTATTAATTAAATGTAATGTTATGTACAGCCTCTTTATCAAGACGTTTAATAACTTCTACAATTAACTTCACTGCGTTTTCATAATCATCACGATGTAACATCGCTGCATGAGAATGAATGTAGCGTGTCGCAATCGTAATTGCCATAGATGGGATACCATTTACAGAAATGTGAATTGCTCCTGCATCCGTTCCCCCGCCCGCTACAGAATCATACTGATATGGAATTTGTAATTCATCAGCAACATCAACAACGAAATCACGTAAACCTGTATGACCAATAACGGAAGCATCATATAAAATAATCTGCGGTCCATCACCCATTTTACTTTGTGCTTCTTTTGCTGTTACACCTGGTGTATCCCCAGCAATACCAACATCTACAGCGAATGCGATATCGGGCTTAATATAGTTTGCAGATGTTTTCGCACCACGAAGACCAACTTCTTCTTGTACAGTACCAACGCCGTATACAACATTTGGATGCTTTTCATCTTTTAATTGTTTTAATACGTCAATTGCAATTGCACAACCAATTCGGTTATCCCATGCTTTTGCAAGTAACATCTTTTCATTCTTCATCACTTGGAATTCGAAGTACGGTACAACTTGATCTCCTGGTCGTATGCCCCACTCCATCGCTTCTTCTTGGCTAGAAGCACCAATATCGATGAACATGTCTTTAATTTCAACTGGCTTTTTACGAGCTTCTGGAGGTAAAATGTGCGGTGGTTTTGAACCAATTACACCTGTTACATCTCCTTTACGCGTTACAATCGTTACGCGCTGTGCAAGCATAACTTGCGACCACCAGCCACCCACCGTTTGGAAACGAAGGAAGCCTTTGTCATCAATTTGCGTAATCATAAAGCCGACTTCATCTAAATGACCTGCAACCATAATTTTCGGGCCGTTTTCTTCCCCAACTTTTTTCGCAACTAAACTTCCTAAATTGTCAGTAGAAAGTTCATCTGCAAACGGCTCAATATATTTCTTCATTACTTCACGTGGTTCGCGCTCGTTACCCGCAATACCGCGTGCGTCTGTTAATTCTTTTAGCATTGTCAATGTCTCGTCTAATTTTATCATTGCCAACACCCTCCTTTTTCTTCAGTCACTTTATTATACAAAAGGAAATTGAAATATTCAAAAATTAAATTAGTATCCTTGTGTTTGACGCTGATGATTTACTTCATTTTTATCTAAATATGCTTTTTCAATTTCATCTTGTTCAAATTCAAGCGCTTGTCCAAGGCGAAGATAGCTTGTAAATAGTTCAATATAGTTCGTAATAGAAGGTTGATCTGTAAAACGAATTACTTTCGCATATGTGTCTAAGAAAATTTCCACTTGTGTTTTATTCGTTTGCGCACATTTATAGAATAAGAAGTTTTTATCAATTCCTAAATCGATTCCGATTGATAAAATAAAATGTAAACCATCTACGTATTCTTCTAATATTACTTCACGTTCTGAAGCTGGTTTATTGCTCCAATATTTAAAACAACGTGTTTCATTTGCAAGTTCTCCAATTTCTACAAGAAGAGCTAACATTTTTTCTTTTAACAATTTTTTCGGTTGTAAGTCATGTTCTTTCACAATACGGTCATCTAATTCTTTTTGTAATTTAAATAGTTGTAGTAAGTCCATTCTATTGTCCTCCTCCAACATCGCATTTTCCGCAACAATGTTGTTTCATCTCAAAGTTCATTATTATTTTTCGTTTCTTATTAACAAGTCAGCTACCTACATCTTTATAAAGATAGCTTGTCCTTAATTTGCAAATACGTTTCAATCATCACTCATATATTGTTCACTTGATGAAAGTTCCATATCATCTTTCCATTATAGCAGTGTCGTTTCTGCTAGGAAAGATGCACTTCTCACGAATGAGTTCAAATAAAGTGAAACTTTAATAAGTGGGGGGTTTTGTTCATCCCCACTTATTATTAGTTGAACCAATCGGGCTTTTACGGGCAGTTGATCTCCCACCTAACTTCTTTGCTCCAGCTGAATTTTGAGGTGGGAGTTTTACTGCCCGTTAATGCGGGATAAAAAAAGTCAGGAGGATTCTCCTGACTTTATATATATATTCTTTTATATCGCTATAGCTTTTATATTGATTTTGTCATATCGATAACGACACATCCGTTAATCTTTCCTACTTTCATGTAAAAGCCTCCTCGTTATCGTTACAAAACTTCTTACAAGCACATCTTAATATACTTGAGCAAGAAATAACGATAATAAGTGGAGGATTTTACAATAAATGTAAATAAAAAAACCTTAGAAGAAAATCTTCTAAGGTTTTAAACAATTAGTTAATGTTGTTTTTTGCAACTGTTGCTAATTCAGCGAAAGCTTTTTCGTCATGAACAGCTAAGTCAGCAAGCATCTTGCGGTTAACTTCGATGCCAGCATTTTTTAAACCGTGCATTAAGCGGCTGTAAGAAAGACCATTCATACGAGCTGCTGCGTTGATACGTGTAATCCATAATTTACGGAAGTCACGTTTCTTTTGACGACGGTCACGGAATGCATACATTAGAGATTTCATAACCTGTTGGTTAGCAACCTTAAATAATGTACTCTTAGAACCGTAGTAACCTTTTGCTAATTTTATAACTTTTTTACGACGTTGACGAGTAACTGTACCACCTTTTACTCTTGGCATAATATTACCTCCTAGTTTGTTCTATATATCAGCCGAACTTATTTTAAGTTGTCAAGCATTTGACGAATGCGTTTGAAGTCACCAGCGCTAACTACACCAGCTTTACGTAGTTTACGTTTAGCTTTTGTAGATTTGTTAGCGAATAAATGGCTTGTGTAAGCGTGAGAACGCTTCAGTTTACCAGATCCAGTCTTTTTGAAACGCTTTGCAGCGCCGCGATGAGTTTTTTGTTTAGGCATAGGTATTTCCTCCTCTATCTATTACTTATCGTTTTTCGGTGCTAAAACTAAGAACATACTACGTCCTTCCATTTTAGGCTTAGATTCAATTGTACTAACTTCAGCACAAGCTTCTGAGAAGCGATCTAAAACACGTTGACCGATTTCTTTATGAGTAATGGCACGTCCTTTAAAGCGAATTGACGCTTTAACCTTGTCGCCTTTCTCTAAAAACTTGACAGCATTACGAAGTTTTGTGTTAAAGTCATGTTCATCAATTGTTGGACTTAAACGAACTTCTTTCATGCTAATTACTTTTTGATTTTTGCGCTGTTCTTTTTCTTTCTTCTGTTGCTCAAAGCGGAATTTACCGTAGTCCATAATGCGGCATACTGGTGGTTTCGCATTTGGAGCAACCAATACTAAATCAAGATTAAGACCTGCAGCTAAGTCTAAAGCGTCATTACGAGACTTGATTCCAAGTTGATCGCCGTTTGCGCCAACTAAGCGTACTTCACGTGCACGAATTTGCTCGTTAATCATCATATCCTTGCTAATAGTAAGCCACCTCCAAGGTTTTCTTAGAATACGTTTTGCAATTGTAGAACCCGAACAAAAAAAGTGCGGGCACACGGCACCCACACTTGTAATATCTTTAGTAAGAAATACATTTACCTGCTAACTGCGAATGCGTCCATCAGGTGAGAAGCGGGTGCTTCTACTTGTCAAAACCATATTCTATTATCCTTGATGAGTTTATCATAGGACATGACGTCTGTCAAGAAGACGCGATGTGTTTTACTAACAACAAGAAATATTGTAACAAACAACCAGCATACTTGCAATACTTTTTTATGATAAGTATTGTTTGGTTATTTTTTCTAGATTTTCTTTTTTATAATACATAAAAAAGCCGCGGTATACCGCGGCTCTTTCTTATCGTTTTCCTTCTACCTTAATCATGTCAACAAACGCATCTAATGCCATTGTTTCTGATTTTTGTTCACCATATTTACGTACGTTAACGCCATTTTCAGTAACTTCATTGTCACCTACTACAAGCATGTACGGAATCTTTTGCATTTGTGCTTCACGGATTTTGTAACCAATTTTCTCTTCACGAGTGTCTAATTCAACACGGATACCAGCACGTCGTAATTCATCTTGTACTTTCTTCGCATAGTCTAAATGTACTTGCGGAGAAACTGGAATTACTTGCGCCTGAACTGGAGCTAACCAAGTTGGGAATGCGCCTTTGTATTCTTCAATTAAGAAGGCTACGAAACGTTCCATAGTTGATACAACACCACGGTGAATTACAACTGGACGGTGTTGTTTACCGTCTTCACCAACGTAAGTTAATTCAAAGCGTTCTGGAAGTAAGAAGTCTAATTGTACAGTTGAAAGTGTTTCGTCTTTTCCAAGAGCAGTACGAACTTGAACGTCAAGTTTCGGACCATAGAATGCCGCTTCACCTTCAGCTTCATAGTAATCAAGACCCATTTCATCCATAGCTTCTTTTAACATACCTTGTGCTTTTTCCCACATCTCATCATCAGCATAATACTTTTTAGTATCTGCTGGGTCACGATAAGATAGACGGAATGAATAGTTTTCTAAACCGAAATCTTTGTACACTTCTAACGTTAAGTTTACAACACGTTTTAATTCTTCTTTAATTTGATCTGGACGAACGAAAATGTGCGCATCATTTAAAGTCATTCCGCGTACACGTTGTAATCCAGATAATGCTCCAGACATTTCATAGCGGTGCATTGTTCCAAGTTCCGCAATACGGATTGGTAATTCACGGTAGCTGTGAATATCATTTTTATAAACCATCATATGGTGAGGGCAGTTCATTGGACGAAGAACTAACTCTTCATTATCCATTTCCATTGATGGGAACATGCCATCACGGTAATGGTTCCAGTGACCAGAAGTTTCATAAAGCTCTCTACTTCCTAATACTGGAGTGTATACGTGATCATAGCCTAAGCTTGCTTCTTTATCAACGATGTAACGCTCGATAATACGGCGAATTGTTGCACCTTTTGGTAACCAAAGTGGTAAACCTTGTCCTACTTTTTGGCTATTAGTAAATAGTTTTAACTCTTTACCTAATTTACGGTGATCGCGCTCTTTCGCTTCTTCAAGCATACGTAAGTGCTCATCTAATTCTGCTTTCTTAACGAATCCAGTACCGTAAATACGTTGTAACATTTTATTATTGCTATCGCCGCGCCAGTAAGCCCCAGCAACACTTAATAATTTAAACACTTTAATCTTCCCTGTAGATGGAAGGTGAACACCACGGCAAAGGTCGAAGAATTCGCCTTGCTCATAGATTGAAATAACTGCATCTTCTGGAAGATCGTTAATTAAATCTAATTTTAACTCATCGCCGATTTCTTCAAAGCGACGAAGTGCTTCTGCACGTGGCACTTCATGACGAACGATTTCTAAGTTTTCGTTCACGATTTTTTGCATTTCTTTTTCGATTTTTTTGAAGTCTTCAACTGTAATTGCTTCTTCCATATCAATATCGTAGTAGAAGCCATTTTCGATTACTGGACCAATGCCAAGCTCAAGCTTAACATCTTTATATAAACGTTTTAACGCTTGTGCTAAAAGGTGAGCTGTTGAGTGGCGTAAAATATATAAGCCATCTTCAGAATCTAATGTAATAATAGAAACTGCACCATCTTCTTCAATTGGTGTAACAAGATCGATCATCTCATCGTTTAATTTTCCAGCCACAGCTTTTTTCTTTAAGCCTGGGCTAATAGAAGCTGCGATTTCTTCAGTTGTTACTCCTTTTGGAAACTCCTTCACAGCTCCATCAGGGAAAGTAATTTTAACTACATCTGCCATCACTGGTCACTCCTCTTTTTTTTCAAAATAAAAAACACTCATCCCATAAAAAGGGACGAGTGTTGAATTCGTGGTTCCACCCTTGTTCCAATTAACCTTATTGTTAATTGCTCAAGTTCAACATAACGGTGTTGTCCGTTAGCAATTACTAGAAAAACGTTCACTGCTAAAGTTTAGAGGTGGTAAGTAATTATCCCGTACTAGGAAGCTCACACCCTAAGGCTTCCCTCTCTGAAAATCGTAGAAAACTACCCATGTCCTCATCATAACATTTCAATATATTTCATTTATGTAGGTAATTATATGCTCAAAAACTTAGAAAATCAAGGGCGTTACCTTTATTTTTTAAATTTTTCACATTGCGCTCAAATTCATGTAATCCATGTAGTTGCACTCGTTCCTGAAATACATTTCGCAAAGTAATAATCATATTATGATCTTGTTCTTTCGTATATAAATAAATCTTTTTCGGCGAAATAGAAAGAAGTGGTGCAATTACTTTCGTATCGATATATACATCCTGTTTCTTTAATAATTCTTCATCTATATATTGAACCAATTTCTCCTGTTTTAAACGCCTACCTTTATCATCATAGAAAATAAAACTTTCATCAAAAATAAGATGTACACAGGACAAACGTGATTTCCGGCTACTTACTTGTTGGCGAAGTGTCTCAATGAATATTTGGTATTCCTGCTCCATCTTATACTCATCAATTGCAACTTCAGCAAGCTTAGTTACCATTTCCCTATATGTACGAAGACGAAAACGAACGTATGATGAAAACGAGAATGAGAGCGGATCACAAAGCCAATCACTCAAAGACGACGCAATATAAGATTCAAATTTTTGACGTGTTAAATCACTAGCTACTCCTTTTCTTCTTTCCTTTAAAATCTCATGTGCCATATGCAATATTTGATGACACTCTTCTTGTTCTTCATAAAAAAACTTTTCCTTTAAAATGGTATGAATCCATTCATTTTGTTTCACATTCATAATGAAATATAGTAATACTGGCAATAAAATCTTTTCAATATAATTTGATTCACATAATGGTATATGAATAACAACCTTTTGTTCGTTTAAATATACACTTGTTTCCTTATATAAAGATTCTGTTCTTTTCGTTAGTTGTCTGTATACGTACACAGCATCATTTTTTTCTTCGAAGCAAATTTCAATCACTTTTGTCCCCCCTTTTATCCCCGCTCTAAAGGATTGCATCTATACGTTACAAATCCTATAAGAGTCCGATCTATGGAAGTTCACTCTTAGTAGAAACCTATCTCCCATTGTTAGAACATCCACTCGATATGGCTTGCTAATTTTATATATATTAAGGGAGGGAGAAAAAAATGATACAAGCTACTCTGAAAAAATGATTAAAATAAAGTGAAACTTTAATCATTGGAGGTTTTGTCCATCGTCCACTGATTATTAGCCCGCACCAATCGGGCTTTTACGGGCAGCAGGGCTCCCACCTAACTTCTTTGCTTTACAGCCGAATTTTGAGGTGGGAGTCTTACTGCCCGCCAATAGCGGGATAAAAAAGAGCAAGCTTCTCAGCTCGCTCTTTACTTATTACGACGATTCTTCCCGCCAATTGGGATTGGCTTCGCTAAATATTTAATTCGTTCCATAATACGGGCCGCTTTCATCTCTTCTGCTTCACCGCGCTGTGTATACGTTAAATGATGTTCCAACTGTTTAAAATCAAAGTTAGATGTAAAGAACGTCGGTAAGTTTTCCAACATACGGAATTGCAAGATTGCACCGAGTACATCATCACGTACAAAACTTGACATCGCTTCTGCCCCGATATCATCTAACATTAATACTTGTACACGTTTGACAGCATCAATCTTTCCGCTAATCGAATTATCTTGAATCGAACTTTTGATTTCACGTAAAAATTCAGGGAAGTATACGAGCATCGAACTAATTTTCTTTCGCGCAAGCTCATTTGCAATTGCCCCTAAAAGATACGTTTTCCCTACACCAAATTTACCGTACAAATATAAACCTTGTGCTTTTTTACCTGGTTCGTATGTGTTTAAAAATTCATTCGTTGCACCTATTGCATCAATACGTGCATCTAAATCTGAAGGGTCTAAATTTTCCATAGTTGCCTGCAAAATGTCAACTGGCATATATACACTTTGAACGAGTTTTTCATATTTTTTTCTCTCATCATATGCTACTTTTCTAATACAACGATCGTATTGAATATCAATCATCTTACCTTGAATGACGAGCTTCGGCTCATATCCTTGTAGCATATTTTTACATGAGCCTAAATCTGGACAATCCGCACACCCTACACTTTGTCCAATATATTCATATAACTTCACAAGACTTCGTTCAATCATAGAAGTCGTTACTTCACCTTTATGTTCGTCTATAAATTCTTTCACACGAGGGTGCGCCATCACTTCTGCCTTTAAGACCTCATATCTATTTTTAAAGTTTTTATTTTCCATTAATTTCGTAAATGAATTTTGAATATGCTCCATTTTCTCACCTCAAAGAGCGTTCATTTTCTTTTATTAATCACGCTTATATTTTTTCAATACTTCTTCTAATCGTTTCCGTTCATCTTCTAACGTACTTGCATCTTTTTTCGCACTTACGTCATTTTTTACAGGTTCTTTCTCTTCTTCTTTCGACTCTTCTTTAAGCCAATCTGGTACCATTTCTTTTCGCACTGTTTTCTTCGCTGTACGACCTTTTTTCTTCGTCTCAGCCCACTCTTGATATTGACGATTCTCTTCTTTCGCTAGCGCCATCGCCTCGCCTACTGTACCGACCTTTTTTCGCGCCCAATGTCCAGCAATCTTCTCGACATACGTTTTAGCAAGCTTCATATCTGAGCGTAGCATAACGTAATAAATAAGTACATTCACAACCCCTGGCGTTAACTTTTGATTTATCATTACATCCTCAACGATTTGCAAGTCCGCTTTCGTCGCCTCTGCACCGCCTGAAATCTCTTTCAATAGTTGTTTTGGCGAGATTTCCTCTAACTGTTTCATTAGCATCTCTTCTTGCGTAGATGGCTCTTTCTCTTTCATTGTACGAGCAGCATGAGGTTGCACTCTTTCACTTAATACAGGTAACGCTTGACCATTTTCGAATTGATACCAATCGCGTGCTCCCTTCCGAAGCCTTTCGATATCAATTGTTTGCACTTCTGTCACTGCGCCAAGAACGATATTTTGCATCGATAACACATCCACACCGTACACATAAGCGAGTGTAATAACACATTCTCTCACTTGATCTGTAATCGCCTTTTTAGGAACAAGGGCTGATAGTCCGTCTACAAATAAAGAGAAATCAAAGAAATCGTTCCAAACTTTCGGAGCATCCCCATTCTCGTTACTTGGCATAATTGTCGTTTTCGGGATACGCAGTTCTTCTTGCGCATATTCAAACTGACCTGGGTTAAACGAATCAAATATATCGTTGAAGGAGCGCGTAACATTTTCATAAGAAGCAAAATCGAATTCTTCTTCTAAGAAATATTGCTTTACTTGGTTGTATTTTGTCCGACTCAAGCGATTATATAAAAAGATACTTAAAACAATATCATCAAAAAACTGCTTCGGAGATAAAGGTGGTTGCAATTCATATATAAACATCCGAATATCTTTTTCTTTCTTAATATATACATTTAAAAGACCAATCGCTTCTAACTTTACTCGTTCCCCATATATTTCAGGAAGTTGCATTTGCATAGTCACCATAAGGGAGTGATGTGTATTCTCTTTTCCAAACACACGATCTTGCTCTAACTCTCCCCATAGTGTCATGTATAAGCTAAAAGCTCTACTACCTATTAACGGCTGATACAACATCGTTAATACTTTCCGGTCGTAATTATGTAACAACCCTTTCGCACTTACTTTATAACGATCAATCGGCAATAGCTCCATCCATGACTGTTTTTCCATTCTTGCTTTTCCTTTCTCTCATCCAATCTAGCCTACATTTCACTCGTTCTATCTTTATTATATAATTTATTAGCGAAAAAGAGCTATTAGCTTCCGCTTCTAGCTCTCTTATCTCGTTTACTTACAGTATATAAAGAGATTCCTTCTACTCTCTCTCTTTTTGCAGTATATCTTTTAATTCTTCAATAAATACATTTAAATCTTTAAATTGACGATACACAGAAGCAAAACGTACGTAAGCAACATCATCAATATCACGAAGTTCTTCCATAACAATTTCACCAATCATATCACTTTTCACTTCTGATATACCTAAGTTACGAAGTTCACGCTCCACACTTTGTGTTACTTCCTCTAACTGCCTTAAAGATACAGGTCTTTTTTCACACGCTTTAATTAAACCGCGTAAAATTTTCTCTTTATTAAACTCTTCTCGTGTTCCTTCTTTTTTAACAACGATAAGAGGTGATTCTTCTACTCTTTCAAATGTCGTAAAGCGACTTAAACAACTTTCACACTCTCTTCTTCTTCGAATAGAGCGCCCCTCGTCTACCGGACGCGAATCTAACACTCTTGTTCCATTATGAAAACAGGATGGACAACGCAATTCATTCACTCCTTTACACTATAATCTTTATTCTTTCGCTACTCACCTACATGTGAAAATATATATACAATATTATATAACTCATTCTTCTATAATGACCACTCTAAGTTATTACATATCGTGATCCTATTTTATATAAACTAAAAAAGAGGTGCATTATACACCTCTTTACATTTTAAATCAATTATGTTCTTTTTTAAAGAGCTTTTGTTTCTCTCTGCTTAATTTCGAAGCTACCAGTGCCTCGAGGAAGCTCGATGCTCTCACGCGTTTTCGCGTTTAAACCTTCTGCAATATATTCTGCAGCAACATTTGGATCAATACGATCCCCACAAGTATAAACATCAATACTTGCGTAACCGTGCTCCGGAAAGCTATGAATTGTTAAATGTGATTCCGAGATAATTACTACTCCACTTACACCTTGTGGTGCAAATTTATGAAAAGCAACCTCACGTACTTCAGCACCAGCTCTTAGTGCTGCATCCACAAATAATTGTTCAATATACGGCATGTCATTAAGCTTGTCGAAATCGCAATCCCAAAGTTCAGCAATCACGTGACGACCCATCGTATCCATAGTATCCATTCTACAGTTCCCCCTTGTAAATTTATTCTAACTGTTCGAATTGAAAACTAATTTGCAATTTGGCTTGCTCCACTACCACGGGGGAAAGTTAGTCCAGAGAGGTCCTAACCCTTTAAGTAGTGACTACGTACCTCAGCTCTTAAGTTTACGAGTGTTAGTATACTTTGTTTATTTTCATTTTGCAACAACAGTTTTTTCGATTTTCTGTCATATTTTCCTCTTTACTTTTCCCTAAAAAAAATTAATGATTCACGAATACAGTAATCCCAACGTTTCGTGGTATGTCCACTATTTAAAAATATACTTATATAATTTTTTTCCTTTTCAGAAAAAAATAAAAAAGAGGGCAAATTTTCACTTGCCCTCTCTCGTTCACTTAAATATGTTGCACATTTTCTTGTTTCGCTAATTCATCAACAACTAACGTTACAAGATCTACAACACGACGAGAGTAACCCCACTCGTTATCATACCAAGCAAGTACTTTCACTTTACGATCACCCATTACCATTGTAGATAAACCATCAATAATAGCTGAGTGTGTATTTGTATTAAAGTCGATAGACACTAAAGGCTCTTCACAAAATTCTACAATTCCTTTTAACGCACCGTTTGCAACAGTTTTGAATGCTTCATTAATATCTTCAACTGTTACATCACGTTTTACGTCTACTACTAAATCAACAAGAGACACGTTTGGTGTTGGTACACGCAGCGCCATACCATGAAGTTTTCCATTTAAATGCGGAAGAACTTTTGCAAGCGCTTTCGCAGCACCCGTCGTTGTAGGAATGATTGACTGTCCGCAAGCACGTGCTCTTCTTAAATCTTTATGTGGGTTATCAATATTTTTTTGGTCATTTGTATAAGCGTGAACAGTTGTCATTAAACCGTTTTCAATTCCAAACTGCTCATCTAACACCTTTACAACAGGTGCTAAACAGTTTGTTGTACAAGATGCATTTGAAATAACGGTATGTTTTGTAATATCTAATTGGTCTTCATTCACACCAACTACAATTGTTACATCTTCATTTTTACCAGGCGCTGTTAAAATAACTTTTTTCGCTCCAGCTTCAACGTGAAGAATTGCTTTTTCTTTTGAATTAAATTTACCAGTTGCTTCAATTACAACTTCAACACCTAAATCTGTCCAAGGCAATTCCTTTGGATCACGGTTGTTTAAAAGGCGAATCATTTTCCCATCTACTAATAAGTGATCTTCAAATGCTTCCACTGTTCCGGCAAACTTACCGTGTACTGTATCATATTTAATTAAATGTGCTAACGTTTCGGACGGATAGCTTGCATTGATTGCTACAATTTCGAATGCGCTTTCTTTTATTGCTTGACGAAACACCATTCTCCCAATACGTCCAAATCCATTAATTGCCACACGAGTCATAATATGTTATCCCCCTTGAATGCGTTATACTATTTATCTCAAATCCCAATATTAGTATAACACAAAAAGGAGGAATGTCACTAAGCATTTTCATTAATTTCACAATTTTTTAATCAATAATGTTCCACTTCTTTAAAATTACCTGTAATTGTGTTTTCGTTTCCATAATTGTGCCATCATTATTTATCACTTCATCTGCATTCTTCACTTTTTCTTCTAATGGCATTTGAGATTGAATCCGCACCGTTGCTTCTTCTTCTGAAAAGTTATTTCGTTTCATTAAACGGTCTAATTGTGTATTCGGCGTAACTGCTACAACTAAAACGCGATCAACGAGACTCGTTAATTTACTTTCAAATAAAAGAGGAATATCTAACACAACCGCTTGCACATCTTCTTTTATGTACATTTCCTTTTGCATATTCATTTCCTCACGCACTGCCGGATGAACAATTTTATTTAACTGCAATCGTTTTTCTTCATTATGGAAAACGACACTTCCTAATTTCGGCCGATCCAGTTCTCCATCCTTTTGTAACACTTCCGTTCCAAATACTTCTACTATTTTGTTATATGCTGGTTTTCCTCGTTCTACAACTTCTCTTGCAATAACATCTGCGTCAATAACCGGTATACTTAGCTCACGAAACATTTCTGATACCGTACTTTTTCCGCTTGCAATGCCTCCTGTTAATCCAATTACTACTGTCATCATAATCCCCCTTATAATAAAAGGCGCGAAACTAATGTTCCACGCCCATACTTACATTTTCCAAATTCCAATAATAATGAGTAATACCCCAGGCAGGAATGTAAATTTTTGTAACCATTTCATATTCGACAAAACCGTACCAAGCTTCATTCCAATAAATAAAAATAAAGAACTCATAACCGCGACTAATATCGCCATCATAGCAGGTGCATAACCTAATAAAGATGCACCAATTCCAGCACCAAACGAATCTATAGAAAGAGCGATACCGAGAAGTAACGCTTCTCCTGCAGAGATAGTTCCTGATTTATCAAAATCCGCAACAGTCGGCTTCCGCAAAATTTGAATCACTAACCCTAGCGAAGCAATTTCTAGTTTCCAAACCTTCTCCTCTTGCTTCGGTTCTTCTTTTTTATCACTTCGAAAAAATTGATATAATACCCAAATACCTATTCCAATAAGAACAAATCCGCCGATACGCGTTGCGATAACAGGTGAAAATATTTTCGCGATCATATGTCCAATTCCCATGGAAACGAGCATTACAGCTGCTGAACAGATCCCGATAATTATAATTGATCTTAGTGGAATTCTTACGCTCCTTAACCCGTATGTTAGCCCTACACTACAGCTATCTAAGCTTAATGTAAAAGCTAATAAAATAAGAGATAAATAAAGGTACATCGGTAAGCTCCTCCCTTATACATAGCTCTGCTCTATGTATATGACAAATGCCTATCCGATGTTATCCCTTTTCTATATTCTAGGTTGGCAAATTGGGCAGTAATGTGTTCCCCTTCCGCCAACAACTGTTTTTTCTAATAGCGTACCGCAAGTCACACACGGTTCTCCTTTTTTCCCATATACATTTAGAAGTTCCTGGAACGAACCAATTTGTCCTTGTGAATTAATATACGTTCTAATTGTACTTCCGCCTCGCTTAACAGCTTCGCCCAGCGTTGTAACAATCGCCTCGTAAATTCTTTCTATTTCTTCTTCTGTTAAAGATGCAGCTTCTCGTTCTGGGTGAATTTGAGAACGGAATAACACTTCATCTACATATATATTTCCAAGCCCTACTAAAAGACGCTGATCTAATAATACGACTTTTATTTTACGATTTGTTTTTTGCAATCTTTCTTGTAAATACTGCGGTGTCAATTCAGCATCAAATGGCTCCGGGCCTAAGTCAGCAAGAGGCATTTGATTCAACTCTTCACCTTTCTTAAAGAGATGCATCGTACCAAACTTTCTCACATCTTTATAATGTAATTCAGTTCCATCTGTAAATAAGAAACGGACGTGCGTATGTTTATCAATCGGCTCATCCTCTTGATGAAGTAAAAACTTACCTTCCATGCGCAAATGTGAAACAATTACATAGTTCGTTACATACAAAAGCAAAAACTTACCTCTTCGCTTTATATTTTCAATTGTCTCGCCTCTTAGCATTTCTTTAAAAATTTCTGCATCATCCGGTCGTTTTACTATTTTGGGATAAGTAATAACGACATCTTCAATCGTTTTTCCTGTTACAAGATTTTCAAGCGTTCGTCTAACGTTTTCAACCTCTGGTAATTCCGGCATTTCATCACGTCCTTATTTCGCATCGTACCAAGTTGGACCGTAAGAATAATCAACTTTCAATGGAACGGCTAGTTCAATTGCATGCTCCATTACTTCAGGTACAAGCTTCTCTAATTTTTCAATTTCTTCTTTTGGTGCTTCAAATATCAATTCATCGTGTACTTGCAGAAGAAGACGCGCTTGTAATCCTTCTTCTTCTAGACGATCTGCCATAATAATCATCGCTTTTTTAATAATATCAGCCGCACTACCTTGAATTGGTGTATTCATAGCTGTACGCTCAGCAAAGCTACGTAAATTGAAATTACGACTCGTAATTTCCGGAATATAACGGCGACGATTTAATAATGTAACCACATATCCTTTTTGTTTCGCATCTTTTACGATTTCATCCATGTATTCTTGTACACCAGGGAAACTTTCTAAATACTTTTCAATAAATTCCGCTGCTGCTTTTCTTGTAATTCCTAAGTTTTGCGAAAGACCATAATCACTAATACCATACACAATTCCGAAGTTAACAGCTTTTGCTTGTCGTCTCATGTTAGATGTTACTTCGTCTTTCCCAACACCAAATACATCCATAGCTGTTTTCGTATGAATATCCATGTCATGTTGGAACGCTTCAACTAACCCTGGATCATTTGCAATGTGAGCAAGCACACGAAGTTCGATTTGTGAATAATCAGCCGCGTACATGATCCATCCTTCTTCTGATGGAACGAATGCCTGACGAATCTTTCTTCCTTCTTCTAAGCGAATCGGGATATTTTGTAAGTTCGGATCTGTTGAACTTAATCGACCTGTTTGCGTTAACACTTGATTAAAACGAGTATGGATTTTAGATGAATCTTCATGTACGACTTTCAATAAACCTTCAATGTAAGTTGAATTTAGCTTTCCTAATTGACGGTAATGTAAAATATTTGGAATAATTTCATGACGATCCATAAGTTTATCTAATACATCCGCCGACGTAGAATAACCTGTTTTCGTCTTTTTAATAACTGGTAAGTTTAAATTCTCAAACAGAATAACCCCAAGTTGCTTCGGTGAATTAATATTAAATTCTGTTCCCGCAAGCTTATAAATTTCCTGTTCCATTTCCTTTAATCTACCTGCAAGTTCTTCTCCCATATTACGAAGACGCTCCGTATCAACTTTTACACCTTTCACTTCCATATCAGCTAATACACGTGCAAGTGGTAATTCTAATTCCGTAAATAATTCATATTGCTCGTTCTTTTTTAATTCTTCTAAGAACGTTTGCTTTACATCATATAATACATGCACTTTACGAGCTACATGCTCCGCTACTACCTCTAGCTCCGGAACAGCACGCTTCGCACCTTTCCCGTAAACTTCTTCGTCAGATTTTACGGCATGCGTTTCTTTCATTTTCGCTACAGTACGGAAATCTTTATCTGTATCGGCTGGATCAAGTAAATAAGCGGCAATTAATAAATCAAAGTCAATCCCTTGAATATCTACACCTTTCCACTTGAGAGCAACGATAGCACGCTTCGCATCAAATGTATGTTTTCTCATTTCTCCATTTGCAAGCCACTCTTTAAAAGCATCCGATTTAAGAGCAACATCGGCTGGAATGAAGTAACAACCATTTTCATTTTGAATACCAAAACCTTGAATATCGGCTTTATGATAATTATCTTCTTGCACTTCAACAATAAGCGCACTATCTTGCTGAAGCATTTCTTCTGTAACTTCTTCTACAATATCAAATGTAATATCATCTAATTCAGCTGGAGCCGTTTCCTCCGGCGTAACACCTAACTTATTTAAAAGGGATGTAAATCCTAAATTCTCGAACATTGGAATCAAATCGCTTGGTTCATACCCTTTATATTCCATATCATCTACATGCACAGTAATCGGTGCGTCTGTAATAATAGTCGCAAGTTCTTTACTCATAAGAGCTTGTTCTTTATTCGCTTCTAACTTTTCTTTTAATTTCTTTCCACTCACTTGATCTAAGTTTTCATATACTGCTTCTACTGTTTCAAATTGCGTTAATAATTTAATGGCTGTCTTCTCACCAACACCTGGTACACCTGGAATGTTATCCGATTGGTCTCCCATTAAACCTTTCATATCGATAATTTGCTTTGGTGATAAGCTATATTTCTCAAATAAAGCTTCTTTCGTATATTCATCTACTTCCGTAATCCCTTTGCGAGGAATACATACGAGTGTATTATCTGAAACAAGTTGCAGTAAATCTTTATCTCCTGAAATAACTTTAACATGAAACCCTTGCTCACTCGCTTCTTTCGCTAACGTTCCCATAATGTCATCCGCTTCATAATTTTCCAGCTCATAACGCGGTACATTGAATGCATCAAGCACCTCACGAATAAACGGGAATTGCTCTGATAACTCAGGTGGAGTCTTTTGACGCCCTCCCTTGTAATCACTATACGTTTTATGACGGAATGTTGTTTTCCCCGCATCAAACGCCACAAGCATATGCGTCGGTTTTTCCTCCTCTAGTATCCTCATTAACATCATTGTAAAACCATAAATTGCGTTCGTATGTATACCTTTGTCGTTATTTAAAAGCGGTAGTGCAAAGA
The DNA here is from genome assembly GCF_016650875.1 of Bacillus sp. TH30. NCBI lineage: Bacteria > Bacillati > Bacillota > Bacilli > Caryophanales > Bacillaceae > Bacillus > Bacillus sp. TH30. Next base: position 3,381,840 of record NZ_JAEKEY010000002.1, on the reverse strand, counting down.
AAGCACGATACGCGATATTATTACCATCTACTAATACGACTTTTTTTTCCAAACTACAAACCTCCCCATACATATTTGAAACGATTTTTCCCACAGAAAAAAACCGTTCCTGTCCTCTCTCTATATTAACATGACTAATAGAGAGAAGAAAAATAACGGTTTTTTTCTATCATATATAAACAGACTTACATTGGCATAAAGGGAAGTGACGAGAATAGCATAACTACTCTCGTCCAAAATTACTCCTTGGATGAAGGGGTTTTCATATATTATATTAACAGAGCTTTATTAATATTTAATTAAGCCATTGTTAATATATTGTAAATATCCTTCATCCTATTTTTCAGTAGCTGATTTTGGTAAAACAACTGTAAATGTTGTTCCTTCCCCAACCTCACTATCCACCGTAATCGTACCTTGATGCGCTTCAACTAAATGTTTTACAATTGATAAACCAAGACCCGTTCCACCCGTATTCCTACTTCTTGCTTTATCCACTCGGTAAAAGCGTTCAAAAATACGTGGGATTTCCTCTTTACTAATACCAATTCCAGTATCAGATACTTTTATATAAGCATTATATTTATCTTCTGCCAATTCAACAGAAACAACGCCTCCAGCCGGTGTGTATACAATCGCGTTATTAATTAAATTAATAAAGATTTGTTTCAAGCGGCCTGGATCTCCAATAACGGAAACTCGTTTCAATGCATTCACTTGTAAAGAGATTTCTTTTTCTCCCGCTTTATTATCAAGCACCATATGAATATCTTCAAGAAGTTCCTTCATATCAACGGTCCCCATATTTAGTTTAAACCCTTGTTGCTCGATCTTTGACAAGTCTAATAAATCTTCAATTAATCCTTGCATGCGTTCACTTTCTTTTAAAATAATATGTAAGAAATGTTCGCAGAATTTTTTATTATCCATAGCCCCATCCAAGAGCGTTTCTGAAAAACCTTTAATAGAAGTAATTGGCGTCTTTAGTTCATGAGAAACATTCGCTAAAAAGTCTTTTCTCATTTGTTCTAATTTCTTTAACTCTGTTATGTCATGGAACACAAGAACAATACCTTTCCATTCATGGTTCGTCCCAATAATTGGCGCTCCATATACTTCGAAATGCTTTCGCTCAATTCCAAGCGGCAATAACATTTGTTTACGCACTTTCACTTCTGTCATAAAAATTTCTTCCACAAGCTCAATAATTTCTGTATGATGAAACGATTCATAATATAAGCGATCTAAATATTCTTCATCTGTTACGTGGAAAGTTTCCTTATAAGAACGGTTTACAAGGTTTATATAACCGCGGCTATCAATTAAAATCATTCCACTTCCCATATTTTCAATTAACGTATGCAGACGATCCTGTTGCATTTCCTGCTCAAGAGTCATCTCTTGTAAATTACGAGCTAAAATATTAATCGCTTTACTCAGCATCCCTGTTTCATCCGAATGACTTTCATAAGCGCGTGCTTTATAATTTCCCTTCGCTAATTCAATGGCAACTTTCGTAACCGATTCAATCGGCCTAATATATTGCCCCGTAATTTTCATACCTAAAAATACGACTACGAGACAAGCGATAACAAATCCGATAATTAATAATCCCCACGTTTTTTGGTGAACGTCCCTCAAAGTATCAATTGTACTTTTCACCAAAATGTATCCTTGTTTCCCTTCTACATCCTGGACGAACACAGCATGATAAAATTCATTTTTTTGATCTGTTTCTTTCGTAATGACTTTATTTTCTTTCTTTGCTGTTTCGGAAGAAAGTTCTTTAATCATCTCTTGACTAAATTCAGATGGTTGCCCTCCGCTATATTGAACTTTCTTTTTTTCATCAACAAATATAATAGAAGCTGGTATTTTTTCTTCTAACTTTTCAAATACATAAGGCTTTTTTAAAACAGCATCAAACCCTTGCTCTTCTGCTAATACCGCAACATACTGTGTCTCTTTTATCATTCTCTCTTTAGCATGATCTATATAGTAGTTTTCAAATACAGTTTCTAATAATACACCTAGTCCAACTAAAATAAAAACGATAAGAGAAACAAATGTAAAAAGAAGCCTGGAACGAAACTTATTCATCCACTTTTGGCTCCTCTAATTTATAACCTAAACCACGTATCGTTTTAATGTACGTCGGTTTTTTCGTATTTTGTTCAATTTTATCGCGCAAATGGCTAATATGGACATCAACAATTCTTGTATCACCGGCAAAATCATAATTCCATACAGCACTTAATAATTGGTCACGAGTTAATACACGACTTTTATTTTTCGCAAGATAAACAAGTAACTCAAATTCTTTCGGTGTTAATTCCAGTTTCCTTCCTTGGAAGTACGCTTCATAAAACTCCGGTAAAATTTTAAGTTCTGCAATTTTGATGCTCTCTTCATCTGGCGATTCTGAAACTTGTTCTTCCTGCTGTAATTTCGTACGGCGCAAAATCGCCTTCACACGAGCAACAACTTCCCTTGGACTAAATGGCTTCGTCATATAATCATCAGCCCCAAGCTCAAGACCTAGCACCTTATCAAATTCATCATCTTTTGCTGTTAACATTAAAATCGGCGTCATAATACGCTGCAATCGTAATTCTTTACAAACTTCCATACCATCCATTTTTGGAAGCATTAAATCTAATATAATTAAATCTGGGCGTTCTGTAGTCGCTTTTTGAAGCGCCATTTCTCCATCCATTGCTGTAATAACTTCAAACCCAGCTTGTTGTAAATTAAATTCAATTAAAGTTAAGATAAATTCCTCATCATCAACTACTAAAATACGATTGTTCATTCTTTTCCTCCAAGTTATAGACTTGAAACCTTCTTCATCCTAGTATTTTCCCCGTTATTCTCATCATACTAGAAAACAAGGTCTCCCTCAATATAATTGTCTATTCATGGAGCTCGTTTGTACTAGAGTTTCGGAAAATAAAAGCAATCGTAACTTCATTCCCTCTATCCGGTCGCTATCCAAACTTTATAGATGAATCTATCTTTTTTAAACTCTTCTTCCGTATGAACTATAAACTCTCGATTTTGCGCTAGGAAAAACGAAAGAGCATACGCTATTTTATAATCTGGTGTTTCATATCCATCAAATACTTTCCCGTACATTTCATTCACGATTGAATCGGCCCATACTTCAGCTTCTCTTATCGTTTCAAAGATAACGTCTTCTCTTTTCCACTTCATCTAAAAAAAACTCCCCCTTAATTGACTTCAATTACCAATAATTATATTATTAATTTAAATATATAAATAAATCCGATAAAAGGGGGCTATTATGCGAATATTACTACCTATTTTAACTTTAGTAGTAACATGTTTCCTTACTTTTAACGTACCTAGCTGGGATACGATTAAAACAGGTTGTTCAGAATTTGCTGAAGGGTTCAAAGAAGGATTTTTCAACTAAAATAGCGCTATCCCCTTATAAAAGGTATGCTAGCGCTATTCATATTTTCATATTTTAAAAATTATCTAATGCTTTTTCCATAATGGAAACAGATTTAAAAGGTGGTGTTACTGTTAATGAACCTTTTACAACAGTTTCTCCTTTTTCATCATGAGCAAATACAAGCATATCAATTGTATGTTCCTCCTCTGAAACAGCCACAACTTCAAAGTGGATTTGTAACGTTTCATAATGGTGAACATGTTTCACGAACGTAAGGTCCTTCCTAGTAATATGACTACCTGGACCTGGTAAATATTTCGTAACCGCCGTTGTAATCAGCCCCGTTAGCATAATGCTTGGGACAATCGGCTTTTCATACGGAGTTTGGGATGCGTAATCATGCTGAATATATAATGGATTGGCATCATTCGTTAACCCTAAGTACAATAACAAATCTTTATCCTCAATTTTTTCAGTGATAGATAATTTCTCTCCTACTGTAATTTCATCCATTCTACGACCAATTTGAACTTTTTTCTTTAACATGTTACAACCCCCTCCGATTTTTTCACCTTATTATCCTACTAAAAGCGATACCTTATCCGAAATTTACTGTGATGAGGGCAATGTATAGTATAAGTCTATAGTTTCATTATAGGATACACCGAATGATAGCGTTTTCATATTATTTCAAAAAAACATTTCAATATATAGTAGAAAAAGATTCGGGGCCCCGAATCTTTTTCCACTTATATTTAATTATTAAACAAGAACTTTCATAACGTTACGTACAGATTCTACAGAGCGATCTAACGCTTCTTTCTCATCTGCAAGAAGTTCTAATTCAATAATTTTTTCAATTCCGTTACCACCTAGAATTACTGGTACCCCTAAGTAAAGGTCACTATAACCATATTCACCTTCAAGGTACGCAATAGCTGGTAATACACGGCGTTGATCTTTCAAGATCGCTTCTGTCATTTCAACTAAAGAAGCTGCTGGCGCATAATATGCACTACCGTTTCCTAATAAGCCTACAATCTCACCGCCACCTTTACGTGTACGTTCTACGATTGCTTCTAAACGCTCTTTTGGAATTAATGTTTCTAACGGAATGCCACCTGCATAGGAATAGCGTACAAGAGGTACCATATCGTCACCATGTCCACCAAGAACAAATCCTGTAATGTCTTTCACAGAAAGGTTTAACTCTTGTGAAATAAATGTACGGAAACGAGCTGTATCTAATACGCCCGATTGACCGATAACACGCTCTTTCGGGAATCCTGCTTCTTTAAATACAGAATATGTCATTGCATCAACTGGATTTGTTAATACAAGAATAATCGCATTTGGTGAATGTTTTGCAATGTCGCGCGTAATACTTTTCATAATTTTAGAGTTTGTTGCTACTAAGTCATCACGGCTCATACCAGGCTTACGCGCAATACCTGCTGTAATAACGACAACGTCAGAATTAGCAGTATCTGCGTAATCAGATGTACCAATAATGTTAGCATCAAAACCTTGTACTGGGCTCGCTTCTAACATATCTAACGCTTTCCCTTTTGTTGGATTTTCCAGCTGTGGAATGTCCACTAATACAACATCTGCAAGTTCTTTTTGTGCTAATAAGAATGCTGTTGTTGCTCCTGTAAATCCTGCACCGATGACTGAAACTTTCTTGCGTTTGATTGTCATAATTTACCCCCCGCTTTAATTATGCGTTTTTGATTATCGCTACATCCATGTTTTTAATAAGTTCATTAGCAAACTCAGAACATTTTACTTCTGTTGCACCTTCCATTAAGCGCGCGAAATCATAAGTTACTACTTTTGATTCAATTGTTTTCTCAACTGAATCAGTTACTAAATTCGCAGCTTCGTTCCATCCTAAGTGCTCTAATAATAATACACCTGAAAGAAGAACTGAAGATGGGTTTACTTTATCTAAACCTGCATATTTTGGAGCTGTACCATGTGTAGCTTCAAAGATAGCATGTCCAGTCACATAGTTAATGTTTGCACCAGGTGCAATACCAATTCCACCTACTTGTGCAGCAAGTGCATCAGAGATGTAGTCTCCGTTTAAGTTCATTGTTGCAACAACATCAAACTCACGTGGACGAGTTAAAATTTGTTGTAAGAAGATGTCTGCAATAGAATCTTTTACGATGATTTTCCCAGCCACTTCTGCGTCTGCCATCGCTTTATTCGCTGCATCTTTTCCATCTTTTTCAACAATGCGATCATATTCAGCCCAAGTAAATACTTTGTCGCCGAATTCTTGTTCAGCTACTTCGTAACCCCAGTTTTTGAAAGCACCTTCTGTAAATTTCATAATGTTTCCTTTATGAACTAATGTAACAGAAGAGCGTTTTTCGTTAATTGCATATTGAATTGCAGCGCGAACAAGACGCTTTGTCCCTTCCTCTGAAATTGGTTTAATACCAATCCCTGATGTTTCTGGGAAGCGGATTTTATTAACACCCATTGCTTCTTTTAAGAAAGCAAGAACTTTTTCTGCTTCTGGAGAACCTTGTGCATATTCAATTCCAGCGTAAATGTCTTCTGTATTTTCACGGAAAATAACCATATCAGTATCTTCCGGACGTTTTACAGGTGAAGGAACACCTTCAAAGTAACGAACTGGACGTAGACATACATATAAATCTAATTCTTGACGAAGCGCAACGTTTAGAGAACGAATACCACCACCAACTGGAGTTGTAAGTGGACCTTTAATTGCGATTAGATATTCACGAATTAAATTTAAAGTCTCTTCTGGTAACCACTCGCCTGTTTGGTTGAATGCTTTTTCCCCTGCAAGCACTTCTTTCCAAACGATTTTCTTCTCACCATCATAAGCTTTTTCAACTGCTGCTTCTATTACGCGAGATGCTGCAGCCCAAATATCAGGACCAATTCCATCTCCTTCGATAAATGGAATAATCGGATTGTTTGGTACATTCATAACACCATTAGTTACAGTAATTTTTTCACCTGTCGTCAATGTGATAACCCCCATGTTTGAAATTTCATATGTATGAAACTGAGGGAATAACCCCTCAGTTCAAACCGTTAGTCAAATTTAAATATTCTAATCATTACATCTTCCCAAAAAAATCAGACTTTTGAAAGCGTATTTTCACTATCAAAATAGTGTTTTTCGCTTATCGTTGCGCTAGCGGAACGTACACTTGATGTGTCGGTCCATCATAATCAGCACGCGGACGGATTAAACGGTTGTTTTCATATTGTTCTAGAATATGAGCTAACCAGCCTGACATACGGCTAATTGCAAAGATAGGTGTAAATAAGTCATGGTCAATTCCTAAACAATGGTATACAGAAGCTGAATAGAAATCAACATTTGGTGGAAGACCTTTTTCTTTTGTTACAATGTCTTCAATTTTGATAGACATATTATACCATTTGTCTTCTCCTAAAAGCACGCATAATCTCTTAGACATTTCGCGTAAGTGTTTCGCGCGTGGATCACCATGCTCATATACGCGATGACCAAATCCCATAATTTTCACTTTATTTTGAAGAGCATTATGAATATATGATTCTACATTTTCTTCTTCGCCAATTTCAGTTAACATCTTCATTACATTTTCATTTGCCCCGCCGTGAAGAGGACCTTTTAATGCACCGATTGCTGCTGTAATACCAGAATACACATCTGAAAGTGTAGCTACGCAAACACGTGCAGTAAATGTAGAAGCGTTTAACTCATGATCGGCATGAAGTACAAGTGCCTTATCAAAAGCCTCAATTTCAACTTCATTTGGCTCACGATCATTTAACATGTACAAGAAGTTTGCAGCTAATGATAGATCTTTTCTTGGCTCAACAACATCTAAACCTTTGCGAATTCTTGCATAAGCCGCAATTAAAGTTCCGACTTGAGCCTGTAATTTAACCGCTTTCAAATAATTAGACTTTCCATCCATTATTTCAGCGCTCTCATCATATAATGATAGCATGGAAATCGCAGTTCGTAAAACCGACATCGGGTGCGCGATTTTTAAATCTACTTGTTTCAAATATGTTAAAACCTCACCTGGTACTTTATAGTATTCAGATACTGTTCCACTAAATTCCGCTAGTTCTTTTTCGTTAGGAAGCTTGCGGTGCCATAATAAGTACACTACCTCTTCGAACGTAGCATTCTCAGCTAAATCATCAATATTATACCCAACATAAGTTAATGTATCATCAATAATAGAGCTCACAGATGATGTTGTTGCTACTACCCCTTCTAAACCTCGAATAACAGTCATGACATTCTCTCCTTTTCCTGAAAATTCTCCCAACCTTGCTCCTTATATCTATTTGCTCCCCTTATAAATTATGAACGCTCGTTCACTCTTTAGGCAAGCAAAATGCACGTTCATGCAAATTTATTGCGATGTTCCCCTCTTATTGTCCATTGCTTACATGGAAAGCATGAGCGTGAATGTCTCCCCGAATCCTCACGCTCAGAACAACAAGTTAGTGAGGAAAATAAATTCCGAAGAGTTTATGATAAAAACAACATAAAACAATATCATTATAAAATTGTTTTATGTTGTTTTTATTTTATCTGGTGTAAAGTCTCTGCTGTTATGTAACTTTTCAAAGTTTCTAATCCTATTATAAACAATTATCTGACTTTTGTGAACAGAAAGAATTCAAAAATTTTATATTACTATAAAATTCCTTATTTAAACATCTGTATAATACTCATAACTGCGTAGGCAATTCCAGCCCCAATTAATGGACCTACAGCGACTCCATTAAATAAAGCTACAGCTATAATTGTCCCAAAAACAAGTGCGGTTGTAATATGTGGGTCCGTCGTCAATAATTGTACGCCGCCTTTCGCTAACAAAGCGACCGCCACACCTGAGGCTAAAGCAATCCATGCATAATACGATTTCGCTGCTTCTCCGAGTTGTTTAAAGCCTATTTCCCCTGTCGCAATCGGTACGAGCACTGCTATTGTAATGACTGTTACACCAAGGTTAATCCCTTTCGTTTGTAGATAAGGAAAGACTTTATCTCCTAAAAACGTAAATTTCAATAAGAATAACACTCCAATAGCTACAGTAAGCGATTGGTTTTTAGCAATAAGTCCTATAATAAGTAGTATGAATAAAAATAACGTTGACTGACTAATCATGTTTGCACTTCCTTTCTGAAAATAATGAACTCGCTTCCAAACAAAAATACCTTTAAACCTATCGTTATACATGCTATATCGATGTATATGCAACAATAACCACTTCATTTTTTTCATATTTTAAAATGAAAAACTGAAACTCTAACCATCAAAAATTTAAGCATGTATACATTTTTAAAAACGGTCGTCTCTCCTTTCTTTTCTATTAAGAAACAGGTAAAATAAAAAGAAGAGAAAATGAAGTTTTTACCATATAGTAGAAGCATCAACACCAAGCTTTTCCGGTCACTCATATATTGAAAAAGCAGGAAAAATCCATCATTCCACTATAACATAAAGTGAAACTTTGATCAGTGGGGCACTTTCCACTGATTATTAGTTGAACCAATCGGGCATTTACGGGCAGTTTATCTCCATCTAACTCCTTTGATCCAGCTGCACTTCGGGTAGGAGATTTACTGCCCGCAAATAGCGGGGTAAAGTGAAACTTTGATCAGTGAATCTCACTAGTTATAAGTTGAACGAATTAGGATAATCCAAATTGGAATGGGAGGTATACATCTTTGAACCGAAACTTACTATATATGATATTACGACTCATATTTGTCATTGTAGCAACGGTAGTTGGGTTCTATGCATTGCTGTACATGTCAGGCCTTATCTACCCTTTTATTATCGCTTTTGCATTCGCTTATTTGATTAATCCTGTCGTCAATTTCCTTAATCAAAAACTACAATTCCCTCGCGCATTAGCGGTACTCGTTAGCTTAATTCTCGTATTCGGAGCTATCGTTGGACTTGTTACATACCTTGTAACTGAAGCAATATCTGCCACAACGTACTTACTACAAATTGTTACAGTTAAGTTTCCAGATATCGTTGCATTCGCCCAACAATTTGCACTTAATCATATTATGCCTCTCTATGATGATTTAATCTCTAAATTTAATCATCTCGGAGAACCACAGCGATACACTATTACACAAAACATTCAAAACTTAGGCACCGAAGCAACGACACAAATGAAAGAACTTTTAACCGCCATTATAAGTGGGTTAACAAATTTCATTAGTGCATTACCAACAACTTTAACTGTCCTTGTCTTCGTCTTATTAGCCACCTTCTTCATTAGTTACGATTGGCACCGTCTTGCTCATAAAGTAAGAAAACTTCTACCTAATCGTTTGCATGGATACGGAAAAACTATTTTTGTCGATTTAAGAAAAGCTTTGTTTGGTTTTGTTAAAGCGCAACTTACACTCGTATCTATGACAACTATCATTGTACTAATCGGCCTTTTAATATTACGCGTGCCATACGCAATTACTATCGCGATTATTACAGGGGTTGTAGATTTACTCCCGTATTTAGGAACTGGAGCCGTATTCGTTCCTTGGGTTATATACGTATTTTTCACAGGCGATACTGCATTCGCCATCGGTCTTCTCATCCTATACATCGTCGTGATTGTCCAAAGACAAATCATGGAGCCAAAAGTACTTTCATCTAATATTGGACTAGATCCATTAGCGACACTCATCGCTCTATTTGTCGGCTTTAAGCTCTTTGGTTTTTTAGGATTAATCATCGGTCCAGTCATATTAGTACTACTTAATACATTACACAAAGCTCATGTATTCCACGACTTATGGAAATTCATTAAGGGTTCACCATCAAAATAATATTTCCTAATTCATACACAATAAAAAATCAACTGTAATCAGTGGGAAATTCCCACTGATTACTCACTGTACTTTTTTGTACTACCTACATCTATAAGAGAATTTCCTAAAAAAGGATAATCCTCTTATTTTTTTGCATAAAAACGCATATTTTAGGACGAAAATACATTTTTATTCTATATAATTTATAATTATTACTTACATTTATTACTTTTTATGTAAACGAATAAATATACAAAACGAGGCAGATGAACCCTTTAATCAGTAATTTTTCTTTTCCTGTCTAACTTCTGCTCACTAGTCGAATCTTACTACAAGCAAAAAACATCATCCTAACGTAACACTTTTCATTCACAAGAACCCTCTGCATCCTATCGTTTAATAACTAACAAAAATCCAACCCGAGCAGGAAGCTAACAATTGACTATAAGTGGCAAATAAAAAAATAACGCGTAGATCGCTATAATCTACGCGTTATTTCTGAACAATAATAGTAGTTCTCTTTCTAAATTTCCAATCAATCCACTTCATAACAGCCGGCTTCAATAAAGCCCTCGTTACAGGAACAACAAAGATAAAACCTATTATATCCGTCACATATCCAGGCAGTACTAAAAGAATACCTCCTACGAATATAAAAATACCATTTAGAACCGCATCACCCGGCATTTCTCCTCTATTTAGCCTAAATTGAATCTCTCTAAGTACTTTAAACCCTTGTCGTTTCGCCAAATATACACCCACAATACCCGTAAATACAATCATAGCGAACGTAGACCATAAACCTATTACATGACTCGACCCTATTAACACCGTAATCTCAATCGCCGGCACTAAAATAAGTAAGAACAGTAACCACTTCATAGCTCACACTCCTTCATATTTCATTTAAAAGGTTTGAAAGTATCACCCTTGCAAAACCCCTTATAAGCCCCTTAAAACGCTCATACAAGCTTCATAAAGGACAAATAACCCTCTTCCACTAAACATTATAATAAACGTTTTTCAAAGCGATTTCAGGTATTTAAAGCTATCTCTATCCTTTTTTGTGTAAAAAAAAGAGAAGGACTCCGATCCTTCTCTCCGTATTACTTCTTATAGCACTTCCGCATGTCCATTATAAACAATTCCGCGTGCTGCATCAACTGTTACTTCTTGGCCATTTTTTAAAGTTGTTGTTACGCCGTTTACACCAACGATAACAGGAATACCGATTGATACACCTACAACAGCTGCATGGCTTGTTAGACCGCCTTCTTCTACAACTAGAGCAGCAGCTTTTTCAATTGCAGGAATCATATCTTTATCTGTGCTTGTTGTAACAAGGATATCACCTTTGTTTACGTTCGCTACAGCTTCAGCAGCTGTTTTCGCTACAACTACTTTACCTTTTGCAGATTTACGACCGATTCCTTGCCCTTTAGCAACTTTTTCACCAACAACGTGGATTTTCATTAAGTTTGTTGTACCAGTTTCAGCAACTGGAACACCAGCAGTGATTACTACAGTATCTCCAAGTCCGATTAGACCCGCATCCATACCTGTTTGAATTGCTGTATCTAACATTTCGTCAGTAGAAGCTGCACGTTTCTCAGACATAAATGCTTGAACACCCCAAACAAGTGCAAGACGACGTCCTACTTGCTCGTCAGATGTTACAGCTACGATTGGAGATTTCGGACGGTATTTAGAGATCATTTTCGCAGTATGTCCACTTTCTGTTGGAGCTACGATTGCAGCTACATCAAGAGCAAGTGCTGTGTGCGCAACAGATTGGCTAATTGCATCTGTAATTGTTGGTGTGAACTCTTTAATACGTTTTTTGAACATATCTTCATATTGTAATGATTTTTCAACACGTACCGCAATGTTAGCCATCATTGTTACAGCTTCTACAGGGTATTGACCCGCAGCAGTTTCACCTGAAAGCATGATTGCATCTGTTCCATCGAAGATTGCGTTTGCTACGTCACTTGCTTCCGCACGAGTTGGACGTGGGTTACGTTGCATAGAATCTAACATTTGTGTTGCAGTAATAACTGGTTTGCCTAATACGTTACATTTTTTGATTAGACGTTTTTGTACTAATGGTACTTCTTCTGGTGGAATTTCTACACCCATATCACCACGAGCAACCATTAAACCGTCAGAAACTTCTAAGATTGAATCGATGTTGTCGATACCTTCTTGGTTTTCGATTTTTGGTACGATTTGGATGTATTGAGCGTTATGCCCTTCTAATAATTCACGAATTTCTAATACGTCAGATGCTTTACGTACGAAAGATGCTGCGATGAAATCAACTTTTTGCTCGATACCGAAAACGATATCTTGCACGTCTTTTTCAGTGATACCAGGAAGCTTAATGCTTACGTTTGGTACGTTAACACCTTTTTTATTTTTTACAGTTCCGCTGTTTAATACTTTTGTACGGATGTTTCCGTCAGCTTTCTCGATTACTTCTAGTTCGATAAGACCGTCATCGATTAGAATACGAGAACCTGGATCAACATCATCATAAAGACCAGCATAAGATACAGAGAACTTCTCTGCAGTTCCTAATACTTGTTCAGTAGAAAGAATTACTTCTGCACCTGTTACAAGCTCAGCTTGTCCGTCTACGAAGTCATGTGTACGGATTTCTGGACCTTTTGTATCAAGTAAGATACCAACTGTTTTACCAGTTTTCTTTGAAGCTTCACGAATATTTTTAATACGAGCTCCATGCTCTTCATGGCTACCATGAGAGAAGTTTAAACGAGCAACGTTCATACCCGCTTCCATTAATTGCTCTAATTTCTCAATACTTTCACTAGCAGGACCTATAGTACATACAATTTTAGTTTTACGCATATTGCACCTCCGAAAATTATGAAACCGTTCCCAAATACAAGGCATTAAGCCGATTAGATAGATAATTCTTTAGATAATTGATACATATCTTTATCGATTGTATGCTTTTGAGCTAACGCTTCGATAATGTCATGATCAACAAGTTTATTATTTTGAATACCAACACAACGTCCACCATTACCAGCAATTAATAATTCAACTGCTCTTGCGCCAAGACGACTAGCTAATACACGGTCTTGTGCACTTGGTGATCCACCACGTTGTACGTGACCTAATACAGTTACACGAGTATCAAAGCTTGTTGCTTCTTCAATGTGCTTACCGATGTCAATTGCACTTCCAACACCTTCAGCTACAACGATAATACTGTGCTTTTTACCACGTTCACTACCGCGTTTCAGACGAGAGATAACATCTTCCATGTCATACTTTTCTTCTGGAATTAAGATAGTTTCTGCACCATCAGCTAAACCAGCCCATAATGCGATATCTCCAGCGTGACGTCCCATTACTTCGATAACATATGTACGTTCATGAGATGTAGCTGTATCACGGATTTTATCAATTGCATCAATAACAGTATTTAAAGCTGTATCAAAACCAATTGTGAAGTCTGTTCCAGGGATATCATTGTCGATTGTACCTGGTACACCTACACATGGGAATCCTTGCTCAGTTAATTTTTTTGCGCCTTGGTACGAACCATCTCCACCAATAACGACAAGTCCTTCAATACCATGTTTCTTTAATTGCTCGATTCCTTTTAGTCGTACTTCTGGGTCTTTAAACTCAGGACATCTTGCTGTATATAATTTTGTACCACCACGGTGGATAATATCGCCAACAGAACCAAGTTCTAATTTTTCAATATGACCAGAAATTAAACCAGCGTATCCATGGTAAATACCATATACTTCAATATCATGGAAAATCGCTTTACGAACAACTGCACGAATGGCAGCATTCATACCAGGTGAATCTCCACCACTTGTTAATACACCAATACGTTTCATTTGTACTCACCTCATAAAGATTATTTGCCTTATAATAAAATAACACGAAAAAATACAAAAACACAATGGAGAAGATGTGTCTTTTCATAATAAAAACGTGCATTCGCGAAGAGGAACGCACGCTTTTCTTATTTTATCCCAATGGAAGCGTTTGAAAACGAAACTTGCCCAATTTTCATATATTTTTCATAACGTTTTTCGATTAATTCATCTTTCGAAATTCCGCTTAATTGTTCAAAAGTTTTCTTAAGCATTAAATCTATATTTTCTGATTGTTTCAAAACATTACGATGTGCTCCGCCTTTTGCCTCTGGAATAATTTCGTCAATTACACCTAATTCTTTCAAATCTAATGCTGTAATTTTCATCGCTTCTGCAGCTTCTTTTGCTTTACCAGCATCTTTCCAAAGAATCGCCGCCGCACCCTCTGGTGTAATAACAGAATAAGTGGAATTTTCCAGCATATGAATGTAATCTCCTACTCCAAGACCTAACGCACCACCGCTACCACCTTCACCGATAACGATACAAATAACAGGTACAGTTAAACCCGCCATTTCAAATAAATTACGGGCAATTGCCTCACTTTGTCCACGTTCTTCAGCTGCTTTACCAGGATAAGCTCCCTTCGTATCGATGAAACAAATAATGGGACGATTAAACTTTTCCGCTTGTTTCATTAGGCGCAGTGCTTTTCGATATCCTTCTGGATGAGGCATCCCAAAATTACGACGAATATTTTCTTTCGTATCTTTTCCGCGTTGGTGCCCAATTACAGTTACGGGCATCCCCTTATATTTCGCAATGCCGCCGACAATCGCTGCATCGTCGCCAAATAGGCGATCTCCATGACATTCAAAAAAATTAGTAAATAAGTGCTCAATATAATCGAGCGTTGTCGGTCGTTCTGCATGACGAGCAATTTGAACACGGTCCCATACTTTCATATTGCCGTATATATCTTCCTCTAGTTTTTCTAGCTTGTCTTCCAAAATACGAATCTCCTCACTGAAGTCCATCTGGCTGTTTTTCGTATAGTCTTTCAGTTCACGAATCTTATTTCTTAGCTCAACAACTGGTTTTTCAAATTCTAGCTCTGCCATACAGCCATTTCCCCCCCTTGATGAACTTCTAAAATCTTACGGAGTGATTCTCTCATATCATCACGATGCACCACAGCATCTAATTGACCGTGCTCTAATAAAAATTCTGCCGTTTGGAAATCTTCCGGTAGTTTCTCACGCACTGTTTGTTCAATTACGCGTCTACCAGCAAATCCGATAAGTGCACCTGGCTCTGCAAGATTGTAATCACCAAGTGAAGCGAAACTCGCTGAAACCCCGCCCGTCGTTGGGTGAGTCATAACAGAAATAAATAACCCTCCTGCATTACTATGCTTTTTCAAAGCTACGCTTGTTTTTGCCATTTGCATTAAACTTAATATCCCTTCTTGCATACGAGCACCACCCGAAGCAGTAAAGATAATAAATGGAACTTGTAAGTCGTATGCCTTTTCAACCGCACGGGCAATTTTCTCTCCTACAACAGAGCCCATGCTGCCCATTCGAAAACGAGAATCCATTACTGCAACAACAACAAGCATGTCATCAATTGTTCCTTCACCAGTTACAACCGCTTCATTCAATTTAGTCTTCTTACGATCGTTTTCTAGTTTCTCTTCATATCCCGGAAACTCAAGTGGATTTAGTGAAACCATCTCTTTGTCATACTCACGAAATGAACCTTCGTCCAATATACTATCAAGGCGTTCCCATGCATTCATCGGATGATGATATCCACAATTCACGCATACTTTTAAATTTTTAAGAAGCTCTTTCGTATACATGATTTTTTTGCATTTCGGACATTTTGTCATAACGCCATCTGGTACATCTTTTCGTACTTGTTCTGAAGGTATTGCAGCGTACTTTTTCTTTTTCACGAATAAATCTCTTAGCACAATTTGACCCCCTTCATTGAGAGCTAAGGTTAGCGTAAGAAGAAAATGGGGCTAACACCAATGTTTGATGTTAGCCTTATCTTCTCAATCTGTCTAATAACCTCTCTCTTTACGTTTAACTTTAACCGCTATGCGGTAGAATGTTTGTCATAACGTGTCATGGTCATTTCGACAAATTTTATACATTACGAGTGAAACTGTATATTCTCTACTAATTCATCGTAAATTTTTAATGCATCATTTTCTTGTTTCACTTCCAAAGTAGCATAAAGCTTTCTATACATTTCGATAGAATCTCCTGAAACTTCACAAGAAAGAGTTGCAACGTAATCATTTACGATCATCCAAATGCGATAGAGTAAATAATTATCGAATTGTTCAATAAGTGTTTTAAAGAACGTTTGATGAAGCACCGGAATTGAGCTTTCATTTTCTTCAAGCACTTGGTGTAATTTACTTAGCACTTCAGAAAACGTTTCTTTCGGTAAATTACATACAAGTCGAATCATATCTTTCTCAAGCAATCGTTTTGTTTGTAATAAATCACGAATTGTTTTCTCATCTTGCAGCAAGAACGGAGCAATTAATTGTACAAGACCGTTATCGTAAAAGTTTCGAATAAACGTTCCCTCACCACGTCTCGTTTCAATTAATCCTACCAGTTCTAACGCACGTAATGCTTCTCTTACAGAGGAACGTCCAACATTTAAGCGTGAACTTAACTCACGCTCAGATGGCAAACGATCCCCTGCTACTAAACAATCCTCTTCCATAATGGAACGGATTTTTTTTACAATTTCGAGATATACTTTTGTATTTGATGATGTCAATGGAAATTCCTCGCTTATTCTTTACCAATCAGCGCTAATTGTTTTGTTTTCTCAGCGACTTCATTTGGATCTACTTGACGGCGAGCTACTCCTGTCTCCATTGCTGCTTTCGCAACGTAAGCCGCTACTTGAGGCGCTACACGCGCGTCAAATGGCGCTGGAATGATATGATCTGCATTCAACTCATCCTCTGATACAAGCTCTGCAATGGCCTGTACAGCTGCCATCTTCATTTCTTCATTAATTTGTGTCGCATGTACATCAAGTGCACCGCGGAAAATACCTGGGAACGCTAGTACATTATTTACTTGGTTCGGGAAGTCAGAACGACCTGTTCCAACAACAGCTGCGCCCGCTGCTTTTGCCAATTCTGGCATAATTTCTGGAACCGGATTCGCCATTGCAAAAATAATTGCATCGTCATTCATTGTACGAACCATCTCTTCAGTTAATGCACCTGCTGCAGATACACCAATGAATACGTCCGCACCTTGTAAAACGTCAGCTAAAGAACCTTCTATACGACTCTTATTTGTATATTTTGCAACTTCATCTTTCACCGGATTCATACCGACAGGACGACCTTCATAGATTGCACCTTTACGGTCACACATAATAACGTCACGTACACCATAGCGATATAAAAGTTTAATGATTGCAATACCTGCTGCACCTGCACCATTTGCGACAACTTTAATGTCAGACATTTTCTTTCCAACTAACTTCAGCGCGTTCACAAGGCCTGCTACTGTTACGATAGCTGTTCCGTGTTGATCATCATGGAATATTGGAATGTTTGTCTCTTTTTTCAAACGTTCTTCAATAACGAAGCAGTTTGGCGCTGCGATATCTTCTAAGTTTACACCGCCAAAAGTTGGCTCCATTAATTTTACAGTTTCAACAATTTTATCTACATCGTTTGTATTTAAGGCAATCGGGAATGCATCTACACCAGCAAAGCTCTTGAATAATACAGCTTTACCTTCCATTACTGGAAGAGATGCTTCAGGTCCAATGTTACCAAGACCAAGTACAGCCGTTCCATCTGTCACAACTGCTACCATATTTCCCTTCATTGTATATTCATATACCTTACTTTTATCGTCATAAATTTCTTTACAAGGCTCTGCAACCCCTGGAGAATATGCAAGACTTAAATCTTTTGCATTTTCTACTTTTACTTTTGATACAGTTTCTAATTTTCCTTGATGCACTTTATGCATGTGAAGTGCTTCTTCACGAAGTGTTGACAAACTATCCACTCTCCTCAAATTATGCTTGCTGATATCAATTTCTCCAAGTGGTCTGACCACGAACACTACTACTATAATAATCGAAGTGTAGGGAGATTGTCCATTATATTTTCACAACGACATTTTCGTCACCGACAATTTCACGAAGTGCCCCTAGACATTCTTCACTTGGATGAATCGATAAACTTCGAGATAATTGTACCATTTTATGTTCCTTTTCATAATAAATTAGTACTTTCGTAAAACCTGAATAATCAAACAATATTTTCGTAACTTGATTTACAAGCTTTTTTTCATATTGAGACGGCAATTTCACGTAAACAGACGCTTCTTTCATCCCTTCATAAACATCCATTTCTTCTAGCGGATATAGTCCATTCACGATCCATTGCAACTTATGATTTCTTTGCTCGATCGTACCATCAACTAAAACGATTGCACCTTCTTGTAACCTGTCTGAAAAATGTATATACGTTTCTGGAAAAATAACGGCTTCCATTTCATCATTTTGATCACAGAATGTAATAAACGCCATCTTTTGCAACTTTTTCGTACGAATAACTTTCACACTTGTTATATATACGATCGCTCTTTGTACTTTTTTCTTATGTCGCATCGCCTGAGCAAGAGATGGAATTTCTAATTCTTTTCCTAGTTCCGCATACTGCGCTGTCGGATAGCTAGATAAATAAAAACCGAGTGCTTCCTTCTCTTTATTTAACTGTTCAATAAAGGATAGCTCTTCTCCTTGTACGTATTTTGATTTCGGAACAGCATCCCCTAAATCAAAATCACGTGCAAGATTTGCATACTCCAACGCTCCTTTAAGACTTCTCCATAACGTCGTCCTCGAAACACCAAAACCGTCAAAACAACCAGACCAGACAAACGCTTCTAAATTTCGCTCTGTTACAAATTTTGATGGCATACGAAGACAAAACTCAAATAAATCTTCGAACATTTTTTCCTCTCGTTCTTCGAGTAATGCCGTCACGGTAGCCATTCCGATATTCCGAATCGAAAGTAAACTATATCGAATCGCATTCCCTTCTATTTGGAAGTTGTAACCACTTCTCTGAAGAGACGGCGGTAAAACGTGAAAACCTTTCCGCTTCGTTTCTCGTACATACTGCACAATCTTATCTTCATTTCCAATTGCACTTGATAATAACGCAGTCATAAATTCCAGCGTATAATTTGCTTTTAAATATGCAAGCTGATATCCGATCATACTGTAAGCTACAGCGTGACTTCGGTTAAAACCGTAATTCGCAAATCTTACAATTAAATCATAAATTTGTTCTGAAGATGTCTCATCGTATCCGTTTTCCAAACAACCTTGAACAAAATGCTTACGTTCTTGATCTAAAATATCACGATTCTTTTTACTCACTGCACGGCGCAGCAAATCCGCTTCTCCAAGCGAAAATCCAGCTAACTTCGATGCGATTTGCATAATTTGTTCTTGGTATACAATTACGCCGTATGTTCTTTCTAAAATCGGCTTTAAATCCGGATGTAAATATTCAATTTGTCTTTTCCCATGCTTCGATTCAATAAAGGTTGGAATTTGTTCCATCGGTCCTGGTCTGTATAACGAGTTAACAGCGACTATGTCTTCAAATTCATTCGGTTTTAACCCACGAAGTACATTTCGCATACCACCTGATTCAAGCTGGAATACACCTGTTGTATCCCCTCTTCCTAACAATTGAAACGTCTTTTCATCTTGCAGAGGTAAATTTCTTATATCAATTTGTTTCCCAGTTTTTTCAACAATAAATTTTATAATATTTTCAAGTAACGTTAAATTACGTAAGCCTAAAAAGTCCATCTTGAGCAATCCAAGTTCTTCTAATGCATCAGCTGGATATTGCGTAACATAAACATCGTTATGCCCTTCTTGAATCGCTACACTTCCCGTTAACGGTTCTTGGCTCATAATAACGCCAGCTGCATGAATAGACGTATGACGCGGTAATCCCTCTACACGTTTTGCAATTTCAAACACACGCTCATGTAACAGATTCCCTTGTATAAACTCACGGAGCGATTGCGATTCCTCATATGCATCTCTTAACGTTATACCAAGCTTTGATGGGATAAGTTTTGAAAATATGTCAATATCTCTTGGCAGGAGCCCCATTACACGAGCAATGTCTCTAATTGCGGCTTTCGCTGCAAGAGTTCCGAACGTTACAATTTGAGCAACACGAAGCTGACCATATTTATCTTTCACATATCGAATCATCTCATCACGTCTTATATCTGGAAAATCAATATCAATATCTGGAAGTGTCACACGTTCAGGGTTTAAAAACCTTTCAAATAATAATTCATATTCAATCGGATCAATATCTGTAATTTCCAATACGTAAGAAACGAGTGAACCCGCTGCCGATCCACGGCCTGGCCCAGTTAAAATATGATTTTCATGTGCATATTTCATAAAGTCCCATACGATGAGGAAATAATCGCTAAATCCCATACGAGAAATAACATTTAATTCATGATCCAAACGTCCTATATGCGCTTCTTTCGGCGTACCATAGCGTTTCTGCAAGCCTTCTTCACAAACACGGCGCAAATACGTATCATTCGTCTCGTTAGATGGAACAGGAAATTTCGGTAATTGATTTACATGGAAAGGAATTTCTACTTGGCAACGTTCCGCGATTGTTATTGTATTTTGAACCGCTTCCTCAGCATGAGAAAATAGTGCTCCCATTTCATCCGATGACTTTAAATAATACTGATCCGTTTTCATTCTCGGTCTATCTGGATCAGTCATTTTCGTTCCGCCTTCAACAGATAATAAACATTCATGAACAAGTGCGTCACTTTGATTAATATAGCGAACATCATTTGTTGCAACGACTGGAACGTTTACCTTATTAATAAATTCAGGCAGTTTTTCTTGTAAAAGCAGTTCATCTTGAATTGCATGATGCTGCAAACTTATATAAAAATTGCTGAACATATTTTGATACGTATGAGCTACTTCTTCAGCCTGACTCTCTTTGTCTTCTAATAATAGCTGTTCAATCTCTCCGTCTTTCCCTGGTGAAATTGCAATTAACCCTTTCGCATAATGAGCAAGCCACTTCTTCGGGATACCTTCTTTTGACTTCGTCATAATGCTGCTAGAGATCTTTAATAAATTTTGATAGCCTATTTCATTCTCAGCAAGTAAGACAAGTGGATAAGACCTTTCTTCTTCTTCACTAAAAATAGAAGCTGTTAAGCCGATAATAGGCTGTATACCATTTTTCTTGCATGCTTTATAAAACGGAATAACTCCATACATAACATTTTCATCTGTAATGGCCAGCGATGAAAATCCAAGCTCTTTCGCCCGAATGACAAGCTCATCAATTTTACAAGCACTTTTTAATAAACTAAAAACGGTTTGACATTGTAAATGCACAAACTTCACTGTTGTACCCTCTCTTTACCTATGTGACTACTTTTATTATAGGTGATGAGGAAAGCGGAAATCAAAACATACTTCTCATACTTTGTCCATATATATGAAGAAGAAAGGGGAATGACGATGGATGTAAGAGAACATACTTTTTTCTCTCTGCTTATTATTAGTTATTTTATTGCCTTTGGAGTTATACTTGGTGGTTCATTAATTGGCGGGTTTGGTGCATTTCTCATCGGAAAACCAACTCTAACTTATATTAATCAATTCGCCCAAAATTTAAGAATTTGGGCACTCGTTGCAGCAATTGGCGGAACGTTCGATACCTTTTATAGCTTTGAAAGAAGCTTCTTTGGCGGAGATATGAAAGATATCGTAAAACAAATTCTCCTTATTTTTTTTGCAACTGGCGGTATGCAAACTGGTCTTATTATTATTAAATGGCTTACACAGGAACATGTATGAGAGTACCCAGTGCCAATACAGCCAAAAGGTGGTATTTAGTTTTAGCTGGCGCTGCTGTTGGAGGAGTGTTGAGCTGGTTTGTTTTTTTGTACATATACGGTGTTTTTCAAGAAGAACAAACTAGTAAAATAGCAGAACAAAAAGAAATTATCGAAAAACAAGAAGCAAAACTCCACGTCCTTCTCGAAGACCAAGAGAAATTGAACACAGAAAATAAACGGCTCTTAACAATTCAAGAAATCAAAATAAAAATTATAAATCGAAAAAAATACGATTTAGACAATCTTACACTTGAAAACATGACCACTTCTATCCATAATGATCTCCAGCATCTTTTAACGAAAAACATTCAAAGCATCGCAAAAAATAAAGACCTGCTCAAAAAAGTCATCGAAAATAAAACGTACAAACATTACGATCGTATATACCGCTTTAAAGTAGACACAGTCTCTTTTGATACCGTACTTGAAATTAGTATTGATATAGAGAAAGAAAAATAAAAAAAAGGAGGGCTTCAGTGCCTCTCCTTCTCTTTCGTTCAACATACAATTTTTATCTACACAGCTCACGTAAATCAGCAAACAGGCGATCTGCTTCTTCCCAAGAAGATGCTTTTGCACCAGAAGCCATCGGATGTCCTCCGCCATTATATTGCATTGCTAACTTATTAATAACTGGTCCTTTTGAACGAAGACGAACACGAATAACATCATCTTCCTCTAAAAATAGAACCCATGCCTTTAATCCATCAATATTACCAAGTGCTCCGACAACACCAGATGCTTCAGTAGAAAGTACATCAAACTCTTCTAGTACCTCTTTCGTTAATTTAATGTACGCTGCACCTTCTTCTACCATCGTAAAGTTTTGTAAAATATAACCGTTTAAACGAGCAATTTTTTCTTTCGTTTTATACATTTCATTGTATAAATCTGTGAATTTTACATCCATGTCAACGAGCTCACTTACGTAACGAAGTGTTTTCGCTGTTGTATTTGGGAATAAGAAACGACCTGTATCTCCAACAATACCCGCTAAAATAAGGCGAGCTGCTTCCTTTGAAATCGTTAATCCTTTATCTTTTCCATAACTGTAAAATTCATAAATCATTTCACTTGTAGAACTTGCTGTCGTATCCACCCATGTAATATCTCCGTACGGGTCTTCATTCGGATGATGATCAATTTTAATTAACATCTTTCCTTTTGCATAACGCTGATCACAAACACGCTCTTGATTTGCTGTATCACAAACGATAACAAGTGCATCTTCAGATACACTATCTTCAATATCATCCATTACTCGTAAAAATGATAAAGAAGGCTCGTTGTACCCAACCATATAAATATTTTTCTCTGGAAACGATTCTTGCAGAATTGTACCAAGTCCGCACTGAGAACCTAACGCATCTGGATCCGGACGTACATGACGATGAATAATAATTGTATCAAACTCTTTAATTGCTCCTAAAATTTGCTCATGCATATGTATAATCTCCTTTTTATTCAACTTCTTCATTTTATCCCGCATTAACGTGTAGTAAGACTCCCACCTCAAAAGTATTAAAAACAATGGGGCAAAATTAATTTGGAGCCTGGATGCACGTAAAAGCCCGATTGGTGAGGGCTAATAATTAGCACGTGGGATCTCCCCACACTAATTAAAGTTTCACTTTATCCCCCATTATAACGGAAAACATTTCATACATGCGAACAATTGCTTTATAATAAAAGTTAGAAAGTTTAGATTTTTCTTTTTTCTAAATTGTTATTTTTATACCAATCGATGGGAGCGTGTATTATGCCAGTATTCGTCTTTTGTATTATCATCTCATTTGTGTTGTACCTCTTCTATAAAACAAAATTCTTTCGTACAAACCGTCCAATGGAGAAAGGTTGGCTCTCAGGAAAATCCGCAATGGCACTCGGCTTATTCGTCCTATTCTTTGGGATAAACCAATTCTTTTTAGAACTTTCAACTGCACGCATTATCGTTGGTGTTTTGTTTATTTTACTTGGCAGCGCGAGTACATTTAATGGATTCCGCCAATATAAACATTTTCTACCATTAGCAGTCAAAGAAGCCGAATCTTATAAAACAACGTAAAAAAAGCATCAACATTGTGATGCTTTTTTACGTCCCTTCACTTTCAAAATCATATATGCAACAAACGCAGATGGTATATTAAAGGGATTACCTTGCACGTGAAAATGTAATTGTTCTTCTCCAAAAGACATCTGTTTGTATAGTTCTTGCTGAGATAATCCTGTTCGTTTCTTTTTTTCATTTAATCCTTGTAAGTATAAGTATTGAATTGGTATCATCACAAGGAAATAAAAGAGTGCGATACCACCAAAAAAGAGTAATTCTGATGACATATTGCATCCCCCTTCCGACATCCATTATCTTACAATCTAATTATATCATAGTATACACTCTAAATGGATTAATATTCTGTTTTTTCTAATTATACAATCATCTCTCCTTATATATATATATTTCCAGCTAAAACTCCTCCACATCTTTAGCAACAGCTTCCAAACCCAATAAAACAAAAAAGATGGAACAAACCAAAGCGATTTGTTCCACCTTTTTATTTATCGATTAACTGCACCATAAGTAATGCTTTCCCGACAACATTACCTTCATGATGTACTTCTACATCAACCTTACCAAATTTACGGCCAATTTCTAATACTTTCGGATGAACCGATACAACATTATCAATTTGAACCGGTTTTACGAAATAAATTGTTAAGTTCTCAACAATTGAATCGCTCTTCTTCTGCGCACGAATGACGCGGTTTGTTGCTTCTGTCACAATTGTTGTGAATACACCGTAAGATAACGTCCCGATTGAATTCGTCATTTGTGGTGTCACTGAAAATTGATATAAATGCTCATTTTTTGCTTCTTTCGGCGTCATAAATTGATTCGTTACAATGTCATCAATCGTTTCACCAACTTGTGGTTGACGCTGAATCATTTGCAGCGCCTGAAGTACATCTTGACGACTAATGATACCTTGCAATTTATTTCCATCCTCCACAACAGGAAGTAATTCAATACCTTCCCACACCATCATACGTGCTGCAGCTGCGACAGACATTTTTCCGTTTACCGTAATAGGGTGTTTCGTCATAACTTTATCAATCGGTGTTTCTTTCGCAACACCAATCATATCTTTCGAAGTTACGATACCTAACACCTTTTTATTTTCATCCACAATTGGATAACGTCCATGCATCGTCTCTTCATTGTACTCATGCCATTTCTGCACTATGTCACTAGGATTTAAATATAGTGTTTCTTCAATTGGTGTTAAAATATCTTCAACTAGTACAATTTCTTTCTTAATAAGTTGATCATAAATTGCACGGTTAATTAACGTTGCGACCGTAAATGTATCATAACTACTCGAAATAATTGGCAATTTCAATTCATCTGCTAACTTTTTCACATGCTCTTCTGTATCAAATCCACCTGTAATTAATACAGCAGCCCCTGTTTCTAATGCTAATTGATGTGCGTTCGTACGGTTACCGATGATAAGTAAATTCCCTGCTTCTGTATAGCGCATCATCGCTTCTAATTTCATAGCCCCGATTACGAATTTATTTAATGTTTTATGTAGTCCTTCTCTGCCTCCAAGTACTTGACCATCGACAATGTTAACGACTTCTGCATATGTCAGTTTTTCGATATTCTCTTTCTTCTTTTGTTCAATTCGAATTGTTCCGACACGTTCAATTGTACTAACATATCCTTTATTTTCTGCGTCTTTAATTGCACGGTAAGCTGTCCCTTCACTTACACTCAAATCTTTCGCAATTTGCCTCACAGAAATTTTATGCCCTACCGGCAGGCTATTAATATGTTCTAAAATTTGATTATGTTTGGTAGCCAAATGGTTTCACCATACTTTCTTTTCCCTAAATTCTTCATGTGTTGTATTTTCAGTATACTATATTTTCAAAACTGTTACACTCTCTCTTTATATGCCTGTACCATTTTTTTTATAACAAAATACCCCTTACATTCCACCAGTCATTCTATTACAACAATGTAATGGTATTGTCATCTCGTTCGATAGTTTGTCCAGACGCTTCAATATACAATTAAGACAAGAAATGAAACAAAGGAGCGAATACATTATGAAAAAATTTTTAGAGGTTGTAGGTGCTGTATTTTTAGCTTTCATAGATGGAAAAAAAGTTGCAATGGAGTTGAATGAAACACCCGAACAGCCACGTACAAAACAAGAAGAATCAGCTAAACAAATACAGACTTTAAAAACTGTACTACACACATAAAAAAACCTTCACTTGTCATTTCAAATGAAGGGTTTCTTTTTTATAGTGTAATACTTTCTCCAGCTTCTAATACTTTCCCTGTACAATTTTGTAGCTTTCCTACAAATTGATATGGATCTTGTTCAATAACTGGGAACGTATTGTAATGCATCGGTACAACTGTTTTCGCCTCTATCCATTTTGATGCTAACACAGCATCTTCTGGCCCCATTGTGAAATTATCGCCAATTGGTAAAAATGCTAAATCAATATTATTCAGTTCTCCAATTAACTTCATATCAGAGAATAAAGCAGTATCTCCTGCATGATATACCGTTTTCTCCTCTGCTGTAAACAAAATACCAGCTGGCATACCTGTATATGTAATCGTCTTATTTTCTTCATCAATATAACTAGAGCCGTGGAATGCTTGAGTAAATTTCACTTTTCCAAAGTCAAATTCATGTGAACCACCAATATGCATTGGATGTGTATTTACACCTTGCCATCCTAAAAATGTTGCTAGTTCAAACGGTGCTACTACAACTGCATTATTTTTCTTCGCAAGCTCTACTGTATCCCCAACATGATCACCATGTCCGTGCGATAAAATAATCGCATCAACTTTTACATCTTCAGCCTTTAAATCTGTTTTCGGATTTCCCATTAAAAATGGGTCAATTAAAATAACTTTGCCATTCGTTTCAATCTTTACAACTGAATGCCCGTGATAAGATACTTTCATCATTACATTCCTCCCCTATTCACATTCACACTTTTTATTCTACATGATTTCTTAATTCCCTGTCTTTTCTAACATCTATTTACTTGTCATAACGCTTTCGTCCGATGTAAAGTTATATTTGTAATTAAATATCTCGGGGGTGCCAATCGATGAATGCTAGATTAGAAAATTTAATGCAATGGCTAAAAGAAAAAAACGTAGAAGCTGCGTTCTTAACTTCTACACCAAACGTTTTCTACATGACAAACTTCCACTGTGAACCACATGAAAGACTACTTGGTATGTTTGTATTCCAAGAAAAAGAGCCTATTTTAATTTGTCCTAAAATGGAAGAAGGCCAAGCGCGTAACGCTGGCTGGGCACATGAAATTATCGGATTTACTGATACGGACAAACCATGGGATATGATTGCAAAAGCAATTAAAGATCGTGGTATTGATGCAAATGCAGTTGCAATTGAAAAAGAACATTTAAACGTAGAGCGCTACGAAGAATTAACAAAATTATTCCCAAATGCAGCTTTCAAATCAGCTGAAGAGAAAGTTCGCGAGCTTCGCTTAATTAAAGATGAAAAAGAACTTTCTATTTTACGTGAAGCAGCTAAAATGGCAGATTATGCTGTTGAAGTTGGTGTAAATGCAATTAAAGAAAATCGCAGCGAGCTAGAAGTATTAGCAATTATTGAGCATGAATTAAAAACAAAAGGCATCCATAAAATGTCATTCGATACGATGGTATTAGCAGGTGCAAACTCTGCTCTTCCACACGGTATTCCAGGTGCAAACAAAATGAAACGCGGTGATTTCGTACTATTTGATTTAGGTGTAATCATTGAAGGTTATTGCTCTGACATTACACGTACAGTAGCATTTGGTGATATTTCTGAAGAACAAACTCGCATTTACAACACTGTACTTGCTGGACAACTACAAGCAGTTGAAGCATGTAAACCAGGCGTTACATTTGGTGCAATTGACAACGCTGCTCGCTCTGTTATCGCAGATGCAGGTTATGGAGACTTCTTCCCACACCGCCTTGGTCACGGACTTGGAATTAGCGTACACGAATATCCAGATGTAAAAGAAGGCAATGAGTCTCTATTAAGAGAAGGCATGGTCTTCACAATCGAGCCAGGTATTTACGTACCAAACGTAGGCGGCGTTCGTATTGAAGATGATATTTACATCACAAAAGACGGATCAGAAATCTTAACGAAATTCCCGAAAGAATTACAATTTGTGAAATAATAAAAAAGGTAGCGTGATCGCTACCTTTTTCTATTTCTCTACTATTTCAAGTCTCTCTACAATCATTTTTGCTGGATAACTTTCAAGTATCTGAGAAGACCATACATTTATTTTATCCCCTGTTTTTAATTGATCATATGCGTTTTTATCCTTAAAGCTCAAGACTGTATCTGATGGATGCTCTTTATTCATTTGTTGTTCCATATAATTTTGCAATTCTACTTTTGTTTTAAAAGTTTTATCACTGTCAAAAAATATTGTGCCATTTCTCAATATTACATACCCTTCTTTAGGTTCTTCTTTTACTTCTACTTGCTCTACTGTTTTAGTAGTACACGCTGGTAATATTATTAGAAACACACCTAAAAATAAAATATTAATGAAGAAGAACATGACTTTCCTCATAACGATTCCCCCATATCGGTTCATTTAAAAGCACTTATTTCTTGTCTATTTCTTCCTCTTATTATACTATTAATATACAGAATTTTCTAAAATAGGAGGTTTATATGTTACAACAACAGTTAGAAGAAATTCGTAATAATAATTACATACTAGATAACACAATTCATATTGATTCTTTAAGTTCAAGTATGCTTCAACATATCGGTGTTACTGATAGCTATTTAAGAGACAAACTCATTTACTCTACTTTTTATCATCTCATTAAAAAGGACTACCTTTCACACTCACACTTACAGAAACTATTATCAGAAAGCATCAATGAAAACTATTTATTTTACAAGATTCATTCAGATGACGACGATGCTGTATTTACCCGTGCATTTACAACATTATTAATCGCACTCATTATCGATGCTGATACAAAACATAATTTCTTATCACAGGCTGATATTTTAAATGTAAAAGATAAATTAATTCTATATATGAACAAAGAACATGACTTACGAGGCTATGTGCAAGACCATGGCTGGGCACATAGTATCGCTCATGCTTCCGATACATTTGAAGCGCTTGTTAATAATCCTAAACTAGGAGCTTCACATTACGAAGAAATACTAACAACTTTATTAAATAAAGTTTGTATCCATTCCATCTATTACAAGTATGAAGAAGATGAACGTATCGTTTGTCCAATTGTCGTAATGCTGCAAAATGGCCTAGCGGAAGAAGTACTCATATTAGCCCTTCGTGATCTAGTAGCTCAATTGCAAGTTCAAAAACCGACACTACATATTGACTCGTACGAATTTCTACACGGAAATATAAAATCTTTCTTACGTAGTTTATTTTTCAGATTACGCACAATGTCTATATGTAAAGAAACTGAATGCGAAATTGAAAAATTACTGCAGGGGCTCCGCCAATATTATTAAAAAAGAAGGCCACTCAAAAAGTGCCTTCTTCTATTTCACTAATATTAATTTGAAATTTCACGATCCAAACTGAGAAAAGGTGGACAAGAAGCGCAAACACCATACATGCTCCGCTTAAAAAAGTTAATATAGGATGCGAATACACATGCCCTAATCCATAAGATGCTCCTACGAAAAACATTGTTATGTAAATATAAATTGCTCCATGTATTTGCCTCATATAAGCCTCCTTTTCCCATATTATAACATAAATTTTCTGATTATTCACATTAATTAATTGTAATCAATATTTCTCAACTGTTACGCCTCTTACAGCCGCCTTAATATATGGTGCTCCTTGTAAACCTTGTAAATTCTCTATTTTTCCTGTTACGACTACACCATATATTGGTAGGTCTTTTGGTTTGGTGTTTTTTATTGCTTTATAATATTGTTCAAAATAATCACTTGGTATACCTTCACTATTTTTTTGCTAAAGACTTCATTTGGTATAGAAATTCTTTTGAGTTTATTGTTAAATCGTTTTTCAAAATAAAAAACACATCTATTTTGATGCGCTTCTCTCCAACATACTATTCTATTATTTCATTACTTCCTTCACAACATCTTGAATCATAACAACTTCTGTTTTCATATCAACAGACGGTGTTTCTTCATCAATACATTCATACCAAAACGCTAAGTGCTTTTTATCAATTTCATGATGAGAATTTTCGACAAGAGCCCCGCCTTCTCCTTGCACAGAATACCAATATAAGTACTCTTCTCCATCTCTTATTTCCCGGAAAATTGTCTCTACATACATCTTTTCGTCGTTTAATGTCAAAAGCACTTCTTTCATATTATCATTAAGAAGCTGCATCCATTCATCTACGCGATGACTTTTACCTGGCTTGACTTTGAATCTTGTTAATTCTACGTTCATCTTTTATTCCCCCATTTTCTTGCGGACAAACAAAACATATTCTACTGGATTATGGAAGCTTAATTTACTAGCTAATTTTTGCGAGGGAATATTATCTACATTACAATCCCAGCATGGTGTAATATGATTTTGTATACACTGTTCAATGAAACGTGTTGCGACAGCTTGAGCTAACCCTTTCCCTTGATGTGCTTCATGTGTTGCAATATCAATTTCAGCAAAACCATTCCCTCTAAATATTGAGACGCATTCGGCTACAATCATCCCATCTTGTTCTATACAAAAACCAAAGCCGTTATTTAAAAATACTTCTTTTGATCCCCAATATTCTTTGTAATAATCCTCTGTAAATTCATTACTTCGTTCTATATCACTTTTATCAATACGTTTAATTTCATATGTATTTTTGTTTAATTCTATTCTTCTGTCTTCAAAAACTTCTCTTTGAAATTGAAATGTCATTCGTGGGATGTTCCGAAATGCATTACTAAAGTACTCTTCAATCATCATTTCCCACTCTTCACTCGAAGTGAACAGTGTAAATCGTTTCTCTGTTTTTTCAATAGCCATTTTTAAATACGCAAATAAATATTCGTTATAATTTTGATCATCCGTATCACCAAATAAATAATAGATACCATTAGCTGTACGAATTAGTCCTGCTGTTAACTTCTCGTTTGCAAAAACTTCACCATCTATCATTTGATCACATACCGCATGAGCAAAGGTTGTTGTCCTTGTATGACCTTCTAAAATCGGAAGGATTTTTCTATACTGGGCTACAGATAATTTTTTCATAATTGCTCCACTTTAATCGTATCCGCCTCTATATTTTCAAAACAAAGATTTACCGTTCTCTTGAATGCTCTCGTTCTATGGATCGTGCATGCTGGAATTAAGATAGAATCATTTGGCTTTAAAACCACCGTCTCTCCATCTTCAAAATCGATAAGTAGTTCTCCCTCTAGCACAATAAATAATTCATCCGAATTAGAATGATAGTGCCAATCATATTCACCAGTAAATACGGCGATTCGTAAGCAATGATTATTTACATTTGAAACGACGAAGTTTTTATGTTGTTCTTGAATGTCCTTTGTTAATTCTAATAAATTCACAGTTTCCATCTTTCGTCCCACCCTTTCATTAGTCGTTCTTCTGAAAAACTAATTTAGTCTCCTCCACCTCCGCAATCTCCTCCACCATCACTTGAACTGCTACAATCGTTGCTACTGTAATCACCAAATCCGCTTGATGAGCTTGAATCGGATGAAGATTTTTTTCTTCTTTTTCTATCTTTTTTACTTTCATGACTAGGCCACACTTTATCAAATAATATAAAGAATAAGAATCCTTCTACCATAACAAGTGTAACGCCAAAAATACCTTCAATAACATTAGGGGTTATCCCAAAATTTTTAACCATCCCACATAAAAACACGCAAAAAATCACATACAGAGCCATACAAATATACCGAAATGTTTTTTCTATCATAATGACTACTTTTTTTGAAAGAGGTATGTTCTGTTCCTGTTTTTTCTTTATATACTTTTGTCTTTTAGCTTGCTTTTTCTTACTCTTTTTGCTCCCCATTGAATCTCCTCTATCGACTTTCATTTTTCATTTAATTCCAAATTATCACAAAAAACAACATCATAACAAGCAATATTTCTCGTAAAGTTTTATTTACTTTTTGTAAAGTTTTATTTGCTTTTTACCTATAAATGGATATTATGAAAGTAACAAATTTACAAAAAGGAGACTTTGTATATTTGATTAAAAATAAAGTGAAACAATTCCGCGTCGTTAGAGACATCACCCAAGAGCAATTAGCTTCCTCTGTTCAAATCACTAGACAATCCCTCATCGCTATCGAGAAGAATAAATACAACCCAAGTTTAGAATTAGCATTGAAATTATGTGAGTTTTTCGGCTGTAAAGTAGAAGATTTATTTCAATTAGACAAAACTGGGGAGGAAAAAGAATGAAAAATACTTTTAATCAAGAATCCATTTCACATCTTACCATTTTAATGTTAGGATCGATTTTCCTTTATTTCAATAGTAGTGATGAAGAAAAGATTCGTTCTGTCCTTCTATTCGCTGGCGTATACATACTCTTAGCCTTGGTACTATTTGTAGTGAAACGAATATTCTTTAAGAAGAAAAAGAAAGAGTCCGAGAAATACCCATTACCTGAGATAGATGAACGAATTGAGAAAATGAGTTTAAAGCTTATGGCGCAAATTTTCGGTCTCTCTCATTTAATTGGCTCTGCGATACTATTTATTTTATATATTACTGACAAAAATTCGACGATACGAGTAGAGTATGCCCTGTATTACTTGTTTGGAATTCTTTTCTTCACAATGATGTTCGGCTTGAAAATTGTGAAGAAATTAGATAATTAGTTTAAATAAAAAGACCCTTCCTACAAAGGAAAGGTCTTTATTTTATTTCTATTATGATAAAGCAGGAGCTTTTTCAAGAAGCTCTTTTGCATCTGCATATTGTAAGCTGTGCGCTTCTGCAACTGCTTCGAATGTTACGTAGCCATCTAATGTATTAATACCTTTTAATAATGCAGTGTTGCCTAGGCAAGCTTCTTTGTAGCCTTTGTTAGCAATTTGTACTGCATATGGTACTGTTACGTTTGTTAATGCAAGAGTTGATGTACGTGGAACCGCACCTGGCATGTTTGCAACTGCATAGTGAACAACGCCGTGTTTTTCATAAGTTGGGTTATCATGAGTTGTAATACGGTCAGTTGTTTCGAAAATACCACCTTGGTCAATCGCGATATCTACAACGACAGAACCTGGTTCCATTGATTGAATCATTTCTTCTGTTACAAGTTTTGGCGCTTTTGCACCTGGGATTAATACTGCACCGATTACAAGATCAGATTCTCTTACAGCTTCTGCAATGTTATACGGGTTAGACATTAACGTTTTTACTTGGTTTCCGAAAATGTCATCTAATTGACGAAGACGTTCTGCACTTAAGTCGATGATTGTTACATCTGCACCTAAACCTACTGCAATTTTCGCTGCGTTTGTACCAGCTTGACCACCGCCGATAATTGTTACTTTACCGCGTTTCACCCCTGGAACACCTGCAAGTAAAATACCTTTACCACCTTTGTTTTTCTCAAGGAACTGTGCACCGATTTGCGCAGACATACGACCAGCTACTTCACTCATTGGTGCAAGTAATGGTAAAGAACGATTGTCTAATTGTACTGTTTCGTATGCAATTGATACCACTTTGTTATCAATTAATGCTTTTGTTAATTCTGGCTCTGGAGCTAAGTGTAAGTATGTGAATAAAATTAAACCTTCGCGGAAATAACCGTATTCACTTTCAACTGGCTCTTTTACCTTCATAACCATATCTTGATTCCATGCTTCTTCAGCAGTTTCAACAAGTTTCGCACCAGCTTGTACGTATTCTTCATCTGTAAAGCCTGATCCTACACCTGATCCTTTTTGAACAAAAACTTCATGACCATTTTGTACTAAATGTACAGCTCCCGCTGGCGTCATTGCCACGCGGTTTTCATTGTTTTTAATTTCTGTTGGAATACCGATACGCATTATTAGTTCCCCCTTGAGTTATGAAATGACCCCTGAATCATTTTTTAAAGCGCTTTCTATACTCTTATATTCTAACATAATATCTCAATATTTGACAAAAAATAATACAAGTTTTCCGATAGACTTAATCTTACATGAAAGGACAGTATTATCCGTACCTCTCAGTATAAAGGATAAACTGTCCAATTATTCGAAACTTCACTTTATTTAATTCTATCGATGTCTATGAATAACATCAACAGCGCCTGTTACTTCAATAATCGTGCCAGTAATCATATCAGAATCGTCCTCACATAAAAACGAAATGGTTCTTGCGATATCTTCCCCTGTTCCAGATCTACCAATTGGTGTGTTACTACCTTTCAGATTTCGTGCTTCTTCAATCGTTGCCTCTTTCATTTCACCAATTATATCACCAGGACATACCATATTCGCAGTAATACCGTATTCAGCTTCTTCGTATGCGACTGTTTTCGTTAAAGAAACAAGTCCGACTTTCGCAGCTGCAAAGGCTGAACGATAAATCCATCCAGGCGCGCTATCTGCCCCTTGAAATCCATAGTTAATAATACGGCCAAATTGCTGGTTTCTCATAATCGGTACGACAAGTTTTAATAAATGAAACACCGCTGTTAAATTACCCTGGATCATTTCATTCCATTCGTCTTCTTCGTAATCGACTAATTTTTTCCTTTCAAATACGTAAGGACCAGCATTATTAATTAAGAAGTCAATTTTGCCAAAACGGCTCATCGCTTCTTCTACTATTTTATGTAAATCTTCCTTTTTCGTGACATCAGCTTGCACGAACTGTAGACGTTCTTCCATATTTTTATATGTTTCTTTCATTGTTTCCATAGCACTTGTATCGCTATGATATGTTACTGTTACTGAATATCCTTTATCCAATAACTTTTCTGTTACTTGCTTTCCTAAACCTTTCGTACCGGCTGTAATGAGCGCGTGTCTCACAAACATGCCTCCTTTTAAATTGCTATACTCCATATGTAACAAGTTCTCGCTTCAATTACAACTAAAATGAATTAAGGCAAAGTTTTCAAAATTCTGTAACGTTTCCGACAAGCACATTACCAAAATTTGTTTTATAATAAAGTTGTAAACGGTAATAAAAATGATTGGGAGGAATTTACTATGAATAATACATATACAAATATTTTAATTGCGGTGGACGGTTCTAAAGAAGCAGAAAAAGCCTTTAAAAAAGCAATTCAAGTTGCAAAACGAAACAACGCAACATTAACAATTGCTCATATCGTTGATGTAAAAGCATACTCAGCAGTAGAGGCTTATAGCCGCGCAATTGCTGAACGTGCAAATCTATTTGCAGAAGACTTATTAGAAGACTACAAAAAAACTGCGCTTGAAGCTGGTCTTGAAAAAGTAGAAACTGTATTAGAATTTGGTAATCCTAAATCTAAAATTTCAAAAGAAATCGCTCCAAACAATAAAGTGGATTTAATTATGTGTGGTGCAACTGGTTTAAATGCTGTAGAACGTTTCCTAATTGGTAGCGTCTCTGAACATATTATTCGCTATGCGAAATGCGATGTCCTTGTTGTTCGTGGTGATGAGGAGCAAGGTGATCTTTAATTTATAATTAAAACACCAAGTCCATATGGGCTTGGTGTTTTTCATTTCACAAACTTCACTATAAATACAAGACAAGCCACAACAACAACGGTACCTGCCAACACATACGGCGGAAGAAATTTCAAAGACCATAGCGCCATCATTATCGTGGCAACAGTTAAGTACGTTTGCTTTGCATCTTCTGTCATTTTTTTACGAAGTAAGAAAACATACACATAACCGATTGGCGGCGTAATGAAGCAAAGAACATATATAATTTTTGATTTTAAATACCACTTTTGTTCGCCAAGTTTCTTTATGTCTTCTTCTATTCTCTTACTCTCTTTTTCTCTCGCTTCTTCTTCAATCGGATCTTCCTCTTCTCCTCGCTTTTCTTTCATATAAGGAAGAAAGTGCATGAAAAAATAACATGCAAATACAATTGCCCAAAATTCAATATCCAATCTTTCTAGTGGAATATGCTCACTAAAAAATGCAGCAGCAATCACTAAAGAAAAACAATACGTTGTCATCCAAAATGAACGTTTTCTCTTTTTCCGTTCTATTTCTTTTTTATCTTTTACTTCTTGTACTTTCTTTTTTCTAGACAGCCATACAGAAGTACAGCAATCTACTACAAATAAAGTAAAGATAAAGATTGCTATATGCATTGTTGTTATATTCTCAAATGAAAATACTTCTGGGAATGCAACGTGTAATACAATTAGC
Source organism: Bacillus sp. TH30 (assembly GCF_016650875.1). Classification (NCBI taxonomy): domain Bacteria; kingdom Bacillati; phylum Bacillota; class Bacilli; order Caryophanales; family Bacillaceae; genus Bacillus; species Bacillus sp. TH30. The sequence continues at coordinate 3,345,308 of NZ_JAEKEY010000002.1, read as the reverse complement.
GTGTACAAAATTAACCCTACAAAATAAATACGTCTCATCTTCCATTCCTTTCTCATTTCCTAACATTAGGTTAACATACATTTTTTAGAAATAGACGGACAAAATATATGTGTTTAGAAAAGGAGGATGCTACATGGATGATTATGAACGTATTATTTTAGATGTGAACGGTACAGAACTCGAAATGTTAGATACGATCCGCACACATTTTAAAGAGAAACATGGTGTGGAAGTAAGTAATGGTGCATTACTTAGAGATTTGATGGATATTGAGTATATTCGAATTACGGAAGGTCGACATAAGTATGATTAATCGATGAAGCTTTAGGCCTAGAACATATTGTTCTAGGCTTAATTAAATCTATACGAAAAATGTTATAATTAGGAAAAAGAATGGAGGATACCAAAATATGAAATCTGAAAATATTTCAAAACATTTTCATACATTACATGTGCAAAGAAACCAGTTCCTTCCTAAGCTTCATTCACTTTCACACGAACAACTATGGTACAGGAAAGAGGACGGAAAATGGTCTATTGGTGAACACTTTTATCACTTATATTTAATTGCAAGAATGCTAAAAGTAGCGATTAAATTCTCTTTCACTCTTATTCCTTATGCCAAACTAAGAAAAAACGCCCCATTTGCAACTGACATACATGACATTTATGCCGAATATAAAGAAAAACACGGCAAAGGAATGAAAGCTCCTTGGATTTTAATCCCTTCAAAAAAAGTCTATTACTCTATGAATGTAAACGAATTAGAAGAATTACTTTCAAGTGAAACAGATGAAATAAAAAAACTAGTTCAAAATATAGAAGAAAATATTGCAGGACATATCGTATTTTTAGATCCAATTGCTCACTACCCTAACCTTATTCAATCTATCCAACTATTAGCGATTCATGAGAAGCATCATTTTATGATTATGAAAAACAATTATGAAATGATAGATACATACCTAAAAATCTAAATACAAAAAGGTAAGGTACTTTCTAAAAAAGCACCTTACCTTCTATATCATATAACTTCCAACAAACTCTATTGCTAACCCCTTCGCTTTCTCCAAAGCTTTTTCAATTTGCTCAAACCCTGTCCCACCAGCACTGTTACGACGCTTTACAGCTGCATAAGGTGAAAGAACTTCATATAAATCTTCTTCAAATAACGGACTCATTTCTTTATACGTTTCAAGTGGTACATCTAATAAATAGATTCCTTTTTGCGTACAATGAAGAACTAGTTTCCCGACAATTTCATGAGCTTGACGGAACGGCAGTCCCTTGCTTGCTAAATAGTCGGCAATTTCTGTTGCGTTAGAGAAGTCTTGCGTCACAGCTTGCCCCATTTTTTCTTTGTTTACAGTCATCGTTTCAAGCATGCCTGCCATAATATGAAGGCATCCTTCTACTGTTTTCACTGTATCAAACATTCCTTCTTTATCTTCTTGTAAGTCTTTATTGTAAGCGAGCGGCAATCCTTTCATTACTGTAAGTAAACTGAATAAATTACCGTATACTCTGCCAGTTTTACCACGAATAAGTTCCGCCATATCCGGATTTTTCTTCTGGGGCATAATACTGCTTCCTGTTGCGTATTGATCGCTCATTTCAATAAATTGAAATTCTTGACTACTCCATAAAATAAGTTCTTCGCAAAAGCGTGATAAGTGCATCATAAGCATAGATGAGTTACTTAAAAACTCCAGTATGAAATCACGATCACTTACCGCATCTAAACTATTTTCATAGATTCCATTAAATCCAAGAAGCTCCGCACTATACTCTCGGTCAATCGGGAATGTTGTACCAGCTAGTGCTCCTGCTCCTAATGGTGAAATGTTAATACGCTTTAACGAATCTTCATAACGATTCACATCGCGCTCTAACATCCAAAAGTAAGCAAGAATATGATGCGCAAATGAAATCGGCTGTGCACGTTGCAAGTGCGTATAGCCGGGCATAATTGTTTCAATGTTATTTTCCGCTTGATGAACAAGAACAGTTTGCAATTGTTTTGTAGCTTTTATAATATCTTCTACTTTTTCTTTTAAATACAAATGCATATCTGTCGCTACTTGATCGTTACGGCTTCGGCCTGTATGAAGTTTCCCTCCTACTTCACCGATTCTTTCAATTAACATTTTTTCAATATTTAAATGAATGTCCTCAGCCTCGACTGAGAAATTCAATTTATTTTGTTTCGCTTCCTCTAGTAAATATTGAAGCCCTATCTTTATTTTCTCAGCTTCTTCTTTCGTAACGATGCCTTGCTTTGCTAGCATCGTTACGTGTGCGATACTCCCTTTTATATCTTGGCTAACCAATTGCTTATCAAAGGAAATAGAAGCTCCGAATTCTTCTACCCACGCTTCCGCTTCTTCTGTAAAACGTCCGCCCCAAAGTTTGCTCACGCTTCCACCTTCTTTTGATTCACTTGGCTGTATACTTTCGTAGGTAAACCGAATAATGAAATGAATCCAACTGCTGCATCATGATTAAATTCATCCTGGGCAGTATACGTTGCTAATTTTTCATCGTATAAAGAGTACTCAGATTTACGCCCTTCTACAATCGCATGACCTTTAAATAATTTCACACGCACTGTACCTGTTACATTTTTTTGCGTTTCTTGTAAGAAAGCATTGAGCGCTTGTTTTAAAGGTGAGAACCATAAACCGTTATAAATTAATTCTGTTAGTTTTTGCTCAATCATCGGTTTGAAATGAGCAACCTCTTTCACAAGTGTTAAATCTTCAAGTTCTTTATGCGCTGTTATTAATGTCATTGCTGCTGGGCATTCATATACTTCACGAGATTTAATACCGACAAGGCGATTTTCTACATGATCGATACGTCCAACGCCATGTTTGCCAGCTAAGGCATTTAACGTTTTAATTAGTTCTGAAAGTGAATATGCAGTGCCGTTTAAAGTCGTCGGTACTCCTGCTTCAAATCCGATTTCTACAAACTCTGGTTTATTCGGTGTATCTTCTAATGCCAACGTCATCTCGTATGCCGTCTTCTGCTTGAAATAACAAAAGATCTTCTAAAATTCCACATTCGTTGCTGCGTCCCCATAAGTTTTGATCGATTGAAAACGGGCTATCTAAATTAATTGGAATCGGTATATCATTTTCTTTTGCATATGCAATTTCTTCTTCACGTGACCATTTCCATTCACGTACAGGCGCAATAACTTCTAAATATGGATTCAACGCTTGAATAGAAACTTCAAAACGAACTTGGTCATTCCCTTTCCCTGTACATCCATGTGCAACTGCACTTGCGCCTTCCTGCTCTGCAATTTCTACTAGTTTTTTTGCAATAAGCGGACGAGATAATGCAGAGACAAGAGGATATTTCCCTTCGTATAACGTGTGAGCTTGCATCGCTATCAATGCATATTCATTCGCATATTCTTCTTGAACATCAATCATATATGATTTAATTGCACCTACTGAAAGTGCTTTTTCTTTTACAAACGCTAAGTCTTTACCTTCCCCTAGATCTAAGCAAAGCGCGATAATATCATAATTCTTCTCTTGTAACCATTTAATTGCAACGGAAGTATCAAGACCTCCGGAATATGCTAATACAACTTTTTTCTTCTCCATTTTGCATCCCCCTAAAGAATAAATATTCATCTTTTCTTATAATAATCCAAACTTTATCACCTTTCATAAAATGAATCAAGGGGAATTTATAAAATTTTTTCAAACAATTTCGTCGAACTTCTTTCTTTTTTTATGTAAAATAGAGAAAGGAAAATGGAGGGGTGTCTATGAAAAAGTATTTTATATACAATGAACATCTAGGAATTGAAGTACCGAACATACAAAAAAAATGGGAAGACATCTCTGAACAAGCGCAGCATTCTATTTTATTAAAATGGGAGCAAGTTCGCGGAAAAATACCTGATCGCATAAAAGAACTTGAGCACCATATTAACGCTAAACAACACCACTTAAATAACGAAGAAGACTTCGAAATTTCTTGCAAGCTAAATTCAGAAATTGCCGATCTTGCTTCAATTATTAACGATCTTTGGCTTTGGTATCGTCTAACCCAAAACGTATCTGAGGGAAAAGCACACCAATGAAAAAAGCATGCCCCTCAATTAATTCGGGTCATGCTTTTTTGTCGTAACAAGCTTTGCAATATATTTCTTGCGCCGTTTTTGCTAAACATACATCAAACGGGCCTACTAATACACTTCTTTCTTTCGGCAACTTCACAAAAGCAACTAGCTCTTCTTCATATTGAATCTTTTTCTGACATGAAACACATTTTAATTCTTTTCTTTTAAACATGTCTTTTAGCATATCTCCATTCTCCCCCTCATCTATCTATATTAATATACTCTCATAATAGTTAGAGCTTGTAAAAAAATGACACATTCCGAAACAAATTATTCATATACTATGTACAAAAGGAGGTCTCAAACTTATGCGAGCTTTCATTATTATCGCTTTAACTTTTTTAAGTATCATTAGCTGGGATGCATTTTTTAAAGATAAAAGTGATGAGAACAATACAATTGAATAAAAACCCTTCTTTTCTTACTTATTGGACAAACTTCTAAAAGTTGTCCAGTTCTACGAAATAACTTAGGCTTTTCTACAAAAATATTTAAACATAACATTTTTTGTAGATTCTCTCCGGTTATTGTCGGTTTCCATCCGCATGTATTTTTTGAAAGTATGATATAATAATATAAATCTTGAAGGAAGGGATTTTGATATCATGATCGCTCGAAGGAGCATGTGGCATCGTATTGACGAATCATACACGTAGCGTATTTTTCAGCTCAGATACTTTAGTCTAGCGAAAAAAATACGAGAGTGGGGAAATTATGATTGCCCGAAGGATAATTTGGCAAAAAAAAGACTCTTCTTACACATAGCGTTTTGTTTAGGACTTAATTGTTACTAGCTAAACAAAACAAAGAAGAGCAGGATTGCTAAATGAAGAATCCTACTCCCCGTTTTGTTTAGTCGCTTTAAGACTTAAACTAAAACGAAGGTAGGGAGAATTGATGGACGAGAGGATTATTCGTTATTTCTTCAGCGACATATAGCGTAGTTAGTTTTTTTCGTAAACTAACTGAAAGCTACATGTGAGCTCGTAGTTAGTTTACAACACAAAAGGACTACTAACTACGGAAAGAAGGAATAACGATGAGGAACATCCAAAGTCGACAAATTATTAAAGAAGTTTTTATGGTTTTAATCGGTTCATTTATATTAGCAGCAGCGCTATATCACATTCACTTCCAAAACCACTTAACAGAAGGTGGCTTTGTAGGTATTGCACTATTCATCCAAAATTTTTATGATATTTCACCATCTATTTCAACTGTAGTAATGGATATCCCTATTATTTTACTATGTGCTTCATTTTTAGGTAGAAAAATGGTTGGCTATTCATTCTTAGGTTCACTTTCATTCGGAGTATTTTATTCCCTTATGGAAAATTATTCTCCTTTTACGGTAGATTTATCAAATAATTTATTTGTAGCTGCAGTAGTTGGCGGTGCGTTAGCTGGTATTGGACTCGGTTTTATATTGCGATTTGGCGGTGCAACCGGTGGAGACGATATTTTAACAATTATATTAAGTAAACGAACTCGGTTTACAATTGGGCAAATTTTCTTCGTCTTTGACGCGATTGTTCTTGCGCTTTCATTATATTATTTAAATTGGACAGAAATTGCTTTTACTATTCTTTCGATTGCCGTACAGGCAAAAACATTGGATTTAATTTACTATCCAAAAACAGAAAAGAAAGCAGCAAAGCAACCCGTTTCTATTCCAATATCCAAAAAACATGCGACAAACTAAAAAGCGAAAGGCTTCGGCCTCTCGCTTTTTTTCATGCTCTCTTTTCTTTTTCTAATATGTAGCGTACTTGATAAAACTTATTTGCAAATTCAGTAACATTCCTCGTTAAGCGGTAGTTCACTGTAGAGCCAATTGCCATTCCAAGTACAGGAATGCCTTGGAATAATTTACGACGGAGAGCATAAATCGAAAATGTCTTCAAAATTTGTTTTAACACAACCTCAGTAGAAGCTGGCTTTAACACCTCTTCGTCTCCTTCATAAAAAAATGAATCTTCTTGCTCAAGTTCTCTCAGTAAATTGTACCATGCGTATTGCTGAAGTCTCGCCGGCAATAATGCTGCATGGAATACCTTTAACGCAAGCATCATTTCATACGGCTTGTTCACATCATGCCCAAATGATGTCGCAATAAGTTGTACAGCCTTCACATTTAACGCAATCATAACCGGAAAATCAGCCGTTAATAATAATAAACCGCCAGCACCTGTTGCTCCGCCTTGTACGAATGAATATAGACGATGACGTGCTGTTTGCTGCTCTGCTATGTATGTTAATTGATCAATAGATAACGCCTTCAAATCTTCAAGTTGCTCAATTGATTCATCAAATAATCTCGATGTTCCTAAAATACGATTACGTGCATCTAACTGTGATTGTGAACTTTGAATAAGTGCATGCAAATGAAAGAGCCATCCATCTGCTTTCGTAAAAAAGTCTTTTCGTTTTTTCTCAGGTAGTTTTGCAACTGTAGTATGCAACCACTTATCAAACATCTTTTGAAAATCGGTCGCTTCTTGCTCTACTAATTGCCCTTCCCACTCTTTTATATTTTCTAAAATGGCTTGTTCTCGCTTCGATCGCATCACAACAACCACCTCGTTCGATTTTTTCCTATTGTAACATATTTCCGCTTTTTCTTTGCAAATATGCTTGTCTATCTCTATTCACATACCATTTTTTAATGACATAAAATATTAGCAAAAAGGATGAGATGCCTCACATGAATTTATCCAATATAAAACAAAATTATAATGCAGTATTCAGCTTAGGACAAAACTGTTGGCCTGCTTGGGCATTATTTCAATTCGAATTATCACCATTTTTTGGTGTTATTGATTTTATGCTAAGTCCTTCATTAGAGAAAGTGAATTTATTATTACAAAATCGCTTTCACCGTTTTTTAGAATTAGAAAATTTGTCTTTCATCTCATTTTGGGATGATGATGCTAAGTTACGACTAAGAGACAATCTTTATGAAATCGACTCCTGCCATGATTTTAAAACCGATGTAAACACACCAACTTCTTGGCCTTCCTATACAGATATTAAATTAAATTATGAGCATCGGATTAATCGTTTTTTAACTACACTTGAAATGGAAGAATCAATATTATTTATTCGAACTGGAGGAACATATGAAGAAGCACTTTCTCTTGAACAAATTTTATCTCAAATAGTCAAACACAACTTCTCCGTCCTTTTACTACTTCCTGCCGATGTACCAACTATCGCCCAAGAAGATTGGGGATTACAAAATATTTGTGTTATAAAATGCCCAGTGATGGATATATACCAGTACAATGAAGCATTTTGGAATGACTTATTTAATGGCATCACAATTCGGCCAAACGCTTAAATACACGTCACCTTTTATCACACCCTGCCTTATAATCATCCTTATACAAAATAAATAAGGAGTGATTATATATGTATCCACGTGCAAAAGCTTTTGGCATTGCTATACATCATGGTCGCCTTCTCGTACAAGAATATCATACAGGTGATGAAACATATTACCGACCTCTTGGCGGATCAATTGAACTTGGTGAAAAATCAGCACATACTGTTATTCGCGAATTTCAAGAAGAGCTTCACACAGAAGTGGAAATCACCAATTATTTAGGCTGCTTAGAAAACATCTTTCATCTAGATGGAAAAATTGGTCATGAAATCATTCAGCTATATTCTTTACGCTTATTAGACATGTCACTATATGAAATGGAAATACTGAATATACCAGATGAACAAACACTGTCATATGCAAAATGGATTTCCCTCACTGCATTCATTCAAAAAGAAAAATTACTATATCCGGATGGAATTTTGAAATATATCCAAAAGAAAAAAGACGAGATCCTATAGGATCTCGTCTTTTTTTCATATAGTATATTAACCAATATCTCCAAGACGTAATACGTCACGAGCAATCATAACTTCTTCGTCAGTTGGAATTACGATAATTTTTACTGGAGAGTGTGGGAAGCTGATGAATGCTTCTTCACCGAATACGTTATTGCGTTTTACGTCGAAGTATACGCCCATGTACTCAAGGCCTTCTAATACGCGCTCACGAATAATTGCACTGTTTTCACCTACACCAGCTGTAAAGATGATAGCGTCAACGCCTTTCATACGAGCTGTGTAAGAACCGATGTATTTATGGATACGGCTCACGAACACGTCAAGTGCTACTTTCGCACGGTGGTCGCCTTCTTCTTCTTTCGCAATGATGTCACGTAGGTCACTAGAGTAACCAGTAAGACCTAACATACCACTCTTCTTGTTTAATACGCTAACTACTTCTTCTACAGTTTGGCCTGTTTTTTCCATGATGTATGGAATTAACGCAGGGTCAATGTTACCAGAACGTGTACCCATTGTTACACCAGCAAGTGGAGTGAAGCCCATAGAAGTATCGATAGACTTACCGCCTTCTACTGCTGCGATACTTGCACCGTTACCTAAGTGACAAGAAAGTAGGCTTAAGCTTTCAATTGGACGACCTAATAATTCAGCCGCACGCTCAGTTACATATTTATGAGAAGTTCCGTGGAAACCGTATTTACGGATACCAAATTTCTCATAGTACTCATATGGTAAGCTGTATAGGAATGCAGATTCCGGCATTGTTTGGTGGAATGCTGTATCGAATACTGCTACTGCTGGTACGTTTGGTAGTACTTCTTGGAATGCTTTAATACCAACAAGGTTTGCTGGGTTGTGAAGTGGTGCTAAATCGCTTAATTCTTCGATATCAGCTAATACTTCAGCATCAATTAAAACAGAATCAGCAAATTTTTCGCCGCCGTGTACAACACGGTGACCGATACCGCCAATCTCATCAAGAGATTTTACGATTCCGTTTTCAGTTAATTTCTTAAGAAGCATGTTAACTGCTACTGCATGATCTGGGATGTTTGTAATTTCTTTTTGTTTTTCGCCATTTACAGTAATTGTGAAGATACTATCTTCTAAACCGATACGTTCTACTAAACCTTTTGTTAATACTGTTTCACTTGGCATTTCAAATAATTGGAACTTTAACGAAGAGCTTCCTGCGTTAATCGCGATGATTTTTGACATCTAGTCTTTCGCCCCTTTTTCTCTTGGTAGTTGTGTGGATCATTCCACAAACCGCTCGATTTTATCTAATTAAATTCACTCATTATGAAAACGTTTCATCATTAGTAAATTTTATACTCACGATTTTAATTTAAACATCGTCCGACATATATTTCAAGTGAAAAAATTGTAACACCAAGAAAAAAAATATATTACAGATTTCAAAAAAATTCAGTTAAATCTTGTATATATTAAAAAACATTACATATCCTATAAAACTGTACTACATTAATTACTAACCCTGTTACATATATATCGTATTATTTATGTGTTGCAAACCAAGTATTCAATTGATCCATAATGTTCTCCATAGCCTTCATGTTAGAGAATTTCGGTAATTCCACTAGTAGTGCCTGTTTCGGCATTGTTACACCTTGGCCTTTCTTTTGGAGAACAAATATACTTTTTGCATTTTTCTCGTTTTTAAACATGGAAACAGGAAGCTGTAATAATCCTTGAATAAAACATGTCTCTTTAATGAATGCATGTAGCTTTGGCGCTTGATCACTTTCAAAAATGAAGTTTGGTACTAAGAAGAATAAATACCCGCCTTCTTTCGTATGTTTCACACTTTGTTCAATAAATAAGTGATGTGCATATGACATTCCTTCATTTGCTTTTAATGTATATTCACTTGCAACAATTTCATTTGGATAATAACCAATTGGTAAATCTGAAACGACTGCATCAACTGGATCAATATAAAGTGGTGCTAGTCCATCTTGGTGGAAGAATTCGATTGCATGCTTTTGTAAATTTGCATTTACTAAAGCAAGTTTAATTAACACCTCATCCACTTCTACACCAAATCCACTCATTGTTAGTTCTTCTTTGGCGCTATTAAACAATGTAGTCATTAAGTTACCAGTTCCAATTGCAGGGTCTAAAACAGTAATTTCTTTTTGACCTTGCATAAACTTATGGAATAAGTAGCTCATGAACATTCCAACTGCATCTGGCGTCATTTCGTGATTCGCTTGTACGCCCTCTTTCATTCCTTTTAAAATGGCTAGCTGAAATGCTTTACGAATTTCTTCCCCTTTATATGTTTCTTCATTAAACGTACTATATTCACGATTCAACCGTTCAATTGTTGATTCGGATAATTCCTCTTGTAAAATCGCTCCTTCAAACAAGTTATCACCTGTTTCTACAAGCGCCTCTAAATATGTTACATCTAATTCTTTACGTAAAACTACCGTAGAAGAATCAAAAATAGAAAATAATGTTTCTACTGCCTGACTCACGTACATTCCTCCTTCTCTCTTTTACACATAACTTATATCATACCATAATCTAAATTTTTCCCAAAAGAAAAAGCGACCTCTTGCAAAGAGCTCCCCTTCAAGTTGTTTATGATGTAACGTCTTTTCTCATATATTGGTTCAGTTAACAATACATGAGAAAAGACGACCTCTTCTAAAGTAAAACTTTAATGAGAGGTCGTCTTCATTTACATTACTTCGCAGATTTAGCTGCTTCTAATGCTGCTTCATAGTTTGGATGGCTTGTACCTTCGCCTACGTATTCTGCGTAAACTACTTTGTCATTGCTATCTACTACGAATACTGCACGAGCAAGTAAACGAAGTTCTTTCATTACTAAGCCGTAAGCTTCACCGAATGAAAGGTCACGGTGATCAGAAAGTGTTACAACATTTTCTAAACCGTTTGCTGCACACCAGCGTTTTTGAGCGAATGGTAAATCAGCGCTAATTGTTAATACTTTCGCGTTTTCAATACCTGCTGCATCTTCGTTAAAACGACGAGTTTGTGCATCACATACACCTGTGTCGATTGAAGGTACAACACTAATTAATTTCACTTCACCTTTGTATGTTTCTAAACTTACTGGAGATAAGTCATTTGCTAATACTTGGAAGTTAGGCGCTTGATCGCCAACTTTAACTTCTGTTCCAACTAAAGTCATTGGGTTACCTTTAAAAGTTACATTTGCCACTTAAAAATCCTCCCTTATTTTAAACTAAATATGTACAATGTAAATGATAGTTTGTCCCTATCGATAATGCAAATAAAATCGCTTTATTTACAAAAAAATTAAAGAAGCTAATCCACTGATCAGCTTCTTTATTCGTTAAATTTGAAATTCAGGATCATCTTCTTTTCGTTTATCCATCATTTCTTTCACTTTATCAACAGCTTGTGGCGCTAATTCAATTATTTTATCGATGACGTGTGTTTGCTTATCTAAGTGTAATACTTTCACACCTTCTCCATTTATAACAAGAAAGGCAACAGGATTAATAGAAACTCCTCCACCACTTCCCCCGCCAAATGGATGACGGCCTGAATGTTCTACTTTACCAAATTCACTTCCACCAGCAGCAAATCCAAAACTGACTTTCGAAACTGTAAGAATTACACTTCCATCTGCCGCTTTAATTGGGTCACCAACAATTGTATTTACATCAGTCATTTGTTTTAAATGCTGCATTGCGGTTGTCATTAAACCTTGAATTGGATGGTCCATTCTATATCCCCCCTATGCTTGAACAGATTTTTCTGTCATACCAGATCTTTGCTTTCTCATAAACATGAGTAATTTTATCGCTGTTTTTACAGTACGGAATATACGAAAAGATGCTGTTAACTCGCATCTTGATGCAAATCCCTTTCCTTGAAAAACAGGAGTAATTTCAAATTCTGGTACGTCGACAATATGCATATATTGTCCTACAACTCCAGCAGCCATTCCTTTTGTCCCCCATGCATATCCAGTGACAATTCCAGTACTAGCCGCGTCGCCTGCTCCAATTTGCGTATGCCATTTCCAACCATTGATTTTCACTCTTTTGAGAAAATCTTTAACAATAGTATGAACGTCTTGAAGCTTTTTTATCAGTTCCCCTATACTATCGAGTTGTGCCATAATTTTATTATCTATTCCGCCGTCCTCTTCAGCTTTTTTAATTTTTTGTCCTGTCTTCTTCTGCTGTTTTTCAATTCTTTCCAATACATCAAACGTATATCGAATCATCCATATTTTCACTTGAAATAAACATTGTTTTTCCATTTCTGAATATAAAAACGTCACCTTAAGCGATATTTTCGATAATAGTATAAGCAAAATAAAAAGTAGAAGAATTATCATTCCAATTACGAGCCACTTCATTCGTACCATCCTTTCACTCCATACCCATTATCGACAAGTTTATTCATCATTAAACAGCCTTTGATAAAATTGAATATAAAAATTTTTCTAAAAATAAAAAGGAATTTTGACAATTTATATCGAAATATACTATTTGAACATATCATCCAGAAACATACTCTGACGATATGTAGCACTAAGACTAGAAAATTTAACTGCAGTGGAGGGATACATAATGGCAAATCGTCGCAATTTATTTTTCTTTTATGGTGATGACAAAGTAACGCTCGTTGAAAAAATGAAACCAGTATATCGTATTTTAGAGGAGAATGGATTTACCATATTAGATCATCCAAAAAATGCAAACGCTATCGTCAGCGTTGGAGATGATGGGACTTTCTTACAAGCCGTTCGTAAAACCGGCTTTAGAGAAGATTGCTTATACGCAGGTATTTCTACGAAAGATGAAATTTCTTTCTACTGCGATTTCCACATCGATCACGTTGATACAGCCCTTCAAGAAATTACAAAAAACGAAATTGAAGTGCGAAAATATCCAACAATTAAAGTAGATGTAGATCACGGTACATCTTTCCATTGTTTAAATGAATTCACATTACGCTCTAGTATCATTAAAACATTTGTCGTAGATGTACACGTCGACAATTTACATTTCGAAACCTTTAGAGGTGATGGATTAGTTATCTCCACACCAACAGGAAGTACCGCTTACAATAAATCATTACATGGTGCAGTTGTCGATCCACTTATCCCATGTTTCCAAGTAAGCGAACTAGCATCTTTAAATAACAACACATACCGTACACTCGGGTCACCGTTCCTTTTAAATCACGAGCGTACGTTAACTTTAACACTTAAACCAGATGGAAATGATTATCCTGTTATCGGAATGGATAACGAAGCACTTAGCATTAAACAAGTGGAAAAAGCCGTTGTTCGTTTAAGCGATAAACAAATTAAAACTGTTAAATTAAAAAACAACTCTTTCTGGGAAAAAGTACAGAGAACATTTTTATAGTAATCAAAAAACCCTCGAATTATGGGATTTCCATAATTCGAGGGTTTTTTATTTATCAAATGCAACTTGATGCTGTTTCACAAAACATTTTGGAACAGGACAACAGTATATGAAATTATATCAACGATTTTTCGAATGTATCTATCACAAGTCAAAATATATCAACGATTTTACCCAAAATATCAATTTACGACATCATCAGCCTACCTAAAAAGAGGAAGCATCACCAACATGTATTTTCGGAGCCGCTCCCTCAAATTTTTAGACGTCTTTTCTATAAACAATCTTCCCATCAATGACGGTCATTTCTGCCTGTACTTCTTTTATTTCTTCCGCCTCAATTTCAAAAATATTGCGGTCTAATATCGTAAAGTCTGCTTCATATTCTTTTGTAATTTGTCCTCGCTTTCCTTCTTTTCCAATTGCATACGCACTTCCTGTTGTAAATAAAGAAACAGCCTCATATACCGTTAATCTTTCTTCTGGGATATAACATACACCATCAATAAAGCTTCTACGTGTAACAGCACTATATATACCTAAAAACGGATTCACTTGTTCAATTGGAGCATCAGAGCCTCCATTACAGTGTAATCCTGCATCCAGTAACGTCTTCCAAGCATACGCATAACGAAGACGATGGTCTCCTAGTTTTTCAATCACTGATGGAAAATCCGATGAAACAAAGACTGGTTGAATATCAATAATAGCTGGCAATTGTTTCATTCTTTCAATCAACTCTTCACGAGCTAGCTGACAATGAATAATACGGTCACGTAATCCTTCTGCTGGTGGATGTAATTCAAGCGCATCAATGACATATTCAAGCGATAAATCACCAATTGTATGAATCGCAACTGGCATATGTAAATCTCGTGCTTTTTTCACTAAACCTGCAAGCTCTTCACGTGAGAAAATGGCAACTCCATTTGTTTCCTTCGCATCTTCATACGGTTCACTTAATAAAGCTGTTCTTCCGCCAAAAGAGCCGTCAGAAAAAATTTTCATCGCACCAAATTCAATATAGTGCTCATTTTCATATTCTTTTCGTTCATTCGCTACTTCATGGTGAACGAGTAAATGCGCTTTAAACCGCATTTCTTTTATAACGTGTGAAAACGCATTGTACGTTTTTTGAAAGCCGCCATAATAATTTAAGTCTTCCGTATGTCCGCCAACGAGTCCGTATTGCCAGCAGTCTGAAATCGCTGTTTGCAGAGCACTTTGCAAATACACTCCATCTATTTCGGGCTGAACATGTTTAATTAACTCTTGTCCTTGCTCATATAAAAGTCCTGTTAAATTATTTGACGCATCACGGCCAATTTTCCCGCCCTTTGGATCTTGCGTCGCTTCTGTTATGTTCGCTTCTTGCAATATGTATGAATTCACCCATGTCACGTGACGACAAACACGCTTTAATAAAATCGGATGTTCTTTAGAGATTTCATCTAAATCACGTACATGAACTTGTTTTGTATCTGTAAAATTATTTTCATTCCATCCTTCTCCGATAATCCAAGATCCTTTTGGCGCTTCTTCTACGCGCTTCTGAACAAGAGTAAGTACTTCGCTATAAGATTTGCAATTCGATAGATCTAGACGAAGCAACCTCTCCCCATGCCCAATAAGATGCATATGGCTATCAACCAGCCCTGGAATCATCGTTTTCCCTTTTAAGTCATATAACTTCACTTCTGAATATCGGTTTTCTAACTCTTCTTTATTCCCTATATGAACAATGACGCCATTTTCAACGTAAATAGCTTCTACTTTTTCATTCTCTTCTCGCATAGTGTAAATGGTGCCGCCATACCAAATTTCTCCCATATACTCATCCCCCTTTTCCCTTTAGTCTACGAAATTCATTCGTATAAAAAAAGCACCATTTCGATTAAAAATGGTACTTTTCCAAAAATTAATTTTGTTCAGTAGGATTCGTTGTAATTTGCCATTCAATGCTAAATTTATCTTTTACTTGTCCGTATGCTGGGCTCCAGAAAGTTTCTTGAAGTGGCATAATAACTTCTCCACCTTCTTGTAACTTATCGAATACTTCTTTCGCTTTTTCTGCATTATTAATTTGAATTGCGATTGTTACTTGAGATCCGATTGCATGCCCTTGACCTGGGAATGTATCAGAAATCATAAGGTCCGTATTACCAACTTTTAAAGTAGCATGTAAAACGCGCTCTTTCGCTTCAGCTGGAATTGGGTATTCTGGATTTTCAGGCATGTCACCAAAAGTTTGCATTACTTCTACTTTTGCGTCTAACGCCTCTTTGTAAAACTGTATAGCTTCTTGCCCACTACCATCTAAAACTAAGTACGGATTAATACCTAAAATCATACGGACACCTCTTTTTTTAGTTTATAAAATCGAACTTGTGTTCGTTTTTATAATATCATCGTTTTACATTTCATTCAACTATTTACTTCCCTATTTTCAAAATTATTTTGAAGGAAGCTCCATTTCTTGTTTTCTAAGTTCAATACGGCGAATTTTTCCGGAAATCGTTTTTGGTAGTTCATCTACAAATTCAATTTTGCGAGGGTATTTATATGGTGCAGTCAATTCTTTGACGTGTTGTTGGAGCACTGGAATTAATGTTTCTTCGTTCTTGTCTATATTCTCTCTTAATACGATAAATGCCTTCACGACACTTCCGCGAATTTCATCAGGGCTTGCGACAACCGCACATTCTCTTACGTAAGGATGTTTTACAAGCGCATCTTCTACTTCAAACGGGCCGATTGTATAGCCAGAGCTAATAATAATATCGTCACCGCGCCCTTCAAACCAGAAATAGCCTTCTTCATCTTTTTTCGCTTTATCACCCGTAATATAATAATCACCACGGAATTGCATCGCTGTGCGCTCATCATCTTTATAATATTGCTTAAAGAGGGCTGGTGTTTCAATGTGAACTGCAATATCGCCAACTTCTCCTACCTGCACCGGAATACCTTCCTCATTTACGATATCAACATGATTTCCTGGCGTCGGTTTTCCCATTGATCCTGGTCTAATGTCCATCCCTTTCATTATTCCAACAAGTAGTGTATTTTCCGTTTGCCCATAGCCGTCTCTTACTGTAATATCGAAATGCCTTTGGAACGTTTCAATGACTTCCCTGTTTAACGGCTCACCTGCCGATACAGCGCTATGTAACGCTTCTAAATTGTACTCACTTAAATTTTCTACCTTTGCCATTAATCTATACTCAGTCGGCGTACAACAAAGCACATTCACCTTATTATCGCCTAATAAATTTAAATACGTTTTTGGTTCAAACTTACCATTGTATACAAATCCTGTTGCACCTGAACCGAGAGTCGCTACAAACGGGCTCCAAATCCATTTTTGCCAACCTGGACTAGCCGTTGCCCATACAACATCTTCTTCTTCGATTCCGAGCCAGTTCGGGGCGCTTGTACGTAAATGAGCGTATGCCCATGCATGCGTATGAACAACTCCTTTTGGATTTCCTGTCGTCCCTGACGTATAAGATAAAAAGACCATATCTTCTTTATCCGTCTTCGCCATTTCTAGCGTATCACTTTCCGTTTCTAATGCTGTTTTTAAATTCGTCCATCCATCTACTGATCGCTCGCTCAGGACGAATTTTTGAAGAGATTCCACCGCTTCTACGCCGTCAAATTGTCCAATATACGGTTCGTAACTTACGATAGCCTTTACTTCTCCGTGCCCAATACGATACTCGATATCTTTTTTACGCAACATTTCTGAGCTTGGAATAACGACAAATCCTGCTTTAATCGCAGCAATATACGTCATGTAAGCTTCAATTAAGCGCGGCATCATAATAAGGAGCTTGTCCCCTTTTTGTAAGCCACTTTTTATAAAAGCGTTTCCAATTCTATTCGCACCTTGCATTAATTCAAAATATGTAATCTCTCGTCTATTCCCTTTATCATCTTGCCAAATTAAAGCAAGCTTCTCTTTATCACTCGTATATTTCTCTATTTCCGAAACTAAATTATAAGACGGCGGCGCTAACAATTCCTCTCTCTTCATATAACATCCTCCTTTATTTCTATGCCTCCCTTATATAATAAAGAATTTTCAGTAAATTTTGAACCCTCTTCTTTTGACAATTTTTTTATATTTATGTCGAATTGATGTATGAATGTATAGCGACGATGTTTTTAACATAACGATTCACCGGCAAATAACGACGAAAACGACAAAAAGAAGGAGCGGGAGAACCCGCTCTTTCTAAGCCATCGTATATGGGATTATTTTTGGTAACCGCCTAATTGTTGCTCAGCTAGTGAAACTAGACGTTTAGTAATTTCGCCACCAACAGATCCGTTAGCGCGAGATGTTGCATCAGCTCCAAGTTGAACACCAAACTCTTGAGCGATTTCGTATTTCATTTGATCTAATGCTGCTTGAGCACCAGATACTGCTAATTTATTTGTGCTTGCCATGTTGTATCACCTCCTTGTGAGTATAGAGTGTGATAAACAACATGACTTCATGCACATTTGAATGTGGTAATTTATGGGTTTAGAAAAGTTCTTCGAATTTTTCTTCTTCAGCCACTACTTCTACTGTTTGTAATACCATTGTTTCTTTGTTCGCTACAGCCTCTTCAATTAACGGCGCGAAATCGTACTTCGCTTCAAAACGATTTGCTTTCTCACGCTTCGGTTTCGTCGATGGACTTGCTGGTGTAAATACTGTACAGCAGTCTTCATATGGACGAATTGAAATATCATACGTTCCAATTTCTTTTGCAATTTTAATAATTTCTAATTTATCCATCGTAATAAGCGGACGAATAACAGGATAGTTTGTCACTTCGTTAATCGTATGCATACTATCTAACGTTTGGCTCGCTACTTGTCCAAGACTTTCACCAGTCGTAATTGCAAGTGCATTACGCTCCTCTGCAATACGCTCTGTAATACGCATCATCATACGACGCATAACTGTCATAGAATAGCTAGATGGAATTTCTTTATTAATCGTTTTTTGCACTTCAGTAAATGGAACAAGATGAAGTGTTACACGTTTACAGTATTTCGTTAACTCTTGTGCTAAATCGATTACTTTTTGTTTCGCGCGCTCGCTTGTGAAAGGTGGACTATGGAAGTGAACTGCTTCCACAGATACGCCGCGTTTCATCGTTAAGTAAGTTGCTACCGGGCTATCGATACCACCAGAAAGAAGTACCATTACTTTTCCGCCAACGCCAACTGGTAAACCGCCAGCTCCCATGTGCTCACCACACATAATATAGCTGTAACCACTGCGAATTTCTATACGTACATTCACATCTGGATTATGAACATCTACTGTGATATCCTCTGTATTTTCTAAAATGTGCCCACCGATTTCTGGAAGTAACTCCATCGTCTTCATTGGGAAGCGCTTATCAGAGCGGTGCACTGTAATTTTAAATGTTTTCACATCACCTTTTACTTGTAAGAAAGCTGCTAATGCACCTTTTTTAATATCTTCTAATTCTGATGGTACTTTCATTGCTAAGTTAAACTTATGAATACCAAATACATCTTTCAATCTTTCAGAAATTGCTTCATGGTCTTCACCATTTAACTGAATGTACATACGATCATGTGTTGCATCAATTTTAATGTTTGGGAATTTTTTTAATTTGAATTTCACATTATCTTTTAACGTACTTACAAACTTAGAACGGTTCTTTCCTTTTGTCGTCATTTCTCCATAACGAACTAAAATATATTCATATGTCATCATATTTCTTTACCTCATCACTTCATATAATTTTGGCATCGTCTCTTTAACAATACCTTCAAATTGTTTTACTTCTTCCATCGTGTTGTCTGGTGCTAGACTAATGCGAATCGCACTTGTAGCTGCGGCGTGCGGTACTCCCATTGCCACTAGTACTCTGCTCACTTCATTTGCTTTTGAAGAACAAGCAGACTTCGTCGATACATATACACCATGCTCTTCTAAAGCATGAACGACTACTTCTGGTTTTAAACCGACAAATGATACATTTAAAATGTGCGGTGCCGCATATTCAAGTGATGTATTAATCGTTACAGTTTCCATCTCTTTAAAGAAACGGACCAGCTCTGTTTGTAAATTTTGCAAATGAACTATCTTTTCTTTCACTTGTTCCATCGTCATACGAAGTGCTTTCACCATCGCTACAATACCAGGTAAATTTTCTGTACCTGAACGATACTTGAGCTCTTGTTGACCACCTGATAAGATTGGATCTAATCTTACACCATCACGTACGTAAAGAAGACCTGTCCCCTTTACGCTATGAAATTTATGTCCAGATATTGAACAAAGGTCAATATGAGAAGCGTATAAATCAAGTGGTACTTTTCCTATCCCTTGTACATGGTCCACGTGGAATCTTATTTTCGGATAGTTCGTTAATAATGTTCCAATTTCAGTAACGGGCTGAATCGCTCCAGTCTCGTTGTTCACGTGAATAATTGACACAAGAATCGTATCTTCACGAAGTGCTCGTTTTACATCTTCTACCGATACAACACCGTGCTCGTTAACCGGTAAATACGTTACATCAAAACCGAGATCTTCTAATTGTTTATATGCTTCAAACACAGACGCGTGTTCAATATTTGTTGTAATGATATGTTTGCCGCGCGAACGATTCCTCATCGCTATCCCTTTAATCGCAAGGTTATTCCCTTCCGTTCCACCTGATGTGAAAATAATTTCAGCAGGTTTAACGTGAAGGAGCTGTGCCGCAATCGTTCTCGATTGTGTTAATAGACGCTCTGCCTCTCCTCCAAGCGAATGAATAGAAGAAGGATTACCAAAATATTTCCCTGCAACCGTTACGTACGATTGAAGCGCTTCTGGATATGGCTTCGTCGTCGCACTATTATCAAAATAGATCATCGTTCTTCCCCTTTCAGCGCTATCACATCATATAATCATATCACAAATACGTGTAATTACGCTAAGACTACTCAAAGGTTCCGTTTTTATATAAAAGTGTACATTTCCCCCGGCCATTTGCAGGCATACTGAGTGGTGAAGATTAATAATCAGTGGTGGATGAAACCCCATCACTTATGGTTTCACTTTATCCCGCATTAACGGGCAGTAAGACTCCCACCTCAAAATTCAGCTGGAGCAAAGAAGTTAGGTGGGAAATCCACTGCCCGTAAATGCCCGATTGGTTCAACTAATAATCAGCGGGGGGATGGCCCCCCTCCCACTGATTAAAGTTTCACTTTATTTTGAAACGAACAACCTTACTGTATTCCGCTATTCATTATAGCAACATCGACTTCAAAATTACACAAAAAAACAAACCCTTTATTAAAGGGTTTGCTCATTGTCTACATATTCAGCTATTTTTTGAACAACACCAGGTTCAAGTTGCTCTAATATAGAAGCCGCTTGTTCTAAAGCTGCATCGTATTGATATTCCCGGAATAATTTCTCCGCATAATTTAAGCTTTCTGCAAGATTCTCATCATGACTGCGGTATCGGTTACCGTATTGAATTAGTTTTTCAACTAAATAAGCTTGTCCAATTAATTCTTCTGTCATTTCAGATACACCATTCACAACTGTGTATGCTTCTTCTAAACTGCTATTTACAGTATTCATATTTAACGGCTTTACTTCTAATTGCTCATATACAGCTTGCATCGCCATTTGCCCTTTTTGTAAATCTTCCATAATACTCTCTGGAAGACCTGGTAAATTCGACTTTTGCATAAAACGTTTCGTCTCAAAAATTGTATTTCGCATTTCTTGTAATTTCTCACGTGCTTCAAATTCTTCTTTGCGCATCGTTTGCAGCATTTCTTTATATTCTGCATGAAGTACTTTTAAAGTTTCACATTGCTCATAAACCTCTTCTAGTTCCTCACGAATGATAGAGAATGCAATATCTTGTTCAGCAACGCGTATTTGTAACACTTCAAAACGTTTCATTAAAATATGCATTTGCTTTTCAATTACTTTTTGTGACTCAATATCTTTGTCTTGTAATTGATAACTTTGTTTCACAAGTTGTGTTTCTATTTTCGTTTCAATTGTTTCTGTACGAATTTCTTCTAAATCTTCATAAACAGACAGTGTTTTTTGCTCCACATAATGTTTCGCATGCACTTCTTGTTCAAGTTGATCATAAAAACTGTCTAAACGAGTTTTTAAGTTCTCTACTTTTTCTGCTGCTTCTGTTATATGAAGTTCCTGTATATCCATTAAACATGTGTGTAGTTGTGTCGTCATATCGCGGACTTCTTTAGGGATTTCCAAATACTCTAATACATAGCCTTGTCTTATCATATCATCATGGCCTTGTAATAAATCTTCCAGCTGAACTGGTAATGTCGCTTGACACTCTACCAATAAATCCGGAATTTGATGAATAACGATTTCTAAACTTGCTAAACCTTCTTCTAAACTAATAACAATTTCTCTCGCTTTTAAATAATCACCATTATCTGTTGCCTCTTCAAAAGTTTTGAACTTCTCGGATTCAACATCTAACATCTCTTCAATTTTTTGCTCAGCTGCTCCATACATGTGTCGATGAGCAAGAACGCTCTTTTTCATACTACGATATGTATCACGTAACCCTTCAATTTCCGCGCTATTTTTCTCATGGCTTTCTAACAGTTGCTGTAATTCATTTAAAATGTCTGTAATACGATTATCAGCGTCATCTAAACCACCTATGGATTCTTTCATCGCATGCTTTGCTTTGCGGAAGGAGAATTGCGAGGCGAATTTTCGCGCTTGCCCTAAATCTTTTTCAGCTTTCGGAAGAGTTGTTGATACAATTTCATCCCACTCTTCACGCCATTTACCAAACAGCTCTTCTGTTTGACCTGTCATATTTAAATCTTTTACCCGCTTTAGTTCATCTGCCACAGGTTTATCTTTTATCTCTTGTTTCCACTGCTCCAGTGCTTCAATATCTTTATATGAACGATTTCTTATCACAAGCTCTATCATGAGCAGCACTAGAATAGAGCTTACTACAATGATAACGATCGTCAGGATAGAATCCATGCAAAAAAGCCTCCTAGTTATATCTCTTTTTTTGTCCGTTCCGTTTATGAAATGGAAGGCATTATGTATAAAAAGGGAATTCCCCTATATTTAACAACTAACAATGTTCTAATCATACCATGTAATGACGTGTTTTTGACCTAGTTTTTTTTAAAATTTCATGTTTCTTTACATGTGATTGTAATATTTCTTAATATTCCACTTATTCCATTATCCGTCCTCAAATGAATGCAATAAAGGTAAGGCTTTTACGGGCAGTTAATGCAGGATAACGAGCTCTCTTTCATATGAGAGATGAAATAAATCTTTCGCATTAGTGGTGGTTCTACAGAAATCGCACGCACGTTACCTTGCATTACAGCTTACTGTAAAGCGGTTTCCAGAAGCAATGTTATACCAAGTCCAGCTCCTACCATCGCAATCATCGGTTCTGCATAAGATGTTTCAACCGCAATTATTGGTTTCGCGCCCATACATTGAAACACATTCATAATCATTTTCCTTACATCACATATTTCTGGGTATACAATTAGCTGTTCATTTTGCAACTCTTCCATTCGAATTACCTTTTTCACTCTATACGGATGATCATTTGAAACAGCACAAACGATTTTTTCTTCCCGCATTTCTTTTATATATGTAGCGCCTTCTACTACTGAATCGATGAACATCGCTTCAACTTTTCACTCTTTAAATAACTCTATTAATACTTTCATATGTATCCTCTAATAAGTCTTTACACTTTGATATGTAATGAGCCGCTAAACTCGGTAATATACCTACACAAATATAATTTCTGTACCGTCACTACATACAGTTATGAGCGTTCGTTTTGAACTCCTTTATATGTCGATTGTTGCGGGGGGGTATCGCTATATTTTGCTGGAACACGGGAAATCGATATATTTCATCTATTAACGGCATATTATTTATGAATTTAGTTCCTGTACTTGCACTTATCGGTTCTATGTTTCAAAGTTATACTGTCGATAACATAGAAATTGTCAGCGCCTCATTAACAATTATTGCGCTAGTATGCAACAATTTATGGCAAAGAAAACAACATATAAAAATCCCCACCTCAGTTCGTTAGGTGGGGATTTTTCACATATGAACAGCTCTTGGTAGTTCATAATACATACTCGCTTTATATAATGTTCGTTCCATCCATTGCTCAATTTCCTTCGTATACATTTCTAAGAAAAACGTCTCAGACGGAAATGAGTGTAGCACCTCTGATATATATTGTGGATATAAAAACGGCATATTCATCATGCCTTTTAATTGCGTCATAAACATTGTAAAAGATACCTTTTTAAATTCTTGATTCATTTGTCCTTGTTTAATGATTTGCTCTATATAATATCTTTCTCTAGAAAAATAAACGGTCATCACTTCACGAATTAATGTCGTATCAAGCGAAAGCTCTCTATAAAAAAAACGTGTCAGTTCTCTATTATCAAATTGATATCGTAAAATCCCGCGCACCATTTGCACCATCACATCTTTAGCCGATAAATATTCTCTCTGTTCAAATGACGTTTCAATTACGTGAATATATCCTTCTAAAAAATCAGTAATAAGCTGTTCTAATAACCCTTGCTTTCCAGCAAAATAATATGAAATATTCGCTACATTCACATCCGCTCGCTTTGCAATTTCTCGCACCGACGTTCCATCATAACCTTTCGTGTTAAACAACGATATTGCCGCATCAATTACTTTTTGTTTCGTCTGTTTCATGCGCTCACTTCCTCTCACTGAACAGCTATAGTTTAAATTTCTTGACTTTTAAGACAAATTCCTTTAATTTTCTATCGACAAAGTCATGTGAAATACATCGTATTTTGCTATCGTTTTACATATCTCGCTAAAAAGGGAGTTGTTTCCATGTTTACAAAAGAAAGTTATGCAGGATCTCGTGAAGAGCAATATGAGACAGTAATTAAACAACTGGATGCATTATTAACTGGCGAACCGAACGTAGTCGCAAACTTATCAAATGCGTCCGCACTATTAAATCAATTTTTAGATCGCGTTAATTGGGTTGGCTTTTATGTAACAGAAGGAAATCAGCTTGTTCTTGGACCATTCCAAGGGATGCCAGCTTGCGTGCGTATTCCGTTCGGACGTGGTGTTTGCGGAGTTGCAGCTGAAACAAAAACAACGCAACTTGTAGCAGATGTTCACCTATTCCCAGGACATATCGCTTGCGATAGTGCCTCTAATTCTGAAATCGTTGTACCGATTATGAAAGAAGGAAATATCATTGGTGTGCTTGATATTGATAGTCCTGAAAAAAATCGTTTCGATGAAGTAGATCAGCACTATTTAGAAAAGTTTGTGGAAACACTCCTAAAACATATTTAATAAAAAAAAGAGTGAGCTATCGATTACGTACGTAACGTACGAGACCGATAACTCACTCTTTTTTATCCCGCATTAACGGGCAGTAAATTCGGCGAATACAAGGAAGTTAAGTGGGAGATAACTGCCCGTAAAAGCCCGATTGGTGAGGGCTAATAATCAGCTGGGGATGGACAAAACCCCCACTGATTAAAGTTTCACTTTATTGATTACTAACAGTAGATATCTTCTTTAGTGCCTGTTCTAAATCAGAAACGATATCTTCCCATGATTCTAAGCCGACAGATAGGCGTATTAAATTATCAAAAATACCCATTTCTTTTCTTAGTTCAGCCGGAATAGCTGCATGTGTCATCGTCGCTGGATGCTGAATTAACGTTTCTGTATCACCTAAACTTACGGCAATTGTAATAAAATGGAGGTCATTGATAAACGACTGTGTTTCCTCTTTTCCACCTTTAATTGAAAAAGAAATAACGCCCCCACCTCGTTTCATTTGCCGAGATGCTAATTCTCCCTCCGGATACCAAACACCTTCTACTGCTTCATGATTTTTCAAAAACGATACAATTTTTTCCGCATTATCACAATGACGATCCATTCTTACTGCTAATGTTTTTAATCCGCGTAACAATAACCACGCGTCAAACGGCGCCATAATACCGCCGATATCTTTTCGCATCGGACGGATTTTGTCAGCTAACGTTTTCGTTCTACAAATTGTTACACCCGCTACAACATCCCCGTGACCACCAATATATTTTGTCGCACTGTGAACGACGGCGTCACAACCAAGTTCAAGAGGTCTTTGTAAATAAGGTGAACAAAACGTATTATCAACAATAACAAGCAAATCATTGCGCTTCGCTACCCCGATCACCTTTTCTAAATCAATTAATTTCATCGTTGGATTAATCGGTGTTTCAACGAAAATGAGCTTTGTATTTGGACGAATTTTATTTTCAATATCAGTCTCTGTCTCCATATCACAAAACGAATGAGTAATCATAAATTTCTCTTCTAACACTTCTAAAAAACCGTACGTACATCCATATAATCCATTTGAACAAATAATATGATCTCCAGCCTTTAGAAAGCCAATTAAAGTTGCTGAAATGGCTGCCATACCTGAACCGAACGCCAGCGCTTCCTCTCCACCTTCTAAAACAGCCATACGTTCTTCAAATAATTTCACAGTTGGATTCCCAAGCCTTGAATAAATATAAGATGGATCTTCTCCCGCAAAACTCGCTTCTCCTTGCTGTGCTGTCTCAAACGTAAATGTAGAAGTTTGAAATAAAGGTGGTGTTAAACTCCCTTTATTTTCATTTGATTCATATCCGTGATGAATTAATGCTGTCTCTATATGTTTCTTTTTCATAAAAACATCCCCCTTATGTCTTTATTTCCACATATCCACCAGGAAAAATCTGATGAACGTCTTTACTACATTTTATGTAAGCGTTTTATTTGTGTTTCTATCTTTTCTTTTATATTGTTGTGAACTACCCACCACTTAGCATCTCTTGCGAGCTTACTTGAAGTGAGGGCTTCTCGGTTACTCGTTACTTTTGATAGCTAACGAATTTGTCTTAGGACAGCCGAGCTATCCCCCTTGTTCCAAAGGTTGTTTCTTACTATTTATATCCACGCTAATAACCGTATGGCTTCCTTTTTGATATTGATAGCTGCGTTATAGTCACGACTTATTGTTAGTCCACACGAACACTCATACGTGCGTTCAGATAATGATATTTCTTTTCTGTTTCCACAACGACTACACATCTTTGTAGAAGGAAACCATTTATCTATTTTTACAAGCTGTTTTCCTTGTTCTTGTAGCTTATATGCTAAAAATGTCGTGAACATCCTCCAACCGTTGTCCGCAACACTTTTACCCAAGCGAAGTGCTCGTGACATTCCTTTTATATTTAAGTCTTCTATTGCTACAACGTCAAAATGAGTGGCCAATTCTCTAGACTTGTGATGAAGGAAATTTTTACGTTGATTTGCGACCTTTTCATGCAACTTCGCTACACGGATGCGTTGTTTATTAAAGCGTGCTGAACCTTTCACACGTCTTGCTAATACTCGTTGTGCGCTTGCTAATTGACCTAACATCTGACGATTAAAGCGAGGATAATTGGCTTTCTCATCTTCGCTACTCACGTACAATTCAGCCATTGCGAAGTCTAATCCAATCACACTTTCTACTTCTTTTTGAACGATTTCTTTTTCATATTCAGTCAAGACAGACACGTAATATTTACCAGTTGGTGTCATCGAAATCGTGCATGATTTGATGATATGTTTTTGCGGTATCTCTCTATGTTGCTTCAGTCGCACCATTTTCAGTTTCGGTAATTTGATATAACCATGAAATAACATAATATTTCCGTTTACCATATTCGTTGTGTAGGATTTTCTACTTTTTTTACTTTTGAATGTAGGAAAATCATTTTGACCACTAAAAAAATTCTTATACGCGGTTTGCAAGTTTAGTTGAGCATTTGCTAACGCTAATGAATCGACTTCTTTCAACCATTCATACTCTACTTTGTATTTCGCAGGAGTAGACAATTTTTGTTTCTTTAGTTCTTCCTTGTTCTCTTTGTACTTTTCATATACTTCTTTCCATTCAGTCAGCATTTTGTTATACAAAAAGCGTACACACCCAAAAGTTTTACGTATCAGATTTGCTTGTTCTTCTGTTGGATACAGACGAAATTTGTACGCCTTATTACGCTTTGTCATATTAGTTCATCTCACTTTTCGCCTTGATTTCCCATAAACGGTTCTACTTTATCTGTGGCGGTGATAACACAACATGAACACTGCATTATTATTATCTAATTTCATTGTTATACCAAACTTTACCTCTTATAAAACTGATTATATCAGAAGTTAAATAAATAAAAAAACAAATTTTTCTGATTATTGCAATCCAGAATTCATCTCCCACCTGCCGTTGGACTATCATCCTTCAGACGCTTGAGAAAGAGACTTCTTTTTGATAATACGTTAAATTCCTTCTTGTTAATTTCCAAAATTTATCTGCATAAAACAAAAAGGGAGTCTCTTGACGAAACTGTAAGTAAAAGATATAATAGCGTTTGTGTAAAATAAAAAGGCAGCCTTGTAATGTGAGTTTATCGTTTGTATTTTGTTCCTCTGCGGAGGTGTATCTCGTAACTCCCTGCTGCTGGAGCGAAGGTACATGAAAACAAAATACCCGTAAATATCGATTACGTCTGTTTTTATTTTACGAAAATAAAAACATTTTTAAAGGAGGAGTCAACTATGGCTCGTTATACAGGTCCAGCATGGAAACTGTCTCGTCGTCTTGGAATCTCTCTAAGCGGCACAGGAAAAGAATTAGAAAAACGCCCTTACGCACCAGGTCCTCACGGTCCTAACCAACGTAAGAAACTTTCAGAATACGGTTTACAATTACAAGAGAAACAAAAACTTCGTCACATGTACGGCATGACTGAGCGTCAATTCCGTCGCACATTTGACCAAGCAGGTAAAATGCCTGGTAAGCACGGCGAAAACTTCATGATCCTTCTTGAAGCTCGTCTTGACAACCTAGTTTACCGCATGGGCTTAGCTCGCACTCGTCGTGCAGCTCGCCAATTAGTAAACCACGGTCACATCACGGTTGATGGCGCTCGCGTAGATATCCCATCTTACCGCGTTAAACCTAACCAAACTATCAGCGTTCGCGAAAAATCTAACAGCCTTGTTGTTGTTAAAGAAGCGATCGAAGTTAACAACTTCGTACCAGAATACTTAACTTTCGATGCTGATAAGCTAGAAGCTACTTACACTCGTCACGCTGAGCGTTCTGAGTTAGCAGCTGAAATCAACGAAGCATTAATCGTAGAGTTCTACTCTCGTTAATCTCGGTACTCTGCAAAGAGTATTATTAAAAGCCTTAGGAACCTTGTTTATCAAGGGGCCTGGGCTTTTTTTATTTTTCACTAATAATGCAAAATAAAGCATTAAAAAGAAGTAACCTAGTTAGAGTTATTGTTAAACAAGTTAATGATAGGGTTGATAATTTACCTATAGGTACAAAGCAAACTGTCATCATTGATATACGAGGACAAACTGTTCCTGAAGAGGCTTTATTTGATATCGTAAGAAAAATAAGAGAAAAGTCTAAAGAAACACCCGAGGTAATATTTAAACGAGAGGATTGATATTAATGGCAGTAGGATTTAAAGTAGATATATTTTTCTATGAAACAGGACACCCTGATTTTTTACATAGCTTTTTTTCAACCATGTCATATCATACAGAGTCTGAAGGTTGGGGCACTAAGTACCCACTATTAATGAAGAATTTATATTTCGACAAGTTACGTTGGGAGGACACAGAAGAAGCACTTCAAAATGTAGAAGAGATAAGAAAAATTTTAAGTGAATTACCTCCTGCAGAAGTCATTTGGGATATTGAGCACATGGAAAAACAGCCACCTTGGGGAAATAAAATCCCCAATAAAATAACTAGTTTAGCCAATTATCATGCTACTCCAACAGGTACAATTTTTTTAGATTTACTAAGCAACGCTTTAAACACTGCAAAAAGAAACAAAATTGATATAACAATTTCAAATCTAGGAAAATAAATCCTGCTAGATATCTTATGGTTTCATTTGAGTTTTAATCACTTTACGCTTCGAGGCTGAGGCTGAATAAAAACATTTAAGTCACACTCATATGAGTTGTGGCTTTTATTATGTAATAATTTATAGATTTTCGTAGACATTTCACACCCCCTTTATTTTTTAAAAAAGACTTTTTTAATTTACATCTAATAATTACAGTTAAAACTACGCATATAATAACGACATTTTCTCTTTGATTTATCGACGACGTCCTTAGACAGATTTATTCTTTCTAGCTAAAAAAGACTGTTTAAAGCAACTAAACAGTTACTTCAAACAGCCTTCATTTTTATATATAAAATAAAATTATTTATTTTCCTCTTTTTGAACATATACATAAGCATCTTTCTGCTCTTTATGTACATCAACCTTCGTGCTCTCTGCAAGCTGACCAGCGTTTAGCAAAGAAAAAATAATGAGCGCTTCTAGTGACATTTTGTTTTACCACTCCTTTCTATTTGTTATACATTTATCATACCGCTTACATGTGATTTCCGTATGAACTCGAAAAGGAGATTACAACAAAAAGGTTACAGGAATACGAATGCACGCTATAATAACCATTAAATAGGAGGTTGTTTCATTTTGACAATAAATCAAATGGTTCAATTGGGTAGTGTCTGTATGCTTTTTATTACTTCAGCACTTATGAGTTGGTATCAAGGGAGTAATTTAATAGATAATCCTGATGAATGGAAATATAGCGCTAAGTTTACGAATTATTTTAAAGGGTACGTTTCACATTATGACGATATTTATCAAATCGATTTCTTTATATATGCGGCAAAATTTTATCCCGGGGCATTTGTCGTTATGCTAATTAGCTTACTTTACATGCTCGTATTAATTCTTCATATTCTATTTAAAAGAAATCATGAGGCAATTTAAATGCATACATAAAAACCCCGAACGATAAACTTTTCAGCCTACCATTCGGGGTACTATTTGTTTTAAATTCGTTTCTGATTAGTAACGAATTAAGAAATATTTCTTCTTACCGCGACGAATGATTGTAAATTTACCTTCGATGCGGTCGTTTTCTGTTACAACGTAGTCTAGCGCTTGTGTACGCTCACCGTTTACGTAGATTGCACCGTTCGTTACATCTTCACGTGCTTGACGTTTAGATGGTGAAATTTTGCTTTCTACAAGTAAGTCGATTAATACTGTATCTTCTGCAGTACGTTCTACAGATGGTACGTCTTTGAATCCTTGCTCGATTTCGCTTGCAGTAAGTTCTGCTACAGAGCCACTGAATAATGCAGCTGAAATTTTAATTGCTTGCTCTAACGCTTCTTCGCCATGAACAAG
The DNA here is from genome assembly GCF_016650875.1 of Bacillus sp. TH30. Taxonomy (NCBI): domain Bacteria; kingdom Bacillati; phylum Bacillota; class Bacilli; order Caryophanales; family Bacillaceae; genus Bacillus; species Bacillus sp. TH30. The sequence goes on along the minus strand of NZ_JAEKEY010000002.1, from coordinate 3,314,524 downwards.
TTTTGTCATTTCAGATCCTAATGATTTTTGTGCTGCACGTTTTTCTGGTGCTTCAGTTACTTGCTTTTCAAGCTCAAGAATTTCTTCATGAGATAAGAATGTGAAGTATTTTAAGTATTTAACAACGTCGCGGTCATCTGTGTTAATCCAGAATTGGTAGAACTCGTAAGGAGTTGTTTTCTCTGGGTCTAACCAAATTGCGCCGCCTTCTGTTTTACCAAACTTCGTACCGTCAGATTTTGTAACTAGTGGAATTGTTAAACCGAACGCTTTCGCATCTTCTTCTGATTTACGGATTAATTCAAGACCAGCTGTAATGTTACCCCATTGGTCACTACCACCGATTTGTAGACGGCAATTATGGTTTTGGTATAAGTTTAAGAAGTCGTATGATTGTAAAATCATATAACTAAACTCAGTGAATGAAATACCAGTATCTAAACGAGATGCTACTGTATCTTTTGCTAACATATAGTTTAAACCGAAGTTTTTACCGATATCGCGTAAGAATGAAATTACATCTAAGTTACCAAGCCAGTCATAGTTGTTAGCCATTGTTGCTGGGTTGTCCACGTTTTCAAACTCTAAGAAGTTTGAAAGTTGGTTTTTAATGCTTTCTGTGTAGTAAGCAACTGTATCTTTCGTATTTAATGTACGCTCTGCTTTTTTACCACTTGGGTCACCGATCATGCCAGTACCACCGCCAACAAGTGCAATTGGTTGGTGACCAGCTAATTGGAAACGACGTAACATTAATACTGGTAACATATGACCGATGTGTAAGCTATCCGCTGTCGGGTCGAAACCACAGTATAATTTAACGCTTTCTTTTTCTAATAATTGCTCAAGTCCCTCAGCATCTGTTTGCTGATTAATTAAACCGCGAAATTCAAGATCTTGTAAAATACCCATATCCTACATACTCTCCTTTAAGTTCATTACTGGCGTGAAGGTTGAAAACATAAAAAAATCGCCCCTTAAATAAGGGACGATTTTGATTATCGCGTTACCACCCTAGTTGCAGGCAAAAAAAGCCTACCACCTTATTTACATAACGGCTTAGCACCGTCTTTTCCCTTTTGAATACACTTCAATCGAAAAAAGATGCTCTAGGGGCGTAATTCGCGATCATCTATGTGCTGATTTCCACCGATCATCAGCTCTCTAAAACAGGGAAATGATCACTACTTCTCCCTTTCCACGCTCAATTATTCATATACTTTTCTTTATACCATCATTTATATAGGCGTGTCAAATAGAGGTATGAGTTCTTTCCCTACCAATCCTTTATAAAGTCGCAAGGAATATCGTAATAAGAGAAATAACTGGAACACCAACTAATAACGACACATGAAACACAACCGATAAATCATTCCCAATCGTCGCTTCCACAGGATCTTTCGCTGGAGAAGCAAGAAATCCAAGAAATCGCTCGAAGCGGCTTACCGTTTTTGGAAAATCCGGTATTTCTACATGATCGCTATCTAAATGCTGCTTTAATTTATATTCATTCTTAAAGGGATTTTCGTTCAATTTCATCCACCTCCAGCAATTGTTTCAATTTCTTTATCCCGTTATGAAGTCTCGACTTCACTGTTCCAACAGGAATATCCAGTACCTCTGCAATTTCTTTTTGCTGCATATCATGATAATAAGAGAGAATCAGGACCGCTCGCTGTTCTTCAGGAACTTTCAAAATTGCTTCTCTTACCGTAAGCTGGTCTTCGTGGGAAAACTCTACCTCTTGCACTGGTACTAAAAACGGTAAGAGCGAACGCCACTTTTTTCTTCTATTTAATTTATTAATCATAAGACGATAACCGATTTGAAATAAATACGTTTTAATTTTTCCTTTTCGGGTTTCATACATATGTTTCTTACGCTCTAGAGTCAAAAACGTATCTTGAACGAGATCTATACTCAGTTGTTCATCACGATTAAATCGATACAAAAATGTATATAGCGCTGGTTTGATTAAAACATATAGTTTTTCTCCCGCTTGCTTATCTCCATTTTGGTACGCAAGCATGAGCTCCTCCTCAATCCCAATCTGCGCCATTTTTTTTGATCTCCTTTATTCCTTTTAACGTTAATGAAATACGGGAAATTAAATATGCACTTGCGACAATAATCCATACTTGTGATTGATTCGCAAAAAATTGAACATATGGGTTTTGAATCGTGAATCCAATTGAAACTAAAATATTTAACGCTAGCACACATATACATGCATACACTGCAAGACAGACCGAAATTGTATCAAATACATTCCAACGAAAATATATTTTTGTTTTTGTAAAATCAATTTTATTTCCATTTTTTCGTACAATATACTTCTTATGAAACGGAATAAGGATTGAAAAAATAACAATCATAATAATCCCAAATGTAATCATTGAAATTTTAAATCCAATTGGTATAGGTAATAACATACCACAAGAAAACACAACTATAATTCCAATTAAAGCAAAAGTCAGCATCAATTTATTAGACATAAAAAAGCCTCCCTCATCTATTCTTTCATAAATGTATACAGACGAGGAAGGCGCTTCGTTCAAATATTATTTTATTTTTTTTATGATTCTCGCAGGATTCCCGCCAACTACTACATTATCTGGCACATCTTTCGTTACAACAGCGCCAGATGCGATGACAGCATTATCTCCAATTGTTACGCCCGGATTAATAATCGCTCTTCCGCCAATCCATACGTTATCGCCAATTGTAACTGGTTTTCCGTACTCCGATCCGCTTATGCGCTCTACTGGATCAAGCGGATGCGTCGCTGTATAAATGTGAACACCTGGCGCTAACATACAGTTCACTCCGATTGTAACTGGGCATACGTCTAAAATAGTACAGTCAAAGTTTGCATAAAAATTTTCACCAACGTGAATGTTATAACCGTAATCACATCTAAAAGAAGATTCGAGATGAATGTTATCTCCAGTCGTTCCGAATAGTTTTTTTACGATTGCACTACGTTCTTCTAGTTTTACTTCTGGTGTTTCATTTAATTTTCTCGTTAATATACGAGCTTGCTCCCTGTCCTTTACTAAAACGGGATCAGCCGGTATGTACATTTCCCCTTGTATCATCTTTTCTTTTTCTGTTTTCATTTCCCTCTCCCCTTCCAACACGTATATATAAGTTTATAATAACATAAAAAAGAAGGGTCTGAACGTATTCATTCAGACCCTTCCTCTTTTAATCTTCCATCGTTGATAAATCGCCTGTTGGTAAGTTTAATTCCCACGCTTTTAATACGCGGCGCATAATTTTACCACTTCTCGTTTTCGGTAATTTATCTCTAAATTCAATTTGTCTTGGAGCTGCATGAGCTGCTAAGCCTTTTTTCACAAATTGACGAATCTCTTCTTTTAATTCATCAGATGGTTCGTATCCCACGCGAAGCGCGATAAATGCTTTAATGATTTCCCCGCGTACTGGATCAGGAATACCAATTACACCAGCTTCTGCTACAGCAGCGTGCTCGATTAATTTACTTTCTACTTCAAACGGACCAACACGCTCACCTGACGTCATAATTACATCGTCAATACGTCCTTGGAACCAGAAGTATCCGTCTTCATCCATATAAGCTGAGTCACCTGATACGTACCAATCTCCCGGCATGAAGTAAGAATCATATTTTTGCGGGTTATTCCAAACCGCACGCATCATAGATGGCCAACCTTTACCAATTGCTAAGTTCCCCATTGTGTATGGAGGCACTTCATTTCCTTCATTATCAACAATCGCTGCTTTCACACCTGGAATTGGTTTCCCCATTGAACCTGGACGGATTTCCATACAAGGATAGTTACAAATAACTTGTCCACCTGTTTCTGTCATCCACCACGTATCATGAATACGAAGTCCAAATGCGCTCATACCCCAGCGAATTACTTCTGGATTTAATGGCTCACCAACACTTAATACGTGACGCACTTGTGATAAATCATATTTTTTAATTGCGTCTTGTCCAGCTCCCATTAACATACGGAACGCTGTCGGTGCACTATACCAAACTGTTACACCGTAATCTTGCAGTGCTTCATACCATGCCTCTGGACTAAATCTCCCGCCTAAAATAACATTTGATGCTCCCACTAACCACGGTGCAAAAATACCGTAAGCTGTTCCAGTTACCCAGCCTGGGTCAGCTGTACACCAATATACATCATCTTCTTTTAAATCTAATACCCATTTCGCTGTTTGATAGTGCTGAACCATTGCGTTTTGAGCATGAAGGACGCCTTTTGGCTTACCAGTAGAACCAGATGTGTAATGTAGAATTAAACCGTCTTCACGGCCTAACCACTCGATATGTAATTCTTTTGAAGCTTGTTCAAATAAAGGATTGAACGCTACAGTTTTACCGCCTTCTTCTGCATTGTCTCCAACAAGGAAGACTGTTTTTAAAGCAGGTAAATCATTTAATGGTATGCGCTCTAACAATTCAGGAGTTGTAATTAACACCTTCGCTTCGCTATCTTCTAAACGATCGCGAACTGCGCCTTCCATAAATGCTTCAAATAATGGTCCAACAATTGCCCCTAATTTCACTGCACCTAAAAGTGCGAAATATAATTCTGGGGAACGCGGCATAAAAATAAAAACGCGATCGCCTTTCTCAACATCGCCATAGTTTTTCAGGACATTTCCTGCTTTATTAGAAAAATCCTTCATTTCCTTAAACGTATATTTCTCTTTTCGCGATCCATCTTGATAATAAAGTGCTACTTTATTCTTTCGATCGGATTTCGCATGCTTATCAATTGCCTCATACGCCATATTTACTCGGCCAGTTTCATTCCAAGTAAAATTTTTATTAACCTCTTCCCAGTTAAAATTCGCGTATGCCTCTTCATAATTCGGCAAATTATTTTCTCCTTTAATGACAGGAAGCGTTTCCACTTTCATACTTTACATCCCCCTCCTATGTATTCTATTATCTATTATAATAACATTATTTAAAATTTTCAGTATTTTTGTTGATTTTTAGACAAATTTTTAATGACAAAATTCGATTCACATCGCATATATTATAAAGTACGATATTAATAGATTCACAAACCCTCAAGGTGGTGAGCAATAAATTGATTCATAAAAAAATATATAATGCCAGAAACTTAAAAACAGCGAAAGGCACTTTAATTATTGAAGGTCCTGTCTCTACACATAATCTTGAAATGTATGAATTTCATCCAGACTTAATTGCGTTTCGTCCTGCCGAGCAGCAATATAAAGCAATTGTCGAAATTTCTAAATTACCAGAAGCTCGTCTCATTATTGCTAGACATGACCAAACGATCGTTGGATATGTTACATACTTATATCCTGATCCGCTCGAGCGATGGTCAGAAGGAAAGATTGAAAACTTAATTGAACTCGGGGCGATTGAAGTTGTCCCAGCCTTTCGCGGTTGCTCTGTCGGAAAAAATTTATTAGAAGTTTCAATGATGGACAATCATATGGAAGATTACATTATATTAACGACTGAATATTATTGGCACTGGGATTTAAAACAAACAGGCTTAAATGTTTGGGAATACCGAAAAGTAATGGAAAAAATGATGAATGCTGGTGGTTTACAATGGATGGCTACAGATGATCCTGAAATTTGTTCACATCCTGCCAACTGTTTAATGGTCCGCATCGGTAAACGTGTTGATACGGATTCCATTCAAGCATTCGATCGTCTACGTTTTCACAATCGTTTTATGTATTAATAAAGGGGGCAACTGGAATGATTGTAGAAGAAATTATGAATCAAAATGTAGTAACATTGCATCCAGATGACACAATCGAAACAGCAATCCGAACGATACGTACGAAAGGTATTCGGCACATTCCAATTGTCGATCAAAATAATCACGTAGTAGGCATTATTTCTGATCGAGATGTAAGAGATGCAAGTCCATCAATTCTTGATGAACAAGTTTCACTCGATATGCTACAGCAACCGCTCGAACTTATTATGAAACACCCTGTCATGACTTGCCATCCTCTTGATTTCGTTGAGGAAATTGCTACTTTATTTTTTGAAAATAAAATTGGCTGCCTCCCTGTCACAAAGGCTGGAAAGTTAGTAGGAATTATTTCCGAATCTACAGTGCTACACACATTAGTGAAATTAACAGGAGCACATCAGCCTAGTTCACAAATTGAAATTCAAGTGAAAAATGAACCTGGTATTCTCGGAAAAGTAGTTGCTATTTTTAGCAATTTACAAATTAATATTGTGAGCGTTCTCGTCTATCCAGCAAAAGATGAGAATGATAAAGTACTCGTTTTCCGCATTCAAACGATGAATCCTTTAAGGGTTATTGAAGCACTTGAAACAGAAGGCTATCGTGTTTTATGGCCGAACATAATGGGGATGCAAGCATGAGTAGCGCCTTCATTTATTCGGATGACTTTCGGGGCTATTCTTTTAGCCCTGATCATCCTTTTAACCAACTACGCGTCACACTTACTTATGACTTATTACAAAAGAGTGGTTTTATCTCCCCTTCTCAAGTCATCTCGCCAAGAATGGCTACAGATGAGGAAATTGCATTCATTCATACAGAGGAGTACATAAATGCGGTAAAACTTGCTGGAGAAGGAAAGTTAGAAAAATCAATTGCGATGACATATGGACTCGGAACAGAAGATACACCGATGTTTCCAAATATGCATGAAGCAAGTGCATTACTCGTTGGCGGAACATTAACAGCTGTCGATGCTGTTATTTCTGGGAAAGTAAAGCACGCCCTCAATTTAGGTGGCGGCTTACATCATGGCTTTCGTGGTAAAGCATCTGGCTTTTGTATTTATAACGATAGCTCTATCGCAATGAAATATATTCAGAAGAAATACGGTTTACGCGTTTTATATATTGATACAGATGCTCATCACGGTGACGGGGTACAATGGTCTTTTTACGACGATCCTAACGTATGCACCATTTCATTACACGAAACTGGGCGTTATTTATTTCCTGGAACTGGCGCAGTAAATGAACGTGGACAAGGAAATGGATATAATTATTCTTTTAACGTTCCACTCGACGCTTTTACAGAAGACGAATCGTTTTTAGATTCATATCGAACAGTTGTAAAAGAAGTGGCAGCATACTTTAAACCGGATATTATTTTAACGCAAAATGGTGCTGATGCACATTATTACGATCCACTTACACACCTTTGCGCAACGATGAATATTTACCGTGAAATACCGAAGCTCGCTCGTGAAATCGCTAATGAATATTGCGACGGTCGCTGGATTGCTGTCGGCGGTGGTGGCTATGATCACTGGCGCGTCGTACCAAGAGCTTGGGCACTCATTTGGCTCGAAATGAACAACATCCAAAACATCTCAGGTTATCTCCCTCCAGAATGGATTGACGCTTGGAAAGGACAAGCAGAAACCGACCTTCCCCTTACATGGGAAGATCCAGACAACATGTATCAACCTATCCCTAGAAAACCAGAAATCGAAGAAAAAAATGCATTAACTGTAGCGAAATCTCTTGAAATTATTCGGAATAATATGACAAAATCTTTATATTAAACAGAGAGGAGGCTCGCTTTTGAACAGCCTCCTTTTATTTATAGCTAGCTATTATTGTCGTTTTCTGTCGGTAAGTCGATATATTTTGAGATTCGCTGATATATTTTATTTAAGAATTAGCCGGTCCAACTTTTATGAGAAAAGGTCGTGATATTATGTGGACACAACAAATAATCAACACGAAACGTGGCACATTTGAAATCTTTACAAAAGGAAATGGCGAACCGCTTTGCATTACACATCACTATTCACAATTTAATGAAACTGGCGATTACTTTGCGGATGTTTTCACTGCTACGCATCGTGTATTCCTCATTAATTTACGAAACGCTGGTAACTCAGCAAAAGCCAATTCAGAAAAAGAATTAAGTATGATTGAAACCGTTCACGACTTAGAAGCAATACGAGAAGCTTTACAACTCCCAACATGGCATTTCGCTGGCCACTCAACAGGCGGTATGCTTGGACTTTTATATGCGATTACATATCCAAATTCCTTACAATCATTAGTCATCGTTGGAGCCGCAGCAAGTAACTATATCGAAACACTATTTTGCATTTATCACCCAGCACATCCTCAGTTTCATTATATGCAACAACTCATCGAAACTTTAAAAAGCCCTCACCTTACAAGTGAAGAACGGAAAGAACTATCTACTAAGAGAACAAAATTATCATTGTATAAACCCGAAAACTACAAATTTTATTTTTGTAAACCAATCAAAAAAACTATGTCCGCTAGCCGGATGAACACTTTCGCCAATGAATATCCGTCATTTGATTTAAGAGAGAATTTACCTTCCATCCAAACAAAGACCCTTATTATATGCGGAAGACATGATGTACAGTGCCCGATCCAATATTCTATCGAGATGCATGAGGGTATACGTAATTCTATCTTTGTGATATTTGAGGAGAGTAACCATTATCCTTTTTTAGAAGAAGCTGCTCAGTTTACTTCTACTACTCAAACATTTTATAAATCGTTACACTAGTACCGTTATTACTAAGGAAAGCTCACAGCCTCTATAAGAATATGAACTTTTTTCAAAAGAAATATTTCACACTAAAAACAACAAGAAGAACAAAAAAATCATTAAGCCTACATCAATGAATATCGACTTTTTATCTCCTGCTTTTATACTCATCATAAAATTAGAAATTATTTTAATTCCAAAAAAGACCATCATAAATAACCCACCGAAATGATCATTCGTAGAATCTTCATCATAAAACATTTGTATTGCACCGATAATTAATAAGATAAGTATGATATTGGTTCCAATCTTTAAAGCCTTGTTTGATTTATTATCTTTTAATGTATCTCCCAAAATGTAGCACGCCCTCTCATGCTCTCCTATGTTTTATCTCTCTTTATATTTTAACATAAATTACCTATTGTTCCCTTTTTGTTCGAATAACATAAAAAACCTACCAATTACTTGGCAGGTACATTACACGTTAAAGCGATAACCAGCTCCCCACACTGTTTCAATATATTGCGGGTGAGCAGGATCTCTTTCAATTTTTTCACGTAGCTTTCTAATGTGAACAACGACAGTGGCTAAATCGCCAGCTGATTCTAGTCCCCAAATACGTTCAAATAACTGTTCTTTATTTAATACTTGGTTTGGATGCGTTACAAAGAATGTTAATAAATCAAATTCTTTCGTTGTAAACGCAATTTCTTCATTGTTTATAAAAACTTTTCTCGCTCGCTGATCGATAGAAATTCCATGAATATATAACGTATCGCGTTGCTTACTCACATTTCCTGATAATCTTTCATAACGAGAAATATGTGCTTTTACTCTTGCGACTAATTCACTTGGACTAAACGGCTTCGTTATATAATCATCCGCGCCTAAACCGAGTCCGCGAATTTTATCTATATCCTCCTTCTTTGCTGAAACAAGTAAAATCGGAATGTCTTTTATAGCACGTATTTGTTTACAAATTTCAAAACCATTCATTTTCGGAAGCATAATATCTAAAATAATTAAATCATAGTCTTCCTGAAGAGCCATTTGTAGACCTATTTCACCTGAATACTCTACATCGACTTGAAAATCACTAATTTCTAAATAATCTCGCTGTAATTCTGCAATACTTATTTCATCTTCTACTAGTAAAATTCTCTTCATTCTACTCACCACATTCCTGTACTTTTTTCAATGAGAAGAAAATACTTGTACCTTCCCCAAGCTTACTTTCCGCCCAAATTTCCCCGCCATGTTCTTCAACAATTTGCTTCGCTATCGCTAAGCCAAGTCCACTTCCACCTGTGCTAGAATTTCGCGATTGCTCTGCACGATAAAACCGCTCAAATATATACGGCAGCGTATCAGCTTCTATACCTGATCCATTGTCCATCACTTTCACAATAACTTTATTGTTATCACTCAATACTGTTACAGTAATTTTCTTCTCTTCTTTATCCATGTATTTCACACTATTATGAATCAAATTTGATATAACTCTATTTATCTTTTCGCAATCAGCCGTTACATATAGTGGTGATGATTGTAATTGTAAGTAAACTTCTATACCTTCCTCACTTAAATCCATCTGCATCTCTTCTAATAATTCCTGCATAAACACGTTTAACTCTATCGTTTCAAACTGAAAGGGAACTCGATTCAAATCAAGCTTTGAAAACAAAAAGAGCTCATCAATGAGTGTATCCATATGTTTTGCCTTCGTATGAATGGTCGTTAAATACTTATCCATTTTTTCTGGCGTATTTGCGACTCCATCTTTTATGCCTTCTACATATCCAATAATAGATGTAATCGGTGTTTTTAAATCATGAGATATGTTTGAAATGAGTTCTTTTCGATTTTCTTCATACTGTGTTTGCATCTCTATCGACTCTTTTAATCTCTTCCTCATTTCCTCAAACCCTTGATTTAATCGCCCAATCTCATCATAGGATGTAACTGGAATTTGAAAATCTAAATCCCCTTCTTTAATTCTCCCAGTCGCATCTTTCAATACAAAAATTGGTTTTATCACACTTCTTGAGACGAAATAACTTAATAACCCTATGAGTAAAATGGCTAACAGTAAAAGCGCTCCGAACAAAATTGGAAATAATTTTTGTGTAAGATCGACAAATGAACTCTGCCTTTTTAGTACAAATATACTCCCTTCTTCATCTCCGGGAAAATAAAAATCAAATTTTACATATCGATAAAATGTATCGCCTAGTTCCGTTGTACCACGACTATTAATATTTGCTGATTCAAATTTCGGAATGGCTTCTTTTAAAGATACACCTTCAAATATTTTTGTAGCATAAGAAATGTTTTCTCCCTTTCTTACAACTATTTTCACACCTTCTTTTTCAAGTGATGAAACGAACGATTCATCTAATAGTTGTGATTGATTTTTCTTTGCCGCTAATTTCAATTCAATATACGTATTCTCTTCTTCTGGCGTAAGCGGCTTTTGAATATAGGAACTTTTATAGAAATTTTTCACTGATTCCAAGTCTCCTGTTATGGAAAAAACAATTAAAAATCCCGCGACTAATATGAGCGTGATGGAAACGAGAATAACAGCTATATAAGAAAATAAAAATCTTGTTTTAATAGACATATCTTACATCCTCACTTTAACAAACCTTGTTATTCATAAGCATAAAAATATATGTTCAAATACTCAAGCGATTTTATAGTAATTTTAGCGTCAGTTTATAAAAATTTAATGTTCTTATTTTACAGTTGCAATGAGGAGGTTGAAATTCCATGTTCAAAAAAACATTAAGCATGATCTGTTGCGTAATTTTTTTGCAAGGATGCTCGCAAGAACAAGAAGTAAAAAAGGAGATGACAAACATGGAGACAGCGCTACTAACAGCTACTGAGAAACAAGAAACGAATACTGTTATATCATTACTCAAAAAAGGGGCTGACATAAATATAACGGACAATAAAGGACGTACTTCTCTTATGATTGCTACATACAAAAATGATGTAAAAACCGCCAAAGCTCTTATCGACGCTGGTGCTGACGTAAATATCCAAGATGATATGAAAAACAATCCATTTCTATACGCCGGTGCAGAAGGTTACTTGGACATTTTAAAACTAACGATTGATGCTGGTGCGGATCCAACGCTTACGAATCGTTACGGCGGAACAGCTCTTATTCCCGCGTCAGAACATGGCTATATTGATGTTATTAAAGAACTCCTTACGCGAACAACTATTGATGTTAACCATGTAAATAATCTCGGGTGGACCGCTTTAATGGAAGCCATCGTACTAAGTAATGGAAACGAAACACAGCAACAAGTCATTCAACTTCTTATTGAACATGGTGCTGATATAAATATTCCCGACAATGATGGTATTACCCCATTGCAACACGCCCGTGCTCATAACTTTGAAGAGATAGAGAAGATTTTATTAGCGACAAATAAATAAAAGCTCATTTCCTATAAAAAACGTATCATTTTCAAATCTATTTTTTGCCATTCTCCCCAGTCTATGCTACAGTTATTTCGTCACATAGCTATACAGCTAGACAACTTATATATTTATAATAGGGTGGGAAAAAAACATGAGCAAACCTCGTATTGGAATGATTGGATTAGGTAGTATTGCACAAAAGGCTTACCTTCCAACACTGACAAAGGAAACTGATTGGACTTTTGTGGGAGCGTTTACACCTAATGTTAATAAAAGAAAACAAATTTGCGAGCAATATCGTATTCAAGATTTCGCTAACCTTCAGGCACTCGCTTCAGAATGTGATGCGGCTTTCGTTCATAGTTCAACTGCTACACATTATGAAATCGTTTCTGAACTTCTGAAAAAAGGAATCGATGTTTATGTTGATAAGCCGCTAGCAGCTACAGTAGAACAAGCTGAGAAACTAGTCGAGTTGAGCGAGAAGTATAACCGAAAGTTGATGGTCGGATTTAATCGCCGATTCGTTCCTATGTACGTTGCTGCCAAAGATCAAGCAAATGATATTTCATGGATTCGAATTGAAAAGCACCGCACAAATAAGGTGGGGCCATATACGTATGACTTTACTATGTTAGATGATTACTTACATATTGTAGATACTGCTCGCTGGTTAGCTAACGATGACCTTAACATCGTTCATAATATGATGCAAATCAATGAAAAGAACGAACTTCTTTACGGACATCATACATATACAACTGCAAATGGACTGTTACTTTCTACCGCGATGCATCGCCATGCAGGTACAAACTTAGAACAAATTGAACTTGTAACGACAGGGAAAATTATTCGCGTAAAAAATATGAATACATTTGAAATTGAACAAGAAAACTCCGTTTCGCAAAGCGGTTCACCATCATGGGATACGACGTTAAAACAGCGCGGTTTTGAAGATGCTGTTCATCATTTTATCGAATGTGTTCACGGAGATACAAAACCTGTTGTAGATGGATTAGAAGGATTAAAAACGCAGCAACTGTTGCAATCTCTACTGGAGAATGCAACTAAAAATTAAAACGGATACATTTTTCAGAATTTACTTTCATTCCCATTTCCTCTTTATTTCTCTCGCAAACTTCTATAGAATATGTTGATAGGAATTATAAATTTCATATTGAATCGTGGAAAGGATGGGATTAACACATGTGGAACGAGTTTAAAAAATTCGCATTCAAAGGGAATGTAATCGATTTAGCTGTCGGGGTTGTAATCGGTGCTGCATTCGGTAAAATCGTTAGTTCTTTAGTAAAAGATATCATCACACCATTACTTGGTATGGTACTGGGCGGCGTTAACTTTACAGATTTACATTTTGGATATGGTAAATCTGCTGTTATGTATGGTAACTTCATCCAAACTATTTTTGATTTCTTAATTATTGCAGCTTCTATCTTTATGTTCGTTAAAGTTTTCAACAAACTAACATCTAAAAGAGAAGAAGAAGAAAAGACAGAAGAAATTCCAGAGCCAACAAAAGAAGAAGAAATTCTTGGCGAAATTCGCGACTTACTAAAACAACAAAATTCTTCTAAAGATAGAGCATAATTGAACGGATAAAAAGGCATGCCCCCTCGGGACATGCCTTTTCTATATGCTATAACGTTTCTGAATTCATATGAATAAATAAAATAATACCTGCAACCATAAGTACCATAATACTACCTGCAAATAGTGTAATACCCATGAACATTAAACTTGTGCTCATGTCCACTGATACACTTTCAATAAAAATAGAAATTACATACGTGATAAGGGCGATTCCTGCAAGAATACTTCCTGGAACAAATCGCTTTAAGCCATTTTGTTTTAACGTCATATATGCAAAAATAGCAGTCATGCAAAGCGTAATTATCCAAAGAACGATCATCTCTTCTCCCCCCTCACAAGCCTTTTCTTTCTATTATACATGACATTGCCCTATAATAGTTAAATTTGCACTTGTGTGACATATAACAAGGAATAACCCCAACTGTAGCGAATGTCTTATAAAGAATCCCAAATACATTACCATTATCAAAGCAACATATTTACAATACCCGCTTCACTTATCGCGAGTATTGTTTATAAAGTAAAACATTCAGCATAAGGAGACTGATCTCATGTGTATGCTGTAAAATTATTATTTGAATCTGTCCATTCAGGTGAGCCTAATCCTAGTAAAATTGATGAACATTATGAAGAGAATCACGATACACTTTTTGAAGAAAGTATCATTCTCGTTAAGGCGAACAGTTTAGAGGAAGCTCACAAGCTAGGTGAAAAGATAGCTCTACAGTCTGAAGATACGTACGATAATATGTACGGTGAGCAAGTAACATGGACGTTTAGAAAAGTGTTGCATGTTTTCGAATTAGATGACACACCATTTGAGACAGGAAAAGAATTATATGCACGCTTTTTACATGTTAAGAAAACTGAAAGTGTAGAGACAGTAGTTAAACACCATTATCCTGAATATGAATAAAAGCTCACAGCTATCGCTGTGAGCTCTCTTATTCTTACTTCGTTGAATCTCTAAATTGGATACGGTGAGGTAAGATAACTGAGTGATCTTCTACTTTTTCTTTGTTCATATATTTCGTTAGTAGACGCATTGCTACTGCACCGATATCATACATTGGTTGTACAACTGTCGAAAGTTGCGGACGAACCATTAATGCAAGACGTGTGTTGTCAAAACCAAGCACTTCGATATCCGTTGGTACGTTTAATCCCGCGTCTTGTGCTGCGTGGATTACACCTAGTGCCATTTCATCAGAAGATACGAAGATTGCTGTTGGTTTTTCATCCATGCCCCAAAGTCTTTCAAACGCTTCTATACCTGAATCATATGTGTAATCTCCATCAATTATAAGATTTTCATCATATGAAATACCTGCTTCTTCTAAAGCTTTTTTATAACCTTGTAACTTCTTCGCGCTTCCTGCTTTATTAATGAAAGGACCAGAGACGAAACCGATACGTTTATGTCCTTGCTCAATAAAATGCTTCATTGCATCGTAAGCTGCTTGTGTATAATCAATATTTACTGATGACGTTTCATTTTGTTCATCAAATGACGCTGCTAATACAATTGGTACTGGAGATTTTTTGAACTCTTCAACGTGAATATCTGTAATATCTTCACCCATGAAAACAATCCCGTCCACTTGTTTCCCAAGCATCGTATTTAATAAGTGGAACTCTTTCTCTTTGTTCTGGTCAGAGTTACTTAAAATGATGTTATATTTGTACATTGTTGCGATATCTTCAATTCCACGAGCAAGTTCTGCATAAAACGTATTTGAGATATCAGGAATAATAACACCCACTGTAGTTGTCTTCTTACTTGCTAGTCCACGTGCTACCGCATTCGGGCGGTATCCTAAACGATCAATTGCTTCTAATACTTTCTTTCTTGTTGTAGGCTTTACATTTGGGTTACCATTCACAACGCGTGATACGGTAGCCATTGAAACATTTGCTTCACGCGCTACATCATAGATTGTTACGTTCATCTCTTCGCACACTCCTTCTATTTATGTTATCTATTTTTATGTATCGGTTCACTTGAATGAAAAAAAGACATCAACTCTATTTGCAGATGCCAACAATCGTCCCGAGTTCTTCCTTTTACTAATGATACGCTAAAAACACAGGGTCATACAATATTTTCCCGCAAAAGTTTCGAAAAAATTCGCTTCTTTTCTCGTATTTTCGTATTTTTTATGCAAAAAAGGTCAATTTTTGTAAAAAAGCTATGTAACAAGGGCTACATAGACTAAGAAATCTTTTTATAATTTACTTCCGAATGCTTTTAATTCTTTCATAAACTCATTGAATTCTGGAATGTCCATTTGCTGCGCTTCATCTGATAAAGTGAAACTTTAATCAGTGGGGGTTTTGTTCATCCCCCGCTGATTAATAGTTGAACCAATCGGGCTTTTACGGGCAGTTGATCTCCCACCTAACTTCTTTGCTTCAGCCGAATTTTGAGGTGGGAGATCAACTGCCCACAAATAGCGGAATAATGTAACTGCTGGGTCTGGATGTACTTCAGCCATAATAGCAAAAGCACCAATTGCCATAGCCGCTTTTGCAAACGGTAAGAGAAGGTCATGTCGCCCTGTAGAATGCGTTACATCGACAACAACAGGTAAATGTGTTTCTTTCTTTTAAATTGGCACAGCGGAAATATCAAGCGTATTACGCGTTGCTGTTTCATATGTGCGAATACCACGCTCACATAAAATGATATTACCATTCCCCTCTGCCATACTATATTCTGCTGCATTAATAAATTCTTCAATTGTTGCTGATAAACCACGCTTTAATACTATTGGTTTATTTACAGCACCAGCTGCCTTTAACAGTTCAAAGTTTTGCATATTGCGAGCGCCAATTTGAATAACATCAACATAATCTGACACTTTAAAGAGGGCACTGAAAGAGTCTATTTCATAAGAAAAAAGAGGTCATTCCCTACTATGTACAGGTAATGACCTCCTTTCTTCTTTCAACATCTTTAGGAAATTCGAAATGTTTTTCTCGAAGTATTCACTTTTTCAGTAGCCTCAGCTTAAAAACTGTCTTTTTTTATTATAGGAAAGAAACAAACGGTTTATCGCTGTTCTTCTCTTTTATAATAACAGCCTCGATTTTATTCTCGGACTTTATCTGTAATTGAACTTTAGCATCTTTAGGAAATTGTTCTAACATACTTTGAGCAGCCGTTTGAGAGAGTGCCATTAATTCTGACTTACCGTTATATTTAACGACAATATCCATCTTTAATTTATCCATCTTATTTTGCTTATAAGAAATCTTAGCATTAACAGGGATATAATCTCCTGGAGAAAATGCCTTCATTGCTTCAGAAAATTTCTTTAGCTTATCATTATCTTCTCCATGTGCCCCCCCAAATTCTTGAGAAGGATACGAATACGACTTTTCATCAATAGTATCCCAATTTCCAAGATTAGTCTCGTTCTTTTGAACAGTAGCGCTTGAAATATAAGTACCATTCTTTAAAGAACTTGTACTTTCTTGCTTGAATATAGCAAATGTAATTGGAGATTTGTTATATTTATCATTTTTATTAATAGCTTCTATAAGCCCCTTAGCGACTTCAGTACCTTTAGAAATAGCTTCCTCATTAGATACACTTGAAGACATAGATAAACCAATAACAACACCAGATAAGCTTAGTTCATTTGAATTTTGTTTGCCGAAGTAGTCCTGTTCTATAATATTAGTCAAAACTGGTACTTCTTGTTTCGTAACTAATTCATCAATTGTTTTCTCTGGAATATATTGATTTAATTGTAATACGTAATTTTCTGTATCGAATTGTTTTGAAGCAATATCCATTAAACCATTTTCATATTCTGCTAAATCTAGTTTAGAATTAGTTTTAACATTAACTGTATTAATTACCTTTTGTTCTTTTAAAGGAATAACAGTTCTATAGTAATCCTTAGAAACAGCAGTTCTTGGAATCATACTTTTTTCTTTCGTATCTTTCTGTACAACTTCATCCTTCTTCTCAATAGTATTATTGCTGCAAGCCCCCAGTAATAAACTTAAGCTTGCGATGCATAATGCCATTTTCTTCATTGCTTAAAACCCACTTTCAAAAGTCAATTTACTTAGTTTTAAAGTATCTCTAGTGTACCACTAAATATATTGCAACAAAATAAAAAAGAAGCAAGCCCTCCGCTTGCCTCCCCCTATTTTACATTCTCTTCTAAAGCTTCTTTTTTAATATTCCAGTGCGATGTATGCCATACTACCATTCCATCTTTTATGTATAACACTTGCGGAGATTCATGCTTAATGCTGTACTGCTCTGCAACATGGTTCGAAACATCTCTCGCCTCTTGTACGTATAAGTAATATGCTGGCACTTCTCTTTCTTCACCGCAATACGCTTGAAACTCTGTATATGCACCGTGACTAATTGGGCATGTCGCACTATGTTTAAAAAGAACGTAAGGCTCGTTCTTTTCTACTAACGCTTCAAGTTCTTCAATTGTTTCAATCTTCATCATACTCATCATTACTCACCTCTCATGCGAAGTCTAGAGCGCTTCTCTCTCTTTTCAGCCTTCTGCTCAGCTTTCTCAAGTTTACGCTCTTCTTTTTCAATCTTTTTCTCTTGTCTCGTAGTACGGTAATGATTATATACTTCAATTGCTGCGCTGCTCCACTGTACAACTTGTGCCACTTTATCTGCATTATTTTCAATTTCGTCCGTAACAGACTCTGAAACGTTGCGAAGCTTCGTATTTAAAGAGTGGATCGTCGTTCCGATTCCATCCACACCTTCTACTACTTTATTTAGCGACTGTGACTTCTGTTGAATATCATCAGCTAACGCATTTGTCTTATGTAATAATTGCTCCGTCTCTACGCTTATTCCTTGCATTTGCTTTTCTAAACCTTCTAACGTGCTCGCAACGTTTTCTAACGTCTTCTGAACCGATAACAATGTTCTGCATACATACACTACTAATACTGCGAAAGCAACCGCGATAATAGCCGCACTTACATATAGAAGAACTTGCATTTCATCACTTCCTTTATCTTTTTCATACTTTCTCCCATTATACAATCATTTTCCGTTTCATTCTAATCCCTATCTTTTCATTAGAATTTTCATACTTATTCGTTAACTTTAACATAAATGATTCAACAAATTCCACTAAGTAGGTTACAATAGGAGAGGATACATAATTAGTAGGGAGGCTTTACATATGAAAGATCCACGCATTGAAAAGTTAGCATACAATTTAATTAACTACTCTATTCGTTTACAAAAAGGCGAAAAAGTATTAATTGAAAACTTTGGCTTACAAAAAGAACTTGTAACTGCACTTGTAAAAGAAGCATATGCAGCTGGTGGTTTCCCATTCGTTTCTTTAAAAGATCATCAAGTAGATCGCTCTTTATTAATGGGTGCTACTGAAGAACATTTCGAACAAATCGCTGCATATGAAGCGAGCGTAATGAAAGATATGGACGCTTATATCGGCCTTCGCTCTGGTGATAACATTAACGAACAAGCTGACGTTCCAAGTGAACGTATGAAAGTTCACGGCCAAACAATTGGCAAAAAAGTTCATAGAGACATCCGTGTTCCGAAAACACGCTGGGTTGTTCTTCGCTACCCAAATGCTTCTATGGCGCAGCTTGCTAAAATGAGCACAGAAGCTTTCGAAGACTTCTACTTCGAAGTTTGTAACTTAGACTACGGTAAAATGGATAAGGCGATGGATAGCCTTGTTACATTAATGAATAAAACAGATAAGGTTCGCTTAACTGGCCCTGGAACTGACTTAACATTCTCTATTAAAGACATTCCAGCTATTAAATGCTCGGGTCATTTAAACATTCCAGATGGTGAAGTATACTCTGCACCAGTTCGCGATTCTGTTAACGGTACAGTTTCTTACAACACACCATCTCCTTACAACGGTTATACATTTGAAAATGTACAACTTAAATTTGAGAATGGCCAAATCGTTGATGCAACTGCAAACGATTCAGAGCGCATTAACAAAATCTTCGATACAGACGAAGGTGCACGCTACGTTGGTGAGTTCGCAATCGGCGTAAACCCATACATCTTACATCCAATGGGAGACATTCTATTCGATGAAAAAATCGATGGCAGCTTCCACTTCACACCTGGACAAGCTTATGATGATGCATGGAACGGCAACAACTCTAACATTCACTGGGATTTAGTATGCATTCAGCGCCCTGAATACGGCGGCGGTGAAATTTACTTCGACGACGTATTAATCCGTAAAGACGGACGCTTCGTTGTAACTGAACTAGAAGCTTTAAACCCAGAGAACTTAAAATAATATGAAAAGCGCTCGGATAGAATCCCGAGCGCTTTTTCATTAATACTCCAATAATTTTTTAGCCACATCTTCTGGTACTTTAAAACTATTTTTATTTTTTATTTTATTAATTTTCAATTCAACCTCAACATAAGGGACATCTTTATATACTGTCATAGTACCAATTTCATGTAACTCTTTTTTATCTTTACCCGAATCCAATAATTTCGGTGTATCCTCTTGATACATTTTAAACGTTTTCCCTTGCGGAGTATCTAAAGGAGCCGATTCCATTTCCCACTCATCCATTTTGATTGATTCAAACAACTTTGTGATTTCTTTCTTATCGGTAATTGTTTTTTTATCACTCGAATCAATAAGCGATTCAATTTCAATTTTTTGTGCCTTTTCTAAACTAACATCAGACTTCTCTTTCTTCGCACTACATCCTATTAAAAGAATGGATGCAGTTAGCAGAAACAAAAACAACATATAGATCTTTTTCATTTCTAATCCCCCTACTTTATATGGAGCTATTTTTCTCGCTTTTTGTTTGCTGAAAATGAAAATAAAATAAAAGCGT
This sequence comes from Bacillus sp. TH30, assembly GCF_016650875.1. Taxonomy (NCBI): domain Bacteria; kingdom Bacillati; phylum Bacillota; class Bacilli; order Caryophanales; family Bacillaceae; genus Bacillus; species Bacillus sp. TH30. The sequence goes on along the minus strand of NZ_JAEKEY010000002.1, from coordinate 3,294,074 downwards.
CACTGCGATAGTACCTATTAATATTGGGACATATAAGGGCAGATCCCATTTCATATATACTCTAGTGCAACCAACAAGCACAAACAAAATTTCCAAACAAAACAAAAGTTTTACATATTTCATTTCTTACCTACCATTTCTATTTTCACATGTGGATTCTCTTTCTCAACAAGTGACAAAAAACTTGTCATATCTTGCGGCATCGCAATCATATGTACTTTATATGCATTCGTCGTAATTTCAAGGGATTTCCCAACTTGACGAACAACTCTTATATCTTTTAATACAACGTCGTCATTTAAAATTCCATATTTTAAAATACCATTTTCTACTTTATGTTTTTTAATGAATATTTCCCAAACGAGAGGGATATTTACAATAAAACATAATCCCATCCCAATTAGAGCTGGAGCCCAATCCCCTTTTCTTGTAAAGAACACAAAAATTGGATATACAAACATAAAAGCTAACGTGAGACTAACGAAAATTACCGCTGACTTACTTCTTTGAATTGGAAAATCCATACACACACCTCCGCTAACCAAATTATACCATGTTTTCCATTTTAGTTCATAAAAAAAGGCCATTTATGAATGACCTTTTAAATAATATATCTATAAAATTTCTTATCTACCTCTAGCACTGGAAAACTTCTTGGCAACTCTTCTATACTCACGCTTTGAAAACCATTCTTTTCGTAGAAACGGTGTGCTGCTAGAAATTTAACTGTTGTTCCTAAATAAATGTCTTCCAATTTCTTTTCCTTCGCCCAAGAAATTGCTGTTTGAAGTAGCATACTTGATGCACCCCATTCTTTTCCGCGGAACTCTTTCTTCACGAACATTTTTCTTAGCGCTACTTGATGCTTCCCAATATCTAATAAAGCTACCGTTCCAACTACTTTACCATCATAAGTTGCTACCCAAAAATTTCCGTTGTCCCTTTGATAGAACGTTTCTATTTCAAGTAAGTCCGGCTGCTCTTCTTTCGTAATAGGGACCTTGTACTCTTTTCGCTGAATATGAACGATAAGATCTACTACTTCCTCTTGAAACATACTTTCATACGGAATAATACAAATCTTCTCGTTCATCGAATTTTTTTCCATTCTGAAGCTAGTAAACTGTACACAGCGATATCCTGAAAATGATCGTATAACCATTCGTCATCTCTTAAAATACCATCTAATTTAAAACCTAAACGTTCTGGAATCGCACGGCTTTTCGCATTTTCAACACCGCAACGAATTTCAATTTTATTCAGCTTTAAATTATCAAATGCATAATGAAGCACAGCCTTCACACTTCGCGTCATAATACCTTTCGCGCCAGCATCTTCTGCAAGATAATATCCAAGACTCGTAGCTTTCTTACCCCAGCTCACCGGATGAATACCTACCATCCCAACGAGCTTTCCTTTATAGCGTATACCAGCCTCAAACCCATCTCCCTCTGCAAATTTCTTTAACCACATCGGAAAAATCTCATTATACGCATCAGCAGATTTCGTCCCATCTACCCAAGGAAGCCATCTTCGTAAATGATTACGGTTTTGGTCTATTAATTCATATAGTTCCTCTTTATGATGCTTCTCTAATAACTGTAATTCGATTTCGTCATCTACTCGGAGTGTGAACATGTTTTTTTAGCCCCTTTTAATTTTCCTATTATTCTAACACTTATAGGTGAAAAAAGTTAAACATTCGCACTTTTTCGGTTTTATATAAGAATAATCACTATATATGATTGATATCTAGATATGAATCATATATAGTTAAAGTATGGAAAAAAATGATAATTTTATAATTCAATTACGTAAAGGTGTTTTTGATCTCGCTATTTTGTCTTTAATAAGCAAACAACCTATGTATGGATACGAAATTACAAGTGCCTTACAAGATATCCCTGTGTTTCATATCCCGAACGGTTCGATTTACCCTATATTAAATCGAATCACGAAAAACAATTGGGCTGTTTCCTATTGGGAAGAGTCCGGTGATGGGCCAAAAAGAAAATACTATCGCATTACAGACGAAGGGAGAGAAATTTTAAATAGTCGCTTACATGATTATGATGCAGTATACCAAGCTCTAATGTTACTAGCTAAAGGAGAGGATAAAAAATGAACAAGGAACAATTCTTTTCAAATGAACTCATTGTTTCTTTCTTACACGATCTTCATAAAGGTTTAATGAACTTACCTACGTCAGCAAGAGAACAACATGTGCTAGAAATCAAATCCGATTTATATGAAAATGCATTAAGTAAAGAAAGTGAAGGGATACCATCAGCAAGCATTCCTTCACAAGTGATTGAAGAATTTCTTCCTCCAAAAGAATTAGCAAAGGAAATTACAGTAGAATATACAGATGTTATTCAAGATGCACAGCAATCTACAAATACATTTATTAAATATTATTCTGGTCTATCTATCGGTCCACTTGGTGCTTTATCAGTACCTATTGCACTTGGGTTTATAAATATTTCAGCTAACTTGCCATTCTTACTTGCCTTTGTTGCCAGCAACATTTGGTTTATTTTTAGAGAAAATCATTGGAATACAGATTTATTAAAATACTTTAAAACAATTATTTCCATTAGTTCAAGACTGTTAATCGCTCTTCCATTTACTTTTTTCGCGATTCGAATTATGATAACAAAACAATTCGATATGTTTTCATTCTATTATTTAATTGGATATGTACTTTTTAGTTCACTATATATATTCTTATTAAAACAACTATACAAAAAAAATGAACAATACCAACATATCAACGCTTTTTAAAATATATCGAACACAACAAAAAAGACGCACAGCCAAGCTATGCGTCTTTTCTATTACTTCTCTGCAACTTGAACTTCTTTTACGTAAGCTGCTTCGAATTTTTGGATGTCACCTGCGCCCATGAAAATAAGAACGCCGTTTTTATGTTTCTTTAACACATCCGTTGTTGTATCTGTAATTAGTTCTGCGCCATCGATACGTTTTTGCAGATCTTCAATTGTTAATTCACCTTTGTTTTCACGTGCTGATCCGAAAATATCACATAAGTATACTTGGTCAGCTTTACTTAAGCTTTCCGCGAACTCATCTAAAAATTTCTCTGTACGTGAGAATGTATGTGGTTGGAATACAGCGACAACTTCACGCTCTGGATGTTTTTGACGAGCTGCTTCAATCGTTGCATTAATTTCTGTCGGATGGTGTGCATAGTCATCAATGATAACTTGTTCTCCCATTGGCTTTTCATTAAAGCGACGTTTTACGCCTTCAAAAGTTGTTAGCTGATGCTTAACTGCTTCTACATCAACGTTTTCATAATGGCAAAGCGCGATTACTGCTAATGCATTTAATACGCTGTGATCGCCGTATCCTGTAATTTTGAACGTGTCATAATACGTATTACGAACGAATACATCGAATATAGTACCATCAGTTCTCTTTTGAATGTTACGTGCTTGGAAATCATTATCTTCTCCAAATCCATAGAAAATAACAGGTACTTTCGCTTGAACTTTTTGAAGTTCTTCATCATCACCACATGCAATAATACCTTTTTTCACTTGCAATGCCATCTCTTGGAATGCATTAAATACATCATTGATGTCTGCAAAATAATCTGGGTGATCGAAATCGATATTTGTCATGATTGCATAGTCTGGATAGTAAGACAAGAAATGACGACGATACTCACAAGCTTCAAATACAAAATACTTACTATTTTCTACCCCATGCCCCGTTCCATCTCCAATAAGGTATGATGTTGGGTGTGCACCTTGCATTACATGGGCTAACAAACCAGTTGTTGATGTTTTTCCATGTGCACCAGTTACAGCAACACTTGTGTACTGATTCATAAGATCACCTAAGAAGTGATGGTAACGATGTACTGGGATATTTAATTCTTTTGCTGCTACGATTTCTTCATGCGTATCAGGAAATGCATTTCCTGCGATAATCACTTGTCCTTCTTTAATATTATTCTTATCAAAAGGAAGGATGGAAATACCACGCTTTTCCAATGCTGTTTGTGTAAAGAAACGCTTTTCATAATCAGACCCTTGAACAGTATGCTTCATGTCATGAAGAATTTGCGCTAATGAACTCATTCCTGTTCCTTTAATTCCTACAAAATGGTAAACTGTCATCTTAAAGAACCTCCAACATTTCGAACTAATACAACGGCCTATCTATAAGACAGTATATGAATCTTTTCTTATTTTGGTAATCATCATACATTTCTGATGCAGTGAATTTCTTTTTATATTCACTTATCAGTGATAAACTCGTACGTACTTCTTTTATGTCCATAACACATTTATTATAGCAAAAAACAAGCCGCTATACTATGATAACAGAAAAACTGATAGGGTCAATCACCTATCAGTTTTTCTCGCTTTTACATATCTTCTTTTGTTTCTAATTGAACACGCTCTAGACGTGAATTTGGACGGTATTTACGACCAGCTTTTGCTTCTGGTTTTCCATTTAATTCTACGTTATCACCAGTAAAACCAATATTCATTTTTAATAAGCTACTTCCTACTCCGTATATATCGACAGGAACATTTTGAGCTTCAAATTCACGAATACGCTTCTCATCAAACCCACCAGTTACAACGATATCTACATGTTGGAACCCTTCCTCATCAAGAGCCTTACGAAGTGCAAATACAAGTGATGGATTTACACCACGTGGATCAAATGTTCCAAGTACTTCTGGGTGACGAATGAAGTATTGATCAATCATTGTGCGAGACGTATCGACACGTACACCTTTTAATGTTGATCCAAATTCACGCGCTACGCGAAGTGCATCTGTAATGACATCATTGTTGTAATCAATTAATACAACTAATTCATCTTCTGGGAATTTTTTATGATATGCTTTTGCAGCTTCAACAACATCACCATTAAACATTTGAATCAATGCGTGAGGCATTGTCCCCATACCACTTCTTCCCCACCATTCATTCATTGCATGCGTCGCTTGTGCGCTCATACCTCCGATGTATGCCGCATAACCGTCACCAGCTTGTTGCGTATAATGATCATCACGATCTCCCATGAAAATAACCGGTTTTTCTTTATCTACACTACGTGCAGCTTGGACAACGTTATATACATTTGTCGCAACTGATGTACGACGAGCTAAAATCCCATCAATTACACCTTCTAAAAAGCCGAAGTATTCATAAGGACCATGAATTGTTAAAACTGTTTCAAACGGACTAATATTATCGCCATCCTTTAAAGAATGAATTTCTAATTCCTCAGGATTTTTGGCAAATGTTTGTAGCAATGCGATTACCTCATCTGCTCCGCAAAGAACTGCATGTTCTTTTTGAAAAAACTGCATTGTTACAACACTTTTCGGGCGAAATTCTTCAATGATTTCTCTAGTTTTTAAAAAGTAAACGGCAGAGAACCAGCCTTCTCCAACACGTTCATCAAATTTAAATGTTTTATTTGTTAGTCGATTTATTTCACCTTTTAATTTTAATTCAATTTCTTTCATGTCGCTTTACTCCCTACTTTACTATCCAACATTTTCTATTAGTATACAGCAAAACCGTTTCCTATACATTTGTTTCCTGCATAGCAGCGAATTCATCCTCAGAAATAAGGACATCTCTCGGTTTCGTTCCTCTTCCTTCAGAAATAATCCCTTGCGACTCCATCTCTTCAATTAGACGTGCCGCGCGATTATAACCTATGCGGAATTTTCTCTGTACAGAAGATGTGGACGCTCCCCCTTGCTCTACAACAAATTGACATGCATCAAAAAATAGTTCATCTTCAGACTCACTCTGCTCTGATTTTGCTAATAAATCCTCTTGCTTAAATAAGTAGTTTGGCTTCATTTGCTTTTTCACATGATCAACTGTTCTTTCAATCTCATCATCTGATACGTATACACCTTGTACACGAACTGGTTTAGATGTGCCGTTTCCTAAAAATAGCATATCACCACGGCCAAGTAACTTCTCCGCGCCCCCAATATCGATGATCGTACGCGAATCAACTTGAGATGATACTGTAAACGCAATACGCGTTGGAATGTTTGATTTAATTAAACCTGTAATAACGTCTACAGATGGACGCTGCGTCGCAACTAATAAGTGAATACCACAAGCACGAGCTTTTTGTGCAATACGACAAATCGCTTCCTCCACATCACCAGGAGCAACCATCATTAAGTCCGCTAACTCGTCAATGACGATTACAATATAAGGTAATGTCTCACCTGGGATTTCTCTACCACTTACAATCGTATTGTAACGAGTTAAATCACGAGCGCCAGCATGAGCAAACAATTCATAACGACGTTCCATCTCTTCAACCGCCCACTTTAACGCAGCTGTAGCTGCTTTTACGTCAGTAATAACAGGTGCTACAAGATGTGGAACAGAATTGTATGGTGCAAGCTCAACCATCTTCGGATCAATTAGTATCAACTTCACTTCATGCGGCTTCGCTTTATATAAAATGCTCGTTAAAATCGCGTTAATGCACACACTTTTCCCTGAACCAGTTGCACCCGCAATAAGTCCATGTGGCATTTTTCGAATATCCGTTACAATTGGATCACCTGAAATATCAAGCCCCAGCGCAACTGTAAGCGGTGATTCACTCTTTGTAAATACAGGACTTCTTAAAATTTCACGCAGGAATACTGGCTTACTTTCCTTGTTTGGAACTTCAATTCCAATTGCACTCTTCCCTGGAATTGGCGCTTCAATTCGAATATCTTTCGCAGCTAAACTTAACTTAATATCATCACTTAAATTTGTAATTTTATTTACTTTCACACCTGGGTCTGGTTGTACTTCAAAACGAGTTACCGCCGGCCCTTGTGACACATTAATAACATGTGCTCCAACATGGAAATTATTAAATGTCGTATTTAATAATTCTTCCTGTTCTTCTAGCCACTCCGTATTATCTAATGCTGCCTGCTGCGGAATTGACAACAACGTTAATGGCGGAAGTTCATACTTCGGTGGCGCTTGTAGTACGTTACGCATATCGTTCTCTTTTGGATTTACAACATATGCTTTCTCTTGTACTTCCGTACTAGAAATTGACTCTTGTACTTGTCCAGCCACCACTACTTGTTGCATCGGTTTTTCTTCCACTTGCGGTTCCACTACCACTTGCTGCATCGGTTTTTCTTCCATTTGTGGTTCTACTACCATTTGCTGCATTGGCTTTTCTTCCATTTGTAGTTCTACTACCATTTGCTGCACTGGACTTTCTTCCACTTGTGGTTCTACTACCACTTGCTGCATTGGCTTTTCTTCTGCTTGTGGTTCTACTACCACTTGCTGCACTGGCTTTTCTTCCACTCGTTCACTGACAGTTGATTGCATTACGTTCGTTCTTGCTGCATGTCTTTCCATTAATTTCTTTCTATCCTGCTTTAACATGACAACATTAAATGGGACATGACGTTTTTTCTCACGTTTCGGTTCTTCTATTTGTAAAGCAGGCTGTTCTTCAGCAACTTGCTTCTTTTCTTCCGCTTCTTCAATTAAAACGTTCGCAAAGTTTTGAACATCTTTCTTTGTTTGCTCATCCGTTTCTGAAACTGGTACGAATACTTCACTTTCTTCCTTGAACGTAATTGTTTCTTGCTGAGAAATCACTGGTTGCTCTGCAACTGGTGTATTTTCCACTAAATCTGTATTCATCGTTTCTTCAATTACTGTTTCTTGAGAAATTGGTTCTTCTTCCTTAGTACCCTCTAACTCCGCAACTTCTTCTGTCGCTTCCTTAGCTTCTTCTAATTCTGCAACTTCTTCTGCTGCTTCCTCAGCTTCCTCTAATTCTGCAACTTCTTCTGCTGCTTCCTCAGGTTTCTCTAATTCCACAACTTCTTCTGTCGCTTCCTTAGTTTCTTCTAATTCCACAACTTCTTCTGTCACTTCCTCAGATTTCTCTAATTCCATAACTTCTTCTGCCGCTTCCTTAGTTTCTTCTAATTCCACAACTTCTTCTGTCGCTTCCTTAGTTTCTTCTAATTCCACAACTTCTTCTGTCGCTTCCTTAGCTTCTTCTAATTCTGCAACTTCTTCTGTCGCTTCCTTAGTTTCTTCTAATTCCACAACTTCTTCTGTCGCTTCCTCAGATTTCTCTAATTCTGCAACTTCTTCTGTCGCTTCCTTAGTTTCTTCTAATTCCACAACTTCTTCTGTCGCTTCCTCAGATTTCTCTAATTCTGCAACTTCTTCTGTCGCTTCCTTAGTTTCTTCTAATTCCACAACTTCTTCTGTCGCTTCCTCAGATTTCTCTAATTCTACAACTTCTTCTGCTGCTTCCTCAGCTTCCTCTAATTCCACAACTTCTTCTGTCGCTTCCTTAGCTTCTTCTAATTCCACAACTTCTTCTGTCGCTTCCTCAGATTTCTCTAATTCCACAACTTCTTCTGTTGCTTCCTCAGTTGCTTCTAATTCCACAACTTCTTCTGCTTCCTTAGCTTCTTCAAAAGCATCTGGTATTTCTATAGTAATTGTTTCTTCAAGCTTTTCATCTGCTTTTACAATCACTACATCTTCTAAGGTTTCTTCTTCGACTTGATTTGCTGCAACTTCAGCAACAGTTTCTTCTATTTCTGTATTACATTCATTTTCTTCTGTTAATATCGAATACACATGCTCTACTTTAGAATCTATTGACTCTTCTTGTAAAGTTTCTTCGTTATCTTCTGTAGATGATAACGCCACTACATCTTGCTCCTGCTTCAAGGCTTGTACAATTGTAGCCTCTTTTTCCACATGCTGTCCTACTGTTTTATGAAGCAAATCATCACTTAGGCTTTCTTCTAATGAAGGGGCTTGACGTTCAACTTCGTAACCGTTTTTCTCTAACCATGTATCCACAACCGATTTTTCTTCTACTTTATTACTTCGTTCGTTCACTCCGTTCTTAACAGATGAACTTCCTTGTAGAACTCCCGAAAAGTCAGATAATGTATATCCCTTTTTCTCTAACCATGCGTCAACAACAGCTTTTCCTTCAACAGATATTTCAAGATCTTCTCTTACCTTTTCTTCCTCCTGCACAACCTTCGTTTCTACTGAAGGACGGTTATATCCATAAATCGGAGAAATCATTTCTGTTGGACGAAATGGTCTACGGTTACTTTCTTGCGACGGTACGAATGCTTTTTTTACGACAGGCTCTGGTTCCGGTTCATATTGCAATTCCGGTTCCTCATATGTAGGTGCTTCTGTTTCCACATACGGTCGTCTGCTTCTTTCCACTTTTATTCCTCTTTGAGTAGGCTGTTCTTCATATGCTCCTCTTTGAATAGGTTGTTCTTCAAAGTTAGGCAGTTCTCTTACATCCTCCTCATCGAAGCCATTATCTGGTATTAATGGAAAACGACATTTCCCTGCATTCCGACTTGCCATTTGTGCTTCTCTTGCTTCAGTGTAGTGGTTTACACGAGGAATTTTCGGCTGACTTTCAATTTGTGCCGGTACTTCTTTATTCATCACTGTTTTTTCTTCCTCTTTGTTAAACAGCTTTTTCATCCAATCTAACATGTTTACCACTCTTTCTACTAAATAGTAACATCCTTTATTGTATCAGCATTCGGCAAAAAGTGCAGGTAAAATTAAGCATATTAGTTTTATCCATAATATTCTAATTCACGATTGTTTTTCATATAGAAAAACGAGGTCTTACATGTAAGACCTCGTTTAATCTTTACCCTTCCGATATTCATCCACACTATCCGTTACACTTTGCAATAAAGAATTTACATACTGTGGGTCAGATAATTTTTTGTCTTCTTCAGGGTTTGACATAAATCCAAGTTCTAATAGTACTCCTGGAACTTTTGACCAATTAAATCCAGAAAGATCATCCCGAAATTTAATTCCATTTACTTTCACTTGATGATTCTCTCTCATTTTATTTACTATCGTTTGAGAGATTTGAAGACTTTCAGCATAAATCTCTTTCGTATACGGACTTCCTTCTGCCGGTGTCAATACAGCAAATCCACTTTGATTTGGATTTTCAGAACCATCTGCGTGAAGGCGCAAAAATAAATTCGCTTTATGATCATTCGCGAATGTTGCTCGTTCCTTATTACTTATATCAACCTCATGTGACGTTCTCGTCATCAATACTTGTATACCTTTTGCTTCCAGTTTTTCTTTCAATATAAAAGCCATCTCTAATACAAGAACTGATTCCCTCTTTTTCGTTACAACTCCCGCTGTTCCGTCTGTTACTTTATATTTTTGCGTAGTTGCTCCTGGACCAATTGCCTCTAAATTTAAATTCGCTTTTTGTTGATGCCCTGGATCAATAACGACGAGAAACTTTTCTTGTTTTTCATTACTCTCTACTTTTTGTTCATTATTTTGTACTGGTTGCTCAGTTGGCTGCAGCGGCGTAGTTTCCTCTTTCTTTTCCTCAGCCGGCACTTCCTCCTGCTTATGTTCCACTTGCTCATTCGTTTGAATTGCTTGCGGCTGTTCTTTCTTTTCTTGTTCTTCTTGCTGCTTTTCTACCGGTGCGTCTTCCTTATTATCTTTGTTTTTTTCTTGTATAGAAGAGGTTGTTTCTTTTTTCGGCTCTTCTTGCGAACAACCTCCCATATATATTCCAATGACTGCAATAGCGCTCATTATTTTTATATACTTCATTTTTCTCTCCTATCACTTTGCACCGGTCTCAAAGTTTTTCTTATAATTGTTTTATAATTTCATCCATATTTCCAATATGAACGGGTTGCCACGTTTCTGTACCACGCTCTGCGGTATAGACTAGATAAGCATCATCAGCTACATTTACGAAAACAGGATCCCCCATATCCGTTTCATATCCGATAACAATCCATTCCTCTTTCCATTTTCCACTTTCTTCACTTATTAATGAATTTTTATGTTTATCATATCGATAACCGATTTGTCCTTTTTCTAATTCATTTTCGCTAAACACATATATTTCATAGGAACCTAGTTCGATATCTTGCTGTTTTGAAGTTTCAATTCGTTTCAGAAGTTCTGCAATTTTTGGTTGTTGCTTCATACGTCTACCCCCTTCTTTTTTCTAAATTTTACCTAATCCGTTTTTGAAATACAATATAGATTTTGAGAGGAAACGTTACAATCCTAGGAATTTCGCACAAAAAAATAGCCTCACATATGCGAGACTACTTTTTCTAACATCAATTAAAATTTAAATTCTTGTCCAACTTCAAAGCTATCTTCTAATACAAGAATACCTTTTTCTTCTGGAGCATCTGGAAGCTCTAACTCACGTGCAGAGCAAATCATTCCAGAAGAAGGAACACCGCGAAGTTCAGCTGGTTTAATTAACATACCACTTGGCATTACAGCACCGATTTTTGCAACAACAACTTTTTGTCCTGCATCAACGTTTGGTGCACCACATACGATTTGTAATGTTTCTGTACCGATTTCTACTGTACAAATGTTTAATTTATCAGCATTTGGATGCTTCTCTTTTTCAGCTACATAGCCTACAACAAATTTCGGCGTGAAATCAGCTTCTACTTTTTCTTCAAAGCCATTCTTCGCTAAAATTCCGTTAATTTTTTCAACAAACTCTTTCGTTAATGTAACGTTTCCGTTGTCTGTTACTTCTACATAAGAAGACGCATTAAAGATGTTGAATCCTGCTGTTACGTTGCTTTCACGATCGTATACGCGAGCAACATCTCCTTTGCGGTCAAATGTACGGTTTTCTAAAGTAATATCTTGTAAGGTAACAATTAAAGTGTCACCAATTCCTTCAAGGTTGTAAAAAACGTTCACTTCGTTCATCCTTTCTCTTTTCCATCTGTCTTCTTCCGATTCTTCGCTAAAATAAAGATTGGTTCGAAGTCCCCATCTTCATATACGAATGAAAGTGATGTAATCGGAACATGCCCTTCGGCAAAAAATTTCATTGTCATTTGTGCAATAATATCATAACCGATTTCGTTGACGATATCAGCAATAATTAATACATCTTGGTGAGGAACTGCAACAACCATATCACCAGAGATCTTTTCACGCATCGAGTGTAGTAACGATTCGTTTAAAATACGACTCGCATCGTATCCATCATTTGTGTTTAAAAAGTAGAATGTATTACCTGCTACTGTCTCCTGCTTAAATTCATAGCCTAATGAGCGAGCATTAAATAATGCCATTTCACGTACTTGTTCCTCTGTAAGCTCTAATTTTTGCAATAAGCGCTCATCAATTAATCGATACGTTTTATTAGAATCTAGCGCATAGTAAATACGTGTTTCCGCCGTATGGTCCGTCATAATAAACGGATTTCCTTCTTCTGATTGTTTCGGGAAAGAAGTAGAGCGAATAACAGGTAAAATTTTCGCCGTGCTATTTTCTTCTTTATGCATTGCAATTAGCGCTTCTTGTACGTAATAAGCGACCTCTTCAATTGCTTTTTCTTTGTTCACTTCCCATTTTGCAACTACTCCTGGAAGTGATACGTTAATACCTTTTTTCGAGTCTGTTTGTTCAATACGAAGAACTTCTTTCTCGCTATCATAATGACAGTCCCATTCTGGTCGAGATAATTTCTTCATTAACTCGTCTTTCATCTTTTTACTTGTCATTTTCATCTCTTTTTCCTCCCTTCCAAAAAAATAACCTCCCCCGCGAAGGTAGAGGTTGTTTTTACAATTCAATTGGCTAATTGTCTTATTTTAAACCTTCAATAAACTCTTCGATTTGCTCTTGTGTTTTACGATCTTTATTTACATAGCGTCCAGTTTCTTCACCTTTATTGTACGCTACAAAGCTTGGAATGCCAAATACGTCTACTTTCACGCATAAATCAATAAATTCATCACGATCTACATAGTAAAATGAGAAATCACTATACTTCTCTTCTACTTCTGGCATAAATGGATCAACGAAACGGCAATCTGGGCACCATTCTGCTGAGAACATGAAGACTACATTCTCTTCATTTTTTAATTCTTGGAATTGTTCCATGCTTTCTAATGATTTCATCTATATTTCCTCCTCTAACGAGTGCACTTTTTCACACTATAATCTTTTCTTTATACTACCATACATCGCGCATGGTGCAAGGTTTATGCTTGCTTTTCATCATACTTATATTGCCCAACAAGTAACTTAACAACGTGTACAAATAATTCCGTTCGGTCGACATAATCATCTGTAAAAATACCGATAGCACCTTCGTGACTACGAATATCTTTTCGCTCTACAAACTCTTCCATCACTTCACTTAGCTCTTTTCCTTCTTCAAGCGGTGCTAAAAAATCGTCTGGTAACTTAATACGCGCCCCACCCGCAACAAATGTTTTACCTTCAATCGTCGCTAAAGCACCCCAGTTACACATAAATAACCCATGCTCCGTTTTCATAACGCCGCCTTCTAGCCCAATGCCGATATGAGCTGCACCTTCCTGCAATGCTCTCTTCGCTCTATTTACTGCTCCTTGCATCGTCTCTTCATCTGAAAAAGGCTGATTTGCTATTCCTGATGGAACAGAAAGAGATGTAATTTCAGCATCTTCCCAAACCTTCTCCACAGCCCCAACCTTCGTCTTATTCTTCGATCCAACTACTACCTTCATTTCATTCACCTCTATATAAATTCATCACTCTATCCTAATACTAGCCTCGAACACCAAATCAGTCTTCATGACTGAGATTTATACCGTAGTGCGCCTGACCGCACACACGCATCTCTGTGTCATCTCTCCCACCTAAAAAAAGAAAAGGTTTTCCAAAAACAGCCTTCCTCTCTCTTCCTACCCGCGGTCTTAATACATCGCTCGAACACCAACTAGGCATTGACCGCTCCCATTCATCGCTGGGTCATCTATTCAACCTAAAAAAAGAAGGGTTTTTCACCCTTCCTCTTTACGCGTTATTCTTAATTGTCTCTAACGTCGTTTTGTCCGTCGCTCTCACAAGCTTCGTAATTAATTCCTTCGCTGCCGCATAATCATCAACATGTAAAATAGAAGCATGTGTATGAATGTAGCGTGCACAAACACCAATTACTGCTGATGGGATACCAGAGTTACTTGTATGCACACGGCCCGCATCTGTACCACCTTGTGAAATAAAGTATTGGTACGGAATGTTATGTGTTTCTGCTGTATCTAAAATGAATTCGCGCATTCCTCTATGTGTTACCATTGTACGGTCATAAATACGAAGAAGAGCGCCTTTTCCTAATTGACCGAACTGCGTCTTATCACCAGATGCATCATTTGCTGGACTCGCATCAAGCGCATAGAAAATATCTGGTTGAATCATATTTGCAGCAGTTTGTGCTCCGCGAAGACCTACTTCTTCTTGTACAGTCGCACCAGAGTATAATGTGTTTGGTAATGTTTCATCTTTTAATTCCTTTAGCAATTCGATAGCAAGGCCACATCCATAGCGGTTGTCCCAAGCTTTCGCCATAATTTTCTTTTCATTTGCCATTGGCGTGAATGGGCAGATTGGAACGATTTGTTGCCCTGGCTTTATGCCAATTTCAATCGCATCTTCATAACTATCTGCACCTATATCAATTAACATATTTTTTATATCCATCGGTTTTGCACGTTGCGCATCACTTAATAAATGAGGAGGAATGGAACCAACAACCCCAATAACAGGACCATTCTTCGTCATAACTTGTACACGCTGAGCTAATAGTACTTGGCTCCACCAGCCACCTAACGTTTGAAAACGAAGCATCCCATTTTTCGTAATTTGCGTAACCATGAAACCTACTTCATCCATATGACCTGCTACAAGAACGCGCGGGCCAGTTTCGTCCCCTTTTTTCAGGCCAAATACGCTACCTAAACCGTCTTGCACAATCTCATCAGCATATTTGCTTAATTCTTGCTTCATAAAACTGCGCACATCATGTTCAAAACCTGATGTACCTTGTAATTCTGTTAACGTACGAAATAATTGTAATGTCTCTTTATTCACGAAGTCCCCTTCTTTCAAACCTTAGTAGAATACCTCTTTTATTGTAACGAAATTTTCGAAATGTTTCTAGTTTCTTCTTTTTTAGTTGCATTTGCATTATAATTATTATTGGTACACTATTTTTATTTTACAGAATTGAGGTGAATATATGAGCTGGAAAGGTTTAGTCACAGGTCTTGGCGTTGGGTTCGCAGCTGGTTATTTCGTTGCAAACAAAGTACAAGAACAATCCCATATTTCTTCAGAAAAAGCATTGAAAATGGTGAAACAAGCATTAAGTCATAAAGGTGAAATTACTGGCTCTTGGGTACATATGGTTCCAGAGGCATTTGAAAAATATGATGTCGCGTACGAAGTTTATCGCGGCGGTCTTACAACGATGTTAGATGAAATACAAGAACGATTTGAATTTTTAGTTGATGCTAAAACAGGTACTGTTTTAGAGGTTATAGCAGCATAAAAAGAGGTTTCCCATTAGGTGAACCTCTTTTTTTTTTAGAATTACCAACAAAAGCTGATAATAACAGCAATACATAATAAGTGGAGATTGTTCCAATAAATATTTTTGGACACCTTCCTCTTATTAATATTAAGCTTCTATATTTGTTTTTCTCTCTATCTTCTCCACTATATGCCCTTCCTCATTCCACTTTACTGCACGGTAATATGCATCATGATAAAAAGTAAACCACGCCTCTTTTTCAGCACCATACTTCATCCACTTTTGTTTATGTTCAATCGATGTCATTGGATAGTCATCATATGCCATTACCCATAATACATTTTGATGTGCATACGTCGGTAAAATGTCCGCTAAATGAAGCATCGTTTCACCCTGACTTTCAAGGACGACAACGGCATGTCCATCGCTATGACCACCCGTATGCACCATCTTTATTTCATCCGTAATTTCTATTTCTTGCTTGAACGTAACAATCTTATCAACGATTGGCTCCCAATTTTCCTTCCAATATGTATTACGCGATCTAACATTCGGATTTTTCATTTCATTCCATTCAGTCTCACTTACATAAATCGTTGCGTTCGGAAACGCCGGAACAAGGCGATTTCCCTCCCATTTTGTTAAACCAGATGCATGGTCAAAATGAAGATGCGTCATTAAGACGTAATGAATATCTTCATTATGCAGTCCCAATTTTTCTAAAGATTCCTTAACTGATGATTCTTCTGTTACACCTTGATTCCGCTTCATTTTCTCATTCAATTTACCGTTCCCTATCCCTGAATCAATAAGCATGTTTCCTTCTTTCGTTTGTAAGAGTAACGGATCTGTTCGTAAATAAATATGATTTGTATCATTATGTTTATATTTTCGTGACCAAAGTACTTTTGGCACAACTCCAAACATCGCGCCTCCATCTAAATGTGTATTCCCACCTTTTAGCCACGTCACTTTTATATTTCCAATTTGTAACTGTTCCATATCCCATCCCCCTTTTCCATTTAATTTTAACATAATATTCCGATTATTTTTCATATAAAAAACCTATGCATTACTGCATAGGCTCCGTACGATATTTTGCTTCAACTCGATAAATACGATGACCTTTACTAGAAAATTTCTCTTCGTATTCTGTCATAATGTTTCCTTCATAATCACTATTATGAAGATCTAGGCTAAGGTAAGTTAATAACATACCATACTCAGCCATACTCATAATAGAATATTCAAATAAACCTTGGTTATCAGTTTTGAAATGAATTTCTCCGCCATCTACTAACACTTCTTCATAATTGCGTAAAAATGTTTTATACGTTAAACGACGCTTCGTATGACGATTCTTCGGCCATGGATCTGAGAAGTTTAAATAAACGCGGTCAATTTCACCTTTCGCAAAGAAAACTGTTAAATCTTCAGCATCTTTATTAATTAACTTTAGGTTCGGTACTTCTTCTTCAATTAATTTATCAAGTGCATCTACAACAACACTTGTGAATTTTTCAATTCCAATATAGTTAATATGCGGATTTGCTTTTGCCATATCATACATGAAGCGGCCACGTCCTGTACCTACTTCAATATGAATTGGCTGTTCATTTCCAAATATTTCTTTCCAGTTACCAGCGCTCTCCTCTGGGTTTCCAATTACGATATGTGAATACTCATTAATTCGATCCATTGCATAAGGCTTATGTCTTAAACGCATAGATGTCTCCCTCTCTTTACAAAACTATTTTAAAGGAAAAATTCCTTCTTTCTGTTTTAATCAATCTATCAAACAAAAAACCAAGTACGTACGAGCACTCGGTCCGTTTCTTTCAAGTATAAGATGTACCATTTTGATAAAAACTACATAAAGCATTAAACATTCCATGACGAAACAGCTTTTTCTCTTACATTTCTAGGGAGAGAAAAACACTCGAAAGGATGATCCGTTCATGCCAATTAATCAACAGCATCAATTAGAAGTGTTAAAAGATATTTTAATCAACCATCAAAGTGATTGCTGCGGGACAGTTTCTGAATGCGAGCAATTAGAGCGACTCATTCAATCGTTACTCGCAAACGATAGTATAAGTAGTGACACTAAAGTAATGCTAAACGATGTATATTCTTATAGTCAATCGGGTAAATCTTCCTCTAATTTGGACAACCATATTTCCAATAATCAAGAACAACTTACTCAGTGGATTGCTGGAATGGACAATTTTTCTTAAGTATTATTCTGAAGCAAGTAGTTGCTGTAAATATTGATGCCAATATTTAGCTTCTGCTTGCTGCTTTTTTGTTGTGTGCCATTGCATAGATAAAATCGTTTGTGCTATCACATACCATCTCATACGCCTAAGCAATGATTCATCTAGTTCAATCTCATAATATCCGAGCCACTCACTCCATTCATGACGCGGAACATACCAATATAATAACATACCAAGATCTAAAGCTGGGTCAGCAATAACAGCCCCATCCCAATCAATTAAAAACAATTCATCTTCGTCCGACAATATCCAATTGTTATGGTTTACATCACAATGGCATACAACGAATTCATTGTACTCAATATCTTTTAATGAATCCGTTAAATATTGAAGACCTTGCTGAATTGTTTCATCAACTCTTATATCTCCTCTTAAAACGAGCTGTAATTGTTGTAATAACTCTTGCGCATGAAGCGGCTGCTTTCCTAGCCTTTGAATCATCTGCACAAGCGCTTTAGAGGAGTGTATTTTCTTCAAAAGTTTCGCAACACGTTCTAGTTTCATATCCTCTGGCTCTAACTTCTGTCCCGGAAGCCATTTTTGAGCAGAAATTACATCACCGTTCGTTACCCTTCTTGTCCAAAGTAATTTTGGAACAATTCCTTCTGCTGACAATACCGCTAAAAAGGGCGATGTATTCCGCTTTAAAAATAACTTTTGTTGTCCGTTTTGCGCAATATATGCATCGCCCGTTACTCCACCAGCCGGTATAAGACTCCACTCTTTTCCTAATAATTGTTCCAACCATTCCATATTCATTACCCGTTAACAAATCCTTATCTTTTATAGTTATGAAAAGAAAAACCGCAACATTTCTACACATGTTGTGGATTCATATATTTTACTGTATTTGAATGAAAAAACTTGGCATAAGCCGAAAACAGGATAAATCACCTGTTCTTCTAGTTTATTTTACAAAATCAATCATGGAATGACAACTTATGAAAATCGTCACCTTTGTCAATTCTACATTTATTACATTCTCATCGTCAAGTAGCGATTTGTCACATTATCGTCAATATATACGTGCTAATTGGAGCCAATTGAAGTTCCTTTCCTCTAAATGAAGAAATTGGCTCTATTTTCGCTTGCTTTTCGTTTACTAACACATGCCACGTTTCTTCTTTTGAAAGCTGCACCGTTTTAGCTTCCAAACCGCTATTAAATAAAACTACAATCTCTTTCCACGGTCCAAATAATTCTACATGCTCTAGGTGGTATGCCAGTACTTCTGTAGATGTTTGCAAAAAAGTCATATGCTTTTTTATAAGGTCTACATTTTGTAACCGGAATGCCCCGTGCTCTTTGCGAATCGCAATTAACCCTTTTATATAGTTAACGGTCTCCATCTCTTTCTCTTTTTGATCCCAATCTAATTGATTAATTTCATCATTTGCATTATAGCTATTTTCGTTCCCTTGCTTCGTACGATAAAACTCTTGCCCCGCATGTAAGAAAGGAATCCCTTGTGAAAGAATAACCATTGCAGTTGCTAAACGATGACGCCTTTTCAAAATTTCTTCTGATTCTGGATTACTTTGCACTAGTTTATCCCACATCGTCATATTGTCATGACATTCTACATAGTTGATGCTTTGTACTGGCTCTAGGAACAATCCTGTTTCTTTCATACTTAAAAGGCTACCAGCTACTATATACTGCAAATGATTACAGTCTACATGCCCACCAAATGCAAAGCCACGTTTATTTATATTAAAAGTACTTCCTTTTATTCCATCACGAAATTGATCATTAAACTGTGCGATACATGGCATTTTATTCGCATTATTTAACGTCGCTTTCTCTTCAAGAGGAAGCGGTGTTTGCAAATCCCATCCTTCACCTAATAACAGCGCATCCTGCTTTATTTTTCGTACTTCTTTTTCTAATTCATTCATCGTTTCAACATCTAAAATTCCCATTAAATCAAATCGGAATCCATCAACATTGTATTCAGTAAGCCAATATAAAACAGATTCTATAATAAATTTCCTCATCATTTTCCGTTCAGATGCTATATCATTTCCAACTCCCGTCCCATTAGAAGGCATACCGTCTTCCCCATGACGAAAATAATATCCCGGGACAAGCTTCTCAAATGATGATAATTCTCTTTCATACACATGATTATATACAACATCTATAATCACTCGAATGCCGTGATCATGAAATGTTTCAATTAGTTGTTTACACTCTACTATCCTGTTATATGGATCAGAAAGGTTTGTAACATAAAATCCTGTTGGTATATTGTAATATAACGGATTGTAGCCCCAATTATATGCGGAAGCAGGATTCACTTCATCTACACCACCAAAACAATGTAAAGGTAATAGTTCAACATGTGTAACGCCTAAATCTTTTATATGAGACAATCCTGTTAATGTCCCATTTCGTCCCATTGTCTCTTCTTCCATCAATCCTTTATATGTTCCCTTTTTATTCACTCCACTGTTTGGGTGAATAGTAGCGTCACGAATATGCAGTTCATACAATATGGCATCTGTCATTGACTGTAATGGTGATACTTCTACTCGTTTTGTCACATTCGTTTTTTCCAAATCGATAACGACGCCGTATTTTCCATTTATCGTCGCAGACTTTGCATAAGGGTCAACCGCTTCGTTCCATATTAAATTAATACAAACAAGGAATGTATATCGTGCTCCATCATGATCACCTTGTAATGTATGAATCCACACTCCGTTTTCTTCTCTGTACATTTCATAATCAATATATTCTTTATCACTTTTATAAATCCGTACTTTCGCAAGCCTTGCAGTCGGAGCCCATACTTTAAATATTGTTTCTTCTTTTTTATACACAGCACCTAAGTCGGTACCTTCGTAATAATATTTTTCATCGAAAACTACTGTTCGAATCACAGCGCCTATTTGTAAATCTGTTTCTTCATTCCGTTCATCCCGTACTGTATAATACTTCCCCACATCTATCGGCTCTTCTATAAAACATTCATACTTCGTTGCATCTGGAAGAGCAATAGTATGAACAATCGGTAACTCTTTCACATTGCTTCCTTCTTGTAAACGAAATGTCCGGCTTGTTCCATACGCATGCGGGAGCAAAATTGTAATTTTATTCATTTCATCTAAATAGGCATCAAATGGACGTTTTACTTTCAACATAAAAAATCACCATCATTCTTAAAGTTAAAATGAAACGAGCTGCAAATGATAAGGGTTTTCTTATCAGCGAAGCTCTATACAGTAACACATTATTCCCTATAGTATATTCACCTGTATAAAAAACGTTTTCATACATTCTATGTTTGTAGTTTTATTTCAGTAATCGATTTATACTTCGGCGTTTCCTTAACGTGGGATTCATACAAAGTAATCGTATCTGCTTGAAATGATGTTACGGGTAAATCTTTTACATTTGTCAGATCAAATACTTTTCCTCCTGCCCATTTACGCGCAACAGTAATATGTGGATGATAGGGACGTGTCTCTAGAGAGAAACCATTTTCTTCACAAATTGTATGCACTTGTTTTTGCAACTGAACCAAATCATTATTCTCACTTACCTTCGCCCAAAAAATACGTGGCTCTTCTTCTAGGCCAAACGTTGAAAATCCTTGTAACGTGAACGATAGTTCTTTTGTTTCTGTAAGCATTTGTAATCCATTCTTTATTCCTTCTAATTGTTCCTCTGTCGCACTTCCTAAAAATGAAAGTGTAATATGATAGTCTTCTTCATGTACCCACGAGCGAAATGGTAATTCATCCTTCATTTCCTCTTTATAATTAGAGAGCACTTCTTTTATATGACGTGGTAAAGTTACTGCGACAAAATAATGCGGCACCATCTACATCGTCTCCTTTATGTTATTGTTGCTTTTCTTGCTTATCTCATTCAGCTAAAAAGAAGGGAACCATCCAAAAAGTCTAACCTTTGAATAGATTTATTTTCTTCTTAGTTAAGATCGCGATAATAAATGAAATCATATCGACGTTTCGACAAGAAATATCGACTTAACAACAAAATACAACAATAAAAGCAACCTATTCCTAACAGAAAACCGTCCCAAAAAACCTTTTGGGACGGCCTCTCATTATTTCGCTAATTCATGAATTGCTTGCGCATAAATCGCTGTCGCTTTTAATAAATCTTCAATTTCAATGTACTCATCTTTTTGATGCGCAAGTTCTTCTTTTCCTGGGAATAACGGGCCAAATGCAACGCCAGCTTTCAATGAACGAGCATAAGTACCACCGCCAATTGCTAACAATTCAGCTTTTTCACCCGTTTGTTCTTCATATACACGTTGCAAAGTACGAATTAACGTATGATCTTTGTCAACGTGATGCGGGCGAGAGTTAGAATAATCCGCTACTTCAAATCCGTGAGTACCAACATATTCTTTTAACTTTGCAATCGTTTCTTCAAAGTTAGTTGTAACTGGATAGCGTACATTTAATCCTAAATTACCACCGTTTTCTTGCGAATAAGACAAGCGACCAACATTCACTGTTAACGGACCGCTAATATCATCTTTATAAGAAATACCAGCTTTTTCTCCAATAATATCACCTGTAAATGTTTCTGTTACAAACGATGCAAATGAAGCCCCTTTTCCATCAAGAGAAACCGTCGTTAAGAAGTTTGCCAATAATAAACCTGCATTTTCTCCCTTTTCTGGAGTAGATCCGTGAGCTGAAATCCCTTTAATTTGCAATGTCACCGTATTTCCTTCTACAATTGCTTTACCTATTTTTTGAGCAGTTTGTAAATACTCTTCATATGCTACTGTAAGTGCATTTACATCTTCTCCTGTAATAACTGCTTCTGCAAAATCAGGAACCATATTTAAACGACGACCTGACTCAAATGAAATAAGCTTAAATGCGCCTTCTTTCTCTTCGCCACCATTTTGCACAACTTGTATGTCAGAAATTCCTTTTTCCGCATTAATAATTGGAAAATCTGCATCCGGCGCAAAACCGATTGTTGGCATTTCTTCATTTTTAAAATAATGATCTACACACTTCCAATTACTTTCCTCATCTGTTCCTAAAATCATACGAACACGTTTTGAAAGAGGTAAGCCTAATTCTTTAACGATTTTCATCGCATAATAAGCTGCCATCGTCGGCCCTTTATCATCAATTGCACCGCGTGCAAAAATCTTCCCGTCGCGAATATCCGCACTATACGCAGGAGTTGTCCAGCCATCTCCTTCTGGTACAACATCAACGTGACAAAGAATACCTACTAATTCTTCTCCTTGTCCCATTTCAAGATGACCTGCATATCCTTCTAAATTTTTAGAAGCGAAACCTTCTGCGTATCCTTTATGTAACATGAAAGATAAGGCTTTTTCTACACCTTCACCAAATGGTGCGCCCTCTTTCGCAGATTCTTCTTCCCATACACTTTTAATTTGTAAAAATTGTTGTGTATCACGAATTAAATCATCTTTTCGTTTTGTAACTTCTTCTGTCCAATTAATCGTCGACATCGCGCATCCATCCTTCACTATATTGTCTCTTTCATCATAGCAAACGAAAATCTCTTATGCCATACATGAAAATATAATAACAAACAATTATAATATTTCAGATTTTTCTTATTAGTTTTTCTTTTATTTTCTCAAAAAAATTTGCAGGAATTTGGCGTTTTACGTAGAAATTTATGAGTTAGTTGACTGACCAAATATAAAATGTCAACTACCAATATTTTTCTATATGAATATTTGTTAAACTTTTGTAAAATTTAAGTAGATTAAAGCATGAATTTTATCATGTAGAGTACAATGGTAGTAACGACCTTCTTTCCTGAATGGGGTCAAAAAAACTAGTAGAGGAGCGGTTTTCTCTTGAAACCTACAACTACTCGTATGCTAACACGCATTAAATCGATTTATATGTACATCAATGAAAACGGTACGGTAACAACGAAAGACCTTGTAGATGAGTTCGGGATCACACCGCGAACAATACAACGTGATCTAAATGTGTTGCAGTTTAATGAACTCGTGTATAGCCCTTGCCGCGGCAAGTGGACAACGACAGGAAAGAAAGTGAGAATGACCTCATAATAAAAAATAATTGTATGTAAATAAATACATACCCCTTTCTAACTCATTGAAAGGGGTCTTTTCTATGCTCTGAAATTGGCGTTACTTTTCGTTATCTACTTGATACGTCTTTAACATCTCTACTTCTTCATCTGTTAATTCACGATATTGCCCAAGTTCTAACTCTTCATCTAACATTAAAGGTCCCATCTCTGTTCTCTTTAAATAAACTACTTTTTTCCCTACCGCTTCAAACATACGCTTCACTTGATGGAATTTTCCTTCTGTAATAACGAGTTCAATCTCAGAAATATCATCACTTTTTAAAATTGTAAGTTCGCCTGGCTTCGTTTCATAGCCATCTTCTAAAATAACACCTTTGGCGAATTCTATTACATCCTCTTCCGTTACAACGCCTGAAATGTGCGCATAATACTTTTTCGGCACATGCTTTTTCGGAGATAATAGTTGATGCGTTAACTTCCCATCATTTGTGATTAATAAGAAACCTTCTGTATCAATATCGAGCCTTCCAACAGGGAATGGATCAAAAATCGCATCTTCTAATTCTAATAAATCTATTACTGTTTCATGGTTATCATCTTCTGTCGCTGAAATAACACCTTGTGGTTTATGCATCATTAAATAAACAAACTCTTTATATTCTACAACTTCACCGTGAATCATAACCTCTTGCTCTTCTACATTCACATGAAACTTCGCATCTTTCACTGGTACTCCATCAATTTTCACAACGCCGTCTTTCAGTAATTTCTTTACTTCTTTTCTACTTCCGTGTCCCATATTCGCTAATAATTTATCTAATCTCATGTTCTTCACCTTCTTCATTTATCATAAGAAAAGGGGACGTATTTACGCCCCTTTTGATTTCAACTTTATTTTGAATCTACTACCAAGTTTACGCTGGATTTTCTCTAAAGCTTCTCCGCCAAATACTCTTTCTAGTACTCCCGTGCGAATCGCTAACAATCCGTAAACAAGGCCACCAATACCTGCACAAATCGCAACTGTAATAAGAGCACCAATACGGCCATCAGGCGAAATCACGAAGGATAGAAGCCATTGTGATAGTTTTACAGCAATAACCATTACAAGTGTTAATACTGCAATTTGGAATGTTCTCTTATATACAACACCAAATGAATAGTGTGCGTGTTTTTTGATTTGTCTATTCGTATACCATACGGAAGCTAAGAAACCGACTGCAGTAGCCAAAATCGCCCCAACTGTACCGAAATAACGAATAAAGATTACGTTACATGCAAATTTCAAAATAACACCCATCACAAGTGCAATAACCGCATGTTTCTGCTGGTTAATCCCTTGCAGAATTGCTGCTGTTACTGTGAATAAAGCGAATAACAATGCAACTGGTGCATACCACATTAATACTTGTCCACCTAGTGGGTCTGAATCGTAGAAAGCAGTGTAAATCGGATATGCAAGTGTAGAAATACCGACAACTGCTGGCAATGTTAAAAACATATTCGCCTGGAATGTTTGTGTAATTTGTAATTTCAAATAACGGTATTGCTTTTCAGTAAACGACTTTGTAATCGCTGGCACGAGCGTTAAACTAAACGCTGTTGCAAGTGATACTGGAATCATAATTAATTTATGCGTCCACATCGTGAAAATACCGAGTGCTCGCTCTGCGATATCTCCTTGACCAATCGCCTGCATAATAGAGTTAAATGTCAATGTATCAATTTGTTGATATAAAGGAATTGTTAATCCAATTACAACGTAAGGGATTGCATATGCAAACAACTCTTTAAACAATTGAGCGGTACTTACCGTCGATTCTGGTACAGTTTGCTCAATTAAATATTGATCCAAATATTTTTTACGTTTTAACCAGTACCAAATTAATACGCCAAGTGCTCCAACTGCTGAAACGAACGCAGCGAATGTCGCAACCCCAACTGCCGTTGCTACTGTACCGCCAAGTACTTTAATAACGATGAAACTACCCGCTAATAAAAAGACGATACGAATAATTTGCTCAATAATTTGTGAAACCGTAGTCGGTCCCATCGATTGGTGGCCTTGGAAATAACCACGAATCAAACTTGCTGCCGGCACAACAATAAGCGCAAAACTTACGAGGCGAATAATCGTCGTAACTTCTTCTATCTTATTTTGTAAACTTTGTTTACCAAGCATTGCTTCTGCAAATAATGGTGCGGTCATGTACAGTACTAAGAAGGAAAGAACTCCTGTTACTATCATCATAACCATTCCCGAGCGGAACATTCTCCGGCTCGTTTTATAATCTCCAAGTGCATTATATTTGGAAACAAACTTAGAAACAGCAAGCGGCACTCCTGCCGTTGCGATACTTAAAAATATCGTATATGGAATGTATCCATATGTATAGAGCGTTCCGCCTTCTGTGCCTACTAATGCATGAAACGGAAAAACGTAAATCATGCCTAAGAACTTTACTAAAAATGTCCCTAACGTCACAATAAGCGTTCCGCGCAGAAATTTTGAATCGGACATACGAAAATCCTCCTACATCTACATAAAGTGAAACTATAATTAGTGGGAGACTCCCCTCCTACTAATCATTCGAGCATTTACGGACCTTTTTAACTCCCTCTTTACTTCTCATAAATCTTAAGATAGTAGTCTTATTGCCCATAAATAGCAGGATAATGCTGAACTCTAACTTTTGTATTGTACCACAATTCTCCTCTTAAGCAGTACTTCACTCTATTTTTCTTTTAAGGGAAAACATGCTATTCTTTTAGGCAGGAAATGTAGAAAATGAGGTCGATATATTATGCATTATGATGTTATTGTCATCGGCGGCGGTCCTTCAGGGCTAATGGCTGCAATCGGTGCTGCTGAAGAAGGCGCAAGCGTCTTACTTCTTGATAAAGGAAATAAACTAGGACGTAAACTTGCGATTTCTGGTGGTGGTCGTTGTAACGTAACGAACCGTCTACCACTTGATGAAATCGTTAAACATATACCTGGAAATGGTCGCTTCTTATACAGTGCTTTTTCTATTTTCAGTAATGAAGATATTATTACATTCTTCGAAAATCTCGGTGTACAACTGAAAGAAGAGGATCATGGCCGCATGTTCCCAGTATCAAATAAAGCGCAATCTGTTGTAGATGCACTGTTAACACGATTAAAAGATTTAGGTGTGAAAATACGTACGAATACACCTGTTGAAACGATTGAATATGAAAATGGTCAAACGAAAGCAGTTGTATTACAAACAGGTGAAGTGTTAGAAACGAATCACGTCGTTATCGCTGTTGGCGGAAAATCTGTTCCTCAAACTGGTTCTACTGGAGACGGATACGCTTGGGCTGAAAAAGCTGGGCATACAATTACAGAACTTTTCCCAACAGAAGTACCAATTCTTTCAAACGAACCGTTTATTCGTGACCGCACATTACAAGGTCTTGCTTTACGAGATGTAAACTTAAGTGTATTAAACCCAAAAGGAAAAGTTATCATTTCTCATAAAATGGACATGCTTTTCACTCACTTCGGCCTATCTGGTCCTGCTGCTCTTCGCTGTAGCCAATTCGTTGTGAAAGCGATGAAAAAGTTTAAAACGAACACAGTGCACATGAGTATCGATGCATTGCCAGAAGAAAATAGTGAGCAACTGTTCCAGCGCATGCTGAAACAAATGAAAGAAGATCCGAAAAAAGGAATTAAAAACGTTTTAAAAGGCTATGTTCCTGAACGTTACTTCCTATTCTTATTAGAAAAAAATGAAATTGACGGTAGCGAACAAGCTGGACAAGTTTCTCATGAGAAGATTCGCGCACTTGTGAAAGACTTTAAAGAATTTACCGTCCATGTAAATGGTACGCAGTCAATTGAAAAAGCATTCGTTACTGGCGGAGGGGTATCCGTTAAAGAAATTAACCCGAAAGAAATGGCTTCGAAATTCACGAATGGTTTATACTTCTGCGGAGAAGTTCTTGATATTCACGGTTATACTGGCGGCTATAACATTACATCTGCCCTTGTTACTGGCCGAATTGCCGGAACAACAGCAGGACAAAATGCGAAAATGCAATACTAAAAAAAGAAACAGGGACTCCTGTTTCTTTTTTTAGTATGTTGAAATAGCAAAGCAGTACACGAAATTATATTGGCGATACTTTAAATATATCGACCGTTTCTTCAAAAATGTCCCTTCCTCCTAACTTCCCATTGCTTTTTTGTTGCTTTATATACCTTAGTACCTTTATATTTTATATTGTTGAATATTCGAAAAAGGGTAAGGGGAAAACAAATGAGAAAAAAAGTCATGATGTCTTTAATGCTAATGACGTTTCTTTCTGCGGTAGAAGGAACGATTGTTAGTACAGCGATCCCTCGTATAACGAGTGATTTGTCAGGTGTCGAACTTGTTAGTTGGGTATATGCAATCTATATGCTTGCAACAGCTGTTTCGACTCCAATATACGGAAAGCTAGCTGATTTATTCGGCCGTAAAAAAGTTCTGCTCATCGGAGCAACAATCTTCTTAATCGGTTCTGCACTTTGCGGAGTCGTTACATCAATGGAACAATTAATCTTCTTCCGTGCTCTTCAAGGTATAGGGGCTGGTGCTGTTATGCCGATCACAATGACGATTATTGGAGATCTATATAGCGAAGCGAAAGACCGCGCGAAAGCACAAGGCTGGATGAGTGCAGTTTGGGGTGTATCTGGTGTTATTGGGCCGTTAGTAGGTGGATTTTTAGTTGATTCTCTTTCTTGGCGCTATATTTTCTTCTTAAACGTTCCTTTTGGAATTATCGCTTGCTTAATGTTTGCCACTTCTTATAAGGAATCTGTTAAGTCCGCCGCTAAGCAACATATCGACTATCTTGGTGCGACAGTTTTCTCATTAAGTACAATTGCTTTACTATACGCATTATTAACAGGTAGCAGTAAGCAAAACTGGGGAGACATTTCAATTATCGGCCTATTAATCTTTGCCGCTGTTTCATTCATTATTTTCTTATACATCGAGAAAAAGTCTCCGGAGCCATTAATTCCGCTAGCACTTTTCTCTAACCGTACATTATCTACAATAAACATACTAACACTTATTGCTGGCGCAATGATTATTAGTATTACAGTGTATCTTCCAATTTGGAGCCAAGGTGTTTTAGGAAAAAATGCGACAGAGGCTGGACTCATTTTAATGCCGATTCCTGTTATGTGGACATTCGGTGCTATGTTCTCCGGTAACTTAGTTGGCAAGTTACAAACGAAACAAATTATTTTACTTGGAGCTAGCATTTTATCAGTTGCTACTTTCTTATTATTTACATTATCAACAGATTCACCATCATTCCTTATTTATGTTGCAGTCGGATTATTCGGCTTAGGAATGGGGCTTGTTACACCAATTTACATGGTAACAATTCAAGCAGCTGTACCGGCCCATACGCGCGGAACGGCAGTTGGTT
Source organism: Bacillus sp. TH30 (assembly GCF_016650875.1). Lineage (NCBI taxonomy): Bacteria > Bacillati > Bacillota > Bacilli > Caryophanales > Bacillaceae > Bacillus > Bacillus sp. TH30. The sequence goes on along the minus strand of NZ_JAEKEY010000002.1, from coordinate 3,264,885 downwards.
TAAATACATTTATTAATACATTTAGTCAAACACTAGGAGCTGCAATCTTCGGAACGATCTTCAATACGATGATCCATGCACGTGGCATTAAAAACCTTGATCTTGTATCTGGCGGACACGGCGGAACTACAGCAAACGTGGTAACCGAGTCACAATCCGCATTAGCATCAAGTGTACACGTCATTTATATGAGCACTTTCGTATTAGCGGTATTCACATTAATTATCGCTTGGATCCTATTAAAGCCAGCTAAACAAACAAGTGAACAATAAAAAAAGGATGACCATTTTGGTCATCCTTTTTGCATAAAATCTACTCTTCATTCTCCACAATATGTTTAAGCACGGACAATTTATTATCCCAAAATCGTTCATAGTACGAGAGCCACTGCTGTAATTCCTCTAATGGTTCTGGGTGCAAACGATATATCTTCTCTCTTCCACTCTTTCTTCCACTCACTAAATTCGCTTCTGAAAGAATATGAAGGTGCTTTACAACTGCAGTACGGCTCATCGGAAAATGATCCGTTATTTTTGAAATTGGTAACTCTTTATCACTTAATAACCGTAACACTTCTCGGCGGGTTGGATCAGCAATTGCTTGAAATACATCATATTTCGCTGCTGACGAGGACACTTAACCTTCGACAACCTTTTTCAGTTTTTCATTTACAATCGCTACCCAGCCACCATTCATTCTATCGCGAATAATAGAGCTCTTCGCATTCGCTTTCGGAAGGATTTCATCAGGATGTTTCCAGCCGCCGTGAATTAACGTAAATTCTGTTTTATTATCTCCTAGGTCTTTCAAATTAAATGAAACAACCCAGCCATCTGTGTCCCATGAGAAAGATAAATAATTCGGCTCATCAATCTCTAACACTTTACATGGTGATGGTCCGAAAGGTGATTGCACATGAAACTCATGTCCTACCGCCAATTCGAAATCATTTGGCATAAACCATGACGCAATTCCTTCTGCAGTCGATACTACATTCCATACTTTTTGAATAGGCGCGTTAAAAACGATTGTTTGTTTAATATCATTTAATGTATTTTGTTGTTCCATTTTATATCTCCTTTATTCGGCATTAAAATATAACACCTTTTAGTTTCATATTAACAATATAACACCTTTTGGTTTCATGTCAAGAAAGACTCTTTTTCACTGTTGAGAAATTCTCAACATTTTTTCAACAGGACAAACACCCTCTCACCATTCCTTCATAATATACTCACAAAGGCAATGAAAAATAGAAAATTCCCTCAATATGAAACTCTATCACTCCTATTGAGAGAAGCGCCTAACTTATCTCATCTGTACTTCGTCTCTCCTCCTTCCCTCGGGGACAATACGCGAGATATGTAAAAATCAGAAGGAGTATGCCCGCCATTTGGGTAGGTAGTTATTTCTCTTCTCCTCAACATTTCCTTAGGAGCGAAATGACTACCGACCCACTTTTTCAAACAAAAATAAAAAGGAGATGAAAGCTATGTTCTATTGCATTAACTGTTCTGAAATTCACCATGAAAAACACCCGAATGATAAAGTTTTTAAAAACGGTTTTTATATTGATCCATTTTTAGGTGATCGTTATCACCTTGGTATGTGTACAGATGCCCAAAACCATGAAACAGGGGCGCCTCTTTTAGCGACAAAGAAATTAGGCACAACTCAATCTATTATGAACGTATTACCGACACATGTTGTCCCAACATAAAACATAAAAAAGAGCTGGCTCACCCAGCTCTTTTTTATGCTTTATAAACGATCATTGCTGAAAAACAATAAATTTGGTTTTCGTCATCGTTAATAGAAACACCGACTTGGTACTTAATATCTACAAAGTTACTATCATCAATTTTTTTCAAAAATACATTTACAGCGTCTTCTAAGTCTTTTTCATGACTTTCATCAAACACTTTCACACGAATCATGTTAACACCATCCTAGATCGCAGCCCTCCGCCGCTTGTTTATTGCCACGGTGCGTATCTATGATGCGATAAAACTTTCCATCTTCATATATATATCCGTCTTCTAACACATATTGTTTATCTTCAGTATAGACATAAAACTTACCTATCATAAACTTACTCGTATATAATTCCAAATAATCTTGCCTAAATTTAGCTACAACTTTATTTGTAATATCAATTCTAATTGTGCGCCCCACCTTCTCTCCCTCCCTTGCAAAGAACGGATTTAGGTATATTGTATTAGCGATTTTATATTTTATGCTTAAAAATAAGTGGATATGCCCTCTTTCTGCGCCTGTACTATTTTTCTAAAAAAATCCCCCCTATTTATTCAACTTATAAGAGCAAAAAAACAAACAAAAAAACGACTTTTATATATTGACTACAGCATATCAGATGTGATATCATATAAAATTTGACATTTTTATCCTAGTATGTTATCATTAAAAGTAGTTACCACATACGGAGGTGGATGATTTGTTTCAAATTGGTGATAAAATCGTTTATCCAATGCACGGTGCAGGAATCATCGAAGCAATTGAAGAGAAAGAAATATTAGGCACTACGCGTCAATATTGTGTTATACGCATCATTAGTAAAGATATGCAAGTAATGCTTCCGATAAATCAATTACAAAAATCAGGTATACGTTATATCGTCGATAAAGGTACTTTAGATGGTATACTTCTTGAATTTCATCATGGGGAATCAGACCCCTCACTCTCTTGGAAACAAAGATATACAATGAATATGGAAAAAATGAAGAACGGCAATCTTCAAGATAGTGCAGAAGTTGTTCGTGATTTACTTCGTCGCAATAAAGAAAGAGCATTAAATGCGAGCGAAAAACAAATGCTAGATAATGCGCGTAAAATGGTTATTAGTGAAGTTGCGCTCGTACAGAATGTTTCAGAACATCAAGCAACAGAATTTCTTCAAGATACAATCAATCATTAATTTTAAAAATAGCCGACCGCTATTTTTTTTTGCGTAAAAAAGGCCAAAGAGTTAAATCTCTTTGGCCTTTCATATTACCCACGCCCCGCTTGAAACGATGGATATAAAGTCATTCCACCATCTGCAAATAACGTAATTCCAGTTACGTAACTTGCCTCTGCTGAAGCAAGCCACGTTGCTACTGCTGCGATTTCTTCAGGTTTTCCAATGTAACCCATTGGAATCATACTTTCTACGTCGTCACGTTTTTTCGGGTCAGCAAATTTTTCAGCATTAATTGGCGTATTAATTGCACCAGGCCCAATATTATTTACCCGAATACCTTTTGGTGCATATTCTAGCGCTAACGTTTCTGTCATAAGCTTAATCCCCCCCTTACTAGCCGCATAATGCACAAATAATGGCCACGGAATTTTCTCATGAACACTAGACATATTAATAACTGAACCTTTAATATCGTGTTCCACAAAATATTTAATCGCTTCACGACTTCCTAAAAAAGCACCTGTTAAATTTGTATGAATTACTTTATTCCAATCCTCTAACGGCATTTCATGCGACGGTACCGCGTTTTCTATCCCTGCATTATTAATCATAACGTCGAGCGTACCAAACTCTTTCACAGCAGATTGAATGAGATTCACAACATCTGCCTCGACCGTCACATCACCTTTGACAGCAATCGCTTCTCCACCTACCTTTTTTATTTCTTCTAATACATCGTTCGCTTCTGACTCTCTTGAGCGATAGTTAATAACAACTTTCGCCTTCTCTTTAGCAAATCTTACTCCCATGGCTCTTCCAAGACCAGTTGCTGATCCTGTAATAACGACGACTTTCCCTTCTAAATCACTATACATTTTAATACCTCCTTAACTTTTCGCAATCCCCAGCATAATTCCAGCTGCAATGATAAAAACGATACCAATAACAATCCCAATTAATTGACGCTTCGTTTTCCTTTCACCTAATATAAAGATCCCGCCAAGCGTCGAAATAATAATTCCCATTTGTGAAAGGGAAAAGCTTGTTGCGACCCCAACTCTTGGCTGCGAAATGAATAAAAACATATTTCCAGCTGCCCAAATCAATCCTGGAAGAATATTTCGAATCGCATATTTATTGAATGGATGATGTTTAAATGTGAGTAAAATCCCGCCTAATACCATACCGACCGCTTGTGGTAATAAAGCCGACCAACCGTTCACGTTAAATAACCGGATAACTACTACGTAAACTAAATAACCGACTGTTGAAATTAATAAAATAATAATTCCTTTTTTAAAATTTCCTGCTTGCTCTGCATTCTTCTCTTCTTTACTTTGCAGCGATGTTAAAATAACCCCGATAATAATACAAACGAGCGCCAAAACTCCAAGAACGACCGATATCGTCGTTGACCATTCATGAAACACGATAACCCCAAATAATGTTGTCGCGACTAATTGAAGCCCCGTTGAAATCGGCATCGTCCTAGAAACACCCATTAAATCAATACTTTTTAATTGATTCGCTTGACCAAGTGCCCAAAATAAGCCAGATACAATTCCAACTCCAATAACGGTCGGAGTTAATACCGGCTTCATAAAAATATAAACAACAATTGAGAAGATAAGTGCACCGAACGTTGTACCGAGCGTTTGACTATACGGTCCCCCGCCCAGTTTCACGTTAAATAGCACAATACTCCCCCAAAATATAGCTGGTAAAATCGCTAAAAGTATATCCATCGCTCATTACCTTTCTCTACAAAATGTCATAGGTTATCGCTCTAAATCATTAGAGTGAGCTTTTATTTTTTCGTTTTTTCGTGCACAAATCTTTTCTACAATAGCACCAGAAACATTCTTTTCTCGCTCCACTTTCTTTATCTTTATGTGATCTAAATTGTCTTCCAAAGTAAGTGTAACTTTATCATTCGGCGGATTATGTGCCCCTTGAAATGTAAGAAATTGTATCGTAACTTCAAACCTAGGAACAAACTCATCTTTCTTGCCTAGACGCTTTATATTTGTAACTGAGTCACATTCATACTGATCTTCTGTCACTTGCCTTATAACCGAGTAATATCGATTCAGTAACGCACTTTCTAAAAGCTGTTCCGTCGATTCTTTTGCCAAAGAATTGCTTGGAGAAAAGAAAAAAACAGAACATATCATTGCAATCATTACACATATCTTTTTCATAACTTCCTCCTTTTCCTATAAGATAGTGTTCTCCAAAATGCCATAAAAAAACGACTTTCCCTATTTAGGAAAGTCGTTTTTCATAGCATAAATCCAATATTAACCACCACTCACTGGTGGTATTAGTGCAACTACATCACCAGTGTGTATCGTGTCATCTTCATTTGCGTACTCTTCATTAATCGCAACCATAATTGGCGCTGAAACTGGTACATTATATTCTTTCGCAACAATATCTTTTAACTCTGCAACAGTAATATCTTCTTTCTCTATTTGTAATTCACTCTTTCCTGCTTCTTCTTGCAAGTTCGCAAATAACAATACTCGAATCATATTTATAACTCCTTCCCAGGCTCTCCTGCTGGATATGGTGTTTTTTCTAATTGGTCACCAATCCATGAGTCACCATCTTCCCAAAACTCCTTTTTCCAAATTGGAACAATTTTCTTAATACGCTCCATAATATATTCATTCGCTTCATAAGCCTCTTTGCGATGAGGCGTTGATACAGCAACAACAACCGCTATATCAGAAATTTGCAGCGTGCCGATGCGATGCGTAATCGCAACATGTGTACCGGGCCACTTCTCCTTCACTTCTGACCCAATTTTCTGTAGCATCTTTTCTGCCATCGTCTTATAAGCTACATACTCTAAGTATAGTGTACGACGCCCTTTCGTAAACTCCCTAACTGTCCCGATAAATGTTGTAACAGCACCACATTCACGGCGAACTACTTTCTTTGTCACCTCTTCAATCGAGATTTCTGTATCAATTACTTCATAATACGTATTTATCATTTTGCACCCCTAGCTGTTTGTAAAAACCAGTCTATATACAATTTTTCTTCTGTTATATGAAATACTTTATATTCTTCTCGTACATTTGACGAAGCATCATACCACGTAATAACTGCCGCTATATTTTCTACTTTATGTAAAAGTTCAGCGTCTTCCGCAGAACGAAGTAACACTACTTTCGGATAGTTCTCAGCTTTATAGCCCTCTATTAAAATCGTATCTACTTCAAAAAATTCGTACAAGCGGATAATTTCTTGCAAGGACCATTCATCTCGCAAAGAGGACAAAGATAGTAATCCAGCACCTTCTACACTACTTACTACAGCACCAGCTTTTCGGTGTCTTTCACTATCTTTTTGCGCTACTTCAGGAAAGCCCCCGTGACCATGATGTTTAATTGTAGCAACCTTCATTTCTCTTTCAGCTAATGCATGTACCATCTTCTCTACAAGTGTTGTTTTCCCGCTATTTTGATACCCTACTATTTGTAAGATTGAAGAGGCTTTGCCCACGGCCAATCACTTCCCTCAGAGCATTCTAACAATAATACAGACACTTTCATTCCTGCTTCAAATCCTCTCGTTCCTCCAGGCAGCACGATAAAAGCATTTGCATCCGCAAGTGAAGAGACCGCACTCGATTTATCTAAACCGACTGGCATCGCTTGTAGTGCCCCATTAACAATACTCGCTTTCGCTCTTACAAAACGAGTAAACGGATTTGGTTTCGGAAAATCTTTTTGTAAAATAGCATCAGTTCTATATACGTGAGGCTCCTTCACATGCAAATACGTTTTCATAATTGGATGCACAAATAATTCGAAACCTACATAACAAGCTGATGGATTACCTGATAAACCAAAGAGTAGCTTTCCATCAACTTCAGCTACTGTCGTTACACTTCCAGGTCTCATCGCTATTTTATTAAAGAGTACATTCGCCTGTAACCTTTCATAAATAGCTGGCAAATAGTCGTAATCCCCTACTGAAACACCGCCCGTTGTAATTAAAATATCAACCTCATCCATCGCTGATTTAACAGCTGTAAAACATGCATCTAACTCATCGGCAAGTTGCCCATAGTAACGCACTTTCCCGCCAGCTTTCATAATTTGAGCGGCAATCATGTAAGAGTTACTATTTCTAATTTTCCCTGGCTCTAACGCCTCATGCACTTCTAGTAATTCACTTCCTGTCGTTACAATACCGACAACAGGCTGTTTTACAACTTTCACAGTGCTATATCCAAACGTCGCTAATAATGCGGCAACACCTGGATTGATTAAGACACCTTTCTTAACGAGGACTTGATTTTGTTTTATATCTTCTCCTTTAAATGACACATTGTCACCGTTTTGGAAAGGACGTTTTAACTTCATATATGTACTTTCGTTCCTCTCGAATCCTTCCGTCAGTTCTAGCATTACGACTGCATTGCAATCTTCTGGAATAGCTGCTCCTGTCATAATACGAACCGCCTGAAAAGCCCCTACTTCTTCTGTAAAAACAGATCCTGCTCCGATCTCTCCTATTACTTCAAATTCAATCGGCTGCTCTTGACTCGCTTCCTTCGTGTCTTCTGCTCGAATTGCGAAACCATCGTAAGGAGAACGATCAAAGTGAGGAACGTCGTGATCTGAGACAACATCCTCTCCAAGAATCCTCCCATAACTTTCTGTAATAGAAACTTCTTCTACTTCACCATGCTTAGCATATTTCATAACCCGCTCTACAGCCTCAGCAACTTGAATCGGGATTCGTTTTTCTACCATTGTTTCTCACCTCATATTTGCAAAATATCTAATCTCGATTACACTTTATATATTAAATCGCAAGTACTTCAAGGAGGAATTCCATGTCTTCATTCACACATTTCAACGACCAAGGGCGCGCTAAAATGGTTGATATAAGTGACAAAAAAATAACCGTTCGAACAGCAATAGCATGCTCTAGCATTCTCGTTACAAAAGAAATTTTTGATAAAATCTCACGCAACGAAATTGGTAAAGGTGACGTATTAGCCGTCGCACAAATCGCAGGTATTATGGCTGCAAAACGTACTTCTGATATTATCCCAATGTGCCATCCTTTATTATTAAAAGGTGTTGATGTCTCTTTCGATTGGAAACAGTCAGAAGAACAATATCGGCTACTTATTGAAGTAAAAGTTAAAACAGAAGGTAGTACCGGCGTTGAGATGGAAGCTTTAACAGCTGCTTCCGCTACCGCTCTTACTGTATATGACATGTGTAAAGCCGTTGATAAGGGTATGATTATTGGCGAAACGTACTTACTTGAAAAAACGGGCGGAAAAAATGGAGATTATATTAGAAATTCTTAATCCTACCTTTTCCATTTGAACCTAAAGGATTCCCCTTTAGGTTCAACCTATATATCTTGCATATAGTCGTTTCGCAACATTCATATCATTCGTACCATGAATAAACGCCCTGCCATCTGTAAATAAAACAAAACGATATTCTTCCACTGGAAATGATAATAAATACGGCGTTGCTTTTACATCCACACTTTTTTGTAAGCGCTTTTTAATTTCTTTTAAATTAAAACCCTGACGCACACCTGGACGGATTTGAACTGTATTTCGCCCACATAATACTTCTGTTTTCGTTTGTGCTTCAAATGTTAAACTCGGATATGTACGTAACTTTCCACAGGATAAACATGTATCCTTTTTCTGCCTATTCACTTTAAATGCCATCTGTTGATTATTCCAAAGATCAAATGATAGCATCGTTTCACGAAGTGCCTCAAAATCTTCTACTAATATTTTCAAGGCTTCCGTTATTTGATGTGCAACTACTAATTGCACCGCTGGCTGTATAATACCGGCCGTATCACATGTCGCTCCGCTCGCCGGATGTTCCATTAAACATCGAAAACACGGCGTTTTTCCTGGCAAGATTGTATAAGTTACTCCGTAACTTCCAACACATCCTCCGTATATCCATGGAACGTTATACATCTGGGATATATCATTAATAAGAAGGCGCGTTTCAAAATTGTCTGTCGCATCTAATATTAAATCTACACCTTTAATTAACTCTTCCATTTCTTGCACCGTTACATCAGTCACAACCGGTACAATTTCTACTTCGGAATTAATTGCCTTTAAATGTTCTGCTGCCGCTATCGCTTTCGGCTTATAATGCTTCGCATCTTCTTCTGTATATAATTGTTGCCTTTGTAAATTACTCCATTCTACATAATCACGATCCGCAATTGTAATTTTTCCAACACCTGCTCTAACAATTGCTTCTGCATTCGCTGCTCCAAGCGCACCAGCACCGATGACGAGCACGTGCTTCCCTCTTATTTTCCGTTGCCCTTCTTCCCCAACACCAGAAAATAACATTTGTCTTGAATATCGCTCTTGCATACGACATCCCCCTTTCTTATCCTCCTATATAAGACATTTCAATTTTCGGACGATTTTCCGCACTTTCTTCTGTCCGTTCATCTGAATATCGATCTTTTCTATTCTCCCATACATATTGTATAGCTTTTAATAACTCATTATCCGAAAGGTTTTCCCTGAGAAGTTTCCTTAAATCCATTCCTTCTGTCGCAAACAAGCAAGTATAAAACTTTCCATCTGCTGAAATTCTTACTCTCGTACAAGAAGAACAAAATGACTCAGAAACGGAGGTAATAAAACCAACCTCTACATTCGTTCCAACGTATCGATACCGCTTCGCAACCTCACCAAAATAATGAGCTTCAACTGGCTCAATTGGATACACCCCATGAATCATATCAATTAATTCTCGTTTCGTAATAACTTGATCAAAATTCCATCCATTCGTACTGCCAACATCCATAAACTCAATAAACCTAAGCGTGATTCCTTGTTCTTTAAAATACGCAGCAACCGGAAGTACTTGATGATCATTCATTCCTTTTTTCACAACCATATTTACTTTCACTTCAAGGCCTGCTTCTTTCGCTGCCATAATTCCTTTTAACACTGGCTTCGTATTCATATTCCGGCCATTAATTGCGCGGAACACATTATCATCTATCGCATCCAAACTAACATTTACTCGGTGTAACCCAGCTTCTTTTAACGCCTTCGCTTGCTTCGTTAAATGAATCGCATTTGTCGTTAATCCTATATCTACTAAACCGTCAATTTTCACGAGACGTTCGATAAGTTTTGTTAAGTCCTTACGGAGCAAGGGTTCGCCACCAGTAAGTCTAATTTTCCGTACACCGATGCTAACAAATACTTTTGCTAATCGCTCTATTTCATCAAATGTCAGTAAAAACTCATCTTTCAAAAAAGCATAATCAGGACCAAACACTTCCGCTGGCATACAATACGTACACCGTAAATTACAACGATCAATGACAGAGATGCGTAAATCTTGAAGTGGACGTCCGAAAAAATCTTTAACCTTCTCCTGCATCGCCACTCTCCCTTTCTGCCAAATTTATACCTCTCTTCATTCTATTATAATATATTTTTGAACCGCGATGTTTTTGCTCAAGTGAATAAAGTGAAACTTTAATCACTGGGGGTTTTGTCCATCCCCACTGATTATTAGCCCACAAATAGAGGGATAAAAAACCTTGAAACATAAAAGTTCCAAGGTTTTTTTGCTTATTAACTTAATCTAATAATAGTTAGAGTAGCTCCTGGCGTTGTCGTAGATAATGTAGCCACTGCAAGTAATCCAAATAACTGTAAACTAATAGCAGCTCCAGCAGGCAAGTTAGCAATTATTGGTGCACTAAATGAACCAGTAGCCACTGCCGGGGAGTTTATCGTTCCCGCAAGCGGACTGCCATTTACAGTTATACGCGAACTTACAAGTAAAGCTGCCGTTATATTAATTGTGTAGGCTATATAATAATTACCTGCATTTGTAACGGTAAACACAGTATTTCCACCACTAACTGTTATTCCCGGTCCAATATTTTGATTGTTCGGTAATGGTATATTCGTACCGCCTAACAACACGGAAATGGCACTTCCTGAAGTATTATTTGCAAAGGAATACGTTGCAGTTGTACTAACTCCAGTCACCCCGGTCGCTCCAGTGGCTCCAGTGGCTCCTGTTGCTCCCGTTGGACCTTGGATTCCTTGTGAACCTGTTGCCCCCGTTGGACCTTGAATTCCTTGTGAACCTGTCGCTCCTGTTGCCCCCGTTGGACCTTGAATTCCTTGTGAACCTGTCGCTCCTGTTGCTCCCGTTGGACCTTGAATTCCTTGCGGGCCTTGCGCTCCTGTTGGACCCGTGTCCCCGGTTGGGCCTTGTGGACCTTGTAAACCTTGCACACCTTGCGGACCAGTTGGACCTATTTCTCCTTGCACACCTTGTATTCCGGTTGGGCCTTGTGGACCAGTCGGACCTTGCACTCCTTGTATCCCTTGAATTCCCTGTGGGCCTTGTGCTCCTGTTGCACCCGTTGCCCCTTGTATCCCTTGTGGGCCTTGACCTCCTTGGATTCCTTGAGGACCGGTTGGACCTTGAATTCCTTGCGGGCCTTGAATTCCTTGCGGCCCTTGATCTCCCGTTGCTCCCGTTATACCTTGGATCCCTTGTGGACCTTGAACACCTTGCGGACCGGTTGGGCCTATGTCTCCTTGTACTCCTTGTATTCCTTGTGGACCCTGCAGCCCTGTTGCTCCGGTTGCACCAGTTACTCCAGTTGCTCCGGTCACACCCGTCGCCCCTGTTGCTCCCGTATCTCCTACTCCTCCCGTTACACCTGTCGCTCCTGTCGGACCAGGTGGTCCACCGGATGGACCTGTCACTCCCGTCGGACCTGATGGACCTGTTGGGCCAGTCGGTCCGGCTGGGCCTCCTGATGGACCCGTTACACCTGATGGACCCGTTACTCCAGTTGCCCCTGTAGTCCCTTCCCCTGTCGCCCCTGTTGTACCCGTATCTCCAGTTACTCCTGTCGGCCCTTGGATTCCTTGAATTCCTTGTGGGCCTTGCACCCCTTGCGTACCCGTCGGCCCTTGAATTCCTTGGATTCCTTGAATTCCCTGTGGACCCATTGGACCTGTTGGACCTATATCCCCTTGAGTACCTTGCACTCCTTGCGGGCCCTCTGGACCTGTTGCTCCTATATTCCCTTGAACACCTTGAACTCCAGTTGCTCCTTGTGCTCCGGTTGCTCCTGTTATACCTTGAATCCCTTGTATTCCCTGAATGCCTTGTGGACCTTCTGGACCTGTTACTCCTATTGGTCCTTGAATTCCTTGGATTCCTTGTGGGCCCTCTGGACCTGTTGCTCCAGCTGGTCCTGGCACTCCTTGTATTCCTTGCGGACCCTGAAGTCCTTCTGGGCCTTCTGGGCCTGTTGGTCCTATATCACCCATTGGCCCTTGAATTCCTTGGACTCCTTGTAAGCCTGTGTCCCCGGTTGGACCAGGTACCCCTTGTATTCCTTGTGGGCCTTGATCTCCTGTTGCTCCTGTTATACCTTGAGGTCCTATGGCCCCTTGTATACCTTGCGGACCTTGATCTCCAGTTGCCCCCGTTATCCCTTGAATTCCCTGAACCCCTTGGATTCCTTGTTCACCAGTTACTCCTGTCGGACCTGGAATACCTTGAATACCTTGCGGACCTTCTGGACCCGTTGGTCCAATTGGCCCTTGAACCCCTTGTATTCCTTGCAGGCCCTGTGCTCCTGTTTCTCCTGTACTTCCAGTCGGACCTGTATTTCCAGTCACTCCCGCACTTCCAGTTACTCCAGTATTTCCAGTCGCTCCCGTCGCACCTGTACTTCCACTCGGTCCACCTCCTGGCCCTGTCGCACCAGTTGCTCCAGTCGGACCTGGAGGTCCTCCAGATGGGCCAGTTATCCCTGTTGGACCTGTTATTCCAGTCGGACCACTAATCCCCTGACCAGTCGCTCCTGTTGCTCCCGTATTTCCACTCGGTCCTTGTGGGCCTTGTATCCCTTGAGCTCCTTGTATTCCTTGTGAACCTGTTGCACCCGGTCCCCCTTGCACTCCTTGAATTCCTTGAGGTCCCTCTGGCCCGGTAGCTCCAATCGGCCCCTGTAATCCCTGTATCCCCTGTATACCTTGTGCCCCAGTCGCTCCGGTCGGACCAATTGGACCTTGTAACCCTTGCACTCCTTGAGGTCCTGTCGCTCCAGTTTCTCCCTGTGGTCCCCTTAATCCTTGTGGTCCCTGCTGTCCTTCTGGTCCTGTTGCACCCATTTGTCCAGCTGGTCCTTGAATCCCTTGCACTCCTTGAGGTCCTGTCGGGCCCATCTCCCCCATCGGACCTTGAAATCCCCTTGGTCCTTGTGGGCCAGTCGGGCCTTGTGGACCGGTTGGACCAGTAATCCCAATGCCAGTAAATCCCGTTGGAACGGGAGGAAAAGTAGGTCCAATAAGATTCGGTGAAATTCTGAAATTAGAGTTTAATGAATTTTGTCTATCGCGCTCTTTCACACCTTCACCACCTAAACACCATCTTTTTTACTTTAAACAAACCTCTTCTTCTTAATATGTATTTACAAAAACAATCTCAAAGACTATTTTTATTCTAAATAATAAAAACTCCCTTAATTCCTTAAGGGAGTCCAGCAATTGAATCCATATTATCTGTATTAGGGACAGCTTGCGATATACTCGACACATTTGCACCTTGCCCCATATTTGTTCCCGTTACAGTACCAGCAGGGGTACCTCGTGTATAGGTTGTCGTCACCGAATCTCCCGGTTGTAAACAAAGCTTCGTCTCCGTCCCTATTACTGTAACAACGTCAATCCAAGTGCACCCCATTGAACCACTATACGATTTCGAAGCAGTAAATGAAGTATCACTCAAATTATCCCCTGTAAATATATTCCCAGTATTATTAACGATAATAAATTCTTTAATACGTGCAGGCATACTTACACTCTACCTTTCCTTTATGCACCTAATGTACGTGTACTCGTCGCTAATGGCGGAAGAAACACTGATGTTCTAATCACAGCTTCTGGCTGTCGTTTCCCATTTAAAAAAACAGCCGCACTCGATCCTCCAGCACCAGCATATATTTTTGCCACAGCTAAAGGTGAGATATCATAACAGTCGCCAACATTAACAGCTCCTGTATTATTTATAATTTTTACTTTACGCATGTTAATTCCCATTTCGCCTCCCCCTTTTGTATACTGTATGCAAAAGAAAAAAACTTGAAACAGACTCGTTTCAAGTTTTTAACAATTAACTATTTCGTTTCACCTTCATATTGAAGCATACCGCCAACCATATTCACCGTTTTAAATCCTTGCTCATTTAAATAATGGCATACGTTTTCACTACGCATTCCCGAACGGCAAATAAAGATATATTCATTCTCTTTCTCAAAGAAATCTACTTTATTTGGAATATCGCCCATTTTAATATGTACAGCTTCCGGAATTTTCCCTGCCGCAACTTCTTCATCTTCCCTTACATCTACTAAAAATAATGTTTCTCCATTTTCTAAACGCTCTTGCACTTCTTCTGTAGTAATTGTTTTTACTTCTGTCATATGTAGTTCCTCCTTATATACAATAAAACCTTCAGTTTCTTCTTTAAACAATCATTTCTCATCAATTTTAGCATGCGAAGGAAGGAACGCAAAGAATGGAACATTTATTTCTCAATTTCCCCGCAAAACTTATTCTTTACAAACATAACTGGCGCATTGTATCCTCAATATACTTGTTTGATGAAAGGAGCCAGTTAAAATGACACTTTTTCTTTTCATTATGGGCATCATTTTCTTAGTTTTTGCAGTTATTGCTCTTAGTATGAAAAATAATAAAAAGATAAAATCCCCTCAAGAAATGTCATTCTTATTTCTATTACTTAGTATAGCTTTCTTCGGTTTATCAGTCGCTTCATATATTTTCCGTCTGCAAATCATGTAAAAAAAGGTGCCTACTATAAATCATGCACCTTTCCACATTAATTATTTCCTACACAAAACTAGATACTTTCCGGTTTAAAAACTCATAAACTTTCTTTTCAAATAAATGAACATCTAATGCCCCAGCCATATGCCCATTTATACTTTCTATCTCATACACTTCTGCATATTTCCCCTGTTTTTGCAAAATGTCTACCATTTTATAATTATAACGAGGTGGCTGAAGTAAATCTTGTTTGCACGGAATCATAAGTACATTCGCTTCTATATTAGAAAGAGCCTCTTCTAAAGAAGAAAATCCATGCGCAATATCATGTAATAAGACTGCTTTCGCAGTGTACATCCACGAATTTGCATCTACTAAATCTATACTTTTGCATGTCACTTTATTAATCTCTTTCTCAAATGATGTTAATGCAGAAAATTCCTGATAAGGTGCCATTTCTATACTATTCCGTGGAAATGCCGTTTCATAAAAATGTTCATCAAACGCATTCATAAACATCATTCGATTTGCTAAATGAAGTCCCTTCGTTGGCTGCTCCTCTCCGTATTTTCCACCTTTCCAATTTGGATCAAGCTGAATTGCTTCAATCGCATTTTGCGCTACATTGCCCGACGTTATAATTGGATTTTGCGGATTCGTAATAACTCCAATCATTCGTTCTACCATATGCGGATAGTGGACAGCCCATTGCTGCGCAATCATCCCTCCTGCTGATGGCCCCATTACAGCATGCAATCTAACAATCCCCATATCTTTTATTAACTCATATTGCATACGTGCTACATCTAAAAATGTGAAAACTGGAAAATCCATCGCATACTCAAAACCAGTCATCGGATTTATCGATTTTGGTCCCGTTGTAATCACGTAGGGGTTCTTCACCTGTGCATTACAAAGGTTATCAGTACATATAACGAAATATTTATTTGTATCAATTGCTTTCCCAGGTCCAATTAATCCATCCCACCAACCAGCTTCCTCATCATGCTCTGTATATTTTCCTGCCGCATGACTTGTTGCACTAAAATAGTGACAAACCAAAATCGCATTTGATCTTTCTCTATTTAAAGCACCATACGTCTCATACCCCATTTGAACAGGAATTTCCCTACCATTTTCAAACACAAACTCTTTTAAAACAAACTTCTCCTTTTTTACAATTTGCACAGACTCGCCTTCTTCCCGTCATATTATAAACTCCTTACTAAAGGATTTTTTCTACGGAAAGCATTCTCCTTCTTCTTTTCATAAATAAATGAATAATATACAAAAATAGCCACAAAATAGCACTATATTACAAGATCAAAGAGGGCATACATATGATTTGGAATTGGTTACGTAAGAAAAAAAACTCAAATACAGCAGAAGCAAAAGAGACAAATGAATCGGAACAACAGCCTAACGATCAAGAGAACAATAACACAAAGCAAACTAGAAGCATGAAACAGAGCAAAGATAAGAATAGCCAGCAAAAAAATATGGAACAAACTGAGGAACCTTCTAAGCAAGATGATTCTTCTCAAAACAAGCAGCAAAATTCTAAGCAAGATGATTCTTCTCAAGACAAACAGCAAAATTCTAAACAAGAGGATAATTCTCAAAGCAAACAACAAAATTCTAAACAAGAGGATAATTCTCAAAACAAACAACAAAATTCTAAACAAGAGGATTCTTCTCAAAACAAACAGCAAAATTCTAAACAAGAAGATAATTCTCAAAACAAACAACAAAATTCTAAACAAGAGGATTCTTCTCAAAACAAACAGCAAAATTCTAAACAAGAGGATAATTCTCAAAACAAACAACAAAATTCTAAACAAGAGGATTCTTCTCAAAACAAACAGCAAAATTCTAAACAAGAGGATAATTCTCAAAACAAACAACAAAGTTCTAAACAAGAGGGTTCTTCTCAAGACAAACAGCAAAGCTCTAAACAAGAGGATAATTCTCAAAACAAACAACAAAATTCTAAACAAGAGGATAATTCTCAAAACAAACAACAAAGTTCAGGAAGTAACAGCATTTATGACTTTAGTAAACCAAAGAGGGACCACATTCATTCTCTACAAGACTTAATAACGAAACTAAAAGAGTCTAGTGATTTTGTTAATTATCATACATCTGATGATGAAATAATGCCTTATTGGATTTCTTACTATCGTCCTTCACTTGATGGGGAAAAGCTACAAAAGTATTTAATGCCTACACTTTTAGAACGACCTTGCGCTTCACTCGAAGAATTAAAAGAACATATTCCGATAAGCGGCATTACAATTACAAACGATTTACAAAAAATCGAGGATATGGTTTTAAAGGGACATGCGATTATTCAATTGAACCAGCAAGATCAAAAATGTATGCTTGCAAACATTGCAATTGATACTTACCGGGCGCCCAGTCCTCCATTAAATGAATCAACAGTTATTGGCCCTCAGGAAGGTTTCGTAGAAGCTATTGATACGAATATTAATTTAGTACGAAAACGCCTTCCTGTTTTAGAGCTACAAACAAAAGAGATGATTATCGGGGAGTTTTCAAAGACAAAGGTTGTCATGATGTATTTAGACAACCTCGCTGAAAAAGATAATGTGGATTTTCTAGAGGAGTCATTACGCGCTCTTGAATATGATCAAATTAACGATAGTGCATATATACAAGAATTAATGGGGGAAAAATCTATTTTTCCGCTCTATATAAATACAGAGCGTACTGACAGAGTTACAAAGGCACTTATCGATGGCAAAATCGCTATTTTTGTTGATGGTTCTCCAAGTGTCCTCTTAACTCCTGTATCATATTTTGATTTTTTCATTTCACCAGAAGACTATAACGTTTCTTGGTTATACGCTACATTCTCAAGGATTTTACGGCTAATCGCTGTTTTATTCTCAATTTGCGCGACACCATTATATGTTGCCACTTTAAACTATCACTATGAATTAGTTCCTAGTGATTTATTGGAAACGTTAATTTTATCAAGGGCGCAAGTACCGTTTCCACCTTTAATTGAAGCACTCTTCTTAGAACTTGCCATTGATTTATTAAGAGAAGCTGGTGCGAGATTACCAATGAAAGTTGGTCAAACACTTGGTATTGTAGGCGGTATCGTAATCGGACAAGCATCTGTACAAGCTGGTTTAACGAGTAATATTTTATTAATTATCGTTGCCTTATCAGCGTTAGCTTCCTTTATTACGCCCATTTATAAAATGGGTAACGCCGTTCGTTTACTGCGTTTCCCATTTCTCGCCTTTGCAGAAATAGGTGGTCTATTTGGTATCTCTCTTGGATTTATCTTTTTATTTACCCATCTTTTTAGACTAACTTCTTTACGTAAACCGTACGCACTTTTTTATCCAACTAGACAACAATCCTTTAAAGATTCTTGGATTCGTTTTCCATTAACAATGATTGATACTCGAGATGTTCAAGCAAGACCGCAACACGTAAAGAAAGCAACTAATGGAATTTCTACAAAACATACGTCAGATTTTGATGATTAAGAAATGAGGTGCATCGATGAGTAAAATTAAAGCAGAACACCAAATATCACCCGTCTTCGTTTTCTTTTTAATTCACGGTGCACAATTTGGTGCTGGTGTTCTCGGATTCGCTCGAATCATTGCAAAGGCAGCTGGATACGACGGCTGGATGGGAGTTTTAATTACAGGAATCGGTATCCATATTCTTATATGGATGATGTATTTCTTATTAAAAGAAACAAACGGAAATTTAATTGATTTACATCGGCAAACATTTGGGAAATGGCTAGGAAACGGCATTAGTATCATCTTTATGGCTTATTTTTTTATTGTAAGTATTTCTGTAGTTAGAACATATGTCGAAATTATTCAAGTATGGATGTTTCCTAGTGCATCCACCTGGATGCTCACATTCTTTTTATGCTTAATAAGTTATTACATTATTTCATCAGGCTTCCGCGTCATTACAGGCATTTGTGTCATTTCTGTTGGCGGGACCTTAGGATATCTTTTTCTAAGTCTTTTTATTTTGAAATTCGCACATTGGGATAATTTACTTCCGATGTTTTCACATTCTTTTACCGATATTTTGAAAGCGGCCAAACTATCTATTTATAGTATGACAGGGTTTGAAATTTTTCTTATGGTTTATCCGTTTGTTAAAGAGCCAGAGAAGTCCCATAAATTCGCACAATATGGGGCATTATTCTCTAACTGCTTATATTTGTTTAGTACTATTCTCGCTTTTACTTTCTTTAGTGAAAAACAACTACTCAAAACAATTTGGTCTCAACTTTCAATGACACAAGTTATTAAGCTTCCTTTTATAGAGCGACTTGAGTATATTGCTATTTCCGCTTATGCTCTCGTTATTGTTACGAGCTTTATTCTACCTTTATGGGCTGCTACTAGAGGAACTCATGAAATCTTTCGTGTTAAGCAACGTAGCATTTTAATCGCCTTTATGCTTATCACCTTAGTTGTTTCACAACTTTTAACGAACAGGCATGATATTAATGATTTTATTAGCAATACATCTAAAGTTAGTTTTTGGCTTATATATGTATACATCCCAATTCTATTTATTATTGTGTGGGTGAAAAGAAAATGGAAAAAACCAAAAGAAAATTAATACTTCTTATTTGCATCAGTATCTTCAGTCTAACTGGTTGCTTACAAAAAAATATTATTGATGATGTTCAACTCATTCAAGGAACTGTCTTCGATACAGCAAAAGATAATAAAGTAAAAGTTACATTTGTTTGTCCTATACAAAAAAAGGGCAATAAAGTTCAAGTTTATGAGGGAACAGGAAACGCAGTAAAACAAGTAAAGGCAGATACATCTTTAGAATCTTCGCAACCGTTCGCAAGCGGTCAAATGCGTGTTGCCTTATTCACAACAAAGGTTGCTAAAAAAGGATTATCCACCTCCTTTGACACATTAATTCGTGATGTGAATATTGGTAATTCACTGTATGTGGGACTATTAGAAGGAAGTGGTACTGAACTATTTAAAGGAAAATACAGTACATCTTATAATGTTGCAATTTATATAAAAAAAATGTTAGAACATAATATGGAAACCGGCCCTTTACCAACTGACAATTTATATTTAGGTGCTTTTCGGTACTACCGTGAAGGACAAGATTCTTATATGCCTATCCTGAAAAAACATGGAGATAAAATAAAAATTACTGGTATCGGTCTCTTAAAAAAGGATAAGTTAGTTGGAACAATCAAGTACCAAGATATGTTTGTTTTCAAAGGACTACTAGAAAAGCACCGCTTAGACTCACATGAATTTAAAACCAATCCTGGCTATGCAATGATTAATAATATCCTTTCCATTCCTACCTACGAAGTAAACATAAAAAATGGAAAACCTTCTTTCTATATTCATGTAAAAATGGAAGCTCGTATTCAAGAATTATCTCAAAAATTCAACTTAGAAAATGAAAAGAACACGCAAAAAATAGCGAAATCAATTGAGAAACAATTAGATGCGAAAGCTACAAAACTAATTAAACAATTTAAATCTCTAAATGTTGATCCTCTTGGACTCGGAGCAAAATATAGACAACATTATCGCCCATTCAAATTAGAAGAGTGGCGAAAAATGTATAAAGATGTCCCTATTAAAGTAAAATACACCGTAAATATTACAAATTCTGGTGTAATTGAATAAGTTAATGATTGAACTCCCCTCTCTGGCATGGTACAACGGAGAAGGGAGTTTTTATTTTTAAATAGAGAAAAGGGATATTTACGGGGGAGCTTATGTCTAAAAAATTAGTAAAACCTATTTTAAATGGTATTTTATTTCTCGGCGTCTTTTTATTTGCTCATACATACTTAAAAAATGTTTCCTTCACACGTTATTTACTTGTCGTTATACCAATGCTACTCATCGGAATGTTTGGCATCGATCTTATTTTATCCATTTTAATTAAGAAAGAAGAATAAAGAGCGAACATCTTATTTCTATAAGATGTTCTTTTTATTAAACAATCACCTTATGTTACAATAAACTTCGGCACAAAATGAGAAAGGATGAAACAACATGACAAACGAAAAAGGTTTAGATAAAGGATACGAACTTGTTGCAAAAATGCATGAAGAATTCGGACATCCTGTGACAAGTATTCCAACAAAACTAACAGAAGAGCGTGCAAAAATTCGTGCTAGCTTTATGCAAGAAGAGCTAGAAGAATTTCTAGAAGCAACGACTGTTGAAGATCAATATGATGCACTTATTGACCTTATTTACTTTGCATTTGGAACATTTGCAGAAATGGGCGTACGTCCAGATAAAGGATTCGAAATTGTAAACAACGCAAACATGGCAAAACTATTCCCTGATGGGAAACCTCGATTCCGTGAAGGCGACGGCAAAATTCTAAAACCAGAAGGCTGGCAAGCACCAGAACCACAACTTCGTGCTGAAATTGAACGTCAGCGCCAAGAAGCTGAAAAAAACTGCTAGGATTTCCTAGCAGTTTTTTATTATGTCTTTTTTCCTTTGGTCTATTAATGACCCACGTGTCCCGCGTGTCCAGCTGCTCCTGCAGTACCAGCTGCTGCTCCTGCTGCAGTCCCTGCTCCAATTCCACCTGCCCAAGGCTGTTGTTGTTGCTGATACTGTTGGTATTGTTGTTGACCCTGATGCTGTTGTTGACCTTGATGATGCTGTTGACCTTGATGATGCTGTTGGCCTTGATGATGGTGTTGGCCTTGGTGATGGTGTTGGCCTTGATGATGGTGTTGACCTTGGTGATGGTGTTGACCTTGGTGATGATGTTGGCCTTGGTGATGGTGTTGGCCTTGGTGATGATGTTGACCTTGATGAGTTTGATAAAGGACAGCCTGCGGGTGAATTTGATGATGACCTTGGTGATGTACTTGTTGCTGATGGTGGCCGTGGTGTTGATGATGGCCTTGGTGACCATGATGACCATGGTGTTGATGCTGGCCTTGGTGACCATGATGACCATGGTGTTGATGCTGGCCTTGGTGACCATGATGATGAGTTTGATAAAGGACAGCCTGCGGATGAATTTGATGATGACCATGATGATGTACTTGTTGTTGATGATGACCGTGGTGCTGATGATGGCCTTGGTGACCATGATGGCCGTGGTGTTGATGATGACCGTGGTGCTGATGATGACCGTGGTGCTGATGATGACCGTGTTGTTGATGATGATGGCCGTGATGCTCATGATGACCGTGAACACCTTGAGGGAAGCCGCCGATTCCACCAGCTACAACACCAACGCCAGGTACAGGAAATCCTGTTTGTACGCCTCCAACGAAAGATGGGAATGTAGTTGGCATACCTACAGGCACTCCTCCTTGTGTACCTCCTACTAGTGCCGGAAATCCGGTTTGCGCTCCAGCTACTGACGTTGGAAATCCTGTTTGTACACCCGCCACTGACGTCGAAAATCCTCCAGCTGCTCCTCCCATCCAACTTGGAATTCCGCCATATCCGTGTTGACCATCTCCTCCCATGAACATCATTTGTCCATAACTATCCGATCCACCTCCGAAGAAGCCATGTGGTGCATTATTGTCCATCCCTTTCATTCCTTTCACCTCTTCTGTTCAATTTAACCTACCTTTTTTATCATATTTTCTATAGAAGAATAGGTGTTTGTCTATATGGGAATTCCGCGCCTTTTTCTTCGTTCTTCATTCATGATAAACTAAATTAACTGATTATTTTTTCAAAGGAGGCGTTTTCGTTGGAGAACGTAGCAAAAGCTTCCATCGACGATTTAGATTCAATCTTACATATAGATGTTGATGTAATCGGAGACGATAGTAGACGAGATTATATTAAACACGCTATTGATGAAGGAACCTGCATCATTGCAAAAGAGGACAATTCCATTTCTGGTTTTCTAACATACGATACAAATTTCTTTGGTTATACTTTCCTCTCATTAATTATTGTTTCGCCAACGAAAAGAAGACAAGGTCATGCAAGCTCATTAATCTCATATATGTTAAGACATTCTCCTACTCAAAAAATATTTTCTTCAACGAACAAATCGAATACAAATATGCAAAAAGTTTTTAAAGCAAATGGATTTATGCGTAGTGGAATGATCGAAAACTTAGATGAAGGTGATCCTGAGCTTATTTTTCATGCAAAAAAGCTCAGAGCATAAACGCTCTGAGCTTTTATTAATAATTAATTAGTTTGCAACAACGTTAACAAGCTTTCCAGGAACAACAATTACTTTACGAACTGTTTTCCCTTCAATTTGTTCTTTGATTTCCTCAAGTGCAAGTTGTTCCATTTCTTCTTTTGATGCGTCTTTACTCATTGTTAATTTTGCGCGAACTTTGCCCATAATTTGAACAACGATTTCAACTTCATCTTCTACAAGTTTAGACTCATCAAATGTTGGCCAGCTTGCATATGTGATTGTTTCAGTGTATCCAAGCTTGCTCCATAGTTCTTCCCCGATGTGAGGTGCAACTGGTGCAATCATTTTTACGAAACCTTCTACATATTCTTTCGGAAGTGTTTCAGCTTTGTATGCATCGTTGATGAATACCATCATTTGAGAAATCGCTGTGTTGAAGCGAAGCTCTGCATAGTCTTCTGTTACTTTCTTCACTGTTTGGTGGTAAGCTTTTTCAAGATCTTTGTTTGGTGCATCAGTAATTTTCTCACTTAATTCACCGTTATCTTGAATGAATAGGCGCCATACGCGGTCTAGGAAACGACGAGCTCCGTCAAGACCATTTTCAGACCAAGCGATTGAAGCATCTAATGGTCCCATGAACATTTCGTATAGACGAAGTGTATCTGCACCGTGGCTTGCTACGATATCATCCGGGTTTACAACGTTACCTTTTGATTTACTCATTTTCTCGTTGTTTTCACCTAAGATCATACCTTGGTTGAATAATTGTTGGAACGGTTCTTTCGTTGGAACTACACCGATATCATATAATACTTTATGCCAGAAACGAGCATATAGTAAGTGAAGTACAGCGTGCTCTGCTCCACCGATATAAATATCAACTGGAAGCCATTGTTTTACTTTTTCAGGGTCTACAAGTGCTTCGCTGTTGTTTGGATCGATGTAGCGTAGGTAGTACCAGCAGCTACCAGCCCATTGCGGCATTGTATTTGTTTCACGACGACCTTTTTTACCAGTTTCAGGATCAACAACATTTACCCACTCTTCAATGTTTGCAAGTGGTGATTCACCTGTACCTGAAGGACGAATATTCTCTGTTTTCGGAAGAACTAATGGTAATTCTTCTTCTTTCACAGCTGTCATTGTACCATCTTCCCAATGGATTACTGGAATTGGCTCACCCCAGTAACGTTGGCGACTAAATAACCAGTCACGTAGACGGTACGTTACTTTTTGATTTCCTGCGCTTGTTACTTCAAGCCACTCAATCATTTTTACAATTGCTTCTTCTTTATTTAAACCATCAAGGAATGCTGAATTTACGTGTGCACCATCACCTGTGTACACTTCTTTCGTAATATCTCCGCCTTTTACAACTTCCTTCATTGGAAGATTGAATACTGATGCGAATTCATAGTCACGCTCATCGTGAGCTGGAACTGCCATTACAGCACCTGTTCCGTAAGTTGCAAGAACATAATCAGCGATCCAGATTGGTAATTTCTCACCGTTTACTGGGTTAACTGCGTAAGCACCAGTGAATACACCAGTTTTTTCTTTCGCAAGTTCTGTACGCTCTAAATCGCTCTTCATTTTAACAGAGTTAATGTAAGCTTCTACAGCTTCTTTTTGATCTGCTGTTGTAATTTCAGCAACAAGCGCATGTTCCGGAGCAAGTACACAGTATGTTGCACCAAATAGTGTATCAGGACGCGTTGTGAAAACTGTGAACTTCTCATCTGTACCGTCGATGTTGAAGTGTACTTCTGCACCTTCAGAACGACCGATCCAGTTACGTTGCATGTCTTTTAAGCTTTCTGGCCAATTAAGCTCATCTAGATCTTCTAATAGACGATCTCCGTAAGCTGTAATTTTTAACATCCACTGTCTCATCGGACGACGCTCAACTGGATGTCCCCCGCGCTCACTCTTACCGTCAATGATTTCTTCGTTTGCAAGTACTGTACCAAGTGCTGGGCACCAGTTTACAGGTACTTCATCAACGTAAGCTAAACCTTTTTCAAATAGTTTTAGGAAGATCCATTGTGTCCACTTGTAGTAGGTTGGATCTGTTGTATTTACTTCACGATCCCAATCGTAAGAGAAGCCTAATGCTTTAATTTGATTACGGAACGTATTAATATTAAGCTCTGTAAATTCTGCCGGGCTGTTTCCAGTATCAAGTGCATATTGCTCTGCTGGAAGACCGAATGCATCCCATCCCATTGGATGAAGAACGTTATATCCTTGCATACGCTTCATACGAGATAAAATATCTGTCGCTGTATAACCTTCTGGATGACCTACGTGTAAGCCTGCACCTGATGGATATGGGAACATATCTAGTGCATAAAATTTTGGTTTTTCTGTTTCATCTGGCGTACGGAATGTTTTATTCTCTTCCCAATGCCCTTGCCACTTCTTCTCAATTTCTTGATGATTAAAGCTCATGAGATACCCTCCTTGAAATTCTATTTATTTTCACCGCCCAAAATACAAAAAACCTCTCATCCCTAGAAAGGGACGAGAGGTTATAGATTCCCGCGGTACCACCCTAAATTAATGTAATAAATACATTCGCTTAGATCCGTAACGTGGATTAACGGCAATTGCTACTAATGATTTCACAACTGCAACTCAAAGGCGAGTTCATAACGAAACGTGGATTGACTTGCACCGACCGTCAACTCTCTAAACCAGCTTCTATTACTACTACTCCTTCTCACTGTTATTACAAATATGAGTTAATGTGAACTACCCACCACTTAGTATCTCTTAAGAGCTTACTTGAAGCGAGGGCTTCTCGGTTAATCGTTACTCTTGCTAACTAACGAATTCGTCTTAGGACAGCCGAGCTAACTCCCTTGTTCCAAAGGATATTTTATTACTATTTATTTAAATATATTCTAAAACATGTTGCATGTTCCGTCAAACTAAACTGCAATTTTTTCTTCAACTGTTTCTTCTACTTTTACTCGTCTATCATAAATACTCGTTGCTATAAGCGCTACTACAAGCATTACCATGATCGCAATAAACAATACTTCCATATTGTATAAGTCAACAATCGCTCCGCCAACGACCGGTCCGAACATTTTCCCTACAGTCGCTGCGCTATTTACAACACCTTGATAAAATCCTAGCTTATCTTTCGGTGCAAGTATATTTGCGATGGTCGGAACTGCCGGCCATACGAATAATTCACCAATTGTTAATGTCACCATCGCAACGAGAAACATCGTAAATTGCTGCGCTTGGCTTAAAACAATAAACGACGCCGCAAAAATGACGATTCCAATCATAATTTGTTGTTTTAAAGAACGCTTCATCCAGCGAATTAACATACTAACAAGTGGCTGCGCACAAACAATCATCGCTCCGTTTATCGTCCATAATAAACTATAATGGCGGAGGCTAATATCTAATTCTCGCATATGAGTCGCAATTGCCCCTTGCCACTGTACGTATGTAACCCAGCATAAAGCATATGCTACACATACGATTAGAAGCGCTTTGAAGCCAGGTGTAAGTGACCAACCTTTTTTCGTTTCGGCTTCTTTTTGTACCTCTTGCTCTTTTTTTGCTTCCATACCACGAAATCCAATAAACGCAATTAAGAAGAAAATAAAATATAAAATAAAGTTCGCTAAGAAAATATAATCAAAACGATAAGACGCAACTAATCCACCGCACGCTGTTCCAATCGCAATCCCAACGTTTTGTCCAACATACATTGCATTGAACGCTCGTCTCCCGCCTTCTGGCCAAACCGTACCGACCATCGCATACATCGATGGAAACACCATTCCAGAACCGAATCCGATTAATGCTAGCCACACAACATATAATGGCCAACCATGGAAAAATACAAGACCTAAAATCGATACAAGTGTAATGACAATCCCTACTAAAATTGATTTATAACCGCCCCATTTATCAAATAAAACACCGCCGAGCAAGTTTCCGATTACACCAGTAAGCGAGTTGATCATTAATACCATTCCGGCTACTGATAAAGATTTCCCTAAACTATCATGTAAGTAAATTGTATTAAAAGGCCATAAAAAAGAAGCACCCGTGACATTAATAATCATCCCAGCTACTAATAGCCATACTTTCCTTGGCATAGTCTCCCCTCCTATTCTCTTTTTTTCGTTCATATATATAACAGTAAAATTGTAGTCGTTTTTAAATAGGAAGGCAACTGATTAATAGTTGATGAAATTCAGATAATAGCACAAAGACGATTAGAATGTATTCTAATCGTCTTTGTAAAATATTAATCTATAAATAATAGAATCGTTCCCTCGCGAAAGGTTATCCAACTTCCTTTTTACGTTTTGCACTTTCTTTAGCACTCCATTTAAATATTTTGTCTAGTAGAGAGTATATTCTCCCAGACTCCTTCGTTAATAATGGCCCTAGCGACGCCAATATTAAAACATATAAAGCTGAGAATGGTTTAATCGTTGCCATTAAGCCACCCGCTATTCCGAGATTCGCGACAATAATGGAGAATTCCCCACGTGATATAAGTGTTAAACCGATATTCGTAGAAGCCTTATGCGATAACCCGGCTTTACGCCCTGCAATCATTCCAGCTGTAAAATTACCGATGAGAGTAATGAAAACTGCTCCTAATGCCAACCATACTGCTCCTCCAAGCGAAAACGGATCTATACTTAAACCGAAGCTGAAGAAAAATATAGCTCCAAAGAAATCACGAAACGGGACGACGAGATGCTCGATCCGGTCACTATGCTCTGTTTCTGAAAAGACGAGTCCTAACAATAAGGCCCCAATCGCTTCCGCAACATGAATTGTTTCTGAAAATCCTGCTACAAAGAATAAAATAGCGAATATTACGATAATAAAAATTTCGTTTGACGAAATATCTAATACTTTATTTAGGAACGGCGTAGCTTTTCTAGCGATTACAAAGAATAGTAACATATATCCTACTGCGATTAGTACGGATGTAAGAGCACCTACAAATGATGTTGCACCTCCGAGTACTAATCCTGAAACAACTGATAAATATACAGCTAAAAAGATATCATCAAACATAATGATTCCTAAAATTAGCTCTGTCTCTTTATTACCAGATCTTCTTAAATCAACGATTACTTTCGCTACAATTGCACTCGATGAGATTGTAATAATTCCAGCAATAATTAATGTTTCTAGTAAGGGGAATCCCATAACATATCCATAAAGTAAACCTAATATGAAATTAAGCGATATATGAACACTACCCCCAAAAGCAATCGACTTTCCTGATTTAATTAATTTTTTTATTGAGAATTCTAAGCCTAAATAGAATAGGAGGAATATGACGCCTACACGGCCGAGGAAGGAAATAACTTCTCCGCTTTCAATAAACCTTAAATCGATAAGTCCTAAATCTGGGGCATGAGGCCCCACTAACATACCGAGTATAATGAGAAACGGAATAATCGAGAACTTTAACTTCGCAGCGAGGATAGCTGCAAAAGCTACTAATACTAACGCAGTTCCAACTTCCAAAATTAAAGTATCCATCGATTATGAATCACCTCCTGCTGAAAGCAATTCATTAATAATTCTTTTCACTTCATGTCTTTCACCCGACAATACGAGCATATCGCCAGCTTCAATAATAGAGTCTGGACCTGGATTAAAGAATTTCTTCATATTCTTTTTCAAAATAGCAATAATCGTTACGTTATACGTTTTTCTGACATGTAAGCTACCAATTGTTTGTTGTACTACTGGTGCATTATTCTCCACCTTAAACCATTCAATTGATAATCCTTCAAAAGCCATCTCAATTGTGTCTAGCGCTTGCGGCCTATATACCATTCCGCCTAATATAGCCGCAATTTGTCTCGCTTCAGAATCACGAAGAGAAATGCTTGAAATACTCTCATCGTGATCCGCATCAAAATGATACATTTCTCTTCGGCCATCATCATGAATAACGATAACCATTTTTTCATTACCTTTTGTTATCACTTCGAATTTACATCCAATGCCCGGTAGTTCACTCTCTCTAATATTCATATTCCCGCCTCCTAATTTTTTAGTTACGGCTCTTTCCTTTTACAAATCTACATCAATCTCTGTTTTAAACTTCTCATCTTTTGATATCCCTAAATACTTTAACGTTTCTGACGGAGTCGCGTGATGAAAATGTTTTTGCAACAGTGCGATTGCTATTCCTCTTTTATATGCATGAAATCCAAATGTTTTTCGCATTGAGTTCGTTCCAATCTTACCAAGTATTCCGACCGCTTCAGCTGCGCTATGGATAACACGATACGCTTGTTGGCGTGAGATTGAATTTGTTGTTTTGTTAGATTTAAATACGTAGTTTTCTCTTTGAATATCAAAAGATTGTACGTACGCTAAAAGCGCCTCTTTTACTTTTGTATTTAAATAAATATCTTGTTTAAACTTTTCATCTTTCACAGGAAGAGAATAAAACTCTTTAACAGTTCCATCTTCATTTAATACATCTTCAAACTTAATACTCAATAGTTCAGTAATCTTTAATCCAGTGTTAATTCCAATAACAAATAAAAGATAATCTCGCTGCGAGTGCTCTTTTAAATACTTTTTCATAGCCTCAATTTGACTTATATCTTTTAATGCCTCTACAACTTCCATACATGTATCTCCTCATCTTATGAACGGTAATTTTCTCATTATCCTGTCCATTTTACCTTATCATGCTATGAGATTTCCATGTATTATCCATTATTTTCACAATATACGACTTAGGTCTGACAATTTTTCATTTGGAAATTTATGATTGTACAAATACGGTGTGGGTAGAAAAATAGGGGATACAAGTTCAGCTTCTTTCTATAGATCGAATTCCTCCTTTCGTTTTCCAGTTGCTGATACTCACATATTATGTTACTTATTTACATTATATTATATATTTCAGTAACATTAAAGTGTTTTTTCTGAAAATATAAAAAACCGAGCAGTTTCGCTCGGTTTTTTATTAATCTTCTTTCGGAAGAACAATCCCTTTATACAATTGAACTGTAATGAAGTAATAAATCGCATAAATTACTACGAAAATTACGATTGGAACCCAAATGCGGAAGTACGGATCGACTAAAATAAATCCGAAAATATTCATACCAACTAATACGTGAGCAATACCCACAATTGCCGGGAATAAGAATACTAAGAATAACTCTTTATAAATTGATTTCGTTAATAATTCACGGCGCACACCGATTTTACGAAGCATTTGATAACGCGTAATATCTTTTGATGCACCAGAAAGAATTTTAAACATTAAACAACTTGCCATCATTGCTAAGAACGCAATTCCAAGGAAGAATCCCATAAATACTGTTCCACTCGCAATGCCGTAGAATCCATTGTAAGATTGATATTTACTATCTAATCTTTCAGCTTTTACATTTTTATATTTAACTAGCTGCAACTCGTCAAGTTTTTTCCATTCTTTTGTGTATGCTACAAAATCGTCTGTTTTTCCAGTAACTACGATTCCTTCTTTACCATTTACAGTATCGTACATTTTCTGATCTACAATTTTAATTGCATGATCTTCATATAGATAAAATGGCTGAATTGTTCTGAAAGCCTCGTTCCATTCTTCTGGAAGTTCTTTAGCACTCGCATCTTTTTCATTCATTTCTCTAGAAACTGCACCTACTGGTAGTTCCTCTGAAACTTTCTTTATTTTTCCTAAATCCTTCATACTTTCCATCTGTTTTGTATCTTGTACGAAAGGAGGTTTTTTCTCTAAATCTTCTTTTACATAATAAACGTATTTATTATCAACTTTGTAACGATATTCATTTTTCTCTTTAAATGTAATACCATCTAAAATTTTCTTTTCTTCAGCTGTTGGGTTATGAATAACTGAATCATATATTACTAAACCATCAACCATTTTTATAACGTTATTTTTAAACGCCATACCACCTGAAATTGCACCCGCTCCAAGAGCAACTAACATCGCTACCGTTGCAAGCACTTTCGTTAAACTATTAATACGGAAGTTTAATTGTGCAAATGTAAAAGCGTTAAGTCCTTTTTCACTACGTTTTTTATTACTCTTTAACTTTTTAATAATAACTGGGAGAAGTGATCCAAATAGCATGTAAGTACCAGCTGTTGTTGTAATTAATGCAATAAGGATTCCCATTTCTCTTAACTTGTCCATATAAATCATAGATGCATAGCCAATACCTAATAAAATAACGGCAAGAAATGCAACTACACCTGTCATTTTCCCTTTTACTGCAACACGTTCTGTTTGTGCATCTGCATGTACAAGTTGCAGTACTGAAATACGTGATAACTTAATACTGTTCATAATTGCTGATAATACAAATAATGCAAAGAAGAAAATGCAAGTAACAGTCATAGATGGTAGATAAAATGCCTTATAGCCTTCACCAGCAAATTCTAATTGTTTCATTAATAACTGTCCGATACCTTCTGCAAGCCCTACACCAACTGTAAGTCCAATCGCAAGAGACGCAGCACCTAATACAATCGTTTCAATAAACATAAGTAATGTAACTTTATGCTTTTTTGCACCTAACATCATGTACATACCAAACTCTTTTTGACGAAGAGATAATAAGAAAGAGTTTGCATATAAAATGTAGAAGAACGTTATAATTGCTAATAAAAATGAACCTGCTTGGAATACGAAACCAATAGACTTAATAACAGAATTGGATTCGATAAACGCTTTATTCAGCGCTAACGTTTGGAACATATAAAAAATTGAAATCGACATGACAAGACCAACAAGTAAGACAATATAATCTTTCAGCTTACTCTTTAGCCCTGACATGGAAAGTTTAAATAACATGCCCTAGACCTCCCTTCTTACGCTTTTTGTGTGCCTAAGTCCGCAAGCACATCTAAAATTTCTTTATAAAATTCTTCACGCGTACCACCGCGGTGAATTTCTTTATATAGCTCACCATCTTGAATGAATAAAATACGCTGACAGTAACTTGCACTATATGGATCATGCGTAACCATCATAATAGATACGCCTTGTTCTTCATTTAAGTTTGTCATCGCATCAAGTAAACTTGCTGCATTTTTCGAATCAAGAGCTCCTGTTGGCTCGTCTCCTAAAATAATTGCCGGCTCATGCACTAGTGCGCGCGCTGCTGCTGAACGTTGTTTCTGTCCACCGGATACTTCAGTTGGATACTTTTGAAGAATTTCTGTAATCCCTAACATATTCGCTACTTTCTCTACTTTCGGTCCAATATTACGTGATGAAACACCTTGAAGTGAAAGTGGAAGTGCAATGTTCTCATAAATAGATAAGTTCTCTAATAAGTTGAAGTCTTGGAAAATGAATCCTAACTTTTGCGAACGGAAATCAGAAAGCTCACCTTGCTTCATTTTCGTAATGTCCGTACCCGCAATTTCAACAACGCCACCCGTTGCTTTATCAAGCGTTGAAATTACATTTAATAATGTCGTTTTACCAGAACCAGATGGTCCCATAATACCAACAAATTCACCCTCTTGAATTGAGAATGAAACACCTTTTAACGCATGTGATTGGTTCTCACCTTTTTTACCGTACACTTTTTGAACATTTTTCACGTCTACAACTGGTTTCGTCATATATATCCTCCTACGCTTGTTTTTCCATTACCTATTTTGCGCCTTTTGGAGGTGAACTGCTATTTATTAACATTACAATTACCTTACACTTTTGTAATAAAATAAAACCAGGTCGTATTTCGACCTGGTTTACTCTGATTGCTTCGATCTTTGAGGTTGTCCTTTTTTACTGTTACGCTGTTTCACTTGAACAACTGGATCAAGTTCATTTGAAAATTCAGCGTTATGTCCATTTTGCGTTTTTTGCTCTGGATTATTTTGATCTGAACGTTTCGCCATTACATTCACTCCTTATTAGTGCGGTGTAATAATCATTTGATGTTGCAATTGGCGAATTGCCATACGTGCTCTATTTAATTGCTCACGTTGCTCATCATTCGCATGTTGCTGCATAGTTTGTAAGTCGTTATATGCTTGTTCTAATTGTAACTGAGCATCCGAATACTCCATCGTATTGTAATGCTCTTGTCTCATGCCTTGGTCTAATTGTTCTTTCGCATATTCCACCGCTTGTTCTGCCTGTGTAATATACTCTTCAAGTGATTGACGCTCTGCCATAATTGTCCCTCCTTGCTTCAATTCCCCTTTAGTGTGTCCCTTCCATATGAACCTTATGAGTATGTTATAATGGATTTTGTTTCATCCCGCATTAACGGGCAGTAAGACCTCTACCTCAAAATTTGGATGAAACAAAAAAAGGTAGGTGGGAGCTCAACTGCCCGTAAACGCCCGATTCGTGAGGGCTAATAATCAGTGGGGGGAACATCCCCCACTGATTAAAGTTTCACTTTATTTTGACTCGTCTTAGGAGGGAAAGTAATGAAGGTTCAAAACCCTTTTCCATATACAAACGACAATAAACGTTATCATACATGGAATTACCACTTACGAAATGAATTTGGTGAAAAAATCTTTAAAGTTTCATTAGATGCTGGCTTCGATTGCCCGAACCGTGACGGTACGGTTGCTTACGGTGGTTGCACGTTTTGTAGTGCTGCTGGATCTGGTGACTTCGCTGGTGATCGCCGCGATGATGTTATAACTCAGTATCATGAAATGAAAGAAAAAATGCACTCAAAGTGGAAAGACGGAAAATGTATCGCTTATTTTCAGGCTTACACAAATACACATGCACCACTTGAAGTGTTAAAAGAAAAATTCGAACCGCTTCTAGCAGAAAAAGACGTTGTCGGTCTTTCTATCGCAACTCGTCCAGATTGTTTACCAGACGATGTCGTTGAATATTTAGCGGACTTAAATAAACGTACGTACCTTTGGGTTGAACTCGGACTACAAACTGTTCATGAACGTACTGCAAATCTTATTAACCGTGCTCACGATTATCCATCTTATGTGGAAGGCGTAAATAAATTACGCAAACATGGCATTAGAGTTTGCTCTCATATTATTAACGGTCTTCCACTTGAAGATTACGACATGATGATGGAAACAACTCGTGAAGTAGCGAAGCTTGACTTACAAGGAATTAAAATTCATTTACTTCATTTATTAAAAGGAACGCCAATGGTGAAGCAATATGAAAAAGGACAACTCGAGTTCCTTTCTCTTGAAGATTACGTAAGTCTCGTTGTTGACCAACTTGAAATTATTCCAGAAGATGTAATTGTGCACCGCATCACAGGTGACGGTCCGCCTGATTTAATGATTGGCCCAATGTGGAGCTTAAATAAATGGGAAGTATTAAATTCCATCGATGCAGAATTTGTACGCCGCGGAAGCTGGCAAGGAAAATATGCAAATGAGGAGAAACAAAAATGAAATTAGAACGTGTATTACCGTTTGCTCGCTCGCTGCTGCAAACGGCAGTAAAAGAAGGCGATTACGCTGTAGATGCAACACTTGGAAATGGTCATGATACTTGCTTCCTAGCTGAAATCGTTGGAGATAACGGAAAAGTATTTGGATTTGATATTCAAAAAGATGCAATTGAAAGTTCTACTATCCGCCTAAAGGAAAAAGAACTTTTTGAACGTACTGTTTTAGTTCACGATAGTCACGATACACTTTTATCCGTATTACCTAAAGATGCAAAGGGAAAAGTAACAGGAGCAATCTTCAACTTAGGTTACCTTCCTGGTGGTGACAAGCATATCGTTACAAAACCGAACTCAACAATCTCGGCGATCGAACAACTACTAGAAGTAATGGCACCTGAAGGTATCATCGTCCTTGTCATTTACCACGGACACCCAGAAGGACAAGTAGAACGCGACGCTGTACTTAAATTTGCAGAAGAACTAGATCAAAAAGAAGCTCACGTTTTGCGATACGGCTTCATTAACCAGCAAAATAACCCGCCATTTATTGTGGCGATTGAGAAGCGATAAAGTGAAACTTTAATCAGTGAGGTTTACTGTCCGGCAAATAGCGGGATAATTATATCAACGATTTTTCAGATATATCGATTGTTCGACAAAACATAACAAAAAAAGACTTGCACTCATTGCACGTCTTTTTCTTATTCTCCTATATAATGGATGTATACAATATTTGAAGAAAGAAGGATAGAACTTTGCTAGTAGAACTAAGGGGAATTCAAAAGAAGTATGGCAAATCACTTATACTAGACAACATCGATTTATCCATTCCAGAAGGAGAAGCACTCGCTATTATTGGTGGGAACGGGACTGGAAAAAGTACTTTACTCAAAATAATTGCAGGCTTTATTCCACCTACGGCAGGGACACTTCAAAGAAAAGAACATATACAAATCGGTTATGTCCCTGAACATTTTCCTGAAGGAATTCGTTTTACATTAGAGGATTATTTATATCATCTCGGCCACATTCACGGTTTATCAACAAAATATTTAAGAAATAAAATTCCGATGCTCCTTGAATCTTTTCATCTACATCATGCAAAGCATTACGTTGTACGAAACTTTTCAAAAGGTATGAAACAAAAAACAGGCATTATGCAAGCATTACTTACGGACGTCCATTTATTAATTCTAGATGAACCTCTTTCTGGGCTCGATCCTAACTCTCAGCAAGAATTAGAGCATATTTTACTCTCATTAAAACAACAAGGCATATCTATACTCTTCACATGTCACGAAAAACAACTACTAGAAAACTTCGCCGATAGAATTGTGACATTAGCAAATCATACAATTGCGGAAGATACCTCTGTGCAAAAATCAACAGAACAGGTCTATATTGAGGCAATTGTTCACGAAACATTTTCATCTATAGAACTACAAAAGCAATCAGGATTTATACAAGTTACACACAATTCAAATCAAAACCTCATTCAATTACAAATCGAAAAGGAATATACAAACGAAATGCTTCAGTTTTTATTACATAAAAAAGCATCTATCACACTGCTACAGCCTAATTTTTAAATCGAAAGAAGGTTTATTATGTTTGCGCTTATTCGTTACCATTTTCTCGACTACACAAAATCGTATAAGTACATTCCTCCTATTGCGATGTACTGCATAAGCTTACTTTTTGTATATACATATAAACCAACTCCCATTGTACCGACATACTTAGAAACAGCACTCGCACTTTATTTATTATCTGCCTGGATTACAGTCACAATTTTTCATACTGAAGATCCTGTACAAGAACAAATCACTATTTCACATACAAATAATATTTCGGCATTATACGTTGGTAAATATATTACGGCTCTTCTTATTTGTACTATTTTATCTTTTATATCCGTAATCTATCCAATTATTTTGCAAATGTTTAATGAAAAAATGACAGCTTCTTTATTTCTAGTCGGATTTCTCGCTCACATGTCTTTATCTATACTAGGAATTTCAATCGCAACATTATTTACTAGAAATATTATTCAAAAAGCAAGCACCGCTTGGCTTAGTCTTACACTTATATTACTTATGACGATTGCCTCAATCCGGTTAAAAAAAGAGTTACTATGGTTTTTACCACCTGTCGAAAGCTTTATAATGCTTGGACAATACAAATATAATATACTTACTCACACTCTATGGCTTACAGCTTGGGCTATCTTATATTCATTTTTATTACTTACTTTATTTCTTTTTCTCGTTCGCAGAAAACGTTTTTGATTACATATTAAAGGGGACTAAACAATGATTGGAATACTAGCAGGAATGGGTCCAAAATCAACCGGACCATTCGTCGATACAGTTGTAGCAAAGTGTCAAACAATATACGGAGCAAAGCATGATATGGACTTTCCTCATATGATGATTTATTCGTGCCCAACACCGTTTTACATGGATCGCCCTATTGATCACGAGGCGATGAAAAAAGCGATTATTGAAGGAGCACAAAAACTTGAAAGTACTGGTGTAGACTTTATCGCTATGCCTTGCAATACAGCGCATCTTTATTTCGAGGAATTACAGCGTTCTATTACCATTCCTATTTTGAATATAGTCGATGAGACGTTAAAAGCAATTCCTGAAAATACAAAAAGAGTCGCTATTATCGCAACAGAAGCGACTGTTCAAGCAGGTATTTATCAAGATGGGATTGCAAAACGTAATATAGAGTACGTTCATAATGAACAATGGCAAGAAATGATTAATCAAATTATTTCTTGTATTAAAGGCGGAGAAATTGAGGAAGCTCGCAAATTATGGAGTGTGCTCGTTTTACAGTTAAAAGACGAAGTAGATACCGCTATTATCGCATATACCGATTTGAATGTGGTGGTGAGTGAGGACTTTGTTGATTCCGCTCAATGTCTTGCGAAAGCAGTTGTTAGGATGTATGCATCAAATATAAAAAGGTCTTCATAAACATAGAACACATCCCTTTTGAAATGTGTTTTGTGTTTGATAAAAATCCCCAAAACTTTTAACTTTTTTCACAATTCTTTCAAAGTAATCACACTTAATCTCGCTATATTAAATAAGTAGTTTATTCATATAGGGAAGGTTAGGGGAACTGAAGTATGAAACAAAATCGTTCGCTTCATTACATTTTTTGGCGTTGGCATTTTTATGCTGGGCTTTTTATTACGCCGCTTCTTATTACTTTGTCACTGAGCGGAATTGGGTATTTATTTCGGGAAGAAGTTGAGGATTTTATCTATAAAGATTTATATTTTGGGAAGAGCGCCCAAACAGAAACGATTTCGATGTCTGAGTCTATTTCATTAACAGAGAAAAAATATCCGCATTATAGTGTGGCGAAAATTAGTGAGTTTAATGGGGATTATAATACGAGACTTACAATCGCAAATGAATATACAGGAACGCAGAAATATGTTTATTTAGACAGCAACAACCAAATTGTTGGGGATCAAAATGCAGATGAAACGTTCGCAAATATTATGCGAGAATTACATAGTTCCCTTTTAGTTGGTGGAACTGTCGTCAACTATTTAGTAGAACTTGCAGCGTGCTGGACAATCTTTTTAATTGTGACTGGATTGTATATGAGTATACGCCAGTTCAAAAACACACCAGCATCCAATAAGCGAGAAAAAGCAAAACGACGTCATTCTATTATCGGTATTATATTTACAATTCCACTCGTTCTGCTAGTCGCATCTGGATTGCCTTGGTCAGGATTTATGGGTAACCAAATTTATAAAATCGCATCGTCGAATGAATCGATTGGATATCCAAAGTTGTATATGACACCGCCTGAATCGAAGGTAAAAGAATTACCGTGGGCAACTAGAAAAGAAGCTCCTCCTGAATCGAATTCAAATGAGCCAAAAGCAATTTCTGTCGATGAATTACAAAAAGGAATTGAAATAAAGAAGCCATATGTTATCTCACTACCGGCTGATCCGAAAGGTGTATTCACCGTTTCGAAATCAAGCGGTTCTGGCATTACGGGCATGCACGTGGCACCAAATGAAGAGATAACAGCTTACTTTGATCAATATAGCGGAAAACTTATTTCAAAAACAGACTATCGTGATTATGGATTATTTGCACAATGGTTCACTTACGGTATCCCGCTTCATGAAGGACATTTATTCGGATGGCCAAATAAAATATTATGCTTACTAACGACGTTATCTTTATTACTTCTTATTTATTACGGAGTAAAAATGTGGTTAGCGAGAAAACCGAAAGGAAAATTAGCAGCACCTCCTAAGCAAAGAGATAAGAAAAGCACATTCGTTTTCTTTATCATGATGGTTATACTAGGCGCTGTCATGCCTTTATTCGGACTATCTGTTTTAGTTATTTTCGCGATTGAACTTCTCATATATGTATTTTTAAAAATACGATCATAGTAAAAAGGGACAGTCCAAAAAATCTAATTTTGGACTGTCCCTTTTTCATTATAGAGCAAAATTGCAACAGCACATGAAATTATATCGACTTAACTACAAAATACGACAATAGGAAAAGACCATCCCAAAATACCTTTTGAGATGGTCTCTTCATCACTGCGCCATTTTCTTTCGGTACATCTTCCCGTTCCAGTAGAAAAATCGTGAAGTAAGCCCTCCGTATTTTACAATGCGCCGTGCCATTTTGTGCATATTCTTTTGTGCTGATACTTTTTGATCTGATAAATAAATACCAAGTAACCCTCGGCTTATGAGACGATGAAACTTCGCATGAGGCAAATCATCAATGCTCTTCTCTGCTTCTTCTACAAAATGTTTCATACGATCTAATATAGCTTGCTCGTTTTCATAATAACTACAGAAATTCAAATCCCCGCCTATACGGTCTTCTTCTTGATCGATGAAATAATCAAGTAAAATGTGAAGTCCTTGTACGTAAGGGAAGTATCCTTGTCTAATTTTCGCAATATCTTCATCATGTAATTCATCATGAAATGCATATGCGACAAGACAGAAGATTCCAAGTGTAGAACCGGCACATGCTGAAAATTCAAACCAACTCATCTCTGGTAAGTTTTCTTTATGTGCTTCAAACCATGTTTTTAAGCGTGGTTCTCTTTCTTCTAACTTCACGTGTTTATGAATTTGCAAATCACAATAATAACAAGCAAGTTCATGAAGAATTGGAGCAATTTTATCATAATGCTTCGTTTTCTTTAAAACATCCTGACATGTTTCAACAAGCTCATCTAAATAACCACCATCATCTTGATCATCACGATAACGATAATAGTTACCGCCCCCTTCAACTTCAGGGCTTAATGCCATTACCATCGACTCATGAAGAGCCGCAAAGTCTTTCGGGTCAAGTGATGTACTACGATCACATAAATTATCTAAATAGTCGCTAATCGTTTGATAAGCTACGATAAAACGAATACATTCCTCTCGGTGTTCATTTGCTAGTAGCGCTAAAATGCCACCGCCCTCGCAATGAAACGTTTTATTCTCAATACTTGCGATTGCCTGACTATGAAGCTCGTCATTCGGAATATGGTAGGCACGCTCTTTCCACATCGCTAGCTCATGGTGTACTACCGGAAACACATCACGGTATACTTTCGCCATGAGCGTTATGGGATTACTCGGTACGTTCACTTCTTCCTTCATCTCCTCTATTAAATGTACAAATAATAATTTATTTGTTTGTTTCTACTATATTATTGACACGTATTTCAGTAAATGACTGAATATAATTCAAAATTTCATCACGCTCATACTCATTTAATAACTCATGATAACAATTAGGCCACTCCTTATATGCCTTATCACTAATTTTAACATTATCAAACCATGTACGGACACGTGTTTTATCTACAAGTTTATCCTCACAAGCCTGCATTAGCAAGAGCGGAACATCTGGAAAATCATCTATTTTCTCATGAGCAATCTCGATAGACTTAATCAATTCACTATACCAACGTACTGATACTTTGCGCAAGAACAATGAATCATTCTCCATCGCATCTCTCACTTCATGATTACGAGTTGACATTTCCACTGTAAGATTCGTTGCAAATTGCAATTTTGGAGCAACAACATTTAATATTTTTGAGGCAGCTCGAAGCGGAGCAGAAGGTCCAGTTAATACACCTAAACATGGTGAACTTAAAATAATACCATCTACATCTTCTCTCTTCGTTTCTTGCATCATACGAATGACAATAAGACCACCCATACTATGACCAAATATAAAAATAGGTAATCGATACTTCCTTGCCTCTTTCACCCATAATTTAACTTCCTCTATGTATTCATCAAATGAATCAATATGTCCTCTATTTCTCGAAGTCGTTCCATGTGATGGAAGGTCTCCCATCACAACGTGGTAGCCGATATGATTCCACATTTCCGCTATAGCTTCGTAACGTCCGTGATATTCCATTG
The DNA here is from genome assembly GCF_016650875.1 of Bacillus sp. TH30. Lineage (NCBI taxonomy): Bacteria > Bacillati > Bacillota > Bacilli > Caryophanales > Bacillaceae > Bacillus > Bacillus sp. TH30. The sequence goes on along the minus strand of NZ_JAEKEY010000002.1, from coordinate 3,224,065 downwards.
CGCCGTGCACGATAACGACTACAGCTTTCGCTTCCTCTGCTTCATAATTCCACATACGGACCTCCTCCATTTCACTCTTTCTCATAATTTGATACACTAAAACTAGTCTTTAGGAAAGGAAGGCTTTACATGATATATCCTTACAAAGAAAAAAATCCGAAAATTGCGAGTAGTGCTTTTATCGCTGACTATGTTACCATTACAGGCGATGTGACAATTGGCGAAGAATCTAGCATTTGGTTTAATACAGTCATCCGCGGTGATGTATCACCAACGATAATTGGAAATAGAGTAAATGTACAAGATCAATGTACACTTCACCAAAGCCCCCAGTATCCTCTTATTTTAGAAGATGACGTTACCGTTGGGCATCAAGTTATTTTACATAGCTGCAAAATTGAAAAAGATGCTTTAATCGGAATGGGATCTATCATATTAGATGGCGCTGAAATTGGTGAAGGAGCTTTCATCGGTGCTGGTAGTCTCGTTTCACAAGGAAAGAAAATCCCTCCTAATACGTTAGCTTTCGGTCGCCCTGCGAAGGTCATTCGCGAATTAACAGAAGAAGACCGTAAAGATATGGAACGTATCCGCACACAATACGTTGAAAAAGGACAATATTATAAATCGTTACAAAAGTGATTTTATCGCTGCCATAAGACTGGCAGCTTTTTTTATGAAAAAATCTAACTTTTTCTTTACAAAACCTTATTATCCCCTCAATAAAATCTTATTAAAATAGAAGTTAATAACTCCATATATATGTAAATGAGGGAGGAAAAATCTCATGAAGGTCAGTGGACTATATAAAATAGAATGTTACATCTTCAAAGGAATTAATCGCTACTTTGATCAAAAAACATTAAACATCTTTTTCAGCAATATTACCCATATCGGTGGTGCAAGTTTTTCCATTGCACTTACCCTATTCTTTTTAATTTTCGCAACAGGGAATTTGCATCAAGCTGCAATTGCAACTGCTATTTCTTTAACAATTAGCCATATTCCTGTGCAAATATTAAAAAGATGGTATCCACGAAAACGTCCTTATTTAACAATTCAGGATGCGAAATATCCAGTTCATCCATTAAAAGATCATTCTTTTCCATCCGGACATACAACGGCTGTTTTCTCTGTCCTCATTCCATTTATTTGCTATAATCCAAACTTGCTTGCTTTTCTATTACCGTTAGCATTATGCGTTGGTATTTCCCGTATTTATTTAGGGCTTCATTATCCGTCAGATGTATTTGTAGGCATGTGCCTTGGCACTTGCTCTGGCATCATCTCTTTTTATCAATTCATTCCACTCATGTAAAGGAGCGATATGATGAGAGTCGCCATATTTACCGATACATTTACACCACAAGTCAACGGTGTGGCGAAAACTTTGGAACGTTTAACTAAATATTTTCAAAAAGAAAATATCGCCTATTCTGTTTTCGCCCCTCAGCATACGGCAGAAGATAATTTCGTTACGAATGTGAATAAAATGAGAAGCATCCCGTTAACAATATTATATCCAGAATGTCGCTTTGCCTTTCCTACTCCGCGCATTAAACGGGAACTTCTTGCCTTTAAACCTGATATCATTCACATTGCTACGCCTTTCAATATGGGACTTTGTGGATTATATTATGCCAAAAAGTTAAATATCCCGGTCGTCGGTTCTTATCATACTGATTTTGACGCCTATTTACGCTATTACAAAATCGAATTTCTCTCCAATATGCTATGGAACTATTTAAGTTGGTTTCATAGTCATATGCAAAAAAATTTTGTTCCTTCTCCTGAAACATTACATCAATTAAAGAAGAAAGGATTTCAACAGCTCTATATTTGGGGACGTGGTGTAGATTGTACTCTCTTTCATCCAACTTACAATACAGACCTATTCCGAAAAAAATATAATATTACAGCGAAGTATGTTCTTTCCTACGTCGGACGTCTTGCTCCGGAAAAAGATATCGACACTCTTCAAACACTTATTCAAACGACGAACAAAGAACGTGACGATATTCATTGGCTCATCGCTGGAGATGGTCCTCTCGCGAAGGGCCTGCATGAAAATGTTCCAAAAACAAATGTAACCTTTACTGGATATTTACAAGGCGTGGATTTAGCTGAAGCCTATGCTTCCTCTGATCTAATGGTATTTCCATCTACTACTGAAACATTTGGGAACGTCGTACTGGAGTCACTTGCATGTGGTACACCTGTCATTGGTGCGAATAGTGGCGGGGTTAAAAATATTATTACAGATGGAAAAACGGGAGTTCTATGCGAACCCAAAAATGAAGACTCATTTTTATCATCTATTTATGAATTGTTAAATAATGAAGAAATGCGTAAACAAATGAGCCTAGATGCTCGATCCTATGCTGCTACACAAAGTTGGGATGAAATTTCTAATAATTTACTCATGCATTATGATGATGTGATTCAAAGTCGAAAAGCGGAAATGCTAGCTTAAACGCAGCTTATGTATCATCAATTTGCAAGTGAAACTCCTATATTGTATAAAATATAGGAAAAGAGATCACACTTCGAAGTGTGACCTCTTTTTATCTTGCGCTTTTATTTAGCGGTTCAGTTGGTACATAGATATAATGAATAAAATTCGAACTTATTTTTCTTCCCCTTTTGTCTGAGCCGCATCGAACGTCCAGTTCAATTTCAATGTATCTCCTTGGAATACGTTTTGATCTTCTCCATTATCTTCAAATATGAATTTCACATAGAAAGTGTCATCCTTGCCTGGAGCAAGTCCATTTCCTTCCCAGTTTACGACACCTTTTTCTACAAGATCAGGAAAGTTACCATCAGCAGTAGCTTGTTTCAATTCAGACAAAGTAGTTTCCCATACAGGAACTGTGTTCTTGTCTATGTTCCATAAAAACTCCACTTTGACATGATCACCGAAATCAGCATTTCCATTATCACCTTTTGCATCTGTTACAGTGTAATCAGTAAGAAGATGAACGTCCTTAATTTTCAAAGTACCGCTGTTGATTAAGTGGAAATCGCGTTCTATTTGATCACCCGGTTTGATTTTGTCAACATCGATGATAACTTGTGGATCAATGCTCAAATCTAACGTACCAGCCGCAAATGTGTTTTCTGATACTTCTTTATCACTGAAGTAAGCAAACGTTCCGCCTCCGATTAAAGATAAACCAAGAACTGCAGATGCAACACCCATACCAAGTTTTTTCTTAAGATTCATTTTAATAATCCCCCTATTTTTATAATATTTAAACTCCCAAAAAGCTGATAAGCCCATATGAGGTAAAAACGAATTGTTTCCTTATTTGATGCCTTTTAGATAGCCACTAAGTTCTTAATAAAGAACTTAGTGGTTTATTTAAGACCGACTATCGATATTTGCAGAAGATGAAATTTCCCCCTCTTTTATCAACAGCCACTCCTAGGTCACCCTATTTTTATTTCTTCGGTTCTAGACCGATCTGACGCAAGAAATCTGTCAAGCCTTTTTTACCGATTTTTTCCTTCGGCTTAACCACTTCTGGAACACCGACTTCTTTTTGCAAGAAGTTTTTCTCAACGAACCGGACATCTGTCTCGTCTACGACACCGTCTTGGTTGATGTCTTGTGGCACGATAGATGCATCCTTCTTGCCGTATGCTTCAACTACACTTTGCATATCGCGAATATCAATCAACCTATCACCATTCACATCCCCCGCAAGATTTTTAGCACGTACTCCAACATGTTGCCCGCGCATCTCACCGTTTACAGAATATCCAGGAATGAATTTCTTCATCGCTTTTAGATGTCCCGGAACATCGAAAACAACTGTGTATGCTTCATTGGAAGCTGGGATACCCTTAATGGTATATTCCCCTCTACTATCAATTGTTCCCTGATATTTTTTACCTTTTGGGGACATCGCATATACTTGAGCGCCGATTTTTGTATAATCGCCTTTTGACAAACTACCGTCATTTCTTAAAAATGCTTCTGGACCGATATAACCCTGCACTCTCGAATGCGTTGGAATGATGTTAAAGCTTTCCGTATCGAGATAAGGAATAGCAGTAGTTGCTGCTTGTCCCGCTTTCATATAAGACGCCTGTTGTACATTAAATTTGGTGACATTATCGAAAAATGCATCACTTACTAATTTGAACGTTACATCAAGGAAAGGCATATCGCCGTCCATACCGCTAAATGCATTCCCTTTCATAGCTGCGCCGACTTTCACCGTATTCGTTTGAGTTCCTTCTGTCACCACAGGTTCTTGCAGCGATACTTCCAAGCCTTTTTCCTTCGCGTACTCGTTTGCCGCATTGTTCAGTTTTACATTCTCAAACTTATACAACTCGTTCATGAATCCGACCTGGAATTCCCCGGATACAAGCTGTTTCACATTATTGAGGCTAAGTGTCATTGTAACGTTATCCCCAACTTTTACATCTTTCTTATCGTAACTAGAAGTCGTATATTCCGTACCTTCTTTTACGAAAACATAGTTTTGTTTACCCATTGCCGTTGCAATATCATACGTAGTCAAAGTCAACTTTAGAGGCTTCGTTGCAATATCACTTTCCTCAATACCGAATTTTACATCTCCATTCGCTTGGATTGGGAAGTACCCATTTATGAATGCAGAGTTTGCAGAGTAACCCATGCTGTTGGACGATTGGTCATAGTTTAAACCTTTTGATTTCAATAGATCCACTGTCGCATCCTTAGCCGTTCCATGCACCCATACTGCTTTCTGTCCATCTTCTTCCGTAAACATGGAGTCATTAACCTCGATTACACCTGGTTTTTTATCCATATTTACTTCCGGTGCTGTATTGTCCACGATAAGCGGATTATGTGCAACATATGATTTCCCTTCCTCATCGTGCGCAATCAATTCCAGTATATAATCGCCTGCTGGAAGCTTTACAGGAAGATCTCCAATTGGCTTAGAAGAATCATTTGTAAATGGATATACAGTACCGCTAAATGCATTCATAAGAAACGTGTCTACGTCTATCAGTAATCTGCTGGCATCCGCTGTGCCTATAAAGCCTACAGCTTTCCCTGTTGCACTATCCTTAACAAGCACATCAATGGTTTTCATAGGGCTATTCAACTTCATGTTGACATGAACAAACGGGTACATATATAGCCAGAAAGGCGTCGTATTCGTCACGGATGGACTGCTCGTTTTCGCATATTCAAATCCCTTTTCCGTCACCATGACAGCGAATGGAATTTGATACGTTTCGGCTGGATTGTTCGCATTCGTTACATGAATATATCCTTCATATCTGCCTTTCGCTGCGCTAGCAGGAATCGTAATTTTTGGCTGCAGCTCCTGTGATTGTCCGCTGGCTACTGTAAGAGAGGCAGGCACCTCAACTTGTACACCGTTTTTTACTGCATCTTGAATACCTGTACGCTCACCGTGATACTCCACTTCTACTTTAAAGGATTTTTCTTCCTTACCGTTGTTTTGGATATTCACTTTTTTGCTCGCTTCAATTGGTTTATCACCTTGCTTAACATGTCTGCCAAACACGATGGAACCTGTTTGTTCATCAATTTCGACAACCTTGCCATTCTCGACATTTTGTGTTTTGTCTAATACTTTAATGGATGTGTCCGTATGGACGGCTTGATACGCATCGATGCGCCCAGCACCCACTTCATATACGGAATTCTTGCCATTCAAATCATCAGATGTATTCATAAGAGCCGCTTTTACATCGAAAGGAGTGTATTCTGGATGCTCCTGCAAAATCAATGCTACTGTACCCGCTACGTGAGGGCTAGCCATAGAAGTACCAGACAAGCGTACATATGCATTACCGTAATTTATGCCGTCCTGCGGATCGTTAATATATTCCGGTGCAGTAGAGAAAATAGACACACCCGGAGCGACTACATCTGGCTTAATGTCATAATTTCCGTTTACCGGCCCACGGGAGCTGAAATCAGCTAAGTGATCACCTTCCGTTTTTGTATTGCTCAGCGTTTCGAATTTGAAAGATACTTCACCTAGCGCCTTTAATCGTTCGCCATCTGCTTTTGACAGACGGAAAGATGGAATAAGACCTACACCCTCACCTAAGTAGGCAGATATTTGTCCGTCAGCATTGTTATACACGATAACCGCTTTCGCCCCGGCCTTTTTAGCATTTTTAATTTTTTCATCAAACGTTATTTCCCCGCGCTGAATCAGCGCGATTTTTCCGTTAAGATCTTTCCCTGTAAAATCAGCTTCTTTACCAAGTCCCGCAAATACAACCGGTAACGATTGTCCTTGTAGATCTTCTAACTTATCAGGAAAATCTTTCCCTAATAACTGCATATTTTCAAATTTTTCGTTAGATACACTTGCGCTAAATGTAGGAATGGACATAGAAACATCACTCGCCCCAACCGAAATGCCAAGAGCTGCCGTTCCCGGGGAACCAAGCGTTTTTTCGTTTGGTCCAGCGTTACCTGCAGCAACAACTGTCACTACCCCTGAAAGCATAGCGTTATTTGTCGCAACAGAAGTAGCATATAGCGGATCGTTCGTCTGCGCACCAAGCGACATGTTAATGACATCCATACCATCTGCAATCGCTTTATCGATTCCCGCAAGGATTCCCGCTGTATTCCCTCCGCCCCAAGGGCCTAATACTCTATAAGAATATAAATCTACTTCAGGTGCCACACCTTTCACCGCATAATCCGCATTGTTTTTCTTTTGGGCTGCAATCGTTCCTGCTACATGTGTACCATGGTTTGTATAGTACACTAAGCCTGGATATTCCGGCTTACCAGCTTTTATCCAATCCTCATACGTTGTTTCCATCGGATCTGCATCGTTATCAACAAAATCATATCCGCCTTTATAAGCATCTTTTAAGTCAGGATGATTATAGTCCACACCTGTATCAAGAACGCCGACTTTAATCCCTTTACCTGTAATGTTTTCTGCATGAAGCTTGTCCACACCAATTTGCGGAATGCTGTCCGCCATTTTTGGCTGGATTTCTTTTTGTGTTTCTACTGGAGGTTCTACTTTTACCTCGTAATCTTTAAAGACACGGTTTACTACTCCAGATTGGATCAACTCCTGCACAGCCACACCAGGTAAAGTCATCGCTACACCGTTGATTGCATTCTTATATTCGCGTGTGATTTCTACTTTTTTCGTATCGTAAGTGCCAACATCTTTCTTCGATTTTAAAGATTCGACATGTTGCTTAAACACTTTATGTTCTTCATCCACTTTTGCTTGCGCAGTAGTAGCGGCTATTTTCTTCCCTTTCGCCGCTTGTTTCATCACTTCAATTTTTGCTGGAGCTTGATTGAATTCCACGATAACGTTAACTAATTTAGGACTATTCGTATCAATATCAGGTGAAATCGTAAAGCCAGGCTTTACATCTAACTGTTCCAACGCTTTTCTTTGTTCTGCAGACAGATTCGTCAACACCTGTTCCGCATTATCAACTGGCTTCAGTTCAGCCGGACTTTCTGCTAATACGTTATACGGAATACCTTGTGACAATAGCATACCTACAGCTAACGTTCCTGTAAGAATCCTCCCAAATTTCCCTCTCTTCATACAAGTTCCCCCATTTATATTTATTTGTATCTGTAGTCATTGCATAACTTTAAATTTACGAATCTATTAGACTACAACTCTACTTTCTTATCTTATTAAATTAAAACTTTTCTGAAAATTATCAAAAAGTAATATTTTTTTAGTTATTAGTTCTATACCGTATAGTACAAAAGAACTACCCCGCACCTTATTATTTTGAGTAAAATAATAAAGTGCGGGGTAGTTCTTTTAAATGATTTCTATTTAAGAAAATGGAACAAGCTGATTTCGCACGGCATATATGACTGCTTGTGAACGGCTTTTCACATTTAGTTTTCTGAAAATCTTATTAACATGGATTTTAACTGTCTTGTCACTGATATATAGAGCTTCAGCAATTTCCTTATTGCTAAGACCTTTAACCAATTCAAACAGTATTTCTTTTTCACGCTCTGTTAGTTCATTTTCATTTGATTCTGATTTCGTTTGCTGATGATATGTAATCAACTTTTTAGTCATACGCGGATGAATCACAGAATCTCCTTGTAATACCATTCGGATTGCCGCCACTACCTGCTCGGATGATGAATCCTTCAGTAAATAACCGTCTGCACCTGCCCGAAGAGCAGCCATCAAGTATTCATCATGTTCATACATAGTCAATACGAGAACACGGCAGTTCGGATACTGCCCTTTCACGAGTGATGTAGCCTCAATACCATTTTTCCCTGGTAAATTAATATCCATTAAGATACAATCAGGCCTACACTCTTCCACTTTTTTTACTACTTCATCCCCGGAAACAGCTTCTCCAACCACTCGCATATCAGATTCGAGTTCCAATATACTTCGAATTCCATCACGCAAAACAGTATGATCATCCACTACTAATATTCGAATCATGATATTCCTCCCCCATTTCTGAATCTGGAATTAACAATGTGATTTCTGTACCTTTTCCTGCTGAACTATCAATCTGAAGGGCAGCCCCTAGCTGTTCAGCCTGTTCATTCATATGTAATATACCATAATGCGGCTCATGCTTTGCTTTAATCATAGATTCAAAAAGAGAAAAGCCAATTCCGTTATCCTTTACCTTTAAAAGTACATGTTCCCGTTGATAGCTTAATAAAATGTCAACTTTATCTGCCTTTGCATGCTTTATAATGTTCTGCAAGCTCTCCTGCAGAGTATCGAAAATAACCCGTTCTTTCGTAAAACTAAGTTTTCGAGAACGGCCTCTTTCATGATATGTAATGGCTAGACCATATTCTTGTTTTAAGGATTGAATTTTATTTATAATTGCTTGTTTTAGTCCTAATCTTTGTGTTGGATATGGCTTTAAAGCATAAATAGAATAACGAACTTCACTTAAACTCTTCCGTAATTTTTTTATACTTGTATCTACCACTTGCTGCATGTCCTTTGGTCGATCTGCATATTTTTTCTGAGCCGACTCCATCTGAAATATCACTCCGGCCAATGCTTGTGCGATTCCATCGTGGATTTCACGAGCAATTCGATTTCGTTCTTCTAAAATCGTTCTTTTTTCCTGTTCAGAGACGAGTGTCCGCGTTTTAAGCAAGCTGCCTAATTGATTAGCAAACGTAGCTAAAGTTTGTACATCTTCAGTAATAAAACTCGCACTCCTGCTTTTCCCTGCCACAAACATTCCAACTAATTCATGATTTACCTTAAGAGGTAAATATACAAGAGAGCGCATAGTATTTTCAAACACTTCATCCCCTGGAGCCATACCTGTTTTCCAATCAGTAACAACAACAGTTTCTGATATCTCTTCAAACTCCTTATACAGGTCAGAATAATTAGAAATATCACGACGTACTTTTCCATCCTTTAATAAAAGTGTCCAGTTCTCTTCATCTTTTGCCCATAAAACATATGCCTGTATTCCTAGAAATCCTTTCAGCGATTGTTTCATCTGCTGTAAGTTTCCGGCAGATAGTCCACGACTTAATTCCGTCGTAATGGAAAAAAGCTTATATAATCGTTCTTTTTCCACCCGTATTTGTCTAACGAAAGAGCTAATGATACAGATTGCCACAAGCGGGAAAAAGAAGAACAGAACCATAATTTCATCCATCACTCCGCGATATCGGTAATCTAAAATATGTATAAGTGAAGAATAAAATAAACAAAAACTCAAACTCAAGAGTACTAATATATTCTTTTTACGCCACTCTTCTAGCGGATAGGGCTGAGGAAGAAGTATGATTAAAAGATCGTAAAATAAACCGTTAAAAAGGCAAAGGAATGCGCTGAATAAAAACAAAATTATGAATTTTTCATATAAAACTGAAAGATTCATTCCAGAAATAAAAAGAGAGAAACATTCACTGGAAAGCCATTCTGCTAATACGATACTAAGAGCAAGTTGCGCACAATTAAATACTGTCCTTTGCATAGATAAGCGGCGAAACAATTGGATACATAACATCACACACACACACGAAACAACAGTTATATGTATTCCAAACTGCCAATTCATTGTATAAATAAGTGTAAGGCTGAGTGTGATCCCACCTCTCCAAATGCGGATAGGAAAATACTCAGTAATTCCCATAAACATAATTAACAACAAAAGCAGTATAAAATGGGAAGGCATTTCACTTAAAAATAAGGAAATAATAACAGCAATTAAACCAAGAAAAGAGATAGAATAAATATAAAAACTAGCTACTTGCTCTCTCATAGAAGTAAAATCTATCTTTTTCAAAACGATCCCTCCCTCAAAAAATTTATCCCGCTACTTACGGGCAGTAAGACTCCCACCTCAAAAGTCAGGTGGGAGCCCTGCTGCCCGTAAACGCCCGATTGGTGAAGGCTAATAATCAGTAGGGAATGAACAAAACCCCAACTGATTATAGTTTCACTTTATTATCATCATTATCTACTAAAAAACCGGCACTGGCAAAATGAGAATGTTCCCATTAGCCAATAACCGGTTGTGCGCTGTCCCTTAGAAGGGGTGACACAATATTAGTATAAAACAGGCCTCTCTATTCCGCTACCCATCAAATGTTATATTTGTAAATATATTCTATGTTTATCGTATAGAACTAAAGATGTATATGAATCACTTTCATAATTGTTTGTGTGGAGCTGCTCCGCAACCAAACGTGACCTTTACTGGCTATTTACAACGTGAAGGGAGTTTATTACACAATTATAAAATTTCGTTTACTAAATGATACATAAAGTGAAATATCGCTTTATTTCTATATTCATTATACCAAAAAGACATATAACTAAACAGACTTGTAATAAAAAACCATAAAAATTAAAATATGGTTATACAGTATTTTTACTGTATGATGATTTTAAGAAATTCCCCTTAAAATCAACTTACTCACATACCTTTATACAGTAATTGTTCCCCAATTTCTGTATATCAAAAAACCTTTCATTCATTTGAAAGGTTTTTTTGAACCTGTACATATTCTTCTTTCGTATTCACATTTATAAACCAATCTACATTCGCTTGTACATCTTCACCAGCAATATATTTCACATTACATTGTGATAAAAGCTGGCCCATACTTCTTTTTTCTTCTTGAAGCAAAGCATAAATCTTTTCTTTCACGCGGTTATTATACGCTGCAAGTAACGGTTGTTTTCTTCCATTAATAATAGGCACAACCGCATCACACTCATCACTCGTTTGTTCTAATAAAATAGTAAACCACTCTTGCGAAACATTTGGTGCATCGCAAGGCATAATAGCGTACCAATCTGCTTCGATATATTCCATTCCTGATACAATTCCAGCAAGCGGGCCGTTTCCTTTATAATGCGGAATATCTTCTATAACGGGAACTTGTACTAATTGCTCCACTCGCTCTTTTATATCAGTATGACTAATAACAACAACATCTTGCAAAATACTTTCCATTACTTGCACAATATGCTCAATAAAAGTACTCTCTTTCCAGCCTGCTAACGCTTTCGGCTCACCGAATCGGCTCGACATACCTCCTGCTAATACAATTCCAGCCCACTTACTCATTGGCGATGCAGCTCAAATGTAATATGACCTAATTCCGGTAAAATTAACTTATTCATCGCAAGACGAACCGCTCCGCTAGACCCTGGCATCGAAAAGACAACTTTCCTTCCAATAGTACCGCCAATTGCTCGACTTAACATCGCACTACTTCCGATATCTTCTAAGTAACTTATCATACGGAACAACTCACCAAATCCAACAATTTCTTTATCTAATAACACTGACACTGCCTCAATCGTTACATCACGTTTCGTAATACCAGTTCCGCCATTCGTTAACACAACATCAACATCTTCCCTATGATAACCAGCTAACACAGCCTGCTGAATACTTTCTTTATCATCTTTCACAATTTCATAAGAGGTCACTTTATGCCCTGCTTCTATTAATAATGCATGTAACAATTGACCACTCTTATCCGTCTCTTCCGTACGTGTATCGGAAATCGTTACAATCTTACAACGCACTTCTTTTGGCGCTTGTTTTTTATGTTCAGTTACACTCATTTTTCATCTTCCCCTTCTTAAAAGCTTCTCTTCATTTTATCATACATATCTTTACACAATTCTGTATGAAGCCAATGATGCACCGTGATACAATATAAGTATATACGACCACAAAAAGGAAAATATACTTTCTTATACGCCTGGACTACACACCATTAGCTACTCTTTAAATCCCCTTATATTTTCTACATAGTAGATTTCATTTTAAATTATAAAATAATTTGGAGGTTCACTCACTATGGAACTATACAAAAAATTAACAACAACATTCATCCTCTTATTTGTTGCTTCCATCACTGTCGGTTTTTCTCTAAAAGGAGCAATTCCATACGCCACATTAGTGAGTATTATATTCGCAACGCTATTTTTACTGAGCAGTGCTTTTTGCGCAGGAAAAGCACGCCAACCGAAAGGGTGACCGTCTATGTTCCGTAAGAAACCCATCCTTTGTAAATCATGTAAAAAGGAAATACAAACGTATGAAAAAGCGTGGATTCATATGCCATTTCCGGCAAGTGGTATGACAAATATGAAGAAGTATATTGAGCTAGACGGGGAAGTTTATTGTAGTTCTTGCATTCAAGTAGTAAATAAAGTAAAACTTTAATCAGTGGGGATTTTGTTCTTCCCCACTGATTATTAGCCTTCACCAATCGGGCTTTTACGGGCAGTTAGCCTCCTACCTAACTTTTTTGCTTTACAACCGAATTTTGAGGTGGGAGGCTTACTGCCCGTTAATGCGGGATAAAACCAAATAAAAAAAGCTTTGCGCACACAGCGCAAAGCTTTTTTTCATATATTATAGACCAGCTTGCTCTTTTAAAGTAGCTGCTTTGTCTGTACGTTCCCATGTAAGATCTACATCAGTACGTCCGAAGTGGCCGTAAGCTGCTGTTTGTTTGTAAATTGGGCGACGTAAGTCTAGCATTTTAATAATACCAGCTGGGCGAAGATCGAAGTTGTTACGAACTAGTTCTACTAATACGTCTTCAGATACTTTACCAGTGCCTAATGTATCAACTGAAATTGATACTGGTTGTGCTACGCCAATTGCGTATGCAAGTTGTACTTCTGCTTTGTCAGCAAGACCAGCTGCTACGATGTTTTTCGCAACATAACGAGCTGCATATGCTGCAGAACGGTCAACTTTCGTTGCATCTTTACCAGAGAATGCACCACCGCCATGGCGAGCGTATCCACCGTAAGTATCAACGATGATTTTACGTCCTGTTAAACCAGCATCACCTTGTGGTCCACCAATTACGAAGCGGCCAGTTGGGTTAATGAAGAATTTCGTTTCTCCATCCATTAATTCTGCTGGAACTACAGCTTTAATTACGTGCTCTTTTAAATCGCGATCGATTTCTTCCCACGTAACATCTGGATGATGTTGTGTAGAAATTACAATTGTATCCACACGTACAGGTTTACCATTTTCATCATACTCAACTGTAACTTGCGTTTTTCCATCCGGACGTAAGTATGATAATGTGTCATCTTTACGTACTTCAGTTAAACGACGAGCTAATTTGTGAGCAAGTGAGATTGGAAGTGGCATTAATTCTTGTGTTTCATTACATGCGAAGCCAAACATTAAACCTTGGTCTCCCGCACCAATTGCCTCAATCTCAGCGTCAGTCATTTGACCTTCGCGTGCTTCTAGTGCTTGGTCAACACCCATAGCGATGTCAGCAGATTGCTCATCGATAGATGTTAAAACTGCACAAGTTTCTGCATCGAATCCGTATTTTGCGCGTGTGTAACCAATGCCTTGAATTGTTTCACGAACGATTTTTGGAATATCTACGTAAGTAGAAGTCGTAATTTCCCCCGCTACCAATACTAAACCAGTTGTTACAGTTGTTTCACAAGCTACACGTGCATTTGCGTCCTTTGCTAAGATCGCATCTAAAATTGAATCAGAAATTTGGTCACAAATTTTATCTGGATGTCCTTCAGTTACAGACTCAGATGTGAACAGATGACGTTTTTTTGTCATGTGGTAAACCTCCCTACAGTAATTGTATATATTGTACGGAACTCATCCTTAATTTGCCACAAACTGCGACATACATTTATTCTCCCACACAAGCATACAGAAAAACCTTTCCTACTTAACATAGAGGAAAGGTTTAATTTGCTACTTGCATACTGCTTTTTGCCCTTTGCTCTTATCGTTCGAGACCGTTAGCCTCGCACAGGTTTTAGCACCTATTCACCTGTATTTACCACTACAAGTGAGGTTGCTGGGCTTCATCGGGCCTGTCCCTCCGCCAGCTCGGGATAAGAGAGTATCCGTCCCAACCTATACTAAAGAAATGATATTCATTTGTCAATTAATATTCACATTTTCCTGAAAGTTTTTCTCAATACCCATAGAATGAAATATTAATAGGGAAATGATACATTCACACAAACAAAAATAAATAAATAGTATACATTATTTATATAATTGTGTTATACTATTGATGGGGATTACGAGAAATATTTCATTAAATGAAAAGGATGGTATATAAATATGAGTACTGTGAATGTCCAAATTGGTTTACATGAATTATTGAACGGAAGCAATGCACAGATTCAATTAAGTGTTCCGCAATTAGTGGAAAAAGTATTAATGCGAAACGAAGGGAAATTAACTTCTACTGGTGCCGTTTCTGCTTCAACAGGAAAATACACAGGACGTTCTCCTAAGGATAAATTTATTGTGAAGGAAGCATCGGTTGCTGACAAAATTGCTTGGGGAGCCGTGAACCAACCGATCTCTGAAGAACATTTTAATAAATTATATATAAAAGTTTTAGAATACTTAAAAGAAAAAGAAGAGTTATTCATCTTCAAAGGATTTGCTGGCGCTGATCGCAACTATCGCCTACCAATTCAAGTTGTTAACGAATATGCATGGCATAATTTGTTCGTACATCAATTATTTATTCGTCCAAATGAAGAAGAATTAGCAAATCACGAATCAGAGTTCACAATTGTTTCTGCACCAAACTTCAAAGCAGATCCAGCAATTGACGGTACAAATTCTGAAGCATTCATTATGGTTTCATTCGAAAAACGTATCGTACTAATCGGTGGTACAGAATACGCTGGAGAAATGAAAAAATCAATCTTCTCTATTATGAACTTCTTACTACCTGAACAAGACATTCTTTCTATGCACTGCTCTTCAAACGTAGGCGAAGAAGGCGACGTAGCACTATTCTTCGGTTTATCTGGAACAGGCAAAACAACATTATCTGCTGATCCAAACCGTAAATTAATCGGTGACGATGAGCACGGTTGGTCTGATAACGGCGTATTCAATATTGAAGGCGGTTGCTATGCAAAATGTGTAAACCTTTCTCATGAGAAAGAACCACAAATCTTCGATGCAATCAAATTTGGTTCAGTTTTAGAAAACGTTGTCATTGATGGTCAAACACGCATCGCTGACTATAACGATACTACTTTAACAGAAAATACACGTGCTGCATACCCTATGCATGCGATTGACAATATCGTACTGCCAAGTGTTGCAGGACATCCAAATACAATTATTTTCTTAACTGCTGATGCATCTGGCGTATTGCCTCCAATCAGTAAGTTATCAAAAGAGCAAGCTATGTACCATTTCTTAAGCGGTTACACTAGTAAGCTAGCAGGAACAGAGCGCGGTGTTACATCTCCGCAAGCTACATTCTCTACTTGCTTCGGTTCACCGTTCTTACCGCTTGATGCATCTCGTTATGCTGAAATGCTTGGTGAAAAAATCGAGAAACATGATGCGAAAGTATTCTTAGTAAACACTGGCTGGACTGGTGGCGAATACGGCGTTGGTAAACGTATGAACTTAGGTTACACTCGTGCAATGATTCAAGCAGCACTAAGCGGTGAACTTGCTAAAGCTGAAACTGCAAAACACGACATCTTTGGCCTTGAAGTACCTCGTCATGTTCCAGGTGTACCTGATGAAGTATTAATGCCTGAACAAACTTGGGCTGATAAAGATGCTTACAAAGTGAAAGCAATTGAGCTTGCAAACGAATTTAAAGAAAACTTCAAAAAATTCGATAGCGTTTCTGAAGCTATTATTAACTTAGGCGGTCCAATCGCTTAATTACAAATTTTCTGTTGGAATAACCCTTTTACTCATATGAATAAGTGTCGTGTAACCGTAAAGTTCCGCGTACTCACCGACAAAACCCAATGCGGCTTAACGGTTACACACACTTACATAAAAAAGAAGCTTACGTTAAAAACGTAAGCTTCTTTCTATATCTTATATAAAGTGAAACTTTAATCTCTTCATCTATTGCATACCAATACCCATAAACTTACAGGAAATTCATTTTATAATCATTCGTTTGTAGTTTCCTATGATATATTTTACATATAAAGGAAAGGGTGAGACCCATGAAAAATTTTTCTCGTACAGGAAAAATTTTATTCAGTTATGGAGCGATTCAAATGTTTTGGGGACTTGTAATGCTTAACGTTAATTTATTTGAGCATACAAGTGAAACGATAAAATACATTATTCTAATTATCAGAATAGTTTGTTGTATTGTATCCAACTTTTTTAAAGAACCTAAGAGTCATACTACTAAGTGATTTCATATTAACTTATTGGAAGCGGAAACCTATATTTTATACAAAGTTACGCTTCCTGTTGTACTATCCATCGCCGGATCCCTTATTCCAGAGTAAGCCAATTTTCAATTTAAATAACCAGATTTTCATATATACAAATTACGGCTTCGAACATATAAATTATATTCCTGCTCACTACCTCGCTCTGGTTTCACACCGCATGGGGCTAAAAAAGGCTCTGACCGCTTCTATCCACCGCTGGATCCTCTATTCCATCTAAAAAGAGGCTTTTCATCTTTTTCAGCCCTTCGTTAATTCTTCCTCATCCTTCATACTATAATACCCTAAATTAATAACGATTAAGAAATAACCACCCAGAATACCTACTGCAAATGCCCACATTACCATATGATGCTCAATTTCGTACATGATAATAGCACCCAAAATTGCAGCTGCAAAGCGATTAAACATACCAAGCGTCGGCGCTTTCGTCTTCTTTACTATACTATCTCCAAGCTTTTCGATACGCCTTCCTAAAATCCAAACACAATACATGCTTACAATAAGTCCAATTCCTGCACCTAGAAAATGTGCTGAAAACGGTGTTAACATCCAGCCTAATAACAGAATACCTAGTAGATAATACGATTGAATTTTAAACGACCTTAATGACATACTAATCATGTTGTACTCCCCTTCAATAGTTTTTATCTATCCAACCAAAGCTATATAACTCATTTCTTTCGAGTCCATACTACTAAAAATTCATTTCACTTAAATTTAAAAAACATAAACAGTATGTTTATGTTTTTTAAATGCTTTTAGGAAATAATATTATACAAGATTTTTAATATAGAATCCCTCATAAATGTGACGTTTTTCAAAACATTTTCGTCCAATTATGAAAAAATTGATATCAATCTATGAACATACGGATATGATGTAATAAGCACATAAATAAAGGGGGCGTCTAATGATTTATTTTTTAATGGCTCTCATTCATCTCATTGTTCCTGCACTTATTGGACTTTCATTATATTGGTACATGAAAAAACATAGTATTTTCTATGCTGTCCTCGGTGTTCTTCTTCCAGGAATTATTCTAATTACACTCTTCCGCATTCCTTTTCTTAATTTAATCCCACTTATTACTGCCATTTTATTCCTCGTATTTTTACCAAAAATAAAAAAATAGGAAAGCAGATCATAGGTGATCTGTTTTCCTATTTTGATATAGGTTCTTGCACGATAGAATTAGCTTCTACTTTCTCTGATTTCACAAACCATAGACCGAAGAAAATGATGATTCCACCGATTATTTGTTGAAACGATACATATTCATTTGCCCATACAGCTGCAAACAAAACCGCTACAAGCGGTGTAATATACATATATACCATCGTGTGCGACGCACCTATTTTTTGTACGCCAACATACCACATAACTAAACCAAATACTGTTACAAAGAAAATAGAATATAGTAAAGCAAACAATGTCATTCCGTGTGTAATGTGAAATGGCATGACAAATACATGTGGACCACTTAACAATAAGAGCGGAATCGCTCCAACTAATGCCGACCATGCAGTAACACGTAGTGCTGAGTATTTTTTTATTAGTGGTCCCGCTAAAACAGGATAAAGCCCCCAACATATCGATGTAATTAGTCCAATCCCATTTCCATAGAAAGAACTAGTGAGTGAATGCCCCGCTACTAAAACTAATGTAGCACCAACAAAGGCAATCATGGAACCAACTAACTTTCGAGAAGAAAATTTTTCTTGTTTCAAGAAAATCGCAAATAAAGTTGTAAAAATAGGTGAAATAGAAATGAGTAACGAAGCATTTGTAGCGGATGTATATTTAACAGTCTCCATAAATAGCGTTTGATACAGTACAATACCTACCGTGCTAACAATGATTAATCTTGGTATATCTTTTCGCTCCATATAAAGTGACTTTTCGATAAAGAACGTAAGTAATAACAGTAGTGGTGCTGCTGTCATCATTCGAACTGCAGTAAACTCAATTGCTGTAAATTCTAAAAGTCCATATTTCGCAATCGTATAGTTAATCCCCCAAATAATAACGACACTTAAAATTAATAACTCAATTCCCCATCTTTTCATGCACAACCCCCTCCGCAAAGAGAATTATACAGAAAATTCAACTATATGTACATTTCATTATGTGAAAAAATCTATAAGAAAAAGGAGCATATTATATACTCCTTCTCTCTTCATTATACTCGAACATGTAACTTCATATTCGGATTATAAAACTGGCTTGGGCTCTTCAGCTGGAAAGTCCCTCCAACTTCATGCCAATCAACTGTTAATTTATCATCCATAAATACAAGCTTTGTGCGATCTGCAATAAAGTTTAGTACGCTTGATTCGATATCTACATCGCGCTCATCTTTCTCTGAAACGGCTACTAAATCAATAATCCCGCTCATAACACAACCGCAACCTTCATTATCATAAAATAACTTTATATATTTCGTTTCACTTGGAATCGTATCCATAATCTTTTTATATGCTGCTTCTGTTACAGTAACGTACATGCGTGAATCTACATCCTCTCTTCTCGTATCATTTATATATTGTACCACCATTTTTCTTGAATCTTATATGCAGAAAATTAAGACTACTATAAAATATATGTGATAAAGTGAAACTTTAATCAGGGAGGTATCCATCCCCCTCTGATTATTAGCCCTCGCCAATCAGGCTTTTACGGGCAGCCCGACTCCCACCTAACTTCTTTGTCCCAGCTTAATTTGGAGGTGGGAGTCTTACTACCTGCTAACGCGAGATAAATCAATTTAAAAAAACATCACTTTTGATTAAGTGATGTTTTCTATTTATCTCTTACACTATCATTAAATCGGCAACATAATCTCAACAGTCGTTCCAACTCCAACTTCACTTTCAAAGTTCAATTTACCGTGGTGATCTTTAATAATTTTTTCCGTAACTACTAATCCTAAGCCTGTTCCAGTTTCTTTCGTTGTGTAAAAAGCTTCATTTAGCTTCGGAATTTTATCTTTCGGAATGCCGCATCCCTCATCTATAATTTGAACAATGATCACATCTTCCACTATAACTTTTACAGTAATAGTTCCGCCAACTGACATTGCTTCAATCGCATTTTTTATTAAATTAAAAAATACTTGTTTCAATCGTTTTTCCTCACATGTAATTGATGGTATATCTTTACTATAAATAGCATGCATTTTTATCCCTTGTTCTAAAGCTGGCTTTTCCATAACCCTGATAACATAAGAGATGATTTCTTTAATATTATGCGTTTCGGATTCTACCGATTTAGATTTCTCAAACCCATTTAGTTCTGTAGCAATTGTATGAATTCGCTCTACTTCCTGTCTCATAATTTCACTATAAATTTTATCTTCTGGATATTTTTTCGCTTGCTTATTCACAAGTTTTTTCAATTTTTCTAACGGTCTTCTAATCTTATCGCCAATTACTGTCGCCATCTTCCCAACCATTGCTAATTTCTCTACATTTCGTATTTCTTTATCCATCATTTCAAGTGTACGAACGTAAGATTGGAATCTTAAAAATATAATCCAACATATAATAACAAACACGCTATATAATGCTATTGGGATAATAACAATAAAGGATTGAACAACGAATCCCATAAGTGCATATTTTCCAACAATAGTTCCGGCAACTAACCAAAAGTACCTCTTATTCACAAATATCGGTGCAAATAAAATAAAGAATCCTTCTACTATATTCCCGCCATCAAATTCCGCATCACTTCCGTAATAAATAATGAAGTTATTAATAAAATCCAATATATTATAGCCAATTAAAATAATATACTTCACAATATACGGCTTTTTCCATTTCATAAAATAAAGTCCTATAAAGAATAATCCAACCATAAAACTATATAGCCATAAACCTAATCCTTCTCCAAACGCATCTGCTAGTTTTTGATTTTTATCTGATAAAAGGACAATAACTTTTTCAGCAAAATCATACGCAAAAAATATAACGAAGAATAAGCTTAAAAATATTATTAATGCCTTTATCTCTTCTTTTTCAAATATATTCCCTTTTTCCATATGATAACTCCTTTAACAACACCTCTTAATCTTGTGTCACATTGCGCTCACATTTTTTCGGGAGCAGTATTTCTACTCTCGTTCCTTTCTTTACTTCACTAGAAATGTGTAATTCTCCAAGGTGCTCTGTCACAATTCGCTCTGCTACCGTAAGACCTAATCCAATTCTATCTTGCTTCGTTGTATAAAAAGCATCCTTAACTCGTCCTAAATTATCCTTTTTTATCCCAAAACCACTATCTACTATACTTACTATTACATAATCTCTTTTTTTATTTTCAACTTGTATTTTTAATGTTCCGCCATGTTCCATTGCCTCTAAAGCATTTTTAATAACATACAAAAATACTCCTTTTAATTTTCGTTTATCACATTCAATTTCACTTCTATTTTGCTCTTCATTAAAGGTGCAATTTATATTTAACTCATTCATTTTTCCGCGCATGTTTTCTACCGCTTGTACTAAAACATCACTTACAATGTGTTTTTCATAAACAGAAGGTTTACATGTAGCAACCTCCATTAATTCACTAATCATGTTATTCATATTTTCGATTTCGAGAATCATTTGTTCATATGTTGCATCTTTTTCGTGTTTCTCTTTTTGTAATTGCGTAAACCCTTTTAATGAAGCAAGTGGGTTTTTAATTTCATGTCCGACTGTCGCTGCCATTTTTCCGATAACCGCCAATTTTTGTGACTGACTTGCCTCTGCAATACGTCCCTTTACTGCTGAAAGATATTGTAAAAATCGATTTAAAATAATAAATGACACGAAAAGTAACACCATATTTATAACAAGAGACATAAACAGGTTAAGTTCTCCAAATACAAATAGGTATATCATATATTTCCCTATAAGGAATGGCGCTAAGACAAATAAATATTTTTTACTCAAAAAGATCGGTACGAAGAAAATGAAAATATATTCAATTACATTCCCTTCATCAAATGCTATTGTATTATGAAAAGCATACCATCCAATATTAAAAGTCTCTGCGATCATGTATGCAAATAAATATGTATATTTAACTAAATATGCTTTTTCTCTCTCAAATAAGTAAACACTAATACCTAATATAGCCATAATATATGCAAGCTTCCATATCCCTTTATGCCAATTTGCTAAAGGCATTGTATCTTCTAATATAATCGCGTATGCAACCTCGTATACAATTAAAATAACATGTATTACCCATAAGAAAATCTTAGCGTTTTTCTTTTCTTCTTTAGCTGATAGAAAACTCTCTTCCACTTCAACACCCCTTCAAAAGAATACCATTTATTATAATAAATGATTTTCATAGACAAACAAAGATAAATTGAACAAATGAGGAAAATCAATCCATAGATAATATACTTCCCCACACCATATGTAAGCATAAAAACCATGAACAATAATACGTATAATATGGGAGGTGCTTTATATGGACGGTCGTGAAAATAAGAAGATAGAACAGTTACAATCCTTTACGAAAAACAATGAAGGAAAAGAGATGACAACGAATACGGGTGTCAAAATTTCAAATGATGAAAATTCTTTAACCGCCGGCGATCGTGGTCCTACACTTTTAGAAGATTTCCTGATGCGAGAAAAACTCGCTCATTTTGACCGTGAACGAATTCCTGAAAGAGTCGTTCATGCCCGCGGTTACGGAGCACATGGTGTTTTTGAGCTATATGATTCTTTAGAAGACTTAACAATGGCTCATTTTTTACAAGACCCATCTAAAAAGACACCTATTTTTATTCGTTTTTCTGAAGTTGCTGGATCAAAAGGTGCAAATGAAACGAACCGAGATGTACGAGGATTCGCTGTTAAGTTTTATACAGAGGAAGGAAATTTCGATTTAGTGGGTAATAACATTCCGATTTTCTTCATTCAAGATGGTATTAAATTTCCGGATCTTATTCATGCTCTTAAACCAGAGCCACATAATGAGATTCCCCAAGGACAAACAGCACACGATACTTTTTGGGACTTTATCGCCAATAATCAAGAATCAGCTGCGATGATGATGTGGATTATGTCGGATCGCACAATTCCGAGAAGTTTTCGAATGATGCAAGGGTTCGGCGTTCATACATTTCGTTTAGTTAATAAACATGGCAAGTCACGATTCGTAAAATTCCACTGGAAGCCAAAGCTTGGCGTTCACTCGTTAATTTGGGATGAAGCTCAAAAACTAGGCGGCGCTGATCCAGATTATCATCGCCGTGATTTATGGGAAAATATTAATGCCGGAAACTACCCTGAGTACGAACTTGGCGTTCAAATTTTAGAAGAAGAGGATGAATTTAAATACGATTTCGATATATTAGATGCAACAAAAATTTGGCCGGAAGAAGACTTCCCTGTTAAGATCATCGGAAAAATGACGTTAAACCGAAACGTTGATAACGTATTTGCGGAAACAGAACAAGTCGCACTGCACCCTGGAAGCATCGTCCGCGGTATCGATTTTACAAATGATCCTCTCTTACAAGGTAGACTATTTTCTTATACAGATACACAATTAGCACGCGTCGGTACAAACTATCAAGAGTTACCGATTAATCGTCCGGTATGTCCTTTTCATAACAATCAAAGAGATGGTGCGTCTAAATATATAATTGATAAAGGAAAAGTCGCTTACCATAATAACTCTTTAGCTAATAACTCTCCCTTTACTGTACCTGGTACGAAAGGCGGTTTCGTTACATATCCTTCTACTGTTTCTGGACATAAAACAAGAGAAACAGCCGCTAGTTTTAAAGACCATTTCTCACAAGCCCGTTTATTTTGGAATAGTATGAGCCACGTCGAAAAAATCCATATTATGCAGGCCTTTTCCTTTGAATTAGGAAAAGTAAAAAGTAAATCAGTTCGCCAACAAGTCGTAGGTATGATTGGTCATATAAGTACAGAATTAGCTACTTTAGTAGCTGAAGCAGTCGGGGCAACAGTGCCAAATGTTCAAGAATCAAATGTTACAAAATCCTCACCAGCACTAAGTATGGAACATTCAACATTCAGCCCAAATACATTACGAGTAGGCGTCATTGTCGCAAACGGATATGACGGTCAAAACGCACAATATATTATAAATCAATTCAAACAAGCCGGTCTTCAGCCCGTTATTATTTCCGAACGATTAGGTTTTGTGCAAGGCTCTCAAAATGGACAGTGGGAAGTGAATGATACTTTCTTAACAGGATCACCACTTCTTTATGATGGGCTACTTCTTATTGGCGGAAATATTAATGATCATTTTCTTAACAAGGCAAGTTCATTCGTCGTAGAATCGTATAATCACTTTAAGCCAATTGGCGCTTTCCAAAATGGAACTACTATTGTTCAATCTTTAAACATCGAAGGAAAACCTGGCGTTATAACAGAACAAAATCCTACCTTACTTGCGAATGAATTTATTCAGGCAATGACAAAACAGCGATTTTGGGAAAGAGCCTATTAAAATACATGAGGAGGATACGTCATGTTCGTTACAGTGGAAAAAGATGTACACATTTTTGTTGAGGATATTAACCCAGGCCCTGGAAGTAAACCTGTCTTCTTCGTTCATGGCTGGCCTTTAAATCATCAAATGTACCAATATCAATTTAATATCTTACCACAACATGGTTTCCGCTGCATCGCCATGGATATACGAGGAAACGGACAGTCTGATAAACCATGGACTGGTTACACTTATGATCGTTTAGCTGATGATATCGCAATTGTATTAGATGCACTTCAAATAGAAAATGCTACGTTAGTCGGCTTCTCAGTCGGTGGCGCTCTCTCTATTCGGTATATGTCACGATATAATGGGCGTCGTATTTCCAAACTTGCATTAGTGGATGCTGTCTCTCCTTCTTTCGTGAAAAACCAAGAATCCCCTTACGGCGTACCGAAAGAACAAGCAGATGCTCTGATTGCTCAAATGTATGTAAATTTACCTAAGTTTCTAAGTGATGTATCTTTATCATTTTTTAATAGAAACTTAGGAGCTGCCACGTTAGAATGGTTTTCTTATCTCGGTATGCAGTCCGCTTCTTATGCTCTCATCAAAATTTTGCAAGCCGCTGCAAACGAAGACGTAACGAAGGACTTAAGTAAAATTAACGTCCCAACAAAAATATTCCACGGTGTTCACGACCAACTCATCCCTTATAAAAGTGCTGAGCTAACAAAAGAGCGAATTAAAAACTCTGAACTATATCCTCTTACAAATAGTGGCCACGGCTCTCCAATCGATCAAGCGGATGAATTAAATAAGGAACTGATAAAATTTTTAAATTCATAGTTCCTTTACAGTAAAAAAAGAATTTGCCCTTACGGCAAATTCTTTTTTCTTAACTACCTTTTGCACGAGCAAATTCCACATATGACTTATTCTTCTCTTCCATTAAAAATAAAACGATAATGCGGAAAAAATGAAGAGTTGGAACAATAGTCATACAAAGAATAGGTAAAAAATAAACACGCTCATCGTTAAACGCATAAATACTAACAACTCGAAATCCTGTTTGTTTATAAATCCACACAACAAATAATTGTAAACTAAAAATTAATAATAAATCTGGAACTGATTCTATTAAAATTAAACAAATTGTCCAATTATATACTAGATGAAAAATTCACACACTTCTCACAAATCAATTATTAAAACGACTCTATTTTAATTTATACTAAATGTACAAGTAATACTCCCTAAACCTAGCTTGTCTGATTATCCCGTTAAATACTATGAAAAAAGAACTTGTATCGTATACAAGTTCTTTTTTGTCGCCTATTTAAATAATATATCCTTACTATATTGCTTTCCGATGAGTAAGTCATATTGAATAAACTCATATTGCTTTAACATTTCTTTTTGTTTTTCTGTTAAACTTTTTATTGCTTCTCCGTCTTTTCCTATCTTCAATTCATCACGAAGTACGGGAATTTCTCCATATAACTTAGATAAAAATTGATAGAACGGTACCTTATTTAATCCAGCATAATCAAAGACAAGATTTGAAAAATAGATTGGACTTACTAAACCTAAATTGTCATTTGGCATATCAAAATTTGCATACATTAATAACGGCGTTTGCGCCATCGCTAATCGTTCACTTGGCGTTTTTTCATTTGTTATATAACCAGTCTCTTTGTAAAGAGATTTATTTGTTCCTAGTGATGGGAGATGGTCCCCAAAGAATACTAATAATGTAGGTCTATCTAAATTATCTAGCTCCTCTATTAAATATTGAAGAGCTTCATCTGAACGTCTTAACCCTTCTGTATAAGTCTCTAATTCAGCCTTCGACTCTTCATTTTCTAATCCACTAATCTCTATTTGATTTTCACCAAATCTTCCTTCTGTAAATGGAAAATGATTTTGCATCGTAACTGCATGAACAAACGTAGGTTTCTTTTGCTTCTCTAATTCAGCTATTATCTCTTTACTCATAGATAAATCGCTAATATAATCTCCATCAATTTCTACATTTTCCATCGTATCTTGTGCATTAAACTTATCAAACCCTAACACTTTATATACATCATCCCGTTTAAAGAATGAGCGACCGAACGAATGAATTGCACTTGTATAATACCCTTCTTTTTTCAACGCTCGAGGAATAGATGGAATTTCTACCTTATTTGTAACGACCTGCTGATATGGTATAGAGCCTGGTTTTAACAAACTCATTGAATAACTCGTTAATGCCTCAAATTCAACGTTTGCAGTATTTCCTCCAAATGCAGGAGAAATAGTTTGTCCACCAGGAAAACTTTCTATATAATGATGTAAATTAGGTAAAGGATCTTCACTAAAGGACAGGTTCGTTAACTTCGTTGGATCCCAAAACGATTCACTCATTACAAAAATAATATTCGGTTTCTCTTTTTGCTTCTGCGCCTCTATATTGCTACTATATTGTTTCTTTATATCGTTTGCTATTTGAAGCATATTTTCTTTTGAATAATCTTTCGGCTTTTCAATGACTGTCGTATCTAAATTACTTATAAAGCCTAGCACAAAACCATTCGAAGCATAATTTTCATTTTGATTCCACAAAACGAACTCTATACCCGACTTTTGAAACCATTTATTCATAAACGTATTCGTAAAATTACCATACACATATAAAATAAAAGCGGATCCTACTACTAATAAGGCTCTTACTCCTGGATGAATCTTTACACTTTGAATATATTTTCTAATATATATCCCCGCTATAATACAAGCTACAATACTTACGATAACGACAAAAATATAACTCCAACTAAAATATTCCATCACCATCGGTATAACAGATTGCATATGTCCAATCTGTGTAAAATCAGAAGGATATAGTGGGTCTCCCCTAAAAACAATTTTGAAGTGATTTACAATAGCCAAAATGATTAGCAAAATGCTTGTCAAAATAGTACTCAAAAAAACTTTTCCAAGTACGTTGTACACCAAAACATATATTGCATAAATTACAATTAAACTAAATATAAACTGTGCGTTATAATTGTAAATCCAATTCAGTGTATTTACGAGATTCATATTATTTTGCATAAAAATAAAAAGAAAAGTAACCGCATGAGCTACTAAAAACATTCTAATATAAATCCGAATAATCGGTTTAAATTTATTAACTATACCTTTATTTAAATACGCAACATATAGTAGTGCAACCCACATCAAAATTGTCATTATACTTAAAACAATTTTTTGATTTAACATATCTTTCATCGCATCTAAACTAAAATATTTTAAAATCAAGAAAAGTGTGGGTACAACATATAAGGTTACTAAACCACTTAAAACCGCTGAAATTAATATACTTCTTCTTGGCTGATGAAATGAATAATTATCCCTCAATTCACTCCCTCTTTTCTGTTTATTAATTTCACCCCGCACCGTAAAAACAGTTTCTATTAAGATAACATACTTCATGCATTTCGTCTTCACACTGGATTCTACTATAACTGTAGTTTCTTAATTCTCCCTTAATCAACAGTTAATTTTTGGAATGCCAACTATTCATTCTTAAAAAACTAAATTCCTTCATTCCACTTTATGATATAATAACTATGTTTTGGAAAACCTTAATACTAATATGGTTTTATCATGAAAATACGAAGGAAATAATAAAAAGGGAGATGCTCATTTTTGTTAAATAAGTTTAAAAATTTGCCTAAAGCGGTATATGTAATTTTGGCACTTTCTTTCCTGTTGCATGTTTTTTGTCTAGTAAAACAGCCAGGATTAAATGGAGAAGTAGTCAAAGTAACATATGGTGCATATGATGCGTTCAACTATTCGTTAACAGCTGAACAGCTATTAAAACACGGTGTCTTTGGATATGTTTATTTGGAGCCTAGTGAAGTTCCTGGAAAAAATGCATACATCACACCAGGTCAGCCACTATTATTAGCTGGCGCTATGATTATTTCTGATGTTACATCACTTCCTTACTATTACGTGGCAACCGTCATTAATATGATACTGAACCTCGGCACAGTGTTATTAGTATTCTTAATAGGAAAAGAGTTATTTGAAAAGAATATTTATGGAATTGTCGCAAGTATTTTATATGCTATTTATCCAAGTAACTATACATACTTCCGTACGTTATTAACCGAAGTTCCTTCAATATTCTTATTAACGTTAAGTGTATATGTATTTGTTCTCGCATGGAAATATAATAAAGTGAAATTCCATATATGGTTCGGAATTGTCGTTTCCATTTTACTTATGTTCCGTCCAAATCCAGCTCCAATGATGCTCATTCCTGTTCTTGTCGTCTTGTTCACATATGGATTTAAAGACTCAATTCGAATTGGATTATTATGGCTCATTGGCCCGTTCTTTATTATCGGTGCCTGGGTTGTTCGTAACTATTTAGCGTTCAATCAATTTATCTTATTCTCAACGCAAGGTGCGGATCCATTAATTGCCGGTGCGGATCCATTTAACAAAATCGGCTATGAAAATGTAGTTAACCAAATGAAGGCCCAGGGTTTAGAAGATAAAAATGCATACGCAAAAGATTTAATCAAAAATGGATTTAAAACGGACTTCACATATTGGTTCTCGTGGTTCACTGTTGGTAAAACAATTGAATTATTCAAAACAGCTCCTGCTGTAGACCAATACCATATTCATAAATTTATGCAAATGTGTCATAAAGTCTTCATCATAGGCACATTCTTGAGCAGTTTCTGCTGCATGCTAAATTCATTTAAACATAAACGCGTTATGATGCTAGTAGCAAGTTCTGTTATTTACATCATCTTCTCAAACTTATTCTTAGCGATTAATCGCTACGGATTTTTCATTAACCCTCTTATGTGCTTAATTCTTGCATACGGGTTAGTTTACGCTGTGCAGAAGCTTCCATTTTTCCGCACTAGTCAAGCATAATAAAAAAAGAGGTCGTCCAAAAATGGACGACCTCTTTTTTTATTTATCCAACACTTTGAACACGGCCAATTTGTCCATCTTGTAATCGGACTTTAATTCCGTACGTATGTGTTTCCGTGTTTGTTAAAATATCTTTCACAACACCGCTCACTGTTTTACTATAATCTTTATCTAATTGAATAACTACATGTGAACCAACCGAAATTTGTGATCTTGTCGGTTTCCCACCTCTTGCTTCTGTTGTTTTTTCTTGTTTCTGTGTTCTCTCTTGTTGTGCCGACTGCTGTTGCTGAGCCTTCTGCTCTTCTTGCTTACGTTTCTCTTCCTCTACTCTTTGCTGCTCTTCTTGCTTACGTTTTTCTTCCTCTACTCTTTGTTGCTCTTCTTGCTTACGCTTTTCTTCTTCTATTTTTTGTTGCTCTTCTTGCTTACGTTTTTCTTCCTCTTCCTTTTGCTGCTCTTCTTGTTTGCTTTCCTCTTCTACCTTCTTATCTTCTTCAACTTTCTTCTCATCTATTTTCTGTTCTTCCGCTACCTTCAGCTTTTCCTCTTCATCTTTACAAGCTGTTAAAACAACTACACATAAGCCCGTAAGTAAAAATAATAATAATTTTTTTAACATTAAAAAATCCTCCTATATATACATTACAAATAATGACCTTTAATAGAATAACAAATATGTATGAATCCCTTTGTCGTAATTTGTCGTATATATTGGATTTTCCATGTAACACTACATGCTCCAAATAGAGAAGAACCTGTCGTGTGACAGGTTCTTCTCGTTATTTATTAGGATACGATGATTAGATTAGCATGTTTACTATACAAGAGGAAGCATCCATATTTTCCATATGATACTTACGATTACTATAAGTACAAAATCAAACAAATCTAATCTCGGACCCTTTTTCATAGTCATGTCTAGCCACATATAAATCCATTTCATTTCCTTATATTTATGAATATTTTTCTTTGCGAATCGGTAAGTAAGCACTTGCATGATGTAAATTCCAATTACGCAAATAAGCAATAAGATGAGAAATTCAAATACAAAATTCCTCCCTATTTTTGAAGCGTTCTTTCTACTATACGGTTCTTCAAAACCCATTCCTCAAACTGAGCACTTCCAAATTCCCAGCTCAAATCACGAGCATGTACAGAAAAAACGTAATAACCGGCATATTCGTCCATAAACACCCCTGCCCCTACATCATCTTTTTGAATACCGTATACTCCAAAATTAAAATACACATCCCACACGTCTTCATGCTTCCTCTTATAAGCAATCGATTCCATATCACATTCAGTTCCGAAATAATCAAGATGTAAATGTACGCTATCATCGTATTCGTAATCCATTTTATCACCCCTTATATTTGTACTTCTTTACTACCCAAAAAATTCCTGCTATATATACTCACATATGGGCACTTACCTACATATTATGCTTGTAGATTGACTTCTAGGAGGTGTCATATAGTGAAAAAATTAATAACCGTTTTTTGCATCATGTTACTAGCTGTTTTCACATTCGCTGCTTGTAGTAGTACAAAGGAAAGTACGAAAGAACAAGCTCAAAAAATTCGCGTTGGCGAAGTTACACACTCTCTTTTCTACGCACCATTATATGTTGGAATTGAAAAAGGATTTTTTAAAGATGAAGGCTTAAATATTGACTTACAAACAACAGCTGGCGGAGATAAAACGATGACCACCCTTTTATCTGGCGGAATTGATATTGCTCTCGTTGGTTCAGAAACGTCTATTTATGTTCATCAACAAGGAGCAAAAGATCCTGTCATTAATTTTGCACAGCTTACACAAACAGATGGCACATTTTTAGTTTCCCGTAAAAAATTAGACTCTTTTAATTGGAACGACGTAAAAGGCGTTACGTTTTTAGGACAGCGTAAAGGCGGCATGCCGCAAATGGTTGGTGAATACGTTTTAAAGAAAAATGGCATTGACCCTCGCAAAGATACGAACTTAATTCAAAATATCGAGTTTGCTAATATTGCAAATGCCTTTGCATCTGGTACGGGAGAATTTGTACAGCTCTTTGAACCGACTGCAAGTATACTTGAAAAAGAAGGAAAAGGTTATATCGTCGCGTCTTTCGGAGCTGAATCTGGTACTGTCCCTTATACAACGTTTATGGCAAAAGAAAGTTTCTTAAAGAAAGATAAAGCTGCTGCTGAAAAATTCACGCGCGCACTATATAAAGCGCAGCAATGGGTTGATACACATAGTCCAGAAGAGATTGCCGATGCCGTTTCACCACTATTTAAAGACACTTCAAAAGACATTTCAGTAAAAGTAATTGAGCGCTACAAAAAACAACATTCTTATGCGACAAATCCATTATTAGATGATGCAGAATGGAAACAACTCCAAACGATTATGAAAGAATCTGGTGAATTACAAAAAGAAGTTCCACATGAAGCGCTCGTCAATACAAAAATTGCCGAAAGCGTTATTAAGAAATAGAGGCGAAGTGTATGAGCTTTTTACAAATACGTAACGTTTCTCACTGCTTTTTTGCAAAAGAAAATGCCAAACTTATTCTTGAAGATATGAGTTTGCAAGTAGACGAAGGCGAATTTATTTCAATCCTTGGTCCAAGTGGTTGCGGAAAAACAACGCTCCTCTCCATCATCGCAGGTCTACTCGATCCAATTGAAGGTATCGTATTTTTAGATGGTGAACCGATTACAAGTAAGACCCCCTCTATGGGCTATATGCTCCAGCAAGATTACTTGTTTCCGTGGAAAACAATTGAAGAAAATATTATGCTCGGACTTCATATTCGGAAGGTTTATGATGAAAATACGAAAGAACATACATTAAAGCTTTTAAAACAAGTCGGCCTATATGATATAGAACAGCAATACCCTCGTGAACTATCCGGTGGTATGCGCCAACGTGCTGCACTCGTTCGAACATTAGCGACCGACCCAAAAATTTTATTGTTAGATGAACCATTTTCCGCTCTTGATTATCAAACAAAATTAAAACTAGAAGATCTCGTCTTCACATTACTACGTAACTATAAGAAAACATCCCTACTTGTGACACATGATATTGAAGAAGCAATTGCGATGAGTGATCGTATTTATTTACTGCAGGCGAACCCTGGAAAAATCGCAAAAACATTCATCGTCCCAGAAAGTATCCGTTCCTTATCGCCGTTAGAAGCACGCCACCACCATGACTTCCCATCCCTCTTCCAAGAAATATGGAAGGAGCTGGAACGACTTGGATAATATAAAACAACTACATGAACAGTTTCGAAAAAAAGAAAGACAACATGCATGGTTAGCTCGCTCTTTACAACTTGTACTTCTTGTTCTTTTCTTTGCACTATGGGAAATAGCTAGTAAAAAAGAATGGATTGATCCTTTACTCTTTAGTTCTCCTTCAAGTATTTGGGATCTCTTTTTAACGAAATGGATTGACGGTTCACTTTGGGTCCACATATGGACGACATTACTTGAAACAGGAGTAGGTTTTATTCTCGGAACTGTACTTGGAGCTATTATTGCTACTCTCCTTTGGTGGATGCCACTTTTGGCCCGCGTACTTGATCCTTATCTCGTCGTCCTAAATGCAATGCCAAAAGTTGCACTCGGTCCAATCATCATTGTTATTTTCGGTCCAAATATTTCTTCCTCTATCGCAATGGGGGTAATCATCTCTATCATCATTACCATTCTCGTTATTTACAGCGCATTTCAAGAAGTCGATTCCAACTATATTAAGGTCATGGACACATTCGGCGCAAATAAATGGCAATGCTATAAGCACGTTATTCTCCCTTCATCTTTCCCTGCAATTATTTCAACGTTAAAAGTGAATGTTGGCTTATCATGGGTCGGTGTTATTTTCGGGGAACTCCTCGTTTCTAAACAAGGACTTGGCTATTTAATTAGCTACGGATTCCAAGTCTTTAACTTCACACTCGTCTTGCTCAGTGTATTGCTCACTTGCGTCCTCGCAACTCTTATGTATGTATTTGTCGAGGCATTTGAAAAACTCCTTATTGGAAAACGAAAAAAAAGCTGACTTAGAGCGATATGCTAGAGTCAGCTTCTTTCTCTTACCTTTTATCACACATTTTCGAATCGTCTGCAATATTCCCATTAGCAACCGTAACTGTATGGAAACAATCTTTCACACGCACCGTAACGACATTATCTTTTCGATCAATAATATGATAATCATTAAACTCTTTATTTAATGCACTACGAATTTGCTCCCCTTCAAAAATCGGAAAACCGTGAGACATTACCCAAATGAGACCAGCAACAGCAAGAATCGTTTTCATACGTTTCATTACCTCCTCGAGAGTAAACTTATAGCCCCTATACTATGCGCATTATAATTGTGTCTAATTTGTGACGTTTTTATACTAATTCTATTTTAATGATTCAGTTCCTTCTTCTTTTTTGAAAAAAGACAGAATTTTCAATTTTATCAACATGAAGAAACGCAAAGAACTACAATTCTTCACGTTTTCCCTTGGCTAAAATATATCGAACACATAATTCGCATTAGTGTCCACTTGGTTGTTCCATCGTTTTCGACACATTATATAACCCAGCTAACACTTCCGCTCTCATTTTTACAAGCTCGGAGAATTGATAGAAGAAGGCAATTTTTTTATATTTTAATTCTGTTCCTTCTTTCACCTTTTTTGAATCTTGTAAAATAAACGCTGTAAATGTATCCGCAATATCCTCTGCTACATTTGTCGTCCCATACAGTGAAACAAACTCACCATGCTTTTCCTTAAAAAATTCAATTTGAGCTTCTTCGCTTTCTTCCACTTTCTTTTCTGTCCACTCCTGGTCAATTGGTTTCCAGAAAGAATTATAAAATTGATTTATATAAGAGCTCTCCTTCGCACATCCTTCTTGTAAGAAAAGAGATTTACATTTATTTTGGTATGATGAAATATCTTTATCTTCTTCAAAAGCCTTTAAGTACTTTTCATTTACTGGTATTTGTTTATGTCCCAGTGTCAATACGTGAGCCGTCTCATGTATTAATGTTTTCATCACTTGATCGATATTTACTGCAGAATCAAGCGTATCTAAGCTAATGGTCCACTCTTTCGGATACTCCATACTCGGCATAACATGAGCGACAATTCCATCGTATCCATCTGTTACCATATCAAACTCTTTTATGTCAGTGCGATACTTAGCAGGAATAAGCGTGCTATACATCTCCCATAACGATTCATGATAATCCCTATCTTGACGTTGCTTTAATACTTCTTCTTTCGCGTCCTTATCCTCCGCAAAAGCCTTATTCAATCGTTTGCGATCTAGTTTATCGAAATAAGGATCTACAATTTCATCACCATCAATATAATAAGAAGCTAAAAAGAAATAATTTTCATCATCCTTTTTTTTCATTTCTGCTTCTTTCATATCGTTACTTGAATGTCCTTCTAAATCATAATCCTCTAGTACTTCAAGTTCTGAAAGTCCATCTATCTTTTTATATACTTTTTGAAGTGTTTTATCACCTATTTGTGTGCATTCTTCTGTCGTTTCGCACACATCTTTTTTCTCTCTTTTCGAAGTTTGCTCCGACATATCACATCCAGCTACTAAGCCCATTGAAATCATAAAACACATTAACTTGCCATACAGTTTCTTCATACGCCCCTCCATTATTCCATTCTACAAAAATATCATAATCATTTTTTAACGAATATGCGATAATTAATTATAAAAACTGTATGGAGGTTTCCCATGATTCGAGCAGTCTTATTTGACTTAGATGGAACACTATTAGATCGTCGTCAATCTTTAGAGCAATTTATTCGTGATCAATATAATCGCTTCGCCTTTCATTTGATAAACATAGAAAAATTCGAGTATTGCTCTCGTTTTCTCGAACTCGACAATAATGGTTACACGTGGAAAGATAAGGTATATTCCACTCTCCTTTGCGAATACAACATTACCACTTTAACGCAAGAGCAACTGCTGCATGACTACATTACAAATTTTCAATATCATTGTATCCCTTTCCCAAACATGCATGAATTACTTCAACGACTAACTCAGCAAAATATAAAAATCGGTATTATTACAAACGGCTTTACTGATTTCCAAATGAACAACCTTCGAGCACTAAACATACATACGTATACAAACACAATTCTCGTTTCAGAAGCGGAAGGAATTAAAAAGCCTCACCCTGAGATTTTCGAACGGGCTTTACAAAAGCTAAACGTAAAAGCAGAAGAATGCCTTTATGTTGGAGACCATCCAGAAAATGATGTGCTTGGTTCTGAACAAGTAGGGATTCTTGGCGTTTGGAAGAGAGATTCATTTTGGGGTGACTTTGAACATTCACGTGTGATAGATGATTTATTAGATGTTCTTTCGTTTTTAGAGGTAGAGATAAAAACAAGATACTACTAAATAAATTATATGAGCGATTTACCGCCAAAAAGAGGAGGCCGTTATTCAAAAACGACTCCTCTTCCTTTATTATTCATAAACTGTAAACTGTGGTTTACTCGGATGATCCTTTACTAGTGCATCATCTGGAAACTTTGAAACTTTTTGATATAGAGCAATGTCACCAATACAACCTGCTGTTAGTAGAATCCCTAAAAATGAGATCGATTGAACATTCATGGCTAACCCAATTACAATTGGCAAAATTCCAGTTGGTAAAAATGGCAACATTAAAACTTTCTTCATTTGCTTTACTGTAATTTCTTTTTTAGAATGAGCGTATGCTACACCTAATTTCCAATTGACACCCCATTTTAGTTCGCTCCACGGAACACCTCCGATATAACGAAATCCAATTAAATGTATTGCCTCATGAATACAAACGAGAATAATCATTCCAATAATCAAAAGAAACATAATCGGCAATGTAATTTCAATTTGAAACTCGCCTGAAAAAAGCGCATGTAAATAACTAATTCCAATCGCCAGAGCGAATATTATAAAAAATGAATAAACATTTAATTTAACCATCGAAACAGAGACAGTTGTTTCTTTTCTGTTATCCACCTTTTCACCTCCTAAAATGTAAATATATCTTTACAAAATTGTATAATATACCCAAAATAATGTAAAGATATATTTACATTTATTCTTGAACATAAAAAAGAAACCGGCCACTTTACTTCGTAAAACAGCCGATTTCTTCTATATGTTTCATCGTACGCGCTAATACATCGTCGCGCATAATAAAGCTAAATTTTCTATCAGTTTTAATATTATCAGGAATGTCTTTTAATAAAACAGACCCTTTCGTTTCTTCGTAATGCGTATGCTGCTCTACCGCACTAATTGTTGCAAAATAAATGTTTTTAATGATTATTTTGTCTTTTCCGGATACTTTGTATTGCCCTAAGTAAGTTAAATCAGAAACTATGCCGCCGGTTTCCTCATGAACTTCTCGAACTGCCGCTTCTTCCGGTGTTTCCCCGAGTTCTACTTTACCACCTGGAAATTCAAGACCACGGCGTAAATGATGCGTTAATAACCATTGATCCCCGTACCGGCATACAACCCAAACATGCTTTGGCTCAGGAGAAAATGGGTAACGTTCAAACGATAATTGTACAGTGTTGTGGTAATAATCTTTAAATTTGTACATGCCATTACTCCCCTATTGATGATTACAAGTTTTTCCTACCACAAATTGTAGCATATTCTCGCTTTTCTGCATAATATTATCCAATTACAATCCATTGATTATTCCCATTTGCGCGACTAATTCTTTCGTTTCATGATTCCCTAGATCATAAATCATTTTATATGCTTTTTGTAGTTGTTCATCATATCGATCATTATTCGAATCGTGATGATACTCAACGAATGGAACGTGGGAGCGTACATACGAACCTAAGTCCTCTTCATACGCTTGATCAAAATACTCTCTTAACTCCGTAATCTCTTCGTCATTTGCATAAATTTCAAAATTATACGTATCCGCCGTCTTCACTTGCGAAATTTGACCATTTCCAACTGATATATAATATGTTTTTTTATTCTCCATGTAACACCCTTCTTTCATCCTTTTAATTTCTATTGTTTTCATCAATTACAAAATTATGTAAAATAAAGAAAAGGAGGGATTTCATGCTCAAAATATTAATTATCGGCATTATAATCGTACTGATCATATTAGTACTCTCCGTTATGACGATTAATAAAGGCTACGCATATAAACATTCTGTTGATAAGCCCGAAGATAACCCTTATACAAAAAACAGTAAAGAGCATTCATAATATACTACGCATTTTAATCGCACTCAGTGTCATCATCATATCCGCTATTAGTTTACTGACAGGTCAAAATAACTTTCTACCACTTTCACAATTTCTATTAGGAGCTTTAATGTTTCTCATCGCAATTGAGCAAATAAAAAAGAAGGATTCAGGAACCGGATTTATTTGCATTGTTGCTGGTGCTTTCATTTGGCTTGTTTTTATCATTACCTACATAAAATAGAGGAGGGTCTTTTATGCTGAAAGGATTACGGATTACTTTATCACTTATTGCTTTATCTATAGCAATCTATAGCTTTTTTACTGGTAATAGGGAAATCATGCCTTATATGTTTATCTTTTTAGGGGGGATGGCTTTCATTATTAGTATAGAGGAAATCTTAAAACAGCAAAAAGGTGGTAGCATACTTGCTCTGTTAGCAGGAGCTGTTGCTTTATTTCTTGGCTTCTCAGAAATATTTCGATAAATAGTCTCTTTAAAGGAGGAATTCGATGCTAACTGGAATACGCTATTTTTTCATGCTTCTCACAATCTCTCTTTGCACTTATTCTCTTGCTACCGATAATTTCACACTTCTCCCATACATGCAATTTGCTCTCAGTTGTTTCTTTATTCTTCTAGGAATTAATGAACTGAAATCCGGAAGAAAATCAATGGGTATCTCGCATTTTCTCGTTTCTATTCTTATGCTCTTCATTGTAATATCGAACTACCTTCGTTACATGTAACATGTAATTTTAATCACCTACTGACTATTCCCTTTCACCAATTTGGCTTTGTCGAACAGGTAATAAATTTGAGGATAACCTAAACAAAAAAAGGTGGAGAATAGTATGCTAAAAGTATTTCGTATTATATCCGCTCTGATCGTCATCGCTCTCGCTCTATATGGAATGTTTACAAACCCGCTTGTTATTATGCCCTATATGCTTATTGCCTTATCTATCATGGCTTTCATCATGAGCGCAGAAGAAAAACAGAAACAACAGAAAGTAAATAGTACAATCTCTTTCTTTTCTGGCGTCTTTACTTTAATTATTGTCATTCTTATTCTTGTCTCTCGATAACAATACTTCTACTAAGGAGGATTTCATGTTAAAAAACATTCGAATTATAATAGCGACTATCGCTCTTATTCTCGCCCTATTTAGCCTCTTTGCAAACTTCTCTATGCTTTTACCATTCGTATTTATCCTTTTAAGTATTATGTTTATCCTTTTTGGAATTGATGAAATAAAAGAGCAACAAAAAGCAAAAGCATTTGTTTATTTTCTCTGTTCTGCCTTTATTTTATATGTTGGAGTATCTAGTATACTTTCATAAAAAGAAGAGCAAGTTTTCTCTTAACAAAATAAAAAACTGCCCTTTCACAGGCAGTTTTCCTTTTTATCCAAATACTTTCTCAAGTTCATCTTTATCTTGGCTTAACCAGAAGTTCATTAAGCGTTGTGCTCCTTCTAAGTCGTGAAGCTTCGCTTGGCCACATTGTGTTTCATTTGCAGCTGGAATTTCTGTAATTTGAACCGCATCTTTTAATGTTAGTTCTAATAAATCAATGATTTCTCGAACCGTCGGTGTTCCGCTTACTACAAGATAATATCCTGTTTGGCAACCCATTGGTGAAATATCGATAATATCAAAATGCGGATAACGATCAATATATTTACGTAAATTAAATGCTAATAAATGTTCTAACGTATGAATAACATCTGGTTTCATTGCTTGTTTATTCGGTTGGCAGAAACGAATATCAAATTTATTTACAATACCGTCACTACCTACATTGTGGACTCCGCAATGTCTTACATAAGGCGCCTTTACAATCGTATGGTCTAATTCAAAGCTTTCTACTGATGGCATACAACATCTCTCCCGCTTTTAATTTAATTCCGTTATATCCAATATGATATAACGGAAATCGACATTAGTAAAGAATTATGTACTGTCGTGCTATAATACTTTAAGACTATGCTGAAAAGGAGACCATTATGAAACAGATTTTTATCGGTATTATACGCTTTTATCAAAAGTTCATTTCTCCGATGACACCGCCAACGTGCCGCTTTCATCCGACTTGCTCTCATTATGGATTAGAAGCGTTTCAAAAACACGGTGCCTTCAAAGGATTTTGGCTTACATGTAAGCGTATATTAAAATGTCACCCTTTCCATCCAGGAGGATTTGATCCTGTCCC
This sequence comes from Bacillus sp. TH30, assembly GCF_016650875.1. Lineage (NCBI taxonomy): Bacteria > Bacillati > Bacillota > Bacilli > Caryophanales > Bacillaceae > Bacillus > Bacillus sp. TH30. Next base: position 3,184,441 of record NZ_JAEKEY010000002.1, on the reverse strand, counting down.
AGATAAAAAGGATGACAAAGTAAATTCTTAATTGTCGTAACCATTTACAACTAAATCTAATTTTCCTGTGTCAGGATCTATAACAAGACCGTGAACAGGTACTTCTTCCGGAAGTAACGGATGGTTGCGGAGTATTGACACACTATGTTCTACACTTTCTTCTACACTAGAGAACCCTTGTAAGAATCTTTCTAAATCGATTCCAGAATAACGAAGTGTATCTAATTTCTCTTCTGTTACGCCGCGCTCTTTCATTTTTTCAATTGTACTGCTTGCTTGAATTTTTGCCATACCACAATCATGATGACCGACAACACATACTTCATCAGCTCCAAGCTCATATACAGCGACTAAAATACTACGCATAATACTTCCGAATGGATGTGAAATAACAGCGCCTGCTACTTTAATAATTTTCACATCACCGTTACGCATATTCATTGCTTTCGGTAATAATTCAACAAGACGAGTATCCATACAAGAGATAATTACCATCTTTTTGTTTGGAAATTTCCCTGTTTCATACTCTTCGTATTTTTTCTCTTCAACAAATTTTTCATTGTATTGTAAAATCTCTTCTAATGACTTCATAGTAAAGAACCCTCTTTTCTCTCATTTACATTACATATGTAGTGTACCAAAATTTGAAAAACTCAAAAAGGATATTGCTTTATAGTAAAAATAGGATGTTTTCAGATAATCGACATAATTCTTTCAAACTATACACACACCTTTGTAACAAGTCTCACATACTTTAAACGTTTTTTCACTATAAACTGATTGTAGATAATGTAAAAAAGGAGTGAATATTTATTATGTCCGACGTTCTGTTACTAAGTCGTTTTCAATTTGCAATTACTATTTTTTATCACTTTTTATTTGTACCTTTGACAATCGGACTTGTTATTTTAGTAGCATGTATGGAAACTCAATACGCCCGCACATTGAATCCAACATACCGCAAAATGGCAAATTTCTGGGGAAAACTTTTTACAATTAACTTCGTAATGGGGATTATAACTGGGATTACGATGGAATTCCAATTTGGAACAAACTGGTCTGAGTACTCCAAATATATGGGAGATATTTTCGGATCACCTCTCGCAATCGAAGCACTCGTTGCCTTCTTCTTAGAATCTACTTTCATGGGAATATGGTTATTCGGTAAAGACAAAATCTCACCAAAGTTCCGTGCTTTCTGTATGTGGATGGTTGCACTTGGAACAAATATTTCTGCCCTTTGGATTATTACAGCAAACGGCTTTATGCAAAATCCTGTTGGCTATGTAGTACGTAACGGCCGCGCTGAATTAAATGATTTCTGGGCTCTTGTTACAAATCCATATGCATGGAATATGTTCTTCCATACTGTAATTGGTTGTTATATTGTCGGTGCTTTCTTCGTTATGGCAATTAGTGCATATCACTTACTACGTAAAAATGAAGTGGAATTCTTCAAAAAATCATTTAAGTTTGGCTTAATGTTAGGGTTATTCGCAGCAACAATTACACCATTTATGGGCCATCAATCTGGTGTATCAGCGGCTAAGTATCAACCAGCAAAAGGAGCTGCAATGGAAGCTGTTTGGGACACTGGAAAAGGACAAGGTTTCTCAATCATTCAAATTCCTGATGTAAAAAATGAAAAGAACTTTGAATTCCTTACTATTCCAAAGCTCGGAAGTTTCTTCTATACAAACTCATTTGATGGAGAAATTGTTGGTTTAAAAGATATTCCAAAAGAAGATCGTCCAAATGTTAACCTCGTGTACTATAGCTTCCGCTTAATGGTTGCACTTGGCATGTTCTTTATGGCATTAACTTGGTACGGTTTCTATTTAAACCGAAAAGGAAAACTAGAAAACTCAAAACGTTATTTAAAAATTACAATGTGGTCTGTTTTACTTCCATATATCGCAATTAACGCTGGCTGGATTGTCGCTGAAGTAGGTCGTCAACCGTGGACAGTTTATAAACTAATGCGTACAGCAGAATCCGTGTCACCTATATCAGTTCCACAAATTTGGTTCTCATTAATTAGTTTAATATTGTTCTACACTTTACTCTTAATTGCAGACGTATACTTAATGCTGAAGTTCGCGAAAAAAGGACCCGCTGCATTAGAAGAACCTGCTACTGAAGGAGGTACAGCTCATGTCTCATGATATGCTTGCAATTATCTGGTTCGGTTTATGGGGCGTAATTTGGACAGTTTACTTCATTCTTGATGGCTACGCACTCGGTAACGGGATGATTTTCCCATTCGTTGCGAAAGACCGACAAGAACGAAATCAATTACAAGAAGCAATTGGTCCATTCTGGGGTGGTAATGAAGTATGGTTAATTACAGCTGGTGGCGCAACATTTGCTGCCTTCCCAATCACATATGCAAATATGTTTAGTTACCTATATACACCACTGTTTTTAGTATTACTTGCACTATTTGCTCGTGCCGCTGGACTTGAATTTATGCATAAAGACGATTCACCAATTTGGCAAAAAACTTGTAAATGGGCATTTACAATTGGTAGTTTCCTAATCGCCTTCTTATTCGGTGTTACATTCGCTAACCTGTATTACGGGCTGCAAATCGGAAAAGATGGTTATGAAGGAACTTTACTTAGCTTACTAAACCATTATGGTATTTTAGGTGGTCTTTTCTTCACTGCTATATTCGTCGTATCTGGTGCCCTTTGGATTATGATTAAAACAACTGGCGAAGTATCTGATCGTGCTTATAAAATCGCAAGACCATTTTCAATGGCAGCTGCTATCATTTTAGCTATCTTCTATGTCGCAACTGCAAATCGTACAAATTTATTCCAAAACTTCACGGAATATCCTGTACTATTCATTCTTCCAGTACTTGCAATGTTAATGAGTGTACTCACACTTATTATGGTGTACAAACATAAAATTGGCCTTGCATTCACATTCGTTTGCTTAACAATCGCAATGTTTATGACAACTGGTTTTGCAGGTATGTTCCCAAGAATGTTACCATCTCGTATTAACGACGCTTATAGTACAACGTTATACAACGCAGCTGGTAGTCAATTAAACTTAAAAATTATGTTCTTCGTTGCAATCGTCATGGTACCAATCGTTATTGGATATCAGCTTTGGAGCTACAGCATATTTAAAAATAAAATTCATAAAGACTCTGCTAAAGGATATCACTAAAATAAAAAAGACACTTCGAGCGAAGTGTCTTTTTTATTTTACGTATGATTTTCGATAAGATGTTACATTTCTAATCTAACAACTATGATAAAGAAGAATCACTAACAGCTCACAACTAAATTGTATCACAGGGCAAGCACATCATTTTATGCATTTTTACATATAAAAATTATAACGTAGATTGAATTACTTGGTCATACACATCGTTATCCGTTACATCTGCCGTACTAATACCACTGAATGTCCTCACATTTAGTCCCGTATTTGAAGATCCTGATCCGTTATAGGCTTTCGTTTTTTCAATCGGATGTACGTTATATTTATCACCTAAGTTAATTGTCCCATTACAGTTCTCAATAATAACCCCTTCCACAATAGCTGGCATTTTATCACCTACTTTCATTTCGTTACTTTTATTTTATGAACATCGCCTACAAAAATAGCATGTTTCAATAAGAAAAAGCACTCAAATTGAGTGCTTTTTCTCTAAGCATTAATGGCAAGTTTGGAGACAGTTGACTTTTCCAAAAATTTATTAGGGGTAATATTTTGAAAAAGAAAGCCTTTCATATGTAGCTTAACATCGCTGGAATATATAGTAAATTGATAATGTTTATACGGAAGATTGCTAATGTTTAGTATAGATATTTTCCACTATATCAACAGTGATAACTATATACACTAAACAACAAAAAGGCGCCTTTTAAAAAGACGCCCTTTCCCCTGTTTATATAAACCCCATCCGCTTTTCGTAAACACACACTAGAAAACAGAATCATGAATTGTTACAAGATTGTTAGGTACAAAAAGAGTAGAGGCTAATGTTTGTATACAATTCTGCTTTATAGCATGTATCCACAATTTATATTTTAATCCTCTTTCATTAAAAAGGAACAAAATATGCAAAATTACATATTTCAAAGAAAAAGACACTCTACAGAGTGCCCTCTAAACCATTTTACTTTTAACATATCACTTTGAATATATTTTACCATATTTAACTATATCGGTTGTTGAGAAAATTCAAAATCGTTATTTTTTTATCAACATCTTCAAAATCATGTAATATTAAGGATGCAATAAAACATTATAAAAATTGAGGTGTACTATATTTATGTATTTTGGAATTATTCCTCTTATATTGTTTATTATTTTTCTTATCTCTTACTTAAAAGATCCACGGAAAATAATAAATGGCTTTTTATTTAATGCCTTTTTCTGTTCATTTCTATTCTTTTGTGCTATAGCCTCATATGCGTCTGGTAATAACAATTTACATTTTACCGTTCTTATTCCTATACTAGCGTTAATTGTAATGATACCTTTTGCTATAGTCGCTTTAATGTTTGGACTATTTCTTAATGCAAAAATTTTAATGCAGAGAGAAGGACGACGCTTCACAAATTCTTTAACTTTAATCGCAGCTTTAGGGATTTTATTCCTTATAATGCTCTCTATCATAAATCCAGCAAGTTTATTCTCTGCACATTTTCAATTTATTTTTGCTGCGATTTCTCTTATAACTATGTATTTCTTTATACATTTATCTAACTTCTTAAGCGCTTATTTTCTATACCAATTCAATAGACCGAGACGTAATCAAGATTTCATCATCGTTCTTGGTAGCGGCTTAATTAATGACAAAGTGCCACCTTTACTTGCAAGTCGCATTAATAAAGCAATCGACTTTTATTGGAAGCAATCCGCTGTGAATACACCACCAACAATCATTTTCTCTGGTGGGCAAGGGCCTGATGAAGGTCTTCCGGAAGCAGAAGCGATGCAAAATTATGCTGTTGAAAAAGGCATTCCGCTTGAACATACGGTACAAGAAAATCGTTCTGTAAACACATATCAAAACATGTCGTTCTCTAAAGAAATTATGGATTCTTTAAAACCAGAAGGTAAGTATAAAAGTATTTTTACAACGAATAATTTCCATCTTTTCCGTGCTGGCATATATGCAAGACAAGCTGGCCTTAATAGCCAAGGAATCGGATCAAAAACAGCCTTTTATTACTGGCCTAATGCAATGATTCGCGAATATGTCGCAATTGTCGTTATGGGGCGTAAGCGCCATATGAAAATATGTGGAACTATTTTAGGTTTCGCTTTATTCCTAACAGTCGTTAGTTTTATACTTTCTTAACAACATCCCATCCTTTAAAAGGATGGGATTTCTTATACGAATTTCAAAAATATTTTAATGGTACTATGGTGATAATATTCCCTGCATACATCCATTAAAGGAGAATTTTTTCAAATATAATGTTAAAATGGTTGTTAGGCATGAATCGAACTGATTAGCAAACATGTAAGAAAAAGAAACTAGTTTGAAACGAGGAAATTATATGAAAAAAATGATCAAGAGTAAGCCCAATAAGCTGAAAATTGCTTCAAAAGCTTTGATGATTATTATTGGGGCATTTATCACAGCGTACGGATTAGAAGCTGTCTTAATTCCAAATAACGTATCCGACGGTGGTGTGACTGGTTTAAGTATCGTTAGTTCAAGATTATTTGGATTGCCATTAGGAGCTCTAATCGCAGTTATTAACATTCCTTTCGTTTGGTTAGGATATAAACAAATCGGTAAAAGCTTTGCAATTTATTCCATCATCGGGATTGCTTCATTAGCAATAGGTACCGTTGTCATGCACGGAATACCAACTATTATTGAAGGCGATACACTACTCGTTACAGTTGTTGGTGGTATTATTATCGGTTTCGGTATGGGACTAGCCTTACGTAACGGCGGCGCATTAGATGGAATCGATATGCTAGCTGTATTACTTTCTCGTAAGTTACCTTTTGGAACAAGTGACCTTATTTTATTCTTAAATATGTTTGTCTTTATTTTTGTTTCAACAGTATTTGGTCTTCAAGGGGCTATCCTTTCGGCAATTGCTTACTTTATCGCTTCGAAAGTGATTCATATCGTTGAAGTTGGTTTAAGTGGTTCGAAAACATTTAAAATCATCACGAAAGAGCCTGAATTAATGGTAGAAACAATTCGCGATCGTTTAGGCCGAAGCGCAACGTATAACGAAGTATATGGTGGTTATTCAAGAGAGAAATTCAAAGAAATTTCTTGTGTAATTAACCGTTTAGAAGAAAGTAAAATGAAGGACCTGATTAATGAAATCGATCCTAATGCCTTTATTACAGTTTATGACGTAGCTGAAGTAAAAGGCGGTAACTTTAAGAAACGTGATATTCATTAATCATTATGAAAAAAGAGGGTGTGCCAAAATATTGGTGCAGCCTCTTTTTATTATGAAGTTGGTAAATCGATATTCCTTTTCGAATCGTTGATATATTTTGAGCTACGATAGATATAATCGAAAAACCGTTGATATATTTTACTCCCCCCATCTTCCCCCGCTTTTAATCCAATCGACGTACTTTTGAAAGGCGGGCACTTCATGCTGAAAGCGAAGCGGAACATATAGAAAGAGAGTACATGTACACAGTATCCATAGAATACCTACTATAAAGTGAAATTTCATCGTTGTGCTAATAAACAAACTGAGGAATAAGACGAGGAACATAATCAAACTAAACCTTTTATATATACTCATAATAATCTCCTCCTTATAACTTAATTGTACCAGCTATAAGGAATTAATTCCCATAATAAAAAGACCGAAAAGCAAATTCCACTTTTCGATCTCTATACTATCTTCTCTTCATAATTTTCCCTGAACCGCCAACCCTTGTTTTCGGGGGCGACGTATTCTTTGGTGGGGTTTTAATGGATGATTTCGGCTTCACATCAGATCCACTCGAGCCACCCGGGTTTTTCGTAATTTTCCCTTTGCTTCCGGTAGAAGGCGGTGGCGTCGTTTTACTTCCTTTTTCCGTAATACTTCCTTTATCACCTACAGATGATTTCGGATCTACATTATCGCCTCGCTTAATAATAGATCCTTTCCCTTCCTTCGTAATTGGAGGCGGGGTTTTCTTTTCCTCTTTCGTAGGTGGTCTTTCCGGGATCACCGGTTTATGATTTTGTCTGTCATTATATCCGCGATAATCACCGTATGATGATTTGCGTGAACCGAATATATCGTTTAATATACTCCCCATGATATATCCTTGTAAGAAGGATGGTTGGTAATTTTGACGGACAAATTCTTCATTGCTTATTTCAATTAACGTATCAGATGGTTTCTCTTTATCCTTTTGTAAATTATACATTTTATCAGAATAAACGAGGAACATTTGATTTTCGTCTTCTTTAGATGCTTGCTTCGGTTTCCTTTCGGCTATAAGTTCCTTTGCAACTTCAGGAACTGACCGATTGGCGGCCCTATACACGTAAGATTCTTGTTTACCATCCTTTGCGACAGACTCTAGTGGGTAACGGTCCTGAATTGACTTCGCCTGACCACTTTGACAGCCCGATAAAGCATAACCGGCAATAACAAGTAATGTAACGATAGCAAGTATAGGGATCACGAACGATTTAATCATGGTAAACAATCGGTTTGACATGATTACGCCCCCCTTATGTTGCTCTTATGATTTGTACATCAGCAGGAATAATTACTTCTCCCTCATACATCATTGTGCGACCATTTTGCCATTCAACACGTAATAATTTGCGGTTATCAGATTGGAATTCCCATACGTACTGTTCTTCTGAAGCAGCGAATGGTGTTTTCCCCATAACAACAACACGTCCATTATATTGTTCTTCCATATGATACTCTATATCATCCATTTCAATCGTCGTCGGAATTTCATCGATTGAATCTAAACGACCATCAATCGGTGTATACAATTTGTAATACGTATTTTCACGGTCTTCGATTTTCAAATAACGAATATCTTTCCCATCCTGCAAAGTTAAAATAATCTCCTTGCGAGAATGCATGCTCGTTTTCCCAGTTAATTCGTACATGACTAACGAGACTTCAATCATATCGCCAGGAGCCAACGTTAAAAGACTCTTTTCTGGCTTCGGCGGCTCCGGACTCTTCATTATATTTTTAATACGTTTAAATAAACTCACAATCTACCCCTCCTTTTCTCTTTATAAACAAGCACCTAAAATAAGTGCACCAACGATATGTAATGAACCAGCTAACAACGCATGCGCTACGCTGCCTTCTTTCGTTCCTTCTTCTAAATCTAAACCAGACATTTTCTTTAACACGAACTCAATGAACATTTCTACAATTAATAAAATAACGAATGAAACTGCTGAGGCAAGAAGCGCTTGCCATAAGTCATTCGCTTTCGTTATAGATTGAGATAAAATGTACCCTTGCGCAAATAATTTCATAACGAAACGCGTTGTCACTGCTGTATTCCCGTTTTTTATTTCTTTTAAATCATTGTATTTTGTAAAAATCGAATCAACCCACATAATTGCAAATAAAAGTACCGCACTCGCTCCAGTCCATACAAGCATAGCTAAAACATTCATCCACGTCATTACAAAACCTCCTCTAAAAAAGTAAAGTGAAACTTTAATCAGTGGGGAGTTTTCCATCCCCTACTGATTATTAGTTGAACCAATCGGGCATTTACGGGCAGTCGATCTCCCACCAACCTCTCTGCTTTCACAAAATGTTGAGGTGGGAGTCTTACTGCCCGTTAATGCGGGGTAATAGAAAACCGACATGAATCCTCTTCAGACATGTCGGTTTCTTTGTCTATTCTATATTATTTCTCGTACTGCTTCATAATACGAGCTAATTCATCGTCAACAACAGAATTTTTGTTTAAGCTTGCAAATTCATCATCTAACGACTTTTCTTTCTTGTAAATTTCACCGCTTGCTTCTGCTTCAGCCTCTAATTGAAGTGCTTTCTCTTCCATACGGCTTAAACCAGCTTTTGCTGAATTTGAATCGAATCCAGACATCGCCTGATTAATATTCTTTTGTGCTTTCGCTGCATTTACACGTGCTACAAGTGTTTCACGCTTATTTTTCAGCTCTGTTAATTGTTTACGCATTTCTTCTAGCTTAAGGCGAAGGTTATCAGCAGCAGCTTTGTTTTGCTCATAGCTTGCTTTATACTCATTCATCTTTTGCTCTGCATTTTGTTTTTCTTCTAGAGCACGGCGCGCAAGATCTAAGTTGCTAGCTTGAACAGCCATATGTGCTTGCTCTTCACGTTTTTTCACAAGTGCTTCTTGCTCTTCAAATAATATTTTGAATTTCTTCTCAAGTGCGATTTGAGCTGCTACACTTTTCTCAGCTTCTTGTACATCCGCTTGCATATCGCGTAAATATTGATCCGTCATCTTAACTGGATCTTCAGCTTTTTCAATTAATGAATATACATTCGACATTGTTAAATCTCTTAATCGTTTAAATACAGACATCCAAATTCCTCCTATGATATACCTCATATTTCAAATTCACTACTTGGAAAATTAAAAATCTCCCTTTTCAGTAAGAATATTCATTTTTACAACCTATGTGTTTATTATAACAAAACTAAGATGTCCTTACATGTTATTTCCAAAATACAGCCAATATAATATGACATTCCAGATATAATATTGTATTCCTACTATATCCTTATTATTTCTGTCTCCAAAATCAACTTATTTTTGCGCGATTTCACTAAATTACATAATTGTAATGTTACTGTAAGCTAACTCGATAGTTACGTTTCAACATTTCTTATACACTAATACCAGAAGCAACGAAATAACAAAAAAGCTTCTCATAATGTAAGGACTAATACAGAAACTGTATTTACTATAAAACATATAAAAAGGAGAAATCATCATGAAAAAATTAGTAGGAATCGGATTAGCAGCAGCAATTTCATTTGGAGCATTATCAGGTTGTTCTTTATTAGGAGAAAAAGCGAACGGCTTTGTATTATACGGAACAGAAGAGCAAGTTCAGCAAATTGCAGATAAAAATAAAAAAGAAGTAAAAGAAAAAGATGTATACAAAATGAAACTTACAACGCTAGAAGATAAAAAAGTTCTTGTAATGGATAAGAAAACTGGTGAAGAACTTGTTAAGAAAGAATTACTACAAAAAGTTGATGAAAAAGACGACACGAAATCACTTGATAAATTACCAGCTGTAACAGCAGAACAAGGCGTGTTATTCGCAAAAAATAAAATAGAGAATGCTACAATTGATGGCGCGAAATTAAAATATGAAGGTAACACAATTATCGGTAGTGGCCGTGCATATGCAGATATGTTCGCGATTGTTGATGATGCAACTTACGGCAATGTAAAAGGTGAAGAAAAATCTGTGGGTGTATTAAAATTTGATAAAGACCCTAGTAAAGAATTCCCTGGAAAAAATGGTGTAGAAGGAGCACAACTTGTAAAAATTAAGAAATAATAAAAAAGCTTTGCGAAATTCGCAAAGCTTTTTTCTATTTCTGAGCAATTTGCTCCATATCTGGACTACAAGTTTGCGACTGACATGACTTACTTAAAGAGCATGCTGCGCATTTTCCCTTTTTACTTCTCTTTACAAAATTAACTAACGTATATGCTGCATAACCAAAAATGATAGCTCCAATTATAATATTGACCATCACCGCGATACATCTCCTTCTAGAATCCGAGTAAGGACCCAACTTGGTATATAATGAGCGTTAATACATAAGCAACAACGAGCGGATAAACGACAGAGAAAACTGTCCATTTCATCGATCCTGTTTCACGTTTAATAACAGCTACTGTCGCTAAGCACGGAACATATAATAAAATAAAGAACATAAATGCATAGGCTGATAGCGCAGTATAATGTGCTCCCATTACATTTCCTAGCACATCTTCTTTAACCGCATAAATAATTGCCATCGTAGAAACGACAACTTCTTTCGCTAAAAATCCTGTTAAAAGGGATGCCGCAGCTTGCCACGTTCCAAAACCGAGCGGTGCAAAAAGTGGTGCAATAAATCCACCAATCATCGCTAAGAAACTGTCTCCCATATCAACACCAAATCCTGATGGACCTGCATAGTTTAATAACCAAATGACAACAGAACCACCGAAGATGAATGTACCCGCTTTACGAACAAATCCTTTACCTTTCTCCCACGTGCTCAGCCATAACGTTTTCGCTTGCGGCACACGGTAAGGTGGTAGTTCAATGACAAAAATAGATTTTTCCGCTTTTAAAATAGTAAGAGACATAATTTTTGTAACAAGTAACGCAAGAACAATACCTGCAACGTATAAAGAAAACACAACAGTTGCCTGACTATTAGGGAAGAAAACTCCCGCAAATAGTGCATATACAGGTAAACGTGCTGAACAAGACATAAATGGTGTTACAAGAACTGTAAGTAAACGTTCTTTCTCTTGTTCAATCGTTCTCGCTGCCATAATACCTGGAACGTTACATCCAAAGCCGATAATCATCGGAATGAACGCCTTTCCGTTTAAACCGAAAAACTCCATAATTCTATCCATAACAACTGCAATTCGTGCCATATATCCTGAGTCTTCTAATAATGAAATGAAGAAGAATAGTGCAAAGATTTGTGGAACGAATACTAATACCGCACCAACGCCAGCAATAATACCTTCTGTAACGAGCGCTTGAATAAAGTCAGAAGCGCCAACACTTGTGAGCCCAGCTGTAACCCAATCAGTAAGTTGTCCGCCAAAAAATCCATCAAGCATATCCGATAAAGGTGTACCAATCCACGTAAACGTAACCTGAAAAATAAAAAACATAACTGCTAAAAAGATTGGAAGTCCTAAAATTTTATGTGTAATTAACCTATCGATTTTTTCCGAAAAAGGAATTTTTCCTTCTTTCTCATGCTGCATAACATTTGTTTTTAACTTTTCAATATACGCTTCACGAGTTTTGTAAATGTGCTCCTCCAACGTACAATCAAGTTTTCCATCTAAACGAGATCGAATGGCTATAAGTTCCTTATAAATTGGTAATGCTTTCATTTCTTTTTCTACTACTTCGTTATTGCTTAAAAATTGAAGGGTTAACCACCTCGGATGCTCATAATTCGCTGTCTCTAAAAGAGCAATTATCTCTCCAATCTCTTCATCCATTTGTACACCATATGAAATAACAAATGGCTTTTTCTCTTTTTGTTTCTCTTCATGAAGAGTAGTAAGTAATTCTTCACAGCCTTTTCCGGTCCTTGCGATGACAGGAACGACTGTTACACCTAATATTTCTGATAACCGTTTTACATTAATCACAATTCCTCTTTGCTTTGCCACATCAACCATATTTAAACCAATTGAAACGGGCTTACCAAATTCAAGTAATTGCAATGTTAAATGCATATTTCGCTCAAATTGCGAGGAATCCACTATATTTAACATATGATGAAATTCGTCTGTTAGTAGAAAATTCGTAACGACACCTTCATCACGTGAAACTGGATTCAAATCATAGACGCCTGGTAAATCAATTAATGTTCCTTGCTTATCTTTTAATTTACCAACCTTCTTTTCTACTGTTACACCGCTCCAGTTTCCTACATACTCATAAGAACCGGTAAGTGCATTAAATAATGATGTTTTCCCTGTATTCGGATTCCCTAGCAAAGCAACTTTATTCACGCTAATTCCACCTTTATCATTTTCGCGTCACAATGACGAATACTAATTAACTGCCCACGACACTCCAATGTACAAGGACCTTTAAACATCGCTTTCTGTTTTATGCGAAGTTCGCTTCCTTCCGCAAGACCAAAAGCAGCTAGTCTACGCTTTAATAACTGATCTAACGACTGAATACTTTTTACTAACACTTTCTCACCAATTTTAATATCTACTAAGCTCATAACCTTCCCCCTCAGAAGAGAATGATAATTATTTTCAAAAAAATTATATCATACTCTATTTCTCTTGTACTATACCCTTTCGCTTCATATTTATTAACATTTCGCTACAATTCTATTTCAAACATTGTCATACTAGGTTCATTTGCCATTCTCATCCATTTCGCTTACAATAAACAATAGCAAATAAAGAATCTCGTTATCGCAGGGGGAGCCTTATCGCTGAGAGGGAACACTTCGTTCCGACCCTTAGAACCTGTTAGTTAATGCTATCGCAGGGATTGTGCAAACGTCCGAAATACATACCTCTTTCTTATTTACGTATTTCGTATCCTCCTATGATAATGTTCTTTTTTGTGCAACTTGGATATAGGGGGAGACAACATGCGTAACACCAATTTACAAGCGATGATCGAATCTGCTATTCTTGCAGCCTTCGCCTTGATTATCGATATTTTACCATTATCACTTAAACTTCCAACAGGCGGTTCCATTTCATTTGCTATGATACCTATTTTTATTATCGCATACCGCTGGGGTTTCAAAATGGCTTTCTTAGGAGGCTTAATTTGGGGATTATTACAAATTGTCGTAGGCGATGCCATTATCGTCACACCAATTCAAGTAATCATTGAATACTTCGTTGCTTTCGCATTCATTGGATTTGCTGGTTTATTCTATCGTCCAATTCAAAAAGCACTTCTAGCATCTAATAAGAATGGAAACGAACAATCAAACTTAAGTAGCCGTAAAGATAAGCCTTCATCAAAACAAAACCAAGGAAAGAAAGTAATTGGATACATTATCATTGCTACTTTTATCGGTAGTCTAGCTCGTTACTTCTGTCACTTTATTGCCGGTATTATTTTCTGGGGACAATATGCACCGAAAGGTCAATCAGCTATTCTATATTCTTTAATATTTAACGGTAGCACAATGATTGGCTCCTATATTCTATGTACCGTTTTACTTATATTTTTATTTATCACTTCACCAAGATTATTCAAAAGCATGAGTGCTTATCAAATAAATACACAAAAAAGGGCGCTTAACTTAGCGCTCTTTTTTCACATCGTAATATCAATTAAAAATACAATAAATGCACAAAAGAAAATAAATACCATTATACTTAGCCAATTGCTATGCACGGTTCATCGACTCCTTACATAACCTCATTTTCTATTCAAAGTATACTGCTCCAAAATAAAGATTAGGTAAAGATAATATGAAAATAAATTAAAAAAGCGTAGATAGTATTGTCTACGCTTTTTTCGGTAAATAGAAGTAAAATAACACACCATCTTCGGTATTCTTCACCCCATATTCAGCATCGTGCAATTCTAAAATATTCTTTGAAATTGCAAGACCAAGCCCTGTTCCACCTTGTGAACGTTTCCTTGCCGCATCCACGCGATAAAAACGATCCCAAATTTTATCTAATTGTTCTTCTTCAATGTGAGCACCTTTATTTTCAATACATACTTTTATATGATCCTTCCCGTCTATTGTGGAAATAATAATATCTTCTTTTTCTGGTGTATAACGTATTGCATTCGTAATAAAATTCACAATTACTTGTTCAATTCTATTTTGATTCCCTATCACTTCTGCTGGACATATATGTTTGTGCACACTCAGTTCTTTTTTCTCTATCTCCGCTGAAAGCTGTTCACATATTTCTTCAATCACTCCATCTATATAGAAAGAATCCATCTTCATGTTATATGCGCCAGACTCAAATTTAGCTAATTCAAGCATATCCAAAATTAGTATATCCATCTTGTCTACTTCTTTTTCCATCGCCTGAAAATAGTAGTCTTTCTTATGTTCAGCTACCCCATCTTTTAAAATGGAAATACAGCTTTTCATAATACTCAGCGGCGTTTTTAGTTCATGCGATACACCCGCAATAAATTCTTTCCTTGTGTTTTCTAACTTTCTTTCTTTTTCAATATCTTGTTCTAACTGTCCAATATGTGAATGTAGTTTATTAGATAATGTATTAATATTTTGCGATAAATCACCAATTTCATCTTTTGAAGTAATCGGAATTTTTTCTGTGAAATCCAAATGAGCTATTTTCTTCGTTGTATCATTTATTTTTAGTAGCGGTTTTGCAATTTGTTTTGAGTAATAAAACGAAGCTAGAAAAATTAGAACGACTACAAATGCAACAATATAGATGTAATAATCTTGCACCATTTGTACAGCCTCATCGACAGGTTGCAAAGAAGCCATCGCGTATATATATGTTACCGATCCGTCTTTTTCTTTTTTTGGTTTAATTAATAATTTATATTTTATATCATTTTTTTCATAGTCCATTATTTGTGTTGAATACTGTATATGATCATTCTCTTTTAATAATAAATCAGTTTGAAATTCCTTTATGCTATCTAAGAATAAACTATTTTTATAAATTGGATTCACAGGACCTTTTACATCGGGGAACTGTACTTTCGTAACACGTCCTACTATGAAAGCATCTAATTCCTGAGCAGCTTGCTCCTGAACGGCCGGCTTCTTTTCCTTAACAACTTGTTCCTCAGCTGCTTTCTTTTTCTCCTGATCTAATTTAATCATTTTCTCATTAAATGCTTTTTCTAACGGTTTATTAGATCCACTTAAATTTTGTTTACCTAACGAAAAAGAGAATGGAATAAAACTTTCTTCTTTTCTCACTCCAGAAAAATAAATTTCTTGTCCTAAAAACTTCTCTGATAATTTATTATCAATCTCCTCTATATTGACGAGATTACCTAAGGGAATCTTGAATATTTGTTGTCCAAAGCTCTTTTGTTGCCTACGGTCTATCGTTACTTCAAAATAAAAATCATCCACATGTTTTAAATTCCCATTCTGATCTAACGTCGTAATCCACGTATTATTTTCTCTTAAAAAATCTTGCTCCAGTTTCTGAACTTCTTCTGCACTTCCTGCATAATTCAAATAATTCTTCTCAAAGGAATTTAAATTCACTTTAATATCTTCTACTTTTCGGTTCGCATAATATTGTTTAAAAAATATCGTTTGACCAATAAATATCGTCGCTAAAATCAACATACATAGAGCTGTTGTAAGGGTAAATAATTTAAGTACAATCCCTTTTCTCATACGTTCCCCTCGAATTTATAACCGGTTCGCACTACAGTTGTAATGTGCTTTGATTTCTCTCCTAATTTATTTCGTAAATTACGAATATGGCTATTAACCGTTCGATCATCACCAGCAAACTCATATCCCCAAATTCTTGAAATTAATTGCTCTCTTGTTAGTACAATTCCTTGGTTTTTCATGAAATACACTAATATTTCAAATTCTGTATGTGTTAAACTAATGTCTGCCTCATCAACAGTAACAGTACGTGACGGGAAATGGACATGAATGCCGTGAATTGATAACGTATCATCTTCATTCTCTAAAGGTTTCTTTGTTGCTTTTCTACTTTCCAACAACCTTTTCGCTCTCGCTAATAAAATAGGCGGACTATATGGTTTCGCAACATAATCATCTGCCCCAAGCTCAAACCCAAGTAACGTATCATCTTCATCAACACGTGCCGTCAACATAATGATAGGAATTTGGGATGTCTTACGAATTCTTCGGCAAACAGACCATCCATCTAGTTCTGGTAACATAATATCAAGTATAACTAAATCGACCTCTTCTTCTTCAAATAAAACTAAAGCCTCTTTCCCGTCTCTCGCTTCAAGCACTTTATATTGTTCACTCAAAAAGTAATCCTTTAATATTTCGCGTAAAATATCTTCATCTTCAACAATTAAAATGTTTTTTGACATAATCTATGTCTCCCCCTCTCATTTTAAGTAGCTAGCATTTTGTACTTGATAATTTTATTTTGAATTGCTCGTAATTAACTTTGCCTCGATAATATATCGATCCGGTGCATCCCCTATATAATCAAATGGATAGCAAGTCGTCAGTGTTAATGTCGGCTCTTCTTTTTTTACAATAACAGTGCGATCATCCGCATGTGTAATCCATGTCTTTTGAATTTCGTATGTGTACATTTTATTATCATACTCCAAAATAAGGTTATCCTTTTCTTTTAACTCTCCTAAATCTGTAAATACAGTATCTCGATGCCCACTCAGTACAGTATGTCCCCCTCCAGATGGTGTTGTCGTTAAATCACTGACAAACATACCGACTCCTTTTTTCAATGTTGCATCATTTGCTCCCCAATATATAGAAAACTTCTTCTTTATTTTCGGTATATTTAACATTGCTACCTTTTCTCCTTCTTTATGCTCGGTTTGAGAAGAAGGTACTTGGGAAGTTACAGGTGTTTCATGTGAAAGTTGATTATCTTGTATATTTTTAAAGCTCTTTATTTCTTCTTTCGTTAATTCTCGAGCAGAGCTTTTTCCTTTATACCATTCCACAGCGTAATACGATCCCATGAATAGCCCTATGGCCATCAATATGATACCGATATAATTGAGTAACTTCACGTTCCATCCCTCCATGCAAAAAATGGTAGGAATAACCTACCATTTTTAATATATGAAATTATCCCATTCTTTATAGAAAAATATTTTATTTACGCCTTAACTTTATTGCGACGATTCAAACCAAATAATGTCCCTATCCCTACAAGGCATGCGCTTAGTGCCATCATTGCTACATTGTTTGATGCTGTGTTTGGTAATTTTTCACCTTGTACAACTGGCTTTGCTTCTTCTTTTTTTACTGCATCATTTTTTTGCCCGGCCTTAATTGCTTCTTCTTTTTTTGCAAGAGCTTCCTTTTCTTGAACTTGTGGTGTTACTTCTTTTTTCGCTGTATCATTCTTTTGCCCTGCTTTTATTGCTTCCTCTTTTTTAGCCATATCACTTTTTTCTTGTACTTGTGCCGCTTGCTTTTTCTCTACATCATTTTTTTGCTGTTCCTTAATTGCTTCTTCTTTTTTAGCTGCATCTTGCTGTACTTGCGCCGTTTCTTCTTTTGTTAATGTTCCAGTAGAAGCGCTTGCTACTGAAGAATATCCTACTGTTAAAAGTGCCATTGCACAAATTGGTAATAGTTTTTTTTTCATTTTATTTCTCTCCTTTTATACTTTATTCTAGTAACACATCACGTCGCACCGGATGTATTACTAGAATAAACAAGAGATGTAAATATAAGATGCAGATGAAATGGAATTCTGTTAAAGATTTCATTTTAGAAAAATAAAAAAACACCGTAATATATACGATGTTTTTTCGGGTGTGTGTCTCGATATTTATTTGTTACTTTCGCGTGATTGAGAAGTAGAAAGGGCCGGAGTGATAACTAATTGTCTCGGCTCAGTTTTCTTGAAGTGATTTTTGACGTTACACTTACGACATTGAACGACCCATGCTTTAATAGGATTTGTTAAAATAATTTTTTGCCTTTCGTTAGGGGCCTCTTCTTCCAATTTACAACTATCGCTCCACTTACTCCATTTCATTGTAAATTTAGAAGAAGAATGATCGTCTTCTCGATCAAACGTATGCAAAAAATCCATTTCTCCAGCTAGCATTACGGTGTTACTAGTTGCTAAAAAAGAAAAGGTCGTCCAATGTTTCTCCATGCCCTCCTACTCCTTTTTCACATATAGAGTGCCTAAAACTTAATTTACCTAAAATATGCTTGCCCTTTACCTTACACTTATAGTTTATCCAAAACACTACTATGCAACTATCGATTTGTCTTACAAATCACCTTACATTTTTGTAAGAAACGAAAAACCTTCACTCTATATACGTGAAGGTTTCTCATTTCTTATCTATAGAATCTTTCATATCATCAAGTCCAGCCTCTTGCAGCTGCGACATCATACCGTGGGAAATTGCGCCCAATACTAAAGTCATTCCAATTAGTGAAATGCGAATTGCAGGTACATCAATTATGTAAGCCAACATACCAAGAACAATTGTTAAAAGCAATGCTTTTATAAATGTTACACTTGTATACTGTTTCTTTTTCATCATAATCACCCTTCATGGAAGCGTTTTCTTAATGTAATCAGTATATCATATCATCTGATTATTTTGTGGGGGTTTCTGTAAAAACCTTATATCTTCTTTGACTTTTTTCTTTCTATCCTTTACAGTCGAAATGTTCACAAGTTTTACACTGTAGGAGGATTCAAATGAAAATTGAAATAAAAGACACTTTAATTTCTGAAGAACAATTACAAGAAAAAGTAAAAGAACTAGCTCTTCAAATCGAACGTGATTTTGAAGGAGAAGAAATCGTAGTAATCGCTGTATTAAAAGGATCTTTCGTATTCGCTGCTGATTTAATTCGTCACATTAAAAACGATGTAACAATCGACTTTATTTCTGCATCTAGCTACGGAAATCAAACAGAAACAACTGGCAAAGTAAAACTATTAAAAGATATCGACGTAAACATTACTGGAAAAAACGTAATTGTCGTAGAAGATATTATCGATTCTGGTTTAACACTTCACTTCTTAAAAGATCACTTCTTTATGCATCAACCGAAAGCGTTGAAATTCTGTACGTTACTTGATAAACCTGAGCGTCGTAAAGTAGACTTAAAAGCTGAATATGTTGGCTTCCAAATTCCAGACGAATTTATCGTTGGCTACGGTATCGACTGCGCAGAAAAATATCGTAACTTACCATTTATCGCTTCAGTTGTAACGGAATAATATAATAGAATGAACTTTCATCAATTACTGATGGAAGTTTATTTTCTATCACGATTCGTAAAAGACAAAGGGAGAGAATAAAATGACAAAAACAAAATTTGAAAAAGTACTCCTCATCGTAAATCCAAAAGCAGGGCAAGGCGATTTACATACGAACTTAACGAAAATCGTACCACCTCTTGCGGCAGCTTTTCCTGACTTACATATCCTTCATACGAAAAAGCAAGGTGATGCAACAAAATATTGCCAAGAGTTTGCTAGTAAAGTAGATTTAATTATCGTCTTTGGTGGTGACGGCACTGTATTTGAATGCACAAACGGCTTAGCACCTCTTGAAACTAGACCTACACTTGCAATTATTCCCGGCGGAACTTGCAACGACTTCTCTCGCACACTCGGTGTTCCTCAAAATATTGCAGAAGCAGCAAAGCTTATCACAAAGGAACATGTAAAACCAGTTGACGTCGCAAAAGCAAACGGACAACATTTCTTAAACTTTTGGGGTATTGGACTCGTATCTGAAGTATCAAACAATATCGATGCAGAAGAGAAAGCAAAGCTTGGTAAAATCGGTTACTACTTAAGTACCATTCGAACTGTCAAAAACGCTGAAACATTCCCAGTAAAAATTACTTACGACGGACAAGTATATGAAGACGAAGCTGTCCTTGTTATGGTTGGAAACGGTGAATATCTCGGGGGTATCCCATCCTTTATTCCGAACGTAAAATGTGATGACGGAACACTTGATATTTTCGTAGTCAAATCAACAGGCATTCAAGCGTTTAAAGATTATATCGGAAAGAAACTATTTGAAGACTCAAATGAAAATGACATCTTCCACGTCAAAGCTAAATCCATTCATATTGAAACAGAAGAAGAAAAAGAAGTAGATACAGATGGTGAAAGCTCTCTTCATACACCGTGTCATATTGAGTTGTTACAAGCGCACTTTACGATGATTTATAATCCTGCGGTTGTTTAATGAAAAAAGACTATCCGATTTTTAACATTTCGGATAGTCTTTTTTAGTAAAAATGCGCTTTGATCTACTCTTTCATTTTTAATATGAGTTTTCGTAATCAAACTCCACCCAATTTTTCCAATGCGTATTAGCATCCTTATCTACAATAACACTTGGATCTTGCTTCTCTATCGCTGCAGCTACTGATTGGAAGAATTCATTTTCACTTACTTTCTCTTCTTCAACATGTTGCCACTCTTCCGTTTCATAAGCTACTTCCCAATCACCTTTTAAACCGAACTCTTCTAAAATTTCTTCTTTATCCCACCATAATAACTTTCTAGCTTCGTCATTAGCAGCAAGCATACGCATGAAATATGTCGGATAATACTCTTTCGTTTTCACTTCTATTCCATTATTCGCATAATCTTCTTCTGTAAATTGATATTCAAAATGATGATCGCGAATTTTTAAACTACCGTTATGAATATCCGGCATAAATTCACCTTTATTATCAAATAATTCATAATCTCCATCTTTTACTTGCAAAATACCGTCATCACCAATTGAATGATTCATTCTATCGCCATATACTTGAATATCATTAAATACACCTAATGAACCTACACCGACAATTTGAAACACCATTAACCAATCCTTAGTATCTTTAAAGAAAAGAGAAAATTTCACTTGCGAAATATCCATATATTCATTATCAAAGGCAGGAAAGTCATAGTTACTTTGCTTTCTATCTAATAGCTTCAAAATATCTTTTTGCATATGTATCACCTTTTCCTCAATATAAACAAAAATTTTTTTTTTGATTTCACTAGAGTATAACATAGACATACTTGCCTTTTATTTTCTAATAATACTACTAATAAAATAGCAGAAGGGTCTGTTTGCATGGCCTAGTTCTTTTTAGGTACAATGAGGGAAAGAGGCAACCTGATATACAAGGGAGAGGAAAAGCTGTGTTCAACCAACAGTTAGTTAATTTACGCATTGATTTTGCATTTAAACAATTGTTTGGTACGAATGGTAGTGAAGATATTCTAATTGCATTTTTAAATGCCATGTTACAAGATTCTTTAGAATCACCCATCGCTTCTCTACAACTAGAATATCCGCATTTACACCGGGAACACGCAAATGATAAATTATCAATTCTAGACATTTCAGCTACGTTAAACACAGGGACAAAAGTAAATGTAGAAATACAGCTCAATAATAATCACGATATGATGAAACGCAGTTTATATTATTGGGGAAAATTATACACATCTCAATTACAAAAAGGCATGCCATACAGTGCACTTCGTAAAACCATCACCATTAATTTATTGAACTTCATAATGTTTTTAGATCACAAAGAATTTCATACAATGGGCACATTATGGAATACACAACAACAGAAACTCCTAAGTGACGACATAGAAATTCACATTGTAGAAATCCCAAAGTTAACAGAACAATGGCATGAAGAAAAAGTAAATCCATGGAAAGATCCATTTGTTCGTTGGCTTTTATTACTTTCAGCAAATGAGGATGAACATTTAACTAAAACATTGGAGGATATTGCTATGAACCAAGATCCTATTTTACAAAAAGCGATAAATAATTGGGAACGTATGAGTCAAGATTCTTCTTTTCGCCAAGCCTATGAAGCGAGGGAAAAGGTTTTAATGGATGAGGCTGCAAAATTTGCCCACGCAGAGAAAGAAGGAATGAAAAGAGGCATAGAAAAGGGGATGGAAAAAGGGATGAAAAAAGGGATGAAAAAAGGGATTCAACAAGGAAAAATACAAATGATTAAAGGTATGTATGAACTTGGTATCCCTCTTGAAACGATTTCTCAAGCAAGCAAATTAAGTGTACATGAAGTTGAACGCATGTTAAGACATAAATAATAATGAAAAAGAGCTTGAATGGTTTCAAGCTCTTTTTCATCAACTTTCCTCAATTCTTTCAGTCTTCCAAACTAAATTAGCTGGCTCATTTTTCTCTAAAAAGGTTAACATCCATATATTTTTCCCTTTGTCGTTCATCAACATCACTTTATGGTTTAACTTCCAAGCCACGTCACTAACATGATTAAACATTTTATACATGTCTTCTTCTCTAATAAGTTTGTCTTTTCTAATTAACCTTCTAGTTCTATACTCCCTTATTTCTAAGTAAATATCAGCATAAGCCACTTCATGCTGACAAATTATACTACATACATATTTTTTATTTGGACTACTCTTCTTTATATATGCAAGTTCATTTTTATAATCCAAATCCAGTATCTGATTGTATGCTTTTTCTAACGCCTCTATATCCCAATCATATTTCACAGCTAAATTCTTCATTTCAGAGTGTACAATACGAAGAGCTAATTCTTTTTTCTCTCGCTCTAATAAATACGAAAAATCCTTTTCACTCCCATACTCTACAAAAGCATTCATATATTCAGGGAAAATTCGATATTTCTTCTCCCACTGATTTAATAATGAAATATCATCCACACAGTAAATCAAAATACCTTTTTCATAGTCTGTTCTTAGCTTTGGCATATGTCGCTCGTATAAAGAAGTAATACAGCTCGTTTCTTGTAAAAAAGATATCTCTTCCTCATAATTGCTTGAGGATGTTAATTGTAATACTTCTAGGCTACTTATATTCTCTTTTCTTTTTAGAAAACTTAATTGGATATCTCTTATAATTGGCATTTACTCTCTCCTTCTTAACGCTACGACTATATAATTAATTCTCTAGTACCAACTAATTAATTTCAACCCAGCCCATTCCCATAGAGAGAAATAAAAGCCCCACTACAAAAAAGAGCGCACCAATTAAAAAGTAGAACGGTGCTCCGTGCAGCGGATCACTAAATAGCTCTAGAATATTTTGTGCCACTACTGTCCATTTATCTTTCTTTGAATCTTTTTCTTTTATTTCTTTTACAAATCTATAAATGCTTAGGCCAATCAAAATGATGCCTATTAATAGGCATCCTACTATAATTAAAATCCCCAATTATAACACTCCATTTAAATACCATTGTCATACACACTTCATTTTAACTAATAAAAAAGCGAAAGAGAACATAATTCCCACTATGTTTCCTTTCGTTTCACGAGAAATTTCATCACTATTTTTATTCCTTAACAATCCGAAAATAAGAACGAACCGTTAAGAAATAATAGCCAATATACATGGTGCTATACAGACCAATACTAATTAATAACGGGACTGCAATTTCATACGGAAGTACTGCCGATAAGCCTTTTAGCACAAATAAACTATGTGAAACTCTAACTACTAATGGATATATTCCTCAATTACTCATATTAAATCTATTTTAATTCAGTTCTCTTAAAATTTTTTTGATAGTATACTCATTTTCCTTTATAGTTCTTTAGGCTTATCTGAATTGAAATAAGAGAAGAAAAAGAGGTAGAAACATGCGGAGAAGGTTGACGGCATACACCGTGTCAAATTGAATTATTACTAAGGCGTTCAACGATGATTTATAATCCTGAGCTTGTATAATCGCTATTTCGCTATACTTTAACAATTACTAACCTTCGCATTTTTTAAAAAATACAGTATAATGAATAAATAAAAGGTTGTTAACAAAAACGTTAACAGCCTTTTTTGTTTTTTCTAAAAAACTTTTCAATTTAAAGGAGCGATCACATGTATTGGAGAAAAAATGATAAACCTGTAGAAGAACCAGAAGCAATTGCTGTGTGGGAATGCGAAGCAGACGACTGCCTTGGATGGATGCGTAAAAACTTTTCTTTAGAAGATAAGCCACAATGTCCGTTGTGTAAAGGCGACATGAAAAGCGGCGAACGATTACTACAGAAGTTATAATACCTTTCCCTCTTTATCTTTTATATACTGAAAAGATAGAGGATTTTATTTCTCCTTATCTACAGTACAAGTTGCTTCCTAATTATAAATAATGAAAGAAGCAGCTATTACGTAGAATAGCTGCTTCTTTCAATCTATAACTTCTTCATCGCTATAAATTCCATATGATATTCCCCTAAATTTATCTCTATTCATCATCCCCCTTACTCACTACATACTACACTTCTTTCGGAAGAACAATTTTTTTATACAATTGAACTGTAATGAAATAATAAAGCACATAAATGACTAAGAAAATAATAATCGGCAGCCAAATACGGAAATATGGATTATCTATTAAGAACGAGAACATGCTCATTCCGACTAATACGTGCATTATACCTACGATCGCTGGGAACAAGAAAACTAAAAGTAACTCTTTATAAATTGATTTCGTTAATAGCTCATAACGCACACCAATTTTACGAAGCATTTGATAGCGAATAATATCTTTTGAAGCACCAGAAAGAATTTTAAACATTAAACAGCTTGCCAGCATCGCTAAGAAAGCTATGCCTAAGAAAAATCCCATAAATACTGTTCCACTGTAAGTACTGTAATATCCTTCATACAGCATATATTTACTCAAAAGATGTACGTCCTTCATATCTTTATATTTAGCTAGCTCTAATTCATCAATTTTTTTCCATTCTTCTTTATACGTTATAAAATTGTCCGTTTTCCCCAGTATTATAATTTCTTCTTTACCTTGTATCCCGTCATACATCTTTTGATCTACAATTTGTATCTTTTGACTAGGATTCATATATGTCTTTTGAAGAGACCTTAAAACATTTCCCCACTCTTCTGGAATTACATTGGTATTATCCTCATTTTTTTCTTGCCTATGACTTAAAACGGCTCCCACAATTAGCTCCCTCGAAACAGGCACAAATCGGCTACTATTCTCGTCTTTTCTAGTACGTGTTAGCGGACGATTTCTTTCTAAATCTTCTTTCAATTGATAAATAAACTGCTCATCTACTTTGTATCGATATTCATTCTTTTCTTTAAATGTAATGCTATCTAATATTTTCTTTTCTTCTGCTGTGGGATTTTTAATTTCGACATCATAGTATTCTGCACTCTCCACCATATTTGTGACATTATTTTTTAACGCCATCCCACTAGAAATTGCACCCGCACCGAGAGCCACTAACATAGCAACTGTCGCTAATACTTTCGTTAAACTATTAATAGAAAAACTTAACTGTGCAAACGTAAACGCATTGATTCCTTTTTCACTACGATTTTTATTCGCTTTTAGTTTGTTAATAATAATGGGAAGGAATGATGCAAATAGCATATAAGTTCCTAGTGTTACTGTAATTGTAGCAATGATAAATCCTGATTCCTTTAACTCTTTCATATAAATCATCGAAGCATAACCAACTGCTAATAAAATAATTGATAAAAGTACTACTATATTCGTTAGTTTTCCTTTAGTAGGCGTACGCTCTGTGTGACTATTGGAGTGAACGAGTTGTAATAGCGAATTACGCACTAGTTTCATACCATTCATAATTGCGGACAACATAAATAATGCAATGAAAAAGATGAAAGTAACAATAATTGATGGTACATAAAATGCATGATAACCACCGCCAGTAAATTCTAGTTCCTTCATCAGTAAATGTCCAACGCCTTGCGCCAAGATTATACCGACTATCACACCTACTATAAGAGATACTATTCCTAATACAATTGTTTCAATAAACATAAGCAATGTAATTTTATGCTTTTTTGCCCCTAATACCATATACATACCAAATTCTTTTTGCCGAAGTGATAATAAAAATGAATTGGCGTATAAAATATAAAATAATGTAATGAAACCTAATAAAAATGATCCTGTTTGGAAGACTGAAAAAATTCCATCCATGGAATTCCCTTCGATAAACGTTTTATTTAACGCTAACGTTTGAAACATATAAAAAATTGAAATAGACATAATAAGCCCAACTAATAAGACCATATAGTCTTTTCGTTTACTTTTTAGTCCCGACATGGAAAGTTTGAATAACATGTTGAACCTTCTTTCTTATGCTTTTTGTGTGCCTAAATCTGCAAGCACATCTAAAATTTCTTTATAAAACTCTTCACGAGTACCTCTGCGATGAATTTCTTTATACAATTCTCCATCTTGGATGAATAAAATACGTCGGCAATAACTTGCGCTTAATGGATCGTGTGTAACCATCATAATTGAAACATCCTGTTCTTCATTTAAGTTGGTCATCGCCTCTAATAAACTTTTCGCATTTTTAGAATCAAGCGCTCCTGTTGGCTCATCTCCTAAAATTATTGCTGGCTCATGTACAAGTGCACGAGCCGCCGCCGAACGTTGTTTTTGTCCACCAGATACTTCGGACGGATATTTTTGAAGAATCTCTGAAATTCCTAACATTTCTGCTACCTTCTTCACCTTTGATCCAATTCTTTTCGAATGAACACCTTGCAGAGAAAGCGGTAATGCAATGTTTTCATAGATTGATAAATTTTCAAGTAAGTTAAAATCTTGAAAGATAAACCCTAGTTTCTCTGAACGAAAATCAGATAATTCCCCTTGCTTCATTTTCGTAATATCTGTTCCAGCAATTTCAACAATTCCACCTGTCGCTTTATCTAATGTAGAAATCACATTCAATAATGTTGTTTTCCCTGAACCAGATGGTCCCATAATCCCAACGAATTCACCCTCTTGGATTGAGAACGATACATTCTTTAATGCATGTGATTGGCTCTCACCTTTTTTACCGTATACCTTTTGTACATTCTTTACCTCTACAACTGATGTTTTCATATATATCCTCCTACACTTCTTTTCCTACTTTTATTTTCCTTACATATTTCCCGAGCACCTCTTAACCCATTTCTAAGTATAGATAGCATTTCTTAATAAATAGCAGTGGATATTCTTAATATTTCTTTAAGAATATGAAAAAGCCCCAAAGCTAGTACTTGGGACTTTTGGTTTCTATATTCTATTTTTGAGTAAGAAATAAAGACTTTATTTCTCCTCTTTAATCTTAATTTTTGCTTGTTTCTGAAGAGCCGCATCTTCCATTTTATCTATAGATTTATGAACTGATTTTACTTCTTCTCGTGCTTTTTCAAAAACTTCTTTTTCTTTGTTCCATACTTTTTCTTATTCCTCTTAATCTTACTCTACCTAAAAAAAATGATATTCATCTCTTCTTCACTTTTAATAGACACTATTCTTTGCTACCCTTTAGGTTCTACTAAAATGACATCTTCTAAATCATATAAATTCGCCTTTGGTTTTGCATAAATAATATGTGCAAGACCATATTTATCCGGCTCTTGATCTATTACCTCTGCTACTTCAAGACCAGGTGGTATTTTCTGGCTCAATTCAGAGGTAATAATGCTATCACCTATTTTTATTTCTTTCGCTTTATCTGATGGAATATTATCAATTCGAAGGGCTTGTTTTTCCTTATCATACCCTGTAACAAATCCTAAAATGGATGAATTATTTTGGAAGGTGATTGTTAAACGATTTGTTCGTTCATCTTTCGTAATTAATTTCACAACAGATGTAAATTGATCTACACTCTCTATCTTTCCAATAAGACCATTCACTGTAATAACAGCCATATCAACCTTTACACCATGTTGTGCCCCTCTATCAAGAGTGATTTTTCCATACCACTCTTCTGCTACGCGCCTTACTACTGTAGCTTGAATTAAATTGTATTTTCCTTGTTCCTTTAATTCTCTCGTCTTGTTGATAAGCTTAGTAAGGTTTTCTTTCTCCTCACTTAATATGTGTACTTTACTCTTTAACGATTCTTGGTGCTCGATTTTTTCTTTCAATACTTGATTCTCTTTATATACTTTATAAATGTCTTCTATATTGTGAACAATATTTTGTACATGCCTATTATTCGTGCATACATACATCATCAATAAAACAAAAAGAATAATTGAAAGAAATAATAATATTTTCTTATTAGAAACCTGCATAATCATCCTGTTACTCCTTACCATTCTTATCTACACAATATAGAATACTAGTAGTTGTATACAGAAGAAATGCAGTTTAGATAAAGTTCAGATAATCTTTATCTTCTTTATAAAAATTTTAGAAATTATCATATACTGCTACTATATTCAGGGCTTGATTGTTACTTTTTCTTTTGCTTTGGGCGGTATTTCCTCACGCTGTTCTTCTTCCCACTGCATACCATAAGTCCTTTTAGATTTAATCTTTAAATATGCTCCTATTCTTAAATGTTTTGCAGTAGTCAGCATAATCTTTTGTTCCTTTCCAGATTCATCATACCCTTTAAATTTATAACTCCATCTACCAAAACCTTTACTTTTCACTTCATATTCCCCATCACTGTCGACAACAGCATAATAAACATCTTCTTTAATAAATGGATTGAGTTGATCTACAATCGGTCCACCTTTCACTACAAGTAATGTAACTCCAACTATAATCAATACGATAAACGCGCTTAATTTTTTCATATAACTTTCGATTCTCCACTTCTCTGTTTTATTAATCAACGTCCACCTGAATGATGGAATAAGACTCTCTCTAAATCAATAGCAACACTATCACTCATTCTTCCCTAATTAGAAGGTAACCGATATTTCTAATGTTCTTCTAATTAAATTGGCAATAAGATAATAAATTGAATAACCCCATTTTCATATTCTGCTCGAATTTCTCCTTTGTGCAATTCAACAATGCTTTTTGCAATTGCAAGCCCCAAGCCTGAACCTTCTACAGCTCTACTTCTCGATTGATCTTTTTTATAAAAACGCTCAAACAAATTCTCCAATTCTGTTTTTGTAAATTCTTCACTATGATTCGCTATAGAAATTTTGATATGCTGTTCTTCTCTTTGAAGTGAAACTTGAATTTCTGCTTTATCTATACTGTATTTAATTGCATTTATTAAGAGGTTTTCAAACACACGTACCATTTTTTCCGAGTCCACAACGGCATATATACGATCTTCCTGAAATTCTTTCACAAAAGAAAGATTATGCTCCTCCGCTTGTGGTACTAGCTCTTCTATTAATTGATCAAGTAGTTCATTCATACATACTTCTTGCGAATCTAACGACATATTTTCATCTGTTAGTTTTGTATACTCAAACAAATCTTCTATTAACATCTTCAACTGCTCTGATTTTGAAAAAGCAATTTTTATATACTCATCATGCTGTTCTTTATTTTCATATTTCGCATCACCTAGTAAGCGTAAATACCCCATAATAGAAGTAAGTGGTGTTCTTAAATCATGTGATACATTTGTAATCAATTCACTTTTTTGTTTCTCTATTTGTTTTTCTTTTTCTATATTAGCCAAAAGCTTTTCTGCCATTTGATTAATATTTGAAGTTAATACACCTATTTCATCTTGACCTGCCTGTTTGATTTTGTATTGTAAGTTCCCTTTCGAAAACTCTCTTACTCCTTCTGCCATTGCTTCAATCTGATTCATCTTCCTTTTCGTTATATAAAAGAAAGAAAGTAGAAAAGTAATAAAACCTAGTAAAGATGGGAATGGACTACTACCGTTCACTACATACTTTACATTTCCTTGTGGTATACCACTTGCAATGATATACATATTTTTCGTATTAACAGTAACTGGATAAAAGGTTGTAAACTCCTTACGCTTTTGTTCAGCTCTATCTTGAATTAAATTCTGTGCCTCTACATATCGTACTTGATCCATTTTAAAATCCATTACATTACGCATCGTCTCATGAAGATTAATCTGTTCTTCCGGTGCTCCCTTTGTTTTATAAACCACTTTCCCATTCTCATCTATTATTAAAACCTTCAATTGATTTTGATGATTCAATTGATCAAGCAGTTCTTGTATATTAATTTCCTTACCCTCTTCTGTCATACTTTCAACAAGCCTTTGTGTCTGTCCATCAATGGCTTCCATACCTGATGCATAATCAATGATAGAAATTTTATTCGCATCCTCGAAAAAGGAAGATGAAGACCACCCTACTAATACACCAAGTAATGTACAGAAAGTAAATGTAGTAATTAGCTGTACACGTATACTCTTTTGCAAATAACTACCTGTTTTACCTATCATTTTTTTTAAAACTTGATTCATCCATATTATCGGTTCAAATATCTTTCTCAATCTTGTAGCCAACTCCCCATATTGTTTTAATGTAACGAGGCTTCCTTGGAATTGCCTCTATCTTTTCACGTATTTTCCGAATATGTACCATCACAGTATTATCGGATTGGAAAGCTTGCTCTTTCCATACTCTTTCATAAATTTGCTCTGCATTTAATACCATTCCTTGATTTCGTGCAAGCAATTCTAATACCTCAAACTCTCTCGGTGTCAATTTCACCTCTTCATTTGCAATAATGACCTGCCGCGTTGCTATATTTATCTTTATATCTCCAACTTCAAATACATTTTCATCTTTTACACTTGCCCCGCTCATTTTCATATATCTCCGAAGTTGTGATTTAATACGAGCAATGAGTTCAAGTGGATTAAATGGTTTTGCTACGTAATCGTCTGCTCCAGTTGTTAACCCTAAAATCTTGTCCATATCTTGCGTTTTTGCCGACAGCATAATAATGGGCATTTCCGCTATTTCTCTCACTTTCATACACATATGAATACCATCTATTTTCGGCATCATAATATCAAGTACAATTAGATGCACGTCTCTTTTCCTTACTATTTCTAACCCCTCTTCACCATCTCCAGCTTGTAATACTTCGTAACCTTCATTCTTCAAATAGATGGCGATAAGTTTTCTAATTTCCTTCTCATCGTCCACGATAAGTATCGTTCCTTTACTCACAAAATCTCCTCCAGCATCATTTACCAAACTATGAATGTTGCTTTATTTCACTCACTACTGCATTCTTCTTATGCATATACACATAAGAAATACTAGAAACTATGATAACGATGCCACCAAAATATATACCGTACTCGGTCGCAAGGGTTACTATCACTTCTATATGCTTTCCAAATATAGAACCTAGTACAAAATAAACTAACGTCCAGACAAATCCTGTTACATATGAATAAATCGCATATGTCTTAAAAGACATGTTATTCATTCCTACTAAATACGGTACAATATGCCTCACAACAGGTATAAAATAACTTATAACTAATGCATAATGACCATATTTCCCTATCATCTCTTGCGATTTTAGAAGATACTTCATCTTTTTCTTTTTCATCAATTTATTAAGCACTTTTATGCCAAAGATTTTCCCGAGTATATACCCTAAAGAAAGGCCGGATACAACGCCTAAATACGTTAATAGAAAGGCGGGAATCAAATTTAATATACCCATCGATGATACAAATCCACCACTCATTACAATCATTTCATCTGGAATCGGCATACCGATAATACCAAGCCATAAACAAAAAAATAGTGCCCAATAACCATACTGCTCAATGTATGACATTAATTCATGTAGCTCCATTATGCATATGCTCCCCTTAGCTCTTTTTTACAGCTAAAGACGTAAGCTGGCGGGAAATTGAACCACACTTTTTCTAGTGTAATTTCAGGGAAGAAATGCTGTATAAATCCTTTTTTCACAAGTGAATATTGAAATGTAATAAATTCTCCATTCTCATGTATCGTTTCCATTACACTGTTTAAAATGCGCTTTGAAACCTCTTCTGGTAAAGAAGTGAAAGGCAATCCCGATAAGACGTAATCAATACATTCTATATTCAATTGTTCCATATACTTCTTTATATTTTCCGCTGAGCCGTGTATAACAATCACGTTCTGCTCATCTTTAAATTTTCTCTTTAACTCTTTGAAAAATACTTCATTAATTTCAATAAGAAGAAATATTGTCTCCTTCTTCTTTCTCTTTATAATTTCTTTCGTAAAGGCTCCTGTACCAGGCCCTAGCTCTACAATGCATTTCGCTCTATTAAAATCAATTACATCTACCATTTTCTTTGCTAATATCTTTGAACTTGGCGCAATCGCACCAGTATGTTTCGGATGTTTAATAAATTCATTTAAGAATGTTATGAGCTGCATGTAACTTCTCTCCATTCGTTCAATAGTTTTCAACTTGTGTTTAAGTATAACTATCGTTTCTTAACAAAAATTGAGGAGATTTCTTAAGATTTTATGAAGATGAAGGAAATCTCCTTATTTACTATAAGCAGATATGAAAATTGAATTACAAGGATAAACGACTCGAACATATACGAATAAGGCATCTTG
This sequence comes from Bacillus sp. TH30, assembly GCF_016650875.1. Classification (NCBI taxonomy): domain Bacteria; kingdom Bacillati; phylum Bacillota; class Bacilli; order Caryophanales; family Bacillaceae; genus Bacillus; species Bacillus sp. TH30. The sequence goes on along the minus strand of NZ_JAEKEY010000002.1, from coordinate 3,151,719 downwards.
TTTATTTACCATGAATGATCATGATCCTACTCCGATTTTGTATAGCGAAGTTACTATTTTTATGTTAGAATCCTCTAAGATATTTGAAATTAGTATAGAAATCATTTTTGGAGGCTTTATGAATAATCAAAACGATAATAAATCAAATGCATTATTTGCAGCTATACAAATAGTGCTACCACTTTTATTACCTATTCTTGTCCCTACATTTTTAATAGTGGGAATGAAAAAGTGGATGCCCGATGAAGTTAAGTATCCAAGCATAATATCATTGTTCGCATTATGTATGGGATTTTTCATAGTAGGAATTCTTTTCTCTATTGTTTTACGTTTATGTAAATTATCTGAGGAAAAATTAAAGGAATTAGGATTTTTAGGATGTACACTTTCGGCTGTTAGCACATTTCTAAGTTTTTATGTAGGTTACTTTTGGTTGGCAGACCTTAACTTCACATCAGTTGAATTATCACCTCATGCCGTATTAATTTTCGCTATTTTATGTACCTTGCTATTGGAAGGTATTTTTAAAGTAATGGACATGTTTGATAGTTCGGACGAAAATAAAGCTCACGTATAGACAAAAAAGCATTCGACTAACATGTTAGTCGGATGCTTCTTTACTAAGATAAAACAACTCTTTCATTACTTCGCGCTCACAATCTTATAATAAGAGCGAACTGTTAAGAAGTAATATCCGATATAAATAACGCTGTATACTCCGATACTAATTAGAAGCGGAATCATAATTTCAAATGGTAGTATGTTCCCTAAACCTTTTAATGCAAACAAACTGTGTAGAATTCCGATTACTAGTGGAATTGCAAAGATAAAGCTCACTTGTTTTGCAATAGCTTTTTTCATTTCTTGTTTCGTTACACCGACTTTATGAAGGACAACGTAACGCTCACGATCTGCACTTGCTTCTGTTAGCTGTTTGAAGTAAATAATAGAACCTGTTGCTAGTAAGAATACAAGTCCTAAGAACATTCCGATGAACATCATTAGTCCAGTTGCTTCAAGTCCCATATGGAAACCAGTATAGAAGTCTCTAAATGGTGGTGCCATTTCTGATTCACTAGCTGGCATCACTTTTGTTAATTTTTCTGTTAATACTTTACTGTTTCTTTCATCTTTTACATCAATATTTTTTACAACACGTGTTCCAAATGCTTGCTTCGCCTGTTCATACATTTCATCTGGAACGACAACAACTAATTCACCTAAGTTCGTAATTGCATTATTATTTGCACCTTGGATCGTCAATGTCTTCGTTTCATTTCCAATTTGGAATACCGCTTTATTTCCTTTATATTCAGGGCTAAACTCATACCCTTCAATATAAGAACTATCATATATAAATGCTTCACCAGCAGCTACATTCACTGTTTCCGCATCGATTTTTTTCGCAAGTTTGTTGAATTCAGATTGAGATATAAATTGATATTTCTCTGAGATACTGTAGTTCATATTAAAGATGAAATCGACTTTAGCTCCTTCAAACTTTCCTTTTACAGGAACCATCTCAACTTCAAATTGATCTTTTACAGGGTGATTCTCTTTCTCTTCAGCAAAAATCGCATTTACTTTCTTATCTAGTTCTGCATCTTTCTTCTCATAAGAGTAGCTGTATGGTGCAACTGCTTTTGATTGTGTAAATGTGTTGTAATACATCGTAACTGACGTACCAACCGCCGTTAATGTTACTGCACTTAAAATAGAAATTGTCGCAAGTGACTTTGCATTTCCTTTAATACGATATAGTAACTGTGACGTCGTTATCATATTCATACCGTTATAAAACGATGATTTATTATTTCTTGCACGTTTCAATACGAATACTGTAAAGAACATAAATAGTAAATACGTACCTAATACTGTCGCAAGTAATATATAAAGTGCGACTGCCATAAAGTTTGCATACATAACTGCCTTCATAAACATTAATGCTAAGAAATAACCTGAACCGATTAAGAAAATTGAAATTAACGCCATAATTACGGATCCTTTTGGCATTGCTTCTCCTTCACGTTCTGCGCGGAAAAGTTCAATTAACTTAAAGCGGTAAATTAAACGATACCCTTGAAGTGATGTATATAAAATAATCACAAAGAAAATAATTGCTGTATCAATAATCGCAGCCATCGGTACTTCAAAATGAACATTTAAGTTTAATCCCATCATACTTACTAGTAGTTCAAGGAATAGTTTCGAAAGGACGCTACCGATCGCAATCCCGATAATTAAAGACATTAATCCCATTAACATATTTTCATAAAAGAGCATTTTACCGATCTGCCTTTTTCGGATACCAAGTAACGAATATAGCCCAACTTCTTTTTTACGTTTTCTTGTAAAGAAACCGTTCGAATATATAATAAACACTGCTACGAAAATGATTAGCATTACACTGGAAACTTGGAATGCACCGCTAATCTTTTTTGATGCTTCCGCTGCTTTTTCCATTTGTGAATTATATTGCAGTGCTTTAAATGTAAAGTAAATTACGATACTAAATATCATAGATGCAAAATATACAAAGTAGTCTTTAAAGTTCCGCTGTATGTTGCGGAGGGCAATGCTAGATAAGGTCATCAGCCATACCTCCAGAAATGGAAGACATTACGTCAACGACTTTTTGGAAGAACTGTTTACGTGTTGATTCACCGCGGTGCAATTCTTTATATAACTCACCATCTTTAATGAAAATAACTCGTTTACAGTAACTCGCCGCAAACGCATCGTGCGTTACCATTAAAATTGTAGAATTATCATATTCATTTAACGACTTCATACTTTCAAGTAAATCTGTCGCTGATTTAGAATCAAGCGCTCCAGTCGGCTCGTCCCCGAAAATCATACTAGGACTTGTAACGATCGCGCGCGATGCTGCACAGCGCTGCTTCTGTCCGCCCGACACTTGATATGGGAACTGACTTAAAATATGATCAATACCGAATTTCTTTGAGATTTCAAGAACGCGGCGATCAATCTCACTTGCTTTCACCTTTGATAACGCAAGAGGTAACGCAATGTTCTCTTTTACCGTTAACGTATCTAATAAGTTATAATCTTGGAAAATGAAACCTAAATGATCGCGGCGGAATAACGCTAGCTTATCATCGTTCATCTTCACGATATCTTTTCCATCAATTAAAATTTCACCGTCCGTCGCATTATCAATTGTAGAAAGGACATTTAAAAGAGTCGTCTTCCCAGAACCAGAAGGCCCCATAATTCCAACGAACTCCCCTTCTTTTACTTGTAAGTTAATACCTTTTAAAGCTGCAAATTTATTCCCACCTGTGTCATATACTTTTTCAATATTTTTTGCTTCTAACACTGTTTTCATCTCGACATCCCTCATTTCTTCTATTCTCTATTTTCAACTATATACACTCTCTACTCTTGCCACTATCGATGTTTCTTACACAAACATGACAGTTATGTAAGGCACATAAGTAAAGACATCAGAATTTAACCTAATGTACTAAAGTACTTTGTTACTATAACATTGGGATATCATGCCATCCATTCATTCTCCTTACAGGAACATTACAATTTTGTAAGGTTAAAAATGCCCCCTACAAAGTTGTGCATGAAATGTCGGATGGAGCTATTTCATTCTTGCTATTCTATATACAAAGGAGGTCATAGTATGGATTCACTTAAAAATATGAATGCGGCAATGCGATATATTGAAGACAACCTTACACACGAAATTGATTTTAAAGAAGTCGCAAAAATAGCTTTCTGCTCCGAATATCATTTCAAAAGAATGTTTTCTTTTCTAGCTGGCATATCACTATCAGAATATATTCGCTGTAGACGTCTTACCCTTGCTGCCTTTGAACTAAAAGATAGCAATGCAAAAGTCATTGATGTCGCTATAAAATATGGATACAACTCACCAGATTCATTTACACGTGCATTTCAAAATTTGCACGGAATAACGCCTTCAGAAGCTCGAAGTACAATTCGTTCTTTGAAGGCTTATTCACCAATGACCTTCCAATTATCTATTCAAGGAGGAAGTGAAATGAACTATCGAATTGAAGAAAAAGACTCATTTCGAATTATAGGTATTACAAAACGAGTACCAATCGTTTTTAACGGTGTAAACGAAGAAATTGCTTCTATGTGGAAAAGTTTAACCCCACAGTCCATTCAAACATTAAAGATGCTTTCAAATGTGAACCCAAATGGAATCATTAGTGCCTCTACTAACTTTTCTGAAGGAAGAATGGAAGAAAAAGGCGAACTCGATCACTATATTGGAGTAGCCACAACGAAAGATTGTCCAAAGCAATTCAAACAACTTGAAGTCGCTGCTTCAACATGGGCTATATTTGAAGCTGTCGGTCCATTTCCTGATGCATTACAAAATGTGTGGGGACGTATTTATTCCGAATGGTTCCCTTCTTCGAACTACGAACTAGCAGAAGGACCGGAAATATTGTGGAATGAACAGAAAGATGTAACTTCTCCAAACTTCAAAAGTGAAATTTGGATACCGGTTTTGAAGAAATAATGTCTAGATCCAAATTTCCCTAAAATAAAAAAGCTACTGCTCCTTTGAAAGGAGCAGTAGCTTTTTTATTTTAACTTCTTCTTTACAAACAAAATACGAATGTGACATTAACTTTATTTTATACTTCTTCTCGACTCGTTCTTATACAAGAAAATAGTAACAATCGTAAGTATTATAACAACTCCAAAAGTAAACACTCTGTAGTTCGAGATCGTAGCAGTACCGATTAACAAGGCAGGTATAACAGCCATCATTAAGCCACCGAACATACCGACAAACGATCCTATACTTTGTTTTACTACTTGAGTTTCTGATACCCAATCATAATAACCAAATCGATTATTAATAAAAATCCCCCATACTGCCGAAAATAATGAATATGTTATCGGTGTTATTACGATTAAAAGAGAACTCCAAACATCTAGTTTTAACCCTATTATCAGTAATACAGCACTAATAAGTGATGCAGGTATACTTAATGAAAGATTCATAAGAATTTTACTGTCATAAATCATCTTTGGCGCTATAGGCAACGACTTAATAATCCATACATTTTTTCCTTCTAAAGACAATGACACACATGTTGTACACGTCATCGAAATCGCTGCTGAAATAGCAAATGGAGCAACCTTTTGCAACAGGGTCTCAATTCCAGGGTACGCTATTAATTGACTTGGTCCTACTACAACTATAGCTAGCGAGAAAGCTATCGCCATCACGACTCCCATTCCACTATTTATGACATACACTGTAGAAGAGAAGAAACGTTTCAGCTCTTTTTTATACAATGCGACCAATACACTTTCTTTTCTCATGCCATGAATCTCATAATTTGAAAGCATATGATAAGTGGTAATCTCTGTATTTATTTGCTTATATTTTAACGAAAGTATTTTTACAAAAAGATAATACCAAATAACTGATATCCCAACGAATAGGATGAAAGCTACAATATCAGCATGAACAATTGCTTTTTGAAACATGTTAGCTAGTGGATACACTTTAGTTAATTGCTCCGAAACAATTGCACCAATCCCGTTCATATCATTAAGGCTATATTGAGCATTTCCGTTTTTTAGCATAAAGAAACCGAATGTAATAATTACTATGAAACTTAAAATCGTAGTTATTTTATTCGTATTTTTAAATTTAGAAGCGATTGCCGTAATCGCAGCTCCAAAGACCGCTGCGATTGTTGTTGGAATTAAAGATGCTATAAACATACTGATGAACCACATAAAGTAAAAAGAAACTGATGGCTTCTCATGTATGCCATAAACAACTCCCATTGGTAGCATGATTATGATTGAAAAGAGTGTATTCAGCAAATATAGATACAAAAATCTACTTGTAATAACAGTACTTACACGAATCGGTAATGACATTAAAAGGTCGTAGTCCTTAAAAGCAAAAATCTCTCCGTTTGCCTTAAATATAGTGAAAAACAACGTCAATACACTGCTAATAACTAATGCATAAACTGGGATAATTTCACTTATTCCCAAGCTCACCAACCCATATGCTGAGGTACCACAATATAGCATTAACATGACACCAACTAAGGCAATAGACACTGACAACAAAATCTTATTCTGCTTCTTCTTTTTATCTTTTTCGTATTTAAAAGTATTTAAACCAAGCTGTGTTATCAAGCGGATTTTTAAAAGATCTAGACTACTAATATTCATTAGCAAGCTCCTTCATAAAGAGCTCTTCCAATGAACCTTCCTTTATTAAAGAATTCACTTCCCCTGAAAGTGCTAATTTCCCTCTATTAATCATCGCTATTTTATTACATAACTTCTCCGCCACATCTAAAACATGCGTAGAAAAGAAAATCGCACTTCCCTTTTCACAAAGCTCCTTCATAATACCTTTCAACACTACAGCAGCCTTTGGATCAAGACCGACGAAAGGTTCATCTAAAACTAATAATTTCGGTTTATGCAAAACCGCTGATATAATCGCCACTTTTTGTTTCATACCATGTGAATAAGAAGATATTAAATCACCTAGGTACGGTGTAATCTCAAAAGCATCTCCATACTTTTGTATCTCCTTTTCCCGATCTTTTGCAGACACTTTAAACACATCCGCAACAAAGTTTAAATATTGAATTCCTGTTAATTGCTCATATAAATCTGGATTATCGGGAATATACGCCATTACTCTCTTACATGCAATCGGATCCTTTTTTACTGAATATCCATCAACAAAAATTTCACCCTCTTCAAAATCTATAACTCCAACTAACGACTTAATTGTTGTACTTTTCCCCGCACCGTTATGCCCAATAAATCCAAAGATATCTCCTGCTTGAACAGTAATATTTAACTGATCTACTGCTTTTTTGCCACCTTTGTATGTCTTGCTAAAGTTTATAATTTCTAACATGTGATTTCCCCCAAACTATCTTTTTAACTGAATTTTCAGACCCTTAAACAAAAAATTTACTCAGTGAGCTTTTCGTTACCCCCACTGAGTATTACAATTTCTTAACACATAAAAACTATAAATATAAAATTTGACTAGTACAGTTCAATCCCTTATTGCTCACAATTGCATTTCTTTTTTATAAATAGCATATGACTTTATCGTTGATATGAAGATGCATATTAATATTATTCCAATCCCCATAAAAATATTGAATGGATCTGGAAGTACCGCCCCAGCATATATACAAAGTGCACCTATTACAAATACCTTCGAAGCAAATCTGTGTGTTTTTCTCCAAACTACAGGATTTGCTAATGTCCAGTCCATCCGGATTCCTACTAAGCCATTTGGCTTCGTTTGTTGCATATAATTGCCGAGTACTAAAAACAATGTTCCAAGTCCGAAATTAAATGCAATGGAGCCCGATGCAATATAATTAGACACTGCTAATAGCGCAAATATATTACAGCCGAACCCTATCAAAAGAATTGCATAATGGATTGCAGAAAGGACTTTAGCATGCTGTTTATACTTATCTTTCGTTACATCAATATACCCCATAGCTAGCCATATCAAATACAGCAACACCATACTACCTATTGAAACTGAACTCGCTTCTACTTTAGAAAAATATCCATCTACCATTCCTGCAGCATTATAATGACGTGGAATTTGTTTCGGTACATAAGGCCATACAATGTACCAGCCAATTGCAATTGCAATAATTAAACTCCATGGTAATACGTGTCTTTTCATCCTCTCTCCCCCATAAATTTTATATTAAGCCCCTATCTCTTTCTTATAAGCAACATAGGAATATCCCATCGTTAGTCCTACTGCACCAATAATAATTCCAGCCATTACGAAAGATTTCCATGCTACCGGCGCGAAAACACTTAAAATCATAATGATTCCTAATGCAACAAACACCTTTCCACTAAAACGGTGTGTTTTTCTCCATACTTCTTCGTTACTTAACGTCCACGGTGTTTTTATGCCTACAAAGTAATTTGGTTTACATTGTGGTAAATAGTTTCCGATAACTATGAATAGAATACCAACTAATAATTCAGGCATGCGATTAATGAATAAATTATATCCTAATCCACTTGTAATAATATCTATATTTCCTACAAATAGTAGCAGGAGTATCCCGTTATTCATCATCATAAATGCTTTAGAAAATTTCTCGTAATTTGCTTTCCTTGGATCAATCTTTGGTATCACATTTAGAAATACATATAATGCAATCATAATTCCAACCATAGAAATCATTCCATATAATTTAGAAGAATAACCATCTACCTTACCACCACTCCAATGTGTCGCGATTGTATCCGGCAAATGTGGCCAAGCAAACGCCCAAGCTATACAAGTTATAAGAATTAATATAATTGCAAAAAGATGCTTTTTCATTTCCCCTCTTCCCCCTTATTTGTAAATGTAAACACCCAAGTCAATAAATCTTGAAAGACAGTTGTGTTCAAAGAGTACACAACGAATTGCCCTCTTTTTTCATCTTGAATAAGTTCAGCATTTTTAAGTGCATTTAAGTGGTGTGAAATACTTGGCTTTGTCATGTTGAACTGTTCAGCAATTTCCCCAGCTGTTAAATCGCCTTCTTTTAATAAATCTAAAATTTTTCGCCTTGTTGGGTCTGCTAATGCTTTAAATGCTTGATTCAATGTCTTTCTTCCTTTCGATAATTAGACATTTAGATATTTATCTAAATGTTAAAATATTTTCAGTTAATTGTCAATTGTATCCCTAGCCCTTTTTACTTTTTCCACTTTTGACCTATATTGTTTACTAGCTAATATTTCAACATAATGAAAAGACGAGAAACACATGATACACTATAGCTACAATTGTTTTTTTAGGAGGAATATACATATGTATAAAATTTTAATCGTTGAAGACGATCCAAATATTTCATCATTACTACAATCTCACATTCAAAAATATGGCTATGATGCTGTTGTTACGGAGAACTTCGATGATATTATGGAATCGTTTAACGCTGTGAAACCACATCTTGTTTTACTTGATGTAAACTTACCGAAATTCGATGGATTCTACTGGTGTCGTCAAATTCGTCATGAATCTACTTGTCCAATTATTTTCATTTCGGCACGCGCAGGTGAAATGGAGCAAATTATGGCGATTGAAAGCGGTGCGGATGATTACATTACAAAACCGTTCCACTACGACGTTGTAATGGCAAAAATTAAAGGGCAATTACGCCGTATTTACGGTGATTATGCACCAAATATTTCTGAGCGTATCGTTGAAGTTGAAGGACTAAAACTATTCCCTGAGCGTCCAGAAATTCATTTCGGCGCTGAGCAAGTTCTTTTAACGAAGAAAGAAGCAATTTTAGCAGAAATGTTGTTATCTAAATTTCCTCGTACAGCGAGTCGTGAAGATTTACTAGCCGCTCTTTGGGACGACGAAAGCTTCGTTGAGGAAAATACATTAAACGTAAACATCACGCGTCTTCGTAAAAAGTTCAATGAGCTTGGTATTGAAAATGCTATTGAAACAGTACGTGGACTTGGGTATCGTTTTAACGCAACTTGGAGTGAATAAGCATGAAACTATTTTTACGTGATCATTTTGCATTTTTCCTACTATATGTATTAAACTTCGGAATCATTTTCGTTCTTTATGATGCAGTAGACGGATTTCAAAATAATAAGTTTTACTTCATCGTTTTAAGTTTATACTTATTCATCTGTTTCCTCGCTTATCGTTACGTTCGTAACCGTAGAATGTATCACAGATTAAGTGAACCACCAGAGAAACTGGAAGATGCGTTTATTGAAAGAGCGACTGCTCCTATGCCACACGGTGTAAACGAGCTCGTTCGTACGCAATATCGTCTATTCCAAAAAGACCTACAAACATTCGAAGTAAAACAGCAAGAACACCAATTATTTATTAACCATTGGGTGCATCAAATGAAAACGCCTGTTTCTGTTATGCAGCTTATGGTGCTTGAAATGGAAGATGAACATTTAATCCCGAAATTCAAAAAAGAATTAGAACGATTAAATCAAGGACTCGATATGGCTTTATATATGGCAAGGCTAAATAACTTCCATGAAGACTTCCATGTTGAGACGATTTCATTAAAAGATGCTGTGACAAAAAATATTAACGGATTGAAAGAACTATTCATTCGAAACGGAGTCTTCCCCGTTTTAGAAGTTCATTCAGATTTAAAAGTTGCTTCTGATGCGAAATGGCTAAAGTTCATTATTTATCAGTTAATGACAAATGCAGTTCGCTACTCTGGTGAGCGCGGAAAGAAAGTTTTCTTATCAGCTTATCGCAATGGTAAAGATATTATTTTGGAAGTTCGTGACGAAGGCGTTGGTATTCCGCAAGAAGATATTCGAAGAGTATTTGAACCTTTTTACACTGGAAAAAACGGTCGTGCATTCGGAGAATCTACTGGTATGGGACTTTATATTGTAAGTAAAATTTGTGATTATTTAGGTCACTCTGTGAAACTAGACTCTGAAGTTGGTAAAGGAACGACGATTAAAATCATCTTCCACAACGCTGCAAATAATCAAGCAGAAAATACGGAGAAGGTGACCGAAGCATGATCGTAACATATGCTAGCAAAATGTATGAGATCTCACTCTCATACATTTTTTGCAATAAAACTACATATCGGCCTTCTATCGGGAGGTACTTATTATGACATTTTGGCAATTCGCATTCAAAAATGTAACGCGCAACTCAAGAGCTTATTTTGCTTACTTTATAAGCAGTTCCTTTTCCATTGCTGTTTTCTTTTCATTCGCTGTTTATTTGTTTCATCCAAAATTACAAAATTCCACTATGATCTCTGAAATTTCAGGATTAATGATTTTTTCAGAAGTTGTTATTGTTTTGTTCTCGTTCTTTTTTTTACTCTATTCAATCGGATCGTTTTTAAAGGTTCGTAAAAAGCAATTTGGGATTTTAACTGTTTTAGGTATATCAAAAAAGCAATTACATCGACTCGTTTTCACTGAAAATATGCTAATTGGTATTTTATCTATCTTTTTCGGTATGCAGTTTGGATTTGTATTTTCACAATTTTTCTTATTAGTGACAGCGAAAATTACACACCTACCAGGGATATATTTATATATACCTACGAATGCTTTCATTTTAACAACGATTGTGTTTCTTGGTCTCTTTATCGCTGTATCTGCATTCACACCAATGCTTATTCGAACAAAAAAAGCAGTGCACCTTTTAAAAACAAACAATGTAAAACAAAAAGAAAGAAAACCATCCATATCCATTTCTCTATTTGGTGCTATCTGTTTATTAGGTGGTTATATTTTAGCTGTAAACCCTAAATATTTTTTCTCAATAAACCCGCAAGTAGGCGTTATATATATGGTTTCAAGTATTTTTGTGATTCCAGCACTTGTTACAATTGGGACATATTTTTTCTTTTCTCAAATTAGTTTCTTACTTATTTATATTTTAAAGAAAAGAAGAAATTTTTATATGAAACGTATTAATATGCTTTGGATTTCGGATTTAGCAAGTCGTATTCGCACGAATATCAATATGCTTTTTATTGTAGCGATGCTATCTACAATAGCCTTCACAATGATTACATTTCTATATGGATTTGGAAAGTTTACAAAGCTAGATGTTACGAGAAGTTCACCTTTTCCATTTTCTTATTTTTCATATGACGCAAATCCTTTTGCTAACAAGCATTTAACTTGGCTTGAACAGCAGTTACAAAAAGAAAATTTCTCTTATAAAAAGATAGAAGCTGATTTATATGAAACACCACTGAAAGAAGATGAAGGTATAACGGCTTACAATGACGTCTATGCAATGAAACAAAGTGACTATAATAAACTTGCAGCTTCCCTACGAATGAAACAACTATTCATGAGCGATAACGAAGCATATGTCTTAAGCGATAGCGCTTATTTCACCTTATTTAGCCAATTTGAGCCAAGCTTCAATAGAAAATCCATTACACTTTCTAGCACAAATACGATATTACAAGTAAAGGGCTATGAACAAGCAGGGGCCATTCCATCTAACTTTTCATATCAAACTTTAATTTTACCTGATGTTGTTGTAAACAACTTACCAAGTACAACAAAGCATATATCAGCGTACAATTATAACGTACAAAATTGGGAAAAGACGTATAAAATTGCTAATGATTTTATGAAAAAAATACAAAAAGATCGACAGGAATTCCAATACGAAGGCCCCCTTATCCGCCCCTATGAATCAGCAGACTCATTATATAGAATCACATCAGGAAGTGCTGCATACTTCCTAATCGGGACATTCTTAGGTGTCATTTTCTTTATTGGAGCAGGTAGCGTTCTTTACTTCAGAATGTATACAGATTTAACAAACGAACAAGAAAAATATGTAGCAATTTCAAAAATTGGTGTAACAAATGCAGAGATGAAACGATCTGCAACCATTCAACTTAGCATTTTATTTTTCGTTCCATATGTTATGGCATCCATTCATACAATGTTCGCAACAAAAATGCTTCAAGATGTAATTGATTTATCACTATTCAAAGAAATTTCAGCCGTTCTTATTATTTTTGGCATAGTTGAAATCGTCTTTTTCTTATTCATTCGTTCCTTTTACATGCAAAAGTTATCAGAGTATACGAATGGTTAAGTTTTATGAATATATTAGTACAGGAAAAGGGTATCTCTTATATCCTTTTCTTCTTCACTCTATTAGGAGGTTTAGGTGAATGACATTTTGGCAGTTTGCCTTTAAAAACGTAACAAGGAACGCCAGAGCTTATTTCGCCTATTTTGTAAGCAGTGCGTTTTCCATTGCAATTTTCTTCTCGTTTGCAGTTTATTTATTTCATCCTAAATTGCATATGACAGGCGTGAATGCTGCTCTGAACATATTAATGACAATCTCAGAAGTTGTCATTGTATTCTTTTCATTTTTCTTTTTACTATATTCAATCGGTACTTTCTTAAAAGTACGAAAAAAACAGTTCGGGATTTTAACAGTACTTGGCATATCTCCAAAGCAGTTAAAGAGGCTTGTATTTCTAGAAAACATGTTAATTGGTGGCCTATCCATATTTTTCGGCATTCAATTTGGCCTTGTCTTTTCACAGTTCTTTTTATTAGTTACCGCCAAAATTACGCATGTGCCTGGTTTATATTTATATTGGTGGCCTACAGGTGCTATCATTTTAACTATAATTATCTTTCTTGGACTCTTCATTCTCGTATCATCTTTTACACCGATGCTAATCCGTACGAGAAAAGCTGTACGTCTTTTAAAAGAAGGAACAAAACAAAAAGAAAGAAAAGCATCCGTACTCATCTCTCTATTTGGTGCGATATGTTTAATATCTGGATATGTTTTAGCAGCAAACCCGCTATATTTTATTTCACTAGGAGATATCGCTGGGCTTTTGTACGCTGCCTCCTGTATATTTGTCATCCCATCACTTGCTGCAGCTGGGACATATTTTTTCTTCTCACAAATTAGCTTCTTACTCATTCGCATATTAAAGACGAGAAGAAAATTTTATATGAAACGTATTAATATGCTTTGGATTTCTGATTTAGCAACCCGTATTCGGACGAATATTAACATGCTCTTTATTGTGACGATGTTATCGACACTCGCTTTCACAATGATTACATTCTTATATGGGTTTGGGAAATTCACAAAGTTTGATGAAATAAGGCAAAACCCTTTCCCGTTTACTTATTTATCACATACTGAAAATACGTTAGCTGATGAACATTTAAATTGGTTAGAACAAAAATTTAACGAAGAGCAGTTTACTTATAAGAAATTTAAAACGGATATATATGAAGTATCTTCGGCGGAAGAAAGCCCGCAGCTCTATTATGCAATTAAACAAAGTGACTATAATATACTGGCTAAGGCGTTAAATTGGGAAACTCTCACAGTGAATAAAGACGAGTCTTATATATTAATTAAAGATTTAGATGCTCAAGTCATTGGAACGCTTCATAATAAGGAAAAGAAAAACACTCTTACACTTACTCAAAACTCTTTACCATTGCAGGTTAAAGACTATACAAGTTATAGCCCGTTCCCAATTGGTTTAGTACCTCAATTAATCGTACTATCTGATGAAAATGTAGAAGCATTATCATCTATTTCGAAACAAATGAGTGTATATAGCTTCAAAGTTATGGATTGGGAAAAAGCATATAATATTGGTTCAGCATTTATAACAAAAATCGCTAACGACAATGCGGCGATTCAAGCAGAACATCCACCGTTCCACGCAAGTGAAGCAAGTGACTCTTTATACAACAAGAAACTAAATGTTGCTTCCTTTTTCTTAATCGGAACTTTCCTTGGCGTTATTTTCTTTATTGGTGCTGGCAGTGTTCTTTACTTCCGAATGTATACAGATTTAACAAATGAGCAAGAAAAGTATATAACGATTACAAAAATTGGTTTAACAGAAACTGAGATGAAGCAATCTGCTACAATCCAACTTGCTATTTTATTCTTCGTCCCTTACATTATGGCATCCATCCATACGATGTTTGCGACAAAGATGTTGCAAGAAATATTAAATCTCTCATTTTTTGCTGAAATTACAGTCGTGCTTATGATTTTTGGAACGGTTGAAGTTCTCTTTTTCCTTTTAATTCGTTCCTTTTATATGCAAAAGTTATCACAACATATTAAGTTTTAAAAATAGAAAGGTGATTATTATGGAAGAGGTATTACACATAAAAAACGTCTCAAAAGTGTATGAAGGAAAAGTCCCTCATACTGCTTTAAAAAATATAAATTTACACGTAGATAAAGGTGAATTCGTTGCGATTATGGGACCATCCGGAAGTGGGAAATCCACATTTTTAAACGTTATTTCGACTATCGATTCACCTACTTCTGGAGAAGTCGTTATTAACGGAAAACAACCGCATACATTCCGTAGAGAAAAGTTAGCTATTTTCCGCCGCCAAGAGTTAGGTTTTGTTTTCCAGAACTTCAACTTATTAGATACACTAACAATTGGTGAAAATATCGTATTACCTTTAACGCTAGACAATGTTCCTTTAAAAGAAATGGACGAAAAACTCGATAACATTTCAAAAAAGCTTGGAATTGATCATATTTTGGACAAACGTATTTTTGAAGTTTCTGGAGGACAAGCACAGCGTACTGCAGTAGCACGTGCCGTTATTCATAACCCTTCTCTTTTACTAGCTGATGAACCGACAGGAAACTTGGACTCAAAAGCAGCTATCGATGTAATGGAACTATTTACGAAGTTAAATAAAGAAGAAGATGCAACAATTTTAATGGTTACGCACGATCCTTTTGCAGCTAGTTATTGTAACCGTGTTATTTTCATTAAAGATGGTGGGCTTTACAATGAACTACACCGCGGATTATATCGCGAGAAATTTTATCAAGAAATATTAGATGTCCTAGCATTACTAGGAGGAAGACGTGGATGACATTTTGGCAATTCGCATTTAAAAATGTCTCTCGTAATTCTAAAGCATATTTCGCCTACTTTGTAAGTAGCGCTTTTTCTATCATGGTTTTCTTTTCATTTGCTGTTTATACGTATCATCCGCGCCTACAAAATGTTCAGAGCTATCAAGAACGAGATACCCTGATGAACTTAGCTGGTTCAGCACAGTTTGTCATTGTCTTGTTCTCATTCTTCTTCCTGCTTTATTCACTTGGAACATTTTTAAATGTAAGGAAGCAACAATTCGGGGTATTAACCGTTCTTGGTATATCAAAAAAACAATTAAAGCGACTTTTATTTACTGAAAATATGATAATTGGAATACTGGCTATTTTTGTTGGTATACAAGGCGGGCTTGTGTTTTCTAACTTTTTCTTACTAGTTACTTCTAAATTAACAGGTGCGAAAGGCCTCTACTTATATTGGCCTACAAAGGCAATTATCGTTACAACATTAACTTTTATTATTTTATTTTTCATCGTTTCTACATTTACACCGATGTTCATTCGTACTCGTAAAACAATTCGACTAATTAAAGTTACTAAAAAAGAAACGGAAGAAAAAAGACCATCAATAATAATCTCGTTGTTTGCCTTAACTTGTTTAGGACTATGCTATTATATTGCTGGTTATCCGCAAGGCTATGTAACGGAAAAAAATGTACAAAATGGATCTGTATTCTTTATCATATTATCTATTTTGCCACTCGTAGTAATCGGGACATATTTTTTCTTTTCACAAACATTTCTTCTCTTCATCTTCATTTTAAAAAAAGAAGAAAGTTTTATATGAAACAAATAAATATGTTATGGATTTCAGATTTAGTTGCTCGTACTCGTAGTAATATTAATGTACTTTTTATCGTTTCTATGTTGTCTGCACTTGCATTTACAATTATTATTGGGCTGTTTGCTGCTAATAACAATACAAAGGCATCGGTATTAGAGCGATATCCTGTCCCCTTTACGTATACATCAGAAGGTGAAAATTCCCTAGAACAAAAGCACATTACTACAATTGAAACTGAGCTTACAAATGCTAATTTTCAATACAATAAGTATAAGTTTACAGTTTTAAAAGATACAGCTTTAAAAGAAGAGATTGCGCTTATGAAAATGAGTGATTATAACTCGATTGCTAAGCAATTACAGAGACCAGAAATAGCTCTTGATTCTACACAAGTTTATATTATTTCTCGTCATTCACCAGCGCTCTTAAATCTTGTATCAAATCCATTTGCAAAACAAGATACAATTGCAATCGGATCTAATAAAAAAGAATTTCATATTAAAGGATTTATTAATAAAGGGATAGAACCATCCTTTGCATTCCCCCATTTAATTGTTGTACAAGATTATGTTTTTGACAATATGATTCCTCATATTGAAACGACCGTAATCTATAACTACTTCGTAGAAAACTGGGAAAATGCAATGGTTCCAACAAAAAATATGTTACGTGCTATTGGTGATGATGCACGTGAGTTCTACGAAAAACATAAAGAAAAGAAAGCGCAAGTTCCTTTCTACATATATACGGCTACTGATGAACTAGTTCACGGTAAAGAAGATGCAATTGCTAATTTCTTTATTTGGGCATTTCTCGGCTTTATTTTCTTTATCGGAGCAGCTAGCGTTTTATACTTCCGTATGTATAACGACTTAACGACTGAAAAACAAAAGTACATTACGATTACAAAACTCGGCTTAACAGAATCGGAAATGTTTCGTTCTGCAACGATTCAGTTAGGAATTTTATTTTTCATTCCTTATATAGTTGCTGGTATTCATACAATATTTGCGATTAAGTTTTTACAAAGCATGTTTTCTTTCTCTTTATTAAAAGAATTAATCATTATACTTACGTTGTTCGGGATTATCGAGATCATTTTCTACTTCTTAATCCGTTCTCTGTACATTAGTAAATTATCACAGCATATTAGAACGTGAATAAAGTGAAACTTTAATCAGTGGGGGGTTTTGTCCCTCCCCACTGATTATTAGTTGAACCAATTGGGCTTTTACGGGCAGTTGGGTCTCTCACCTAACTTCTGTGCTTTACACCCAATTTTTAAGGTGAGAGTCTTACTGCCCGTTAATGCGGAATAAAATGGCCTTGTGCATATTGCACAAGGCCATTTTCAATAGTTTTTAAATAATTAGCAGCAATATCCACCATAGCCGCCGCCATAACCGCCGTAACCACCATAACCGCCACCATAACCGCCTCCGCCTCCGCCGAAGCAGCTAGCACCGATAATGATTAATAAAATAAACAATACGATTAGAAGCGCAAAACCGCCTCCGCAGCCACGTCTGCGATCGAAATCATCACATCTGCGGTCGCAATCATCATGTCTGTGTTCACACTTTTCGCCCATTATTCTATTCCTCCTTTAGTATCATTCATAACAAGTTCTTCTTGTTCTAAATGAGGGGATTCCATTTATATTATGTTTTCAGGGCGAATCGGAAGCTTGGCTTTCCTAAAAACGGGCTTGTTTCGTGAAAAGAGCTGCAAAAAAAAGATACCTGTTAAGGTATCTTCTAAAGAAACATATTTAATAAAAGAGCAAAGCCAAATGCAATAAATGATAATAATGTCTCAAGTACAGTCCACGTTTTAAACGTTTCCTTCACTGTTAATCCTAAATACTCTTTTACAAGCCAAAATCCTGCATCATTTACATGAGAAAACATTAATGATCCTGCCCCTGTTGCAATAACGAGTAATTCTAAATTTACACCAGACATGTGCTGAATAACCGGTGAAACAATTCCAGCTGCTGTCGTTAATGCTACAGTAGCTGAACCTGTTGCAATTCGGATTAATCCCGCTACCATGAACGCTAAGACGATTGGTGATAATGAAATATGTTCTGCCATTTGAGCGATGGCTGTTCCAACGCCGCTTTCAATTAATATTTGTTTAAATCCACCGCCTGCACCAATTATTAAAATAATGGAACCGACAGGTAGTAAACTTTCATCTGTTAATTTTTTAATCATCTTTTTATTAATTCCTTGTTTTATACCAAGCAAATAAAACGCTGCGAAACATGAAATAAGTAAAGCGATTACCGGACTTCCTACAAATACTAAAAATTCAGTTATTTTTTTCGGTAATGAAATATATGGTGCGACTACTGATAAAATCATTAAAACTACTGGTAATAAAATGATAAAGAATGAAGCTTTACGACTTGGCAAATCAGTAGATACTGTCGTAACTCGAACAAGCTCCGGTTCATTTTCAGGTATAACCCTCTTATGTACCCACTTTGCAAATACCGGTCCTGCGACAATTGCTGTTGGTAACGCGATAATTAATGAATACAATAGTACCTTTCCTAAATTCGCATTATAAATACCGATTGCTGTCATCGCACCTGGATGCGGCGGCACTAGCCCGTGTACAATCGATAATCCAGCAATAACAGGTAACGCAATTAACAATATATTTTGTTTCGTTGTTTTTCGAATTGAAATAACGAGTGGTAATAAGATAACAATCCCTACTTCAAAAAATACTGGAATCCCTATAACAAATCCGGCGAATAACATAGCCCAAGGTAATTTTTTCACCCCGAAGAATCGAATGAAGAAATCTGCTACTTGCATGCCAGCCCCTGAATCGGACATCATTTTCCCTAAGATTGTTCCGAGAGCCAAAATACCAACTAAATGCCCTAGTACACTACCAACACCAGTTTCATAGGCAGTAACAATTTTGGTCAAGTTCAACCCAGACATAATAGCTAAAAATAGACTAGCAACTGTTAAACTAATAAACGCATGCCATTTCCACCATGATACCCCTAAAATAACAATTGCGATCGCAATTAACGTGACGATTAATAAGTATATATCCATATCCCATTCCCCTTCGATATGAAATTTTTTTACAAAAAAAGAGGGAATTGGTCCCTCTTCATTTTTTACACATCATAATTTACAACGTAATGCTGCATTTCCGTATTGTAGTAGCCTTCACTATATTCAATTACTTCGCCAACTTCATCGTAAGAATAGCGCATACGTTTTAATAACGCTGTTCCCTCTTTTTCTCCTAACGCTTCTGCAACGAAATTAGGCGCAAATCCAACAGCGAATTCATCTCTGAAGTTTTCTAAATGTATACCACGGTCCTCGACTAGATCATAAAGCGATTGTAAGTCAAAGTCCGCTAAGTCTGTACTTGCCATTTGTGCTGAGAAATAGTGCGTATAATGAATGTACGGAGTATCATTTAAAGCATATAGACGCTCAATACGAAAACTCTCTTTACCAAACAAACGAAATGGTACTGTTCCTTCTTCATTATGAACCACTTCTGCCTTTAGCAATTTCTTTTGTACTTTATAGCCTTCTTCCACTAACACTTCTGTAAATTTCTTTCCCTTTGAAAGCTTTGTCGCAGAAGTATTTCGAATGACTTTCGTTCCTTTACCACTTTTCTTTTCTAAATATCCTTCTTGAACGAGTTCTTTAATTGCGTTTCGCACTGTAATTTTACTCACTTTGAACTCTTCTTCTAATTGTGGTTCAGAAGGAATATTTGTATGAATGGCATAAACACCATGTAATATTCGATCACGAATAATATTTTTAATTTGTAAATATAATGGACCTCTTTTTCTCGTTACGTTCACCGTTACACCCACTACCTTTCTACATCACCTACTGATGCCGTCATTGCCCGAAGTATATCTTTCTCTGATGACATTGGCGTATCACCGACGATTGTATGTGCAAGCATTCCAGCTGCTGACGCAAATGAAACAGCTTTCTCTGGTGCAAACTCTTCTATCTCGCCATGAATAATTCCGCTCGTATAAGCATCTCCAGCACCTATTCTATCATATACAGAAAACGTAAGTGTTTTGGCAAAAGTGAACGTCCCATCTTTACATATGAATCCGCGAAGTGAGTGTGTATTATCGCTATTAATAGAGCGATGCGTTCCCGCGATCGTAGCGATATTATATATTTCAGCGACTTTTGGAATAAGATCAACAAGCTGTGCTTCTCGCTCCGTCTCTTCCGTTTTCATTCCGAGAACAAACATCGCATCTTTTTCATTCATCATTACAATATCGGCAAGGCCTAGCATTTCTTCATAATGAGGTTTCGCCTGTTCATACCCATCTTCTCCCCAAAGCGATGGACGATAGTTGCAATCGAAAACGACAGTGCCTCCATTTTCTTTAACTGCCTTCGCCAAAGATTTCATATGATGGCGCACAGTATCATTCATCGCAAGGGTAATTCCGCAAAAATGAACGATATCAATTTCTTTTGCGATTTCTTCAAATTGGTACATCTCTTCACATGCCATATTGAAACTACTTTCTAATCGGTTCGAATATGTAACGCGGCTTGCGCGTGCTCCAAATCCATTTTCTAAAAAGTACATACCAACATATTTACCGCCTCTTGAAATAAACGGTGCTTGAATCCCTAGTTTTTGAATGTGCGATACCGCCGCATCTCCAACTGAGTTTTCAGGTAAAGTTGAAATAAGAAAACCTTCATGCCCTAGATGAGAAAGTGCGGCTACAACGTTCACACCTGTACCAGAAAATGAGTAATTTAATGAGTTTGCTTGCGATAGCAATTCATACCCTGGCACTTGCAGGCGCATCATTACTTCACCGAATGCTGCAATTTTCTTACGCATATTGATCAACTAACTTCTTCACGACCGCTAGTAATTCACGAACATCTTCTGTTTTCGTATTGCCAGTTTCTTTATCAATAATAGAAGAGTACACGTGCGGGATAACTTGCTCTACATTTGCCTCTAATGCAATACGTACAATTGTTTCAAAGTTCTCTTTATCAATTCCGCCTGTTGGCTCTAATGCAAATCCTTCTTCCGCACATGCTTTCGCAACAGCGCGATATTCTTCTTCATGAGCCAAGCCTTTCATTGGGAAGTATTTCAATGAATTCCCGCCCATATCACGTACAAGTGCGATTGCTGTTTTAATTGGAACGATTGCTTTTTCTTCCCCAGCTGCACTAATTGGGCCAGTAGAAATATTTACGTAACCTACTTTTCCTGTTGGTGATACTAAACTATTAATCCAGCTATCTTTGCCGCCAAGATTTGCGCGCGTCGCTCCTACTGAAGGGAACACTTGGTTAATATGACTACCAGGATAATGCTTCGCAATTTCAGCTACAACTGCCGCTTGGCGATTATCTCCTGCTCCAAGTCCAATTGATACAGCGTCATCAATTTCTTTTCCGTATGCTTTCATTGCAGTTACTGCTTCTTCTACTGTCGGATAGTCTTTTGATAACACACCGACTACTACATAACCTTCTGCTGCTTCAAAAATGTCTTTCGCATTTCGGATATTGTTCGCTAATACATTTAATGCTACGCGGCCTTTATAAAAACGTTTTTGAATGTTTGTCATCTTAGTTTCCCCCTAAAATTTCTCTCATTTTTTCTTCAATCACATGTATGTCATCGCCTTGAAGTGGACGTGGATCAATATCAAAGAACCCTTGTCTTACTCCGTAATCACGTGTGTAAATTGCGATTTCCCCTTCGCGTAACGCGGTCACAACATCTTTTGCAGTTTTATTTAATTCGTTCTCGTTAATATGAATACGCGCTCTAAAAATTGCTCTTCCTGCCTCATCTTGAACGATCGTTACATTTACACCGTTTAACTCTTTCAGCGGCATAAGTACTTGTAACAACTCTTTTTCTTGCTCACTCTTATCTTCTTTCACTCCGTACTCATCAAGCGCTTGAAGTAAGCCGAAAGTCGTCTCTTTCCCAACTTTCATACTTCTTCCGCTGCAATGTAATTGCACCTTTAGCCATTCAATATATTTTCGTTTACCTCCGACAATACCGGAAGTAGGTCCTTCAATTGCCTTTGAACCGCTATAAATGGCTAGGTCTGAATACTTCACGTATTTTTGAATGTCTTCTTCAGCTGCTGCATCAACGATAAGTGGTACATTATTTCGCTGTGCTACTTCCCACGCTTCTTCAACAGAAATCATATTTTTTTGCACTGCATGATGGGATTTTACATACAGAATCGCAGCTGTATTTTCGCCGATTGCATCTTCAATATGTTCCGCTTTTCCTTCATTTGCGTAACCGACTTCAACTAACTTACCTCCGCCTAAATAAATCATCGTTTCAACAGGAGCACCGTATTGAACGTTATGACCTTTTAACATAATCACTTCGTTTTTCAGGATTACTTCTTGATGAAGTCGTTCACTTTTACGGCGATTTCCTTCTGTAACGATACCAGCGATAGAAAGCGCAATTCCGCTCGATGCTGAGTTCACAACGACCGCTGCCTCTGAATCTAAAATTCTCGCAATATGGTCTCCCGCTTTATCTACTAAATCGGCAATTTCCACATAATTTTGTCCACCATGCTTCATCGCATCCATGACTGTATTTGTCGGAGCGGATACACCTAAAATACTCATTCTACCGCTCGCATTAATAACTCTTTTTAATCCGTACTTAGCATTCAATGAATGACCCATTGATTACAACCCCTTTCGTATCAATTCTTCTTTCAGCAATGCGCTGATCCCCTTCTGAATCAATTAACGTAATCGGTTCATCTTTCACCGTAAATAAAGTTAAGTTTGCAATATCTCCTACTTGAATACGACCAAGCTCTGGTTTCTTAAGCCACTCTGCTGCATTTTTCGTAACCGCATCAATCACTTCTTCGAGCGTGTAACCTAAGTAAAGGAATTTCGAAAGAACGTGAGCCATACTATAAACTGGGCCATGTATACGATTCTTTCGGTAAATATCTGTACTAATTGTATTAAGGGCAATGCCGTGGCGCTTCGCTGCCTCTGCTACTTTAAAAGAAAAGCTAGCATTGCCATGCCCAACATCTAAATGCACACCGCGTTTCACTGCATCTAACAACACAGATAGCGGTTTTCCTTCTTCATCAAATAAATTATTTTCTTTCCCGTTTAAGTAATGTGTAATGACATCATCTTTTTCTAAAAGAGGTACAACTTCCTCTATACGTGGAGGAGCTGAACCGATATGTACCATAATCGGCAATGATGTTTCACGAGATAAAGAGCGCGCTACGTGCAGCGGTTCAATTCCGCTATCACAAACGACACTTTTACTCATTCTCGCTTTTAATCCAACGATTACATCTTTATACTTTTCTACTACATCTATTACTTTCTCTTTATCTATCCATTCCATATTGGATAATTCATCAATTCGTTTCAAACCGATGCGAGAAATATTTAAAAAGGCAAATAAATTCGTTTTTGCCTGTTCTCTACTTTGTACTAAATCTGCGATACGATCAGCTCCGCAGCTTCCCGCATCAACAATTGTCGTTACCCCTTGCTTAACGCCAATTTCATCTACCTCATCGCCATACGGATCAAACTCTGGAAAAGCATGAACGTGCAAATCAATCCATCCACTCGATACGTAAGTACCTGAGTAATCAAGAACCTTTCCACCCTCGCCAGCACCAGCTTTCGTCACCTGTGCGATTTTATTATTTTCAACTACAATGTCAATCTCTTCCCCGTTCACACGCTTCACATTACGTAGCACGAATCGTTCTGTCATTGTATTTCCACCCTTTTCTATAAGAAGCCATAAGAATACGCTTACATTAAAATTTCATTTTATATCTCTTTCACATATTTAGAGTATCACGAAAAAAAAGAAAAGTAAATATAACGTTATAATGTTTAATTCCACATTATTTCCTCCTCTAATGTAAATTTGAAATAAAGTCGTTCTGCTAAAGCGTCATTTTATGGAAAATACTTAATAAAAAAATCAGATATTTTTTAGGTGACAGAGCAAAATAGCCAAAGAAGATTATGAATGAAAATGCACATTTGGATGAGAGTTTCCATTAAATATTAGGACAGCCTATAAGTAGGAGGGATGTTCTTGGAATTTCGGATTTTATTATGTACAATCTTAATCAGCTTTTATCTATCAACGATGGTTAGCGCAGAGACCCCACCACTCACAGCTGCATTTCTCCGCGACCATCAGCTATGGATAAAAAAGGGTAATCAAGAAATACAAATCACAAAGAATCGATATGTGTATTCTCCAAAATGGTCTTATGATGGTAGGTTTATTGGCTATATTGATAGTGATGAAATGGGGAACAAATCTAACCTATTCATTTATGATACTAAGGAGAAAATAAACTATCAGCCTTATGTAAGAGTCGTAACATCTGACTTTAAGTGGTCACCAAACAAAAATCAATTGGCATACACTGATCAAGGTTTATTAAACGTTACAAAAATAAAAAATGGTCGCCCACAAGGTTTTGAAAATGTATCCCTTGGGGTTAGTGATTTCGAATGGTTCCCGAACGGAAAGGAATTTATCGTTTCCTCACACTCCTGCTTGCGTCCTATTGGATGGGGCCCAATCCCACTTTATAAAATTCCAGTAGATGCAAATCTTGCTAAAGATAAAATAAAGCCTTTTTATACGATTCGAACAAATGAAACTGATTTATTTGCGATTGGTACTAACTATTTTAAGTGGAGTTCTGATGGAAAATGGGTTAGTTTTTTAGCCACTCCTACTGCTTCCCTGTCAATGGATAGCAATACGTTATGTGTTATCTCATCAAAAGGGGAACACTTTCAAGCGATAGGTAAACTACTAGGGTTCAAAGACTGGATGAAGTGGGCTCCATCAGCTAATCAACTGGCCTATATTTCAGGAGAAGGAAGGTTTTTGGTAGAAAATAAAAAATTCACAGTTGCAGACATGATAACATCTAAACAACAAAAGGAATACACACCTGTAGGTTATGTAGACCTTGATTTGGAATGGTTCTCACCAGACAAAGTGATTGTGGCTCGTGCAAAAGAGAACAAGGAATGGAAGGAAGGGCCTGTTCCGCCGATGATCACAACGCTTTATATTATTAATATAAAAACAGAAGAACAGAAACAAATCTCCTTCCCAAAAAAGAATGAACTTGATGAAGATCCTCAAGTTGTTGGATCTTATCTTACTTGGTTTCGTAAGAAGACAAATGTATATAAAGGTGATGTCTGGGTGAAGGGGAGTTTAAATGGTCAAGAGTATATGTGGCTTAAGAATGTCGATGAAACTCCAATCTTTTTTACTCTGAATGAAAGCCGTTGAGAATGTTTTAATTACAATCTTCTTCATATGAACATCGTTTCTATTATTAAGAATTGTACCTGTTCCTCTATTTTGATTCTCCCACTATAGAGCGCTATTATGGGAGAATCAAATTTCATCCCGCAAAATCCCGATTGGTGAAGAAACACCTATTCCTGAACAGTCACAATAACCCCGTCCATATTGTTCCCCGAAATTTCATACTGCTTATTCACCGGAACATTCACGTTCATACGATCTGAAACTTTATAATAAGAAACCGTATATTTCTTACCTTCAACCTCCGTTGAAACTTCTTTTTCCTCTTTTAAGAAGTCCAAATATTCCTCTAACGTAATTTTCTTTTTTTGCATAATTGCGCTATGTGGTAAGCCGACATAACGTATGTGCCACGGCTCATATTGAATGCCCGTAATGTTACTTTTATTTTTCGGATAACGTAAAACAAATCCGTGCTTCCATACGTTCTCTTCAATCCATTTTCCTTCAGGCGCTTTCTCCATTTTCTTTTGAGTAGACCCAACGTCGAGTGATAAACCTAAATTATGTTCACTATATCCTGCTGGAAGTGCATAATCAGATCCCATTTCTTTATATAATTTACTTTGTTCTTGAAAATCTCGGTAACCGCTACTCATTAAGAAATGCTGTACTCCATCTTTCCCAGCTGCATCGACAACGTTCAAAAACTTTTTTACAACACCCTTTGATAAGCGAAGATTTCTATCAAATATTACATAACCTCTTACTAATTCACTATTGTGATTTACATTTATAATATCGGACCTAACACTATCTTTTTTAACCGGGTAATCTTTATTAACTAATAATAGATCACCTTTATAAATTTGTTCCTCTGTAACCTCTATCTTTTCAGTGTTCGCGGCTTTTATTTTGTTATCTTTTTCTGCAATTTTAACATCGATCTCCTTTTGAAATACTGGTGATATATAAAAGCCTACACATGCTGTACATACTATAAAAAGAGAAATAAATACCCACTTTTTCATTTCTAGTTCCTCCTTAACGTAACTTACGTATAGAATAGAAAAAACTATTAAAATAAAAAGTGGGGTAAAGTTTAAATTTTTATTAAATTGCTTTGCTCTCTTCTTTTGGTAATCTCACTTCAAATATCGTTCTAATTACGTTACTTTCAGCAGAGATTGTCCCATCATGCTGTTCGATAATATTTTTTGCGATAAATAGCCCAAGGCCTGTTCCGCCCTGTTGCTCTGACCTGGCCTTATCACCTGTATAAAACATATCAAATAAATATGGTAAATCCTCTTCTGGAATGCTATCTCCGTAATTAATAATTTGTACAACTACCTCTTCATGATCAATATATCCGTTCACATCAACAAACTTTCCATCGTATCCATAGCGAATCGCATTCGTTAAAAGATTTTCAAATACTCGAGCTAACAATTTCCCGTCACCGTTAATAGGTAAATGCGAATCCATATTCAATCTCGCTTCTAAACCTTTTTTTCTAATAACGGATATAATTCTTCATCTAACTGTATAAGTAATTCACTTATATCAATTGGTCTTTTTTCAATTTGCAACATGCCATAATTCATTCTCGTTATTTCAAATAATTCATCAATTAAGATTTCAAGCCTTTCGGATTTCGTAAAAGCAATTGTGGAAAAATGTTTAATTTGTTCCTTCGTCAAATTCTCATCTTTAAGAATTAAATCTAAATACCCTAAAACAGATGTTAGCGGCGTTCTTAAATCATGAGCTAAGTTGACAATAAGCTGATCTTTACTACTTTCCGCAAAGTCTCCTCGTTCAACCGCTTCTTTTAATTTTTCACTCGCTACATTAATTTCGCGTGCGATATATCCAAATTCATCATTTGATGAAACACGAACTTGATTTGAAAAATCTCCGTTCGCAAGATGATGAATCCCGTTCGAAATCTCATCAAAATATTTTAAATATGGTCTAGTAAGGAAGAAGAAAAACATAATGGACAGAGGAATAAATACAATTAAAAAGAAATTAATGTCCCCAATTTGTCTTACCATTGAACGAAATTGGGCTAAAGGATCCTCATAACGAACTGCTAATTTATAATAGAGACGTAGCCCCTCATAAATTAAATACGTTACGCCACCAGCTAATATCATACTTAACGCAAATAGCATAATCATCTTCGAGCGAAAGCTTCTCATCGTTTTAGCCATTGAAAGTATAACCTACCCCCCACACTGTTTTTATTAACTTATCCTTTCTTTTATCTTCCCCAAGCTTTTTTCGCAAAGTACGGATATGTACCATAACTGTATTTCCACTTTCGTAATACCCTTCAGCCCATACTTGCTGAAAAATATTTTCCACACTGTACACTTTCTTCGGATGACTTGCTAATACATATAAAATATCAAATTCTTTTGGTGTTAATTCAATTGGCTCTCCGTACACATTTACTGTTCTTCGCTCAGGATCAATAGCGACTCCGCCTATTTCTAAAGCAGATTTATTCTCCGCTACTTTCGGCTGATTTAACGTAAGAAATCGGCGTAATTGTGCATTTACACGTGCGACTAATTCAATCGGTGTGAAAGGCTTTGTCATATAATCATCTGCACCTAATACAAGACCTGTCACTTTATCAAAATCAGATGTTTTCGCACTTAAGAAAATGATTGGCATGTGGTGCTTGCCGCGAATCTGCCTCGTCACTTCATATCCATCCATTTTCGGCATCATAATATCTAAAACCACTAAGTCAATTGGCTGAGTTTGAATAATATGCATGGCTTCTTCTCCATCAGCTGCTTTAACGACGTGGTAACCCTCTTTTTCTAAATGTATCTCAATTAAATCAGCAATTTCCGCTTCATCATCAGCTATTAAAATTGAAATGCGCTTCATTTTAGTCCCCCTACTTTATTCTGTTTTCATACGCTCGATTTTAAACTAGTCTATCCAATTTGTACAATAAGAAAAGGCTACCCGTAAGAGTAACCTTGATAAATGAAATTATATCGGCGATTTTTTAAATATATCGACTTACCGACAATTAACGACAAAATCATCCCGCTATTTGCAGGTAGTCAGTACTAATAAAAGCTCCCATTCATCGCTCAAAAATAATCCGCTGCTTTGTTATTTCTTCCAACCTGCCTCGATCTACTTCATACTCACGTTCAATACTTT
Organism: Bacillus sp. TH30; assembly: GCF_016650875.1. Taxonomy (NCBI): domain Bacteria; kingdom Bacillati; phylum Bacillota; class Bacilli; order Caryophanales; family Bacillaceae; genus Bacillus; species Bacillus sp. TH30. Next base: position 3,122,899 of record NZ_JAEKEY010000002.1, on the reverse strand, counting down.
GCGGTACCCTTACTTTTCCGCCTTCAAGCATCACTTCCGGTGAAATAATATCCCTCTCCCAATGTCTACTAGAAGCAGATATATCTCCTGGAATCGTAAAGTTTGGCAATGAAGCGAGTGCAACATTTTGAGCTCGTGAAATCCCCATTTCTACCATGCCACCGCACCAAACTGGTATGTTATGCTCCATACAATAATTATGGATTTGAACGGACTCTGTTAATCCGCCCACTCGCCCTGGTTTAATATTAACGACGCGGCAACTGCCAAGCGTAATCGCAACACATGCGTCTTCTAAACTATGGATGCTTTCATCTAAACAAATTGGTGTTTCAATTTTCTTTTGCAACTGTGCATGATCAAGAAAATCATAATCCGCTAACGGTTGTTCAATCATCATAAGCCTAAATTCATCTAGTCGTTTCAACTTCTCAGTATCCGCTAATGTATAAGCTGAATTTGCATCAGCCATTAACGGGATATTCGGAAACTCTTTACGAATTTCTTTCAGCAATTCGTAATCATGTTCTGGCTTTATTTTCACTTTAAAGCGCTCGTATCCTTCTTCCGCGTACTTCTCGATTTGTTTTAGCATAACCGGAATCGTATTGATCCCAATCACAACGCCGACTTCAATTTCAGACCTATTTCCGCCAAGCAATATCGCTAACGACTGCTTTTGACGATTCGCATATAAATCCCAAACAGCACCTTCAATTCCGGCCTTTGCCATTCGGTTTCTCTTTATATGTTGGAACAAAGACGGTACTTCATTCGGATGAGAGATTTCAGCTTTCAATAAATCTGGTAATAAAAAATCCTGAAGTACATGCAGCGCTGTCTTCACCGTTTCTTCCGTATACCACGGTTCAGAAAATGCAACGACTTCACCAAAACCAATGTATCCATCTGTATCTTCTAATTCAATGACGATACTTTCACGCTTTTCATAAGTCCCGTAACTTGCCGCAAACGGGATAATGAGCGGCATTTCCGTTATATAAAGTGTCGCTTTTTTTATTTCCACCTACATCTCCTCCACTAATTGTCTTAACTCTCGTCTTAACAATTTCTTCGAAGCATTTCGTGGTAATTCCTCTAAGAAACATGCTTTCTTCGGCACTTTATATTTCGCTAATTTCTCTTCGCAAAAACGAAGAATTTCTTCTTCTGTTACGTCTCCACTTTTTACAACAAAAGCAGCTGGTACTTGTCCCCAACTTTCGTCAGCCATACCGACAACACCCGCTTCTACTACCGCCGGATGAGAGAGCAATACTTCTTCAATTTGAGCTGGATATATATTTTCTCCGCCAGAAATAATTAAATCACTGCGGCGATCTAATACGTATAAAAATCCTTCTTCATCTAAATAACCGAGGTCACCAGTATGAAGCCATCCATTTCTGATCGCCTCATGCGTCGCATCTTCACGGTTAAAGTAGCCACCTGTTACGTTCGGTCCTTTTACTACAATTTCTCCTTCAGCACGGGGCGGCACAACTACGCCGTCTTTTTCAATACGAAGCTGACACTGAAATAGTGGTTTTCCGGCTGATCCTACTTTCGTTAACATGTAATCTGCTGTTAACGTACAAATTTGCGATGATGTTTCTGTCATACCGTACGTTTGATACACAGGAATTCCTTTTTCTACACACGTTTCTAATAACGGTTTCGGCGCTGGTCCTCCGCCAAGTAACATGCATCGTAAAGAAGATGGATATGTCTCTTCTCCAAGTCGTTCTAATAGATCCGTTAGCATTTTAGAAACGACAGAAATAATCGTAACGCCTCTCATTTGAAGTGCTTTATGAATAAAATTAGCATCATATTTTGGAACGAGTAAAATGCGCATTCCGTACATAATATTTTTCATTAAAAGAGATAGCCCGCCAACATGGAACATTGGCATACAGGCTAACCAACAATCATCATCACGGAGCCCTAAATTAAGCGAAGAACCGACTGCACTTGCCCAGTGGTTACCGTATGTTAAAATAACGCCTTTCGGTTTCCCTGTCGTCCCTGACGTATAAATAATTGTCATCGCTTCTTCTAAAGAGAATTCTTCTTGTATAAATGCTTCCGCCTTCGGTCCTTGCATCACTTCAGCAAATGAACATACTGGAACATTTTCCGTCTCAAACTCTTGATCCGTCACTAAACAAACAACTTCCGCATCATCCATTTGCCAAAGTAGCTCTTCTCTTGAAAGACGCGTATTTAAAAGCACAGCTACTGCACCTATGTAAGATAGGGCGTGAATAACTGTAATCATCTCCATACCATTTTTCATCAGAACAGCCACCTTTTGCGCCCGCTTCACTCCTACATGCGTGAGGTGTTCACAAACAGATACTACTTTTTCATGCAGCTGCACGAAAGTAACCTTCTCCTCTTCAATTTCAATTGCAGTGCGATCAGGTGTTAAAAATGCACGTTGCATTAACCAATTCGGCATCGTCTCCATCACTCATTCTCCTTTCATGAAAGAAAGAGACCTGATATGACATCAAGTCTCTTAGTTGTTTTGTTTCCGGTGTGATCTTTTGGTTGCGTCTCACATTGTGTGCGAGCCGCTTCCGTCTAAGAACCTTCCGCACGAGAAATTAAAAAACACTTTCTGTACGAAAGAACCTTAGCCTACGGGGCTAAACAGTCGGCTCCGCTTTTGAGACATCCAGCTGCGCCTCCTAGCCCCTTCCGTCTAAGAACCTTCCGCACGAGAAAGTAAAAAACACTTTCTGTGCGAAAGAACCTTAGCCAACGGGGCTAAACAGTCGGCTCCGCTTTTGATCAAGGGAAACGAGGGAATTGACCGAAGTCCGGAGTGCGTTTTTCTTTGAACGCGTCGCGGCCTTCTTTTGCTTCGTCAGTTGTGTAGTACAATAACGTTGCGTCTCCAGCTAGTTGTTGAATACCAGCTAAACCGTCTGTGTCTGCGTTGAATGCAGCTTTTAGGAAACGAAGTGCCATTGGGCTGTTTGCTAAAATTTCTTGTGCCCATTGTACTGTCTCTGCTTCAAGTTGTTCTAATGGTACTACTGTGTTTACTAAGCCCATATCAAGTGCTTCCCCAGCACTATATTGACGGCATAGGTACCAAATTTCACGAGCTTTCTTATGGCCTACCATACGAGCTAAATAACCAGCTCCGTATCCACCGTCAAAGCTTCCTACTTTAGGACCTGTTTGTCCGAATACAGCGTTGTCTGCAGCAATTGTTAAGTCACATACGATATGAAGTACGTGTCCACCACCGATTGCATAACCTGCTACCATTGCGATAACTGGTTTAGGGATTGCGCGAATTAGACGTTGTAAGTCTAATACGTTTAAACGTGGGATTTGATCGTCACCTACATAACCACCATGACCGCGAACTTTTTGATCGCCGCCAGAACAGAATGCACGTCCACCTTCACCTGTTAAAATGATAACGCCAACATTTGCATCATCACGAGCGTGTGCAAAAGCATTGATTAACTCCATTACCGTTTTAGGACGGAATGCATTATGTACTTCAGGGCGGTTAATCGAAATCTTTGCGATGCCATTGTATGTTGAATAAATAATATCTTCGTAATTGCCTTCTTTTACCCATTCAATAGTCATTACTATTACCTCCTTTTATATTTCTGATCTCCGCTATAAGTGCAACTTCCTTCTTGCTGAAAAAAGTATCACTGCATAGTTTTTAGAAATCCCTTTACTATTGTATCAAACTTTTCCGGTTGTTCCACATGAATTGCATGGCCAGCCCCATCAATTTTGACAAATTTCGCATGAGGGATGCATTTTCCGATGTTTTTTAATAGGCGAAAGAACTTTTCATCGCTTTCTCCATTCAGTAAAAGGACAGGCGTTTTTAGGTTTTGCAATTCGTTCCACCATGAAGGCTGAGCCCCTGTTCCCATGCCGCGAAGACTATTTGCAAGTCCTTTTGGATTATTAGCAAGTCGTTCTTTTCGCACCGCTTCTTTTACGTTTTGGGCTAAACGTTTTTGCGTTTCAAATAGCGGAATATTTTCCCACATCGATACAAAACTTCGGATGCCTTCTTGCTCAATTTTATCGGCAAGTCGTTCATCTTTTTCCTTGCGTTCTTTTCGCTCCTTTGCACTCTCAAGTCCAGCTGTACAGTTTTCTAAAAGAAGCGAACGCACATATTCTGGATATAAGCATGCCATCGTAATCGCAAGTCTACCACCCATTGAATAGCCAAGTATGTGCGCATTTTCAATATGAAGATGATCCAGTAGTTCTTTCATTTGCAGTGCCACATTTTGAATATCATAATGCGTCACATCTTCAGGACTTTCCGTTTTCCCGTGTCCAACAATGTCTACTAGAATGACTTGAAACTGCTCGCTCCAAGAAGGAATAAAGGAACCCCACGTTTCCATGCTTCCCGTAAAACCATGAAGAAGTAGAAGTGGTTCCCCGCTTCCGGCTACTTCATATTCATACGATACACCTTGCAATGTTACTTTCATTTTGATTCACCTTGCAAAGATGTAGTAATAACGTCCATTGTTTTTGCCCATAGTTCACGATGTAATTTCAAGTTTTCTTCGCGATTCGTACAAATTTCCACAACGTGTAATCCATTCGTTTTCGTTCCAGTTTGTACTTCTTCTCGGAAGTTTTCCCAACCATTTACACGGCTAAATGAACCACCATACATTTTGACAACATGTTCATAATCAAGCCCAATTGGTGTTCCAAATAATGATTCGAAATGTTCCTTTTTCTCGTATTGTGGTAAGAATGAGAAAATACCTCCACCATCATTATTTACAACAACAATCGTTATATTTAATTCATGTAATTTTGCGGCTAATAATCCGTTTAAATCGTGATAAAATGATAAATCACCGATTACTAATACGAGCGGATCACAAATAATACTCGCTCCTAAAGCTGTTGAAATGATTCCATCAATACCATTTACACCGCGGTTCGCCATTACTTGAATGTTTTTATCCGATGTGAAGAAAAATGAATCGGTATCGCGAATTGGCATACTATTACTTGCAAATAACGTTGCCCCTTCTGGTAATACACGTACAATATCCGTAATTACTTTTCCTTCAAACGCCGTTTCATATGCTTCCATCTCACGAAGCGTTTCTCTCGTTTTCTCGTTTATATGTTTCCACATTCCGAACCAATCATTCTTTTTCATAACTGGCATTTTCTCTAGTAATGCTCTGCAAAATTCAATGTCACTAGCTTGTACAACTTCTGTCGCAACTAGAGCTGGATCTCTCCATTGTCCAGATTCATCAACAACGATATGAACAGCTTTCGTTTGTTTTTTGATGAACTGCGTTAATGCTTTAGAGACAGGCATTCCTCCGAAACGAATTAAAACATTCGGCTTCCACGTTTCTTTTAACAATTCATTTCGTAAAAATGTATCGTAACAATCTATAACCATCGTTTTATCATGATTACCACTACGGAGGTTAGAAAGTGGATCTGCTAAAATTGGATACCCTGTTTTCTCAGCTACTTTCATAACAACTTCTGTTATTTCTGGATGACTGCCGTCTCCACAAATAATAAGCCCCTTTTCCATATGTGAAAGGCGCCCTACAAGAGAATCTACATATTCACTCGGCATCGTCACGTTCCCTTGCTGAACTACTCCTGTATATTCACCACGCCCTTTATCCCATAAACTTTCTAATGAGAAATCCGGTATAAGCGGCTCGCGAACTGGAAAATTAAGATGAACAGGTCCTTGCGGCGCTAGAAGTGCGCTTGCTATCGTACGCTGCGTTGTCATTCGAGCGTAATGATACATTGCTTCACTTGCTTCAGGAAGTGCCATCTCTATAAATTGCTTCACAAAAGTACCGTATAAATTAAATTGATTCATCGCCTGTGGTGCACCCACATCTCGTAATTCATGCGGTCTATCCGCTGTCAATACGATAAGCGGCACTCGTGAATGAAACGCTTCACATACAGCTGGATAATAGTTCGCTGCTGCCGTTCCTGACGTACATAATAGCGCAACAGGATGTTTTTTTGCTTTCGCAATACCGAGCGCAAAGAATCCTGCTGATCTTTCGTCTACATGTAAATATGTTTTCATTCCTTCATGTTGTTCCATTAGTAAGGCAATCGGCGTTGACCGTGAGCCTGGACTAATGACAACATCACATACATTTAGACGCGTCAGTTCGTCCACGAACGCGCCTAAATAATATGATAATGCTTCTATATGATTGTTCATTTCATTAATTCCTCCAAAGCACCAAGCATCGGTCTAAACTTCAAACTTGTTTCTTCATATTCAAGCTGCGCTACTGAATCAATTACGATACCACAGCCGGCAAATAAGGATGCCTTCTCGCCATTTAATAATCCGCAGCGAAGTGCAACCGCAAATTCACCATTTCCTTCATCATCTATAAAGCCAATTGGTGCACCATATAATCCTCTATCTAAAAGCTCTACATCACGGATTAATTTCAACGCCTCATGACGAGGTGTACCACCAAGAGCTGGTGTTGGATGTAATTCTTCTACCATCGTTAAAAGACTCGCATCGCCTTTTGCCTCTACAGGCGTATATAAATGAATTAAATTTTTCGTCGTTAATAAGCCTGGGCTCTCCGGAATATTAACAGATTCGCAATGCTCACTTAGCACACCTCGAATCATGTTAACTACATAACCGTGTTCAGCCAAATTCTTTTCATCATGAAGAAGCGTCTCACCATTTTGTTTACTTTCTTCTATAGAATTGCCATGACCAATTGAACCAGCAAGGCACATCGATGTGAACTTCTCGCCTTCTTTTCGAATCAATCGCTCAGGTGTCGCCCCTAAGAAGCATGCTCCTTTATAATCAAAAGAAAATACGTAACAATCCGGTTGCCCAATGCGAAGCGCTTCTAAAACAAGAACGGAATCAATATGCTGATCCATCGTTAATTTTAGCTCCCTTGCTAATACAACCTTCTGCACGTTCCCTTGCTTCATTTCATCTTGCACTTTTCCAATCGCGTTCATCCAGCCACTCGGATCAACTTCTACTTTAGAAGTAACTGTTAATTTTGATCCTACTAGTGCACATTTACTCTCTTGTAAAATTCTCTCTTCTACAGAAATAATTTCGTTATAAAGAGTTTCTGCACAATCTTCAGCTGAAACGAACTGATTAATCGTTAACCACGCCTTTTCATTTTTTACAGTTAATAAAAATGCTGGTAGTGAAAATGTGGTATCATCAAATTCTTTCCAAAGATTCGTTTTTTCTTTTTCTTGGTCAAATGAAAATCCACCAAATAAAAGAGGACCTGTTCCAAATTCGTATCCTTCTCTTTGTACGAATGCTTTCTCTTTTACTTTATCCCACTCGTCACGAGCAGTTTGAAAGCGTTTGTGAGAAGAATTTGCTATAGTGAAAACAGAGCCAATCCCAGCAAATATTACATGCTGAGCTGGGTCTGCAAAATAACATCTATTTTCGAATGCGATCCTTTTTCCTGCTGCATAAAACAGAAGTGGATCCACCCAATCTATTTGTTTTACAAAACTAACTAATGTTTTTTCATCGGTCGCACGCTTAATAGCTGTAACAAGAACTTCTTGTAAGCCTTTTCGTTTCGTTTGAATCACAATTGTCTCCCCCCTATGGGCGAAAAATAGTCATAATTACGCTTGATTTTAAGATACACCTCAAAGGAAAGGCCTGTCAACGTTTAGCATTTCTGAGAAATTCACCTTCTCTTCCTAGAAAATAAACGTTGACACTAAATGATGCTTTTTCTACACTTAATTGTGTACAATATGTGACCAAGGAGGATTCAACATGGAAATGAACGTCGAAACGAATTCCTCTCCTACGGCGCCAAAGCCAAGTAAACAAACAGGCTGGCGAATTTGGTGGAGTTTATTACGTCCCCATACATTAACAGCAGCTTTCGTTCCTGTTTTCATCGGAACAGCTTTTGCAATGCAGGTCGGAGGTATAAATCAAATACATCTTCCTCTTTTCTTTATGATGCTTCTTGCTTGCCTTCTCATTCAAGCAGCAACGAACATGTTTAATGAATACTTTGATTATAAAAGAGGACTCGATCATGAAGGTTCAGTTGGAATCGGAGGTGCTATCGTCCGCGATGGCATTAAACCAAAAACCGTTCTTAACTTAGCATTCGGATTTTTAGGCATCGCAACGCTATTAGGTGTTTATATTTGTATGAACTCTAGCTGGTGGCTTGCTGCAATCGGTCTTGTTTGTATGGCCGTTGCTTACCTTTACACCGGTGGCCCTATTCCAATTGCGTACACACCATTTGGAGAGCTAACAGCAGGATTATTTATGGGTGTCATTATTATTGGTATTTCATTCTTTATCCAAACAGGGGCAGTAACATCAGAAGTGATTTTATTATCTATTCCAAGCTCCATTTTAATTGGTGCAATTTTACTATCTAACAATATTCGTGATTTAGATGGTGATAAAGAGAATGGTCGTAAAACGTTAGCAATTCTCGTTGGACGCGAAAGAGCCGTTGGTGTACTTGCTTCTATGTTTATCGTTGCCTACATTTGGACAATCGCTTTAATCATCGTTAACATCGTATCACCATGGATGCTTATCGTATTCTTAAGTGTACCGAAAGCATTTAAAGCGACGAAAGGCTTTATCGGCAAAAGCATTCCAATGGAAATGGTACCTGCGATGATTTCAACAGCAAAAACAAATACAATTTTCGGTCTCCTAATGGGAATCGGATTATTGCTTGGATACTTCCTATAAAGTGAAACTTTAATCAGTGGGGGTTTTGTTCATGACCCACTGATTATTAGCCCGCACCAATCGGGCGTTTACGGGCAGCCCGACTCCCACCTAACTTCTTTGCTCCAGCCAAATTCTATGGTGGGAGTTTTACTGCCCGGCAAATAGAGGGATAGAAAGGAGCTGCTTATGCGGCTCCTTTTTTCATATACCGACTTCCCGGCTGAAATTCATCTCATAATTCCTACTCTCAACGCTCATACTATGTAAAGAAACTGAATTGTAGGAAGGTGGACGACTATGTTAACTCCACAACAAATAAATCAATTTAAATCTATTCTAGAAAAACAACAGCAAGAAGTTGAACAAACGATACAAACTCATGAAGATGAAAACCGTGCATCTGAACGTGATTCAGTAGGAGAATTGTCTAGCTATGACAACCATCCAGGTGATATGGCTACAGAATTGTACGAACGTGAGAAAGATTTCGGACTCATCGAATTTTGGCATAAACAGTTAGAAGATACGAAACATGCTCTGCAAAAAATTGAAGCTGGTACGTACGGAATTTGCGAAGTGTCTGGTGAGGAAATTCCATTTGAAAGATTAGAAGCAATGCCAACTGCTACAACGTGTATTCAGCACACTACAAATAAATTAGATATGAAGACGCGCCCAGTTGAAGAAGAGGTGCTAGATCCTTCGTTTCATAAGCACGACGAAGATCATTCTGTAGAGTACGATGCTGAAGATGCTTGGCAAGACGTCGCAAATTACGGAACATCAGAAACACCATCCGATTTAGAAAGACAGGATTCAAAAAACTATAATGGCATGTACGTAAATAGTGAAGAAAATGTTGGGTATGTAGAGGATTTCGAAAACTTTATCGGAACAGATATGTATGGAAAAAACCCACAAGTTTTCGCAACAGAAGAACATGAAGAATATGAACAATTGCTTGATGACTTTGAAGAACGCACCTTTAAAGGTGAATTATCTTCAGATGAGTCTGGTTCTAAAGCATAAAAAAAGCATTCCGAAATTCGGAATGCTTTTTTTCGCTAGCTAATTAGTTTTTTGTAACGTTAGCTGCTTGTGGTCCGCGGTTTCCATCAACGATTTCGAAAGAAACTTCTTGACCTTCTTCTAAAGTTTTGAAGCCGTCGCCTTGAATAGCTGAGAAATGTACGAATACGTCTTCTCCGCCTTCAACTTCGATGAAGCCAAAACCTTTTTCGCCGTTAAACCATTTAACTTTACCTGTTTGCATGTCATGTACCTCCTAAATAAAAATGAAACTATGAATCCACATGAAAAGGTGGATATAAAGGACATGAATGTATAACAAGCTTACAGCCTTTAATACAACGTGCTTTATTTCCGTACCACATTATGTAGCTCAATAGTGTTTTCACTATATCATGCTATATCAAAAACGTCAAATGAGAACACTTTCGTCCCATCGTTTTTTATAATTCTAGTATAACCTTAAATTTTCATTCTATTTTTATTCAAAAATTAATAAAACTACAGTATTCTAATTCCTTTGATTTCTGTACAATATAATTACTACATATGATGAGGTGAAAAAATGCAAGCACATGAAATCGAGTATAAATTATATGGCGATGATATGCAGTTTGTTGAAATTGAATTGGATCCAGAAGAAAGCGTTGTCGCAGAGGCTGGCGCAATGATGATGATGGAAGATCATATCGAAATGGAAACGATTTTCGGTGATGGTTCTGGACCATCTAATGGTCTATTCGGTAAATTAATGGGCGCAGGTAAACGTCTCGTTACAGGTGAAAGTATGTTTATGACTGTATTTACAAATACAGGTCATGGCAAACGACACGTATCATTCGCCGCTCCTTATCCTGGAAAAATTATTCCTGTTGATTTAACAGAATATCAAGGAAAAGTAGTCTGCCAAAAAGATGCATTTCTTTGTGCCGCAAAAGGTGTTTCTATCGGAATTGAGTTTACTAAAAAAATAGGAACTGGCTTCTTCGGTGGTGAAGGTTTCATCATGCAGAAACTTGAAGGTGATGGTCTAGCTTTCATGCATGCAGGCGGAACTGTATATAAGCGTGAATTAAAACCTGGTGAGAAACTTCGCATTGATACAGGTTGTCTCGTTGCAATGACAAAAGACGTTAACTACGATGTTCAATTCGTTGGAAAAGTAAAAACAGCTCTATTTGGCGGTGAAGGTTTATTCTTCGCAACGCTAGAAGGTCCTGGAACGGTTTGGATTCAGTCCTTAACACTTAGCCGCTTAGCAGCACGCCTTACAAGCCCAGCAGCTCAAAACAGCGGTGAAGGTAGCGTTTTAGGCGGACTTGGTCGCCTTTTAGATGGGAAAGAATAAATAGTGTCCTTCTGGGGCCTTAGCCATCAACTTAAGAGAATGAATAAAATTAAAACACCCTTTCATAGTACTGCATGAAAGGGTGTTTTAATTTACGTCTACAAACAACAACACGTTGGTTGAGGAGTTACGCATACTAGGTGAAGAATTCCGAAATGAATTTTCCAAATCATCAGTCCATGAGGTTAGATAATATGTCCAGACATAATGCTTTCCTCGTTTTTTCTCCATTTTGGTTCACCCGCATTATTTAGATAAAATCTGCCTTAAGCTAACGGGCAGGTTAGTTTAATAAGGTAATATTTGGATTAAAATAGATATAAGTAAAAAATTAATAAGGTTTACTTCAGTAAAATAAGGTATATTATATTGGTTGAATAGATTCTCTTTAAAGACAAGAAAAGTAGGTGAACAAAGTGGGAAAATATCAATTGGATTACAAAAGTCAGGTAGCTGTGGCAAAGTTTCATGAAAAACAGACGCCTGCCAAATTTGATAAAAAGCAGCAACTTGAAAAATTGCGTGCGGAGTATTTGAAAAAAAGCAAAAACAAACAGATAAATAATATGTTACATTTTCCCTAATTTTCTGTATATGGTGCAAACAAACACAAGAAAATAGGTAAGTTATTCATCGTTCAAATATATACAGGCTATTTTTCAAACCTCTTACTTAATGAACTAACGCATGCGTTAGTTCATTAAGTATAACTAAAAAAGTCGATTCCTTGAGATTGTGAAGTGCACCCCAATTGTTAGACACGGTCTAACAATTGGAGGTGCATTTTTTATGGCTAAATTTTCTTCAAAAGAAAAAATCCAAGCAGTGAAACGATATTTAGATGGTTCAGAGAGTGGAAAAACAATTGCTAAATCTATAGGAGTTACTCCTGTTTTAATTCGTGAGTGGATTAGACGATATGAATCTTCAGGTGAAAGGGCCTTTGACAAGTGCTATACATTATACCCAGCTCAGTATAAACTAGATGTACTTTATTATATGAATGAACACGGGACATCTATCAGAGAAACAGCGGCGCTTTTCAATATTCCGTCTTATGAAACACTTCGGAAATGGAAAATAGCCTATGAAACAGGAGGATTGGATGCCCTACAATCAAAGAAAAAGGGGCGTCCAACCATGAAAGATAAAAAAATAAAACCAGTAGTAGAAGGTTCAATAGAAGCACTACAAGCCGAAAATGAGCGTTTACGGATGGAAAATGCATATTTAAAAAAGTTGAATGCCTTAGTTCAAAACAAGGAAAAATCACCAAACAAGACAAAGCGCAAGTAATCTATGAGTTAAGGCATGAATTTCCTGTCAAGGAGTTACTTCAACTCGCAAACATTCCACGTAGTACGTACTATTACTGGATGAAACAGTTCAATCGTCCTGATCCAAATGCAGAAGTAAAAGAACTGATTCAAGCTATTTATAATGAACACGATGGGTGTTATGGGTATCGTCGTATTCGTGATGAACTTATGAATCGTGGACACAAAGTAAATCATAAAAAAGTGTATCGCCTTATGAAAGAATTAGGGTTAAAATGTCTTGTTCGTATGAAAAAATATCGCTCTTACAAAGGGACAGTTGGGAAAATTGCGCCAAATATTTTAAATCGCAACTTCCAAGCTGTAAAACCAAATGAAAAGTGGGTTACAGATATTACGGAGTTTAAGTTATTTGGGGAGAAGTTATACTTATCACCAATGTTGGATTTGTTTAATAGTGAAATTATTACCTATACAATTGGTTCAAGACCGACCTATTCCCTTGTTTCAACGATGTTAGATCAAGCTTTTGAACGTATAACAGATCTGGATAAACTCCTCATTCATTCTGATCAAGGTTGGCACTATCAAATGAAACAATACCGTCATTCTCTTAAGAACTGTGGCATTACTCAAAGTATGTCTCGCAAAGGAAACTGTTATGACAATGCCGTTATTGAAAATTTCTTTGGTATCATGAAATCAGAATTTCTGTATCGAAAAGAATTTGAAAGTATAACACATTTCAAACAAGAATTAGCAAAGTATATAGAATACTATAATCATAAAAGAATTAAGGCAAAATTAAAGGGTATGAGCCCGGTACAATACCGGGCTCATACCCTAGAGGCTGCCTAATGAAACGACCTGTCTAACTTTCGGGGGTCACTTCATTGAAATCGGCTTTTTTATTTAGGTGGACTATACAAACCATTTTTAACCATATAACATTCCATCGCTTCATTAAGCCATAACTCTTCTTCCTCTGTATAAGGAGAAGGCATCGTATTATTATATTGTTCTTCTACATTCTCTAATTTACCTAGAGAATACATTGTCTCTTCACCGACATACTTAAGAGTCGCTTTCATATGTTCATCAACCAATTTTTGCACTTCTGAATCCTCAATTTGTCTTCCAAATAACCTTTTCACTTCTTTTGCTAAACGCATAAACTCTTTATCAAGTGCTATGTCCTCTTCTTCCGGCTTATTATATAATCCATCAGCCACTTCTTTTGATACATATTCTTCAAGCCATAAACGTTGTTCGTTTTCTTTTTGGATACTATTAATTAAGCTCATTAATATGTTACTATCTACCTCTTCATCTTCCTCAAGGTATACCATTGTTCGTTCAATCGCCTTTATCGAAACTTCAAGTTGTTTTTTCTTTTCTTCAAAGGCTACTCTTTGATTTTGTAATGTTTCTTTTAAGCTTATATTCAAACTTTTCACATTGAGCATGACACGAATTTCTTCTAAACTATATCCTAATACTTTAAGACTCACTATTTTTTGGAGCGCTAATATATCTCTATCTTTATATACACGGTGTCCTGAACTTATATTTTTTTCAGGTTTAAGCAGGCCAAGTTCATCGTAATACTGTAGTGTTCGTATTGATATACCTGTTCTCTTTGAAAATTCACCAATTGAATAGCCTTCCTTTTTGCTCATCCTACACTCCTCCTAACAATATGTTTACAAAAATCATACTCCCTCACGTAACTGTAGGTTCAAGCCTTTTTTCAAAAAGAATGAATCAAGTCCCTCACTGCATATATTGAACTATACCTTTTCTTAAGGAGGGCTTGCTTGATGCGTACTCCTTTATCCTTTGATAAAGATACTGCCATATTGTTAGCATCTTGTTGTGAGTTAACGTATGAACAATATAAACAAAATGGGATTTTTGAAATACCTGATGGATTCCAATATGTACAAGGCTTTCAAGGAAAAGCGATTCAAACGATGGAATGGTTTGGGTTCATATTAGAATCTGAAGATACGATTATTGTAGCTTTTAGGGGCACACAAACAGATACAGATTGGATTATCGATTCACTCGTCAACCAAAGACCATACCCATACGCTTTAAATAGCGGAAATGTTCATAACGGCTTTCTTTCCATTTATGAATCTTGCCGGGATTCTATTATGGATATGCTCGTGTCATTACCAGCCCATAAGAAACTTCTTGCAACAGGCCATAGCTTAGGCGGCGCGCTCGCCACACTACATATACTCGATGCGCGTATCAACACCGCCTTCGCACAGTACGGTCTTTATACATTTGCCTCTCCCAAAGTGGGCGATATTGCATTTCGTAATTATTATAAACTACAAGTAGCTAGTAGCTTTCGCTTTGTTAATTTATTTGATGTCGTTCCTCTTCTCCCTCCGCGCAATGTCCATTTTAATGAACAAGACTGGGAATATGCACATGTTCATCACAACATGACTTTTACAAAAAACACAAAATCTATTACAAATAATCATGCCATGACAACATACAAAACATGTCTGACTTCTCATTTTTAACCAGTAAACAATTGGAAATTAAATATCCTTATACTATAATAATATATGAAATTATTTTTTGGATGAGGGGACCTTACATGCTAAAATTTATCTTTGCACTTTTTCTCATTGTAATTTTTACGTTTACGGGTTTCTTTACATTTTCATACTTTGCGACTGGAGAATATGGTGGAACAGGTATCATGTATACTGCCATCCCATTTCTTTCTTAAGCAAAAAAGGAAAAACGAGCTTAATGAGATTAAGCTCGGTTTTTTAAGTGATTATATTCCTCTTTTAAAAGTGAATACACTTTGTCCCCATGAATAAAAGTCCCTTCAAAAGGGACTTTTACTTAATACTGTGTAACCGCATTACCAATACTCCAAATCTCATTACTATACTGTAAAATCGTTCGATCACTCGCAAAATGACCAGACTGTGCAATATTTAAAATCGACATTTCTAACCACTTCGTTCGGTTCTCATAGGCTCTACCAACAGCTTCTTGCCTTTCCGCATATGGACCAAAATCTCGCAGAACGAAGTATTCATCATTTTGAATTACGAGAGAATCATAAATCGCTTCAAATTCAGCTCCCGAATGTGCAAAGAAACCATTCGTTAACTGATCTACTACTTTTTTAATATGCATATTGTGGTGATAATAATCACTTGCACGATATCCACCATTTTGATAGTAATGAAGAACCTCTTCCGCTGTTAAGCCAAAAATGAAACAGTTATCATCACCGACCCGGTCTTTTATTTCAACATTAGCTCCGTCTAACGTTCCGAGTGTAATCGCACCATTCATCATAAATTTCATATTCCCTGTTCCTGATGCTTCTTTACTCGCAGTTGAAATTTGCTCACTCACATCCGCAGCTGGGAATATATCTTCCGCTAAAGACACTCGATAGTTTTCTAGAAAGATAACTTTCATATATTGGCTTACGTACGGATCATTATTTACTTTCCTTGCGAGTTCATTGATTAATTTAATAATTTTTTTCGCATAGTAATAGCCAGGTGATGCTTTCGCTCCAAAGATAAAAGTACGCGGATAAAATGTAAAACTAGCATCCTCTTTCAAACGGTTATACAAATATAAAATATGAAGAACGTTTAATAGTTGGCGTTTGTAAGCATGTAGTCTTTTTACTTGCACATCAAAAATAGAATTAGGATCAATTGTAATCCCCATTTTATTATGAATACGCTCCGCTAAAATCTCTTTACGCTCTTGTTTTACCTCTGCAAATTTCTCTTGGAAACTCGCATCGTGTTGAACTGTTTGCAGCGCTTGAAGCTTAATCGGTTCTTTCTTCCACTCTGTTCCAATCGCCTCTGAAATCAGGTTTGTCAGCTGCGGATTCGCCTTCATTAACCAACGTCTATGAGCGATTCCATTCGTTTTATTATTAAACTTATCTGGATAAAACTCATAAAACAATCGCATTTCACGTTGCTTTAAAATTTCCGTATGAATTTTTGCTACACCATTTACGCTATGGCTACCGACAATTGCTAAATGAGCCATTTTCACAAGATCATGCGCAATAATCGCCATCTCTTCAATACGATGCCATTCATATGGATACCTTTCCCAAAGTTCATGACAGAAACGTTCATTAATCTCTTCAATAATCATATAAATTCTCGGTAATAACGGTTTAAAAATGTGAATTGGCCACTTCTCAAGCGCTTCTGATAACGTCGTATGATTCGTATAAGAAATCGTTTGTGTCGTTATGTGCCAAGCTTCTTCCCATGCTAGTTTTTCTTCATCTAATAAAATACGCATTAGTTCTGGAATCGCCAAAACTGGATGTGTATCATTAATATGAATCGCGATTTTCTCATGTAATTGACGAAGGTCACCATATCTTTCTCTATGCATACGAACGATATTTTGCAAACTTGCTGATACGAGGAAATACTGTTGCTTCAAACGAAGTATTTTCCCCTCATCATGCGTATCATCTGGATATAAAAACTCCGATACAGCCTCTGTTTCACGCTTATATTTCAAAATATCTTTGCAATTTTGCGGGAAAGGAACTGGTTCAGCATTCCAAAGTCTGAGTGTATTTACAGTACTCGTCTCATAACCTACTACTGGAACGTCATATGGTACTGCCATAATCACTTCTGCATTCGTATGCCTGAACTCTAAACGCCCATCAATGTATAGCGGTTCAACATTGCCGAAATAACTTACTTCTACAGCTTGATCATGCCTTCTTACTTCCCATACGTTTTCATGAAGAAGCCACTGTTCTGGAAATTCAACTTGATAACCATCAACAATTTTTTGATCAAATAAGCCGTGTTTGTAACGAATTCCACAGCCATGACCTGGTAAGTTTAAAGATGCAAGTGAATCAAGAAAACAGGCTGCTAATCGTCCAAGTCCACCATTTCCAAGACCTGCATCTGCTTCCACCTCTTCTAATTGTTGCAAAGAAATCCCAAGCTCAGAAAGTCCTTGTTCACATACATCCCTGATGCCTAAATTTAATATGTTACTTCCAAGCAAACGCCCAAGTAAAAACTCAATGGATAAGTAATACATTTGCTTTTGCTCTCCAGACCGATAACTTTCGTTCGTTGCAATCCATTGACTATTCATATACTCACGTACCATGTACCCAAGCGTATTGTATTGATCACGAGTTGTAGAGTCTTTAAAACTTTTACCATACATCGTCTCTAACTTTTCTAGAAAAGCTGATTTGAAACTTTCAACATGAGTAAACATTTCTTCACCACCTACATGTTATTCCATGAGACTTTTATACAATTTCTTATAGGCAAGAGCTGATTTCTCCCAGCTATAATCTTCAGTCATCGCTTGTTTTACAAGCTGCTCCCATACCGGTTTATCATGATAAAATTCAATCGCACGAAGAACCGTGTGCAACATGTCATGCGCATTAAAGTTCGTGAAACTGAAACCATTTCCTTCTCCAGTTTCTTCGTCATAAGATTGTACAGTATCATTTAATCCGCCTGTCTCTCTTACAATCGGAATTGTACCGTACGCTAATGCGATAAGTTGTCCAAGTCCACACGGTTCAAATAGTGATGGCATTAAGAATAAATCACTTCCCGCATACACTTGGTGGGCTAGCTCTTCATTAAATCCGATATACACTTTTACCTTCTCAGGATACTCGTATGCCATCCACTCAAAGAATTGTTCATATTCAGAATCACCTGATCCTAAAATAATACATTGCACATCTTCCTCCATTATTTCGCGGAATACAGTACGTACTAAATCAAGACCTTTTTGCTTCGTTAATCTCGTTACCATCGAAATAATTGGTGTATCTTCTTTTTCTGGCAAACCAAAATAACGCTGCAATACGCGTTTATTTTCATTCTTTTCCTCTAATGACTCTGCATCATACTGAGCAGTAATATACGAATCCGTTTCTGGATTATATACGCTCGTATCAATTCCATTTACGATGCCGCTAAGCTTACCATTATTTTTTCGTAACAACCCATCTAACTTCTCACCGAAAAATTCATATTGAATTTCCTCTTTGTATGTCGGGCTAACTGCTGTAATTTGATCAGAAGCGATAATTCCGCCCTTCATAAAGTTCACATTTCCATAAAACTCTAGCTGCTCACTATGAAAATATTCATCACCAAGTTCTAACAAGTCGTACATCACTTCAGGAGGAAATACACCTTGGAACTGCAAGTTATGAATCGTATACACCGTTTTAATATGCTCATATAATGGATTATCTTGATACTTTTCACGTAGTAAGAAATTCACCATAGCTGTATGCCAATCGTGGCTATGGAGAACATCCACTTCGAAATCAAGATGCGGAATACACTCTAAAACTGCTTTCGAAAAATAAGAAAAACGCTCTCCGTCATCATAATGACCATATAGAGAATCTCTCTTAAAATAATATTCATTATCTATTAAGTAATACGTAATCCCGTCTTGCTCACCTTTTAAAATTCCGCAATATTGATTTCTCCACCCAAGCGGGACGTTAATTACTTTATGTAACGTACATCCATCCCTTAATTTTTGCGGAATAAGACTATAATTTGGAAGTATAATACGAACGTCCACACCTAATTTTTTCAGCTCTTTTGGGAGCGCACCTGCTACATCAGCTAATCCTCCCGATTTAACAAATGGTACACATTCTGATACTGCAAATAAAATATTCACTTGTTGTCCCACTGCACGAAAAGCTTATACGACTTCCCTTGCAGCTTCCTCCCTTCGAGTTTTCATTTGAATGAATGCTTTAATCAGTGGAGGAAAAACCCCCACTGATTCTTTTAAGAATAACTATTAATCGTACTGTTTTGAATGCTTCCTTTTTCTACAACATATGGCTCATCGGCGTTTCCTTTTAGTACAACACCGTCACCAATTTTCACGTCTTTATCAATAATAACACCGTCTATTATGCAATTATCTCCAATTTGGCTCTTTTGCATAATAATACTATTACGAACAATTGAACCTTTTCCAATTTTAACAGAACGGGAGACAACACTATTTTCTACTTCACCCTCAATAATACTGCCGTTTGCAATCATCGTATTTTTCACTACTGCACCCTTCATATAACGAGTTGGTGGCTCATCTTTTACTTTCGTAAAGATTGGTGCTTCTTTCTTAAATAATTGCTTCCAAATAGAAGGCTGCAAAATTTCTAGGCTATGTTTATAGTAACTTTCAATAGAATCAATAATAGCTACATATCCTGTATGTTCGTACGTAGTAATATGCAGTGATTTCCCGCTCTTTTCTCTCACTACATCAAATAAACTGTATTGCTCCACATCTTTATATGTCTCAAATAAGTCTAGCAATAATTGTTTCTTTAACACATATGTTTGAAGCGAAACCCCTTCATGACAAACTTCAGTAATATCTGCAGACGTGTGTATATGTCGCTCTAACACCGCTTGAAAGTTTAACGCTGTTACAAGATGGCTATTCGTAATAACAACATATTCTTCTCTGCTTCTTAGAAAATAATCAATATGTCTTCTAAAATGTGCAAAAGATCCAAATTCGTCATGATCACATTGGCAGTTCGGTGGGAATAAAAACAGTCCATCACGCTTTCTATCTAAATCCCACTGTTTTCCTGAACCGACATGATCCATTAAAGAACGATTTTTATGACTTGTAAAAACCGCCACGCTATGAATATTAGAATTCACCATATTTGAAAGCATGAAATCAATGAGGCGATAACGGCCTCCAAACGGTAACGCCGCTAATGAACGATGCCCTGTTACTTTCTTTAAAGAAGGAAAACTTCCCGTTGCATTAATAATTCCTAACATTTTTTCTCCCATTCATTTCATCCCCCTTTTCTATTTTCCTTCAGCAATTAGTACTACATCATCAACATTTTTTTCTGGACGAATTATTGTCCCATCTTCAATAACCATTTCCGATCCAACGATCGCTCTTTCAATCACAACGTTTTTACCAATCTTTGCCCCCGGCATAACGACAGAATCGATTACCATACTACCTTCTTCCACCGTCACTCCTTGGAATAAAACAGAATGCTTCACGTCCCCTTCAATGACGCACCCTTCATTAATAAGTGACTCTTCTACTTTTGCCTGCTGTGCAATATATTGAGGCGGCTCGTTTGGATTTACAGAATAAATGCGCCAATTACGATCGTTCAAGTTCAACGATGTTTCATCGCGAAGTAAATCCATATTCGCTTCCCATAAGCTTTTCACCGTTCCAACATCTTTCCAATATCCTTCAAATGGATACGCCATCAACTTCTTCCCTTCATCTAACAAGAGCGGAAGTACATCTTTTCCGAAGTCATTACTAGATTCAGGGTTTCTTGCATCCATCTCTAAATATTCTTTTAAAATAGCCCAGTTAAAAATATAAATTCCCATTGATGCAAGATTACTTCTTGGAAATTGCGGTTTCTCCTCAAATTCAACAACTTCCATCTCTTCATTTGTATTCATGATGCCAAAGCGACTTGCTTCATCCCACGGCACTTCAATAACAGAAATCGAAACGTCCGCTTCTTTCTCAATATGGTAATCTAGCATTTTGCTGTAATCCATTTTATAAATATGATCGCCTGATAAAATAAGGACATATTCTGGTTCATACTGACTTAAATAGTTTAAGTTTTGATAAATAGCACTTGCCGTACCTGTATACCACTTCACACCTGAAGACTCCGCATAAGGAGGTAACACAGTGACTCCACCGTTTACACGATCAAGATCCCAAGCATTTCCGATTCCAATATAATTATGAAGTTCTAACGGTTGATATTGTGTTAAAATCCCCACCGTTTCAATACCGGAGTTTGCACAGTTACTTAACGTAAAATCAATAATGCGATATTTACCACCAAATGGAACAGCTGGCTTGGCTAAATTTTTTGTTAATGCACTTAAACGACTACCTTTTCCCCCTGCTAGTAACATTGCTACGCACTTTTGTTTTTGAGCCATCTTGTTTTTTGCTCCCCTTTCTCGTCTTCACTGGTCGTAATATGGATACGCCAAATGGTGGAATTGTAATTTCTACATGTGCCGCTTGATTATGATATGGCTCTAGAATCGTCTTGAGACGTTTCTTATTCACTTGCCCCGATCCGCCATATTGCGCCGAGTCACTGTTTAAAATTTCGTTATAGTACTCGAAATCCGGTACACCTACTTTATAGTTTTCATATGTAGCTTTCGTAAAATTACATACGACAACTAACGCATCTTCCTGCTTATCCCCTTGGCGGATAAACGAGAAAATACTTTGCTCATTATTATTAGCATCAATCCACTGAAATCCTTCAGGCGAGTGATCTAGCTGCCAAAGTGGTTTTGAGCGCTTATACAATGCTATGAGCTCTTTAAAGTAATCATGCATATTACGATGCATTTCAAAATCATGTAAATTCCAATCTAAATCTTCAAGGTCTTTCCACTCATCAAATTGCCCGAATTCTCCACCCATAAAGAGTAATTTCTTACCTGGATGAGTAAAGAAATATCCATATAATAAACGAAGCTGAGCAAACTTATCCCAGTAATCTCCCGGCATTTTATTTAATAACGACTTTTTCCCATGAACGACTTCATCATGAGAAAGCGGTAATATGAAGTTTTCAGAGTGAGCATATATTAAAGAGAATGTCATTTTCTCATGAATGTATTTCCGGTACTCTGGCGCACATTCCATATATTTCAGCACATCATTCATCCAACCCATATTCCATTTATAATTGAATCCAAGTCCACCCTCGTATGTTGGAGCTGTTACAAGTGGCCAAGCTGTTGAATCTTCCGCTGTCATAAGAAACTCTTCATCTTCTGCAAACACGGCTTCATTTAACTCTCGTAAGAAAGAAACAGCATGTTCATTGCTTTGCTCTTTTCCTTCTTTATTCCAGTACAGCATATTCGCAACTGCATCTACCCTGAAACCATCAATATGGAAATGCCTCATCCAAAATAACGCATTTGAAATTAAGAAATTACGTACTTCTCTCTTCCCTAAATCAAAATTAACAGTTCCCCATACAAGGTTTTCTTGTACGTCTCTATCTTTATATTCATAAGTCGGTGTCCCATCAAACAAATATAAACCGTGAGCATCTTTACAAAAATGCCCCGGCACCCAATCTAAAATGACACCGATTCCATATTTATGACATTCATCGACAAAATACATCAAATCATGTGGCGTGCCGAATCTACTTGTCGCTGCATAATATCCTGTTCCTTGATATCCCCAAGAACGGTCATAGGGATGCTCAACAAGCGGCATAATTTCAATATGTGTAAATTGATGTTCCACCACATACGGAATGAGCTCCTCGGCCATTTCTCTGTAAGAATACAGAGCGCCATCTTCTTTCTTTTTCCAAGAACCGAAATGTAATTCGTAAACTGTCATCGCTTCTTTATAAATCGATTTTTTCTTTCTCTTACGAATCCAGTTTTTATCATTCCATTCGTATCCCTCTATATCAAAAACTACAGATGCCGTATTTGGTCTTACTTCTGCATATACTGCGTAAGGATCTGCTTTTAAAATAACGTCACCATCCATCGTTTCAATCGCATACTTATATATCTCATTCTCTTCAATATGCGGTACAAACAAGGACCAAATCCCCTCTTCTGTCACTTGTAGCATCTTATGTTGCTCATAATCCCATTCATTAAAATCTCCAACAACACTCATTGCTTTCGCATGAGGAGCCCATACTGTGAATCGTACACCTCGCATCCCATCTTCCGTCACAATATGTGCCCCAAAGATGTTATAACTGTCATAGTACTTTTCTGTATGAAACTCATCTCGTTTCACTTCTTCACAATTTATTACATCCAATATGTTCACCTCACTAAGATGACAGAAATTTTTTACTCTTTATCATTTCTGCGAAAAACTGAAATATCCTTGTTATTTTTTAAAAAATATTCGTTTTTTTCTTAATTTTCACTTAAAATGTTCACATTTTCCGTGTAAATTATCGAATTTTGACGAATATTCATTGCAAGCGCTTCATTCACCTTACTATTTCTCGCCTTTCATTGTTGCTCAATATTTATTTTATTGGTTTCTCTCTGTATTTCACGCTCTTTCCACTTAAAATACAAACAAAATAATCTTTCATAAAAAAATGTTTCTCAACATTTTTTATCACAAAATTTATTGAAATGTAAAATTCATAAGCATACACTTGTTCTTAATAAAGAACATTAAACCTTCGCCAATATAATTCATACTGAAACACTATGTTTACTCTATCCATGCTCCAGGCGAAAGTTTGATAAAAATTAAATTAGGGGGCTTTCTTATGTCATTAAAACAAAAGGTTGGAATGGGAATTGTCACAGCTTCACTTGGCTTATCCCTTACATTCGGCGGTGTATTCGCCTATTTCAGTGATTCTGAAACATCGGGTAATTCATTTCAAGCCGTCTAACAACGAAATTAGGTACTGAAAAAGATGGTAAGCTGCTTGGCCAGTATTATTACGCACGACCTGATGAAAACCTTGCAGGTGATGTAAATGGAGATAAAGTCATTGATATTAAAGATGCTGAAATTATCGCTAGCAAATATGGTAAAAAAGGAGTATCTGTAAAAGACGGCGATCTTAACAAAGATGGTATTGTCGACGAAAAAGATATTCGCTTCGTAGAAAAGAACTTCTTGAAAAAAGGACCAGATGCAACAAAATCACAAACACCTGTAGAAAAATCAAAAAGCAGAACACTGGCAGATATTCTAAAGAAATTAGGACTAACACCGAAAAAATAACATATAAAAGCACTCTATTCGAAAATAGAGTGCTCTTTTCTATAAACGACCCTTATCCAGCAAAAGGGGTATATTGGGGATATACAAGGGAAACCGGAAAAGGAATTTATATTAAATTATATAAAAACTCAGAGGTAGGAAGCAGTTTCCCGCCTCTGAATTATTTAGCAATTATTATAGTACTGGTGCCATTGTTTCTTTTAATACTTTTACAGAATGAGCGAATTTCGCTTTTTCTTCTTCATTTAGCTCAAGTTCTACGATTTCACGTACACCTTCGCGGTTAATAACAGCTGGAACACCTACGAAAGCATCTTTCTCACCATATTGACCTTCAAGGTATGCAGATACAGTTAATACGCTGTTCTCGTTGCTTAAGATTGCTTTAGTTACACGAAGTAGTGACATACCGATTCCGTAGTAAGTTGCGCCTTTACGTTCAATAATGTGGTAAGCTGCATCGCGTACATTTTCAAAGATTTTATCTAAATCTTCTTGGTTATACTGTTCGTTGTTCGCTAAGATTGTTTCTAGTTTTTGTACACCTACAGTAGCGTGGCTCCATACTGGAAGTTCAGTGTCACCGTGCTCACCAACGATGTAAGCATGAACGTTACGTGGATCTACATCTAAGTAGTCACCTAACATGTAACGGAAACGAGCAGAGTCTAAAGTAGTACCAGAACCGATTACGCGCTCTTTCGGTAAACCAGATTCTTTCCAAGTTACGTAAGTTAAAATATCAACTGGGTTAGTTGCGATTAAGAAGATTCCATCGAATCCGCTATCCATAATACCGCGAACGATTTGTTTAAAGATCTTTGTATTTTTCTCAACTAAGTCTAAACGAGTTTCGCCTGGCTTTTGTGGTAATCCAGCAGTGATAACTACTAAATCTGCATCTTTACAATCTGCATAGCTACCGCTCCAAACTTTTGTTGGTGCTGGAGAGAATGGTACCGCATGGCTTAAGTCCATTGCTTCTCCTTCTGCTTTTGCTTCATTAACATCTACTAGTACGAATTCTTCAGCTACACCTTGGTTGATCATTGAGTAAGCGTAACTACAACCTACAGCTCCTGTTCCTACTAATACTACGCGATTGATACCTTTTTTCATGTTAATTTCCCCTTTCAATTGTTTACATCTATTTTTTATTATTGTTTAAGTAATTAATTAAAATACTAATTTAATGTTGTTTAACTTCTTTACATACATATTGTAGCACGGATTATTGTGAATTCCTTCACAAATTATGACCTAATTGTGAACTTTTTCACATAGAGTGTAAAGTTATTAGAGTGCGGGTGAAATCCATCTCAATGGAGGCGTTTTCTTTAGATTGTGAAAGGGTTTTTCTTAGGTTTTTTGTCGGTAATTGAAATTATATCGATGATTATTTAAATATATCAACGATTTTTAGAATATATCTACCGTAACTCAAAATATATCAACGATTCGACAAGGACTATCGACTTACCGACAAAACCCTATAATAATAACAGCATAAAGAAGCTGCCTTCAGTCGATCACCTATTGAAAGACAGCTTCTGGATTAAATCGTTGATTCAGTCCTTCTGAGCTCATAAGTACACCTGTAGAAACTTCTAACTGACTGCACAATTGTTATAAATGATGTGCTAGCAATTTCTTGACTGAGCCATACGCAAAGGGCAATGAGTTCGTTTGCTTGATACTTGCTAGATCGCTATACAAAACCAACTTGTTTGGCGATCTCTTGTAGGACTACTGGAGCTCTTGTGCGAAAAGGTCCAGTTCATTTGAAATGATAGACTTCATCAAAAACGCCATCCTTTCTGTATAATTCTACAAAAAGAATAGCGTTTTTTTGATTACATGGATACAAATTTATCTTAGCTTGATAGTGATGTTTTTTCCATACACATCAAGTTAACACAACGTCACTTATTAACAGTCAATAGACATGGAAACCTAGCAAAGCCCTTCAATTATTGTAGTAAAACAGTCATTTTTAAATCTTCAGAACCTCCATTTTTTAAAGTATCATTTTGACCACTAAGATACGTAGGTTTAATTGTTAAGGATTTTGGAGGATTATCCATTGGTGGAAGGGCTAAAACAATATGGTGTCCGTATAGTCCCGTGCTACCAACTTGCAAGCTGACTCCTTCGTAGATTTTTCTTTTATCATCAGTGACAGTATAATCAAGTGCTGGCCAACTATCATTAGCTTCCATTTCTTTTGGATAATCAAAGGTCAAATCAATCCTCGTTGAAAGTGAAGAAAAAGTTACTTGATCTACTGTTAATGCATACAGATTATCTTTCGTTAATGTTTTTATATTAGGAGTAAATTTACGAATCTCACCTTCAACTTTTGTAAGAGGAAATGCTACGTTCCATGTTCCTGCTTTTCCAAATAAATCTTCTCCATGGATGGAAACATCAATTTTATCACCAAATTCACCGTAATTAGCCAGAGTGAATTCATGCTGCTCAATAATGGTGTTTCGTCCTTTTGACTTATGTGAAGTAGAACTAATTGCAGCTCTGACTTCTTTCCCATTAATGGTCACATAACTAAATCCAGCTTTCTCTTCATTGCTATTGGAAATAGTATTTTCTCCTTTGTATTCCACCGTGATCACTAAACGTCCGCCATCGTAAACAGCTTCTTTCACATTCATCGTTAAACCACTATGGTTATCTTGTCTTTCAATTGATGTAGCAAGCTCATCCTTTTCAATTTTATCAGAAGCAATATCATTAAATTGTGCATAAATGGGGCC
Source organism: Bacillus sp. TH30 (assembly GCF_016650875.1). Classification (NCBI taxonomy): domain Bacteria; kingdom Bacillati; phylum Bacillota; class Bacilli; order Caryophanales; family Bacillaceae; genus Bacillus; species Bacillus sp. TH30. Next base: position 3,095,851 of record NZ_JAEKEY010000002.1, on the reverse strand, counting down.
TATAACTGGAACACTCGATAAAGTCTTTGCCATAGCAGGAGAAATGAATCCAAAACCTAAGAGAGAAACACATATTCCACAAGCAACAAGACTAGAATACTTGATTGTTTTTTTTCTACGGTATTGATTTTTCTTAGCTTGAAGCATGGCTGTTTTTTCTCTTTGAATTAATCGGTCTTCTGGTATAGGAATATCATTGATATGGTGATTAAATTCTTCTTTATTCATAACTATATCCCTCCTTTAAAATGGGGCGTAAGGCTTGCTTTGCTCGATGTAATTGAGATTTTACCGTTCCTTCTGGAGAATTAAGAACCTCAGCAATTTCCTTAATAGATAAATCGTGATAATACCTTAATAAAATAATAGTTTTGTAAGTAGGATCTAAGAAATTAAATGCCTCGGTTAAATCCAATGATTGTTCTAATTTATTCATGCTCTCTTCTGTACATAAATTAGCAAATATTTCATCATTCGCAACAAATTGTCTAGAGGATTTTCTTACAAAATCAATGGATTTAAAAACAAGAATTTTGGTAATCCAACTTTGAAATTTCTCCGGCTTTTTTAATTTTCTCAGTGAAAGATATGCTTCATAAATTGTTTCTTGGTATATATCCAGTGCATCTTGTTCATTTCTTACATAAGAATAGGCTGTTCGATATAATTTCGGGCGAACAAAAGTAATAAGTTGTTCAAATGCTTGATCATTTCCTCTTGTTGCTTGTTTTACTAGATAGGCTATGTCCATTTTTATTTCTTCCTCCCTTTACTAATATAGTCGAATGAGAGAATAAAAAGGTTGCAAAAATAAGTGCATATACATAAATCTCCTACAACTTATTGCAATGATTAATATCCAGCATTAAAGAAAAGACACCAGAAATCCAGATAGAAATAAGAGCCAAATATATAGCTTGTTCATACCAAATTTAAAGTTAAAAAGATCTCCCAAAACGGAAAAACGAGCTGAATTCTCATAAATAACTGTAAAAAAGGTAAAATTCTCGTTATGGGGGTGTCTTAAAATCTTAGCTTGATGGGCATGTGATGTTAGCTCTATTTTAAGCAAATATCTATAAATACTTTTTGATGTTTCTATAATAAGCTTTTCATACTCCATCGCTCTCTCTTTTCTATTAGTTAGACGATTCAAATAGAAAAAAGTATACAAGAAATCCATCAAAAAAAGCAGACTATTCAAAGTCCGCTTTTATACAACAAAAAAGAGATAGCAGATTATGCTATCTCTTTTAGTATGACCCGTACGGGATTCGAACCCGTGTTACCGCCGTGAAAGGGCGGTGTCTTAACCACTTGACCAACGGGCCAAAATCTGGCAGAGAAGAAGGGATTCGAACCCTCGCACCGCGTTCGCGATCTACTCCCTTAGCAGGGGAGCCCCTTGAGCCACTTGGGTACTTCTCTATAATATGGCTCCGCAGGTAGGACTCGAACCTACGACCGATCGGTTAACAGCCGATAGCTCTACCACTGAGCTACTGCGGAATAATTATGGTGGGCCTAAATGGACTCGAACCATCGACCTCACGCTTATCAGGCGTGCGCTCTAACCAGCTGAGCTATAGGCCCATAAAAAGCGGGTGAAGAGAATCGAACTCTCGACCAGAGCTTGGAAGGCTCTTGTTTTACCACTAAACTACACCCGCATTAAATTAAAAATGGTGAGCCATGAAGGATTCGAACCTTCGACCCTCTGATTAAAAGTCAGATGCTCTACCAACTGAGCTAATGGCTCATTTTGAAAGTGGTGCCGGCTAGAGGACTTGAACCCCCAACCTACTGATTACAAGTCAGTTGCTCTACCAATTGAGCTAAGCCGGCTTGCGATTTCAAAATGGTGGCTCGGGACGGAATCGAACCGCCGACACGAGGATTTTCAGTCCTCTGCTCTACCGACTGAGCTACCGAGCCTTTATGTAAAAAAAAATGGCGGTCCCGACCGGGGTCGAACCGGCGATCTCCTGCGTGACAGGCAGGCATGTTAACCACTACACCACGGGACCATTTGGTTGCGGGGACAGGATTTGAACCTGCGACCTTCGGGTTATGAGCCCGACGAGCTACCGTACTGCTCCACCCCGCGATGATATAATATTTAATTTAGAAAAAATGGAGGAGGTAGAGGGATTCGAACCCCCGCGCGACTCTCGCCGCCTGTCGGTTTTCAAGACCGATCCCTTCAGCCGAACTTGGGTATACCTCCGAGATATGAACTTTGAGTGGTGGACCTTGTAGGACTCGAACCTACGACCGGACGGTTATGAGCCGTCTGCTCTAACCAGCTGAGCTAAAGGTCCTTTATGGTAGCGGCGGAGGGGATCGAACCCCCGACCTCACGGGTATGAACCGTACGCTCTAGCCAGCTGAGCTACACCGCCATAAGTTATATTCAAATAAGTGGAGCCTAGCGGGATCGAACCGCTGACCTCCTGCGTGCAAGGCAGGCGCTCTCCCAGCTGAGCTAAGGCCCCATGTTTTGAAAATATCGGGAAGACAGGATTTGAACCTGCGACCCCCTGGTCCCAAACCAGGTGCTCTACCAAGCTGAGCCACTTCCCGTTAATAAAAAACGCGCCCGAGAGGAGTCGAACCCCTAACCTCTTGATCCGTAGTCAAACGCTCTATCCAATTGAGCTACGGGCGCATATGGTGCCGAGGGCGGGGGTCGAACCCGCACGGTGGTCACCCACCGCAGGATTTTAAGTCCTGTGCGTCTGCCTGTTCCGCCACCCCGGCATGTCATACTGAAAATTGGAGCGGAAGACGGGATTCGAACCCGCGACCCCAACCTTGGCAAGGTTGTATTCTACCACTGAACTACTTCCGCAAGACATGTTTGAGTTATTTTATTAAAAGTGCGGGTGAAGGGAGTCGAACCCCCACGCCAAAGGCGCTAGATCCTAAGTCTAGTGCGTCTGCCAATTCCGCCACACCCGCATGTTATAATTTAAAAAGAAAAAATGGGGCGACTGATGGGAATTGAACCCACGAGTGCCGGAGCCACAATCCGGTGCGTTAACCACTTCGCCACAACCGCCATGATTTTCTGGTGCCGACTAGAGGACTTGAACCCCCAACCTACTGATTACAAGTCAGTTGCTCTACCAATTGAGCTAAGTCGGCTAAATGGTGGAGGATGACGGGATCGAACCGCCGACCCCCTGCTTGTAAGGCAGGTGCTCTCCCAGCTGAGCTAATCCTCCGAATTGCCTGGCAACGTCCTACTCTCACAGGGACAAGGTCCCAACTACCATCGGCGCTAGAGAGCTTAACTTCCGTGTTCGGTATGGGAACGGGTGTGACCTCTCTGCCATCATTACCAGACTGTATTCATTTAAGACAAGAATTATCATAACTTATTCGACATTTAAAGTCAACAAGTTTTTTATATTCTTTCAAAACTAGATAACATTGCTTCATATTATATGGTTAAGTCCTCGATCTATTAGTATTCGTCAGCTCCACATGTCACCATGCTTCCACCTCGAACCTATCAACCTGATCATCTTTCAGGGATCTTACTAGCTTACGCTATGGGAAATCTCATCTTGAGGGGGGCTTCATGCTTAGATGCTTTCAGCACTTATCCCTTCCGCACATAGCTACCCAGCTATGCCCTTGGCAGAACAACTGGTACACCAGCGGTGCGTCCATCCCGGTCCTCTCGTACTAAGGACAGCTCCTCTCAAATTTCCTGCGCCCACGACGGATAGGGACCGAACTGTCTCACGACGTTCTGAACCCAGCTCGCGTACCGCTTTAATGGGCGAACAGCCCAACCCTTGGGACCGACTACAGCCCCAGGATGCGATGAGCCGACATCGAGGTGCCAAACCTCCCCGTCGATGTGGACTCTTGGGGGAGATAAGCCTGTTATCCCCGGGGTAGCTTTTATCCGTTGAGCGATGGCCCTTCCATGCGGAACCACCGGATCACTAAGCCCGACTTTCGTCCCTGCTCGACTTGTAGGTCTCGCAGTCAAGCTCCCTTATGCCTTTGCACTCTACGAATGATTTCCAACCATTCTGAGGGAACCTTTGGGCGCCTCCGTTACACTTTAGGAGGCGACCGCCCCAGTCAAACTGCCCACCTGACACTGTCTCCCGGGTCGATGAGACCCGTAGGTTAGAATTTCAATACAGTCAGGGCGGTATCCCACCAGCGCCTCCACCGAAGCTAGCGCTCCGGTTTCAATGGCTCCCGCCTATCCTGTACAAACTGTACCAAAATTCAATATCAGGCTACAGTAAAGCTCCACGGGGTCTTTCCGTCCTGTCGCGGGTAACCTGCATCTTCACAGGTACTATAATTTCACCGAGTCTCTGGTTGAGACAGTGCCCAAATCGTTACACCTTTCGTGCGGGTCGGAACTTACCCGACAAGGAATTTCGCTACCTTAGGACCGTTATAGTTACGGCCGCCGTTTACTGGGGCTTCAGTTCAGAGCTTCGCTTACGCTAACCCCTCTCCTTAACCTTCCAGCACCGGGCAGGTGTCAGCCCCTATACTTCGCCTTACGGCTTCGCAGAGACCTGTGTTTTTGCTAAACAGTCGCTTGGGCCTATTCACTGCGGCTTTCCGTTAAGAAAGCACCCCTTCTCCCGAAGTTACGGGGTCATTTTGCCGAGTTCCTTAACCAGAGTTCTCTCGCACACCTTAGGATTCTCTCCTCGCCTACCTGTGTCGGTTTGCGGTACAGGCACCTTTTATCTCGCTAGAAGCTTTTCTTGGCAGCGGGGAATCAAAGACTTCGCTCCATAAGGAGCTTCCCCATCACAGCTCAGCCTTCACGATAAGCGGATTTGCCTACTTATCAGCCTAACTGCTTGGACGTGCACAACCAATCGCACGCTTCTTCTATCCTTCTGCGTCCCTCCATTGCTCAAACGATAAAGAGGTGGTACAGGAATATCAACCTGTTGTCCATCGCCTACGCCTGTCGGCCTCGGCTTAGGTCCTGACTAACCCTGAGCGGACGAGCCTTCCTCAGGAAACCTTAGGCATTCGGTGGACGGGATTCTCACCCGTCTTTCGCTACTCATACCGGCATTCTCACTTCTAAGCGCTCCACCAGTCCTTCCGGTCTGACTTCACTGCACTTAGAACGCTCCCCTACCACTGATACCATTGGTATCAATTCGCAGCTTCGGTGGTGTATTTAGCCCCGGTACATTTTCGGCGCAGAGTCACTCGACTAGTGAGCTATTACGCACTCTTTAAATGGTGGCTGCTTCTGAGCCAACATCCTAGTTGTCTAAGCAACTCCACATCCTTTTCCACTTAATACACACTTTGGGACCTTAGCTGGCGATCTGGGCTGTTTCCCTCTTGACTACGGATCTTATCACTCGCAGTCTGACTCCTAAGGATAAGTCATTGGCATTCGGAGTTTGACTGAATTCGGTAATCCGATGAGGACCCCTAGTTCAATCAGTGCTCTACCTCCAAGACTCTTACACTTAAGGCTAGCCCTAAAGCTATTTCGGGGAGAACCAGCTATCTCCAGGTTCGATTGGAATTTCTCCGCTACCCACACCTCATCCCCGCACTTTTCAACGTGCGTGGGTTCGGGCCTCCATTCAGTGTTACCTGAACTTCACCCTGGACATGGGTAGATCACCTGGTTTCGGGTCTACGACCACGTACTAAACGCCCTATTCAGACTCGCTTTCGCTGCGGCTCCGCCTCTTCAGCTTAACCTCGCACGGGATCGTAACTCGCCGGTTCATTCTACAAAAGGCACGCCATCACCCATTAACGGGCTCTGACTATTTGTAGGCACACGGTTTCAGGATCTCTTTCACTCCCCTTCCGGGGTGCTTTTCAC
>NZ_JAEKEY010000002.1:2520000-3087500 GCF_016650875.1 Bacillus sp. TH30 | reverse complement strand
ACATCTCTTTCATTTCTAAGTAATTCCTACATATATTCTATAGAAAGTCACTCTGTCAAAAAACGTTTCTTTCTATATAAAGTGAAACTTTAATCAGTGGGGGGTATTCATCCCCCACTGATTATTAGCCTTCACCAATCGGGCATTTACGGGCAGTCGTCCCCCACCTAACTTTCTCGCATTCGGCGAATTTTGAGGCGGGGCTGACTGCCCGCAAATAGTGGGATAAACGTTTTATTCATATACCATATCATACAAGGAGGAATATACATGGACTACACCGACTTATTAATAAAACTAGGTCTCTCGGCTATTTTAGGATTCGCTATCGGTTTAGAGCGCGAATTAAAACGTAAACCACTCGGCTTAAAAACGTGTTTAGTTATTTCTATTATTAGTTGCCTCCTAACCATTGTTTCTATTAAAGCAGCTTACAACTTACCACATACCGATCATATGAATATGGATCCACTTCGACTTGCCGCTCAAATTGTATCAGGAATTGGTTTTTTAGGTGCCGGTGTAATTTTACGCAGAGGAAACGATAGTATTGCGGGGTTAACGACCGCCGCTATGATTTGGGGTGCTTCTGGCATCGGCATTGCCGTTGGAGCTGGTTTCTATATCGAGGCTATTTTCGGAATGTGTTTCCTTATGATTAGTGTAGAACTTATACCATTAGCGATGAAATACGTCGGTCCTAGATCATTTCGCCAACGTGATATCGCAGTGAAACTCGTTGTACGAAATATGGACAATATCCCGACCGTAATTGAAGAAATAAAAGAAATGGATATAAAAGTTAAGAACATGAAGCTCAAAACATTGGAAAATGGTTCGCACTATTTACATTTAAAATTGTCTATCGATCAAAAAAGACATACTGCTGATGTTTATTATGCTCTTCAGCATCTTGAAAGTGTTCAACAAACTGAAGTTGAAAGTATGTATTAATTATGAAATGAACTCTCTTTTTAATTAGAGAGTTTTTCTTTTTTCTATAATGGTAACAATGAATGTAGTCCTGAAAAGTAAGGAGGAATAGGAACTTGAAATCCCGTCCGAATTTAGTAGATACATTTCGTGATTCCATTATATTTCGTTTAATTTGTTTTATTATTGTACTTACTACCTTCTCCGGCTTTCTTATACATATATTAGAGCCATCTCACTTCACCACATGGTTCGACGGGGTTTGGTGGTCAATCGTTACCATTTTCACCGTTGGATACGGCGATTTCGCCCCCCATACAACGATAGGAAAACTTATTGGTATATGTATTATTTTATTAGGAACGGGATTTTGTTCTTATTATATGGTTCTATTCGCTACCGACATGATTAATAAACAATATATGAGAATTAAGGGTGAAGCAGCTGCTACCTCTAATGGTCATATGATTATCGTTGGCTGGAATGAGCGTGCAAAACATGTTGTAAAACAAATGCACATATTACAACCGAACCTTGATATCGTTTTAATTGATGAAACACTTTCTTTACTTCCAAAGCCATTTCATCATTTAGAATTTATAAAAGGTTGTCCGCATCACGATCAAACTTTATTAAAAGCTAACATTACAACAGCTCACACTATATTAATAACAGCGGATAAAGAGAAGAACGAAAGCTTAGCAGATACACAGTCCATTTTAAATATTTTAACTGCAAAAGGACTTAATCCAAACATTCACTGCATCGCTGAACTTCTTACTTCTGAACAAATCCAAAATGCAACGAGAGCTGGCGTATCAGAAATTATAGAAGGAAATAAATTAACGAGCTATGTATTTACCGCTTCTCTTTTATTCCCTTCCATTTCAGGTGTACTATTCTCACTTTACGATGAAATCTCTGATAACAAATTACAACTGATGGAGATTCCCCGGTCCTGCACCGGACAATCCTTTGCAAATTGTAGCTATACTCTTTTAAAGCAAAACATTCTCTTACTAGGTGTAAAGCGCAACGAACAATATATGATCAATCCAGTTCATTCTTTCATTCTCATCGAAAGCGACATACTCATCGTTATTCACCATTAAAAAAATGATTTTCTAGTTCTTGTACCAATACTTTACCAATATTGACATACTTTCTTTTCACATCTCCATCTGGATCTTGCGGCTCCGCAAATTGATCCAATCCACTCGTTCCAGCTGTTAAAGCATTAACATTATCATCTAGTTCGTCTTGATATACGTGCGAAAGAATATACGGTGTTTCAAGACGGACTATTACACCAGGCACATCTAGTTCCCCATCCACCGCTGTAAATGGTACGCGTAAAAATTGATACCCTTCTTCTTCGTCGATTTTATAATCAAAGCATCCTTTATCATAATCCCAATTACCGCCAATACTATATCCAAGTGGTTTCATAACCTCTTCTAACTTATATAACGCATATGTACATCCTTCTAATTTTGATTGAATCGGAATCAAGCCCATCCCTCCTAGACTTTTCCTTTAGCATACCCATTCTAGTTTGAATATACCGATGTACCTTTCAATAAAATAATGAAAAGCGACCGGAGACCCGATCGCTTTTCATTATTTTAAACGCTCTTCTAATTCTGCTTTTAATTCTTCAAATCCTGGTTTACCAAGTAAAGCAAACATGTTTTTCTTGTATGCTTCTACTCCTGGTTGGTCAAATGGATTTACGCCTAATAGGTAGCCGCTCATCGCACATGCTTTTTCGAAGAAGTATACAAGGTAACCGAATGTGTACTCATTTAATTCAGGGATGTTTACGATTAAGTTTGGTACTCCGCCATCGCTATGTGCAAGTAATGTACCTTCGTATGCTTTTGTGTTTACGAAGTCTATCGTTTCACCAGCAAGGTAGTTTAATCCATCTAAATCGTTGTCGTCTAATTCGATTTTTAGTTCGTGTGTAGATTTACCTACTTTAAGAACTGTTTCGAATAGGTCACGACGACCTTCTTGAATGTATTGACCTAATGAGTGTAAGTCAGTTGAGAAGTTTGCTGAAGATGGGAAAATACCTTTTTGATCTTTTCCTTCACTTTCACCAAATAACTGTTTCCACCACTCAGAGAAGTAGTGAAGTGCTGGCTCATAGTTAACAAGCATTTCAATTGTTTTCCCTTTATTATATAGAGCATTACGAACTACTGCGTATTGGTAAGCTGGGTTTTCTTCAAGTTCTGATTTCGCGAAATCATTATGGCCAGCAGCTGCACCTTTCATCATCTCTTCAATGTTTAGGCCACTTACAGCGATTGGCAATAAACCTACTGGTGTTAATACAGAGAAACGACCGCCAACATCATCTGGAATAACGAACGTTTCGTAGCCTTCATTATCAGATAATGTTTTTAAAGCACCGCGCGCTTTATCTGTAGTCGCATAAATACGTTTGCGTGCTTCTTCTTTTCCATACTTTTCTTCTAATAATTTACGGAAAATACGGAATGCGATTGCAGGCTCTGTTGTTGTACCTGATTTGGAAATAACGTTAATAGAAAAGTCTTTACCTTCTAGTACGTCCATTAAATCTTTCATGTAAGTGGAGCTAATGTTTTGTCCAACAAATAGCACTTGTGGAGTTTTACGTTGTTCTTTAGAAAGCGTGTTATAGAAAGAATGGTTTAACATTTCAATTGCTGCGCGTGCTCCTAGGTAAGAACCACCAATACCTACAACAAGTAAAATGTCAGAGTCATTTTTAATTTTTTCTGCGCATTTTTGAATGCGAGCGAATTCTTCTTTGTCATATTGAAGCGGAAGCTCTACCCACCCAAGGAAATCGTTCCCAGCTCCAGTTTTTTCGTGGATTGCATGATGTGTTACTTTCACTGCATCACGTAAATAAGTTAGTTCATTTTCACCGATGAAGGATAACGCTTTAGAATAGTCGAACGTTACATGTGTACTCATCTTTTTCCCTCCAATTATGTATATGTATTTCTGTATTCACTTTAGCGAAACTAAAGTTGTAAATCAAGCGATTCAACAATTGTAAACGTAACCATTATTTATTTTTTAGAAAAAGTTCATTTTTTGCATAAAAATTCGAATTTTTCGGTATAGATGTATATACATCGTTTTTCGTACATTTTTCATGTATAAAAACAACAAAACTATACCATTCTATAAAGGAGTTAAATTTTCTTATTAACTCCTTGCTTGCTCACGCTTCACATTAAGGAGGGGACTTTTCATGAGTACCTTGCAACGTATCGCATTAGTCTTCACTGTAATCGGCGCTGTTAACTGGGGACTGATCGGGTTCTTCCAGTTTGACTTAGTAGCGGCTATTTTCGGGGGACAGAAGTCAGCTCTTGCACGTATTATTTACGGCATCGTTGGTATTTCTGGGCTTATCAATCTCGGCTTACTATTTAAACCATCCGAGAATCTTGGTACTCACCCAGAAACACATGAAATTCAATAGTCAGTATGTCTTTTTCGCCTCCGACATACGAATATGATTGCATGCAATCATATTTGCAAATATATATATCATAAGTCACAGTAAAAGAGGAACGCTCATATGCGTTCCTCTTTTACTTTATTACCTCCGACTCTTCAATCCATTCCGCTAGCTTTTCTCGCAGTGTATTAAATCCGTTCTCTGATGGATTCGGTATAAGAATTCGTCCTTGCTTTCTTTTCGCCGCTTTTAACGATAAACTCATTTTTCTGTGTTCTTCATCAATTGAAAGTACCTTTACTTCTACTGTATCTCCGACCTTTAAAAAGTCATGAATGTCTTTTACATACCCATTTGTGATTTCAGATATATGCACAAGTCCTTGTGTTTCTGCATCCAAAGCTACAAATGCACCGTAATCTTGAATTCCAGTTACTTTCCCTGTTACAACCACTCCCGTTGTATATTGTTCTGACATGTGAAACACTCCCATACGTTTACCATTTTCTCTACAATTGTAAATAGCAAAGCAGATGTATTTATTGTTAAATATCCGATTAGTGAGTAAGTATCCTAAGTAAAACACCGAGGATACTCCCACCTTATATTAGTAAATTATACCACTTTGATAGAACTCATTCAAAATTCACGAAAAAATTTCCTGTAATACGTATAATTCTCCAATATTAGGATAGAATACTAACACATGGCTTTCTAGTATTCCCCCCCTTTTATGGACAAAACGTATTGTGTTTTGTCCTTTTTTTATTCTCTATGAACCGTTCCATTCTCTTCATTGCTTCCATAAGTTGCTCAAGCGATGTTGCATATGAACAACGAATAAATCCTTCACCACTCCCGCCAAACACATTTCCAGGAACAACAGCGACTTTTTCTTCTAATAATAATTGTTCTGCAAATTCTGCTGAAGATAGTCCGGTTGAAGCTATAGAAGGGAAGACATAAAATGCCCCGCCTGGCACATGACATGTTAAGCCCATTTCATTGAAAGATGTCGTCATAAAGTTACGACGCTTTTTATAGCTATCTCTCATTCGAATTACTTCATCATTTCCTCCGCGTAATGCTTCAAGCGCTGCAAATTGAGACATCGTTGGTGCACACATCATTGAATACTGGTGGATTTTGAGCATTAATTTTGAAAATTGAACAGGGGCTGCAATCATCCCAAGACGCCATCCCGTCATGGCAAACCCTTTTGAAAATCCTGAAATTAAAATCGTATGGTCACGCATATTTTTAATACTCGCGAAACTCGTATATGCTTCGTCGTATACGAGCTCTGCATAAATTTCATCCGATAACACGATTAAATTATACTTCTCAACAATAACAGCTAGCTTTTCTAATTCGGATTTATTTAACATTGCGCCTGTTGGGTTATTGGGAGAACAAAGTAATATTGCCTTTGTTTTCGTTGTAATAGCTGCTTCAATTTGATCTGGCTGTACTTTAAATTCATCTTCTAATGAAGTCGCCACTGGAACTGGGACCCCGCCCGCTAACGTAACAAGCGGTGCATACGAAACGAAACTTGGTTCAATAATAAGTATTTCATCATCAGGGTTTACAATAGCACGCATCGCTACATCTAGCGCTTGACTCGCTCCAACTGTAACAATGATTTCATCATTCGGATCATAAGATACTGCAAATTGTTTTTTTAGATACTTTGCTATTTCTTGACGGAGCTCCAATAATCCTGCATTTGCTGTATATGACGTATATCCTTGTTCTAAAGAACGAATACATGCTTGCCTTACATTCCAAGGTGTAACAAAGTCCGGCTCTCCCACTCCAAGTGAAATAACACCTTTCATACTTGCCGCTAAATCAAAAAACTTTCGTATACCGGACGGTTGTAAAGATTCTGCTACTCTAGATAGGTCAAATTGCTTCACGGTGTCACCACAATTCTCTTATCATCATCTGTCTTTTCATAAATAATCCCCTCATGTTTATACTTCTTCAAAATAAAATGAGTTGTCGTTGAAACGACAGATTCAATTGTTGCTAATTTCTCAGAAACAAACATCGCTACTTCTCCCATCGTCTTTCCTTCTAATGTAATAGAAAGATCGTATGTCCCTGACATTAAATACACAGATTTTACTTCTGAATAACGATAAATTTGTTCAGCAACCGCATCGAACCCAACGCCGCGCTTTGGCGTAACTTTCACATCGATCATCGCCGTTAAACCTGTATGTTCTTTCACCTTTGTCCAATCGATATGTGTTACATAGTCCACGATAATCTTTTCACTTTCTAATTTCGTAACCATTTTTTTCGCTTCTTCTACTTCTATATTTAACAACTTCGCTAATGTATCTACAGATAAACGACTATTCTTTTCAAGACAAGCTAATAATTCCAATTCTTTCTCTGTCACCATATAAATCATCCTCCCTTTTCGGTTTTGTCTAAATTATACAAATACCCTTTCCAGTTTGAAAAGAAGATTTTTTTAGTGAATTATGTCAAAATAAAGTGAAACTTTAATCAGCGGAAAAATGCGTGATAAAGCGAAAGGGGATGGAACCGTGAAACCAAAAGTATATATTGCCGAACCAGTTCCAACATTTGTAGAAAACTATTTATCAGAACACTGTGATTTTGAAAAATGGGATCAAAACGAGAAAGTACCTCGTGATGTTCTATTAGAAAAAATAAAAGATAAAGATGGGTTATTAAATTTCGGATCTACTATAAATGAAGAGTTATTGCAGGTTGCTCCTAATTTAAAAGTAGTAAGTAACATTTCTGTTGGCCATGATAACTTTGATTTAAAAGCGATGGAAAAACAAAATGTTATCGGAACGAATACTCCATATGTGTTAGACGATACAGTAGCCGATCTCGTTTTCGCTCTTATGTTATCTGCTGGTCGCCGTGTTTGCGAACTCAATTCCTATGTGAAAAATGGTGAATGGAACGCTGAAATTGGAAAAGAACACTTCGGACTAGATGTACATCATAGTACGATTGGTATTATCGGAATGGGACGAATTGGAGAAGCTGTCGCAAAACGAGCGAAATTCGGCTTTGATATGAATGTCCTTTACTATAACCGTCGCCGTAAAGAAGAAGCTGAGCAAAAATTTGATGCTACATATTGTGATTTACAAACTTTAATCAAACAATCTGATTTTATTATTCTTCTTACTCCATTAACAGATGAAACGTATCATCTTATCGGTGAAAAGGAATTTTCACTAATGAAAGAAACAGCAATTTTCATTAATGCTTCTCGCGGGAAAACAGTAGATGAAACTGCATTAATTCATGCGTTAACAGAAAAGAAAATATTTGCAGCCGGCATCGACACATTTACACAAGAGCCGATTCAAAAAGAGAATCCGCTCTTATCATTACAAAACGTTGTAACTTTACCGCACATCGGATCTGCAACATTAAAAACTCGGCAGCAAATGGCAATGACAGCTGCTGAAAATTTAGTAGCAGGATTACAAGGAAAAACACCACCTAATATTGTGCGTGGGTAATTATAAAGTGAAACTTTAATCAGTGGGGGTTTTGTCCATCCCCCACTGATTATTAGCCCATACCAATCGGGCTTTTACGGGCAGTTATCTCCCACCTAACTTCCTCGCATTCGCCGAATTTTGAGGTGGGAGTCTACTGCCCGCAAATAGCGGGATAAATAAGCGAAAGGCAAGATGACGATGTCATCTTGCCTTTTTTTGTTAACATATTTTGTTTCTTGCCGGGAGATGATATGAACAAAAATCAATGGAGTGACAAAAAATGAACCATGAATGCAAATGCCCTTACTTCACTTTTTCCACTCGCGGGACTACTATTCATTACGAATTGTATGAACATAATACTAAAAAAGAACGACCTACTTTCGTACTCGTTCACGGCTTCCTCTCTTCCTCATTTAGCTATCGACGACTCATTCCTTTACTAACAAAGGAAGGTACAGTAATTGCCCTTGATTTACCACCATTCGGAAAAAGTGATAAATCTCATCTCTTTAAATATTCTTATCACAATTTAGCAGCTATTATTATCGATTTAATCGAACATTTATCTCTCGCGAATATTGTATTAGTTGGCCATTCTATGGGCGGACAAATTTCACTCTTTGTAAACCGTTTACGCCCTGAATTAATTTCAAAGACGATTTTACTATGTAGCTCTAGTTATTTAGCACGCGCAAACTTACCTTTACTGTACTCCTCTTATTTACCGTTCTTCCACTTATACGTGAAGAACTGGATTATTCGAAGGGGCATCGTCCATAACTTAATGAATGTCGTTCATGACCATTCATTAATTGACAATGAAATGATGGAAGGCTATGCTGCTCCTTTTTATGATGATCGTATATTCCCTGCTTTAACTCGAATGATAAGAGACCGTGAAGGTGACTTATCTTCAACTGAATTACAAAAAATCGAAACCCCAGTATTACTCATCTGGGGTGAAAAAGATCGCGTCGTACCTGTACATGTAGGACACCGTCTCCATAAGGACCTACCTAATTCAACTTTCATTTCTTACGAAAATACAGGGCACTTACTACCTGAAGAAAAGCCCGATCATGTTTATGAAGAAATTATTACGTTTGCGACGCAATAAAGTGAAGCTTTAATCCGTGGGAGGCTCTATCCCCACGGATTATTAGCCTTCACCAATCGGGTTTTTACGGGCAGTTTGATTTCTCACCTAACCTCTTTGCTTCAACCTGATTTTGAGGCGGGAGTCTTACTGCCCGTTAAAACGGGATAAAGTGAAGCTTTAATCAATCAGCACAAATGAAAATAAACAAAAAGGCTGTCGTAAATTCCGACAGCCTATAACGAACAACTTCCGCCTTCTTTTAGTACGAGTAACTCTACTGCTAATTTTTCGCATTTTTCAAGTGCAGGTACTTCTTCAAAAGACATAAAGTATATATGTTGAATCTTCTTTGCGATGTATTTCGGATCATCAAACACACTTACGACGTTTACAACATCGCTCGCTTCTGTTTCATAAAACTCCGGTCCCATTTGAAACGGATCCCAATTTTTCACAACCTCAATCATTTTGTCATATGCACCCATCTGCTTCCCGCCTTTTCACTTTTTAATGCTTTTCTTTATCGTATCACATCAGCTATTCTATAAGAAGAGTGAGAATTTTCATAACTTAACAGTTTGACAGAAGAAAGGAGCAAACATATGCAACTATTTCATAAAACGGTAAATCGTCGCGGAACGCATAGTACAAAATGGGATACATATAAAAATGAAGAGCTCATCCACGCTTGGATTGCCGATATGGATTTTGAAGTACCAAAACCAATTCAAACTGCATTACAAAAACGCACAGAACATCCTATTTTCGGCTATACACTTCCTCCTGAAAATATTGGGGATATCATTTGTAATTGGACGAAAAGCCAATACAATTGGGAAATACAAAAAGACTGGATTGTATTTAGCGCAGGTATCGTTCCAGCTCTTAGTACGAGCATACAAGCTATAACGAAAGAAGGAGAAGCCGTACTCGTACAACCTCCTATTTATCCACCGTTTTTTGAAATGGTCAAAACAAATAATAGACAAATATGTGAGAGTCCCTTATTTAAACAAAATGGCATATATAAGATAGACTTCGAGCATCTAGAAACTCAATTTAAACAAGGTGTAAAACTAATGCTTCTTTGCAGCCCTCACAATCCTATCGGGCGCGTTTGGACGAAAGAGGAGCTAACAAAACTCGGTACGTTATGTACACAGTATAATGTAACCGTTGTCGCGGATGAAATTCACGCCGATATTATTTATAAAGGCCATACTCATACACCGTTTGCTTCTTTATCTGAAGAATTAGCAGCACGCACTATTACTTGTATGGCTCCGAGCAAAACATTTAATATCGCTGGATTACAAGCATCGATCATTATTATTCCGAATGAAAATCTCCGTAATGCCTTTATGTCTATCCAATATAGACAAGGATTCCACGGATTAAATACATTTGCTTATACAGCAATGCAAAGTGCCTATACAGAATGTAATGATTGGCTAAATGAAATTCGATTGTACGTTGAAGATAACGCTCAATTTGCTTGTAAGTATATTCAAAATCACATACCAGCTCTTTCTGTAATTAAACCAGAAGGTAGTTTTTTACTGTGGATTGATTGTTCCCACTTGGATCTTTCTCAAGATGAACGAACAGCATTGCTTGAAGAGAAAGGTAAAATCATCGTTGAGCCTGGTGAGAAATACGGAACAGGTGGAGAAGCCTATATCCGAATTAACATTGGCTGTCCTAGATCTGTTTTAGAAGAAATTTTAAACAGACTACACCATACATTCTCATAACAAAAAAGGAGGCTATCCCAAAATGATATTGGGATAGCCTCCTTTTTTCGGTAAATCGATATAATTCCACTTACTATCATGCAGTTTTCCAACAAAATCTACCATTCAAGGTAGCTTCTATTTTTTCTTCAGATCCGACGCTTTTTTTACGATAACACCGCAAGCAATTCGGCCACCAGATTTACCAGTTGGTTGCGTCATACCATCATCAGCGTTTTCTGTAATAATAATAGACGCTCCATCTTTTCTATGAATCGTCGTTTTTCCTTCTTCAAGCGTTATATGTGGAGCATCGATTTCTGCTTTAATCTTTCCCGAACCGTCTGCAACTACGTTCGGTAAATCACCATTTTCTGCACCTTTCGGATTCAAGAGCCCATGTTTTTTATTATCCGGATTAAAATGATTCCCAGATGATTCGAAACTAGGCGCTTTACATTCTCCGATTTCATGCACATGTATCCCGTGTGGTCCTGGTGTAAAGCCTTCCGCTTTAATCGTAATTTTCACTCCACTTGTTTGCTGAGCTACTTTTGCAGTCCCAACTTCATCACCTGAAGCATTATGTAATTTCACATCAATTTCTTTCGGCTTCCCTTGGTCACAACCCGCCATTAGAAATAATAAACAACAACTGAAAAAAAGCCGTCTTTTCATTCAATTCCCTCCAAAATGCTTTCTGCCCTTAGATTGTCCGAGCATAGAGGGAAACATACAAAAATGAATTACCGTTTCTTTTCAGCTAAAAGCTTTTCTTCTACTTTCTGTAATCGCTCTGCTTCTCGTTTTGATACACGAATAAACATACGCCACGTAGCGACCGCACCGATGATAAATAGAACGCAAACAATACCTGGAATAATATACTCCGTTTTATCTTCAGGAAAATATAAAGGCATCATATGAAACACTCCTTATCGGGGAATTTATAGTAAGAATAAACATCAGAATTTTCTGTTTTATCATCTTAAATTATAATTGAAGCCTGTCATATTCTCAAGGGGGCGTTCCGAAAGCGAATGATTTCTTTGACTCCTTCGCGCACTTTCCTTACTATAAACTTGAGGTGAAAAATATGAGAGAAACATTTGAAATTGGTGAAATCGTTACTGGTATTTATAAAACTGGAAAATACATCGGCGAAATTACAAATAGCCGTCCTGGCAGTTACGTCATAAAAGTACTAGCTGTTTTAAAACATCCAGTGCAAGGTGATTTACATAATGTAAAACAAGCTGACGTACCATTCTTCCATGAAAGACGTGCTTTAGCTTTTCGTGAACAGACGAACATTCCAGAGCAAATGGTGAAGAAATATGAAGGAGAAATTCCGGATTATACAGAGTCACTAAAATTAACATTAGAAACTCAAATGAATTCATTTTCTGAAGATGATTCACCTTTTGCGGGGCGTAGTCTAGAAACACTTCAGCAATTGAAGCAAGATTACAAACTTTAAAAAACAAAACGACCAAATTACATATTTTGCAATTTGGTCGTTACTGTGTACTCACGTTCTTTAACACTTTCGAAAAATCAACAAGTTCCCCTAATGTCGGAGGTGCTGGTTTGACTAAATACTCTTTATCTTTTTCTACTAACTTAAAAATATTATATGTCGTCATCGCATCATCAAGCGCACAATGATGCTTTCCTGTTCCTGCTTTTCCATACGCCTCAATTGCTTTCCACAGCCCTGTTTGATTTCTCTCTCCAAAAAACTTCTTATACTCAAGCGATAAATCACGACACTGTCCAAAGAATGGAAATTCTACTCCCGCCATTTCACAGTTATGCTTTAAGACTTTCATATCCATATTTCCCCACGTTACAATTGTCGGTTTACAACTCTTTTCATATTCTGCAAGTTTCTCAACAAGTTCATGAAAAGAAATTCCTTTGTCCACTACTTCCTGTTTAATTCCTAAAAATTTTTTACATCGATCCGTTAAAGACGGAAATGTTTTCGGTCTAATATGCGATGAATACGTATCTTCCACCTTACAGCCAACAACTGAAACGAGTCCGACCTCAATAATTTCTGGGAAAAAACCTTTTGGCTTTTTTCTATGCTGGGGCATCGTAAACTCAAAGTCTAAAAACAAAAATCGTTGTTCATCCATACGATCCCTTCCTTATCATCTTTGTCATTCCTTTCTATTTGATACTCCTACACGAACAAGCTCGAATGCTGATTCGATTTTAAATATTCAGATTGGATGTATCTTATATATATGTCAGATGCCCACAAATATTTTTAAAAATAAGAAAAAATGACCTATGCAGAAAATATGACAAAATAAACCCTTTCATTTACATCCGCCATTTTTCTACTTTATAATGACGTTATGTGTGTTTCATCTAGTTAATTTTTTGACACACTAAGAAAAGTGAATGAAAGGAGATGAGAGTTTTGCACGAAACAACGCAAGAACTCGCAAACTGGCAGTATTATTTCGCTATCGCAGTCTTTTTAATTACATATGCCATTATTATTTCTGAAAAAATTAACCGTGCTGTCATCGCACTTCTTGGTGCAGCATTCATGGTAATTGCAGGGGTCGTTGACTTACACAATGCCTTTACGAAACATATTGAATGGGGAACAATTACATTACTCATCGGTATGATGATACTGGTAAACATTACAAGTAAGTCAGGTGTCTTCCAATACGTTGCCATTAAAGCCGCAAAAGGAGCACAAGGAAATCCAATTAAAATTTTAATTTCACTTTCCTTGCTTACCGCGCTTGGCTCCGCATTTTTAGATAACGTTACAACAGTACTTCTTGTTGTTCCAGTTACTTTATCTATTACGCGCATCTTGCAAGTAAATCCTGTTCCATATTTGCTTTCTGAAATTATTTTTTCAAATATCGGAGGAACAGCAACATTAATTGGTGATCCGCCAAATATTATGATTGGTTCTGCAAATAAGCATTTAGATTTCAATGCTTTCTTATTCAACTTAGCACCTATCGTAATCATCATTATTGCTGTTACAGCAACAATTCTTTACTTCATGTACCGTAAGCAATTAATTGCTGATCCTGTACAAATTAAAAAATTAATGAGCTTAGATGAAAAACAATACATTAAAGACCCAGTATTAATGAAGAAATCTTTAACAGTACTTGGCCTTACTATTTTAGGTTTCATGACTCATTCTATTTTCCATATTGATGCAGCTATCATCGCCTTAACTGGCGCTACTGTACTTATGCTAATCGGTGTGAAAGAGCATGAAATTGAAGAGGTATTCGCAAGTGTAGAGTGGGTAACAATCTTCTTCTTCGCGGGACTATTCGTACTCGTTGGAGGACTTATTGATATCGGGCTTATCAAAATGTTAGCTCAAAAAGTAATTGGAATAACAGGCGGAGATATTTCTCAGGCATCTATCCTTGTTCTATGGGTATCTGGTATCGCCTCTGCAACAATCGATAACATTCCATTCGTTGCAACAATGATTCCACTTATTAACGATATGGCAGTTGGGCTAGGTTTATCACCTTCTGACGCACAAATCGACGTACTATGGTGGGCATTAGCATTAGGTGCTTGCTTAGGTGGAAACGGAACATTAATCGGAGCTTCTGCTAACGTAATCGTAGCCGGAATCGCAAGTCGTGAAGGACATAAATTCAGCTACATGGAATTCCTTAAAGTCGGCTTCCCAATTATGATCGTTTCATTAATCATTTCTCATATTTACATTTACTTACGCTATCTTATGTAGTAGAAAAAAGCGCCCTGCTCAGCAGGGCGCTTTCGTTCTTTTTTCAGCATATCCGAATTATTATAGAACCAAATATATCGGCCGCAGGGCAACTTTGATACGCCTACTCGTTATACCTCACCGGCTCATTCCGAATAATGAACAAATGAATCGGCAAGAAAACCGAAAACGTGATTGTATGAATGATCGTAAATAGTATGGAATTCGTTCCGTATCTATCCAAAATAGCATAGATAAGATAAATAGACAGTACAAGTGATACAGCTGTTGCTAATATATATAGAATTGGTACGAAATTAAAGATGAAGCATCCAACATATATGCCAAATACTTTCCACCCTGCTTCTTCTTTCAAGAAATCTGGTAATTTATCTTTCGCTAAATCACCCCATATCTTACTATTTATAAACGGAATAAAAGCAAGAACACCATCAGTTGCACCATCATTTTTTGCCATCGTATAAAGTGCAAAAGCCGTTAACAAATACGAAATAATTGCCCAAATTATTATAACAAGAATAAACGCAAAACTAAGAGCAAAGAAACCTGCTAGTACGCCTTGATCTTCCATCTTATCCTCTCCTCTCTCTTCTCAACATATTTCATTACAGTGCAAGTTATGTTTTAAAATTTAACCAAACTCTTTGTATAATAAGAAGAGAAAGATAATGAGAGAGGAGTACATACCTATGCATCCATTTGTAAAGGCATTACAAGAGCATTTTACAGCTCATCAAAATCCCGAAAAAGCAGAACCGATGGCACGTTATATGAAAAATCACTTCCCGTTTCTCGGTATTCAAACTCCTGAGAGAAGACAGTTATTGAAAGACGTAATTCAAATACATACTCTCCCAGATAAAAAGGACTTCCAAATTATCGTGCGTGAGCTTTGGGACCTACCAGAACGTGAATTTCAAGCTGCCGCACTCGATATCATGCAAAAATATAAAAAACACATAAATGAAACTCACATCCCATTTTTAGAAGAACTTATTGTCACAAAATCTTGGTGGGATTCTGTTGATAGCATCGTCCCTACATTTTTAGGTGCTATCTTTTTAAAACATCCAGAATTAATTTCTGCATATATTCCAAAATGGATTGCATCAGAAAACATATGGTTACAACGTGCCGCTATTTTATTCCAGCTAAAATATAAACAAAAAATGGATGAAGAACTCCTTTTCTGGATTATCGGACAACTACATTCCTCAAAAGAATTTTTCATTCAAAAAGCAATCGGCTGGGTCCTTCGCGAATATGCAAAAACAAAACCAGATGTAGTATGGGAATACGTTCAAACTAACGAGCTCGCTCCACTTAGTAAACGCGAAGCAATTAAGCATATTAAGCAAAATTACGGAATAAATAACGAAAAAATAGGCGAGACTCTATCCTAGATGGGCACGTTCCTCTATTGAGATTTAAAAAAGAACGTGTTAAAATATGTTCATTATTATTAATATAAGTAGCGATGACGGACTTATAAGTACTTGCATAAAAAGCGATTCAGGGATAGTGAAAGCCTGAAGCTGCGAGGAAACGGCAGTCTCGAGCAATACGTGATAAAGTGGATGCACATTTTGTGTATCAACTAGGGTGGAACCGCGGGCAAACGCTCGTCCCTAGGCGATTAAGCCTTGGGATGAGCGTTTTTTTATGTTTTTTAAAGCATATATTGCTCGTTTCCAAAGTACCCATCACGTCATCGCAAATACGTTAACTTTCAAAAGGAGGATTTTATTATGTATTCAATGGAACAAGTTGTAAACTTAGCGAAACATCGCGGTTTCGTTTTCCCTGGTTCTGAAATTTACGGTGGTCTTGCAAACACATGGGATTACGGTCCACTTGGAATCGAATTAAAAAATAACGTCAAAAAAGCTTGGTGGAAAAAATTCATTCAAGAATCTCCACACAACGTTGGTTTAGATGCTGCTATTTTAATGAACCCAAAAACTTGGATCGCTTCTGGTCACGTTGGTAACTTTAATGATCCAATGATCGACTGTAAAAAATGTAAAGCTCGTCACCGTGCTGATAAATTAATTGAAGATGCATTAGACGCAAAAGGTATCGAAATGGTCGTTGACGGTCTTACTTTCGACCAAATGGCTGACTTAATGAAAGAACATGAAGTAAAATGCCCAGATTGCGGTAGCCAAGAATTCACGGAAATCCGTCAGTTCAACTTAATGTTCAAAACATTCCAAGGTGTTACAGAGTCTAGCACAAACGAAATCTTCCTTCGTCCTGAAACAGCACAAGGTATTTTCGTAAACTTTAAAAACGTACAACGCTCTATGCGTAAGAAACTTCCATTTGGTATCGGCCAAATCGGTAAAAGTTTCCGTAACGAAATCACACCTGGTAACTTCACATTCCGTACACGTGAATTCGAACAAATGGAACTTGAATTCTTCTGTAAGCCTGGTGAAGATTTAGAGTGGTTCGCATTCTGGCGTGAAACTTGTAAAAACTGGTTACTTTCACTTGGTATGACTGAAGAAAGCATGCGTCTTCGTGACCACGGTGAAGACGAATTATCTCATTACAGTAACGCAACAACTGATATTGAATTCAGATTCCCATTCGGTTGGGGCGAACTATGGGGCGTTGCATCTCGTACAGACTTCGATTTAAAACGTCATATGGAACACTCTAACGAAGACTTTAACTATATCGATCCACAAACGAATGAGCGTTACGTGCCTTACTGCATCGAGCCATCTCTAGGTGCAGACCGTGTAACATTAGCATTCTTATGTGATGCATATGAAGAAGAGCAATTAGAAAACGATTCTCGTACAGTTCTTCGTTTCCACCCTGCTTTAGCACCATATAAAGCAGCTATCTTACCATTATCTAAAAAGCTATCTGAAGGTGCTACTGAAGTATTCGCAGAACTAGCTAAAGACTTCATGGTAGACTTTGATGAAACTGGTTCTATCGGTAAACGTTACCGTCGTCAAGACGAAATCGGTACTCCATTCTGTATCACATACGACTTCGACTCTGTTGAAGACAAAGCTGTTACAGTACGTGACCGTGACACAATGGAACAAGTTCGTATGCCAATTAGCGAACTAAAAGGTTTCTTAGAGAAAAAAATCCAGTTCTAATTATAAAAAAAGAGGCAGCTCATAAGAGCCGCCTCTTTTCTATTTTTCACGTTTTTCTTTAATTGCTACTGTACATCTTGATATACATAGTAACTCATCATTTTCATCAATGATGCGAATATCCCAAACCATTGTCGATTGTCCTCTATGTATCGGTGTTCCAATTGCTGTTACAATTCCATCTTGCTTTGAGCGAATATGATTTGCATTAATTTCTAATCCGAAACAAATACATTTTTCTTGATCAATTAAATTGTATGAACCAACACTTGCCACAGTTTCTGCTAATGCAACAGATGCACCGCCATGTAAAAATCCAAACGGCTGATGCGTACGTTCATCAACAGGCATTGTAGCAACTACTTTATCCTCTGTCATTTCTAACAACTCAATTCCAAGCGAATCCATTAAAGTTTTTGACATATCGTTTTCAACCTCTCTCACTTTAGATCAAATGTATAATTTTACCTGTTTAATTTCAAACTACCTATAACACTTATATAAGGAGGTTTCACCTAAATGAAACAGAAATTTTGTATACTATTGCTTATGTTCTCCTTGCTGACTATTGTACCAAATTGTGCAATAGCAGCCAAAGCATCCAACCTGACAATCAATGTTAAGACTGTAACGCAAAAAGGTAAGAAACCTTATATAGAATATCAAATTAATAGGCCTTCCTTTCACAACTTTTCTGATTCAAAATTTCAAAATAAGCTGAATTCCTATTACAAAAACTCTACTACTAAATTTAAAAGTAAATTAGAAAAAGAAGCGAAGAAATATTATGAGGAAACAGAAGGATCTAGCACACCTTTTCATCCATACGTTGCAAATGTTGACTATAAAGTAGCTTTAAACAAACCACCTTTCCTCAGCCTATATGTGAATTACTATCAATATACAGGCGGAGCGCACGGACTGTATACGTGGAAGGCAAATACATTTGATTTAAACGAAAAAAAATTATTACACTTAGACGATTTATTTCAACAAGAGGATAAATATAAAGAAATAATTCGCACAGAGATTGTAAGACAAATTAAACAAAATGAAAGCATTTATTTTCCTGATGCAGTCGAAAAAGTAACGAGCACTAAAAAGTTTCACTACTTTTTAGAACCGGATAATCTTGTAATTTATTTCTCTTTATATGAAATTGCTCCTTATTCAAGCGGAATTCCGCAGTTTCGTATTCCATACACATTGCTTAGAGACTATTTAAAGCCTTCTTATCAAAATATTTTGATTGACAACAAGTAAATATTTTCGCTACGATAATGTTAACCCAAACACAACTGGAGGTTAACATTATGAAGAAGCTTCATGTTTTAGATTTAGCATTAGCTGCCATGTTCGTCGCTCTTATGGCTATTGGTGCAAATATTGTATCGTGGGCACCATTCTTACAAATAGCGGGCATTCCATTATCTATGCAACCATTTTTCGCAATTTTAGCAGGTCTTCTTCTTGGGAGTAGACTTGGGGCATTATCAATGACTGTTTACATGCTTGTTGGAGTAGCAGGTGCGCCAATCTTCGCTAACTTCAAAGCTGGATTTGGAGCACTTTTAGATCCTACTGGTGGTTTTATTATCGCATTTATTATCGTTGCTTACGTATCAGGAAAACTAGTAGAACAAAAAGAACGACCAACATTCAGCACCTTTGCAATTTCTTCTTTCGTCGGAATCATTTTAACGTATATTATCGGTACTACTTATATGTACGGGGCAGTCAATATTTTCATGGGTGGTAATATGAGTTATAAAGCTGCCTGGATGATTATGATGTGGTTCGCAGTAAAGGATATTGCGTTTACAATTATCGGCGCTATTATCGCACCTCGCATATACTATGCTGTACGTCGTTCCGCTTATCAGCATTCTCATTCGACGATTTCATAATAAAAAATGAGTTATTTCAGTATACTGAAATAACTCATTTTTTATTTTCGACAATATACGACACATATTAGAAATAAATTTTGTTATGATAGTTCAGCAAATCTTACATTTTTCACATCTAATTAAAACAATATTTTGGAGGAAAATCAGTGAAGCTATCAAAAAATACACTTATTAAAATAAGTGTCGGAGTACTATCTTTATTTTTCATACTAGGTATGAGCATCAGTTACAAATTATATGGAAATAGCGAGTTAGGAATGCAATATACCTTTGGAAACGGTCTAGCATTTTTCTTTTTAATACTTACTATAATTAGTTTATGCGCAGCTTTAATCTTTATTGTTATTGGGTTAATTAAGAAAGTACGAAAATTACCAGCAAAAAAATCTTTATTAACATCTATAATACTCTTTCTTACATCAGTTATATCAATTATCATCCTTCTCTTTACGATAACAAAAGTAACGAATATGGAGGAAGAATATCAAGCTATTCAAGCCCAAAAGAAAAAAGAAGCTGATTACTTAATTGCTGCAGCATCTTTTTATAATGATATAGAAACCTTTAGATATTCAGCTTCTTATGTATTATCCGAGTATTCAACTACATGGTCAAAAGCGATTGATCAAAGAAATGACTTCAATAATGCGCTTAGATCTAAGAGAACAGAAATTGATGGGACGGTTGCAACTGTAGATACGTTTTACAGCAATATGGGAACAGATTTAAAGTTAGTCTCTGAAGCTGCAAAAGAACAGCCAAATAAGTATAAAGAAACCTATGAAGAATATAAAAAAATATATGGTATTATTACCGCTCTCAATGAACAAGCTCAATCTCCAAGTGGCAGTTTAATCACATTCAACCAAAACGTTAATACATTAATTCAGGAATACAAAAAAGCAGCTGGAAATATTAATATCGCTATTACTGATGAAATTAAATCAAAAGCTAATGAATTGAATCCTACCGATAAAAATTTAAGTTCTAATTAAAGACACTCTTTCCAGAGTGTCTTTTTTTCTCAAAAAAATCCCCTTTAGATTAAGCAGTAAATACGTTCCTTTACCGCTCATCCAACAGGGGATTATATCACTATATTAAGACTCTTGCTTCATTTGCTCGTCTAAAACTTTCTTCATCATTACTAGCATATCATCACGTAATTCTGGGTGTTGCAATGCCATTTCAATTGTCGTTTGAACAAATCCTAATTTTTCACCAACGTCATAACGCTTTCCTTCAAAATCATATGCAAATACACGTTGAATTTCATTTAAGCTTTGAATTGCATCCGTTAACTGAATTTCGCCACCCGCTCCAACTTGTTGCTGTTCCAAGAACATAAAGATTTCAGGAGTTAAAATGTAACGTCCCATAATCGCTAAGTTTGAAGGCGCAGTACCTTGCGCTGGTTTCTCAACGAATTTACGAACTTGATAACGACGTCCCTCTTGCTCTAACGGATCAATAATTCCATAGCGATGTGTTTCTGCTTCAGGAACAGTTTGTACACCAATAACAGAAGAAAGTGTTTTGTCATACTCGTCCATTAATTGACGTAAACATGGTTTTTCAGCTTGAACGATATCATCGCCTAATAATACTGCAAACGGCTCATCACCAATGAATTTACGTGCGCACCAAACAGCATGTCCTAATCCTTTTGGTTCTTTTTGTCGAATGTAATGGATATCTACCATTTTAGAAGAAGCTTGTACTTTTTCAAGTAACTCATACTTTTTCTTCTCTAATAAGTTTTGCTCTAATTCAAATGCGTTATCAAAATGATCTTCGATAGAGCGCTTTCCTTTACCAGTAACGATAATAATATCTTCGATGCCTGATTTTACTGCTTCTTCTACGATGTATTGAATTGTTGGTTTATCTACAATTGGAAGCATTTCTTTTGGCATTGCTTTCGTTGCTGGTAAAAAGCGTGTTCCTAATCCCGCTGCCGGGATAATTGCTTTTCTCACTTTTTTCATGACAAATACCCTCGCTTTTCATTCTAATTCTCTTAGTAAAGTGTAAATTTATAACACTCGCTCGTAATAATCCTCTACATCAAACAAAACTACAAGAAAAGAGGAGGCCGTTCTCCGTTCTCCTCTTTTCCTATCAGTAGCACTCTATTCTATTATAAACGATTCATAATATCTTCTTTAATAGTAAGTAACTTTTGTTCACTATTTTGTAAGGAATCATCTTGTACACCAAAGTAGAATTTAATTTTCGGCTCTGTTCCAGATGGACGTAAGCAGAACCAAGAACCATCTTCTAATTGATATTTTAACACATTTGATTTCGGTAAGTGAATCTCTTCCTTATTTCCATCTTGTAACGTTGTAATGATGCTTTCTTTATAATCCTCAACTGCAACAACTGTTAAACCAGCTACCTCTTTCGGAGGATTCTCACGGAATGTTGCCATCATCTTTTGAATCTGTTCGGCACCATCTTTTCCTTTTAACGTTAACGATACAAGGTCCTCACGGAAGAACCCATACTTCTTAAATACTTCTAGCAGACCACCGTATAACGTTTTACCTTGTGATTTGTAGTATGCAGCTACTTCACATGCAAATAGGACGGATTGCACCGCATCTTTATCACGGCAGAATGGACGGATTAAATAACCGTAGCTTTCCTCATAACCGAATTGGAATTCATATTGTCCGCTTTCTTCATACTGTTTAATTTTTTCACCGATAAATTTAAATCCAGTTAACGTATCAACTGTATCTAAACCGTATGTTTTTGCGATTGTACGGCCAATTTCAGACGTTACGATTGTTTTTAAAACAACACCGTTTTCTGGAAGCGTTCCGTTTTCCTTCTTTTGTGATAATAAGTAATCAAGCATTAACGCACCTGTTTGGTTACCAGTTAATACTTGGAACTCACCATCGTGATTGCGAACTGCTACACCTAGACGGTCTGCATCAGGATCTGTTGCGATTAACACATCTGCGCCTACTTTTTCACCGTCGCGAATTGCATACTCAAACGCTGCATGCTCTTCTGGGTTTGGTGATTTTACTGTAGAGAAATTTGGATCTGGTAACTCTTGCTCTTTTACAACTGTTACATCTGTAAATCCAACTTCTTCTAAACCACGGCGTACCGAAATATTTGATGTTCCATGCAATGGTGTAAAGACGATTTTTAAATCTTTTCCTACTTCTTTCACCATCTCTTTATTAATAATGACATTGTTCAATTCTGCTGCATAAGCATCATCTACTTCTTGTCCAATTATATGTAATAAACCGTCAGCTTTTAATTGCTCAACATCAGCAACTTCAACTGTTAATTCATTCTCTACTGCATTTACGTAGCTAATTAACTCATCAGCTTCCTTTGGAGGCAACTGGCCACCATCTTCACCATATACTTTATAACCGTTATATTCGGGCGGATTATGGCTTGCCGTAAGAACGATTCCACTTGCTGTATGTAAATGACGAACTGCGAAAGAAAGCACTGGTGTTGGACGTAAGCTTTCAAATACATATGTTGTAATACCGTGTGCACCAAGAGTAGCAGCTACTTCCATTGCGAATTCAGGTGATTTATGACGAGAATCATACGCGACAACAACACCGCGTTTTTTCGCTTCTTCACCTAATTTTTCAATAAACATAGCTAATCCTTTTGTTGCTTTACGAACTGTATATACATTTAAACGGTTCGTACCAGCACCAAGTTCACCACGCATACCACCTGTTCCGAACTCTAGATTTTTATAAAAGCTATCCTCGATTTTCTTCTCATCTTGCTTCATGTTTTCTAGCTGTTCTTTTAATTCTGCGTCTAATTCTGCATATGAAAGCCAGCGACTAAATTCTTGTTTCCAATTCATACTTCCATCTCCTCTCGCCTGTCGTACCTTCATTATATGAAAAAAACAACCTGAATCTCAATATTTTTTAAAATCTAGCAGGATTTTACTATAAATATTTGTATACACTATGGTTAAATACTCCACCAAAGGGAATGAGGATTATGCAAGAATGGGGCTTGTCAGAAGAGCTCAAAATAAAAACAAAGCAGATGATTGAAATTGCTGAAAAAGAATTATCAAACATGAAGCATGCAATCGATAAAGAAGATGAATGTATTTTATGTAAAATGGAAGATATTCATCATATGTTAACAAATGTACAGACGTTAGCAGCTACATATTATATTCAAGCATATTTATCACCTTATACGGAAAGTTCACATTTCATCACTACAGCTGTCCAACATTTAAGCGCTCGAAAACACGGTGCTCTTATTATTGTGGAACGAAGTGACGCTCTTGATTCTTTCATTCAAACTGGAACGACATTAAACGCACACTTAACCGCGCCACTACTTGAATCAATTTTTTATCCAGGGAACCCTCTTCATGACGGAGCCGTTCTCATTAAAAATAATCATATTGTCTCAGCAGCTAATATTCTCCCATTAACAAAAAGCATGGAAATCAATCCTGAGCTAGGAACACGTCATAGGGCTGCAATTGGCTTATCCGAGAAAATTGATGCACTTATATTAGTTGTCTCTGAGGAAACAGGGCGTACTTCATTCGCTTTAGGCGGGACGTTATATACGATTTCTTTATAGGACGAATCTTTCACTATGTAGCACTTTTTGGAACGGTAAAATAGTAAATGAAATTATATTAACCGTAACTCCAAATATATCGACTTACCGACAAAAACTGACAATAGTCATACCATATCAATAAGAAAAGGCTATCCCAAAAATTTGAGACAGCCTTTTCTTCAAAAATTATTCTTCTCCGAAACGCTCAACAAGTGTTGCAAGTGTACGCACCATTGCACCTGTTGCTCCAGATGGTCCTAAATCATGTGCTCCAGATGTTTCAGATGTTCCAGCGATGTCTAAGTGTACCCATGGTGTTTCTTCTGCAAATTCACCAAGGAATGTCCCAGCCATAACCGCATGTCCTTCACGGCCTGGTGAGTTATTTAAATCAGCAAATTTACTGTTTTTGACACGTTCTTTATCACGTTCAAAAATCGGCAATTGCCAAATTGGCTCATCCGTTTCCATAGAAGCCTCTAACACTTGTTCAAACAATTCTTCATTATTTGTCATCGCGCCTGTTGTATGATTTCCAAGTGCAACAATTACACCACCTGTTAATGTCGCAACATCAACTAAGTAATTTGCGCCAAGTTTCTTCGCATACGTAATACCGTCAGCTAACGCTAGGCGACCTTCTGCATCTGTATTTAATACTTCAATTGTTTTTCCGCTCATAGATGTAATAACATCATCTGGCTTAAATGCTGTACCACTTACAACGTTGTCAGTTGATGGAATAACAGCAATTACATTTTGCTCGGGGCGAAGTTCACCGATGATCTCCATCGCACCAAGAACAGCTGCAGCTCCGCCCATATCACCTTTCATACCAACCATGCCTTCACGTGGTTTTAAAGAATAACCGCCTGTATCATATGTAATCCCTTTTCCAACAAATCCAATTACATCTTTCCACTCTTCTTTTCCTTTATAAATAAGAGCGATCATTTTTGGCGGTTCAGTAGATCCTTGGTTTACTGCAAGTAATGCACCCATACCAAGCTCTTCCATCTCTTCTTTCTCAAGAACCTTATAATCCATATCGTATTTTTCTGCTAATTCAACTGCATACTCAGCAAGCTTTGTCGCTGTTAATACGTTTGGCGGCATATTTACAAGCGTACGAGCTGAATTCGTTGCACGTCCATGTACGTATCCTACCGTTAATGCTGCTTCAATTTCTTGTGTATCTTCTGCTGTAATAGCCGTAAACTTCTCTAATTCTACACGATCCTTTTTATCTGATTTATACGTTTGTAATTCATATGTACCAAGACCTTGTACTTCTGCCGCAATATGAGCTACATCAATCGCATCTAATTTATCTGTCACGAAAGAATCAAGTAAGATTGCTGCATCTTGTACTTTTGCTGCTTGTAACGCTTTAAACGCCTTACCAAGAGCAGCACGTAACGTTTCCGTTGTATATGACTCTTTCTTACCTAAACCAACAAAATAATAACGTTTAACATTTATTTTTCCTAAGCTATGTACTTTTGAAATTGCTTTCTTCTTAGTTGAAAGTTCTTTTTCTTCTAATAAAACTTGTAATTGTCCTTCAAACGCTTTATCCAGTTCTTGTACAAAGCTACTCGTTTTATCTTCTTCAAATAAGGCAACAATTACCGCTTCATGACTTACTAATTCTTTTTGTACTTGAAACATGTTCAGACCCCCTAAATTTCTCTACGTCCATTATAACTTTATTTTCGATAAAATGCGACAATTCTAAATTCTGTTATTTCATATAAAGTGAAACTTTAATCAGTAGGGGTTTTACCGGCCGCAAATAGCAGGATAAAGATGCTATCTCCAATATCTTCTATGGTGAAATAAGACAAGAAAAAAGTCTAGCGTTATTACCACTAGACTATCTTTGTTTTAAATATTGTCCACGAAACACTTGCATCGTTTCGTCTTGATTTAACATCGTTAACTCTTCTTCCGAAAACTTGCCATTTCCTATTTTCACTATATACACATTTACTTTTTTCTTACCCCATTGGCTATAAACATCTTTCACCGTATCATAATATAAATCGAGACGATTTCCTTTTATAGCACCGCCCTTATCAGCTACAACACCATATCCGTAACCTGGCACGAATAGAATTGTCCCAAGCGGGAATACGCGTAAATCGGCAGCGATTGTGGAATATAAATCCCTTTTTGCTTTAACACCTGAATATGTAATGCCATACTCTGGATGCCCCGGCCTCTTTCCAGTCGACTCTATACCTGATGTATAACCAGTTGCAGTCATTTCTATAACACGATATTTAGACCAGTCATTTGCCTGCTCTAAAGCATTTATCACTTCTTTACTCGGAGCAACTTTTTTCTCAATTTCTGCTGCATGTACTTCTTTTACACTTGTTCCTTCATATGATTTTATAATCTCTAATAAAGAAACTCCTGTGAAAGCCTGCCATGTTACGCATAATGCGAATGCAAGTAAACAAGTCATCATAATGCGAATACAATATCGTTTTAACATTTTTATATTCCACACTCCTTCATCGTTAATCATTCCCTATACGATGAAGGAATATGCAAAAAAATAATCTCCAAATTGATTGGAGATTAAAACATTTGATATCCACTTTTCCGAAGTTTTTTAATTATAATTCCTGCTAAAGCAGCACCTACTAATCCAGTAGATAGAATAAACACATCTGCGTGTCCTAAATGCGATACACTTGTCCCAAATGAAGAAAATGTTTCTTTTGGCTTTGAAAAATAGTCCCATACACTCGCTTTATTAATAATAAGCATACAAATAATCGGATATACAATAACCATTACCCACGTAGCTCGCAAAATCATGTTGAGTAAAAATCCAATTCCAAAAAATAAAATAAAGAACAACATCATTGAAATAAGTAGTACCGGTATACTCACTTCTTCTCCCTCTCCTTCGCATACGCCGTAAACACATGATAAGCCGTATAACCAAATTGCTCTCCTGGATTTAATGTTTTGTCCATTTCAAAATGCGACTCTGCTCTTCCTTCTAATAAATATTTGATGAGTACAGAAGTATTTTGATCATCTGCAATATTTTCTGGATGTAAAAAAGCTACTTCCGACAATTCTTTCTCCTGTACGATAACGTCTTCTCCCTCTGGCTCTAGAAGAAAAATAATCATATTATCACTAATTTCATTATGAATAACACCTGAGCGAATACCAATAATCCCCTTTACATGAGCAACAATGCCTGTCTCTTCCAAAATTTCACGTTTCACAGCTTCATCAACAGTCTCGCCTTCATTAACAAAACCAGCAGGTAAAGACCATTGCCCTTTCAATCCACCGTATTTTTTCTTAACGAATAGCCATCTCCCATCTTCTGTAGCTACTAAGCCACTGACAGCTAACCACACTTTCCCTCGCTTCCCCATGATATAACCTCCTCCATCAAAACGAACAGAATATTCTTTCTTTTTTTATATATTATACTATATTTTCAATACGAAAAAAGCAGAAACAGCTCATAGCCGTTTCTGCTTTTTCTACTATATATTAAAAGAACTTCAATTTACCTTTTTTAAGAACTAATAAAGGTCCGCCTAGTAAGAATAAGTAACGGTTGTCGATTACTTTCTTCATGAATGAAGCTTTCCAACCTGTTAACTTTTTACCCATAACAACGCCCATTGCATCGTCATGACCTAATGAACATACAGATCCTTTATTATCAAATGCGAACTTTTTCATTTCACCTTTGCCGCGAACTAACACAGTTAAATTGTGTGCAATATTATAACCTTCTTGAATTGCAATCTGTGCTGTTGGTGGGTATGGACGGTTAATCTCTTCGTTGATGATTAACGCTGCATCACCAACCATGAATACATCTTCATGACCTGGAGCGTGCATGTACTCATCCACTTTAATACGTCCGCGCATTGCTTCAAATCCAGACTCTTCCACAATACCATTACCACGAACACCTGCAGCCCAAACTACAGTTTCAGATTTAAGAAGTTCAGCATCATCACCGTTGGCAACGATAATACCTTCTTCAGTTGCTTCCTTAATTGCTGTACCGATGCGGAATTCTACACCTTTTTTCTCAAGTTGTTTTACAGCGTACTCTACTAATGCTGGATCGAAACCAGGAAGTGCTGTTGGAGCAGCTTCTACACAGATGATACGTGCTTTTTCACGTGGAACATCGTACTCTTTGCAAAGTTCAGGAATACGATTTGCAAGCTCACCTACGTACTCGATACCAGTAAATCCAGCGCCACCAACAACGATTGTTACTAACTCATCACGTTTTTCAGTCGCATATTGAGCGAATTTTTCTTCCATATGCTCACGAATTTGACGAGTTGCATTAATGTTAGTGATTGAGAATGCATGCTCTTTTAATCCTTTAATTCCGAACGTTTCTGATTCGAAACCAAGACCGATTACTAAGTAATCATACTCTAATTCACCATCTTTTAAGATAATACGTTTTTCAGCAGCTTTAATCTCTACTACTGTATCTTGTACAAAGTTCACTTTATTTGTATCGATAACGTCTTGAATATCTAGACAGATTTTATCATCTTGTAATGTACCAGCTGCACTCTCATGTAACCAAGTTGCTTGGTAGTGATAGCTGTTGTTGTTTACTAACGTAATTTCAGCTTCACTTACAGATAATGTTTTTTGCAGACGAACAGTCGTAATCATCCCGCCATAACCTGCACCTAAAACTACGATTTTTGGAGTCTTCACTAAATCACAACCCTTTTCTTTATATAATAGTAATAAAAAATAATACCAAGTACTAAAAACTCTATTTGTCAAGAATGTGGAATTTATCACATTCTATATCATAACAAAACGCAGTCAAAAAATCGTACGAAATTTGTCATAGAAATTTAACATAATACTTCCCTATATTAGTCGGTTTCATTCCATAATTCAAGCACCTAGAGAATTATCAATATTTTAAAATAACATAGCGTTTTCAAGGGTTTTTCAGCCTTTTTTTCATGTATTTTCCTTTCGCTATATTTTATACAATTCTAAAACATCTATGCGCAAACTTACTTATTATTCAGTCGTTTCCAGAAGTATTATTAACTGAAATATGCTATCATTTATTTGAAAGTGTCATCATTTGCAGGATTTTCATGTACATATGAACAATATATGAAATCAATATTAAAATTCCATCATCTATAGGGGGAATGAAAATGACAGAAAATCAAAAAGTTTACGACATAACGATTATTGGTGGTGGCCCAACAGGACTATTCACCGCATTTTATGGCGGAATGAGACAAGCAAGTGTAAAAATTATTGAAAGCTTACCTCAACTTGGAGGGCAATTATCCGCACTATATCCCGAAAAATATATTTATGATGTAGCTGGATTCCCAAAAGTGCGCGCACAAGAGTTAGTTGATAACTTAAAAGAACAAATGAAAAAGTTCGATCCAACCGTTTGCTTAGAAGAAGCTGTTGATACGCTTGAAAAACAAGCTGACGGTATATTTAAGCTTGTTACAAATAAACAAACTCACTACTCTAAATCTGTCATTATTACTGCTGGTAATGGTGCTTTCCAACCACGCCGCTTAGAATTAGAAGGCACAGCAAAATATGAAAAGAAAAACTTACATTATTTCGTTGATGATATGAATAAATTTGCTGGAAAACGCGTCGTTGTATTCGGCGGTGGTGACTCAGCAGTAGATTGGACAATGATGTTAGAACCGCTTGCGGACAAAGTTACAATTGCTCATCGCCGCGACAAATTCCGTGCACATGAACATAGCGTAGAAAGCTTAATGAATTCCCGTGCAGAAGTAAGCACACCTTACATTCCAGTTGAACTTATCGGTGATGATACTATTGAACAAGTTGTTCTTCAGCACGTAAAAACAGAAGAAAAAATTATCATCGATGTTGATGACGTAATCGTAAACTACGGCTTCGTTTCTTCACTTGGTCCAATTAAAAATTGGGGCTTAGATATTCAAAAAAACAGCATCCTCGTGAACTCAAAAATGGAAACAAATATTCCTGGCATTTACGCTGCTGGTGACATTTGTACATATGAAGGAAAAGTAAAACTCATTGCTTGCGGCTTTGGTGAAGCACCGACAGCAGTAAACAATGCAAAAGCTTACTTCGATCCAAACGCAAAACTTCAACCAATGCATAGCTCAAGTATGTTTTAATATAGAAATGAAAAGAGCTCCTTTTACGTGAAAGGAGTTCTTTTCATACTCTCTCTTTTTCCTAACTAAAATACATCGCAATTTGATAAAAAACACTACTTCTTTCCAAAATATGTTACAATAAAACAGAACGTACGTTTCATTTAATAAAGGGAGGTTTTATTAATGAAAGAACCTATTATCGTAAAAAAAGAAGCTTTCCAAGCAATCGGTGTTTCTATTACAACTACAAACGAAAAAGAAGCATCAAATGAAGGAAAGATTCCGGTGCTTTGGAATCGCTACTTCCAAGAAAAAATCATGCATCAAATTCCAAATCAACAAACAAAAGAAACATTCGCTTTCTACTCAAACTACGAATCGGATGAAACTGGTACATATCAATTTACTATCGGCATGCCTGTTTCTTCATTAGAAGAAGTTCCTGAAAATATGACAACCTTAACAATACCTGCTGCTACGTATGCGGTATTTACAACGAGAAAAGGTCCTGTGTCTGAAGTCGTTTGTGAAGCTTGGGAATATATTTGGCAATGGACGAAAGAAAACACACGTGCTTTTACAGCAGACTTTGAGCTTTATGACGAAAGTGCAGTTGATCCAAATAACGTACAATTGGATATTTATATTGCTTTAGCCTGAATGACAAAAAAGAAGATACCCTTTGGTATCTTCTTTTTTGTCGTTAAATAGCCACTGTGCAAATTCATTATTATTGTCTACAATGAGAAAGTGCAGTATAGAACTATTAGAAACTGTATAAAGTGAAACTATGCTCAGTGGGGGTTTTGTTCATCCCCCACTGAGTATTAGCCTTCACCAATCGGGTGGTTACGGGCAGCCCGACTCCCGCCTAACTTCTTTGCTCTAGCCAAATTTTGAGGTGGGAGTTTTACTGCCCGTTAACGCGGGATAAAACGATTCTTAATAGGTTTTTCAGTCTAAAATCGGTACATAGAAAGGAAGCAATATGGAGGAACTACAACAAAATAAATCTGCTTTAGAAGGAAGCGGAAAACCGTTATTAAAAAATACGAATTTCCTTTTTCTTTGGGCAGCTACTCTCTTTTCAAGTTTTGCTTTAGCCTTTTTTACTTTTTCACAAACATGGTACATAGCAAAAACATTAAACCTTGAGGCTTCACTCGGTATTGTTTTCGTGGCTCTTAGTGTTCCAAGGCTCATCTTTATGATTATCGGCGGAGCATTAGCTGATAAATTCCCGAAAAAAAATATCATGTTTTACTCTAATATTATTCGCGCTATTCTTGTCGCAACTATTCTCACCTGGTTCATCGTCGGTGATGTAACACTATATACATTTGCTTTATTCGCATTGTTCTTCGGACTTGCTGACGCTTTCTTCTGGTCAGCAGATGGATCTATTCTGCCTGAACTTGTAGAAAAGAGCCGTTTAACACAAGCAAATTCACTTACTCAAATGACAAACCAAGCATCTGTCATTTTAGGACCTGTACTTGGCGGTATTCTCATTAAATTTACGAACTATGAAACAATTTTTTCAATCACAATCCTGCTACTCATTATCGCTGCGATACTCGTTCAAAAAATACAATTTACCGTACCCGAAAAAAATGAAACAGATAAAGGCATGTTTACTTCTATTAAAGAGGGAATTTCATATGTAAAAGAATCACCATTTCTTTCAACTTTCCTTATATGTAGCGCCTTTTTAAATTTATTTTTAATCGGCCCAATGCAAGTAGGCTTCCCGCTCTTCGTCAAAAACGTTCTGCACGGTGATTCACTTCAGTTTAGTTACTTAGAAGCGTCTGTTGGCGGCGGGATGGCGATAGGAGCTGTCATTGTCGGATTAAAAAATATTAATCGTAGACGTGGACTATTTTGCATTATCATGATGCTACTGTCTGGTGTATTCTTCCTAGCCATCAATTTTAGCACCGTACTTTGGCAAGCGTTATTAGCTGGAATGTTTTACGGTATTACAATTGCGATGGCTATCGTTCCACTTATGGCGATGATTCAATCAACAGTAAAAGAAGAGATGATGGGACGCGTTATGAGCTTACTCATGCTTTCATCGATGGGATTCATTCCGCTCTCTTACGCATTTACATCGCTTGCACTTGGGATAGGCATTCCAATTGTAACGGTTATGAAAAGCGGTGCAATCGCTGTTATCGTCTTTGTACTATTTGTAGCAATTCGTGTTCCAGTTGTAAGAAAGTTCGATTAGCTACTTGGAGTCATGTATTATACGCATGGCTCTTTTTTAAATGGATCGAATAACCGTATTCCCTTACTTCTCCTTAATGCCGCTCCCCACTCTAATCCAATTTCTAAAAATAAATCTCGCATCGTACTATACAATAGTGCTCCAACATCTTTACGAATTTCTCCGTACTTATACGCTCTCACAACACTTTTCACCCTCCAAATTAAATTTCCACACACTTCTTCATCAGCTAATATTCCCTCTAATAAAGCACCTTGCTCTAGTAATCCGCTCTTTTTATAAGCAAGTTCCACCTTACTCCAAAATATATTAATCTTCTTCGGATTACTCGTCATCGGCACCAGTGCGTATATAAAAGGCTTAGGTATATCGTGACGACAATACGTTTCATCAAGCTCGTACGTTA
Source organism: Bacillus sp. TH30 (assembly GCF_016650875.1). Taxonomy (NCBI): domain Bacteria; kingdom Bacillati; phylum Bacillota; class Bacilli; order Caryophanales; family Bacillaceae; genus Bacillus; species Bacillus sp. TH30. The sequence continues at coordinate 3,054,545 of NZ_JAEKEY010000002.1, read as the reverse complement.
CTTTTCTTTTCTCTTTTATTTGTGGAATGTTTTTAGAAAGAATTGTTTCCCCCTCATTTTTTTGCTCGTTTCCACTACAGCCATCTGTACGATCATCACTTTCACATGCGGACATTTTCATACGGTCATCCATGCGGTCAATTGCAGATTTAAGAAATACATATAAGTTTGCACTATATCCCCCGCGCTTATATCTTTCTTTTGTCGCAACACGTTTTATAATTCCTAGTTCCTCTAACTTTGCAATCGAGCGGCGTACCGTACGAATACTCTTTCCAACATTTGTAGCAATCGTCTCCATTAACGGACAAGCAACTCCCACTGTTTTCTGTTTCTCATTCACTGCATACTTTCCTAAAAAATGAATAATGATAGCATCCGTTTTATTCAATTGAAATCGATAGCACTTCAAAACTTGTTTTTGATATGTATTAAACTCTTCTTTACTTCGAAATTGACTATATGGTTTCATTAAATTATATAAGCTTCCCATTTTTATCACCTCACTTATAGGTAAGAAATAGGAAGAGAAATTGGCGTGATATTTAATATTTTTTATTGGAGATGAAAATATGATTGTAATTAGCGCTTGTTTAGGTGGTATCGCTTGTCGTTATGACGGTAACGATAATCTCGTTTCACAAATAGAAGAGTTATTACAAAGGGAAGACACCCTCCTCGTTTGTCCCGAAGTATTAGGCGGTTTACCAACACCACGCCCTTCTGCTGAAATTATCGGCGGTAATGGCGATGATGTTTTAGATGGAAAAGCAAAAGTAATGACGAAAGAAGGACAAGATGTCACGGAAGCTTTCGTGCGTGGTGCTTATAAAGCATTAGAACAAATAAAAGATTTAAACCCAGAATATATAATTTTAAAAGAACGCAGTCCATCTTGTGGTAGTTCTACTATTTACACAGGGGAATTTAACGGCAATAAACAAACTGGTTACGGAGTGACAACTGCTTTATTTAAAAGACACGGATTTAAAGTCATTTCAGAAGAGGATTTTGAAAGTAAAAAAAGGAATTGACCCTGTTCGTCAATTCCTTTTTTCTGTCTTATTTCACACCTAATTTTTCTTTCACTTTCGCAGGAAGTTCATCCTTTTTCACTTCTTCCCAAGCTGTTACGCCTTTCTTATCTGAATGGAATACACGTAAGAATGCTTCCTTGCGAAGATTTTTCACAGCTGTAAATTCTAATTCTTTTTCTTTACCTTCTTTATCAAAGGCAGGTAACTTATACTCGAATGATTTGTGCGGCTGACCATTATCAGCTTTTTCATTCTTTTCGATTCCATCAGTAGTAATTTGAACGTAATACGCATCTTTACCCATACGGTTTAAATCACAGCCAACTAATAGGCTTGCAAATACGACTAAAATACTAAAAAGTGCAATATATCTTTTCAATTCCTTCACCTCATATGTTTTTCTTATATTGTTATCTTAAAGCCTAAGCTTTAAAGAAGAAATTCAAAAACATGACATGAACATTACACTTTTGTAAGATAGTAAATTAAAACTTTAATCAGTGTTTTTTCATTGAAAACGTTATTGACACTCATCTAGCCTAGTCATGACAATCTATTAACGCCAATTTTTCCACTTGTCACGAATCTTATCACGTAATTTCCTTATACCGCTTATTACACCCTCTATTACGCACTCTATTATGATATCAATTACAAGGTAACTTACAAATCTAGTTATAGGTTTAATCACATATCTCCCTACGAATTCAAAAACATCGTCAATCTTGCGTCCCCTCCCGCTCGTACAAAGAACTGCTACTTCCCATTCTTTTTGCGCAATCTACGTTCTGTTACAACCGCTGCGCCTACTGCAGTAGCTATCAATAAAAATAGTACGGCGATAGCGTCCACAATGAGGCTATTGAATTTGGACGAAACCCCAACAAATACTAACGCTATCGTTAATACTGCTAGCATAATTATCGTTATCTTATCTTCGTTCATCATTGTCCTCTCCGATTACTCACGGTTCTCTCTCCAAGACTTTATAAAGCCACCGATAACTTTACTGCAATTGTTCCCGTAATTAATTTATTATCGTTGTAATCCATCTTCTACTACCTGCGTAACAGTTCCATTCGGTTCGAATATTACACGTAATGTTCCTTCGCCGCCATAACCGGTATAGCCGTATACTGAATACGATTTATATTTCTCAATCATACGTGGCTGTCCAATCGCAGCTTTTACTTGATTCGCAGGCATACCTTTTTTGATTTTCAAATAGTGATTATAGTCTACTTCCGCCGAATCGTTATTTACATCTTTATACCACGGTACGCGGTCGTTTTTTTCTTCATATTCCTTTACAGGCTCTTCACTGCTTTTCGTAGATACCTGACTCTCTTTATCCGCATCCTTTATAGCAGTGCGTTCAATATTAACAACGTAACCATATGTATTTAATTCAACCATAATTTCATATGTACCATCCGTATCCTTTTCAGTATAAAACACGCGTTTTTCCTTGTTATTATAATTTTTTATGTTCTCACCGCCGTAGTCAATCGTATTAAGAATATCCGTATATGTCATGCCTTCCTCAATCTTTTCGGCTTCGTCGCGAGAAATATAACGCTTCTGTGATGACGGAGCGTCCTCATATTTAATGCTGTCACGTTCGCTCGTAGTCATAGGGGTTTCTTTCTGTTCTTTTAGTACTTCCGCTTCCGATTTCACCTGTTGCTTTGCTCCCGCTTTTGTTAACACGTCTGTATCGTTAGAACAAGCTCCAAATATTGATGCTGTAACCAACGTCATCCCTAATACCAGTACTTTCTTAAATGACTTCATTGTAATTCCTCCGGTAGTTTTTAATTTCTAGTAATCAGCGTATTTTAATTAATATGGAACGAGTCAGTTCTATACAATTCGATATTGCCTGCACCTTCATGCATCCTCTTTAGCCTTCTTCTTGCATGTATTCGTTATCTTTGTCATGCTCTTTTTCTTTTTAGCGCAAAAGAAAAGACCTTCCTAACGATTTGGTTTCATCGCTAAGAAGGTCTTTATATGCAACCTACCCATTCAATTTCCACTTAGAATAAAGGGATGAAAAAACTTAGCAATCTTCTGGCTTACCAGCATTCGACGCTGTACGGAAAGATGATCCGCATCCACATGATGCGATCGCGTTTGGATTGTCGATTGTGAATCCGCCGCCAAGCATAGATTGCTTATAGTCAACTTTCACTCCCTTTACAATCGGAGCACTTTCTTTATCGATAACAAATTCAACACCGAAAAACTCAAGAACTGTGTCGTCTTCTTTTGGTTCTATTTCAAATCCTAAGCCGTAAGAAAGACCACTACATCCGCCGCCATGTACAGCAAGGCGCACGTACTTCTCTCCATCTTCAGCATCTTTTAACATATCTTTAATTTGAAAAGCTGCTTGTTCTGTTACTTCAATCATGAAATACACCATCCTTTCTGTTCTCATTCTATTATACATCTTTACGCTTCTATCTTGTACTCATACACTCCGCGGCAAATTATTTCCGCAGGTCCTTTCATTAATACATTTCCTTCTTCTGTCCATGCGATCATTAAGTCGCCGCCTGCTAAGTGAACCGTAATTTCTTTACCGTGTTCCATTTTCCCATTTAAAATTGCCGCAACGACAGCTGCGCATGCTCCTGTCCCGCAAGCTTGTGTTACACCAGATCCTCGTTCCCAAACGCGGAAATTCATCTCTTCATCATTCAAAATCTCGATGAATTCAACATTCACTCGCTCTGGGAACATTTCATGCGTCTCAAGAACCGGTCCTAACGTTGTAAGAGGCGCTTTTTCTACATCATCAACAAAAATAACCGCATGTGGATTCCCCATTGAAACAGCTGTAAATGCATAACGGTGATTATTGTATAAGAAGTTTTCACGAATAAATGGTGTCTCTCCTTCACCAAGCATCGGTATCTCTTCACGTGTTAAACGAGGTGCTCCCATGTCGATTTTCGCTAATGTAACTTTGTCATCTTCTACCGTTACTTCTGCCGTAACAATACCCGCTAACGTTTCAATTGTGAAAACTTTACCTTCTACTAGTTTATGCTCATACGCATATTTCGCTACGCAGCGTAAACCATTTCCACAGCTCTTTCCTTCTGAGCCATCGTTATTAAACATGCGCATTTTTACTGGTGCCACGTCAGAAGGGCAAATTAAAATCATTCCATCTGCACCAATACCAGTATTAATATTTGAAACCTTTTCCGCTACAATTGCTAAATCTTCTTCTCTAATTTGTTCCTCAAACATATTTACATATATATAACTATTTCCAAGACCATGCATTTTTGTAAAAGAAAATTGGCTCATTTTTATTCACTCCAAAAATAATTTATTATTTCAAGTATAAAATGCATGCTTTTAGAACACAATATGAATGTCCCCCGTTTCTCATATTTGACAGTGTTTTGGCAATAGGCCGTTCTTACACAAATCGTGTAAGAAAAAAGCCCTTCTAAAAGGGCTTTTTTTTTTGAAATAAACACTCCTAATAAAGTGAAACTTTAATCAGTGGGGGACGGGCAACAGGGCTTCAACCTAACTTCTTTGCTTCAGCTGAATTTTGAGGTGGGAGTCTTACTGCCCGCAAATAGCGGGATAAATGAAAAAAGAAAAACGTTGCCTGTTTGCAACGCTTTAAAACATTGGATTTTCATCCATATAATCATATACATTATTTACAAGTTCTTCTACTGTTGCACCTTGTACCACTTCACCATTTACAAGTGCAAATGGACCTTCAAAACAGATGCCACAATATCCTAAACAACCATATTCCATTACGTCTAAATTAGGATCTTTTTCTAATTTTTCTAAAGCTGCTTGCGAACCGCTTGCAAGGTTACCTACACAAAATTCGATTAATGGTTTAATCAAAACTCTCTCCCCCCTGTATCTCTAAACAAATTACCATTTACTTTATATGGTATGTGCATACCTAATTTGCGAACCGGATAAGTAACCCTCTCTACTTGTTACCATTCCACTTTATTTATAAGAAGAAAACTAAGCTGTTTCTTGTTGTTTTCGTTATATATTCTAAACTATTTAGTTACTTCACTATTTCACTTCATAATAGATGGTCTTCTTTATATAACATACTACTCATAATGAAATAGTAAATAGTAACTAGAAAATGAAAACCACTTACTTTACTTTTCTTCTTATTGTACAACAGAGTATTCATTCATGCATTGTTATTTGTTCACAAATTCGATATAATTTGATTGTGTAAAGTCAAAATATTTTATTAATATAAAATTGTATGATTAGGGGATATTTCAACAGAAAAGGGGTAATCCATCATGAAACACCTCGTACTACTAGGTGGTGGCTACGGTGGAATGAGAATTCTGCAGCGGCTACTTCCAAGCAACCAACTTCCAGATGATGTACAAGTGACATTAATCGACAAAGTACCATATCATTGCTTTAAAACTGAATATTATGCATTAGTTGCGGGTACAATTTCAGAAACGCATATTCGCATACCGTTTCCTGAGCACCCACGTCTCAATATTCAATACGGAACAGTAACAAATATTGACCTCGAAACGAAAGCCGTTCATCTCGATGGCGGTGAAACGATTCAATATGATGATTTAATTATCGGGCTTGGCTGTGAAGATAAATATCATAACGTTCCTGGAGCAAAGGAATATACACATAGCCTACAATCAATTGAACAAACACGTAAGACATATGAACAATTAAATAGCTTAGAACCAAATGCAACAGTAGCTGTCGTTGGGGCTGGTTTAAGCGGCGTTGAAGTGGCGAGTGAACTTCGCGAAAGCCGTTCAGATTTAAAAATCTATTTATTTGATCGAAAAGATAGAATTTTATTCCCATATCCAGAGAAATTAAGTAGATACGTAGAAGAATGGTTTGTAAAACATAAAGTTACCATTATACGAAACTCTAACATTACAAAAGTGGAACCAAACATTGTATACAACCATGATGAACCACTTGAATGTGATGCAATCGTCTGGACAGCTGGTATTCAAGCAAATGAAGTTGTTCGAAACCTTCCAGTTGAACAAGATGGTAGCGGACGGGTTGTTTTAACGAAATATCACAATATTCCAAATAACGAGCACGTTTATGTCGTAGGAGATTGTGCAGCACTTCCACACGCACCATCTGCTCAACTTGCTGAAGGTCAAGGAGAACAAATTGTCCAAATATTATTAAAACGTTGGAATAATGAACCCCTTCCTGATGAACTGCCTGTTATTAAATTAAAAGGTGTTCTCGGTTCTCTCGGCAAAAAACATGGATTTGGTTTACTAGCAAACCAACCATTAATGGGACGTGTACCGAGATTATTAAAATCCGGTCTTCTTTGGATGTACAAATATCATAACGGTTAATACTTTAAAGGCTGCCTACATAGTAGACAGCCTTTTTCTATTCATTTTTTGTAACTACTCAGTCATTCTATGAAAAACCGACAGAAAAGCATTTTTTTAAATGGTCGAGAGGGACTGGCTATGTATAGGATCCGTCAGTGCCTTTTCCTACCACGCGCAAAGTTTTAAAACAAAGAAAAAAGATGTTCCTTCTAAAGAGACTTTATTTTTCTATTTTTCTCTCTTTTTGATACGATATAACTAGAATCAGAAAGGAGCAATTTATGTTTATATTAAAAGACATCACATATAAAGATATTCTACACATTCCTTATTTACAGATTCAAAAAGAAAAAACAACTTGTATTATCGGTGAAAGTGGTAGTGGTAAAAGCACATTACTTCGCATGTTAAACGATTTACAATCACCAACATCTGGCACAATTCAGTATAACGGAAAATCTATTTTAGATTATCCTCCCATTCAATTACGCCGTGAAGTTGTCATGCTCGGACAAACTCCGCCTATTTTTGATGGAACAATTAAAGATAATTTATTAATGGGACTTCGATTTTCTGAAAAGCCATTTCCAAATGACGACGCCCTGCAAGGCGCATTAACGACTGTTAGCCTAGATAAAAAATTAGAAGATAACGCCTCTTCTTTATCAGGTGGCGAAAAACAAAGACTTGCTTTCGCTCGTATTATACTAATGGATCCGCCCGTCTATTTATTAGATGAACCAACTTCGGCACTAGATGGTGACACAGAACGCCGCGTTATGAAACAATTCACTCTACTGGCAAGAGAAAAGAAAAAAACAGTTATCTTCATCACGCACTCGCAACAACTTCCAGAAGAAATTGCAGACGATATTATTGAAATTAGTAAAACAAACGGTGCAACTAGAAAGGAAGTGCTCTCAGTTGAAGGGCGTTATTGAACTCCAAATTTGGCAACTTGCCGCTGCATATATTTTTATTCTTATTTTAATCGGACTTGTAAAATTAAAAGGAATACCGCGTGAAAAACAAATTACAATTGCTACATTACGTATGACGATTCAGCTCGTACTAGTCGCATATGTTCTTACATACATATTTGAAAATAGTAATCCGTTTTATACAATAGCTCTCATTACTTCTATTACTACATTTGCGATTTTCAATATTTATAAACGAGTTAATATTCCAATGTCAAAAGAATTAAAACGAGTAGCCGCGCTCTCCATGATCGCTGGATCAATTGGCCCTCTTCTACTATTTATCTTTGTCATTATCGGACACGATCCTTGGTATGCTCCGCAATATATCGTTCCTATTTCCGGCATGCTAATCGGTAACGCTATGACAGGTATTTGCCTCGGGGCAAACACCTTTTTAAACAGTATGAAATCACAAAGAGACCATATTGAAGGTGCACTTATGCTTGGCGCAACTCCAAAACAAGCAGCTGCTCCGCTCATACGGGACGCTTTCGATTCTGCTATTTTACCAACAATTAATTCCATGGTCGGAATGGGAATTATAAGTCTTCCAGGCATGATGACAGGACAAATTTTATCCGGTGTATCACCATTTACAGCTATCCAATATCAAATTGCGATTATACTTGGCATTTCTGGAAGTACAGCTTTCTCTGTTATTATCTTCTTACAGCTTGGGTATAAAACGTTCTTTAATAAGCGGTGCCAGTTGAAAGAAGTTGAAGTACAATCATAAAAAAGACGCTCTGCACGTTACTTACAGAGCGTCTTTTTTCTTTGCTAATCTTACGCCTTCTTAACGAACTGTGATTTTAACTTCATAGCTCCGAAACCGTCGATTTTGCAATCGATATCGTGATCTCCCTCAACTAGACGGATACTCTTTACTTTCGTACCAATCTTTACAACTGAAGAAGTTCCTTTTACTTTTAAATCTTTAATTACAGTAACAGCATCGCCATCTTGAAGAACGTTTCCGTTCGCATCTTTTACAACTTTTGCACCATCATTACTTTCAGCTTCCGCTTCTTGACCCCACTCATGGGCACATTCTGGACATACGAAAAGAGCGCCATCCTCATACGTATATTCTGAATTACATTTTGGACAATTTGGTAAAGTAGCCATAAATTCATTTCCTCCGTTCATTATTTATACGTAAAAATCAAATCGAATTTTTACATGTCGATAAATAAAATTTGTATAGCATTTCTTTATACTGCCATAGTCTCACGTTATTGACAAGCCTACCTCAAATTCTCATTTTTTATTGTATTTTACAAAATTTCAATTAGTATGGCGTTTGTTTACTAATGTTTTTCTCTTCTTGTTATATATCCTTTCTCATAAATAAAAAGAAGAATCTTCATTAGACTCTTCTTTTTGCGATACATCATTATCTATTTATATTAATACCAGGCATTTTCTTCAATATAAAATTGATACTCTTCTGCTTCTTCTTCATTTAACTTTTTATCGTTTAAATAAATTTCTTTCCATTCAAATCTCTGTTTATCTAAATACACAGCGAACTTAACCTTTACATCCTTTTTTTCCTCATAATCATAACCAGTAAATTCTACTATATCAAAACGTCCTTCTTTTTTTACATACGTCCATTTTGGATCATCAGTAAAAACTTCCAATGTAATCCCTTCATCACTTAAACGAACTACATCTTTTATATTCGGTTCCGTCGGTAAATACGATAACCCATAACCAGCTGCACCAAATACTACAAATAATAACGCATTTAATCCAAGCATAATCCCAACATGAGTGCCACCCTTTGTTTGGAAGTAATAATTGTGTTGTGCATCAGATAACTCTTTTGCCTTATGTAAAACACGAACTGTATGCTTGTAATATAAACGATTCCCTTGCCATCCAGTAAATAGCATAGTTCCGAAATAAACAATAAAATCGATCCACATCGGGATATCTATAAAAACAGAGGTAATTAAAGTAGGAACTCCTACTAATGCAATAATAATAAATAATTTATACATTTTGCGATAAGCTAACCACAATAATGGGAAGAAAAAGGCTATCCAGTTCCAACTATTTCCCTTCTCGGGATCTTTTGCTTTCCCCCACTTAAAGTCGTAATATGCAGTATTATTTCTCACAACTTTATGTAACTCTTTAGGAGCTATCGCTTCCTGTAAAACAGTGTCCTTCACGTACATCATCCTTCTCTTATTTCTATATAACTTTATTGTATATCTATAAAAAGAAGGAATCTAACAAAAAATAGTTATATTTCATAAAAATGAACAAAAATCGAATACATTTCGACAATTATCCATTCTATATTCCATTTTACTATTAAATATATTAGAATACTCATATATAAGACATTTAATACACTATGTTAAACATCTTGTATATTCGCAAAAAAGGATGTATCAAAATCATTTTGACACACCCTTCTCCTATTAAACTACTATTGTAATATGACCAAACCTAAAATCTCGACTTAAGAGACTTCACAAATTAGCTCTCTACTATTTCAAACATATTTCCACTTACACAACTATCCCACATTACCCTTCACTTTCTCAATAACATCTTCTATACGCTTAGCTATACATTCTGGCTCCCAATCTCCCTCACCATGCATAGCTGTATAAACCGGACAATTCTCATCATTACTATCTACAAAGATCGGGTCTCCGAGATAGGAATCTATCCCAATTACAACCCATCCCTCTTTCCAATCTCCCTCTTCATTTCCGACTAAGCTTTGCCCTTCATCATCAAAGCTATAACCAAGTTGCCCTTCTTCTATTTCTTCACTATTAAATAATTCTATTGTCATTGGTTCAAATTCACACTCTAACTCAATTTCATTATCCTCAGCGCGATCTACATGTGCTAAAAGTTGTTTAATTTTATTGTGGTTAATCATAAAATATTCCCCCTCTATTGCGCAATATTTTAATTAACTATAATATACAAAATAAAGTTTATAAAACTATTATTTGAGGTGACCAAATATGAAGACTACACTTTGGGCAGAAGATGACTATTTAAAATTAGCACCTATTAACGACGAACTAATAAAAAAAGCAGAAGAAGTACTAAACGTAAAGCTCCCAGAATCGTACATAAATCTTCTAAAAGAACAAAACGGAGGAACTCTTCGATTAGATGCTCACCCTACTTCAGAGCCAAATTCTTGGGCAGACGATCACGTTAATGTTTCTGGATTATATGGCATTTCTTTTGATGAAAATGAGTCTAGTATTTTAGAGAGCCATTATTTAATTCAGGAATGGGACATGCCTGAGAATATCGTGCTTTTATCTGGTGACGGACATACGTGGATTGCACTAGACTATCGAAACGTAGCTGAAAATCCTCCAGTTATATTTATCGATAATGAGTTTGAGGAAATTATTGAATTAGCACCTAATTTTGAAAGCTTCTTACAAAACTTAACTACATACAATTATGATGAAGATGAAGAGTAAACCTATCTCTAAAGGAGTGCGCAATAGTGCAAGATTTCATTATAAAGTGAAACTTTAATCAGTGGGGGTTTTGTTCATCCACCACTGATTATTAGCCTTCACCAATCGGGCTTTTACGGGCAGTTGATCTCCCATCTAACTTCTTTGCTCCAGCCGAATTTTGAAGTGAGAGTCTTACTGCCCGTTAATGCGGGATAAACATCAAAAAGAACAGTCTATTGCATAATGTTTCACATGAAACTATCCATATTTTAGATTATCTTTCGACTTCTCATTCCTTGCAAAGTACTTTTTCATTATATAAAAATAGTAAAAGCATCCTTTATATGAAGGATGCTTTTACTATTCACCTACCACTTCCCCCTACACTCTTCAATCAAACACAGCAAATACCTCTTCGTCATATCAGCCCTCCTCCAAATAGAGAGCTTGCGCTTTCCCTTTGGATTATTTCGCATTCGCTCTACCTCTTTTAATAAAGGCTCCCATTCTTTCGCTGAACGTTCTAATAAGTATTGTAATCCTCTATCTTTTGAAACGATTGTTTCATGATCTAACGTATATAAAATACGTCCCATCGTAACGACAGCTGATTCTACCCATTCTTCTATGAAAAATAAATAAGGACGCTTCGCTTTTTCAAGCCAATAATGTTCTACGTTGTATTTCATTGTATTTACTACATCGTCCCACTTTATTTGAAAGGAAAGGTCTTCTACTTCTTTCCCGCTAACTGTAATACCTTGATTTTTCAATGTCCACCATGTGACCGCGTTAATATCCCAATGACCAATATCAGCCTTACCATCTGCACAATACACGTACTCATTCATTTCATCATTGTATTTCCCTAAATCAGCAAGCGGAATATACATACCATCCATTCTTTTACCTAACGTACTTTTACTATTTTTTTTATGCAGTTCTATAATTTGTTGTTTTTCAGCTTCATTCACGGAATCACTTATTACCGTAACAAAGTCAACATCGCTCGTTTCTATATGAAATGCTCCTAGCGCGATTGATCCGTAAATATATACCCCGACTATTTTTTCATCCGAAAAAATTTCTTTTAATTCTACTATGTACTGCTCCATTAATTGCTTTACTTCTTCTGGTAAAGCATGTTTTATTCCATTCTCCACATCTATCCCTCCAATAAAAAAAGCCTTCGCAAATTCGCAAAGGCTTCCTGCTTTATAAATATTTCTCGATTTCTTCGTAAACATCCTTCAAACGAGGATTTCCTTCTCCAACAATTTCTCCATTTACAAGAACGACCGGATAAAATAGATCTTCTTCCACTACGCGCTCTGCGAATGCTTTTTTATCTTCATCTTCTTGTTCTTCTTGAAAATCAATATACTCGAAATTAAATTTATTTTCTTGTCCTTCATATTTACGACCAATCGCCGCTTGTAACCACTCAAACGTTTCTGTTGAAGATGGCATTCCAACGCAGCTCGCACAAATTACTTTCGTCCCATACACTTGCACATTAACCATTTCTTCTCCCCCACTTCTTGTTTCAACAGTATATTCAGATGTCTTAGTACATAAGCACATCATTTTACAAACTTATTCCCTACCCCTATACTGAAAAAACACGTTGTAAACATGATAAAAAATTTCGACAATAAAACAAGAACAGAAAAAATAGATTTTCCCCTCTATCTTGATTATAATAAAACTGATGAAAGGAGTCGATAAAAATGGAAAACCCACATATGCAAGAACAAGTACTAGAAGTATTAGATAAATTACGTCCATTCTTACTTCGCGATGGCGGAGACGTTGAATTAGTAGACATTGAAGAAGGTATCGTAAAATTACGCCTTATGGGTGCTTGCGGAAGCTGCCCAAGTTCTACAATCACACTAAAAGCTGGTATCGAACGCGCATTACTTGAAGAAGTACCAGGCGTTATTGAAGTAGAACAAGTATTTTAATCTAAAAGCAGAAGCGGCTCGTTCAGAATCGCTTCCTAGAAAGAGACCCAAATGGGTCTCTTTTTTTATTCAAATAACACTTCCCCTTTAACATCATAAAACAAAATTGGAAATCCTTCTCAAAAAGTGCGATAATTAATACTATAGAATCGTTCACACATATACAGAAAAAAACATAGGGGGACGACACATGCCAAGAATGGGGAACACTTTCTTAACAATTCAAGAACTAGAAAAGAAAAAAGAGTATTTATTAGACCTTTCATCCGTTATACCAACATGGAATGCAAGTTATCAATTTTTATTTAAAGAAATCCAGCAAGAATTATTGAGTAAAGTAAATGAAAAAATCGAAAGACATCAATTCATTTTAAATATATGTGCAGATCAACAGGTAGGGGCATAATGTATTACATACAATTGTGATATATAAAAAAGAGACCTCACCCGGTCTCTTTTTTCATTTTAAGACAGCCAATCTAATTTCCTAATGCCTAACTTATCAACAGGTAAACGAAATGACTCGTAAAAATGATTCATAAATTGCTCAGTGCGCCTCACATCATGTAAAATGATTTCTAAACGGGCTCTATATATGCCTTTTTGTTCTTCGTTTCCTGTTTGATAATATCGTTCAATTGTTTCAAAGTAGTGAAGCGGGAACAGAAGCCTTGCGAATAATAAGCGCCAACCAAATGAAGAGAGCGAATAATTACGTTCATAATCTGCAATGAATTGAACTACCGTTTGCTCCCAATCTTTCTTTTTTTCTATCATCATATAGCGAATACATTCTGCTATATCTCTACTTGGGTGATCATATACCCAATCAAAAGGAAGTTTTAAACGCTTCGTTTGCTGCCATAATAAAGGTGTAAATCGTTCTTGGCAAATTGTTGCTGCGTCAGTTATTTGTGGTGTATCATCCATTTCTGTATCGACAACATATTGAATTGCATTTTCTGCAACTCCTAAGTAATACGGGAAGGATTCAATAAACAATTGATCGAATACGTCTGAAGGATGGTTCATCACTTGCGATTGCCAAAACCTTTCTAATTGGTCGAGCCTTTTTTCCCATAATGCTTTCCATTCACCAATGCGGCTTAATTGCTCAACTTCTTCTGGAAAGAATGCGCCACGTTTATGGAATATAGAAAGCTCACTTCCTAATGATGTAGCATGTCGCTCTAACATACGCATACCTTTTAATAAGCAGTAATTTTTTTCTTCTATCTCACTTACATAGTAGCCGTGTATAGTCGGAACGAAAGTCGAAACAGTTATATCCCCTTGCTGGTTCATATAATCACTGAGCTTTTTCATCTCTACAAGTACTTCTTCCTCCATTTCTCCAATTGGAACAAGTACATAAATTTTGTTGCGAATCCAAAAGCTTTTATAGGGGCCAAGGGGGATTAATTCTTTAACATGCATGTGATAATGCTCATAAATATGCTGAATCATCGCAGTCGCCACCTATGGTTTTTCTTTATATATATGAGCTTGTGCTCGCCTTTCATTCCTATGCACATGATAAAGCAACGAAACGTATACAAATACTAAAAAGAAAAAAAGGTGATAAACATGAAAGACTCAAATCAACTACAAGAAAGAGCATTACAACTATTACAAGAGCGCGGTGTAACAATTGACGATATTGCTGATCTTGTTCATTTTCTTCAAAAGAAATACCATGCAAATTTAGAGATGTCAGAATGTCGCTATAACGTTGAGCGTGTACTATCAAAACGAGAAGTACAAAACGCTCTTATTACAGGCATTGAACTTGATGTCCTTGCTGAAAAAGGAATGTTAAGTCAGCCGTTACAAGATATCGTAAAACGCGATGAAGGACTATATGGAATTGATGAAGTCATCGCACTTTCAATCGTTAACGTGTACGGGTCAATTGGCTTCACGAACTTTGGATATATCGATAAATTAAAACCAGGTATTTTAGAATACTTAAATGATAAATCAACTGGAAAGGTGCATACATTCCTTGATGATATCGTTGGCGGAATCGCTGCCGCTGCTTCAAGTCGTTTAGCGCACCGTGCTGAGCATTCGGAATAAAGTGAAACTTTAATCAGTGGGGATTTTGTCCATTCCCCACTGATTATTAGTTGAACCAATCGGGCTTTTACGGGCAGTTATCTCCCGCCTAACTGACTCGCATCCGCCGAATTTTGAGGTGGGAGGGAGTCTTACTGCCCGTTAATGCGGGATAAGGGGTCTAGGCCGTCAGTTTCATACTGACGGCCTTTCATATTCCATAAGCATGAACTCTCTTCCACGGCTCAAAAAAAGAGGTCCCACTTGAAATCCAATGTTTTTATATAGCCTAATCGCTCTCTTATTGAATGTCGCTACACTCAGTCGAAACATTTTCGAATTCAATTCCTCAGTAGCAAATGCTATTCCCGCTTGAAAAAATATTTCTCCCATCCCTTTCCCTGTTAACTCTGGCTTCATTCCAAGCCCAATATCTACTACATCTTCTCCCCTATATAAATTAGCATCTCTTCCCCCTGGCACTTGTGCATTTTCTCCAAAACAAAAATAGCCGATGAATTCTCCATTCTCTCCGCAACAACCGTAATACGTTCCATCTAGCAACTCTTCTATTACTTCAGCATCTCCCGAAAAGCTATATAACGTATAGGGATTTTCATACTTCCACGTATTTATTTCTTTCGCTTCTTCTTCTGTTAACTTATGTATATCCATTCATCTCGCTCCTTATCAAATACTCTACTAATCTATATGTATTTACTCATTCATTTTCCAAACTTGATTCTCCTCTAATCGTAATATGCATAGTTACATACGCACACCCCTTTAAAAAATGCTAAAATTTATTTGAATCGCTGTTGTTACACTTCTTGATTAAGAAAGACTGTTAACCGGAAAATTAACGTCTTATCAAACTCAAGCAATTGGCACGTTTTGTCATCATGAAAGACACTCGAAAGAGTGTCTTTTTTCTATACCTGAGCAGGACCTGCTCATTTACAAAATTAATGCATAAATTAATATAACTCTTTAAACGCATTATTCCCTTTCTATATGTTGCGGCGTTCGTTGCGACATATTCGGATAATAAAAAGCACTCCAGCCAGAGTGCTTTTTACTTTCAAACAAGGAGGTTACATATATGGATAGTACTCTTGTATTTAACTTTGGTATCGGTATTGTTATCATTTTATTCGTCTTCTTTGTACTTTGTATGAGCGGGATATAATAATCTTTTATGCTGATAACTCCTTTAAAGTATCACTCAATTTAAACTTTCTTAATTGTAATGAAGCAATCATTGCTGCTCCTGCTCCGAGTATAATGCTAGCTAGTGCCAATATTAAAACTTGATTATACGGAATGATAATAACCGTTAACTCTAAGCTTGATAACACAATATAACTAAATACAATTCCACCTAAAACCCCAATACAACCAGCTATCGCTCCAAGTAAAGTGCCCTCTAATAAAACAATCCGTCTCATTTGCTTCGGAATAGCTCCTACCGCACGAATCATACTAATTTCAGCACGTCTTTCATGTAAACTTGAGACAATCGCATTCATTAACCCTATACCAGAAATAATGAAAACAATTACAACTAACAAGCGAATTAACATCATCATTTGCGATAATAACTGCTCCTGTTCTTTTAATAAATCATGGCTATTAATAACTTCTACGTTCTCTTTATTATTTGTAATTTGTTTTACTTGCTTCTTAATCTCTTCAAATGATTGATTAGAATTTGTCATAACTTGAATTGCTTCATATCCTTGCACGTGAAACTTATCACGAACCCATTGTTCATTTACGAAAATGTCTAATCCTCTTCCCCTTAATCCTTGCTCAATAATCGAAACGACTTTAATCGTTTGTTTTTCTTTCCCTTTTCCTTGTACTTCAATCGTATCATGCAACTGAATCCCTAATGTTTTAGCAGTTCTCTTCGTAACGACTCCCTCACCATCTTGTAATGGCTTATTTAAATCTTGTCCTGTAATCACTTTCGCTTTTGTTACTTTTTGATAAGCAACAATATCATTCCCCACAACTTCTATCACATCATATTCAAAATCATCTTTCCTCACATTTTCATACCACTCTTGATCCGCTTTTTTAAAATCATAATTTATAAGCTTCGCTGTAAAGTCAGTAACATTTGCTACGCTCTCTTCTACACCATCAATTTTTTTAACCTTCTCCATCCAACTAAATGGTAATACTTCAGTACTTTGCGACTCTATTGGAATTCTTATTACTAAATCAGCTGGTAAATGTTTTTGTAACCCATCTTTCATGCCTTCGTAAATAGAGTTTATATACATCGTTCCAACAAGTGCTAACATAAAACCAAATGCTAGTATAGCAACCGATACAGCTGCCTTATTTCGATAACGAATTACATTCCGGCTGCTAATCGTCGTTTCAATTCGTAATATCATTTGAAGTGGTTTTGCAATCACTGGTGCTATCACCCGAATAAATAACGGAATCGCAAATAACAAACCAACTGCAAATAAAAGCGCTCCTATCGCACTTGGATTAAAACCGATATACCGCTCTAATACGTTACCCGCTAGTCCAATAACAGTACCAATGATTAAAATACTAAGGCTAAAAGCACTCCATCTTTTTTCTTTTTTCTCATTACTAGGAAGACCTGGGCGAAGTGCTTGAACTGTTGGAATCTTTCTAACCATGAAAGCTGGTATAATGGCCCCTATGATAGACATAACAATCCCTAGTAAAAACGTAATGAGTAAAATCTCACCTGAAATCGAGAATGCTTCTTTCCCTGCACCCTCAATATTCACCCATTTATTAATAAATGATGCGGCGATTGTTTGCGTACCCGCTCCAAGAATAACTCCTGCTAGCGATCCGATTGCCCCAATACATAAAGCCTCTAATAAAACGACTAATATAATTTGATTTGGATTACTACCAAGTGCACGTAATAATGCCCATTGCTTAAATCGACTTCTGACAGATAAGAAGAAACTTCCCATTATTAAAAGGGCTACAACAAATAAGGCAATACCACCTAAACTAAAAATTAATGGCTTCATTACATTTAGTCGTTCAAATGCCTTATCTACATAAGTACGTTGGTCCACCTTTATATTTTCAATCTTTTTATGTACATCAAAAGCAATTGCTTTTTTCACATTTACATCTTGTACTTTCACTTGAACGAGATTGAATTGATTTAGTAAATTTAATTCTTTTTGAAGCCAATGGATTGGAAAATAAGCACTATGCCCCATTGACGCCATTAACGGTGGATTTAAAATACCAACAACTTTCACAGCCTTTTCACCATGCTGCGGGAATGGCAGTTTAATCGTATCTCCTACCCGTATATTTTCACGATCTGTATACCCTTTTGTCAGTGCTACTTCAGCACCTTCTTTTGGATATCGTCCTTCTAATATTTTATAAGAATGCATTTCTGGAGAATCTTGCTCAACACCCCAATAAGATGGCTTTCCCGATAGTTCTTTATAATGTGGAAAAGGATACGGTATAAGTGCTTTTGATATTTTTTCAGCATTTTCTAAGCCATCTATTCCTTTTAAACTTTCATTATTTAAATACATATCATTTTTTATATAGCCAAATTGTAAATTATAATCTCCATACCGGCTTACTACTTGTTCCTTCACACTTTGCTCTACTGATTGATTACCTAGTAATAACATCGTCGCTAACATAACACCTAAAGCTGCACCGAGGGCAATCAACATATTTCGCAACCAATTTTGTTTCATCGATTTTATCGCATACTTAATTACCCATCGCATCACCTTTACCTCCTACTTTAAAGTGATGATTCATAATCTCTTGAATTTGAGTAACTTGTTGCGGGATATTTCGAAATTTCCATCCTTTACTTTCAGCATGCTCATGAATCACTTCACCATCTAATAAGAAAACAACTTTATCAGCATGGGCCGCTACGAATGGATCGTGTGTTACAATGACAGCTGTTTGCCCTAATTCATCACATGCATTGCGAAGTGCCGCGATAATATTTTTGCTATTTTCTGAATCCAATGCTCCTGTTGGTTCATCAGCTAATATAATAGCTGGCTCATTTGCAAAAGCTCTTGCTATCGCAACCCTTTGCTGTTGCCCACCTGATAACTGTGCTGGTAAATGCTTTTCTTTTCCTTTCAATCCAACGAGCTCTAATAAACGATTTGCTGTCACCGTTGCCTTCTTGTGCGAAACATTATCTAATAGTAAAGGCAACCCTACATTTTCCTCCGCATTAAACACTGGAATTAAATTAAACTGTTGAAAAATAAAACCGATTTTATGCCTTCTAAATAAAGCGAGCTCTTTTTCTTTTAATGTTGAAATCTCTGTACCATCAACTCGAATACTACCTACCGATGGAATATCTAATCCACCTAACAGCTGAAGTAAGGTCGTTTTACCCGATCCACTTGCCCCCATAATACAAACAAAATCTCCTTTTTGAATTTGAAGATTAATATCTTTTAAGATCTTTACTTTACTATCCCCAATATCAAATGATTTTTCTAACCTTTCAATTTCAATAATATTCATCCCAATATCCCCTTCTCTCCATTTACCAATCTATATATTCTATTCAGAAATGCAAAATCCCTACTATTTTGTATTTTTTTGTCACATACTAACATTTATATTAACCGGTAGTAAGTGCCCGATTAGTGTGAGCAAATAATCAGTGCGGGATGGCCCACCCACCGATTAAAGTTTCATTTTATTTCTCATGTCAGAAAAGTTGATTCTCGCAACGAAAGTAACCATAATAGTTACACGAATATATAAAAACTATTCACATATCCACAAATAGGAGGAAGAACAATGAAACATGTAATCGTTTATGCACACCCGAATACAGAAAGCTTCAACCATGCAATTTTAGAAACTGTAAAAAGTGAATTAGAAGGAAAAGGGCATGAAGTGCGCGTTCGTGATCTATACGAATTAAATTTCAATCCAGTATTAGGTGCTTCCGATTTCACCTCATTTTCTCAAGGAAATACACCAGAAGATATTAAAGAAGAGCAAGAGCATATCTCTTGGGCTGATAGCATTACATTCATTTACCCCGTTTGGTGGGCAGGACTTCCTGCTATTTTAAAAGGATATGTTGACCGCGTATTTAGCCACGGATTCGCTTATGCTTACGGTGAAAATGGCATTGAAAAGTTATTAAGCGGTAAAAAAGGATTATTATTATCTACAATGGGAAATACAAAAGAAGCATACACAGCAGGTGGTATGTTTGACGCAATGAAGAAAACAGCGGATGTTGGTATTTTTGAATTTACAGGCATTGAAACACTTGAGCATACATTCTATACGAGTGTTCCTTCTGTGGATGACAGTGTGCGTAAACACTATCTTGAAGAAGTTAAAGACGTTGTGAATCGTGCATTTTAATAAAAAACTCCGGTTATAACAACCGGAGTTTTTATTTCATCATCAATTTCGGAATATATCTTTGAAGAATGCTTTCTAATTCATTCATATCTTCCTGCCTAATAAGTAAATTCACATTATCATTCATTTTTTCTCGCCCGCGATATAAAAATATATTTTCCTTTGGATTTTCCCATGTTGATGTTTTATAGCCTTTTAATTCTTCGTATGAATAAAAGTTCAATCCGTCTATTACACCTTTTTCATATATTTGTACACTTTTAATCAGATGGATAGCTATTAAAGTCATAAAACAACTTACTACAGCATAACTACCTGACTGAACGAGAAACTGTTCAATTGTACCAATATCACCACTTACGTACTGAGCATATGTATACATACATTGTCCGATGAAATACGCCGGTCCAAGTGATGCAATCCAACGCCGTTTCACCCGAGGATATGTTGCAATAAGTTTTCCCGCGCTTTTTTTCATTGCATTTATTTTATATATCTTCCATAGAACAAAGAACAAAACACATAATGCAAAAACAAACATAATGCATGACATCCAGTACACTCTTATTCCCTCCCTTTTTATATCAATACATATAAATTCTACATTTTATATAACTACAGTACATATGCAATTATGCATAAAAAAACAGGCAACCTCCTCCGGTTACCTGCATTTCATTACATCTTCTCAATCCACTCCGTCAAGTTGTGCACAACTTGCGTCGGTTGTACTTCATATTCTGTTAACTTGTCCACAGTTGTTACTCCAGTGTGGACAAGAAGGGTATGCATACTAGCATTTATCCCGGCTAAAATGTCTGTATCGTAGTTATCCCCAACCATTAAAGCTTCTTCTTTTCCTATGCCAAGCACTTTTAACGCTTGTTCCATAATGATTGATTCTGGTTTACCAATAAAGATTGGGTCCACACCTGTTGATACTGCAACAACTGATGTTAATGAACCGTTACCTGGTAATAATCCGCGCTCAGTTGGAATTGCGATATCCCCATTTGTTGAAATAAACGTTGCACCGTTACGCACAGCAAGACATGCTTTTGCTAATTTTTCATATGTGATATCGCGATCTAAACCAACAATGACGAAATCAGGATTTTCATCCACAATTTCAAATCCCTTTTCCACAAGAGCAGCGTGTAAGCCTTCTTCACCAATCATATATACAGTTGCATCTTGTTTGCGCTCATAAATAAAGTTCGCTGTAGCCATGCTCGTTGTGAATACTTGCTCCGCTTTCGCTGGAATATCGAAACGAACAAGTTTTTCTGCCACTTGTTCTGGTTTACGAGTTGAGTTATTTGTAACGAATAAATATGGAATACCGCGTTCTCCTAACGCTTTTACGAAATCGCTTGCCTCTTCAATTTGTTCTTCACCACGATACATTGTACCGTCTAAGTCAATTAAATAACCTTTATACATCTATTTGTCTCTCCTTCTATGCTAACGTTCTCATCTATCATACCACTCTTATATTAACCCCTTTTTCAAAAGAAAAAAACGCTTTACCTTAAAGCGTCCCATAACGTTCATTTTTTCTCTTTTATTTGGTACGAACAATTACAATCGCCCACGCACATGTTCGTTAGCGCTTTCACATTTGCACCTGCTAATAACCGCTTGTACATATCTTTTTCATCTTCACACACTTGCGGGTATTTCTCCGCTATTTCCTTTAACGGACAGTTTTGCTTTTCAAGTATGAAAGAGCGTTCCCCATCTCTCTTTATTTGAACCATATAACCATTTTTCTCTTGCATAGCAGCTATTTCTTGTACTTTATACGCTAAATTACTTTGGTTACTTATCTTCTTTTTTAACTGTTCTTCCATTCGTTTCGTTCTCGCTTGTAAAACGTAACGAAGTATTTTTTCATCGCCCATTCGAGCTAAATCATCTAATATTTCAATAGCAAACTGCTTATATTCTTTCGGGAATGTATCTTCTCCCTTTTGACTTAATCCATACAAATATGTTGGGCGTCCAACATGCTGCCTTACCATCTTTGAATAAATTAGCTCATCATTTTCTAGTTTACTTAAATGTCGACGAATCGCCATCTCTGTAATTTCTAAAGCTTCGGCTAATTCTGCTACAGTATGCTCTCCTTTTATCTTCAGTAATTGTACAATCTCTTCTCTCGTAGTACGTGCTTCCCCCATAGCTCACCCTTCTCCCTTTTCTTTCTCCTATACAATATAAGATCCCCAAAGGAATTCCCGGGGATCTTATAAGCACAATTATTCTGGTACAAATGCAGATACAGGTCCTAATTCCTTTTCTAAATAACTGTGAATATTCGCTGGGTATTTCTCTACCACGGCGATATGTTTTTGAATCGTCTTATATAATTCATCATGATTCATTTGAATATAATCTTGCGTAAGCATTTTTCGAAGAAGAATAATTTCTTTAATATGCGCTCCCTCTTCTCCACTTATAACTCTCTCGTCCATTAAAATATCAATAATATCTTCGTAACTTCCTGGATCGCGCATAATAAATCCATCAATCATCGCATTCCCTACATCTAATATACAATCGATAATAAGATGCGCCATGCGCTCTAATGCGTAAAATTCAAACTCGGTTTCATATGTCTTTTTCTCTTGAAATGTATTTGTTGCTCGTTCTAAACATACTAGCATTTGTTCTATTTTCTTTCTGTCTACGAAGTACATGAATGTCACCTACCTGGAAATTAAAGCATTTACATTTTAATTGTAACGCTTTCTTCTGAAAAAATCGACAATTTTTCGAATTCACCTTTTCCTCGTTATTTGTTATAGTTATATTTGTATGATTTTTGAAATTGGAGGAATGCAACCTTGGAACGTGAACTCGCACTAGAAATTGTCCGTGTAACAGAAGCAGCAGCCTTAGCATCCGCACAGTGGATGGGCCGCGGAAAGAAAAACGAAGCAGATGATGCAGCAACTACAGCTATGCGTGATATGTTCGATTCAGTAAACATGGCAGGTACAGTTGTAATCGGTGAAGGAGAACTTGATGAAGCACCGATGTTGTATATTGGTGAAGAACTAGGAACAGGTAACGGTCCAGAAGTAGATATCGCCGTTGATCCATTAGAAGGTACAAACATCGTTGCAAAAGGCCTTGCAAATGCAATGGCAGTTATCGCAATCGCAGATAAAGGAAACCTTCTTCATGCTCCGGATATGTACATGGAAAAAATCGCGGTTGGTCCAAAAGCAGCTGGTAAAATTAGCTTAGATGATCCAATTGAAAAAACAATTGATATTGTAGCAGAAGCAAACAATAAAAAAATTCGTGACCTAACGGTTATCATCCAAGAACGTGAACGTCATCAAGATATTATTGACCGTGTTCGTGCAAAAGGTGCACGCGTAAAACTATTTGGTGATGGAGATGTTGGTGCATCAATCGCAACAGCTTTACCTGGAACAGGTATCGACTTATTCGTAGGTATTGGCGGAGCTCCAGAAGGCGTTATCTCTGCAGCAGCATTAAAATGCCTTGAAGGTGAAATGCAAGCTCGCTTAGTTCCAATGAACGAAGAAGAAGAAGCTCGTTGTCGTGAAATGGGATTAGAAGATCCTCGTCAACTTCTTATGTTAGATGACTTAGTATCTGGTGATGATGCAATCTTCTCAGCAACAGGTGTATCTGCTGGTGAATTATTAGACGGCGTGAAATTCCTTGGCGGAGATTTAGCTGAAACATATTCTATCGTAATGCGTTACAAAACAAGAACAGTACGTTTCATTAAAACGCATCACCATCTAGATCATAAACCACACTTAAACTTAGATATTTAATAAAGGAGCCATGTGTATGGAAGAACGTTTCTTTCTGTACGACGATACAGTCGCTACAAGAACTCGTTTCGTTAGCTTTTTGGGGGAAAATGAGCGTCATGATTTAGCGCTTTTATACTCCGATCGTCATTACGGTAAAACGATAGTCCTTGATATGCAAAGCAACAAATTTGCTATCATTGGTCCTGACGATTTAAATGAACAAGGCTACTTAGAGCATGCATTTTCGATGTCTGAAGAAAATGCAGAAGAATTACGCTCATTTTTATTTGAACTTATATAATTTATCTGGCGCACCAGCTATGTTAGCTGGTGTTTTTTTACGATTTATATTCCGAATTTTCAATCTTATGTGTTATACTTATGAACAAATCTATTTGGATAGAAAGGACGTTATCTACGTATGCCAACATTTACTTTGTAGTGGACCAGCAATTGGATAGCGTTACTCTCAAAAAAGCACCGTGCTTTTTCAAGGGAGTAGTCTGCCCATTCCCATTACAAAGGAACGTAACGCATCTGTAGTATGATGTTTACGGAGGTTCCTCTTGGGGGAACCTCTTTTTATTTTTGTCTACTTCTTATGTCTTCATACTACAAGACATCCAAATAGCTGTATTACGTTCCTTTACCAATATATAAGAGGTGAAGGAAAATGCAGAAAGTACAACTTTCTTGGAGTTTATATGAAAACGAACTAGCAACAATCGAAAAGTATTGTAAAAATTGCAGACGCACTACCCTTTTTACCGACACGAATATTCGCAGACATAATGCAAACGGAAAGAACATATACCGATTTGCAATTTATAAATGTCCGAAAGATCATACGTGGAATCAAAAACTTCATATTTATAAATCATTTACTGATCACGTCGAAACTGTCGATATGACTCAGCAAGAACAAACGGAAACAAGTACTACCATTTCCATTACACAATACAAAGAAAGTGGTATAGCCGAAATAACGATCGTATTAGACATCGTTTTCGGTTCCCACAGGATTGATAAAGTGTTATCCACATATATCTCAGATTGGAGCCGCACTATCATTGTGGATAAAATTAAAAATGGGCATATCCAATTGAACGGACAACAAATGAAACCAAACAAAACTCTTTCTGAAGGTGATTACATTTCAATTTGTTTGTAAGGTGGACTCTCATGTTAAAGGTGAGAAAAGGTACGATTGATTTATTGAATGACTTAGATGTAATGTAAACAGTCTCCTCATAATTACTATGAAAAAATCCTCTTACAATCGTAAGAGGATTTTTTCATTTCTTCACTTTTCGCAATACAAAGTGTGCACAACCGAAGTTACAGTACTCGTATAAATACTCTGATAAAGTACTAATTTTCGTATCATATGTCGAACGTTGATTACTATCATCAAAGAATCCGCGCAATCTAAGTTGCTCATAACCCCAGTCTCCAACGATATAATCATATTTATTTAAAATTTCTGCATAGCGCTCTTTAAGTGCTTCTTCACTAAAACCGTCACGAAAGTTTTTAATCACTTCGTACTGAACATTATTAACGCTCACCGTAGTATGAATCTCTTGCTTTTGCTCCATTATGAACTTCCTCTCTAAGCATTCTTCTTTTTATCGTATCACAAAGCATAACAACCAACAATTTCAAATACAAAAAATTGAAAATTAGTGCATGCTATGGAGAAGGAGGTGCTACATCGTGAAAAAACAAATTATACTCTCTCTTCTCACTCTTTCCTTATTTGCAGGCTGCCAATCAACTAATAAAGCCGAAATGGAGAGTGAAGAAGGAAGTCGTGTTCTTGTTTCCAACAAAAACGACATGTATCATACGGAAAATACAAATACACGGCTCACAAGGGTTGGCTATTCATCTAAACAAAAACATGAAGTATCTAACAAACAAGTAGGAGCCATTAACCGTGAGAAAGTCGCTGAAATGATTACAAGCATGACAGTTAAACTTCCTGACGTCACCAATGCCGCTACACTCGTTACCGATGATGAAGTATTTGTTGTATACCGTGCCAACACAACGGATCCGAAACTCGTAACAGATCAAGTATATAAAACTGCTTTGTCCATCGTTCCTCGCTATTATAAAGCATATGTATCAACAAACCAAAAGTTGATTTCTCAAATTCAAGGTCTTCAATCTGGTAGCTTAAACGATAAAGAATATGAACAAAGTCTTGATATGTTAAAACGTGAAATGAGCGATAATCCTCATTTGAACAATACGGGGGATCAAACTTTGAATGATATGATTAAAAAATAAAAAGGTGGAGAAAACCTCCACCTTTTTACTATTCCTTACGATCCGCATAAACCTCCATCGCATCACACATAAACTGCGCTAAACCTTCACCAAACTTATCAATATTTTTCGTAAAACGCTCATCAGCAACATACATTTGACCGAGTCCCTTAAAGGCCTCTAATGAATATTCACCGAAGTTTTGCAAGTAATCGTACCATACTCCGATTGCGGATTGCGCCTCTTTAGAATCCGGTGCTCCATTTCGAAGTGTTGCTAGATTTCTGTAAATATTATTAAACTCCTCCTGTTTCTCTTTAGACATCCCCTTCGCTGTTTTATTCGCTTTATCTACAGCCTCATCTCCCCATCGTTCACGTGCTTCTTCTTCGTACGGGTTATGACTAAAATCAAATCCTTCAAATTTCTCTTTATTCGTCATATCAATCTCTCCTTTTGTATGCTGAATTGTTTTATTAATCGTCGCTATCACCTTATCTAACCTGGCACGCTTTTCAAGAAGCATTTTCTTATGAAGCTGTAGTGCTTCTTCATGATCAAATGATGGACTCATGATAATTTCTTTAATCTTCTTCAAAGGGAAGCCTAGTTCTTTAAAAAATAAAATTTGCTGCAGTGTCTCTAAATTTCCATTGGAATACAGACGATATCCAGACTCTGTCGTCTCGTCTGGGGTTAATAACCCAATTTCATCGTAATGATGCAGTGTGCGCACACTAATTCCAACTAAATTAGCTACTTCTTTTACCTTCATTGTCATGTGTATCTCCCCCTTAGTACATACAATAAAGTATGACGCAACGTTAGAGTCAATAAGTAAATTCATTTATCTCTAAAAGTTTCATCTCTCCCATATTTCATGCATAATAGATATGTACATATATTAGAAAGCGGTGAAAGTATGGTTTCAAATACTGTAATTGCCAGCATCATATTTCAACTCGTTGTTTCGGTTCTGGTCCCAATCATTGTACTCGTTTATTTCCGTAAAAAATATAATATTAATTGGAAAGTGGTCGGCGTTGGTGTTCTTATCTTTATTGGATTTACCCAAATTCTCGAAACACCGTTCCACCTATTTATGCGTGGTAATCCAGCAATCGCTCCATTTTTAGAAAATCCGTATGTCTTTGCAATTTATGGCGGACTAACTGCTGGTATTTTTGAAGAATTAGGACGCTTCGTTGCCTTCTTCTTCCTACTAAAAAAATATCTAGAATATAAAGATGGCTTCGCTTATGGAATTGGTCATGGCGGGATTGAATCGATTTTAGTTGGCGGATTCTCTGCATTGCAGACACTTATATTCGCTAATGCTATTAACAATGGTAGCTTCGCTCAAATGGCAGAAAAACTACCACAATTAAATCTTGTAAAGGATATGTTAATAGAACAACCTGCCTATTTATACTTACTCGGTAGCCTAGAAAGAATTATGGCACTCGTGCTGCAAATTGCCTTCACAATGCTTGTCGTATACGCAGTAAAACAAAAGAAATACATTTTCCTTGTTTACGCTATATTATTCCACGCACTTGTAGACTTTTTCGCAGCACTTTACCAAACAAAAATGATTAACATCTTTGTAGCAGAAGGAATTACTCTTCTCTTCGCGATTGGTGGTTTCATTCTTATTCGTAAAATGAAAGCGAAATTAGTAAGTGTGCCAGAGTAAAAAATAACCCACCAGTTGGTGGGTTATTTTTTACTCTGGATTTTCGTAGTGATGATAACTTTTCCCCCCTTGCAGCTCCCTCTTTGTTTCCGCATCTATAACGATGTACTTATGGAACTCATCTACTTCATCTTGAGAAAAGGAAGCGAAAAAATAAAGTGAAACTTTAATCAGTGGGGGTTTATCCACTGATTATTAGTTGAACCAATCGGGCTTTTACGGGCAATTGATCTCCCATTTAACTACTTTTCTTTAAAACTGAATTTTGCGGTGGGAGTCTTACTGCCCGTTAATGCGGGCTAAACTTGGCGATCAGGGTGAATAAAAAAATCTTGAAACACCACGCTACTCCGACAACCCACGGCTGTTTTTTGTCTGAAAGAAAATTCTTCATCGGGCACTTCTTTAAATAAAATCTTTTTCCGAACACTATATTCTGCATTTTTATATTCTTTATACACCTTTTTATCTAACTGTTCGTAAAACACATCCTCACTCACAAATGGCTTATTTCGATTGCTTGGATAGTCTAATTTTTGATTTGATTGTGCATATGCTGTGGACAATTGCGTGAGAAAACAAATACTGAATACAATGCATATCATTTTTTTCATAATTGTACCTCAAATTTTCATTATCCACATTACTTTTCCACATACTTAGATCACTATTCCGTTTCCAATAAAAAGGAATTTTTTCCACATTTGTCGAAGTATATAGCGTCAACTTGAAAGATGGGGATGAATTATGAAGAAAATTATTGTAATACGACATTGTTCCGCAACTGGACAAAAACGTGATGCCGAATTAACGTTTGCCGGAAAAGATCAAGCTAACACCCTTGCTGCATTCCTCTTAGAAAATCAGCTACAAATAGATCATATTATTTCGAGCCCATTTGTCCGAGCTATCGATTCCATTCGGCCCTATGCGATTCAAGCTAACCTATCTATCGAAGAGGATGAACGATTAGCTGAACGTATATTAAGCAACGTTCCGATGGATGATTGGATGCAAAAACTAGAATCTACTTTTACAAACATAGATATTGCCTTTTCAGGCGGAGAGTCAACAAAACAAGCAACAGACCGTGCCATCTCACTTATTCAGGAAGTTTTAAAACTAGAGCATGACACAACACTACTCGTTACACACGGCAACTTACTCACATTAATTTTAAAGCACTTTGATCATACTATCGGCTTTGACGAATGGAAAACTTTAACGAATCCTGATATTTATGAAATTACACTTGATGAACAATCTATCATACAACGATTATGGGAAGCGCCATCCAAGTAATATCCCTTTCCAATACATTCAGTTGACACTGCGAGAAGATATGCTAGGGCTGCAGTAAAACATAGAGAGGGGTATCATTCAATATGTACGAAGATGTACTTTCTTTACTACATAAAACAAATGCTTCTTATGAAAAATTTGAACACGAACCAGTACTTGACTATGAAACAGATCGTATCGTTCGTGAAAGACTTGGTTTGCAAGGCACTCCAAGTAAAAGCTTATTTTTAAAATCAAAATCCGGGGCGTATTACGTATTCTTTACGTTAGAAGGCACTCGCCTCAACCGAGGAGAGATGAAGGAAATAACAGGAGAGAGCTTATCTCTCTGTTCTCCTAATGAGCTAAGAGAAGAGACTGGTTGCACTCCTGGATGTGTAGCTCCTTTCGGTTATTCACAAGATGTAACGATTATTGTGGACAGTTCAATTTATACTTACGATAAAATTTTAATTACACCTGGTGTACCTGAATTTACAATTGAATTATCCACAGAGGAATTAAAAAGAATTTTATCAACGTGTCAAAATACTGTTTTAGAGTATAAGAAAAAGGAGAGCTAATATTAGCTCTCCTTTTTCATTATTTCGCTTCTGCTACTTTTTCTTTCGCAGAACGTACTTGCTCGTCCGCATGATAAGAAGAACGTACAAGTGGACCAGCTTCACAGTGGCTAAATCCTTTGCTAAGTGCAATTTCTTTTAGCTCTGCAAATTCTGCTGGTGGATAATATTTAATAACTGGTAAATGCTTCTTAGATGGTTGTAGGTATTGTCCAAGAGTTAAAATATCCACATTGTTTGCACGTAAGTCATCCATTGCTTCAATTAAATCTTCTCTCGTTTCACCTAAGCCCAGCATAATGCTCGATTTAGTTGGAATATCAGGCTGCATTTCTTTTGCTCGACGTAAAAACTCTAATGAACGGTCATATTTTGCTCTAGCGCGAACTCGGTTAGATAATCGACGTACTGTTTCAATGTTATGGTTCAAAATATCTGGTTTTGCATCCATTAACATTTTTAAGTTTTCTTCTACCCCACCCATATCGGATGGTAATACTTCGATAGACGTGAATGGATTTTCACGACGTACAGCGCGTACTGTTTCAGCAAAAACAGCTGCTCCGCCGTCCTTTAAATCATCACGTGCAACCGCTGTTATAACAACGTGCTTTAAGCCCATTTGTACTACAGAATCTGCTACGCGTTCTGGCTCTTGTAAATCAAGCTCAGTTGGTAAGCCTGTTTTAACCGCACAAAAACGACAAGCACGTGTACAAACCGCACCTAAGATCATAAATGTTGCTGTTTTCCTTACAGCCCAGCATTCATGAATATTCGGACATTTCGCCTCTTCACAAACTGTATGAAGATTTTTAGAACGCATCATTTTCTTTAAGCCTGTATAGTTTTCATTCGTGTTTAACTTAATTTTCAACCATTCGGGCTTGCGCTTATACTCTGTTTGTTTTGTCATGGTTATCAACTCCGCACAATATGAAATAGTTTACCGTGTTCGCTTCTTTCAATGTAACATATCTATTCTAACGTATGAAAGCGATTTGCTCAAATGAAGATTCTAAGATTTTTTCCAATCGTTCCCTATAATGAAATACTCCGTATATCCCACACTAAAAAGAGTGATGTTGTGAAAGGAGTCTATTTCATGCTTCGAAAAATTTCTCTTTTGCTTTCGATTTGCTTTCTTCTCCACCAAAACATCGCTTACGGTGAAGATAATCAGCAAAGCATATATGAAAAGCGCATGGCACTATATAAAGAAACTGAGCAATCTTCCGGTATTCCGTGGTATTACTTAGCCGCAATGGATCAATACGAAAGAAACATACGGAGCGTAAGAAAAGATATACCGAAAAAACCAGATGCCATCATTTCCCTTTATTTCAAACCTGAAATATGGGCTGGACCTGTTAATAGTAATGATACTCTCCCCCATACAATTTCTCTATTTGGCGGAATGGGTTTAGATGGTGACAAAGATGGATTTGCAAATGCAAATAACGACCGTGATCTTCTGCATACAGCAGCAACTATTTTAAAGAATCAAGGAACGTCGGAAGACCGTATTAACATTATGCTTTGGGAATATTATAGACGTGCAAAAACAGTTGAATTAATTACAGAATACGCCCGAATTTATAAACATTATGGACGCATTAATTTAGAAGGTAATGCTTTCCCTCTCCCGATTCGCAGTGACCATAGCTATCGTAGTACTTTCGGTGCTGGTAGAAGCTTTGGCGGCAGGAGGATTCATGAAGGAACCGATATTTTTGCTGGATATGGCGTACCAGTACGATCAACTTGCTATGGCGTTATTGAAACAAAAGGATGGAATCGTCTTGGTGGATGGCGCATTGGTATTCGTGACCTTCATAATAATTACCACTATTACGCTCATTTAGGCGGGTTCTCTAAAGAAATACAGCTCGGACAAATTGTCGAACCAGGAAAAGTAATCGGATTTGTCGGTAGTACCGGCTACGGTCCTCCTGGTACAGCTGGAAAATTCCCGCCCCACTTACATTTCGGCATGTATAAAGACAATGGCTATACAGAATGGGCTTTCGATCCATACATGCATTTAAGCCTTTGGGAACGAAAAGAACGAGCAAATACAAAACGATAACCGTAGCAAATTGCTACGGTTATTTTTATAAATATAAATCAATAGAACACTACTGACTAATTATCCGTTTTCTTTTTATCTGGTACAACAACTCCCCCGCTTCCGTAATAAGTAGGCACTTCACCTTGAACGATGCGCGTCGCAATCGGAATGTTTTGCTTCACTTTAATTTCTTTCGTGCGTAACGGAATCATAACTTGTAACGTCACTTCCACTTCCATAATAATTTTGATCGCTGTATTATTAATTCCTTGCGGCTCAACTAATTGTTTAATATCCGTATTCACATGACCAATTGGCGTAAAATTAATCGGAATATCTGGTCCTATATTACCAAGAAGCGCATTATCAGTTATGCGTCCAAAAGGAACTGACATAGATACCCCATTCTCTTCAAAAATACCAAGTGCTTTCGTATCCCCTTTTTCTACTTGTTGTAAATATTTTTCTATGTATGCAGTAGTCGATGTTAATATTTCATTTACTTGTTTTGTATTTAAATCAATTGTAGATACTTTCCCGTTCCTATCCGTTTGTACTTTCATTAATGAATCTACATCAAACCCTTCATTAATCCGGTCTTTTACCGCTTTCGTCATAACTGCTGTTGCCATTTTATGAGTCTCTGTTTCCCCATACTTAATTAACGTTGGCTGAATACTTTTATTTACAATCCATAAACCTTGAACTACCATTACGATAAAAATAATAAATGAAATAAGCAGTATATACCGAAAGGAAATCGGTCCCCTTCGAAACCGCGAATTTTTCGAACGAAATATGCCCATCAGAAAACCCTCCTTCTTATATTATTTCTATGCAAGAAAGAGGGATGATATATGCTTATCTCATTTTTAATAGTGCATCTTTTCCGATTGTGCCTACCGGAATACCTAAAGCTTCGGCTCCAGTCGTTACTGATTCCAGCGGTGCTTCAAGAAGTTGTTCAATCGTTCTTACACCAACCGCACGGCCAGCAATAATTCCTCGATCACCTAACTTCTCATTTAGAAGACCTACATCTAAAGCACCGCACATAATATATCCTTTATCGCTCATTACAGCTAGCAAATTTGTCTTTGGAAGTTTTACGCTAACAGCAATGAACGTATAGTTATCAATTATAATTGGCTCTACATTAACCATAGTTCACACTCCTCTCTTTCTTATCTTTATGACAAGAGAAAAATGAGTGTTACAAGTTAACTAGCCTATAGTTTGACTGAAGATGTATAAGTTATCAACATGTCTGTTAGTACATCTCTAAGCAATTCCGGCATATAATATTGTTTGTCAGAAAGTGTGGATAGCTCTGGGTATAAGTATCCGAATGTAAACATATCAATCGTCCCTACCGTATATATCCGGTCTAATTCCAGCGATTCGCCGTTAATCAATACATCTTCTAGTAAAATTTTATTCCCTGGAATCGTATCTGGAATCACTTCCAAACCATCGTAAATCATTTTCCCCATTACTTTTCCACGAAATCCGAATCCTTTCACCTCAAGGTTCTCCATATTCGGACGACGCGCTTTCAAAATAACTTCTCGTAACGTTTTTCCTGGCACTTTTAATAAACATGGATTAATTGGATGTGGACAAATTCTGTGAATATCTCCGCGCGTCACAACACCTTCATTTAATCCCTCAAGAAGTACACCAGCATTCACCATCCCAACATCCGCATTACACCACTCTTTAAGTGCACTTGCCAACATATGAGAAAACGTCGTCTCCTTAAACCAATCAGCCGGCAATGATTCTTTTAAATGAACGACAGGCTCAGCCATTATCTGTTTACTTTCTTCCTTTAGCATTTCAATTGTGGATAACGGCTCGCTATAAGCACCTAACCGTTCTGTCTTAATCGCTCTACCGTCTTTTTTCAACAGTCTCTTCGTCTCTTTATCCACAGTAAGCTGAACGTGACCAACGTAATGTCCCCACTTTTCACAACAGCAAAGCAAAGTATTATCCACAAGAACACCGCGCTCAAATAAATGATGCGTATGTGCCCCTAAAATAACATCTATATCATAATGCTCCGCCATATACTCATCCATACTTTTTCCAAGATGAGAAAGCACAACAGTAATATGAGCTGTATCCTTAACTTCTTCTAAAATAGACTCTAAATGGATGATTGGATCTTCAATATGCCAATATAACATATGATAAAACTCTGGATAAGCTACCGTTAATCCAATAAAGGCAATCGTAATCCCATCTGTCGTTGTATGTAATTTATAAGGCTTCGCCCACGCTGGACGTACACCCTCTTTTTCAAATAAGTTCGCTACAAGCACCTCAAAACCAGCATCATCATATAGACGATTCAAATGCTCTTTCGCCAATGTAATTCCTTCATTATTTCCGATCGTTACATAATCATATAACGCCTCATTTAATAATTTTGTATTCCCAAGTCCATTTGTCGCTTCCGAAATACTATGAAAACGATCCACATGATCGCCAATATCCACAGTTAAAACAGTCTCCCCCGCTTCCTGTCTTCGCCTTTTCTCCCCTTGTACAAACCGAGAAATTTGCGGCCAATTTTCAAAATGACTATGTATATCGTTTGTATGATAAAGGTGGATGATTGTTTCTTTATTTATATTCAGAGAAAAAACCTCCTCTCAGTTCCTTACTGCCATTTACGCTATACGTACGCAATAATCCTGTAAATACTTTTCGTCTTTTCTTGCTATTCTACATTGTACTCGCATTATAAGAAAAAGCCAAAGATTGCCCTTTTAATATGGAAAACTTTATATTACTTTTTCTAGTCTGTTGATTAGTTTGAGGGGGGAATTTTTGTGAAATGATTCTAGTTGGTGGGGGGAGGAGATTTGTCAGTATCTTTGTCTTACTTCCATATAGGTGCTCCTCTCGTATTTAAATGTTGAGGGGGATATGAGGGATTTCTTTTGTATTACTTTGTCGACAAATCGATATTCCTTGTCGAACCGCTGATATATTGAAATTATCGCCGATATATTCCGAGTTGTGGTCGATATATTTCATTAAACACCTACCCGGGTATCTTACAGCCGAACCCGAATATACAACATAAAAAAGCGCCCTGCACAGCAGGGCGCTTTCTTCATACATATATTATCCAGTTCCAGCGGCTAGAATGTTCGGTGGCTTCA
Organism: Bacillus sp. TH30; assembly: GCF_016650875.1. Taxonomy (NCBI): domain Bacteria; kingdom Bacillati; phylum Bacillota; class Bacilli; order Caryophanales; family Bacillaceae; genus Bacillus; species Bacillus sp. TH30. The sequence goes on along the minus strand of NZ_JAEKEY010000002.1, from coordinate 3,019,379 downwards.
CTTCTTCCTATGAGGCAAAAGCTCCATCCCCCTCACATTCTGAACGAGCCGCTTCCACTTTTAAATATTGTCCAGCTTTGCCTCCTAGACCCTCATGTCTAAGAACCTTCCGCACCAGAAGATAAAAAGCATCTTCTGTGCGAAAGAACCTTAGCCAACGGGTCTGAACAGTCGGCTCCGCATTTCTATTTAACCAATAGAACCTTCCATCTCAAACTTGATTAGGCGGTTCATTTCAACTGCGTATTCCATTGGAAGTTCGCGAGTGAATGGCTCGATGAAGCCCATTACGATCATTTCTGTAGCTTCTTGCTCAGAAATACCGCGGCTCATTAGGTAGAATAATTGTTCTTCTGATACTTTAGATACTTTCGCTTCGTGCTCAAGTGAAACGTAATCGTTTTTGATTTCGTTGTAAGGAATTGTATCAGATGTAGATTGGTTATCCATGATTAACGTGTCACACTCGATGTTAGAGCGAGAGTTTTTCGCTTTTGGTCCGAATTGTACGATACCACGGTAAGTTACTTTACCACCATGCTTCGCAATCGATTTAGAAACGATTGTTGAAGACGTGTTTGGTGCTAAGTGAATCATTTTCGCACCAGCATCTTGGTGTTGGCCTTTACCAGCAATCGCGATAGATAATGTTAAACCACGAGCGCCTTCGCCTTTTAAGATAACTGCTGGGTATTTCATCGTTAATTTAGATCCGATGTTACCGTCAATCCATTCCATCGTTGCGTTTTCTTCACAAACCGCACGTTTTGTAACTAGGTTGTATACGTTGTTCGCCCAGTTTTGGATTGTTGTATAACGGCAATATGCATCTTTCTTAATGATGATTTCTACTACCGCACTATGAAGTGAGTTAGTCGTGTAAACAGGTGCTGTACAACCTTCTACGTAGTGTACGTGTGCGCCTTCGTCTACGATGATAAGCGTACGCTCGAATTGTCCCATATTTTCAGAGTTAATACGGAAATACGCTTGAAGTGGTGTATCAACTTTAATACCTTTTGGAACGTAGATGAATGATCCACCAGACCAAACTGCAGAGTTTAATGCAGAGAATTTGTTGTCTGTTGGTGGGATTACTTTTCCGAAATGCTCACGGAAAATATCTTCGTTCTCTTTTAATGCGCTATCTGTATCTTTGAAGACGACTCCTAGATCTTCTAGGTCTTCTTTCATGTTGTGGTATACAACTTCAGATTCGTACTGTGCAGATACACCAGCTAAATATTTTTGCTCAGCTTCAGGAATACCTAATTTATCAAATGTCGCTTTAATTTCCTCAGGTACTTCATCCCAAGACTTCTCAGATTTCTCAGATGGTTTTACGTAGTACGTAATTTCATCGAAATCTAAGTCGTTTAAGTCGCCGCCCCATTGTGGCATTGGCATTTCATAGAACTTATCCAGTGATTTTAAACGGAAGTCTAACATCCACTGTGGTTCTTCTTTCATACGTGAAATCTCTTCAACGATTTCTTTTGTTAAACCGCGTCCAGCACGGAAAATCGAAACGTCTTTATCCTTGAAACCATATTTATAATCGCCGATATCTGGCAGTTGCTTCGCCATGTTGGTGTGTCCCTCCTTATATAACCTCGTTTTTAGGAACCTTTAACATTACTTATCTTCGTTTAAGCCCTTTTCTAACGCTTTCCACGCTAATGTTGCACATTTAATACGTGCTGGGAACTTGCATACGCCTTGTAATGCTTCAATATCTCCTAAATCAATGCTGTCATCATACTCTTTTCCTAGCATCATGTCAGAGAAAATTTTAGAAAGCTTAAGGGCCTCTTCAATTTTCTTTCCTTTTACTGCTTGTGTCATCATTGAAGCTGAAGACATTGAAATTGAACATCCTTCGCCTTCAAACTTCGCTTCTTGTACAATACCCTCTTCTACTTTCATCGTAAGTTGAATACGATCGCCGCAAGTTGGATTGTTCAAGTTAACGGTAACACTATCTTCTAACACGCCATGGTTACGAGGATTTTTATAATGATCCATAATAACTTGACGATATAACGTATCTAAATTATTAAATGACATTTGTGAAATACTCCTTTGTCTTGATTAGTGATTCAACAAATGTATCAATTTCTTCTTTTGTATTATATAAATAGAAGCTCGCACGTGCTGTAGAAGAAGCTTTTAGCCACTTCATAAGCGGTTGTGCACAGTGATGTCCTGCGCGAACCGCAATGCCTTCTACATCTAATACAGTTGCTACATCGTGAGGATGTACGTCTTCAATATTAAATGTAACTAGACCAGCGCGATGCTTTGGACCATAAATTGTAACGCCATCTACTTCTGATAGTCTCTCTAAAGCGTATTGCGCTAATTCATGTTCATGCTTTTCAATATTATGAAGACCGATTTCTTCTAGGAAATCAATTGCCGCACCAAGTCCGATTGCATTACCGATAATCGGTGTACCTGCTTCGAACTTCCACGGAAGCTCTTTCCAAGTAGACTCTTGTAAGTCTACGAAATCAATCATTTCACCACCAAATTCAATTGGTTCCATATTGTTTAGCAATTCTTTCTTACCATATAATACGCCGACACCTGTTGGTCCGCACATCTTATGAGCAGATAATGCGTAGAAATCACAGTTTAAATCTTGTACATCCACTTTCATATGAGGTGCACTTTGTGCTCCATCAACGATCATGATTGCACCGTTTTCATGTGCGATTGCTCCGATTTCTTTTACAGGGTTAATCGTTCCAAGTACGTTAGAAACGTGCATGATAGAAACGATTTTTGTATTCGGTGTAACTGTTTGACGAACATCTTCTAAAGAAATTGTACCGTCTAGTTGAAGCGGAAGATACTTTAAAGTTGCACCAGTTTTCTTCGCAACTTGTTGCCACGGAATGATGTTACTATGGTGCTCCATGTAAGAGATGACGATTTCATCGCCTTCTTTTACATTATCAAGACCATAGCTAGCTGCTACTGTATTTAATGCAGTTGTCGTTCCGCGCGTGAAAATAATCTCTTCCATTGATTTCGCATTAATAAACTTACGAACTTTCTCACGTGCACCTTCATACGCGTCGGTAGCTTTCGTACCGAGCGTATGAACACCGCGATGCACGTTAGAATTATATTCTTTATAATAACGTTCTAACGTTTCAATGACTTGAATTGGTTTTTGAGAAGTTGCTGCACTATCGAAATATACAAGTTGTTTGCCGTTCACTTTTTGATCAAGAATTGGAAACTGTTTGCGTATTTCATGAATATTCATTAGCGAACTTTCCTTTCAATTACCTCAACAAGCTGTGCCTTTACTCCTTCAATTGGAAGCTCATTTACTACAGGTGCTAAGAATCCATGGATGACTAAACGTTCTGCTTCGCGTTTTGGAATACCACGGCTCATCAAGTAGTATAATTGGTACGGATCTACGCGACCTACTGAAGCTGCGTGACCTGCCATTACATCATCTTCGTCGATTAAAAGAATTGGGTTTGCATCACCGCGAGCTTTTTCATCTAACATAAGAACGCGAGAAGATTGTTGTGCATTTGATTTAGATGCACCGTGTTCAATCTTACCAATTCCATTAAAGATAGATGTTGCACTATCTTTTTGTACTCCGTGTTTTAAAATCCAACCTTCAGAGTGTTTACCGAAATGAACAACTTTAGTTGTAAAGTTTTGTGTTTGGTTACCACGGCCAATTGTTACTGTTTTTGTATCAGCAAATGATCCGTCGCCCATTAAGTTCGTAACGTTCTCTGAGATTGTATTTCCGTCATTCATAAGGCCTAGAGCCCAATCAATACGGCCGTCGCGTCCAACAATACCGCGGCGGTTAACGTAAGTTGTTACGTCTTTTGCTAATAGATCAACCGCACCGAATTTCACTTGTGCGCCTTGTTCCACGATTACTTCTGCTACGATATTTGCAATACCTTTAGCATTTTCATTTGCAACGTAGTTTTCTACATATGTTGCAGTACTGTTCGCATCAGCTACGAATAATACGTGGTTATATACGTTAGCTTCTTCGCCGTCTACTAAGAATACAGCTTGAAGTGGAGTTTCAAGAACAACGTTTTTCGGAACATATACGAATGCACCGCCGTTGATTAATGCAGCATGAAGTGCAGTTAGACGATGCTCGTCTACTTTCACGCCGTCTTTCATTAAGTACTTTTGTACTAATTCAGCATGCTCTGTTGCAGCTGTTACGATGTCTGTAAAAATAACACCTTTTTCTTTTGCTTCGTCTGCTAAAGAAACGAAAGCAGTTGTACCAGTACGTTGTACTAATACGCTGTTATTTTCATCGATTAAGTTTTTCACTGCTTCTGGAAGCTCTGTTAAAGAACTTACAGGCTCTTGCTTAGCAGCGTCGCCTTTTCCGATAAAGTCCCATTTTTCAATTTTCGTTTTATCAGGCGTTGGCATTGGAAGTTCAGTTGCTTGTGCAAGAGCTTGTAAGCGGAACTCAGTCAACCAAGCAGCTTCGTTTACTTCGCTTGCGCGCTGACGGATTGTTTCTTGATCGAAAGGTAATGTACCGATTGTCATGTTTATGCTCCTCTCTTACGCTTCTTGCTCTGCTGTTTCGTCTTCAATACCTAATTCTTTTTTAATCCAGTCGTAACCTTCAGCTTCTAGACGTTGTGCAAGCTCAGGGCCACCAGATTTAACGATACGACCGTTCATCATAACGTGAACGAAGTCTGGAGTGATGTAGTTTAATAAACGTTGGTAATGCGTAATCATTAGGCAGCCGAACTCTTCGCCGCGCATTTGGTTAATACCTTTAGATACAACTTTTAATGCATCGATATCAAGACCTGAGTCGATTTCATCTAAGATTGCGATTTTTGGCTCAATCATCATTAATTGAAGAATTTCGTTACGTTTTTTCTCTCCACCAGAGAAACCTTCGTTTAAGTAACGTTGTGCCATTTCTGGATCCATTTCTAGGAATTCCATGTTTTTATCTAATGTACGGATAAATTTCATAAGAGAAATTTCTTCGCCTTCTTCACGACGTGCATTAATTGCAGAACGTAAGAAGTCAGCGTTTGTTACTCCGCTAATTTCACTTGGATATTGCATTGCTAAGAATAGACCTGCTAGTGCGCGCTCGTCTACTTCCATTTCTAATACATCTTCACCGTCAATGATGATGCTACCTTCTGTTACTTCATACTTTGGGTGACCCATAATCGCAGAAGATAAAGTTGATTTACCTGTTCCGTTAGGTCCCATAATTGCGTGGATTTCTCCACCTTTTACTTCAAGGTTTACACCTTTTAAAATTTCTTTACCGTCGATTGATACGTGTAAGTCTTTAACCGTTAATGTAGAACCAGCCATCTCAATACCTCCATTAATCCTCTATATACATTTTAAAAATTACTAAAACGTTCATATTCTCATTTTATTCTCATTCTAATCTTATAGCAAATAAAATGATATCGCAAACGACGAAAAAAAGTAACAATTTTTTCACAAATGTATATAAGTATTTCCCTTGCATCCTTATATGATACACTTTTCTTCTTATATATATAAAGAAAAAAGGACTGGGAATTTCCCAATCCTTTCCTGCACCTATTCGTTCACAGGAAGTACAGCACCTTTATATTCTTTGTTAATAAAATCTTGAATTTCTTTTGAATGCAATACGTCTACTAACTCTTTAATTTCTTTTTTCTTCTCGTCACCTTTACGAACTGCGATAATATTTGCATAAGGAGAGTCTGATCCTTCAATTGCAATTGCATCCTTTTTTGGATTTAATTTCGCATCAATTGCGTAGTTTGAATTAATGAATAAAGCATCACCTTCATTGTTTTCGTACAGCTTCGGTGAAAGTCCAGGTTCTACATCTGTTTTAAACTTTAAATTTTTCGGGTTTTCTACAACATCTTTTACTGTCGCTTTAACAACATCTACACCGTCTTTTAATTTAATAACGCCGCCTTTTTGTAACAACGCTAACATACGGCCACGCTCAGCTACGTTATTACTCATAATAACTGTTCCTCCATCTGGAAGATCTTTTAAGCTTTTATATTTCTTAGAATAAATGCCCATTGGCTCTAAATGAATTTTTCCTGCGTTGACAATTTTATATCCCTTTTCTTGAATTTCTTTATCTAAATACGGAATGTGCTGGAAGTAGTTCGCATCAATTTCCTTATCCGCTAACGCTTTATTCGGCAGAACATAATCCTGGAACTTTTTAATCTCTAATTTAATACCCTTTTTCTCTAATATCGGCTGTGCCTTTTCTAAAATAACAGCATGCGGCACGTTAGAAGCTCCAACAACAAGCTTATTCTCCTCTTTCCCCCCGCAAGCGGCTAATGTAAATACAGACAGTGCTGTAACAACTGACAATAGAATCTTTTTCATATGATGTCCCCTTCTCCCCTATAGTTATGTAGTAAAAAAAGGACCGGCATACACCAGCCCTTTTTCCGCAATTATTCTTTTACAGGAACAACTGCCCCTTTATATTCTTTAGTAATAAAGTCTTCAATTTCTTTAGAATGCAGTACTTCTATAAGAGCTTTAATCTCTTTTTTATCTTTATCGCCTTTACGAACAGCTACTACGTTTGCGTATGGAGAATCATTTCCTTCAATTGCAATCGCGTCTTTTTCTGGGTTTAATTTCGCATCAATTGCATAGTTAGAATTAATTAGAACCGCATCGCCTTCTTTATTGTTATACACTTGTGGCAATAAACCAGGCTCGATATCCGTTTTGAACTTTAAGTTTTTCGGATTATCCGCAATATCTTTTGGAGTTGCTTTAACTGGCTCTACTCCGTCTTTAATTTTTAAAATGCCTTCTTTTTGTAAAATTGCTAAACCACGACCATGATCAGTAACAGAATTACTCATAATAATTGTCGCCCCGTTTGGAAGTTCTTTTAAGCTCTTATATTTTTGAGAATACACACCAATCGGTTCTAAATGAATTTTTCCTGCTATTTCAAAATCATATTTCTTATCTTTGATCTCTTTTTCTAAATACGGAATGTGCTGAAAGTAGTTTGCATCTAATTCTTTATCTGCTAACGATTTATTCGGTAACACGTAGTCTTGGAATTTTTTAATTTCTAACTCAATTCCTTTTTTCTCAAGTAACGGTTTTGCCTTTTCTAAAATTTCAGCGTGCGGTACGTTAGAAGCACCAACAACAAGTTTCTTTTCATCTTTATCTTTCCCGCCACAAGCAGCTAACCCAAAAATTGAAGTTGAAATAAGTGCTGTAAGTAATAATTTTTTCATTTGAAATATCCCCCTGTTTTCATTATCTTTTATCTATTCGAGTCGTTAAACTATCACCAATCCACTGAATTAAAAATACAACGAGTAATACACAAATTGTCGCAACGATTGTTACATCGTTATTTCCACGCTGGAATCCCTCTAAGTAAGCAAGTGTTCCAAGACCACCAGCACCAACAACACCTGCCATTGCTGTATAGCCTACTAAAGCAATAGTCGTAACCGTAATACCAGATACTAACGCTGGTAACGATTCTGGAATTAACACCTTCAAAATAATTGTGCTTGTTTTTGCTCCCATCGCTTTTGAAGCTTCAATTACACCTTTATCAATCTCACGAAGCGCGATTTCAACCATTCTCGCGTAAAATGGTGCCGCTCCAATAATTAAAGCTGGCAGCGCTGCACTCGCTCCGAGTATTGTTCCAAGAAGAATCTTTGTGAACGGGATTAATAAAATAATTAAAATGATGAACGGTATAGAACGGAAAATGTTTACGAACGCTCCAATCACCGTATTAATCGCTTTATTTTCCCATAAATTATCTTTCGCTGTCATAAAGAGTAATAGTCCTAAAATAAGTCCTAAAACAAATGTGGCAAGTGCTGCGATTGCCGTCATATATAACGTTTCACCAGTTGCTTCTAACATTTGATTCCAATCAATATTTGCGATTAACTTATCCATGTGCAATCACCTCCAGCTCTACTTGATCTTGATGAATCCCTTCTATTGCTTGCTGGATCGCTGTTTCTTCACCATTTAAATGAACGACTAAACTTCCGTAAGATCCGTTATTCGTTTGCGCGATATTTCCTTGCAAAATGCTAACTTCTATATCACCGCGCTGCATTAACCTTTGAAGTACCGGTCTTTCTACCGCTTCACCGACAAACTGCAAACGAATTACTTTTCCATCTGGATACTTTTCTATTAAACTTTCAATCGTTTCATTCGTATCTTCAGAATCAGTTAACTGCTGTACAAATCGTTTTGTAATGTCTTGCTGTGGATTACGGAATACGTCAAGTACTGGACCCGTTTCTACGATCTTCCCTTTCTCCATTACAGCAACTCGATTACAAATTTTGCGAATAACGTGCATCTCATGCGTAATCAATACAATTGTTAAGCCGAGACGCTTATTAATATCTAACAATAAATCTAAAATTTGATCTGTCGTTTCCGGATCAAGAGCTGACGTTGCTTCATCACATAAAAGTACTTGTGGATTATTTGCTAACGCTCTTGCAATCCCGACGCGCTGCTTTTGTCCACCACTTAGCTGAGATGGGTACGCGTCTCCTCTTCCTTCTAATCCAACAAGATGAATTAACTCATCGACACGTTTTCTTCTCTCCGCCTTATCGACACCTGCAATTTCAAGTGGGAATGCGATATTTTCACGCACAGTTCGTGACCAAAGTAAGTTGAAATGCTGAAAAATCATTCCGATTTCTTGTCTTGCCTTACGAAGTTCATTTCCAGTAATCGCTGAAATCACACGATTCGCAATTGTAATTTGGCCAGAAGTTGGTTTCTCTAACTGATTAAACAATCTAATTAACGAACTTTTCCCAGCGCCACTATATCCAATAACACCAAATATTTCACCCTTATCTACTTTTAAGTTGGCGTTATCTACAGCAGTGACATCACCGCTTTTTGCCTTATATATTTTCTTTACATTCTCTAATAAAATCATGATGTTCACCCCTTTTTTAAATAAAAAGCGCAAGCGGCTCGCTTAGAACAAGAGGGCGTTGGAATCCCAGACGTAGAGGCGCTTTGTGCCTCATAGGAAGGGATGAAACGACCGACTGTTCTAGCCGCTGGAGCTGGATTTCATAAAACTTTGGATAGACTCCGCATTTTTTTATTTTTCATGCGTGTAGTCCATCGTTATAGCTCCTCTTATTATTTGAATGTCCTCCGCATTCAAACAACAAAAAACCTTTCCGCTTCTAGAGAAGCAGAAAGGTTTATATGCGTATATAACAACATTATCCCTCTCTCTCATCTCTCAAAGCATTTGCTTTGCAGGAATTGGCACCATTTCAACATAAGTTGACGGTTGCCGGGCTTCACAGGGCACAGTCCCTCCACCTCTCTTAATAAGAGAAATCAGATTAAATTTTCGTCTGATTTAAAATTTATGAAATTGTCTATATTTTATGAATTGAATTGTATCAATATCCACACGCTCTGTCAACAGAAATTTTCGTAAAAAAAGAAACTTCAGAATTTTAAGCTCCGACTGACATCGGTTTACATATATGAAACATCGATTCAACTAATAACATCGTTCGATACGTTCCAGAATATTGTACCCGTCCATCACTCATTAACTTTTGCAACCTCATATTTCCAGTCACTAACTTTTGTACATCCTCTTCCTCTAAACAAACGATTTGTTCCGTTCCTCTCGCCTCTTTCAAAAGTTCTATATAATCTCTTGAAATTTGTAACGAACAGCATTCATCTCCAAAACGAAAATTAACAGTTCTTTCTCCTTGCCTTAAAAGCGGTTCTAAATGATATTGACCATTAGCGTAATTTACAAATGATTGAAGCAAAGAATATAATTTCATCCTAAACCACATCCCTCATATCACTTTCTATTACATACCATTCCCTCTTATTAAAGGGCAATCCTGTTATTTTCGCTCGACAAATACTGTATCTATCACGCATGTCGACATATTTCCCAAGAAATATGTCGAGGCGGCAAAAACTTTGCCGCCTACTTTAATTCCGTATATAAATATTCAACCGAATGAAATGCATATATTTTCTTCATGAGTGTCCCATTTTCAAAAATAAGTAAACACGGTACACTTTCTATCCCATACTCTTTCGCTAAATGCGGGGCATAATTTAAATCTAACATTCCAATTTTCAAATCTTCAATCGTCATCTCAACGACCGTTAACATCTTCTTTGCTAATTGGCATGTTCCACACATTGGTGTATACACATATAACACTGTTTTTTCTTCATTTCCTATTAGGGCTGTAGCTTCGGCACCTGTCCAATCAATCACTTCTATCATTCCTTACCGTAAATATTCTGTATAAACGTCAATGTCTGCTCCCCATAATACATTTGCTAAATGTGAAGAAGGTGCAGTCGCCACCTCGCGATACGAGCGATCAATATAAATATGCTCTGCTTGCGGAAATTCTTTTCGGAATTGTTTCCTTAACTTTTCTCCTGCATCATCAGCATCCACTAGCACATATACGTCCTTATCAAAAAATTGATCAATGAGCTCATCCATTTTCGACAAACCAATTGTACCATTTGTACAAACAATTTCCACTGGTTCACGAATAATAGATTCAATCTTTCTTCTATCCGATTTACCTTCTACAATAATGACTTTTTCCACATAAATCATATGTCATCACCCGATCACCATATACTATACAACCTTTAACTTAGTATATAGTATATTCGTTATTTTCATGTTGTTTCCTGTTTATTTTTGCAAAAGAAAAGCGGAAGCGGCTCGCTCAGAACAGGAGAGCACCCGAACTCCTGAACTTGAGGCGCTTTTTGCCTCGCAGGAAGACGCGAAGCCACCGAACAATCTAGCCGCTGGAGCTGGATCATAACGAAAAGCTCAAGCGGCTTGCTCAGCATGAAGCCTCCATGAAAAAAGTTTTTCAAAAACGTTCTCCTACATAATAATTAATATATATGTTTTTAAATTCATTATGTACACAACATAAAAAAGGACAGCACAAAGGCTGTCCTTTTTCTTCGACTATAATTAGTCTTGGTTTGTCATTTCTGCATATTTTTCTGCAGTTAATAACTTCTCAACTTGGCTTGCATCAGAAAGTTCAACTTTAACCATCCATGCACCCTCGTATGGAGATTCGTTAACTAGTTCTGGTTGGTCACTTAATTCTTCGTTTACTGCTACAACTTTACCACTTACAGGTGCGTATAGTTCAGAAACTGTTTTAACAGATTCTACGCTTCCGAATGGCTCGTCAGCTTGGATTGTTGCACCTACTTCAGGAAGTTCAACGAATACGATATCGCCTAACTCACCTTGCGCAAAATGAGTAATACCGATAACAACCGCATTACCTTCTGTTTTTACCCATTCGTGTTCTTCAGAGTAACGTAAATTATTTGGAATGCTCATGACTGTACCTCCAGTGAATGTATTAATTATGTAAAAATACCTTATTGGTACTTTTTCCACACACTTTCAAACTGCTCTTCGTTAAAACCAAGTGTTACACTCGTTCCATCTGTTACAATTGGACGTTTAATTAACATGCCATCAGATGCTAAAAGCTCATACATTTCGTCTTCGCTTGCATCCTTTAACTTATCTTTTAAACCAAGTTCGCGGTAACGCATTCCACTTGTATTAAAGAATTTTTTTAATGGTAATTCACTTTTCTCATGTAAATTACGTAAATCTTCTTTTGACGGTGGATTTTCAACAATATGAATCATCTCATATGCTACATCGTTTGCCTCAAACCATTTCTTTGCTTTTTGACATGTGCCACATTTTGGATATGAATAAAATGTTACTGTCATAAATTCACCTACTTTTTTACTAACCTTTACCTTTATCATATAGAAAACATTTTATTATTTCAAACGATTATTCGCTAAACTTTTACTTATTTCGTGATAATTTTTAATAATCCTGCTAATTTTTCTTATTTTTCCGCCATTTATTAAGAAAAAATAAATATATAATTTTTTAAAATTTTTTCTCATCCCACGCCGAACATATATCTTAAACAAACGTTTGATTAATTTCATATTTTTCTACCTCAACCTTCGGAATACGTAGATTCTTTTATACCGAACATATACCTTAAACAAACGTTTGATTAATTTCATGTTTTTCTACCCCAGCCTTTGGAATACATGAATTCTTCCATACCGAACATACCTCTTAAACAAACGTTTGATTAATTTCATGTTTTTCTATATCACCTTTGGAATACATGATTTTCTATACCGAACATATATCTTAAACAAACGTTTATCCCGTATTAACGGGCAGTAAGACTCCCACCTCGAAATTCGGCAAATGCGAGGAAGTTAGGTGGGAGATAACTTCCCGTAAAAGCCTGATTGGTGCGGCTAATAATCAGTGGGGAATGGACAAAACCCCGACTGATTAAAGTTTCACTTTATTTAAAAAATAAGAAGCCCTTTTACAGGCTCCTTCATCATCGACTTAAATAGTCCGAAATGGTTTGAAACACTACTATATACATATTATGAATACTTTCTTCTGTATTTCCACCATTCGATAAACCTACTCCCCATTGTTGCCCTTCGCCACTTCCAATATTTGCAAAACCTTGCACGTACATAGCATTTACATCTTTTGGTGCACTGTTATACTCTATATTTTTTGTAATAAAAGTCGAATATGATTTATCTTGTAAGCCAATAAAAAACACTGGTTTCTTTAACGATAAAAATAAATCTTTATACTGCTCTTTCGAAGCTTCTTGAAAGTGCTCTTTCATTATTAGAAAACCATCTACTGCTCCAGATTCCTTTTTCAGTTCTTCTAACTTCACTTTTTCAAACTTTATATTTCTAAACGTATCTTTCGGCTTTTCACCAACAACTCCAATTACGAGTGCTCTCCCGTTGTATTCTAATTTCTCTCCTTCTTTATCCTTTGCACACCCAGTACTCACTAGGCATAACAATATAAAAACTAAGAAATAAAATGAACGCTTCATATAGCACCCTCCCCCTCTTTTAAGTCAAGTGACAAAAATGTAAGGTGAATTCAAGAAAATGTAAGTAAAATCGATAGCCCAATTGGATTTTCTATATTATAATCAATTGAATTTATTTACATTACTAAAACATAGGAGATTATCATGAAGAAATTTAAACTTTCATCTCTTCTTCCGTTAAGTTATATACTTCTACTCGTACTCGTAAGTCCCCTTTACGATGTATTAAATAAATCTACTGTTCACGCAGTAGATGTCACAACTGTAGTAGATGATTGGATTCCATTTGTGAAAGCATTTATTATTCCTTACTTACTTTGGTTTCCATACTTATACGGTGCACTTATTTATTACTGTTTTGCTGATCGAAAGCAATATTATGTCACTTTAAGTAGTGTAATTCTTGGAAAACTTGCTTGTTTTTCGATTTATTTTTTTTGGCAGACAACTGTACCACGCCCAACCGTCGTTGGAACAGACGTATTTTCCGAACTAGTCCGCTATATTTATAGTATTGATCATCCAGTAAACTGCTTCCCAAGCATTCATGTCCTTACGACATTTGTAATTATGTTAGCTGCCTTTAAGCGTAGAGAACAGCATACTTTGGAATATTACATCCTTACTTTCTTCGGTACGCTTATTATTTTATCAACATTATTTACGAAGCAGCATGCATTTGTAGACGCCATTTCTGGAATGACGCTCGCAAGCGTACTATACTTCGGTGTCCAGCTCTTATTAGCAAAAGAAACAGTGACAGTTCCAGTAAAACAAAATCATAAAATGTAAAAAAGCAGACTGTGTCTTCTCAGTCTGCTTTTATCTATTATTAAGGAGATTTTCAAATTAAGATTGCGGTACAGTCATATCACCAGAATGAATACGACCTGCTTTTTTAAGAGCAATGTACAGTATATAAGAAACAGCTACTGGAATGATGATATAAGTGATTACCATCGCTGGGACAACTTCCCACCCTTGGCTGGAAATTAAATTAATTGGTGCGATAAGAGAGCTTAATCCAAGACCTGCAATTTCTTTTCCTGCTTCCAGTTGGAAAATTAGTGCCGATACTGGGCCAACTATTGCACTGGCGACGACAGTTGGGACGAGAATCATTGGATTTTTAGTAATGTTCGGTAACTGCACTTTTGGAGTACAAAGTGCCTGGGCTAATATGCCACCTAAATTATTTTCTTTCGCTGAAATAACAGAGAATCCGATAAATTGAGCAACACATCCTGCAAGTGCTGCACCGCCTGCAACACCATCTAAGCTAAGCGCTATCGCTAACGCAGCTGATGAAGCTGGAGAGATAAGTAACAATCCCCAAACTACAGCAATCACGATAGAAGCGATAAACGGGCTACCAGCTGAACTATCTTTAATGAATGCTCCAACTGTATTTAAAACTGGGCTAATATTTTGAGCTAACCAAATACCGACTAAACCAGAACCTAATATTGCTGCAAATGGAACGAGCATCATATCTAAAGCAGTTTTTCCACTTAATCGTTTACCAATATAAACTGCTAAAGTCGCTGTTAATAATGCACCGATTGGTTCACCTGTTTTAATGATAAGACCAGCTTCAGTAATTGAAATTGAACCAGCTCCAATTGCTCCAGCTACCATCGCTGAGAAAATTACGAGTCCGTTTGCACCGAGCATAAAGGCAATCCCGGCTCCAATTGCTGGTGCCATAAGTGATTTTGCAACAACTCCGATTGTAATAAGTAATGGTATATCAACAATTCTTCCTATATTTTCAATCAGTAAACCAATTCCAAGGGATACGAAAATACCCTGTGCGATTCCGGCAGAAGCTTTAAACACACGAGACATTATATATTCCTTCATTTGTTTCACCTTCTCCTATAATTTAGTAACCAATTGTTTTCATATAATCGCGTAAAACATCGTTTGATTTTGCAAAGCGACTTTCTTCATCTTCTGATAAGTTTAGTTCTACCACTTCTCTTATACCATCTCTAGTAATAATTGCTGGTACTCCTGTACAAATATCGTATTCGCCATATTCACCATCTAAAATAGCTGAAACAGCGATAACACGGTGATCATCATTGAAAATTGAGCGAGCAATATAAGCTAAAGAATTTCCGATTCCGTAATAAGTAGTTCCTTTGCGCTTATAAATTTCCCATCCAGCTTTTGCAGTCTTCTCAA
Source organism: Bacillus sp. TH30 (assembly GCF_016650875.1). Taxonomy (NCBI): domain Bacteria; kingdom Bacillati; phylum Bacillota; class Bacilli; order Caryophanales; family Bacillaceae; genus Bacillus; species Bacillus sp. TH30. Next base: position 3,004,149 of record NZ_JAEKEY010000002.1, on the reverse strand, counting down.
CAATTTCATCTAAATCTATTTCACCAAATCGGTCTTTTTTCTCTTCTAAAATTTGTAAAATCGGCTTTCCACCAACAGTTACGTGAGACCAAGCAACCATTTGAGAATCACCATGTTCTCCTAATGAATACCCATGAATACTACGAGGATCTACATGTAACATTTCAGATAAAAATGTTCTTAAGCGAGAAGAATCTAGTGATGTACCTGTACCAATCACACGATTTCTAGGTAAACCAGATAACTTCCACACTTGATATGTAATAATATCAACTGGATTCGATGCGAGTAAGAAAATACCATCAAATCCACTTTCCATTACGCCATTCACAACACTTTCCATAATCTTTGCGCTTGCTCCTAAAGTGTCTAAACGACTTTGTCCAGGCTTCGGCGCTGGTCCTGCTGTAATAATGACAATGTCCATATCTTTGCAGTCTTCATAACTTCCTGCATATACTTTTGTTCTTGTATTTGTAAAGTTAATGCAGTGCGATAAATCCATCGCTTCTCCAACTGCACGTTCATGATTTATATCAATTAACAATAGCTCTTCGCAAATCCCTTGGTTTACAATGGAATACGCACAGCTTGATCCAACTAATCCAGTACCGATAATTGCAATTTTTCTTGTGTTTCTATTCATAGCAATCTCTCCTAATTGATCATGTAGTCTATTTCTTTCGTTCTTTACACCCCTAATTATAGAGGTTCTCACGATAGAAACCATGGATACTTTGTGAAATATTGAGCAAAGTTTTGTCCTTTTTGTGAATTGTTATATTTAATTTTCGTCATATTTGTTACAACTGAAAAAATATTTATTATGTATTTATTGACATATACCAAACAAAAAAACGAGCGAATCCATTCGCTCGTTTCATTCATCACACTATTCCGCACTTAATTGACTTTTCAATTGCTGCACAATCATTGGATTAGCAGGTGCTGCCGGCTTGTAATAACTTTTTTGCTTTGCATATTCATACATATTACGTTGACGCATCTCATCTTGATTACGAATTTGAATTAACGTTTGATGTAACTGTTCGTTATCAGACTGAGAAATATAATTTGCATAACTTGTTAAACTTGAGTTTAACCCTGCTAAATAATCATTTACCATATCTTTTTCATTCATTTCTCTCTTCCTCCTATCCTAGAAAAGTCATTAATTGCTGTTTCGTATTTCGTGCATCTTGTGCATCCTTTTGTAGCATTTGCTTTAGCTGTGGATCTGTACAAGCCTGTGCATACTGGTCCAATTTGTTAATAATCGTCGCATGACCACCAATTAAATGACGTAAATTTTCCACTTCAAGCTCTGTTAAGTTTTGCATAAAATACTCCTACCTTTCTTTGTTCATTCACCATTTATTATTTGATTCTTTTTAAATCATATTCATAAAAAAAAGACATCTAGAAATACCACTAGAATGTCTTACAAACACTCAAAAAAATTATGATCCGAATCCAAGCCAAGACCCTTTCGTATTTATGTTTTTCAACTTCGTATTAGCGATATATACATTTCTAAAGCCTACAAAAAAATATCATCTAGCAAAAAAGAGCCTCAAAATTATTTGAGGCTCTTTCTCATTAAATTCCTTTCCGCTTCTTCAATCGCTTTCTGCATTTGCACTAACGGATCTTTAATCATCTTCCCATGCCCCGTCGCCAATATAGACGGCTTATACTCCAGCAATTTCTGAGCGCTTGTTAATGAAACTTCTGCATCCCAAGTACCAAACATAGGAAACGGAAAAAGCCACTTCAATTGCCCCGCTACCGCTATCCCGCCTCTCGTTTGAAATGCATCTCCAACAATGAGTGCATCGTTCCTCGTATCTAAAAACGCCATTGAACCTGGTGTATGACCTGGAGTCTCAATCGCTAAAAGAGAACCCATCTGATCACCCTCTTGAAGAAGAATATCTGGAATCGTCTTTATCTTTTTAGACACACCCACTTTTATCGGTGTGTTTCGTTCTCCATTTTGCAGTGCCATATCTCCTTCAAGTAAATGAGCATCTCTTTTAGAAATATAAACCGTAACATCCGGCAGCTCTTGTTTTATCGCATCAAGTGCTCCTATATGGTCATCATGCGCGTGCGTGATAACAATATTCGTAATCGGTTTACCAATTTTTCGAGCCGCTTCTAAAATCTTCATTGCACAAAATGGTAAAGCTGCATCAATTAAAGTTAATCCTGTTTCTTCTTCAACAAAATAACAGTTAATCGGAAATAAACGTGGTAAAAATGCGATTTGATGAACTGTTCCTACTTTTATTACCTTCATCTCCTTTACCTCCATAAAAAAGAGCCGTTTACAAATACATATGTAAAACAGCCCTTTTCCAGTTAATATTTTCTTTTCAAAACTACGATAGTTAAAGCATAAGAACAAAGTACCCCTGCTAATAAAAATGCATTTGCTAATTTATATTGTTCGCCTGTCAATGAATATAGATTCCCGATTAAAAAGATAACTAAATATAGAAATAAAAATACAAATAACGAAATTTTAGCTGCATTCCCTGTAATATGCTCGCCTCTTTCATCTTCCCCCTCATTCTTCTGAAAACGTGTTGAATATAAAACACCTATTAGTCCTGCTACTGAGATTATTATCCCTACTACAACACTCATTCCGTTTCCCCCTCTATCTTATATTGAAAAACTTCATGAAACTCCTTACCCAAAATAAGTGCAATTTCAAAAGCTAAAATTAAAGATGGATTGTAACGATTTGCTTCAATTGAGGCGATCGTTTGTCTACTTACCCCAGCTTGCTTTGCTAAATCAGTTTGTGACCAGCGTTTTTCTGCTCTGAGTACAACGAGATTATTTTGTAAATTCCCACTCTGTTTCATAACCTCTCCTTATTTTACATTATTTTCTATATTTTCATTGTAATTTATTTTTAACATCATGTAAACTATTTTTAACATCAGTAAAAATAAAAAACCAGCAGCCACAAGGCTACTGGTTCCCGCTGTTCTATTAAACTGTGTAACGCTCATCTTCTAAAATTTTCGCAGCAATTTCACGTTTCTTCGGAATTACGTTAAGTGGTGTGTGGCGAGTTAATTTACGTAATGATGATAACATCATGCGCAGCATGTCGCCATTTTCAACTGCGATAAGTGTTTCTTTCGCATCTGCTTCGATTTCGTTGAATGCTTCTTGGCAGAATACTTCAGTGTATAACACTTTTTGTTTATTCTTTTCAAGACCAGTTGTTTTAATTGCTTTTTCTGTACGAAGAAGAGCTGATTCCATTGCGTAAAGATTGCTTACGATGTCAGCAATATTCACAAGAATTTCTTGCTCTTTATCTAATGCTTTACCGTATTTTTGAGCAGCTAATCCAGCTACCATTAAACCGATTTTCTTCGCGTTCTTTACTAAATATTTTTGAAGTGCTAATGGCTCATCGCCTACTTCTTCTGGCATCATCATCATTAACTCTTCTTGTAATTTTTGTGCTTTTTGAAGAAGTGGTAATTCACCTTTCATCGCTTTACGTAAGAACGTACCTGGTACGATTAGGCGGTTAATTTCGTTCGTGCCTTCGAAAATACGGTTAATACGAGAATCGCGGTACATTCTTTCAATCTCGTACTCTGCCATAAATCCGTAACCACCGTGAATTTGAACACCTTCATCTACTGTATAATCTAGTACTTCAGAACCGAATACTTTATTTAAAGAACACTCGATTGCATATTCAGCGATAGAAGCTGCTACTGCTTTACCGTCTTTTACTTCTTCTTCAGATAATGTGCTCATGCGACTTTCGAATAAACCTACTGTACGATATACAGAGCTTTCAGCTGCATATGTTTTCGCTGCCATATTCGCAAGTTTCTCTTGAATTAATGGGAAGCGAGCGATTGGTTGTTTGAATTGTTGACGTTGATTTGCATATTGTGCTGAAATTTCTACTGCACGTTTCGCAGATCCAACTGTACCAACACCTAATTTATAACGACCGATATTTAAAATGTTGAACGCGATAATATGGCCTTTACCGATTTCACCAAGTAAGTTTTCTTTCGGTACTAACGCATCTTCTAAAATTAACGTACGAGTTGAAGAACATTTAATACCCATTTTCTTCTCTTCAGGGCTTGTAGATACACCAGCATAGTCTTTCTCTACGATAAATGCTGAGAAGTGCTCACCGTCTATTTTTGCGTATACGATAAATACGTCAGCAAATGCAGAGTTTGTAATCCATTGTTTTTCACCATTTAATACGTAATGCGTACCTTCTGCATTTAAACGTGCAGTTGTTTTTGCACCTAATGCGTCAGATCCTGAACCTGGCTCAGTTAATGCGTATGCCGCTAATTTTTCACCAGTTGCAAGTAGTGGTAAATATTTTTTCTTTTGCTCTTCGTTACCGAATAATACGATTGGTAAAGATCCGATACCAACGTGAGCACCGTGAGTGATTGCAAAACCACCAGCGCGCGAGAATTTCTCTGCGATTAACGCTGAGCTTACTTTATCAAGACCAATTCCGCCGTACTCTTCTGGTACGTCAGCGCCTAGTAAACCAAGTTCACCAGCTTCTTTTAAAAGACGCACAGAACGATCAAATTCGTGTTGCTCTAAATATTCAAGCTCCGGAAGAACTTCATTTACGATAAAGTCCTCTGTCGTTTTTGCAATCATTTTATGCTCAGATGAAAAATCTTCTGGCGTAAACACTTGATCAATCGTAATTTCCTCTACTAAAAAGCTACCGCCTTTAACCGCATTTCCTACTGTTTTTTCCATGAAAATTTCCTCCTTTATATTTTCATAAGCCGCTTCTCTCATTTTTGGAAAGCTGACTCTCACTTTTATTTTTCATACCCCTTTGTTGCTTCCATTCTTTGCTTTAGCGTCCTCTTGTTCTGAGCGAGCCGCTTCCACTTTTTTACAATCCAGTTCCGGTGGCTAGAACAGTCGGTCGTTTCACCCCTTCCTTTGAGGCAAAAAGCGCCTCTTCGTCAGGGCTTCCAACGCCCTCCTGTTCTGAGCAAGCCACCTGCACTTTTTATATAATCCAGTTCCAGCGGCTAGAATGTTCGATGGCTTTGCTTCTTCCTACGAGGCAAACAGCGCCTCTTCGTCTGAAGCTCCATCCCCCTCACATTCTGAGCGAGCCGCTTCCACTTTTTTTATAGTAATTCAAATACTCCCGCTGCTCCCATTCCGCCGCCGATACACATTGTTACGATACCGAATTGTTGGTTGCGACGTTTCATTTCGTGAATAAGAGATAGTGTTAGTTTTGCTCCTGTACAGCCAAGTGGATGTCCAAGTGCGATTGCACCGCCGTTTACGTTTACTTTTTCTTCATCTAGACCAAGTTCACGAATAACTTGGATAGATTGAGAAGCGAATGCTTCATTTAGTTCAAATAGACCGATATCAGATAGCTCTAAACCAGCTAATTTTAACGCTTTCGGAATTGCAGCAATTGGGCCGATTCCCATTACTTCTGGTGGTACTCCAGCTACTGCGAATGAACGGAATTTTGCAAGTGGCTTCATGCCATCGCTCACTGCTTTTTCACGATCCATTAATAGTACAGATGCTGCACCGTCACTCATTTGTGAAGAGTTACCAGCCGTTACAGAACCGCGAACGTTAAATGCTGGACGTAATTTACCTAAAATGTCTAGCGTCGTCTCTGCTCTTACACCTTCGTCTTGTGCGAAAATGATTGTTTCTTCTTGCAGTTTGTTGTTTGATCCAACCGAGCGTAACGTCACATCTACAGATACTGTTTCATCCGCAAAGTTCCCTGCAGCTAATGCTTTCGCAGCACGTTGATGACTTCTTACTGCAAATGCATCTTGTTCTTCACGAGAAATTCCATATTTCACAGCAACTTGCTCTGCTGTATGTCCCATACCCATATAATATTCTGGAGCAGCTTCTACAAGGCGACTGTTCGGACGAACAACGTGCCCCATCATTGGAACTAAACTCATTGATTCCGCTCCGCCTGATAATACAGCTTCAGAGTGACCAAGCATAATGCGCTCTGCTCCGTAAGCGATACTTTGTAAACCTGAAGAACAGTAACGGTTAATTGTAATAGCTGGAACATCGTAAGAAAGTCCTGCTAGCCCGCCGATATTACGAGCCATATTTAAACCTTGCTCTGCTTCTGGCATCGCACAACCGAAAATTAAATCATCAATTGGTCCTTCATAATTCGCACGCTTTAACGTTTCTTTTACTACTAACGCCCCTAGATCGTCAGGACGAACTGTTTTTAATGACCCCCTCTTTGCTTTTCCAATTGGTGTTCTTGCTCCCGCAACAATGACAGCTTCTCTCATGAACGATATCTCCCCTCGTTATTAGTTACGTAATGGTTTTCCTTTTACAAGCATGTGCTGCATTCTTGCTTGTGATTTCATCTCACTTACTAAGCTAATAAATGCTTCACGTTCTACATCTAATAAATACTGCTCATCAACTTCTGTTCCGTACGGCACTTTTCCGCCCGCAATGACATATGCCAGTTTCTTCGCAATGTGCAGATCATGTTCAGAAATGTAACCTGATAAATGCATTGCCTCTGCACCAAGTACAAGCGCTGCATATCCTGTCTCACCAACAACTGGTATCTTTTTGCGGATAGGTGCTTTATAACCTGCTTCATATAAAGAAAGTGCTTTTTGTTTCGCATCATATAGTAAGTGATCACCATTCACACTAATACCGTCTTTATCGCCTAAGAAGTTGTTCGATACAGCTTCTTGTGCTGATGTAGAAACTTTCGCCATCGCTACAGATTCGAATACTTTATTCGCAACTTTTTGTAAGTCGAATTCTACACCGTTTGCCATTTTGTTTAAGTGTTTAATGTATAACTCTTTGTTACCGCCTCCGCCAGGGATTAAGCCAACACCTACTTCTACTAAGCCCATATAAGTCTCACTAGAAGCTTGAATGCTCGCTGCTGGTAAACAAACTTCTGTACCACCGCCAAGCGTCATACCATATGGCGCCGCTACAACTGGCTTAGAAGAGTACTTAATTTTCGTCATTGCATCTTGGAAGTTTTTCACAACCCACTCAATTTCAAAGTAGTTGTCGTCTTGTGCTTCCATTAAGATCATTGCAAGGTTCGCACCAACGCAGAAGTTCTTCGATTGGTTTCCGATAACAAGACCTTTATAATTTTTCTCTACTTCATCAACAGCGTAGTTAATCATTTGCGTAATATCCATACCGATTGCATTGCTCTTCGAATGGAATTCTAAGCAAAGGATACCATCGCCTAAATCAATTAAGCTCGCTCCGCTATTTTTCTTTAACACACCGTTTTTCTCTTTTAACTGCTTAAGAGAAATTGCTTTTTTGTTACGTTCGATTAGCTTATATTCACCATTGTCGTAATAGTAGCTATCGCCGTTATCATGTTTATAGAAAGTAGTGAAACCTTTCTCTACCATTTCTTTCACCCAAGTAGGAACAACTGCGCCGTTTTCTTCCATCTTTTGAACAGACTTTTCAACGCCGATTGCATCCCAAATTTCGAATGGTCCTTGCTCCCATCCGAAGCCCCATTTCATCGCTTGGTCAATTGCAACGATATCATCAGCAATTTCTTTATGAAGCTTTGCAGAGTATAAAAGAGTTGGTGTGATAATATTCCATAACAACTCTCCTGCGCGATCTTTCGCGTATACAAGCGCTTTCAATTTATTCGCTAATCCTTTTTCTTGCTTACTTAACTCTACGGACGCAGCTTTTAATTTTTTACGCGCTCCATATTCCATCGTTTCAGGGTTTAATTCTAAAATTTCTTTTCCTTGTTTTAAGAAGAAGCCTTGACCCGTTTTACTTCCAAGCCATTTTTTATCAAGCATGTCATGCATAAAAGCAGGTACTTTAAATACATCACGCTCTTCTTCTTGTACATTTTCATATACGTTATTTGCAACGTGTACAAATGTATCTAAACCAACAACATCTAATGTACGGAACGTTGCGCTCTTCGGACGACCAATTAATGGACCTGTTACAGAGTCAACTTCTCCAATGCTATAGCCACGCTTAATCATTTCTTGAAGCGTTACAAGCAAGCCATACGTACCGATGCGGTTTCCAATAAAGTTTGGTGTGTCTTTTGCGATAACAACGCCTTTTCCAAGAACGTCTTCGCCAAATAGTTTCATGAAGCTTAATACTTGTGGATCAGTTTCTTTCGTCGGTATTACCTCTAGAAGTTTTAAATATCGTGGTGGGTTAAAAAAGTGTGTTCCTAAGAAGTGTTTCTGGAAGTCGTCTGAACGACCCTCTGCCATTTTTTCAACGGAAATGCCTGATGTATTTGAGCTCACAATTGAGCCTGGTTTACGAACAGCATCTACTTTTTCAAATAGTTTCTTCTTTATATCTAAGTTTTCAACTACTACTTCAATAATCCAATCTACATCAGCTAGACGCTCAAGATCATCTTCTAAGTTACCTGCTTCAATCAGTGCTAAATTTCCTTTCACTGTCAGAGGAGCTGGTTTTTGCTTTAATAGTTTTTGCACAGCCGTATTACTAAAACGATTTCTCACACTTTTATGTTCTAATGTAAGTCCCTTCGCCTCTTCTTCTTTCGTAAGCGCAGGTGGTACAATATCAAGCAATAATGTCGGAATACCAATATTAGCTAAGTGTGCCGCAATTCCTGAACCCATTACGCCTGAACCTAGAACAGCAGCCTTTTTAATTTGGAACATCCATTTCTCCCCCTATTCTTGAATGAATGCTCATTCAATTTTTCGACATAAGTCGCAATCAATGAGTGAGCCTCTACTAATAAATATATGATACAGTTTGAATTTTCGCAATATATTTATTGATAAAATTTTCTGAAATAAATATATTTCTTTCATTTGGCTATGCTATACATGTGTATTTTCTTCATTAAAATGCACTTTTCCTTTTTATAATCTGACGAAACTGGAGGAATATATATGGCAAAACTTAAGAAGAACCCTTCAAAAACTGGAATTAGCGCAGCAAGTGTAACTGGAAATGCAGGTCCGCATAATCACGGTGTTGAAAAAGGGCGTCAAAGTAATAACCAACAATATAAGAAGCATAATATGGGCGAAAAATAACGCTATATTTTTGGGCAGAGGACGTGGCATAATGATTAATGGCTGCTTTTTCTGCCCAATTTATTTGTACATATGGAAAACAAAAGAGGGAACGACGATGAAACGAACAATAATTATGATTGTAATGATTGCCACACTATTTACAGGGATGATTTTCTTCTCTTATGCACAAAGGCAACAAGTTGTAAGAGCAGATCAACCTAACATTACTGGGCAATACGGGATTACAATTGATGCAGACACAGGGAAAATTTTGTATGGAAAACGTGAAGATGAACGCTCTTATCCGGCTAGTATAGCCAAAATGATGACAACTCTTCTCTTACTTGAGAATGTAAAAGAAGATGAAGAAATTACGGTTACAGAGAATGCGATTAAAACAGAAAGTCAAAGTAAGAAGATTAAGCTTCGCGCGGGTGAAAAATTAAAACGTGATGAGGCATTAAAACTTATGCTTATTATTAGTGCAGACCCAATCGCTGAGTCAATCGCTGAACATATCGCAGGATCAAAAAATGAGTTTGTGAAAATGATGAACTCTAGGGCGAAGGAACTTGGGACAAAACATGCGACTTTCAAAAACGCAAGCGGTGCTGATGCACTTGGAAATAAAGTATCACCATATGACATTGCTATTATTACGAAAGAAGCCTTGAAGTATCCGATCGTTTTAGAATATATGAATTCAATACATACAACACTACATACTTCAGAGCGTTCTCCGAAAATCGCAAACTATGGACGAGAAGAACTATATGATGATCCATATGCGATTGGAAGTAAAAGCGGTTTATCAGCACTCGGAAAATACACAGTCGTAACAGTTGATGAAAAAGACGGTAAACGCGTCATTAACGTCGTGTTATCTTCTACTCGTACGCAACTATATCCTGATACGAAGAAAATGTCGCACTACGCATTTCAGCAATTAAAATAACCAAGGAGTATTTTCTCCTTGGTTATTTTTTGATCATACCTTTTAATACGAACGCAACGTTTGCTGGACGTTCTGCTAGACGGCGCATGAAATAGCCATACCAGTCGTTTCCATAAGGCACGTAAACGCGCATTTTGTAACCTTCTTTTACTAGCTCAAGTTGACGCTCTGTACGAATACCAAATAACATTTGGAATTCAAATTGATCCCTTGGAATGTTATGTTCTTCCGCAAGTTTTTTCGTATATTCAATAATCGCTTCGTCATGTGAAGCAATTGCAGTGTAATTTCCATTTAATAAGTGCATTTTAATAATTTTTTTATAATTGTCATCTACATCTTTCTTTTCCGGGAACGCTACTTCTTCAGGTTCTTTATAGGCCCCTTTTACAAGACGTAAATTAGGATTATAAGCGTTTAAATCTTCAATATCTTTTTCTGTACGATATAAATAAGCTTGAATAACAGTACCAATATTATCGTATTCAGATTTTAATTGTTTAAAGATATCAATTGTTTTTCCGCAGCGCGTATAGTCTTCCATATCAATTGTAATAAACACACCATTTTCTTTTGCAGCTTCTAAAATACGGCGCATATTGTTCATTACGATTTCGTCGGAGATATCTAATCCCATAGAAGTCATCTTTAAAGAAAGCTGTGAATTAAGACCTTCTCTTCCAATTGCACGAATCGCTTCAATCGATTCGCTGGCCATTTCATTTGCTTCCGCTTCATTATCAACGAATTCACCTAAATAATCGATTGTTACACAAAGACCTTGCTTATTTAATGCTTTAATTGCAGCTGTCGCTAATTCAATCGTTTCCCCTGCGACGAAGCGACCTGCACCAAAGCGTAAACCGTACTTTTTAGCCAGTTTTGTTAGCGCTTTATTTTTAGATAAGAAAAGAAACGAATTTCGCATTAATTGTTCCATGTAATTCACCCCTACGACTATAATTTATCTGTTTTTTACCCCTCTTCGAAATTATATCATTGTTTAAAATTATTTGATACAAATAATTATTTAGATAATTTATAAAATACTATCAAAACATTTAAAACTCTATATTCTCGTTTGTAAATATGAAGAAAATATTTTTCGACATTCAAAAAAAACGGGTTTACTAGGGAAAAAATGAGCATGCCGAAAATATTCGACATGCTCACAAAACCATTTATATTTCATGTAAATTATATAAGGATATTAATAACAAAAACTTGAGGTAACATTATCCTCAAGCCTTCTTACTTCTCATTTCGCTTCTCATCATTCAGCTTTTTAATATTCGTAATTAACTGTACCATCTCTTCTTTTGCATCTGGATACGTCTCATTCCAATGTTTCACTAAAGCTGGCATCGTCTTAGCCATATAAGAATAAAGTGCCCATTTCTGTACCTGCTCTTTTCGCTCTTCGTTGCTCTCTCCAAGTAATAGTTCCGTGTATTTCTCTAGCAATCCGTCAAATTGCTCGTTAAACTTTTCACTCATCTTATTTCCTCCTATATGAAAAAAGCAGCGAAGATCGCTGCTTTTTCTTATAATTTTGATCGAACAGAGTTTAATTTCTTCTCCATCGTGCTTACTTTATCACGACGATCATCGATACGAATTGTTGTTGCAACACGCTGTGCACCTTTCGTATATGGCACTTCATGCATTTGTTGAATTACTTCTAAAATGACAGGAAGATCGCCTTCAATTACTGTATTCATCGGTGTTAATTGATACTTCACACGATCAGCATTTTTCTCTAGTACCTTTTGTACTTCTGCTACATATTCACTAACACTTGGATTACCTGTTCCTACTGGAATAATCGATACATCAACAATTGCCATAATAATCTTCCTCCTATAACTACTTTATATATATCCATTGTCTATTTTACCGAAATCCTCATCATTTTACTAATACATTACTCTTCTACTTTAAACTGCTCAATCAATCTTTCTAAGTCTCTCATATTCTCTGTCAAACTTTCCATCGTGTGAGCAACTTTCTCTAGATGATTAACCTGTGACTCAGTCGCTGCATTTACCTCTTCAGAAACAGCTGCACTTTCTTGACTCGTACCAGCGATTGTTTGCATAACATCTGTAATTTCTTCTTGCTCGTGACCTATATTCTGCACTTCTGCTACAATCTTCTCTACTGAAGCACTAATTGTACTTACGACTGACATGATTGTGCGGAATTCTGTCTCCGCCTCTGTCGTAACTTTATTTTGTATATCAGCAATATCTTTCAACTTACTTACAACTTCTACAACTCGCTTTACTTCTAATTGTACATCACCAATCATCGTTGCAATCTCTCCGGTTGCCTCTTTTGATTGTTCAGCTAAATTTCGAACCTCTTCAGCAACAACCGCAAATCCCTTACCTTGTTCACCTGCACGTGCTGCTTCAATCGAAGCATTTAAAGCAAGTAAATTTGTTTGATCCGAAATACCTTTTATAAGCTCTACAACATTTTGAATCGATCCAACTCTTTGCTCTAACTTACCAGACGCTTCCTCTGTATGAACAATGATAGAAGATGATTGTCCTCTCGTACGAACTAAATTACGCATCGTATTTAATCCTTGCTTAGATGCCTCTTCAGCTTTGCCAGCCACTCCTTTTATTTCACCAACGGAGTTATTCATTTGTTCCACTGACTGCGCCATATTCTCGAGCTGTTCTGAAACTTCATCTACACTATTAGCAAGAGTAGACGCGCCTCCGCTCACATCATCCATTGCACCTGAAACTTCTCTACTAGCTGCTACAGTTTCATTCGTTAAATAATGCAGATTGTGAGTCGATTTCTGTACTGTCGATACACTATTTTTAATTTTACTTACCATTTCATTCATTTGCTCAACCATATGATTAAAGTGAGTCGTAAGCGTACCAACCTCATCTTTACTTGTCACCTTCATTTGCAACGTTAAATCACCTTCCGCTACTTTTTGAACGTGATTCGTTAATAATTGTAACGGTCTTGCTAATCTTCTTGAGAATAAATATGAAGCTAATATTCCAATCAATAAACTTATACATGCCATTATAATAACTGTATTTCTTGTTTCTACGAGTAAGTTATCAATTGACTCTTTCGGATATACAATCCCAATTTTCCATTTCATCTTATCAAACACTTGACTGTATGCCACTACATCTTTTCCACCTAATGTCGCCGCCGCAAATTTCGTTTCATCTTTATTTAAACTTTTAACAAGTGGTTCTTTCGAAACATCTTTTCCTACTTTCTCCGGGTACACAATGGCAATATTTTTATCATTTATAACAAACATTTCTCCGCCATTATTATATTGAATATTATGGAGTAGCTTTTGAATCGTTCCTAGTGATACATCCATTGCTACAACACCTAACACAGAACCATCTTGCCCGACAATGGCTTTTGAAACTCCAATACTTAACTTACCTGTCGCGATTTCATATTGTGGTTGTCCCCAAATAATCGATTTTGTATCTGCTTCAGATGTTTTATACCACGGACGACTTGTTGGATCATATCCTTCAGGTACTTTTCCTCCATCAGCAAGGTTTGCACTTAACGTTTTTTTATCTTTCGTCCCAATGTATACATCTAAAATATCAGGATGATTCTTTTTAAATCTTGAAAATTCTTTTAAAATAAAACTCTCTTCTTCTGGAGTAACCCCATCTTGTAGCATGTTTTGAATATCCTCATGAGATCCATAATGACCCATATCTTCTTCAATTCGCTGCATAAATGCAGTTAACTGCTCTGTCACAAGATCCATCGTATTTTCAGAATACTGATCTAAGGAGTGCGTTTCTTTCTCTTTTTGCAATTGATACACAGCTGTACCTAATATTACAAACATCATAGAAATAAGTACCGAAAATACTACTGCAATTTTTAAACGTAAACTTCTCAACATATTCCCTCAAGCATCCCCTTCTCGGTAAAATTTAATCGTATTAATCACTATATTAAGTATAATAGATAAATCAGAAAGCTCAATCCATATAGTTTAAAAAATTGAAATTTATTCTCATTTCAATCAACTTACTTGTTATCTCAACACTTGTGTAAAAACAAATAGTTCATTATCCTTAACATATAATCTCATTCGTTCGGAGGGAACTATGCTACAAAAATTCGGTTTCTCACAATATGAAAGCCAAGCTTATGAAGTTGTCGTATCAAGCAATGACCCATTAGATGCAACAACTATCGTTAAACATTCAGGTGTTCCAAAAGCAAAAATATACGAAGTGTTAGCACGACTCATTGATAAAGGGATGGTAATGGATTCTGTTTCTGAAAAGAAAAAATTGTATACAGCATTACCACTCAAGCTAGCAATTGAAAAGTTAACGACAGAATTCCAATCTAATATTAAAGAACTTGAAAATAATATTTCTAAAAAGTCATTTACAGATGACCGCGTTTGGAGTTTAAAAATGCAGTCTTCTATTAAAGTACAAAGTAGGCAACTTATAGAAGATGCGAAAGAATCCATACGCATCTCCGCATGGAACGATACCCTTTTAGAATATCTTCCTTTACTAGAACAAAAAGAAAAACAAGGCGTCCAAGTCGAGTCCCTCATAGTTGGAAAAGTGGAAACTGACTTAGAAAACATGCATTTTTTAATCCCAGCTCAAGAACCTAACGCATTAGAGCGTTATTTACTACTCATCGTTGACGATCGTGAAATTTTATTTGCTGGTGTAGAGCAAGAATCATGGCAAGCGATGAAAACAATGTCACAACCTTTCGTGAAGTTCTTTACGGAGTTCTTCTATCATGACGTTGCACTTGCGAAGATTACAGAGAAGCACCATGATCTCTTTATGCAGGATGAGGAAATTAAGAGTCTGCTTATGAAGTTGAGGTACTAGTTGAATAATGAAAAGGAGTCTAGTTCTTCACCTAGACTCCTTTTCATTTTGTTCCTTTATCACCATTAACAGCTCAATAATTTTTTCATTTTGCTCCACTTGTTTTTCTGAGTTTTGATAGATGAAACGAACCCATCTAAGTGCAAGAATAATAAGGAACAACGGAAGCATTGAAATTAGAAAGCCAAGAATCGAAAAATTCGTATACATATACATCACCTCGCTACATACAATTTCTCCACTTTTCTACTAAAACCTGCAATTTTTTACAAACAAAAAAAGAACCTATCAAATGATAGATTCTTCTTTCGTAAGCTGATTCGAGCGTCCTCTCGTAATAGAGAAAATCGCACAAAGCAGTGCCAATATAATGAAAACGCCGCCTACCCAAGCGTTATATATAACAGATGATTTCTCAATAACAACTCCGCCCACTGTTGAGCCAAGTGCAATTCCTAAATGAAGTGCAGAGTTATTTAAACCTTGCTGAATACCAGCTGATTCTGGCGCAATTTCAATTAAATAGTTTTGCTGTGCTGGCGAAATTGCCCAGCTCAGCATACTCCAAAGCCCCATCATAATAATGAAAAGCGGGAATGAGAATGTCATCATCGGCAACATAAAGATTGCACATGCAAATACGATAATGATGGAAATAATACTTTTCTTCGATCCCCATTTATCAGCAAGCAAGCCGCCAAGGCCGCCTCCAAGTACCGCCGCAATTCCGAAAATGAAGTAAAACACACTAATCCAATTTGCTTCAACATGCATGACATCTTTTAGAAACGGTGTTAAATATGCGTATAGCGTTAAATGACCTGTTAAAAATAAAAATGATGTTAACTGTGCGCTTACAATTTTTTTATCCTTTAACGTAGCAATTTGTTCTCTTATCGATAGTACTGATGTCGGTGGTACTTTCGTTAAGAATAATGAAATACAAGCGATTGCTATAACTGTTAATACCGAAATTAATACAAATGGTGCACGCCATCCATATGCATTTCCGAGCACAAGACCTAGTGGTACTCCAAGTACGAGTGATCCACTAATACCCATGAAAATGATTCCAATTGCACGCGCACGAAAATGCGGCTCTACTACACTAGAAGCAAGTGTTACCGATAGTGCAATAATAAGCGAACCACTCGCTGCACAAATTACTCTCGAGAACATTAACATCTCGTAATTCACACTAAATGCCGAAATGATATTTCCAATTAAGAAAATTGATAATGCCACAACATACAATTTCTTTCTTTCAAACTTGCCTGTTAATGCTAATAAAACTGGCCCCGATAGAGCAAATACTACTGAAAATATTGTAATAAGCTGACCAGCTGCACTAATCGACACACCTAAATCATTAGCAACTAAATCAAGCGTTCCTCCTATAATTAGCTCAACCGTTCCGACTACGAAAGCCGCAATAGCTAAAATATATACACGAAAATTCAAGCCTTTCCCCACACTTTCTCTTTTGGTTACTACCATTATAGTAACCAAAAGAGAAAGTGGACGCAAGTACAAATTTTTTTATAGCAAAAAAGCAGGCGTATAATACGCCTGCCCTTCAATCATTAAACTCCAGTTTCTTTCTTCTTATTTAAGTACCAATATACCGGAAGTCCAGTAAATACAATTCCAATTGATAAGAAGCAGCTTACCGGATCGTTAATAATTGCACTTCCAAGCACAAACAACGATCCTAAAATCGCAACGATTGGTACAATCGGGAATAACGGTACACTGTATGCACGCTCTTTATTCTTGTTACGTTTTCTTAAAATGAAGACACCTATAAATGTCATTACATAGAAAATATAAATAATGAATACGGAAATCTCGGATAGCTTATTCGGATCACTAATAATCATTAAAATAATTCCTAATATGATTTCAACAGTAATCGCATTCGCTGGTGTTTTAAATCTCGAATTTTCTTTTGCAATAAACTTAGAAAACGGAAGGTGTCCACGCTCTGCCATCGACATCGGAATACGTGGGAATGTTAAAATCTTTCCATTTAAACAACCGAAAATAGAAATAATAATACCGATACTAATAATTTTCCCGCCATATTCTCCAAGTAACATTCCCGCAGCTGTCGCCGTTGCGTTTTCTCCAAGGGCTACAATTTTCGCTGCTGGTAATACATTTAGTAACGCTAAGTTAATTAATACGTAAGCAGCTGTTACAATTAAAATCCCAACTGTCATTGCCTTTGGTAATAACTTTGTTGGATTCTTCATTTCTCCGCCAATAGAAGCAAGCAAAATCCAGCCATCATAGGCAAATAAAGTTGCTAAAATTGCCATCCCGATACTTTGATTTTCTGATATCGGTACAACTACGTTGAAGATATCACTATTCCCTTTCCAAAACCCTAGCACAACAATTAATATAATTGGAATCATCTTCCCAACTGTCGTAACCGTTTGGACGATGCCCCCATATTTTGTTCCCAAACTATTTATAACGCCTAGGAACACAACTGTTCCAATTGCGATTGGTAAATTCCAGACTTTATCTAAATAGAAAAAATTGATCATTAAAGAACTAAAATACAAACCTAACGTTCCAATAATAGCTGGTCCATAAACAATTGTTTGCATCCAGCCAGATAAATACCCCCAAAAACTTCCGTAAATCTCCTCTAAATACGTATACAACCCACCATTTTTCGGAATTTGCGCTCCAATTTCGGCTACTGTTAAACCACTTGCTAACGTCAACAGACCACCAATTACCCAAGCAAGAATAGCCATATTAGAACTCCCTGAGTAATCTAATACGCTCCCTGGTTTCATAAACACACCAGACCCAATAATAGTTCCTACTACGATAGAAAGTGCTACTGTTAAACCAATTTTGTTTTTCTCATCATGATGCATGCTGCGTATCCTCCTTCCAATTCTAGTGTGATGCAAAAATGAAATAAAAAAACACTCCTCCCTAAAAAAGGGACGAGTGTTGTATTCGTGGTTCCACCCTTGTTTCAATTAGTAAAGTGACACACTTCACCAATTTCTCAAGTCTAAATAACGGTTTTTGCCGGCATGCAATTACTAGATATCCGTTCACTGCTGCAGTTCAGAGGTGGTAATCGATTTTTCCGTATTAGGAAGCTCACAGCCAAAGGCCTCCCTCTCTGATAATCGTAAAAAACTGATCATATCCTCATCATCACTTCTTGATGTCGAATTTTGTAGTTGTTTCCCATTATATTGAATTGTTAGAAAAAATCAATATATTTTTTATATAACATAAGAAACATTTCTCTTCTTATATTATAACAGAAGTTCCGACACTTCTCTAATTCCCTAAAAATGGTACAATTCATGTAGGAGGTGTACTAATAATGATTGCTATTTTTTGTATCATCGCTACGGTTCTTTCTTTTATATTCGCTATCATGTATCGATATAAGTATCCTGGTTATAGCATTTTAGCGGTAGCTATTATACCAGCTGCTTCCTTCTACGTATTAGGTAAATACCAATATACTGAAGTGTTTATCGGTTTTGCAATCTTCTACTGCATCTTTGGATACATACTAACAATGAAAAGAATTTCAATGAATCATTAAAAGGGACCGATTTCTGCTTACAGAAATCGGTCCTCGCATTTGTCATATGTACCTTTCGGTTGCCCACACGAAAGATACTACATAGTTCAATTATTTATCATCTGTTTTCATAAAAAATTTATGATTTGGAAGATCCACATTTAAATCTGCTAATTGTTTCTTTTCCTTTTCTAGAATCGCTTTCGCTTTTTCTTTTGTCGCCTCATCTAAGTTTGCAAAGATGTCTTCATGCTTCCCTTTCTCTGGAAGATTCACACCTAGTTTTGTCAATTCTTCTTTCGCTTGCTCGCGAGTTAATTTCCCGGACTTTTCTTGCTCAAAAATGGACTTCGCTTTTTCTTTTGTCGCCTCATCTAGATTCGCGAACATATCACCGTGCTTCCCTTTCTCTGGGAATTTCACACCTAGTTCTTTCAACTTGGCTTTCGCTTGCTCACGAGTTATTGTTCCAGACTTTTCTTGCTTCAAAATTGCTTCCGCTTTTTCTTTTGTCGCCTCATCTAAATCCGCGAACATGTCACCATGCTTCCCTTTCTCTGGAAGCGTTACGCCTAATTCTTTCAATTTCTCTTTCACTTGCTCATGCGTTAATGCTCCGGACTTTTCTTGCTCAAAAATGGACTTCGCTTTTTCTTTTGTCACCTCATCTAAATTCGCGAATATATCTTTGTGCTTACCTTTCTCTGGGAATTTCACGCCTAGCTTTGTTAATTCCTCATTTGCTTGTTCGCGAGTTAATTTCCCGGACTTTTCTTGCTCTAGAATCGACTTTGCTTTTTCTTTCGCCTGATCATCTAGTCCTGCAAACATTTCCTTGTGCTTACCCTTCTCTGGGAATTTCACACCTAATCCCTCTAACTGTTTCTTTGTATCGTCCATAATCGTTTTTACTTTTTGTTTTGTAGCCTCATCTAAATTCTTCTTCGCAGTTCCTTTTGTAACTTGCTCAGCTGCTGGAGTATTAGTTGCCGCAAACGCTGGTATACCAGCTCCTCCTACAATTCCAAATGATAGAGCACCTGCAATTACTAAATACCCAACTGTTTTCTTCTTCATAGGAAATTTCCTCCTTCATAGTTCTAAAGCATGTACACTTTCGTATACAATGCCAATAGTAATGTTGGTTTCTTAAAATTTCCTTAACGATTTAAATAAAAAACACCGCTCATCACGAGCGGCGTTTTTCTAAGCTTTTTGTAATTGTAATTCTTCACGTTCCATTACTTTTCTTAATACAATTGTTTGTGTCATTGTAAATAAGTTACCTGTAATCCAATACAGCACCAGTCCTGATGGCGCCGCAAATCCCATAAATAGAATCATTGCAGGCATCATAATTTGCTGTATTTTCAGCATTTGAACTTGTTCTCCAGGCGTTACATTTGATTGGAACACCTTCATTTGAATAAATGTTGTTAACGCTGCGATAATCGGTAATATATGATATGGATCTGCATGTCCTAGGTTCACCCATAAAAATGAAGATGTACGAATCTCTTCAGTTCGGCTAATCGCATAATACAAAGCAGAGAAAATCGGCATTTGTATAAAGATTGGCCAGCACCCAGCTAACGGATTCCAACCGCCTGATTTCATTAGTTCTGACATTTCTTTTTGATACTGCTTTTGTTTTTCAAGATCTTTACCCACATCACCGTATTTCTGTTTCAGCTTCTGTAATTCAGGTTGCATTTTTTTCATTTTCGCTTGGCTACGATATTGCGAAACAGCTAATGGAATCATTGCTGAACGAATAACGAGCGTCATGATAATGATGGCAATCCCGAAGCTAGCTCCAGGTATATGATGAGCAACAAATTGAATCATAAATGAGATTGGATATACGAAATAATGGTTCCAAATTCCCGTACTATGTGAATCAATTGTACCTGCATTACTGCAGCCAGATAAAACAAAAACAAGTAATAATGATAAACTAATGAGCCTAGCTCGGTATGATTTTAACATGTTCATTCCTCCAATGTTTCGTAATTAATTAGCGAAACATTGGTGTATACGGACCTACCTCGTCACTCTCTCCACTCGATTCTTGTCTGCGGACAGAACGAATCATTCCATATTTATAAAAAATAGAAAATAGCGGTACATTTCTTGTACCCTCTTCACACGTATCTACTAGTTTAAAAGCTCTCTGTCTACCGCTCGATGCTTGCTGACGCACAAAGCGAGAAACGTTAGCAAGAAAAAAGACTTCTAATACACAAAGCGCTGTCGTTACAAACGATATATATAGAATTGCATCCTGCAATAAAAATTCCATCGCTTCACATCCTTAATAAAGTCATTTTAGCATATTCAGCAAACATTCTCTATTTCCTTTTGTTCTCAAAAGTTTTTTTGCATATTTTCTCAAAAAATTATGCTAGAAAACCAATGTATTCGCTTTCTTTAGTATATTCACACGTATCTTTGAATAGGTTTAATTTGTTAGAAATTTATAAAATTTTTGCATTATAATAAAACTATTGCCAGTTTTTGAAAAAAGCTTTATTCTCTTCTTGTAATCAAAAATGAATATGGAGATGAAACATACTATGGGTCAACTAGGAGACGCCGATTACGTTCCCGACACCGCCTTTTTATCCTTCCCAGCAGCTAAAACATTTCATTTAGAATTCATCATACAGTTAGTTGTTATTTTTATAGCTTCTATTTTGTATGCAATTTCTATGAATATGTTTTTTATCCCGCATAATATGATTAGCGGTGGGTTCGCTGGTGTAGGGATGATTATCGGTTATTTAATGCACTACAATATCGGAGCACTTATCTTTTTACTAAACATTCCACTTCTTATTTTAAGTCACTTTTACTTAGGAAAGAAGACAACCTTTTTAACGGCATACTTTGTAGCTGTATCATCTTTAGCGATGAACATTATCCCAGTACACCAAGTTTCAGACGATATTTTACTGTCTTCTGTGTTCGGTGGTGTCATCTGCGGTGCTGCCTCAGGAATCATATTCCGATTTGCTTCTTCAACAGGTGGTTTTGATGTTGTTGGATTGATTGTAGCGAAACATCGCGATGTTTCAATTGGAGCAATCATCTTTGGATTCAACTTAATCTTACTTGTTGCAGCAGGATTTATTTTCGGATGGGATATTACGCTTTATACGTTAATTAGTCGGTTTGTAGTCAGCAAAGTAATTGATGCCGTGCATACAAAACATATTAAATTAACGATAATGACAATTACAGAAAAAGGTGAGGAAATAAAAAGCTCACTATTACATCACGGCATACGTGGCGTAACAATGGTAGATGCTGTCGGCGGCTATACAAACCATAAGAAAAAAATGATTTACACTGTCGTAACTCGCTACGAGTTGGGCGAAATGAAACGTATTATCCGCCAAGTGGATAATAAAGCATTTATGAACATTACTGAAACAGTTGAAATTGTCGGCCGTTTCAAACGTATATAAAAAAGCGCAAGGAACTACAATTCCTTGCGTTTTTTATTTTTTACACTTATTACAAAATCAGATAATTCTATTATTGTATCACTAAATGTGTTATAATAAAACTAGACTTACAAAAAAGAGTATATAGACTTGGAAGTTTCTCTTATTTTTATAAGCAAAAAGAAACGAGCAGTCGGGTATATTTCAGACACCATACACGTAACGGTTTAAAAAAAACCGATCATCTTAGTTATTCTTCACTGATCTTTTTATAAAAGATACGTACAACTAAAATTCACTTCAATATACTATACCTACCTTTTTGACTTCCAAATCATCTTATTACATAAGGAGATGAACATATGAATCAATATATACGATACACACTAGCTGTCCTATTTGCCATCGTCGGCGGCGTGATCTGTTTCTGGACAAACACAGAGCTTGGAGAGAATATCATTTTTAATGGAATCGAAACCCTTGTAAGCGCTTCAATTTTAGGCGGATACATTTTCTTCCTCTTCAATCCAGAAGAAAATGCTCAAAAAACAATGTTATTAACAATGATCGGAATCGTTGGTGGATGTATTTCCTACTCAATGACAAACTATACATTACCACTTCAATTAAGCTCAGCTTTCTTCCACGGTCTATGGACTTGGTTTATCGCATTCTGCCTAGCAGACGTATTCAACCTATTACAAGACCACGAAGAAGAAAATGGTCAACAAATTGAAAGTAACTCTTAAGCTGGAAGATATTCTTCCAGCTTTTTTGTTTACTGTTCTTTCCTGTTCATACCCCATCACCAAAATAAAAAGAAGTCACCTCCACGGCAACTTCTTTCCCATATACCCCACTTAGTATTCAATTAAATATATCAACGATTTTTAAAATATATCGATCGTTTCTCCACTTATATCAGCGATTTTTTCATTATATCGACGGTTCGACACTCAAAACGCACAACATGCCTATCCCCCAAGTAACTTACTGCCGAACTCAACGATTAAAAAGATAATTAATAGGATCGCGAGTATCTTTAATGCTACATACGCCACTTTAAAAACAGCATAAATGAGCAAGACTATCAAAATAATCGATAAAATTTCCATATGTATCTCCTCCTATCTCTTTTATTCTACCTGTACTTCGTTTTTTATGAAATCGAATAAGATGACATATAAAAAAGAGGATACCTCACCCATCGTAAGATACCCTCGCCTGTAGCTGCTCAAACCATTCTCTCTCTACTTGTAAATATCCCATTCCACTCTTCTCAGCACTCTCCAATTCTTTATCAGCTTTCTTCATATAAATATGGAATGCTTCCATGTCTTGCTCTAAATATTTGATAATTCCTTGTGCGCGGTAATACCCATGTAAGTCCAGCCTTGTAATTGCCTTTGCATATTCCTTCGCTTCTTGCAGGGAAAGACTTTCCTCCTGATACAGTACTTTATATAAAAGATACCAACTATGAAAGCTACTAACGAAAAACTTATTTTCTTTTGTTACAGGTAGTTGAACAATTTGTTCTACATACGGTATCGCCCTTTCCATTCCCTCTTCATCAGCTCGGGCATAAAAGACGAGCATAAGTCCACTCATTATCTCACTTATACTTTTATCCTCTTTTAATTTTTCCTCACTAAGTTCTATTAACCTCTCATCCCAATCTTTCGGTCTTTTATAACTAAATAACTCACTTGATACTTGAATCGTGTATAAATGCTGCTTAGCTTTTTCATCATCTTTAATTAAAATGAGAAATTGCATGCCATCACTCAGAAACGTTCCTTTTATCGGCACGATTGTAGCTGCAAAAATCACAAAATGGAAAACGGAAAAATATAAAAGATATTGATAATAACTCACCATATATATGTAACCAAAAGTAATACCAAATAGTAAACTTGTAATCGGTCCACCTAAAGTCATCCACGCCCATTTTTTTGAAAGGTTCGGTGTCTCTATAGAAGGCGGTACTAGCATCGCCACGCCTCCAAAGTACTCCCATAATTTATTTTCTCGAATTCGTATTTTTCCTTTCTCATTTTGCACAGTAATAGGTCCTACTGTCATAAATTTAAAATTCAAACCACCTATTAAACCAAATACTACATGCCCTAACTCATGAATGGATAGCACTAATAAAAAAACTCCAAATAATGCCCATATATCCAACATTGTTTCTAATTTACCAGTTTG
The DNA here is from genome assembly GCF_016650875.1 of Bacillus sp. TH30. Lineage (NCBI taxonomy): Bacteria > Bacillati > Bacillota > Bacilli > Caryophanales > Bacillaceae > Bacillus > Bacillus sp. TH30. The sequence goes on along the minus strand of NZ_JAEKEY010000002.1, from coordinate 2,979,952 downwards.
GATTACTCCGTATAAAATGGACAAAACTAACGCCGCCGTCATGGAACCAGCTGGCCTTCTTAAAATATCCACCTTTTTCTCCCCTTAATAAATCATTTTTCTCTGCATTTCGTACATGAATTTTCCGAGATGCAATATCCAAATAAATGAGATTAAACCAATTAATACAAAATCGATATCACTAGCCGCTGTATATATAACAGCACCCCACCATACATATGCCAGTACTGTATTCGTAAACTCATACGCTTTATATCCAGCCTCATGCACAATGTGCTTTAACCCTTCATCTACGTTTTTCGTCCACATTTTCATTGATTCCATATATGTTACACCTTGTTCAGGATATAGCTTATTATAACGATTTTTTGTTATGATCCCGATAATTACTACAATAGTTAAACAGGCAATAGAAGCTACTAAATTCCACACTGCAAATGAAACATTTATATCCTGCAACAGTGCACGTCTACATGTAATAACTGCATATACAAACCATGCCTGCGTAACTATATCACCTACACGTAAATATATACTTATAATGCCTAATTTTCTGCCTTGTACGCTCTCTTCTTCATCACGCGCTTCCGCTAACATACGTGTATTCTTCCAAGTGTAATACATCATTACGATTCCAAAAATAGTACATACACCTATTAATATATTGGGTGATAATTTTCTCGGTTCATCCGAGAGTAAATCTAAAGCTATATAAGATGTTAAAAAGCCACCCATCATACTTAATGCTATTTTCCCCACAAAATCAAATTGTTTTTTTATTTTACTCTTCATCGTCCTCTTCCCCCTCCACTAACGTAAATATTTCCTCCACCGGTACATTGAAAATGTGTGCGATTTTTAACGACAATACAATAGATGGTGCATAATCCCCGCGTTCAATTAAACTAATGGTTTGCCGTGATGAGCCAATCGCTTTCCCTAAATCCCCTTGTGATAAACGATGCTTTGCTCGCAATTCCCTCACTCGATTTTGAAGCTTCATATCTTCCCTCTTTTTCATTTATTTAATTAAAATTGTAAATAATATCCTTATCTTTGTCAATTATAATTGGCATTTTGACGTTAATAATTGTCAGGTAATCTATATAATAAATATGGAATATTAAGCATATGAGAAGACAATAGCTTATTAACATAGATTGGAACATAAAATAAAAAAGGCAGTGCTTTTGCACTGCCTTCCTAAAATCTGACATAGAATGGATTCCATATTAACTTGCGTTTTGTAAAAATACTCGTTTTAGTTGTTTGCGGAAACGAATGCTTAACGTAATTGCTACAATGACAATCGCTCCGAAAATGATTTTGCCGATATGATCTCCCAGTAATCCGAAAATATCATGTAAGTTACCACCTAACCAGTAGCCGCCAATTAAGAAGAACGATACCCAGAATAAAGCACCTGAATAAATTGTAATTGCAAAGCGGCGAAACGGTAAGTTAATGATACCTGCAAAGTATCCTGTAAAATGACGTACACCAGGAATGAAGAAGCCAATAAAGATAAGGAAATATCCATATTTATCGAACCACATTCTCGTTAAATCAATTTTTCTTTGTGTTAAAAATACGTACTTCCCGTATTTTTGAACAAAAGGCATACCAAGCTTATTACCTAAAAAGTATTGAATCGTCATTCCTACACTTGTCCCAATAAAGGATAGGATAATTAAAATAGGTAAACTTAGATCACCCTTCTGTGCTAAAAACCCCGCATATGCTAATGTTGGCTCTCCCGGAAACGGAAGTGCAATATATTCTAACAGCAGGCCTACAAGTACTACATAATACCCATATTGCTGAAATAATTCATGAACCCATTCCATGTCATCTCCCCTTTCATTCACGTACAACTTGTTACTATTATTGTATAAAAAAATTGTCGAAATAACTATCACAATAGCTTACATTTTTATTACATTTTTGTAAGGCTCATTCTAAAGTTTTTTGTTCTCTATTTACTTATATCTATTAGCATTTAAAAACAAGCTAACAACTATATATCACGCGAAGGAAATCCATTAATATACATTTTTCATCCAGTTTTTAACACTCGAAAACCACCTTATTTTGTTCTCTATAAAAAACCACCACAAACTCATATGAACTTCATATTAGCTTCATATACGTATTGTAAGATTATATCGGAATTTGTTGAAAAATTTAGCTAATATATGACTAAACATTAAACTGAATAAATATAAGTCGCTTTTCGAAATTGAAAAAAGGGTGAATAAGAAATGGAAGCTTATAAAATGCACGATTTTATTAATACGAATGTTGAATCTCATCAAAATGAAACCGTTTTTAATTTACAAATATGTGAAACAAATGAATTTGACGTAAGTTTAACAAAATCTACAACGCTGTCTTTTATCGTTTCAAAAAAGAACATTAAGATCGTCACGAGAAAATGGGTTAATTCAAATCAAGAAAGCATGATTGGCAAAAGCTACATCATTCCAACGAAAGCTTTTCACTATTTCTTACCGATTATTTCTGAAACTGAAGATGAACTAAATATTCGAGTTCAAAGTTTTGGACTACATGGTGAGCTTTTATTAAATGAAAGATTACTTATTGATAAAAACAACAAATGTAATACAAAGATTACTACCTTCTTTGAAACATTAGATGAAAATGTCAATCAAGCATTACGAGGATTACAAATTCATTGTATGTAAGACTACTACAATAAGTAAAAGGAGAATATAATGAAAAAACTATTATTAAGTGCGCTATTATCATTAGGATTTTTAACTCTTCCATTCACTACTGCAGAAGCAGCTACGACGAAAGATCAGCTTATCGTAAACACAAAAATAAATAAAATGGATTATTATCAAGATGGAAAATTCATAAAAAGTTTCACTGTCGCTACTGGAAAAGCAGCAACACCAACACCTAAGGGTACTTTTCAAATCGTAAATAAAATTAAAAACCGTCCTTACTATACAGGAAAAATTAAAGGCGGCGATCCACGTAATCCACTTGGGGACCGCTGGCTCGGATTAAATATGGCAGGAACTTACGGAACAACGTATGCGATTCATGGAACTAACAATAATCAAGCAATCGGGAAAGCAACAACACTTGGTTGTATTCGTATGTTTAACAATGATATTCACTGGTTATTTGAGCGCGTTCAGCAGCAAGCTACTGTCACTGTAAATTAGCCTAAGAACAAGATTTATGTGTAGCCAAGAATTTTATGTCTTGGCTTATTTTATTTATTCATTTACAGTAGCAAAACAACTGTATTTACATATATAATAAAAATAGATTGCATTCAACATCATCTTAACATTGATAAACATGGATATTAAAATTATACAGTTATAATATTTTATAAATTTTACAATACATACTATAATAGAACTACTGTAATTCTGAACTATTCAGTGACACTAAACAATCCCCCTTGCTACTTTCATTACTATTTTATAGCGGGGGCTTATTATATGTATAAACAATCTGAGTCATCCAAAAAATGATGAATTCGAATATTGCAGTAAAAAGCGTTATTTAGGAGGTGTTACTATGACGCATATACTGGTGATTGAAGACAACCCAGATATACAAGAACTTATTCGTGAATTTCTAATGGCACAAAACTTTACTGTTGATGTAGTTGGTGCTGGAACAGAAGGCATTCTTCTTTTCCAAAAAAATTCATACGATCTTGTCCTCCTCGATGTAATGTTACCAGATATAGATGGCTATAGTATTTGTAAAATTATGCGAGGACAATCTGATGTACCAATCATTATGTTAACAGGCTTACATAATGAAGAAAGTGAAATTAAAGGATTTGAGTTAGGTATTGATGACTATATTACAAAACCGTTCCATTACACCGTATTTATAAAACGTGTAGAAGCTGTATTAAGAAGGGCAGCAACAAAGGAAGCAGAAGCTGCAACTATACTACAATTCCATGAATTGATGTTAAATTCTACAGCATATGCCGCTTATGTTCATGGTAATCAAATTGAATTGACTACAAAAGAATTTGAAATTATATATACTTTACTGCAAAATCGTGGAAAAGTACTATCAAGAAGTGATTTGTTGAATAAGGTATGGGGCTATGAACATTATGGTGATGTGAGGGTTATAGATACACATATTAAAAACTTACGAAAAAAATTAGAAATTCCTTATATTAAAACGGTGAAAGGCATTGGCTACAAAATCGAATCGTAGCAAAGACAACATCACCAAAAATATATTCATCAAAACCCTATTGTTTTGTGTTCTTTTATCAATTTGTCTTTATCAAATCATTTATTTTCTAGCTTTAAACTATGATAAAGAGCGTTATGCGAAAAAACCTGAAAATCAAACTGCGGAACATGCAGATTCAGTTACGAAAAATGAACAAAATAAAGCTATTTCAGAGAGTAGTATCTCAAATTTCCAATCATCTATTATAGATTTCAAAACACTCTCTACTGCTGTTAATCACCTTTTGCAACCTAGCCAAACTACAAAAGCAAAAGAAAATGTAGCAAATCTTTCGGAGGAAAGTAACAAAACTGAATCACATACTAAAGCAGAACAAACAGCCGCTAACACGGATTCCTTACATACACAAAATGCAGAAAAGAAAACAAACGAAACACATGATAATCCTAGTTTAGCAGATGCCTTGCAACAATTAGCTCCAAATATTGGTGCAACAATGCTTGCATTATCTCTGCTCGGTTCTTTATTTTATGCCAAACTAATTGCCAAACCTTTTCAATATATGAGTGATACTTTAAAAGATATTATAAATCTGGACTTTTCAGATCAACAATCACCTAACAAAAATACAGATCAAACAGATTTTAATTTGCAAGTAGCCGCTTCACAAGTCCCAACCATTGTGAAGAATCTAAATGAAACAAATAAAGATTTACGAACTGAGCTCAAGAAAGAACAACAGTTAGAACAATCTCGTAAAGAATTTATGTCTATGATATCCCATGAATTAAAAACACCAATCGCAGCCGTTATGGGACAACTCGATGGCATGATTCACGGAATTGGCGCTTATAAAGATAGAGATAAATATTTAAAACGTTCATATGAGATGATGCAAGATATTAACATATTAACGGAAAAAGTGTCAGAATTATCCAAAATACAAAACCCTCAATTTAAACCAAATTTAAAAGTTATCTCATTAACTAATATTATTGAGGACGTTATAAAGAAAGTAGATTATTTTGTATCTGTAAAACAATTAAATGTTCAATCTAACATTAAACAAGATGCACAAATTTTAGCTGATCCTAAATTTATGCAAACTGCTATTTTTAACATTATTTCAAATGCAATTCATTATACAATTGACCATCAGCATGTATATATAAAACTTTATGAAAAGCCAAACGGTTACGCATTAGAAGTATTAAATACAGGTTCTCAAATTGATGAAGATAAACTTGCCCATTTATTTGAACCCTTCTATCGCGCAAATCCTGACAAACATGGCTTAGTACAAGGTAGTGGTCTTGGGTTATATATTGTAAAACAAATATTAGATAAACATCAGTTTCCTTATGGAATACAAAACACACCTCAAGGTGTAAAATGCTCCATTGTATTCCCAAAAGCAATGTAAAACCTACTCTAATTTCATACCCCAAATTCATACTTCGTATGAATGGCGGAATTTTGTAGAGTATCTTACTCTGTTTCGTTCGCCCGTTATCCTTATTTGGATAGCGGGCGTTTTTTATTATTTAAAAGGAGGATTTTTATGGAGAAGTTTAAGTATTCATTACTAGTTTTATTCGGCGCTTGTAGCTACGGCGTACTTTCAACTATTTTTAAACTCGGATTCATCGACGGATTTTCCGCACACCAACTACTAGGAGGGCAATATGTCTTCGGATGGATTGGACTACTTTTACTCGTTCTGTTCTTTTCACGTCATAAAGTATCAAAAAGACAATTCTTTTCGTTACTAACAGTCGGCACAACAATGAGTATGACAGGTATTTTCTATGCTATTTCCGTAGAAGAACTGCCAGCCTCTATCGCTGTCGTTTTACTCTTTCAGTTCACTTGGATTGGTGTAGTCATCGAAGCGATTGCCAACCGGACATTCCCAAGCCGTGAGAAAGTTATATCTATTATTATTTTATTTACTGGTACATTGTTTGCTGGTGGAGTATTTGAAGGTCTTGGACAAAACTTTTCTACGAAAGGTATTATTTTCGGACTATTAGCTGCCGTCTCTTTCTCATTCTATGTATTTGTAAGCGGGCGCGTTGCTACAGATGTTCCGCCTTATACGAAAAGCTTTCTTATGACAACGAGTGCTACTCTTATTGTATGCTTATTTTTCCCGCCTACCTTTTTAACGGACGGTGCTTTACAAGCAGGCCTATGGAAATATGCTTTCTTCCTTGGACTGTTCGGGGTTATTATACCTGTCATTTGTTTTTCAATTGGGGTACCAAAAGTCGGAACGGGACTTGGTACAATATTAGGTGCAGCTGAATTACCAACAGCAATTATCGCTTCTATTACACTTGTTCATGAAGTTGTATCGCCAATGCAGTGGATTGGGATTGTGTTTATATTACTCGGTATTTTCACACCACAACTACTTACTGCTAGGAAAGAAAAAAAACATAATCGTGTTCATAGTGCATGACAACATCAACTTGTATATAAATGTGAATAAAGTTACGATATGTTAAACTTTATTACTACCTTCAAAATAACATATGATATTGCGGCTATTATTCTCGTAATCCTTGCTGTGCTTTTCTTTTTGAAAGATACGAAAGAGGGTTATACAGCATAACAAAAGACCTTTCATTTATTTGAAAGGTCTTTTCCTTATATTTCACTTTACCGCTCCATATAACTTCTCTACCTCATGTTCAATTTGTTTTACATCGATTCGCTCAAATAATGGCTGCACATTATCAATTCGGTTTGGCAACGTATTTTGAGGTTCCCAATTTACTTTAACACTCGATAATGTATTTCTAACTCTTTCACTTGAAAACGGTAAAAATGGTTCAAGCAGTTGTGCAAAGTTTGCTATTAGGTAAACACAATTATAAATTGTTTCCTCACATGAAACTGGGTCGTCTTCTCTTTGTTTCCAAGGCTGCTTTTCATCAAAGTATTTATTTGCAAAGCGTACTGCATCAAATATTGTTTCTAGTGCCACCTTAAATTTAGTTTGTTCAATCGCCTCTCCTACACTTTTATATAATCCTTCTACTTTATCTTTCAGCTCTACATCAATACTTCCCTTCGGTACAGTACCACCATAATATTTTTCAATAAACTTTAATGTCCGGTTCACAAAGTTCCCGTATGCACCTAACAATTCACTATTATGACTGTAAATGAATTCACGCCATGAAAAATCAGTATCACGATTTTCTGGTGCATTAACTGTTAAAAAGTAACGAATAGAATCGGGATTGTAGCGTTCCAATATATCAGGTACCCATACTGCCCAGTTTTTACTTGTCGATAATTTTCTTTTTTCTACTGTTAAATACTCATTCGAAACGATATGACGCGGGATCGCTTCTTCTCCTATTCCAAGTAATACCGCTGGCCAAATGATTGAATGAAACGGAATATTATCCTTACCATGTACATAATATGTTTTCGCTTCTTTATCCCAAAACTCTTGATCATCTTTCCCTGTTTCTTCAGCCCAATTTTTACTCGCCGAATAATATCCTGTCACTGCTTCAATCCATACGTAAATTTTCTTATCTTCATATCCTGCCACTGGAATTGGTACCCCAATTGGTAAATCACGTGACACTGCCCTATCTTGTAATCCTTCCTTTAAATATCTCTCTGTTAATTGAATTGCATTGTCGCGCCATGTTCCTTTCTGCTTTGCAATTTCTACGGCCTCTTTAATTTGCTGCTGAAATTTATGCAATGCAAAATAGAAATGCTCTGTTTCCTGTACTGATGGCGTACTACCACATAACTTACATTTCTTTTCTAACAAATCGAGTGGATCTAAAATAGCGGAACAAGCATCGCATTGATCGCCCCTTGCTGCTTCATGACAATGCGGACAAATACCTTCTACATATCGATCCGGTAAAAATTGCGTACACGTTTCACAATAAGCTTGCTCAACTACTTTTTTATAAATATAACCTTCTTCTAATAGTCGCAAAAAGACTTTTTGAACAGTTTCATGATGATGCTCACTATCTGTACGTGTATAGCAATCATAAGTAAAACCAAGGCTACGAAAACATCGCTCAAACTCTTCGTGATACTTATCAGCAATTTCTTTCACCGTCACACCTTCTTGCTTTGCTCTAATTGTAATCGGTGTTCCATTACAATCACTTCCTGAAACATACAACACATGCTCACCTTTTGCCCTGTAATAACGTGCTAAAATATCTCCTGGTAACAAACTAGCAATGTGCCCAAGGTGTAACGAACCATTTGCATACGGCCAAGCGCCTCCAATAAAAATACTCATCTTATATTCCTCCTTTAAAATATAAAAAGCCCCGCCCTTATCTTAAAAAAGATAAGGGCGGGGCTGTATAAACAGTCGCGGTACCACCTTATTTCGTCAGTCATTCGCATAACTAACCTTAACAAGTACGGAGCTATGTGCTCTTATACTGTGGTTTTGATAACGAGTACCAACTCTCGTCGCCGCCTACTATTATCATTTGATAAGTTCAGGACGAAGCTCAAAGGCCATTGTTCAAATGAATATTCTTGCTTCTTCTCAGCTACCGAAGCTCTCTGGAAAGAATGGTTCCATTCTACTTTTCCTTTTCAACGCTTTTATGTATAAAACGTATTTTACGACTTAACAACAGAAAAATCAAACTTTTATTCAAAAAAACAGGAAATCCTACTCATTCACCGAATAACTATACGTTCACAAAAGGAGTGATAAAATTGAATCAAAAACAACTAAGTACTATTAATGAAAAAAGCTGGAACGCAGCTGCTTATGAAGCTTGGACAAATCGTCACGGGGCGCCAGAGGATTATGCGAAAAAGCTCATGGAAGATCCCGTGCGCGAGGTAGATCATTATTTACCTTACATACAATCTCCAAAAGGAAAGCGTATTATTAATTTACTCGGATCAAAAGGAAATAAAGCAGTTGCTCTTGCTCTTTTAGGAGCCGATGTAACAGTTGTAGACATTTCAGCAAGTAATGAAAAATATGCAACCGAACTAGCCGAAGCTGCTGGTGTCTCTATTCAATATATCATTTCCGATGTACTAGATTTAAATCTATCTCAATCATTTGATATCGTGTTACTGGAACTTGGCGTGCTCCATTACTTTTTAGACTTAAAGCCACTCTTTCATATAATCTCTCACTTACTAAAACAAGATGGGACCTTTATACTACGTGACTATCATCCCGTTTATACAAAATTATTAGGAGTAGATCATCCATCATTTCGAGCAAATGGAAATTATTTCGACGAGGAACTTATTGAAGATGACGTAGCTTATAGTACTCTCCTTACGGGATCACAGAAATACGCTTTACCGAAAACAAAAATTAGGCGCTGGACACTAGGAGAAATCATTACATCAATGGCAGAAACAAATTTCAAGGTTGAAAAATTGATTGAAGAACACGGATCTCATCAAAAGTGGGTTTTCCCTTCTACTTCACCCGAAGGAATTGAAGAACGTATACCAGGTCTATACACATTAATTGCGACAACATGCAAAAAAGGATCCCTTCACGGATAGGATCCTTTTTTGCATGCTTACGCATATAAGTTGAGGTTGGAGATTACCATAATTCTGTAGAATAGGACACAAGATATTTCAACATTCGTCTCTGACTTACGTCGTCAAAAAGGGGTATGACCAACATAACGAAGAGTAATGTTTAGTTGATAGTGATAATCGTTATCAACTAATTAGAAGTATACAGGATTTTATTTCAAATTACAATACCATTTCTGATTTTTATTTATGAATTTTTTGATATACAAATGTATACATTTTAAGAACATTTACTCACATTAATCTGCCATATTCCATTATCTGCTATAATTTTCATTGAACAGATTAATAACTTCTTAATCATGTTTTTATTAATTTCGTTCTTAATATTTATAAATTACAATAAATAGTTTTTAAAAAAGGTAGGGGTAACAATGAAATATGTTAGCATTCGAAAAAAACTACTGTTCACACTCTTAAGCATTTCTTCCTTATTTAGCATTGCTCTTATTGTTATTCTTTCATTCGCTATGAATCAAGCAAGTGAAATCGAAACATTAAAGAATGATGTATCGAAAAGAGCAACGATCTTAAAAGAACGTGGCGATTGGTTCCAAGCGCAGGTCGCTGGTTTACAAGAATATTTACTATCACATGACCAAACAGGATTGGATAAATTCAACCGGGAAGGAAAAAAACTAGCTGATACTAGGGAGAAAGTAACAAGTGATAAAAAACTCCCAGAAGGAATGAAAGAGGCCATTTTAATGGGAGCAAAATGGCGCAGCGTCGTAGATAATGAAGTCCTCCCTCTTGCACGGGAAGGAAAATGGGATGAAGCATCCAAAATTGCTCTTGCTCAAACAGATTATGTAAATGATCTTTTAAGTCGTTTTACTAAATATGCAAATGAAGAAAATGACAAACGGGACGTATTAATTGCTGACGTAGAGTCTTCTTCATCCCTTATTCAATATATTATTTTCTTCTCACTCATTACATGTACATTAACGTCTATTCTATTGGCATGGTGGTTCTCTGGTAAACTCGTTAAACCTATTCGACAAATTGATGCGAAATTAAAAGAATTAGCTTCTCAAAATGGCGATTTGACTGCGAGATTGCACGTAACTAGTAAAGATGAAATCGGTGATATTGCACATTCCTTTAATCAAATGCTCACCAACTTACAACGTATAATAAAGCAAGTTCAACAAACATCAACAAGTGTAAAAGAAGCTTCTGAAAATGTGTTTATCGAAACAACTGCTTCTATGGAAAATACCGCAAAAACTAAAGAGACTATGAATGCTCTTGAGCACAATATTCGTTCACAAGTTTCTAGCATTGAAGAAAGTTCAACCGCAATGGATGATATGGCAACGAGTGTTCAGCGCATTGCACAAGCTGCCTCTTCTGCCGCTAGCCTAGCTGTTACAACTTCTGAAAAAGCAGATGATGGAAATAAAGTCATTGAAAAATCTATTACACAAATGCATACAATTAACGAAGCTGTTAACGCTACATCACAAGTGGTAGAGCGACTCATTACACATACGAATCATATTGATACTGCACTTCAATCTATTTCTAATATTGCCGAGCAGACGAATTTGCTCGCTTTAAATGCTTCTATTGAAGCGGCCCGTGCTGGTGAACACGGAAAAGGATTCGCTGTTGTTGCCGATGAAGTACGAAAACTTGCTGAACAATCTCAGCTAGCAGCAAATGACATTAACCATTTACTTCATCAAATTCAAGCGGACACAAAAATAGCAAATGACATGATGACACAAGGTCAGTCAGAAGCTTCTGAAGGGATTACAGTCATTCGTACCGCTGGATCTTCATTCTCAGAAATTGTTAATCACATTAACAATTTCTCTACACAAATACAAGAAATGTCTGCAACTGCTGAAGAAATGGCCGCAAGTTCTGAAGAAATGAATGCAGCTTTAAATAATATCGCTTCTATTTCAAATGAAGTTGCTGCCGAAACATCGAAAACAGCAACTTCAGCTGGTGACCAAGTAAACAAAATGAGTGTCGTTGCTAAAAAATCATCAGAAATGAAAATAATTGTGCAAGAACTTGAAGTGCTCGTTTCTCATTTCAAAACAAATAGTTAAAATGAAAATTTCATTTATACTTCTACGAACTCTAAATTGTTAGAAAGAGCGATTTAGAGTCTCTCTTTTTCACGCTAAAATATCTCTTTCTATCTCCCATTCTGTCTGCTATAATTCCTAAAGGAAAGAAGAAAGCTTTATTCCAGATGGAGTAAAGCTTTCTTTCAATTTTTTACATTAATTAATTAATTCTAATACTAAGATTTTACAAGGAGGATTTTTATCATATGAATTTTATTAGCATTCGAAAAAAACTAATGTTCATGATGGGAATGATTTGCGCTTTATTCGGCATCGCCTTAGCTTTTATTTTATTCTTTACCATGGATCAGTCTCATAAAGCTGAAACATTACAAAAAGAAATTTCTCCTCTTGCAACAGAATTGAAAGAGCGCGGAGACGCTTATCAAGTACAACTTTCTGCTTTAAGAGGTTATTTACTACAACATGATCAAGTCGAATTAGACAAGTTTAATGAGATGAGTAAACGTCTTGAAGATACAAAAGGGCAACTTCTTTCTAACCCTAACACTTCTCAGTCCGTGAAAAGCACAATGGAATTAGGATCCACTTGGAGAAAGTTCATTGAAGAGAAAGTATTCACTCTTGCAAAAGAACAAAAATGGGAAGAAGCTTTACAAGTAGCTTCTACAGAGAATGGCACTGTTTATAAAGTAATCGGTGATTTCACAAATTACACTAATGAACAAGCTAAATTACGTGAACAATCTATTGAAAAAATCGATCAATCTTCACTACGAATTGAATATGTTGTCTTCTTATCACTTGTTATTTGTATTGTAACTGCAATTATTCTTGCATGGTGGTTCTCTGGTAAGCTTGTAAAACCAATTCAACAAATTGATACTAAACTAAAAGAATTAGCCTCTCAAGAAGGCGACTTAACAGCCCGTCTACAAGTAAATAGCAATGATGAAATCGGTGCTATTGCCACATCATTTAATAAAATGTTAGAAAACTTGCAGCATATCATTAATCGTGTTCAAAAAACATCTGTAGAAGTACAAACAGCTTCTGAAAATATGCTAGAAAAGACTAATACATCACGCGAGGCAACAATAAGAGTTCAAAGCTCGATGTCCAACTTAAATTCAAGTATTCAATCGCAAACTTCTAGTATGGAAGAAAGCTCGACTGCGATGGATGATATGGCAATAAGTGTTCAGCGTATCGCTGAATCTGCTTCATCTGTAGCCGAACTAGCTGTAGCCACGTCAGAACACGCTAACGACGGAAGTACTGTTATCCAAAAATCTGTTTCACAAATGACCACGATACATGAAGCTGTAAATGCTACATCAGAAGTAGTCGAACGTCTAATCACCCATACGAAATATATTGATACGGCTGTGCAATCTATTTCTAATATCGCTGAGCAAACGAATCTACTTGCTTTAAATGCTTCTATTGAAGCGGCTCGTGCTGGTGAACAAGGAAAAGGATTTGCTGTCGTAGCTGATGAAGTTCGTAAACTTGCGGAACAATCAAAAACAGCGGCAAAAGATATTAACCAATTGCTTCATCAAATTCAAAATGATACGGAAACTGCTAGCTCTATGATGTCTCAAGGCCGCTCTGAAGCATTTGAAGGCATTACTGTCGTTCGTGAGGCTGGTACTTCTTTCACAACAATTGTTGAACAAGTAAATAAAGTATCAACTCAAATGCAAGACATATCAGCAACTGCTGAAGAAATGGCTGCAAGCGCTGAAGAAATGAACGCTTCACTTAATAACATCGCTTCTATTTCAAATGAAGTATCTAGTGAAACAGCCGCAACGGCACAATCTGCTGAACAGAAAGTCATCGTGATGAATGAAATGACTCTCACTGCAAAACAAATGAAACAAACAGTTGAAGAATTAGATCAGCTTGTATCTCATTTTAAAACTGAATAGCTTTTCAAAAAAATATTCCTCTCTCAGGGAGGAATATTTTTTTGAGCTCATTTCCTGCACTTATCCCGCATATCCGTTATAATGAGAACCGATATCATTAATATTTAGGGGGTGCTACACATGTCACAACAAGCATTTGAAGAAAAGTTATATGCCAACTTAGAAGCTGTTATTGACCCTGAGCTAGGTGTTGATATTATCAATCTTGGATTAGTTTATGACGTTACAGCAGATGAAAATAATAATGCTGTCGTTACAATGACGATGACTTCTATCGGTTGTCCAATGGCTGGCCAAATCGTATCAGACGTTAAAAAAGTATTATCAACGAACGTACCTGAAGTAAATGAAATAGAAGTAAACGTTGTATGGAATCCGCCATGGACGAAAGAACGTATGTCGCGTATGGCGAAAATCGCACTAGGTATTCGTGATTAAATAAGGAAAAGACCTGACAATCCAGTCAGGTCTTTTTTCTCTTATTATTTTACTCCTACAGCGTCATAAGCTTTCGTTACAGCTTGTACCTCTTTAGAGTTTTTACCGAATAAATCTTCTGCTGATTGAAGTGCAGCTTGGCGCATCATTTTGAAATCAGAGTTTGCAGTTAAATATTTTGTAAGAGCACGATAGTAAATTTTTTCTGTTGCTTCACGGCCCACTCCAGTTACTTTCACATTGTAATGCGTGCCGCCCTCAGACACTAAATACGCCGCCTTATTGTTAATACTACTGTTAATATGAACGCCGCCATTATCAGCTGTTCCAGTATAACGTTTATTATAGTGATCTGGGTAACCTTCACCTGGTTTTAATGGGTTTGGAATAGATGCTGGATCCTTCAGAGAACGAAGTGCATCACCAGGTTTACCAGGTGTATAAATATCAGCTCCTAAATCCCAGCTTTTCTTCTCAACCATGACGCCCATAATATCAGATAACGATTCATTTAACGCTCCTGATTCATTTTTATATACAAGGTTTGCTGTATGTTCAGTTACAGCATGCGTTAATTCGTGGCCAATAACATCTAGGCCAGCTGATAATGGAATAAATGTCTTACCATCTCCATCACCATACATCATTTGTACACCGTTCCACGCTGCGTTATTCCAAGATTCACCTACGTGAACAGCAGAAATAAGTTTTGCACCTTTATCATCGAAAGAGTTACGGTTAAATGTCTTTTTATAATAATCATATACTTTTCCTGCATTCACATGCGCATCAACTGCCGCTTTATCTTCGAAGAACTTAGATTTACTTCCAATTTCTTCTCCTGTATATCCAAGAATTTGTGAGAATAAATTAAACCAGTCTTCGTTCATATTCTCTGCATCAAATGTATGGACACCTTGTCCTCGTGTACCATCAAATAAGTTGAACGCTCCTGTTTTCGTATCTTGAGCAATTTCAAATGATTGTCTAGCACCTAATACTCCGTAACCAAATCCAGTAATGTTATCTACAGCATTATATTTCTCAATAACATTTCCATTTGTTGCATCAACAAAGTAATGCCAATATCCTGGAGCTGGTTTTGAAACCGACGCTTTTACAAGATATGCAAGATAGTATTGACCATCTTTTTCATACACATATAAATCTTTTTTCACGCCATCATAATTCTTTACTTTACCAATTTCTTTCTCAATATTAGCTTTTGCAATCGTTTCTGCTTGTTCCGCACTAATACTTGCAGATGTAGGAATATTTTTATCATCTAAACTCGGAATAACTTGTCCGAAAAATGCTTTTACATTGTTCTCTTTATCAAGCGTAACTGTTTGATCTGAACCATACACAGGAATGTTATTATGCTTCTCAACTAACTTCACATGTGTTGTACCAGACTCAGCATCTTTTTCTTCACCAACGATATTGAAATGTTTGTCAATATTTCCTGCTAGTTTAAACATATCTTTTTTACTCTCTAAATATTGAAAGACCGTCTCTTTTTTATCTAGTCCTTCCGGCGCTTTCCATTCTTCACCTATGTAAGCTGGTGTTTTAAACTCTTGGTGATACTGGATTTTTTGCTCTTCTGCTTTCGTCGTAGTTGCTCCAAATGCCCCAAACCCACTTGCGATAACAGTTAATGCTAATGCTGATGAAATTACTTGCTTTTTCAATCTAACACTCCCCATTTCCCTAAAAGTTTTTAACACCTTTATAAATATTCTGAATAATCTCTCTAATACCTGCTCTCAAAAATTGAGAAAGTTTTTTCTGATAATTAAACTCACCAAAAAGAGGACATCGAAAAA
The DNA here is from genome assembly GCF_016650875.1 of Bacillus sp. TH30. Lineage (NCBI taxonomy): Bacteria > Bacillati > Bacillota > Bacilli > Caryophanales > Bacillaceae > Bacillus > Bacillus sp. TH30. Next base: position 2,963,902 of record NZ_JAEKEY010000002.1, on the reverse strand, counting down.
CAATGTCCTCTTTCCTATAACTTTTCATTCCGCTATTTATATGCTGGAAAGCCACCACTGATTAAAGCTTCACTTTATTGCATTTTCATTTCAATTGCTAAATAGTGAGATTTTTCTTTCGCTTGAATGCGAATATCTTCTTCTACAGCCTCCGCTGCATCACGCATTACGAGTGTTTCACCGTTTACAACGCTGCTACCTTCAATTTGTACAAGGTACAATTGACGTCCTTCTTTAACAGGAAAATGAATTTCTTTACCAGCTTCTAATGATAAAGAATATAAATTTGCATCTTGGTGAATATGAATTGGTGCATCTCCATCAGAAGGAGATATCATATGGAACCACTCATTTTCACGTTTTCTCCAATCAAATTTAAACTCACCATAGTTTGGTTTATGACCGTCGCGGTCTGGTAAAATCCAAATTTGCAATAGACGTAATGTTTCACTTCCTAAGTTATGCTCACTGTGAAATACACCAGTACCTGCACTCATATATTGAACATGCCCACGCTCAATTGTCCCGCGGTTCCCCATACTATCTTCATGTGTTAATTCACCATCTATAACGTAAGAGATAATCTCCATATCACGATGCGGATGCATATCAAAACCCGTTTGTGCCGCTATTAAATCATCATTCATAACACGTACTGCTCCAAAATTCATGTTGTTTGGATTATAATAATTTGCAAAAGAAAAATGAAAATGTGTATTTAACCAACCGTGATTTGCTCTTCCCATATTTTTATGATCAACTTTTCTAAACATACCCTTCACCTCATATTATCTCGAAATCGAGATAATTATTTTTAATTTTATTACTGCAACTTCTTCAGTAATTCTAATAATTGTTTTTGTTCTTCTCTATTTAACTTATCAAATTGCTCTTTTTGAAATGTTTCTTGTGGCGGGACTATTTCTTCATATAGAACCTTTCCCTTTTCTGTTAATGAAATATATTTCGTCGTACCTTCTTGTTCACGCTGAATCCAATCTAGTTGCTCCATCTTATTTAAAAGCTGAGTAACATTTCCTTTCGTAACAAACAACTTATTTCCAAGTTCTTGCTGCGTTAAACGATCGTTTCCTCCAATTTGAACTAATACATCAAACTGAGCGGCAGATACATTCCACTTTTTCAAATGCTGATTCGTCTCACGAATACTTCTATTATAAAAGCGTGATAAACGAAACCATAATATTAATCCAAGTCTTTCCTCTGCTTTCATTCCATCACCTCGCTCATTTGATACTATTAGTTTAGAACTAAACTTATTAAAGGTCAACCACTTATTTTTAATTAGCAACAAATAAAAGCACAGTGATTTTCCTCCACTATGCTTCAGATTAAATTTCTATTTTTATATTCATCTAGCTTCCTCACCGCGAAATGCCTCGCATCTTTCTCAATCCATCTTTCTTCGTATAGTTCATTTCCAACATATAGTACATCGTCCTTATGCTGCATCGCATGCCTGAATTCATGCAATAGCGTTTTGAGCACTTGCTCATACTCTTCCCACATACAAACGAAAATTAATTGTTTTTCTTTATGATAAAAACCACCTACTGGGAATAAAAACTCCTCTTCTTCTTCTCCTAATGATAAAAGTACATGATTCGCATCACACGTATCACAAAAAATAACTGGCGTTGCACTTACTTCAATAAGAGAAAACAAATCATTTCTTAACTTTTTGACATCCCAAGGAAGCTCCGAATCCAACACATACCAATTCTCAACTTGTTGATATACATTTTGAAACTGGAGTTCCATTTCTCAATAATCCCCTTCCTAAACTCCCTTTTCCTATATGTATGCCACAATATGTAAAATATTAAACATATCCCTCTCTAACAAATAACAACCAGTTATTAATTTCCCATAAAAAAAGGAATCTATTTAACTATAGATTCCTTCGCGATAATACCTTATATAAAATCTGACCTTACACGTCAATTGTTTAAAATTTAACTATTCTTTGTATCCCACTTAAAGATTTTATTTAAAAATTTATATACATTCTTTGACTCTTTCGTTAGAAGCGGACCTAAAATGGATAGTATAAGCACATATAGTGCTGAGAATGGTTTCAATACCGACATTAACCCACCCGCGATACCGATATTAGCCATAATGATTGAGAATTCTCCCCTTGAAACGATTGTTAATCCAATATTTGTTGATGCTTTATGAGATAATCCAGCTTGTCGCCCTGCAATCATCCCTGCTACAAAGTTTCCGATTATCGTCAGAAGTACAGCACCTAACGTTAACCATATTGCTCCGCCCAATGAAAACGGATCGATACTTAGTCCGAAACTGAAGAAGAAGATAGCTCCGAAGAAGTCTCTAAATGGAACAACAAGATGTTCAATTCGATCACTATGCTCTGTCTCAGAGAAAACTAACCCTAAAAGAAGTGCCCCGATTGCTTCTGCAACGTGAATTGTTTCTGAAAAACCTGCAATAAAGAACAACGAAGCAAATACTACAATAATAAAAATTTCATCTGAACTAATATTGAGCAATCTATTTAATAACGGCGTTGCTTTTCTAGCCACAATAAAGAATAGAAGCATATATCCTAAAGCAATTCCAATTGAAGTAAGGGCACCTAAGAAGGAAGCGTGATCCCCAAGAACTAAGCCAGAAACTACTGATAAATATACAGCAAGGAATATATCCTCAAACATAATAATTCCTAAAATTAATTCGGTTTCATTATTACCAGTTCTTCTTAAATCAACTAATACCTTTGCGACAATAGCACTAGAAGAAATCGTAATAATACCCGCAATAATTAAGATTTCGAGTAACGGGAATCCCATTATAAATCCGTATAATAATCCTAGTGAAAAGTTAATCAAAATATAGATTGTTCCGCCAATCGCGATAGAACGTCCAGATTTAATTAGTTTTTTCATCGAAAACTCTAATCCCAGATAGAAAAGAAGGAACAGAACACCAATCCTTCCAAGGAAGGATATCACACTTGCACTTTCAATAAATTTGAGATCGATAACACCTATTGTCGGCGCGTGCGGACCTACTAACATGCCAAGAACAATTAGAAAAGGAATTACTGAGAATTTAAACTTTCCAGCGATTACCGCCGCAATTGCTACTAAAACTAAAGCTGTACCAACTTCAAAAATTAAAGTATCCATCTAGTCAGTCCCCCTATTCGAAAGTAATTCATTAATAATCTTTTTAATTTCTTCTCTCTCACCAGAAACTACAAGCATATCTCCTTCTTCAATCACCGTGTCTGGACCTGGATTAAATAGCTTTTTCATATTCTTTTTCATAACTGCAATTATCGTTACGCTATATGTTTTTCTTATTTCAAGGTCGCCAATTGTTTTTCCGATTGCCGGAGCTGCATTCTCCACTTTAAACCACTCAATTGCTAAACCTTCAAAGACCATCTCAACATTTTCTAATGCTCTAGGTTTGTATACCATTCCACCTAATATTGCTGCAATTTGTCTCGCCTCTGAGTCACGTAATGAAATACTTGAGATGCTTTCTTCATGATCTGAATCAAAATGATACATTTCTCTACGCCCATCATCATGAATGACAATCACCATCTTTTCGTTACCTTTCGTAACGATTTGAAATTTGTAACCAATACCCGGAAGTTCACTTTCTCTAATATTCATATTTAGCTCCTCCACAACGATTTTTATTTGAATTTTCTGTTTTCAAGTCTTTTATTCATCAAATCAATTTTAAAAATTCTAACCATTCAGGATACCTGTGATTTGGAAATCTTTTATTGTAATAATAAGTGGCCACTAGAAACATACTTGAAGATGTAGTAATAAAAAAGAAATTACTTCTCATTTTCAAACTCTTAAGACTTACTTTCAATAAAGATTCTTCTTTCAAATTATCCCCCTCTTTCTCGCTTTAAATTTAGTTTTTTAAAATGTAAATAATTCTAAAAATATTACGATGTAACTTAATCATAACATAAAGCACAATTAAGTAACATGTTTTTTTAGAAAATTTGATTCTGATATATTTTTTGCATATACTTTTCTTATTATGAAAAAAAGGAAGTGTATTATATGGTTGATATCTTTAGCAGATCCCTTGAGGTAACGAATAATATTCTGTGGTCATATATTCTTATTGCAATGTTAATCGGCTTCGGTCTTTATTTCTCTTTTAAAATGAAATTTGTCCAAATTACTCATTTCCGTGAGATGGTCAGTTTAATTAGTAAAGGATTTAATCGAAAAGAAAAGAAAAAAGATAGCATCTCTCCATTCCAAGCATTTTGCTTAAGTGCGGCAGCCCGCATTGGTATCGGGAACTTAGCTGGTGTAGCATTAGCAATTTCTATGGGTGGACCTGGCGCAGTATTTTGGATGTGGTTTATCGCGATTCTCGGAGCAGCTACTAGTTTTGTAGAATGTACGCTTGCACAAATTTATAAAGTAAAAGATGGAAGCAGATTCCGCGGGGGCCCAGCATATTACATGGAAAAAGGATTAAATAAACGCTGGATGGGTATCTGGTTTTCACTTCTAATTACAGTTGCATACGGATTAATCTTCAACTCAGTACAAGCAAATACAGTAACTATAGCGTTTGAAAATGCTTTTGGACTAGAACGAACTATCGTAGGAGCTGTTTTAGCTTTATTAGTTGCGGTAATTATTTTTGGTGGTATTAAAAGCATTTCACGTATTACAGAAATGATTGTTCCTCCAATGGCAATCATTTATATCGGAGTAGCTGTTTTTGTCGTTATTAACAACTTCAATATGTTACCAAGCATTTTTACAGAAATATTTAACAGTGCATTCGGTTTAGACCAAGCCCTCGCTGGTGGTATTGGAGCAGCAATCAAATTCGGAATTCAGCGCGGTTTATTCGCGACAGAAGCAGGTATGGGTAGCTCTCCTAATGCAGCAGCAACATCAGATGTATCTCACCCTGTAAAACAAGGACTTGTTCAAGCATTAGGTGTTTTCGTAGATACATTCTTAGTATGTACATCAACAGCGTTTATCGTATTATGCTCTGGACTTTACAAAGGATCGAATTTAGAAGGTATTGAATTAACACAACAAGCATTAAGTTCACAAATTGGACCGTGGGCAAGCACTTTCTTAGCGATTATTATTTTCCTATTCGCTTTCAGTTCTTTACTAGGAAACTACTATTATGGTGAAACAAATATCGCATTCATTAAAGAAAGCAAAACATGGTTACTGATTTATCGTGTTGCAGTTGTCGGAATGGTGTTCTTCGGATCTATCGCTGCCCTTCAAACGGTTTGGAGTTTAGCTGATTTCTTTATGGGACTAATGGTATTCACAAACTTAATTGCCATCTCATTCCTTAGCAAGTTCGCCTATGCGGCATTAGTAGACTATATAAAGCAAAAGAAACAAGGAAAAGATCCTGTTTTCATTGCAAGTTCTATCCCTGGCTTAAAGAATACAGAGTGTTGGGATGGACAGGATGTAGAAGAAAATAAGCAAGCAGTATAATAATTAAAAGCAGAAGCTATATATCAAATAAAACTCCCTATTACTTCACAGTAATAGGGAGTTTTATTTACAACAGTTCATAATTTGTTCAAATTAATTCCAGCAAAAGGGTTGATTTATACAAATTACTAGATTATAATAATTATAAATTAGTAATTCATATAAAATAATAACTCAAGAGGAGATTGATCATAATGAATACACAAGTAATCGAAGCATTAAACAAACAAGTAGCAAACTGGAGCGTTTTATTTACAAAACTACACAACTTCCATTGGTACGTAAAAGGACCTCAATTCTTCACACTACATGAAAAATTTGAAGAGCTTTACACAGAATCAGCTACTCACATCGATGAAATCGCAGAACGTATTTTAGCAATTGGCGGCAAACCAGTAGCAACAATGAAAGAATACTTAGAACTATCTTCTATTCAAGAAGCAGCTTACGGAGAAACTGCAGAAGGGATGGTCGAAGCAATCATGAAAGACTACGAAATGATGCTAGTCGAACTAAAAAAAGGCATGGTAATCGCTCAAGAATCTGACGACGAAATGACATCTGACCTATTGCTAGGCATCTACACAGAACTAGAAAAACACGCTTGGATGCTACGTGCATTCTTGAATCAATAATAGATTAAAAGCGGAAGCGGCTCGTTCAGAACAGGAGGGCATTGGAGCTCCTGACGAAGAGGCGCTTTTTGCCTCACAGGAAGGCGCGAAATGACCGACTGTTCTAGCCGCTGGAGCTGGATAATAACTAAAAGCGGAAGCGACTCGTTCAGAGTCGCTTTTTTCTATGGGGTAATCGCGCAGAAATTATATCAGCGATTTTCTAATTATATCGGCGATTCCATCAAATTTATCAGCGATTTTTGCATTATATCGGCGATTTCGTCAAATTTATCAGCGATTTTTCCAATATATCGACTTACCGACAAATCACGACAATAATAGCACTCCCCTCTACTACTTTTATCAATATATTACAATCTCTTTTATGTTAAAATATAGGAAACACCCTTTAGTAATTAGATCCAAAAAGCTTGTCCAAGTTCATCATTTACTACTTAAATGACGGGAGTGGTTCAGTTGAAAGACTACTTAATTAGAGCATTTTTTGCGTTAATAACAGTTGGGATTCTCTTACTCATAGCTAATATTTTCAACATACGTGTCGAGGTTAAAGACTATGCTTTCCTCGTTGTTGTAGCTATTGGTGGCGGCTGGGGTGGCTGGTACCTGTATAAAAAACAAAGTAACAATAACAATAAAGGCATTCCGAAATAATATGGAATACCTTTTTTCTATAATACATAATTAAACTTAAACCACTAATAAAAGCAGTCCCCAAAAACATCATACAACACATACTCTATCGTAAATAAAAAGAATTCATTTTGAATATAGAAATAGTCCAAAATCTTGCATAACAGAGGTATGCCCCATTTGCCGCAACATTGTGGCTATATTCCCACGGTGATATGCTCCGTGGGTGACGACGTGTAGTATTGTTTCAGAAACCGTCGTATCCAGGAGCCCAGCATACGGATTATCAACCTCAAACACTTTTTCATAATCTTGTTGACTACTTAAAAGTTCTTTATATCGTTTAGATAATTCATAAAAACTAGTTTCCATTTCCTCAATATTTTTTGTTTCTAGCTGTTCTTTCAATTGGTCTGTGTGTACCATTGCATCACTCATACTTTTGCCAGAAATGATCTCGAGCCAGGCTAAATCTGTGAGGTATATGTGAGACATTACTTTTGCCACCGAAGAAAAACCACTCTTAACTTCCTTATGGAAAATGTCTTGCGGTAGTTCTTTTAAGCGATTTAAAATAACTTCATTTGCCCATAAATGGTAGTTATACATTTTTAATACAGAACGCCCCATGCTCATTTCTCCTCCAATTTTCATTTTACTGATTAGATTATGATACATAGCTGCTTAAAAATTCCCAAAGGATTACATCTATAAAATTTATTTTGATTCCGATTAGAAAAACCTCTATTAACTTCATAAAAAACATTCGCCATCTTCCACAATCTGACCCTTTAACGGAACAATTCTATGTTACTCAATAATTCCTTACTCACCATTTATTCAGATGTTCTTTTTTTAAGTCAGCAAAACATACCTCCATCTACTTCCCCTCTTCCAACGATTTCACATCTCACTATCAATATATTTAACCAATTTAAAAACACATGCCTTTTTAAAATAAATTGACATGTGTTCCCAAAAATCTATATAAAAAACAAAGTAATCAAAATGATAAAGGCATTCCAAAATAATATGGAATGCCTTCCTTTTTATTTCCGTCTATAGTAAATAACGAAATTCAGACCACTGATCAAAACAATCCCAATAAACATATTAGAAGACTGCACATCGCCGCCTAAACTATATTCATCGGCAATAAATCCTAACATAACAAGTGTTATCGCAGAAACACCAATACATATAACCGAAATAAACCAAAGCGAAAACTCATTAATCAGCTCTTTCTTCTGTCTTAAAACAATTAGCATCACAAGAATAGACGCTGCTAAAATACTTTTAAAAACAGGACGTAAATACACAAACTCCTCCATCTATTTCTCCTTTCCAAAAAACGTTATATCATAACATTAACATATTTAACTAAATTAAAAACACATGTCTTTTTACGATAAAAAAGACATGTGTTTCTATAAATCGCTATAAAAACGTACTATGATAATTGCTTCCACTTCGTCCCCAAAACAGGACGCTCATAATTTTGTATTTCATGAATTAATTTAGCAGCCGTCTCAGCTGAAACGATTAACTCTTTATTCGATGGGTTCATAAAGCCTTCTTCCGCTGCACGATCAACCATTTGCAGAATTGGTCCGTAAAAGTCTTTAATGTTTAATAAACCAACTGGCTTATCATGTATACCAATTTGTGACCAACATACAACTTCAAATAATTCCTCAAACGTTCCGTATCCACCTGGTAATGCAATGAAAGCATCCGCAAGCTCTGCCATTTTTGCTTTACGTTCGTGCATCGTTTCTACTTCAATTAATTCTGTTAATCCTGTATGAACGATTTCACCACGGAATAAACCACGCGGCATAACACCTGTTACACGTCCACCTAAACGAAGAACTTCGTTTGCTACTTCTCCCATTAATCCAACGCATGAACCGCCGTATACAAGCTCATAATCGTTCTCAACAAACATTTTCCCTAACTCTATTGCCTGCTCTTTAAATTCTGGTCTTCCCCCTAAATTTGAACCTGCAAACACACAAATCTTTCTCATTCCTACACCCCGAAACTATATATTGTTATGATACAATGAATATTGTACAACATATTGAAGGGATGAGGAAGAAATGGATATCGTCGCGTTTCAAAGATGGGTGGAGGAATTTTACGAAAAACGAAGCTGGTCACAGTACAACTCCTTTATTCGCTTAAATTTCTTAACTGAGGAAGTTGGAGAAGTTTCACGCGTTGTTCGCGCAATTGAAATCGGTCGTGATCGCCCTGATGAACAAACAAAAACACAAGAAGAGCTAAAACAAGAACTAAAAGAAGAACTTGGTGATGTACTTTCTAATCTTATTGTTCTTTCACAAAAATATGATTTGGATTTACAAGACATTATGGAAACACACGTCACAAAGCTTTCAAAAAGATTCGAAACATCTAAATGAGAAGATTATCAATTGTGATATAATGTTCTTGTCAAAATAATAAGGGGGATTTTATGTTATCTAAAAAATTGCACGACGCACTAAATGAACAAATGAATTTTGAATTTTACTCTGCCCACGCTTATATGGCAATGGCTGCTTACTGTACAGCGGAAAGCTATGATGGATTCGCTAACTTTTTCCTTGTACAAGCTGAAGAAGAGCGTTTCCACGCAATGAAGCTTTACAACTACATTAATGACCGCGGCGAGCGCGCTATTATTACTGGATTTGATCATCCTAATAACGAATATGAGTCTGTATTGAATGCTTTTGAAGTAGCACTTGAGCACGAGCGTGAAGTAACGAAGCGCATTTATCACTTATCTGATATCGCTTGGGATGAGCGTGAACACGCAACAATTACCTTCTTAAAATGGTTCGTTGACGAGCAAGTAGAAGAAGAAGCTTCATTTGATAGCATCATCCAAAAATTAAAACGTATTACAAGCGATTCAAACGCACTATTTATGCTAGATGCTGAACTAGAAAAACGTACATTTACGCCTCCAGCTGAATAATATTTCAATCACCTTAATGAATGGATTAAGGTGATTTTTTTATTTTCTCTCTAGCTTAAAATCACCTTAAATTTCCTTGTATTTGACATAACAACAGTAAATAAATGGTATTATTTTCAATATAAAACAATATACGAGGAGAGAAAAAATGAACCAACGTGTAGAATTTGTTGACGCCATTCGTGGTTTCGCTTTATTTGGCATTTTACTTGTTAATATAACATTAATTCAATTCGGGTTATTCGCTAATGAAAAACCCACTTATATTTTCGGAAAACTCGATGAAAGTGCTAATTGGTTTATTCAATTTTTCGGCACACAGAATTTTATTTCCCTATTCTCTTTTTTATTTGGGCTTAGCATTATTTTGTTACAAAAAAGTATTATCGCAAAAGGAAAAAAGTTTTTCCCTACATATATAAGGCGTATTAGCATTCTTTTACTACTAGGCTACATTCACGGCACTTTTGTTTGGGAGGGAGATATTTTATTTGCCTACGGGATTGTCGGGATTTTCTTAATGATGTTCATCAATCGAAAACCAAAAACGTTACTCATTTGGGCATCCATTTTATTAGCACTCATTATGTTCGCATCTTATCAATCTGAACCAACATCAAACACATTCAATGATGTCGCACCTTATATTGAAAAAGAGCATAAAGTTCATGAAACTGGAAGCTATATGGATCATATCAACTTTAGATTAACTGAAAATCCTTTTGATTACATGGGAATTAACGGTATCTTCGGATTAGTTATCCTGTCAATTTTCGCATTAATTTTTATGTCTCCACTCTTCTTACTCGGCATGTACGTAGGAAAAAAGGGATGGCTATTTGAGATTGATAAACATATACCTGCTGTCAAAAAAATCTGGCTTATTACTGGTATTTTTTCTTTTACAATCAAAATTTTAACCATGTTCGTAAAGCATCCGATTTTAATTATGTTACAAGATGGCTTTACACCCGTAACCATGACCTTCCTTTACGGGTGCACAATTATTTTATTGTTCCATTACAAAAAATCATCGCGCTTACTAACATACATGGCGAACATGGGAAAAATGTCAGTTAGTAATTACTTAGCACAATCTATTATTGCAACAACCATTTTTTACTCATATGGGTTTGGCTTATACGGTAAAATCGGCTATTTCTTCGGTATTCTTTTAACCATTGGAATTTATACGATTCAATTATTCGTTAGTACCTATTGGCTACAGAAATACCGAATGGGGCCTGTAGAATATGTGTGGAGACTGGGAACTTATTTAGAGAGACCACGATTTAAAAAAGGCTTGGATAAAGCAAGTTAAACAAAAAAGCAATGAGCCTACGCTCATTGCTTTTCTTAATTTATTAAAGCATAACCCCAACGATAATCGCTGATAATATACTTACTAACGTTGCACCATATACAAGTTTTAGTCCGAATGATGATACAACATTTGCTTGTTTGCCATCGATACTCTTCGTTGCACCTGCGATAATTCCGATAGATGAGAAGTTCGCAAATGATACAAGGAAGATTGATAAAATACCTACTGTACGGGCTGATAACTCACCAGCTACTTTCCCTAGATCAAGCATCGCAACAAATTCGTTCGTTACTAATTTCGTTGCCATAATTTGTCCCGCTGCTAGCATCTCTGATGTTGGAATACCCATTACAAATGCTAATGGTGAGAAGATATATCCTAAAATGCTTTGGAATGTGATTCCGAAAATTGAATCGAATACACCGTTAATTGCTGTAATTAATGCTACGAAACCGATTAACATCGCCGCTACTGTTACAGCGATAGAAAAACCAAGCATAATATATTCGCCTAACATTTCAAAGAATGTTTGTTTCTTATCTTCTTGTAATTCTAAAATATCGTCTTCTTCTTTTACGTCATATGGATTAATGATATGAACGATAATGAATCCACTAAATAAGTTTAGTACAAGTGCTGTTACTACATATTTCGGATCAATCATTTTCATATAAGAACCGACGATTGACATTGATACTGTTGACATTGATGATGCACAAAGTGTGTATAAACGATTTTTCGGTAATTTGCTTAGTTGATCTTTTACTGTAATAAATACTTCACCTTGACCAACAATTGCAGCTGCTACCGCATTATATGATTCTAGTTTTCCTAAACCGTTAATTTTACTTAATACGAAACCGACTGCACGAATGATAATCGGTAAAACTTTAATATGTTGTAAGATCCCGATTAATACTGCTAAGAAAATAATTGGTAATAATACTGTTAAGAAGAATGGTGCTTGTCCATCATTTGCTAGACCACCAAATACGAAATTAACCCCTGCTTCCGCAAATTTTAAAATAGCGCCAAATCCATCTGCAATCCCTTTTACTAACACAAATCCGATCTTTGTATTTAGTAAGAAATACGCAAGTACCAATTGAATGACAAGCATAAGTGCAATTGGCTTATATTTAATTTTCTTACGATCTGAACTTATAAGGAAACCTAGTACAAACACTACAAGTAAACCGACTAGAAACATTACTATTTTCATATGTGAATCCTCCACTTCTCTCACGAGTTATTGGTCGTATAACGTATAACGAATGACGTCTGACCATTGATGTTAAAAAAATTTAAAACCCCTAAATATTATTCAACTGTTATCTAAAATCAGTAAGCGTTTACATAAATTGCAATTTATAAAAGGTAGCCTCTTCTCTCCTACCATACTTGAAAGTCTGAAATTGATACCACCTACAAATCAAATTGTAAGCGTTAACTAATTGAAATGCAATATAAATTTTAAAATATTTTTATATGTTAATATATTCCTAAATAATTGGTTTTTTCATGTAAATTTACCATAAAAAAATAGCCCTAGGTATGAGCTAGGACCATCTTTTTTACTCCGCTTTAACGGGCAGTAAGACCCCCACCTCAAAATTCAGCGAAAACAAAGAAGTTAGGTGGGTGATTAACTGCCCGTAAAAGCCCGATTGGTGAAGGCTAATAATCAGCGGGGGATAAAGCCCCCACTGATTAAAGTTTCACTTTATAACATAACACCAACGATAATCGCCGATAAAAGACTTACTAATGTCGCACCGTATACAAGTCGTAATCCGAATGATGAAACAACGTTTGATTGGTTTTCATCGATTCCTTTCGTTGCACCTGCGATAATTCCGATAGATGAGAAGTTCGCAAATGATACAAGGAATACAGAAAGAATACCGACTGTACGAGCTGATAACTCACCAGCTACTTTCCCAAGATCAAGCATCGCAACAAATTCGTTCGATACTAATTTCGTTGCCATAATTTGTCCCGCTGTTACCATCTCTGATTGCGGGATACCCATTACGAATGCTAATGGTGAGAAGATATATCCTAAAATAGCTTGGAATGTAATACCGAACACTGAATCAAACAAGCTATTGATTGCTGTAATTAATGCTACGAAACCAAGTAACATCGCTGCTACTGTAATCGCAATCGTGAAACCAAGCATAATATATTCGCTTAACATTTCAAAGAATGACTGCTTTTTCTTATTTTCTAACTGCAATGTATCTTCTTCTTCCGTAATATCATACGGGTTAATAAGATGAATAATAATGAAACCACTAAATAAATTTAATACAAGTGCTGTTACTACATATTTTGGCTCAATCATTTTCATATAAGAACCAACGATTGACATCGATACTGTCGACATTGAAGATGCACATAGTGTATATAAACGATGTTTTGGGATTTTACTTAATTGATCTTTTACTGTAATAAATACTTCTGCCTGCCCAACAATTGCGGCTGCTACTGCATTATATGATTCTAATTTTCCTAAACCATTTACTTTACTTAGCATAGTACCAATAGCACGAATAAATATCGGTAAAATTTTAAAGTGTTGCAGAATTCCGATTAACACTGCAAAGAATACGATTGGCAATAATGCCGTTAAGAAGAATGAAACTTCTCCTTTATTAACAAGGCCTCCAAATACGAAAACGATTCCAGCTTCCGCATATCCAAGAAGCGCTCCAAATCCATCAGAAATTCCTTTTACTAAAATATAACCAACTTGCGTATTTAATAAGAAATATGATAATACCAACTGAATAACAAGCATAACCATAATTGGTTTATACTTAATCTTCTTTCGATCGGCACTTATAAGAAAACCGAGTACGAATACAACGAGTAATCCTACCAGAAACATAACAAACTTCATTAATAAAATCCTCCATTTAACTCTTCTTTAATGTTGAACGTCTGACCATTAGAAATGAGAAATAATCCGAACTTTCCCTTTATCACTAAAAATATAAAAATGAATATAAAAATCCGTCTAATCTCTTATTCCAAAGCCATTAATCATTCTAACACAAATTACAACTCACATCTGCATTTTTCTCAAAAAAAATACATTTTATTATAAAACTCTCATTAATGTTCGTCTTTTACCTCTCTCCCCTAGTTTATTACTACACAAAAAAACGAGCATCAAATTTCTCTGATGCTCGTTCCTTTTTATTATACAGCTTTTTCTTTATCTGCTACTGCTGGCTTGTCCCAGCACTCTGTATTGTTTAAACCAGGAATAGACTCCGCATAAAAGACTGGATCTTTTCCTTGTTTCTTTTGTTTTACGTAATCTGATAATGCCGCGAAAGCATACTTAGAAAGGAATACAATCGCCACTAAGTTAATAATAGCCATGATACCCATGAATAAATCTGCTAAGTCCCAAACAATTTGAATTGTTGCTACAGAACCTAACATAACCATACCAAGTACCGCGATTCGATAAACATTTAGTAAAACTTTACTTCCATTTAAAAACTCAATATTTGTTTCACCATAGTAGTAGTTACCTACTAATGAACTAAATGCAAACAAGAAGATTGCAACTGCTACAAATATAGAAGCCCACGGTCCGATATGTTGACTTAATGCTTGTTGCGTTAATTGAATTCCGTTTAAATCAGCCGCTCCAGGCACATCTGATAATAAAATGATAAATGCTGTACAACTACAAATTAATAATGTATCTGTAAATACCCCTAAAGTTTGAATGAAACCTTGTTTAACTGGGTGCGTTACGTTTGCAGTCGCAGCTGCGTTTGGCGCACTACCCATACCTGCTTCATTTGAGAATAATCCACGTTTTACCCCTAGTAAAATCGCAGCTCCTAATCCCCCGCCCACTACTTCTTTAATTCCGAAAGCATGTAAGAAAATTTCTTTAAATACATATGGAATTGCCGTAATGTTTGTTACAACAACGAATAATGCCACTGCTACATATATAATTGCCATTACTGGAACAATCATTTCAACCGCACGTGCAATACGTTTTACTCCGCCGAAGATAATGATTGCAAGTAAACCAGCCATAAACAGACCTACAAACTTACCATCTGTGTTAAATGCTCCATCAAAAGCCGCCGCTACTGTGTTTGACTGCACGGCGTTGAAAATTAATCCGAAACTAACTGTTATTAGAACAGAGAAGACAACTCCTAGCCAGCGTTTCTTTAAACCCTTTTCCATATAATACGCTGGACCACCGCGGAATGCGTTCCCATCTTTCACTTTATAAATTTGCGCTAATGTGCTCTCTACAAATGCAGAAGCTCCTCCAATTACCGCGATTAACCACATCCAAAATACAGCTCCTGGTCCTCCTGCTGAGATTGCGATAGCTACACCAGCTAAGTTACCAGTACCTACACGAGAAGCTGTACTCATACAAAATGCTTGGAATGACGATACACCACTTTTTTCTTTTTGCGCTTTTCTTGTTTTTGAACTCGCTCCATCCCCAAGTAAACGAATCATTTCTCCAAAGTAACGTATTTGAACAAACTTTACTCGGAAAGAAAAATAAAGCCCAAGTCCAATTAGCATTGCAATAATAATATATGACCAAAGAACATTATTTATATCCCCAATAACACTAGTTAAAAAATCCATCATTGCGTTCCCCCTCTTCATAACACTAAGAAGATTATATTCTAAAAACTTTTAACAATCAAGAATTTTCGACAAGAAATGTAAGGTTTTATAACATGAAAATGTTAACAATTATAACATCCGTATTTTTTATAAAAATGATATTAATCATCTTTTAGCCTTAATATCATTAATTACAACAAAAAAACGAGCATCGAATTCATCTCGATGCTCGTTTTTTTATTATACTGCTTTTTCTTTATCTGTTACCGCCGGCTTATCCCAACACTCTGTGTTCGTTAAACCAGGAATAGAATCTGCACTGAATACCGGATCTTTTCCTTGTTTCTTTTGTTTCACATAATCCGCCAACGCAGCATACGCAAATCGGCCAAGAAGTGTAATCGCAATTAAGTTTGTGATTACCATTAGACCCATAAATAAGTCTGCCATATTCCATACAACTTGAAGCGTCGCAATAGAACCGAATAATACCATTCCCACTACCGCAATACGGTAAATCGTTAACCAAGTTTTACTTTGCTTAATAAACTCAATATTCGTTTCACCATAATAGTAGTTTCCTAGAAGTGAACTGAAAGCAAATAAGAAAATGATAATCGCTAAGAAGCTACTTGCCCATGGGCCAATTTGTGAACTTAATGCATTTTGCGTTAATTCAATACCTTCTAAATTTGTTGCCTTATATGCACCAGAACATAGTACGATAAACGCTGTTGATGTACATACTAAGAACGTATCTACTAAAACACCGATTGTTTGAATAAAACCTTGTTTCGCTGGATGCGTTACATCTGCTGTTGCTGCCGCATTTGGCGCACTCCCCATACCCGCTTCATTCGCAAATAATCCTCGCTGAATACCAAACTTCATTGCAGCACCAATACCGCCACCTACAGCTGAATCTAAACCAAATGCACCTTTAAAGATTTCTGTGAAAACATCCGGTATTAAATAGAAGTTTTTAATAACAACGAAAACAGCTACTGCAATATAAATAATTGCCATCGGCGGAACAATCATTTCTGACATACGCGCAATACTTTTTACACCACCAAAAATAATAACCGCGACTAATACCGCTAACACAATCCCAACAACGTAACGCTCAATACCAAAAGCATTTTTAAATGCTAATGTAACTGTATTTGCTTGTACGGAGTTGAAAATTAATCCGTAAGTAATTGTAATTAGAATAGAGAACCAAATTCCCATCCAACGTTTATTTAAACCTTTTTCCATATAATAAGCAGGACCACCACGGAAGCCACTGCCATCTTTTATTTTATAAATTTGCGCAAGCGTACTTTCTACGAAACTTGAAGACGCCCCAATAATCGCAATAACCCACATCCAAAATACAGCTCCTGGTCCTCCCATAGAAATAGCTAGCGCTACACCAGCTAAGTTCCCGATACCAATACGAGCTGCTGAACTCATACAAAATGCTTGGAATGACGATACACTTCCCTTTTTACGTGTCTTTCCAGTTAAGCCATCACTCATTAATCGAATCATTTCCCCTAAATGAGTAAGTTGTACGAATTTCAATTTAATAGAAAAATAAAGCCCTAAACCAATTAACATTGCAATAAGAATATATGACCAAAGAATTGTATTCGTTGATGAAACGAATTGTTCTAAAATATTCATACAATTAACCCCTCCTTTTCTCCATAAATCGAATTATATTCAAAAAATATTCAAAAATCAACATTTTTCGACAACTTATAATTTCCAAATATTAGGGTTCACCTTACAAATACAATGCTCTTTTCTGAATCTACTTTCATCAGGTGCGCATACTAAAATAAAAAATAATTTCATAAACAACACCATTGACAAAAATGCACACCTGTAACTATAATGATTACATCAAGTTGTAACAAACCTAATTACACTAAATTTATTTATTTTTAGATATACACTTTAATAAAGAAACTTGGAGGGAATCATTATGAAAATTGGAATTATCGGAGCAAGCGGAAAAGCAGGAAGTCGTATTTTAAAAGAAGCATTAGATCGCGGACATGAAGTAACTGCAATCGTAAGAAGCGCTGCAAAAATTACAGAAGAAAATGTAAAGATTTTAGAGAAAGATGTATTCACTCTTACATCTAACGACCTACAAGCATTCGATGTAGTTGTAAATGCATTCGGTGCTCCAGCCGGACAAGAACACCTTCACGTAGATGCAGGAAACGTACTTATCGAAGCTATGAAAGGTGCACCTAATACAAAATTACTTGTTGTTGGCGGCGCTGGTAGCTTATTTGTAGACGAAGAGAAAACAACACGTGTATTTGATACACCAGGATTCCCAAATGAATATCTTGCAACAGCTCAAAACCAAGGTAAAAACTTAGAAATCCTAAATCAAACAAATGATATTACTTGGACATTCATTAGCCCTTCTGCACTATTTGCATTAGGAAAACGCACAGGCTCTTATACAGCTGGAAAAGACAACCTTCTTGTTAACTCAAAAGGTGATAGCTACGTAAGTTACGAAGACTTTGCGGTAGCAGCACTTGATGAAATCGAAAATCCAAAACATGTAAACGAACGCTTCACAGTTGTTTCTGAAGCTGAGTAATAGAAAAAAATGCGCGTAGATCCAATATCTACGCGCATTTTTTATTACAATGTCCCCTTTACTAGTTCTAATCCACTTTGAGTGATTTTAAATACAACTTCTGCTGAAGCTACTTGTTCTGCTAACTCATTCTTTTTATACCATTTCAGACGACTTGGTTCTGCATGATACACTTTTACAACATCCCCATACTCAAATGGAGTACCATTTACTTGTTCTGCAAAATTCTTTGAGGTTTCTTGACCGTCTGCTGATATATGCTTTTTCTCATTTCCATTTTGATCATAAATCGTAAAACCTAAATACTGTTCGTTCACAAAACGATAATGAATCACATCATTCGTAAATGTTGCATGTAATTTCTTTTCGTCATGATTTAACGTAACAATAGAACGTGTAACATTGGACACACCTTGATACACCAGGCTATCTCCATACGTCACTTCAATCGGTACTTCTGTTATTGTCTTATTCCCAAAACGATCTTTCGTCTCTACTTTTACTTTTTGCTCACCGAGTTTCATTGTGTCTGGTTTCTCTACAAATCCAATTACTTCTCCGTCTTTTACTTCAACAAAGTTTTTCACTTCTAACTTTTCAGCATCTGTTCCGATTACTACTTTTTGCTGTACTGCCTTTACTTCTTGTAGAGCTTCTATTCTTTCAAAACCTTTTTCTGTTACTTTAAAGAATAATTCTTTTTCTACTTTCGCCTTACCTTGACCAGTAAAGTTATTATTTTGATACCAATTAAATCGATCCGATTCTACATGATACACTTTTACAACGTCACCGTATTCAAATTCTAAGCCGTTAATCGCTTTTGCAAACTCTTTCGTGTTTTCAACACCTTTTACAGTCGCTTTCTTCTTCTCTATTCCTTTTTGATCTAATAATGTAAATTCAAAGTACGTTTCTTCTTTAAAATAATGGTGCACCGGATTCGAATCAGCTGTCGTACTGAATTTTTTCTGATCATGTTGCAATGTTACAATCGATTTAATATCAGTACTATAATTTAGCCCTTTAAATACCAAGCTATCCCCATACGTTACTTCTAGTGATACTTCGGTTACTTTCTTATTCCCAAAACGATCTTTCGTTTCTACCTTTACTTTTTGTTCTCCGATTTTCGTTGTATTTGGTTTCTCTACAAAACCAATCACTTCTCCATCTTTCACTTGAACAAAGTTTTTCACTTCTAATTTTTCAGCGTCTGTTCCGATTACTACTTTTTGCGGTACCGCTGTTACTTCTTGCTGAGCCTCCACTCTCTGGAAACCTTGCTCTGTTACTTTAAAGATTACTTCATGAACACCATACTGCGTATCTACTAGTTCATTCTTTTTGTAAACTTTAAATCTATCAAATTCTTTTTGGTATATTTTTACCATATCTCCATATTCAAAGTTCATTCCATTAAATTGTTCTGCGAATCCTTTTGTATTTTCAGATGCTTTTACCGATAAAGCTTTCTTCTCTTTTCCACCCTTATCATATACAGTCATTCCCATATACTTCTCATCTTTAAACGAAGTATGCATTGGACCTTCTGAATCTGTTGTACTAAATTTCTTTTCTTCATGATTCAATGTTACAACTGACTTTATATTACTTCCGCCATAATTTGTACCAAAGAACATAATACTGTCTCCGTAAATTACTTCTAATGGTACTTCTGTCACTTTCTTATGCCCAAAGCGATCTTTCGTTTCTACTTTTACTTTTTGTTCACCAATTTTTGTTGTATTCGGTTTTTCTACAAACCCGATTACTTCTCCACCTTTTACTTGAACAAAATTTTTCGCTTCTAATTTTTCAGCGTCTGTTCCGATTGTCACTTTTTGTGGAGTTACTGTTACTGTTTGCTCAGCTTCCAACCTTTCAAATCCATTTTCAGTAATTTTGAAGACTAGTTCCTTTATCTCTTTATTTTTTCCTTCTCCCGCATATACATCTTTTTGATACCAATGTAAGCGTGAAGATTCTGCATGGTATACTTTCACCACATCTCCATACTCAAATGCTAATCCATTTACTTCCTTGGCAAAAGCTTTCGTATTCTCCAAACCTTTTACCGCTATATTATTCTTCACTCTTCCCTCTTTATTGTACAGGGTGAATTCAAAATACTTCTCATCTCCAAAGTAATCATGAATCAAATTATCTGTATCTGTCGCACTCATTTTTTTCGTATCATGATGTAGCGTTACAATTGACTTCAGGTCTCCATCACTATACCCTAGTCCATATACAAGTAGGCTATCTCCATATGTTACTGTTAGAGGAATTTCCGTCACTTTCTTATTTCCAAAACGATCTTTCGTTTCTACTTTTACTTTTTGTTCACCGATTTTTGTTGTATTCGGTTTTTCTGCAAAACCAATTACTTCTCCGTCTTTTACTTGTACGAAGTTTTTCGCTTCTAATTTTTCAATATCTGTTCCGACTACTACTTTTTGCGGTACTGCTGTTACTTCTTGCTGAGCTTCCATTCTTTCGAAACCTTGCTCCGTAACTTTAAAGAACACCTCATGAACACCATACTGCGCATCCACGAATTCATTCTTTTTATACACTTTAAATCTATCAAACTCTTTTTGATACACTTTTACTATATCGCCATATTCAAAAATCATTCCATTGAATTGCTCCGCGAATGCTTTCGTATTTTCAGACGCTTTTACAGATACTGCTTTCTTCTCTTTTCCAGCTTTATCATATACAGTCATTCCCATATATTTCTCATCCGCAAATGAAGTATGCATTTTACCTTCTGAATCTGTTGTACTCAATTTCTTCTCTTCATGGTTCAAAGTTACAACCGATTTAATATTTGTTCCTCCGTAACCTGTACCAAAGAACATAATGCTATCTCCGTAAATTACTTCTAACGACACTTCCGTTACTTTCTTATTTCCAAAACGATCTTTCGTTTCTACTTTTACTTTTTGTTCACCGATTTTTGATGTATTTGGTTTTTCTGCAAAACCACTCACTTCTCCATCTTTTACTTGTACGAAGTTTTTCGCTTCTAACTTTTCAGCATCTGTTCCGATTACTACTTTTTGCGGTACTGCTGTTACTTCTTGTAAACCATCTTTAAATTCGAACCCTTGCGGAGTGATTTGGAATAATTTTTCTTTTTTATTTTTAGCATTTCCTTGATCTACAAGTGCGTTATTTTGATACCACTTCAAACGGTCTGGTTCTGCATGGAATACTTTTACTACATCACCATATTCAAAATCCAATCCATTTAGTTCAAGCGCAAATCGTTTTCCATTTTCTTGCCCTTCTGCCGATACACTTTTCTTTTCAATCCCATTTCGATCATATACCGTTAAGCCCATATATTCTTCTTTTTCAAAACGGTAATGTATTTTATTATTAGTAAAGTTTACATTTAATTTTTTTTCATTGTGACGAAGCATCACTGTCGACATTACTTCATTTGAAAGTCCTTGAAAAATTATACTGTCACCATAAACTCCATTAACTTGGACAGGAATTGAATTTTTATTTCCTTTCTCATCTTCAATTTCTACTAACACTTCCTGTTTTCCATTCTCTAATTTAGGCCATATGATCTTACCTGTTACTTTTACATTCTCACCTAAATTTTGAACGAGTTTACTCGCCTCGTTTTCATCAGAATCCGTACCAACTAAAAGGTTTTGTACCTCATTAGCAGGTTCACCATACGGAACCTTATACGGTTCAACTTGCCTCTCGCGAATATCATTACTATCAGTAGCTTTCCATATTTCTTTTTCTAATTTAGGTAAATTTAATTTTTCTATCTTCTCTCTAGTATCATCATTTGGCGTTAATCCCCATTCCTCAAAGAAAGGAATTAAATTTTGCCCAGCCACTTTTGATGTCATATAAATAAATAGTTGCTTTTTCTCTTCATCAGAATTAGGCATTTCACTCTGAGGCAACAAACGATAAGCTTGATGCAATTTAGGATAAAAATATTCCCCATAAACTATATTTAATTGCCAAAACATTGTAAGAGGATCGAATTTGTCAATTACTCTTTCTTCTATAGGTCTTTCTAAATACTCAAATGATTTTTTATAATGATCCTCCATGTCTAATTTATTACCTAACGCCTTTTGTACTACTAAAGAATAAATATTGACTGATACTTCCCTTACTTTAGACCATTTCCAAGGTTCTTGCTGATGTAAATGTCCAACTTCATGCCATGGTCCCCAGCCGTCCTTTTTAAGAACTTCTAAATCCAATACTCTATTCATTGCCGTCGGGATATATCCTGTATGATAATTTGTCGCAAACATAAAATCCCCTTCAGCAGGCTTCCGTTTTTCAACAAACTGAACATAATGAGTTGGAGATTTTGCAACCCCAACACCGTCCTCAGATAATCCTGCCACTGCGTTTTCCAAACGAATAATCTTATCGTGTAATTTCATTAGCTCTGTTGGATCCGTATTCTTCATATATTTCTGCACAGAATCGTAAGTAGTAGTAATTAAGCTTCGCTCACCTTTTAATTCAACTGCATAAGGATCCTTATATTTTTTTAACATTTCATCCCAATCTTTTTTCGTATGTTTACCTAAAATAAACAAAGGGAAATGGCTACCACCATTCGTAACTGAAGCTGTTACCTCTCCTTCGTTATTCATATTATAAAAGTATAAAATACCGCCTCTTGGAGATGAAATAACGTTTTTCCCTGGTTTTAAATCAAACTCTTCTGGATCCTTTTCATCATAAGATCTCGTTCCTATGAAAGCTTGAATAGACTGCGTTCCTTTTATGTCAATTGTAATCTCTTCATTTGGCGCTGCATAAATTCCAGTTGGCTCATTAGCAGAAAGTTTCCAAGTAACTCTTAAACGTTTATTTTCTTCATCTACGCTACCTTTACCCGGCAACTGAAACGTCCTCTGCTCAAATTTATTCTCTTCTAAATTCCCACCCTTATTTTCTTCCAAAGGTGCCGCATATCCTTTTGACGCTTCGAAAGCTACTGGTGATAATAATGTAGATATGCATATACCAACTACTAATACCCTACTCTTCTTTTTCTTCGACATAATCTGTGTCCCCTATTCTTTTTGTCATGCAAACCATCATAGATATATTTACTTACTGTAAAATCAAATTATCTTTATACAATCATTTAATATATACAACTCAACCTTGCGCTCTTACCATCGTTCACTTTAAATGTATCCGCTTTCTTATGTGGCAAATTTTTTAAAGCGAAAGTTCCTCCTCACCTTTCTCTATATTTCGTGATGAGTTCTCTTTTTCATGTCAAAATAATGATGAGAGATGGTTTTATCAAGTATTGTTGTCTATACATGAAAAATATGTATAAAAATATTTTTTTTACAATTCATTCATAGGCATCCATCTATGGACAGTTTTTCCAAAATGAATTGTACATGATTTCTTTCTCGTTAGATAGCCTTTTCGATTAGATTAATATTACAATTTTATGAATTTAATCCAAAAATCGTAATGTTTAGATTTCTAATTTTTAATGTTATTTTAAAATGAAAACCTGTCCGAAAGATACTATTCTTTCGGACAGGTTTTTATTAATCCAGCATTCGTTTCATTATAAATCCTTTTCCATGTAACCACTCATCCTCTATTTCACCGGTTAAATGGAATCCAATTGATTCATATAATTTTTGCGCGAGTTTGTTTTTTGGATGTATGCTTAAATACATCACTTTGCAATTATATTCTGTTGTAAAATGCTCCATTAACAAACGCAATAATGGTTTTGCATACCCTTTTCCTTGGCATGCACTATCGATGACAAATTGATTTAAATATACAGCCTTTTCTTCTTCCTCAAACCAGCCATACATTGCATATCCAATAGGTATATCACCATCATACAGACCTACTGAAACCGCATCTTCTTTATATTTTGTTTCAGCATCAACTAAACAATTTTTAACTGTACTTTCAATAAATTTATGCTGCTGTTCTGTTACTTTTAAGTTAGCAATTTCATGCCGATTTTCTGTCGTTATTTCACAAATACGAAGTTTCATTTTTCATCTCTCTCTAGTTTCTTGTTTCATTATACCGTACTGATCAAAACATTAATGCTGGCGATATAAGAAATCCAAAGCATGCAAAAAAGCACTGGCAAACGCCAATGCTTTTTCCACTATCTTTTAATTTGATTCGGTTTATGTGGTTCATTTGGTGTATAGGGTTTATTTGGTTTATTATCATGACCATTTGCTTTCTTCCAACTTACCGCTAACTCTGGACTTGTTTTCTCTTCACTACGCTCTAATAATACAACCGCATTTTGAATAGTCGGTGTACCTTTATGCGCAATTCCTTGTAATTTTGTTAAATTACCTGATACTTTAAAGCTAAATCCACCCGCTGGCGTTTGTTTCGGAATTAAAATGCGGAACTTTTCTCCTACATTAAATTCTGTTTTTCCCTCGCCTTTTTCATTTACGAACTTCGCGCCTTCTGGTGCACCTGTTGCTTGCACTTTATACGTTCCACTTTTTGCATTTGTTTGCACTGTGTATAAACCTGTTTCAAAAAACTCATTTTTTAATACTGCCTCTTGTTCTTCTGATGGTACTACACTCATCGTAATTTCTTGTAGTTCTTCACTAGCGTTTGCTTTCGCAACGATATCTTTCGTTACTTTTTCTACATTTTTATTACGGAAATCTAAATCGTTAATATCAATTTGTTTTAACGCATTCCACACCGCGAGCTGCGTTGCGTAATGTGCCTCTCTCCAATCGGAAACGCCTAATTCTTGTGGACTCTTCTGCGGATACCCGTTTAATAGTACACGGTATACGTTAATATCTACTTTACCCATTTCAGGTAAGTCTTGACCGCTCGGAGATTTCAAATCTACATTTAAGCAAAATGCAATTTTTCCATCTGCCGTTTTAATAAGCTCTGTTCGAATTGGTTTCTTCTTTGACCTACTATAACTCCAATCCATTTCATACTTCGTATGATCCATAACTTCTGCGAATGCTTTTTGAAGCGGGAATAATAAGTTCGCAAATACAAATAAAACACTCAAAAAAGCGGCCATTATCTTGAACGATCGTTTTATATTCATGTCTACAACCCCTTATAAAATAACAAATTTACTACTGTTTATTATTTAGTTAGAAACGTTTTTTATGCATAAGTAAAACAAAAAAGAGTGCAAACTATTTGCACTCTTTCTTCCACTATAAGTTTAGAAATCAAAGTTATCAGGATCTGGACCAACGCGGTGGTTCTGATTTAAAGCATCAATCTTTTCCATATCTTCTTTTGTTAATTCGAAGTCGAATATATTAGCATTCGCAATAATGCGCTGTTCTTTCGTTGATTTCGGAATTGTTACAACTTCATTTTGAAGGTCCCAACGTAAAATGATTTGCGCTGTTGTTTTACCGTACTTATCAGCAACTTCTTGTAAAGTTTCGTTATCTAATAATTGCCCTTGCATAAGTGGTGACCATGCTTCCATTTGAATACCTTGTTCTTTACAGAAAGCTTGTAATTCTTTTTGTGTTAAACGAGGGTGGTATTCTACTTGGTTGATCATCGGTTTAATTTCTGCATCTTTCATCACATTTTGTAGGTGATGGATTTGAAAATTACTTACGCCAATTGCACGCACGCGTTCTTCTTTATAAAGTGTTTCTAACGCTCTCCACGAATCTTTATATTTCCCTTCAACAGGCCAATGGACAAGATATAAATCTAAATAATCTAGTTCTAATTTTTTTAAGCTCTCTTCGTATGCAGTAAGTGTCGTTTCATATCCTTGATCTGCGTTCCACACTTTTGAAGTAATGAATAAATCTTCTCGAGAAATTCCTGCTTCTTTTATACCAGCGCGAATGCCTTCTCCAACAGCTTTTTCATTTCCATAAATCGCAGCTGTATCAATGCTACGGTATCCTTCTTTAATGGCTACTTTCACAGCCTCTACAAGTTCCGGTCCATCTTCTACTTTAAATACACCTAAACCGAACCAAGGCATTTCCACACCGTTATGCAATGTTGTTTTACTTTGTAAATTTTTCATTATATTTTTCTCTCCTTTATTTTGCTTGATCTCTTTTTTCTAAGTTCATACTCCAAGCTGTTAAAATAACAGCGCCTACTACCATAATGCCGCCTACCCAAGCTGTATGAATTAATCCTAACGAGTTCGTTACAATACCGCCCAAATAAGCCCCAAGAGCAATTCCTGCGTTAAATGCTGCAATATTCATTGCTGATGCGATATCAACGGCACTCGGCACGAAACGCTCAGCCAATATAACGACATACACTTGTAGTCCTGGAACATTCATAAACGCGAATAGCCCCATAAAAATAATTGTGATAAGCCCTGCTACTTGAAACTGCGCTGTAAATGTTAGTACGAATAATACAATGGCTTGAACAAAGAACATGTAAAATAGTGCTCGAATTGGATTATGATTCGATAATTTTCCGCCAATCATATTCCCAATCGCAATTGCAATCCCGTACACTAATAAAATGATTGTAACGGTACTCGATTTAAATCCGGTTACTTCTTGTAATAGCGGAGATAAATACGTAAATGTTACGAATGTTCCTCCGTATCCTAATGCAGTAATGACGAAAACAAGTAAGAGTCTTCCGTTCGTGATAAGTTTGAATTGATCACGAAATGATACTCGTGTACCCTTTTTTAAGTTAGACGGAATTAACATGCTGTTTGCGACTAAGGCAACAATTCCAATGACCACAATCACCATAAAAGATGCTCTCCAGCCAAATTGTTGACCAATAAACGTTCCAATTGGTACACCTGTAATCGTCGCAACGGTTAAACCAGTAAACATAAATGCTATTGCACTAGCACGTTTATTCTCTGGTACAAGTGCAGCCGCAATTGTGGATCCGATCGACATAAAAACGCCATGTGCAAACGCAGAGACAACCCTCGCGATAAGTAACACAGTAAAACTCGTTGCTACCGCTGCAATTCCATTACCGATAATAAAGACAATCATAATCCACATTAATAATGTTTTTCGCGACATACTAGCAGTTAGCGAAGTTAAAACAGGAGCACCGAATGCTACTCCTAACGCGTATAAAGAAACGGTTAAGCCCGCTGTTGTAACAGAAACATGTAAATCTTCCGAAATAGATGGTAATAAACCGACACTAATAAACTCGGTTGTACCAATTCCAAATGCACTAATTGCTAGCGCTAATAAAGCAAACATACTTCTTCGATTCGTCTGAACAGCCGAAGATGATACTGCATATGAATTCAATTGAACTCCTCCTTAATGCGAGAAATCCAATCATAATAGTGTGATAAAAAGGCCTTTTTATCTTCTACAAAAATAACTTTACTGCTGATAAATGCTATTATGAATGGCTTCACTCTTTTTTTGAAGAACGCACTTTAAAGTACGATAGGTACCTAAAAGTAACATAGGCACTTTTTAGTACCGTACTACTCATTTCCCTCTTACGTATGCTATTATGAAACATATTCAACACGATAAAAAGTACGTACTTTAAAGTGCTATAGGCACTAAAAAGTAACATTTAACTTATTTAGCTTCTTTTGTTGAAGAACTGAAACTTACATTCATCAAAGGAGATTTTTATATGAAGAAATATAATATTCCTGTCGAGGCGACTTTAGAGGTTATCGGTGGCAAATGGAAAGTCGTTATTCTTTGCCACTTAACGAAAGGTACAAAGAGAACGAGTGAACTAAAACGTTTAATGCCTGGTATTACACAAAAGATGTTAACGCAGCAATTACGCGAGTTAGAAGTAGACGGGGTTATTCAAAGAAAGGTATACAATCAAGTACCACCAAAAGTAGAATATTCCCTTACTGACTACGGATGGTCTTTAGAATCAATTCTCGATTCACTTTGTACTTGGGGCGAATGCCACCTTGAAAAAAGTGGTAACACATCGATGCTAATTACAGAGGATGAACAATAAGAAAAAGGAGGAAATGAACAGAAATTTGTCCATTTCCTCCTTTTTTTCTTTATATATATGTACATTTTTAAGATAGATAAAATAATTTATGCGCTTTCATGCCTTGTCAGTACTAGGTTACAGAATCAATATCAAATAATTAGGAATCATTTTTATGTTAACATACGTGTATATAGTATATAATATAGGATATATATTATATACACTTTCCGATAAGGGAACTTTCCATTATGCGGACAAGCCATGTATCGGACAGTTCATAAATAATAGGTAGGACATTATGGTTTTGGATTTATGATTTCAGCTTACTTGCTATCATAAATTTAAAGGCATTTTATTGTGCTTTGTGAAACTTTGTATAAAGTTTCATAAGCGTTTACTATCTTACCTATAAAAAATAAGAGTATTGCTATCGTAAAGGAGAATTGGAGATGCCAGAAACTATGACTCAAACAAAGCCAGAACAAGAAACTGTACAAATTTCTGCTAGCCAAGGACAACTTGATGTACTTGATCAGTTGTTAAAACCTGAGGTACAAGAATCATTAACAACACTAGTAGAACAGCTTCCAAAATTAACTGAGCTTGTTAACATTTTAACTAAGTCTTATGACTTCGCTCAAACTGTTGCTACTGATGAAGTATTAAAAAGCGACACTGTTAGTGCAATCACAGAGCTTGTAGAACCTGTAAAAGATACAGTGAAAAGCATGGCTGCAACTGCTATCGAAGCGAAAGATCGTGCTGATGAAAGCAACGAAGTTATCGGCCTGTTCGGTCTATTAAAATTACTAAAAGACCCACAAGCACAAAAAATGTTCCGCTTTGTGAACGCATACCTTCAAATTAGTGCAGAACGTAACAATAAATAATTTAACTTATAACAACAATTAGTAAAGACGGGGGATATCATACTATGTCAAAACAAATTGTCATCTTAGGCGCTGGTTATGGCGGTCTTCTTGCCGCTTTAAACGTACGTAAATATTACAGCAAATCAGAAGCACAAGTTACAGTGATTAACCAATACCCAACACACCAAATCATCACTGAATTACACCGCCTTGCAGCTGGTAACGTTGCTGAGCAAGCAATTGCAATGCCACTTACAAAGCTTTTCAAAGGTAAAGACATCGATCTTAAAATTGCAACAGTTGAGTCATTCTCAGTTGATAGCAAAGAAATCAAACTAGCTGGTGGCACTACTTTATCTTACGATGCACTTGTAGTTGCTTTAGGAAGTAAAACTGCTTACTTCGGTATTCCAGGACTAGAAGAAAACAGCATGGTATTAAAATCTGCTGCTGATGCAAACAAAATCTACAAACACGTTGAAGACCGTATTCGTGAATACGCTAAAACGAAAAACGAAGCTGATGCTACAATTGTAATCGGTGGTGGCGGATTAACTGGCGTTGAGCTAGTTGGTGAGCTTGCTGACATTATGCCTAAACTTGCAAAAAGCCACGGCGTAAATCCAAAAGAAGTTAAACTTCTTCTTGTTGAAGCAGGTCCAAAAATCCTTCCAGTATTACCAGACCACTTAATCGAACGTGCAACTGCTAGCTTAGAAGCACGCGGTGTTACATTCTTAACAGGTCTTCCTGTAACAAACGTTGCTGGTAATGAAATCGACTTAAAAGACGGTCAAAAAATCGTTGCTAACACATTCGTTTGGACAGGCGGCGTACAAGGTAATCCATTAATTGGTGAATCAGGTCTTGAAGTAAACCGCGGTCGTGCAACTGTTGATGCACATCTACAATCTACTTCTCACAAAGACGTATTCGTTGCTGGAGACAGCGCTGTTGTCTTCTCTCCAGACGGTCGTCCATACCCACCAACTGCACAAATCGCTTGGCAAATGGGTGAGTTAATTGGATACAACTTATACGCAGCACTAGAAGGCAAAGCATTCGAAGAGTTCGCACCTATCAACTCTGGAACACTTGCTAGTCTAGGACGTAAAGATGCTGTTGCTACAATCGGAGCAAGCAATACTCCGCTTAAAGGTTTACCAGCATCATTAATGAAAGAAGCAAGTAACGTTCGTTACTTATCACACATTAAAGGTCTATTCAGCTTAGCATACTAATCTGAATATAAGCCCGAATCATGCCCTGCATGGTTCGGGCTATTTTTATCCCGCTATTTGCGGGCTGATAATCAGTGGGGATGAACAAAACCCCCACTGATTAAAGTTTCACTTTATCCGTAATTTTCTCTAACTTATTTATTCGGCAAAAGAATAATATAACCTCTTTAATTATCGAAATATACTGACTTTTTTTATGTCGAAATTGTGTATATGAAAAGAGCGGAAGTAGATAGCTTCCCTACTTCCGCTCTTTCACAAGAACTATTCTCCTAATTCCACTAAGCTGTAGTTCTTCTTCCCTTTACGAATAATGATGAATCGTCCATCAAATGAATTTTCTACAGTAACATCCCTACTGACATCCGTTACTTTTTCACCATTCATAGATATAGCCCCATTATTAATATCTTCACGCGCTTGACGTCTAGAAGGTTCAATTCCTAAATCAACTAGCCACTCTACGATATTTTTCGTCTCTTTTGAAGATTGGAATGTCGGCATCTCTTTAAAGCCTTGTTCAATTTCATCAGCTGTTAACGACTTAATATCTCCGCTAAATAACGCTGCTGTAATTTTCACTGCCTGTAAAAATGCTTCTTCTCCATGAACGAATTTCGTCATTTCTTCTGCTAATACTTTTTGCGCTTCACGTTTATGAGGCTCTGTTTCTACTTTCACAGCTAATTCATCAATTCGCTCTTTCGTTAAGAACGTAAAGTATTTCAAGTATTTAATTACATCACGGTCATCTGTATTCACCCAGAACTGGTAAAATTCAAACGGTGTTGTCTTTTCCGGATCAAGCCAAATAGCACCACCTGCTGATTTACCAAATTTCGTACCATCTGATTTTAATAATAATGGAATCGTTAATCCGAATACTTTCGCCTCATGACCTTCTAATTTACGAATTAAATCTAAACCGCTCGTAATATTTCCCCATTGATCACTACCACCGATTTGTAATTGAACATCTTCTTTTGTGTATAAATGATGGAAGTCCATTGCTTGCAAAATTTGGTACGTGAACTCTGTGAAAGAAATCCCTGTATCTAAACGACTTGCGACAATATCTTTCGCTAACATGCTATTTATGCTAAAGTTTTTTCCGTAATCACGTAAAAACTCGATAATGTTTATTTTATGTGTCCAGTCATAGTTATTTACCATCTTCACTTCGCTATTCCCGCCAAAGTCAAATAGCTTTTTCATTTGCGCTGTTAACGCATCTACATTATGCTGCACCACTTCTAACGTTTGCAGTTGACGCTCTGATTGACGACCACTCGGATCACCAATTGTTCCTGTTGCTCCCCCAATTAAAATAACAGGATGATGACCAGCTAATTGGAACCTCTTCATCATCATGAATGGAATCAAATGTCCGATATGCATACTATCACCAGTCGGATCCACTCCGCAGTATAGTGAAATCTTTTTCTCTTCTACTAACTTACGTAAACCTTCTTCATCTGTCTGTTGATTCACAGCACCGCGCCATTCTAATTCATCAATAATATTCATCTTTTGTCATCCCCTTTATTTTTTGAAAAACAAAAAGTCCCTATGTCTATGACATAGGGACGATTATTCACCGTGTTACCACCCAGTTTGCATAAATAGCATAGCTATTCATACCACTCTTAGCAATAATATCGATTGCTAGTCCGCTTAGCGTTACCTAAGATACTCCAGAGTGTAATTCACAAGTTTGTTTGTGCTAGGTTCCAGCAATCCCTAGCTCTCTTTGATAACAGTGACAAACTGCTACTGGGCTCTTTCAACGTATATTTTATTTGTTAAATTATTAGCCATTATATTGAATCAAAATCAAATTGTCAACAATGTCCAAATGTTATTTCGAAATAATTCATACTTTTATACGTTTTTTATTCAAAGATTACTGTAGATCTTCTCCAATAATCCTTACTTCTCTCTCTAATTTCACACCGAATTTTTCTTCAACTGTTGTTTGTACGAAATGAATTAAATCGATATAATCTTGTGCAGTTCCGTTATCAACATTCACCATAAATCCAGCGTGTTTTAAAGAAACTTCAACTCCACCAATTCGCTTACCTTGCAGTCCTGATTCTTGAATAAGCTTACCCGCAAAATTATTTGGTGGACGCTTAAATACACTGCCACATGAAGGATACTCTAAAGGTTGTTTTGATTCACGCTTATACGTTAAATCATCCATCTTTTCCTTAATCTCTTCACGCACACCTTCTTCAAGTTCAAACCTCGCTTCAAGAATAATGTAATGATTGTTCGCAAATACACTCTTACGATATCCAAATTCAAATGCATCTTTCGTTAAAGTACGTAGCTCTCCATCACCTGTCATTACGACAGCTTCTGTTAGCACATATGCAACTTCACCGCCATATGCACCAGCATTCATATATAACGCTCCGCCAACTGAACCTGGTATACCACAAGCAAACTCAAGTCCTGTTAAACAGTGATCTAATGCAATTCGTGACACATCAATAATTGCTGCACCACACCCCGCAACAATCGCTGTCCCTGTTACAGTAACATTTGTAATATGAATTAAACTTACTGTAATCCCGCGCAGACCACCGTCTTTAATAATAACATTAGAGCCGTTTCCTAAAAACGTAACTGGAATATTGTATTGATTCGCATACTTTATAACTTCTTGAATTTCATCATAATTCGTAGGAGAAACGAACACATCCGCTTTCCCGCCCACTTTAATATGCGTATGATTCTTTAACATTTCATCTTGCTTCACATGACCTTCAGGCAATACTGTACTTAAATATTTATAAACCTCGTGCATATTCATTTTACGATTCCTCTATTTCTATAATCTTTTTATCCCGCTATATACGGGTCCATAATATCCCCACATAAAAATGCATTACAAAACAACAGCTAACGTGGTGAATACAGTGTACATAAAGCACACCTATAAACCTCTTAAATTATAAGAGGTTCCACTCATATTAAAATATATATCGCATAATAAAGCAACCCAAATGGGCTACTAAACTTGACATGTAACCATATAGACAACAATTTGTAAAATATATAGGTTTTTCAAAGTAATACCCTTCAATATCTTACTATACCATACGAAAGAAAAGTGGTATTTTTTTGTAATCTTTACTTTGTTTATGACATATAAGAAAATCGATTGAAAGCGGGAGATAAGACTCTCATGAAGATACTAAGTGAGATACAGGAATCAAAGGATTTAACGAAGGAATTTCAAGATGAAGTGGCAGTTGCGAAAGAGAAGAAAAAGCCGTGGTAGAAGTTTTGGTAAGGTTTGTATATAAACTACAAAAAGGTAGAAAAGTATACTTTTCTACCTTTTCGATTAGTGGAATAAAGATAAACCAATTTTTAAACAATGCTATTAGTTTTTAACCACTTTTCAAAAATTAATCTAGATTGTTCTTCAGTAGCATCTTTATCCCCTATTGAAAATATTTTCAAACCGTAGCCAACAAATTTTTCACCTAAATTATGTTTACTAGCATATTCATACAAAAAATCCGCGTCAGCTTCATATTCTTCAATAAAAACATCCCATATAGGCTTGTCTATTTTCTTATATGCAATAACTTCTAAATCATATCCATCTTCATAATATCCTATATGCATATGTTGGTGTTCTTCATAGTTACACATACTATTAAATAATCTCTCCTTTACCAAATAATATGATGATCATTCAAATTTGGCGGGACATGATAATGTAAATATGGTCCTTTATTTTTTACTGGACCATAATCTAACCTAAATAACACTTTTTTAGTAACTTTAGATCTGACTTGAATAATTCTAGTTTTATATGGACCTTCAAGAATATATTTATTTGGTGCGTCTAATGCTTTTTGTACATAAGGTCTCGCTATTTTCCAACCTTTATCTGCAGCTGTTCTTCCCGCTTTTGAAGTTAAAACCCTTAATGCTCCAATAACAAGAGCTGGTAATATTTCTTGTTTAACTATTAATTCACCTGTAAGAGGATTTTTTTCAATAACATATTCAACTCTTGGTTTACTTAGTTCTCCTTCTAATTGTAAAAATACAGGGTCAGTTACTAAAAAATCATATTCGTTCTCGAATTTTTCAAAATCGAAGTTAGAAACATCGACATTAGATAAATCAATACCACCATCTTCTTCAGGAACATATTCTTCGACAATTGTATCATCATTTAATTCAACAGTTGCATCAACAAATGATGGCAATGCAAAACTAAACATTAACACGAAAGAAAGTATCCCAGCTATAATTCTCATCTACCATTCCCCTCTCAAATTTTATAATAGTGGGAAATAACTAAAATTTATATTTCCTATTATTTCTCACTATTAAATATTACAAAATATAAAATTTTTCAATAAGTCTAAAAATAAAGCGATGAATTTGTTATTATTAATTTGTATAAAATAATAACTTAATAAGATTAAAAATAAATAAACTAAAAATCTCTTCCTCTACAATATAAAGCTAATAAAGCATCTCCCTAAAGGTACAATACTGTATCTTTAGGGGCGATGTTAGTGAAAAAAGAATTGAGCCATTCTAAGACATACCAATCTATTTTACCGATCCACCTTTGACCAATTGGAGATAGGATATAGTAATTTTTAAATCCTTATAAGATTCGATTTAAGCCTTTCACCATATCATTCAGTTGTAAATATAGTGTATTTCTTGGCTCTGTATACTCCTATACGCTCTCGCATTTCTATAAATAGAAATTACTTTGTCACAGGGCTCAACCTTAGGATTTCTCCACCAGCTGCCTGTCAGCTACTAGACGACTTGGCTCTTACTTAGAGACTGGATTTTCACCAGCAAGCAGCGGACCAGATGAGCTGGACACGCCATAAAAAAAGAGCACATCCCACAGAATGTGCCCTTTCTATACTCATTAAATTATTTTTCGTTCTCTTCTTTTTCCTTATCAAACCATAATAGCTCATCGTCATCAACTTCACCATTATAATTGATTAGAATCTCTTCTCCCGCTTTTATATCTTTGTAAGCAAAGAAGTTAAACGTATGATTCTCGAAGACAATATCATACGTTGCATTCGGATTATATGCATGATTAAATAACATGCCGTATCCTAAAAGGAATGCCGTATGATTTACCCCATACTCAAATGCGTAGTCAGCAAGTAACGTTTTCTCAATGTGTTCATGCTGTTCATTCGGATAAGAGATAACTGGTGCTGAGTGTATCAACTCACCCTTTTTAATATCACGAGTTGCAAATACACCTCTATTAAATTCTCCATCACTAAGTTCAGAAGTCTTAACTTCAATCATATGCGTCACCTATATATTTCTTTCTTCGAAGTATTTTTCTCCTTAAGCTTGGCAGAAAATGCGGAGAAAAGCAATTAAATTCCTATCAAGTGCTCTTTTTCATCGATATTATTTTTCTAGAATATCTTCTAGCAACTTCACTTGCTCGCTAACAGTATGTAACGTCTTCACCGATGTATCATTTCGATGCTTTTCTTCTTCAACACTCGCTAACACTTCTTCCGTAGCTGCAGAAGTTTGTTGAATTACGTTAGAAGCATGTGTAACGTCCTTTACGATATTCGTCGTTTTAACTTGGAAACTTTCTTGATGACCAACAATCTCCCTCATTACATCATTAATCGCATCAATAAACTTCCCTAAATCCGTTACATTCGTCAAAACACTTGCTAACATTTCGTTACATTCTTCTTGTACTCTTTCTGACTTCTTTACCTGCACTTCTACTTTACTTGCTTGATTACTAAACTCCTTCAAAATCCCTTGAATTCTCCCCGCAGAACGATTCGATTCTTCAGCAAGCTTTAATACTTCATTCGCTACAATAGCAAAACCTTTTCCATGCTCGCCTGCCCTTGCAGCCTCAATATTTGCATTTAAAGCTAACAAACTCGTCTGACTTGAAATATTCGTGATTACATCTACAATTTCATTAATTTGTTTCGATTGTGTCATCAATTCTCTAAATATCGTTCCTGATTGTGAAACAACATCATTTAAACTTCTCATGTTAGCTTCAAAATTTCTTAAAGTACTTACACTACCCTTTGAAATTTCTAAACTTTCATCAACACGAATCGAAGCATTTCTTACTTGAGAGATGATTTGTTCAATATTTCCCTCCATATCATTCAATACTTCTACTGAACGAGACATCATCTCTGATTGCGATTGGGTTCCCACTGCTACTTCTTCAAAAGCAAAGTTAATTTCACTCATTGACTCCATCGATGTATTCATATTTTGTCTTAAATGATTGAAATTACTATCTAGTTTCACAACTGTTCTCTCAATAAGCCTTTGCGTTTCTTCTAACTCCTGAGCTTTCTTCATCACCGCTTGCTTCTCATCACTTAAACGAGCCAACAGATTAGAACCAATCTTCGTTACACCCCACATTGCAATCGTTACAATCGCTAACAAGCTTGCGAAATTTGCAGCTTCAGATGACGCTGTATACGCAAAAAATTGATTTGGCCAATAACTACAAAGTATAAATGTAACAACAACTGCTACCCCGCCAAGAATTAAAATAAGACGTTCACTCAAATAAATAAGCGAAACCGCTAATGTAAAATAGACCATTTGAAATACAGCTGGGCTTTCATTAAATGCTTGTACCATAATGAAAGACATAATAAGTAGCATACATGTCATGATGTATTTATACATTGCTTCCATACTTTCTATAAAAGTAAGCAGCGTTCCAAATACTACGATAGAAATACCACACATCCAAAATGCTATTGCTCTCTCTGTAAAAATATATCCGTAATACCCAATCGCGATTATCCCAAGGAAGAAACTAAATATCGTGATAAATAGCAATAAATGATTTTTCTGTGATTCTTTCTCAAGGTTAGAAAAACAAGTTCTCTTTAACCACTCCATATATGAAGCCCCACCTTCTACTCATACGTATCGATTACTTCAGCTTGAATACCGCACTCACTGGGTTATGATCGCTATTTTCAAACTTCAAATCTTTCCCTTGTACATTTACAATTTCAACATTCGGTGAAACGATAAAGCCATCAATAATCGTGACAAAGTTTTCACCTTCCACATATTTCTTCACATCATCCCTTACCGTCATCACAGATGGATCTACAGCCCATTGAAATCCTCCGTCCGCAAAGTCCTTTGGTAACTCTACTAGCCATTCAGGGCGCTCTTTCACAAACTTAGGATCACTTAATTGAACATTAGAAAGTAACTGGTTCCAATCTCCACCTAATATTACGTAATCACCGTTTTGATAGCACTCGTTCATATATTCTTTTAAATACTCCGCTTGTTGCTTTCTTATTTTTCCGCCCTCATCATAAGCAGATAGATGTACGTTTACGAGCCTAACATACTTCCCATTATTAACAGGGATTTTATGTTCAACAATCGCTCGATCTAAATCGAATAAACGCTTCGGCCAAGGTTCCATTCCTGGTAGTTGGAACCGCGTTGCTGTTTGAACTGTGTATTTAGAAAATGTACTTAATCCTCCCTCAGCATTTCCCATTGGTTTTGTGACTGGGACAGGAACCCACTTAGTATCATAGTTCTTTCCAAATGAAGAAGCATAATCAGGTAATCCTTTTTTCAAAAACTCATGTTCATTTACATCAAATGAGCGATGGGATTTTATATCAACTTCTTGCAATAATGTAAAATCACTATTCTCATTTTGTAAAAATGAAAGCATATTTGTTAAGTTCACTTCAGTCTGTTCTTTACTACTTGAACCAGAACCTTTTCCACCGTCCATAAAGAAGTCTTGATCCTTATCTAATCCAGCGTATCCAATATTAAATGTTGTAACTTTAAATTCATTTCCTGGCTGCAGTACACGCTCTTTATTATTTTCAACCTTTACGTCTAAAACATTCGCTGGTTGCTCTTTTGTAAGTGTCATATAAGCTAAAAAGCCACCTAGAATACCAGCTACTATTAAAATAAATATTAATACTATTTTTAAAAATTTCTTCAAAACACATGACCCCTTTTTTGTAAAATACCATTTTCTGTATTTTCAGTTAAATTAAGATAGATTAAAGACACAAGAAATATTTTACCATAAAGAAAACTTTATATCATTATATTTTGATAATAAATAATCGTTGTATCTCTCACTGCAATAATCTTGAAATTCAATCTTAACATTTAAGAAGACAAGATTGTAAAGTAATTAAAATCCACAACAGAGAAATTGCAAATTCAAAGAATATACAGATCCTACTTTCCGCACTTTTCATTAACATATTTATTGGCAATCCAAAATAATATTTAGTACACTATAAATAGAACTTATAGGCGATGGAGTTCGCCATAACTGCTATTTAGCTAATGACTCCTACCAGTATGACTACTGGTAGGAGTCTATTTTTTTTGAGTAAACTGTTAGAGAGGTGAAGAAATTGAAATATATTATTGTTGGCATAGCTGGTATATTAGGAGCTCTTTCCCGTTATTATTTAGGTTTTACTATCGATACGCTTTGGCATCATTCATTACCACTCGCTACATTAATGATTAACTTAATTGGTTGTTTCTTACTTGCTTTGCTAACCACCTATATCGCTCGGTTAAACATCTTATCCTCCGAAGTTATTACAGGGATTGGAACCGGATTTATCGGTTCATTTACGACGTTTTCAACATTCAGTGTAGAAACTGTACAGTTAATCAATCATTCACATTTTGGTATCGCATTTTTATATGTATCATGCAGTATGCTAGGCGGTCTAATTATGTCTGGGCTTGGCTATAAACTTGGAGATTTTTTACTAAACAAACACCTTGAGGAAGGTGGAATATCATGATTAACGCTTTATTAGTAGCAATAGGAGGATTCTTCGGTGCCATTACACGATTTGCAATTAGTAATTGGTTTAAAGAAAGAAATAAAACTTCATTTCCAATTGCTACATTCCTCGTTAATATAACCGGAGCATTTTTACTCGGATATATAATTGGCAAAGGGATAACTACAAGCTGGCAATTATTATTAGGCACAGGATTTATGGGCGCCTTCACTACATTTTCAACGTTTAAATTAGAATCTGTTCAGCTTTTCAGCCGCAAAAAATTTGGCGTACTATTTCTATATTTAAGCGCGAATTATATGATTGGTATCATCTTCGCATTCCTTGGGATGAAGTTAGGTGGAATATAAAAAAAGCGACTCTTTTACCGGTCGCTTTCTTTCATAAAAAGTATGTTGCACCATATGGAATTGAAAACAAACCAGCTGGATACACATCATAATGTACACTTTGCACAGGAAGCTGTGGATACGACATATACTGGCTCTGCATCATTTGCGCTACTTGTGCTTGTTGTTGCATTTGAATGGCCTGATGCACTGCCTGAATTGTCATCTGTGCCCCGGCCACTGTAATAGCTGGTCCTACTTGTCTTCCAATGTAAAAATAATGGTTCATCATTATTCAGCTCACTTTTTATTTTTCTTCCATATCATATGTCTCTATTTCATAGTAAGTGTTTTATCGCTCTTGCTTTTTTCGAAACATCGAGAAAAGTGCTACAAATAAGATCGCAATAATCCCACTAAAGGCAAACAAATACGCTAATGGAATTAAGTAAAATGGTTCCACTAAAGTTCCATCTGGCTTCACTTCAGAACCAATTATATTAAACATAATTATACATAACACTCCTAAAAATATCGGACTAGAAGCTAGTAAATATTTATTTTTCATAATACATTCTCCTTCAATTTCATAATTAATTGATTTGTATTCCTTTTCACTATTCTTAATACCATCATAATAAATCAAATCGCATTTCAAGTCAACAACTATTTATCGTTTTACAATAAATAGTTGTTGTTTATCACAATAAAAAAACTATAGACAAATCATTGTCTATAGCCTCTTTAATCAATTATTTCGATCCAAAATACGCCTTTTGGAACATACACATTCTTATCGCATTATGGTAGTTACCATCAACGAAAAATTCGTCTTGTAACTCACCTTCTACCGTAAATCCAACCTTTTTATAAACATGTACAGCCTTTTCATTCTCTTTATCAACAACTAAATAGAGTTTATGCATATTTAATACAGAAAAAGCGTAATCCATCGCTAAACGCGTCGCTTCCGCTGCATAACCATGTCCTTGATAATTCGGATCAATAATAATCTGGAATTCAGTTCTTCGATGAATATAATCAATTTCCACTAACTCAACTAATCCAACCATCTCATTATCTTTCTCCAGGATAAAACGGCGTTCACTTTGATCGTGGATATGTTTATCATATAAATCCTGTAGTTCTACAAAAGCCTCATACGGCTCTTCAAACCAATAAGACATAATATGTGCGTTATTATTAAGTTCGTGCACGAACTTTAAATCTTCCCGTTCTAAAGGACGTAACTTTAATTCCTGACTCATTTCTATAACCTCCAAGTAAAATAACCTCTTCACTTAATTTCTCAATTTTTTTCGATTTCAAACGCCCTAATTACATTGTAAACCTTCAAGTAACTTGAAGGTCAAGGTACAAAAAGTAGTGCAAACTTATGTCTGCACTACTCTTTTCTCAAATCTCTCATATTCGATATGTATAAAGCAATAACTAAAACAAGAATGGATCCCGCATATAATAACGTCTCCATCGGTTCCTCATGAGATACAATAATTAATCTAATTAAAGCCGTAATTCCGATATAAATAAAATAACGTAACGGAAAATGATAATTCGATTTGAAATACTTAATAATTAATGCGATAAACTCGAAGTATAAGAAATAGACGATA
Source organism: Bacillus sp. TH30 (assembly GCF_016650875.1). Lineage (NCBI taxonomy): Bacteria > Bacillati > Bacillota > Bacilli > Caryophanales > Bacillaceae > Bacillus > Bacillus sp. TH30. The sequence continues at coordinate 2,922,638 of NZ_JAEKEY010000002.1, read as the reverse complement.
ATACTTTCAACTAATTTATAAGATGTATACTTCTTCGTCGAAAATATGTATTGAATAAAAGTAATCGTTTCATTAATTAAAAAGATAGATAAGACAATGGATAATATGATTAGAGCTATATTTAATATCCACTGCAAGACACTAGCAATAAAATGATCGATGTTAAATGATTTCATTTTCTCTTTAAACTCCCCTTCGTATAAGTACTTGTTCATTATAGCAAACTTACAATTATAGGAGTGTTAAATCATATATGATCGTCCTCTTTCACTATCACCATTAGGATATCTTTGCTTAATATAGTTGCCTCCCCAATCGCAAAGTACTTTTAAAACTTCTTTTAATGATTGTCCCTGTTTCACTCAACTTTCTGTGGTACTTGATTGTATACTTTTCTAGACACAAGCCCATCTTTTTCAAGCTCTTTCAATTGCTCAGTAAGCATTTTTTGCGTAATACCAGTTACCAATCGTTTTAACTCGCCCGTTAATGCGGGATAAAAATCAAACGACTTTATTATCTCTATACAAATAGGGATTAGCAAATAATGTTACTATAACCTCAAAAAAAGAAATCTTATTTTAACTTTCCTATTGATAAGTTAACACGATAATTCCCATACTTTAATAGTCGCCCCAGAAAGTTATCCAATTCTTCATTAGAAGCAAAATGTGTTTTTAATAAATAACATCCCTCACCACTTATACGGTCTACTTCAGAAATCCCTTCTTCTTTTTGAAAGAAATTCATAAACTCTTGATGATTAGCTGTTGTTACGAATAAAGTAACAAATGCAGTCACTACTTGTCCTAATTTGATTCGGTTTATTGCGATTGTATATTGTTCAATAATCCCTAAATCCTCTAATCTTCGAATTCGATTTCCTACAGCCTGCCCCGTCATATGTATTTTTTGACCAAGTTCTTTCCATTGTATTCTTGAGTTTTCTCCTAATAATTTCAATATCTCAAAATCTGTTTGATCAATGATATAAACCAATCCTTTCACCGTGAAAGTAGAAAGCCCGAAAGTGTTTCGCCAACTTATTCTGCTTATCGATACAATTCACTATACTTAGTCTATCCTCTTACATCACATTATTTATCAGTCATATTCACTTATAACATAGAGGACGCAACAAAAAAATACATCTAGATTTAAAGGAGGTTACAAATATGTTATTACAAGAAATCCTATCGTTCAATGAACAATTTGTAGAAAATAAGGAATACGCTCCTCGTGAAGCAACAAAAATGCCTAAAAAACGTATGGTTGTTGTTTCTTGCATGGATGCTCGTCTAATTGAGCTACTTCCAAAAGCTTTAGATATACACGATGGTGATGCAAAAGTTATCAGAAATGCAGGTGGTAAAATTGCTTCTGCTTTCGATAGTGTTATGCAAAGTGTTGTCGCATCAGTATATGATCTAAATGCAGATGAAATCTTCCTTATCGGACACCAAAGATGTGGTGCGAGCCAAACTAATCCAAAAGGAACACTTCAAAAAATATTAGATCGTGGAGTAGCTTCACCAGAAATTTTATCAGCGATTGAATATGCTGGTGTTGACCTTGAAAAATGGTTATTTGGATTCGATGATGTCAACGGTTCAACTCAAGCTAATGTTGATTTAGTAAGAAATCATCCACTTATTCCAAAAGATGTTCCTGTACATGGTTTAGTTATTGATCCTCACACAGGTAAATTAGATTTAATAGTTGATGGATATAAAGCATTAAATGGTATAAAAAATTAATTATTACTTAAATGAAGGGAAGTTATTAGATATGAATAGACAAGAAGCTACGCAAAAAATTATGGAAGCAAAAATTGCAAAAGGTTTAACATGGGAAGAAATTTCAAAAGTAAGTGAAAACTCTGAGACTTGGGTTGTAACAGCGTTATTAGGACAAGCTACAATGACACGTCCAGAAGCAGAAAAAATCGGTAAACTATTAGAATTAGATGAAGAAGTAGTTCAAGCATTAACAGTAGTTCCACTTAGAGGTCAAGTAATGCAAATGCCTCCTACTGACCCAATCTTATATCGATTATATGAAATGATGTTACAATACGCACCAACTCTTAGAGAATTAATTCTAGAAAAAGCTGGCGAAGGTGTAATGAGTGCAATTAACTTCAATCTAGGTGTGGACACACAAGAAGATCCAAAAGGTGGCGACCCTCGTATCGTGATTACACTTAACGGGAAATTCTTACCGTTCCGTACATGGTAATTAATTAAAAATCTATCTATATAATTAAAGTAATTTTATAGATTTACAAAATCCATCCTTTTTAATCTAGCTGTGTAGAAAGGATGGATTTTTACTATGAGATTCTTTTTATACAAGGGAGAATAATATGAATAAAAAATACGTCGATACGAGCTTTAGTATTCTACAGTGGTTTGTGTTTTTATTAGCAAATGCAATTGCATTGCCTATCATTATTGGTGGCATATTCCATTTATCAATAGAAGATATCTCAACATTAGTGCAACGAACTTTTTTAGTTGTAGGAGTAAGTTCATTTATACAAGCATGGTTTGGGCATCGCTATCCCATAGCGGATGGGCCAGCCGGTTCATGGGTAAGTATATTTGTCATATTGGGACAAGTCGCTATGCATCAGGGACAAAGTGCAAAGGATGTATTACAACTTTTAGAAGGCGGATTAATTATTGCAGGTATATTACTCTTCGTCCTTGGTATAACAGGGCTTGTTCATCGAATTCTACGTTTATTTACACCCTTGGTTACAGGAACTTTTCTTTTAATATTATCTCTTCAGCTTAGTGGTGTGTTACTAAAAGGAATGATGGGATTACAAGGAGCTGTAACTCATCCTGATTATACAACGGCTGCTATTGCGCTCTTTGTTTTTGCCCTTATTACTTTCTTATCAATTAAAGGGAACGGATGGATGAAAAGTTACGCTGTGTTACTTGGAATTTCATGTGGTTGGCTTTTGTATGCTGTATTAGGAAAGTCATCTCATATGCCTTCACACACACCGTTAGTTAAGTTACCAGAGCTATTTTCTTGGGGCACACCTAGATTAGATATTGGAATGGCTCTAACTGCAACTTTATTTACATTTCTTTTAGTTGCAAATACAATCGCTGCTATTTCGGCTGTAAAACAAGTGGCTCCGTTATCTAAAGAAAATGAAAAGCAAATACTGAACCGCGGCGTGTGGGCCGGAGGTATATCGCATATTATCTCGTCGTTGTTTTCTACAATTGGAATTGTACCATTACCTGCATCAGCAGGATTTATTCAACTAACAGGACAAAGAAAAGTGAAGTCGTTCCTTATAGCAAGTCTTATATTAGCAGGAATTTCTTTTATTCCTTCAATTGTAAACTTTATATCCTTGCTACCAGGTCCTATTGCTAATGCCGCACTTTTAGCAACATTTGTCCAAGTAATAGGCATTTCATTTCAATCCATTTTACGCGAAGAATTAAATCAACGCCGATTAACTATATTAGGAATTTCATTATTAATCAGTTTGGGAATAATGTTTCTTCCAGAAAGTGCATTTAGCGGAATTCCTTCTTCCTTACAATATGTTTTAAGTAATGGATTACTTGTGGGTACCATGCTTGTCATTCTATTGGAACAGTTTTGGAAAGAGTAAAATTTGTGACTAAGTAAAAAAGCGCCCTGCTTACAGGGCGCCTTTTTATACCTAATGACTAATACTAGCAGTTGGGTATAATGTTGTTCCTCCAATTGAAACTTTTATTTCATTTGTTAATGGAACATTTTGTTCATTAATAATTGTTCTCCACCATTCCCATGCAAGACCAGTACATTCTCTTGCTACGATTTTTATATTTTTTGAATTTGGTGGAAGAGGGATAACTGTAGAGTAATGAGCCGTTTTGTCTTTGCCGCTACCATCCCATGTTTTATGTGTTAGTACTTCTTTACCATTTTGATCAAATGTGAATTCATCCCAAGATACATCAAATTGCGCAACGTAAGCACCGTAATGATCCAGTGTCATTTTAGCACTTGAATATTCTGTAGTTGTCGTCTCGATATAATCTGTATTGTTATGAACAGCAGCAGTTGCATTATCTTTTAAAAAAGTACTTGTATATGAAATTGGGTATGCTGGATTTTTAAGACTTAATTCAGCATTATCTTTAATGATATTTCGGATTTCATTGAAATCTTTAGTAACAACCTTGTTATGCTCTTTCGCATCTCCGCCTAATACTACAGCAGTAAAAGTACTTTCTTCAAAAATATCTTTGTACTGTCCATTCGTTTCGACGCTGTTATTCTTAAGTAAGGCTTTAAAAGCAGCTTGTACATCTTTGCTCTTAGATGTTGTTTCTAATTTTACATAAACAGTTCTACCATAAGCTACATTTGAGACCATAACAGGTGGGGCCGAATTACTTACACCTTTACGAGTTAACTCACCAAAAGTAACACTATTATCAAAAAGATCGGATGGATTGTTAGGTAGTTCAGCACTTACGGTATAAAATATTTGCTTATATGCCGCTACCATCACTTTTTTCTCTCCATTTGCAACCGCATTAAAATCAATGTTTAGACTGTTATCAAGATATTTAGCGTTAACGTTAAGGGCACTTGCGATTTGTGATTTACTATAAACCATAGATTCTGTATACTGCATTCTTGCAGGTAACGTATGTGTTTTAGAATACTTTTCATTCCAAGTAGATACTAAATCATCTACTGCTCCAGCCACATTACCATATGTCGGATTTTGGACAGTAATTGTATTTTCTTTTCTCATGCCAGGTAAGTCTATACTAATATTCAAAGGCTTTCTCTTAGCCACTAATAAACTCGGTTGATTGTCTGCAAAAGCTTTATTTGCAAGTTGTACCGCTCCTGGATACGTACGATTCACCACAGAATCAATAATCGAAATATCGACTGGTGAAGTTGTAAGTGATTTTTTCTCGCGTTCCACTACTACAAATTTACCATTTGAATTGATACTTTCTTTCGGAACAAAACTCTCTACCTTATCACCATTTACAGCTAAAACCTCTTGATTATTATATTTAAGATTTGCTATACCAGTATCAATGCCACTAGCATTTTTGGTTACATCAGTTGTATTACCTGCTTGTGTTTCTGCGAAGGAAATAGATGAATAATTAATAGTGCATAGACTAACTAATAAACACGCAAGGAACTTTCTTCTTTTAGTGTTTTTCTTAATATTCAGAAAAATCACCCCGTTCTTTTTTTAGTAAGATATGATAATGATTGATAAATGATAGCTAACTAATAAACCTACATAAATGCTTTCAAAAGTTCTTGAATTAACGGGATTACGCCACCTACAAATTTCAAAACTGCCATTGCGATTTCCATATTATTTCCTCCTTTTTTATTGCTACGAAAATGTGATTTATCTTTATGCCCTCATTATAGTGACCCCTTACACTTTTATCAATACACTCTTATATGCAATATTACATACAAAAAAAACAAGCTGAATTCTTATAAAAAGTTATACAGAGATAAATTTTTCGTTTGGTAAATACTTGAAAATACGAAGCGTTCCTTTGCATTTCATGAGTAATTTACAAGTTTATTGTTGGAAGCATCGCAGGACCGGAAGTAATGAAATACATGCAGGACTGTTACGAGCAGCCAGAAATATTAAGAGTTATCATGGGCAACCGCATTAAAAAAAGCTGCTGCCTATAAAATACAGACAGCAACTTCAACTAGAGTAGCTGGCATGATTTACACAAGCTACAGTATTTTTTTGACATACTCATTTTTCACATTTTGTAACTAATAAACAGCGATTGGCCCATAAGGACCATTGATAATTTCAATTTTCGTTTCAAAAATATCTGTTAAAATTGTTGGGTCCATAACCTCTTCTACTGTTCCAAAAGCAGCAATTTGTCCATCCTTCATAGCACAAATTTTATCCGAATATTTGGCTGCAAAATTTATGTCATGCATAACAGTCAAAATTGTTCTTCCAAATTCATTAGCTGCACGTCTCAAATGCTCCATCATTTGAACAGAACGAGCAACATCAAGGTTGTTCAGAGGCTCGTCCAAAAGTACATATTCAGTCTCTTGGCACAATACCATCGCTACATATGCCCTTTGTCTTTGACCACCAGAAAGCTCATCTAAATATCTATTCTCTAAATTAGTTAAATCTAGAAAATCGATATATTTAGAAATAATAGCTTCATCCTCTTTAGTTAATCTTCCCTTTGAATAAGGAAAGCGCCCAAATCCAACTAATTGTCTAACAGTAAGCCTAGTTACAAAATGATTCTCTTGTCGCAATATAGTCAAAACTTTTGCTAAGTCTTTTGATTTGGATTCAGAAACATCCATATTTGCTACCTGAATTTGACCTTCATCCATATCTAAAAGTCTTCCAATCATCAATAGTGTCGTTGACTTTCCAGCGCCATTTGGTCCAATTAAAGAAGTAAAGCCCGCTTTTGGTATTTCAATATCCAAAGGTCCTATTTTCACCTTATCAGTATAGAACTTTTTAACATTATCAATTTTTATCATAAAGCCCTCTTCCTTAAAACTATAGTTAAGAATATTATTCCACCAAATAATTCAATAATAACTGAAACTACACCTTGAGCATGGAATACATGATACATTAAAAAGTATGCACTCGTCATTATCAAAAATCCTATTGCAAAAGCCATTGGAAAAATATATCTATGATCATAAGTTGACGCCGCCTGATAACTCAAAGTTGCTACTAAAAAGCCGTAGAAAGTAAGTGGCCCAATTAGAGCTGTTGAAATGGACATCAAAATAGCAACTAATACAAGCGTATAAATTACACTAGGTTGATATTTAACTCCAAAAGAAGTAGCAACATCCTTTCCTAGTGACAAAACATTCAAATTCTTAGAATGAGCAAAAATTAATACTGCTACAATTATGATCATAGGAATTACAATAGGAAAATATGCAGGATCTGCGTGATTAACAGAACCAAATAATTTCGCTTGTAAAATATCAAACTCTGAAGGCGCAAGTAGCTTTCTCATAAAAGTTGACACAGAATTTAGTCCGGTACCAATAATAATTCCAACTAAAAGCATAAGTTGTAAATTCCCGTATTTACCGGAAAGTAACCATCCATAAAGTATCAAACTCATGAAGACCATAACAACAACTTGGAATACAAACGATCCAATTCCATTAAAGTTTATTAATGCACTAGCACCAAAGAAGAATATTGTACTCGTATGAATTGCTGAATAAAGTGATTCGAAACCTAAAAGCGAAGGAGTAATAATCTTATTGTTCGTAATAGATTGGAAAGCAACTGTCGACAAGCTATGGCAAACTGCAGCAATAATCATCGCAACAATGGCTATTATCCTTCTCTTAACAACCGGGATAAAAGAAGGTGAATCTATCGGAACTGGATTGTTATAAACTAAAAGTCCATATGAAGAAAGGAGACCTAAAGCGATCAATGTTATCAGTACAATCCAATAGCGTCTTGCTTCCTTCTTAGAACGAAAAGCGCTAGCTGATCTACTTTCATTATGAAGGCTAGAATCGATTTCGACATTTTCTTTATTTCTATAGTCTAATGTGATCATCGCAGCCTCCTTGGTTTTCTTTTTCTCAATAAAATAGTAATAAATACGACTGCTCCCACTGTTGCAAGTATTAAAGAAACAGGTACTTCAAAAGGCTTTATAATTGTTCGAGAAATGATGTCACAGGCAGTTATTGTCCCCATTCCGATCACACATACCCAAGGTAAATTACTCCTAAGATCATCTCCCCTAAACATTGAAACAATGTTTGGAACAATTAATCCCAAGAAAGGTAAGTTTCCAATAACAGCTGCAACAATTCCAACTGCAACAGAGATAAGGCCAGTCCCAAAAAGAACAATTCTATTGTAATTAACTCCAAGGCTTGTTGCGACATCTTCTCCTAGTCCAGCTAAAGTCAATCTATTAGCATACATAAAAATAAGCAAAGTAACGATAACAATCAGCCATAAATATTCATATCTTCCCACCTGAACGGTAGCAAATGAACCTACGAACCAAGTTTCAATACTTTGCGTCATTTGAAAAAGGAGTCCCAAAAAAGTAGACACTGCAGAAATAACTGCTCCAAGCATCAATCCAATAATCGGGACAATTAAAGACGAACGAAGTTTAACTCTTCTTAAAAATAGAAAGAAAATCATAGTTCCTATAAAAGAAAAAATGATTGCACCAGTCATTCTTTGAACTAACGTCGGGGCAGGAAATAATAAATATACAAAAAGCAGGCCTAAGCCTGACCATTCAATAGTCCCCGTTGTAGTAGGTTCAACAAAACGATTCTGTGTAATTAGTTGCATTACGAGCCCTGCCATCGCCATTGCAGCTCCAGTAAGCATTAATGCAACTGTTCTCGGAACACGAGTTATGAAAAACATCTCCATTCCGTCCTCTTGTCCACGTATATCATAAACTCCAGTAAACAGTGATATAATCCCTAAAATTATAACAACTATAATCGCTATTATAAAAGGTTTTGTCCATATTTTATTGTGATTATAAAACTGGGGTTGAGAAATATTCTCAACCCTAGAAATCATATTTTTTGACACTGTTTCGTACTCCTTTACACTACTTAGCTAAAGTTTTTGCGATATTTCCAAATAACTCTATATAAGTCTCAATTGATTCATTTGTGTAAGTATCTGCTGGTGCATAAACAATTTGTTTTTTAGAAACAGCAGTTGTGTTTTGAAGAGCAGGTGATTTAGAAATAACATCTTGAGCAGGAGCTGAAGTAGCAGCATCAGATGTTGCAGCATCACGATCTAATACGAAAAGCCAATCAGGATTTGTTTGTGCAATAGCTTCAACAGAAACGTCATCACCTTTATGACCTGCAGTAGAATTAGACACTTCTAGCGCTGGAGTCCAACCGAAAATCTCATACATTGGTCCCCAAACGCGACCAGAGTGAGGAGCAGCAAAACCAATATTCCCACCAGTAACGATAACACTCATAACTTTATCTTTTCCATTATAAGCAGATTTTACATTTTCAATAGATTTATCAAAATCAGCTACTAATTTTTTAGCTTCTTTATCTTTATCAAAGATTTTTCCTAGAGAAATTGTAGAATCTTTAAGTCCTTTTACTAAGTTTTCTCCAGGCTTAGTAGCTTTCTCAGAAACATCAACATTAAGATCAATAACAGCCGCATTTGGCACTAATTTTTTGATTTCTTCGTAATGGCCAGCAAATCTTTGACCAACGATTACAAGTTCAGGGTTTGCCGCTGCAATAATTTCAAGATTTGGTTCGCGGTGATTTCCAATATTTTGAACTTCACTATCCTTTACATATGCTGAATCTGCAGGCATTACATCCTTTGGAGCAGCCGCTAATTTAATTCCCCAATCAGCTAAAGTTTCAAAAGTTCTATTATCCAAAGCAACTACATTTTTTGGATTTACAGGGACTTTAACAGTTCCATGTGCATCAGTGATTTCAACTGTTTTTGGCTTATCACTACTATCACCTTTATTAGCTTTCGAAGTTTCCTTACTTGAATCTGAGCAAGCCACTAACATTAAAGTGAAAATTGCTAAAATACTTACTAATTTTAAAAGCATAGTTTTTTTCATACGTATACTCCTTATAATGTAATTTAGTTCGAAAATGATAACGTCCATAGATTAAATTAGATAGTAACCTTTATGCATCTAAATTGCTATTGATAATCATTTTCATTTGAATATCCTGTTAATAAGTATAGTCATTAATTATGTGAAAATCTTGTGAATGGTGTGAGTTAATAAAATTAAACATAAATTAGATACAGTCTCATCTAATGCGCACCAGAGTCATCCCCCACACGTACTAATCAATAGATTGGGCACCTTATAAACCATGATTTCTACTGCAAAAAAAATGCCCATTAATAGCTGATTTTTTCATAATCCATTGCCTGGTAGCAATCTTCTTTTTATAGTTTCCGTCTTTTAATATTTCACAGAAACTATTTGATTATCAGGTTTAATAGAAAAAAACGAGTAAAACTGTATGAAATAGTTTTACTCGTTTTTGCTATTATGACAAACTGTACTTTACCTATTATCTTATTTTTATCATTCAACCATTGAATAGCCTCTGCCATGTATCGTTTGAATATATCTACCTTTCTTCTCGCACTTTAACTTTTTTCTTACATACCCAATATATAAATCCACTACATTTGGATTGACTACTACGTTATATCCCCAAACCTGATTCAAAAGCATTTCACGGCTCAATATTGTATTTTTATTCTTAATTAAAAATACAAGTAAATCGTACTCGCGCTTCGTAAGCGAGAGATTTTTACCACCTTTTTTCACAACATGGCTAGATGCATCAACAAAGAGATCTTTAAACTGAAAAAAGTTTGTCTCATTTTGCTGGATACAGTCACTTCTCCTTAAAATAGCTTGAACCCTTGCTACTAATTCTTCTTTCACAAATGGTTTTCTAATATAATCATCTGCTCCTGCTTGTAACCCTGCTACGCAATCCTTGCTAGAAATATTGTCGGTCACAATAATTATCGGTGTCGTTTTAACAAGTCGTATTTGTCTACAAATTTCTGGCCCCGATATACTTAATGAATCCCAATCCAATATGATAATATCCCAATCTTGTTCATATACTATATTTAAACCTTGGTTTTCATTGTGAAGTTTTAAAATGAAATAGCCCTCTTGCGTTAGACCGCTTACGATTTTCTTTGCAAAAGACCGTTCATTCTTAATTACTAACACCTGCTTCACCGATGGTTCACCTCTACTTCAATATAACTTAGTTGGATAAAAAGTTATCCCCAAAAAATAATTTAAGATTTATAAATATTAAATCCCTAAAAAAGCCATTATAACAGCTTATTAGGAGAACTCTATATAATCTTACAATAGATATGGATAAAAACACAAAATATATGAAGATTTAAATACATATTATTTAATCATTAAGAGCAACTATATTATCTAGCTGCTTATTATCAATAACTATTCCCTCAGTTTCTGTTTCAAGGGTACCGTCCTCAACTTAAGCATTTTATAAAACCACAAAACAAAAAGAACCATCCCCCCGCCACTCTGGCAAAGTTATGGTTCATATCATACAAAATAAAAAACCACCAAACAGTTATGTATTGGTGGAGACGGTGGGAGTCGAACCCACGTCCAAAAATATCGGCACTTAAGCTTCTACGAGTGTAGTCGATATATTAGCATTTCGCGAACTCTTCGGCCTATCGACAGGCTTCCAAGTTGCTAGTCTGATTGTTCTCTTCCTTCGCCCTCAGACGGCGAACTCCGGCGTAGTCCACTTAGTTTGAGTCCCTTACCCTACCACATGGACGATGGAGGGAGGAACCTTTAGTGCAATTAAGCAGCTAAAGAAAGATTGTTTTGTTTGCCAATTATAGGCTTTGACGTTTTAACGAGGCCGATCCCCTCGACTCGCAACCTAAGCTCGAACTATCCCTGTCGAATCCGTAACGTCCCCATGATAAAAATGGAGCATACGAAGAAATATCGTGATAGCTACTAAGAGCTGTTTTTCAATGTGCAACAATCTTACATAAGTTATTATATCATACGCGCGCCGTTTTACAAATGTAAATATCTGTATTACATCTTTTGACGATCACGGAACACGCGTGCAATTTCACGTTTAGCTTCTTTCTCTTTTAAATCGTGACGCTTATCATATTGCTTCTTACCTTTTGCTAAACCAAGTGCCATTTTCGCAAATCCATTTTTCAAATAGATTCTAACTGGAATTAATGCATAACCTGTTTCTTTTGCATAACCTGCTAGCTTATCAATTTCTTTCTTATGAAGAAGTAACTTTCTTGTACGAAGCGGATCGTGATTAAAACGATTCCCTTGTTCATATGTATTAATATGCATATTATGAACCCATACTTCACCGTTATGTATACGTGCAAACGCGTCTTTCAAGTTCACGCGTCCAGCGCGAATCGACTTAATTTCCGTTCCTTGAAGGACAAGCCCTGCTTCGTATGTTTCTTCGATGAAATAATCATGAAATGCTTTTTTATTTTGCGCAATAACCTTACCTGTACCCTTTGGCATATAACGTCCCTCCTCTATTTTTACCATTGTAACAAATGTAAACCAAAAGCGAAAGTGGCTCGCTCAGAATCTTTGGACATTGGAGCTCCCGACAAAGAAGCGCTTTTTGCTTCGTCCGAGGGCGCGAAATGGCCAATAGATTCTAGCCACTGTAGCTGGATTCCAACAAAAAGCGAAAGTGGCTCGCTCAGAATGTAAGGCGAAGCCACTCTTTTCTTACTTGCGCTTTTTCTTTTTCTTCTTGAATCCTGGTACATTTTCAAAGAATCCTTTTTTCTTCTTACCATTACCATTACTATTACTATTACTATTACTATTACTATCTTTTTTCCCTGGCTGACTAGCGGATGTGGATGCAGATGCTTTTCCTTTTCCTTGTCCACCACGATCAAACTTTCTTCCTGTGCCGCGTTCACCACCGCGCTCATTACTACGTTCGCTACGTCCACCGCGTTTCTTTCTGCCTGTTCTTGGCTGTTCAATCACAACTGGACGATCTTTGAACTTACGACGAGGTGTGCCTTTCATGCCAACGATTTCAAAGTCGATTGCGCGCTCGTCTTTATTTACGTTAATAACACGAATTGTAATTTCGTCACCGATGCGGAATACGTTACCTGTACGTTCTCCAATCATCGCAAAATGTTTTTCGTCATAACGGTAGTAATCATCTGTTAAATAGCTAACGTGTACAAGACCTTCAATTGTATTTGGAAGCTCTACGAATAAACCGAAGTTTGTTACAGAGCTAATCATACCGTCATACTCTTCACCGATCTTATCAACCATATACTCTGCTTTTTTCATTTCGTCTGTTTCACGCTCTGCTTCAACAGCGCGGCGTTCCATATTAGAAGAGTGCTCTGCAATCTCAGGTAAGTTTTCACGCCATTTCGCTTGCGTTTCGTTGTCTACTTTACCATTAATGATGTATTCACGAATCAATCTATGAACAATCGTATCTGGGTAACGACGAATTGGCGATGTGAAATGCGTGTAGAACTCAGTTGATAAACCAAAATGTCCTAAGCTGTTCGAATCGTAACGTGCTTGCTTCATAGAACGAAGCATAACTGTTGAAATAACTATTTCTTCCGGCTGACCTTGAACCATTTCAAGAATTTGCTGCAATGCACGAGGGTGTATTTCATTCGCACGTCCCTTTACTGCATATCCGAAGTTTGTTACAAACTCGAAGAAACGCTCAAGCTTATCTTCTTTCGGATCTTCATGGACACGGTACATAAACGGTACGTTCATCCAGTGGAAATGCTCCGCTACTGTTTCGTTCGCAACAAGCATAAACTCTTCAATTAACTTCTCTGATACAGAACGATCACGCATTACAACATCAGTCGGTTTTCCTTCTTCATCTACTAGTACTTTCGCTTCTTTAAAGTCAAAGTCAATCGCACCACGGCGCATACGTTTTTCACGTAAAATTTGTGCTAACTGCCCCATTTCTTTAAACATTGGCACTAGCGGCTCGTAGCGTTCAATTAGCGCTTCGTCTTCATCTTCTAAAATGCTTCTTACGTCAGCATACGTCATACGCTCTGTCGTTTTAATTACACTTTGGAAAATCTCGTGTTTTACAACATCACCTAGATTGTTGATTTCCATTTCACAAGATAGTGTCAGACGGTCTACTTTCGGATTTAATGAACAAATACCGTTTGATAAACGATGCGGAATCATCGGAATTACACGGTCTACAAGATATACACTCGTTGCTCTCTCTGCTGCTTCAACATCAATTGGAGAACCTTCTTGAACGTAATGACTTACATCCGCAATATGAACGCCAAGCTTATAGTTACCGTTCTCAAGCTTCGTTACTGTAACAGCGTCATCTAAGTCTTTCGCATCCGCACCATCAATTGTAACAATCATTTGATCACGTAAATCACGACGATCTTTTATATCTTCTTCTGAAATCGTTTCTGGTACACTGTTTGCATGCTCCATCACTTCTTCAGGGAATGCTAAAGGTAAATGATGTTTATGAATGACAGATAAAATATCTACTCCTGGGTCATTTTTATGACCTAGAATTTGAATAACTTCACCTTCTGCGCTTAAACGGTTCTCTGGGTAGCCCGTAATTTTCACAACTACTTTATGGCCTTCTACAGCGCCCATAGATGCACTTTTCAAGATAAAAATGTCACTTGTCCAGCGTTTATTATCAGGTATAACAAATCCAAAGTTCTTTGACTCTGTATATGTACCAACTAGTTCCTTCGTTCCACGCTCTAAAATACGAACAATCGCGCCTTCTTGGCGTGATCCACTTGATTGTGCGCTAACACGTGCTAATACTGTATCACCATGAAGTGCACCATTTAATTCTGTCGGCGGGATGAAAAGATCATCATCTCCTGTTTTCTTCTCTTCTGGAACGACGAACGCAAAACCACGTGCGTGCCCAATTAATTTACCGCGTACTAAATTCATTTTTTCTGGAAGACCGTAGCGGTTACTACGTGTGCGGATAACAAGCCCCTTCTCTTCCATCATTACAAGTGCCTTTACGAAATCTTTAAAGCCCTCAGAGCCTTCGATTCCAAATGCCGATTCTAATTCTTGTATCGTTAACGGTTTATACGCTTCTTCCCTCATAAATAATAACAACTTATCAATATGTTCTTGCATGATTTCTTCCAAGCAGAAATACCTCCTTTAAACCCTTATATTATTTAGTGTATCCGAAAGATGGGGGATGTATAAAGTGAAACTTTAATCATCTCCCAATGATTTTTTACAGCTTTCATAAAGTGTAACTTTAACCAGTGGTTTTTTGTCCGTCCCCACTGATTATTAGCCTACAAATAGCGGGATAAAAATTCCCTTATGAAAAAAAGAGGCAACTAGACCTTACCAATCTAGTTGCTCCAAGAAGTTATATACATCCTCATGTAGCACATCACGTTCTTTATCAAGTGTAATGACATGCGTAGAGTCTTCATACCATTTAATGTCTTTTAACGTAGATTCTACACCGTTATAAATAATGTTAGCACTATCTGTATTAATCATCTCATCATGACGTGCTTGTACAACGAATGTTGGAGCATAAATCATATCAACATTATTGCGTACGTCACGAATCAACTCCTGTAATGCTTTTAATGTATTCATTGGTGTCTGTTTAAATTCAAACATTTCCTGCTCAATTCGTTCTGGTGATTTTTGCTCACGCTTTTTATATTCGCGGGCATATGCCAATATACCTTGGTACATAATTTCTTCACTTTTAATGTACATCGGTGCACACATTGGTACAACACCTAAAATCGGTAATGTATAAGCAAGTTTTAATGAGAATACTCCGCCTAATGATAATCCAACCGCAGCTATTTTCTCGTAACCTTGATCTTTTAAATGCTGGTAGGCATTCATTACATCTTTCCACCAGTCTTCAGGGCCTGTATGAACAAGCTCTTCTGGTGGTACGCCGTGTCCTTTATAAATTGGTGCATGACAAGTATAGCCTTTCTTCTCTAAGAAACGCCCTAGCATGCGTACGTCAGCTGAGTTCCCTGTGAATCCATGTAATAATAAAACAGCGCGGTCTCCACCTTCAAATGTAAATGGTTTCGGAGATGCTAATTTCATCATGTACTTCTCCTCTTTCTCTTCTGTAATCTAGTCGTATTCTTTCTATTCTTAGTGTACCATATTTATAATTCTATAATCTAATTAGAAACTTTTTTTGAATAACAAATCAAAAAAAGAAGAACCATTAGCATAATCCGCTAACGCTTCTTCTTTTAATTTTATAAATTTAAGTACGTAACACCAATTGTTAGTACGAAGAATAGTACAGCTAAGACAACTGTAACACGGTTTAATACCGCTTCAATTCCACGTGCTTTTTGCTTACCAAACAATTGCTCTGCACCACCTGAAATAGCGCCTGAAAGGCCTGAGCTATTACTAGACTGCATAAGTACCATAACAATCATTAAAATCGATACAATAATAAGTAAAACTGATAATAACGTATGCACTTGGCGTACCTCCTACAAAGATTCAGTTATTTTAAATGTAGCATAAATCCTATAGAAAAGCGAGAGCTATAGAATCGCTCTCGCTTTTCTTCTATTACATGAACATCATTGCGAATAACGGTCCAAGCAAGCATGTCAAAATTGCTGTTAATGTCATTGTTACCGATCCAATAACACCTTCATGCTCATTATTTTTCATCGCTCTCATAACACCCATAATATGAGACGCACATCCAAAGCCAATTCCTTTACCAACTGAGTTTGTAACACGGCTCCATTTTAATAAAATTGGTCCTGAAATCGTTCCAGTAATCCCTGCGATAACGACGAATGCTGCTGTTAAGGACGGGACACCACCAACTTGTTCAGATACACTCATCGCAACTGGCATTGTCACTGATTTTGGTAAAGAAGATAAAATTAAGCTTTTATCTGTTCCCATAAGTGTGGCGATAGCAAAATCACTTGCAATAGCAACTGTTGTACCTACTAATACACCACCAGCAATTGGTACAACATATTTTTGCAGAACATGACGTTGTTTATAAAGCGGGATTGCAAATGCTACCACACCTGGTCCGAGTAGCTTCGCAATCCAGCCACCACCACTCTCCATATAATTTTGATATGGTATATCAAGCATTATAAATAAGAAAGCCATTAATCCTGTTGCAACAAGCATTGGAATGGTAAATGGTGTTGGAAATAATTTGTAGATTTTTTTAGATAATTGATATAATAGCACCGTAAAAAGAACCCAACCGATTCCGATTAATATTTGGCTCATTGTGTCTCTTTTTCCTTTCTATTCGCAAGATATTGTCCTGTATGTCCTGCGACAATAATAATTAAAAACGTACTCGCTACAACTGTAATGAAAAGGGAAATTCCTTTACTCATAAAAAAAGCACCGTAATTCATTAAGCCAAGCGTTGGCGGAATTAATAAAAACGGCATAATAGCAACGAGTGTTTCTGCTCCTAAATCAAACCATTTCACTGGAAGTACTTTTAGGCTAAGCAAAACAAGTAGGAGGAACATCCCAATCAAACTTCCTGGAATCGGAAGATTCAACATTTCTTGCACCCAATTTCCAACCATATAAAATACATAAAGAGCAGCAATTTGGACAAGAATCTTTGTAAGTTTCATGTTCATCATCCCTCATGTTTATACGATCTTCTGTTAATATCCTTATCATAGTATAAATTGTAAAAACCTGCAATTTATCAAATCGACAACGAAAACCCACTATATTATACGCTTACACCCTTGATATGACTGCGTTTCCTAATGTAATTTACGTCAAAAACCTTGACCTAATATATAAAGTTTATATTTTCTGAATTTTGCTGGTTATTATTTTAATAAAACAAAATCCTTCACTCCATTTTTATTCTGCCTTCTCTCTAGCACACATATATATATAAAGATAGGTGGTGAACGTATGTCTAAAAAAATTCTCATTTTTGTGATCCTGGAATCGACGATGCGATAGCCCTCCTCCTCGCATTCTTTATCGATGAAATTGAAATTGTTGGGATTGTCGCTGATTACGGCAATGTTCCAAAAGAAATGGCCGTACAAAATGCTCATTTTCTTAAACGAAAATCAAGAAATAGAGATATGAAAATATTTGGTGGTTCAGACCGTCCTCTCAATGGAGGTCCACCCGCTTTTTTTACTAATATTCACGGTAAAGAAGGGTTAGGGCCAATCATCCAAAATGAAAAGTTACAAAACGGAGAAATGGAGAATTTTTTTGAAGTTATCCCTCTTATCGAGCAGTATAAAGACGAACTAATCATTGTAAGTTTAGGGCGACTCACTTCCCTAGCTGCTTTATTTATTTTATGTAAAAACTTAATGCAGCAAATTAAATCTTATTATGTAATGGGTGGTTCCTTTCTGCACCCAGGTAATGTAACTCCCGTATCAGAAGCGAATTTTTATGGCGATCCAATCGCGGCTAACATTGTATTACAATCTGCATCCAACATGTACATATATCCGTTAAATGTAACTCAGTATTCCATCGTTACACCTGATATGGCTGAATATATTGAGGCGAAAGGAAAGGCTTCTCTCGTCAAACCTCTATTCGATCATTACTACTATGGATATTACGAAAAAATTTTACCACAATTAAAAGGCTGCCCTTTTCATGACACGATACCGATATTAGCTTTACTTGATAATTCTATGTTTACCTACTACAAATCACCAATTACCGTCATGACCGAATCTTACGCTCAAGGAGCAAGCATCGGTGATTTCCGCTCTTTAGTAGGATCAAACCCATTCACCAATCGGCCCTCGCAGCAAATTGCTATCGATTTTGATTATAATCTCTTCTTTAAATACTTCATGTCACTTATGACAGACGAACAATTTTAGCATAAAAAAACAGACCGTGATTTCTCACGGTCTGTCGTTATTTTCTACAATTATCGTTTGATGTTGTAGAAAGATTTGATACCATCGTAAACAGCGATTTCGCCTAGTTCGTCTTCGATGCGTAATAATTGGTTGTACTTAGCAATACGGTCAGTACGGCTCATAGAACCAGTTTTGATTTGGCCAGCGTTAGTTGCAACTGCGATGTCAGCGATTGTAGCATCTTCAGTTTCACCAGAACGGTGAGATACAACTGCTGTGTAACCAGCACGTTTAGCCATTTCGATTGCTTCGAAAGTCTCAGTTAAAGTACCGATTTGGTTAACTTTAATTAAGATTGAGTTAGAGATACCTTTTTCGATACCTTCAGCAAGTTTTTGAGTGTTAGTTACGAATAAATCGTCACCAACTAATTGTACTTTATCACCGATACGCTCAGTTAATAATTTGTGACCATCCCAGTCGTTTTCGTCTAAACCATCTTCAATAGAGATGATTGGGAAGTCTTTGCAAAGCTCTTCGTAGAAATCAACCATTTCTGCAGAAGTTAAGCCAGTACGGCCTTCGCCTGCAAGGTCATATTTACCAGTTTCTTTGTTGTAGAACTCAGAAGAAGCAACGTCCATTCCTAAGAATACGTTCTCGCCAGCTTTGTAACCAGCTTTTTCGATAGCTTCGATGATTACTTCTAATGCTTCACGGTTAGAACCAAGGTTTGGAGCGAATCCACCTTCGTCACCTACTGCAGTGTTAAGACCTTTGTCATGTAATACAGCTTTAAGTGCATGGAATACTTCAGCACCCATACGGATTGATTCTTTGAATGTTGGAGCACCAACTGGTAAGATCATGAACTCTTGGAAGTCAACGTTGTTATCAGCGTGAGAACCACCGTTGATGATGTTCATCATTGGAGTTGGTAATTGTTTTGCATTGAATCCACCAAGGTAACGGTATAATGGAAGACCTACGAAATCAGCTGCTGCGTGAGCTACTGCCATAGATACACCAAGGATAGCGTTAGCACCTAGTTTACCTTTGTTTGGAGTGCCATCTAATTCGATCATAGCACGGTCGATACCAGCTTGGTCAGTTACGTCGAAACCAACGATTTCTGGAGCGATTGCTTCGTTAACGTTGTTTACTGCGTTAAGAACACCTTTACCAAGGTAACGAGATTTGTCACCGTCACGTAATTCTACTGCTTCGTGCTCACCAGTAGATGCACCACTTGGTACGATAGCGCGTCCGAATGCGCCGCTTTCTGTGTAAACTTCTACTTCTACAGTTGGGTTACCACGAGAGTCAAGGACTTCGCGAGCATAAACATCAATAATTGTTGACATAATAAATTCTCTCCTTTTTATATAAGCAAATTATTTAATAATTGTTTTACCTGTCATTTCTTTCGGTTGTTCCACATTTAAAAGTGTAAGCATTGTTGGGGCGATATCTCCTAAAATACCACCTTCACGAAGCTCTACATCATTTTTTGTAACGATGAAAGGAACCGGGTTAGTTGTATGAGCTGTCATTGGTCCACCTTCAGCAGTTAACTCCTGATCGGCATTACCATGGTCAGCAGTAATAAGTGCTACACCATCTTTTGCAAGAATCGCTTCTACAACTTTTCCTAAACATTCGTCAGTTGCTTCTACTGCTTTAATTGTTGGTTCCATCATCCCAGAATGGCCAACCATATCACAGTTTGCAAAGTTAAGAATGATAACATCATGTTTATCATTTTCGATGTCATTTACTAAAGCGTCCGTTACTTCATAAATGCTCATTTCAGGTTTCAAGTCATACGTTGCAACCTTCGGTGAGTTAATTAAAATACGCTCTTCTCCTGGGAATTCGGCCTCACGACCACCGCTAAAGAAGAATGTAACGTGCGGATACTTTTCAGTTTCCGCGATGCGAAGTTGCTTTAATCCCGCTTGCGCAACAACTTCACCTAATGTGTTATCAAGGTTCATTGGCTTGAATGCCACGTAACCATCTACAGTTTCACTGAAATGTGTCATACAAACGAACTCAGGAATGTGAGGTACTTTTTCACCACGATCGAACTCACGGAAGTCTTCGTTTGTAAATACACGAGCAATTTGAATTGCACGGTCTGGACGGAAGTTATAGAAGATAACTGCATCATCATTATTGATTGTTGCAACTGGCGTGTCATCTCCGTTAACAATTACAGACGGCAATACGAATTCATCATGAATACCATTTGCATAAGAGTCTTCTACACACTCTTCTGCTGATTTATAAGTAGGGCCTTCACCATTCACCATAGCACGGTAACATTTTTCTACGCGATCCCAGCGCTTGTCACGGTCCATGGAGTAATAACGACCAGAGATAGTCGCGAATTGCCCTACTCCTGTTTCTTTAATTACTTCATTTGTTGCATCGATATAACCTTTTGCTGTTTGTGGTCCAACATCGCGGCCATCTAAGAATGCATGGATATATACTTTCTCCACGCCTTCTTTTGCTGCTAAGCGAAGAAGAGCAAACATATGGTTCATGTGACTGTGCACACCACCATCAGAAAGTAAACCGAATAAATGAAGAGCAGTACCTTTTTCTTTCACGCTTTTAATTGCATTTTGGAAAGTTTCGTTCTGATCGAACTCACCTTCACGAATTGCAACGTTTACGCGTGTTAAGCTTTGATATACGATGCGGCCAGCACCGATATTTAAGTGACCAACCTCTGAGTTACCCATTTGACCTGCTGGAAGACCTACTTCCTCACCAGAAGCTGTAAGCGTTGTGTGAGGGAATTTGTTCCAGTAACCATCAAAATTAGGTTTCTTAGCTTGTGCTACAGCATTCCCGTAAGTTTCTTCACGTAGTCCGAAACCATCAAGAATGATTAAAGCTGTTGGCTTTCTCATTTTACCGCCCCCAGAAGACCTAAGAACGAAGCAGGCTCTAAGCTAGCACCGCCAACTAAAGCGCCGTCGATGTCAGATTGTGCCATATACTCTTTAATGTTTTCTGGTTTTACGCTACCGCCGTATTGAATACGAACAGCTTCTGCAGCTTCTGGAGAAACAGCTTCTGCAACAACTTTACGGATGTGCGCACATACTTCATTTGCATCTGCAGAAGAAGAAGATTTACCTGTACCGATAGCCCAGATTGGCTCATAAGCGATAACAGTTACTTTAACTTGCTCTTCTGTTAAACCTGCAAGTGCTTTTGTTACTTGACCTGCTACTAGATCAAATGTTTTTCCGCTTTCGCGCTCTTCTAAAGTCTCACCACAACAAACGATTGGTGTTAAACCATGTTCAAATGCTGCAAGAGTCTTTTTATTTACTGACTCGTCTGTTTCAGCAAACATTTCACGACGCTCAGAGTGGCCAAGTACTACGTAGCCTACTTTTAAGTCGCTAAGTGCTACTGGGCTAATTTCGCCAGTGAATGCACCATTTTTTTCGAAGTGCATGTTTTGTGCACCTACTTGTAAGTCAGTTCCTTCAGCCTTTGCTACTAAGCGCTCTAAGAATAGAGCTGGCGAACAAACTACTGCATCAACAGCTGAAGCTGCTGGGATTTGACCTTTAACTTCCTCTACGAAGCTAACTGCTTCAGATAGAGTTTTATTCATTTTCCAGTTACCTGCGATAATTGGTTTACGCATGCTTTGCACCGTCCTTTTTCTTTGGCTGCTACTTATTTGTCGTTAAGACAAACTACACCTGGAAGTTCTTTACCTTCCATGAATTCTAATGACGCACCGCCGCCAGTAGAAATGTGGCTCATTTTATCAGCCATACCGAATTTTTCAACAGCTGCTGCAGAGTCACCACCGCCGATAACAGAGTATGTATCTTCTGCATCTGCTAATGCTTGCCCTACTGCTTTTGTACCTTCTGCGAATGGAGTCATTTCGAATACACCCATTGGTCCATTCCATACAACAAGCTTAGAGTTTTTAATTACATCTGCATAAATTTCACGTGTTTTAGGACCGATGTCCACGCCTTCCCATGTAGAAGGGATAGAGTCGATACCAACGATTTGAGTTGTTGCAGTTTCAGAGAATTCCTCTGTGATTACAACATCAACTGGCATATAGAAGTTTACGCCTTTTTCTTTTGCAAGTTGCATAAATTCTTTAGCTAGTTCAATTTTGTCGTTTTCACATAGAGATAGACCAATTTCATGACCTAATGCTTTAACGAATGTGTAAGCAAGTCCGCCACCGATGATTAAGTTATCTACTTTGTCTAATAGATGACGAATTACACCGATTTTATCTTTTACTTTCGCACCACCGATGATAGCTGTGAATGGACGTTCTGGGTTAGAAAGTGCTTTACCTAATACATCTAACTCTTTTTCCATTAATAAACCAGATACTGCTGGTAGGTAGTCTGCGATTCCTGCTGTAGAAGCGTGAGCACGGTGAGCTGCACCGAATGCATCGTTTACGAAGATATCAGCAAGAGCTGCAAATTCTTTCGCAAGTTCTGCATCGTTCTTTTCTTCGCCCGCATAGAAACGTACGTTTTCAAGAACTAATACGTCGCCTTCGTTCATTGCTGCAACCATTTCTTGTGCAACTGGTCCGAATGCTTCGTCCGCTTTTTTAACATCTTTACCAAGAAGCTCGCCTAAACGTGCTGCTACTGGAGTAAGACGTAACTCTTCTACTGCTTGACCTTTTGGACGGCCTAAATGACTTGCTAAAATTACTTTCGCACCTTGCTCTATTAAATATTGAATTGTAGGAAGAGCTGCACGGATACGAGTTTCATCTGTAATTTTGCCTTCTTTCATAGGTACGTTGAAATCAACGCGGCAAAATACACGCTTACCTTTTAAATCTACGTCACGAATTGATTTTTTGTTCATTGGATTTCCCTCCGACTACTAGTTAGGATTGACAAAACCCATTCAAAAGCTTAACACATTTGCTTCTAAAACGAAAGAAGAGAGAGAGGGAACAAACCCTCTCCCTCGTTTTGTCATTGATTGCTTATATACTTAAGAATTAAAGACCTTTAGAAGTCATGTATGCAGCTAGGTCTACTACGCGGTTAGAGTAACCAGTTTCGTTATCGTACCAAGAAAGTACTTTAACCATGTTACCTTCCATTACCATTGTAGATAATGCATCGATTGTAGAAGAAGCTGTACATCCGTTATAGTCGATAGATACTAATGGCTCTTCGCTGTATCCAAGGATACCTTTTAATTCGCCTTCAGAAGCTGCTTTGAATGCTGCGTTTACATCTTCAACTGTTACTTCTTTGTCAAGTTCAACAACTAAGTCAACAAGAGAAACGTTAGCAGTTGGAACACGTACAGCGCCGCCGTTTAATTTACCTTTAAGTTCTGGTAATACTAATGCTACAGCTTTAGCAGCACCAGTAGATGTTGGGATCATGTTTTCAGCTGCTGCACGAGCACGACGTAAATCTTTATGTGGTAAGTCTAAGATTTGTTGGTCGTTAGTGTAAGAGTGAATTGTTGTCATCATTCCGCGTTTTACGCCGAATTTTTCGTTTAATACTTTAGCGAATGGAGCTAGACAGTTTGTAGTACAAGAAGCATTAGATACTACGTTGTGGTTAGCTGCATCGTATTGTTCGTGGTTAACACCCATAACTACAGTGATATCTTCGTCAGAAGCTGGAGCTGAGATGATAACTTTCTTAACTGATCCACCTAAGTGTTTCTCAGCGTCTGATTTTTTAGTGAAACGGCCAGTAGATTCTACTACTACTTCTACTCCGTAGTCGCTCCATGGTAATTGAGCTGGGTCACGCTCAGCGATAACTTTAATTTCTTTACCGTTAACAACGATGCTGTTTTCGTTAGCAGATACTTCTGCATTTAAAGTTCCGTGAACTGTATCATATTTTAAAAGGTGAGCTAATGTTTTAGCATCTGTTAAGTCGTTGATTGCTACTACTTCTACCTCAGAGTTGTTAAGAGCTGCGCGGAATACGTTACGTCCGATACGTCCAAATCCATTAATACCAATTTTAGTCATTTAAATTTCCTCCTTGGGGGATTATATTAAAGGGTAATACCCTTTGTTAATTGTTTTGCTGCACCTTCATCTGTAATTAGAATTGAAGTGTGCCCTTGCTTTATTACAGCCTGTATTGCCTTTGCCTTTGAAGAACCTCCAGCGACTGCAACAACGTGAGATACATGTTGTAAATCTTCAAGTTGCATACCAACTGTTCTTACTTTATGAACAACATTTCCTTGTTCATTAAAGTAGTAACCGAAAGCTTCGCCAACTGCTTCGCTTGCCTGAATCTTTAACCAATCTGCTTCTGAAGTATTTCTGCGACGTGCCATTGTTAACGCATCACCAATTCCATGAATGACGATATTGGAAGATCGAATCAACTCAAGAACTTCTTTCACGGAGGGCTCTGTTACAATAGACGCATATGCTTCGCTACTAACGTGATCTGGAACATACAATAAGCGATAATTACTCATCGTATTTTGTGCCATTTTGGCGCAAATGGTATTGGCTTCTAACTCGACACCTTCTCCAATTCCACCACGTGCTGGGACAAATAGCATATGTAAATCTTTGCAATCAAGTTGCATCATGTCCGCAGCAGCAGCTAGCGTAGTTCCTCCAGCCACAGCAACGATATTATTCACTGTCAGACGGTCTTTTATACAAGTCACACAAGCACGGCCCATCTCCAGTTTGACCCAAGGTGATTCATCACTATCACCAGGGACAACGAAAACTTCATCCAAGTCTAATGTTTCCTTAAGTTGTTTTTCTAAAACCTTTAACCCGGAAATTTCTTTCATAAAGTCTTCCAAAGCAAGAACTAAAGCTGTTCCTTCTTCTGTCAAAGTCATTCCAGAAGAAGCGACGTGAACTAAGTTTTGTTCTTTCAAAACTTGAACTTCACTTCGCAATACTCGTTCTGTCATACCGAGACTTGCAGATAAGTTTCTTCTTCCAATCGGCTGCATAAGCCTAATGTACTGAAGCACTTGCATTCTCGTTTGCATAACAGGTAGCAGATCAGGTAATAATTTTTTTGTGTTCTGAATCCATGAGCGCATATCTTTTCTCCTCACTACATCGGTTCATTTTCCTTCGTGGTCACTTTATGTCCCATAGTGACATTTTCCGTCCCACTTAGGTTAAAAAAATAATCCCTGCTACGTGTATTATTGTAACAGGAGACAGAAACTTATTCAACTCTTAACTGCATTGTTTATATAGTTTATTATGACACCTTTGTGAATGTTACCATATTCTACTTGTCTTCCGCCTATTTCTACAACAGGAATCATTAGATGGTATTTCTCTAAAAGGTCATTATCTTCATATATATCTATTTCCTCAATTTGAAAAGAATATTCATATTGTACTTCTTTTAAAACTTGTTTCGCCTTCACGCAAAGACCACAATCTTTTTTTGTATATAGTACAACCTTCATCTTCTTCACCTATCCAATTGTTTTTCTTAGAGACGAAGCAGGAATATGCATTTGTTCTCTATATTTCGCAACCGTTCTTCGAGAAATAACGATTTCATGCTCTTCTTCTAATAATTTTGAAATCTTTTGATCCGAAAGTGGCTTTTTCTTATTTTCTGCTCCAACAAGCGTTTGAATGAATTGTTTCACACGCTTTGTAGAAACCGCCTCATCTTCCGTCGTAGAAATAGAATTACTAAAGAACGATTTCATCTCAAATAAACCGTGCGGCGTTTGCACATATTTATTACGCGTTGCACGACTAATTGTAGACTCATGCACACCTAACTCTTCCGCCACCTCTTTTAAAGCAAGTGGTTTTAAATACTCTGGACCTCCCCAGAAGAAATCATGCTGTTTTTCCATAATAATATTCATCACTTGTAAGAGTGTTTGTTTTCTCTGTTTCAAACTGCGCATAATCCATTGCACATGCTGATACTTCTCCGATACGTAAGAAGCCACTTCACTTTCACTATTATTTAGTAACGCACTATACTCAGAGTGAATTTCAATTCTTGGCATATTTCTCTCATTCATCTGTAAAACGAGATGATCGCCATCTTTTTTTACCGCCATATCAGGCACGATATAAAGTGGTTTATCAGAAGAAAATGCAAGACCTGGTTTCGGCTGCAATGATGTAATACAGTTCACCGCATCCTGTAATTCCTCGTTAGTACACTTCAACACTTGAACGAGCTTTCGCCAATCTTTCTTAACGAAATAATTAAAATGATCATCTATAATTTCTTCCGCTAACCCATTTCTTCTTTGTAAGCGCTTCAATTGGATTGATAGACATTCCTGAATATTACGCGCACCTACCCCTGCTGGCTCTAACGATTGAACAAGCTCCACGGAACAGTCCACTACATCAATTGGCGCAGAAAGAAGCTCTGATAACTCTTCATTAGTTTCTTGTAAATAGCCATTTCCATCCATGTTCATAATAATGAAAGAAGCTGCTTTTCGCTCTTCTTCATCTATTTTATAATACTGTAGTTGATTTAATAAATGTTGCTGAATCGTTGTAGAATCCACACTGTAGATTTCCATTTGATTCTCGACTTGTTTGCGGGTACTTTTACTTGTGTTAGAGCTCTTTTTCTTCTCCCTCTCAAAACCACCTAACTCAATAAGGGGATTCTCTAACGATTGCTCATACAAAAACTCCGATAATTCTTGTACATTATACTGGAGCATTGTAATCGCTTGCCTTAACTCTTGTGTCATTGCCAAACGTAAGCTTTGTTCTTGTAAAAGACTTGCCTTCAAACTAATCTCCCCCTTGTTTCTATTGTACAATAAGTTTGGTAAAAGGAGAATCCTATCGCAGACACCCATTCCAAAATATTATTAATTTATATGT
Organism: Bacillus sp. TH30; assembly: GCF_016650875.1. Taxonomy (NCBI): domain Bacteria; kingdom Bacillati; phylum Bacillota; class Bacilli; order Caryophanales; family Bacillaceae; genus Bacillus; species Bacillus sp. TH30. The sequence goes on along the minus strand of NZ_JAEKEY010000002.1, from coordinate 2,895,207 downwards.
ATTAATGAGATTTACAACTTACAACCGAAATTTGAATAATATTGAAAGAAAATAATAACGCGAAAAAGTTATTACCACATACTAATAGTAAATCCTATAACTAGATATAACAAGAGGGAAATAAAAAAGTCCTAACCTACAAAACGTAAGTTGGGACTTTTTGACGCGCCCAGAGGGATTCGAACCCCCGGCAGACGTGGTACCGGAAACCACCGCTCTATCCGACTGAGCTATGGGCGCATGAAAATATGATAATATCAACGGTTTGCTTCCGTCTTCTTCCGATTTGTTCTTACCGAAAGTTAAACGTAGGATACGAACACGTAGACGTTCGCTTCTTTACATATGGATATTATATCCTGACGCTAACCTAATGCGCAAGCATAAAAATCTCGTCTACACTAGCTTTAGCACGCAGTTTTCCTTCTTTCGTTCCCCCTCTTAATCTAATTAAATCGCAATAGAACGCATATAGGTGTATAACTGTTCATCACATTAAATTTAATCGACTGGAATTGCGCCGCTCGGCATCGCACTTTCCGCATATAGTCTACAAAAAGAAAGACAGGCGAAGTGATTTCCGCCCATTTCCGCACTATTTTATATATTTTGATCGCAGGCTAAATATATCTTCGCCCTCGTGAATACCCGCCGCTCCCTTCCTCACGTTTTTTAAGACAGTCCAATTCGGGTTAGTTTCATCACCCATGTTCTGTATTGTAAAGTTGCCGTCACCATATTTTCGGTGACCTTCTGCCAATTTCTCCGTTATATCATTCTCGTTTGCTTTCGCCATCTTTGCGTCATCTCCCGTTTACGCAACCCTCTTAAATTGTCCAACCGATCATGCGTCCAGTCAATTGAAGGTTGTCGTTGACCTCTTCGATTAATTTTAACACACTATTGGGGATCAACTCGGATAATGGCTGGCCGATCGCGCTTGATACGTTGTTTTCTTTGAACGTGAATGAACCACCCCCCCCCCGTAATACTAAACGATGCGGTCCCCTGTTGTTGCATTCGATTCGTATCATTGTACACGATAGCTAAATAAGCGCTGAATTCATAGATCGCATTTTCTGGGATCGTTGCGCCTTTGAATCGACTATGTAACGACTTATATAACCAAACCGAATATATATCTGCAAACTGGATAGGGGCAACCAGTCAACATTTCTATCAAATGTTTAACGAAGCTAAGCCGAAAATGTTCACTGTTTTAACGGAATTCGATAAAATAGCTGACGAACTAGAAAGGGCTGCGGAAAAATTCCACACGGCGGATGCTGAATACGAAGGCAATCTAATCAAAGGCGAGATAACAAATACTGCGGCTTCTTCAGAAAAAGGAAGGGATGCAATTAATACACCTTCTTCGAAAAAAAATGGCGAAAGTTTAGAGAAAGTTACTAGAGACCTAGCGGGCGAGTTATCGGGTGAATATGATGTACGACGCGTTATAGAAGGTGTTGACCCCGACACTGGTGAAAAACTTTCGTGGTGGGAACGCACTGGTGCTGGTGTCATGGTTTTTGCGGGTCTTACTCCTGTTGGTAAGGGAATAAAAGTAGTCAAAGGCGCCAAAAAAGTTTCCAATGCAATAGATGCAGCAGCCACACTAGAAAAACAACGGAAAACTTTAAAAGCTAATAGCTTAGCAGGTAAAGAATACGAAACAAAAATGTTCGAGGTTATAAAACAACAAAAACCTAAATCTGAATTGAATGAACAAATAACCGTACAAACAAAATCGGGCGTACGCACTCGTATAGATATAGGAGGCAAGGACGCAAATGGTAAGATTGACTTAGTGGAGTTAAAATCGTCACCTACTGCACCCCTTACTAAAAATCAGAAAAAAGCCTTCCCCTAAATTTTCCAATCATAAATTCACCCCAACTCACAAATTATAATCTTTGAATTGATATTCCAAAGGGGGCTTCATTCAATGACTGTAATTACAAAACTAAAGCAAACTGTTTCTGGATTAAAAAGTGCACAAGCTAGCTTAGAGGGATTCGCTCTTGATACGGATAACCAACAAGCAAAGCAACTTTTCCAAACAGCTGCGCAGCAAACACAAACAATTATCGATTCTTTAAACCCGCGTGTTGAAGAAGTCCAGCAAGAAGAACCACAATATACACAGCAATAACCAAAAGTGCCATTTCATCTAATGGTACACAATTTGAGAAAAAGGATGATATGCAATCATCCTTTTTCTCTCACATTACATACTGCAATAGAAATGGAATGATTATAATGCGAAAACTTGGAATCATAACCGCGTTATTTATGCTCCTATTCGGTTCACTTACCGGATGTGATAATAGCCCGTTAGATAAAAAAGTAAAGAAAGAAGAAGCTAAGCGGGCAGATGAGAAAAAGGGCCCTAAATTAACAAAAATGAGTACAGAATCCTTTAATCAATCTATATCGCAAGACGCTAAGAAAAAAGCTCTTGCTATGGAGGGAATTATAGAAGCTACCGCAGTTAATACAAATTTAGATCTTTACATAGCCATCAAACCTGAACATCACGAAAGATTTGGTTTAAAACCTTTACGAAGTAAATTAAAAAAGAAGCTAAGTGATGAAAACCCTACTTTCGATATTCGTGTAAGTACAGACAAAAAGATTTTTATGCTCATAGAAGAACTTGAAAACAAAATTAAGAACAAGAAAATAAGCAAGGATGGCATTAAAGATCAATTGAAACTCATTCAATCAGAAATGGGATCTAATATTTAAGTTTTCTAAAAGAGAAGGAAGGATTCAAATGTCTAGTAAAGATAAAAATTTAACACCTGTGCAACAAGAATATAAAAAATTTGAACAACAGCGCGAACCGAAGCGCCCCGTTTTAAAAAATTGTATAAAAGCTTTTTTCGTCGGGGGATTCATTTGTCTAATAGGCCAACTGATTTCCACCTTTTATATTACGTACTTTGATTTCACTGAAAGATCTGCCGGGAACCCTACTGTTGCAACTCTTATTTTTATTTCTATGCTACTGACGGGATTTGGCGTCTACGATCGCCTCGGACAATTTGCTGGTGCTGGTACCGCAGTTCCCGTTACTGGATTTGGTAACTCTGTTATTGCCGCGTGTATTGAACACCGTACAGAAGGGTTCGTTCTCGGCGTTGGTGGTAACATGTTTAAACTAGCAGGATCGGTCATCTTATTTGGCGTATTTTCAGCTTTTGTCATCGCTCTTATTAAAACGATTCTCTTTCAATGGGGAGGGCTGTAAATGTTACAAGGACACCGAACATGGGTATTCGAAAACAAACCAGTTATCATCTCAACAGGTGTAGTCGGTGGCCCATTTGAGGCAAATGGAAAAATTCCTGAAGACTTCGATACCCTGCATGAAGATTTATGGCTCGGACAAGATTCTTACGAAAAGGCGCATAAAATTTTATTTGAAGAAGCTTGTAGCCGCGCTACCGAAAAGGCAAAGCTCCGTAAAGACGATATTCAATTCGTACTCGCAGGGGATTTAATTAACCAAATAACTCCAACGAGCTTTGCATGCCGCACACTCGGAACACCTTATCTCGGTTTATTCGGCGCCTGTTCTACCTCTATGGAAGGCTTAGCACTCGGCGCAAGTATCGTAAATGCAAAAGGTGCAAAGTATTTATTAACTGGGGCATCAAGTCATAACGCTGCGGTAGAAAAACAATTCCGCTATCCAACTGAATATGGTGGTCAAAAACCTCCTACGGCTCAGTGGACAGTGACCGGTGCAGGCGCGGCTATTTTAAGCGACACTGGATATGGTCCACAAGTAACATCGGCCACCATTGGACGAGTTATTGATATGGGACTAACAGATCCTTTTAATATGGGTGGTGCGATGGCCCCAGCTGCTGTCGATACGATTGAAGCTCATTTACGCGAACGACAAATTGACGCCTCTTATTACGACTTAATCGTAACAGGTGACCTTGGACATGTCGGTCGCGAAATCGCTTACGACCTACTACATAAACATGGAACAAAGGTAAAGAGCGAGCAATTTCAAGATTGCGGAATCATCATTTATAGAGAAGGTCAACCTGTCATAGCTGGTGGAAGTGGTCCAGGCTGTTCAGCAACAGTCGTATACGGACATTTATTAAACCGAATGAAAAGAGGAGAATTCAAGAAAATACTTGTCGTTGCGACAGGCGCTTTACTATCTCCACTTACATTCCAACAAGAAGAAACGATTCCGTGTATCGCTCACGCTGTTTCGATTGAATTTGGAGGTGCAACGCAATGATTTTTTTCTGGGCTTTCGTCATTGGTGGACTCATATGCGTAATCGGACAGCTTATGTTTGATGTCGGCAAACTAACCCCCGCTCATACGATGGCAACACTCGTTGTTGCTGGAGCTATATTAGATGGATTCAATCTGTATGAACCATTAATCGACTTTGCAGGCGCTGGGGCAACTGTACCTATTACAAGTTTCGGTAATGCCCTCGTTCATGGCGCGATGGAGGAAGCAGCCAAACATGGCATCGTCGGCGTTATTACCGGCATGTTTAAAGTAACGAGTGCTGGTGTATCAGCTGCCATTATTTTCGGCTTCATTGGAGCATTGCTATTCAAACCGAAAGGATAAGGTGTTCGTATGACAGTTATCGCTAGCGTTAAAACCTGCCTTGCCAGTGTAAGGGGCGCTCAAGCAAGTTTAAGCTCCCTTTCACTAAATTCACAGGACGCGGAATCAAAACGTGTATTTCATGAATGTATGTTAGAAATGGACAGCATCATCACCGATTTACAGAATAGAGTTTCAGTATTAGAACGTGAAGAACCTCAATATAAAGGGTTTTAAGTAGACTGGAGGAAATGACTATGTCTCACCTGCCGGAATGGACACTTGTCATTCTTCGCTCTGTATTCATATTAATTATTTTATTCGCTATTACGAAATGGTTAGGAAAAAGACAAATCTCTCAGCTCTCCTTTTTTGAATACATAGCCGGAATGACAATCGGTGACATCGCTGCCCAAGTATCTACAGGGCTTGATTCAAAATTTTTCCACGGCGTCTTTGCGATACTCATTTTCGCTGTGGTACCTTTTTTCACTGGAATCCTCTCTTTAAAGAACAAAACAGCTCGAGATTTTTTTGAAGGAAAATCTACCGTATTAATAAAAGATGGCAAAATACTTGAAGATAATTTAAAGAAAGAAAAGTATACAAGTGATGAATTACTTGAGCTTCTCAGAGGAAAAAATGCGTTCAGCGTAGCTGATGTTGAATTTGCTGTACTAGAACCGAGCGGTGAATTAAATGTATTATTAAAGAAAGATCGCCAACCACTTACAGCAAAAGATATCAGCTTAAAAGTGCCAAACGAAAAAGAACCGCAAACTGTTATTATGGATGGAAATGTACTAGATGAACCTCTTTCTGCTAGCGGGCATAATCGCGCTTGGTTACATTCTGAGCTAGAAAAACTCGGTGTTGTCATTGAAAATGTCTTTCTTGGTCAAGTTGATTCATACGGACAACTTACTATCGACATCTATAATGATAAACTCCAAATGCCTTCTCCTCAAAACAAGCCTTTACTATTGGCATCCTTAAAGAAATGCAATGCTGATCTTGAATTATTCTCTTTAGAAACGAAATCAAAATCAGCGAGTGATATGTATAGTAAAAACGCAAAACAAATCGAGAAAATCTTAAATAAAGTAACCTATTTGTTAAAAGAATAAAAAATGAAAGAACGCTTCTATACAAAAGGCGTTCTTTTGCCTTTCCCACACCATTAATCACGTTTAAATTTATGTAATTCGGTTATGATGTTGAAGATACATAAGCAGGGAATTTTAAAAACATAGCGAATAAATCATGATACAACTACATATTTTTTGATTTAAAGTGGTTTCGTTTGACCTTCATTGACCATAATTGTATTATAAGACTAAGAAAGCTTTTAAAGGAGGAAATAACAGATGAATTTAATTCCTACAGTAATTGAACAAACAAATCGTGGAGAACGCGCTTACGATATTTACTCTCGACTATTAAAGGATCGCATCATTATGCTTGGTAGCGCAATTGATGACAATGTAGCAAACTCAATCGTTTCCCAGCTTTTATTCTTGGAATCTCAAGATCCAGAAAAAGATATTCACATTTACATCAACAGCCCTGGTGGTTCTATCACAGCTGGTATGGCAATTTACGATACAATGCAGTTTATTAAACCACAAGTATCAACAATCTGTATCGGTATGGCTGCATCTATGGGTGCATTCTTACTTGCAGCAGGTGAAAAAGGAAAACGTTACGCACTTCCAAACAGTGAAGTTATGATTCACCAACCACTTGGCGGAGCACAAGGTCAAGCGACTGAAATCGAAATCGCTGCAAAACGTATCCTATTCTTACGTGAAAAATTAAACCAAATTCTTGCTGACCGCACAGGTCAACCACTTGAAGTTCTACAACGCGACACAGACCGCGACAACTTCATGACAGCAGAAAGAGCTCTAGAATACGGCTTAATCGATAAGATCTTTACAAATCGTTAATACACTTAAAAGCGGAGGCGGCTCGTTTAGAACAGGAGGAAGTTGGAACCCCTGATTCCGAGGCGCCTTTTGCCTCGAATGAAGGGGTGAAACGACCGACTGTTCTAGCCGCCGGAGCTGGATAGAATTTAAAGCGGAAGTGGCTCGTTCAGAATCGCAGGGCGCCTAAGCCCCTGATTCCGAGGCGCTTTTTGCCTCGAATGAAGGGGCGAAACGACCGGAGATTCTAGCCGCTGGAGCTGGATACATCTAAAAGCGGAAGCGCCCTATTACAGGGCGCTTTTTTTATTATGTACAAGGGTATCACATACCCCACCTAGTATCTAATCCAATATATCGGTGATTTTTCAATTTTATCGACCACAACTCAAATTATATCGGCGTTTCGACACAACTTATCGACTTACCGACAATTTCCGACAAGTGCGAACCAGCTATATACCCACCGATCATTCGTTACCGCACCAACCACGCACCCCACAAACAGAAAAATAAAAAAAGCTATCGCACATTCGCGATAACCCTTTATTGTACATATGCAGTTAATGCTTCCAAAGCCTCTTCTGCATCTGAACCTTCTGTTGTGATTGTAATCATGCTACCAGTTCCGATTGCTAAGCTCATAATCCCCATTATGCTCTTTGCATTCACTGTCTTTCCATCTTTCTCGATGAAGATATCCGCATGAAAGCGATTTGCCTCTTGTACAAACAACGCAGCCGGACGTGCTTGTAAGCCGTTTTTTAATGCTACTTTAACCAGTTTTTGAACCACAGCTCCATTTCCCCTTTAACCTTTTATTTTTTTGCTACTGTTTCCCCCGCGCGTAATTTCTCTGCAATTTCATCGATTTTACGCAAACGATGATTAATACCCGATTTACTAATTTTCCCCCCGGATACCATCTCACCTAACTCTTTCAATGTTACATCTTGATAATCTCTTCGTAACTGTGCAATTTCTCTTAATTTATCTGGCAAAATATCAAGCCCAACCGTCTCATCAATATAGCGGATGTTCTCAATTTGCCTTAGCGCTGCACCAATTGTTTTATTTAAATTAGCTGTTTCGCAGTTAACTAAACGATTTACTGAATTACGCATATCGCGAACAATTCGAATATCTTCAAATCTTAAAAGTGCATTATGAGCACCTATAATATTTAAAAACTCTGTAATTTTTTCAGCTTCTTTCAAATACGTAATGTACCCTTTTCTTCTTTCCAACGTCTTACTATTTAAATCAAATCCGTTCATCAGTTCACATATAGAATCATTATGTTCCTTATATAACGAAAAGATCTCTAAATGATAAGATGATGTTTCTGGGTTATTTACTGAACCACCTGCTAAAAATGCACCGCGTAAATACGATCGTTTACAACATTTCTTTTCGATTAATTCCTGCGATATATTTCGAATAAACGAAAAGTCATCTCGAACAATGTGAAGATCTGCTAATATTTCGCGAGACTTCTCAACAAGCCGCACGATATATACATTATTTTTCTTCAATCGCATTTTTTTACGAACAAGTAATTCTACCGTCACATCATATCCTTTTTTCAAAAGCGTATAAATCCTTCTTGCAATTGCTGCATTTTCCGTTTGAATATCGATAGATAGGCGACGGTTTGAAAAAGAAAGCGATCCGTTCATTCGAAGCAACGCCGATAATTCTGATTTCTCGCAGCATTCCTTCATTTCAAGGTTGGTCAACTCTTTCTTTGTTTCTGATGCAAATGACACAGTCAACACCTCCTTATACTATTACTTTGGAACAAAAATCTTGTCCTATATGAATGAGGAGCGTTACCTCAAATGAGGCAACGCACATTTATAACAATGAATATAAAATAGAAGCTAACTTTAATGTATCATGTCTTACAACACGATCATCATATTTCGCTAATCGATCTTGGATGATTTCGATATTATGTTCAGCAAAACGATTTGTATCCAGTGCCACTGGTTCCGACATCTCTTCCTCATATAACTTACGTAATTCACGAGGAATATCACGATTATTTACAATCGCAGTGTCGATAAATGGTTTACCTAAATGATCATGTAACGCCTGCACATGATCAAACGCAGTATAACCCTTCGTTTCGCCCGCTTGCGTCATAACATTACATACATATACCTTCTTCGCTTTTGCAGCAAGAACAGCGTCTCCAATTTTGTTAACGACTAAATTCGGTAATATACTTGTGTACAGACTTCCTGGACCGAAAACAAGCAAATCAGCTCGTTTAATTTCCGTCAACGTTTCACATAACGGTTCTACATCTTCTGGAGTTAAAAAGACACGATTAATCTTCTTCCCGAAATGAGGAATCTTTGATTCACCTGTTACAATTTCTCCATCTTCTAATTCTGCATGAAGTACCGCACTTTGATTCGCTGCTGGTAATACACGTCCTCTGACATTTAATACTTTACTCGTTTCCGTAATCGCGTGGTAAAAGTCTCCTGTAATCGAAGTCATACCTGCCAATAGTAAATTCCCTAACGCATGCCCTTTCAGTCCGTCTCCAGTTGTAAAACGGTGCTGAAATAAAGCTTCCACTAATGGTTCTACATCCGATAACGCAACAAGTACGTTACGAATATCACCTGGAGGTGGAATTTCTAGCTCATCACGTAGTCTACCTGAACTGCCTCCATCGTCGGCTACTGTTACAACTGCTGTAATATCAACAGGATATTGTTTTAATCCCCTTAATAAAACAGAAAGTCCAGTTCCACCTCCCATGATAACAATTTTAGGTTTTCTCTCTTTTTTCATCCCTTAATGGCCCTTTCTCTTCTCCACATCACGATGAGATACATGAACGCTATACTCTGGTTTCAAATGTTTCCCAAGGTACTCTGTAAGCGTAACAGAACGATGTTGCCCACCTGTACATCCAATCGCAATTACAAGTTGACTCTTACCCTCTCTTTTATAATGAGGCAGCATGAAAGTGATAAGATCCGTCAATTTCTCTAAAAACTTATGTGTTTCATTAAATTTCAACACATACGACGAAACTTCTTCATCCAGTCCTGTTAATGGCTTCATATGTGGAATATAATATGGATTTGGTAAAAAACGAACATCAAATACTAAATCAGCATCAATTGGAATTCCGTACTTAAATCCAAATGACATAACATTTACACGAAATGCTTGCTCAGTTTCTGTTGAGAATAAGTGAACAATTTTTTCTCGTAATTCTTTCGGTTTCAAATCAGATGTATCAAGCACAATATTCGCTCGTGCCTTCATATCAGTTAAGAGACCACGCTCAGCTTCAATTCCCTTTAACGGCAAGCCAGTTGGCGCAAGTGGATGCGAACGTCTCGTTTCTTTATAACGAGTTACAAGTGTGCTATCTTTCGCATCTAAAAATAAAATATGAGGAATAATCCATGTACGTTCTGATAAATCATCAAGCGCTCCCCATAAATATTCAAAAAACTCTCGGCCACGTAAATCAATACCGAGTGCCACTTTATTCATTTTACCTTTTGAATCTGCCATAAGTTCAATAAACTTCGGCAATAACATCGGTGGTAAATTATCTACACAAAAATATCCTAAATCTTCAAAACTTTGTAACGCTACCGTCTTTCCAGCTCCAGACATCCCTGTAATAATTACCATTTTTATATCATTATTCTCTGTCATCGTATCCTCTCCTTGCAGGTTTAACTCGGATCTAATCGATATGAAAGCAACTCAAAATCTGGGGTATATACAAATGTACCGTAGATTATACCATTCCCTTTAATTAAATAATCAATAATGTGATAATCTCCTGGTGCCATTGCTAAATCATCAATTTTATCAAATGTATGCCAACCAATGATGCCTTCTTCGCTCTCTAATTTGTTTTCTCCTGCAAAATCTGTTGCTAAAAAGGAGAACATCATCCATTCAGAAACAACTTTATCACCTTCTTGGATGACAAAAGTGAAGACCCCTTTTAATGCTGGATTCTTTAAATAAATACCTGTTTCTTCACGATACTCGCGAACAACGGAATCTCTTACTGTCTCACCACGCTCCATTTTCCCGCCCGGTGCAACCCACCAATTCCGGCGAGGTTTTTGGAGTAAGAGTACTTCATTATCTCTAATTAACACACAGTTTGTCACTCTTTGCATGTTTCTTCACCTCAGCTACTTGCAGCAAAATTTCTCACTGCATACTCATTTCATTATACTATCAAAAACAGTTTGCTACAACGAAGGTGCCAGTCCCCTTTCGCTAAGCAATTGTAAAAATTCGTTCTATAACAAGCAATCAAAATACCTTACTTCCCATGAATAGCACATAAAAATCCCCTTAACGATTTTTATCGTTAAGGGGATTAAAACACTTATTTCTTACCGAAATAAGTAACAACCGCAAATCCTAAAATAAAAGTAATAATTGAACTTACAATTGAAATTCCACCAGTCGGAATGCCAGGGAACACAATGACAATCGACCCGATAACGAGCCCAATGATTGCCGCAAATGTCATACTTTTATAACGATCTAACAAATAACTAATTCCTTTACTACTTACAACAAATCCAGCCATCACGCCGGCACCGATAACCACGATTAACGGTAAATTGAGTGTAGTTAAAGCGTTAATTGCTGTCGGATACACACCAATAATTAATAAAATAAACGATCCACTAATTCCAGGAAGAAGCATTGCCATACTAGCCATCCATCCTGCGAAAAATAAACCAATTGCATTTAAAATTGTTAACGTCGTAATCGGATCAGCTGCCTTATCTGGTTTAAAGAATGCTGTTATTGCAACAAGAATTGCTGCAATTATTAACAGGGCAATATGACTACCTTTAAACGTTGCCTTTGCATCAGCTTCTCTCATTAACATCGGTAATATACTAATAATTAAACCGAGAAAGAAAAATTGAGTCGGTTCATAATGATTTGCTAATAAATATTTAATAACGTGACTTAACGTTAGAAAAGCTGCCGCTACACCAGCTGCAAGTGGGATTAAAAACGCTAAATGTTTTTTCCATTCACGACTAAAAAATCCGCTAATTGCTGCGAGCAATTGTTCATAAATTCCCAACACAACAGCGATTGTTCCGCCGCTCACACCAGGAATTAAATCACTAACGCCCATACAAAATCCACGATATATATTACGCCATTCCATACTGAATAAATTCCTCATTTCTTATAATGATTTTTCCCGTAAATTCTAGTATAACAATAAGAATCATTATATTCTTAATTGTTTTTGACAATAGTTTGACATTTGGACAAAAAAAGAAAGCCACCTATCGGTAGCTTTCTTCTCAAAAGGAAAAATAACCTTATTTTTCTGTTACAGTCTTTAGTTCCTCTACTAACTCTTCTATATAATGCTGTGCACTCTGCGCTGCAATACTACCATCGCCTGTTGCCGTTACAATTTGACGAAGCATTTTTTCACGAACATCACCAGCTGCGAAAATACCAGGAACTTTCGTTTCCATACGCTCGTTCGTTTCAACATAACCATTTTCATTTGTAATACCTAGCTCAACAAACGGTTTTGATAATGGTAACATACCGATGTATATGAAAACGCCGTCAGTTTTAACTTCTTGTTCTTCTCCGCTGTTTACATCTACAAGTGTTACGCTTCCTACTTTACCATTTGCATCGTTAATTTCTTTTATAGTGTGATTCCAAATGAAATCTACTTTCTCATTTTGGAAAGCACGATCTTGTAAAATTTTCTGTGCACGAAGAGTGTCACGACGGTGAACGATCGTTACTTTTGATGCGAAGCGTGTTAAGAACACACCCTCTTCCACAGCAGAATCTCCGCCGCCAATAACAACAAGTTCTTTCCCTTTAAAGAATGCACCATCACATACTGCACAATATGATACACCGCGGCCGCCAAGTTCTGTTTCACCTGGCACACCAATTTTTTTATACTCTGCACCGCTTGCAACGATAATTGCACGTGCTTTATATTCTTTTTTACCAGCAATAATTGTTTTGTACTCTTTACCATCGATGATTGCTTTCACATCACCGTATGCATATTCAGCACCAAATTTCTTCGCATGCTCAAACATTTTATTTGATAAGTCTGGTCCTAAAATAGACTCATAACCTGGATAGTTCTCTACATCTTCTGTATTTGCCATTTGTCCACCTGGAATACCACGCTCAAGCATCAGTGTGCTTAAATTCGCACGAGATGTATATACCGCAGCTGTCATACCAGCTGGTCCTGCACCAATAATAATGACATCATAAATTTTTTCTTCTGACACACTATTCACTCCCATTCATTCATACACATTAAGTTACCCTCATTATACTGTTAGCATCATTTTTTTCCCAATGATTTGCCTACCCTACGTGTGCGTGCGCTTAACAGCCTGCACATACTTTCGTACAGTCGCTACAGATACATTATATACATCACCAAGCTCTGCCTGTGTCATCTTATTTCTTTGTTCGCCGCGCACAATGTATTCAATTGCCGCTGACCAACCGTACACATTTGTAAAAGTCGCTCCAGATGTATATAAACGTATGAACGTACAAAACCAAAAATTCAAACACTCCTCGATTAATTCATCGTCTTTTTTCGTATAATTGTATAATGCATCCGCGATTCGTACGCACTTTTCAAATTGCTGTAAATCAGCTGGGATGCTTTTATGACTATTAAGTAAAAAGAAATATTTTGCAAGTTGCGATACGATTGGAACACCATTTTTCGCTTGCGTTACATCAAAGAAGAATCCAACCTTCTCTGGTGTTGACAATTCATTCATTAAATATAAAGCTAGCATTTTCTCTTCTAGCGTCGTACTTTGCTGAAATGATTTTCGTAACTCTTCAAATAAAAGATTTTGTCCTTCATCTGCTAAATTCAGTGCATTCCACGGTTCTTTTCCTTTTTTATCAGGATGCAATTCTACAACATGTTGCCACATTTTTTCAGCTACTTGCTGTTCCTTCACCATATACGCAGAGTATGCAAACCAGTAATAAAAACTGACGTCTCCTTCGTACCCTTGACGCTTTAATACTTTGAACCATTTATATGCAGGTTCAAAATGACTAATTGTTGCAAGCGTTGTTCCAAGTTTCAAACGATGCTCAAATGAAATTGGATATAGCGAACCTAACTGCCCCGCTAATGACTCTACTTGCTTATGCTCTCCAATTGAATATAGAAAAATAAGCGTATTACAAAGCGCATGCATATTACCAGGATTTTTCTCTAAAATCATTTCTGTTAGCTTAAGCGCTTGATCTACATTACCTGATTGAAAATGTGCAATCGCTAAATTATTATGTCCTGACCAAAATTCTGGATATTCTTTCGTAACAACTTCTAGTGTAGCAATCGCCTCTTCTAATTGTCCGTTACGAATGTAGCGGTTCGCTTCTTCTTGCATAACAATTAGCTCATCTTCATCCTCAATCTCTTCCGCACCCATTGCATCTTCTTCCATAATCTCAAGCAATTCTAATGTATCTTCTACAAATTCCTTCTCTTCCGCAACTTCTAAATATCGCTCTGCATACTTCTTCGCCTGTTGAAACAAGCCCATATATGCATAATTATTTGAAATAAAATAATAGCATTGCTCAAGTTCAGGATTGGATCTAACAAGCTTTAGAAATATCTGATTCGACTCTTGATATTCACCAGATTCAGATAATGCTATTGCTAGTTGGCATAAAATAAACGGCTCCTTCTCGCTTTGTGCTGCTCTTCGAAAATATTTAATTGCATCTTGCAATTTTTGCCCTTTATAAGCCCTCATCCCTTTTTTATAAAAGAAGTCCGCTAACTGATTAAAAGAGATAACTTGTCCGTTCTCCTTATATATTCTTTGATTTTTCCCCATATATCCTCCAGTTTTTTGTTTTCTTCGTTCACACATTCTTCTATCTATAAGTATAAACGATTCCGTAAAAAACAAAACAGTATATTATAATCAATTATTTCCTTTTTATTCATAAAAAGAGAAGGGAAATGTTACATTTTTAACATCAACCTTCTCTAGTGGCCATTTCCTCTTTCGTATAAATAATACGCATCGGATTTCCGCCTACGAAAGCGCCGCCTGGTACATCTTTATGGACAAGTGTGCCTGCAGAAACGATAGCTCCATCTCCAATTGTCACACCTGGTAAAATTGTCGTATTCGCTCCAATCATAACTTCATTCCCTATGACGATTTCTCCGAGTCGATACTCACGAATTAAATATTCATGCGCTAAAAGCGTTGTATTATAGCCGATAATTGAATTTTCTCCCACAGTAATCTTTTCTGGAAACATAATATCTGGCATTACCATAAGTGCAAACGACGTTTTCTTTCCTACTTCCATCCGTAAAAACGTGCGATATAACCAATTCTTTACGGATAAAAATGGCGTGTAACGTGCGATTTGGATGATAATAAAGTTTTTCATCACCTTCCAAAAAGAAACTGTTTTATACACATTCCACAATGAATTTTCTCCTGAAACAGGATAGCGCGTTGTCCGTCGCACTGAACTCTCTCCTCTACTTATATAAAGTGACACTTTAACCGGCAGGAATCTTACTACCCGTTAATGCGGGACAAAATCGGTAGTAAATCACTCATTTTATCTAGCACATAATCTGGTTTATACGCTTCTAAATACGCTCTACCTTTCAATGTCCATGAAACCGCTACTGTTTTCGTACCTGCATTTTGTCCACCGACGATATCATGATGATTATCACCAACCATCAATGTTTCTTCTGGCTTTGCATCTAATAATTTCAATGCTTTTTGAAGTGGTTCTGGATGTGGTTTCACATGTTCCACATCATCAATCGTCACGACAACATCAAAAAACTGATCAAGTTTCGAAAGCTTTAATCCCATTTCAACCGTCTGTCTCGCTTTCGTTGTAACGATGCCGATCTTATAACCTTGCTTCTTCAATTCTTGAACCGTTTCATATACAGTTTCATACTCTTCCACTAATTCATCATGATGCTCATGATTAAATTGACGATAACATGTAATCATCTCTTCAACCTTACTTGCATCAATCTTACTAAAAGTATCATGCAAAGATGGACCGATAAATGGCAATACATCTTCACGCTTATACTGATTAGAATAATAGTGATTTAACGTATGTAAAAAAGAAGAGATAATAAGTTCATTTGTATTAATTAACGTTCCATCTAAATCAAATAACACTGTATTTATTTTCATCGTCCTTAATCCTTTCATTACCTGAATATGAAAGAAGCAGCATCTTATATAAGATGCTACTTTTCTCTAATTTTCTAAATATCTTTTATCAGCTTGCCCCATTTTTCGTCTCACAATAATGAAAATGATAGAAATAACAACAATTCCAATAGACATTACTTGTGCAATACGAAGTGGTCCTAACATTAAACTATCTGTACGCAAACCTTCTACGAAGAAGCGTCCCACTGAATACCAAATTAAATATGTGAAGAATAATTCACCACGGCGTAAATTCACTTTTCGTAACGCGAGTAGTAAAATAACACCTGCAAAGTTCCATAATGATTCATATAAAAACGTTGGGTGATAATACACACCATCAATGTACATTTGATTAATAATGAAATCTGGTAAATGAAGACCTTCTAAAAACTGTCTCGTTACTTCATCACCATGCGCCTCTTGGTTCATAAAGTTTCCCCATCGGCCAATTGCTTGTCCTAGTAAAATACTCGGCGCAGCAATATCCGCTAACTTCCAGAATGAAAGCCCGCGTCGTTTCGCAAAAAGGATTCCTGTAATAACAGCCCCGATTAAACCACCATGAATCGCCAAACCACCTTGACGAATATTAATAATTTGACTCGGATTTTGCGAATAATATTCCCATTCAAAAACGACATAATACATTCTCGCAAAAAGAATGGCAATTGGTACTGCGATTAATACAAGGTCGATAAATGTATCTTTGTGAATACCAAGCCTTTCTCCCTCGCGAGTTGCTAGCCAAAGACCTAATAGCACACCTGTACCGATAATAACCCCATACCAATAAACAGGGAACGGCCCAAGTTGGACTGCTATACGGTCAAGCTGTGGTACAGAACCTAACAGCATATATATGACCTCCCTCTCCAGAGTCTACTCTTGATTTCCTAACTCAATCGCACTCATTAATCGTTCAGAGAACTGTTGTGCCGCATTGACTCCCATACGTTTTAATCTGAAGTTCATCGCTGCTACTTCAATAATAACAGCCAAGTTTCGACCAGGACGAACTGGAAGTGTAATCTTCGTAAGTTCTGTATCAATAATCTTCATCTTCTCTTCATCAAGACCTAAGCGATCATAATTTTTCTTTTGATCCCAAATTTCAAGATTAATAACAAGTGTAATACGTTTATAATTTCGTACTGCCCCTGCACCGAATAACGTCATTACGTTAATGATACCTAGACCACGAATTTCTAATAAGTGCTCAATTAAATCAGGTGAGCTCCCTACTAATGTATCTTCATCTTCTTGACGAATTTCTACGCTATCATCCGCAACAAGGCGGTGACCACGCTTTACAAGTTCAAGCGCTGTCTCACTTTTCCCGACACCACTTTGACCTGTAATTAAAACACCAACACCATAAATATCTACTAACACACCATGAACAGCTGTTGTTGGTGCTAACTTACCTTCTAAATAGTTTGTTAAACGACTTGATAATCTCGTTGTCGTTTGAGCAGAACGTAATAAAGGCACGCCTGATTCACGTGATGCTTGTAATAACTCATCCGGTACATCTTGATTACGAGTTACAATAATACAAGGCGTCTCCTCAGTACAAAGCGCTTTCATTCTCTCTTGCTTTTGCTCTGTCGTTAACGTATCAAAGAACGTAAGCTCCGTTTTCCCAAGAAGCTGCACGCGATCAGCTGGATAATATGTAAAAAATCCTGCCATTTCAATTCCAGGTCGCGATAAATCACTCGTATCAATCGGACGATGAATCCCTTCTTCACCACTTACTAACTCCAATTGAAATTGTTCAATTAAATCTTTTGTCCTTACTTTCGGCATATGTATAAACCTCCACTCCGCTGCGGGTTCAGTCTCATTTGATGTAAAATTCTATTCTATCGGATATTGTACCATTTTTTTCTGGAAACAAGAAACTCGGTTTCTAATAAATAGAAAAAAACATTTCATATGAATCATGAAATGTTTTTCTTTTTGTCATTTTCTCTTTTTTTCATGTAATGGTTCAACAATTACTTTTTCAATTATCATATTAAAAATAGAAATACAAATTGCCGCAACAATCGCTACACCAAATCCAGATATATTAAAGGCGTCCCCTAATAACGAATCCGTCATCTTTAACGTAATCGCATTAATAACAATTAAGAAGAAACCGAAAGTTATAAGAGTAATCGGTAGCGTAATTAAGATTAAAAGCGGCTTTACAAATACGTTTAAAATCGCCAATATAATACTCGCAATAATTGCAGTTTGTATATTTGCTATGTAAAATGCGTCTGGTGCAACCCCTTTTAAAAGTCCGGATACAGCGATTAACACAACGCTATTTACAAGAAGTGATACAATCCATCTCATTTCCTTACACATCCTTTTAACATATATATTTCATCATACGCTAATAGACAATAAACGCAAGTAACATACATACACTTATATCAACTTATTCTATCCTTCATGCTTGTATACCTATTAACATTTCCTTGTAAAATAAGGTCCACACCATCTATGTTCATGAGTTTTCACAAAGGTCCAAGTGAAATTTTCATCTACAATATAGATATCGCCTTTATACGCATCGTCTGTCTCACGTAATATATCATCCATACGTAATAAACTCGCATCCTTTATTAGCAGTACTTCATCACAATGTTGAAAGAAGATGTAACACTCCTTTTTCATCTCATTATGAAACATATCCTCCGCTTCTTTACCTTCTAAACACTTTTTCTTTTCATAACTAAATATGTGCCACAAGTAACCACAGCTATATTTATCCCCATATAAATGAATCTCTTCTTTCTCTTCATAACTCAAATGATTCGCAAAGTTATCCTCCCAGCGTTTTCTAAAGTATACGCCCCACTTTTGAAATTCTCTTACCTTCATATTTTTCTTTCTCAATACCTCTATAAACTCCATTTTCTCCCCCTATAAAATAAAAACCGAGTACAATTCCCACTCGGTTTTTATTAACAACTTATTGTGATAACTCTACTTCTTTTATTTTCTCTTTCATTCTTGCTTTATCACGATCTAAAATCTCTTTTAAATACTTACCTGTATAAGAGCGCTCTTCTTTCACTACTTGCTCTGGCGTTCCGGAAGCAACGATTTGTCCGCCTTTGTCTCCGCCTTCTGGTCCAAGGTCAATAATATAATCAGCTGTTTTAATAACATCTAAATTATGCTCAATTACAAGTACCGTCTCACCACTCTCAACAAGACGTTGCAACACTTCTAGAAGGCGTGCAATATCATGTGCATGTAAGCCAGTCGTTGGCTCATCTAAAATGTATAACGTACGCCCTGTAGAACGACGATGTAATTCAGAAGCTAATTTCACACGCTGCGCCTCACCACCTGATAACGTCGTAGCTGGTTGTCCTAATTTCATATAACCAAGCCCTACATCTACAAGAGTTTGAAGTTTACGCTTAATTTTCGGGATATTAGCAAAGAACTCTACCCCATCTTCAATTGTCATCCCTAACACTTCAGAAATATTCTTATCTTTATATTTCACTTCTAACGTTTCACGGTTGTAACGTTTACCGTGACAAACTTCACATGGAACATACACGTCTGGTAAGAAATGCATTTCGATTTTAATAATTCCATCACCGCGGCACGCTTCACAACGGCCGCCTTTTACGTTAAAGCTGAAACGTCCTTTTTGATACCCACGTACTTTCGCTTCATTCGTGTGCGCAAATACATCACGAATATCATCAAATACGCCAGTGTATGTCGCCGGATTTGAACGTGGTGTACGCCCGATTGGTGATTGATCAATATCAATAACTTTATCTAACTGCTCAAGACCTTTAATTTCTTTATGAGCCCCTGGCTTTGCTTTCGCTTTATATAGCTTTTGAGCTAATGATTTGTATAGTACTTCATTAATTATCGTACTTTTTCCAGAGCCCGATACGCCTGTTACTGCTACAAATGTTCCTAGGGGGAATGACATTTTCGCATTCTTTAAGTTATTTTCTTTCGCACCGACAATCTCCACTTTACGTCCGTCACCTTTACGTCTTTCAAGTGGTACCGGAATAAACTCTTTACCGCTTAAATATTTCCCAGTTAATGAATTCTCGTCTTGCATAACTTCAGCTGGTGTACCTGCTGATACAACTTGACCACCATGAATACCTGCACCAGGTCCGATATCAAGTAAATAATCAGCAGCCATCATCGTATCTTCATCATGCTCAACAACAATTAACGTATTTCCTAAATCACGCATTTCCTGCAATGTACGAATAAGACGATCATTATCACGCTGATGCAAACCAATAGAAGGCTCATCAAGAATGTAAAGTACGCCAGTAAGGCGAGAACCAATTTGTGTCGCTAAACGAATACGCTGCGCCTCACCACCTGATAAAGTTCCTGCGGCACGACTTAACGTTAAATAATCTAAACCGACGTTCACTAAGAACCCAACACGTTCCTGAATTTCTCTTAAAATTAAATGAGCAATTTTTTGTTGTTTCTCCGTTAACTCAACAGTTGAGAAGAACTCCTGTACTTCTTGAACAGAATATTTCGTTACATCGGCAATCGTTTTATCACCAACGAAAACAGCTAAACTCTCAGGCTTTAAGCGTCCACCTTTACACTTCGGACAAGCTTGCTCTGCCATATATTTCTCCATTTGCTCACGAATATAATCAGAACTCGTCTCACGATAACGACGCTCAATATTCGGAATAACACCTTCAAATAAAATCTCATTTTCCTTTACTTGACCAAATTCATTCACATAGCGGAAATAAAGCTTCTCTTCCCCGCTTCCGTACAGCACTTTATCAAATAAATCCTTCGGTATATCTTTCACCGGCATATCCATATCGATGCCGTAATGATTACACACAGATTTTAATAATTGCGGGTAATATTGTGAACTTGTCGGTTCCCAAGGAGCAATCGCATGTTCATTTAATGATACATCCCAGTTCGGAATAACAAGTTCTAAATCTACCTCTAACTTCGATCCAAGTCCATCACAAGAAGGACACGCACCGAACGGACTATTAAACGAGAACATACGCGGCTCTAATTCTCCGATTGAAAAACCACAATGTGGACAAGCATGATGTTCACTAAATAGAAGTTCTTCCTCTCCCATTACATCGATTAAAACTCGGCCCCCGCCAAGCTTTAAAGCACTTTCTAGTGAATCTGCAAGTCGGCTTGCAATTCCTTCTTTCACAACAATACGGTCAATAACAACTTCAATTGAATGCTTCTTATTTTTTTCTAAAGTAATCTCTTCCGATACATCCAGCATCTCTCCATCAACGCGCACACGAACATAACCTTGCTTCTTAATATCTTCTAATACTTTCGCATGCGCACCTTTACGCCCTGACACGATAGGCGCTAGCACTTGCAACTTCGTACGTTCAGGATATTCAAGAACACGGTCTACCATCTGTTCCACTGTTTGTGATGTAATTTCAATTCCATGATTCGGACAAATCGGCGTACCAATTCGTGCGAATAATAAACGTAAATAATCATAAATCTCCGTTACCGTTCCAACCGTTGAACGAGGATTACGACTCGTCGTTTTTTGATCAATTGAAATCGCTGGAGATAAACCTTCAATCATATCAACATCCGGCTTATCCATTTGCCCTAAAAACTGGCGCGCATACGCAGATAAAGATTCCACGTATCTACGCTGTCCTTCTGCATAAATCGTATCGAATGCTAACGATGATTTCCCCGAACCAGACAATCCCGTCACAACAACAAGCTGATTTCTCGGAATGGTTACGTCAATATTTTTTAAATTATGCGCTCTAGCACCTTTTACAACAATAAAATCTTTACTCACTCTTTTCACCCTTCCGCTTTTAATTCTAATAGTAAATCTCTTAATTCAGCTGCACGCTCGAAATCTAATGCCTTTGCTGCTTCTTTCATCTCTGCTTCCATCTTCGCAATTGTATTTTCACGTTCTTTTTTCGTCATCTTCTTAGCTGATGTTGCTTCATATATTTCCGTATCCTCAGCTGCTGTTGTCGCACGAATAACGTCACGTACTCCTTTTTGAATCGTTTTCGGCGTAATACCATGCTTTTCATTGTAAGCTTCTTGTATACTACGACGACGCTGTGTTTCTTCAATTGCAATTCCCATTGATCTCGTTATGCGATCTGCGTACATAATAACGCGGCCGTTTGCATTACGCGCCGCACGACCAATTGTTTGAATTAATGAACGCTCTGAACGTAAGAAACCTTCCTTATCAGCATCTAAAATGGCTACAAGTGATACTTCTGGAATATCTAATCCTTCTCGTAATAAGTTAATACCGACAAGTACATCAAACTTACCAAGGCGAAGATCACGAATAATTTCAATACGCTCTAATGTTTTAATTTCAGAATGAAGATAATTCACTTTAACTCCTACATCTTTTAAATAGTCCGTTAAATCCTCTGACATTTTCTTCGTTAAAGTCGTAATTAATACACGTTCATTTTTCGCAATCCGGTCATGGATTTCTCCTAATAAATCATCTATTTGTCCTTCAATTGGTCGTATATCAATTGGTGGATCTAAAAGCCCTGTTGGACGAATAATTTGTTCTATTGCTTTCGGTGACTGCTCTAACTCGTACGGTCCTGGCGTTGCCGAAACGTAAATAACTTGATTCGTTTTCTCTTCAAACTCATCAAACGTGAGCGGTCTATTATCTAAAGCTGATGGCAGACGGAATCCATGATCAACAAGCACTTGCTTACGTGCTTGGTCCCCGTTATACATCGCTCTTACTTGCGGAACCGATACGTGCGACTCATCCATAACGATTAAGAAATCCTCTGGAAAATAATCTAAAAGCGTATACGGCGTTGAACCTGCTGGACGAAGTGTTAAATGACGGGAATAGTTTTCAATCCCTGAACAAAAGCCCATCTCGCGCATCATTTCTAAATCATAACGCGTTCGCTGTTCTATGCGCTGCGCCTCTAACAACTTACCGTTATCATTTAATTCTTTTAAACGCTCTTCTAATTCTTTTTCGATATTTTCAATAGCGACCTTCAGCTTTTCTTCACGTGTAACGAAGTGAGATGCCGGGAAGATTGCTACATGATCACGTTCTGCTAATACTTCACCCGTTAATGCATTTACTTCTCGAATACGATCTATTTCATCCCCAAAAAATTCAATTCGAATACAATGCTCATCAAGTGATGCGGGGAAGATTTCAACTACATCTCCGCGCACACGGAATGTACCACGCTTAAAATCAATATCATTACGTCCATACTGTACATCAACAAGTTCACGAAGCAATTGATTGCGGTCCTTTTCCATACCAACTCGAAGCGAAACAACTAACTCGCGGTATTCTTCCGGAGAACCTAAACCGTATATGCACGAAACACTCGCAACGATAATAACATCATCTCGTTCAAATAAGGAAGACGTTGCCGAGTGGCGTAATTTATCAATTTCATCGTTAATTTGCGCATCTTTTTCAATAAACGTATCCGTATGTGGTACGTACGCTTCCGGCTGATAATAATCGTAATAACTAACAAAATACTCCACAGAATTGTTAGGAAAGAAATCTTTCAGCTCACTATATAACTGTCCTGCTAACGTTTTATTATGAGCCATTACAAGTGTTGGCTTCTGCACTTCTTTAATGACATTTGAAATCGTAAATGTCTTACCCGTTCCTGTCGCTCCAAGCAACACTTGCTTTTTCTTTCCACTATTAATTCCCTCTACAAGCTTCTCTATCGCTCCCGGCTGATCACCTTGCGGGGAATACTCTGAGATAATTTCAAATGGATGTTCCAACTAAAAACCGACCTCCTCATAAAAATCTGTATTATTATTTTACCACGAATGCCCATAAAAAACCTAAAAAAACGAACAGATATTCGGTAAAATTTTCGACAAGTTATATATAGAAAAAGGAAGGAATAAATACTTCCTTCCTCTACTAACTCTATTTTTTAAGTACATATAATAAGTCATATCCATTGCGCCCATTTTCATTCGTACAATCTATTAACCTATATGCCGTTTCTGATTCACGTTGCTCTTTAACAATCCTTTTACAACTATCTTTATGTAACCCTTTATGGTCACCAGCAAATTGATCTTGTCTATTATCTAACACATAAAGTATATCTTTCTCACTATGCTCTAACGTTTGAAAAATCGGGTCACCTTCATGTGTATACTGTACAATTCTTATTTTATCAACTTCCCCTTGTTCCACATTCCAAACGAACTTCTCGAATTTATCTAGATTAGAAATTTCTGCCCCCTTTGCAACGACATCATTCTTCTTATCGATTGCACTGTTAGGTTGTGAACATGCTACTAAACTAAAGAGAAATAAGCATATAAAACCTGTTCTTTTTCCTATTGTTATCCTCTCCTATACAAACTATTGGTATACTAGAAAAAGCTACTTTCCTCTATGAAAGTAGCTTTTCTTTCCCTTTCTCCTTCTTCGGAAAAATAACATATGAAAATGAAATCGCAGTATCCACTAAAAGAATAATAGCCCATACTTGGCTTACACGGCTTGCTGTTTTATTTAAAACGATTCCTGACTCTAACCAATTCCCCCACTGTTCTACTGGAATAAGCCCATACATGAAGAAAAAGAATATATGAACCGCAATAAACAAAATAAGATGTAAAATCCAATTTTTTATTTCCTGCTTCGCATGCGCCATCCCTGTTACTTCAAGTGGTTCTTCGATAATAGGCGCCGGTTCATTCCGCCACTTCGCAACTAATTTTTGTGCATATATGTCTAATTTCTTCAAATCCTTTTTCCCATAAAAAACTGCATATAATAAAATGATTACCGTAATGATTTGAAAATTAGAGAACTTCCCTGTTTGATAATAGTCCAATACCCCTAAAGTTAAAATAAACACTTCATTTATGAGTAGCACAATCCCCATAATAAAGCTCGCCTTTTTCAAGCGAAATCCATACCTTAGTAAAAAGAATCCAATAGCTGATAGCCAAAATACAATCTCTGCACCAATTAAAAAGTACCATTGATATTCTGCGAGTATACTCATTTATCCCTCTCCCTTTCATCATATATACGAAAAGCCTCATCCATATATACTAGAAGCTCTTCCTCAATTGGATACATACTCATTTTCTGTGAATCTTCTTTTGACTTTCTTACTTCCCACAGTTTATCTAAAAATGCTTCATCACCATTTGCCATCTCTAAACACTTCTGCATTAATTTCTTTGTTGCGCCTTGTACTTCATCACATGATGCTTCCTTACCGTCTTTCATAAAGTTACTTAGTTGCTTTAATAAATTTACCCATTCTAAAACATTCGGGTCTTCTTCACTCATGTTCGGCAAATTATGAAGCAACTTTTGTTCTCCCTTAGAAAAAACTTCATTTTGAAACATCTCACGTATTCGCGGAGACTGTTTCGAAAGCTGAATGAGTTCAAACATAACTTTCCAATCCAGTTCTCCCTCCACATCTACTGAATAAACAACTGCCTGTAAAATACGTTCCATTCGATTAAATTTTTTCTGTTCTTCCTGTACAAATCTAAGTTGCTTTTCAAGCGATACTTTTAAATTGAGCTCATCCGTTATTAACATATTCGTAATCTCTTTTAATGAAAAACCCATTTCTTTTAAAAATAAAATTTGCTGCAAACGAACAACATCTCTCTCGCTATATAACCGATGTCCTCCATCAGTTTTCCCACTCGGCTTTAATAAATCAATTTGATCATAATAACGTAACGTCCTTACTGTAACCCCTGTTTCCCTCGTTAGTTCTTGAATTGAAATCAACTCCATCACCTCTTCTCCTTCATTATAAAAGGTGACGTAACGTAACTTTCAAGTAGTTTGTAAAAAAAATACAAAAAGCTATTTATACCTTTTGTATAAACAGCTTTTATGGAAATAACCCCTTTTGTATAGCACGCCCACAAAATAAAATAATTGCCCCTACAACAACACTTGTTGCTGTTTTATGATAATGCGCTAAAATTAATAAATAGTATGATAAACCTACAGCACCAATCATAATACATACACTTGGCACTGGATTACGAGAGAAGTTTTGCATCCCCCACAAAAGTGCAAATATAGCTGTAGCGACACATAACACCGGTAATCCCATCCCAGTTCCCCTTTTTCTATCTATTATTTCTTGTTGCTAACACACTCGTCGATGCCATACTCATACACGATCAGCTTCTTTACTATTTCTATATTTCCATTTCGGCCAATAGTTCACAAAGAAATAAACAAACTGTCCTAATACAAATAAAACAAACGGCATGCCCGCATTTCCATAAACAATTAAATTATACAAACTCCATACTGCTAAACTCATTGTTAAAAACAACCCTAAATATTTAAACGCTTTATCCGACTGAAATCTCTCAAACTCATCTTGCATTTTCATTCCTCCTATCGTTATGCTCGTTTTCCCGCCATTACTCCTATGATGAGACTACCAGCAAATAAGAAACTACATACAATGAATATTTCTGGAATCGGTATAACAGCCCTTCCCATTCCTTTGCTCGCAACAATATAAACTATAAGCAGAATAAACGCGAATATAAATGAGACATTTACATACTTTTTTATATTTTCATTTACTCGCTCATCTATATCTGGAAGTTCTTCTTTTTTGTACTTACGCTTTTTGTAATACACATAAACTGTTAAAAGTAGAATTGCTAAAATGTTACTAACTATAAGCGATAACATCGGTATAGATGGGTCCATAATACGAACTAAAACGTCCCCTCCACATAATCCTAAGACCGTAGCGATATACAACTTTTTAGTATCGTTCATTTTCTCTCCCCTTACTCCAGCGTAAATATTTCCTCTACCTTCATTCCAAAATATTTGGCGATTTTTAGGGATAACTCTAGACTTGGGTTATAGTGGTGGTTCTCAATCGCCACGATTGTCTGCCGCGTCACTTGCATCGCCTTTGCCATTTCAATTTGCGTTATATGATGTTGTTTTCGCAATTCTTTAATTTTATTTTTCACACCCATAGGCTCCACCTTCGAAAGTAAAGATATCTTTACTTTAATTATAAATATTTTCCAAATCCAAGTAAAGATATCTTTACAAATTTTAGAAAAACATTTCACTGAACATCTTCTCTAACAAAGTACAAGAGTAATTAAATTTATATCAGCGATTTTTTAAATATATCGACTTACCGACAAATATCGACATCCGTAGAACTATAAGCATAAGAAAGAAGCTGCCCCAAAATATCTTTTGGGACAGCTTCTTCGTCCTACTACATAAATCCTAACGCATACACAAGAACATACCCAAGAACAGATAAGCAAACCGAGCCAATCAACCCTGCCACAAATGCCCTACTTCCTAATTTGCGGAACGTTTTAAACTCTACATTTAAACCTAGCCCTGCCATTGCCATTGCAATAAGCATGTACGCAATTACTACAATATATCCGGCAACAACTTCTGGGATAATCCCAATCGAATGCACCGCACTCATTGCTAAAAATCCGAAGATGAACCAAGGAATCGGAAGGTCGCGCCACGATCTTTTTTCCTTGCTTTCCTCGCTCTTACCAAACCATAATCCAATTAAAATCGCTACTGGCACAAGCATCGCTACGCGCGTTAACTTCACAATAACCGCGATGTCTACAGCCGTGCTACCTCCTGGCGCTGCAGCTGCGATAACATGAGCAATTTCGTGCAGCGTCGCCCCTGAGAACACCCCGTAACCGTAGGGTGAGAAGCCAAGCACTGGGTATAATAGCGTATAAATAAGTGTAAATATTGTACCTAAAATTGCAATAATTGCTGCCCCGACTGCTGTTTCTTCATCTTTCGCTTTCACTTGCGGTGCAATTGCCACGACCGCTGCCGCACCGCAAATTGCCGTCCCACATGCTGTTAAAATTCCAAGTTTCTGTTCTACTTTAAATACTTTCGTTAGTCCATATACAACGAAAATTGTAAATGTAATAACAACCGCTGCGATGACCAATACTTTCGGCCCCGCCTTCGCAATATCTACAAGATTTAACCGCATTCCAAGTAAAATGATCCCAAAGCGAAGCAACTTCTTACTCGCAAAGTTCGTTCCCACTATCGCTTCTTGAGGAATCCCGATTGCGGCGCGCCAAACCATCCCGATTAGAATAGCGATTACTAATTGTCCCATAATATTTAAAAATGGAAGCTCTGCTAAATATTTCGCGGCGATTGCGATTAATAACGTAATCCCAATACCTTGCGAAAATCCAAAGCCCTTCTTCTTTTGTATAACAAGTGTTTGTTCCACTTTGTACCACCCCAATAATCGTATTGGAACATGCATGTTCTTTCTAGTTACATTATAAGAGAGTTTTAATAATAAGTTTAATATCAATATTGAATCCCTATCATCAGAAATACTTATGATAAAATAAAAGCAAAAATAAAGGGGCCTAACAAATGAACGTCGACATTTTAAAGATCTTTGTTACTGTCGTTGAACAAAAACATTTTTCGCGTGCTGCGGAACTATTAAACCTTTCACAACCTGGCGTTAGTATGCACATTCGCAACTTGGAAAATGAATTTGGGACTACACTTATTCAGCGCTCCCCAAAGCACGTCCAAGTTACGGAAGCTGGAAACATATTATACATACACGCAAAGCAGATGCTCTCACTTTATGAAGATGCGAAACAAGAAATTAACGAGCTGCATAACGTTGTAACAGGAACACTTCGCATCGGCGCTAGCTTTACAATTGGCGAATACTTACTTCCAAAAATACTTGCGCGCTTTGCCAATGAAAATGCACACGTCGAAGTTCATACATTTATCTCCAATACGGAAGAAGTTTTGCAAAGCCTCCGCTCTAATCAAATTGATATCGGCTTAGTGGAAGGCCAAGTCGTATACGCTGACGTAGATGTTGAAACTTTTATGCAAGATGAAATGAAACTCGTCGTCCCGCCAAACCATCCATTGCTCCAGATCAAGGGGATTAACGAAAATGCATTGCAAGACCAAGTCTGGGTATTAAGGGAGAGCGGCTCTGGCACACGTGCCTATAGCGATCGCTTTATACACCAACATCATTTAAAAATGAAACGCTTCTTTACATTTAGCAGTATTCAAAGCGTGAAGGAAGCCGTTGCAGCCGGTCTTGGCATCGCTATCCTTTCAGATTGGACTGTTCGAAAAGAACTATTAGCAAAAGAACTATTCCACATCCCTGTTCCGAACGAAGAGCTAATCCGTCCATTCTCCATCGTGCGCGGCAAATATTTTATCCCGTCTAAAGCTATTCAAGTCTTTTTAAAACACGTAGATTCTTTTGCGAAAAAACAGAGTTGACCTTCACATTAGTGTGAAGGTTTACAATACATGTAAAAGGAGTGAAACGCATTGCGAATTGGAGAGTTATCAAAAGAAACTGGGGTTAGCGAAAGGGCACTAAGACATTATGAAGAAAAGGGATTACTCCCTTCGAAACGCCTAGCAAATGGCTACCGTGATTTTGATGAAAGTGCAATCGAAAAAGTAGAGCTGATTCAAATGTACTTGCAAATCGGCTTAAATTTAGAAGAAACAGAACGAATGCTACGTTGCCTCGAAATCGAGCCACATCTTTACGAAAATCCGTGTAGTAGTATCCTTGCACTTTACGAAGACAAACTTGATGAGGTAACGAAGCAAATCACATTACTTTCCAACATTCAAACGAATTTGCAAAAACACGTTTCACTCCTAAAACAAGCAAAAGAAAAGGGATGATTACATGTTTGTTATACATGGCAGTTCAAGACAAAACGGAAATACGGAAGCTTTAACACATATGGTGATTGATGGGATTGAAACAGAACAAATTTACTTGCGTGATCATATCGTCCACCCAATCATAGATCAGCGCCATGATGTAGAAGGATTTCAACCTGTAAATGATGACTACGAGCAGTTAACCAAACGCATGCTAGAGCACGACACAATTATCTTCGCTACACCGCTATACTGGTACGGAATGAGCGGCCACATGAAGAACTTCGTTGATCGCTGGTCACAAAGCTTGCGTAATAAGTCTCTTCATTTCAAAGAAAAAATGAAAGGCAAAAAAATGTACGTTGTCATCGTTGGCGGAGACAGTCCAAAACTGAAAGCATTGCCGCTTATCGCCCAGTTTCAATATATCTTTGATTTTGTTGGTTCATCATTTGAAGGGTATATTATTGGGGATGCGAATGGACTAGATGAAATCAAGAACGATGCTGAGGCGCTGGCAAAAGCACAATTGTATAATAATAAATTCAAAAATAGCACACAGAAATAAGTTTGACAAATCCATTTGTATGCGCATACAATAAAAATAATATTATGAAAGGAAGGTACTTTGACCAATGAAGTTCTAATTCTCTTATTTATTTCATCCATCACAAATAGTGAACAAAAATGATGAAAACTAGCAGAGGATTAGTCTGTCCATTTGTCGATACTTTCTTTCGATATGATCATGTAAAAAATCGTTTATTTATGTACGATTTTTACATTGAAGGGCGACATTTATCCTCTCTAGTGAAACTAGGGAGGTTTTTTTATGACTATTTTAATCGCACGTAATATCGAAAAGAGCTTTGGTGATCGCACCATATTTACGTTACCATCACTAGAAATTCAAGCAAACGATCGTATAGGGATTGTCGGAGTCAACGGAGCTGGAAAATCTACGTTATTACAAATATTAAGTAAAGAAATAGAAGCTGACAAAGGCACAGTAACTCATCATAGTTCTATCGCCATCATTCCACAGCTTAGCGAGGGGATACCGGAAACCGCTTCTTCCCTCGCTAAAGGCAAATGGAATATTTCAAACGTCGCAAATTCAATGAGTGGCGGTGAACGAATGCGCCTAAAGATCGCCCATGCCCTCGAACAAGATGCAGGCATTCTATTTGCTGATGAGCCAACAAGTCACTTAGACATGTTCGGTACAGAGCAATTAGAAAAGGCACTTTTATCTTATAAAGGTGCACTTGTTTTAATATCGCATGATCGTGATCTTTTAGATGCCATATGTACAAAAATCATCGAAGTTGAAGACGGTACTATTCAAGAATATAAAGGTAATTATTCAAACTATCGAAAGCAAAAAGAACGTGAGCGAATACAAAAGCAAGCAGAATATGATCAATATATACAAGAAAAAAATCGGTTAGAACAGTCAATTTCACAAAGAAAGCAACGTGCTTCTAGCATGACAAAAATCCCAACACGGTTCAGTTCATCTGAATCTAAACTTTATAAGTGCAGCGGGGCTCATGGGCAAGAAAATGTTAGCAAAGTAGCGAAAGCACTAGAAACACGCCTTGAAAAGTTGGAACAGAAAGAAAAACCGAAGGACTTTTCTCAAGCTCAGTTTGACGTACAATACCACACACCAATTCATAGTAAAGCAGTTGTTCAGTTTAATAAAACAACGAAGAAAATAGGGGATCGCACACTATTTAAAAATATGAATGGAACAATTGTCCCTGGGGCAAAGCTTGCTATTTTAGGGGAAAACGGAAGCGGAAAAACAACTTTGTTCAAAATGCTTCTCGCGAACGAGCGTGGCATTCAGCTTTCGAAAAGTTGTAAAATTGGATACTTTGAACAAACATTATCTATTTTAAAAACAGATAAAACAATTTTAGAAAACGTTCTAGAAGAAACAAACTATACAGAATCGTTCGTTCGAACAATACTTGCAAGGCTCCTATTCCGCCGTGAAGATGTTCATAAACCTGTGCACATCTTAAGTGGTGGAGAACGCATGAAGGTTGCACTCGCAAAAGTATTTTTAGGAAACTATAATATGCTTCTGCTCGACGAACCGACAAACTATTTAGACTTGGCAACGCAAGAAGAATTAGAAAGCATGTTACAGGAGTATCCTGGCACAATACTTTTCATTAGCCATGACCGTGCCTTTATTCGTTCTGTTGCAAACCATATTCTACAAGTAGATGAGAGCGAACCAAGAATATTCCACGGCAATTACGAGCAATACACAAAAAGAACCACCCAAGCTTCTGTAAACGTTACTGAACAAGAATTATTACAATTACAAACAAAATTAACAGAAATCATCAGCCGGATTTCTATCCCAAATCAGCATGATGACATCACATTTCTCGAACAAGAATACGAAAAATTATTAGTTCGAATTCGGCAGTGTAAAGAAGCGCTCTAATGTCTTCCCCATATATCGACGGGACCTTCCACATTTCCCAAGAAATATCGAGGCTTTGACATAGAATATCACCCTACCTATCATGTTAGACACAATAACAACAAAAAGCCGTGCTGGTGCACGGCTTTTCACTTTATCCCGCTATTTGTGGGCAGTAAGACTCCCACCTCAAAATTCGTCTTGAGCAAAGAAATTAGGTGGGCGTCGGGCTGCCCGTAAACGCCCGATTGGTGAAGGCTAATAATCAGTGGGGGATGACCCCCCCCACTGATTAAAGTTTCACTTTATATACGGACAGCAGTCCCGCTCACCGCAACCATTAGCATTCCTTCGCGAACTACTTCGTAGTCCACGTCGATACCAACAATGGCGTTCGCATTTTTTTGTCTTGCGAGAGTTTTCATCTCTTCCATTGCAATGTCGCGCGCTTCTTTTAATTTACTTTCATAGGCGCCTGCGCGACCACCGACAACGTCACGGACAGAAGCGAAAAGGTCACGCACGATATTCGCCCCCATAATTGCTTCGCCATTGACTATATCGATATAGTCAATAATCTCTTTCCCTTGAATTGTAGAAGTTGTTGTTACAATCATGATTGATAGCCTCCCATATAAGATTTCCACTTACTTATGGTGCACTAATTCAGCAGAAATTATATTTACGAACTAAACTGCGCCTCATACAATCGGCTGTAACCCTCGCCTCGTTCGATTAGTTCCTCATGTGAACCTTGTTCTGCAATACCGTCTTTATTTACAACGACGATGCGATCTGCATTTTTAATCGTTGCAAGCCTGTGAGCGATAACTAACGTTGTACGACCAACGGATAGCTCAGCAAGTGATTTTTGAATAGCAAGTTCTGTCTCTGTATCTAGCGCAGAAGTTGCTTCATCTAAAATTAAAATTGGCGGGTTCTTCAAGAACATACGGGCAATTGCTAAGCGCTGCTTTTGTCCTCCTGAAAGTTTCACACCACGCTCACCGATAACTGTATCTAAACCGTCTGGTTGCGAGTAAATTAAGTCCTCTAGCTGAGCACGTTTTACCGCCTGCCAAATTTCAGATTCTGAAGCTTTTAAGTTTCCGTAAGCGATATTTTCACGAATTGTTCCTGAGAATAAGAAAACATCTTGCTGTACAATTCCGATTTGCTTACGAAGTGACGATAACGTCATCTCTTTGGTGTCAATGCCATCAATTTGAATTGATCCAGATGAGTGTTCATAAAAACGAGGTAATAAACTACATAGTGTTGTTTTCCCTGCCCCTGATGGTCCAACGAAAGCAACTGTTTCACCTGCATGTATTTTCAAACTAATATCGTTTAAAATCGGCTCTTTATTTTCATATCCGAACGTGATGTTATTGTATTGAATATCGCCGTGTACATGTTTAACTTCTATTGCATCTTTAGAATCTACAATATCCGGCTCTGTTTCCAGAAGTTCTACATATCTTTTAAAACCAGCGATTCCTTTCGGATAACTTTCAATAACCGCATTAATTTTTTCAATTGGGCGGAAGAAAATATTCGTTAATAAAACGAATCCAATAAATCCACCGTACGTTAATTCACCTTGCAGAACAAACCATGTACCACATATTAATACAAAGAGTGTTACAAGACGCATCAGCATATAACTAATCGATGAATTTAACGCCATAATTTTATACGCCATTAATTTTGTTGTACGGAAACGAGCATTATTTACAGCAAATTGCTCTTTCTCAAACTTTTCATTTCCGAATGCTTGTACAACGCGGATACCACCTACATTGTTCTCGATACATGCATTGAAATCAGCAACGTCTGAGAATAAACGTCTAAACGTACCTGTCATTTTTTTATTGAAGTAAAGTGCCAACCATAATAAGAACGGGATTACGAAGAATGTTAGAAGTGCTAACTTCCAGTTAATCATCATCATAAATGAAAATGCTCCAACTAAAGTCATAATGGCAATGAATAAATCTTCTGGTCCATGGTGAGCAATTTCGCCAATTTCCATTAAATCGTTTGTAAGACGTGAAATTAAATGACCTGTTTTATTATTATCAAAAAATCTGAATGATAGCTTTTGAATGTGATCAAATAATTTCTGCCTCATATCTGTTTCAATGTTAACCCCAAGCATATGTCCCCAATATGTAACGACATATTGCAAACCTGCATTTAACACATAAACTACGAACAAACCGAAACAAGCCCATAAAATAAGCGTCCAGTTTTGTCCTGGTAACAACTTATCAATAAATTGATTTACGATAAGCGGGAAACCAAGTTCGAGTAAGCCTGCGATAACTGCACAGGAAAAATCAAGTATAAATAAACCTTTATACGGTTTATAGTAAGAAAAAAATTTACGTAGCATATTTTTCCTCCCTTTTCCAAATTAAAAGACTCCCTAAATGATAACCATTATCAAATAATTATTCAAGTTATCCGTCTACGAAACTAAAAAAGTGAGCAAATCTAAAAAAGCCTAATCCCTCATTCATATCAATGAGAAATTAGGCTTCATTTATATATATTACTTATCGTATTCAAATAAATGTGCCCACTTATAACATGCGGTCCTTCTATTTTTTCACAAATACATCTTTTAAACAATTCGAAACTTGTAATACCTTCGATACACCCTTTGCTTTTCTAAGTTCTTATCCGTTTATTTCCCACTGTGCAATAAACAGTTTAACTTGTAGATCTAAAGTTATATATTAACCCTCCCTAAAGTTTCCCCACTACATTTGAATTTGAAAATAGCGACGAACAGTTTCTTCAATCTCATGTTTTTCTAGTTTTTCTTTTGTTTTTTCTTTTCCATCAACCATAATTAGCGTGTCTCCTAACAAAGTGATACGCCCATTTTCTGTCACTCTTGAAAGGAAATACCTCTTGTTGAACATTGATTCTGGAGCTGTTTCAGTTAAGACACAGATTGGATGAATGTTCTCCAAGTTCCATTTATGGGAAGGCTGCTCAAATCGATATAGAATCTCCCATTCATCATCAGTCTTTTTTTGCAAATAATAAAACGATGTTGTTTCATCTTTATTTACTCGGTAAAGGCCATCACTATCTACAACTTCCTCTCCATTCAGCGGAACAGGAATTCGTGGCGAATTACCGCCCATACCTACATCCACCAAGTATTCTTTATTATCAATTGGTACGATTATGAATAAGTGAGCATTTTCAAGAGCCCAAATTCCTTCTCTTACATATACAGTTCCTGCCATAAGATACGGGTCAAAACCTAATTCTTTTAGCAGAAAATAAAATATTCCGTTTAACTCGTAGCACACGCCACCCTGTTTCGCATAAACAATTTTTTGATACAAATCTTCTTCACGCAAAGATAGCGGTTTTCTTGCCAGAATATCAAGATTCTCAAAATGAACGTTGAGTACATGTTGTTTTTGAAGATGAGATAAGTAAGAGAAACTTACCTCTCTTTTTTCAGATTGAATATGTTCTAAATATTTTTGAATATCCAAAAATCATCCACCTCATTTAACTTTTTATAATGTTTCTTTTCACACTCATATTATAAAATTGATTGTTGATAAACAAAAATATAAAATAACTATCATATTAATAACTTTGAGTATATAAGAAAAGGTGGACACATTTTATGGAATTACTGCAGCTCAAGTATTTTAAGACAGTCGCTCGTACGGAACATATAACAAAAGCGGCACAGGAACTTCATATCTCCCAACCAGCTTTAAGTGTTACTATCGCTCGATTAGAAGAAGAGTTAGGAGTTCCCTTATTCGATCGAATCGGAAGGCAAATTCGCCTAAACACTTTCGGAAAAGCTTTTCTCAAGCAAGTAGATACAGCCCTTGAGGCACTAGAAGTAGGCAAACGACAAGTTACAGACATGGCTGGATTAGAACGTGGAAGTGTTTTAATAGCTACTACGACCTTAAATCGAGTATCTGAATTACTAGCACCTTTTCTAGACTTATATCCACACATTAACTTCCGCATAACGCAAGCATCCACAGAAGAATTGAAAGTTCAACTTCTTGAAAAAGGCGAAATCGACTTTTGTCTTACTCCTTCACCTATTGATCGACTAGGAATCTATAGTCTTCCATTAATGACCGAAGAGATTGTACTAGCTGTGCCGAGTACACATCGTCTCAAAAATCGCCACCGTATCAAGCTAAGTGAAGTAGCAGATGATCCGTTCATCTCCCTAAAACCAGGATACAGCTTCCGTGAAATTACAGACAAGTTCTGCAGGCGGGCTGGGTTTACGCCCAATGTCGTATGTGAAGGGGATGAACCTGCAGCCATCAGCGGCTTAGTACGCACCGGTCTTGGTGTTGCCTTTTTACCAATTGCAGCACAAAAGGAATTACCCCCACTGACGCTTCTCCATATTGAAGAGCTCGTTTGCCAATGGACGCCTCATTTAGTGTGGAATGAAAAACACTACTTATCACTTGCTGCACAAACGTTTCGCGAGTTTGTTGCACAACATTATGCTCAAGTAAAACCGTAAATTGTAACAAAAAAGAAGATGCTGTATAACTACAATGTTATACAGCATCTTCTTTCGTTTCATTTTAATGATTACATCGCTTCCGAATCCCACTCATGCTCTTGCTGGACAAACACAACACCTAATTCATGATGTCCCCCGGCGTATAATGCCGTTTGAGCAAGACGAAGCTCACCATTTGTATCTACTACTTCTAATTTACAAAACGCTCCTGTCGTCTTCGTTTGAAGCGAGTCATAAAACTCTTCGGTACTTCTTGGAATGATTCCATTTACTTTCGTAATAACTTCTCCAGGCTTTAAATTCATCTCTGCCCCAATTGTATTCGGAATTGTATCTAACACAACAAGTCCATCATTACGTGCGGCAAAGTATGCTGGTCTTTTCTCGTCTGCAATTTTCTCTTGCATCGAGATTGTAAAGCGTCCAAGCATTGCGACTCCCATCGCGATAATTGCGAGTACGTGCCACCAGTAACTTGCGATACCTAAAACGAGTACGAGCCCCGCTAAACCATAGACGCGTCTTCCTGTAAATAATAAAGCTTCCGTCGGCTCATAACTTCTAACCTTTCTCATAAATCCAATTAAAAATGGAACGAGGAATAAAGAGTATGTAGTCGAACCTATTGAAACGACAGGCCACCAAGAAATAAATCCTGTCACCGCGTCTCCTGGTATAAGAATAAATACTGGTACAAGCCATAAACGATTGGATTCATGTAGTCCAATTCGTAGCCCACGCTTACCTTTGTTAATCTTCGGCGTAGAATAACGAACTGCATTTTTAGAGATTAATAAACCCTCTACAACGAGCATAACGCCTAGTAAAATAGCAAGGGATACAATCGTACCCTCTTCACCTTCTCCAAGCTGTAAGAAGGAAACTGGCATCTTAGACGATAACAACACGAGTGCAATCGCGATTCCGAAAGTATAAGCTACAGATAAATATCGATACATAGCAGTTAATCCGAATAATAACGTCCAAAGTAAAATTGCCCATAAACTCGCTTTTGAAACAACAAGCCCGAGCCCAATCGTAATAATAGATACGATTAACCCGTACCCAATACCTGCAAATAGAGTTGTTCGTAGTTCAAACCAAATATCATATACTTTAAAAGAAAAATCTTTTCGTTCTCGTAATATACGTAAGTATCCAACGAAGATACTACTAATTAAAAATACATAGACAGCAGGGTGTAAGAAAAAACGTCCAACTGCTCGTATTATTTCAAAAAGCCATGCCTCCACGAATTCATTCACCACCATTTATATCATTCTTTCTTTTTATCTTATCATATTTAACACATAAAAAAATACAGGCATCAAAGTGCCTGTATTCTTTCTTATTTCGCTATTAATTTCAATGCCGTCTGTAATTGTAAATCATTTTCTCCAGAACGGATTTTTTCAATGATTTTAGTTTGAATCGCTTCAGCTGTCTTTTTATCGAGTTGTCCTGTTGCTTCCATCTCATTCGCATTTTGGAATGCTTTTAGTGCTGATTCTGTCTCTTTGCTAAAGTATCCATCTTCACGTCCTGGTACATATCCTAAGCTCTTAAGCATTTCTTGTGCGTGTTTTACTTGTACATCATTTGAATTGTATGAAAGTGTCTTTTCAATTTGAATTGGTGTCGCATGATAATAATCTGGTTGCTTCACTTCTACAGTTGGCGCGATTCCTTTTTTATGAATCCAATTGCCATCTGGTGTTAACCATTTAAACATTGTTAATTTAATGTTGCTGCCATCTTTAAATGGAACAGCCTGTTGAACAGTACCTTTACCAAACGTTTTTTCACCAATTAAATCGTATCCTTCTCCTTCTTTTAGCGCACCAGCTAAAATCTCTGAAGCAGAAGCACTTCCGTTATCAATTAATACTGAAATTGGATATGACTTTCTCTCTTTCAGTTCCGTAGAGAATTTCTTCTTCTCACCATTTCGCTGTTCTACTTGTAGCATTGGCTTTTTATCTGTCATGATGTCTCCTAGTATATCTTCTACACTATTTAAATAACCGCCAGGATTACCACGCACGTCAATAACTAAGCCTTTTATGTTTTTCTTCTCTAGCTCTTTTAACTGATCCTTAAATTCTTTCGCAGTATTTTCAGCGAAAGAAGTAATTTGCATATAACCGATATCTTTTCCGCTATCTTGCTTTACAGAACTAAATACAGTGAAAATCGGAATCTTTTCACGCTTAATTTTAAATTCTATCGGATCAGCCACTCCTGCGCGCTTAATTTCAATTGCAACAGTCGTTCCTTTTTTACCACGAATTTTTAATACTGCTTCTTCACGTGATAAATCTTTCACACTATTTCCATCTACAGATAAAATTTGGTCATTCGGTTTAATTCCTATCTTTTCTGCTGGTGAACCTTTAATTGGCGATACGATAATAAGCTTACCGTCCGTCTTGTTCACTTCAGCTCCAATCCCTTCAAGTTCAGGATCCAGTGACTGACTAAACTGTTTTGCCGTTTCTTTATCCATATACGTGGAATAAGGGTCCTTCAGCGTAGACAACATTCCCTGTATCGCACCTTCGACTAATTTGTCGTCTTTCACGTCTTCCACATAACGTGAATCAATTAGTGCATACGCCTCATTAATCTTTACCAAATTCCCTTGCGCTGTGCCAGCATTACCATTCGATACTGTTTGCGTTACATACGCTGGGTTTATCCCAAACCAGTACATACCACCAAACATCCCGCCAGCACCAATTAAAAATGCAACAACCATTCCAATAATTGCAACTCTACGTTTCAATGCGGAATTCCCCTTTCCAGAACACACAGGTGGTGTAGCAAAAGGCATCACACGATGTGTGATGCCTTTACCTATTTCTACTATATGATAAGCTTGTACGAATTATGTTTGCAACTTTTTATACTTTTAAGAAGCGACGAATTGACATTACACTTCCCCACATACCGATTAATGCACCGATTAACATTAATAAACCAGCTAATTGGAATACGAATGGGTTGTATGGTAGAAGCTCGAAAATTGTTCCGCCAAGTTTTTCATTAAACACACCTTGCAACGAATTATACATAACTAAAATTAGGCCAATTGGAATAATTGATCCTAATACTCCTAGGAATAATCCCTCTAACAAGAACGGCCAACGAATAAACCAGTTTGTTGCACCAACAAGTTTCATAATTTCAATCTCAGTACTACGAGCATAAATTGTAATTTTAATTGTGTTAGAGATTAAGAACATCGCTGTGAATAGAAGACCCGCAATTAACGCAATCCCGATGTTACGACCAGTTTTTACAGTATCAAATAATTTTTCAACTTGACCTTTACCGTATTGAACATTACTTACAAACTGCATTTTCTCAATCTTTTTCGCAATTGTTGCCGTATCTGTTGGTTCTTTCGCCTTTACAACAAATACGTTTTTCAGTGGGTTATCTTGCTCAAATAACTCGAACGTTTTTCCACTATCGCCTAAGCTTTTAATTAAACGTTTCAACTCTTCTTCTTTAGAAGAATATTTAATAGAATCTACTTTCGCAATTTTACTCATATCTTCTTCTAATTTCTTTTGATCAGCTTCTTTTGCTGCTGGATCAACATGCACACGAATTTCTACATCTTGCTCTACTTTCGTCGCAAAATGGTTCATATTCATAATCGCTGTCAAAAAGACACCTACAAGTAATAATGTAACTGTTACTGCACTTACAGAAGCAAATGTCATCCATCCGTTACGGGATAGATTTTTCACACCTTCTCGCAAATGTCGACTAAGGGTTTTAGCCTTCATATCCGTATCCTCCCTCAATCTCGTCTCGAACAATTCTTCCGCCTTCAATTGCAATTACACGATGACGAATTGTATTTACGATATCTGCGTTATGTGTCGCCATAACAATCGTTGTACCACGCTCATTAATACGTTTAAAAATCTTCATAATATCAAGAGCTGTTTCAATATCTAAGTTACCTGTTGGCTCATCGGCAATTACAACCTTTGGCTTATTTACAATCGCTCTTGCAATCGCCACACGTTGTTGCTCTCCGCCCGAAAGCTCATTTGGAAGTGCATCGGCACGCTCTTCAAGACCAACAAGACCTAACACTTCTGTAACGCGCTCACGAATCGCTTCCTTCTCTTCTTCAATTACTTCTAAAGCAAACGCAACATTCTCATATACCGTTAATTTAGGTAGCAATTTAAAATCTTGGAAAATCACGCCTAATTGACGACGGAAATATGGAACATCTCTTTCTGCTAATGTTTCAATTACAAGTCCATTTACATTAATTGATCCTGTAGATGGCTTCTCTTCACGATACATCATTTTAATAAATGTAGATTTTCCGGCTCCACTCGGTCCAACTACGTATACGAATTCACCTTGTTTAATGTTAACTGTGAGACCAGCAATGGCTTTCATACCATTTGGGTACTCCTTATAAACATTCGTCATTTTTATCATTATTTATCACCCAATACTTAATGATTTTTTTAGAAATACTTTTCTGTACATTTGAAAATAAAAGAAAAACCTTTATTTTCATTCGACCATTCTTGTTGAAGGTAGCTTCCATACATGCTTTTTATTAGCAACGCTACTCTATGTAATATATTTCATCAAAATTCTACAAACCCCATTGTAACATCAATCGGTTTCCAATTCGGATACAATTTTGTTACAGTTATGTTACATACTAATAAAAGGTAAACGAGCTCATGTAATTACTTAACTCGAAGCACTTTTCGGTCAAGTTATACAATCAGCTCGTTTATTAATTACGTTTCTTATTTATGCTCCGCTAACCATTCAGCTACTTTTTTCGCATCTTCACCTTGAATAATTCCTGGTGACATTGAACCGCGGCCTTTTTCAATAATCTTTTCAATCTCTGCTGCGTCATATTTCTGTCCTACTTTTCGTAAATCTGGTCCAGTTGCTCCTGATAAATCTTTAGCGTGACAACCTATACAACTTTTTTGGTAAATTTGCTCTGCGCTATCTGTGCTTGCAGATTGTTTTGATGGTTTACTCTCTTCTTTATTTCCACATGCTCCTAAAGCAAAAACGACTGATGTCCCCAGCGTAATAGCCAACAATTTCTTTTTCACTTCTATCGCTCCCCATTGTTGATATTCTTTTCATTCATAACTAGGCAATAGTTTTCATAACACATTCAATATTCATTATAAGCATTATCTTTATATAGAAAAACTAAGGTGTATTTCATATTTTTCACAAATATAGTGAGAAGCCTAATAAAATAAGCTTTCATAAATTGTTTCAATTCTGTGAACACCTTAGAAAGTTCTATAAAGAGCCTTTTTCTCCAATCAAAACTGAGAAATTCTATATAAAGTCCTACTCTATTACCACTTTGTTTTACTATTCTCTACCTTTTACAAAACAATATACGGCATTGTATTCTACATATAATCTCATCAAAAAGAGAAGTTGTCGTTTCCAACTTCTCTTCCTCTTTATTTCATCAATATAAATAAGATAAGCCTCTTTATATCCTCTTGGACCTCAGCATGTGCCAACAATTCTGTTGGCTTTTTCTCTTACTAAATACGAGAACGTAAATACGCATCAATAAACGGATTAATTTCCCCATCCATAACTGCTTGTACGTTACCAACTTCTGTATTTGTACGATGGTCTTTCACAAGAGAATACGGGTGGAATACGTAAGAACGGATTTGGCTGCCCCATCCAATTTCTTTTTGCTCTCCGCGAATCTCATCTAATTGTGCTTGTTGTTCTTCTAATTTCTTTTGATATAATTTCGCTTTTAGCATTTTCATCGCATGCTCACGGTTTTTAATTTGAGAACGCTCTGACTGACATGTTACAACCGTGTTTGTTGGTAGATGAGTTATACGAACTGCTGAATCTGTCGTATTAACGTGCTGTCCACCTGCACCACTTGCACGATACGTATCTATTTTCAAATCTTCTGTACGCACTTCAATTTCAACTTCATCATTGAATTCAGGTACAACTTCACAAGATACGAACGATGTATGACGACGACCTGAAGAATCGAACGGTGAAATACGTACAAGACGATGTACACCTTTCTCCGCTTTCAAGTAACCGTAAGCGTTATGACCTTTAATTAATAATGTAACACTCTTAATACCAGCTTCATCGCCCGGTAAGTAGTCAACCGTTTCTACTTTAAACCTACGTTTTTCAGCCCAGCGCGTGTACATACGTAATAACATAGAACCCCAGTCTTGTGACTCTGTTCCACCTGCACCTGGGTGTAATTCTAAAATAGCGTTATTTTTATCATAAGGATCGCTTAATAGTAACTGCAGCTCGTACTCATTCATTTCTTGAATTAAAGTTTTCACTTCTGATTCTAGTTCCTCATGTAAATCTTCATCATACTCTTCTTTAAGTAAGTCATGCGTCATTTCTAAGTTTTCGAACGTCTCATCTAACTGACGGAACCTTCCAACCATATCTTTCAGCGCATTCGCTTCATTAATTACAGCTTGTGCGCCTTGTTGGTCATCCCAAAATCCTGCGCCCATCATCGTTTCTTCTAATTCTGCAATTTGTTTTTCCTTAGTAGGAAGGTCAAAGAGACCCCCTAAAAGCCGCTAATCTCTTAGCCATTTTTTCTAGTTCTTGCCTAATTTCTACTAATTCCATTTCCTTCACCTCTATGTAATTGCTGTTACTTTCATATGAAAACAAGGGAAACTCTCTCCACTTATTACGGAGAGAGTTTAAACCTTTTCATTATACATTTTTGATGTAAAAGTTTGCAAAGCAGCCTGAACTACAGTTCCCTATTACTGCCCAATGCCACAACAGTTTTTATATTTCTTGCCACTACCGCATTTACATAAATCGTTGCGTCCCATTTGGTCACCTTTTACAACCGGTTTTTTCTTCGAGTCTTCGCCATCGCTTGATGGATGAACAGCTTCACCTTGAACAACTTCTTGACGCTCTAAGTTTTGCTCAATTTCAGCTTTCATAATGTAACGAGAGATTTCCTCTTCAATAGAAGCGATCATCGACTCGAACATTGCGAACCCTTCCATTTGGTATTCACGAAGTGGATCGATTTGTCCGTAAGCACGTAAATGAATACCTTCACGAAGGTGATCCATTGCATCGATATGATCTGTCCATTTCGTATCTACAACACGGAATACAACAACCTTTTCGAATTCACGCGTCTGCTCTTCAGGTAGAAGCTTCTCTCTTTCATTATAACGCTCTAACAATTTCGCGATGATTGATTCGCTCATTTCTTCTGGAGCAAGGCGACGTAACTCTTCTTCTTTTACATCTCCTTCTTCAAGAAGGTTTGTATTTAAGTAATCGACAAGACCTTTAATGCTCCAATCTTCTTCGATTTCTTCTTGCGTATGAAGTGCAACAGCACGTTCTATCGTAGATTTCATCATACCTTCAATAATACTGCGTAAGTTCTCTGAA
Source organism: Bacillus sp. TH30 (assembly GCF_016650875.1). Lineage (NCBI taxonomy): Bacteria > Bacillati > Bacillota > Bacilli > Caryophanales > Bacillaceae > Bacillus > Bacillus sp. TH30. Next base: position 2,851,148 of record NZ_JAEKEY010000002.1, on the reverse strand, counting down.
TCCATTACTTCTTGACGCTGTTTATAAATTACTTCACGTTGTTGACGAAGTACATCGTCGTATTGCAATAGCTGTTTACGTGCATCATAGTTATTTCCTTCCACACGTTTTTGCGCAGATTCTACCGCACGAGAAACCATTTTACTTTCGATTGGCTGTGAATCATCCATACCAAGGCGATCCATCATCGCTTTCATATTGTCAGAACCGAAGCGGCGCATTAGTTCATCTTCCATTGATAAGTAGAACTGTGTTACACCAGGGTCCCCTTGACGACCAGAACGACCACGTAACTGATTATCAATACGACGACTTTCGTGACGCTCTGTACCGATAACTGCTAGGCCAACGTTTCTAATATCGTCGCCTAACTTAATATCCGTACCACGACCAGCCATATTCGTCGCAATTGTTACAGCGCCTTTCATACCAGCTTCTGCAATGATATCTGCTTCACGCGCATGGTTTTTTGCATTTAAGATATTATGACGTACACCTTTACGTGTTAACATTTTTGAAATAAGCTCTGACGTTTCAATTGCAACTGTACCAACAAGAATAGGTTGCCCTTGCTTATGACGATTTACAATATCCTCAACAACTGCATTGAATTTACCTTCCATTGATTTGAAGATTAAATCAGCACGATCATCACGAATAATATCTTTATTCGTTGGAATTACGATAACATTCATATTGTAAATACTACGGAATTCTTCTTCTTCCGTTTTCGCTGTACCAGTCATACCAGATAATTTTTCGTACATACGGAAGTAGTTTTGGAACGTAATTGTTGCAAGCGTCATACTTTCATTTTGAATTTCTACGCCTTCTTTTGCTTCAATAGCTTGATGTAAACCTTCGCTATAACGACGACCTTTCATAAGACGACCAGTGAATTGGTCTACGATTACGATTTCGCCTTCTTGTACAACATAATCTGTATCAAGGTGCATAACAACGTGTGCACGAAGCGCCTGATTAATATGGTGAAGAAGTGCTACATGTTTTAAATCGAATAAGTTATCGATATGGAAAGCTTTCTCAGCTTTCGTAATACCATCTTCTGTTAACATTACATTTTTCGTTTTCACATCAAATGAATATTCTTTTTCATTTTCTAATGTACGAACGAATGCATTTGCAAACATGTATAGCTCTGCTGATTTTTGAGCTTGTCCCGAAATAATAAGCGGCGTACGTGCTTCATCGACTAAAATAGAATCGACTTCATCGATGATAGCAAAATTAAGTGGACGCTGAACGCACTGCTCTCTATATAACACCATGTTGTCACGTAAGTAATCGAACCCAAGCTCGTTATTTGTGCTATACGTAATATCAGCAGCATAAGCAGCTTGTTTCTCTTCACGTGACATACTATTTAAGTTAATCCCTACAGTTAGGCCAAGGAACTCATGAAGTTGTCCCATTTCGCTCGCATCACGTTGCGCTAAGTATTCATTGACTGTAACAACGTGAACACCTTTTCCTGTTAATGCGTTTAAATATACAGGTAAAGTAGATGTTAACGTTTTACCTTCACCTGTTTTCATCTCAGAGATATTTCCTTCATGTAAGGCGATACCACCCATTAGCTGTACGCCATATGGACGCATTCCAAGAACACGATTCGCTGCTTCACGAACAACCGCAAAAGCTTCAGGAAGTAGATCATCTACTGTCTCACCTTTTGTTAGACGTTCTTTAAATTCAATCGTCTTTCCTTTTAATTGTTCATCAGTTAGCGGCTTAATAGATGATTCTAATGCATCAATTTGCTCCACTGTCTTCTGCATACGTTTAATTTGGCGTTGGTTGACATCAAATACCTTTTTTAAAATACCGATCATAGGAAATACGCTCCTCTTTTATTAAAATAAAACTTCCGATTGCTTTCTTTTTCTCTTTACAATCAGTCGTTATAAAAATCAAATTTATCCCGCCTTAACGGGCTGTAAGACCCCTACCTCAAAATTCAGCAAAAGCAAAGAAATTAGGTGGAGGCTCAACTGCCCGTAAAAGCCCGATTGGTTCAACTAATAATCAGTGGGGGATGAAGAACACCCCCGCTGATTAAAGTTTCACTTTATGTTATGCCAATTTTTCTCCTAATTAAAAAAACTAAAATGTATAAACCTAATGATAATTGTAACACTTGTCTTATAACTATGACAACAATCGTCCAAATGTCGAGCCGTAGATTCAGAAAAAGTTTTTATTTTATTTTATTTCTTCCAACAAACTACTATCTCTTCGTTACAAATTTTGTATTAAATCTAAGTAGTATTCTTTCAAGTTCTCTTTTAAAGAAGATGGCTCAATTATTTTTATAGTTTTACCAAAACTAGCTAGATATGAAATGATAAAGTTGATTTCAGCAGGCTCATAAGTTCCTATTAAATATGTATCTTCACATTCTTCCCATAATTTCATCGAAGGATATTGTTGTTGCTTGAATATCTCTATCCCCCTCGCAGTAATTGAGCATTTAAATTGAATAGCTTGTTCAGTTGCCTTCCAAAGACTATGTGCGTTATGTATATTTATATTTTCCAAATCCAGACTATCCTGAGCATCTACCATTTCTAACGACCTAATACGATCACAGCGAAACACTCGATAAGTCGCTTTATCTAAATCGTAAACCTGACAATACCAATAACCTTTCATTGCATAGGCTGAATACGGCGCATTGTCGTTTGTTTCGGCGTTACATAGTTTATTATAGTTAAAGCCCTATTTTGAACAGCAGCTAACAAAATCTCTTCTAGATAACCACATTCATGTGCTTGTTCCAAATGAAAAAAGGACACTCTTTTTTGCAAGTTTTCAATTTGCTCACGCTGTTTTGACGAAACACTATCTAAAAATTTCTTATTAATGGAACGAAACGAGATTTGAAAAGGAATACTTACAAAACTACTTAGTGCTTGCATTGCAAAATAAAGTGCAAAAACTTCATGATTTGTAAATGAAATCGGTGGTAATGTCATCGTTTTTATTAAACGATACCCTCCATACCGACCATACTCTGCAAAAAGAGGGGCACCCATTTCCTCTAATGATGCAATATCACGTAAAGCTGTCCTTTTTGAAATTTAAAATTCATCCATTAAATCTTTCAATGTGAATATTTGTTTTTGATTAATAAAACGTAGCATCTGATTTAAACGCTCAACTTTTTTCATAAACTCTCCCTATAGGTGCCAATGCGTGGCACCTTATATTTGTATAGTAATAAGTGTGAACATATATGGAGGAGGCAATACAATGAACTTTGAAGTAATCCCTTTTTTATCATTAAATGGGCAAGGTGCTAAAGCAATTGCATTTTACGAACAGTATTTAGACGCAAAAGTTTTATTTAAAAAGAATTATAAAGAAATGAAAGAAATAGATCCGAATTTCACGTATAAAGAAAGCCAAGAACATTATATTACCCATTCTGTTTTACAAATTGGTACTAATAAAATTATGATTGCAGAACAGGCAGTGGATTCCACACGCCTTGGCAATTAAGTAATAACTCATCATTATGCATTCAATCTAAAGATTTCCAAACCATTGAAGCACTCTATCACAATCTAATTCAACATGATGAGGTTTATATTTTAACACCTTTTGAAAAAAACTCCTTCAGCCCTGGTTACGCCATTGTGCGAGATCCTTTTGGAATAGTAATACAATTGACCGTTACAAAACATGACTTCTAAATTTCATTACGAATAAGCCATTTAAATTTATATCAATATTACAAGATAGGAAGGCAAAAACATATAAAAAAAGCGCAGCCTCATTTGGCTGCGCCTTCGAATTATTATTTAGTTTCGATTAAACCATATTTCCCATCTTTACGGCCATATACAACATTAGTTTCATTTGTATCAGCATTTGTGAAGACGAAGAAACTATGTCCTAGCATATCCATTTGTAAGATCGCTTCTTCAACGTCCATCGGTTTTAAATCGAATCGTTTTGTACGTACAAGTTCTAATTCATCCTCTTCTACCGCATCCAGAACAGCTACTGCTTCTGGAAGGATAAAGTTAGTTTTAATAGAACCCTTTTCACGTAATTTACGGTTTACTTTTGTTTTATGTTTACGAATTTGTCGCTCAATTTTATCAACTACTAAATCAATCGCAGCGTACATATCGCTATTTGTTTCTTCTGCACGAAGTAATAAATCTGTAAATGGAATTGTTACCTCGATACGTTGCTTGTCAGAGTATACTTTTAAGTTAACCTTAATCTCTGGGAATGTATCAAAATAACGCTCTAATTTACTTAGTTTTTTCTCTACATATTCCTTTAATGCTGGAGTTACTTCAATATTTTCACCACGAATGTTGAATTTCATAGATGAATTCCTCCTTTCAAGCCTATGTACTACAATTTCGACATTGGCTTAAAAACTCCTTCTAATTTTTTTAAAAAAATTAGTGGAATTGCGATTTTTTTATCGTTTTTTGTTGAAATGAAAAGATGCATCGTTTCTATCTTTATTTTATCCTATTACCATCGTGAATAACGACTGTAACTGTGGACAATTAGTTACAGAAAAGAAACAACTTTTTGACAACTCCTCCAAAACAAAAAAGCCCTTGTTACGAGCAAGAGCTTTCGCCATCTATATAATGCTGCTAAAAATACAGCTCTATCTTTTCCAAAAACTTAATTTTTACAGTTTCACAACATTGGCCGCTTGTGGCCCACGTGCTCCATCAACAATATCAAACTCCACTTGTTGACCTTCTTCTAACGACTTATACCCATCTTGTTGAATAGCAGAAAAATGAACAAACACATCGTCACCATCTTCACGCTCAATAAACCCAAATCCCTTTTCTGCATTGAACCATTTTACTCGTCCTTGCATGTTCATTCCATTCCCTTCACTCTTAAAATCAGGGCATTCGCCCCATATTCTGACTATAGCGAATGACAAGACTGTAAGTCAAAGAAGACCTGTCGTCTTTTTATTACTCCTTTCGACATTCACATATTAACCTCTACAAAGCGTCAAACAAGAAACCTCTCTCGCTCCTCGATCATACAAAAGGCTTCCAATTTGCCTAACAGTAATTCCTGTCGTATACACATCATCCACGATTAAAACATGTTGCTCATGAAACATCTCTTCTCCCTGAAAATAAAAAGGATTAACTCCCGATATCCTTTCTTTACGCTTCTTCTTACTTTGTTTTTCTGTTTCTATTCTTCTTAATGATGTACAAAATATTTTGATAGGCAAACAAGAAGCTAGTAACTCCGCTTGATTAAAACCACGCTCGTATTCTCGCTCTTCACTAAGAGGAACCGGAATGGCAACTGAAACATTCGCAAAATATTTTTGAAAAAGACTTCGAAAAGGCTGATGAAAAATATGCACTAATTCAGCATCTCCTCGAAATTTAAACTGTGCTAATATTTCTTTCATCCCTTCATCATACACATGCAACGAACGATTTATGAGAGACGGAAACCCCTGCTCGTTCGTCCACCTTATGCAGTCCATACAAATATCCCCGTTTTTATATTCAGCTGGTACAAGTTCTAAAGGCCGACCACACTCCTTGCAAATATCTCCTATAATATAGGAAAGTTTTTGTTCACATCTATCACATATATACTTTTTATGAAGCTTAACAAAAAAAGTGTACCAACTAATCGCATATGAAATATACTCATCACAAAGTAGACAATGCATCAATCTATCAATCCTTGTTCTTTAGCATTCTTATTCATACTTTGAATATGTTTTTTCGCACGCACCATCGCCTCTGTCTTTCCATAATGAAAATAGATAACATCTCCATGCGGTTCATCAGAGCTTCTGCCAGCACGCCCTGCAATTTGAACGAGAGCACTTTCTGAAAATATTTCTTCCTCAGCTCCTAAAACTGCAACTTGTAAATTTTTAACAGTTACTCCACGTTCCAAAATCGTCGTTGTAACTAATAAAGGGATTTCTCCTTTTCTGAAAGCTGCTACCTTCTCTTTTCTCGCCGGATCTTCTGCATGCACACCGTCAATTTGATTGTTTAATGATTTTAATAACTGGCTAATTTCTTCTACATATCGCACATGAGGAACAAATAGAAAAATGGGGTATCGTTTCGATAAGTACAGATTTAGCCATTGTAATAAAGCACGAGGAATTTTTTTACGTATAAGACCCTTTTTCCAATTTCCGCACCACCGAAATATCGGAACTGGCAATGGATGACGATGGTATCGCCCTGAAATAATAACCCCTTTTTGCTTACCACTTCGCAACTTACGCTTCCACTTTTCATCTGGAGTTGCAGTTAAATAAATACGTGCTGCCTTCTCTTTCATCGCTTCGTTTACTGCATACTGCAACATCTTATCTGCATGATACGGAAAAGCATCTATCTCATCTACAATCATGACATGGAACGCCCTATAATAACGTAACAATTGATGTGTAGTTGCAACGATTAACGCCGCATCTTTTTCTCGGTCTAAACTCCCTCCGTATAAAGCAGCTACATTTATATTTGGAAACACTTCTTGTAATCTTGGTGCTAATTCAAGTACAACGTCCGTTCTCGGCGTTGCAATACAAACTCTTTCTCCCTTTTGTAGTGCCTCTGCAATTCCGCGAAACAACATTTCTGTTTTTCCAGCCCCGCACACCGCCCAAATAAAAAATGATTCTTTCTGCTTAACAGCGTCAACGACACTTTGCGCAGCTAACTCCTGACCGTCAGACAAAATGCCTTCCCACTGTAACGGATTCAAATAACTTTCTCCGCTTATTTCAGCAATCCCGCGTACAAGTACAGTACATTCACTTACCCTGCCCATCGTTATACATTTCCGGCAATACGTACATACTTCATTGCACCTTTTACATAGCAATGATGCAAATAGTCGCTGCTCTATATTTCCGCAGCGCTGACACATATATTTTGAAGACTTCTTAATTACCCCTTGTACACAAACCACGTCTCGATTCCTTTTCAAATGATCCAATTTATCCTGCAAATCTGAAGAGAGTTCTTCTAACAATAACTGTCTACCAGCTAACATCATCAATAACCACCTCCAGCACTACTATAAATCCTTCTCTTTATCTCGTAAAAACTCAAAAAAGCCGATAACCTACTTATAAAATAGTAAGCTATCGACTTTATACACGTTTTTTATTCAATTATAAATCCTAGAATCTACCGTATCCTAAGAAATGTTTTTGGTTGTAGCTACTGCTTAAGCTAGAGTAAGCAATCCCTTTATCACCAGCATGAATCATTTGGTCGTTACCAACGTAAATACCGATGTGAGATGGACCTGCTTTATAAGTACCTTGGAAGAATACTAAATCTCCAGGTTGTGGGCTACTTACTTTAGAAACTGAGTTCCAGTAACCTGCAACGTCTTGACGACCTACACCAAATACGTAAGAAATGAATCCACTACAGTCAAAACCACCGTTTGATGGAGATGCACTCCCCCAAACATATGGTAAACCTAAGTATTGTTGTGCTTTACCAATCACACCATCAGTTGGTGGAGTTGGTGGAGTTGGTGGAGTTGGCTTTTTCTCTTCTTTTTTAGGCTCTTCTTTTTTAGGCTCTTCTTTTTTAGCTTGTCCAGCATTGTTTGCTGGAGCAGCTTGTTCTGCAGGCGCTTGTGCTGGTGCAACTTGTTGAGCTTGTGCTTCTTTAGCAGCTTGCTCTGCTTGTTTTTGAGCAGCAGCTTCTTGTGCCGCTTTTTCTTGCGCTTCTTTTTCAGCGATTTGTTGTAATTTTAATGCCTGTTGTTCTAGCTCTTTCAATTGACCTTCCGTACTTGTCATTGTAGTTACAACTGTATCCATTTTACCACTTAAATCGTTTACTGCTGTTGCTTTTTTCTCTTTTTCAACGTCAAGTTCTTTCTTAGCAGTTTCAATTTGAGCTTGTGCTTCTTTTAATTCTTTTTGTTTTTCTTTTACTGTCTCAACATCTTTTTTCACGCTCGTTTGATCTTCTTGTTGTGTTTTCATGATATCTTCGTCAGATTCCATAATTTTAGACACAGAAGCTAAACGATCAACTAAATCTGCAACGTTTTTAGAGTTTACAAGAACTTCTGTTACAATGTTCGTATTTGGCTGTTCTTGTAGTGCAACTAAACGTTTTCTTAATAACTCTTCACGTTTTGCAATCTTTGTTTGTAGTTCTGCAATATCTTTATTTTTATTTTCGATTAATTGCTCAGTATCAGAAACTTTTTTTGTTGTTTCATCAAGTTTTGAAGCGTTCTCTTGAACAGACTTATCCAAACCTTGGATTGTTTTGTTTAAGTCATTCATTTGTTTTTGTAATTCATCACGTTCTTGTTGTTGTTTATGTAAAGTATCATTTTGTGTGTTAATTTGTGATTTCACGTCAGAAATTTTATCTTCTGCAAATACATTTGGTGTTAGCCCAGAAAACATTAACCCTGCAACTAATGCGCAAGATGCCATTTTTAGCTTTTTCATTTTATTTTTTACACCGCTTTCTTTTTTTCATTTTCCGTATATAACCTATTAAAATTTATACCATAATTCGGGAGTTTTTTTGCTAATGTTACGGTTTTGTAAAATAAATGTAATATTACATTTATCTCTATAGCAAAGTATATCTAAATTTGTATATATATGTAGAATTTTAAGAGCCTTACACCGTTTTTTATAGGATTGAAAAAAACGTAAGGGAACCCCTTACGTTTTGAAAATACTCCAATATGAATGAAATAGAAACGTTACTTCATCCATTTCTCAGCCCAATTTTGGACCTCATCCATAACACTTTCCAACGCTTTCCCTTTATCAGTTACACCGTACTCGATTCTAACTGGTACTTCTGGATAAACATTACGAACTACAATACCTTCGCCTTCTAATTCCTTTAAACGTTCTGACAACATACGATCGCTCATATTCGGTATAATATCTGCGATTTCTCTGAAACGTTTCGGCTCTTCGAGCAAAGATTTAATAATTAAGCCAGTCCATTTCTTACTAAGCATTGTAAAAGCTGACTCAAACTTTGGACATAAACAAGAATTATGCTCCATATGTTTCACCTCTCTTCTATTATAATATAGTTTCTTGTAAAAAGTAAGTAATAAAACTTTCCTCATTATTTAATTTTACATACATTTTACCATTTCCAAATATTAACTTGTCAAATCCCCGTAAAAAAACCCTCTTCAAGTAAGAGAGCTTTTATATCTTTATCACTTCGTATACCAACCTAAACCAAGCGCACCTTCACCTAAATGCGTCCCAATTACAGCTCCGAAATAACTCGTACGAATTGTAACATGAGGGTATATCTCTTCTAATTCTTGTTTCCATTCATTAGCTTCCTCTTCACGATTCGCATGAATAATAACAGCTTCCATAGGCACACCTTTATTTGCCTGCTCATCAAAGATTTCAACGATACGCTTTAACGCTTTTTTACGCGTACGAATTTTTTCGAATGGAATAATTACTTTATCTCTAAAGTATAATACTGGTTTTACTTGTAACAAACTACCGATGAAAGCTTGTGCACTATTTAATCTTCCACCACGTTGTAAATGATGTAAATCATCCACTACAAAATAAGCATCCATCGTTTGCTTCATTTCATCAAAGCGAGCGATAATCTCTTCTGGGGCTTTCCCTTCACTTACTAATTTCGCCCCTTCACGCACGTAAAACCCTTGTACTTCACAACTAATTTCAGAGTCGTACGTATATACATCAATACCATCTACCATCTGTCCAGCTGCCGTTGCTGTTTGATATGTACCACTAATTCCACTGGAAAGGTGAATGCTAATAACTGCATCATATTCTTTAGATAACTCTTCATATAACTCTAAAAACTTTCCAATTGCTGGTTGCGAAGTTTTCGGAAGTTCTTCTTGTTCACGTACTTTTATATAAAAATCATTTGCTGAAACTTCAGCCTCTTCTTGATAAGATTCCGTTCCAAACACAACGTTTAATGGAATCATATATATATTGAGTTCGTCACGAATATGCTTCGGTATATATGCTGTACTATCGGTAACAATAGCTGTTTTCATTTTCGTACCTGCCTTATAAAAAATTTTTATCCCCTAATTTTACACGAAAACTAGAAAAGGTGCATCCATACATAAAAATGCCGGCTAGAAACTACAATCACTCGCTCGACAAATTACAACAAAAAGATAAAATACTCACCAAAAATTTCAACATATTTGTAAAAAATGTTTGAATATAAAAACGCTCGCTTTTAAAATGTAAAGTACTAGTTATTTTGAAAGATAGGGGCGTATACCATTGTTATTACAATATTTAACAATAAAAGGCTATGGAGAGCACGAAATTGTGATTCAAAAATCAAGATTCATTTGCTATGTGAATCGCGCCACAACGGAAGAGGAAGCTCAAGCATTTATACAAAAAATAAAAAAACAGCATTGGAATGCAACACATAATTGTTCCGCATATTTAATCGGTGAACAAGATCAAATCCAAAAGGCAAACGATGACGGCGAACCGAGCGGCACAGCTGGTGTACCTATGTTAGAAGTATTAAAAAAGCGAGGTCTAAAGGATACTGTCGTTGTCGTCACGCGCTATTTTGGTGGCATTAAACTTGGTGCTGGTGGATTAATTCGCGCATATGGAAAATGTACAAGTGAAGGACTTAATCACGTAGGCGTTGTTGAGCGAAAACTAATGCGCGTTATGGAAACAGAAATTGATTACACATTGCTTGGCAAAGTTGAAAATGAATTACGTAATTCAGAATATAACATTAAAGATATACATTATCTAGAAAACGTCACATTCGATACGTATGTAGAAGAAAATCGAAAACAAACATTTACGGATTGGATGATTGAATTAACAAACGGGAAGTGTACAATTAAAGAAGGAGATATGTTGTACTTAGAACAAGGTGTTATCTAAGAATAGCTAACGTATCGCCTTTAAAGATTAATGTAGTGAATTAATTCCCTACAAATGAACTAAGGAGATTATATATGGAAGAACGTTATTATCATCTCCAAAATAGCAGAATAAAAAAGAAACGTAGAAGAAAGTTTTTCTTCTTTCTTATTTTCGCATTTTTATTTGGTAGCGTAGGACTTTATATGTTAAATTCCTACACTTCTCTCATGGGGATGTACAGTGGATTTAGCCGTGAAAAATCTAAATTACGAGCAGAAGATGTGGAAATCACAAAAAAACCTTTCACAATACTAATTATGGGTATTGAGGATTACGCAACAGATGGTCAAAACGGCCGAACAGATTCACTCATGTTCGCGACAGTTAATCCAAACTCAAAAAAGGTTTCACTTATGAGTATCCCACGCGATTCTCGTGTTAAGATTGTTGGCAAAAATAAAGAAGACAAAATTAACGCTGCCCATGCTTACGGTGGAGAAAAAATGGCAATCGACACCGTCGAAGAGTTTTTAAAAGTTCCTGTTGATCATTATATTAAAATTGATTTCCAAGGATTTAAAGGTATCGTTGATGCTGTTGACGGTATTACCGTTGATGTCCCCTTCGATTTCTGGGAACGCTCTGACGTGGATTACTATAAAAAAATCCAATTTAAACAAGGTCAACAGAACTTAAATGGTGAAGAAGCACTCGCATACGTCCGTATGCGAAAGCAAGATCCTAACGGTGATTATGGTCGAGCTGCTAGACAAAGACAAGTACTGGCTGCTGTTGCCCAAAAGCTAAACTCTGCTTCTACCGTATTTAAAATTAAAGATTTAACAAAGGTAGTTGGAAAATATATAAAAACCGATATTCCTATTTCAGACGGACTTGCTCTTTACAATAAAATCTCTGGATTCGACCCTTCTACAATACAAACGTTAAAACTTGAAGGAGAAGACAGAAAAATTGGCGGTATTTATTACTTCCTTCCAGATCCAATCAGTGTAGAGACTGTACGTAACGAAATTGAAAAGGAAATAGGAGAAAAAGCAAAAGTTCCAACAGAGACTACGAAAAATGAGAATACAAATTCCGATTCAAATTCTAACTCCAGCGCAAAAGCAAAGAAGGAGCCGAGTGAGAACAAAACACCACCGCCTCCTCCCCCTTCTACAAATGCTCATGCAGAGTGGATTATGAGGAATCATGAATAAAAAAAGAGCCAAATCGTATACGATTTGGCTCTTTTTATTTCACGCAATTGTTGTTACTTCTTAAAGTGTTGTAAAATCGCTTCTACAATACGCTCAGATGCACGACCATCGCCGTAAGGGTTAGATGCTTTCGTCATCTTATCATGAGCTTCTTTATCAGATAACAACTCATCAGCAAGACCAAAGATTGTCTCTTCATCTGTTCCTGCTAATTTCAGCGTACCTGCTTCGATACCTTCTGGGCGTTCCGTCGTATCACGAAGGACAAGGACTGGCACACCTAGTGATGGTGCTTCCTCTTGTACACCACCAGAATCAGTTAACATTAAGTATGAACGAGCTGCAACGTTATGGAAATCAATTACATCTAACGGCTCAATTAAATGAATACGGCTATGCTCGCCTAAAATATCATTCGCTATTTCGCGAACAACAGGATTCATATGAACAGGGTATACAACTTGTACATCTTCGTGCTTATCAACAAGACGCTTAATTGCACGGAACATATTGCGCATTGGTTCTCCTAAATTTTCACGACGGTGTGCTGTCATAAGTACAAGACGATCATTTCCAAGTTTCTCTAACACCGAATGGCTATAAGTTTCTTTTACAGTTGTCTTCAGTGCATCGATCGCTGTATTTCCTGTTACGAAAATGCGTGACTCATCTTTATTTTCTTTTTGTAAGTTCGTTGCTGATTTTGTTGTAGGTGAGAAATGAAGATCCGCCATTACACCTGTTAGTTGGCGATTCATCTCTTCTGGATATGGAGAATACTTATCCCATGTACGAAGTCCGGCTTCCACATGCCCTACTGGAATTTGATTATAGAAGGCAGCTAAGCTTGCAATAAATGTCGTCGTTGTATCACCATGCACAAGTACGATATCAGGCTTCGCTTCTTTCATTACTTTATCTAAACCTTCTAAACCACGTGTTGTAATATCAATTAAAGTTTGACGATCTTTCATGATATTCAAATCGAAATCTGGCGTAATTCCAAAGATATTTAATACTTGATCTAACATTTGACGGTGTTGTGCTGTTACAGTCACAATTGATTCAATCTTTTCTGGGTGCTTTTGCAACTCTAATACAAGAGGTGCCATTTTAATTGCTTCTGGTCGTGTCCCGAAAATTGTCATTACTTTTAAACGTTCAGTCATTTCATTGCCTCTTTTCTTTCACTAGTTAAAACTTCTATTATCGCATATAAAAATATGCATGTGAAAATACACTTTTTAACGCACCTGAGAAACATTACTATTACAGGCGCCTTTTCGCCCAACTGAGTAATAATCTAATCCATGCTTCTCGGCATCCTCATTAGTATAACAATTTCTCCCATCAAATAGAATAGGTTCCCTCATAAGCTGTGCATACTTTTCTAGCGGATAATTTCGAATTGATTCCCATTCTGTTACGATAAAAACTGCATGCGCCTCTCTAATCGATTCATCTATACACTCAGTGTATCGTATCGTATTTCCAAATAAACTTCTTACATTTTGAATAGCTTGCGGGTCATATAAAACCACATCCGCACCTATATTAATTAATTCTTTTATTATAATAAGAGATGGCGCTTCCCTAATATCGTCAGTATTCGGTTTGAATGCTGCACCAAGAACCGCAATTCGCTTCTTCTTCATATCTATAATTTTCTTCGCTTTTTCAACTAACAACAACTGTTGTTTATTATTCACTTCAATGACTGCTTTCAACAAGCGAAAATCATGAGAAACATTCCCTGCAATTTGCACAAGTGCTTTCGTATCTTTTGGAAAACAAGATCCTCCATATCCGATGCCTGCATTTAAAAAAGATGCACCAATTCTCTTATCCATCCCCATCCCTGTAGCTACATCTACTATATCTGCCCCCACTTGCTCACATATATTAGAAATTTCATTAATAAAACTAATCTTCGTAGCTAAAAAAGCATTAGATGCATATTTAATCATCTCAGCACTTCGAATATCTGTAATATACGTTTGTAAGCTTAATTTACTGTACAAATTCTCTACTTTCCTTGCAGCTTCTTCACTACATGCTCCAATTACGATACGATCACCCTGAAAAAAATCATAAATACCAGAACCTTCTCTTAAAAACTCTGGATTCGATACAATATATAATTCATGTCTACCTTGTAGTTTATCCTCAATCCATTCTCTCATTACATCATTTGTCCCTACAGGAACCGTACTTTTCGTAACAACAATAATATCGTTATTCACATATGTTCCAATATCATCACAAGCGCTACGAATATACGTTAAATCTGCTGTTCCATCTAATAAAGATGGCGTTCCAACTGCAATAAATATAAACTCTACATCATTAAATGCCGTTGATTTACTTGCTGTAAAAGTTAAATGATTATTCTCGTATGCTTCATTTATTAATTCACTTAATCCACATTCATAAATAGGTAACTCGCCTTGTTTAATCCGTTCAATTTTTTCACCATTTATATCGAAACATGTGACTGAATGTCCCAATCTCGCCAATCCTACTCCCGTAATCAATCCAACATATCCGGTACCTATTATCGTAATTTTCATTTTCCTTTCGCACAGGAATATACATAAGAAAATATACGAATACACAGAATTCTCCCTGTGCTTCCCCCTCTCACACTAAAAATGAGAAAACTCTTTCACTTCTTTATTATATGAATTGTTTTTTTATTATTTTTTAAGATTTTGTAAAGTTAAATGATGCAATATATACAAAATGTAAATTCCCACATTTTAACACGGAACTTACTCAATTTTACGTGCAACACTTATAATACTGAAACAAAAGTCATCGCTATATGAGAGGGAAGTACAATGTCACATTACAAGCCACAATATGAGATCAACCTTCTCTAAGGACACAACATTCCATATCCAATTGTCATATATTCTATTCACTCCCCTTTACAGCCGAAAGAAAAAAAGATTGAATTCTAATCTTTTTGTGATACCATATGTTATGAGCCTGTAAATAAACATCATAATTTTCAGATAAATACAATTAGAAAAATTACGTTAAACTATAAAGGGTGGGGTATTAATGGACTCACAAGTGATTTATGCCATTTTGGCATCTTTCATCACTGTACTCGTCGTTACTCCTTTAGTTATTAAATTAGCTTTCAAAATAGGAGCAACAGACAAGCCAAATGCGCGTAAAGTACACCAAAAAATTATGCCTCGTCTTGGCGGGTTAGCAATTTTCATCGGTGTAGCCGTAGGATTTGTTGTCGGTGGATTGTACGAACAAAGAATGTTATCGATAACTTTAGGTGCTATCATCATTGTTATCATCGGGATTTTAGATGATATGTACGAACTATCTGCGAAGGTAAAATTCGGTGGACAACTATTAGTTGCCATCATGATTGTAAAAAGTGGATTATTAGTGCAAGTATTATATATTCCAATTCTTGGAGATACTGAACTCGGATGGCTTGCTTATCCAATTACTGTATTTTGGATTGTAGGTATTACAAATGCCATCAACTTAATTGATGGATTAGATGGATTATCCGCAGGGATTTCATCTATCGTACTTGCAACGCTAGCATATATGGCCTTCACTAGCCCATGGGGTACTGGAGCAGCTATTATATTACCTCTAGCACTGATTACATTAGCAAGTACAATTGGATTTTTATTCTACAACTTCCATCCAGCAAAAATTTTCATGGGAGATACAGGAGCACTATTTTTAGGATACTGTATTTCTGTTATATCGTTACTTGGATTATACAAAAGCGTAACGTTATTCAGTTTTATCGTTCCAATCATTATTTTAGGTGTACCTATATTTGATACGACATTTGCAATTATCCGCCGTATCGTAAATAAAAAGCCTATTTCAGCACCTGATAAATCGCATTTACATCACCGTTTGCTTGCAATGGGATTCTCTCATCGTAAAACGGTACTAATTATTTACGCATTGGGTATTTTCTTTAGTGTAAATGCAATTATTTTCAGTAGTGCAACATTATGGTTATCCATTATTCTTCTTTTCATTTTAATCTTCTTTACAGAAATCATTGCTGAAGTAATCGGTCTTGTACACGAACGTTACAAACCAATTATTTCCTTCTATAAAAAAGTGAAAAAACGCGAAGACTAATTGTAGTATAGCCTTTACTATTATGAAATATTCAAATAGCATCCTCTTTTCATAAGAGGATGCTATTTTTTATTTTTTAATCCTTATTCCCCATTTCCAAAATATAGATTGTTTGAGAGTGCCTCTATTGGAGAAAGATATACGTATAACGAAAAAAGTATCAAATTTTCATTTTTACATCTTGATTGTCAAACTGAGGGTGAATGTTATGATCAAGCGATTACTTCAATGTATAATTTTATTTTTAACTATTACTATGTACGCATCATCGAATACAAAAGCAACTACAGACATTCAAGTAAAAGATTACCAAAGTACTCAAACTACCTCTCCTACAACAAAAATTGCGTACTTAACATTTGATGACGGACCAAATAAATACACACCACAAATTTTAAATATTTTAAAAGAGAAGAACGGAAAAGCAACTTTCTTCGTTATTGGCGGAAAGGTGCCACATTATAAAAAAACGATGGAGCGATTGATTAAAGATGGACATTATATCGGTCTCCATAGTATGTCGCATGATGTAAAACGTCTTTATACTGGCGATCCATCTGTTTTAATTGCAGAAATGGAGCAAACCCAAAACATCGTCCAGCAAGTTACACATTTAAATACACATCTCGTTCGGGTCCCATACGGTAGCATGCCTTACTTAAAAAAGAATTACCGTGACGCACTCGTATCTGCCCAGTATAAAATGTGGGATTGGACAATTGATACATATGACTGGAAAAGCTATGAAAATCCTTCCGCAATACTAGAAAGAGTACGAAATCAAAGCGATGAACAAGTAGAGGTTATTTTAATGCATGATTCTAGTGTCACAGTGCAAATACTCCCAAAAGTAATTGATTATTTACACTCACAAGGATATAAACTACTTCCCTACAATCCATCTTCCCATCTCGAAGTGAATTTTTGGAAAGACACAAGATTGTAACAGCTTTAGTGCCTATGTACTAAAGCTGTTTTATTTTTCTCTTCCCACACTTCTCATTTTTGTGTAGAATTTTAAATAGTGATGAAGTTTCGAGGTGAATAGAAATGAAACGAATAGATCTCATTTTTAACGCAATACAAAAAGGGAATTATACAGAAGGTATAACAGCATCAGAACTCGCTACACTTCTACAGTTAGACCGTGCAAATGTTAGTAGCGATTTAAACAAGCTTGTGAAAGATAATCGTTTATTAAAAACGAGTACACGCCCTGTCCGTTTTTATATAGAAACGAACACTTCATTGGAAACGCATTCAACAAAGGGCACTTCATTAGATACATTTGCTATTGAAAATACAAGCCTAAAAATTGCAATTGAAAAAGCAAAAGCTTCTATTCTCTATCCTCCAAACGGTATGCATACTTTACTACTTGGAGAAACAGGTGTCGGAAAATCGATGTTCGCTTCTTTAATGCACGAATACGCAATTGAAGTGGAACAACTTCCAAAAGATGCACCTTTTATCGTCTTTAACTGTGCTGATTATGCAAACAATCCACAACTACTACTTGGACAGTTATTTGGGATAAAAAAAGGAGCTTACACAGGTGCCAGTGATCAAAAAGGGTTAATTGAAAAAGCACATGAAGGAATCCTCTTCTTAGATGAAGTACATCGCCTTCCTCCAGAAGGACAAGAGATGCTCTTCACATTTATTGATCGCGGAGTATACCGCCGCCTTGGAGAAACGGAAAATGAACGTAAGGCACGAGTGTTGATTATTACTGCAACAACCGAAGAACCAAATTCATTTTTATTAAAAACATTTACAAGACGTATTCCGATGACCGTTACGCTTCCACCACTTCGTGAGCGAACACATAAAGAACGGTTTGCTTTACTGCAACTATTTTTCACAAATGAAGCAATTCGTCTAAGGAAAGAGATTCATGTTAGTCCAAATACAATGCGTGCTTTCGTCTTTTACAATTGTCCAAATAACATCGGTCAATTGAAAACGGACGTACAAATTGCCTGTGCGAAAGCTTATTCTGATTTCGTAACAAAAAAACGTGATTCTGTCTGTGTTTCAAGTACAGATTTACCTTGGTATATGAAAGAAGGATTATTTATTGAAAGAAAGAGCCGTCATCTATATCAAATACCAAATGAAACATTTGTATTTACAGGTGATGAAGGTTGGAGTAAACATACAATAAAACCCGAAGGAAGTCGCTCTTCTATTTACGATTATATTGATTATAAATATGAAGAACTTCAAGCACGCGGCATTGAAGAGGAAGAATTAGAATTACTAATAGAAAATGATATTCAAAGCTTTTTCGTCCAATACTTTAACCAAATATCTAAAAAAACAAGTCATGAAAATGTTTTTAAAATTGTGGATCGTAATATCGTTTCCGTATGTGAAAAAATTGCGGAACTAGCTGAAAAATATTTATCTAAAACTTTCGATGAAAAAGTATTTCTCGCTTTAAGTTTACATGTACAGACAACTCTACAACGTTTACAGGGCGGGAAACAAATTCACCACCCACAATTAAATCAAATTCGTACGAAATATAAAGAAGCTTTTTCCGTAGCTATGCAATGTATTCAGCTATTAGAAGAAGAATTACAAATAACAATACCTATTGATGAAGCTGGCTTTTTAACAATGTTCTTCGTTGTTGATCCAATTCCTGCCTCACAAACAGAAGTAAAAGTATTAATATTAGCACACGGTAATGGCATCGCAACAGAAATGGCAAACGTTGCAAACGAACTTCTCGGTATTGATGAAGTAACTGGTATCGATATGCCCTTGCATGAATCACCAAAAGACTTCTTAGAGCGTGTTAAAGTGTATATGAAAACACTTCAAAATGTAAACGGGCTTCTTTTACTTGTTGATATGGGATCTCTCGCTTATATTGGTGATATATTAGAAACTGAATTCAAAATCCCTGTACGTGTTCTTTCCATGACGAGTACACCACACGCACTAGAAGCAGCTCGAAAAGCTCAGCTTGGCTATTCATTAGATGCACTATACGAAACAGTTAAGAACTTAACGCCGTTCTATTTAAACGTACAGGAAGAAAAGAAAAAGCCACTATCGCCAATGAAATCCGTGATTTTAACAGCTTGTTTAACCGGCGAAGGAAGTGCTTTAGCAATTCAAAAAATGTTAGAGAACTATTTACGCTTTGATAAAGACTTAATTGAAATTATTCCGATTAGCATCGTTCATGAAAAAGATTTAACGAAAATGATCGAGAACATAAAAAAAGAGCGTAATATCATTTGTATCGTCACGAATTTCGATATGCAAATACCTTGCTTAACATATCATTTCCAAGACATTGTGAACTACACAGCTATTCAACCAATTCAAGAATTGATTACGTATGAAGAAACATATGCAAAAATGGCTGATATTCTTGAACAACAAATGCAGCGTAACGATGGAGCATTACTTATTAAAACAATTCGTTATGCATTAAATACAATTCAAGAATTGATTTCTTTACAGCTAACTCCTGACAGTTTAATGGGTGTGATTTTGCATATGAGCTGCATGGTTGACCGTCTTCAAAAAGGTGAAAGTCTCCTCCCTCATCCTGATAAAGAGAAACGAAGACAAGATGAGTACTGGATGTATATGAAAGTGAAAAAAGCATTGCAACCTATTGAAAATACATTTGAAATACAAATCCCAGATGACGAAGTATTTTATATAATGGACTTCTTCATTAAAAATCAGCCTGTAAAAAATTAAACTAGGGGATATTGTAGCACTCTATATAATTAGAAAAGGCTGTTCCAAAATGTTTTTTGGACAGCCTTTTCGCTTACTTCTTTACTTCCCTTATTCTCCCCCTTATTTCTCCCTTTTTATTAGATTTCGTATTAACATTTACATATACATTTGCTTGCATTATCTCTTGAAACAAGCTGTCAAATGCTCTCCCCTGTAAAGGCCCTTCAAAATCCTCCACTTTAGCTACACCAGTAACGACTCCTTCATTCACACTAATTCCTTGCTCTAACGGACCAAACAAACTTAAAACAACTGGACCAATTTGATTCGCTTTCCCTAAATGAATTTGGCATGACGTGATTTTTTTTATGTTTTTTAATATGACCCGATATTGCAACTTCTTTAAATCTTCACTAAAAATGAGCTCTGTCACACCGTAAGCTTCTGTATTTACAGGAGGTACTTCCCTCTTTCCTGTTAACCTAGCAAAGAAATGTGTTGTCATACGGGCATTCTCCTCATATAAATTTCCCAGCACTACTTCTACTACTTTATGGTTTAGACATAATCATTTATGACTTTTTCAAATTTTAATTACGAAGAAAAGATTCACACAATCTTTACATTAAAATCGTTTCTTTTGCTTTACTCCCTCTTGTATAATGCACTTAGAAAAACAGTCTAGGAGGAAATTTTGAAAAATAATAACTACTCTTTCCAATCATTAATAGAGATTTTTCTCGTATCATTTAAATTAGGACTTACTTCATTTGGTGGTCCCGTCGCCCATCTTGGTTATTTTCATCATGAATACGTGCAAAAAAGAAAATGGATGGATGAACGAAGTTACGGGGACTTAGTAGCGCTATGTCAATTCCTTCCTGGCCCTGCTAGCAGCCAAGTCGGGATGGGAGTTGGATTATTACGCGGCGGATTATTAGGAGCCATTATTTCATGGATTGGATTCACTCTCCCGTCTGTGCTCGTTTTAGTCTTTTTCGCTTCCTTCCTGAACCAGTTCGAACTTGGAAGTACAGGCTGGATTCATGGACTGAAACTTGTAGCGGTCGCAATTGTCGCTCATGCAATATGGGGAATGGCTCAAAAGTTAACACCGGATCGAAACCGTGTAACAATCGCGATTGTAACTGCCGCAATCGCCCTATTATGGCCAAGTAGCTGGACACAAGTCATTCTCATTATAGTATCTGGCTTTATTGGTTGGTTTTTATATCGCGGTCAGCCAATTAGCCAAGCAAATAAAATAAACGTACCTATTTCAAAAATGGTAGCCATGTCTTGTCTCATCTTATTCTTCGGGCTATTAATACTGCTACCAATGTTACGACCGTACTCTTATTTCATCTCTTTATTTGACAGCTTCTATCGCTCTGGTGCACTTGTATTCGGAGGAGGGCACGTCGTACTTCCTCTTCTTGAAAGTGAGTTTGTACAAAACGGGATGATGACAAAAGAACAATTTCTTGCTGGATACGGATTAACACAAGCAGTGCCAGGGCCACTATTTACATTCGCTTCTTATATAGGAGCAGTGCTAAATGGAACCGCCGGAGCAGTTGTTGCAACGATCGCTATCTTTCTTCCTGCCTTCCTGCTCGTTGTTGGCGTTTTACCATTTTGGGACAGTGTAAGGAGAGTATCTTACATACAAGGTGCACTACTTGGAGTAAACGCAGCCGTTGTCGGCATTTTACTTGCAGCTTTTTATGATCCAATTTGGACGAGTACAATTATGAATTCTGTAGATTTCGTTTTTGCTTCTCTTCTATTTTGCTTACTCGCTTTTTGGAAAACACCACCTTGGGTTATCGTTATAATCGGAGCCTTCGGTGGATATGTTCTATCCATTTTGTAAGCACAAAAAACGACGGCCCCATTTAGCCGTCGTTTTTTCTATTAAAACCTCACAAGCTCCATTCCCTCAGGCAACTCGCTCTCCGTTAAAATACGCAACTCTTTCACGCGATCCATTACGTAAGAAGAACGCTTCACAAGCTCTGGGTCAATATAAGCTGGATGCACCATAATTTCTACCGTTTGCTCATCCTGTACTCTTTCCTTTAACTGCACAAAATAATCTTCCGTCACACCGTCAGCGTAAAAGTCACTGTAAAATACATCTGAAAATGGGCGCACCGCTCGCTCTTCTTCACAACGACGAATTGGAACATTGTATTTACTTGCTAAGCTCTCAAGAACGTCGTGTAAAAGCGGTAATCCATGCACGTGATGATGACTATCTAAATGAGTTGGTGTTAAACCGTAAGACAAAAATTTCTCAATTTGAGCCGTCCACTCTCTTTCAACCTCTTCTGGATTTATATTGCCTTCCCATACAACACTTTGTTTATGAAACAATCCATCGCTACTCACAAGTGATGGAACGTCTTTAAGAAGCGGTTCTCCTGCCGTTAATACGAGATGCACTCCTACTCCTAACGTTTTATACTCTTTCGCTAAGCGTACGGCATGCTCTGTCCCTGGCATATTCATCATCATCGTCGTTGAATTTACAAGCCCGTTTTTATGTCCATCAATAATTCCGTAATTCGTACCTTCTGTAAGACCGAAATCATCTGCATTTACAATTAGCTTAATCATCGCAATACCTCCTACTAGAATAAAAAAAAGCGGGCTAAATAGCGCCGCTTTATTTCTCTATCTTCTTAAAAAATTGTGGAAGATGTTCTTTATGAGCTTCTAACATTTCATCTAAAATTTGTTTTGCAACTTTATCTGATGGTACAAGTGGATTAATTGTCATAGCAAGCAGCGCCTTATGATAATCCCCTGTAACAGCAGCTTCAATTGTTGTGCGCTCAAATGATTTAATTTGCTGTACTAAACCGCGAACTGGTACTGGAAGATCTCCGACCGCAATTGGTTTTGGACCTTCTTTCGTAATAATACAGTTCACTTCAACAGCCGAATCATGTGGCAAGCTTGCAATTGTTCCGTTGTTTCGTGTATTAACAGGCTGGATATCACCTTTATTATTGTAAATAGACGTAATTAAGCTACATGCTGCGTCACTATAATAAGCTCCGCCGCGCTTTTCTAATTGTGGTGGCTTAATATCTAAATTCGGGTCTTTATATAGCTCGAATAAATCATTTTCTAATTGTTTTACTACTTCTGCACGTGTACCTTTTTCAATCGAAGCTGCTTTCTCTTCTTCCAACATTTCACGTGTTTTATAGTAGTAACGATGATATGGACACGGAATTGCACGAAGACCGCGAATAAAGTCTGGCTCCCAGTTAAGCGCAGCAATGTTTTCCATCGTAATTTGCTTTTCTGGATCTGTTACAAGCTCTAACACACGATCCATTACGCTTACGCCATCCAAGTATACATCTAATCCGTATACCATATGATTTAAACCAGCGAAATCAACGTGGACACGGCTTGCATCTACTTCAAGTAATCTTGCAAGACCCATACGAATTCCGATTGGAACGTTACATAGACCAACTACTCGTTGAATGTTCGTGTAGCGAAGTACAGCTTCTGTTACCATACCAGCCGGATTCGCAAAGTTAATTAACCATGCATTCGGACAAAGTTCCTCCATGTCCTTACAAATATCTAAAATAACAGGAATCGTTCTCAGCGCTTTGAACAAACCACCAGGACCATTCGTTTCCTGACCAATTACATCATATTTTAATGGAATTGCTTCATCTTTTGCACGTGCTTCTAACAAACCAACGCGAAGCTGCGTTGTTACGAAGTCAGCATCTTTTAATGCCTCACGGCGATCAAGTGTTAAATGAATATCAATTGGTAAACCTGATTTTTTCACCATACGTTTCGCTAAGTCACCAACGATTTCTAACTTCTCTTTTCCTGCCTCAATATCTACTAACCAAATTTCACGAACAGGAAGCTCGTCATAACGTTTAATAAATCCTTCAATTAACTCTGGTGTATAACTAGAGCCACCGCCGATTGTAGCAATTTTAATTCCAGTCATGCTTTATTCCCCTTTCGCTTCTAGCTTTTTATAAAGGTCAATAAATTCTGCCGCTAATTCTTTTACCGTAATAGAATTCATTAAATGATCTTGCGCATGAATTAAAAGAACACTAATCTCTGTTTTTTCCCCTCTTGCTTCTGATTGTATGAGCTCTGTTTGGAAATGATGCGCTTCATTAATCGCTTCTTTCGCCTTTACCATCGCTTCATCAGCTTCTGCCATTTTCCCCTGTTTGGCGAATTGCAGTGCCTCCATTGCAAAGCTTCGTGCATTACCACTATTTAAAATCAATTGGAATGGAATTTGTTCTGCTGTAGTCATCATAATTACCGCCCTCTCTATTATGGTTCAACCGATTTAAATACCCCTTCAGTTTGAACATGTCTATTAAATTATTATTTTATTAATGATAGTTTGGTGTTCTTGTAGATGGGTTTCATCTTTTTGAACATGATATAAAGGTAATTGTTCTCACAGACAATGCTGTCTGTGAGAACAATTACTATGTCACATAGGTACAGAGTTGTTATTTCCTTGTGCTGCTGCTTTTTCAGTACGAACAACTGAACGGTCAGATAACACAACGAATGGATAATAGATTACCATTGCAATTACAAAGTTGAATAACTGTAGAATCGCACCAGAAATATGTCCACCTGTTACAAGATAACCACTAATAATTGGTGGTGTTGCCCATGGAATCATCACAACTGTTTTTGGTACCCAACCAATAGATATAGCTGTATAAGAAGTAATTACTAATACAATTGGTGTTATGATAAACGGTAAGAATAAAATTGGATTTAAAATAATTGGTGTACCAAAGATTACTGGTTCGTTAATGTTGAATGCACCTGGACCAATTGATAGACGAGATACACCACGTAGTTGTGCACTTTTTGCTACAAGTAATACAACTACCAAGAATGCTAATGTTGCACCAGAACCACCAAGATATACAAAAGTATCAAAGAATGGTTTTGTAATAATGTTTGGAACATCAAATGCAGATGTACCACCTTGGAATAACTTCATATTTTTCTCTAATGCCGGTAAGTATAATGGCTCAATAATACCACCAACGATATTTGGCCCATGTAAACCGAAGAACCAAAGAAGATGAACAAGGAGTACAATGACAATTGCACTTGGTAATGTCCCTGCTAAACTTTGCAGTGGTGATTGAATCGTATTAAAGATAAATTCATGAACACTTGTACCAGCTAATTTCACTGCTAATTGAATACCTGCAACTACTGTTAAGATAACAAATGCTGGAACTATAGCTGCGAAAGATCTTAAAACTGCTGGTGGTACTCCATCAGGCATTTTAAAAGTAATGTTTCTTTGTACAAAGAAACGGAATACCTCAGTAACAAGGAGTGCCACGATAATTGCTACAAATAGCCCTTGTGCCCCTGTCCAAGCTAAGTTCAATCCGCCTTCTTTCGGTGTTGTTGGCGTAAGAATAATTAACGCACCAAATGAAATAATACCTGCTGACAAACCATCAACGCCGTAAGATTTTGCTAAGTTATAACTTGTTGTAAATGCTATGATTAGTGCTAGAATTGCGAAAGAACCAGTCCACATTCCACCGCCAACTTGTTTCCACGTTTCACCAAACAAACCTTTCATGAGCTCTTGGAAAGCTTCAGACGGAAAACCATTAATTAGTGATGCCAATGCACCAACTAAAATAAGTGGCATAACTGCAATAAATCCATCACGGATCGCAGCTAAGTGACGTTGCGATCCGATTTTACCAGCGACAGGAACAATATACTTCTCCATAAATGCAATAAACTTTTGCATTTCGCTTCCCCCCCAATTATTTTTTTAGTGTTAATGCGTGATCTAAAACTGCTTCTCCATTCATCATGCCGTAGTGCATTGGGTTAATAACATCGACTCCAACGTTTTTCTCATCGGCAAGCGTTTTCATTGTAGAAAGCATGTAACGAACTTGCGGTCCTAATAATAGTACGTCTGCTTGATCGATATTGTTTTTTACTGCATCCCCAGATACAGCCCAAATCTTACCTTCTAGACCACGAGCTTTTGCAGCCGCTTCCATTTTTGTAACTAGTAAACTTGTAGACATCCCTGCTGAACAACATAATAAAATATTCATTTATAAATCCCCCTTGTGTGGTATAAAAAATTTATGTTTTTTATTTTTCTTTACGCTATTTATTAATGCAATTACCGTGCCAACTTTTCAAAACGCCTAAAATCAGCGTTTTTTCGAGTGATTTCTTTGTGTGTTACCGCTTTCAATCAGTGTGTCCCAAAAAAAACACACAGTGTGTTATAAAACACCTCACTTTTAACACATAACTGTATGAAAATAGATTAGTGTTTAGTTGTCTAGTTGTGTTTAAAGCAAAAAAACACTAAAAAAATTTTTTAGCGTGAAAATCTATTAAAAAAATAAACTCCTCTCGAACACACTCTTCTATTTGTTGTCCAAGCAAACTCTACTAAATTACATAGAATAAAATAACACAATTCGAAAGGGGATCCCTATGCCAAAACATAGAAAACAGAAAAAAGTGAAGATTTATAGAATAGCATGCTATAAAAAAGACAAGCCCTCTGAATTAGACTCTGACAAGTTTGAACTAGACGAGCAAGAAACAGAAAATAAACAGAATCATACTGGTAAACAAGACAAACACAATAAGCAAACACAATTAGAACCTATAATCGAAACAAACTCACACAACTTAGATATATGGGATGAAATTTCTCTAAAGGAAATACAAGCTGGTGAACATACGAATTTATTTGAAGAAAAGAGTAATTATCAAAATATTAATTTAGTCCAAGTAAACGATGTTCGCTTATACTTGGACAAGCAACTACAATTCAGCTCCGTTGATGAGCAAATTTATCATGAAGCGCTTGTACATCCGATTATGTCAAAGGTAATAGACCCAAAACGCGTTCTCATCTTAGGCGGTGGCGATGGTCTTGCTTTAAGAGAGGTTTTAAAATATGAAACAGTTCTACATGTAGACCTCGTCGACTTAGACGAAGAAATGATTACGATGGCTCGCAATGTTCCAGCATTAGTTTCTTTAAATCAACAAGCATTTTTTGATGATCGTGCAAATGTACATGTATGTGACGCAAAAGAATTTTTGAAATCTCCGTCCTCTTTATATGATGTAATTATTATTGATTTTCCTGATCCATCGACAGAAGTGCTAAGCACTTTATATACAAGTGAGCTTTTTGCCCTTATAGCTACATTCCTAACAGAAGATGGAGCATTCGTCTGCCAATCTAATTCACCTGCTGATGCACCTCTAGTATATTGGAGCATCGGTAACACAATTGAACATGCTGGATTAACTGTGAAAAGTTATCATACAATCGTTCCTTCTTTCGGAACTGACTGGGGATTTCATATTGCTGCTAATTCTGCCTATGTACTCGATCAAATTGAGCAATTATATGTAGTACCAACTCCTCGAACATTACCTTCTCTTCTTTCTCCTTTGTTTCAATTTAAAGAAGAATATTTAGAACAACGTAATCTCGCTCTTTTAAACTCAGAATCGAATCTTATCCTACATCAATGTTACAAAAAGGAAATGGAGTTTTGACAATATTATAGCAAGGAGTGCTACCCTATGGAATATTCTACTTTTGGTAAGCATATAATAGTAGATTTATGGGGAGTGGACTTTTCCCTATTAGATGATGTTCACTTTTTAGAATATCATTTAGTTAACGCTGCAGATTGCTCTGGTGCCCATATTTTAAACGTAAGTACAAAAGAATTCGATCCGCATGGCGTTACTGTTTTAGTTTTACTATCCGAAAGCCACCTTTCAATTCACACTTATCCAGAAAAAAACTTTGCAGCCATCGACTGTTATACGTGCGGTACGACCGTTGAACCGCAAATAGCGATTGATTATATCGTAAGTATATTAAGACCAAATGAGATGCATATAAAAAAATTAATTCGTGGTATAGGAGAGATTGTTACTGCCGATTAATTATCACTCTTACTCATCCGTAAAAAGGAGGATTGTAAATACCATCAGTGGAACAAACACTCCACTGATGGTACGGACACATACATAAAAAACCTTGCCTAAGCAAGGTTCATTCATCCACCGACATCTTCCTATATAATTCTACAAACTCACTCGCCAATTCCTTCACCGTAATTGCGTTCATTAAATGATCTTGTGCATGCACCATCAAAAGGGTAACTTCGTTTTTTTCCCCGGCAGCCTCTTTCTGTATGAGCTCTGTTTGTAAGCGATGCGCCTCTTGCAATTCATTTAAAGCTTCTTGTAGTTTCGCTTCTGCTTCCTGAAATTCACCGCGCTTTGCGCAATCAATTGCTTCCATTGAGCAGCTTCTCGCATTACCACCATGCAAAATTAAGTGAAAAGCTTTCGTCTCTATCGTATCCATTTTAGTTCTTTACTCCCCCTTTTCTTCCGCTACTTTTTGTTTATCCCATATTTTTAAGAACGGTAAGTAAATAAAGAATGCAAGTGCAAAGTTAACAAGTTGTAAAACAACTCCTGAAATTTTCCCGCCTGATCCTAAATATCCACTAAAAAGAATAGGTGTCGTCCAAGGTACAGCCGCTCCGCTCGGACGTGCGACCCATCCCCATTCCATTGCAAAGTAAGAAACAACCGTTAACACAACTGGTACAAGTATAAATGGAATAAGTAAAAGCGGGTTCATTACTATCGGCATACCGAAAGTCACCATTTCATTAATATTAAAAATACCTGGTGCAATCGATAATCGCCCTAAACTTTTTAATTGCTGACTTCGCGCAAATAGTAACATTCCTACAACTAAAGCGAGTGTTGCACCAGAACCGCCCATATAAATCCATAAATCAAAGAACTGTGCAGTAATCGTATTCGGTACATCTTGCCCTGCTTGGAAAGCAACTCGGTTTTGATCCATTAACGACAACCAAACGGGGCTCATTACACCACCAACAATAGTAGCACCATGAATTCCACACGACCAAAGAACATGAACGAGAATAACTGCTATTATTGCGCCCCAAAGACTAGCACCAAGTACACTAAGTGGTTCCTGTAAAATTCGCCCCACAATATTATGGATACTGCCAAAAGAAGTATTTTCTATAATTAAGCGCAAAATCCAAATAACCGTTACAACAATAAAACCTGGAACAAGTGCCGCAAATGAACGTGTCACAGCTGGTGGAACTGTCTCCGGCATCTTTATAATCATCTTTTTTTGTACAATAAACCGATAAAGTTCAGTAGATATAATTGCAATAATCATCGCTACAAATAAACCTTGGCTTCCCATTAGCGCCGCTGGGATTGCTCCATCTACAATCACACTTTCCTTCGTGCCTGGTATAATATATGCAACTTGAAATGGAGTTGCAAGTAAAAACGTCACAAGCGACAATGCTCCGGATGCTAAAGCGTCCACTTTATAATATTCTCCAAGTCTGTAAGCGATTCCAAAAACAGCTATTAAAGCCATTATATTAAAAGTTGCACTAACTGGATACCCTAAAGCCCTCTGCCAATTCTCACCAAATAAACCTGCCATAAAATCATTATATCCTGGTATTGGTAATGCACTAATAATAAGGAAAAATGATCCAATAATCAAGAAAGGCATCGTTAAAACAATTCCATCACGAATCGCTTGCAAATGTCTCTGTTCTGCAACCTTCCCTGCCACTGGCATCACATATTTCTCTAAAAACCCTATCATCTATCCCACACTCCTCATGGTTTCATTAACAAAGCTGCTTGCAAGATAGCTTCTCCATTACAAAGCCCGTAATGGACAGATTGAATGACATCAACAGGTATTCCCTTGTCCTTACATAATTCTTTCATTTTCGGTAATAAATAACGTACTTGCGGTCCAAGTAAAAGTACATCTGCAGTATCAATATGATTTCGCACTTCTGAACCTGATACTGCCCAAATCTTTACCTGTATCCCTCTTGCCTCTGCTGCTTTCTCCATTTTTGTAACAATCAAACTGGAAGACATTCCCGCTGCACAGCAAAGTAAAATATTCATCTCGCTCCCCTCCCCCTTTTTCCAAACCTAAGTTATGGTGTAGCCCTTGCCACCACTAGGTTACAAATATATATGTCTAGATTTCTAACTGTATGCCGAGCTTAAAAACAAAAATTTCTCGGTTTTCACGCTATTCCATCTATCCGTATTTTCCTAGTAAAGAAGTCTCTAACTCGCTATAATGATTCAGTATGATTTTTTATAATCGATAGGAGGATATATTTATGAAGGCATATCGCTTTCCGCTTATTTTATTATCTTCTATCCTAATTGGTGGTTTCATTGGTTATTTCATGGGTGCCGATGCAGTTGCTTTAAAGCCGCTTGGTGACATTTTCTTAAACTTAATGTTTACGATTGTTGTACCGTTAGTGTTCTTTAGCATCGCGTCATCTATTGCTAATATGGATGGATTAAAACGTTTCGGTAAAATTATGTCTAGTATGGCTGGAACTTTCTTATTTACAAGTATTTTAGCTGCTATTTTTATGATTATTATCGTGAAAGTATTCCCGCCAGCACAAGGTGTTGTATTAGAACTAACGCAGCCTGATAAAGCTGAAAAAGCAGTTAGTGTTGCTGATCAAATTGTTGGTATCATAACAGTATCAGACTTTTCAAAGTTACTATCTCGCGAGAACATGCTAGCTCTTATTTTCTTCTCTATCTTAATGGGGGTTGCAACTTCAGCAGTTGGTGAAAAAGGGAAACCATTCGCTACATTCCTACAAGCTGGTGCAGAAATTTCAATGAAAGTCGTATCTTTCATTATGTACTACGCTCCAATCGGACTAGCTGCCTACTTCGCAGCATTAGTTGGTGAATTCGGACCACAACTTCTTGGAACTTACTTCCGAGCAGCAATGGTATACTATCCAGCTTCTCTTATTTACTTCTTTGTATTCTTTACATTCTATGCGTACCTTGCAGGTCGCAAACAAGGTGTACAAGTATTTTGGAAGAACATGGTCTCTCCTACAGTTACATCACTTGCAACTTGTAGTAGTGCCGCAAGTATTCCAGCGAACTTAGAAGCAACGAAGAAAATGGGTATTTCTTCTGACGTTCGTGAAACAGTTGTCCTTCTTGGATCTACACTTCATAAAGACGGATCTGTTTTAGGCGGGGTATTAAAAATTGCTTTCTTATTCGGTATTTTCAACATGGAATTCGAAGGACCGAAAACATTAGCAATTGCACTTGTTGTTTCTCTATTAGTAGGAACAGTAATGGGTGCTATTCCGGGCGGAGGTATGATTGGTGAAATGTTAATCGTTTCTCTATACGGATTCCCACCAGAAGCATTGCCAATTATCGCAGCAATTAGTACAATCATCGATCCTCCTGCAACAGTGTTAAACGTAACAGGAGATAACGCTTGTGCCGTAATGACAGCTCGCCTTGTAGAAGGTAAAAACTGGATCAAAAATAAATTTGCTTAATATATAGAAAGAGGATACTCGGTGGAGCATCCTCTTTTTTGTTGTTATTTGTCGAAACGTCGATATAATCCCATCCCGCCACAATTTTGTTATAATCTTCACAAATATTCCACATCCATTATCCATTCTCCGTACTATAATCATGTATGGAAAAGGAGATGGATACAATGACTCAAAGCGCACCAGAATTCAAAGTTTTGCAAAGCATTGCATTTCTTGCTGTCGTTTTGCAAAGTTCCTTATTATATACAATGAATCAAGGAAATGTCTTACTCGAGCAATCCCTCATTATGGGCATGCTATTTAATCTTGCAAAATTTTCAGCACCTGCATTCATATTTATCGTCGGCTTCCATTTAATTCGGCTATATACGAAGCAACTCGTTTACAGAGAATATATTTATGAAAAAGCCGCACATTTACTCATTCCTTATTTCTTCTGGTCTATTCTTTACTTATTAACAACAAACGATGTCATTACACTACAAGGCGGAATAAAAAGTTTATTACTCGGAACAGCTGCACCTCATCTTTGGTACGTTATTATGATGTTCCAAATTCACTTATTGTTCCCGTTACTATGCACACTATTTTATTGGTTTCAAAAACGAACAGAAAATAAAAAAGACATATATAAATATATGACCATTTTCGCTTGTCTATATTTCTTCTTAATGTGGTACTCTTCTCACTACATTTTTAATGGAGAGAAACTGACTAGTTCAACTATTTTACATTATACAGATCGTTCCTTCTTCTTCTACTCATTCTATTTCGTCATGGGAGGAATAGCTGCTGTAGCATTAAAAACTTGGCGTATATTTGTCATGAAACATATTCCGCTTATAACAATAATATTTTTCATCTTATTTTTATTCATCAATTATGAGTTATTTAGTTTTTACGGCGCCAATTCTATTCATTTAACGGTTTCTACTTATTTAAAACCGTCCATGTTTTTATATATTGTTTGTGAAATTATGATACTGTACGTGTTATCTATTACAATTGTACAGCGACGTGGTTTCTTATATAAAGCTTTACGTTTTATCGGGAATTACACGTATGGCGCTTATTTAGCTCATTTTTTCTTCTTGCAACTATGTACAAAATTTCTTTCCTTATTCGCATTGCAAGAAAACACAATATTATATAGCCTATTATTATTTATATTAACGACCACAATCTCTATTTCAGCAATGGTCATTGGCAGCATACTACCATTTCATACGTGGATTACAGGGCCTTCCCCTACGACAAATATGAAATGGGCGAAGATTGCCATTCGGAAAAATCATGAAAAAGTATTTAAACCATATATTTGATATAATAAAGTGAAACTTTAATCAGTGGAGGGGTTCTTCATCCCCCACTGATTATCAGCCCTCACCAATCGGGCATTTACGGGCAGCCCGATCCCCACCTAACTTCTTTTCTTTTGCTGAATTTTGAGGTAGGGGTCTTACTGCCCGTTAATGCGGGATAGTATTTCATATAAGAAAAGAAAGTAGGACACACCTATGATTAATCAAATTGGGCAAATTATGTTATATGTAAATAACCAAGATGAATCAGTACAATTTTGGACAGAAACAGTAGGATTCCAAATCGTTGCGGAAGAAAATAACGGTCAAGGATTTCGCTGGATTGAAATTGCGCCGGCAAAAGAAGCTGGAACAAGCATCGTCCTTCACGATAAGGCGTTAATTGCGAAGATGCAACCTGAATTAAACTTAAATACCCCTTCACTTATGTTCTTCTCTAATAACTTAGATCAACTGTATAAAGATCTTTCTGAGAAAAATGTTACAGTTGGACAAGTTGTAGATTTACCTACAGGTAGAGCATTCAACTTTGCTGATAATGAAAATAATTACTTTGCGGTAATGGAAAAGAAATAAGAAAAAGCTATCCGAAAAGGTCGTAATAAAACCTTTTATCCGGATAGCTTCTTTATATTATGAAACTTGCTCTGCATTCGTTTCCTTATGCTGTATATGACTCGTAACCCATGTGATTCCACCAGCAACAACGAGATAGCATAATAAAATTAAAATCTGCATTCGTAATTGCGACCAATCTCCTAAAGAGATAACATCTTGTAATCCTCTAAGAGAATGAGACATTGGGAGAAACTGTCCAATTTTGCTAAGCACAGCTATATTTAACTCTCCTGGGAAAGTACCTCCGCTCGTCGCTAATTGAAGAACGAGAAGCGTTACCGCTGCGAACTTCCCAACAAGACCAAATACCGTTACTAACATAAGAATAAATGTCATGAACGTAAAGGAAATAACAATACTTGATAAAACAAAGAGTGATACACTTGCAACTTCTAATTTCATAACTCCTAACACTACCACATCCACAAGTAATGCTTGAATAAGTCCAATTAAATATACCAATCCTAGTTTATTAATAAAATGTACTGTTCCGCTTACCTTCATATTTTGTCTACGGCCAAGAGGTAAAATATTCGATGCCATAATTCCACCAACATAAAATGCCAGTGATAAAAAGTATGGTGCAATACCTGAACCGTAGTTAGGCACATCAGAAACTGTCGACTTCACTAATTGAACCGGCTCTGAGAACATCGTATTGCGTGCATCATCATTGCGAACATCCGCTATCTTCTCTGCGCCCTCTCCCAATTTCGTAGAAAGTTCTTTCGTACCATTGTCAAGTTTAACAAGTCCGTTCGTTAACTTATCAGCACCATGATTCAGCTCTGTTCCGCCACTCGCAAGGTGATTTACACCTTCTTGTAATGATGTAAATCCATTTCCCCACTTCGTAAATCCATCAGCTAAATTCGAAGTACCATCTGCTATCTTTTTCGTTCCAGCGGTAGCTTCGTTTAACTTAACTCCGAATGTATTCATGCCTTCCTCAATCTTATGCTGACCATCAGTAAGCTTCCGCGCACCTTGTGTCAATTGTTGTTGGCTATTATTTAAAGTGTTTGTTGCTTTAGCTAATCCGTTAGAAGTAGCAATGATCTTTTGAAAAGCAGGATCTTGCTGCACTTCTGGATGACTTTTCACGTACTCTTCTAATTGTTGTTTTACACTATTTGCTGCATTGTCCGCTTTCACTTGCCCTTCAGCAAGTTTCTCACTTCCGTTCACCCATTCATTTGTACCAGCACTTAATTCACTAACTCCTGATTGTAAAGACTTCTTACCCTGTGCTAGCAGCTCCATACCATTATGAAGTGATGTCGCTCCTTGACTAAGCTCATTTGCACCGACACTTAAGGCAGATTGGCTAGAAGCAAGTTTTTCACTTCCCTCTTTCACTTTTGATGTCCCGTCACTTAAACGATGAATACCATCTGCAAGCTGATTTGCCCCATTTTTTGCATCCGTCGTTCCTTCATGTAACTTCTCAGCGCCATTACTTGCATCACTCAACCCTTGTGCCAAATCTTGAAACTTTGAAAAGACACCTTCTGTATAAGATTTCGTAATACTATTTGAGATTTTTGTTTTCATATTTTCAACAGCTGTCGTTCCAATTTGAGCTGCTACAAAGTTTTTACCTGGATTTACTTTATACTGCAATTGTGCCGGCTCTGGTTTCTCATCCATTAGTGTACTTACCTTTTTAGAGAACTCCTCCGGAATCGTAACCACCATATAATACTTATCTTCTTTTAGCCCTTCATCAGCATCTTTTTCTGATACGAAATGAAACGCCAATTCCTTATTCTCTTTTAAATTTTTAACAAAATCGTCTCCAGCCTGGATTGTTTTTTCATCCATCACAGCACCCTTATCTAAATTAACAACTGCAACAGGTAATTTATCTAATTTTCCGTACGGATCCCAATATCCAGCTAAGAAGAATCCTGAATAAATTAAAGGAACGATTAATAAAAAAATTAAAGCGATACGTCCATGTTTATGGTTCCACATCGCCTTCCAATCTTTAAATATAAGTTGAATTCCCTTCATGAAACATACTCCTTCTCCTAATTTAACACCCTTCGAATGGTTTAACAGATTTACTATACACGTCACTTTCCATACTGTATAATACATCTTTAATTATCAATTCATTCCTTTTGGTCTATAGAAAGGAGATTCGAAGTGGAACTTCTTCAATTAAAATACTTTCAGACAGTCGCACGACTAGAACATATGACAAAAGCAGCTGAAGAATTGCATATCGCGCAGCCTTCACTCAGTAAAACAATCGCTAGACTAGAAAAGGACTTAGGCGTCCCCTTATTTGATCGCCAAGGTCGACAGATTACATTAAACTCTTTCGGCAAAGTATTTTTAAAACGAGTAGAACGCATTTTTCATGAATTAAGTGAAGGGGAACGCGAAATTAAAGATTTAGCTGAATTACAACAAGGCTCTATTACACTTGCAGTTTCTATTCCAAGAATATTACCCGAGCTACTCGGTTCTTTTTTACTAGAACATCCTAACGTTCGATTCCAACAATTTCTCGCATCTACTCCTTCTATGAAGCGGCAACTAGATAATATGGAAATTGATTTTTGTATCTCCTCTGTACCAATTGAAGGCGATGAAATGGTTTGGGAACCACTTATCACAGAAGAAATTTTCTTAGCTGTTCCTTCAGGACATCGGTTATCAAACCGCGAAAGTATCTATTTGCATGAAGTAAAAGACGAATCGTTTATTAGTATGAACACTGGTTACGGATTTCGGCACTTAACAGATGAATTTTGTAAAAAAGCTGGTTTCACTCCACATATCGCTTTTGAAGTAGATGAACCAACCGTGATTAGCGATCTCATTAAGCAAGGTCTTGGCATCGCCTTTGTCCCAAGTTTAACTTTATTAAAAAACTCTACTTTAGCATCAAATAAGTTACGTATTATTGAACCTAATTGCGAACGAACTATCGGCTTAAGTTGGTCGAAGAAGCGCTATTTATCAAACACCGCCCAGCAATTTCGTGAATTCGTGATTGATTACTTCTCCAATATTAGGGCATAAAATTATATCGCTTTACAAACAAGTAAGGACACAAATAAAAGGTACCATCCCCATAGGGTGGCACCTTCTATTTTTTACTCTTATCCAATTCCATTTCCGCTAAAAGCGGCAATACGTTATCGAAAATATGTGTATTATTATTCTCACCTGTTACATATCCACCATAATATCTACTAAATACATTATCATTTCGGAATGTATTCATCCGCTCATACAATTCCTTCGCAAACTTTGTATCACCTGTTTGTAGTACGTACAAAATTGTTAATCCGTAAGATGCTGGTGATTCATAGTTCACAGCTTGTTTTCCCGTTTCTAAGTTATAACGACCATATAACTTTTCGTCTTCGCGAAATTTCTTCTTTATAAATTCCAAATAAGCGTCTGATGAAAGACCGCCTAAACTACGATGATAAGCAACGTATGATTGATCAATAAGATTCACTTCTTTATCGTACGTAAATGTCCCATCATCTTTATACTCTTTCGGGAATGCCCAGCCCTGCCTTGGATAATCCGCTAAAAACTGAACAACTTCCTGATACTGCTGTGCAGAAATTTTTCCATACTTTTTCATATAAGAGAATGCATGCGGATTTATGTAAGATGTTGTTGCAAAGTTATTTTGTTTTCCTGTATCTGCATCGTAATAATCAACGTAATAATTATCTTTTTTATTATAACGAAGTACAGAATCACTCAATTGATCTGCAAGGTTTTTATAGCGATCTTCCTTGTACATTTCATAAGCACGATATAATTGTTCTATAATACGAAGATCATCGATAAGTGCATTAGTAGCTGACTGCATTTCTCCCTTTTCAGAGATTTTCCATATAACGATGCGATCCTTGTGTACAAAGTTATTTTGAATAACCTTCACTTGTTCATCAAATAAAGCTTGATCATCTTTATCAAGTGTATATTGTAGCCATAACCCTGCAGATTCTGATAAAGCTTCACGACCCTTCGCTTCACCCTTACCTGCCTTTGTATCCTCTAAGCGATACGTTGCAAGTGTTCCATTTTCATTCACCATATGTCGTAAAATAAAATGCTCGGTACGATTTCCTTGTAAAGCTGACCAAAATACAACTCCACCTAAAGCGATTAAGAGAATAACCCCAATCCCTATATATAAACGTTTTCGCAAGCTTTTCACCTCCTTTTAAGGCTAACCTTAATTTTACCAGAACATACGCAAATATAAAAAAGACAATCCTTTAGATTGTCTCTCTCACCTTATCCTTCGCAAGCCTCTTTAGAAGGTCTATATAGCGATTCCACAAGTCGATCATATTCACGACGCGTAATTTCTTTATTATACAACTTTAATAATAAATCTCTATGCTCTCTTGAAAATGCCATCTTTTTAATGACTTCAGGATACATAAAACACCCTCTCCATTTCACATAAACTTCTTCATCCCAGAAACAGAACTTACGTTCGCATAAAAGATTATAAAAGATTCAGCCCTAAAAAACAAATAAAATATTACCAAATATCAATTTCTTTCTTTTTAGAATATTTAAATATCGCATTACCGTACTCATTTTTTAAATACATATATGTTTTTGGTAGTTTTTTGAATAAATTTTCCAATTCAATCAGAAAATAATGGCAAAAAGAAGAGGAGTATACATATGGATACCGTAACATTAGCAAGGGCATTTTTTGGTTCTTCATTAGCATTCCACATTATCTTTGCAACGCTTGGAGTCGGGCTTTCTTTAATGATTTTTATAAGTGAAATACTCTATCACTGGAAGAAAGATTCCGACTATGCCATTATGGCAAAAAGATGGACAAAGGCTTTTGCTATCCTTCTCGGTGTAGCAATTCCAACTGGAACAATTGTTGGTGTACAAATTTCACTTCTTTGGCCTGGTTTCGCCAAAATTGTTGGGCAAGTTATTTCCGTTCCGTTTCAAATTGAGATTTTCGCCTTCTTTTTAGAGGCTTTATTCATGTCTATTTACGTATATGCGGCTGATAAACTACCTCCAGTTATGAGATTAATCTCGCTATTTTTCGTTATGATTGGCGCCACTGCATCTGCCGTGCTTATTACATCGGCAAACACATGGATGAATACACCTGCGGGCTTTTCAATGAATCCAGATGGCTCAGTTTTTAACGTTGATCCGTGGAAAGCTTTCTTTAATCCGAGCTTTGGCACAAGTGCATTCCACGTCGTTATTACGGCCTATACAACTGGAGCAGCTGTTATTGCTTCTATCGCTGGATTTAAATTATTAAAGAAAAATTTAAGTGCTCGTGAAATTGCTTACCATAAAAAAGGATTACTGTTAGGGCTTGTCGTTACATTTATCACAGGTGCTACGATGTGGCTTTCAGGACACGAATCTGCTATTGCCTTACATAAACATTCACCTGAAAAACTAGCATCTGCTGAAGCTTTGTTTGAAACGACATCACACGCGCCTTTATCGATTGGCGGGGTTGTGGACCCTAACACACTTGAACTAAACTATGCCCTTGAAATTCCGAACATGCTTAGCTTATTAGTGGGACTAGACCCTAACACCGTTGTAAAAGGGCTAAATGAATTCCCGCAAGAAACGTGGCCACCATTTTACACACATACACTATTCAACTTAATGGTCGGCACTGCTGCCTTTACCTTTGCAGTTGCAGCTATTGCCCTCTTATATTGGTACTTTGTTTACCGAAAAAAAGGAGTAGAGTTACCGAAGTGGCTTCTTTGGGGAGCTGCCGCCTGTGGACCCGTTATGTTGCTCGGTATTGAATTCGGATGGATTTTTAGTTGTAGTGGTCGTCAGCCATGGACAATTTATGGCATGCAACGCACGGTAGATGCTTCTACGCGCGCTGATTTCGTCGGTCCTTTATTTGTTTTATTCATCATTTTATATATCGGACTCGGTATTTTAACAGTCTTTGTACTACGGACATTCTTTAAGAAACATCCGTTAAAGAATGATTTACATCACGAAGGAGGCGATTCTCGTGCATGAGGAAAGCATTGCAATCATCATCTTATGGGCTCTTATTTTCGTATATAGCATACTAGGGTCTATTGATTTTGGAGCTGGTTTTTGGGGCATGGTATACGCTAAACACCCGACGCTTGCTGCCAAGCTTGCTAATCGGTACTTATCACCAACTTGGGAAGTAACAAATACGTTTCTTGTCTTTGTCGTCGTTGCTTTTCTCGGTTTCTTCCCAAAAGCGGCCTTTACCCTTGCAACCGTTATGTTTG
The DNA here is from genome assembly GCF_016650875.1 of Bacillus sp. TH30. Lineage (NCBI taxonomy): Bacteria > Bacillati > Bacillota > Bacilli > Caryophanales > Bacillaceae > Bacillus > Bacillus sp. TH30. The sequence goes on along the minus strand of NZ_JAEKEY010000002.1, from coordinate 2,811,407 downwards.
TACCAGTTATGTTAATTTTAGTACTCGTTGCGATTCGTAGTACATTTATGGTATTTGCTTACTCCCTGCCAAAATACCAACACCTTCTTCGGATTATTTCAGGTATTACCGGGCTCTTAATCCCTGCTCTATTAATTACCGTTCTGCCAGTTACAGAAGGTGCCTATATTACGATGTCTGAAGGAAAAGAAGTACTCCTTTACGGAAAACTTCTTTCTAGTCCCGTTATTTATTGTTATATGCTCTTCGGACTAACTTCGGAACTATTTCTATCATCTCTCTTTCTTGCTGATTTTGCTAGGGAACAAGGTTCTGAAGATACGTACCGAATTTATAGAAGAAATGCCATCATACTTGGTCCTGCAACGCTCGTGACTGCTATTATCGCTCTCGTTGTAATGGACCCTGAAACACACTGGCTTATGCAAGGACTAATAAAGCAATTCCCATGGTTTACAGTCTCTATCATTTTATTTGTTATCGGATACTCTTCCCTTTGGTGGACAAATAAGAAATATGGCACACTAGGCTTTCCTCGCATTGCAGTTTTAGCTGTCGTCGCTCAATATGCATTTGCAAGCTACGCTTACGGCGTCGCCCATTTACCTTATATCATTTACCCGGACGTAACTGTATTTACAAGCTTTACGACGGTCGAAACATTCTATGCACTTCTTATTCTTTACGCAATCGGGATTGCAATTTTACTACCAGGATTTATTTTCTTCTGGAATTTATTCTTAAAAGATCGAACATTTTTAAAGGAAAAATAGTAAATTAGGGGCATTCACACATAGAATGCCCCTAATTTATTAGACTCCTCTCCTAATAGTTATTACACTACTCCTTATACTTGCCTTATTGCTCAAAATACACATATTCACTAGATTAAGGTAGATGCCTAGTTCTTCTTATTTTCTTTTGAATATAATGCTATATAAACTTGAGACAAGCTACATTTGTTCAAGGGAAAATAGAAAGGTAGGTTAAATATGAGCATTGAAATATGGATTACTATTATTGTATTCTTCTTAACGATGATTGTTATCTTTTGGCGACCTCGCGGTTTAAATGAGGCGTGGCCGGCAGCAGTCGGCGCCGGCATTATCCTCATTACTGGACTTGTATCAAAACCAGACGTCATAGACATTATAAGTAAAATTGGAGGCGCCTCCATAACGATATTAGCGACCATCGTTATGGCAGTTATATTAGAAAGCTTCGGCTTCTTCCACTGGTCCGCAGCAAAACTCGCAAATTTAGCGAAAGGTTCCGGACACCGCCTATACTGGTACATTCAATTACTATGTTTTCTTATGACTCTTTTATTTAATAATGACGGTAGTATTTTAATTACAACTCCAATTTTAATCCTTCTTCTGAAAAATCTTCAATTAAAACCTCATCAACAAATCCCTTATTTATTAAGTGGCGCTCTAATTGCCACTGCATCTAGTGCACCAATCGGTGTAAGTAATATCGTAAACTTAATCGCATTAAACATCGTCCATATGACTCTTTATATGCATACTGCTATGATGTTTGTACCTGCAACACTAGGACTACTGTTTATGTCATGGCTTATGTATACAGTTTTAAAGAAAAAGCTACCAGAAAGATTACCTGTTTCTTCATATGATATTGAAGAAATTTTCTTCACGAAAAACTTCCATCCGTTAAAAGGACAAAATTCTGTTAATACGAAACAAAAACGTACGAAATTCATGTTAAAAGTATTAGGCTTCGTCTTCCTTATGCGCTGTCTTCTATTCGTTGCATCCTTCTTATCGATTCCAATCGAAATTGTTGCCGTACTCGGTTCACTCGTTCTTCTCATCTGGAGATGGTACTACTTACGAACAAACCCAGTCGATATTTTGAAAAAGACACCGTGGCACATTTTAATTTTCGCCTTCTCTATGTACGTAATTATTTACGGGCTTCATAACGCAGGATTAACAGCGGCGCTTGTCCATTGGCTCGAACCAGTTGTAAGTCAGCATCTACTCTATGCCAGCTTTGCAATGGGCGGACTCGTTTCCCTCCTCTCTAACGTCTTCAATAACCACCCTGCACTTATGATTGGTACAATCACATTAACAGAAATGGGACTAGATCCAGTCACATTAAAAACGATCTACCTCGCAAATATCATCGGTAGTGACATCGGTTCACTATTATTACCAATCGGTACACTAGCTTCCCTCATTTGGATGTATATCTTAAGACAAAACAAAATTAAAGTGAAATGGAAAGATTATTTAAGCGTATCTCTCATCGTAATCCCACTCACAACAGTCGTCACATTATTCCTCTTATACTACTGGGTACAATTATTCTTCGCCTTATAAAGTGAAACTTTAATCAGTGGGGGATTGTTCATCCCCCACTGATTATTAGCCCGCACCAATCGGGCGTTTACGGGCAGTTTATCTCCCACCTAACTTCCTTGCTCCAGCCGAATGTTGAGGTGGGAGTTTTACTGCCCACAAATAGCGGGATAGACGACAGAAGCCCCCTTTGCTACCGTCTTAGCAAAGGGGGCTTCTTCTATATTTAAGTTAGGTACAATGTGATCAATCAAGTAAAGAGGTGTAACGTGTTATTGATATAAGTGACTACCAGTTTCTTTGAATTCTACCGCTTTCTCTTTCATTCCTTTTTCAATTGCTTCTGTCGTTTCTAAGTCATTTTCTTTCGCATATTCACGAATATCATGTGAAATTCTCATACTACAAAACTTTGGGCCACACATTGAACAGAAATGCGCTGTTTTCGCCCCTTCTGCTGGCAACGTTTCATCATGGTACTCCATCGCGCGTTCAGGATCTAAAGATAAATTAAATTGGTCGCGCCAACGGAATTCAAATCGTGCTTTTGAAAGTGCATCATCACGCTGATGAGCCGTTTTATGCCCTTTCGCAAGATCGGCTGCATGCGCAGCGATTTTGTACGTAATAACCCCTTCGCGAACATCATCTTTGTTCGGTAAACCTAAATGTTCTTTCGGGGTTACATAACAAAGCATCGCCGTTCCAAACCAGCCGATCATCGCAGCACCAATCGCTGAAGTAATATGATCATAACCTGGTGCAATATCTGTCGTTAACGGCCCAAGTGTATAGAACGGCGCACCCTGACAAATATCAAGTTCTTTCTCCATATTTTCTTTAATTAAATGCATCGGTACATGCCCAGGTCCTTCAATCATAACTTGCACATCATGTTTCCAAGCGATTTTTGTTAATTCACCAAGTGTCTCAAGCTCAGAAAACTGCGCTTCGTCATTTGCATCTGCAATAGAACCTGGACGTAATCCATCTCCAAGAGAAAACGAAACATCGTACTGCTTCATAATTTCACAAATCTCTTCAAAGTGAGTATATAGGAAGTTTTCTTTATGATGGAATAAACACCACTGCGCCATAATCGAACCACCGCGCGAAACAATACCTGTCATACGCTTTGCAGTAATTGGAATGTAACGAAGTAATACACCAGCGTGAATCGTGAAGTAATCAACGCCTTGCTCCGCCTGCTCAATTAACGTATCACGATATACTTCCCACGTTAAATCTTCTGCAATTCCGTTTACTTTTTCAAGCGCTTGATAAATTGGCACAGTTCCAACTGGTACCGGAGCATTACGAATAATCCACTCACGTGTTGTATGAATGTTTTTACCTGTAGATAAATCCATAATCGTATCTGCACCCCAGCGAGTCGCCCACGTCATCTTCTCTACTTCTTCTGCAATAGAAGACGATACAGCAGAGTTTCCGATATTTGCATTTACCTTCACGTGAAAATTACGTCCAATTATCATCGGTTCCGCTTCAGGATGGTTAATGTTCGCCGGCAAAATCGCACGACCTTCTGCAATCTCCTTACGAACAAATTCAGGCTCTACCCCTTCACGAATCGCAACATATTCCATCTCAGACGTAATAATGCCATTACGCGCATAATGCATTTGCGAAACATTTGCACCTTGCTTCGCTCTAAGCGGCTTACGATCCATTTGCGGGAAAACAGGTGTATGTTTTGAAGCCACTTTCACACCGTCATCCTCAGGTTTAATTTCGCGTCCTTCATAAGCTTCCACATCACCACGCCCCAAGGTCCAAGAGTGGCGCGGCGTTGGAATCCCTTTTTCCAGCTCCACTTTATACTCTGGATCTGTATAAGGTCCACTCGTATCATACACATGGATTGGCGGATTTTGAACACCGTTCGTATCGCTTTGTTCAATCTCGCGCATTGGTACTTTCATACCTTCACGTGTTCCATCCACATACACTTTCTTACTTCCTGGTAAACTCGATTTCAATTCAATTTGCTCAGCTGAAACAGACTGTTTCATAACCTTTGTTGCCCCCCTGTTCGTGACAAGGACGAGATATGGCCAGCGCATGCCAAAATAAAAAGAGCCAGGTCCATAAAAGAATAAGGACCTGGCTCATAAAGACATCATTATGTAAAGCCGTTAACTTCCCTACGCTGGTACGAGCCAGATCAGGTCCAAAGGGTTAAGAAGTTCACACGCTTCTCTCTCAGCCTACGCATACGTTAGGCACCCCTAGTTTATCACTGATTTAATTTTCAATACTTTCCAAGTATACACGTTAATCTGAAAAATGCAAAGGTTATTTCTTTTGTTGTTTACGGAATCATCCAAGTTAAATAGTAAGCCTGCACATACGTCATAATCCCAACAATAGTAACGAAGAATAAACTATGCTTCAATGTAAAGCGGAACAAATCTGACTCTTTCCCAGCAAGTCCAACTGCCGCACAAGCAATCGCAATTGATTGCGGAGAAATCATTTTACCCGTTACACCGCCCGTTGTATTTGCTGCAACAAGAAGCACTTCAGATACACCGACTTGCTGCGCTGTAATTGCTTGTAAATTCGAGAACAGTGCGTTCGCTGACGTATCTGATCCTGTTAAGAATACGCCAATCCATCCTAAGAATGGTGAGAAGAACGGGAATAATCCGCCAGTTCCTGCAAGTGCTAACGCTAATGTAGAAGATAGACCAGAATAGTTTGCGATAAATGCGAATCCTAATACGAATCCAATAGATAGAATTGGCATTTTTAGTTCGTTTAACGTTTCTTTAAATGTTGCTACTGCATCTTTTGCACTCATTTTCAAAATAAAGATAGAAATGATACAAGCAATTAAAATTGCTGTTCCAGTCGCTGATAAAATATCTAATTTCAAGATTGCTTCATAAGGTGTTGGTTTATTTACAATTGGCTCTGCTTTCATTACTAAATTGTGCAAGCCTGGAACTTCAAATTTAAATACGAGACTTTCTAAAGCGCCGCCCGGAGCGAATAACGCTTTAAAGAAACTCTGGCTCCAGATGACTACCATCACAGTCAAAATAATGAACGGAGACCACGCTTTTACTACTTTTCCTACCGTTAGTTTCGGCATAGATGTCGCCGTCGTCGCCGCGGCTACTTCACTATTCGCTTGCTTAGTTTGATAAACTTCTTTCGGCTGCCAAACTTTTAAGAATAGCGATAAACTTACTAAACTTACAAGCGCTGACGTAATATCCGGAAGTTCTGGTCCTAAAAACGTCGCTGTAATAAACTGTGTAATTGCAAATGAACTACCCGCTACAAATAAAGCAGGCCACGTTTGTTTTACTCCTTTAAAGCCATCCATTAAAAATACGATAAAGAACGGAACAAATAAAGATAAGAACGGTAATTGATGCCCAGCCATTTGTCCAATTTTATGCGGATCAATGCCTGTTACTTGTCCAGCAACTGTAATCGGAATCCCCATCGCTCCGAACGCTACTGGTGCAGTATTTGCGATTAAACAAAGACCTGCTGCGTATAAAGGATTTAGCCCAAGGCCTGCCAGAAGCGCTGCCGTAATCGCTACTGGTGCACCAAATCCTGCTGCCCCTTCCAAAAATGCTCCAAATGAAAATCCAATTAAAATAACGAGTAAACGATGGTCATTCGTAATGGATAATACAGATGCACGAATGACATCAAATTGACCTGTTTTCACAGAAATTTTATATAAAAATACTGACATAATGATAATCCACGCAATTGGCCATAATCCGTATAAGAAACCGTATCCGGTCGCTGCCATTGCCATTGTGAATGGCATTTTATACGCAAATAACGCCACCAAAATCGTTAATACAACTGTAATAAATCCTGCCACATACCCCTTCATGCGGAAAACCGCTAAAGCTAAGAAAAAAAATATGATTGGAATAAGTGCGACTGCTGCCGAAATCCAAATGTTACCGAACGGATCGTAAACTTGTGTCCATGTGTTCATTGTTCTCTCCCCCTAAAGAATCCCCTTTTAAATAAGATATAACCTTATCAATAGACTACCAGGTCATCATACCTTTAAGTCTAAAAAATACAAAACGTTCAAGAAAACGTTTTCAATAATTTTATCACAACAATTTTCATTTAAAAAGATTTTTTCGAAAATTTCATCATTTGAAAAAGAAATCTTACAAAAGCGTCACGTTTTTGTAATGTTAATCGATAGGAAGGTTGCCAAATTTATCGCATACTAAAAGTATAACAACGGACATTACTTATGAGGTGATATATATGAACGGAAACAAAATATTAGCAGCTTTATCATACTTTAGTGTATTATTTGCACCTATCTTATTCCCTATTATCGTGTGGATTGTGGGCGATTCTGAAACGAAACCACATGCGAAACGTGCTCTATGGACACACATTATTCCAAGTATCGCAACATTTATTGGATTAGTTATTTTAGGAATTATGGGCATCGGATCTGATCAACCAGACGTAACACTTGGAATTGGAGCAATCATCGTCTTATGCATTTGCGGAATCATTAGCTTATACTACTTCATTTGGAATATCGTGAAAGGTATTAAGATACTGAAAGCTTAGTTTTAAACAAACGTTTGATTAAAAAGGAACTGTCCAAAAATTAATGTCGCATGATCGTAAATGAAATTTTATCGGCGATTCGACAAGGAATATCGACTTAACTACAAAATACGAAAAGAATAACCTACCTATTAATAAGAAAAAACCGTCCCAAAATACCTTTTGGGACGGTTTTTTTATCTTCTGCGTTTCTTCTTTTTTCTCATCATTTTCTTGCGGCGCGTATTCGCTTTATCCGCTATAATGTGGAGCGTACTCGCCACAACAATCCCCATTACAAACGTTACAATTTCAACCTCGTGTTCCTTCGCAATTTCTATTAAATTTCCACCGAATGCGATTATATTTAATAGGAATAAAAACGGAGAAAACACAATTAACATGTATGCAATACGAATAATATCACCAATTATAATCGTATGTGTGAAGAAGGAACGATGGGGCATTACGCTCCTATATGGATACCAAAAAATACGGAGGAATCCCCATTTATTATACGCATTACTGTACGTATCTAAATCCGGTGTTAAAAATGAAGTACCTACTAAAAAGCCAATTGCAAAAGTTAATAAAAAATCAAAACTTGTTAATCCATACGAAAAGAGCATAAACAAAACAACCGGAAGGGATATTAAGTTTATTTTCGTATGCGTTCTTCCTGATGGCATAATGCACTTCCTCGCTTACGTTCGCCCTGTCATCCTATGACAGTTCTCACCTATTGATCTAATTTTTGATCGATAAATGATGTGTCTATATCCGAACCAAACCATTCTGCCAACTTCACTCGTGCCTTATCTTTCACATCTTCATTTACGTATATCGATGCTTGTAATAGTGCGGCCATTAACGCACCTAAATCATCCGTATAACCGACTCCAGCAATGAAATCTGGAATGGCATCAATCGGTGCAATGAAATAAGCAAGTGCTCCGATTACAATAATTTTCACTCGTTTTGGAACATCCGGTCTTTGCAACACGTAAAACAACAATAAACTCGCATAGATTACCGACTGCCCTGCCTGCTTCGCAACATGTTTTATTTTCTTCCAAAACGCTTCAACTGAAAATTTTTGTTTCATTCAAAAGCCTCCCTATTTTCAAAAGAAATAAGCTACAATATGTTATGTTATCAGTAAAAGTTCATCAAAATTACACATAATCTATCAATGAAATTTCATTGTAACAAACAAAACCAAAAAGAACAAGTGTTCGTTAATTTTTTCATATTTTCCTTCATATAATAGTTTTCTAGACAACCACTTAAAGATTTCTATTCCATATTTCTCAACCAAAAAACTTTCAATTCCACTTAACATTCTTTTCTATTTTTGTTATATTTTCTAGTTGACGGGCATATAAACGAATGTTAAAGTTTTCTCTGGTAGTGACAAATCACATACAAAAAATGTAAAATGTTATAGTGTTTCTCAGAAATGAATTTTGTTGTATAATACAGAAATGACGTTATGCTTATGAGCAGCACAAGAAACCAAAAAGGGTATGCATAGTTAAAGTCGTATATGGGTGAATATAGAAACTCTAATTATGGCCAATAAAACTATGTATTTTTTATTTTAACATTTTTCGCTCCAAAATCGACCAAGCCTGATAGAGAAAGGGTGGAAATGAATGAAAGAAACCATGAAATCACAATTTCAAAATGTGCGTTTTACTTTATTCGTAGCTTTGGCCGTATGGCTAAAATCCTACATCATTACACGCACTAGCTTCGATTTAAAACTTGAATCTTTCATGCAAGAATTCATTTTATTCATTAGTCCATTAGCAGCATCATTACTGTTTGTGGGTCTTGCATTATTTGCAAAAGGGAAAAAACGTAACTATATAGCACTAGGAATTAACTTTATCTTAACGTTCATTCTTGTTGGTAACGTAATGTTCTACGGATTCTACAATGACTTCGTTACTTTACCAGTACTAGGACAAACGTCTAATTTCGGAAGTTTAGGCTCTAGTGTGAAAGAATTATTTAACTACAAAATCATCCTTGCATTTGCGGATATTATCGTATTCTTCGTTCTATTGAAGAAGAAGAAAGATTTTGCACCGACAGAACGTGTAGCGCGTCCGATGCGTTCCCTATACTTCGTGTCAACGGTTGCCATTTTCTGCGTAAACCTAGGATTTGCAGAAGCTGAGCGTCCAGAACTATTAACACGTTCATTCGACCGCGTTATGCTTGTTAAAAACTTAGGATTATATGTACACCAAGCATACGATCTTGGCTTACAAGCAAAATCAAGTTCACAAAAAGCGTTTGCTGATGGTAGTAAATTACAAGAAACAGAAAACTACGTGAAAACAACACAAAGTAAACCAGATCCAAATATGTTTGGTACTGCAAAAGGGAAAAACGTAATTGTTGTCTCTCTTGAATCATTACAAACATTCTTAATTGGTGCGCAAGTTAACGGACAAGAAGTTACACCATTCCTAAACCAATTTGCGAAAGAAAGTTATTACTTCGATAACTTCTTCCATCAAACTGGGCAAGGTAAAACGTCTGATGCTGAATTCTTAGTAGATACTTCAATGTATCCACTAGACCGTGGTGCCGTATTCTTCACACACGGTAATAACGAATATACAGCAACTCCAGAAATTTTGCGTCAGCAAGGATATCACACATCAGTATTCCACGCGAATAACGCAACGTTCTGGAACCGTAACATTATGTATCCGGCACTTGGTTATGATCGTTACTACAACGAGCTTGACTACAAAATTACGCCAGAAACAAAATTAAATTGGGGATTAAAAGATATCGAATACTTCGATCAATCTATCGATATGTTAAAACAAGTGAAGCAACCGTTCTATACTCGCTTCCTTACTTTAACAAACCATTACCCATTCACTTATGATGACAGTACGAAATTAATCGATGAATACAATTCTGGTGATGGCGTATTTGACCGTTACATGGTAACTGCTCGCTATTTAGACGAAGCAATGAAACACTTTATTGAGCGTCTAAAAGCAGAGGGTATTTACGACAACTCAGTTATCGTATTCTACGGTGATCACTATGGTATTTCTGAAAACCATAACCGTGCAATGGCACAGTTCTTAGGAAAAGAAGAAATCACTACATTTGACCATATGAACTTACAAAAAACACCGATGTTTATTCACGTTCCAGGTCAAAAAGAAGGTAAAACAATTTCAAAACCAACTGGTGAAATTGACATTAAGCCAACAATTCTAAACTTACTTGGTGTAGATTCTACGAATCAAATTCAATTCGGTCATGATGTATTCTCACCAGAAAATAAAGGATTCGTTGTTCTTCGTGACGGTAGCTTCGTTACAGATAAGTACATGTACACGAACAGTACATTCTACGATCGCCACACTGGTGAAGTTCTGCAGTTACCGAAAGAAGAAGCTCAACCACTTATTGATCGTGCACAAAACGAGCTAAATATGTCAGACAAAATTATTGAAGGCGACTTACTTCGCTTCTCTGAAAGTAACAAGATCAAAACTGGTGAAGTAAAGACAGCTATTAAAGAAGAAAAGAAGAGCGCTGAGTAATCTCAGCCTCTTTTTTTATTTTCTGCTATCCTTCCTCTCCTATTCATTAACTTTAAAATTACATAACCTTCACCTAATATTTACACCACATTAACGAAACATCTTTATAATAAAATATGTAAACGAGGTTCCACATATTTCTTATCTCTCATCTTTAATAAGATCCCTTAGAGAAATATGCGCATCATTTGTTTTCAACTTTTTTATAATTGTCTTTCCAAGTGTTTTGTTTGCATAAATGAAACCTTTAAAGACGATGTCCCTATGAAAGATAGCTACCCTCCTTGTGCAACATTCCATACGAATGTTGCTTTTTTTATTTCAAAAAGCAGGATTCTTATTTCTCATTTTCGAATTTGTATATACAAAATGCTATAAATCACCACTACTTCTCTATGATTTACAAATACATATACGTCATATGTAGAGAATTGCTTACATAAAAATTACTATAGTGATTTTTATTCATGTACTAACGAAAGGATGGGACGAAAATTGGCATACGAAAGATTTGTACTATGGAATGATGCAGTTATTGATACAACAAAACATCGCGCGTACATAGAACTTGAAGAAAGAGGTTTACAATTTGGTGATGGCGTCTATGAAGTTATTCGCCTTTATAACGGAAACTTTCACTTATTAGACCCACATTTAACAAGATTATATCGATCCCTTGAAGAAATAGAATTATCACTTCCTTTCTCAAAAGCCGAACTCATCATCTTACTCTACAAATTAATTGAAAACAATAATTTCCACGAAGACGGAACAATTTACTTACAAGTATCTCGTGGTGTACAAGCTCGAGCACATGCATTTTCATATGACATATCTCCGACAATCTATGCTTATATTTCAAAAAAAGAAAGACCATCTTTATGGATTGAATACGGTGTACGTGCTATATCAGAACCTGATACACGCTGGCTCCGCTGTGATATTAAATCGCTAAATTTATTACCAAATGTATTAGCTTATACGAAAGCTGAACGCAAAGGTTGTAAAGAAGCACTTCTCGTACGAAATGGTATTGTAACTGAAGGTAGCCACTCTAACTTCTTTCTTATAAAAAACGGAACACTGTATACGCATCCAGCCAATCACCTTATTTTAAACGGCATTATTCGTCAGTACGTCCTTTCTTTAGCTAACACTCTTCAACTTCCTGTAAAGGAAGAGCTTTTCAGCGTTCGCGATGTTTATCAAGCAGATGAATGCTTCTTTACGGGAACGACTATTGAAATTTTACCGATGACCCATCTCGATGGAACTGCGATTCAAGATGGTCAAGTTGGCCCTATCACCAAATTACTACAAAGGTCATTTTCTCAAAGCCTTTTAAAATCCAACAGCACATCTTCCTAAATACGAATAATCTTCTCATTTTCCACATCAAATATATGTATTTAAATGGAAATCAAGGTGCAGATTTATACCTTGATTTTTTTTTGTAACCTTTTTTTCATATTCAGATTACCACATAAGTCTTGACAGTAATCGACATGCTCTTTAGAATTTTTAACAGTTGGTAAATATTTCTTCACTACATTACAGACAGAAAGGAATCGACAAATTATGAAAAAATACCTTGCCGGTCTTGCGGCAGTGTCTGTAGCAGGAGGAGCAGCCCCTACACTTGATAGCGTTCAAGCTGCCCCTGAACAAAATACACAAAAAGCTGCTACACAAACTGTCCAAGCTTCCGCATCAAACAATTCATCATATACGGTGAATGCTAGCGTACTACACGTTCGTGCAGGATCAAGTACTTCTCACGACGTCATCTCTCGCGTTTATAATGGTCAATCATTAAACGTAATTGGAGAAGAAAATGGTTGGTTCAAAATTAACGTTAATGGACAAACTGGTTTTGTTAGTGGCGAGTTTGTATCAAAAAACGGAGCAACGAATAACAATGTAAGCACAGGTGGAAACAATAAAGTTACTGCTGATGTATTACGTGTACGTACAGCTCCTAACACTTCTAGTTCTGTTTCAGGACGTGTATATGAAGGACAAACTTTAAACGTAATTGGAGAAGAAAATGGTTGGGTGAAAATCAACCATAACGGACAAACTGGTTATGTTAGTAGCCAATTTGTATCAGGCGCTTCTTCAAATACTGGCTCTACAAGCAATAACAACAATAGTAACAATGAAGCAACTGTTCAACCAGCAAGTGGAAACTATACAGTAAATGTATCTTCCCTTCGCGTTCGTACAGGTCCTAGCACTTCTCATCCAACTGTAGGTTCTGTTAAACAAGGACAAGTAGTACAAGTTGTAGGCGAAGTTCAAGATTGGTTCAAAATCAATTACGCGGGACAAACTGCTTACTTAAGCAAGGACTACGTAACAAAAGGCGGTTCTAACGAAAACGTCACTCAAGGTAACAACCAAGAGCAAAATAATAATGGAACTGTTCAAACTGGTGGTACTTACGTTGTTAACGCAACATCTCTACGTGTTCGTACAGGCCCTGCAGCTTACCATAGTGTAATTGGCGGCGTGTTAAATGGTACAACATTAAACGTAGTTGGATCTGAAAACGGCTGGTTTAAAGTAAACTACCAAGGAAAAACAGGCTATGTTAGTAGCGAATTTGTAAAATTCGTTAAAGGTGGCACAGCTACTCCTGAACAACCGAAACAGCCTGAACAGCCAAAACAACCTGATCAAGGTGCAATTGGCGACTACTACATTAATGCTTCTGCACTAAATGTACGTAGCGGCGAAGGTACAAATTATAGAATCATAGGCGCACTTCCACAAGGACAGAAGGTTCAAGTAATCTCTGAAAACTCTGGATGGAGCAAAATTAACTACAACGGTCAAACTGGTTACATCGGAACACGTTTCCTATCTAAAACACCAGTTGGTGGCGCAGTAGATAATAAGCCTAACGACAACCAAAATAACAATCAAAATAATAACAACAATAATACTAATAATAGCGGTGACAGTTCTTCTCTACTTGCATACGCGAAATCTATGCAAGGCGTACCATACGTTTGGGGCGGTACTTCTGCTAATGGTGTTGACTGCAGTGGTTACATCTACCACGTATTTAAGAAATTTGGTCATAACATTAGCCGCCAAAGTGTTGCTGGATATTGGAGCAGCTTACCACAAACTTCAAGTCCACAACCTGGAGACTTAATTTATTTCAAAGATACTTATAAAGCAGGTCCTTCTCACATGGGTATCTACCTTGGCGGGGGATCATTCATCCAATCCGGAGATAAAGGTGTAGCAATCGCTTCATTAAACAACTCTTATTGGAAAAGCCATTTCTTAGGGTATACGAAAGCACCTTAAGTTATAGTTTCAGAGCCTTCTAGTTTACTAGAAGGCTCTTTTTAAAAGACTCAACATAGTAATCCCCTTTCATTCTCTCTACGAAAAAATTATGCGTTCATTCTCCTATTTCATACACTATATTCTATTGAAATTGCCCAAAACGTTATCATAATGAATATATTTCAACAAAAAACATAACCTATTTCATGTCTATTCATTTTATATGTGTTTTTTCAAAGAATTTTCTTTTTATTTAAACTTTTCGTTAGACGTTTGACCTCCGATGTCCATTATGATAAGTTACTTAAGATGTTATATTCGCAAAAGTATAGACAACTGGTTTATACACTTTTTTACTATGAGGAAGGAGCATACACTGCATGAATGTTTTATGGGGAATTGGCGGCGTGATTGGAGTATTAGCAATTGCTTTCTTACTATCTTCTAACCGCAAAGCTATTAATTGGCGCACAATTTTAATCGCGCTAGCATTACAAATGACATTTTCATTTATCGTATTGCGATGGGATGCTGGAAAAGCAGGCTTAAAAGTTGCTGCTGACGGCGTTCAAGGATTAATTAATTTTTCTTACGAGGGAATTAGGTTCGTTGCTGGGGATTTAGTCAACGCAAAAGGCCCTTGGGGATTTGTTTTCGTTATTCAAGCACTACTTCCAATTGTATTTATTAGTTCATTAGTTGCAATCTTATATTACTTAGGTATTATGCAGAAATTTGTTAGTATCGTTGGTGGTGCATTAAGTAAACTTCTTGGAACTTCTAAGGCAGAAAGCTTAAATGCAGTAACAACTGTATTTTTAGGACAAACAGAAGCACCAATTTTAATTAAACCATACTTAGCACGTTTAACTAACAGTGAATTCTTCACTATTATGGTAAGTGGTATGACAGCTGTTGCCGGATCAGTTCTTGTCGGATATGCAGCAATGGGAATTCCATTAGAACATTTATTAGCAGCTGCAATTATGGCAGCTCCATCAAGTTTATTAATTGCAAAACTAATTATGCCAGAAACAGAAAAAGTAGATAATAATGTTCAACTTTCAACAGAGCGTGAAGACGCAAACGTTATCGATGCAGCTGCACGCGGTGCATCTGAAGGTATACAACTTGTTATTAACGTAGCTGCAATGCTAATGGCCTTCATTGCATTAATCGCTTTATTAAATGGCTTATTAGGATGGGTTGGTTCTTGGTTCGATATTAAACTTAGCCTTGATTTAATCTTCGGTTACTTATTATCACCATTTGCAATCTTAATCGGGGTTTCTCCAGGTGAAGCTATCCAAGCAGCAAGCTTTATCGGTCAAAAACTTGCAATCAACGAATTCGTTGCATACGCAAACTTAGGACCACACATGGCAGAGTTCTCTGCAAAAACAAATATGATTTTAACATTCGCAATCTGTGGTTTTGCAAACTTCTCTTCTATCGCAATTCAATTAGGTGTAACAGGAACGTTAGCTCCTACTCGCCGTAAACAAATTGCACAATTAGGGATTAAAGCAGTTATCGCTGGTACACTAGCGAACTTCTTAAACGCAGCAGTCGCAGGTATGATGTTCCTATAAACTCATGTAAAGTCTCCTCTTTTGAAGTGCACCCCAATTGTTAGACACGGTCTAACAATTGGAGGTGCATTTTTTATGGCTAAATTTTCTTCAAAAGAAAAAATCCAAGCAGTGAAACGATATTTAGATGGTTCAGAGAGTGGAAAAACAATTGCTAAATCTATAGGAGTTACTCCTGTTTTAATTCGTGAGTGGATTAGACGATATGAATCTTCAGGTGAAAGGGCCTTTGACAAGTGCTATACATTATACCCAGCTCAGTATAAACTAGATGTACTTTATTATATGAATGAACACGGGACATCTATCAGAGAAACAGCGGCGCTTTTCAATATTCCGTCTTATGAAACACTTCGGAAATGGAAAATAGCCTATGAAACAGGAGGATTGGATGCCCTACAATCAAAGAAAAAGGGGCGTCCAACCATGAAAGATAAAAAAATAAAACCAGTAGTAGAAGGTTCAATAGAAGCACTACAAGCCGAAAATGAGCGTTTACGGATGGAAAATGCATATTTAAAAAAGTTGAATGCCTTAGTTCAAAACAAGGAAAAATCACCAAACAAGACAAAGCGCAAGTAATCTATGAGTTAAGGCATGAATTTCCTGTCAAGGAGTTACTTCAACTCGCAAACATTCCACGTAGTACGTACTATTACTGGATGAAACAGTTCAATCGTCCTGATCCAAATGCAGAAGTAAAAGAACTGATTCAAGCTATTTATAATGAACACGATGGGTGTTATGGGTATCGTCGTATTCGTGATGAACTTATGAATCGTGGACACAAAGTAAATCATAAAAAAGTGTATCGCCTTATGAAAGAATTAGGGTTAAAATGTCTTGTTCGTATGAAAAAATATCGCTCTTACAAAGGGACAGTTGGGAAAATTGCGCCAAATATTTTAAATCGCAACTTCCAAGCTGTAAAACCAAATGAAAAGTGGGTTACAGATATTACGGAGTTTAAGTTATTTGGGGAGAAGTTATACTTATCACCAATGTTGGATTTGTTTAATAGTGAAATTATTACCTATACAATTGGTTCAAGACCGACCTATTCCCTTGTTTCAACGATGTTAGATCAAGCTTTTGAACGTATAACAGATCTGGATAAACTCCTCATTCATTCTGATCAAGGTTGGCACTATCAAATGAAACAATACCGTCATTCTCTTAAGAACTGTGGCATTACTCAAAGTATGTCTCGCAAAGGAAACTGTTATGACAATGCCGTTATTGAAAATTTCTTTGGTATCATGAAATCAGAATTTCTGTATCGAAAAGAATTTGAAAGTATAACACATTTCAAACAAGAATTAGCAAAGTATATAGAATACTATAATCATAAAAGAATTAAGGCAAAATTAAAGGGTATGAGCCCGGTACAATACCGGGCTCATACCCTAGAGGCTGCCTAATGAAACGACCTGTCTAACTTTCGGGGGTCACTTCATTTTAAAGAGGAGGCTTTTTCATATAACATAAATATAATTTTCATATATATTAAATACTTTATGTATAGATGTATAGACGCTATGTTACAATAATTAGTATGTCTGTTTATTTTTTCTTGTACAAGAGGGATACTACCTGATGTCGCTCGCTAAAAAAAGACTTCCAGCTACATGGTCCATTTCTTAATAATTGTGCATACTACAAATATCCAGCACGAATTAGCTTTAAGGAGGAACGTTTCGTGAAAGATAAGTCCTATAAAGTCCTCTCTATGTGGATTTTACAAATTTTATTTTATTTTACTACTGTACATGTGACGAAATATGAGCACGCGCTCATTTTTACAATTATATATGTCATCATAAATGTACTATTCCTATTTTTACCTGATAAAACAGCATTTATTTTCTTCATACTGGGAACAATCATTTCAGTATTCTATTTATTTTATCAAGCGTGGCTTCACTTATGGAGTACATCAGATCAATGGGAATATATTATTACCCACTTCCTGATGGCAGCTAACTTCTTCATTGTTTATATTTCAACCCATTTATTAAAAAAGGTTATCCTTAAAAATAAAGAGTTAACTGAACGAGTGAGAGTGCTTGAGCAATACATTGGAGAATCAAAATTATTAACAAGACAAGAATTCGAAAGACGACAAGCTTTATTAACAACTGCGATGAATCGTCGTAATGAAACAGGCATTATCATTTTCTTTGATTTCACTTCCTTTAGTAAATATACGAAGGAAAGTGTCATGGATCGTGTAGCTTCATTATTAGTTGAAACGGTAAGGAATGACTTTGACCTTGCTGCTGAATACGACAGCAATACACTGGTTATTTTACTACAAAACACAAATGAAGCCGGTGCTGATATTGTAATGAACCGCCTAAAGCCAAAAATGGAGCAATGGCTTGCTAATGAGGCAATCCAAGACATGAAAATTTCACGAGAGCAAATTGGAAACAAAGGACCGACATTATTATGATGACACTCGTTATACTCCTTTTATTCCTTCTGTTCTGCGTACTCGTTTTCTGGATCAGCATCACATTTTCAATTAAATATGTATTGATTTTTACCGCCTTTCTATTCTCTGCTTTACTCGTTTATTACTCTTTCTTAACAATTGCGGGCTTAATTCATCGAAATAGTAAACGAAAAGATCGTACGCTAGAACATTATCCAAGTGTAGATATTTTAATACCTGCCCATAATGAAGGGGTTGTTATTAAAGATACATTAGAAGCAATGGCAAAGATTGAATACCCAGGCAAACTAAACGTTTATTTATTAAACGATAACTCTCAAGATGAAACACCTGAAATTGGAGATGATTTCGACAAAGCTTATGCTCATATTCATCACATTCGTGTACCACCTGGCGAACCGAAAGGAAAATCGCGTGTATTAAACTACGGCCTTAGCATTTCGGATGGTGAATATTTCTGTGTTTACGATGCAGATAATCAACCTGAACCACATGCACTGCGAATGCTCGTAGAACATGCTGAAACAACAAAGGATGCCGTTGGAGCAGTTGGACACGTTCGTACAGTAAATGAGAAAAGAAACTGGCTTACACGAATGATTTCATTAGAATTTCAGATTTTCCAGCTCCTTATGCAATCTGGACGCTGGCTATTATTCCAAACAGGTTCACTAACCGGAACAAACATGCTTCTTCGTCGTTCCGCATTAGAAGAACTTGGCGGCTATGATCCTTATGCAATTGCAGAGGATGCTGAATTAACATTAAGAATTACCCAAAAGGGCTATCTCTTACCAATCGTCCCGGAATCGATTACATGGGAACAAGAACCTGAACATTTAAAAATTCTTATAAAACAGCGGACACGTTGGCTTCAAGGAAACTTATACATTTTAGAAAAAATGTTTTCTTCATTAAGCTTTTTTAAAGGGAAACTTCTCGTCCATTCCTTACAACAAGTTTTAGTGTATGTCGTATTTTGGCTATTCCTAATCATTTCAAACGTTTGGTTTATAATTGGACTGCTCGGCATATTCCAAATTCAATATAGCATTCCATTACTATTTATGTGGTATGTCGCATATATTACATATGTTTCTCAATTATTTAGTGCTCAGAGCGTCGAACGAACCTTTACACCGACCAATATTTTCATAAGCGTCATTATGTACTTTACGTACGCACAGCTCTTTACGTATTTGTTTATTCGCAGTCTCATTCTTTACTTACGTGCAAAGAGCAAGAAACAAGTAATTGGTTGGGATAAAACAGTACGATTTAAAAAAGAAAAATAGATTTCATTAAAAAATAAGCACAGAGCGCCGTATGCTCTGTGCTTATTTTTTACCGTAATACTATATATATCAGACAATACCCCTTAGCTGAAAGTTATTTCACGTCCATCCCCCAACGAACGATCGACCTTCATTTATATACGAAAAAGTGATTGCTATTTTTGTAGAACCAATTGCTTCTCTTGATGCTCTTTACGAGTTTCAGTCTTTGGTTCCGTGCTTTCTTGGGCATTTCGATGTGCCACACGTTTCAAACAAATATGCTTCCACTTTCTTTCGTAACGTTTCATTATTCTAGTTGTCCCCCTTGAATGCGCTTTAAAACTATTTGAAATCGCTTACAGGAAATAATATAGCACATATACATAAAAGTAACAACACATTTCCGACATATTTTTGTCAAAAATATGAATATAATGTGTAAAATATCGGATATTGTCGAACTATATCGATTTTTCTTTTTAAATTTCCGATATCTATAGTATTCCGCAACAAAGTAATGCTTTTCCTACAATAGTATAGAACAGTGAAAAAGGACTGCCTACATTCGACAGTCCTAATACTATTTATATATACAGAATTTTTTCTACTATTATTAATGTTGTTTCATACGCCCTTCTTTTTGCAACTCTTTAAATAGTGCTGCAATCATAAAGAAAATAACAAATACGAACGGGAAGGCCGCAATAATCGACGCAGTTTGCAGCGCCTCTAATCCTCCGACATACAATAAGATCGAAGCTAACGCAGCTAGAACAATACCCCAAACCATTTTAATACGATTTGGTGGGTTTAAGCTACCATGTGTCGTTAACATCGCTAGAACAAACGTAGCAGAGTCTGCCGATGTAATAAAGAATGTTGAAATAAGTAAAATGGCTAACACACATAAAGCCGGTCCCATACTACCCATTTGGTCTAACATAGCAAACAATCCTACTTCTGTGCCCATTTCTTTAATTTGTCCATATATATTTGCACCATCAAATAGCTCCATGTGAATACCTGTTCCTCCGAAAACAGAGAACCAAAGCGCACCAATTACTGTTGGTACGAGTAACACACCAACAACAAATTCACGAATTGTACGCCCGCGTGACACACGAGCAATAAACGTACCTACGAATGGTGACCATGCAATCCACCATGCCCAGTAGAAAATTGTCCATGACTGAATCCATTGATTTCCGCCTTCATTTAATGGACTTAAACGGAAACTCATACTTGGCAATTCTTGAATGTATGAACCGATTGTTGAAGTGAAATAATTCATAATAAAGTTTGTTGGACCTGCAAATAATACAATTATCATAAGTGCAAACGCTAAAATAATATTCGCATTACTTAAATATTTAATTCCTTTATCGAGTCCCGTTTGCGCAGATAGCATATAAAGAACAGTTACAATTCCGATGATTACTAGCTGTGTCGATAATGAGTTTGGAATGGATGTTAAATAACTAACACCACCCGCAATTTGCTTTGCCCCAAGTCCTAATGATGTCGCCACACCAAATACTGTCGCAAATACAGCTAGAACATCAAACATATGGGCAATACGGCCATGTTCACCGCCTTTAAATAGCGGACCGACCGCCGCACTAATTGTACTTGCTCTTCCTTTTCTAAATGTAAAATACGCAATACATAATGCTACAAGTGCATATAATCCCCACGGATGTAATCCCCAATGGAAAAATGAGAAACGAAGTGCAAGGCGTGCACTCTCTTCAGTCGCACTCTCTCCAAACGGAGGTGTGTATAAATGGTTCATCGGTTCTGCGACACCCCAGAAAACCAAACCGATTCCCATACCGGCACTAAATAACATAGCAAACCATGTCATATAACTATAATCAGGTTCATCATCATCTTTACCTAAACGAATCGAACCGTACTTAGAAACAATTAAGAAAATAGCAATTCCTAAGAAAATAGAAACGGAAATAATATAGAACCATCCAAACTTACTAACTAACGCAGCTTGAATTACAGTCGTTACATTTCCTAAGCTACCTTTTCCAATAATAGATTCGGGAATAATCCCCCAAAGTGTAAATGCAATACATAATGTTAATGAGACAATAAATGTTTTCGTCAGTTTCCTCATCAAATCCCCCTTCGTATGTTTCATTTCTTGTAAAAATCATAAATTCCGATATGTTAAATCGGATAGAAAACCATAGTTTTTTGTGGTGATTTTCTTTCGGCTCTCTCAAGTTTGCCTTCACCAATTAGAGTTCTTATGGACAGCCTTACCTTCCGTACAACCTTTCCACTCTGCAAGAGCTACAAGATTGGAATACTACTGTCAAATTGTGTGAGAAAAATGCGGATGGGAAGAGATTTTCCCAAAAAAGGATGTGTTACAGTTTTAAAAAAGGGCAGATTTATTCTTTACAACCCTTTCTTCTTGTAACAATTATGCGGTTTTTTGCTAGTATATAGCGCGTGTTTATAACTTCACAAACGAGATGTTTATGTTTATATAACTATATTACCCATAAAACGGTAAAATACTCAAGGAACGTAACTGTATAGTAATCATTATGTAATACTCCTGCAATATTTTTATTTGCACCGAAAAAAATATGTTGTATTAAATATTTTGAATATAACTAGAAACCTACTAATTATATGGAATGAAAAACGCTTTCCTCTCATTCTAGCTATATTACAAAGTGTTAACGACTTATTACGAATGGTTTGTAATTGTGTGTTTTCCCAAAATCCGAAAAAATCTGTTGCTATAATGAGGACACGAAAACAAACGCAATGGAGGCTATCATGAAAAAATTAATTGGAATAGCAACAGCAGCAGTTTTTGGTCTTGGGATTTTCACCGCATCTGCTAATGCAGAAACTGTTGTAACAACAGACGTACTAAACGTACGAGAAAACCCTACTACTGAATCAAAAGTTGTCGGTAAATTACAGAATGGTCATAAATTAGATGTTCTAAATACAGAAAACGGATGGTCACAAATCAAATTAGATGGTAAAGACGCATTCGTAAGTGCAGAGTTTACAAAGAACTCTTACTATGTAACAGCTAACGTATTAAATGTACGTGCTGAAGCGAACACAAACTCAGAAATTCTTGGAACGCTTAAGAAAGACGATATGATCGAAACAACGAACCAAGTACAAAATGAGTGGTTACAATTTGAATATAACGGGAAAACGGCTTATGTTCACGTTCCTTTCTTAACAGGTACAGCACCTGTTATCGAGAAACAAGAACAACCTGCTCCTGCTAAAACTGTAGCACCAGCTAAAGCTCAAGCACCTGCAGCACAAGCAAAACCAGCTGCTAAGCCTGCTGTGAAAGCTGCTGAGACTAGCACACCTTCTGGTGGTCGTGAGTTAACAGTTGTAGCTACGGCATATACAGCTCACCCAAGTGAAAACGGTGGCACATACGGCGGCCGTGTATTAACTGCAATGGGTCATGACTTAACAGCGAACCCAAACATGAAAATGATCGCTGTTGACCCGAAAGTAATCCCATTAGGATCTAAAGTATGGGTAGAAGGTTACGGAGAAGCGATCGCTGGAGATACTGGCGGTGCAATTAAAGGTAACCGTATCGACATCCTACTTGGATCAGATAGCGCTGCTCAAAAATGGGGACGCAAAACTGTTAAAGTGAAAATTTTAAAATAACCAATGACTGCTAAATTACAGCCGGTTCTCTTTATTGAGAGCTGGCTTTTATTTTTTATATAATACATATAAGGAGGTGACGTCCATGAATTTACAAGCTAAGGTAGACTGGGTCGGTACACCAAAGCCGTACATATATAAAGATGATGTAACATATGATGCAATCGCAATTGACTTCTCACTAACAAACGATGACAATCGCTATAAATTAATTGTGCTCAAGTCTGAAGAAAATACACATTACAAACTCGTACAATACGGAATAAAACCAGGCTCTCAAAAGCCATTCCCTATTGATATTCCATTCGAGCAAGAAATGCTACCGCTCATAAAGCAAATATTAAATGATCCATATGTAGAAGCGATATTAAAGGAAGCCCGCTTCTAATTGCAAAAAAGGATATCACCTAGTAGGATTTTCCAACTAGGTGATATCCTTTTTACTTCCCCTTCATGAACACGAGTAGAGAAAATTATATCAACGGTTCAACATGGAATATCGATTTACCGTCAAAGATTGACAATAACGGCAAGCTACCTCAAGAAAGAGGCTGTTCAAAATTGAACAGCCTCTTTCTTATATTAATGAGTCGGACCAGATACTTCCTCTGATTTCAGCGTATTATTCGCTCCAAGAGAATGGTACAATATCTTTCCATTTCCATTAACAGTAACGATATGGTCATTATTAAAGCTCTTGAATTTTACAGAGCCGTCACCGTAACGAATATGATATTCTTCATATGTCGTTACTTTATATTTCGTTGCACCTTGACGTTCTACATTGCGAATATTCATTGTCAATAAATCTTCTGTAATTCCTTTTTTGTGTAGATATTGTAAGTAATCACGGTCTTCCTTATACGATTTCCCGCTCTTATCATAATCATTTTCAATTAAACTAAAATCGTTTAATGCAATTGCACGCACGTTATTATAAATATGATTTTGTACAAAATCTCCAACCGCTGAACTAGAAGCTTCTTTTGGGAACTTTAAGTAATATGTACTTTGATCTCCAACTTTAATACTTTCAGATTTCATCACACCAAATTCAGCGTTTTTCTCCAAATGTACTTCTACCGTTTCATCCGTCGGTACAGGACCAAGTTTATAACTTCCGTAATTTAACTTTCCGCGTTTCTTGCCATTAACAAATACAGTTGCATCGTTTTCATCAGACGAAATGGTTACATAATTTCCTTCAAGTGATAAATTCACTTCTACTGTCCCATTCTTTTCATCTGCTAAATCCACTTCTTTTTCTGTCTCTAATTCAGCAAGTTCCGTCTTCGCCTTTGCCTTTACAACATAAGCACCCGGGAAGTATGGACCTAATTCTTTCGAAGTTTTGTCACTAGAAAGCTCTGTTTCTTTTTTATCATTCACATATATTTCAGCATTCTTTGCAGTTGTGCTAACATTCATGTAATACGACTTCATGCTGAACTTATACTTCGGATACAAGAACCATTCTTTCCCGTCTTCTATAATTTTCCCATCTTTAAAAGATGCTTTATCACTTGCTAACTTTTGATCTACTGTCTCTCTTTGCAAATATGATAACAGTTCTTTATTATAAGAAGGATTCTCTTTTAAATAACGGATATACGCCTTAATATCTTCTGTCTTAACCTTTAAGGTTGGATCGTCTACTTTCAAAATCTCATCGATTACATTCACATCTTTATTTTGGAATGCTTCAATCATTGCATTTACTTGCTTTTCCTTCGAAAATTTGCTCGCACCGAATTTATATGCGCCAAACAAAATAGCAAAAACAATGACAAAACCTATAAGTAAAAACATGTTCTTCTTACTTTTCACTGACTTTGTTTCTCTACGCATTTCTGAGTGAGAAGAAGCTGTTTGATCAGCAATTTCTTCTACTTTACTTCCGCAATCAGGACAAAAGTTCAAATGATCCGCAACTTGTTTATTGCATGTTCCACAAAACTTCAAGTATTTCTCCCCCTTATTTTTTTGCTAATTTCATACCCGCGAATGTTAATACGTAAGAAATAAGAAAACTACCTACTATTAAATATAGCGTGTTACTTTGAATAGATAATATCGGTCCAGAAATTCCAGCGAACTCCTTCATAATTTCCTTACTTCCTGAAGCTGTAATATGAATTTTTGCTAATCCATTTACACAAAGCATCATCACTGTATAAACAGCACTAAACACTGCTATAGTTACGTACATATTTCGCATACGATATTGAGCCAATTTCATTCCAGCCCTAACTAGTAGAATACATGGTAGAAGAATTAATAATCCCCACCAATGTAAATACGAATTAAAATCATCAATATCTTTTATACGATCAGCACTAGCACCATTAGCGATTTCCAGGTCTTTTAAAGACGTACCCTGTATTGATATGCCTGACATATACGATACATGCAGTGGCCCTTTTTCGACTGAATATCTATGCATTTCTCTCTCCATATTTCCCCACTCAATTTCAGTTGGAGAAAGGTGGGCCATATTCCACATGAAAGGTGTTGCTTCTAAAGAAAGTAATACTTTATACGCCTTCTCTGGAAAATCAATTGGACCCATTGATTTTGAACTACTAAATAAAATCGTAATAAGTATAATACCAAATGTAATAAGTAGTCCTTTCAAAACAGTCACTATACTATAATAAATAGACGTTACATACGGGACAAACTGACTAGTAGAAGAAAGCATACGATGCGGTCCTGCTTCAATACTCATACCAATAAAGCTGAATAATAGGCCAAATATAATACCAAACAATAAACTAACAACATGAGAATATACAACATCAATAGTCATCGTTTGATAGAAATAAGAAATAGATGTAGAAGAACTTGCCATAAAGCTTACAATACATAAGAAAATACCGTATATCATGCCAATTACACATGATGTCATGAACTTCTCTCGCCAACTAATTGAAGGTTTTTTTCTTTCAACAAAAAATCCACTTCCACCTAATATAAGTGCCGGAATAGTTACCAAGATGAATAATGGGATATGAAGAAGGAATGACATCGTGTATGCCCCGCTCCCGCTAATTTCAATACCTATTAAATGACACATTAAAATTAATGGTGCTATACCAATAAATGATTGATTAATGGTATTCATATTCAACATACCATCCGTATTTCTAACCGCTGTCTCCACTACATCATTTATAGCAGAATCTATTATTAAACTGCCAATGAAGCCTGCAATGAACATACATACAATTGCAAAAGCACCACCGAATAATCCTTTTTTCAGCATACTTCCTGATGCATTTACATGTAATTGCGCTCCTGCATTTGGTAATTTCATGTTCGATTCTTTTTGGGCGACTCCTAATAAAGAATCACCGCATTTCTCACAATATGTAGCATATTCTTTACTTTCCTGTCCACATGTTCGGCAATACTTCGAAGATTGCGGGACTAACATAACATGGCTATCTATACTATCCGTACTTGAGCCGTCATGTGTACAATAGTTTACTGCCTCAGGCTGTTCTAAACCGCAAATTTTACAATACATGTTCCTCACTCCTTACTTTGCTTCATACCACATGCTGGACAGAATGTAGCTTCCGTTGCAATTTGTTCACCACATGAAGAACATGCTTCTTTTTCAATATTTTTTGATTGAAGGAGTAACTCATTTTCTTTACCGCACTGCCCGCAAAATTTATCATTTAATGATAATGGACCACCGCAACTACACTGTCCTTTTTGTTCTTGTCTCTGTAAATTAGAAATTTGTCTGCGCGTGTTATAAATAGCAACATCAAGCTCTTGCACTGGTGCTACAATAGCTTTCAACAAATCTACTCGAACTTCATCATCACGAAGTTGCATATATACCGTTTGACCAAGTTCAAGTAAAATTTCAGTTTTCTCTTGTAACTTCTCTTGTGTAATCTTCTTTAATTGCGCCATTTCCTGTGCTACTTGCAACTTCATCTTGCCTTGCTCAATTCCCTCTTGCAACTTATTCATGCCATTACCAAACTTCGATTGTAAATCTGACAAACAAATTCTCTCCTTTTAATTACATAGTAATATACAAAATTAACATTATATATATTACCATGATTTTCTAATTGTGTAATTAGAATTTCATTTTTTCTGTTTTGAGCATTTTTTGTTTATAATGGTAAAGGAAAGAAATCTGTGTACGGAGGAATATTATGCTGCAAGACTCAATTACGAAAGATGAAATTATGATGATTGCGAATGAGTTCGTTCAAGGGCTTGATCCACAGCAAGTTGCTGATCAAGAGCATGTCGCTACAGCTCGGCAACTATATCGTAGTGGTGTTGTCTATAACGTTGACTTTGATGGCTATACGCTATCCGGAACTGTAAATGCTGAAGGCAGTGTATATAGCGTTCACATCCCGATTCGTAATGTCACTGAAAGCTATTGCGATTGCTTCGCGCCAACGCAATGTCAGCATATGCTTGCTGTGTTACTATCTGCAGCTTCTAGTTTTGGGCAAGTAGGAGATGTATTAACTTTATTCAAAAATAATACAAAACCTTCTCTTCCTCCTATTCGAACTGCACGACAAGTATTGCAATCATCAGCTTTTGAAGAAATGGATTATAAAAGTTGGCAAACATACTTTGAAAATGAATATGAATCATTTAAAAAAGAACAAGCGCGGCTCACTTATAAACAAATGTATTTTCTTATGAGTCTTTTTACAGACTTCTATACAAAATTAGAACGGAAAGCTCCGCGCATCGTTGCTATTCATGAATTATTTAAGTTGCACGCGGCACTTTATTGCTTTCAAAAATTATTAGAAGAAATTCAAGAATTTGAAGCAAACAAACTATATTCTTATCACCAACCAGTTAACGTCGTTCGCCTATTCGTTGATAAAGTTGAATCTACCGTTAGGGACCTAAAAACAGAGGCGATTCCAGCAGAATCCAAACCGATTTTAGAAGAAACAGCGCGGCTCATACATGAATCATTCTTCTCTACCGATGCCTATACACAAGAGCGATTCTTCATTTATCGTCACGTATGGGGTGAACTGTTAAGAACAGAGGAGCAGCTACAAGAAGAAAAAAAACGAATCGATACTAAAATCAATCCACTTTCCAAAGCATTAGCATCTTCTCACCTGCTCTTTTTAAACGGTGAAGATGTATCGGCAATGGAATTACTGGAAAAACAGCCTTCTTCTGTTGTGAGCCTTTACTTCTATTGGTTAGAAGAGTTATTAAGTGCGATGGAGTGGGACCGCGGGAAAGATTGGCTTTCCTTTACTTATAAACAAGTAAAAGAAACGATAACGGAACAAGAAAATACCGTCTTCATACAAGATATCGTTCGATTATTTGTGATGATGTATGAGACATATGCAACGCATACGAATGAACAAGCCGGATTAGAAATGATTTTACAAGAACTATTACCGTATAGTTTCACAAATTATGAACAATATGTACTTGCGAAGAAACAATACCATGCATGGACGGAACTTCAGCTCTTATATGGATTCGAAGTAATCGAACTTTTGAAAGAACCATTGAAAGATATTGAAAAAGAAGCGCCCGAAGCAGCACTTCCTCTTTATCACCATGCCGCAATGGAAGCAATTGAAGAGCGAAATCGCAAATCATATAAACGTGCCGTTCGTTACTTAAAGAAATTACGTATGCTTTATAAACGACTGAAGCGAACTGATGAATGGGATGCTTTCATTATTCATATCGCTAACTTACATTCACGTCTGCGTGCACTACAAGAGGAATTACGGAGAGGAAAATTAATCGATGATCATACAAACTGAAGTAACAATTAGGCTCCAGCACGTTAGTCAAGGTTGGTTCCTTTGGGGAGAAGATGATAGCGGTACGCTCTTATCCGTAGCAACTTGGAAAAAAAATGCATTCGCATGGCACTCTACTTCTTTCTACGGAACGTTTTTAAAAGAAGCAACGTATGAGGGAAAACAAGGCGTTATGTTAACGAATGCACAGGCATTTGAATACATCGCAAATAAACCGATGAATTCATTTGCAAATATGCAAATGAACGGTCCTATTACGGCACTTACAAAGGACGCAAGTGAATTATGGGACGCTTTCGTCAGCGGCAGCTTCGCACCTGATATGAAGCATTGGTCTCAGCAGCCATCTTGGAAAGTTCAGAATACCTCAATTGAAGATGACATGTTAGCATCTCTTTTCTCTGCCGCTGTGAACGAAAGTATTTTGCAAGATGCTCGCTCAAATGACGGATGGGAAGATGCAAAGAGACTATACGAACATTACGACTTTACGAAAAGGCAATTGGAAGCAGCACTACATGAAGAAGATTGGCTTCGAAAAATTGGTTACATTGAAGATGATCTTCCATTTACAGTCGGCTTAAGACTACAAGAACCGCAAGAAGAACTTGAAATGTGGAAGCTTGAAACAATCGTTACACCAAAACGTGGTGCACATCGCATATATGTATATGAAAGTATCGATTCCTTACCAAAACGATGGCACGATTACGAAGAACGTATCCTTGAAACACAAGAAGGATTCAGTAAGCTCGTACCGTGGCTAAAAGAGGACGACAAGTTCCGAGAAGAACTCTTTGAAACGGAAGCTTGGAATTTCTTAACCGAAGCAAGTAATGAATTATTGGCAGCAGGTATTACAATTTTACTACCATCATGGTGGCAAAATTTAAAAGCAACCAAACCGAGGTTGCGTGTACAGCTGAAGCAAAGTACAGCACAAACACAGTCTTTCTTCGGCATGAATACGCTCGTTAATTTCGACTGGCGCATTTCAACGGACGGAATTGATTTATCAGAAAGCGAATTTTTCGAACTCGTTGAACAAAACAAACGTCTTTTCAATTTAAATGGTCAATGGATGAGACTTGATCCTGCCTTTATTGAAGAAGTAAAAAAACTAATGCACCGTGCCGATAAATATGGACTTGAAATGAAAGATGTGTTGCAGCAACATTTATCTAATACGGCAGAAACAGAAATTGTAGAAGACGATAGTCCGTTTACCGATATTGAAATCGAACTAGATGGATATTACGAAGAGCTTTTCCAAAAACTTCTGCACATTGGAGATATTCCAAACGTAGATGTACCATCTTCGCTACAAGCAACACTCCGCCCGTATCAACAACACGGTGTTGAGTGGTTACTATACTTACGAAAGCTTGGATTTGGAGCATTATTAGCCGATGATATGGGGCTCGGAAAAAGTATTCAAACGATAACTTACTTACTATACGCTAAAGAAAACAATCTCCAAACAGGTCCTGCATTAATTGTGGCACCAACATCAGTCCTTGGAAATTGGCAAAAAGAATTTGAGCGTTTCGCACCAAGTTTACGTGTTCAGTTACACTATGGAAGTAACCGATCTAAGGATGAGTCATTTAAAGATTTTCTTCAATCAACAGATGTTATATTAACTTCTTATGCATTAGCTCAGCTTGATGAAGAAGAACTTAGTACGTTATGCTGGGACGCTGTTATTTTAGACGAAGCACAAAATATAAAAAACCCACATACGAAACAGTCGAAAGCAGTAAGAAACCTACAAGCAAATCACAAAATTGCTTTAACCGGTACACCGATGGAAAACCGACTTGCTGAGCTTTGGTCTATTTTCGACTTTATCAATCATGGGTATCTCGGAAGCTTAGGACAATTCCAGCGCCGCTTCGTCACACCGATTGAAAAGGACCGCGATGAAGGAAAAATCCAGCAAGTTCAGCGGTTTATCTCGCCATTTTTACTGCGTCGTACGAAGAAAGATCAAACGGTCGCATTAAACTTACCAGATAAACAAGAACAGAAAGCTTATTGTCCACTAACTGGCGAACAAGCTTCCTTATATGAACAACTGGTTCAAGATACATTACAAAATGTAGAAGGATTAAGCGGAATTGAAAGACGCGGATTTATATTACTTATGCTGAACAAGCTAAAACAAATTTGTAATCACCCAGCCCTTTATTTGAAAGAAGAAGAACCACAAAATATCGTCGAGCGCTCTATGAAAACAAAAACGGTAATGGAGCTCATCGAAAATATAAAAGACCAAAATGAAAGTTGCTTAATCTTCACTCAATACATTGGCATGGGGAACATGCTAAAAAGTATGTTAGAAGAAACATTCGGTCAGCGCGTCCTCTTCTTAAACGGGAGCGTACCGAAGAAAGAGCGTGACAAGATGATTGAGCAGTTCCAAAACGGAACGTATGACATCTTCATCTTATCGTTAAAGGCCGGCGGAACAGGATTAAACTTAACTGCCGCCAACCATGTCATTCACTATGACCGTTGGTGGAACCCAGCTGTAGAAAACCAAGCAACAGACCGTGCTTATCGCATCGGTCAAAAACGCTTCGTTCACGTTCATAAGCTTATTACAACGGGAACACTTGAAGAGAAGATTGATGAAATGTTAGAACGAAAACAATCATTAAACAACGCCGTCATTACAAGCGATAGTTGGATGACCGAACTATCAACCGACGAACTAAAAGAATTACTTGGCGTATAAAGTGAAACTTTAATCAGTGGGGTTTTGTTCATCCCCCACTGATTATTAACCTTCACCAATCGGGCTTTTACGGGCAGTTAATGCGGGATAAGGTGGATGTTTCTATTCCCACAAATAGCGGGATAAATGAAAAAGGAGCAAATCTCTAACTGAGATTAGCTCCTTTTTCTATGCCAAAACCAATTGCTTATTATAATTCCTGTTAACCCACCGCACGTATCAAGCAATGAGTCTTGCCACATCGGTGTACGGTCTCCCGTAAACCATTGATGAATTTCATCAAATGTTGCATACCCCGCAACGAAAAGGAGGGCGTATGCAAAGCACCTTTTTCTCGAATAACCCGATCGATGAAAAGCATAATACGTCAATGAACCGAGCATAAAGAACACCATAAAATGAGCACCTTTACGAAGGAAAAACTCAACAAATCCACCTACACCTTTATTTGCGATACTAACAGGTGTACCTCCCCCATAATCGATAGATACCCATGAAAAATGCTCTTTCACAAACTCAACATTTATATATTGCTCAATATCCGAGCGCATATCCTGTTTTTTATATGGCTGTGCTGAGGAATAGAAAATAATCCCCATCCATAGTAATACAGGAATCCAAAATAGCCATTTACGATTCATTCTCCGGAAAACTCCTCTCTTAGTCTTTTAAGAGTAACAAAAAAAACAAAAAATTTCACGCCAAAACATGACATTTACCACCTATTTATAAAGTGAAAGGGGGTGATAAACATGGCAGTTGAAACAATCGTAATGGATTTAACTTTACGCCTTGTATTAAACGGAGGATTAGACAAAAACGGTAAAACAGTTTTTAAGAACAAGCAATTCAAACGTGTAAAAACAAATGCAGATTTAGGAAAGGTACATGAAGTAGCACGTGCTCTTGCTTCACTACAACAATCATCACTTCACGCTGTACAACTTGTAAGCACGTCAGATCTTTCTAATCTATAATTAAAAAGGAGGGAATAAAGCATGCAAGTACTAGAGTTAATTTTCGTGAAAGAAGATGGAAAAACAGTTGCCTTTTCTATCGAAAATCCCATCACACCAGTAAATGAACTAGTCGTAAATCAAGTAATGGATACCGTTCTTTCTTCATCTGTATTTTCATCAATTGGTGAAAATACTCGTAAAAAAGGGGCTCGCCTCATAGAAAAAAACGTATCTGAAGTTCAGATCACTCCGTAAATCAAAAAGACGAATCTGCATTATTTTGCAGATTCGTCTTTTTTCTTCGGCATTTCAATTGGAATAAAGATGTTTGAAAAACCAACACAAACATACTTATAATTCTCTCCGCCTAAATCAAACTCTGTCGTATATGTTGAGAAGAAAATATAATCATTTCGCTTTGTATAATGCTCAATTAATAATCCAACTTGTGGTTCAACATACTTATTTGCCAATTTCTTTCCCGCCGATGCTAAGTCGCCAAGTATACCCTCTTTGTTTTCTTTCTCAACCTCTTCTAGCTTCTTACTCACATCATTACGCTTCATAAATTGTTTTGCTGCCCAATCCGTATATTCTCCCTTACTCGGATTACTGTTTGCTAAATAAACTAAGAGAACAACAGCTAGAGCCATAATAATATACTTTTTCTTCATGCTATATCACCGCCTACTCTTTTCTATTTTCATATATATGTACAAGCGATGCAAATTAGAAAGACTATCATCTATTGATTGTAAACGAACAGTAAAAATTTACAATACACAACAGAAGATTAATAATAATTTTACATAATTCGTATATAATTATATTCAGAATAACAATTCTTATAAGGGAGGATTTTAGAATCATGAATAATGAAAATGATATTTTTATTTCTAGTTCTACAATGATGCTCGAACCTTGCAAACACCCTTATTACCGGACAAAAATTATCGACAGTAGCGGAAACCCTCTGTACTCTTGCCAAACAGCTATCCAACTTATAAAGAAATCTTGTCTAACACATGTTCATTCTACTTATCAAGGTAGACGTCATGCAGTCCAAATAAACTTTAAGCTCAAACAAAATGTTCCAATTCCGATTAATCACAAAGAATATATTTGCGTTTTCCCAACAGAATCTCCTTCTTCTCCAAGCTGCATTTGGTTGTTCTATAACCATATAGATGAGATAGAGTTTTCCAAAAAAACTAACAAAGCTAACATTCATTTTTTTAACGGAGCTACCATAACAATACAAATAGGTTCTCATAAGTTACAGCAACAATTTTTCAAATCTGGACATGTATTATCCCGAATGAACATGCAAGATTCATTACACTCAAAAAACCTCTTGCCACATTTACTGCCTTAAAGTAAATAGAATGGAACGCAATATTTCCTTTGCCTTCCATTCTACTTATTATTCTTATCCCCTTACACTATCTCTCATTTTCTCAAGTGCTTGTCGATATACCCATCTCACTTGATAGTACGTCATCCCCATTTCAGAAGCTATCTCTCCCATATTTTTCCCTGTAAAAAATCGCTCTGAAATAATATGCTTCTCCCTCTCATCTAACACACTCATAAAATCCTTCGCCCTCGTTCCAGCATCTTCACACTCAAATCGTTCCTCATACTCGTCCGTGCATACATAGCGCTCTTGCACTACGCATTCTTTCTTCAACCTCTCCAATATATAACCACGTACTGTTACGACAGCATAAGCAGGGAAACTACCTTTCTCCTCCTCATACCTTTCATAAGCATGCCAAAGACCAATTAAACCACATTGATAATACTCTTCATAATCCTGGTAAATATTTAACCTCTTTATTTGATTTACAATCATACCTTCATACAAAACAACCGTATCTGCAAAAGTCGCTGGCTTCACACAGTGCCCGTTTCTAAAAGGTATACCTCTTCAGTATTCCGCGGTACCTCTACAATATAAAATGAGAAAAGAAATTTCATTGTGGGTAATTTCAAATACTGCTGCCGTAATTTGAAATTACACTAGGCCGTATTTGAAATTCTATTTGAGGTATTTGAAATAGGAGTAAAAATAAAAAAGGTGACTCTAGGAAGAGTCACCTTTTTTATTTTATTATTGGAACATACCTTTTACCGCACCAAATCCAATAGTTAAGATAAAGAAGACAACCATAAGAATTGTTGCTTTCTTTTTACTTAAACCAGCCGTAATTTGAAGACCTAACCATGTAATAACAAATCCCCAAATTGTGAACACTTCAATATTATTTGCAATACCTTTTGCAAC
This sequence comes from Bacillus sp. TH30, assembly GCF_016650875.1. Classification (NCBI taxonomy): domain Bacteria; kingdom Bacillati; phylum Bacillota; class Bacilli; order Caryophanales; family Bacillaceae; genus Bacillus; species Bacillus sp. TH30. The sequence continues at coordinate 2,776,814 of NZ_JAEKEY010000002.1, read as the reverse complement.
ACCACCACTTGAAGCGAAAATCGGTCCTAAACCAGTATACATTTCTTGTCCTGACCCGCCTAAAACAAGTGCTAAAACTGTGTTTATTAATAAACCAAGTAATGAAATAATGCTTGAGTACACACTGATTGTTAATAATTTCTTATAAGAAGTATCATTGCTCATTAACATCATAAATATTTTATACACTGCTGCACTAATAAAGAAACTAATCGCCATACCAATAGCACCAAATACTGCACCCGTACCAAACGACATTATAGGTGTAACGCTAATACCCAAATCCTTATTCATCTTAATCGCCTCAGGGGTTAGGGAGTACACATAAGCAGCAAGGCCTGCAACAAGTCCACCTAATAAAACAAGTATCCAAAATGCACCCCATACCGCATTACTCGTCTTCATTCTCTCAAACTGCACGCCAGGAGAAGTAATCATTCCAAATAATGACGGCTTCTCTCCACCAACTTTTTGCGTATTCAAATTCGCTTCCATCATAACGCCTCCTTCTATTTATATAACCCGTTCTAACGGGCGGTTCACATCCTCATGCAAGAGGATACGAACCGCCCACTAGAACGGTAATGTGTAGTAGAGAGAAACTTTCTCTACTACACTAGTAAATTACTCATAACGAAGTGCTTCAATTGGATCTAATTTCGCAGCTTTGTTCGCTGGAATTAATCCGAAGATAATACCTAGTGTCATAGAGAACAATACGCCCCCAACGACAACTTCCCATGAAACGAGCGGTGGCCACTTCGCAAATGTGGAAACGATATATGCCCCGCCATACCCAAGACCAATTCCGATTAAACCACCTAGAAGCGTTAACATAACTGCTTCAATTAAAAACTGTAATAAAATTTTACTACGCGTCGCTCCAAGTGCTTTACGTACTCCAATTTCACGCGTACGCTCCGTTACAGATACGAGCATAATGTTCATAACACCAATACCACCAACGACTAATGAAATACCAGCGATACCACCAATAATCATTGTCATAATACCGGTCATCTTTGAAATACCTTCTTGAAGTTCTTTTAAATTCATAACTTCGTATTTACCAGTTGCATCAGTCGGTTTACGACTGTTTAAGACATCAGCAGCTTTTTTACCTGCTTTTTCTAAATTATCTACATTTTTCGCTTGAACAGAAATATTTTGAATTTCATCTTTTCCATACAGTGTCGGCCATAATGAAATCGGAACTAGTGCTTCTGACGGTCCCATTCCCATAAACTCGTTATCTGATTTGTAGACACCGATAATTTGCATCGGTTGCCCCTTCATTTCAATAATTTTACCGACTGGATTGGCATCCTTAAATACCTTATCTTCCATTTGTTTACTAATCATGACAACATTATTACCTTGATCCACATCTGATTCTTGTAAAGAACGTCCCTTTAACAACTTTACTTTATTTACTGAAAAATACTCACTGTCTAATCCAGTAATATTCACCATTTCTATTTTATCTTCAATATCAATTGGTTCCATACTTGAATTTGTTGTTACAACATGTGCGATATCTGGAATTTTTTTAATTTCAAAAATATCTTCTTCAGTTATCTTCGGTGCTTCTACCATCGCCATACCAAAAGGATCATTCATATCGGCACTATAATGAATCGGTACCGTTTGATTACCTGATCCAACAAATTGGGATTTCAGTGCAGCTTCCCCGCCTTGCCCAATCGCAACGACGGTAATAATAGAGCCCACACCGATAATAATCCCTAGCATCGTCAAAGCTGAGCGTAGTTTATGAGCCAAAATAGACGATAAGGCAATTTTCATACTATCTAGTAAACTCATACTGCACACCTTCTATCTTCTGTAACTTTCCCATCTCGCAGTACAATGCGGCGGGAAGAATACGCCGCTACCTCTTCTTCATGCGTAACCATAACAATCGTCGTACCTTCTGCATTTAGCTTCGTGAAAATATCCATAACTTGTGCACCAGACTTCGTATCAAGTGCACCTGTCGGCTCATCGGCCATAATGAACGTTGGATTATTTGCAATCGATCTCGCAATCGCTACACGTTGCTTCTGTCCACCTGATAACTCACTAGGTAAATGATGGACTCTATCTGATAATCCAACTTTTCCAAGCGCTTCAAGGGCTCTCTGACGACGCTCTGCTTTCTTCACCCCACCATAGATGAGCGGAAGTTCAACGTTTTCCACTGCGGAAAGACGCGGCAGCAAATTAAAGTGCTGGAACACAAAGCCGATATATTCATTACGAATTAAAGCTAGTTTTGACTCGTCTGCTGTTAAGATATTCACATCATTCAACATATATTCACCTTCTGTTGGACGATCTAAACAACCGATAATATTCATAAGCGTTGATTTACCAGAACCAGACGGTCCCATAATAGAAACGAACTCACCGCTTTGAATTGTTAAACTAATACCATGTAAAATCGGCACTGCCAATTTTCCTTGATAATATGTTTTAGCAATATTATTTAACGTAATCATTTCTCTTTCACTTCCATTCCGTCATACACGTTGTCGGAAGGATTTTTAACCACCTTTTGCCCCACTGTTGCGCCTTCAACAATCTCTGTCCAATCTCCATCAGTAGTACCTTTTTTCACATTTTGTTTACGAAGCTTTCCTTTGTCTTCGATATAAACAAATGCATCTTCGCCTTTTTCTACAATGCTCTTACTTGGAACAGCAATCATCGTCTTATTCTCTAAATTTACTTGCAGAGAAACGTGATAACCTGGAGATAAACCATCTTGGCTATCAAGACTTGCTTTATATGTATATTGAGACATATTTTGAGTTCCCTCACCAGCAGCTTGAGCCATCTCTGCACTCGTTGGGAATTCACTTACTTCCGTAATCTTACCTGTCCACTTCTTCTTATTATTTGCTTTCGCAGTTACAGTGAACGTTTGATCTTTTTGAATTTGTGACTTTTGAAGCTCTGTTAAAGTCCCTTGAACCTGGAACGGGTCTTTAGAAGCAACTTGTAAAAATGCTTTCCCTTGACCACCTAATGCCTGAGATGAACTTTGCGCTGCATCCTTATCTAACTTCTGTACAACACCAGTAAAATTACTATAAATCGTAAGTTCTTTCTGTTTTTTACTTAACTCTTCTTTTTGTAACTTCCCTTTTTCTTTCTCAAGGTCAGTTGTCTTTTGTGCCATTTCTAACTCACTTACTTGCTCTTCCATCGGGTCTGTTACTTCTTTCCCAGCCCCACTATCTTTTACCTTCTTAATTTCTTTCTTCAATGAATCAATCTTCTTTTTCCCTTGATCGTAACGCATATCAGCCATCTTCTGATCAAGATCAGCTTGCTTCATTTGAAGATTAATTTCTTCATTATCATAAGAGAATAGTTTCGTTCCTTTTTCTACCTCTTGTCCTTCTTTCACTGCAATATCTTTCACTTTTCCTTTAGTCGGATCCGCATAGAAACTTTCAATATTTCCTGGCTTCACTTGACCAGAAATTAACTTCGTATTATTAAGCTTTCGCTCTGTCACTTTCTCAAAACTTACAGCATCTGTATTAGCCGTACCTTTCTTCTTACCTTGCATAACAAAAATATTAACTGCTGCTACAATAACAATTAGTGCAATAACTCCGATAATAATCCATTTCTTCTTCTTGTTTGGAGTACGAACCGTATTAGGTAACATATTCTCTCTCCTTTTATATCTTAATAGTTTAATAGATATTCAATTGTATAAAACTTTCTGAAATTTATAACCCCACTTACATTGTTACACTCATTTTACAAAGTTTTACACAATCATTTATATTGTAACAAAAATACCAATGATTAGAAATATGACATTCTATCTTTTAAGATAGTTTTAAGGAAAGGTTTCCTTATATAAAAAAAGCGATCCAAAATAATGATTGGATCGCTTTTCTGAATAAACTATTACGCCACTTTAGGACCTTTTCTCTCATGTCCACGTTGAACGATAAATAAGAATACTGTTGATAAAATACCGCCTGCTAATAGTAAGATGAAGCAGCCATCCCAGCCAGAACGATCAACAATAACACCAATTGCTGCGTTTGCTACAAGACTTCCACCTACATAACCGAACAGACCACACATACCAACTGTTGTACCTACTGCAAATTTCGGTACTAATTCCATCGCACTTAAACCGATTAAAAACTGTGGTACGTAAATTAAACAACCGATAATAGAAACTGCAATACTTACAACAAGTACGCTAGATGCTTGCCAATATACAACCGTACCAATAACAACTCCGGCCATACTCATAATACATAACGGCATACGTTTTCCTTTAAATAACTTATCACTTAAAAGACCAACGATTAATGAACTTGGAATTGCCATACCTTCAAAAATCGCGTATGCAGCATGCGCTTCTGTTTTTGAAAAACCTTTAACTGTCGTTAAATAAAGCGGAACCCAGTTAATAACACCGAAACGAATTAAGTAGACAAATGCATTCGCAATACATAAATACCAAACGAACTTATTTTTCACTACATATTTCATTAAAATTTCTTTTGGTGACATCTTGTTAGCATTATCTGCTTTTTCAAGATTTTCATAGTCATTACGATACTCATCAATTGGAGGAAGACCTTCAGATTCTGGTGTATCCTTCGCATTAATCCAAACAAGAACTGAAATTACCATTGCGATAATTGCTGGGAAAATAAATACGCCGCCTTGCCAATGGTTTTCACCGAAAATACCTACACCAATTCCGACAAGGGGCGGCACTAGCATTCCGCCAACGTTATGTGAAATATTCCAAATACCTGTTTTCGTACCACGTTCTTTCTTCGAGAACCATTTCGTCATAACAATACTACAAGGTGGTGCTCCCATACCTTGTACAATACCGTTCAGGACAAGTAATGTAACAATCATCCCAAATGAATTTGCAAACCCGAAGCAAATATTTACAAGCCCTGATAAAAATAATCCGACTGCGATAAAGCGCTGGGCGAAAGCTTTATCTGATAAATTCCCCATAAAGAACTTACTAAATCCATAAACAATTGCCATTACTGAACCTAGTAATCCAATTTGAGCTGTACTAAAACCATATTCTTGTACTAAATACGTACTTGATAACGTAAAGTTACTGCGCACTAAATAATAAGCAGCATATCCAACTGAAATTCCAATTAGTACACGAATACGCAGTAATGTATATACTTTAGCGATCATATCCACTGGTAATCTCTCAATTGCAGGTGCTGGCTTAAGCCATTTAAACATATTCTTTCGTCTCCTTTTCTCACTGCTGAGAGAGACGCTGTCTATTCCATATCTCGATTATTCCACTATTTGATATATTTTTGTTCGTCCTTCTAACCGGCTGACCTTCTATCTCTTTCTGATTCTTCGCAAACATCGTTGGTACGCCAAACGAAACTTTTTCTAAAATGTGCCCCGCTTCTTCTGATAAACAATAATCAATAAATAAGTCCGCTATAAAACCACTCGGTGCACGCTTCAGTTTCGAAATCGCATTAACAGATAAGCCTGTTTGCTCAGGTTCATTACTTACAATAGGAAAGCCTTGTTTCTGAAGCATTCTCTGATCTCCCGCAAAATTGATGCCTATCATATATTCACCGCTCGCAACCAGTTCTGCGGGCATATAACCATTCACCGTTACTTCACCAACTTGCCTTGCAAGATTCTTAACATACTCTTTCGCTTCTTCTTCACCTAAAGTATCAATAAGTGCTTGAAACAAAGTATATGCTGTGCCGGAAACATTTGGATCAGGCATTGCAATCTTACCCGTATATACCGGATCTAATAAATCTTGCCACCTTGATGGATAGGGAAGACCGAGCGGCGCTATTTCTTCATTCCACCGCTCTTTGTTAATCGCAATTGCCAGTTTCTCCACTTCATAACCGTACCAATAACCATCTTTATCTTTAACAGTCTTTGAAATACGATTCGCATGCTGGTTCGTAACAGGAATAGAAAGGTTCTTTTGCTTCATCATTTGATGCGCATCTACTGTACCGCCAATAATAATATCCGCCTTCGGATTTCCAGCTTCCTCTTCTACTCTCCGAAGAAGTTCTTCTGTCGATAGACGAATAAATTCATATGTACACCCGCGTTGTTTACAAAATGACGAAAGCAAAGCTTCACCAACTTCCTCGCGGGCCGCTACATACGCAACGAGATGACGATCATCCAAAATAGGGAGACCACTTTTATTATATTTAATAGAGGTTGTATCTCGAGAGCAACTAGACATCGCTCCTCCGATTACTAGCAAAAAGAAGAAAAAGGCTATCTTTCTCATGACACACTCTCCTTTACAAGGAATTCTGCTAGGGAGCCCTTCATATACATGACATTCCCGTTATTATCACCGAGATATTGCACAACAAAGTACGATGGATACACAGAAATAGTTAGAATATCCTCCCGCTCATTCTTTACACGTTTGCCTGTTTTATAGGCAGTAATATAAGCAATCGGCTCATTCTGTGATTGTAATAATTTCTGAATTTCTCCGTAATCTGTAATTTGCTTTGCGTATCGAATAGAATCAAATATTTGCGTAAGATCTATAGTACGTATTACATCCCCTTGCCTCACTACAACTTCCTTTGCCTCCGCAAAGAAATTACTAATGCGCTCTGGTGTATAATACAGACTTAACAAATACGTTTGAAATGCTGAGATCATCGGATCCGTGCCATTCTTTCCGTATACATTAGCCTCGTACTGGAACAAGTCACCTACTGCAAAAGTACGTTTATGTCCATTCAAGTACGTTACTTCTCCAGTAAATACTTGTTCTTGATTCCTCGCTTCTCTCGGTTCTATTCGAATTCGGTCAAAGAATGAAACAATCGTATGCAAACGAACTTCATCCGTTACAACAATTTCTCCCCACTTCTCATGCCTTACTTTCACTTCAGTAGGAAGGGATTCATTCACTCTTTGTAAAACGGCTTGTTTGTCATCCACAATTGTGATTCGATTATATATTTGCTTCTCAATAACATAAAACAAAATAAGAGAAACGATCATACAAAAGACAAACATAAGAATTTGAAATGATAGCCTTTTCATTTCTGCCTACCTCCAAGATAAAAAAACGTTGTTTCGAAAATACCGCATAATTGTTTCATAAATGTATCATTTAACCGCTTTCAAGTTTTTTATGTCTTCCATCCGTCTCGGAAGTAAAAATGTAATGCATATTGTAGTCCCCATCTCTTCACTACTCTCAATTCGCATACTTCCGCCTTGCTTCTTCATAATCTCCTGACAAATGTATAAGCCATAGCCATTCCCGTAACTTGAAGGAAGCACCTTACCTTCCGGAGACTCATTCCATTCTGCAAGCACACCTTCATCCATACCAATACCATCATCATGAACAAAAACTTTCGCTTCCTGCTCATTTATAATTACATTCATACGAACTTGCGTAGCATCACTATATTTAATCGCATTATCAAGCACATTCAAGAAAATTTGCTTCGTCTTATCAAAATCCGCAACGACGTGTACTTCTGTTAACTCATTCATAACTTCAATTTCAAACTGCTGCAACCTGAGTTTCACAATCGAAACCGCTTCTTCTGCCAATTCTTTAATATTCACGACTGTAGGTGATACTTCAAACGTACTCTTCCCGTACTTTGAAGACTTAAGTAATTCCTCTACAAGTGATAATAGACGCTCACTTTCTACAGACACATAACGGAGGCTCTCCTGCACATCCTCCTTCGACTGTAACTTCGGAATTAAATCCACATAACCGATAATTGCCGTAAGCGGTGTTTTCAGCTCATGCGTAATGCGGTCCAAGAAATCTTTCTGTTTCTCTTTCTCTTCCTTCAGCTGCTTAATATGCAGTTCAATCCCATTAGCCATCGCATTAAAGGACGCTGAAAGCTGCGCAATTTCCACATACTCATTCAGCTCAATCTTACTTTCATAATCTCCATTCGCAAGCCGATATGCCATTTGCCTTAACTGATCAATTGGTTTATGAAGAGACTTCGCCAAACGAATCGCAAAGAAAATACCAGCAGCTACTAAACAAAGCGACGTCATTAAAAACGTCCAACTTACATTTGTTAAAACTTCCTTCTCATCCGTTAACTCATTTATAAAACGAATACTTCCAATGACATCGTTTCCATAATAAACCGGACTTGAAAACAAAAGAATTGGAGCTGGGTCTCCCTCCTCGAAAACATAAGATTTCTTTCCCTTCAAAGAACTCTCAATGTCAATATTCCGATGAAGTAACGCTCCTTTTTGTGTATCTGCAACAACATCTCCATTCTTCCCAATCATCTGCACTCGGACATCCATTCGCTTTGCTAAATACGAAGCAATTAAAAGCGAATTAGGCCCTAGCGTCTCAACTTCTGCTTCCTTCTCTAAATAATTCATCGTATAGATTTGCGCTTCCACACTTAACTTTTCTAAGGAATCTGCCGCATTATGATACACATTCTTCTCCAGTGCAATATAAACAACCGCATACAAAAGAACAAGAATTGGAATCAACAACCCAACTATTCCAAACACCATATTTCGTTTTAAAGACATATCATCACCTTTTAGCAATCAAGCTTATATCCCACACCATAAATTGTCTTAATATACTCCCCGCTCGCGCCGAGTTTCTTTCGAAGCCTTTGCACCATAATATCAACCGCTCTCGTATTTCCGATATACTCAAACCCCCATACCTTCTCTAATAGCTCATCTCTCATGAATACACGCTGCGGATTCGAAACAAACAACTGACATAAATTAAACTCTCGGTACGTTAACTGAATCTCCTGTCCACTCACATGAAGCTTTCGTTCCTTTGGACAAATAAGTAAATCACCAGCCCCAATCACCTCATGATTTAAAGGAACCTCCTTCTTCTTCACGCGCCGCGCCATATTCTTCACCCGAAGAATGAGCTCCGCATAATTAAAAGGCTTCGTCACATAATCATCAGCTCCAAGCTGAAGACCAAGTAACTTATCATTCATCTGACTCTTCGCTGTCAGCATAAGCACCGGAATATCACGCTCCTTCTCCCTGAATAAACGTAACAACTCATACCCATCCGTATCAGGAAGCATCACATCTAAAATAAGTACATCCGGCTGCTCATTCCATCTCTCTAAAGCTTCTCTTCCATCAGCCGCCGTCAATACTTCATACCCTTCCATCTCTAACTGCATCCGAATCAAATTACGAATACTCGATTCATCATCTACTACAAGTATTTTCATCATTCTCCTCCTTCCATCCTGTATTATAGTACAGTTTAGTATAGCAAAAATAAGACAAAAAAAGAGAGGGTATTGTCGAACATATTTTGCCGACGATACCCTCTCTCTCTTTTCACTTGTTATATTTTATTTAGCATATCCATTCGGTTGTTTTTGATGCCAATCCCATGCGTGCTTGATATAGAAATATGCTACTACTGAATATCCCACACTATCTTTACAAATAGTGTGGGATATTCAAAATTACTATTTCAATTCAAGATGCGCTTTTAATTTATTCGTTAAGTCTTGTTTTGCTGCATCTGGAACATAGTAGTACCAAATACCATCAGCGGCTTTGTGGCCGTCGCCTGGGATTTGGATATCTTCACTGTTCTGCAGACAATTTTTATAATTCTTTTGCATATCAAACATTTGATCTTGTGTTAAGTTTGTCTTCACATTCTTTTGAATTGCTGCTAGCACATCTCCATAACCTGTTAAAGAAGAGAAGCTTGCACCTTTTTTGATAACTCCTTGCATGACTTGACGTTGGCGCATTTGACGACCAAAGTCACCACGTGGGTCTTGTTTACGCATACGTGTATATGCTAAAGCCTCATTACCAGTTAAATGAATATTTCCTTTCGCAAAATGATGTCCATCCTGCGTAAATTCTAAATCATTATTTACATCTACACCACCGACTGCATCAACGATATCTTTAAATCCTTCCATGTTCACTTCAATATAATAATTAATAGGAACATTCAAGAATTTTTCTACAGTCGCTACAGACATATCTACTCCGCCAAATGCATAGGCATGGTTGATTTTATCACTTTTCCCTTTTCCAACGATCTCCGTATACGTATCACGAGGGATACTTACTGTTTTCATTGAATTATTTTTAGGATTTAACGTGATAACCATTAAAGAATCCGAACGTCCTTTATCCTCACCGCGTTCATCTGCTCCTAATAATAAAATTGAAACAGGTTCAGTATTACTAATTTTTTCTCCAACTTTATTATTATTTTGATCACGCTTTAGAGGTTTATGAACTTCCTCTAATGTCTTAGATACAGAAGAATATACATTATAGGCATAAACTCCTCCACCTATAATTAGTACTCCAATAATACCGAGTACCCAAAATAAAATTTTCTTTTTCATTATTTAAACCTTCCTTCTTAAACCTATCGTCAACCTAACTTACAATACATGTAAACCCTATTATACAGAGCACAAAACAATTTAATAAAACTAAATTATATATCAATCCATAAAAAATAGACAAATAACAATTTTATATCGTTATTTGTCTACCATATATCTTAATATATTTATTCTTTCTTGTCACCAAGCGCAAACGTAATTTCCGTCTCACACGCGATTTCACCGTCTACAGTAGCAATTGCTTTCCCTTTTCCAATTGCTCCACGTACGCGCGTCATTTCAACTTCTAAACGAAGCTGATCACCTGGACGTACTTGTCTTTTAAAACGACAATTATCGATACCAGCAAAAAATGCCAAACGACCACGATTTTCTTCTTTTTTTAGCATTGCCACAGCACCAACTTGCGCTAAAGCTTCTACAATTAAAACGCCTGGCATTACAGGATAGTCAGGAAAATGTCCGTTGAAAAATTCTTCATTAGCTGTCACATTTTTTATTCCAATAGCACGCTTTCCTTCTTCTACTTCTAAAACTTTATCCACAAGTAGAAATGGATAGCGGTGAGGAATAATTTCTTTAATTTGTTGAATATCTAGCATACACTTCTCTCCTTAAAACGAAATTGGTCATACCACCAGAAGTTATACTATCATTATCCCATTTCAGTCCTTATTTGTCATTAGAAAAAAACAACTTCAAAATTCTGCTTCCAAATAAAAAAATGTATACACTCTTTTCAATATAAATTATTACTGACACGGAGGTTGAAAAGAGTGTATACCCAAGTTAGGGAAAGGCAAATTATATCAAATATATTAAGCCTTAATGTCGTATTCATGGTTTATTATATATGACAAAAATCAGAAATAAAAACCTAATTTTCGACCTTTTTCGTATTAATTCCCTACTTTTACTTAGGATTTCTCTATTTTCCTTACATTCTCTTAAATGTGATATTTAGAAATATGAATTTTAATAAAAAATTTCAAAATGAAAATAAAAATATCTCGTAATAGAAATATTATCTTTATATTATGATAAAATGAATTTAGCGTTTTGACCTAATTATTCAACTTCAAATACCTTTATTTTTAGAAAGGAACTGAAAAATGGCAAAAGGTATACATACTATAGAATTAAAAGCTTCCCCAGATCAAATTTGGAGCTTTGTTAGTAATATAAACAATTGGGCTCCACTAGTTACAGGCTATGTTAAACATAAGATTATTGATGATAAACATTCAACTTGGCGTTTGCACGGCGATTTTGGATTTATTAAACGAGACGTTAGTCTAAACGTCGAAATTAGTGAATGGCAAATGCCAGATAAAATTAGCTTTACAATGACTTCGCCAACTAAGAAGTTGATTGGCAGCGGCTTTTTTCATGCTGAATCAACCTCTCCCTCTACCACAAAGGTAACAAGTCAGTTGGAAATACAAACAACTGGTAAAGGGGCCTTTATTTTTAACAGAGCAATAAAACCATTTGTTCCTAAAATGACAAAACAACTATCTAAAAAAATGGCGAATGAATTAATGCAACAATTATAAAAAACATCCCTGGAATTTATTTACGAATAAATTCCAGGGATGTTTCATATGAAAGTTAATTATGAACGATTTCTTTTTTTAATAAATTCTCCATATAACCTAATAACTCATTCTTTAACTCATCATGTTGTAACGCCATTTCAATCGTTGTCTGAATAAATCCAAGCTTCTCTCCAACGTCATAGCGCTTTCCTTCGAAGTCATAAGCAAACACTCTTTGAATCTCATTTAAACGCTGAATAGCATCCGTCAACTGAATTTCGCCACCAGCTCCTGTTTGTTGGTCGTCTAGGAACATGAAGATCTCAGGTGTTAATACATAGCGTCCCATAATTGCTAAATTGGATGGTGCTGTTCCTTTAGCTGGCTTTTCTACAAACTTACTTACTTGATAACTACGACCCTTTTGTACTAGCGGGTCAATAATACCATAGCGATGCGTTTCAGTTTCCGGAACCGTTTGAACACCAATTACTGATGATTGTGCTACCTCATATTGATCGATTAATTGACGTAAGCATGGTGTTTCAGCTTGTACAATATCATCACCAAGTAAAACAGCGAATGGCTCGTTACCAATAAATTTGCGTGCACACCATACAGCATGTCCTAAACCTTGAGGCTCTTTCTGACGAATATAGTGGATATTAATTTTGGAAGACTCTTGCACCTTCTCAAGAATTTCAAACTTTCCCTTTTCTAATAAGTTTTGTTCTAACTCAAAAGAATGATCAAAATGATCTTCGATAGCACGCTTTCCTTTTCCAGTTACAATAATAATATCCTCAATTCCAGATTCAATTGCTTCTTCTACAATGTACTGAATTGTTGGTTTATCAACGATTGGTAACATTTCCTTTGGCATTGCTTTAGTTGCTGGTAAAAACCTTGTTCCTAATCCAGCTGCTGGGATAATAGCTTTTTTTACTGTTTTCATCAATAACCCACCTTAGCTTTTATAATTTAAAGGAATTTCCTTTTATTCCCCATCACTTACTTAAGCGGTCTGAAATAACTAAGCGATTTAAGCGATTTAAAAATTCCTTATAATATCCTGATTCATAGTGTGAAAATGACTTACCAAACGGATATGTTGCATCTCCAATATAACTTGTATTTGTTAAGTCAATAACTTTCGCCTTTGGTATAAGATGCATAATATAATTATCTAGTTTATCCCAAAAATAATTATTCCTCAAAATTAATTGCGGATCTGAGAATGATTTAACTTCTCTATGTTCATCAAAGTAAGTAGAAGTAAATCTACCTTTATTTAAAATAATCTTATCCTCTGGTAATATGTTTTTTAACTTTTGAATAAAATCTCCAACAGCCTCTTTCCAAATCTCAAAATACTCATCATTATTTTCATGATCTATTATTTGGCTATTCTCCAACTTAGTTATATATTTACTATCCTCTAATATATAACTACAACTAATATATCTATCACTATCAATTTTCAATATAGATTTAGATGCATCAGAATAAAGATCCAAAATTAAATATTCAGCCTCTGATTCTTTTAATTTTTCAAAGAAACTTTTATCAAAATCAACTTCAACAAATTTTCTGTCACTCTCTTTAATGTCATCTAATTCTTTAGGATCTAATAACACTGGATCTGAGACAAGACTAATTAGTGAAGAATGAAATTGTGTGTAAACACAATCATATATTTTTTTATAATCTGGATTGAAATATTGGCTTGAATTAAACGCGTTTCTACTAAAACAGGTTCCCAATACAGCTACCTTGACGGCACATCTATTTTTCCCATCTATAGTATATAAAGAGAGTTGCGAAGATCCATTTATAAATAATTTCCCCTTCATATTTTTCTCTGTACAACATATATCAAAATACGAAAAGTCCCCTTTATATTGTTTTGAAATATCAAGTTGCAAATCACTTTCATTATTATCTAGCTTTAATCTTATAAAAAAGTCCCATACTTCTTTATCTCTTAAAATATGTTTATGAGATAAACTGTTTTTATTAATTCGAGCTACATATAATGGTCCACTTTCTTCCAAACCATATACAAATTCTTCATAATATTCATATCCATTTCCAGTTTTCTCTCTTCTTTTAATAACTAAATTTAGCTCATCTATTTTTTGGTTATTAAAAATTTCTAGCCCCACGTCAATTTTTATAGATTCATCATCCTCTATTATATCTATAGCTCGAACTTTATGAAGCATATTTGATTGATAAATAGCTAGTCGATTATCACCTGTAACATAAGGTTTAATATAGAAAAGTTTATTCGCCTTAAATTGCTTATATCTAAATGCTTGTTTTTTTAATACACTATTAGTTTCCAGAGGTAAATTATAATATTCCGTTTCACCCTCATTACATATATTCACAAAAATATCCCAACATGTTTCTTTATCTTGGTTAACATATGGGATATCCTCTGCTATATCAATTGCTATATCCACAGAATCTTTTATTATTGGCACACATTTAGTACTTATACTAGTACCGTGAAAAGCCATATCAACTTGATTTCTTCTTTTTAAAATAAGTTTTATTTTTTCCTTCTTTAAATATTTAGTATCCTTTCCAGTTAACAAAATATTTAATACAAATTTGCCATCCGAATATTCCATTTTTTTGACGAGTGGTACTAATTCTAATCCTCTTAGATAAAATGCTAAAACCCCATCCTTCGCTATATATGGAATCAATTTAAAAATACTATTTTTACTGTAAAAATAGTCAAACCGTTCCTCAATATTTGATTTAACCTTAACCAAATACTCATTTCCCTCAGTAATCATATGTATTAACCATACAGCTTCATTGTTTAATGTTTGCTTTTCTAAAATAGATTTCAAATTAATATCAATTTGAAATTTTTTCCCTTTTAGCACTTCCCCAAGTTCAACTTCCAAAGGAAACTCAAAATCGCGATGATTCCTTTTCTTTCGTAAAATTAGCCTTCCGTTCCCGACAGTAGAAGTTCCTATAATCGTCATATTCCCTTTTTCAGGATTATATCCTAGCTCTTCTATTATAACCTCCATTATAAACCCCACTCTTTCCCATTAATTATTAGTATACATCTTACAAATAATAAATTTGATACTATTTTTATTTTCAATCTATATGCAAAAGCCCTTAAAGGTCTATAATCAAACTAATTATGCTCATTTCTAAAATGAGATTTACCTAAACACCCTAGGTAAATCTCAAAATTTTTTCCTATTCTTTTGACATAATTGCTAACGATTGAATCTCTTGATGGCTTTTATCAGAGCGTGCTATAACATAATAACGTTTGGTTTCAAATAAATAATTCTTTTCAAAATCATTATTTATACTTTCTTTCCCCAGAATTTCTTGCAACTTACTAATAGACATTGAGATGTCTTGAAAGCCCATTTCTACTACCTTAGACCCTGAAATAACAAACTTGATTTTTCCATCTTTATACTCCGTTTTACCTACTATCGTTTGTGATGGTGTTAGATTATTAGGATATACAGCCTCAAGTTCACTTAAACTTTTCCCAACGTATGTATCAATTGATTTTATAGATAATCCATACGCACGGTTTAATAATGTTATTACATTATCCAATTTAGCATCTTCTATGATCTTGTTATTCGATATAAATGGTATGATGTACTCTCCATTTATCCAACCCTTTTCCCCACTTGGCAAAACTATTTGCATCCACCCATTATTAGTTGCATTATCATTTGAAACTGTATATATTTCCCCGAAGTGAGTTAATGCTAAACGGCTACTGCTCATACTTGGCTCTTTTCGAATACTGATGTCATTATTATTCACCATGTACTTCTTATCACTTGAGGGCTCTGCTTTAATCTTTTGTTTTTCAGTGGCGTTTTTACTTTGGACGAAACTCTCCTTATTTTTACTTTCACTCATCAACGAGAGAATTCCCTTATAATTTAACCCCGTTACGATTGCACATACTAAAATGCTAAAAATGGTTCCAAACAATATAATATCTTTCTTTTTTGATTTAGGATCCCGTATTTTCCTCCTCGGGACTGCCACCGACTGTTCCTGCAATAAACCATGTTGAAATTGTAATGTTTGTTCTTCACGTAACTTATTTTTTTCTTCAACACTCATTTGATTATAATTCTTTAAAAAAGCATTATAGTTATCTACTACTTCATTTACATTACCATATTCCTTTAGTTGTCCATAATGTAGCCAAATTACTTTAGTACAAAAACTCTTTACTTGTGTAAGAGAATGACTAATGAAAAATATCGTCTTTCCCTGTTCCTTAAATTCATTCATTTTATCTAAACATTTTTTAGTAAAAGTTTGATCTCCAACGGAGAGGGCCTCATCGACTACCAAAATATCAGGATTAATATGAATCGAAATCGCAAATCCTATTCTAGACTTCATTCCACTTGAATAAGTTTTCACTGGTTGATACATAAATTTTCCTATATCAGCAAACTCAATAACTTTTGGTGTAATTTCTCGAATTTTCTCCTTTGTCAGGCCCATCATTAAAGCTTTTAACTCAATGTTTTCAATTCCTGTTAATTGGTTATTGAGCCCAGAAGAGATTGCAATCAACGATGCAGAACCATTAATTGTAAATTCTCCCTTATTCGGAATCGTGACACCCGCAATTAAATTTGATAATGTACTCTTTCCTGAACCATTTAAACCAACAATTCCAACTATTTCTCCTTCTGGTACCTCAAAGCTAACATTATTTAAAGCATAATGATAATCACCATTATTGTCCCTAAAAAATAAATCCTTTAATTTATCCGAAGGTTTACTATACATTTTATATTTCTTTGTAACATGTTCAAACTTTACTTTATAATTCATTGGATTATTCACCTTTTATAAGTAATCAACAAACTGCTTGCGGAATTTAATATGGAACATTGCCCCAATCACAAACAAAATAATTGTTAGTCCCCAAAAATATAGTGTATAAAATGACCCTATAAAACTTATACTTCCATGTAATAATGATGACCTGTATCCCTCAACTACATAGTAAAACGGATTTATCTTCATTAAAAATGCAAATATACTATTCATATGCTCACTTGGCTTCCATAAAACTGGTGTCAAATAAAATAACATTCTCGTAATTGATTGAATAAATAAGTGTACATCCCTAGAAATAGTAGAAATTGTAGAGGTAATAAAAGCCAAAGCAATTAAAAAACTAAATGTAGAGAATATACAATAAACCAATCCAACTATACCAAGAAAACTTATACCTTTAATACATATAACAATAAGTATTAAAACCGTTAGTAACACTAAATGCGTATATAACTGCGATAAAATAATATAAGTAGGTATTACACTCAATGGAAAATTCATTTTAGAAACTGTATTTAGTTTAGCATAAATAGAATTCGAGCCTTGAATAATTGAGCCATTTATAAAAAACCATGGAATAATACCACATATCATCCAAACAAAGAACGGAACCCCTTCTACAGGAGCTCCACCTCGAATCCCTAAACCAAATACTAACCAATATACAAAAATTTGAATTAAAGGGTTCAAAAATACCCATGTAATTCCTAACGTACTAGCAGCATATTGCTGCTTAATTTCATATATAGAAAGCCTTCCCATTAAATATAAGTTATCTAATTGTTCTTTAATAACACTTTTTATAGCTTTCATACAAAAACCTCATCCGATTGTAACATTTCGTGAATATTCCCGAAATTAACAACTTTCATTTTACCTTTTTTATTTAAAGGTATACAATTTCGAGCATCAAATAAAATTGGTTGGCGCATTTTTGAAACAAATTGGCTGTACTCCATAGTTTTAAACTGGTTATGATCGGCCAATACTAATATTAAATCCGCACCTTCTACAGCTTCTTCTGCCGTCTTCAAATTAAATAACTCACTCTTAACATAAGGATCATGAATCGTCACATTATATCCTTTTTGATATAACACATCAATGATCTCTAAAGCCGGACTTTCTCGCATATCATCTGTATTCCCTTTATAAGCAACCCCAAATACAGCAATCTTAGGAGAATCAATTCCTTTAAGCAATTGTTCAATATTCTCGCAAACGTACAATGGCATAGAAATATTTACATCACGAGACATCTGAATAATATTCGCTATTTCTGGCGTTTTGGCTACAATAAAATACGGATCGACCGCTAAGCAATGCCCCCCTACACCAGGACCTGGTTGGTGTAAGTTTACACGTGGATGCTTATTGGCCATTTCAATAACATCTAATACATTTATCTTTAAATTTTTACATATTTTTGCTAACTCATTTGATAATGCAATATTTACATCACGGAACGTATTTTCCATCAACTTAGACATTTCTGCTGTTTTTGCGTCAGTTTGAATTATTTCCCCCTTCACAAATAAGCTATACACTTGAGCCGCCATTTTGGAACAAGCTGGAGTAATACCTCCCACAATCCTATTATTAAAAATAATTTCGTCCATAATCTTTCCTGGCAAGACTCTCTCTGGACAATGCACTAAAAAGATATCTTTCCCAACTACAAAACCAGCATCTTCTATTAAAGGTTTTATAAAATCATCCATACTCCGAGGAGCGATTGTTGATTCTACGATTAATGTATTTCCTTTTCTAATATTAGGAATAACCTCTTTAACGGCTGTTAAAACACCTGTTAAATCACATGATTTATATTCATCATCTTTATTTGGTGTAGGAACGGCAATAATAAAAACATCTGCTCCGACCACCTCAAGGGAAGCAGATAGTTTTTTCTGCTTTATTGTCTCCTGAAAAACTTCTCCAAGGCCTGGTTCTTCAATATGAATTTCCCCTTGGTTTAACTTCTCTACAACATGTTGATTGATATCCACGCCTACTACTTCAGCACCATGTTTCGCAAACATAGCAGCTGTTGGGAGACCAATATATCCTAAGCCTACTACACAAATTTTCACTAACCTTCTCATCTCCACGTAATTTATTAATAAAAAAATCTATTTTCCAAAAATAACTTCACATAAAAACAATTTAGCGCCCCAAACCAAAATACAGATTATCTAGCACTCATTTCATCCATATAAATTATCTAAATCTGCTATTCTAAATTTCTTTCATATCAATAAATAAGAATACTCCCAAACACGCTAAATTATTTTTCTACACATTTATAGTATTTAAGAAGTCTTTTCTTTAACTACGTGATATACTCTCTCAGCATTCTTAGTATCCTTATATTTAAAAATTCTTTTTGAATTTGCTAAATATCTCTGACTAATCTTTAAATTATTATTCATAACATTATTTATTTGCTTAATTAACTCTTGTTCCTCAGACACAATAAAACCTAAATCACTATATTTAATTTCTGTACACGGAGCATGATGATTATTATGCGGATCAAACTGATACATTATAACTGGTTTTTCCATATATAGAAAGTCTGATGACACTGATGAATAATCAGTAATTAATAGTGCACTTTCTTTTAATAATTCCGATACAGTCGCATTGCTTTTTACTAAAAATTCCATTTTAGGATGTTCCACAACAAATTCATCCATAAACTTCTGCATTTGACTATGTATATAAAATTTAACTTCTATATTATTCTTTTCTATTAAATTTAGAAAGGCTTGATTCTCAATTAAACTTTTATATACTTTATAATAATCGGACTGTAAAAACTGTACTTTATTTACATTTAATAAGTGTCTACGCCACGTCGGCATAATTAGAATTTGTTTTTTTGTTTTTCTCTCGTGAAGGTTATCAAATCTAGTTAATCCAGTTACAGCCACATCCTCGTCAGGATACCCTAGTGTCTTCATAATAATACGTTTTTCATACTCTGAACTTGAAATAATTAAATCCTGCTTATATCTTTCCTTACTTAAATACGGAGCAATATTATGAATGATCACACCATGTTGTAAACAAATATTATTTTTTTTAGAAACCATATTCCCAAACCATTTAATAAATTCTTGCTTCGGTCTAGGATAAGAGCATTCTTCGAATACCCAAGCACTTATATATGTACTTGCGGCCAGCATATAAACCTTGTGCTTAAAGGAAGAATGATATATAACATTACCATATTGCTCTACTTTCTCTAAATGAGGTGAATCTTCATTAATTACATAATATATTTTTTCTGATGGATATTTTTCGCGACAATACTTGAAGAAGAAGTATCCATTATCCTCAGCTTGATCCTCACGCTCCCCAACTAACCAAATCTCTTTCCCTGCAAAACGTACCCTTACAAATACGCTCAACAAAAGAATAAGTATTTTATACAATGAACCTTTAATATATTCAAATACACTTTGAATTCCTCGAATAGGCTTTGTAATTTTCCAAGATAAAGATTCTTCGAGGAGATATGGATTTTTTTCAAAATACGTTTCATACTTTTGTGATTGATTATACCAGTACCTCTTACTCCTAAATATCACCATGTATTTCATCGCTTCATCATATAAACCTAAAGTTATAAGATTTAAAAAGGCCTTATATCCTTCATTCCCCTTATAAATACTTTCATCTGAAATAGACAAGAGACTCTCCAACACATTCAACAATGTCTCTTGATGACTTTTTTCTACTTCATTTAAAAAGGTGTTTTTATCCACTAAATTTAATATTTGTTTAAAAAGTATAATTTTTAAATCCTGATTAAATCCTTCTCCATAATCACTTATTAAAGAATCAAAAACATACTGAATATCTTTTATTGAATTTATTATGTACTCTTCATTAAATGGTGTTTTGTTTTTATATTTTATATCAGTTGCAAAATCATAATTTAGACCAGCTAAATATAACTGAACATCTAAATGTTTGATGTTTGGCTCATTTAATTGAGAGATAAAATTAAGCCCCTTTGTTAATAGAACTTCCTTCTTTATTACTTTTAAAGCTGTAATTGTAGCAAAATTACTCTGCATTATATTTTTTTATTTATAATTTTTTTCTCATTTTTTTCTTCCAAACAAGCAGATATGAAATCTAAATCTTTCTTTTGTGCGGCATTATATAAACGTTCATATACATTTGGCCTAAACTTTGTATAAAAATCAAAGAAAGTAATATACTCCCCTCTTAGTCTCTCTACATCAAGATTTCCTTCTTTTAATACTATATTCAGCTTATAACTTCCCTTTAAATTTTCTATAAATTCAACCATTTCTAAAGTAACATTTTCATAATTATAAAAAATAAGCACTTCAAACTCATTAGCACCGATAGTCTGTTTTTGTAATAATTCAAAAGCTTGTTTAATTACAGCTTCATCATGAACCCGTAATTGTGTTATCACGCTTAGTTTCATTCAAAAATCTCCCCTTGATAATATCCTTTAATTTAAAATTCCTATTTCTAAGAAATTTAGTAATCCTCCAAGAAAAACTATTACGAATAATCGTTTGTTTTTTATATCTTTGTTGTAATTCAGTCCCTTGTTTTAACCACCATCTTCTCGAAATCAACATGCTATTATATGCTAATGCTTCATCTATATAATCTTTTTCAATTAAACTTAATAAAGGCTCTTCCCAAACTAAATATTTCTTCACTATTTCAACATCATAGTTATCTATTACTCTTTTCACTAAATTAATTAACCTCTTTTTTTCTTCAATTGATAGCTTATTAAAGTCCGGATCACAAATTTTCCAAAGAATTGATCTTAGTGCATTTACTTGAAAATAATTATATTCCTGGTTGTTCAATTCAGGTTTAATTGCATCTACAGACTTTACATCATTCTCAACAGAAGAAATAATATCTTGCTGTGTCAACGATAAATTATGATCATCATCACGTGCTCTATAACTATAAACATTTTTCGGAATGTAACTAAACCTTTTCGCCTTTGTAAATAACTGAACATCATAAAATTTATCTTCCCCATTTCTCATTCCCTCAATGAAAGAGATTTTATGTTGTCTAACAAATGCTGTTCTTACTAATTTTAAAGTAATAGCTGTTTTTACCTGTAAAAAGAATGGCGATATCTCTATGTTAGTATTCACATACGTTTTTTGTAAAAGGTAGTGTTTGAAAGTTGAATGTTGAAAAGTTGAACCATCACTCTCATTAAAGCTTTCCATTTTTCCCATAACAAAATCTGATTTATGTTCTTCAGCTAAATTAAATAACGTTTCATATGAATCAACTGGTATATAATCATCTGGATCCATAAATATTAGGTACTTTCCTTTTGCGATATCAATACCAATATTTCTTGGTTTACCAGGTGCGCCACAATTTTTTTCTAAGTGTATAGCTTTAAAATTATCATAGTTCTTAGCATATCGGTCTAGAATTCCTCCTGTATTATCTGTAGAACAATCATTTACCATAATAACCTCTAAATTCTCTACACCAATTGTTTGATTGATTAAAGAATTTAAACACTCCTCTATATACATCTCTACATTGTATATGGGCAAAATCACCGAAATTAGTGGCTTTTTCAAATCTCTACACTCCTTTTATATTTTCGAATAACATTTGACAATGTAATTCTTTTGGCTTAACAACGTACTTGTTTACTTGCTCCAAATTAGGGTTCTTCAATGAACTTTCGAAATCATTTAGTAAAAGGTGTATATCTTTCTCACTTTCTATCCTTTCTCCAAACAATTCTGTCCTATGATCAATAGGGCCTTCGTTATAATGTTTAGAGTAAAATTCATCATAATCAAACTGATAGAAAATAACAGGTTTATTCATATAAGCAAAATCAAATGAAACTGTGGAATAATCTGTAATCAATAAACGATGTCGTTTTAATAGACTTTGCACTGTTTCTTCACCTTGTTTCATGACCCTAATTCGCTCATGAAATACAGGCATTTCTGCACCAAATTTTTGAGTCTGGTAATGCGGAAAGAAAGTTAATCTCATGTCTTGTTCTTCTAATATCTGATGAAGTTCTTTACTTTGTAAAAATGACATATATGTCTGCCAGTACTTAGATTGCATTAGCTGTTCTTTCGTTTTAATCCAACTTCTCCAAGTTGGCATGAGTAAAATTTCATTCCCTTTACTCTCATCTTTCAAGGCATCCCAACGTGCAAGCCCCGTTACAATTACTTCGTCTTCCTCATATCCAAATTCTTTGACGATATGATCCTTTTCAAACTGTGAGGACACAACAAATAGAGAATAGCCCATTCGATTTTTATTTAACACATGATTTACACGACTGACCCCTATAACACCATGTTGAATAAAAATCTTCTTGTTTTGCTGCCATTCTGGATAGTACTTTAAAATATGTTTATAATCATCCGTATACATATTTGCTGTTTCTGAATAACTGTTAATCGTTTTATTACAGATTAACAAATAGAATGTATGTTTAAAACTTCCGAATTGGATTATATTACCTAATTCTTTGATGCTTTTATAGTCATTACTTTCCTTATTAATAATATAAAAAACTGGAACATCAGGATGTTTCTTTCGAATATACGTAAATAAGTGATAAGAATTATCTTGCGCTGTATCTTGTCTTTCACCAATTAACCATATCCTCTTTCTACGAAAATATGCTCCAAATAATTTATAGGATATAATTGCAAGTAATGTTTCATAATTTTTCCGTTTAAATAAACCTACGTCATAACGGATTGCTCGCTTAATTTCACTATATGTACTCATCATTCTCTTCATATAGTTAGACTTACGAATATGAATTGTAGCTTCACTATTTTTATATAGCACTTTAATATCCAATGAATTTATATTTTGATACTTTGTATTATTGCGTAACTGTGCTAACAGAACCCTTAGCGGTTCTTCAACAACAGTATTCCCTATGCTGAGGCGTATTGATATTCTCCATTCTCCCTCTTCTAACAAATCTCTTACATTGACTTCTATTGTTCCAAATCCCGCATCATTATAGTCAATTGTGTTGTTAGAAAATAAGTATGATATATCGGTACGTAAGGAGTTTTTTAGTTGGATTGTTTTAGTAGTTCCTTCTTTATAAAATACCAATTCTTTTTTTATTTTTTTGGTCGATATATTTTCAACAAATGCATATCCATTAATTGTAAGAACCTCTTTGCGAAGTTTTATTCCTTCAATTTTATGAACTACGGTTAAATTATTAACTTGCAATAATTCTTTATATCGAGGGAAAAATTGATAATAAAAATAATAATATTTTTCATTATCGTATATATGTTCTTTTGAAATCAATTCATCCTGAATAATACTTAATAATTTTTCTAAACTTATACAATCATTTTCTTTTATCATTTCAGTTATTAATTTATCACGCACATTAAAATTCTCTACACGCTTTAAACTAACTAGGTTTGATAGAAACTTATTTCCTAATTGAATGACTTCTAAAAGCTTTTCACTTGAAAAACTTTTTCCCTTTAAAACAATGGAATCCACAAAGAATTTCCATTGTCTTGCCTCGATAGTATGAATTAACGGAACTCTTTCTTTCTCTCTATACAGGGCCGTTAATTTCATTTGTAATATAACTAACTGATTAAAGAACGTAATCGTTGTTTTTTTAGATAGGTTATTACCACCATTATCTACTATTCTATAATAAAGCAGCGGTATATCGCGTACGATTACTCTTTCTGCAACCAGCAAACATTTTTGTGTAAATAACAAGTCCTCTCCTACCCAAAGATCTTCATCAAAATGAATACCATTGATGATACACATTTCTCTTTTAAATATCTTATTGCTTGTGGATGGAGTGAAATGTAATTCTAAGTTTGTTGCAACGTTCCTAATTAACGGAAGTTTCTTATCAAATAATTTTTTCATGTATGCAAGTGGCCAATTTTTATATTCATTAAAACAAATAATATTGGCAATAACCATATCTGCATTATTTTCGCTGGCAACCTCATACATTTCCTCGTATCCAGCTAAATGTACATAATCATCTGCATCTAAAAATGTAACATATTCCCCATTTGCTTTTTGCAATCCTGTATTACGTGCAGCACTCACACCAGCATTCTGTTGCTTATAAACTTTCAAATTATTATCTTGCTTTTCATACTGCCTCAATACTGTCATACTATTATCTGTTGAACCATCATCGACAACAATAATTTCGATCCCCTTTAATGTCTGCTCGATAACAGATTGTAAACACTGAGCTAAATATTTTTCCTTATTATAATTCGTAATTACTACACTTAGCTTCGCTTTCTTCAAGAAACTCTCATTCCCATCTTTTAGTTCATATGGTAACGTAAAAACAGAACACCTTTTCCCTTATGCTATTCCAAGCTCTTATATATGTTTATAAAGATTTCTTTTTCATTTTCCCAATTATAATTATTACGGGCGATGAAGCAATTTTCTTTCATTTTTTCTCTTTCTTCTGGATGTTCTAATATGTAATTTACTCCTTCAGCAATGGAAGCAGGATTGTGAGAATCTATACAAACCCCAACATGTTCATTTTCTACCACGCGTTGTATCTCAGGAAAACTACAAGCAACAACGGGCACCCCGCTCATCATATATTCAAATAGTTTGTTAGATGAAGCTGAATAATGATTAAAACAAACGTTATTTAAAACCTGAAAACCTAAATAAGCATTTTTCGTATAATGCAATAATTCATTTACAGGCACCTTCGGAATAAACTTCACCTTATTTCCCAAACCTAACTCCAGCACCATCTTTTGTAACTCAGGTTTAATACGCCCATCACCAATAAACACAAGCGTACCTTTTTTAAACATTGGAACTGCTTGTACTAGCTTTTCTAATCCTCTTCCTATTTGAATTCCGCCTTGATATAACAAGATGGGTTCTTCCTTTGGAATCTCTAACACCTCATGCAGATTAATTGAATTACTGTCCTCTGGTTGCGTTACAAAAGGATAGTTATGAATGACCTTAGGATAAAAGCCATATAAATCTTCCGCATATTTTGCACGTGTATGATTTTCCATAATCATCACATCTGTATATTTAAGAAAGAATTTCTCCATAATCCCATAAATTTTACTATTGTATCCTGTACGACTAGTCTGTACCTCATGTGAATCATAAACCAATTTCCTTTTTCTAAATATTTTCGCACAAAGCCATCCTTGTGGTAGTGTATTTAAATCATTAGAATGATAGAAATCATATTCTTTTTTCAAACCTACCTTGACCATTTGAGCCAATATGTAAGAGCGTACAATTAATGTCCGTAGCTTCCCCACAGAAAATACTGCACCAAATAATAATATCAAACATGTTATTATTTGAAATTTCCAGAAACACAGTGCCGCAATTACTCCAAATAAAAACATTGTAACTATATTTTTCGTTATTAACTGTTTTACTCGTTTTGCTGCACCCAAACCTTTTTGTAAAAGAGATAGGCGATTATTTACACGTGTTACTGTAAACCCTTCTTTTCGCATCTCCCACTTAGGTAAATCCTGTTGTTTCCAATCGTGAATACATATCAAGTCCACTTCATAACCCTCTTCAGCTAAAGCCGTACATTCCCTTAACACACGGGCATCATTTGTGAAGTGGTTCCATACGAACATACACACTTTCTTCTGTTGCATCTTTTTCCTCCATTAAACTCGTTAATACTTTGATGTTATTTTTCCATCTCAAATATTGGAAGGCGAACTTATGTCCGTTATCCCCTATTTTTTTTCGTAATATCTCATTCTCAGCTAATCTTAAAATATGCTCTCCTAATTCTTTAACTGTTCGATCATGTGAAATCAAACCACATTGAGCTTCATTAATAACCTTTTCCGCATATCCAGACACATCACCAACAATAGGCTTTTTCATACACATGTAGTCAATAATCTTTCCTGGCAAAACCGTTTGAAACACTTTTTCATCTACTAAACTAACATATGCAATATGTGCTTTTGCCACTTCCTGTAGAGTCTTCTTACGACTTTTTGCTTTAATAATTTCTATATTAGAAAGTTTTTTTTCTTTAATAACTTCAGCTACTCGATAACTTTTAAATCCATAGCCAATTATTTTAAATTTTATATTTTCTTTTCCTTTTAGAAATTCTGCTACATCAATCAACTTCAGAACGTCTTGAGCTAACCCGATATTCCCTGTATAAATCACTTCCACTGTTTCAATAGTCGAGGAAGTTATAATCCGCTTATTTTCTACCATATGTAATTCTTCCTCAGTTAAAGAATTTGGCATAAATGAAATTCTTTCGCGTTTAACACCTTTCAACTCAAGATACGGAATAAAGCCTGCGCTATTTACAATGATCTGATTGGCTGCACGATATAACAGCTTTTCTAAAGCATATGCTATTGATAAAACAAATCGATTCGCAAAAACTCCAACACCCAATAATGATTCCGGCCATAAATCTCGAACATCTAACAATAGTTCAGCCTTTAGTTTTTTCTTTGCAAAAATCCCTGCTATGCCGATAAAAATAGGCGGAGTTGAAACAAATACATAATCATACTTTTTATCCATACGTAATATAGCCATAATAAAGAGTACTGTGATTTCTAAATACAAAAATAACCTTCTTAACATATTATTTGTATATTTTTTCACCCTTGGTTTCACTCTTATAATTTCGTCACTATTTACCGATTCTTCGTCCCAAAATTCTTTTTTCTTATATAAATTTTCATTTGGATATCTTGGATCAGTAGTCAAAATTGTAACATCATATCCTTTTTCATTTAATTCCGAGTAAATATTCTTAATTCGATTCGCTGCACTCCCAATTTCCGGATAAAAATTCTGTGCTATCACTAACACTTTCTTCATTTTTCTATGTCCCTTCTTCCTCCCGTATCAATTAATGCCCCATTCTATTTTCTCTAATCATTCTCTATTTTTTTACAAAATTCACTTTAAATTTACAAAGTTCACTTTAAATTTACAAATACAAGGATATCACTAAATCTGACAAAATTGAACCTCTCTGCCTAACAATTTAGCTTTTCATAACCAAAAAATATATTAGAATATATTAATTAATCCATAAAAAAGGCGTTTTCATCTGAATAATTACTATTAATTGACCAAATATAAATAAACCCTGAACAGTAAATAATAAAACCAACTGTTCAAGGTTTACAGTATTTCAAATCATATTAATTCTATATCTATCGCAATGCACGACGTGGTAATTTATCGATATTCTCTAACATAATACCTGTACCAATAGCAACACATTGCATTGGGTTTTCAGCGATTAATACTGGTACCTTTAATTCTTCTGCTAGAAGCATGTCGATACCGTGTAATAAAGCTCCACCGCCTGTTAGAATAACACCGCGGTCGATAATGTCCGCAGATAGTTCTGGTGGTGTGCGCTCTAGTACGCCTTTTGCAGCTTGTACAATGATAGCTGCGTCTTCTTTTAGTGCTTCTGTAATCTCTTCAGAGCATACTGTAATTGTACGTGGTAAACCTGTTACCATGTCACGTCCGCGAATTTCAAGCTCTTCACTACGTGCACCTGGGAATACTGTACCAACTTTAATTTTAATATTTTCTGAAGTACGTTCTCCAATTAATAGCTTATACTTACGTTTAACGTAGTTTAAGATTTCCATATCAAACTTATCGCCAGCCATTTTGATAGAGGAAGAGGTAACAATATCACCCATAGAAAGTACGGCAATATCTGTTGTACCTCCACCAATATCAACAACCATGTTTCCGCTTGGCTGGAAGATTTCCATACCCGCACCAACTGCGGCTACTTTTGGTTCTTCTTCTAAAAATACTGTTTTACCACCTGAACGTTCAGCAGCCTCACGAATTGCTTTTTGCTCTACAGATGTTATATTTGTTGGACAGCAAATTAAAATGCGAGGTTTTGAAAAGAAGCTCTTCACGTCCAATTTGTTAATGAAATACTTTAACATTGCTTCTGTAATTTCGAAATCTGCGATTACACCATCTTTAAGTGGACGAATTGCTACAATATTACCAGGTGTACGTCCCACCATACTTCTTGCTTCTTCACCTACTGCTAATACTTTTCCACTATTACGATCAATTGCCACAACAGATGGCTCATTTAATACAATACCCTTACCTTTAACATGAATTAATACGTTAGCCGTACCTAGGTCAATTCCGATATCTCGCGCAAACATTCCCGTCATTTCCTCCTCGATATTCAAAATCAGGTTACACCTGAATTCTTTTACACCTAATTTCTGATTTTATCATAAATTTAACAGAAACGTAATATTCGCAAAAAGAATTCTTCTGAAAAATATTACCGAATTCGCAAGGAATGTTTGCTATTTTAGATTTATTGGCGCACAGGGTTTTCAGTATCTTCTTTTCTATACTTTTGCTTTGTTGCTTCTCCCCCTCTTAAATGACGAATAGACTTATGATAATCAAGAATTTCTTTCACTTCATTTGCGAGCTCTGGATTAATTTCTGGCAAACGTTCTGTTAAATCTTTATGGACTGTACTCTTTGATACCCCAAACTCCTTTGCGATTACACGCACTGTCTTTCTTGTCTCCACGATATACTTGCCAATCTTGATAGTTCTCTCTTTGATGTAATCGTGCACACCACTCGCCTCCCTAAATTGGATGTGAGAAGTGTGAAATGAGACTCGCTGCATACGACTATGAAGTAAATGTGAGTGCTGTTTGTAAGCGTTAAACATTCTTGGATTTATAATGAAATGATTCACGATTTCTCACCTCAAACACTCTCTTTGCATTGGTTTATACCATTGTATTGCCCGCACTACTGATATATGCTACATGTTCGGTATTTTTACAGAGAAGATGCTACAAATTTAATATTTTATTTATACACATTCCAATAATCAATCCCCGTATCAACATAAAACACCTCAAGACCAAAAAAAATAAGAGCATGCGGTACCTAATTTTAATTAAATACCACACACTCTTATTTCGTTTATTTATCTTGTTTACCATAATTTCCTTCTACTATTTCAGAGAATGCTTTTATATCTAAATCTGACTTAATAACAAAACGACTAACCTTTAATATATTACTTTCTTTAGTAGCATAACCAGGAGAGTTTACAAATGCCATCTGGAATTTAGAATCCTTCAACACTTTAACAATCGTATCATTGTATTTTCCAAATGGATAAGAAAAGTAATCAGTCTTTAAAACATCCTTACTCTTTAAAATATCATTTTTAATCTCCACATTATTTCTATTAAATACCGCAGCTTCTCCTTTTTCTAATTTATGTAAAGAGTCAGTGTGGCTACCAAATTCGAAAACATCACCCATTTTAACCATTTCTGTTTTACTTAAAGCTTGGATTTTATTAGGATCAAATTTCTCTTCTTGATCACTAATTTTTGATGTAACAACAAAGGAGATTGCATGCATGTTATATTTTTTAAAATAGGATATGCATAAGTATAATTTGATTTTGATGCATCATCAAAAGTAATTAGTACGCTTTTTTCCGGTAGATTTTTTTATTTTTTATAAATCCTTCTAATTCTTTCGCAGTAATCGCTCTATAATTATTATCCGCTAAATATTTTATTTGTTTTTCAAATTGTTCCACTGCTAAAGTTGTTCCTTTATTTTTAAAAACTTCACTATTTTCTTTTTCAGTACCCTTCAGTAGATGATGATATAATAACACAGGCACTTTCTCTTGCTTACTTGCCGCATTCATTTTATTAAAAATGAAAAACCCAATCCCGGCTACTAGCGCTACTGCCACCGCTATTAAAACAAATAATTTTTTCAAACTTTTACTCTCTCTAGTTTTCATTAAACTTCCCCCTCAATCACAACAAAAAATACAGTATTTTAGAGTCATACTGTATTCTAATATCATTATCTTATGTAAAAAAATCACAACTAGTATTATACGTCCTAGCTCTAAAAATTCCAATAGGTATACAAAAAGAAAAGACACTCTTTCTTAGAGTGTCACTCTTCTCTTTCATATTCTTCTTCTAACAACTGATGGTGGGGGACTTCTTTCTTACCGGCAATATAATAATATAAAGCGAATAAAACAAACAATAAAATGATAGCAATCGACAGAACAGATAAAAATGACACAGTATCCCCTCCCTTTTGTAATATATATTCGAGAATCTCGTCATTTTTCCTTGTTATTGCAACTTTTTTCTCGAAATCGATTATTTTTATATAAAAATAAAAAAATCAGCTCTCCTAATGAGAACTGATTTTTTCACTTTATTATTCTTGTGAAGAAGAACCGTTAGATGATTCTGTAGAACCATTCGTTGATTTTTCTTCTTTTTGAGATTTGTCATCTTGTTTGCCGTTCGTCTCTTTATCACTAGTCGAACCGCTTGTTGATTTCTCTTCTTTTTGAGATTTCTCATCTTGTTTACCGTTCGTCTCTTTATCACTAGTCGAACCGCTTGTCGATTTCTCTTCTTTTTGAGACTTATCTTCTGTTTTACTTTCTGGTTTCGTGCTTGTTGACTTTTCTTCTTTTTGAGATTTGTCATCAGCTTTTTTACCAGAAGCATTCGTCGCCTTTGCAGCACCTGCATCAGCTTTAATTTCTGCTACTGATTTATTTAAATAACGCTCAGGGTTCACAGCCACATTGTCTTTACGTACTTCAAAGTGAACGTAAGAACCTGCATCTTTATTCATTGCATTTAGACCTGATTTTCCTAACACTTCACCTTGCGCGACTCTTGCACCTTTTTCTACTTTCACACTGCCTAAGCTTTGATAAGATGCTGCTACACCATTTCCACTATCTACTGTTACAACATAACCAAGAAGTGAATCTTTTTCAGCTTTCGTTACTGTACCACTTAAAGCAGCTGTAACATCAAATTCTTTTCCGTTTTTCGCAGCAATGTCAATTCCTTTATTCGGGGAATATGTGTTGTTATAAAAGACAAGTGCTTTTTCTTGTTCCGCCTCTGATGCTGCATCTTCATAGAATTTCTTCTGTACTACTACTTCTGCATTTGCTGCAGTTGGCATTTTCACTACTTCTGAAGATTTTGTTACTGGTACTGCCGGATCTTCCGTTTGTGTATACGGTGTTGCTTGATCTTGGTTCGGAGCTTTCTTTGGATTAGCTCCCTGGAACCATAGCGCAACCATTAAGATTACCGCTGCACAAGCAATGTATAGTGCCGGAAACACCCATCTTTTTTGAAATAAATGTACTACTTTTTGCGACTTTTTACTATTTCTTCCTCGCATTCCATCATCACCTCAGCAATCATTTTGAACAATATTCACTCATCCTATACAACCTATAACTAATTACTTTTCGACAAAATCTGTAAAAATATGTATAGGAATTGCAAAATTTCCGAGGAAATGATAGAAAAAGGAAAAAACTGAGCGTTTCAGCTCAGTTTTTAGTCCATTTGTTTCTTTTTATATACGATCAAACATGCAATAAGCGAAATGATAAGCCAAACTGCAATATTTAATACATGCCCACCAATACTACTAAATCCTGCCCCACCTACTAAGCTGTTAATTGCTTTTACAATATGAGATGTTGGAAGATATTCAATCATCGTCTTAATTGTTTTATTTTCAACTAGTGACTCAAATTGTACAGCTAAATACATCGTCATTAAAATAGGCATTCCAATTAATGATGTTTGTGGTACAGAAGACGCAAGTAATCCGATCATTGTTCCAAGCACGATAAATAAAATAGTTCCACATAGGAATATCAATCCTACCAATGGAAGATTGATATTTAACTGATCTAAAATGAATAAATTTGCAATACAAATGGCCATCGTCAGACCCGCTGTTAATAAACTCTTTCCAAGAAGAACTTCAACAGAAGATGCTGGGGATAACATTAACACACGTAGTGTATGTTTTTCTTTTTCTTCTGCAATTACCATAGATTGAACAAAGCCTGCGACAAATAGGAAGGCCGTTATAGTAGTAGTGCCTAACATTTCCTTTCCCGCTCCAAATTTGCTAAATAAAAATGAAAATATAATTGGTAAAAATGCCATTAACAACACTTGTGAATTCGTCTTAAAATCTTGTACTTCTTTTCTAAAAATAGCTGATACACGTCTCATTGAAAATGTCATTATAATCCCCTCCCAGTAACTTCAATAAAGATATCACCTAAAGTTGGTTCGTGTGAATGAATGGATAGTAATTCTCCTTTGTTCATCCATTCTGAAATACGTTTTGCACCTAATTCGTCTTTTTTCACTGTTTCTTTTTGTTTATCTTTTAACACAACTTGTATTTGATCTTTCGCGTATTTTAATCGCAAGTTTTCTGGTGTATCAAGCGCTACAATTTCTCCGCCGCACAGAAAGGCAATACGGTTACAAAGCGTCTCTGCTTCGTCCATGTTGTGCGTTGTTAAAAAAATCGTTGTTCCTTCTTTATTTAAGTCTTTTAAGATTTTATGAATGTTTTGCACATTTACTGGATCAAGTGCAGATGTTGGTTCATCTAAGAAGAGGATATCTGGTTTGTGAAGAATCGCTCTCGCTAGTGTGACACGCTGCTTCATTCCTTTTGATAATTTTTTCACTTGTGTTTTTTTATCATCCAATAAGTTCACTTGTGCTAACACTTCATCAATTCGTTCTTTTTTGCAATCGTATAAGTCACAAAATAATAGTAAGTTATCATAAATGCTAAGTCTTTCGTATAAGCCGCTATTGTCTGTTAAAATGCCGATTCGTTTGTAATCGATGCTACTTGGTCCTGTAATGTCTTTCCCCAACACTCGTACCGTTCCAATACTATGAAGCAATTGAGATGTTAATATTTTTACGGTTGTCGTTTTCCCAGATCCACTCGGTCCGAGGAATCCAAAGATTTCCCCTTGCTTTACCTCAATATTTACATTTCGAAGGGCCGTTTTTTCGTTAAAACTTTTCATTACATCTTTCATTTCAATTGCCAATGTCATTTCGTCATCCCCTTTGTTTTTCTTTTATAGATGAAATTTACTTTCACAAGTTTCGATTTGATTGTTTCGCTTTTCTTGACTCAATCATATGAAAAACAAAGGGTTTACGCAGTAAAATACCAGTAAAAGGAGTATTTTTACTGTTGAATGAATCGTATTTTGAGCTTATCGGAGCATTTTTATATCCCAATTACACCTTTTAACTCATCCATTCTTCCTTTTGAAAGCGGGATTGAACTTTTTCTTTCGTCATCCAAAATTAAACTAAAACTATTACGTGTCCACGTAATGACTTCTCGTACTCTTTGTAAATTAACGAGGTACGAGCGATGACATCTAAAGAATCCGAATCCTGTTAATCTCGTTTCTAATTCACTTAATGTTAATGCACATACGAAATCTCCTTCGCGCACATGAATATGCGTCACTCCGTTTTGCGTTTCAATGAAATGGATCTCCATCGGATCCAGTAAAATGATTTTATCATTCACTTTCGCTGGAATTCTTTCTAACTTCATTTGCGGAATCATTTGAACTACTTTTTCTTCATCTACTTCTTCAGCTTCTTCTTGCTCTATTTCTACTTTTTTTACACCATCGTTATTTAATATGTATACATCTTCTGTTAACGAAAGAGCGTCTGACAAGAAAGATGACGTAATAAAAATCGCCTTTCCTTGCTCTTTCATTTTCATAATCGCTTTTCGAATAATAATCGTACTCTCTGTATCTACATTTTGCTCTGGCTCTTCTAAAATAACTAAATCCGGATTATGAATCATAACTCGCCCAAGGTGAAGACGGCGTTTCTCTGAAAATGACAATTTTTCTATTTTAACGTTCAACTTATCTAGGAGACCGACATATTGTACTACTTCTTCCATACTCATGTTAGATTCATAAAGCCCTAATATAAACTTGAAGTACTCCCTCACCTTCAAACGATCGTATGCTTCATCTTTCAAAAAACAAAAGCCGATGCGGGAATAATTCTTCTTTCCAATCGCTGTGCCTTCAAATAGTACATTGCCAGTTGAAGCTGCTTCTTCACCGATAATGATGCGGTGCAACACTTTAGCTGTATGATTATTGCATTGCAAAACAACACATTGTCCTTTTTCAACCTCCAGTTCAATTGCCGGTAACTGGTTCGTCTTCCCTAATTGTTTCAACTCCAATAACGCCATTCTGTCTCCCCCAAATATTTTTCTCTAAGTATATCAAACATTTAATGGAAAATTATGATATTTTAAACAAAAAAGAAGTAGGTATCAGGAAACCCCTGACATCTACTTCTTCACCATCAACTTTCCTTCATAATCATTCATCGTCTTTATTTCAACGCCTTTATAGTAATGAGCGACTATCTCTGTATATTTCTTACCTTCTCCTGCCATACCATTCGCACCGTACTGGCTCATACCGACGCCGTGACCGAATCCTTTCGTCGTAACGGTGATGTTATCCCCTTCTTGTTTCCACGTAAAGTCTGAGGAGCGCAAATCTAACTTTTCACGAACTTGTTTTCCAGTTAATGTTTTCCCTTGGAACTCTACATCCTTTACTCGCTTTCCTTCCGTAAGGTCTTTAATATTACCAACCTTTCCGTCCGCTAGTACTTTCACACCGAGACGTTTTTGAAAATCAGCTACTGTGAATTTTTGCTCACTCGTAAATTTTGGAGAGGCTTGATCCCACGGACTATCTACGCTTTTCAAGTACGGATAATCATTCCCCCAATAATCAGCTGCATTTTCTGTTCGTCCGTTACTCGTTGAGAAGAAGGATGCTGAAATTGGTTTTCCATCATACGTTAAAACTTGTCCTGCGGTTTTCGAAACGGCTTCCTCAATTTTCTTTAAATTATTTTCGTAGTTATTACCCCATTGTTTCTTCAATTCCTCTTTGCTTTTGTACACTTGATCTTTCACTGTATCTGTCACATCCGCGTTGTTTTTCTTACCTCCGCTTAGCATACGCTGCACTACAAATGTTCTTGCTGCTAATGCCTGCGCCTTTAGCGCCTCTATTTCAAAGCTGGCATTCATCTCAGAAGCTACTACACCGGCCACATACTCCTCCATAGGTAATGTTTCTACCTTCTTCTGCTGATCACGATATACAGCAACTTGAACCGCTGTATCCACTTTCCCTGGAGCTGGTATACTTTCTATCGCTGGAGGAGTTTTAGAAGCTGCTTCTTCCCCTACTTTTGCTTTCGCAAACGGAATAACAAGAGCAGCAGGTACAATGATAACGAGCGCTATTAAGAGCGCTACTGTAATGAAAAGTGGCTTTGAAAATTTCATCCTATTCCCCCAATATAAAGTTGGATTCTTTTCATTCTTATGGAAATACGGGATCTTTTAGAACATACTTGGGGGTATCGATATAAAGTGAAACTTTAATCAGTGGGGTTTTACTGACCGCAAATAGTGGAATAAAACAAAAATTTTCTAAATATTTTCACTGAGACGTGCATAAGTATAGAATTTATTGACTATAACAGTAATAACCCAAAAAAAATAGCCCCTATGTCAAAAGACATAGAGACTACTTCAATTAAGCGTGAAGATCAGAAACTTCTTGTTCTTTCACTTCTTCTACTTTTTCGTTTACACGTTCAATAGTTGCACCTAATGCAGCTAATTTCTTATGGAAGTCTACATAACCGCGGTCAAGATGTTTTAACTCTGTTACACGAGTATAACCTTCTGATACTAAACCAGCTAAGATTAATGCTGCTGCAGCACGTAAATCAGTTGCGCCAACTTCAGCTCCTTGCAAGCTACTTGGACCGTTCATAATTACAGAACGACCTTCGATTTTAATATCAGCATTCATACGACGGAATTCTTCAACGTGCATAAAGCGGTTTTCGAATACCGTTTCTGTAATCATACTTGTTCCATCAGCATGTAGTAATAATGCCATCATTTGTGATTGCATGTCTGTTGGGAAACCTGGATGAGGCATAGTTTTAATATCAACCGCTTTTAACTTATCTGGGCCGATAACACGTACACCTTCATTTTCCTCAATAATTTTAACACCCATTTCTTCCATTTTCGCTGTAATTGAGCGTAAATGTTCAGGCACAGCATTTTCAATTAAGATGTCTCCACCTGTAATTGCCGCTGCAACCATGAATGTTCCTGCTTCAATACGGTCAGGAATAATAGGGTGGTTTGCACCATATAATTTTTCAACGCCTTCAATACGAATCGTTCCAGTTCCAGCTCCGCGTACTTTCGCTCCCATTGCATTTAAGAAGTTAGCTAAGTCAACGATTTCTGGCTCTTTCGCTGCGTTTTCAAGGACTGTTGTCCCTTTTGCTAATGTAGCTGCAGACATAATGTTTTCTGTCGCGCCTACGCTTGGGAAGTCTAAATAAATTTTAGCTCCTTTTAGTTCGCCCTCTACGTGTGCCTCAACAAATCCGTTACCAACTTTTACTTTCGCTCCCATTGCTTCGAAGCCTTTTAAATGTTGGTCAATTGGACGTGAACCAATTGCACATCCACCAGGAAGTGCAATACGAGCACGACCGTTACGTGCTAATAATGGTCCCATTACTTGAACAGATGCACGCATCTTACGTACATACTCAAATGGTGCTTCAATGTTTAATTCTTTAGAAGAATCGATTGTTACTTGGTTATTTTCAAATACGACTTCAGCATTTAAATGACGTAATACCTCGTTAATTGTGTATACATCAGATAATACTGGTACTTCAGATAGTACATTCTTTCCGTCACTCGCTAATAGGGCTGCAGCGATTATAGGTAATACAGCATTTTTTGCGCCCTCAACACGCACTGTGCCGCTTAACCGCTTTCCGCCACGGACGATGATCTTTTCCAAATTATTCCCCTCCGTGTCCTTTTTTCAGTATCTATTCACTCAATACTCAGAAGTTATGATCGGTGTGCCAACCACAATTGTATCTTTGTTGTTTGTAGAACGTATTGCTATTTGCACATTTATTTTCTCTCTATTTGTTGAAAGAGCGTCATTCCACTTTTTATTATATGCGGAGACTGATACAAATGCTCTTTCTTCTATCTGTTCGATCGCTCTTGCTGAAAGATCTTTCAAAACCTGATTGGTTTTATTTTGCAAAACACCTTCAATCTTATCATTCAGTACACCTTGAACACAAGTGTAAATTATAGGTTTTTCACTAAAAATTTTATCCATGTTCTGAACGTACTTCGGGTCCCATTTCGCCCCGCTCACTTCAAAAATAATAAAAGTGTTTTCTTTAGTATTTTCCTTACTCCAAGTTACTACTATTCGTTCTTCATGTGAAGAAGATTTTTTATAGGATGTAGCCTTATATCCATCTGGAGATTGTTCTAATTCCCAACTTTCGATGTTTGCCTCTTCCTTCACATCGTTTAACAGTTTTTGAAACGTATGTATATTAGAAATTGTTTTCGTTTCTCGCGCTAACCATGACCACCGCTCTACTTTTGCATCGTTCTTCTCTAAAGCTGCAATCATGCTCTCCATTTTCTGTTCATCGCTTATAGGTTTCATCTCTTTATATCCAACCAAAAATAAAACAACACTTACGATAACGATAAGAATGGC
This sequence comes from Bacillus sp. TH30, assembly GCF_016650875.1. NCBI lineage: Bacteria > Bacillati > Bacillota > Bacilli > Caryophanales > Bacillaceae > Bacillus > Bacillus sp. TH30. Next base: position 2,738,319 of record NZ_JAEKEY010000002.1, on the reverse strand, counting down.
TTTAAACTTCAATTTCATCCCCTCCTATCCCCATTGTTAACGGAGATATGAGGTTCTATACACTTACTTTACTAAATACGTTAAACTCTTTGAATAGCCTAAATAATCAAGGAAAAAGTTACTTACAGATGTCCCAATTGCAATTGTAATTAGGATAAGTAATACTCTCGTCTGCATCACTTTTCCAGACTTCATTAAGCGCTCAATGTGAATACCTTGTAAGGCCCACCACGTAATGGTAATAAACAATAAATGCGAAACAATGGCAATCAGTGCTTGTTGCCCTAAAAGATGTGCCAAAAAATCGACCCCTTTTTTTGCTTGGCTACTACTTACGCAAAATGTAAAAAACGATACCATAAATAAGTAGGAGCCACACTTTTTCAAACGCAAATAAGCATCTTACATCGTAATTTTCTCTCGGAAAACATATACCTATAGACGTTTTCATTTGCTGTTACTCCAAAATAAAAAGCGTAGAGTACGGACTCTACACCTTTTATTTCCACTATTGTACCACGTTCCCCAAGAAGAAGAAATCCTTCATTAATGGAAAATGTTCATAAAAGAAATTGTAACCAATCATCGGCATAATCCCTAGTATTACAATTGAAATTGCGCAAAGACTCATGACAATCTTTATATTTAACGGTAATCGGAGCTTTTCTTCTGTCTCTCCCTTGCGGAAAAACATTTGCTGTAATATTCGGAAATAATATATGAATGAAATAACCGTCGTCCCCATCATAATAGAAGCTAATACGTAATGAGCAGGTTCAACATGAAGTGCCCCTAAAAAAATGTTAATTTTTCCGATGAAACCTGCTGTCCCCGGTATTCCAGCTAACGATAAAATAAAGACCGTCATCACTATAGCTGTAAAGGGGGATCGCTTATATAACCCTGTAAAAATCGTCATGTTTTCCTTATCATTTTGTAAGATTAATCCGTGGATGATTGCAAATACTCCTATATTCATAAGCATATATGCAAGCATATAAAACCACATACTATCCATCGTAAACTGCGATAGCGCTACAAGAGGGACTAGCAAATACCCAGCATGCGCGATACCTGAATAGGCAAATAGACGTTTTACGTTGTATTGCTTTAATGCTACTACGTTCCCAACAATCATCGTAATACTAGCTAGTACCGCAATGTATATACTCATACGCCCGTACAAAGATTGTGCGTCTCCTTGGATTGCCACACCTGCAAACACCATAAGAAACAAACGCGTAATGAGTAGAAAACCAGCAATTTTAGAAATCGTTCCGAGAAAAGCAGTGACAGGTGTAGCCGCTCCCTCATACACATCTGGTGCCCACATATGAAATGGCACTGTTGCAATTTTGAATGAGAGTCCAACGAGCAAAAGTAGAAATGCGAGAGCTAACAATAACTGAATGCCCCCGGCCAATCCTTGCGTAAATACCTTTTGCATTTCCACTATGTTGGTCGACCCTGTAATACCGTATAAATAGCTCATTCCAAAGAGTGTAATTGCTGTTCCAATTCCTCCGTTAATGACATATTTCATTGCAGCCTCATTCGATGCGCGGTTTCTTTTTCGGATTCCTACTAAAATATAGGAAGAAAGCGAAAGCAACTCTAAACCAACGAACAATGTGATGAAATCAACGCTAGAAGCCATGAACATCGCTCCAAGAAGCGCCATTAAAAACAAATAATAGTATTCTCCTTTATCTTGAATAGGCTCCTTCTTGTCATCGCTTATTGCCATACATAAAACGAGAGCTGCTCCGCCTAATAACAATGTTTTAAATCCTTTTGAAAATCCATCTAGTACAAACGATCCATTTAAAATATCTCCTGCCGGTTCGCTATATAGCGTCATTAATGACACGATCGCTAACAAGACAGCGGCAATTGCACCAATCGCAACATACCTATGGTTCAGCTTAAAAAACAAATCACATATGGAAAGAAGGATGGCTGCCCCGAGAATAATGAATTCTGGTACCATGAGATGCCATGATAAACTAAGTAACGTGTTCATATCCATCCTACTTCACCCCCAATGTTTTCAATGTAGTTTGAAGTGGATCCCCTAGTAGTTCCGGCATTACCCCAATTGCAATAATACAAACGATAAGCACTATAACAGGAACGTACTCCCATCCGTGTATATCAAATTTCGCTTCCCATTCTTTCTTACCAAATATCACTTGAAGTGTCGCTCTTAATACGTATACAGCGGTTAAAATAATTCCGATTACACCGACGGCGGCGATAACAGGTTTCCCTTGGAATAAACCGAGAAAGGCAAGGAATTCGCTAATAAATCCGGACATCCCTGGCATCCCAAGCGATGCCATACCGCCCGCTAGGAAGAAACCGCTAAGCACCGGAACACTTTTTGCAAGTCCACCAAGTGCTGTAATATCAGAAGTCCCGAAACGCTCTTCAATAATGCCAAGCAAGAAGAAGAGTAGGGCTGCAATTAAACCGTGAGACACAACTTGGAACAATGCCCCTTGTGTACCTGGTGCATTTAACGCCGCAAGCCCCATTAATACAATGCCCATATGCGAAATACTAGAGTAAGCAAGTACCTTTCTAAAGTCCGTTTGGATGAGTGCTAGAAAGGCCCCATACAATAAATTAATTACCCCTAAAATCGCAATTAGCGTTGCAAAATCACGAAAATATTCTGGGAATAATCCTTTCCCGAAGCGAACAATACCGTACGCGCCAATCTTCAGCAAAACCCCCGCGTGAAGCATAACTACAGCAGGATGCGCTTCTATGTGTACATTGACCATCCAACGATGCAAAGGGAAAACAGGGAGTTTAATCGCAAAAGCAATCATTATGGCAAGAAACAAGCCGAACTGTACGCTACTTGAGATGGCCATTCCTCCCCCAGCACCTACACTCGTTAATATTTCTTTAAGCTCCGCAATATTTGTTGTACCTGTTTTCGCAAATAAAACCGAGAAAACGATAAGTAAAATAGCTGATCCAATACCGTTATATATTAAATAACTATATGCAGCCTTTTCACTCGACAATTTCCCCCACTTGCCAATTAATAAAAACATTGGTGGCAACGTAATCTCAAAGAACATGAAGAACAACATTAAATTTTGAGCAGCGAAGACACCGAGCATACCTATTTCTAACATGAGTAACAGCATGTAGAATGCTTTCAAATTTCTTTTAATAGAAAATGCCGCAATAGCTGCAAGCATCGCTAGAAGGGCTGTGAGCACCATCATTACAAGCGATAAACCATCAATGCCGAGCTCGTAATAAATTGAAAACCACCTTTTGTCCACTGCTGTGAAATCCCCAAATTTAATCCATTTCACTTTTTCATCAAATATCGATAAGCTCTTTCCTGAAGCGTATGTACAAGCAAGGACGATAGCAATTCCAAAGGGAAGCGCCGTTCCGAATAAACCAAGCGCCTGCACTGTACGCGATTCTCGTTTCGGCGTTAATAAAAGCAAGAGAATTCCTAAAAGCGGGGAAAAAATGAAGAACGTTAATAGCAATCCATTCACCGTAAATCCCCTCCCGTATATAACAAAATAATTAGGAGCACTGCGAGCGAAACTGCTGTTACAGTTCCATACACTTGTACATTCCCGTTTTGAAGCCGCGATCCTAGGCCACTCATACCTTTAACGAGTCCAGCAATTAAAACTGCGATTCCTTCTACCACGTATACTTCAAATAAGCGAAGCACATGAGCGATTCCTTTCGTAATAGGAAGCACCGTCACATTGTATAGTTCATCCACATAATATTTTCCTTTCAAAAGGTTATAAAGAGGCGTCCCTTCTCCGCCGGCCCAATCTCTAGAGATAGATTTCTTGCCATATATGAAATACGCAAGGGCAATTCCCGCAAATGAAACGAGCGTCGCAACAACCATAATCCAAGCTGGTCCATGCACGTCTTTCACTTTGAAGCCCACATCTTTCGTAAGCCAATCCCCAAGAAACGTTCCGAACCACGGTGTATTTATATAACCGGCCACTACCGCAAGAACACCAAGGACAATCATCGGATACGTCATGGTGCGAGGTGATTCATGCACCTCTTCCTTCGTCTTCGTTTCCCCGGTAAAGACAAGAAAATATAGACGGAACATATAAAATGCTGTTAGAAATGCCGCAATTACTGCTAAAACGAATAGAAAGTAATTGCCATTCATCCAAGCCGCCGCTAAAATTTCATCTTTACTAAAAAATCCGGAAAGAAGAGGAACACCACTAATTGCAAGTGTGCCTATTAAAAATAGTGCACCGGTTACTTTCATCTTTTTCTGTAAACCGCCCATTTTATTAATGTTTTGCGTATGGACTGCATGAATTACACTTCCTGCTGCCAGGAACAATAATGCTTTAAAAAAGGCGTGTGTCGTTAAGTGAAAGATACCAGCTACATAACCAGCCGAGCCTAGCGCAAGCATCATATACCCGAGTTGACTAACTGTAGAGTAAGCAAGAACCCTCTTAATATCAGTTTGCACTAGACCGATAGAGGCCGCAAAGATTGCGGTGAAAGCCCCAACGATTGCCACAGTTTGCATCGCTACCGCACTTGCTGAAAATAGCGGGAACATCGTCGCTACTAAATATACGCCGGCTGCAACCATCGTTGCCGCGTGAATAAGCGCCGAAACAGGCGTCGGTCCTTCCATTGCATCTGGCAACCATGTATGAAGCGGGAACTGACCCGATTTCCCCATCGCGCCGATAAAAATTAATATCGCCGTTATTGTAATCATAGAAGGAGAGAGGTCGCCCGTATGAATCGCTTTAAAAATCGCGTCATATTCAAAACTACCTGCGTGCCAAAAAATTAAAATCATCCCAATAAATAGCCCAACATCCCCAATGCGTGTCATAATAAAAGCCTTTTTCGCAGCAGCCTTCGCTTCTTCTTTAAAGAAATAAAAACCGATAAGTAAAAACGAACCAAGGCCGACTAACTCCCAAAATATATAAAGCTGTAATAAATTCGTCGATATAACTAGCCCAAGCATCGCAAAAGTAAAGAGCCCTAAATATGCATAAAAGGTTGGTAATCTGGTGTCACCTTTCATATAACCTTTTGAGTACACATGTACAAGAAAACTCACAAGTGTAACGATAAACAACATTAAAGCCCCTAATGCGGTAACTTCAAAACCAAATGATATATCTATATCTCCTACCCTAAGCCATACCCACTTATGCTTCACTGCCTCGGATGAAAATCGTTCTATTAGTACCACTACCGCGGATATAAAGGAGAGAAAGGTAAAGAAAATACCTAGTACACTACTTCCCTCTCTAATTTTCTTCCCGAACACAATAAGTAACAAAAACGAAACAAGCGGGAAAAGCGGTATGAGCCATGCATAATCGATCATTGTTTCCTTCCCCCTTTTCGGTCACAATGCTATCCTTTGAGCGTATCCATCTCATCTACATGAACTGTCGGGCGATTACGGTACAAAGCAATCAAAATTGCAAGACCTACCGCTGCCTCCGCTGCCGCTACAGACATCGTAAACAGCGAAAAAATTTGTCCTGTTAAATTCGGAAACAAGCCTAATTTACTAAACGCTACTAGATTTAAATTGGCGGCGTTTAACATCAATTCGATACAAACTAGTACAATTACTGTATTTCGCTTTGTTAAAGCTCCAAATAAGCCGATGCAAAACAAAATAATCGCAAGTGTTAAATACGCAGAAGCCGGAACGCTACTCATGGGAATCCTCCTCTCCCTCATCCTTCTTCGCAAGGATAATCGCTCCTACAAGTGCTACAAGTAAAATAACTGAGGTTAATTCGAATGGAATAATATATTTTGAATAGAGAAGTGTACCGATTTGAAGTGTGTTATTTTCATGGAGAGGTAAACTTCCTTGTGTGCTTTGATTTGAAAAATCGATACTATTAACAGCGAAATACATAACTGCTCCAAATGCTACAACCGCAAAGAAGATAATCCATTTTCGAAGAGTAAGGCGCGATTCATTTTCCGCGTTATGTTTCGTTAACATAATGCCAAAAATCATAATAATAGTGATTGCACCAGAGTAAAGTAAAATTTGTGCCACTCCGATAAATTCGGCTGATAAGAGAAAGTACAAACCCGCAATGCTAAGGAACGTAAGCACAAGGGCCAGCATCATATGCATTACTTTCGTTAAATTCAGCATAAGAACGCCGCCGATAATCGCAGACAAGGATAATATAAAGAAAGCTACAAACTCGCCGTTCATGCTTTATTCTCCTTCCTGATGTTCTCGTCGTTCTCGTCAAGCCACTGCAAATTTTTAAATAAATCATCACGTGAATACTCTGCAAGTTCAAAGTTATTTGTCATTACAATCGCCTCTGTCGGGCAAACTTCTGTACATAAATCGCAAAGAATACAAATTTCAAAATTAATATCATACGTGTCGATAATTTTCCCTTTTTTCGTAGGATCAGGATGTTTTTTTCCTGTTAATTGAATGCAATCTGTCGGACAAATGTTGGAACACTGATTACAAACAATACATTTCTCTGGATAAAACTTTTGAATACCCCGAAATCGGTCTGGTAATGGCAACGGTTGATTTGGATAATCATACGTCACCTTTTTCTTACTCAAATTACTAAGCGTATATTTTAACCCTTTAAATAGTCCTTTCATCTCTTACTGGCACCCCCTTTATAGATTAGAAGAATAGCTCCTTAATCAATGCCGTTAAGAAAATATTTGCAAGTGCGATTGGTAATAATACTTTCCAGCCAAACTCCATTAACTGGTCACCTCTTATGCGCGGGAACGTAACGCGGAACCAAATCAATAGAAAGACCACACTGCTGAATTTCAAAGCAAACCATACGGCTCCTGGAATAAACCCAAGGAACATAACTGGATTCCAGCCTCCTAAAAAGAGTACTGTAATTAAAGATGACATCCCGAAGAAATACACATACTCTGAAAGCATGAAAAACGCCCAGCGAAAACCTGAGTATTCCGTATGGTATCCTGAAACAAGTTCTGACTCCGCTTCGGGTAAATCAAACGGTGTCCTATTTAACTCTGCAACTGCAGCGATTAAGAAAATGACGAAACCGATTGGCTGTGCGAAAATGTACCATACCTTTTCCTGCGCCGCTACAATTTCATTCAAGTTAAGACTACCAGCTAACAAAACGACGCCAATTACACTCATCACAAGTGGAATCTCATAAGAAATCATTTGCGCTGCCGCACGCATCCCTCCTAAAAGGGAATATTTATTATTTGATGCCCATCCCCCAGTTACGACGCCGATCGTCGTAATCCCAGAAACAGCAATGTAATACAGCAATCCTACACCAATATCCGCGAACTGAAATTTATCAGTAAACGGGATAACCGCAAGCACCATAAATGCTGGTGCGAATGCAATAACAGGTGCTAATATAAACAACGGTTTATCTGCAGCTTTCGGAATACTATCTTCTTTTAATAATAATTTCAAAACATCAGCTACCGTTTGGAGTAAACCGAACCGGCCCCCAACTTGGTTTGGTCCAATCCGCCCTTGCATAAATCCCATCACTTTCCGTTCTGCCAAAATACCGTATGTAACGAAGCCAAGGACTGCAAATAATAGAAGCACCGCTAATCCGAAAAAAATGAAGAAATTCGTCCAGCTTGAAGGTGATTGTAAGAGCGTCTCAATCATTAGCCGTCAACCTCCCCAAGTACAATATCAACCCCACCTAAAATCGTAATTAAATTGGCGATGTTTTCACCTTTCAATAACTTCGGTAAGATTTGCAAATTATAAAAAGACGGTCTGCGAAATTTCAAGCGGTACGGCTCTTTCTTTCCATCACTAGCAATATAACAGCCAATCTCTCCCCGCGGTGACTCTATACGGACGAACGCTTCTCCCTTAGGTGCTTTAATAATTTTCGGCACTTTCGCCAGCACAGCGCCGTCTTTCGGGAACTGCTGGGCTGCTTGCTCAATAATTTTCAATGACTCCTCAATTTCCTCCATCCGGCAAACGTAGCGATCCCAAGCATCTCCCGAGATCCCAACAGGAACATCAAAGTCAAAACGATCATAAATAGAATACGGCTCATCTTTGCGAAGATCAAAGCGGACTCCCGTGCACCGCAAATTTGCGCCGCTTAAAGAATACGAGATCGCCTCTTCCGCGCTATATACGCCAACGCCCCTCACACGATTTAAGAAAATTTCATTTCCGCTAACGAGGTCGTGGTAACCTGCCAATTGCTCTCTCATATACGGAACAAACTCTTTCACCTTTTCAATCCAGCCGTCTGGCGCATCCCACTTCACGCCGCCGACTCTCATATAGTTGAAAGTAAGCCTTGCACCGCACAATTCACTTAATAAATTTATAATCATCTCTCGTTCACGAAAGGCATATAAAAATGGACTAACCGCTCCTATATCAAGCAGGTTCGTTCCCCACCAGACGAGATGACTCGCAACTCTCCCAAGCTCCATCGCAAGCACCCGTAAATATTCAGCACGCTCTGGAATCTCAAGATCCATCATCGTCTCTACAGCGTGGCAAAGGACGTAATTATTCGTCATTGCTGATAAATAGTCCATTCGATCTGTATACGGGATAATTTGTGTATATTGCAAGCTCTCAGCGATCTTTTCTGTTCCGCGATGCAAATATCCGATAACCGGTGTAGCCTCTTTAATAATTTCCCCGTCAATCTTAATTACAAGCCGAAACACACCATGTGTACTCGGATGCTGCGGCCCTACATTTAAGAGCATCTCTTCCGTACGGATCACAAGCTACACCTCCACATCATACGGTTCATAATCCTTCCTAAGCGGATACCCCACCCAATCATCCGGCATTAAAATGCGAGATAAATTAGGATGACCTTCAAATACAATACCGAGCAAATCATACGCTTCACGCTCCGGCCAATCTGCCCCTTTCCAAAGCGGCGTCACCGATTTTACTTGCGGCGCTTCCCTATCCAGCTTTACCTTCACTGCTACTGACTGTTTCTTTCCATATGAAAATAAATGAACGTATACTTCCATATGTGTCACAAAATCCGTCGCATGTAGCTCTGACATATAATCAAAAGCAAGTCCCTCATGCAATCGCATTAACTCCATCACTTCATAATATTTCGAAGGCTCCGCCACAAGCGTTGGAACATCTTTTGAAAGCTTATTAATATAGGAATCTACTAATGCATATTCTCCTACCCTCTCCTTAACAACCTCCACATAGCGATTTAAATATGGTTGGTTAACTGATGGTTCTTCCTGCTGCAGTTCGTCTTCTATCTTATTTACAGCTCCCTTTGCCCTTGCCGCAGCAGCGGCTTTCGCTTTCGCGGCTGCAATTGCCTTTGCTTTCTCATCTCCAGAATCCCCCTCACCTTGTGAGGCTTTCTGCTTCGCTAACGCTGCTGCTTTTGCTTTTGCTTTTGCAGCTGCTACGGCCTTCGCTTTAGCTTTTTCTTCGTCCGTTACTTCTTCTGATCCTTCTCGCTTCTGCTTCGCTAATACCGCTGCTTTGGCTTTTGCGGCTGCTGCGGCCTTTGCCTTCGCTTTGGCTTTTTCTTCGTCCGTTACTTCTTCTGATCCTTCTCGCTTCTGCTTCGCTAATACCGCTGCTTTGGCTTTTGCGGCTGCTGCGGCCTTTGCCTTCGCTTTGGCTTTTTCTTCGTCCGTTACTTCTTCTGATCCTTCTCGCTTTTGCTTCGCTAATACCGCTGCTTTGGCTTTTGCAGCTGCTGCGGCCTTTGCCTTCGCTTTGGCTTTTTCTTCGTCCGTTACTTCTTCTGATCCTTCTCGCTTCTGCTTCGCTAATACCGCTGCTTTGGCTTTTGCGGCTGCTGCGGCCTTTGCCTTCGCTTTGGCTTTTTCTTCGTCCGTTACTTCTTCTGATCCTTCTCGCTTCTGCTTCGCTAATACCGCTGCTTTTGCTTTTGCGGCTGCTGCAGCTTTCGCCTTCGCTTCTTCTACATTAATCCCCTTATCTTTTGGTAGCGCTTTCTCTTTTTCTCGATGTTCTCCTTCAAGTTTAGACATTTCCGCCCCATGTTTCGCAGCAAGGCGTTTTCGCGCTTCCTCTTTCGCATGACGGGCTGCTTCTCTTTTCATACTTTCTAAGTCTTTATTTGGATCACTCATTTATTCGTCACCTGCTTCCCGGTCCTCGCCTCGTAACGAATTTTTTCTTTTAATTTATTAATTCCATAAATTAAAGCAGCAGGATTTGGAGGGCATCCAGGAATATACACATCAACTGGTACAATTTGATCTACACCTTTCACAACAGCATACGAATTCACATACGGACCACCGGCCGTTGCACAAGATCCCATCGCAATTACCCACTTCGGTTCAGGCATTTGATCATATAGGCGCCGAACAATAGGTGCCATTTTCTTCGTTACCGTTCCTGACACAATCATGACGTCCGATTGTCTTGGTGAAGTCCGAAAAAATGATCCAAATCGATCTAAATCGTAATGTGATGAGCCTACTCCCATCATTTCAATCGCACAGCATGCCAGTCCAAATGTCATCGGCCATAAAGAGTTGCTCCGCGCCCATCCCTTCAACTGTTCCAATGTAGAAAAAAAGATATTCCTTTCTAATTCCGCTCGCTCCTGTGGGTGTAATTCCTCAAAATTTATAACCATTGTAACACCTTCTTTTTCCAAGCATACGCTAATCCGACTAGCAACATCACAACAAAAATGAGCATTTCAATCAGTGCAAATAAACCAAGCTTGTCATATGCAACAGCCCATGGGTATAAAAATAAAGTTTCTACATCAAAGATGACGAACAATAAAGCGAAAATGTAATAACGAGCATGAAACCGAATATTTGCATCATGAAAAGGCTCAATTCCACTCTCATACGTCGTCGCTTTCGCTGCACTCGGTTTGTTTGGACGCAGCATTTTCCCTAATGTAAGAGCCACTACCGGCAGCAATATACCTAATAGCAAGAAAATCAAAACGATCATATAACTATTTTCATATACACTTGCCATTGTGAAACCCTCCCCCCTGAATTAAGAACAAGTTCACATAGTAAACAATATGTCTTACTTGCATTATTTATTATTTTTAAATTTTTCTAAATAATGCAACTATTTAATTCATTATAGCAAACTTCAAATTCCTATGTCGATATATTGGGAACAGAAACAACAATTAATACTTGCTGAGCAAATCTATTTTTACAACTCATTATAAATGTGTAAAATAAATATAGAAATTCTATATGTTTTTCAAGCAATCCTAAAAAACATAAACTAAGAAAAGGTGGTTCTTATGTATATACAGTGGGTGATATAAATGAAAAAACAAACACATGTAAGTATTCTTATAAGCATTTCATTGTTGTATATAGCTATTCATTACGTATCAATGTCCGTTTTATATGAGTACGCACTCCCATTTCAAATATTAACTGGAATAAGTACCATATTAATTGATATTACAATTTGTAGTTATATATTTCATTTTTCAAATATAAAACAAGGGTTATCTCGTTTGTTTTGGATAACATTAACTATCGGATCCTTCTCTTATTTCATCGGCGATATAGTAGTTGCTTATCAACGCTTAATTCTGCATGACTACTATACATTCGTTGATCCATCAGACTTTTTTTACTTATTATTTTTAATTAGCTTTGCATTTGCCTTTCTATATGAAATTATTTATGGCCGAGATTTATTGGAACAGCTTTTTACGATATGTGATATTTGTATTATTGTTACTGCTCAATTTACTTTAAGCTACTATTTACTTATTGAAAGAACCATTCATATTTTTACAACATCATATATCGACATATTTGTTCAACTCACGTATCCAATGGCTGATCTACTCTTTCTTTTAATAGGAATCAACCTTTTATTCAGACCATTATCCTTACTACCAAAGCAAGTTGGTGCTCTTCTTGGCAGTGCTTTAATTTTGTATGCTACTACGGATTCTATTTATGCTTATATAAAATACTTCCAGCCTGAGCACTCTATGTTCACAGTTGCTCCATTCTATCAAGTAACCTTATTATTGGTAGCAATCGCTTGTATACTTCACACAAAAGAGCCCGAAAAACAAGAACAAATATTACTAACGCCTCAATTTGGTGAATCAATCCGATTATCATTACCGTATATTTCTGTCGTGATGCTTATTGTTTTTATATTGGTCGAAAATGTTTTTGCACCTATCGTAGTAATTGGACTTATGGTAACTTTCGCCTTCGTTCTCATACGCCATACGTTAGTTCGAAGACAAAATAAAATATTATTGCTAGCACAAATGCAATTCAGCTTAGAACTCGAGAAACAAATCGAACTACGTACAGAAGATTTAGTAGAACAAAAAAATGAGTTATATCATAACCAACAAATGTTTAAATCTTTATACGAGCATCATCCAGATCCAATTTTCACATTAGATTTGTACGGTAATTTTCTCAATGTGAACAACGCTGGAACTACTTTACTCGGTTATCAAACGAATGAATTATTAAACCAACCATACTATTCACTTATGTATGAACAAGATTTGGAAGAAATCATTACTGCCTTTCATCACGTGAAAAAAGGGAAATCTATTTCTTTAGAAATACGGGCATATCATAAAAATAGAGATATTTACTACTTACATGTTACAGCTGTTCCCATCTTTTTAAAGGAACATATTTCTGGGGCCTATTTAATGATTAAAGATATTACAGAAAGCAAGCAGCAACAAGAGCAAATTAATTTCCTAGCATATCACGATACTTTAACGGAACTTGCGAATCGCCGTTCATTTCATCAACAGTTAGAAAAGGCAATTGCACGAGCAAAAATATCAAAAAGACCTTTTGCTGTTATGTTTCTCGATTTAGACCGTTTTAAAGTTATTAACGATACTCTCGGTCACCGGGTAGGAGATCTTCTTTTAATTGCTGTAGCAAAAAGACTAGAACGAATATCGACGTCAAATATGAAACTTGCTCGGTTAGCTGGGGATGAATTCACAATTCTTATAGAAGATTATAAAGAAGATAGAGATGTACAAAAAATAGCTGATATGATTGTACTATCTATGAATGAGCCATTCGAAATTGAAAATCAACATTTACAAATCTCGCCAAGTATCGGGATTGCAATATACCCAGAAGCAGGCGAAGATCCGTTATCTATTTTACAACATGCTGATATGGCCATGTACGAAACCAAAAATAAAGGAAAGAATGGTAGCTCACTTTATACGAAAGAGTTATATAAAAAAATGGAGCGAAAAGCTCGAATTGAAAAAGATTTACCACTTGCTTTAGTAAATAAAGAATTCTTTCTCGTCTATCAACCACAAGTTGACATTACAACGAATAAAATCATCGGTGCCGAAGCTTTAATCCGTTGGAAACATCCACTATTAGGTGACATTTCACCATGTGAGTTCATTCCAATTGTGGAAGAGACTCCGCAGGTCATCCCACTTGGGCATTGGGTGCTACGAGAGTCTTGTCGTCAACTAAAAATATGGCAAAGTTTTGGATACACAAACTTAAAAATGAGCGTCAATTTATCAGCGAAAGAATTTCAACAAAATCAATTAATCGAAAATATTTCACAAATACTAAAGGACGTTAAAATTGACCCGAAAGATGTAACACTTGAACTAACAGAACGAATTGCGATGATTGATGAAAAAGAAACATTATCGAGACTAAAGCAATTAAAAGAATATGGTATTCAAACGTCCATTGATGACTTCGGTACCGGCTACTCTTCTCTTGCTTATTTATCAATTTTCCCTATCGATACATTAAAAGTACCAAAAGAATTTACACAACTAGCCGATCATCGGCCTGAAGAAAGAGCCATCGTTTCCACTATCCTTTCCCTTGCAAATACTTTAAATCTCTCTGTCGTTGCTGAAGGAATTGAAACAGAAAAACAGCTTAAGTTTCTACAAAAAAACAACTGTAAATACATGCAAGGTTACTATTTCAGTAAACCTCTAACAAGTAAACAGTTTATAAAATTTCTACAAAAAACACCCAGTATGAACCAATAGTTCACACTGGGTGTTTTTTAAAGTGTCGGAATTCTTTTTTCGTAATATTCTTCTGCAATCTCTTCGTAAAAAGCTGCTGTCGTTGTATAAAAATATGGAATCAACCATAAAAATCCAATCCCTAATGTAATACAACTTAATATAAACCAACCAATAAAACTTAAACATAAAATGAAATACTCCATCTTATGTCCAGCCATCATACGACGACTTTCTGTAATAGCTTGATTTATTGAATACTCAGGATGATCATTTATAATAAAATACGTCATCGCATAAGAAAATGATTTAATAATGCCCGGAATAATAAATAGTAAGCACCATAAGAAAATATAAATGTTTACTACTATATATAATAAAAATGACTTTATAAACTTACTTCCTTCCGTAAACCATCTGAATATATGCCCAATACGCGCTTCTTTTTCACGAATTATATATAGTGCTAAACAATAACCACCTAGCGTTAATGGACCTACCATCAATATTGTAATAACATCTACTGAAAGTGAGTTATCTACTTCTTTCCAATCCCAAACCTGAGAGAAAATGAAATCAACACTAAAACTAAAAGCTGAAATAAGAATCGAAATAAGTAATGTTGCCCCAACAGCTAAGCCCCATTTTCCTTCTAGTGAATCTAGTGCTTCTCCTTTTAAATCACTAATCATAATTAGCCTCCAATACGTAATAATTCTATTAGTATAGCATGTTCCTACTGCAATTCACCTTTTGCAATATAGCGATAAAAATGTGCTGTCGTTGTACCTACATATGGACTAAGCCAAAGAAATCCTATTCCAAGAGTAAGAATTGCTAAAATAGCCCATCCTATGAAGCTAAGCCATAAAAGAAATAAATCTAGTTTATGTCCCTTCATAAAGTTCTTACTTTCTTTCATCGCCTGTGAAACGCTATAATCTGGATTTTCAACCATAACATAATACGTCATCGCATAGGAAAAATACATCACAATCATTACAACAATCGAAATAGCTAATAGTACAAAGAAAGCAATTGTTAACGATACATTCCCTTCCTCACCAAAAAACGCGAATACACCTAGTAACAACATCGGAATCCACGTACCTGTATATACCAAAATCGCAAGCATAGCCCACATTGTTTTCATCATTCTTTTAAAGCCACGAAATCCTTCAAATAAATAATCTACTCTAGCATCTTCTCGTTTACTAATTTGTAGCAACACATTCGTATAACCGTATGATGTAATACCATAAGATGCATTACTCAAAATGATCATTATGCAATAAAAAATTCCAAATGTAATACCTGCCCCGACTGATATCGCTTCCTCTTCAATTGAACCCGCTAAACCAACAACTAAGAAAAATATAATAATTCCTGGAATTAAAAGTATAAGCATTGCAGCCATTGAAACAACATAACTTAAAATAATATGTAAAATCGTTGATCCAACACCTAGTCCCCATTTTCCCTTTAAAGAGTACAATGCTTCTCGTTTCATTTCACCGATCATTTGTTCATCTCCTTTATGAAATATAAATTGTTATATATTTTCTACTTATACAAACAACAATATAATTATACCAATTTTGTCAGTTTATTCTATCTATTAAATTGAGTTTCAGTTTCGACATTTAAATAAAACACATCTATGCATAACAAAAAACGAACCTGCAGTTCTTTTTATTTCTTGATTTTCACTTGGCATGGGGCAAAAAAAGGCTCTGACCGCTTCTATGCACGGCTAGATGCTCTCTCCTACCTAAAGAGAGGCATTTTTTTCCTCTTTTTATTTATATCCATAACAAAAAATCCGTAAAGGCAAGAGCCCTTACGGATTTTTTTACTTCATATCAGAAACGTTTAAACGGTTCACAGCACGCTGCAAGGCCATTTCTGCACGTCTAAAGTCAACATGCGCTTGTTTATCTTGCATACGTTGCTCAGCGCGACGTTTCGATTCATTTGCACGATGGATATCGATATGGTTTGCTTCTTCAGCAGATGATGATAACACAGTTACTTTATCTGGACGAACTTCGATAAAGCCACCGCTTACTGCTACATAATCAGTGTGCCCACCATTTTTCAGACGGACCGCACTAATTTTTAAAGGTGCAACAGTTGGAATGTGACCTGGTAAGATCCCCATTTCCCCACTCTCTGCTTTTACGCTTACCATTTCTACTTCTTTTTCGTAAACCGGTCCATCAGGAGTTACAATACTGACTGGAAATGTCTTCATAATTCGTCCCTCCTAAGGCCTTACGCCATCATTTTCTTCGCGTTTTCAATAACTTCTTCAATGCTACCAACAAGACGGAACGCATCTTCTGGAAGGTCATCATATTTTCCTTCTAGAATTTCTTTGAAACCACTAACTGTATTTTTTACAGGTACGTAAGAACCTTTTTGACCTGTAAACTGTTCAGCTACGTGGAAGTTTTGTGATAAGAAGAATTGAATACGACGAGCACGATGTACAACTAACTTATCTTCTTCAGATAACTCATCCATACCTAAGATAGCGATGATATCTTGAAGCTCTTTATAACGCTGTAAAGTTTGCTGTACTTGACGAGCTACTCCATAATGCTCTTCTCCTACGATTTCTGGAGAAAGCGCACGAGATGTAGATGCTAATGGATCTACGGCTGGGTAAATACCCATTTGTGTTAAACGACGCTCTAAGTTTGTTGTTGCATCTAAGTGAGCGAACGTTGTAGCTGGCGCTGGATCCGTATAGTCATCGGCTGGTACGTATACCGCTTGGATAGACGTGATAGATCCTTTATTTGTAGATGTAATACGCTCTTGTAATTGACCCATTTCTGTTGCAAGTGTTGGCTGGTAACCTACCGCAGATGGCATACGACCAAGAAGGGCAGATACTTCAGAACCCGCTTGCGTGAAACGGAAGATGTTATCGATGAACAATAGTACGTCTTGTCCTTGCTCATCACGGAAATGTTCAGCCATTGTTAAACCTGTTAATGCAACACGTTGACGTGCTCCAGGTGGCTCGTTCATTTGTCCGAATACCATCGCAGTTTTCTTAATTACGCCAGAATCGCTCATTTCGTGGTATAAGTCGTTACCTTCACGAGTACGCTCACCTACACCAGCGAATACAGAGATACCACCGTGCTCTTGTGCGATGTTGTTAATTAATTCCTGAATTAATACTGTTTTACCTACGCCGGCACCACCGAATAGACCGATCTTACCACCCTTAATGTAAGGAGCAAGTAAGTCTACTACTTTAATACCAGTTTCAAGAATTTCTACTTTAGTAGATAACTCTTCGAATGCAGGCGCTTGACGGTGAATTGGATCACGACGTACATCCGCAGGAACATCACCATCTAAGTCAATTGCATCACCTAATACGTTAAATACACGACCAAGTGTTACATCACCAACTGGTACAGAGATTGCTTTACCAGTATCTTCTACTTCTGTGCCACGAACAAGTCCATCTGTGGAAGACATTGCAACTGTACGAACTGTGTCATCACCTAAATGAAGTGCAACTTCAAATGTTAAGTTAATGCTTGCTCCGTTTTCGTTGCTTTGTTTTACCGTAAGGGCGTTGTAGATTTCTGGTAGCTTTCCGCCATCAAACTTAACGTCTACAACCGGACCCATGATTTGCGTAACGCGCCCTTTATTCATCGGGTTCCCTCCTAGCTTTCTTTTAATTAGCCAGCTTTCTAAGAGAAGTCGGCTTTTAATTTTTATTAGTTTATAGCTTACGCGACTCTCCTGTTCTGGACGAGCCGCTTCCGCTTTTTATTGAATCTAGTTCCAGCGGCTAGAACAGTCGGTCATTTCGCGCCTTCCTACGAGGCCAAAAGCGCCTCTTCGTCAGGAGCTCCAATGCCCTCCTGTTCTGGACGAGCCGCTTCCGCTTTTTATTGAATCTAGCTCCGGTGGCTAGAAGGATCGGTCATTTCACCCCTTCCTACGAGGCAAAGAACGCCTCTTTGTCAGGAGTTCCAATGCCCTCCCCTTCTGAGCAAGCCACCTACGCTTTTTAATACTATTCTAACGCTGCTACTCCACCAACGATTTCCGTAATTTCTTGCGTAATCGCTGCTTGACGCGCACGGTTGAATGAAAGTGTAAGTGAATCGATAACTTCCATTGCGTTGTCTGTAGCACTCTTCATTGCTGTCATACGCGCCGCGTGCTCACTTGCTTTACCGTCTAGTAATGCACCGTACACTAAGCTTTCTGCGTATTGTGGCAATAATACTTTTAAAATTTCTTCTTCAGAAGGTTCGAATTCATAAGCTGTCGTCGGTTTATCAGACGCCACATCCGTAAGCGGTAAAATTTTATTTTCCGTTACTTCTTGTGAAATTTTACTTACATAATGATTGTAGTAAATATACAGCTCATCATAAGCACCATCTGCGAACATCGCAATTGCTCGAGAAGCAATATCTTTAATATCAGTAAATGATGGGTGGTCAGATAATCCAACTACTTCATCAATGATGTTAAAGCCGCGACGTTTTAAATAATCACGTCCTAGTCGTCCAAGCACAATAATTGAATATTGGTTTGAATCCATATTATGACGTTCACGAATTACGTTACTTACTGTACGTAATACGTTACTGTTATAACCACCTGCTAGTCCGCGATCAGATGTAATAACGATGTACCCTGTACGCTTTACAGGACGCGCATTTAGCATTGGATGATTAATCCCTTTACTTCCTTGCGCAATGCTCGCTACTACTTCTTGAATCTTTTCCATATACGGAACGAAAGATTTAGCATTTTGTTCTGCACGGTTTAACTTAGATGCAGATACCATCTCCATCGCTTTCGTAATTTGACTCGTTTTCTTTGTCGAGTTAATCTTCGCTTTTATATCGCGTAAAGATGCCACAGGTTTTCACCACCTTTTTTCCGGAAGTTGGCACGATTAGTAAGAATCCTCTTCCTAATCTACGTTGCAAGATATTCTTGCTCATGATTGAAGGAAAAGAATAGGTGCACCTACTCTTTTCCTTTACATAACCGTCAGCAATCTCAAAAGCTGAGATGCCTTTATATATTATCTAGCTTCAGCAGCCTGAACGAGCCGCTTCCGCTTTTATTTATTACTCAGAAGCTACGAATACTTTTTTAAATCCATTAATAGCTGCTGCAAATTTGTCGTCATCCGCAAGTTTCTTAGTTGTGCGAATTTCGCTTAATAAGTCAGTTGCATTTGAATCTAACCAAGCATGGAATTCTTCTTCGAAACGAGTGATATCTACTACTGGGATATCATCTAGGAATCCACGTGTTAAAGCGTAAAGAATGATAACTTGTTTCTCTACACGTAACGGTTTGTGTAATCCTTGTTTTAATACCTCAACTGTACGAGCACCACGGTTTAATTTCGCTTGTGTTGCTTTATCAAGGTCAGAACCGAACTGAGCGAACGCTTCTAACTCACGATAAGATGCAAGGTCAAGACGAAGTGTACCTGATACTTTACTCATCGCTTTAATCTGAGCTGATCCACCTACACGAGATACAGAAGTACCCGCATCGATTGCTGGACGTACGCCAGAGAAGAATAGGTCAGATTGTAAGAAGATTTGTCCATCCGTAATAGAAATTACGTTTGTTGGGATGTAAGCTGATACGTCCCCTGCTTGTGTTTCGATGAAAGGTAGTGCAGTTAAAGAACCGCCGCCTCTTGCATCACTTAATTTTGCTGCACGCTCTAATAAGCGAGAATGTAAGTAGAATACATCCCCTGGATATGCTTCACGACCTGGAGGACGACGTAATAGTAATGAAAGCTCACGGTAAGCCGCTGCTTGTTTTGATAAGTCATCATATACTACTAATACGTGTTTACCATTGTACATGAACTCTTCACCCATTGTTACACCAGCGTAAGGAGCTAGGTATAATAATGGAGCTGGTTGAGAAGCTGATGCAGTTACAACGATTGTGTAATCTAATGCACCGTGCTTACGTAGTGTTTCTACTACGTTACGTACTGTTGATTCTTTTTGTCCGATAGCTACATAGATACAAATCATATCTTCATCTTTTTGGTTAATGATCGTATCAAGTGCAACTGCTGTTTTACCTGTTTGACGGTCACCGATGATTAACTCACGTTGACCACGGCCAATTGGTACAAGAGCATCGATCGCTTTAATACCTGTTTGAAGTGGTTCATGAACAGATTTACGATCCATTACACCTGGTGCTGGACTTTCGATTGGACGAGTGTTTGTTGTATTGATTGGGCCTAAACCATCAACTGGTTGACCTAATGGGTTTACAACACGACCGATTAGTTCTTTTCCTACTGGTACTTGCATGATGCGACCAGTACGACGAACTTCGTCACCTTCACGGATTTCTGTGTAAGGTCCTAAAATAATGATACCTACGTTGTTTTCCTCTAAGTTTTGTGCTAGTCCCATAACGCCGTTAGAGAACTCTACAAGTTCACCAGCCATAACGTTATCAAGACCATGAGCACGCGCAATACCGTCACCGACTTGGATAACTGTACCAACATCACTAACTTCGATTTCAGACTGATAGTTCTCGATTTGTTGCTTTATCAGTGCGCTAATTTCTTCAGCTCTGATGCTCATGTGCTTCACCCCTATCTATTCTTCATTAATTCACGCTGAATACGTGCTAATTTTCCTTGTAAGCTTCCGTCGTAAATGCGATTTCCAATACGTACTTTAATGCCGCCTAGTAAATCTTCATCCACAACATTTTTCACGCGAATTGCATCTTTTCCTGTTTTTTTTGCAAATGCTTCTGCAATGTTAAGTTTTTCTTCTTCCGATAGAAGACGAATAGAATATACAGTTGCATCCGCTACGTTACGTTCTTCATTAGCAAGAACAACATATTCATTTGCAATTTCAGGTAGGATATCAATACGCTTGTTATCAATTAAAATATATAACGTATTTAAAATAGATTCAGAAACAGATGCGAATACGTTTGCAAGAAACGTTTTCTTCTGCTCTTTTGAAATGTTCGGTTGCGTTAAAAAGCTATGTAGTTCTCCGTTCTTTGTAAAAACGTTTTGTACAAGGCGTAATTCCTCTTCAAACATTTCTAATACGTGTTTTTCTTTTGCAATTTTGAAAAGAGCGACAGCATAACGTTTTGCTACAATCCCATTGCTCATCGCGCTTCTCCTACTTCTTTAATATAATCGCGAATTAACTTCACTTGATCTTCTTCTTTTAATTCTTTTTCAATTACTTTAGAAGCAATATGAACAGATAAAGAAGCAACTTGTTCTTGTAAAGCAGCAATCGCTTGCTCTTTTTCGCGTTGAATTTCTTGTACAGCAGATGTTTTAATTGATTCAGCTTCTTCTTTCGCAGCAGCAACAATAACATCCTTTTGATCTACAGCTTGTTTCTTCGCTCTTTCGATTAACTCTTGTGCTTCAACACGCGATTGTTTTAACATTTCACGTTGTTCTTCTACTAATTTCTTCGCTTCAGCATTACTTCTTTCTGCAGCGTCGATTTCATTAGTAACATGCTCTTCACGTTCTTTCATAATTCCCATTAAAGGACCCCACGCGAATTTGCGTAGCATTACTAATAGAAGTAAGAAAATGAACAATGTATAAGCAATCGTTCCAAATGGAATGGAAGCCCCTAATAATAAAGTTGGCACAAGGATTCACTCCCTTCAAAATATCTAAATTGATCATATGAAAAAAAAAGACATACGTTTCGTTCATAAAGCAATGGCGAAGAAAGTTCGGAAAAACACTCTTCGCCATCTATGTAAGGGGAGTCTCCCTTATTTGTTCATTACGATGAAAGCAATAACTACACCGATAATTGGAAGTGCCTCAACTAATGCAACCCCGATGAACATAATTGTTTGAAGTGCGCCTTTTAATTCTGGTTGACGAGCAACACCTTCGATTGTACGTGATACGATAAGACCGTTACCAATACCTGCACCTAATGCTGATAAACCAATTGCAATTGCAGCTGCGATTACACCTAAACTCATTTAATTTGTCCTCCTTTGTATTATAAAAAAATAAATTTTTTCTTACTTAAATTATATTAATGGTCATGGCTTACTTTATGAGCCATATAAACCATCGTTAACATTACGAAAATAAATGACTGGATTGAACCAACGAATACGCTGAATCCCATCCATGCTAACATCGGTACAAGTGCACCTAATGCTCCTAAGAATGATGCCCCGCCTAACTTAGCAAGTAATCCTAATAAGATTTCACCTGCGTAAATGTTACCAAATAAACGAAGACCTAACGTTAATGTGTTAGCAAACTCCTCAATAACCTTTAATGGGAATAAGAATTTCATAGGTTGGAAATAACCTTTAACATATTCTTTCGTACCCTTCATCTTAATTCCATAATAATGGGTGAGGGTAACTACCATCACGGCTAATGTTAATGCAACTGCTGGATCAGACGTTGGTGATCTCCACCATGCAATATGTTCGCCAGCCTCAACTGTTGAATACATGAATGGTAAACCAAGGAAGTTCGATACGATGATAAACATGATAAGCGTAACGCCAAGCGTTAAGAAACGTCCACCTGTTTTCCAATCCATCGTACTATTGATAATCCCTTTCACGAAGTCAAACACCCATTCCATGAAATTTTGCATCCCGGTTGGGCGAAGCGCTAAGCTGCGAGTTCCGATAACAGCGATTAAGAAAACAATAACTGCTGCTACAGTAACCATCATAACTGATGACAAATCGAACGTTAAACCTAGAAATTCAACTAATTTACCGTGTTCCACTAGTAATTCACCTCTCTTCCCTGCTCGTATACTCTAAATAAAGAAAATCTATGATCATGACAAGGTATCCTGTCAGCAATCCTACACCTAAGCCCCACATCGCAATTAACTCTTGATATTTGGCTGCAAATAAAATTAATAACCCAATCGTGGCGAATCTTGAATATGTACTTACCGCTGTCGCCTTAAACTTCACGTTTTCTCCATTTGTTACGCGATCTAATAGCTTGTCTGTTCTACGTGCAATGATGCGCAAACTAAGAAAACTGAAAATCGTTCCGATAATCAGCCCAAGAAATACATCCTTGTAAGAGGTAATTCCCCATCCTAGCACTAGAAGCGCAAGCAAGTAGTACATATATTTCTTTTGTCTTTGGACAAGTCCATGTACGTCTATCATCATTGCTCTCCCGAATAGTAATGTTGAATGAGTCGAATCATTGCGTATACCCCTGTTCCTAACCCGAGTAATAACCCTATAATAAGAAACAACGGAAACGTTCCAACCTTATTATCAATCCATTGCCCACCAAAGATTCCAATAAGAATAGAACCAACTAACTGAGCAAGTATTCCTGACATTAAAGCATACGCTTTTATATGGCTGCGATCGTTTTTTTGCAAGGATTCATCCCTCCAATATGTAACCCTCATTCACGATGTGTTAATAATAACTCATTTTTCTGCATAAATTCTATACAAAATAAAAAGTTTACATTTTCGTCACGGAATAGATGCATTTTTGTCACTGAAAGCCCTACCATCTATCCCCGTTGTTAGCATACAATAGGGTATTAACAGTGTCAACGAGAAATCGTAAAAAATCAAAAAATTTGAGTATTAGGCATTTACTCCCAAAAATGAAAACGTTCCCCTTCTAAATACTGGTTAGAGATATGCAATTTCTAACAGTTTTCTCTTTATAATAGAAGAAAATGTTCACAAGTTTGTCACTATTATATTTTTAAGATATAGCGCTTTCCTTCCATAATATAGTGTCCCCGAGACGTAAGACTTCTATATTATATGTGATGTGTATATAACTTATGTTGTATATACCCTGTATATTTATCTCCCCCTCCCCCGTGCGCTGAGGGCGAAAAAAAACGAGCGGGGAATCCCCCTCTCGTCTGTTGTCTTACTTCGTTCCGAATAAACGGTCACCAGCATCACCAAGACCTGGAACTACATAACCATGGTCATTTAACTTCTCATCTAATGCCGCTACATAAATATCAACATCAGGATGCTCTTCCTGCACTACTTTTACTCCTTCTGGAGCAGCTACGATACACATTAATTTAATTTGCTTTGCACCGCGCTTTTTCAGAGAATTAATTGCTTCAGCCGCAGAACCACCTGTTGCTAGCATCGGATCTAGTACGATAAAGTCACGCTCTTCTACATCCGTTGGAAGTTTCACATAGTATTCTACCGGTTGCAATGTTTTAGGGTCACGGTATAAACCAACGTGTCCTACTTTTGCTGCTGGAATTAATTTCAGAATTCCATCAACCATTCCTAAACCTGCACGTAAAATCGGAATTAAACCAAGTTTTTTACCAGCGATCACTTTTGTTGTCGCTTTGCTTACAGGCGTTTCAATTTCAATGTCTTCAAGTGGAAGGTCACGAGTAATCTCGAAAGCCATTAAGCTTGCTACTTCGTCCACTAATTCACGAAAATCTTTCGTACCTGTATTCTTATCGCGAATATATGTAATCTTATGTTGAATTAACGGGTGATCAAATACATACAGTTTTCCCATGTGAATCTCTCCTTTAGATGATATTCATGCGTTTACACGCTTCTTTACACTATTTACGATTGTAAAGAAAACGCTACTAATATTCAAGGGCAAATTTGGCAAAATCATGATTTTGCGATGAATCTATCTAGTATCTTTACCAATTATGGGAGCTGTATCCTTCATTATATCGCCAAAATTTATTCATCATTTGTATACATACTTTAAAAATAATATATGTCCACAAAAAAGACTGCCAAAACAATTACGTTTCAGCAGTCTTTTTCAATCTATTATAGATCTGTATACATTGGGAATTTGCTCGTTAACGCTTCTACACGCTTACTTGCTTCTTCTAATGCAACTTCATTCTCATGATTTTTTAATGTATAAGCAATAAGTGCCGCAATTTCATCCATTTCTTCTAAACCGAAACCACGAGATGTTACAGCTGCTGTACCGATACGTACGCCGCTTGTTACAAATGGGCTTGCTGTTTCAAATGGAATTGTATTTTTGTTCACTGTAATACCAACTTCATCTAATACGTGCTCTGCTACTTTACCTGTAATTTCTAAGTTACGAACATCAATCAAGATTAAATGATTGTCTGTTCCACCAGAAACAAGTGTAAGTCCTTCTTTTTGAAGACCTTCAGCTAAGCGGTTCGCATTATTAATGATATGTTGTGCATATGTTTTAAACTCATCTTGTAGTGTCTCACCAAATGCAACAGCTTTTGCAGCAATTACGTGCATAAGTGGGCCACCTTGAATACCAGGGAAGATTGATTTATCAATTTGTTTTGCAAATTGCTCTTCACATAAAATCATACCACCACGTGGACCACGTAATGTTTTATGTGTTGTCGTTGTAACGAAATGTGCATGTGGTACTGGGTTTGGATGTAAACCAGCAGCTACTAAACCAGCGATATGTGCCATATCAACCATAAAGTATGCACCCACTTCATCTGCAATCTCACGGAATCGTTTGAAATCGATAACACGAGGATATGCACTTGCACCTGCAACGATTAATTTTGGTTTATGTTCTTTCGCTTTTGCTAATACATCATCGTAATTAATACGGTGAGATTCAGCATCCACGCCATATTCTACGAAATTATATTGTACTCCACTGAAGTTAACAGGGCTTCCGTGTGTTAAGTGACCACCATGAGATAAATTCATACCAAGTACTGTATCGCCTTGCTCTAAAATCGTAAAGTATACTGCCATGTTCGCTTGTGCACCAGAATGTGGTTGAACATTTACATGCTCTGCGCCAAAAATTTCTTTCGCGCGATCACGTGCGATATCTTCTACTACGTCTACGTGTTCACAACCACCATAGTAACGTTTTCCAGGATATCCTTCAGCATACTTATTCGTTAAAACAGAACCTTGCGCCTCCATTACCGCTTCACTTACGAAGTTTTCCGAAGCAATTAGCTCAATCTTTGAACGCTGTCTTCCTAGTTCTGCCTCAATTGCAGCAAATACCTTTTCATCTTGACGTTTTAAATGATTCACCAAAATCCCCCTTTTCTGAACGAATTACATCAATTCCCAATAGTTTTTTCTCATTTATTCAGAAAAAACGAAAATTCAGGTTGTAATTCTTTCGAACCTTCATGTTTTCAACTACATTCTAACATGACTTTCTATATCATAAAAGAAAAAAAAGACCAAAATTGGTCTTTTCTTTCTTCTATTATAAGGTCAGACTACATACCTTTTACCTTTCGATATAAAGCTGTTATAAGACTTTATAATTTTTCATGTTTAACGGCAAGGAATAGCTTCTTCATTTGCCGCATAAACAGCACGCGCTCCACCTATTAGTTTCCCACGTGTTTTCGCCATCGTTACATGCGCACTTCCTATTTCCTTCACACTTGTACGAACCGGTACAGCTACATGCTTTAAATGCATACCGATAAATGTATCGCCGATATCCATTCCTGCATCTGCTTTAATAAACTCAATTACTACCGGATCTTTAAAATTGTGATACGCATACGTCGCTAATGCACCACCTGCTGATCTAACAGGCGTAACTGTTACAATTTCAAATTGATATTTCATCGCTACATCTCTCTCAACTACTAAAGCACGATTTAAATGCTCACAACATTGAAACGCCAATTCAATACCTGTTCTCTCTTGAAATTGTTTTAACTCAGAAAAAATCGCCTCTGCCACTTCCATCGTTCCTGATGTTCCAATTCTTTCACCTAGCACTTCGCTCGTGCTACACCCCACTACAAAAATTTGACCACTTTGCAGCGTGGCTTGTTCTTGGAAATCAGAAAGCGCCATTTGTAGCTGTTCTCTTACCTTTACGATTTCTGTCATTACGCCTCTTCCTTTCACAGGTTGGTTCACCAAATTATATTTCATACTACTTATAGTTAGAATCTATTACTTTGTTTCGTACGTTTTAATTTTTCCTACTCGGTTTTCGTGACGGCCACCTTCATAGTCAGTTGTTAGCCAAATTTTCGCGATATCACGCGCTAGACCAGCTCCAATTACACGCTCGCCCATCGCTAACATGTTAGTGTCATTATGCTCTCTCGTCGCTTTCGCACTGAAAGTATCATGAACTAATGCACAACGAATACCATTTACTTTGTTTGCTGCGATTGACATACCAATGCCTGTCCCGCAAACTAAAATACCACGATCCACTTCACCATTCGCGACCATTTCTGCTGCTGGAAACGCAAAATCAGGGTAATCAACAGAACCAGCTTCACATTCACAACCTAAATCAATATATTCAATATTTAACTCTTCTAATAAACTTACAAGTTCTTTACGGATATTCATACCGCCGTGATCAGATGCTACTACTACTTTCATTTTTACCCCTCCGAAGTTTCAATCAATTATCTTCATTTCACACTCGCTACCTTAATGGAACAAAGTGATCTCCAATATCGTATTATACACGAAACATCAACCTTCTGAATGTTTTTTCAGTAAAGTTTGTACAAGTTTTTCCATCTCTTCTAACGTTTCTTTATAAATAGAAAGCGATCCGCCAAATGGATCTGAAATATCCTTACTTACACCCTCAGTTAATCCATATAATGTATCCAATTTCTTTTCCACGCTCGGATAATACCCAAGTACAATTTGCTTATGGTTTTCCGTCATTGTTACTACAATATCCGCCCAATCAACCAAAGTATCGTTTACCTGCTGCGCGGCATGATCGATTACAATTCCTTTTTCAGCTAAAGCTTCCTTTGCATGTATCGACACATCGCTTCCAGGATAGGCGAAAACACCAGCAGATTGCACTTCAAATTTACCTTCTCCATAATGACGAAGCAAAGCCTCAGCCATCGGACTACGGCATGTATTTCCAGTGCAAACAAATAACACCCGTTTCATCTAAACCCACCCCTTTTTTTCTGTTTCCTACATTTATCCCGATTGGTGAAGGCTAATAATCAGCGGGGGATGAACACCCTCCACTCATTAAAGTTTCACTTTATCATAGCGTACATTAGAATAGAACAAAAGGAATGTGAATATACGAAAGGCGCATTTCTCTTATATTTTTTCTAAGAAAAATGCGCCTTATCCACATATATGAAACCCTATTTCCAAGTGCCCAAAGTATTTTACCATACATAATGAACACACTACGAAACAAAATAAGGAATCCATTTCATATGAAACGGATTCCTTCTATCAAATAATTATTTCATTGTAACTTTCATTACTTCTGTTGAACCTTTTGTAGCTGTTACACCTACAGTTGTCTTAATAGACTCAGCTGCATCTGTGTTTGTAATAACGATTGGAGTAATTGTGCTTTTCGCTTTTTCACGAATTAATTCTAAGTCGAATGAGATTAATTTATCTCCAGCTTTTACAGCTTGTCCTTCAGAAACGTGAGCTTCGAAACCTTCACCTTCCATTTTTACAGTTTCTAATCCAACGTGGATTAAAATTTCTGTACCATTTTTCGCTTTAATTCCAATAGCATGTTTCGTGTGGAATAATTGTACGATTTCACCATCAACTGGAGATACAACTACACCTTCAGTAGGATCGATCGCAACACCGTCACCCATCATACGACCAGCGAATACTGGATCTGGTACTTCTTCAATATTTTTCACTGCTCCAGTTAATGGAGCTACGATTGTTTCTTCATTTGTTTTTGAACCAAAACCGAATAATTTTTTAAACATAGGATAGTCCTCCTTATAATTTACCTAAAAGTTTATAGGGCAATCTCTATTCAAGATCGAAATACACGTAAGACTTCATACTTCGAATGTTATACTGTAAAAACTCTTTCGAAATAAATCATGTCATTACTACTAGACTCTTATTGTAGCGCTTCACAAAATTCCAGTCAATTCTGATTGTCTGAATAACAATGAGAAGTTAACTTCTATTTATATTTTCTCTTTTTTTCACTTACTTGTCTAGAGGTCTTTACTACATTTTATTTTTTGTTGTTAATTTGTAAAATTCCTTTCAAATTTTTGTTGAAATTCACTTAACTAAAGTAAGTAACTATTTTATCATTACTTACATAAGATAAGTTAATAACTTTTAGGAGGTTTTTGAAATGATGGATATCGGTCTTCTTATTATTCGTCTTATTATAGGAATTACATTCATGGGTCATGGTGCTCAAAAATTATTTGGTTGGTTCGGCGGTTACGGCTTAAAGGGAACTGGCGGCTGGATGGAGTCAATCGGCTTACGTCCTGGTGTGTTTATGGCATTTATGGCTGGCGCAACTGAACTATTAGGTGGTTTCTTATTCGCAGCAGGTATTTTCACTGTAGTTGGTTCTTTATTTATCGTAGGAACAATGTTAGTAGCAATTTTCACAGTTCACGGAAAAAATGGTTACTGGGTAACACAAAACGGATTCGAATATAATTTAATGTTAATCGCTGTCGCTATCGGTGTAGCTTTAATTGGACCTGGCGCTTACGTTTTACTTTAATATTTATCTCTATTTCAAGATATTTACCAAAAAAGAGATTACTTCAGTACAATCGAGGTAATCTCTTTTTTTTACATCATCAAAAAAATATTATTTTCAGCAGGAGATTCCCATTGATATCTTGTAAAGGAACAATAAGTATTCATATTTAGAAAGGGGATTACAACATGTTATCCATTAATCCAAACGAACAAACCGAAAAAGATAATTACAAATTACTAACAGGAAGTATCATTCCACGTCCTGTTGCATTCGTTACTTCTGTAACTAAAGATGGCGTATTGAACGGTGCGCCATATAGTTATTTCAATATCGTCGCTGCCAATCCACCACTTATCTCAGTTTCAGTACAACGCAAAGAAGGAAAACCGAAAGACACTTCCAGAAACGCAATAGAAAAAGGGGAATTTGTCGTACATATTTCTGATGAATCTTACGTAGAAGCGATCAACGAAACAGCAGCGAACCTACCTCCTAATGAAAGTGAAATCGAATTAGCAAAACTAACACCGATTGACAGTGATGTCATTTCAGTACCAGGGGTTAAAGAAGCAAACATTCGAATGGAGTGCATATTAGAACGCGCTATCCCACTCGGCGGAACCGAAGACTCGCCAGCTTGTGACCTACTAATCGGCCGCGTCGTTCGCTTTCACGTCGCTGAACACTTATACGAAAACGGCCGAATTCACGCTGAAGAACTAAAACCAATAAGCCGCCTAGCAGGACACAACTACGCAAAACTAGGAGAACAATTTGAATTAGTGAGGCCACTTTAAAAGTGGAAGCGGCTCGTTCAGAATCGCAGGGCATTGGAGCTCTCTCGCTTGAAGCGCTTTTTGCTTCGATCGAGAGAGCGAAATGACCGGAGGTTCTAGCCGCTGGAGCTGGATACATCTAAAAGCGGAAGCGGCTCGCTCAGAATGAGAGGGGGATGGAGCTCCTGACGTAGAGGCGCTTTTTGCCTCGCAGGAAGGCGCGAAGCCACCGACCATTCTAGCCGCTGGAGCTGGATACCGACTAAAAGTGGAGGCGACTCGTTCAGCTCTGACCAGCTAAGGTTCTTTCGTCCTAAAGGCGCTTTTTGCCTTTCGGGCGGAAGGTTCTTAGATGCGAAGAGCTAGTCGCCGGAACTGGATATCACACCCTAAAGGCGGAAGCGGCTCGCTCAGAATGAGAGGGGGATGGAGCTCCTGACGTAGAGGCGCTTTTTGCCTCGCAGGAAGACGCGAAGCCACCGACCATTCTAGCCGCTGGAGCTGGATACATTTAAAAGCGGAACCGACTGCCCAGGCCCGGTGGCTAAGAACCTTCCTCACAGAAGATGCTTTTTATCTTCTCGTGGGGAAGGTTCTTAGCTGGCCACTGGAACTGGATATATCCCCTAAAAGCGCAAGGGGCCCGTTCACTTCCATCACCTAAACATAACCCCCGCTGAAAGCGGGGGATTTTTTATCGTAATTCTTCGTTCTTCTCCTCTAATGACGGGAATTTCTCTTTTTTAGATCTACTAAGCTTTATTACAAAGAAA
The DNA here is from genome assembly GCF_016650875.1 of Bacillus sp. TH30. NCBI lineage: Bacteria > Bacillati > Bacillota > Bacilli > Caryophanales > Bacillaceae > Bacillus > Bacillus sp. TH30. The sequence continues at coordinate 2,707,185 of NZ_JAEKEY010000002.1, read as the reverse complement.
TATAAGGAAAGTAACGTAATAAGGAAAACAATTAAAAACGGATACGGAGAATAAAAAGTACGCGCCGCCTCCGATTTTCCTGCAACAAACTTCAATGACTCAATATCTAAAAACTCAGCAAACATTTGTACACCGAGCATACTGAACCAAAAAACAAAAAAACTAATAATAATACCAAAAACTTGCTTCAATCTCGTCATTCATCTCATCCTTTCTATATTTGTAATTTTTTAGTGTGATCAATATAGTACAAACGAAACTATGCACAGAAAGGAACTATCTCACCATTCACGAATTAACTTAATCCAACCTAACATCGAAATTTGCAAAATAACACCCAATATTATAAGTCTTCTTAGCCATCGAGGAAAGAAGGTTAAAAGCTTAACATACCATTCCAATAGCTTGTTCATAATTCCCTCCTACATAAAATTATATAGGAAAAAGGAGATACAATCCAAACCCAACAAGAATAATACCACCTACTATTTCACCGTATGTGCCAAGTATATTTTTGGCATGGCTACCAAGCAATAAACCCATCCAAGCCAGTAACATACTTATTAGTCCGAACAATAATATCGTAATAATTGTCTCTGCTCCGTAAATTCCAAGACTAAGACCTACTGAAAAACTATCTATACTGACACCAAATGCAAATACAAATAAACTAATTCCAATTGGAGCAGTTCTAGTCTCTTCCCCTTCTAAAATAGACGAATATACGATATAGAACCCTAGCCCAATTAATAAAATAGCTCCTGCAAAATTTGCGACATCCCCATACCTCTCTGATAGAAAACGTCCTAGTACCATTCCGATAAATGGCATAATAATATGAAATATCCCAATCGTCATACCTATATAAAGGATTTGTCTTAACTTTAATGTTACCATCCCCATACCGAGGCTCACTGAAAATGCATCCATCCCCAGGGCAAATGCCATAATTATTAAAGGTATTAATTGTTCAAGTGTCATTCATATCCCCCCTCGGACGTGCTACTTCACAATATGCTTATCCGAGGAGAAATATTCTGTTTGCTAAAGGTACATTATCATTCAATAATAATCTGATGTCCCGCAGCTTTTGTTAAACGATTCATAATTGCATTTCCTATGCCTTCATTCGGGAATGATTCACTAAAAATAACATCTACTTCACTTGCATCAAACGTTCTAAGCACATCATATAACTTAGTCGCAACGCTGGCTAAATCGCTTCGCACACCACAAGACAATACAACATCTGCACTATACACATGCTGATACTCTTCTGTCGTTAATACACCTACTTTAAATCCTTCTTTCTTTTTCTCATCCACAATACGTTGAATAAACTCACGGGACCCTTCAACAATACTAAGTGGCGCTTTCGGTGCATAATGTGTATATTTCATTCCAGGTGATTTCGGTTTTTCTTTCTCATCCTTTAAAGCTGGATCTAAAGAAACATTTCCTATCACGGCCTCTAATTGCTCCTTCGTAATCCCACCTGGACGTAAAATCGTCGGAACCTCGCTCGTACAATCAATTACAGTTGATTCAACGCCTACTCCTGTTGCCCCGCCATCAACAATACCAGCAATTTTCCCATTTAAATCTTCATACACATGAGAAGCTAACGTTGGACTTGGGCGTCCTGAACGATTCGCACTCGGTGCCGCAACAGGCACGTTTGCCTCTTCAATAAGGGCGAGCGCTACTGGATGATCCGGCATCCTTACTCCGACTGTATTAAGTCCTGCCGTAACCCTCTCTGAAATCCCTTTTTTTCTCGGTAAAATGATTGTTAATGGTCCTGGCCAAAAATGCTCCATTAACTTTTCTGCAACCGGCGGAATTTCTCTTACGATACCATCTAACTGAGATTTTGTTCCTATGTGGACAATCAGTGGATTATCGCTCGGTCTCCCTTTCGCTTCAAAAATTTTCGCTATCGCTTCATCATCCATTGCGTTTGCTCCTAACCCATATACCGTTTCCGTTGGGAAGGCCACCGCTTCATTTTCTCTTAATAATCTCGCTGCTTCTTTTAATTGTGGATAATATTTTTTTCTTTCCACAACATTATCCACAACCCACATATTTGTATGCATTTTTTCCCACGTCCTTTTCTACCATGAAATACTTGTCTATTTTTAGTTTACTATGAGATTTATCCAAAAGACAAACAAGGTTTATCCACAAAATGTGGATAAACCTTGTTAATCCGTGGATAACTTTGTGAATAGCTGACAATTTAGTATTATTGCATTTAGCTCTTTTATATTTTTACAAAAGTGTTCTAACTGTCGAATTTCCTCTGGCACTTCCTCTTTCTCTATAATGACAAAGTTAAAAAACTGAAAGATGGTCACAGATTGTGGATGATTTGTGAGTAAGTACAATTGTCGAATATCTTTTTCTTTCATATACTGCAAAAACATCTCGAAAAAATATAAGAAAGTCTGTTTATCCACATTAGGTGTGAATAAACAAGAACGGATAAGTGCATTTTCTCCACTTTGTTCATATCCAATTACCGCTCGTATTTCTCCCGCCTCTTCCAAGATCATAAATTGTGCGTACAACTCATTTATTTTATCATCTTTTTTATTAGCTTGTCCGAAAAAAGAATGTAATCTTTCTACATCTGCTTTCGTAGCAAAATACACGTTCTTCATAGTAAATCCCTCCTCATTGATATATATGAGGAAGGATTTATTAATAGCACTATTTAGAGAATAAAGATGTAAAAGCTTCGACGATAAATAATTTAACCTCTGGTTTCTCTTCCTCTTCTACTGTTACATATTCATTTTGCTTTTCTTGTTTTTGCTCCACAGGTTTCTCCACTTTTTCCACAGTTTTTGTTTCTACTTTTTTTACAGGCTGTTCTTCTACTTGTGTTTCGTGTTTTACTACTTTCTTTTCCTGTGCTGTTACTTTTTCAGCTTTTTCCGGCTTTACTACTTTCTTTTCTTTCACCTTATCCTCTTTCTTCTCCGGTACATCCACTACTTCCTCATCTAATTGTCTCACCTGCTCCTCTTCAGGAGATTCAGCTTTCACAACATGTTCTTCTTTCCTTACAGCTGTACCACTTGAAAAATCTAAGAAACACATCGGTGGAAATAATACACACCACCAGTTTGCACCTTCACCTTTTCCAATTGTAATAAGTACCGCTTCATATTCTCCTGCCGGATAAATAAAATTCCCATATACCTTTGTAGGAAACTTCACATTCTTACCGAATTTCACTTGAAACGCCTCTTTACTTCCTTCTCTTTTCAGCGTATTCGCCACTGTCTTTTCAATTTCAGGAATATGATTTTGAATTACTTTTTGAGCTTCTTCAAATGACGTTAAATCCGCTACCCATCCATCAATTTGCGCTTTCACTTCATCACGTACTTTACGTTTTAATGCCTGATCTTTATCGGAATCACTATTAGCTAAAATACGTAATCGAACGGCCTCTTTCGGAATAACAGTAGGCCCTTTTGCATCAGCTTTCATATATCCAAACTGCACAAGTAACTGTGCACCAATTAATAATAAAAGAAAGTAAGCAATAACTTGTTTTTTCATTTCCTCCACCGTCCCCTCTAGAAACAGTGTGGACAGACTTTCATCTTTCTAAACTATTAAATTCAAAATCTATGTAAAAAACCGATAGAAAAGCATTTTTTTAATTGGCGAGAGGGACTGGCTATGTATAGAAGCGGCCAGGGCCTTTTCCTGCCACTCGCAAAGTTTTAAAACAAAGACAGGCAACAAGGTGTATGTCCATTTTTATCTTTATGACAGCAATCTATAGGTAATAAGGTGCGTATTTCCGCTGAAATAATACCCCTTACCAAAATTCTAAATAAAATGTATGGCTGAGTAGTTGCGAATTTTTCATACAAAAAATAGAGTAAGGCTTATGCCTTACTCCATCTCTGCAAATACCATGCGATCTTTTCCATTAATATCAAATACAACTTCAACTTGAGCTCGCGGGAAAGTTTGCTGTAATAATGCTTTCACATCTTCACCTTGCCCTACACCAATTTCAAACGCCACAATCGCCTTGTTCTGTAATACATTCGGCAATTCCTCCATAAAACGACGATAGAAATCTAGTCCATCTTCCCCACCAACAAGCGCACGCTTCGGCTCATGCTCCTTCACAACAGTAGAAAGACCACGCCAATCTTCCTCTGGTATGTACGGAGGATTGGAAACAACAACATCTAACTTCTGACCTGTTTCATAAAACGGAGACAGTAAATCGCCGTGATAGAAAGTTACATCCGCCCCTAAAGTTTTTGCATTTTCTTTTGCAACTTCAATCGACTCCTGTGCGATATCTACTGTACACACATGAAGATTTTTATTTTCTAAAGCGAGCGTAATAGAAATCGCTCCACTACCTGTTCCAATATCCGCTATGTGAAGCTCCTCATTACCGAAATGGCGCTCAATTCTCTCTAGCACTCCAACTATAAGTTCCTCTGTTTCCGGTCTTGGTATCAATACCTCTTCATTTACAAAGAATGATCGGCCATAAAACATTTCATAACCGAGCATATATTGGATCGGAATACCTTCTACATGCTTGTGGATAAACTCTTCAAAACTTTTCTCTTGTTCCGCAGTTATTTCTTCACGCATATTCATGAGCATTCCGGTTCTGTTCGTCTTTAATACATGACAAAGGACAATTTCTCCCGCATTTTCATCTCGTCCATTTTCCTGTAAAAAAGAAGAAGCCCATTTCAGGGCTTCATAGACACGCATTACTCAGCTGCCTCCATCTTTTGCGCCTGATCTTCCATCACTAAGGCATTGATGAAATCATCTAACTTACCTTGTAGGATTTGATCTAGCTTTTGAATCGTTAAACCGATTCGATGGTCTGTAACACGGTTTTGCGGGAAGTTATACGTACGAATACGCTCTGAACGATCTCCCGTACCAACAGCTTGTTTACGGTTTTGATCATACTCAGCTTGCGCTTCTTGTCTAAATTTATCATAAACACGTGCGCGTAATACTTTCATCGCTTTTTCTTTATTCTTAATTTGTGATTTCTCGTCCTGACAAGATACAACTACACCAGTCGGTAAATGCGTTAAACGTACCGCTGACATCGTTGTATTAACGCTTTGTCCACCAGGACCACTAGAAGCAAACGTATCAACACGAACATCTTTTTCATGAATATTAATTTCTACTTCTTCTGCCTCTGGTAGTACAGCTACAGTTGCTGTAGATGTATGAATACGTCCGCCAGATTCCGTTTCAGGAACACGTTGTACACGGTGAGCACCATTCTCGAATTTCAGCTTCGCGAAAGCACCTTTACCGTTAATCATAAAGATAATCTCTTTATATCCACCTAACTCTGTATAGCTCGCTTCGATAATTTCAGTTTTCCAACCTTGCACCTCAGCATAACGGCTATACATACGATATAAATCACCAGCAAATAAAGCTGCCTCGTCACCACCAGCAGCGCCACGAACCTCAACGATAACGTTTTTATCATCATTAGGGTCTTTTGGAACAAGTAAAATTTTCAGACGTTCTGATAATGTTTTCTCTTGTCCTTCTAATTCAGAAACCTCTTCTTTTACCATATCACGCATATCAGCGTCTAACTTATCTTCTAACATTGCTTTTGCATCTCGTAATTGCTCACGAACATCTTTATACTCACGGTACACCTCTACCGTGTCCTGAATATCAGATTGCTCTTTTGAATACTCACGAAGCTTATTTGTATCACTAATAACCTCTGGGTCACTTAACAATTCATTCAACTTCTCATAACGATCTTCTACAGCTTGCAAACGATCTAACACACCATTCACCTCTACATCCTAGTATCTAATACAAATAGTATATGGTACTTAATCAAAAAAACGCAAATTATATTTAAAAGCGTAAGCGGCTTGCTCAGGATCGCAGGCTATTTGGAACTCTCGACCTTGAAGCGCTTTTTGCTTCGAGCGAGAGAGTGAAATGGCCGGAGATTCTAGCCGCTGGAGCTAGATAATATTTAAAGCGCAAGCGGCTCGCTCAGAATGGGAGGAGGTTGGAGCTTCTGACAGAGAGGCGCTCTTTGCCTCGCAGGAAGAAGCGAAACCACCGACCATTCTAGCCGCTGGAGCTAGATAATATTTAAAGCGCAAGCGGCTCGCTCAGAATGGGAGGAGGTTGGAGCTTCTGACAGAGAGGCGCTCTTTGCCTCGCAGGAAGAAGCGAAACCACCGACCATTCTAGCCGCTGGAGCTAGATAATATTTAAAAGCGCAAGCGGCTCTGACTGGCTAAGGTTCTCTCGCACAAAAGGTGCTTTTCACCTTGAGTTGCGGCGGTTCTTAGACACGAAGAGCTTGCCACCAATCTTCATCTATTTTCGAAAAAAACCCGCTCTACATAGCGAGTTTAATTTATCTTTGTTTTGTAGGTACTGCATGACAATGACGACAACGTGGTTCGTACGATTCTGAAGCCCCAACTAAAATAATTGGATCATCAAATGCCGCTGGTTCTCCATCGATTAAACGTTGCGTACGACTTGCAGGAGATCCACATTCAGAACAAACTGCCTGCAATTTAGTTACATGTTCAGCAATCGCCATCAGCTGAGGAACTTGTCCAAATGGTAGACCACGGAAATCTTGGTCTAATCCAGCTACAATGACACGATAGCCACGATTTGCCAATACTTGCACCACTTCCACAATGTCCCCATCAAAAAATTGTACCTCATCGATTGCAATAACATCCATTTCTTCTGTTACATGGTTAAATATATCTTTTGAAGCTGAAACAGGAACTGCTTTAACCTTTAATCCATTATGTGATACAACATCTTCTTCACTATAACGATTATCAATACATGGTTTAAATACAATCGCATGTTGTTTCGCAAATTGTGTACGGCGTATACGGCGGATGAGCTCTTCTGATTTCCCAGAAAACATACTCCCGCAAATCACTTCAATCCAACCATTTTGATTCATTAAGTACATTGAGCTCTCCTTTCATCTACTTTCCTAATCCAAAGTAGGGTAAAGGTTTAATATTTTCACAAAAAAAACAGACAAGCGAATACATACACTTGCCTGTTTTATGTTCTTTATTACTTGATGCCGTATTTCTTATTGAAGCGGTCAACACGTCCGTCTGCAGTAGCAAACTTCTGACGTCCAGTGTAGAATGGGTGAGAATCAGAACTGATCTCAATTTTTAGTAATGGATAAGTGTTACCATCTTCCCACTCAACAGTTTCGCTAGAGCCTTTTGTAGACCCGCTTAAGAATTTGAAGCCAGTGTTCGTGTCCATAAATACAACTTTATTGTAATTTGGATGGATTCCTGCTTTCATTCTTTTCATCTCCTTCCGCCCTGAATCATTTTCGAAACAGAGTTTTTCATCTTCAGCTGCTTACACAACTATATTGATGAAACACATATGATGAAATTATAACAAGGCTAACTCCATTTTGCAACTACCTGTTTTTGTCTTTTTAAAAATTAAAAGCACAAGTGGCTCGTTCAGAATCCAGGTCACTTCAAGCTCTCGACCAAGAAGCGCTTTTTGCTTCGACCGAGAGAGCGAAATGGCCGGAGATTCTAGCCGTTGGAGCTGGATAATACCTAAAAGCTCAAGCGGCTCGTTCAGAATGAGAGGGGGATGGAGCTTCTGACGTAGAGGCGCTTTTTGCCTCGTAGGAAGAAGCGAAGCCACCGACCATTCTAGCCGCTGGAGATGGAACTAGATACACCTTAAAGCGCAAGCGGCTCGCCCAGAATCGTAGGGCACTTCAAGCTCTCAATCCAAATATGATTTCCATCTTAAAAAACAAATTTTTTCCATATATTACTCTCTCTAATATTCCCTTAAAAACATAAAAAACTCGCTTACTACGAAATAAGCGAGTCCCCATCTTTTCCCTTTACTTAGTGGTTACATACCTTTTTGAGTCTGCAACAATGTTTTGTAAAAATTCTTCATTTGTCTTTGTTTGACGAAGTTTACGTAAGAAGCCTTCAACAAAGTCTGGTGTATCACGCATTGTTTTACGAATACCCCACAGCTTGTCTAAATGTTCTTTCGGAATTAATAGGTCTTCTTTACGCGTACCAGAGCGACGAATATCAATCGCTGGGAAGATACGGCGCTCAGCTAATGAGCGATCTAAGTGAAGTTCCATATTTCCAGTTCCTTTAAACTCCTCGTAAATTACATCATCCATACGAGACCCTGTATCAACAAGCGCTGTTGCTAAAATCGTTAGGCTACCGCCCTCTTCGATATTACGCGCAGCCCCAAAGAAACGCTTCGGTCTATGAAAAGCAGCAGGATCAATACCACCCGATAAGGTTCTACCACTTGGCGGAATAACAAGGTTGTAAGCACGCGCTAAACGGGTAATACTATCCATTAAAATGACAACGTCCCTTTTATGTTCTACAAGACGCATTGCACGCTCTAATACAAGCTCCGCTACTTTAATATGATTCTCTGGCACTTCATCAAAAGTAGAACTTACAACATCACCTTTAACAGAACGTTCAATATCTGTTACTTCCTCTGGACGCTCATCAATTAAAAGTACAATTAATTCTGCTTCCGGATGATTTGTTGTGACACTGTGTGCAATTTCTTTTAACAGACTTGTTTTACCAGCCTTTGGAGGCGCAACAATTAAACCACGTTGTCCAAATCCAACTGGTGCGATTAAATCCATGATGCGTGTCGGTAACTTTTTCGTTTCCGTCTCCAATTTCATTTGGCGATCTGGGTATAACGGTGTTAATGCAGGGAAATGTACACGCTCTTTTGCTGAGTCTGGATCATCTCCATTTACAGCTTCAACTTGTAGCAATCCAAAATAGCGCTCATTTTCTTTCGGAGGTCGTACTTTACCAGAAACCTTATCTCCATTACGTAAATCGAAACGACGAATTTGCGAAGCCGAGATATAAATATCTTCTGAGCTTGGCGAATAATTGATAGGACGTAAGAATCCAAATCCTTCTGATTGAATAATTTCTAATACGCCTTCCATGAAAAAGAAACCTTCTTTTTCTGCTCGAGCTTTTAAGATAGAGAAGATTAGCTCTTTTTTCGTTAACTTGCTGTAATACGAAATCTTAAATTCCTTCGCAAGCTCGTATAACTCTTTTAATTTCATGTTTTCTAATGCTGCAATTGACAAATTCATTCAGACACCACACTTTAACTTTATTCTCTTTTCACATGGGTAAAGGGAAAAATACGGAAGGCAAATAAATAATAATGAAAGGCAATAAGTTCAAGTAGGATAATATTCACTATTGTAACCCTTTTATCTAGTTTTAATCAATACGTTGAAACACAAATACAAGAAGCGAAGACAAGAAAATTTGTCTTCGCCTTTTCATAGTTCTTTCTTTTTTCTACTCACCTGATTTTAAAGCAGAATAGATAAGGCATTTCTGCTTTTATTTAATCCAGCTTCAGCAGCTAGAATCTCCGGTCATTTCACTCTCTCACTCGAAGCAAAAAATGCTTCAAGGTCGAGAGTTTGAAGTGTCCTGCGATTCTGAACGAGCCACTTACGCTTTTTTATTTAATCCAGCTTCAGGAGCTAGAATGGTCGGTGGTTTCGCTTCTTCCTGCGAGGCAAAAAGCGCCTCTTCGTTAGGAGTTTGAAGTGTCCTGCGATTCTAAACGAGCCGCTTACGCTTTTTATTTAATCCAGTGCCGGCAGCTAGAATCTCCGGTGGCTTCGCGTCTTCCTACGAGGCAAAAAGCGCCTCTACGTCAGAAGCTCCATCCTCCTGCGATTCTGAACGAGCCGCCTCCACTTTTTATTTAATAACCAAATTCGGTTTTTTATTTAAGCTATGACGGCCGTCTACGAAGCGTACTGTGCCTGATTTTGCACGCATAACAAGGGATTGTGTTGTTCCGACGCTACCTTTAAATTGAACGCCTCGTAATAGTTCTCCGTCTGTTACACCTGTTGCTGCAAAGATTGCATCGTCACCTTTTACTAAGTCTTCCATACGAAGGATACGATTGATATCTTCAATACCCATTCTTTTACAACGAGCTAGTTCAGCTTCGTTTTGAGGTAAGAGCTTCCCGTGAATTTCTCCACCTAAGCATTTTAATGCGACCGCAGCTAATACACCTTCAGGTGCTCCACCAGAACCGAATAGAATATCTACACCAGTACGGTCAAATGCTGTATTGATTGCTCCAGCTACATCTCCATCGTTAATTAATTTAATACGAGCACCAGCTTTACGAATTTCTTCGATAATTGCTTGATGACGTGGACGGTTTAAAACTGTCGCTACAACATCTTCGATATCTTTATTTTTCGCTTTCGCAACTGCACGTAAGTTGTCTATAATAGGTGCGTCAATATCAACTGCACCAACTGCTTCTGGACCAACCGCTATTTTATCCATGTACATGTCAGGAGCATGTAACAAATTGCCGTGATCTGCAATTGCAATAACAGCAAGCGCATTCCAGCCGCCAGCCGCTACGATATTTGTCCCTTCTAAAGGATCAACTGCAACGTCTACGCGTGGTCCATATCCTGTACCCAATTTTTCTCCGATATATAGCATTGGCGCTTCATCCATTTCACCTTCGCCAATTACAACTGTACCTTTCATCGGAATTGTATCAAATACATCACGCATAGCTGATGTTGCTGCACCATCTGCCTCATCTTTTTTTCCGCGCCCCATCCAACGCGCTGATGATAATGCTGCAGCCTCTGTTACACGTACTAACTCCATAGATAAACTTCTTTCCACGATAATCCCTCTCCTTTAAGTCTTTATATTTCTGCCGTATTTTGTGAACCTTGTTTTTCTATAAAGTGTACTTCCGTTAGTAGTGATTCTTCGCTCCCCATTAACGGAAGTATCACCACCTTATCCCGATTGGTGAGGGTTAATAATCGGCGTGGGATACCCCATACTGATTAAAGTTTCACTTTATGCATTCTTCATTTCTTCAATTTCTTGCTTTGTCATTTGTTCTCGCCAAATGTTTGCACCAAGCCCTTTAAGCTTGTCTACTATATTTTCGTAACCTCGATCAATATGATCAAGTCCCGTTACTTCTGTAATGCCATCTGCCATTAAACCCGCAATAACAAGGGACGCACCAGCTCGTAGGTCACTCGCTTTCACCTTCGCACCTTGCAATAAAACCGGTCCAGTCACAATTGCTGAACGGCCTTCTACTTTAATTTGCGCGTTCATACGGCGCAATTCATCAATATGCTTGAAACGTGCGCTGTAAATTGTATCAGTTACAACTCCTGTTCCATGCGCTTTTGTTAAAAGCGTTGTAAACGGCTGTTGTAAATCCGTTGGAAACCCTGGATATACAAGCGTTTTTACATCAACTACTTTTAACTTTCTATTGCCGTTCACTGTAATTTGGTCATCGTTCGTTTCAATTTGAACACCAGCTTCTCTTAGCTTCGCAGTAACGGATTCTAAATGCTGAGGAATAACATTATCAACTGTTACTTCTCCTCCTGACGCAGCCCCTAAAATCATATACGTACCAGCTTCAATACGGTCTGGAATAATAGTGTGGTGACAACCGTGCAGTGAATCCACACCATCAATTCGGATTACGTCTGTACCAGCACCTTTAATATGTGCTCCCATACTCGTTAACAATGTAGCTACATCAATAATCTCTGGTTCTTTCGCTGCATTTTCAATAACAGTTCTACCTTTCGCTCGTACAGCCGCTAGCATAATATTAATCGTAGCTCCTACACTAACAACATCTAAATAAATACGTGCCCCACGTAGTTCGTCTGCTCTTAAATAAATGGCACCTTGTTCATTTGTAACATATGCCCCTAACGCTTCAAACCCTTTAATATGCTGATCAATCGGTCGTGGCCCTAAATGACATCCACCTGGAAGCCCAATAACAGCTTTTTTAAAACGGCCAAGCATTGCACCCATTAAATAATAAGAGGCGCGCAATTTTTTCACTTTTCCATTTGGTAAAGGCATCGCAACCATGTTAGAAGGATCGACTACCATCTCTTCTTCCTGCCCATAAGTTACTTTCCCTCCAATTTCCTCTAGTAAGTCTCCTAACATTTTCACGTCCGAAATATTAGGAACACCGCCAATAGTTACTGGAGTATCTGCTAAAATTGTCGCTGGAATTAGTGCAACAGCACTGTTCTTTGCACCACTCACACGAATCGTTCCATTTAAAGCTCTTCCGCCTTCAATTAGCAACTTTTCCATATTGAGCTCCCTTCTTGTGAATGTATTTATCTTCTACTTCTTTATAAGAAGTAGAAGATTCCCCCTTAAGAATCTCAATCACTCTTTCCATCCTGAAACTCAATAAGTAGAAAACCATCACCTGTAGCTCCCCTGCTGTACAAATAGATGAAGATTAACTATTCATCGAATCAAATTACTCAATTCAGATACTTACCACATTTATTAATAGGACTATGCACATTATTTTCTATATTCGCAAACCAAAAATTCACTTTATAAAATCTTTAGACTTGTTCGCGCTTTCATTATACAACGAAAGGAAACCGTCTAAAAGACTAGACGGTTTCCAAAACGGAATTTTATTCTTACGCTTTACCGTTAGAACCGAACTCACGCATTTTACCAGCAACAGTTGCTTTGATAGCGTCGCGGCCAGGTCCAATATATTTACGAGGATCGTAAACTTCTTGGTCTTTGTTTAATGCTTCACGAACAGCTTTTGTAAACTCAATTTGGTTCTCAGTGTTTACGTTAATTTTTGAAGTACCTAAAGAAATAGCTTTTACGATATCAGCAGTTGGGATACCAGTACCACCGTGTAATACTAAAGGTACGCCAGTGAAGTCGCGAACTTGTTCCATTTCAGCGAATCCTAAGTTAGGCTCACCTTTGTAAGGACCGTGTACAGAACCTAAAGCTGGAGCTAGGCAATCGATACCTGTTGCTTCAACAAGGTGCTTACACTCTGCTGGATCAGCGTAAATTACGCCTTCAGCGATGATGTCGTCTTCTTGTCCGCCAACTGTTCCAAGCTCAGCTTCAACAGATACGTTACGAGCGTGTGCGTATTCTACCACTTTTTTAGTAGTTTCAACGTTTTCATCGAATGGGTGGTGAGAAGCGTCGATCATTACAGATGTGAAACCTGCATCAATTGCTTCTTTACATTTTTCGAAGCTTGAACCATGGTCAAGGTGAATCGCTACAGGAACAGAAATGTTCATTTCTTCGATTAAAGCTTTAACCATAGCTACAACTGTTTTGAAACCAGTCATATGACGAGCTGCACCCTCAGATACACCTAAGATTACAGGAGATTTTTCTTCTTCCGCAGCAGCTAAGATAGCTTGAGTCCACTCTAAGTTGTTCATGTTGAATTGACCAACTGCGTATTTTCCTTCTAGTGCTGTGTTTAGCATTTCTTTCATAGAAACTAAAGGCATGGTGAATCCTCCTAAAAAACGTTTTTTGTATCCGATAAATTCTTATCGCTGGTAGTATGACCAGAATAAGGTAAAATATGTATATTTACATACCGGACTTCTTTCTACACTCAATAGGATAACAACTTGTACTCAAAAACTCAACTGTATTCACCTGCTCAATAGTCCATGTAAACGCTTTTTTCCATATTTTTTATAAAAAATTCATTTTTTACGCCTCTACAGCAAGCTGATCTCTCACTGCTTGACGAATCTCATCAATATCAAACGGTTTAGCAAAGTGCATTAAAGCTCCTAAATCTTTCGCTTCTTGAATCATATCCAATTCTCCATAAGCAGTCATTAAAATCACTTTAATACTCTCATCAATTTCTTTTACATGTTTTAAAATCTCTATACCATCCATACCTGGGATTTTCATATCTAACACTACTAAATCCGGATTATCTTTTTTCACGATATCTAAAGCTTGAAATCCATTCGCTGCTTGGAACGTCTGATAACCTTCTTTTTGGAACACTTCATGCAATAAAACACGAATGCCATATTGATCATCAACGATTAAAATTTTCCCTTCCATAACTCCCAACCTTTCTGTGTAAGTACAAGATTTAAAGCTTCTTATATCTTATCGGTTTATTTTCGCTACTCTTTGCCAAATCCCTTCCTATTCTTTCTTATTTTACCGTTTCCTATTTTGTTATGCCACCCTACTATTTCCCCTTTCCAAAAAAAATAAGCTATAATGAGAACCAGCTAACACGAAAGAAAGGAGCAACAACATGTTAAAAATTTTCTCGACTCAATTAAGTGGATATTTCCCCAAAATTTCTCAAAAAGAGGAAATGAATATAGAAGATAGCGCTCGTCTACTTGCCCAGGCGTTAGTTGGCGATGGCTTCATTTACTTGCATGGTACAAACGAAATGGAAGGTATTGTTTCAGAAGCATTATTTGGCGCCGAACCAATGAAACAAGCAAAACGTTTAATAGAAAACGGTGAACCGGCGGCAGTGACTTCTGCGGACCGCGTACTTCTTATTAGTCGTTTTTCGACAGATGAAGAAATTATAAAAACCGCGAAAAAACTTCATGAAGAAGGCCAATCTATCGTTGGAATCTCGGCTATTCAAGAAGGTGTTGAATCACTGGAACAATATACAGATGTACATATTGATACAAAGCTGTTAAAAGGTCTTATTCCAGATGATGAAGGTAACCGCTATGGGTTCCCAAGTTTAATTATAGCTTTATTTGCTTATCACGGATTGAAATTTACAATTGATGAAATGTTAAACGAATATTAAAAAAAGCGCCCTATTTCAGGCGCTTTTTTTTATTACTTGCTCTCTTTATTCGTAATAGAAGCACTTACGAAGTCATGGAACAATGGTTGTGGACGGTTTGGACGAGATACAAGTTCTGGATGGAACTGTGCTGCCACGAACCAAGGGTGATCTTGTAATTCAATAATTTCCACTAGACGACCGTCTGGGCTTGTACCAGAGAATACAAATCCTGCTTTTTCCATATCTGGACGGAATTGATTGTTGAACTCATAACGATGACGATGACGCTCATATACAACCGGCTCATTGTAAGCATTGTAAGCATTTGTTTCTTCAGCAAGCTTACATGGGTATAGACCAAGGCGAAGTGTACCACCTAAATCTTCTACATCTTTTTGTTCTGGTAATAAATCGATAATTGCATAAGGTGTGTCAGGATTAATTTCAGAAGAGTTAGCTCCTTCTAATCCTAATACGTTACGTGCAAATTCGATTGATGCAAGTTGCATACCTAGGCAAATTCCTAAGAATGGAACTTTGTTTTCACGAGCATATTGAATTGCAACGATTTTACCTTCTACACCACGATCGCCGAAGCCACCTGGTACAAGGATACCATCTGTGTCGCCAACTAATTCTTTTACGTTCTCTGCTGTTACGTGCTCAGCATTTACCCATTTCACTTCTACATCTGTGTCGAATGAATAACCTGCATGACGAAGCGCTTCTACAACAGAAATGTATGCATCTTGAAGCTCTACGTATTTACCAACAAGAGCGATTTTTGTTTTCTTAGAAAGGTTACGTACTTTATTAACTAGCGCAGTCCAATCTGTCATATCTGCAGCTGGATTGTCTAACTTCAAGTGATCACAAACGATTTGGTCCATGTTTTGTTCTTGAAGAGATAATGGAACCGCATATAAAGTATCTGCATCGCGTGCTTCGATAACTGCTTTTGTATCGATGTCACAGAATAATGCAAGCTTGTCTTTCATGTCCTGAGAAACAGGTAGTTCTGTACGAACAACGATAATATTTGGTTGAATACCTAAGCTGCGAAGCTCTTTAACGCTATGTTGCGTTGGTTTTGTTTTCATTTCACCCGCTGCTTTTAAGTACGGGATTAACGTACAGTGAATGTACATTACATTGTCACGACCGATGTCGCTCTTAATTTGACGAATTGCTTCTAAGAATGGTAAAGACTCGATATCACCAACAGTTCCACCGATTTCTGTAATAACAACGTCGGCATTTGTTTCGCGACCAGAACGATATACACGTTCTTTAATTTCGTTAGTAATGTGAGGAATAACTTGAACTGTTCCTCCTAAATATTCACCACGACGCTCTTTTTGAAGAACTGAAGAGTAAATTTTACCCGTTGTTACGTTGCTGTATTTGTTTAAGTTGATGTCGATAAAACGCTCATAGTGACCTAGGTCTAAGTCCGTTTCTGCACCATCATCTGTTACGAATACCTCACCGTGTTGGTAGGGGCTCATAGTCCCTGGATCTACGTTAATGTATGGATCAAACTTTTGAATAGTTACGTTTAAACCACGATTCTTTAAAAGTCTTCCAAGAGATGCTGCTGTAATACCTTTACCTAAAGACGATACTACACCGCCTGTTACAAAAATATACTTAGTCATGAAAATACTCCCTTCTACTTCGTTGTTATATAATCACCGTTGCAAAGCGCAACGTATGTAGATAACACTGTATCTATCTTATTG
This sequence comes from Bacillus sp. TH30, assembly GCF_016650875.1. Lineage (NCBI taxonomy): Bacteria > Bacillati > Bacillota > Bacilli > Caryophanales > Bacillaceae > Bacillus > Bacillus sp. TH30. The sequence continues at coordinate 2,690,671 of NZ_JAEKEY010000002.1, read as the reverse complement.
TTAGGCTCTTTTTATTTTCTAAACAAAAAACAAAAAAGAAAATTGCTCCCCTCATCACATAAAGTAATAAGTAGGGAGCAATTTTCTTTTATATTTACACTTTAAAAGTATTATCGTCTTTTTTTAAAGAGCCCAAAAATGATTCTACATGGACGATAATGAAAAGTCAAGAACTACCGCTCTTCCTCTTCTTCTTCTTCAGTTTCATCATACTCAAGTTCTTCTTCTGCGAAGTCTTCATTATCTTCTTCTAAATCATCAAGATCATCATCTTCATCGTCTGCGTCTTCGTCTTCAAGAACTTTGTCCAAATCTACTACATCTTCTTCTACTTCTTCTGCTTCTTCTTCTTCTACATCATCTTCTTCAATGTAGTCGTCAAAACCGTCTTCTTCAACTTTGCGTTTCTTCTTCGGTTTTGGCTGAGGCAGAATTTCTTCATCAATTTGCTCATATGGGTACCAGCTACGTAGCCCCCAACGATTTTCTCCTAAATTAATGAAACGTCCATCGATGTTTAAATCTGTATAAAATTGTGCGAGTTTCGTATTAACTTGCCCTTGAGATAGTCCCAGCACTTGAGCGATTTCTTGAACCAACTCGTTGAATGTCGTTGCTTGTCTTTTATTCCCTAAAACACTATGTACAACTTCAATCATTGAACATTCTTTTAGCTCTTCTGGTGAATATTGCTTAAAACCCACTTATGCGGCACTTCCTTTCTTCAAATATAAGCTTATATATAACGGTCTGCTTAAAAAAATCCATACTATTCATTATAAACAAAAGTCGCACAAATATGCTACAAAAAAAACGGGAAACTTTTATCCCGCTATTTACGGGCAATAAAATTATAATTTGTCCATTCTTTATTTCGGAGACATATGTGCTCCTTGCAGTACATACCTAATTTGCATTTCTGTATATTCTTCGAGAGTATACAGTTTTTGCAGGGCCCAACGTCTAAATCCCCACATTTGTCCTTGTATGAAAATATTATGTGCAAGAAGCTGTATTTCCTTTTTATTTAGTGTAAATGTCCCATTTTCCGTACACTGCTCTAAAATATCCTCAAACATCCCGACCATTTGAAACTCTTTTTCTAATACATATGGGAGTGATTCTTTCGGTAAAAAACGTACCTCTTGATACATAATTAATACTTCTTCTTGCAATTCATCCATCACTTTAAAATAATTCATTATCGCTATCTTTAAGCTTTCTATACTTCCCTTCTCTGTACACACTACTTCCTCTAACCGCTCTTTTACATGTTCATAAATACTATCACAAACTAAATATAATACATCATCTTTTGTGCGAATATACTCATAAAGTGTTCCGATACTAAATCCAGCCGCTTTCGCAATTTCTCTCGTTGTTGTACGTGGGAATCCTTTTTGCTTAAACAGCTGCACCGCACCTTTAATCATTTGTTCACGTCTTAACGCAACTAATTTTTCATCTTTCACTGACGCATGTACATTATGTTTAACCATCCCTTCACCTCTCTCTATTATTTTTGGAAGTAAAAAGCGTAGGAAAATACCTACGCTTTTGTTCCTACTTCGTTAACATACGAGAAATTACAAGCCTTTGAATCTCTTGTGTTCCCTCATATATTTGTGTAATCTTTGCATCGCGCATATAACGCTCTACTGGATAATCTTTCGTATAACCATAACCACCAAATACTTGTACCGCTTCAGTCGTTACCTTCATCGCTGTATCACCTGCAAATACTTTTGACATCGCTGACTCTTTCCCATACGGAAGCCCTTCAGATTCAAGCCAAGCCGCTTGATATGTTAAAAGACGCGCTGCCTCTACATCCGTTGCCATATCCGCAAGTTTAAAGCCAATTCCTTGTTGCGCCGCAATTGGCTTCCCAAACTGATGACGTTCTCTTGCATATTCTACAGAAGCATCTAAAGCGGATTGTGCAATACCGACTGCTTGTGCCGCAATACCATTACGGCCGCCATCTAATGTCTGCATCGCAACTTTAAATCCTTGGCCCTCTTCCCCTAGTAAATTCTCTACAGGAATACGGCAGTCTTCAAATATAATTTCAGTTGTTGGCGAAGAACGAATCCCTAGCTTACTTTCCTTCTTCCCAACCGAAAATCCTAGCGTATCACTCTCCACAATAAATGCACTCGTGCCGCGCTGCTTCGAATCAGGATCTGTTAATGCAAAAACAACATAAATATCAGCAATACCGCCATTTGTAATAAAAATTTTCGAACCATTTAAAATGTAATGGTCTCCATCTCGTTTTGCAGTCGTCCTCATTCCACCAGCATCTGATCCAGAGCTTGGTTCTGTTAAGCCATATGCACCAATTTTCTTCCCTTCAGCCATTGGGCGCAAAAACTTTTGTTTTTGCTCTTCCGTTCCAAATTTAAAAATTGGCCATCCAGCAAGTGAAGTATGTGCAGACAACGTTACACCTGTAGAAGCACAAACGCGGGATAATTCTTCAACGGCAATTACATACGCCAAGTAATCGCTTCCAATTCCGCCGTATTCTTCAGGCCACGGAATACCGGTTAAACCAAGCTCTGCCATTTGATCAAATAAAGCGCGATCAAATCGCTCTTCCTCATCACGCTCTGCTGCTGTCGGTGCTACTTCATTCCTCGCAAAATCCCGAACCATTTTTCTTATCATTTCATGTTCTTCTGATAATTTAAAATGCATTCCCGTCTCCCCCTCTGCCTTTTTATAAAGCTCGACTAATTACAAGCTTTTGTATTTCGCTCGTTCCTTCATATATTTGTGTGATCTTCGCATCACGGAAAAATCTTTCTACTGGATAATCTTTCGTATAACCATAACCACCAAATACTTGCACCGCTTCAATCGCAACTTCAACAGCCGTCTTAGAAGCAAATAATTTCGCAATAGAAGCTTCTTTACCGCATGGTAATCCTTGTGCTCTTAGCGATGCTGCTCTGTATACAAGTAATCGCGATGCTTCTACACTTGTTGCCATATCTGCAAGTTTGAATCCGAGTCCTTGCTGCGCCGCAATTGGCTTTCCGAATTGCTCACGCTCTTTCGCATAATCAATCGCACATGCAAGCGCCGCTTCCGCGATTCCTAATGCTTGCGCTCCGATTCCAATTCGCCCAACATCTAAATTCGCCATTGCCACCTTAAACCCTTGTCCTTCTTCACCAAGTAAATTCTCGGCCGGCACTTTCATATCTTCAAACGTAAGTTGCACTGTACGAGAACCAAGAAGACCCATCTTATGCTCATCTTTTCCAATGATTAAGCCTGGTGTATCTTTCTCTACTATAAATGCTGAAATCCCGCTTTTCCCCGCATCTGGATTTGTAGACGCGAAGACGATATATGTACTTGCTTCACCACCATTTGTAATAAAGACTTTCGATCCATTAATGATGTAGTGATCGCCCTTTTTTACAGCTCTTGATTTCAAACTACCTGCATCTGATCCTGCATTCGGTTCTGTTAGAGCAAATGCGCCTAAATATTCACCAGTCGCCAATTTAGAAACATATTTCTGCTTCTGTTCTTCTGTTCCGAAGTATAAAATCGGATTCATTCCAACTGACGTATGTACAGCTAAAATTACACCAACCGTTGCACTTACCTTTGAAATTTCCTCAATTGCTAGAATGTAAGAAATAAAATCCATTTCTGCCCCGCCATATTTTGCAGGCGCTGGAATACCCATTAGTCCAAGCTCACCCATCTTTTGCAAAATCTCTTTCGGGAACACCCCTTGTTCCATACTAGGAACAAAGGGAGCTATTTCCTTCTGTGCAAAATCTCGAACCATTTTCCTCATCATTTGTTGCTCTTCAGTAAAGTGAAAATTCATGTACTTCGCCTCCGTTTGCTATATATCTTTTTAACAATCTGGTAAGACCACTACTTCAATAAAGGGAGGCCTTTATTCGTAAACGTAGAAACCACGACCCGTTTTACGTCCTAACCATCCTGCATTCACATACTTACGTAATAATGGACATGGGCGATATTTACTATCTCCTAATCCTTCATGCAACACTTCCATAATGTATAAACACGTATCTAAACCGATAAAGTCAGCTAACGTAAGAGGTCCCATCGGATGATTCATACCGAGTTTCATTACTTCATCAATCGCTTCTTTCGTCGCTACTCCTTCGTATAACGTATAAATCGCTTCGTTAATCATCGGTAATAAAATACGGTTCGATACAAACCCTGGGAAATCATTTACTTCAACTGGCACTTTCCCGATTTTTTTCGTAATATCCTCAATCGTTTCGTACACTGCATCATCTGTAGCTAAACCACGAATAATTTCAACGAGTTTCATAACTGGAACTGGATTCATAAAGTGCATGCCGATTACTTTCTCAGGACGTTTCGTTACCGCTGCAATTTCCGTAATTGGTAACGATGACGTATTCGTCGCTAAAATTGCGTGTTCTGGAGCGATTTCATCTAAATTCGCAAAAATTTTCTTTTTAATATCCATTTTTTCAACAGCTGCTTCAATAATAAGATCAGCTTCTTTGACACTATTTAAATCGAGCGTCCATGTAAGACGATTTAAAGTCGCATCTTTCTCTTCTTCCTTCATACGGCCTTTTTCTACTTGGCGGGCTAAATTTTTCGAAATAACAGCTAGCCCTCTATCTAATTGCTCTTGCTTTAAATCTTGCACTTTCACATCATAGCCTGCCATTGCACACACTTGTGCGATACCTGAACCCATTTGCCCTGCACCAATTACAACAATCTTTTGTACACTCATTTTTTCTTCCCCCTTAATTGTTAATAAACTATATATCTTCTAATCTTAATTAGTGAACTTCAATCATCACTGCATCACCTTGACCGCCACCGCTACAAATAGAAGCAATTCCAATTCCGCCGCCGCGCTGCTTCAGTGCATGGATAAGTGTAACGATAATACGTGCTCCGCTCGCTCCAATTGGATGCCCCATTGCTACAGCACCGCCATTTACATTCAATTTTTCCGGATCGATCCCTGCGATTTCTGTACTTGCAATTGCTACAGCCGCAAATGCCTCATTGATTTCAAATAGATCTATGTCTTCAATTGTCTTACCTGTCTTTTTCAGCAATTCATTAATTGCATAACCTGGCGTTCTTGGGAAATCCTTCGATTCTACCGCAATCGCCGTATGCGCCAAAATTGTCGCTAATGGTTTTCTTCCTTCTTGCTTCGCTCTGTCCTCGCTCATTAATACAAGTGCAGCACCGCCATCATTTAGTCCCGGAGCATTACCTGCTGTCACCGCTGACGTCTTATCAAATACAGGCTTTAATTTCGCTAATTTTTCAATCGTTGTATCCGCGCGTGGCGCCTCATCCTTAGCCACGACGATAGGATCGCCTTTTCTTTGCTGAATTGTTACTGGTACAATCTCCTCTTCAAAACGCCCTTCTTTATGTGCCGAAACCGCACGTTGATGGCTACGATATGCCCATTCATCTTGTGCTTCGCGAGAGATTCCATCTTCCTTCGCAACTTCTCCGCCATAAACACCCATGTGTATACCTGAAAATGCGCATGTTAAACCGTCTGCAACGTTTAAATCGATAACTTCGTTGTTACCCATTCTGTATCCCCATCTTGCCCCTCGTAAAATGTAAGGGCTGTTACTCATCGATTCCATTCCACCAGCTACAATCAGTGATTGATCACCAGTACGAATAATTTGATCTGCTAACGTAACTGCGCGAAGCCCTGATGCACAAACTTTATTTATTGTTTCTGTCTGCACTTCCCAAGGAATGCCGGCCGCTCTTGCTGCTTGGCGTGATGGAATTTGTCCTTGCCCTCCTTGGATAACCGTTCCAAATATAACTTCTTCAACATCACTAGCGGAAACATTCGCTCTTTCAAGCGCTGCCTTAATTGCGATTCCTCCAAGCTCTGTTGCTTTCACGTCTTTTAAAGTTCCTCCAAATTTTCCAACCGGTGTTCTTGCAGCACTTAAAATAACTGTTTTACTCATGTTTCTTTCCCCCATTTCTTTTTTTAGCACCGAGCGCTCGCTCGGTATCCTTGCGCCTAGAAGAGGTGCAATTTTTGCACCTCTTTCTAAATTTGAATGCATTCCTACAAACTACATTGCTTCTTTCTTCTGTCCGATAACTGAGCGTTCTAAAATCTCTGTTACGTCCAAAGTTTGAACTGTTTCTTCAACTTCTTTCGCTTTCGTGCCGTCACTAATCATCGTTAAGCAATACGGGCATCCTGTACCGATAATTGACGGCTGTACAGCTAGCGCTTGTTCTGTACGAGCAACGTTAATACGAGAACCTGTCGTTTCTTCCATCCACATTAGGCCGCCACCCGCACCACAGCACATTCCCGCTTCACGGTTACGCGCCATTTCTACAAGGTTTACACCTGGAATTGCTTTTAGAATATCGCGCGGCGCTTCGTATACTTCGTTGTATCTTCCTAAGTAACAGGAATCATGGTACGTAACTGTCTCTTCAATAGAATGGACAGGTTTTAAACGACCTTCCTTCACCCACTGGGCTAGTAATTCTGTATGATGATAGACTTCTGCTTGTAAGCCAAAGTCCGGGTACTCATTTTTAAAAGTGTTATAAGCATGAGGGTCAATCGTAACGATTTTCTTCACTCCTGCTTTTTCAAATTCTTCAATATTTTTATTCGCCATTTCCTGGAATACAAATTCATTTCCAAGGCGGCGCGGTGTATCACCAGAGTTCTTTTCCTTATTACCAAGAATTGCGAATGAAATGCCTGCTTCGTTCATTAGCTTCGCAAATGATATCGCAATCTTCTGACTGCGATTGTCATACGAACCCATTGATCCAACCCAGAATAAGTATTCAAACTCTTCGCCAGCTTTTGATTTCTCCTTTACAGTTGGAACTGTTACTTCATCGTCACCTTGGCGCCATGTTTCACGCTCTTTACGGTTCAGTCCCCACGGATTACCTTGACGCTCAATGTTTGTCATTGCACGCTGCGCTTCCGCGTCCATTTTTCCTTCTGTTAAAACGAGATAGCGGCGTAAATCAATAATTTTGTCAACATGCTCATTCATAACTGGGCACTGGTCCTCACAGTTACGACACGTTGTACATGCCCAAATCTCTTCTTCTGTAATAACGTCTCCGATTAAACTTGGGTCGTACGCTAGCGCTGTAGCCGCTGATTCTTGTTGTCCTTTTCCAGCTGCCATCATCGCTAACTGATTTCCTTGTGTATTATTAAAAGCAACAACTGGAACCCACGGTGCTTTTGATGTTACCGCTGCTCCTTTATCAGTTAAATGATCACGAAGTTTTAAAATTAAATCCATCGGTGATAACATTTTCCCTGTTCCTGTTGCCGGACACATATTTGTACAACGACCACATTCGACGCAGGAATATAAGTCGATAAGTTGATTTTGTCTAAAGTCTTCAATTTTACCAACACCGAATGTTTCTTGTGTTTCATCTTCAAAATCAATTTTTTCAAGTTTTCCCGGATTTGAAAGACGACCAAAAAACACGTTAACTGGTCCAGCAATTAAATGCGCATGTTTTGATTGTGGAACATAAACTAAAAACGTTAACAAAATTAGTAAATGCACCCACCAAGAGAAATAGAACACTGAAATGGCTACGGTTTCATTTAATCCCGAGAAAACGTAAGCGATTGCAGAAGCGATAGGTTCACTCCATGAAAGCTCCTCGCCGTGCCATATAATTCCCATCCCATTACCAAGTAGCACAGAAATCATTAAGCCACCAATAAAGATAAGAACAAGGCCTGATTTAAAATTACGTTTCAAACGAACAAGCTTTTCAATATAGCGTCTGTGAAAAGCCCAAAAGACTGCAATTAAAATAACGAGTGTGACAATTTCCTGGAAGAATGTAAATGCAGGGTATAGTGGTCCAAGTGGAAGATGCGATCCTGGTGCAAGCCCTTTCCAAACGAAGTCAATTGCTCCAAATTGGACAAGAATAAATCCGTAAAAGAACATAACGTGAATGATGCCGCTCTTTTTATCTTTCAGCAGCTTTTTCTGACCGAAAACATTGACCTTAAGAAGATCCCAACGCTCTTTAAAACGACGGTCAAATTCAATCTTTTTTCCTAATTGTATGTAGGCCATCCTTGTTCGTATAAGATATACAAACAAATACCCCGCATAAGCAATAACAGCAATGGCAGCCAGCCAATTAATGATTAGTAAGCTATTCATTTTATGCTACCCCTCTCTTTGTAAGCTCTCTTTCTTTTTTAGAATCTTCGAAAATATATAATTTTCTGAATTATATCCCCTATTTCCATTATATAATGAGTGAGCATTCAGTCAACAGTTTTTTGTTATACAACAACACATTTTTTAATAAAGCTGTTTATTTCGGTGAAACTATAAAGTGAAACTTTAATCAGTAGGGAGCTGTTTATTCCCTACTGATTATTAGCCCTCACCAATCGGGATTTTACGGGCGGTCCGAATCCCAACCAACTTCTTTGCTTTAACCCAATTTCGAGGTGGGAGTCTTACTGACCGCAAATAGCGGGATACAGTGAAATTTTAATTTGTAAAAAATTGATGGTGAAAAGACCGTGAAGGAGGGAATTTACTTATGTTTTTCTTATCTCTCTTGTTATTAGGCAGCGCTCTCTGGATTACAATCGACCTTTCATATGGGAGAATTGTTCATTTAAAGCGTGTACGTTCTCGTTCTTTCCCTTTACGTCAAAGTGATTTTCGCCTTTATACATACGGAAATGATCTATACGATGCTCTCTTTACTGATATAAAACAAGCTAAACACCATGTGCACGTTTTATTTTTTATTGTAAAAAACGATGATATAAGTCGTACGTTTTTAAAGTTACTTATCGATAAAGCACAAGAAGGAATTGAAGTAAGACTTTTACTCGACCGGTTTGGAAGTCATTATTTATCAAAAGAAGCGATTTACTCGCTACAAAAGCATGGTGTCTCTTTTTCATTTTGTCATAAAGTGAAATTTCCTTTTCCTTTCTTTTCTGCAAATCAAAGAAACCATAGAAAAATTACAGTTATTGACGGGAAAATTGGTTATATTGGTGGATTTAACATTGGCGAAGAATATTTAGGGCATAATCAAAGGTTAGGGTTATGGCGAGATTATCATTTACGTCTTACAGGAGAAGGGATACAAGATTTACAAAAACAATTTTTACATGATTGGCTCGACGATACAGACCAAAATTTATTAGATTCATCTCTTTATTTTCCTATGCAACAACCAGGGACCATTCTACATCGTTTCATCCCTACTGATGGTGCCTATTTACAAAATACATTTTTACATTTAATCGAAAGCGCGAAAAAAGAACTCTTTATCGGTACACCATATTTTATTCCTGGAAAAAAAATTATGAATGCATTATTAAAAGCGCGAAAACGTGGGGTTCAAATAACTATTCTCGTTCCACAAAAAGCTGATCACGCCCTCGTTCGAGAAGCAAAATTCCCATATTGCCGAAAGTTAATACAAGCTGGTTGTAATATTTACGCTTTTCAGCAAGGATTTTTCCACGCAAAAATTATTATAGTAGACGATCATACTTGTGATATCGGAACTGCTAATTTCGATATGAGAAGTATATATATTAACCATGAAATCAATTGCCTTTTATACGATAAACATTTCATACAAGAAGTAAAACGTAAATTCGAGGAAGATTTGGAACGCTCCTTATTACTTTCCTTCGAAGATGTCAATCCTCTCTCCATTATCGATAGAGGAAAGGAATGGCTAGGAACGATACTCGCGTTCTTTTTATAGAGAAATTTCAAGGGCCAAGGAGGTGCATCACATATGATAATTCGATTTGGATATGTCTCACATGCTACGGCATTATGGGACTGTTCGCCTGCCAAAACAATGACATTTACAAGCTGGAAAAAGCTAAAAAAACAAGAGCGTGAAGATAAATTATATAATGTTACACTGCAAAATCTAGAACACACAATACGCATCCTTCATTACAATATTGCACACGAAATTCCATTATATCGTTTATCATCTTCTATCGTCCCGCTTGCAACACACCCTGAAGTTGAATTTGATTACATTCAAATATTTGCTCCACTATGGCGTAAAATAGGAGCATTAATTCAAGAACACAATTTACGCGTAAGTTTTCACCCAAACCAATTCACACTATTTACAAGCGACAAACCACATATTACAACTAATGCTATTACAGATATGACCTATCATTATAACGTGTTAAATGCTATGGGAATTGCAGATTCTTCCTACATTAATATCCATGTAGGTGGCGCGTATGGAAATAAGGAAAAGGCAATCGAACGTTTTCATGAAAACATAAAAAAACTTCCATGCCATGTAAAAAGACAAATGACTCTTGAAAATGACGATAAAACATATACAACTTCTGAAACTTTGGCTATTTGTCAAAAAGAGCAAATCCCTTTCGTGTTCGATTATCATCACCACATAGCGAACCTTTGTAATGAACCGCTAGAAGAATTACTTCCTATGATATTTAAAACTTGGTCACATACAAATGTCCTTCCTAAAGTTCATATTTCTTCTCCTAGATCAGAAAAAGAATTTAGGGCCCACGCAGATTATATTGATTTAGAATTTATTAAACCCTTTTTACACATTACAAAAAAATTAATCATAATTTTGATATTATGATTGAAAGTAAACAGAAAGATTTAGCAATGCTACAATTAATATGTGAACTATCCTCTATAAGAGGAATAAAAAGAATAAATAGCGCAACATTGCAATGGTAAATTGTAATGTTGCGCTATTTTTTTCAAAAAAAGTAATTTTTCTAGTAAAAAACACCCTATTTTATATGCTATGATTGGAATTAGCATTTTCCACCTGCGATTCAACTTTATTGAAACGGAGTCATAATATGATTAATCAAAAAAAATATGTACACTTTGTCATGATGTATATAATTATATTTTTTCTTTGGATATTCCTTATTCCTAAGAGCTTGAATATAAAAGAAATTGGCATTCTCTTCTTATTTTGTTTTGCTACACTCTTTTCTTGCTATTGCCTATATAAAGCAATTAAGAAAATGAAGCGCGGTGACAAACTATTTTGGGTTTTAGTACTATGCACTTGCCTATGTGGATTGACAATGGAGATAACTTTATTTCTTCATTCACTTTCTATATATGATCAAGTCATATTCTCATATAAGGCGTTGCCCTTTTTCATCGTACAATATATTTTACTCTTCTCTGGCTTTGCTATAAAGTTCATAAAACATTACTCTATTAGAGGCCTTGCTCAATTTTCATTCGATAGCATCTTTATTGTTATTATGAATATTTATTTTACCTTAACTTTTATTTTGGATCTTTCAAGCTTTCGTATGTTAACAACAGATACCTGGGTTTTAATTGGATACTTTATTGCACAATCATTAGTAATTTACGCCGTTATTAGCCTATATAGAAGAGAACAATATTCTTCTAGCAGAATTTCATTAATTATCGGCTTTACTATCATACTTGTGTACGGATATATACATCTGTTTCAATTAAACGCAGGGATGGAAACTTCTTCTGAAGTCTCTTACTTAATACATACTGCTTCAATTTTATTAATTGGTTTGTCTTCCATACTATACATTTTAGATAAACCAATACAGCATAAAACGAAAACAAAGTATTATCGATTTGATTATGTGCGCTTTATATTACCTTATTTTAGTATAATCATTACTTTTTCTTTTATTGTCTTTCAACCTTGGGATGATAAATTCATGTTAATCGGTCTAGTATTATCACTCATCTTATTATTCCTACGACAACTTTATATGTGGAAAGATAATCAAGCACTAATCGATACATACGAACAGTTGACTACACAACTAGAAGGCAAAGTGGAAGAAGGCGCATCTGCCCTATCAAAAAGTGAACAACGTTATAAATCTTTATTCGAAGATCATCCTGATGCTGTTTTTTCTTTAAATATGAATGGGATTTTTCAACAATCTAATAAGGCTTGTGAAAGTTTATTTACAGCCTATTATTGTGAAGTAACAAGCTATTCTCTTCAACACTTCATTGATCCACAAGATCATGAATTATTGAAGAAATCTTTACAAATTACAAAAGAAGGTAGACCACAAACTCTAGAAATTCGTACAAAAGAAAAAGAAGGCTATTATTATCACCTTCACATTACATTCATCCCTATTTTTATAAATAAAGAAGTTGTTGGGATGTTTGGTATCGCACGTGATATTACAACTTTATATGAAAAACAAAAGCAAGTAGAGCATATGGCTTTCCATGATGCACTTACAGGACTACCGAATCGCCGGAAATTCGAAAAAGATTTAAAAACGATTTTAAATACAGCTCAAAACACCACTAATGACGTTGCGGTCATGTTCCTCGACTTAGATCGATTTAAAAAAATTAACGATCGACTCGGCCATGATGTCGGAGATTTATTATTAATTGAAGTAGCAAAAAGATTACGTGGATGTTTGCGTTCAAAAGATATCGTTGCCCGCCAAGGCGGAGATGAATTTACGATTCTATTACCAGATATGTACTCTGAAAAAAGTGCTTCTTTTATGGCTGAACAAATTTTAACTATTTTAAATAAGCCTTACCTTATTAAAGATGAAGAACTTTCTGTTACACCGAGTATCGGAATTGCGATGTACCCTGACTACGGAACCGATGTAACCGAATTAATGAAAAATGCAGATATGGCTATGTATCGAGCCAAGGCTAATGGAAAAAATAGATTTATTTTCTTCTCAAAAGAAATGAGTATTGCGCAAAATGAAATACACTTCCTAGAAGGTGAACTTTCAAAAGCTCTACAACAAAATGAATTTTTCCTTGAATATCAACCACAAGTAAATACAAAAACAAAACAAATTATCGGTTTTGAGGCATTAATTCGCTGGAAACATCCAAAACTCGGAATTGTATCGCCTGCCCAATTCATTCCTCTAGCAGAGGAAACAGGATTTATTATTGAACTTGGTAATTGGATTTTACGTACCGCCTGCTTAGAAGCAAAAAAGTGGCATAACCAAGGATTTTCTCACTTAAAGGTTGGTGTAAATTTATCTGTTGTTCAATTCAATCACGCAGATTTAATATCAACTATTTCAAAAGTCTTGGAAGAAACCGAACTAAAGCCGGAAGCGCTAGATATTGAGATTACAGAAAGTATCGCGATTAATCAAAATCATTCTGTAATTGCTAAACTAGAAGAACTTCAAAATCTCGGTATCCAAATTTCAATTGATGACTTTGGAACTGGTTATAGTTCTTTAGCTTATTTAACGAAATATCCAATCAATACATTAAAAATTGCTCGAGAATTTATTTGTGGAATTACAAATAGCCCTTTAGAAGAAGCGATTATCGCTTCCATTATTAAGCTATCGAAAGAATTAAATTTAGAGGTTATTGCGGAAGGTGTAGAAACAGAAGAACAATGGAAGTTTTTACACGAACAAAACTGTGACCACATTCAAGGATTCCTCTTTAGCAAACCTGTTTCTAGTAAAGATGTTTGGATGTTACTCCACAAAAAAACAACCGTCTAAGTAAGACGGTTGTTTTTTAGTACTCAAAAGGTACATCTGAAGCTAATTGTATCTCTTGATCATTATAGGAAATCACTTGACTTTTCTCTAAAGCTGTATCTCCTAGTGAAATACCCCATGCCATCGCTAACGTTAATAGACTACCAATAAGTAGTTTTTTCATATTCCATCACCCACATTTTTTCTTTAAATATATCATGAAAATTTATCCATATCGTATGCAATTATGCATATTTGTTTTTTAGGTCTTTTTTATTTCTTCATTTTTTTTATAAGTGATTCTTTTAACGCATGGATTCCTAATATATCGAAAAAGAAGCACGCTTTTTCATAAGCATCTTCAATTTCTGCTCTATCACACTCTAGCTTTTCTAGGCATTCACCTTTTTGATAGTATAACTGTCCAATCAATGTCATACTATTAATTTGACACGATAGTTCAATGGCTTTATTTACGTGACAAAGCGCTTCTTCATATTGATTATCTAAGTATAATGCTTTTGCATGATTATGTCTCACCTTCACATCAAACTCTTTATTATCATGCAATGCCTCTAATTGTTTTAATATATTTTCAAATAACTCAATACTCTTCTTAAAATAGCCATTTTCAGCATAAATGTTTGCAATTGCGTTTTCAATGTAAAGATTCTGATATACATCTATTCCTACCAATTGTTGATTGAGCAATTTCTTTAATTCTAAAATACAATAATCGTAATCGATTTTTTTCAATATGTAAGCAGCTACATGATATTGCCATTGAAGAAATTGCTCAAGCTCGGGATGATATTCTTCCTTTTTCAACTCATTCCATACCCTATTATAAATTTCTTTATATTTCTTTTGCTTACAAAGCATAATAATTTGATCTTTTAACTGCTTATTCCTCTCAATATCAGAATAAATGAGTACCTCATAAAAATGAATAATGGGAACTTGTAATTTCGCCGCAATACCTTGCAATATATCCATACTTGGGTATACCGCGCCCGATTCAATTCGGCTCACTTCCGATTGGTGACATATATTATCGGATAACCGTTTTTGTGTTAATCCTCTCATCACCCTAATTTTCTTTATTTCGCTTCCTAATTTTTCTGCGTGCATACTTACTCACCATCCCATTATAACAATCTAATTTTTTAAGTTGTCATACCACTACAATAATGTGCATTCGACAATTTTTGATATGAAATAATGCATAATATATATAAAATTCGGCAAATTTCTCATACAATTCATCTCACATAATATAATAGACTAGTAATTTTATAGATAAATTATAGAAAATTTGCCCGTGCTTTCGTTACATTCGGTCTTCTTTATCCTTTATCAGCAGAAGCTATTCACACCCAAGAACTAGATAGAAATGAAGTAAACGTTGAAATTGCTCAGCCTAGTTTAACGATTTAAAAATTAACACAACCTCAAAATGATACAAAAATATATGGCGAAAAAGTATTTAAAGGGTGAGATAAATGAGGCTAAAGCTCAACAAGAGTGAGTGACAACTGAAATGAATGTAGATTCCCAACCTACAAATAAAGAAACAAAAGAAAGTCAAACCGAAGTTCGCCTTGCACAAACTTACGAAAATTATAAAGTATATGGCCAAGATCTTATTGTAAAAGTAGATAAAAATGGAGTAATTACAACTGTTAGTGGTAAAGTTGTCCAAAATTTAGACCAACAACTTAATCTTACTATAACAAATTTTTTGTCGAAAAATGAAGTAAAATCTAAATTACGCGATATACTTCAAATTCTGAGCGATGCGACTGCGACGAAACTTTCTATTGAAATACTTGTTTATAAGAAAAAAGAAGTTTACCACTCGTAGGTAAACTTCTTTTCATATCCATCCCTTTTCTTCCGCAATTGTAATTGCCTCAATTCTATTTTTCGCTTCCAGTTTTGCTAATACTTCCGAAATATAATTACGCACTGTACCAGGCGAAAGATAGAGCATCTTAGCAATTTCATTTGTAGTCTTTCCTTCTTTCGCAAGTACCAGCACTTCTTTTTCACGATCTGATAGCGGATTTTGTTCCTGCCATAAGCCAAACATTAGCTCCTGCGAAATTTCTCGCTTCCCTTTCATGACATTTCGAATTGCTGAAGCTAAGTCTTCGCTTGGGCTATCCTTTAATAAATACCCGTGAACACCAGTTTTCATTGCCCGTTCAAAATAACCTGGTCGTGCAAATGTTGTTAAAATCATTACTTTACAAGGTGACTTTTCCTTCTTCAGCGCTTCAGCAACATCTAAACCACTTTGAATCGGCATTTCAATATCCATAATACTTATATCAGGCCTTAGCGATTCGATTAATTTTAACGCCTCTTCCCCATTCGCAGCCTGACCAACTACTTCAATATCATCCTCTAGATCAAGCAGGGCTCCTAACGCACCACGAAGCATTCGCTGATCTTCTGCAATAATAATTCGAATCATGCCCTCACCTCATCTTTTCCAGTTCTAATAACAACTGGTACTTTTACTATTAATAGTGTCCCTGGATTTATCGTAGCCAGTTCAACAAACCCATCAATAAGGGCGATCCGCTCCTTCATACCACGAATACCGTTTCCATCATGATTTTGATTTTCCAAGCCTACGCCATTATCCTCTACTTTCAAAATCAGTTCACCTTGCGATTCTAATACAGATACAATGCACTCCGTCGCCTTACTATGCTTTACAATATTCGTAACTGCCTCACGTAAACACATTCCTAAAATATTTTGTTCAATTGGTGATAACGAACTAGAATTAGCTTCTTGTTTTACTTCTAATTCAATATTAGCCGCTTGTAAAATTGCTTTTATTTGCTCAAGTTCTTCTTCCACTGTAATCATACGCATATCAGAAATTAACTCGCGCAGTTGTTTTAAAGCAGTACGAGATGTTTGCGTAATCTCCTTCGCCTCTATACTTGCGCGTTCTGGATTCTTCACAATCAATTTCTCCACAAGCTGACTTTTTAAAGTAATAAGAGATAACGTATGCCCTAACGTATCATGAAGATCTCTTGCGATTCGCTGCCGTTCCTCACGTTTTACTAAGTCTTTAATTTGTTCGTTTGCTTCGTTTAGTTGATTCCTTAACATCTTTTTCTGATTAAAATTACGCATTCCAAATGGCGTAAGAAGCATTAAAATAAACATCGGAACGATATTCACTAAACTCGGGATTGTTAGTTGATTAACATTTACAAATATAAAAGCTCCAAGCATTACAACTAATAAACATAACAACACACGAAATGCCTTCTTACTTGGCGCAAATCCCATCGCACTCGCCGTAAAATATCCGAACAATATCATGAAGGGATTATAAAATAAAGCAAATGAGAATGTGAGCACCATTTGAATACACGCCCACAAAATGAACGTTTTGTTAACAAAATAAAGTTGACGGTATGTGACGGTGAAGACTATCAACATACCGATCCCTATTACAAGCTTCCATCCTGATACTTGCGTTAAATTATAGATTGGAAATAATAAATACACGAGCCACATATACGGGAAGAAACCCATCTGTTTCGGAAAAACTTCAAACCTCTTCTTCTCTATCATTTATACCGCTTCCTGTCTTTTTCTTATATATATTGATACTACAACAAATATAAGGAAATAACCTCCTAGTACCGCGATATTTTCCCAGCCGATTGATTTTCCAGCTACAATATCCCATGCCCCGCTTCCGAAGTGGTATGTTGGTGTCCATTCACCGATAGATCTTAATACTTTTGGGAATACTTCAATTGGCATCCATAACCCGCCAATTACTGCTAGACTCATATTTAAAATATTCGCTAATCCAGTAGCTGCATCTGCCTTCTTAATTGAACCTATTACTGTTCCGAGTGCTAAAAATGGTGTCACGCCTAATAATAACCATAATCCGGCACCAATCCATTGACCTATCGTTAACTGGACGTCATTAATTAATATTCCTGCCATAAAAATAACTAAGATTGAAAAAGCATTCACTACTGTTTGGGCAATAATTTTAGCGGCTAAATATGCGCCCTCTGGAAGTGGTGTGATTTTTAAAAGATGTGTCCACCCTTGCCCTTTTTCTTGAGAAAGTCTCACACCGAAGCTAAAAAGTGCAGTTCCTACAATACTGAAAGTCGCCATTGAAATTAAATAATGTGCTTTCCAAGCATCTCCGTTTTGCGGGACTTGAACAACATTTGTAAAGATGTAATAAAACATAACTGGCATTAATAATGAGAAAAAGATAAATAATTTATTACGGAACGTACGTAAAATCTCTATTTTACATTGCATCCATAATGCTCTCATGCGATTTCCCCCTTCTGATTTGCGACAAACTGTTCAAATGCTTCATCGAGGCTTCCACGTTCAACTGAAACGTCTGTTACAGGTAGATTCCTCTGATAAATTGCTTGTAAAGTGGCATCTGTATCTTCCGTCGTTAAAGTGAAGCGCCCTTCATTTGACTGTACTTCTGTTACATGCGGTAATTCCTTTAGTAAACTCTTAGGAATTTTCTCTTTCGAATAAAACGAGATTGTTTTTCGAGAAATCGTCGCTTTCATCTCATCTGGTGTGCCATCTGCGATAATCTTTCCGTTCGCAAATAATAAAATTCGATCCGCTAGCGCATCCGCTTCTTCTAAATAATGTGTTGTTAAAATAATCGTTTTCCCTTCACTTGCTAATTTTCTAATCGTTTCCCAAAACGTTTTTCGAGATGTTATGTCCATCCCTACAGTTGGTTCATCTAAAAATAACAACTCTGGATTTCCTGCAAGTGCCAGCGCAAAATTTAACCTTCTCTTTTGACCGCCCGATAATTTCTCACATCTTTGCTTTCGTTCTGATTCTAAGTTTGATAGCTGCAGTAATGTTTCCTTCTCTACAGGGTTCGTATAATAACTACGGAATAACTCGATTGCCTCTTCTACCGTGATACTGTCAATTACACTTACTTCTTGTAGCATCGCACCAAGGCTATTACGAACATCTCTATGCTTCGGGCTCTTTCCAAATATAGAAACATTCCCTTCTGTCGGATTTTTCAACCCGAGCATCATCGAAATTGTCGTTGTTTTCCCTGCACCATTTGGACCAAGCAACGCTACTATTTGCCCTTTATTCACATGAAATGAAACGTTATTTACTGCTTTTTTATGTTTAAATGTTTTAGAAACACCATTTACTTCAATAATCTTTTCCATCTCTCCACCCCCGTCGTTTCTTATATTTACATTGTATGTTCTGGAAAAGTTAGGAAACAGTATGATGCGTCATGACATCAATATGACAATTGTCATGTATTCTTTATGAGAGGAATCAACCCGCATACCGCACGCGAGTAGCAGTACAAAAATAAACATGATACAATCGGATAAGACATATATTCGAGGAAGGACAGTGGTTTTCATGATTATTCGTAATGAACAAGATTTAGAAGGTTTACGAAAAATCGGCCGCATCGTTGCACTTGCACGCGAAGAAATGAAAAAGCAAGCGAAGCCAGGTATGACAACGAAAGAGCTTGATTTAATTGGTAAAAAAGTATTAGATGAGCACGGTGCTATTTCAGCGCCTGAAAAAGAATATAAATTCCCAGGTGTAACTTGCATTAGTGTAAACGAAGAAGTTGCTCACGGCATTCCAAGCGATCGCGTATTAAAAGAAGGCGATTTAGTAAACGTAGACGTATCGGCCGCACTTGACGGATATTATGCAGATACAGGTATCTCATTTGTTCTTGGCGACGATGAAGAAAAAGAAAAACTTTGCCAAGCAGCAGTAGACTCATTTTGGGAAGCAATGAAAAAAGTAAAAGCTGGCTCAAAACAAAATCAAATTGGTCGTGCTGTTTCTAACTTTGCACATAAAAATGGATATAATGTAATCCAAAACTTAACTGGTCACGGTATTGGTCTTAGCTTACACGAAGCTCCAAACCACATTTTAAGCTACTATGATCCAATGGATAATGCGCTTCTAAAAGACGGCCTTGTTATCGCTGTAGAACCATTTATTTCTATGAAAGCTGATCATATTATTGAGCGCGGTGATGATGGTTGGACATTCGTTACACCAGACAAAAGCCTTGTTGCACAATGTGAACATACAGTTGTCGTAACACGCGGTGAACCGATTATTTTAACAGAAATATAAAAAAGAACCGCTTCTTAGTAGGAAGCGGTTCTTTTTTATGCTCTTTTGAAAAGAAGTAATACGGTTGAACTCTTTTTCATTTACGTATATAATTTTTAACGAAGGTTATTGATGATTATCTCTCATAAAAGATGATCAAGGGAGTACCTTCTTTTTTTTATTTAATAGCACCGATTAAAGGAATGCGTTCTATTTATCATAAAACGCTTTCTTCGCTTTAATCTACGAATTGTATACTCTTTTAGACAGTACATATTTTCTTCATCCTGACCAAATTCAAGCTACATTTTATTACTACCTCAATACGAAAGAATTTTTTACAATGGATACATTATTTTGGTTAGCATATATCGTAAAACTTACCTTTATAACGATTCTTTGCACATTGCAGAGCATGAATCACAAAATAGTGTACGCATCTCACTGCATATTTTTTGCATACACCTATTTTATGAAGATCCACTCAAACAGTCATACCCTATAAAGGTCTGATATCATTCCTTATCAGTATTTCACTCGACATTTTTTGTCGAAATTTGTATATTCATTACCTATATTATTAGAATATACATTTTGTTTTACGTTACAAAGCATCGAATATGGACACTTTCCTAAAGAGTATACGTAGTAAAGGAGGCATCACGTAAAGCACATTGATCCATGACAAACAATCTCTTCACAAAGCATTTTTATGCAATAAAAGGATTCATAAAGGAGGCACAATGAAAAAAATTTTCAATATATGTTTAATTGTATTCGTACTATTTTCGCAGCTTGCTAGTTTTCCATACAATCAAGTAAAAGCGGAAACATTAACAGGGAATTCATTGTTTGACACTGTTGAAATGAAAGATGCAACGAATCATATTATTGACGAAGCATTAAATCCTAAAAACTTAATACAATTAGGATCAACCATTCACCTAGAATATGCTTGGTCAATAAAAGATCATCAAACAGACTCAGCAGTGCTCCAAATACCTAACACATTAAAAGTTAAAAGTAATCAACAAGGAAATTTAATGGCAGATCAGCAAATTATTGGTCAATATTTTGTTACAGCAGACGATAACAAAATGAAACTAGTATTTAACGATCAAGTAAAAGATTCCAAAGGTGCTAACGGAAAAATCAATTTTGATACAGTATTCAATCCTGATTTAAAACCTGGTGCAAAATCTGTTCAACTCTCGTTCCCTCTAGGTACAACAGCTAAGTCCATTTCAGTTCCTGTTCAAGTAGATAATCCAGCTTCACCTACTACGAATAAGGATACTGCCCAACAACCTATGAAAGAGAAAAAGAATGGTGATGCAGAGCAACCTGCGGAAGAGAAAAAGAATGGCGACGCAGAGCAACCTGCGGAAGAGAAAAAGAATGGCGACGCAGAGCAACCTGCGGAAGAGAAAAAGAATGTTGACGCTCAACGATCTGTAGAAGAGCAAAAGAACGGCGATGTTCAGCAACCTGTGGAAGAGCAACAAAATGGTGATGCAGAGCAACCTACAGAAAATCCTGGTGATAACACAACAGAGCAACCTGTTGACAATCCAGATCCATCACTTAAGCAAATTACAGAAAATATTTTAACAAGTGTCATACTAACAGATAAAGACGGTAAGCCATTTAATAATACGGATAATCGTCCAAGTCCAGATTCTATTACCAAAATCAATTTTACATGGGAAGTTTTAAAATCGCTGAACGTCAAAGAAGGTGATTACTTTACTTTCCAACTCCCAGAATACTTTATTGTCCACAATACCATTACACAAGATTTAATAGATGGAAAAGGACATACGATTGGATCATTCGTTGTTACGCCTGATGGAAAAGTAACGATGACTTTTAATGAATATGTTGAAGATCATCCTGATATAGCTGGTCATTTAAACATTCGTACGGAGTTTAATGAAGTGAAAATTACAGGGACTACAGAAAAACAAATCCCATTCCCTATTAAAGAAAAAGAAGTTGTTATTGAACTTGATTTCAAACCTAAAGTAAAAAAATCTATAGATAAAAAAGGTGTACCTGATAGACCAATTAATACGAATCAAATTAATTGGAAAGTAGAAATGAACAAGACGAAAGATAAGCTTACAAATGCCGTCTTTCAAGATGACATTCCAAATGGGGCAAGCCTCAATGAAGGTTCTATTAAGGTTTATTATTTAGAAGTAGATATTAACGGGAAAACAACTCGTGGTGCAGAAGTTCCTAAGGAAGAATATGTACTTACTTCATCCTCTGATAAATTAAATATTGCTTTTAAAAAGGAAACGAATACAGCATATGAAATTGAATATGCGACAAAGATTACAGATGAAAGTGTTACTAGTTTCATAAACAGCGCAAAAGTATCTAGTGATAATCAAGATAGTGTATCAACAAATGCAACTGTAACTGTTTCACGTGGTACGCATCTAGAGAAAGATAGTAAGTACAACCCAAAAACACAAACAATCGAATGGACAATCACTTATAACGGTGACCAGAGAGATATTAAAAAAGCTGATGCTCTTTTAAAAGATGTTTTGGATAAATCTCATAAAGTTGATAAAAATTCTATCGTAGTAAAAAACGCTTCTTATGATGATACAGGGAAACTTGTTACAGGTGACAATGCCACAAACTTTACTGTAAAAGAAACCGATGAGGGATTTGATTTACAGTTTACTGAAGATATTAATAGTGCCTATGTGATTACTTATACATCGAAAGCTACGAATGATGTCATAAAAGATGGCGAAATCGAAAATAAGATTATTGCAGATGGTAAATGGAATAAAACAAACAAAGTTACGTTAAAACAACAAAACATCATAAAGAAACATAATAAAAATGCAGGCGATACAGATTACAATGCGAAAACAACAAAATGGACAATTGTTGTAAATGATAACAAATATGCGTTAAACGATGCTGTTATCAAGGATACATTTGACTTTGGTGGTCTAACGTTACAGGAAAATAGTTTCAAGATTACTGACGGATCAAATGAACTTAAATTAGGGCTTGATTACACACTTCATGTAACTGATAAGGGATTCGAAGTGAAGCTAGCTGGTATTTACAAGTCTAATATGGATAAAACTTTAACTATCACATACACAACAGACTTTAATTACGAGAATCTATCCAAAGAGAAGGATAATAAATCATTCAAAAATACAGCAAATTTATCATGGATAGATATAAATGGGGACGATAAAAATAGTTCATCCGATGATACATTCAATCCTGACGGCTATACAAAAGGAAACGGATTTAAATACGGTTCTTACAATGCCCAAACAAAAGAAATTAAATGGGACATTGGATTTAACTATAATAATAGAACGATTAAGGATCCTTCTATTGTTGACGTATTAAGAGATAACCAAAAATTAATACCGGAATCTATTGAAGTTCGACATATGAAATTAACTGGTGGTGCACATGGATTTGAATTAGGTGATCCTGTTCCATCTAGCGAATATACGATAGAAACTCCAACAAAAGATAACAACAATACATTAACGGTTCATTTTAAAAACGAAATTAATTCTGCGTATTATATTAGTTTTAAAACTTCACTCGCAGGCGAACAAATTAATAAACGCTACGATAATTATGCCGATTTAAAAGATGGATCGAAAACTGTTACTACTATCCATGGTGCATTCGAGATTACCAATGGTGGTAGCGGTGTTACGAAAACAGCGAAACAAAATGACAAGCATATTGATTGGAGCATTTCTATTAACGCAAGTCAGTCAACTATTGAAAATGCTGTCGTAACAGATGACCCAACTAATAATCAAATTCTCGATGAAAAGTCTTTCCATCTATATCCGACAACGGTAGCCGTAGATGGAACTTTAACAAAAGATACAGCAAATGAATTAAAAGAAGGAACAGACTATAAACTCAAAGTAACAACAGACAACGATACGGGGAAACAACAGTTTAAAGTTGAATTCCTTCATACCATTGATCGAGCTTATATTTTAGAATACCGTACACTCATTAATGCAGACCATAATGAAAAGGTAAGTAATAAAGCGACGATTACTGGTCATCGTTTAACATTAACGAAAACTGAAGATGTTAAAGTAGTTGAAGTTAAAGTATCTTCTGGATCTGGAGGTGGTTCTGCTAGTAAAGGACGCGGAAGCCTTCAAATTATAAAGGTTGATGATAAAGATAAAAAAGTACCATTAGCCGGAGCAGAATTTACTTTATATGATCAAACAGGTACAACCGCTATTCGACCAATTACAACAGGTGATGACGGTGTCGCTAAGTTTAACAACTTACGACGTGATAAATATTTAATTAAAGAAACGAAAGCACCTAAAGGTTATGTAATTAGTAAAGAATTAAAAGAAGGTATACTTGTTGAACTAGGTTCAAAAGAAATTACAACTTATACCCTTACAAATAAGAAGTTTGTCGGGAAAGTAGTACTTACAAAAACTGATGCTCACAGTAGGGAAAAACTTGAACATGCTGTTTTCTCTTTACTGGATCAAAATAAACAGGTCATTCCTGAACATAAAAAATTAACAACAAATGATAAAGGACAAATTACTGTAGATAATTTAAAACCAGGAACTTACTACTTACAAGAAACAACAGCTCCTGAGCATTATACATTAGACAGTAAACCTATTACATTTACAATCAAGGAAGATCAAACGACAGTAGTAAACCGAACTGCAACAAATAGTTTAATTCCAGGATCGGCTATTTTAACAAAAGTCGATAAAGATGGAAAAACTTTAGCAGGTGCAGAATTCAGTGTAAGAGACCGAAATAACACAAAAATTCCTGGATATGAAAAATTAACGACAAATGATCAAGGACAAATCGAAGCAAAAGATCTACGTCCTGGAAAGTACCAATTTGTCGAAGAGAAAGCACCTGAGCATTACACATTAGACAAAACACCTATTTTATTTGAAATTGAAAAAAGCCAAAAGAAAGCAGCTACTGTTACAGCGACCAATCACTTAATTAAAGGTGGTGTTACTTTAACAAAAGTTGATGATATCGATGGCTCTGCCCTTGAAGGCGCAGTATTTAAAATTGTTGATGCGAATGACGATAAAAAGGTAATTCGCGAAAATTTAAAAACAAGTTCAGACGGTAAAGTAACTGTTAAAGATTTAGAACCGGGTACGTATAAGTTTATTGAAACAAGTGCCCCTAAGGATTATGTATTAAATACAACTCCTATTGAGTTCACAATCGATAAGAGTCAATCAGCTTTCGTCACTGTTACGGCAAAAAACAGTTTAAAAACGGGCGAAGTTGAATTATTAAAAGTTGATGAATTTGGTGAGAAAAAACCTCTAAAAGGTGCAGTATTTAAAATTGTTGATGCGAATAACAATGAAGTTCGCACGGACTTAACTACAGATGCTAACGGAAAATTGAAAGCTGATAAACTACGTCCTGGCACATATCAGTTTATTGAAACACAAGCGCCTGAGCATTATAATTTGCGCACAAAATCTATTGAGTTCAAAATTGATAGAAGTCAAAAAGAGCCTATACTTGTGACCGCTGAAAATACTTTAAAACCAGGAGATGTCGAACTAACAAAAGTTGATGATATCGATGGTACCGCTCTTGAAGGCGCAGTATTTAAAATTGTTGATGCGAATGACGATAAAAAGGTAATTCGTACAGACTTAAAAACAGGTTCGGACGGTAAAGTTGTCGCTACTGGCTTACGCCCTGGCGATTATAAATTTATCGAAGTAACAGCACCAAAGTATTACGATAAAAATACAACGCCTATCGAGTTCACAATTAAAGAAAGTCAAGGAACTTCACCAATTACTGTTACTGCTAAAAACGGCTTAACAAAAGGCGGTATTGAATTAACAAAAGTAAATGCTGCAGATGAAAAGGAAACACTTGAAGGTGCAGTATTTAAAATTGTGAATATGGATACTAATGAAGATGTTCGTGCGGATCTTGTTACGAATAGTAAAGGAATGCTAGTTGTAGATGACTTACGTCCTGGTAACTATAAACTTATCGAAACAAAGGCTCCAACTTATTACGATGTAAATGTAGAACCAATTGAATTTACAATCGAAAAAGGACAACAAAAACTTCTTCCACTTACATTTAAAAATAGTTTAACGAAAGGAAAAGTTAAACTAATTAAAGAAGATGATGTGGACAGCAAAATAGCTCTTGCCGGTGCGGTATTCAAATTACAAGACGCAAACGGTACAGAAATTGCAAAAGATTTAAAAACAGATGATTATGGAGTACTAGTTATTCCTGATTTAGCACCAGGGGATTATCAATTTATTGAAACAGAAGCCCCTGCACATTATAAATTAGATCAAACACCTATTAAGTTCACGATTAAAAAAGGTAGCAAGGAAGATCTTCCTATCCCTGTTACTGTAAAAAATAGTTTACTTACAGGTGGCGTCACTTTAACAAAAGTAGATGACGTTGATGGCACTACACTTGAAGGTGCGGAATTTATAATCGTTGACGCTCATGACACTAAAAAGGTAATTCGCAAAGGCTTAACGACTGATGAGAACGGTATAGTTACCGCTTCTGATTTACGTCCGGGAGATTATCAATTTATTGAAATAAAAGCTCCAAAAGACTATGACTTAAGCAAAGACCCTATTCCGTTCACTATCGTAAAAAGTCAAAAAGAAAATATTACCGTTACTGCTAAAAACAGCTTAACGAAAGGTGCTGTCACTTTAACAAAAATCGATGACATCGATCGTACGATGCTGAAAGGCGCAATCTTTAAAATCGTTGACATGGACGGTAAGGAAGTTCATACAAACCTTGTTACAGACGACAACGGCGAAATTTCTGTTTCTGATTTACGTCCGGGAGACTATCAATTTATTGAAACAAAGGCTCCTGAGCACTATGTATTAGACGAAACACCGATTCCATTTACAATTGAAAGAAGTCAAACGAAAGAGATTACTGTTACAGGTAAGAACACTTTAACAAAAGGTAGCGTTGAATTAACTAAAATTGACGATATTGATATCGATACAAAACTTGCTAACGCTGTATTTAATTTATTAGATGCAGACGGAGAACTAGTTGAAGAAGGCTTAAAAACAAATGATGAAGGAAAAATTGTTGTTGAAAATCTACGTCCTGGGACGTATCAATTCGTGGAAACAATAGCTCCTGAACATTACGATTTAAATAAAACACCGATCGAATTTACAATTAAGAAAAGCCAAACTGAAATTCTTCATGTTACAGCTAAAAATGCTCTAACAAAAGGTGCAGTGGAACTTTCTAAAGTGGATAACATCGATGACACTACCCTTGAAGGTGCAGTATTTAACATTGTTGATATGAATGGTACTGTAATTCATAAAGACCTTGTTACAAATGGTAAAGGGAAGATCGAAATTAACGACCTACGTCCTGGTGATTACCAATTCATCGAAACAGAAGCTCCTAAGCATTACGTTTTAGATGAAACACCAATCAATTTCACTATTGAAAAAGGACAGAAAAAAACTATTTCTTTAACTGCTAAAAATAGTTTAAAACAAGGTAGTATCGAATTAATTAAAGTTGATGATTTAAACGATCAAACAAAACTTGCCGATGCTGTGTTTAATTTACTAGATCAAAACGGGAAAGTACTTAAAACGGATTTAAAAACGAACAGTGAAGGAAAAATCATTGTTGAAAACTTACGTCCTGGTACGTATCAATTTGTCGAAACAACGGCTCCTAAACATTATGATTTAGACAAAAAGCCAATTGTAGTTACAGTTGAGAAAAGCCAGAAAGATATTGCTACTGTTACTATGAAAAATAGTTTAACAAAAGGCGGCGTTGAACTTACTAAAGTGGACGACGTCGATGGTACTACTCTTGAAGGCGCAGTATTCAACATTGTTGATATGAATGGTACTGTAATCCGCAAGAATCTTACTACAAATTCACAAGGTAAAATTAGCGTTTCTGACTTACGTCCGGGTGATTATCAATTCATCGAGACGAAAGCTCCGAAACACTACGATTTAAATAAAGAACCGATTCCTTTTACTATTGAAAAAGGACAAGCTGAACCGATTTCTGTTACTGCTAAAAATAGTTTAACAAAAGGTGCGGTAGAGCTTTCTAAAGTGGATGATATTGATGGTACTGTCCTTAAAGGTGCTGTATTTAAAATTGTTGATATGAACGGTAATGATGTTCGCACTGATCTTACGACAGATGCATATGGTAAAGTTGCTGTTCCTGATTTACGTCCGGGAGACTACCAGTTTATTGAAACGAAAGCTCCTGAACACTATAAATTAAATGATACACCAATTAAATTTACAGTTAAGAAAAGCCAAACAGAACAGCTGCAAGTTACTGCTACTAACAGCTTAACTGAAGGTGCTGTAGAGTTAATTAAAGTAGATGATGTAAACCCAGATACAAAACTTTCTGGTGCTGTATTTAACATCGTTGATGCGAATGGTAAAATTGTTCGCACTGATTTAACTACTAACCAAGAAGGAAAAATTTCTGTTTCTAATTTACGCCCAGGAGATTATCAATTCGTAGAAACGAAAGCTCCGAAACATTATGACTTAAATGAAGAACCGATTAAGTTCACAATTGAAAGAAGTCAAACAAAACATGTCTACGTTACAGCTACGAACAGCTTAACGAAAGGTAGTGTGGAGTTAATTAAAGTTGACGATGTTGAAGAAAACACAACACTTGAGGGTGCGGTATTTAAAATTGTTAATAAGGATGGACACGACGTCCGTACTGATTTAACTACTGATAAAAATGGCCGTTTAGTTGTGGATGAATTACCACCAGGAGACTATGAGTTTATCGAAACAAAAGCTCCTAATCACTATGACTTAAATGAAACACCCATTAAGTTCACAGTTAAAAAAGGACAAGAAAAAATCGCTTCCGTTACTGCTAAAAACAGCTTAACAAAAGGCGCTGTGGAACTTTCCAAAGTGGATGATGTTGACGGTTCTGTCCTTAAAGGTGCAGTATTTAAAATCGTTGATATGAACGGGCACGACGTTCGTTCTGATTTAACTACTAATAAAGATGGAAAAATTTCCGTTTCTGATTTACGTCCAGGAGACTATCAATTCGTTGAAACGAAAGCTCCTACTGGCTATGATTTAAGTGCTAAGCCAATTCCTTTCACAATTACGAAGGGACAATCTGGGGTTACCTCTGTTAAAGCTTTAAATAGCTTAACAACAGGTTCAATTGAGTTAACTAAAGTTGATATTGATCACCGTGGAACACTTGAAGGTGCCATTTTCAATATCTTAGACCACGATGGAAAAATAATCCGAGAAGGCCTAAAAACAGACCAACACGGTAAATTAATCGTAAATGATTTGAAACCTGGTAATTATCAATTAGTGGAAACAAAGGCCCCTGAAGGCTATCAATTAGATGCTTCACCGATAAGCTTTACAATTGAAAAAGCTCAAGCTGCACCACTACAAATTACAGTTTCAAATAAGAAGATCGAGTCTTCACCAGGTGAAGATGATAAACCAGTTACTCCTCCAAATAAAGAGGAGAAACCAGGAAAAGAAACTTCCGAAGAACTAGAAAAAGGAAATCCTGAGACTCATGGAAAAGAAACTTCCGAGGAACTAGAAAAAGAAAATCCTGAAACTCATGGAAAAGAAACTTCCGAGGAATTAGAAAAAGGAAATCCTGAGACAGAGACAAAAAAACAGCAAGATGATCGAAATACGGATAAAAAACTTCCAAATACAGGTCATAAAGAAGATCATACGCAAGCAGCAGGTATCGTTCTTCTACTGGCTGGATTGTTAAGTATTTTAGCTACAAAACGTAAAAAACATTATAAATAATATGTTTTACAGCCAATCAATTAATAAATTGATTGGCTGTTTTTTTTGCACAAAAAAGACGATACATAAAGTATCGTCTTTTTAACGGGGTGAGGCTGTCCAAAAGTACGGAAAACTCTTGAACAGCCTCGTATTTTCATATGGATGCCTTACATATATCACTGATGATAATTATGAAATGCGGAAACATAGTTACCATCACATGATTCAAACAAAAGAAAAGAAATCCTATAACGGATCCCTTTTCCCTACATAATCTAAAGTTTGGGTACACTAGATTCATGCAATGTAGGAGCCTTCAGAACAGAAAGCGAACCTTCATTTAAAATGATAGCATACATATATCCGCTGAAAATATGTAAATGTGCATATAGCGTTTTTTATTTCTCAACATATATTTATTGAAAATTCAGATATATAAAGGTAAAATATAGTCGTTATCCGTCTTCTTTTGTCAGTCAGAGAGAATAGAAGAATGGGAGAGGAAAAAATGAGAAAATCACTGAAACAAAAAATAGTAAGCTCCTTGCTTGCTGTATCACTCGCCGTTAGCTTAGCTCCAATCGGACAAGCAAAAGCTGATTCCACGTCAGAAATTACACAAACTCCACCTATTACAAAACAAGTTGATGCAAACCGCGCCATCGAGCATATCCGTTTCTTATCCGAAACAATCGGTCCCCGTCCAGGTGGTACAAAATCAGAAGAATGGGCTTCTCGCTATGTTGGTATGAAGCTTAAATCAATGGGATATGAAGTAGAGTATCAGCCCTTTCAAGTGCCGGATCAATACGTTGGATTTATCGAATCACCATTAGGGACAAAGCGTAATTGGCAAGCTGGTGCTGCTCCAAATGCACTAATTTCTACAGAAGCTGTTACAGCTCCGCTTATCTTTGTTCAAGGTGGTACAAAATTAGACGATATTCCAAATGAGGTAAACGGAAAAATTGTTTTATTCGAAAGAGGTGCAACAGTAGCAGATTATAATAAACAGGTTGAAAATGCTGTTAGTAAAGGGGCAAAAGGTGTTCTTTTATACAGCTTAATTGGCGGACGCGGAAACTACGGACAAACTTTCAATCCTCGCTTAACTAAAAAACAGGCTATCCCTGTCTTCGGTCTTGCTTATGCTCAAGGAAATGCATTTAAAGAAGAAATCGCTAAAAAAGAGACAACAATTCTTTCCCTAAAAGCGAGACATGAATCTAATTTAACATCCTTAAATGTCATCGCTAAAAAGAAACCAAAAAATAGTACAGGTAATGAAAAGGCCGTCGTTGTAAGTTCACACTACGATAGTGTCGTTGGAGCACCTGGGGCAAATGATAATGCTTCTGGTACAGGATTAGTATTAGAACTGGCTCGTGCTTTTCAAAATGTAGAAACTGATAAAGAAATTCGTTTTATTGCTTTTGGTTCTGAGGAAACTGGCTTACTTGGCTCTGATTATTATGTTAATAGTCTGTCCCAAAAGGAACGTGATCGAATTTTAGGTGTCTTTAACGCAGACATGGTTGCAACAAATTATGATAAAGCAAAAAATTTATATGCAATGACTCCTGATGGCTCAACAAACCTTGTAACAGATGCTGCCTTACAAGCAGGTAAACAATTGAATAATGATCTCGTTCTCCAAGGAAAATTTGGCTCTAGTGATCACGTACCATTTGCTGAAGTGGGTATTCCTTCTGCACTATTTATTTGGATGGGCGTCGATAGTTGGAATCCATTAATCTATCATATCGAAAAGGTATATCACACGCCTCAAGATAATGTATTAGAAAACATTTCGCCTGAGCGTATGAAAATGGCATTGGAAGTTATCGGAACTGGTGTTTATAACACTCTTCAAAAACCTGTTACTCAAACAGGTCAAAAAGCTGCTTAATAATACGTAAAACCATCGATCTCTTCGGTGGTTTTTTATTGAGAAAAAATATATATGCATAAACGCATATTTTCTCCTATCAATTATCGTATACAATGTTAACTGTAACGAAAATGATTACAACTAATAAGGAGGCTTTTCTACTATGAAAAAAATTATTCTAGCAGGCGCGTTGACTTTAGCAGGTGTTACAGGAGCTACCGCTTTTATTCCTGAAACAAAGGCTGCTGCAGCTACTCAAGAACAAAACTTCACAAAATTTTATTCTATTCAAACTGGCAGTAGCTCTGAAAAAGAACCCATTTACCTTAAAAAAGGACAAGAGCTAACAATTCATCCTAATAGTAAAACCCCTAGTTACAGCATTTACGATACAAATAATAATCTCATCGGACGTTATTCTGATGGTTATGGGAGGATTTTTACCGCAAAAACAGATGGGAATATGTATGTTCAATTTCATGCACCTTTCGTTTACTACAGTCCTGTTAGCTTTTCTGTTACTTATACAATTCAATAGAAAAAGGGCCTCTTACAAGGCTCTTCTTTATGAAACAAATCCAATACTCGATCTCTCCACCTTTTCTTCCATCGTAACCCCTCTGTCACTTATATAAGACGATGCAAACTCTCCTTTTGTTGGATAATTTTTTTATTATTCCATATAAAAAAGCAATCACAACATCATGTGATTGCTTTTTATTTAAAACGAACACTCGGCTCCGTTTTTCTTTATGTCCAGCTCTGCCTCCTAGCCCCTTCTGTCTAAGAACCTTCCCCACGAGAAGATAAAATGCATCTTCTGTGGGAAAGAACCTTAGCCTTCGGGACTAAACAGTCGGCTCCGCTTTTCTTTATGTCCAGCTCCAGCGGCTAGAATACTCGGTGGCTTCGCGCCTTCCTCCGAGGCAAAGTACGCCTCTCTGTCAGGAGCTCCATCCACCTCCTATTCTGAACGAGCCGCTTCCGCTTTTCTTCATTACATTTTTTCTGGTGCAGATACTCCTACGATTGCTAATGCATTTTGAAGTGTCGTGCGTACTGCTTTCATTAATTCGTAACGAGCTTTACTTAATTCTAAGTTATCTTGGTTTAATACTTTTTCTGCATTGTAGAAGCTGTGTAATGCTGCAGCTAATTCAAATGCATAGCTTGTAATGCGGTGTGGCAGACGTTTTTGCGCTGCATCCGCAACTACAGCTGGGAATTCACCAAGTTTTTTCAGTAACTCTACTTCTTTCTCAGAAGTAACAAGTTTGTAATTTACGTCTCCGCCTGTAGCTAATCCTAACTCTTCACCTTGACGAAGGATACTGCATACACGAGCATGTGCATATTGTGCATAGTATACTGGGTTTTCATTAGATTTTGATACAGCTAAGTCCATATCGAAGTCTAAATGAGAATCACCGCTACGCATTGCGAAGAAGTATCGCATTGCGTCCACGCCTACTTCTTCCATAAGCTCACGAAGTGTAACTGCTTTACCTGTACGCTTACTCATTTTCATTTTTTCACCATTTTGGTACAGTTGTACCATTTGGATGATTTCTACTTCAAGTGTTTCTTTATCGTAACCTAGTGCTTGAATAGCAGCTTTCATACGAGGAATGTAACCGTGGTGGTCAGCACCCCAAATGTTGATTAGCTTATCGAAACCACGCTCTAATTTATCACGGTGATAAGCGATATCTGGCGTTAAGTATGTGTAAGAACCGTCATTTTTAATTAATACACGGTTTTTGTCGTCACCGTAAGTCATTGAACGGAACCAAGTTGCTCCGCCTTCTTCAAAGATTTCGTCACGCTCTTTTAATACAGCAAGAGCCTGATCAATTTTTCCGTTTTTGTATAATGATGTTTCTGAGAACCACACATCGAAGTTAACACGGAAGCTTGCTAAATCTTTTTGAAGTTTTGCTAACTCATATTTTAAACCGTATGAACGATAGAATTCATAGCTTTCTTCTGCATCAGCTTTTGCATAACGATCGCCAAACTCTTCAGCTAAGCGTTTACCAATTCCAATGATGTCCGCACCATGGTAACCGTCTTCTGGCATTTCTTTCTCTAAACCTAAAGCTTGCATGTAACGAGCTTCAACAGAAAGAGCTAAGTTATGAATTTGGTTACCAGCATCATTAATGTAGTACTCACGAGATACATCATATCCTGCTTTTGCTAATACGTTACATAAAGTGTCACCTACTGCCGCACCACGTGCATGTCCTAAGTGAAGATCGCCTGTTGGATTCGCAGATACGAACTCAATTTGTACTTTTTCACCTTTACCAGTATTCGTTTCACCGTATGCTTCACCGGCGCTTACGATTGTTGGGATTAAGTCTGTTAAGTAGCTATTATCCATGTAGAAGTTAATGAAACCAGGACCAGCGATTTCAATTTTTTCAATAGAAGCTTTTGCTTTATCAAAGTTTGCAACTAATTCTTCTGCAATCATACGAGGTGCTTTTTTCGCAACGCGTGCAAGTTGCATTGCCATATTTGTAGAGAAGTCACCATTTGTTTTATCTTTTGGAGATTCTAATACAACGTTTGGAATTTGTTCTTCTGTCGCTAGTTCTGCCTTTAATACAGCAGCTTGAATTTCTTCTTTAATCAATCCTTTTACTTGTTCTAAAGAATTCATTATTTTGCCTCCTTCAAATTAAGTGTAATTGTATATCTGCCAGCTTCTTGTTCACTTAGAAGCAATGCGTACGTTAAGAAGAGTTGTCCTTTTTTCTTTTCATCCGACCATTTAAAAAGAACGTTATCAGTTTTCGTTTGCAATGCAAACGTACCAAGTTCACTCGTATACGTACCAGTTGTCCATTCACCTTTCACATGCGTCTGACGCATAGAAATAGCACCTGAACGCATAATGAGAACTTGTTCATCTTGAATTTTAATAATTGTTTTCACTTCGCCTTGTTCGTTCGGCTCTTGGAATGTTATATATGTACCTTGACCTTTTACATAGTATTGACCATTTGCTTCAAAAGCAACGGTTTCCTTCCTCGCCCCTTCACGGATTTCTGTTACGAAATGAACGTGTACCGGCAAGCCTGCAAGTTGTTTCTTCACGTCTTGCACACCCTTCAAATGTTATAGATATTAAATACTACTTATAATAAATCACTTTTCCTATCATATCAAAAAAAGACTCTGTCTGTCTGCTGAAAAATCAGGAAAACTCCTTTTCAAAAAATAATTCACCTTCACTTTATTTCATATGTTAAAATATTTTTTAAATCTAAATATTCTTTCATTTCAAGGGGTGAATTTGGTGCTACCAACAAAATTAAAAAAAGATGATGAAATAAGGGTTATTTCACCATCTTGTAGTTTAAGTATTGTCTCAAATGAAAACAGAGACCTTGCTATAAAAAGATTAACCGACATAGGCTTTCAAGTTACATTCTCAAAATATGCTGATGAGATAGATCGATTCGCTTCCTCTTCTATTTCTTCACGAGTTCAAGACCTCCACGAAGCATTTAGAGATCCTAATGTAAAAGCCATTTTGACGACACTTGGCGGATACAACTCTAATGGTTTATTGAAACATCTCGATTATGATTTAATTCGAGAAAATCCGAAAATTTTCTGCGGTTATTCTGATATTACCGCTTTAAGTAACGCGATTTATACTAAAACAGGCTTAGTTACATATTCAGGTCCTCACTTCTCTTCATTTGGAATGGAGAAAGGGCTCGATTATACGACCGATTACTTTTTAAAGTGCTTAACTTCTCATGAACCTATTGAAATCCTACCATCTGAAACATGGAGCGATGATTCTTGGTATATGGATCAAGAAAATCGAGAATTTATTAAAAATGAAGGATATGTTTCAATTCAAGAAGGGGAAGCGATGGGAGATATTATTGGTGGCAATATGAGCACATTTAATTTACTGCAAGGTACACCATATATGCCAAGCTTAAGAAATAAAGTTTTATTTCTTGAAGAAGATAGTTTAACGGGAAAAGCTACACTTAAAACTTTCGATCGATATTTACATTCTCTTATGCAGCAAACTGATTTTGAATACGTAAAAGGCATCGTTATAGGAAGAATGCAAAAAGGAGCAGAATGTATGATAGAGGACATTCAAGAAATGATTGCTTCAAAGCCTGAACTTGCTCATATCCCTATTATTGCGAATACCAGTTTCGGACATACAACTCCAATCTTTACTTTCCCAATTGGCGGAAGGGCAAAAATCATTTCTAATAAAGAAAGTTCAGCTATCACCATTTTAACGCACTAAAAAAGGAGCGAACGATTCGCTCCTTTTATGGTTTTTCTATTTTTTGCAACGCTTTTTGCGGGATTGATTCTTTCGAGACTTCAGCCCATCCTTTTCCTTGCATACCTTTTGCATAAATTTTTATAAAAGCACCCGTATGCAATTCACGGTTCACCATTCTTTTAATAACTTGTAGCTTTCCATCTTCTGTATACCCTTTAAATGTATACAAATATTCATCGTCTTTTTTCTCACTTTTATCTATAACAGCATAATAATCTTGTATTTCTTTATTTGAAAAGAAGTTGTCTACAAAAGCATGCACACCTTCTGTTTTCGTGTTTAAATAATATGCTGTTCCACCTAAAATAATGGCGAACACAGCTAAAACTTTAATTACCAATTTCATAAATGCGCCTCCTGTTTGCACTGCTTTCTCACTAGCCGTATGTCTATACCTGTATTATACGAAAAAAGGCATACTATACTCTATCGAAATGCCTTACACTTTCCTTACATTATTGTAAGAGTTTTTCACCTTACAGCGATTTCCCAATAAAAAATTTTTCCGTTTAACAAACTTTTATATTATTATTGAATGATACAAATTTTTATTACAAAAATCAAAGGAGACAATTTTCAAATGGCTATCTTGCAAGGTTTAGCACTATTACTTGTTGTACTTTGTCTATTTACACTTTTCAGTTACCGTGCGCCTTACGGAATGAAAGCAATGGGCGCTTTAGCTAATGCAGCAATCGCAAGTTTTCTTATTGAAGCATTTCACCGTTATATTGGTGGAGAAATGTTTCATAATGACTTTTTACAATCAGTAGGAGTAGCTTCTGGTAGCATGAGCGGTGTCGCAGCGGCAATTTTAGTCGCATTAGCAATCGGTGTCTCACCCGTATACGCTGTTTTAATCGGTATCGCTACTAGCGGATTCGGTATTTTACCAGGATTTTTCGCTGGATACGTTTGTGCCTTCGTCGTGAAGTTTCTCGAAAAGAAATTACCAGCTGGTGTAGAGTTTTTAGCAATCCTATGTATTGCCGCACCAATTTCACGCGGAATGGCCATGCTTATGGATCCACTCGTTAACGCAACACTCGGTAAAATCGGTTCTATGATTTCAGTTGCAACTACAGAAAGTCCTATCATTATGGGTATTATGCTTGGTGGATTAATAACAGTTATTTCTACATCTCCATTAAGTTCTATGGCACTAACTGCAATGCTTGGATTAACTGGTTTACCAATGGCAATTGGTAGTCTTGCCGTAGCAGCTTCTGCCCCAATGAACTTCATTTTCTTTAAACGACTAAAAATCTGTTCAAAGAAAGATACAATCGCCGTGGCAATCGAGCCGTTAACACAGGCCGATGTTGTCTCAGCAAATCCAATTCCTATCTATATGACAAACTTTGTTGGCGGTGCGCTTGCCGGTATTATTACGTCGCTATTCCAGCTCGTTAATAATGCACCAGGGACAGCATCACCAATTCCAGGACTTCTCGTACTGTTCGGATTTAATGATGTAATAAAAGTAACGATTGCTGCCGTATTATGCGGAATCGTTACCACTATTGTTGGATACGTCGGTTCTATTGTGTTCCGCAAATATCCAATCCGTTCTGCTGATGAAATTCGCGGAATTACTTCGGAAGAGAAAGTTGCGTAAAGAAAGGGAGCTATTCTCATCGTTTGAGAATAGCTCTTTTTTATGTCGCGTGACGGTAAGTGAAATTATATTGAACACAACTCCGCATATATCGACGTTTCGACAAAGGATATCGACTTAACTACTAAATAAGACAATAATAACCTACCTATTAATAAAAGAAGCCGGCTCAAAATACTTTTTGAGTCGGCTTCACTTTTACTTTATCCAGCTACAGCGGCTAGAATGATTGGTGGCTTCGCTTCTTCCTTCGAGGCAAAAAACGCCTCTACGTCTGAAGCTCCATCCCCCTCACATTCTGAGCGAGCCGCTTGCGCTTTTATTTTATCCAGCTACAGCAGCTAGAATCTCCGGCCATTTTACACTCTCGTTCGAAGCCAAAAGCGCTTCTCGGTCGAGCGTTCCGATGACCTGCGATTCTGAGCGAGCTGCCTACGCTTTTATTTAACCCAACCGAGCAGCATTTCCCGCACGAATTTGCTTGCTGCGATTGGTGTTTGATCACTATGATCGTAGACTGGAGCTACTTCTACTAAGTCTGCTCCGACTACTTTTATATTTGAATTTGCAATTGCTACGATGGACTCTAATAGTTCTTTAGATGTGATACCTCCAGCTTCTAATGTTCCTGTTCCAGGAGCGTGAGCTGGGTCTAATACGTCGATGTCGATTGTGACATAGACTGGGCGTCCTGCAAGTTTCGGTAATACTTCCTTTAACGGTTCTAATACGTCAAATTTATATAAGTTCATACCTACTTCTTTTGCCCATTCGAATTCTTCCTTCATTCCAGAACGAATACCGAAAGAATATACGTTTTCCGGACCAATTAAATCGCACACTTTACGAATTGGTGTAGAGTGGGATAAAGGCTCTCCCTCATATGACTCACGTAAGTCAGTATGAGCATCCATATGGATGATTGCTAAATCCGGATATTTTTTTGCCATTGCCTTAAAAATTGGCCAAGACACTAAGTGCTCTCCGCCGAGACCTAGTGGAAACTTACCGGCATCTAATAGTTTTGTTACATATTCTTCAATCATGTCTATGCTGCGCTGTGGATTCCCAAATGGTAATGGGATATCACCCGCATCAAAATATTTTACCTCTTCTAGTTCACGATCTAAATACGGACTATATTCTTCAAGACCGATTGATACTTCACGAATACGTGCAGGGCCAAAGCGAGATCCTGGACGGAAACTTACTGTCCAATCCATAGGCATCCCGTAAATAACTGCCTCTGACTCTTCAAAACTTGGATGACTTTTAATAAATACTTTACCTGAATAAGCTTCATCAAAACGCATATTCTTTTCCTCCTTATGTGGAACTTAAGGTATCCCAACCTTTCACTATTTCTCAAATTTGGAGCGCATTGCTCCTCTTTCTCGATTTACCTGGGCCTTCTTGTTATCACAAGAAGACTACTTCATTTGTAGCAGTGTAAGTAACTAGCATGTTCAAGCCTTCTAGACAAACACCTTAAATGAGTTACTTACACTTTATTTATTTCAATTTAACGCTCTTACTTAATTAAATCGCCAACAAATTTCGGTAATGCGAATGCTGCATTGTGTAATTCTTTTGTGTAGTATTTCGTTTCGATTTCGTGGAAACGCTCTTCACTTACTTCTAATGGATCATGTTTTTTAGATCCGATTGTGAACGTCCAAAGTCCACTTGGATACGTCGGAATGTTTGCTGTGTATAGACGAGTAATTGGGAAAATCTCTTTTACGTCTTTAAACACAGTTGTAATTAGTTCTGGTGTAAACCAAGGGTTGTCCGTTTGGGCAACGAAAATACCATCTTCTTTTAACGCTTTTGAAATTCCAGCGTAGAAGCCTTTTGTAAATAGGTTTACTGCTGGACCTACTGGCTCAGTAGAATCTACCATAATTACGTCATATTCGTTTTCGCTTTCTGCGATGTGTAGGAAACCGTCTCCTACTTTTACTTCTACACGCTCATCATCCAATGCACCTGCAATTGATGGTAAGTACTGCTTAGAGTACTCAATTACTTTTCCATCGATTTCAACAAGAGTTGCTTTCTTCACGCTTGGGTGTTTTAACACTTCACGAATAACACCACCATCGCCACCACCAACAACTAATACGTTCTCAGGGTTTGGATGTGTAAATAAAGGTACGTGCGCTACCATTTCATGATAAACGAACTCGTCCTTTTCTGTCGTCATAACCATGCCGTCTAAAATAAGCATGTTTCCGAACTCTTCCGTTTCAACCATATCAAGTTTTTGGAATTCTGTTTGCTCCGTATGTAATGTGCGGTTAATACGCGCCGTAATTCCAAAATGCTTTGTTTGTTTTTCAGTGAACCATAGTTCCATCGTACAATCACGCCTTTCAATGCAAATTTATAATAGGGACATCATTAATGTCCCCTAACAAAAATAAAACAAAACATCCAAAAAGTATAGTTAAAAGTAAAAAAATACCGAAAATATATTTTAGTCAGAGGGTTCTAACATATATGTGAAAAGGGATTGCTCTGTAATAGGAAAGAAAACCCTTTCTTAAGAAAGGGTTTTTGTCTCTATTTCTACCGGTTTACGAATCGGAATTAAGATCATTACGCAACCAACTAACACAACAATTCCACCGACTAAAAACGGACTTTGTGGTGAAACTGTATGACCGATGACTCCTGATAAAATTGGAGCAATCGCACCCCCTAACCAACGAACGAAGTTATAAACACCTGATGTAACAGATCTTTCATAAGGTGAAATATCCATTACATAACTTGTAAATAACGCGTTATTTAAGCCTGATGCTAATCCTGATAGAACGATTAACACAATTTGTAACCACATGATTTTAACGAAGAATAGTGCAATTAAGAAAATCGCAAATACGAGTAAACTACCTTTTAACAATGTTTTTGGTTCATATTTACCTTCTAGCTTATGCGCTAAAATTGCTGATCCGTAAGCTAATGCTAATCCCCATCCGCAAAATACAAATCCTAATTGAATAGCAGATAAATGCATAATAAGTGGTGAATATGCTAACACGACGAAAAATCCGTAGTAATATAACATCCCAGAAATGGCACCTTGCATAAACGGTTTATACTTCACCAGGTTAAGTAATTCACCTACGCCTGCTGCTTTACGCTTCACTTTTCGCTCCGGTTCTTTTACAAAAAAGAAAACTAAAATAAATGCTAAAGAAATTAAAATACTCGTCGCAAAAAATGGGTAACGCCAAGAATGTCCACCTAATATACCACCTAACAATGGGCCACCTGCCATCCCTAAACCGATAGCTGCTTCATATAATCCTACTGCTTCATGAACTTCTTTACTTAATGCAATTAATAATGTCATCGCCGTTGCGAAGAACATCGCATTTCCTAATCCCCACCCCGCGCGGAAAAGAGATAATTGAGCAATCGTTTGCGATATACCACATATAAATGCAAATACAGTTACAATCGCAAGACCGATCGTCATCATTCGTTTATCACCAAATCTTGATGCAAATATTCCAGCTGGTAACATCATAATTGCCATCGTTAAAATATAAGCTGTAAATAACATCTCGACTTGCCAATGCGAAGCACCAATTTGTTCAGCAATACTTGGTAAAATTGGGTCGACTACTCCTATACCTGAAAAGGCAAGGAAGGTAGCCACCACTGTAATCAATCTCCCTAATTTTTGTTTGCTCTCCATTTTGATTACTCTCCTTTTGTATTCTCTAAAAATGTAACTGCACGGCTTAAACTATCCTCTAGCTCTGCCTTAACACGCTGCATTTGCTCCATTTTTTCGTCTAACGTTTGCACTTGTTTTTCAAGCATCTCTTTAATTTCTTGAATCACTTCACGGTCACGCGGATTCTCACTATTTCTTCTTTGTTCCATTCTTTCTTTTAACGATAAGAAATGTTGCATTTCTTGAAGCGTAATTCCTAGTACTTCTTTCGCTTCCACAATCCTTTTAATTCTCGCAATGTCCTCGTCTGTATACAGGCGAATGTTCCCTTCACTGCGTTCTGGGGGATGAATTAAACCAATTTCCTCATAATAACGAAGTGTACGCTTTGTTAAACCAACTTGCTTTGTTACTTCATCAATTTTATACATGTGTATTCCTCCCTTCACCGATTATTACATTTTACGTTAACGTTAACTTTTGTGCAACTGTTATACTTTTGTAAATGTTTGTCATATGAATTGTATTTTTCTCAAAGCAGTTTCATAATGAAAGAAAAGAGATGATAAGGAGATTTTCACATGAATAAACCACTTATTTTCGCTCACCGCGGGGTAAAAGGAACACATCCAGAAAATACGATGATTGCCTTCCAAGAGGCTGAACGCATTAGTGCTCACGGAATTGAACTTGATGTTCATCTATCAAAAGATGGTGAACTAGTTGTTATTCATGATGAAACGGTGGACCGCACAACAAATGGCGTGGGACTTGTTTCTGAGAAAACTGTAGAGGAATTACAAGCTTTAGATGCTGGTAGCCATAAAGATCCTTCTTTCCATGAGGCGAAAATCCCAACATTACGAGAAGTATTTATTTGGCTCTCTACAACAAATTTACAACTTAACATTGAATTAAAAACAGATGTTCTTCATTATCCAAATATTGAAGAAAAAGTTGTTGCTCTTGTTCGTGAATATCATCTATCCAATCAAATTGCATTTTCATCATTTAACCACGATTCCGTTTCATTATTAGCAGAAATTGCTCCAGAAATTCCAAGAGCGATTTTGTACGATACACCACTTGCAGATCCTATTGCTGAAGCAAAAAAACATGGGGCAACTGGATTACATCCAAACTTTCAATTATTAACGAAAGAGTTTGTCCAATTAGCACAGGGGCAAGGATACGTTTTTCGTCCTTACACCATTAATGAATATAAAGATTTACAAACTATGATTGACTATGGTGTAGATGTCATCATTACCGATTGGCCAGCACGTGCCTTTGAGCTCCTTTCTTAATTGAAGGGGCTTTTTTGTTTTCAAAATTTCATTGTTTAAAATAAACGAAAACCCTCAATACTAATACAATAATGCTTGTATTAATGAGGGGCTGAAAAAGATGGATCAAACTATTAATCCAAAACTTAAAAAATATAAACGTCTTTTCTTCACCGTAATGTTTTCTTGTGTTCTTTTTTTCGTTTTTTCCTTTTTTATTATCATTATAGCTGCAAAAATTATGGGGCCTCCCCCTGTTGCAGTGCCGCAAACGAGTGTCTTTTACGCTAATGATGACACTGTTATAGGACAAAGTAATGAAACACAAAAGCGCTATAATGTATCTCTTGATGA
Organism: Bacillus sp. TH30; assembly: GCF_016650875.1. Lineage (NCBI taxonomy): Bacteria > Bacillati > Bacillota > Bacilli > Caryophanales > Bacillaceae > Bacillus > Bacillus sp. TH30. The sequence continues at coordinate 2,647,858 of NZ_JAEKEY010000002.1, read as the reverse complement.
AATTTCTCCTTATGTAAAAGAGGCAACACTATCTATTGAAGATCAACGATTCTACAAACATCATGGATTTGATATAAAGCGCATTGTTGGTGCCATTGTTGCCGATTTAAAAGCAATGGCAAAAGTACAAGGTGCTAGTACTATTACACAACAGTATGCTCGTAACCTATACTTAGATCATGATAAAACGTGGAAGCGTAAACTATTAGAAGCAATGTATACCGTTCGCCTTGAAGTGAACTATAATAAAAATCATATTTTAGAAGGATATTTAAATACAATTTATTACGGGCATGGTGCTTACGGAATCGAAGCTGCTTCTCGCCTGTATTTCGATAAAACTGCAAAAGAATTAACATTAGCGGAAGCTAGTATGCTCGCAGGCATTCCGAAAGGACCTAGCTTCTACTCTCCCTTTTTAAAAGAAGAGCGTGCTAAAGGGCGTCAATCTCTCATACTAGATGAAATGGTAGAACAAGGTTATATTACAAAACAGCAAGCTGCCTCGGCAAAAAAGGAACCGCTAACTTTCGCCTCATTAGATACGAAAAAAGTGACAGAGGTCGCACCTTATTTCCAAGATGCTGTACAAGCTTCTCTTCTTCGTGATATCGGATTAGATGAGCAAGCCTTACAGCGAGGTGGCTTACGTATTTATACAACGCTAGACCCTAAATTACAATCTGTAGCAGAGCAAGCCGTAAAAAATCATATACCTGAAACAACAAACATCCAAACTGCCCTCGTCTCTATGAATCCAAAAACAGGTGAAGTGGCTGCGCTTGTTGGTGGAACTGATTATAATACGAGTCAATTTAACAGAGCTACACAAGCCGCTCGTCAGCCTGGCTCTACATTTAAGCCATTCCTATATTACGCAGCCTTAGAACGAGGATTCACCCCTGCTACGCGCTTAAAAAGCGAATACACTGTATTCACTTTAGGTGACGGTGTTTCCAAATATAAACCGAAAAATTATAAAAACTATTATGCAGACGACTTTGTGACAATGGCACAAGCACTCGCTGTTTCTGATAACGTATATGCTGTGAAGACAAATCTATTTTTAGGCGAAGACATTCTTACAAAAACAGCGAAGCAATTCGGTATTACTAGCGCATTAAAAGATGTTCCTTCTCTTGCTCTCGGCACATCTCCTGTAAAACCAATTGAAATGGTCAATGCTTATAGCATGTTTGCAAACGGCGGGAAAGAAGTAAAACCAATCTTTATAAGGCGCATCGTTGATCATGAAGGAAATATGCTATACGACGCTCATTTAGAAAGTAAACAAGTTCTAGATAAAAGCAAAGCCTTTGTGATGGAAGAAATGATGGCAGGTATGTTTAATAAAAAACTAAGCAGTTATGCCGCTGTGACCGGTCAATCGATGTTATCAAAACTATCAAGAACATATGCTGGAAAGTCTGGTTCTACAGAAACTGATAGTTGGATGATTGGATTTACCCCACAACTTGTAACAGGGGTTTGGATTGGATACGATCAACCTAAATCCATTTCAAACGTAGCAGAACAAGGATACGCAAAAAAAATATGGACCGATACAATGGAAAAAGGATTAGATGGACAGCCTAAACAAGAGTTCAAACAACCAGCAGATGTTGTTGCAGTCGATGTTAATCCTGAAAACGGTAAGATTGCTACAAAAAATTGTCCCATTTCTGTGAAAATGTATTTCGCAAAAGGTACAGAGCCAACAGAGTATTGTATGGATCACGTTGATGATAAGGAAGAGTTCGAAAAGGTTAGTGAAGAGAAAAAAAAGACGGGTTGGTGGAAAAAATATCTCCCGTGGTAAAAAAATAGCTGACGGAAATCCGTCAGCTATTTTTATTCGCCTAATAATGCGTGGCGCAATTCTTCACTAGATTCGTTCCAAATTGCTTCATTATGCTCTTTTAAGAATGTACCAAGTACTTTTTTAGATGATTCGTCCATATGATCAATCATGATGTGACGCTTTAGTGATTTATCCATTTTATTTACATGCTCTGGAAGTGATTTATATCCGCGGCGAATTTCACGGTCAACTGTCATTTCACAGGCTGTTGCACCTGCGTAATAAGCACCGTTTGGTGTTCTTTCAATTGTTACCCAAACAAGCCAAAACGGTTTTCCGTTTGGAACTTCATCTTTATTTGTTAAAAACTTAATTCCTTTTTCTACTGTACTACGCGCATGCATCGCACCGATATCAACGAACGCAGTTTTCTCTAATACATCAACAAATACAGGAGAAATATTTTCTAAACTTAATGCCCCAACGCCAAAACCACCATGTCCATCTGTTGAATCATTTTTCACGATATTAAAACCGATTTTTTTCTTTTTCTCTGTCATATGTAAACTCCTCCTCGCTTAATGATTAAAAAAGCCTGAAAATAGGCGCAATGATATTTTGTAAAAATACTAATACATATGGAATAACAACATTGAAAATAGGTTGAATTGTGTAATTGCTAAGCGGTGTAATAACAAGAATTAATAACGCAATTGATCCATACTTTTCATACTGTGTCATTTTCGCACGAATATTTGCTGGTGCTAAATCTTCCACAACGCGATAACCATCAAGTGGCGGGATTGGTAATAAATTAAATACAAGTAAAACAATATTAAGCATAATAAAAATCTGGAAAAATTGATCCAGCGTATCTGCTACTGCAAGTGGCATCGCATCTAACACACCAAATGTTATTAAGCTATACCAAATAATTAAACCAATTGCACTTAAGATAAGATTACTTATCGGTCCCGCAATAGAAACTAATATTCCTGCAAGACGCGGTCTTTTAAAGTTATATGGGTTAACAGGCACGGGTCTTGCCCAACCGAATCCAAGAATTAATACAGCAATCATACCGATAGGATCTAAATGAGCCATCGGTGATAACGTTAAACGTCCTTGCTTTTTCGCTGTATCGTCTCCAAATTTATATGCAACATACGCATGTGCAAATTCATGCACAGATAGCGCAATAATAATCGCCATTGCTACCAATGGAATTTGTTGCAATGGGTATCTAAATAACTGATCCATAACTCATCTCCTCTTCAATATGTCAAAAAAAGAAATTATTTGTTTTCCCGATTGTTCTTCCTCATAATCCGCTATAATAAGAGTGTAACTTACATAAAAGGAGCGATTATATATGCCATACGTAACAGTGAAAATGCTAGAAGGACGCACAGAAGAACAAAAGAAAGCTCTTGCTGAGAAAGTAACAGCAGCAGTAAGCGAAACAACTGGTGCTCCTGAAGAAAACATCGTTGTTTTCATCGAAGAAATGTCTAAAAACCATTATGCAGTTGGCGGAAAACGCTTAAGCGACAAATAATTTCAAGTTTTTTCATAAGAAGCAGCTCTTAGCTGCTTCTTATTTCTTTCCTTCTAACAACTCGATAATTCTCTCTTTATATTTTCCTTTTCTTCCATCTTCATAGATTAAATCATGCGGATAGAATAGCTTTTGATCCGTTCGCTTCTTACCTGTAATCGCCTCAACAATATCCGATTCACGCGAAAGCTCTCTAAGTTCCCCGTTCGGCATAAGAAGTAAGATTGGCAGACGCTCTTCTTCTTCTCCTGCACGGTAAAAGTCATACGGTAAATCCGATGTTGAATCAACAACTAAATAATACTCTGGGTCTAGTCCAATTTTTTTAAATAAGCTACTTAGCTCCATCCAATTATCTAAACCGTGCTTATCTGTAAACTCCACATATTTAAATAGATTTCGATTCATAAAACGACGGCATAAGTCACTTAAAATCGGATCTTCTTCGTCTTGCCATACTTGGAAGTAATAATACATTACGTTCTCGTCTAGCTTTAAATAATCCTCTACTGTTACTTCTTCTTCAAATAAAGAATAGAAATGAACAGGATGATTTTTAAACGCATAATACTTCTCATGCAACGATTTAGCTCGGTGTAAAATCTTCGTTAAAATTACTTCTGCACTACGTGTTACCGGATGAAAATATACTTGCCAATACATTTGATAACGGCTCATAATATAATGCTCTACAGCATGCATACCACTATTTTTAATGACAACTTGATTACCGTACGGGCGCATGACACGCAGTATACGTTCCATATCAAAGTTCCCATACTTTACACCAGTAAAATATGCATCTCTTAATAAATAATCCATACGATCGGCATCAATTTGGCTCGAAATCATACTAATCGCTAATTTATTAGTAGATGTTTTCGCAATTACATCTGCTACCTTTTGCGGGAAATCCTTATCAACACGGCTTAACACACGATTAATTTCCGTATCACCAACGATAATCTTTTGCGTAAATTTCTCATGATCTAACGAAAATACTTTTTCAAACGAGTGAGAAAATGGGCCGTGACCGACATCATGAAGTAATGACGCACATAAACATAACAATCTATCTTCAGCATTCCAGTTCGGTCTGCCATCAAACACATCATCAATCATACGACGAATAATTTCATATACACCTAACGAATGAGTAAAGCGACTATGCTCTGCACCGTGAAATGTAAAAAATGTCGTTCCAAGCTGCTTAATACGGCGCAAGCGTTGAAATTCTTTCGTTCCGATTAAATCCCAAATAACACGATCACGCACGTGCACATATTTATGTACTGGGTCTTTAAACACTTTTGTTTCGCTGAGTTTGTCGTTTAAATATACCACCTTCCGACATCCCCCTTTCTTTACTGCATTCTTACTATATATTATAAACGATATAGGAAAAAGAAAGAAATGAAAGACTATATTAATTCCTTTTAATAAAGAAAAATCACCTTTACCAAAGCAAAGGTGATTTTTCTTTATATATTATTTTCCTAAAATGAACTCAGTAACTTCGTCTAGAATCATTTCTTTACCTAGTGGGAAGTATCCTTTGTTTACATCTTCATTACTGATTGTAAATACATGGTTGTTTTTAACAGCGTTCATATTTTTCCAAATTGATTCTTCTTGGAATTCTTTTAGACGCTGAGAACCGTCACCAGTTGTAAATACGAATAAGTAATCTGGGTTGTAATCAATTAAAGCTTCTTTTTGTATTTGTACTAACGGTTTATCAGTTGGTGTACCTTTAACTGCTGGTAATTTTAAATCACCAAAGATTACGCTACCGTAACCGTAGTCACCGTATACACGGAATGCATTTGGATATGCAGCCATTTTCATGAATGTTGCATCGCCAGTTTTAGCAACGATTTTGTCATGTAATTTGCTTGCTTTTTCATCATACTTTTTGAACCATTCTTTTGTTTCTTTCTCTTTACCGAAGATTTGACCTACTTCTTCGAATTTTGGACGCCATTGGTCTAATGGAGTTTTTAACATAACTGTTGGTGCAATTTTAGATAATTGATCATAAATCTTTTCTTGACGATTGTTTACAATAATTAAATCTGGTTTTGCAGCAGCCACTGCTTCGATGTTAATTTTATCGCCCCACGCAGAACCAACCGGTTTTACATCTTTCAATTTCTTCTCAATATGTGAATCAATTTTTTCTTGTGTTGTATTTGCAGTAATAATCGGTTTCATACCGAAAATTAATAATTCTTCTGTTGAACCACTAAGGTCAGCAATTTTCTTTGGATTTGCAGGAATTTTAATTTCCCCTTTTGCGTGTTGTACAGTGCGCTCTTCAGTTTTCGCATCTGCTTTCTTTTCTTCTTCTTTGTTAGAACAAGCTGCAAATAGTACAGAAGTAACAACTAGTACCATTGCTAATAGTGCCATTTTAAAATTCTTCATATTCCGACTCCTTCTAGCTGTATTTCTCTTATAATTTGTATGTAACTATAAGAAACGAAAACAACAATTAATTAATATATATTTATTAATTGTTGTTTATAACCCGTTCTAACGGGCGTTCAACTTCCCATCCGCGGGTAAGAAGCTCAACGTCCATTAGAACTCCCCCTCTCACCTCTTTAAGAGGGGGAAATTCTATTAATTATGCTTTTTTACGCAATTGATTATTAATCATCGCTAAATCGTATGTTAAACAAATTGGTTTACAGTTTACTGGACATGGAACGATTTGCGCTTCAATCTCAAATACGTTACGAAGCGTTTCACTTGTCATAACTTCATCTGGCGTTCCTTGTTTCATTAACTTACCTGCTTTTAATGCAATCATATGATCAGAGAAACGAGAAGCATGATTTAAATCGTGAATAACCATAACAATCGTTCTGCCTTCTTCTTTGTTTAATTTCTTCAGTAAGTTTAATACTTCAAGTTGATGAGCCATATCTAAGTATGTTGTTGGTTCATCTAACACAAGTAAATCTGTTCCTTGTGCAAGAGCCATCGCAATCCATACACGTTGACGTTGACCACCTGATAAAGCTTCTGCTGGACGATTTGCGAATTCTGTCATCCCCGTCACTTCAAGTGCCCAATGAATGTAGCGATAATCCTCTTCTTTCAATGTTCCAAATCCTTTTTGATGAGGAAAACGTCCATATGAAACAAGTTCAAACACAGTAAGGCCTGTTGGCACTTCTGCAGTTTGTGGTAAAATCGCCATTTTCTTTGCGATTTCTTTCGTTGGCTGTTTCTCAATTGCTTTTCCATCAAGATAAACAGTACCTCGTTTTGCTTTCAAAATACGAGAAGCCGTTTTTAATAATGTGGATTTCCCACAACCATTTGGTCCAATAATCGTTGTAATTTGTCCTTCCGGAATTTCAACTGTTAATCCATCTATAATTAACCCTTCATTATACCCAACAGATACCGCATCAACTGCTAAAGTTGCCATACAAAAAGCCTCCCTTTATTTTGTCCTCATAAGTAAATATATGAAATATGGTGCACCAATTACAGAAATAACAAGACCGACCGGTATTTCTGAAGTTGGTAACACACTTCTTGAAATTACATCTGCAAATAAAAGCAAGAACGTTCCTATTAATGCAGCCGTTGGTAACATAATTTGATGTTTACCACCAACGAGGCTTCTCGCTAAATGCGGAGCCATTAAACCGATAAAACCAATACCGCCCGCAACAGCGACAGATGCACCAGCTAAACAAACTGCAATAAATAATAATTTACGTCTTTCCTTTTCTACGTTTACACCAAGACCAACTGCTGTAGAGTCGCCTAAATTCATTACATTTAATATGTGCGCTTTACTAATGGCAAGTGGTAAGAAAATAACCATCCATGGGAGTACACTTAGTACGAACTTCCAATCTGTTCCCCATAAACTTCCTGCCAACCAAATCGTTGCAAAACGGAAGTCGTTCGATGTCATCTTCATAGAAAAAATTAAACTAACAGCACCAAATCCGGCTGCAACAGCGATACCAACAAGAATTAATCGAGTGGATGAAACGCCGTCTTTCCATGCTAGTAAATAAATAATAACCGCTGCTAATATCGCACCAACTAGCGAAAAGAATGGAAGGATAAATACAGATAAAAATGTACCTGTTCCAACTTTTCCAAAGAAAAAGTAGACGAATACAACAACTGTTAATCCCGCTCCAGCGTTAATACCTATAATACCTGGATCAGCAAGTGGATTTCGTGATAACCCTTGCAAAATTGCACCTGACATGGCTAATGCAGAACCAACTAATATAGCAATAACCATACGTGGCATACGAAATTCAAATAAAATAACAGATTGATCTTCTGCACCTAATCCAACCAATGACTTTAATACATCTATTGGAGGAATTTTAAATGTTCCTGTATTTAAACTTATTAAAAATACAGCAACAATTAATCCTACTAAAATCGTTAAAATAGAAACGTTCTTCTTTGTTAAGACGCTCGTCCTCACATCTTTCCTCTCCCTTCATTACGTGCTAAGTAGAGGAAGAATGGCACCCCAATTAGCGCTGTAATTGCTCCAATTGGCGTTTCAAATGGTGGATTAATAACGCGAGATAACATATCTGCACATTCAATTAACAATCCACCTAAGACTGCAGAACATGGAATAACCCATCTATAGTCTGAGCCTACAAGGAAACGAGTCATATGCGGAATTACAAGTCCAACGAATCCAACCGATCCTGCCATAGAAACCGCAGAACCTGTTAATACAAGAACAAGTACTGTTCCGATAAATTTAATTAATGTCGTATTTTGACCAAGTCCAATCGCAATTTCTTCACCAAAGCTTAAAATGGTAATATATCTCGACATCATAATTGCTATAATGAGACAAACAAGACCAATCGGTACTAACATATTAATACTTTGCCATTTCACTCCAGCAACACCGCCTGCATTCCACATACTTACCTCTTGAGCAAGGTTGAAATACAATGCAATTCCAGATGAAATTGCCCCTAATAAAGCACTAATTGCCGCACCAGCTAAAGCTAATTTCACAGGCGTTAATCCACCTGGTGAAGAAGACCCAATACCATATACAATGCTCGCTCCAAACGCAGCTCCAATAAAAGATGCAATAACAAACATTAAATAAGGTGAATTAGGGAAGAATGCATACATAATTGCAATTCCGAATACAGCACCATCTGTAATCCCCATTAACGATGGTGATGCAAGTGGATTTCGTGTCATACCTTGCATAATTGCACCTGATACCGCTAAAAAAGCACCTGCAACTACGCCCCCTATTGCTCTAGGCATGCGAAGTTCTTGAATTACGTTATGGTGCGTTATGGAACCATCAAACTGAAATACAGCTTGCCAAACGGTCTTTAAACTAATATCTGCTGCACCAAACGAAATAGAAACTGCCATACTTAAAGCTAACAAAATTGTGCCTGCTATTAAAATAATAGAAGCAACGAGTGGTCTGCTCTTAATCTCTTTAACATTCACATCTTGCTGTTCTATACTCCTTGCGCTCGCTTCCATCCCTCAACCATCCTAACCAACAACATATATTTAATAAAATGAAATTTATTCTCAAATAATAATAAAAAAATTAGGTGAATTGACTTTTTCATGATAATGATTCTCAGAATCAGACACTTTCTATTCTACCTACCACGTCAAAAGACTGTCAACCATTATTTTGAAATACGAATTCATACAAAACGCTATCTTATGGACATAAAAAAAGAAGAGTAATCTGTTCACTCTTCTTTTTCTTACTTATTTAATTTTGCTTCAATTTTTACAATTAATTCGTCTTCTGTTGGAGCCGCAACTGGACGATTATTTACAAACGCGAATGATTTTTTACGACCAGGGCCACAGTAAGACTGACATGCAACCTCAATCGTTGCACATGAATCTACTTTTTTTAACTTTGGAATCAACGTTTTAACGTTCGTTGCCTGACAATCATCACACACACGAAATTCGTTTCCCATTATATATAACACTTCCTCTATTTTAAACTTTTCACAAGTACATTTAAAAATAAACACTAAATGGTATTTTACCGCTCTTTGAAGCTTGTTGCAAGTCTCCGGGCGTAGCTCTATTCCTATATAAAGCTACCTATTTTTTATATTTTCTCCTTCAAAAGCTTTCATCATTCATAGCCACATTTCTTCTCTTCATTGAAATCTACCATATTTTTAAAAGCTTTGTATAAAAGCTCATTTTTTTGCCCATTATAAAAATAGGAAGTTCATAAAAAGAAAGGGAGTTGAATCTATGAAAGTAAGACAAGATGCTTGGACAGACGAGGACGATTTATTGCTTGCTGAAACGGTGCTTCGCCATGTTCGAGAAGGAAGTACTCAATTAAATGCTTTTGAAGAAGTAGGAGATCAGTTAAATCGCACATCTGCTGCTTGTGGTTTCCGCTGGAATGCTGTTGTTCGCTATAGCTATGAACAAGCTCTTCAACTAGCAAAAAAACATCGTAAAGATAAAATGCGTGCTGCGGGCGGTGAACAGACAAAAAAACGTTTGCTTTACACACCACCAGCTTCAGCGGCGGCGATAACTGATTATGAAGAACACGTACCGTATGAAACAGCTGTTCAATATACAGAAGCTACTCCATATCAAAAGCCGACTGTCCCTGCTCCAAAAAGCTCAATAACAATGCAAGATGTTATTTACTTTTTACAAACAGTTGGATCTTCAAATATAAAAGTAACAGCTCTTGAAAACGAGAATACGAGATTGAAACAAGAAATTAAAACGCAAATCCTGCGAAATGAAGAACTAGAAAAGAAACTAGAAAAATTAGAACAACAATCTCATACTGTACAAGAGGATTACGAAACACTTATGAATATTATGAACCGTGCTCGTAAATTAGCAGTAATGGATGATGAGGAACGCTCACAAACATCTTTCCGCATGGATCGAAACGGTAACTTAGAAAAAATTGCAGAATAAAAAGGATGCATGCAATGCATCCTTTTTATTCTTTCACCTCTAAACTTCCCTTTATATATGAGAAAACCCCTTTCTACATTTTTTGCTATAATAGAGATTGTCATTTTAAAAATAAGGGGTTAGTTATATGAGCAATTCCCGTTCGATTTTATCTCAGCCAGAGTGGCGTATTGTAGATCAGTCTAGTTTAGGACCAACTTTCCATGCACTTCAGTCATTCGCAGTGGATGACACGTTATGCACAAGTATTGGAAATGGTCTATCCGCTGCAACAATGCGCTCTTGGGTTCATCACAATACAATTGTTCTTGGCATTCAAGATTCACGCCTACCACATTTAGAAGAAGGTATTTCCTTTTTAAAAGAAAACGACTTCAATGTTATCGTTCGTAATTCTGGTGGACTTGCTGTCGTACTTGATGAAGGTGTTTTAAACGTATCACTTTTATTCCAAGAAACAGAAAAGGGTATCGATATCGACCTTGGATACGATACGATGTGGCATTTAATTAAGGAAATGTTAAAAGATTACGATGTTACTATCGAAGCAAAAGAAATTGTTGGTTCTTATTGTCCTGGTAGCTACGATTTGAGCATTCGCGATCAAAAATTTGCTGGTATTTCTCAGCGTCGTATTCGCGGAGGCGTTGCTGTACAAATTTACTTATGTGCGACAGGAAGCGGATCTGAGCGTGCCGCACTCGTTCGTGATTTTTACAACGTAGCAATTCAAGGCGAAGAAACAAGATTTACGTATCCTGAAATTGTACCGAGTACGATGGCTTCACTATCTGAATTACTTGGCGAAACAATTACAGTGCAAGATTTAATGATGCGCCTTTTAAAAACGTTGCAACAATTCACTCCAAGGTTAACATCATCTCAGCTAACAGTAGATGAAGTTCCTTTATATGAGACGAATTTACAACGTATTATTGACCGTAATAATAAGGCACTTGGTTTAGAAAAATAGAAACCAAAAAGACCACCCTCATTTCAAAAGAAATAGGATGGTCTTTTTTCATATTAATTCGTTATAGAATTAAAGTGCTTGAGCTGCTGTAATTAAAGCTAACTTGTACACTTCTTCTTCGTTACATCCACGAGACAGATCATTTACAGGCATATTTAAACCTTGTAAGATTGGTCCTACTGCTTCGAAGTTACCTAAGCGTTGAGCGATTTTGTAGCCGATATTACCAGCTTCTAAGCTTGGGAATACGAATACGTTAGCATCACCTTTAATTGTAGAACCTGGAGCTTTCTTCTCAGCTACAGATGGTACGAATGCAGCATCGAATTGGAATTCTCCATCTAAAGTTAATTCAGGAGCCATTTCTTTTGCAATGCGAGTTGCTTCTACAACTTTTTCTGTTTCTGGAGATTTCGCAGAACCTTTTGTAGAGAAGCTTAACATAGCAACACGTGGGTCAATACCGAATAGTTCAGCAGTTTTCGCACTTTCGATACCAATTTCAGCTAAATCTTGGCTGTTTGGTGCAATGTTAATTGCGCAATCAGCGAATACATACTTCTCTTCTTCACGTACCATGATGAATACGCCTGAAGTTTTTGTAACGCCTGGTTTTGTTTTAATAATTTGAAGTGCTGGACGAACTGTATCAGCTGTAGAGTGAGCTGCACCACTTACTAAACCTTGTGCTTTGCCCATGTATACAAGCATTGTACCGAAGTAGTTTTCGTCTTTAAGAATTTTACGAGCATCTTCTTCTGTTGCTTTACCTTTACGGCGTTCAACGAAAGATGCTACCATTGCATCCATCTCTTCGTATGTAGCTGGATCGTAAATATCAACGCCTGCTAATGTTAAGTTCATGCTAGCAGCTTTTGCGCTAATTTCTTCTTTATTACCAACTAAAATTGGTTTTACTAACTCTTCTTTTGCTAAACGCTCTGCAGCGCCTAAAATTCTTTCATCAGTTCCTTCAGGAAGTACGATAGAAATGCCTTTTCCTTGAACTTTTTCTTTTACTGCTGTAAATAAATTGCTCACGAATAAACCCTCCTACAAATGTTAAAAACTCTACCTTTAAGAATACTTCTTTTCAGCTATATTTTAAACTTATAGCTCCCAAAAAATAGATAAAATGAAAATGATTATATTTTCATAAAATTCAGCCGAGAAATAATGCCTACTTAAGCCTTATTTTCTCCCGTTTTCCAGTAAATATAAATGTGACAGTTTTATGCGCCGAAACTTTATGTAGATGTTTTTAATCCTATATATGCTATAGTTAACGTGTAAAATATCATTAACTGAGGTGAATAGAATGAGTGAAGCAACAACAACGTTAGATGGCTGGTATTGTTTACATGATTTACGTTCTATTGATTGGGCAGCATGGAAAACATTATCTAGTGACGAACGCGGACAAGCAGTGTCTGAATTTTTAAATGTCGTTGAAAAATGGAACGAAGTAGCTACTGCAAAAAAAGGCAGTCATGCAATGTATACAGTTGTTGGTCAAAAAGCAGATATTATGCTTATGATCTTACGTCCAACAATGGAAGAGTTAAATGAAATCGAAACAGAATTAAATAAAACAACATTAGCTGAATATTTAGTTCCTGCATATTCTTACGTATCTGTTGTTGAACTAAGCAACTACCTTCCAGCTGATGAAGATCCATACCAAAACCCACAAATCTTAGCTCGCTTATATCCTGAGTTACCAAAAGCAAATCATATTTGCTTCTATCCAATGGACAAGCGTCGCCAAGGTGATGACAACTGGTACATGCTTCCTATGGAAGAACGTAAAAAAATGATGTACAGTCACAGTAAAATCGGTCGCCAATACGCAGGGAAAGTACGCCAAGTAATTTCAGGATCAGTCGGATTCGACGATTTCGAGTGGGGCGTAACATTATTCGCTGACGATGTTCTTCAATTTAAGAAGCTTATATATGAAATGCGCTTCGATGAAGTAAGCGCTCGTTACGGTGAATTCGGAACATTTTTCGTTGGAAACATTTTACCAGACGAAAAGGTAGAGAAATTTTTACACATATAAATCGTAAAAAAGGAACGAATTTCGTTCCTTTTTTTATTACCCTCTATATTTCTCCTCAAAAAACTTCTTTTCTCTGCAAATTTGAACAAAAATCGACAAATTCTTTTCAATTTCCTTACAAAATTGTAACCTTTCTATATCCAAATTTATGCTAAAATGGTACGAGCTATATGCTAATAACGATGCGAAGGTGATAATGTATATGAAGAAAATCTTGTCTATTTTACTAGTGTCTCTATTGTCATTTTCTTCCTTAGGAGTAACAACATCCCATGCGGAAGAAAAAATACATATAGAGGCAGCTGCTGCACTTCTATTTGATGCGGATACAGGAAAAATACTGCATGAACAAAATCCAGATGAATTACTAGCTATCGCTAGTATGTCAAAATTAATTGTTATTTATGCCGTATTAGAAGCAATTAAAGAAGGAAAAATCACTTGGGATACGAAAGTAACTATTTCTGATTACGCTTATGAAGTTTCACGTAATAATGAATTCTCTAACGTGCCGTTCGAAAAAGGACGTCAATATACTGTAAGAGAATTATACCATTCTATCGTTATCTTCTCTGCAAATGGATCTAGTATTGCTTTAGCAGAATTACTTGCAGGAAGTGAAAAGAACTTCTTAAATCTCGCAAATGAACATGCGAAAAAACTAGGGTTAAAGAAATATAAATTTGTAAACGCTACTGGGTTAAATAACGCTGATTTAAAAGGAAAACATCCTGAAGGAACTGATCCGAATGGAGAAAACTCCATGTCAGCTCGCGATATGGGTATTCTTTCAAAAACAATTATTACAAAGTATCCAGAAATGCTAGAGGATACAAAACAAAGATTTAGAAACTTCCCAGATAATCATCCAAAACCAATTCGTATGGAAAATTGGAACTGGATGTTACCAGGTGCTGCTTTCTCTTATGAAGGAGCAGATGGTTTAAAAACAGGAAGCTCTGATACCGCTGGGTATGGTTTTACCATTACAGCAAAACGCGGTGATTTACGTCTTATTTCTGTTATTATTAAAACGAAATCAATGGACGAACGTTTCACAGAATCTCGCGCATTAATTGAATATGGGTTTAATAACTTCGAAAAACAGAAATTAAAAGTAGATAAAAATAACAAAATTTCTGTAGTAAAAGGAAAAGAAGACTACGTAACAGTTGCACCAGAAAAAGAAGTAACAGTAGTTACTGCAAAAGGTAACAAAGCACCTTACAAAATTTCAGCTGAAGCCGATAAATCACTTGCTGAAGATGGGCATTTAGTTGCCCCTATTAAGAAAGATGCAAAAGTAGGTTCAATCGTTTTAGAATCAACTGATAAATACGGTTTCTTAGACGGAAATAAAAGTATGAAAGTTACTGCAAAAACGACTGAAGAAGTAGAAAAAGCAAATTGGTTCGTATTAACAATGCGTTCAATTGGCGATTTCTTCTCAAACTTATGGTCTAAAGTATTTTAATGATGAAAAGCTAGCTCACGCTAGCTTTTTTTATTTTCCCCTCTAGATGTAAAACTTCGTTTGGTTGTCATATCTGCGTCCTTTTTCTCATACGTATGAACTAGTAATTGTTCCACACTTCATCTAGAAATGAACCTCTTTCTACAAGGCATTCCAAAAAGAGAGGTGACACATAATGGGTGTTATCGCGTATAACGAAGAAGATGTTAAGTTATTAGCTAGACTGATGCGTGCTGAAGCCGAAGGAGAAGGCCAACAAGGGATGTTAATGGTCGGAAACGTTGGGGTAAATCGTGTCCGCGGAAATTGTTTAGATTTCAAAAAAATACGTAATTTACGTCAAATGGTTTATCAAAATCCTGGTGGTTTTGAAGCAACTCAAAAAGGGTATTTTTATCAACGAGCGAGAGAACAAGATATTGCCTTAGCCCGCCGGACAATTCAGGGACAACGTTTTTGGCCCGCCAACTTTTCCTTATGGTTCTTTAGACCTGAAGGTCCTTGCCCGCCAACTTGGTATGACCAACAAAATTCTGGTCGCTTTAAAAAGCACTGCTTCTTCCAACCATCTGGTGAGGATTGTCCAGGCGTATATTAAGGAATGAAAATGAGGAGGGATTTTTGAATGACACAGCAACAAAACCCGTACTACGGAACAGGTTTTTATCAACCATCTGGAACTTATGTGCAACCGCAACAAATGACCCCACAGCAGCAACAGCAACAGCAACAACAACAGCAAGCGATGCAACAACAAGCCGCTCAAGCTCAACTTGCAGTTTCTCAAGGCATGTTACCACTAGAGCAATCGTATATTGAAAACATCCTTCGTTTAAACAAAGGTAAACCAGCTACAGTTGTAATGACTTATGAACGTGGTAGTTCGCTTGGTACACAATCTTATACTGGGATCATCGAGGCAGCTGGTCGTGATCATATCGTAATTAGTGAACCGAAATCTGGAAAGCGTTATTTACTACTAATGATTTACTTAGATTATGTAGAATTCCCAGGGGAAATTACGTATTTACCTAGTCAACAAGCAACTTATGCTCCAAGACCATAAAAAAAGCTGGCAAATGCCAGCTTTTGTTTTTTATAACCCTTTTACAACTGCAGTTCCGACTAAAATCCACGCCACAATAAACGCTACACCACCAAGAGGTGTAATTGGGCCAAAGAATTTAATACCTGTTGTACTTAATGCATAGAGACTGCCTGAGAACATAATAATCCCAGCTACCATAAGCCAACCCGCAGTGCTTAAAAGTGATGATTGCATTTTGTCCATTAATAGAGCAACTACGAATAGGCCACCTGCATGAAACATTTGATATGTAACGCCCGTCTTCCACACTTCTAACATTTTTGTAGAAATTTTATTTTCTAAACCATGTGCTCCAAAAGCCCCTAATGCAACAGATAGTCCCGCTGCAATACAACCTAGTAAAAAGAAAATTTTCATCTTAATTCCCCTTTTTTACCTTTATCATAAGCAATTTTTACATATAAGCCAAACGATTTTACTTTTAAAAGTCAAATAAAGATTTACCGTTTGCATCCTTTTCTTTTATATATACTTTTTCTCCAGAAACCGGCATAACCGGTTGGACTGTCGTCATAGGCTGGGACCCGATTACTTGTGATTGAACTTGTGGTTCCCTATACGTAGAAGGTTCAACTTGTTCATCCAATAATAAATCACATAAAGCACGTACAACTAATAAGTGTTCTTTTGATTGTTGTCCTTCACTACTTTTTGCCTTTGCAATTTCATTCGCCATTTTATTTAAAATCTTATCACTAGATACTTGCATTCCTTATCACCTCTTACTTTGTAGTTCTTTCTCAAATTGCCCCAGTTTCTCCACCGAACCAAATACTATTATCATATCATGTTCTTGTAGTTTTTCCCGCCCTGTTGGATTATGGATAATATCCCCATCCCTTAAAATCGCTAAAATTGTTACCTCAAATTGATTTCTCACATTACTCTCTAATAACGATTTACTAGCTAAGATAGAATCTTTACCAACTTGAATTTCTTCAATTACAAATGATTGCTCTATTCCATACAATACTGTATCAATATAATGAACTGTTAACGGATTCGCAATACCTTTTGCGATATGAATACCTGCCATACTAGATGGATTAATAACCTTATTTGCACCAGCGCGCCGTAATTTCTCTTCTGTTTCTGGCTTTTCAGCTCTTGCTACAATTTTAATTGCATCATTAAGCCCTCTTGCCGTTAATGTAATAAATACATTTTCAGCATCGTTTGCTACGATAGCAACTAGACCCGCTGCCTTCGAAATTCCGGCATTATGTAACACTTGATCTTCAGTTGCATCCCCATGGACATATAAAAGCTTTTCCTGTTCGAATATACTTTCATCTTTATCCACAACTACAAATGGGATTTTCTTTTCCTGTAATTCATGTACAACTTGAAGCCCTACTCTTCCGCAACCACATACTATAATATGCTTTTGTAACTGCGCTATTTGTTTATCCATCTTCTTCCTCCGCACTGCATGAAATAAGTTACCCTCAATGATCATAGCTGCTACTACCCCCATTGCATACGTAACGATACCGACGCCGACAGGTATAATAAGGAGCGCAAAAAATTTCCCTGCCTTTGTTACGGGCACTACATCACCATATCCAACCGTTAATACAGTAATCATCGTCATCCAAAATGCTTGAAACAAACTAATTTCTTCAATTGTCATAAATCCTAGCGTCCCTAGAATTACAACAAAGGTCATACATATAACTGCTATCCATAATTGCTTACGTGCATTCATATTATATTTCAACTCTTTTCTCTATCTACAATCTTTGCCAAAGGGAATGAAATACCTATATACTAGAAACGGAATCTATGAAAGAGGTTGATATAATGAAGCTATTTCTTTCTGCCTTACAATGGGCACTATTTATTTTAGCTGGAAGTCTTATTGTACCAATTAGTGTCGCAACTAGTTACGGCCTCGATGGTACTGAAGCTATCGCGTTTGTACAAAGGACATTATTTGTTCTCGGTTTTGCCGGCCTACTGCAAGCTATATTCGGTCATAAACTTCCTATTCAAGAAGGTCCCGCAGGCCTTTGGTGGGGAATTTTCTCCCTGTATGCAAGTTTAGGCGTCGTATTATTTGGATCAAGCAATGAAACACTTAAGGTCCTTCAGTACGCTTTCCTACTAAGCGGAATTATTTGTATTATTCTTAGTGTTTTTGGACTTATTGATAAACTAGTTCGTTACTTTACACCGACAGTAATTGGAACGTATTTATTCCTTCTTGTCGCACAACTTAGTGGCTCCTTCTTAAAAGGCATGTTTGGCCTTGATGGACAACATACAGAAGTACAGCCAAAGGTATTTATTCTTTCACTCATTGTTATTTTACTATCTTTTTTCATTATGAAGCTACCTATTATTGGACAATATTCCGTTCTTTTCAGTATCGTCTGCGGCTGGATATTATTCGCGTGCTTCGGATTATCTAATCCAGTAACACCTGTGACAGATATAATTCGTCTTCCATCTCTATTTGTTTTCGGAATGCCCCGCATCGAATGGAACATGGCAATTACGGTAGTTTTCGTCACACTACTACTTCTAACAAATATGTTAGCAAGTATTCGCGTTGTACAAAAGGTTGTTTCTAAGTATGAAGAAGATGCTGCGGAGAATCGCTTCAAACAAGCTGGCATTATAACAGGAATAAATCAATTGCTAGGCGGTCTATTTTCAGCCATTGGTCCTGTTGCCATTTCTGGATCCGCAGGATTTATTGCAACGACAAATATTTATAAGCGCCTTCCATTTATGTTAGGGTCAAGCTTTATCATTCTTGTTAGTATATTCCCAAAGATTACTTCATTCTTTGCAGCCATCCCCGTTGCAGTTGGGTATGCTGCAATTTATCCTGTATTTGCAAGCATGATTGGTCTAGCTTTCCGCGAATATGACACTGTACAAAATAAAGAACAATTATTTAAAGTAGCAGGCCTTTCAATCTTTACAGGAGTCGGCGTTATGTTCGTTCCAGCAGGAGCGTTTTCTACGCTACCACCATTTTTAGCTTCATTTTTAAGTAACGGTCTTGTTCTTGGATCTGTAATGGCTATCTTGCTGGAAATATTATTTTCTCGTTCGCACGAAAAACAACCATCGTAAATTGGAAAACTTCCATTATTGCACTCTATCTTTAGAGTTGTTACGATAATGATAAAGTGAAACTTTAATCAGTGGGGTTTTTGTTCATCCCCACTGATTATTAGTTGAACCAATCGGGCGTTTACGGGCAGTTAATCTCCCACCTAACTTCTTTGCTCCAGCTAAATTTTGAGGTGGGAGTCTTACTGCCCGTTAATGCGGGATAAATTATCATGGGCAACACGCTCATGATAATTTATACTAACAATGCAGAACTTCTCCTAGTTTCATGCAAAGAAGTTCGATGTCTTACTATATATTCCCCACTATCTTCATAAAAATTTATTTCTATTTCAACAAAGAAAGGAATTTTCTATATGACTTATAAAATGATTGTTTTAGATTTAGATGATACTTTATTACGCGACGACCATACAATTTCACCTCGTACGAAAGAGGCTTTAATGACAGCACAAGAGCAAGGAGTTAAAGTTGTACTTGCTTCTGGGCGCCCAACGTTTGGTATGCGCAATGTTGCAAAAGAACTTCGTTTAGAGGAATACGGTAGCTTCATTCTATCTTTTAACGGCGCAAAAATTATTAACTGTAAAACAAATGAAGAAATCTTCAGTAGCACGCTATCTCCTGAAATCGTTCACAACCTATTTGAAATTAGTAAAACTGAAGATGTATGGATTCATACTTATATTGGCGATGATATCGTAACAGAAGAAAATAATCCTTATACTAAAATTGAGGGCGAAATTACTGGCATGCCGATTATTGAAGTAGATGATTTTAAAACTACTGTTAAAGAACCTGTAGTAAAAGTATTAATGAATAAAGAAGCTGAACGCCTTGTTGAAGTAGAAAAGAAACTACAAAAACAACTAGAAGGTCAATTAAGCGTTATGCGCTCTAAACCATTCTTCTTAGAATTTACTGAACACGGTGTTACGAAAGGAACTAGCTTAAACCAATTAATCCAAAAACTTGGTATTAAACGCGAAGAAGTTATCGCAATGGGCGATAGCTATAACGATCAAGCGATGATTGAATTTGCTGGTCTTGGCGTTGCGATGGGCAATGCACCAGATGATATTAAAGAAATTGCAAACTATGTAACAGATACAAATATGAACGATGGCGTTGCTAAAGTTGTAGAGAAATTTGTACTAAAAAGCAAAGCGCTTGTTTAATATTTTCATTCATAAAACCTATTTGAAGTCAAATACTTCAAATAGGTTTTTATTTAAATTGCAATGCTTTTGTGACTATATTTTGAACTTTGCACTATTCTCGTAGTGTAAACTTTCTTTTTGTATATAATTAAACAAAATAGACTATTTCATTTTGAAAAAGAATACAAATTTACTATATACAAGCATACATTAAAGGAGGCTACTTCATGTTATCTACACCAATCGGAAGATTAAGAGCAATTGGCTTAATTGAGGGGATTTCTTTCCTATTACTATTATTTGTAGCAATGCCATTAAAATATTTTGCAGGGTTTGCAACAGCTGTTAAAATTACAGGCATGGCTCATGGCGTTTTATTTATTCTATTCATCTTTGCAGTAATTCAAGTAACAATCGTACACCGTAAATCAATTTTATGGGCACTTGGGGCATTCGTTTCATCAGTTATCCCATTCGGTACTTTTGTACTAGATGCAAAACTAAAGAACGAACAACAATAATAAAAAGGTAGTTAACAACTGTTAACTACCTTTTCTATTTATAAATTTGGAAGTTCCCAATCAATTTCTCTTTCGCCCATATTAACTAAAATCGTATTTACTTTAGAGTACGGCTTACTTCCAAAGAAACCTCGTCTTGCTGATAATGGACTTGGATGTACGGACTCGATAATATAATGATTCGTATTCGTAATTAACTTTTTCTTCGCCTGAGCATGGCGTCCCCATAATATGAAAATAACTGGCTTTTCACGTTCATTTAATAGCTCAATTATGCGATCTGTGAAATGCTCCCATCCTTTTCCTTTATGAGAATTTGCTTCAGCTTGACGAACCGTCAATACCGCGTTTAATAATAAGACTCCTTGCTCCGCCCATTTTACTAAATAACCGTTATTCGGAATTTCATAACCATATTCATCTCGAAGTTCTTTATACATATTTAGCAATGACGGTGGCGTTTTAATGCCAGGTTGTACAGAAAAGCTTAAACCATGCGCTTGATTCGGTCCATGATATGGGTCTTGTCCTAAAATAACGACCTTTGTATCTTCATAACTTGTATACTGAAGAGCGTTAAAGATATCTTCTTTCTTTGGATAAATCACATGCTCCTCATACTCTTCTTTTAAAAAATTAGCTAAAGCTTGATAGTATTCTTTCTCAAATTCTGACCCCAGTAATGGTCCCCAATCATTCTGCAAAATGTTTTCCATGCCTTCACTTCCTATCCAATTAATTCACCATATCCTGCCTTGTAAATACTACAAATGAAATGATAAGAGATACTACTGCCCAAACCGTTAAATTCATTAAAGAAAATCCCATTGATAATCCTTGTAATGCAGGCAGTTTTCCTGATAAATAATCCGTTAACGATAAATTGACACTAAAAATGTATTTCGCACCTTCCCAAGACGTTGCGAATGAACTTAAAATGCCGCCTGCGATTAACGCAGCTAACATAACGCCCATACCAGCTGGTGTATTTCGAATTAAAACAGAAACCATGAATGATATAGTTCCAACCACAATGGCAACAAACCAAGCTAATCCGTACGCCATTAAAATGTATTGCCACTGCGGAATAAGGTGTACAAAGTTTGTATTTAACGTTTCCTTATCAATGACGAATCCTGTTAATACAGGTAAATTCCATCCAGAGTATCCAAATACAAGCCCTGATAATGCGTAAGCAAACAAACCGACAAGAAGCAATATGAGCGAAATGAAAAATAACATCGTCACATATTTACTAAGGAGTATTTTCCAGCGCCGAATTGGCCTCGTCAGAAGCATTTTCATCGTACCATCGCTTCGTTCTCCTGAAACAATATCAATGGCGACAATCATAACGAGCAATGGAATAAATAACGTTATTCCTTGTTCAATAAATGCCCTCACAAATGTCGGTGCTCCTGGCGCAGTCGGATTAATATTATGATCTAAATAATATTGTTGTTGTTCCACTCTTACTTTTAACCAATCCCGCCATTCTTCTGGCAATCTAGAATTGTTCAAACGGTTTTGTGAATCAACAATTTGTTGCTGTAATGATACTTTCCAATCGGTCGTGCCCAGCCTTTTTTGTGTCGTTTCTATTTCACGATACTGAGCATACACAAAAAGTGGAATCAAGATTGCTAAAATAAGCATGACAACAACAATTCGTTTCTTACGATAAATCTTTTCTGATTCATTTAAAACTAGATTCGCAAATTCACGCATGTTGCTCACCCCTCGTGAGTTCAATAAATAAATCTTCTAGCGTAAATACAAGCTCTTTGACGCTATGTACATCTATCCCGTTTTCTACAAAATGCTTATTCCAAACATTAATAGACGCAACATCCATACGACATAATAAACGCTCATCTTCTACACTAACTTCCTCTATCTCTTCAGCTGCGTCTAACATGTCTTTCGCTTTGGAAATCGGTGTAACGACCCATTCCACACGATCACTCGCTGTTTTGATCAACTCTTCAATAGGTGCAACTGTTATCATTTTTCCTTTATGAATAATAGCAACACGGTCGCATATCAGTTGCACTTCACTTAGCAAGTGACTCGAAATAAATACACTCATATTTTCTTCTTTTACAAGCTTATGTATAAATTCCCTAAGTTCTCTAATCCCAGCTGGATCTAAACCATTCGTCGGTTCATCTAATATGAGCAATTTCGGGTTTCCAAGTAGCGCCTGTGCAATTCCAAGGCGCTGCTTCATACCAAGGGAATATGTTTTTACCTTATCGTGAATACGCTCATCTAAGTGAACCATTTTTGCAATTTCAATAATACGTTCATCAGATATATCACCAAGCATGCGCGCAAATTGCTTTAAGTTTTCCCATCCCGTTAAATATGTATAAAGCTCTGGGTTTTCAACGATACTTCCAATTTGACGCATCGCTTCTCTGAAATTTTCCTTAATAGAATAACCACCGATAGAAATAGTACCTTCTGTCGCTTTAATCAGTCCGACTAACATTCGAATTGTTGTCGTTTTCCCGGCTCCGTTCGGTCCTAAAAAGCCAAACACTTCTCCTTGTTTTACATCAAATGAAATGTCCTCTACAAGCGTCTTCTTTCCAATTACCTTCTTCAAGTCTCGTACAGAAAGTATCGTCGTCATTTTATCCCTCCTTGCTCTAGTTTTAATTTACTTACAACATTTTGGACTAAACGCTCCGCCATATATGTGTAACCTACTTCATTCGGATGAAAATGATCTGAGTATAATAAATCTCTCCCACGATTTTGGAATAAATCAAATGTCGGTGTAATATATACGTTTTTATCATTTAATGCTAACTTCTCTAAAGAAGCGTTCCAATCAACAACAATATTTGATGAACCTCTCAAATCTTCTACATCTTCAAAAGGATTGTATAATCCTAACCAAAAAATAGGGCTATCTGTATTTAATTTACGAATTTCTTCTATAATTTTCTTCGCTTCATTTTGAAACGTTTCCGTATCAGGACGATACGTCTCTAAATCTATCTTTCCGAGCGATTCCCATCCTGGGAACAAATCATTTCCTCCAATTGTTAAAACAATTACATCTGCTTGCTTAATTGAATATTGAGCTCCGCTGCTTTCGATTTGTTTTAATAAATCGGGCATTTTCGCACCACTAACTGCCAAATTGCTTAGTGCAACTTTTTGTTTATAATCTTTTTGTAAATTCTCTTTCATTCGTCCAATATAGCCAATTCCTTCTTTATCACCAACGCCGCGCGTTAACGAATCACCTAAACTAACTACTTGTAACGTTCCTGTTTTCTTTTTCTCTTTTTCCACTACGTCAGTCTTCGTAATTAATTTTGAAGCTTTCGGATTTAATACATCATTTACACCCGAAACAAAACCGTATGCAAATAAACAGAAAGACGCAATTGTAATGAGTAGAATTACTTTTACTAATTTTGATCTCATATCAAAACCCCTTTTAGCCCCTATAGATTGTCCATAATTATACCAAACGAATTTTCGAAAAGCGATTTTCACACCTTCTCTATTATGTCGTTTCCCTATCTACCAAATTTGGTAATAACTCTACATGTTTCACATCTATTTCCTCATCATTAATCTTTTCATATAATAATTCAAATGCCTTTACACCAACATTTTTACTGGAATGCGAAATCGTCGTAATACCTAATATATTTGCCACCTCTTGATCATCACATCCGATAATCGTAATATCCTCTGGGATACGAATTCCTTGTTTTTTCGCCTCCGTTACCATTCCTGCAGCAATATGATTGCAAGATACAAGAAAAGCCGTCGGTTTTACAGACATACGAGCCCATTCCCTGACTACATTGCGCCCATCTTCCACCGTAAAACAGCCCTTAAACTTCCAGGCATCTAACGGTGTTACAACAATCTGTTGAAGTGAATCCTCATACGCTTTTTTTCGCCTCTGGCTATTAATACTATTACTTCTTCCAATGCAATATCCGATACGTGTATGACCAGCATCTATTAAGCTTTTCATCCCGCGCAAAAATACTTTGTAGTAATCAATATGTACACTCGAAATGAAATTCGAATCTATTTCTTCACACATCACAATTGGACCAAACTTCGTATACTCTTCAAGTTTTTCCTTACTATTTGTCCGTGAACATATAATTACTCCATCAAGCTTTTTCATTTTTAACATATGTAAAATTTCAAGCTCTTTTTCTTCGCTATAATTTGTCTGGCAAAGCATCATATTATAATTGTTCTTTGCGGTTTCCTTTGATATCCCCCCAATAATGGCACTGTAATATTGATCATTTACGTGCGGCAATAAAACGCCAATTACATTCGTTTTTCCTTTCACTAAATGAATCGCATTCACATTTTGCGTATAATTTAATTCTTCAATAATCGCTAAAATCTCTTTTCGTTTCTGTTCATTCACATACGGATGATTATTGAGTACACGTGAAACAGTTGAAACAGATACCCCAGCAAGTTCAGCAATCTTTCTTATATTAGTCATCTCATTCTCCCCTTCCCCTCAAAAATTCTCGCTTGACCTGGTAAGCTTTCCACAGTATATCCTTTCTTAGCAAATACATTTTGAAAGGATATACAACTATGCTTCGATTCAAACTAGAATATATATTTTTCATTGGCGGTTTACTCATTCTCGCCATCGGTATTAATATGATGACAACAATTACTTCCTTTGGACTTAGCCCTTATGATTCCTTCTTTATTGCACTATATCAAAATTTTGGGATAAGTATTGGTTTTTGGATTTTCATGATTAACTTTGTTTTTACCCTGATCGTACTCTTTTGGGACAAAAAACAAATTACAATCGGCACAATTGTCACAATGATTCTTATTTCTCTTTTTGTTGATTGGGTTGGTTCTATTACGACTATTATGGATACTATCCGCTCTCTTCCAAAATATATAACACTTATTTGCGGAAATCTATTCATCGGAGCTGGAATTGGTCTTTACGTCTCTACAAACCTTTGCGCAGCACCTCAAGAGGCTTTCGTTTTAACTGTTGCTGAGAAAAAGAAATGGACATTTAGAAGAACAGAAATTTCATTAGCTTTTTTATTTTTAACATTAAGCTTCTTATTAGATGGGCCAATCTATTTTGGAACAATTATCTTATCCTTTACAACGGGTTGGATTATTCAAGCATTTATTCAAGTTGGTACGCAAATTTTAAATAGAAAAAACCCTATTAAGCAAGCCGCTTAATAGGGTTTTTCGTTTTATTAGAAAAGATACTACTTAGCATCTCCTTCAATTCGATAATTCGCTTTCACACAATCTATTTCTTCATACGATTGCAATGTATGTAGAATGTACTCATAATCCGCAAGAGAAGCACGATGCGTCACAATTACGATTTCTGCTTTCCCTTTCTCTTCAAGTGGCATTTGAATAATCTTTTCAAAACTAACACCGCGTTCAGAGAACAATGATGTAATTTTTGCAAATACACCAATTTCGTCTTTCACATGAAGTCTTAAAAACTTTTTCACAATAATTTCATCTGGCTCTTTTAGTACCTTTTGATATTGCGGGACTACAGCACTATTTCCTGTTACACCTAACCTAATATTTTGCATTACAGCAACTAGATCAGAAACAACAGCTGTCGCTGTCGGTAAGCTTCCTGCTCCCGGACCATAAAACATCGTTTCTCCTACCGCTTCACCATACACATAGACAGCATTATATTCATTTTGCACTGCCGCAAGAGGGTGTGCATTTGGAAGTAAAGTTGGCTCAACTGTAACCTCTAATTTCTCGCCATCTCGCTTTGCAAGACCAATTAATTTAATTGTATAGCCTAAGCTCTTACTATATTCAATATCTTCTGCTGTAATAGAAGTAATTCCTTTTACCTTCACATCTCCAAGCTCTACATTTGTAGAGAAACCGAGAGTAGCCAAAATCGTCATTTTCCTTGCTGCATCTAAACCTTCTACGTCTGATGTTGGATCTGCTTCTGCAAATCCAAGCTGCTGAGCTTCTTTTAACACGTCGTTATATGCTCTCCCTTCGTCTGACATTTTCGTCAAAATAAAATTTGTTGTTCCATTTACAATTCCCATTACTTTCGTAATAAGATCTGAGGAAAGTCCTTCTACGATGCTTCGTAAAATTGGAATCCCTCCAGCTACACTTGCTTCGTAAAATAAATCAGCCTTATTATCTTTTGCTACCGCTAAGAGTTCCGCTCCGTGTAACGCCATTAAATCTTTATTTGCAGTGACAACGTGCTTCCCGCTTTTTAAAGCTTGTAAAATATATGCTTTTGCATCATCAATGCCGCCCATTACTTCAATGACAACATCAATATTAGGATTATCTAAAATTTCATTCACATCTTGTGTTAATAGAGTAGAAGGCACGTCTACTTCTCTCTCTTTCTCAATGTTTTGCACCAATACTTTCGTTACTTTCACTGGACAACCTACTTGGTGTATAAGTCGTTCTTGATGATCTGTAATAATACGAACTACACCACTACCAACTGTCCCAAGACCTAATAACCCCACTTGAATGTCTTTCATAATACTGTCCACCCCTCAAAAATTGTGTTTAGATGCCATTATATAGACAAAAAATCTGAAAAACAATGTATTTTGAATATTAAGAAAAATAAAGGTTAATCTTTACAAATAAAACGCTACCACGTGTTATACAATCATTTACAATATATAAGGGGTTTCTTGATACACGTAATAATTCAGCCAATTAGAGAATAATAAATTCCCATGACTCCTCCACCTAACAATCGGCTTCTCATTTGGATTATTATGTTTAAAATAATTTTTTGGCACATCAATATTTAACCCTTTTTGGCAGTCCCGTTCGTATTCTTGCTTTAACGTATCACAACTGTATTCACTATGTCCGAGTGCGAAAACTTGCCTTCCCTCTTGCCCAATAGCAAGATGAACACCTGCTTCTTCAGAATTGGCTAATAACGTTAATTCTTTCACTTTTTCAATGTCGCTCTCTCTTACTTCTGTATGACGAGAATGCGGAGCAAAAAACACTTCATCAAACCCTTGTAACAATTTCACATGTTGCTCGCGAACCTCATGTTCAAATACACCAAACATTTTTTCCGCAAGAGGATACTTCGGCACACCATAGTGATAATACAAACCTGCTTGTGCCCCCCAGCAAATATGAAGCGTAGATGTTACATTCGTTTTTGAATACTCCATAATACGTCCAAGCTCTTCCCAATAGTCTACTTCTTCAAAAGAAAGAGTTTCAACTGGTGCTCCTGTAATAATGAGTCCATCAAATTTTTCATTCTCAATATCACGGAATGTTTTATAGAAACTCGTTAAATGGTCCTGCGCTACATTGCGAGACAGATGCGATTCCATATGAAGTAAATGCACATCTAATTGCAACGGTGTATTTCCAATTAAACGAAGTAATTGCGCCTCTGTTTCTTGTTTTGTAGGCATTAAATTTAATATAGCAATTTTCAAAGCACGTATATCTTGTGTTACTGCTCGCTCCTTCGTCATTACAAAAATATTTTCCTTCTGCAATACTTTGCGAGCTGGTAACTCTTTATCAATTATGATCGGCATGTTGTTTGCCTCCGACTAGCGCCGCTTCTAAATCTGCAATAATATCAGAAACATCTTCTATACCGACCGATAAACGGATTAAATCAGACGTAACGCCAGCTAAACGCTGATTTTCTGCGCTTAATTGTCTGTGCGTCGTACTAGCAGGATGTATTACACAAGTTCTTGCATCAGCTACATGTGTTACAAGAGTTGCAAGTTTTACATTTGCGATAAATTCTTTTGCTGCTTCTAATCCGCCTTTAATACCGAAAGTTAAAACTCCACTAGCACCTTTTTTTAAATATTTTTGTGCTAACGAGTAATTTTCATTACTATCTAACCCCGGATAATTCACCCATTCAATACGATCATGATTAACAAGCCATTTAGCAACTTCGAGAGCATTTTCACTATGACGCTCCATTCGTAAATGCAATGTTTCCAGGCCAATGTTGCTAATATATGCATTGAATGGGCTCATACAGTTTCCGTAGTCTCTTAATAACTGAACGCGTGCTTTCACAATATACGCTGCTGCTCCAAATTTTTGAACATAGCTTACGCCGTGATAACTCGGATCAGGTTCGACAAGCTCAGGGTATTTTCCATTTGTCCAATCGAAGTTCCCTCCATCTATTACAATGCCGCCTAGAGAACTTGCATGGCCATCAATATATTTCGTTGTAGAATGGACAATGATATTTGCCCCATGTTCAAATGCCTGGCATAAATAAGGCGTCGCTAATGTATTATCAACGATAAAAGGTACTTCTAATTCTTTTGCTGCCGCTGAAAGTTCTTTGAAATTCAAAACGTTCATTGCTGGATTTCCTAACGATTCTGCATAAACGAGTTTTGTCTTATCATTAGCAAGTGCTGCAATTTCATCTGCCGTTAAATTAGGATTAAAGAACGTAACATCGATGCCAAGCTTACGCAAACTCACTCCAAATAAATTAAAAGTTCCTCCGTAAACAGTTGAAGAACAAAGTAAATGGTCTCCACTACTGCAAATATTTAAAACCGCAAGCATAATAGCTGCCTGCCCAGAAGCTGTTGCAACAGCCCCTACACCGCCTTCTAAATCTGATAACTTCTGCTCAAATGCAGCTAGAGTAGGATTTCCAATACGCGTATATATATATCCTTCTGCCTCTAAATTAAATAGTGCTGCTAAATCATCTGACGTATCGTATTTATACGTCGTACTTTGATAAAGCGGCAAAACACGCGGCTCACCATTTTTTGGCGTATAGCCACCTTGCACACAAATCGTTCCTTTCCCCCATGATTCTCCCATCTCTCATTCTCCTTTCTTTTATCCCGCTATTTGCGGGCAGTAAGACTCCCACCTCCAAATTCGGAAAATGCGAGGAAGTTAGGTGGGAGATAACTGCCCGATTGATGAAGGCTAATAATCAGTGGGGGAGGGACAAAACCCCCGCTGATTAAAGTTTCACTCTATCCAAAATAAAAAACTGCCCCTTCCCTGAAAACAAGAAAGGAGCAGTTTGAAGACACGCTCTAAGGCTCTTTCTTATCTCTCAGGATTATTACCTGCAGGATTTGGCACAATTCCGTTATACGGCTGTTGCCAAGGTTTCATCGGGCCTGTCCCTCCACCTTTTCTTGATAAGACTATGCAATTACCGTTGATTTTATAGCAATAATTTCCTAATGTCAAATAGTTTTTCTGAATGTTCTAAATTAAATGTAAGGAATTTAATTTAAACAACAAAAGAAATATATTCCATATTCATTTGAAAAAGACCTTTTAAAAACTCCGATCACTATATAGAATTAAATAAGTGGTTTAACCGCGTTGGTTTCAAATTTTTATGAGATCTCAATATATTGAATAAGCCAACCTCTCAAAAAGATACTATATATATTCAATTCATTTCACACTAGCATATTCAATCCTTTCTACATGAAAACTTACATAACGGAGGTACAACATGACAAATAAAAAGGACATGCACTATATACTCGTCTTATATGGCCTTCTTTTGGGCTCTATAGTAGGAGCTACAGTCTGGTTATTTTTAGTTACAATAAATATCGGAATTCACTTTATTTGGGGATACTTACCTACTATTTTCTCTTCTCCCCCTTATTACACCATTTGTGTAACAATCATCGGTGGTATCCTCGTTGGTTTAACACAAAAATACTTCGGCACATACCCACGTCTTATGCCGGAAGTAATGGCTGAATATAAACAAACAGGTAGAATTGAATACAGTTTTGTACATAAAGCTACTTTAACTGCGATTATCGTTTTAATATTTGGAGCTAGTTTAGGACCAGAAGCTGCACTTGTTGGAATTATCGGTGGACTTTGTACATGGGTAGGAGATCGCTTTAAATTTGCTTTAAAGGGAATGAATGAACTAACAGAGGTTGGAATTGGTGCTACTTTAAGTGTCATTTTTAATGCACCATTATTCGGTTACTTAGCTCCGAATGAAAATGAGGGTGAACAAATTAACGAATTTTCTAAAGGAAAAAAAGCAATTGTATATTTAGCTACCACTTTTGCTGGTTTTTCCGTTTACTTATTACTTAGTAAACTCGATAGTCGTGGATCCTTTATTGTTGATTTCGGGGAAGGGTCTCTTGCTCTTAATGAATGGATCGCCTTTCTACCACTTGCTAGCATTGGTGCTATAGTTGGTTTCTTTTATTTCAAATTAGAATTCGCATTAGAGAAATTAATCCACCCCTTCAGGGAATACAAAGTATCACTTGGAATTATAGGCGGTATTTTACTCGGGGTTACTGGAACTTTCCTCCCGTATACGTTATTTTCAGGGGAACATCAATTAAAAGATTTAGTCGTTGAATGGAGCCATTTATCCTTCTGGGTACTACTTCTTTCAGGAATTTTAAAATTATGTATTACTGCCGTTTGTTTAAATACGGGTTGGCGCGGCGGACATATTTTCCCAATTATATTTGCTGGATCAAGTATCGGATACGCTATAGCTTCTATTCTGCCTATAGATCCAATATCTTCTGTAGCTATCGTCACGACAGCTATTTCAAGCTATGCATTAAGAAAACCAATAGCTATAACATTACTATTACTCATGTTTTTCCCGCTCAATTTATTATTACCGATGCTCGGGGCTGCGGCAATTGGCAATGCATTTCCGCTTCCTAAACATAACGAAACTACAAATTAATATAAAAAAAGCAGCATTAACACGTAAATGTTATTGCTGCTTTTTTTCGAGTGACGATTATGTTTTTAATTAAAATTTACTTGCTACTTTAGCCGCTTCTTCAAGACCTGCTGCAATGATCTCTTCTGCTTTATCTGGGAATTGGTTATGTCCTTCAATAACTACCGTTTCCATATTTGTTGCGCCGAAGAAGCCCATCATGCTCGCTACATATTTTACAGCCATTTCCATTTCAGCTGCTGGTCCTTCAGAATATACGCCGCCGCGTGCATTTAATAACGCAATCTTCTTATCTCCAATAAGCCCAACTGGACCTTCTGGTGTATATTTAAACGTTTTACCAGCACGGTTTAAATAATCAATATACGTGTGTAATACGGCTGGAATCGTTAAGTTCCATAATGGGAAACCGAAAACTACTTTATCAGCTTCTAGAAATTGATTTAAATACTTATCAGCAACTGCTACCACTTTTGCTTCTTCTTCTGTTAAATCAAATCCTCTACCTGCTTTGAATGTACCATTAATCATATCTACGCCTACATATGGTAATTCTTCTTTATATAAATCAAGTTCTACCACTGTATCATTTGGATGCACTTCTTTATAGTTTGCTAAAAATGCCTCGTATAATTTCACACTAACTGCTTGTTCCGCTGGGCGGTTGTTTGCTTTTACAAATAAAACTGTTGCCATTGTTTTTCCTCCTACTACTCACTCTTATGTTGTTATATATCACTTACGAAAAAGGGTACTCCCTTATAATTATTGTTGCTTACAAATACATTTTATCTTTATATCAAGACAATTACGTCCTCACATAGACGTATTTTTCCATAAAAAAAGTCCACCTTCTAAAGGCGAACTAGGTCTTACGACTTTTGTCTTATACGATTCCATTTTTCACTGCATATAATGCTGCTTGTGTGCGATCGGATAAATGTAACTTACTCAAAATACTACTCATATGAGCTTTTACCGTTTTTTCTGTAATAACTAAAACAGAAGCAATTTCTTTATTACTCATCCCTTTCGCCAATAACTGCAATACTTCATTTTCTCTCGCTGTTAATACATCCACTTGAACGGAAGGTTCTTCTTCTTTCTCTTCCTGTGGTAATGTTTGAGAAAGAAGGGCATTTGCTATATCTGGATGTAATTGAATATTACCTTTATACGCGCTTCGAATAGCTTCAACAAGCTGATCTGGTTCGATATCTTTTAAAATATAACCGCTCGCCCCAGCTTTTAGTGCCGGCAATACATGAGCTTGATCAGAAAAACTAGTCAATACAATTACTTTCACGTTTGGATATTCTTTTTTAATACAAGCTGTTGCCTCAATTCCATCCATCTCAGGCATATATAAATCCATTAATACGACATCTGGACTTGTTTCGCCTACTTTCACTAGCGCCTCTTTCCCATTGTTTGCTTCACCAACTAATTCAAAATCTTCTTGTGTGCTTAGAAAAAATGCTAATCCTTTTAAAACAACTGTATGATCATCAACTAACAATACTTTTATTTTCACAAACTTCCCTCATTTTCACATCATAATGGTACATTTACTTTTATACTCGTTCGTTTCTTACTACTTACAATTTTAATTGTTCCACCAACTAATTCTACTCTTTCACGCATCGTAGTCATACCGAGTGATTTCTTCTCTTTTATATCCTTTTCTACAAACCCATTTCCTTGATCGACTATTTCTAATGATACATTTTTCTCCGTCACTTTGAAATAAATCGTCGCTTCTCTTACATTCGCATGCTTACTTACGTTATTTAAAGCTTCTTGTCCAATTCGCCATAGCGCTTCTTCTACTACACGCGGCAAATCACGTACACCTGTAACTTGTTCCCGAATTTTCAATCCTAAACTTTCACCATATTGCTTTAAAGCTGGTAATAACCCTTTCTCTAATCCAGCCGGACGGAGCTGCCAAATTAATGTCCTCATTTCTTTTAAGGCACCTTGTGCTAATTCACGCATCTCATATAAAGACTGATCTACCTTTTCATTTTGACCCTTTAAGACAGCTTCAGCGCCTTTCGTCATAAACGTTAATGAAAACAACTTTTGTGAAACAGAATCATGTAAATCTCTAGCTAAACGATTACGCTCTTCCATTCGTACAAGTTCGCGGCGTTTTTCATTTAATCTTAAGTTCTCTATCATTAATGAAATATGATTTGCTAACGCTTGTACTACATCTATCGTATTTATATCAAATTCTCCATTATTAGAACTTACACTTAATACTCCAAATATATGATCTTGAATATGTATCGGAATAGCGATAACTGCCCTATTGGGGTGCTCTATATTACCAACCTGACGCTTTGACAAGACAGACTCTTCTTTTTCCAACGCTTCCTGTGCTGCTGCCCTCAAATCATCTTGTAGTTCACCTTTCTTATAAGAAGCTCTCACAGCTAGTTCATTTTCTTCTCTAATAAAGAATACAACTTGCTCCCATAGAAATAAGCTCCCTATTTGCATTACAATCTCTTCTGGTAATGCATTAAATTTATGAATTGTCCTTAAAGCTTGAATAAAGCGTTCTAACTTTACATAATAATGAGCTCTTCTCTTTTCATTTTCATACAGTTTTGTACGCTTTAATGCCGTTCCAATTTGAAAGGCAACTGATTGTAATAGTACTAATTCTTCTTCCGAAAAATGCGTTTTACCTGGGCTAGCTACATTTAACACGCCAAATTCATCTTCTCCCGCTTTTAGCGGTACTGTCGCATGGTGTACAATCCCTTCTGTATCTCCCCAGTTGTATTCAATCGCATTATTAATTCTCTTACATTCAATAATATTAACTGCTCGCTCTAGTTTTCCTTCCACAAAGCGGTGTAAGCACCAGCAATTCCCCTCACACATCGGTCGTTTATTTTCGAATTTCAATCCCTCTGGTAATTGGTAATCAATTAATTTTGTATATCTACCATTTTCATCCGCAAGGAAAATCCATCCTGTCGTTAAACCAGTTACATTCAACAGCTTTTCCAGCACAGCTTGAAGTACGTGATATGTATCATTTGAGGTATTCAACGTTTCTGCAATCTCTTTTAATATAACTAATTCATTTGTACGATTCTCTTGAAACATAATTCGTCTCCTACATACAAGATTTTAAATAGTACTTAACATAAATCATCTACTTTTCACTTTGTACTTATTCGTAACATTGATATAATGGTGAAAACATAGTTTTCATTATATCACCTGAGGGGGCTTTCATAATGACATTGAATAAGGCACTTACTATCGCTGGTTCTGACACAAGTGGCGGTGCTGGTATACAAGCAGATTTAAAAACATTCCAAGAACTTGGTGTATACGGAATGACATCTCTTACGACAATCGTAACGATGGATCCACATAACGGTTGGGCACATAACGTATTCCCAATCCCAGCTTCTACATTAAAACCACAATTAGAAACGACAATTGAAGGCGTTGGCGTAGATGCTTTAAAAACGGGTATGCTTGGATCAGTAGAAATTATCGAAATGGTTGCGGAAACAATTGAAAAGCACAATTTCGAAAATGTAGTAGTTGATCCTGTTATGGTATGTAAAGGAGCGGATGAAGCGTTACATCCTGAAACAAATGACTGCTTACGTGACGTTCTTGTTCCAAAGGCATTAGTCGTAACGCCAAACTTATTTGAAGCATATCAATTAAGTGGTGTGAAAATTAATTCTCTTGAGGACATGAAAGAAGCTGCAAAAAAAATCCATGCTTTAGGCGCTAAATACGTACTGATTAAAGGTGGTAGCAAACTAGGCACAGAAACTGCTATTGATGTGTTATATGACGGCGAAACATTCGATCTTCTAGAATCAGAAAAGATTGATACGACAAATACACACGGTGCAGGTTGTACATATTCTGCTGCAATTACAGCAGAACTTGCAAAAGGAAAAACGGTGAAAGAAGCAGTAAAAACTGCGAAAGAATTCATCACAGCTGCAATTCGTCATTCATTTAAGATTAACGAATATGTAGGACCAACACATCACGGTGCATACCGCAAATTCGTTGCACCGAAAGAACTTGTCTAACATAAAGCTTTTTATTAATAAATTTAAAAATAGATTAAAACCCACAGAACATTTATTGTTCTGTGGGTTTTAATTACTTTACAGAAATCTTTTAAAGTACTCCCCGAATTTCTATGATGCTGAACTAACCTTGTTTCTACCATTTCTTTTTGAATAATATAACGCATCATCCGCTGATTGAATAAATTGCTCAGGTGATTTTTTATATTCTGAAAGCCCAACAGAAACTGTAATTTTAATTTTTCCCCCATTTTGCAGTTGAAATAAATGCTTTTCAACTGCTAGTCGAATTTGTTCCCCTATACGAGTTCCAAATGCTACTCTCTTTTTTGGTAACAACAGAGCAAACTCTTCGCCACCCTTTCGAAAGACTAAATTTGGGAATGGTGCATTCTCTAACAAAATACGCCCTAGTTGTTTTAACACTTCATCTCCAGCAGGATGACCGTACGTATCATTTACATACTTAAAGTGATCAATATCGATAAGTAATAAACAAAGTGAATCATTTTTCATATGCTTGCTATCAATATGACGATTCATCTCAAAATCAAACTGTCTTACATTTCCTAGATTCGTTAATGCATCTATCGTTGCATAATGCTTCATCGTTTGAAATAATTCATTGGATTGCAATATGTAACTTGCACTTACAAATGTGATGTATGCCGCTATAATACAACAAATTAAATATAATACCACTACATATATATCCTTAAATAAAATATAAAGTGGTAGTATTAAAATAGACAAACTGTACACATTAAACCATATCCATTTTGTAAATATAGAAATCTTCATCCGCCAAATGAGAGTAATGCCAATCCCTATTGCCACGATAGTATAGCAGGCCAATTCAGAGGCTAAAGAATACTCAGTAAAAAATACCCGCGTTATTAAAATAATCATAACAGTTATACTACTAGCTATTGGGCCACCGATTATAATCGCCAAAACAACAGCTAAATAACGTAAATCCAACATAATATCTTCAATATGCACACCAAAATGCATCAATAATATGCTTAATATTCCAGTTAAAATACCGACCAAACATTTCTGCCAAAAAGAGAATCCTTCTTTTAATGGCTTATCTCTTAAAAGCTGAGCACCTACAAAGATAAAGGACAGAATGATTGTCATATTTACAAATAGATCTCTAAACATAAAATAATCTCCCTACTTTTTCTTTTCCATCTATCCCTTTCTATATGTTATTGTATTACGAAATCCCTATAATTCCCAAACTTTTTTATTATATTGTTCCACGTGGAACAGCAAAATAAAAAAGGAGACGAAATTTCGTCTCCTCCATTAACAACATCGCGATATCTTTCCGCCTTTTGCATTAAATCTAGCTTCTTGTGCCTCAGCAAAAAATTGCTTTTGACATAGAATTTTCTCTTCTGGATGATTTATTTCCATGTGATTTACATACGTTTCATAACTTGGAACTCCGACAAGTAAACTAATAAATTGCTTTCTCTTTCCCCATACGTTCCGTAAATTTTTAAGCATAATTCCTCGACTCACTTTCATCTTTTGGAATATATGGTGCCTCTTTTAACGGCATTGGCTTATTTCTTAATACTTGAATCCAAATTCGAAGTGCAGAAATTAATACAGCAATTACAACTATCATAAAAATTCCACAAAGTGCCGCATCAATATAGTCATTAAAAATAATTTGTTTCATTTGCGTAACATTTTTAGCTGGAGCTAATACCTTACCATCATCTAATGCTCCCTGAAATACTTTCGCATGTGATAGAAATCCTATTTTAGGATTTTCATGAAATAACTTTTGATAACCAGCTGTCATCGTTACAATAAGTAATCCTATAGTCGGAATAAGCGTTACCCAAACGTATGCCTTTTTCCCCATTTTGAATAAAATTGTCGTTCCAAGTAATAATGCAATCCCCGCTAACATTTGATTTGCAATACCGAAAAGTGGCCATAGTGTATTAATTCCACCGAGAGGGTCAACCACCCCTTGATATAAGAAGTACCCCCAGCCTAGTACGCATAACGTTGTAGCAACCACATTCGCTATTGTGGAATCTGTTTTCGCAAACGGCTTGTACACATGCCCTAAAATATCTTGAATCATAAATCGTCCTACACGTGTTCCAGCATCAATCGTTGTTAAAATAAATAGTGCTTCAAAAAGAATGGCAAAATGGTACCAAAATGCCATCATCGCCGTTCCACCTATTACTTGTGAAAATATATGTGCCATACCAATTGCTAATGTTGGTGCGCCACCTGTACGTGATAAAATGGTCTGTTCTCCGACGTTAACAGCAAGTTCTTTTAATTCATTCGGTGTAATAGAAAATCCCCACGAAGAAATAACTTGAGCCGCTTGTGATACATCTGTTCCGATCAGTGCTGCTGGACTATTAATTGCAAAATAAGTTCCTGGTGTTAATACACAAGCTGCAATCATAGCCATCGCTGCTACAAATGATTCCATTAACATTGCCCCATAACCAATTGGCTGTGCATGACCTTCTTGCTCAATCATTTTCGGCGTCGTACCTGATGAAACGAGAGCGTGGAATCCAGAGACAGCACCGCAAGCTATTGTAATAAATAAGAACGGAAATAAATTCCCGGAGAAGACAGGGCCTGTTCCATCAATAAACTTAGATACTGCCGGCATCTTCAAATCTGGAGCTACAATTAAAATACCAATTGCTAATCCAAGTATCGTTCCTATTTTTAAAAATGTACTTAAATAATCACGTGGTGCAAGGAGCATCCAAACTGGTAATGCCGATGCAATGAATCCATATACGATAAGCATAATAGCAATTGTTTCACCACTAAAAGTAAACATACTTGCAAGTGTTGGATTTTCTGCTACATACTGTCCACCAATAAGCGATAGGACTAGTAGAACAATACCGATTACTGATCCTTCCCCTACTCGTCCTGGTCTAATGTAACGCATGTAAACTCCCATTAAAATAGCAATTGGAATTGTTGCTGCGATTGTAAACATTCCCCATGGGCTTCCAACAAGTGCCTTCACAACTACTAAAGCTAATACTGCTAATAAAATTATCATAATACCTAAAATACCAATCATCGCAATTAATCCTGTAACAGGACCAATTTCATCTTTAATCATTTCTCCTAATGATTTACCATTACGTCTCATTGAAGCAAATAAAATTACAAAATCTTGTACAGCTCCGGCAATAACTACCCCAACAATAATCCAAATAGTCCCAGGTAAATACCCCATCTGCGCCGCCAAAATTGGTCCTACTAAAGGACCTGCCCCTGCAATCGCAGCGAAGTGATGTCCGAATAAAACCCATTTATTTGTTGGAACATAATCCTTCCCATCATTTAACGTATGAGCAGGCGTTTGCCTATTATTATCTAGGCCAAAAACTTTCCTTGCTATAAATCTACTATAAAAGCGATAAGCAATCGCATACACTGATACAGCAGCAACTAATAGCCATACAGCATTAATTGTCTCACCTTGTGATAAAGCTATTACACCAAAAGCAGATGCTCCTACTGCTGCAATAACTCCCCAAAGTAAAATTGATTTCAATGTTTTCACGTACAATCCCCCCATTACTACTTCTTAGAGGAGATTGTACTAAATTTTCTGAATATTTAATTTGAATCCTCCTTATCATGAAGGATTTCTAGGCTATTATGTTAAAATTCTCTCATTACTTGTCATAGCTCAATTTTATTTCGAAGCCGTTTTACATAATTACGGCTTACTGGAATCGGTTGCTCATCGTACCTGTCTAAATGCAAATTATACGTGCCATTATAATAAGGTTTAAGTTCTTGTACATATGACATATTAATTAAATAGCTTTTATGTACACGTAAAAAATCATATGCATTTAGTTTATTTTCTAATTCCTGGAGTGTGTATGTTGAAATATACTGATTATTCGTTGTATAAATTGAAACGGTTTTATTTTCCTTATTTTTACTAATATATACAATATCCTCCGGAAGAATATATCTAATCCCCTCATGGCCTTCTATCGGCAGTTTACGCAGATGACTCTTTGCTTTCTCACCTTGTTCTTTTCCCATTTTATATAAAATGAATTGTAAATCTTCTTCACGAAATGGTCGTAATAAATAATAAAACGCTTGGAAACGAAAAGCTGTAATTGCCTCTTCTATATCCTCACCAATAAAAATAAATTTCGTGTAACAATTCACTTCTCGTAACAAACTCGAACATTCAAAACCAGTACCATCCATTAATTGCGAATTTAAAAAAACAAAATCAGGTGTATGTTTTTTCATTATTAGCAAAGATTCTGTTCCAGTTTTCGCTTCAAAACATTCTACATTTCGAATGTTTTCAGTAAAGTTCTCAACTAATTTTCTTCGCTCTTCTGTTTCTTCCATGATAAGTAAGATTTTCATTTATCCAGCCACCTAATTCCTTTGTCCATATGTCTTGTTGTATACATTCGCTTTAGTAAGAAACATTCCCTTTTTCTTACTATACCATTATTTATCTAAAAAAACAGAAAAAAGGAAACCACTTTGGTTCCCCTTTTCTTTTATCCCGATTGGTGCGGGCTAATAATCAGTGGTTGATGGACAAAACACCACTGATTAAGGTTTCTCTTTATACTAATTCCCTCTGTTTCGTTTCTTGACCAAGTATAACTACAGCAAGTGCCCCAATTAAAATTGATCCACAGAAAATTGTAAATATTAGCGATAGTGAAGCTTGTGAAGCAACTAAATACCCTACTAATAGTGGTCCAAGAATACCACCAATACGCCCAAATGCAGCTGCCATTCCTGCACCTGTACCGCGAATAGTTGTTGGATACTGTTCCGGTGTATAAGCGTATAATGCACCCCAAGCACCTAAATTAAAGAAGGATAGTAACATACCCGCCACTATTAATGCTGTTAATGAATCCGCAATTCCGAACACATAAGCACTACATGCTGTACCAATTAAATACGTAACCAATACAAATTTACGACCAAGACGTTCAATAAACCATGCAGCTGTGAAATATCCTGGAAGTTGAGCTAAAGTCATAATGAGTACGTACTGAAAACTTTTTATTAAACTAAAGCCTTTCAGTACCATTACACTAGGTAACCAAAGGAACATTCCATAATAGGAAAAGACCACACAAAACCATAGAATCCATAACATAATTGTTGCTTTACGATATTCTCCAGACCAAACCGATTTTATATTTTCAATAACAGATGGCCTTTTTGCAACCTTTTGGAACCTTGGAGAATCGGGTAAATTCCATCTTAAATATAAAGCATATAACGCTGGAACTGCACTTAATACCATAGCAACTTCCCAACCGTATTTAGGAATAACAAAATATGAGATAAGAGCTGCGATTAACCAACCACCAGCCCAAAAGCTTTCTAATAGTACAACTATTTTTCCACGTTCGTGCGCTTCAACACTTTCTGATACAAGAGTAGATGCAACTGGAAGTTCCCCGCCAAGTCCCATACCAATTAAAAAGCGTAAAACGAGGAACATCGCGAATGTCGTCGTTAAAGCAGTTAAACCACTACCGATAGAAAATAGTAATAATGTAATAATAAAGACTGATTTCCGTCCTATTTTATCTGATAGTATCCCAAAAAGGAGCGCTCCTACTGCCATACCAATTGAATTAACGCTACCTATCCAACCCATTTCTTGAGTACTTAATCCCCAATCTTTTTGGAGTGCTACGATTACAAATGAAAGCATTCCAACATCCATTGCATCAAATAGCCAGCCAAGCCCTGCTATACCAAGTAGCTTTCGCTTCGAAATTTCTTTTACCTTGCTCACAAGAAGTCCTCCTTACACAGGTGTCTTTACACATCATTTTACATGTGTGTATTGCATAAGTAAAATACTTTCTTATAAAAATTCTCCTTCATCATTCCCAAAAAGTAAAATGTTTATCAAAAATAAACAAATAAAAAAAGTAGCGATGTTCCGCTACTTTTTTGAACGCATTACTTCTTTTAAAAATTCAGCTAATACTAACTGACGACGCCAACGTGTTGGATTACTACATAATCTGTAAAACCACTCTAAATGAATAGATTGAATCCATTTTGGCGCACGTTTTACCTCTCCAGCCCACACATCTAAACTACCGCCTACTCCAACAGCCATTTTCGTTTCTAAACGATGCTTATTGTTTTGGATAAAGTTTTCTTGTCTTGGAAAGCCAAGTGCAACAAGTAATAGATCTGGTTTTGCCTCTTGAATACGTGAAACAATATTCTCTTCTTCTTCTTGTTTAAAATATCCATCTTGTATCCCCACGATAGATGCAGCCGAATATGTCTTCGTTAAATGATCAGCCGCGGCTTGTACAACATGTGGTTTTGCACCTAATAAGAAAACAGATACTGGTTTATTCTCTTCTGATAACTTCGCAAATAAATTACACATTAAATCAAAACCTGCTACACGTTCTTTTACAGGTGTACCAAGCATACCACTTGCTTTTACAACCCCAATACCATCAGGTGTAATTAAATCGGTATTTAGTAATGTTTTATGGAACTCTTCATCCTTTTTTGCACACATAACAATTTCAGGATTTGCTGTTACTACCTGAAAAGTATGAGTTTGCTCCAATTCTAGTTGTTCCTTTAAATATTGGACCGTTTCATCCATTGTCATTGTAGAGAAAGGAACACCTAGAATATCAACCGTTTGTACTGCCATATTTAACTATCCTCTCTATCATTAAAGGTTTTTCGCTATTAATTGCTTATATGTTTCTTTCGTATCTTCATATAATTTTTGAAGTGAGAAGTTCATAGTAGCATGCTCATAAATATGCTTGCCCATTACTGATAACTCTCCAGTTTTCCACTTATCATACGCCTCTTCTAATGCCGATGCCAATGCTTTTCCATCACCAGTTGGTACAATCCACCCATAAGTTTCATCTGCAATTAACGGTTCGATTTCTCCAGCTCTAGTCACAATTGATGGTACACGTTGATTTGCCGCTTCTAATAAAACTAATGGAAATCCTTCGCTATGGGAAGTTAACAAATTGACATGTGATGAAGCAAATAATTGTTTCACATCTTGACGATGCCCTAAAAATTCAACTTTATCATTAATCCCTTTTTCAGTAGCTAACGCCTTTAGTTCTCTTTCTAACGGCCCGTCACCAACTAATAACACTTTAATTTTCTCCAATTTTGTTTGTTGTAACGCATCGAATAAAACTTCATGTCCTTTAACTGGATGCAAACGCGCTACTTGGATTGCCGTAAACACATCTTCATCAATATTAAACATTTCCTTTTTATTATATCCATCTGCTTTTTCCTGATCATATTCAATCCCGTTATAGATAACATGCATCTTTTCATTTGAAATACCTAGTGCGGCTAAGCTTTTTTTCAACCTATTCGTTACAACAAAAAATAAATCTATATTTTTTAAAGCTTTCAAATTTAATTTAGTAAAAATCCAGCCTTTTAAGCCTTGTTTAGTAAAGTCTTGAAATGGATCACTATGAATTGTCGTAACCCATTTTGCCGCGAATTTCTTCTTCATTAGAGAAACAAAGAAATTCGCCCTAGGACCGTGTGTATGAACTACATCAAATTTTTCTTTATTAATGAATTCACTTATGTTCTTTAAAATGGATAAATCATAGCGAGATTTTTGTGAAAACACATGAACTTTTATTCCTAGCTCTCTTGCTTCTTTCGCAACAATTCCATCCTCAAATACTGCTAATTCTACTTCACCAGTTGGGAACTGATCGAGAAGTGAAATAATATGTGTTTTTCCTCCACCATCTTCTGCTCCTGCATTCATATGCAATATCCTCATATTTTTTCCTCCTTTAAATCCTCGCTACATTTCCATCTATCTTTATTTTACTGTACTAAAAAATAAAAGCTAACAAAAGTTAGCTTTTATTTTTATCATTCAATTTCTAAGTCTACAATTAGATAAGCTAACAACACTACAAAGTAAATCCCAACTCCTGGTGCCGTCAAAATATGTCCTGCAATATATGCAATACCTAGTGCTAATACTAAGCTTGCTGTAATCATTCCATATTTTATATTAAATATCTCTTTAAATCTTGTAATAAATGCTAGCAGAATTCTTAAGCCATAATAAATAAATGGAATCATTAGTAATGCAAAGCCAATAATTCCGAAATCATAAAACCAATCATGGAAGTCCATTTCAATTAGCTTCGGATCTGGCTGCTTTTGTTCATTATATTTATAGTTACCTGCGTAACCCATTCCTAACAGTTTCTGTGACATCGGCGCTTCTTTAAAGAACTGCTTATGTCTCTCTTCATATACTTGACGTCCACTGAAAATAAGATTTTCTTGATTTTCTTTCTTTTGCTCTTTTTCAAGCTCTTTCTTAACTTCAGCTTCTACCTTCGCCTTTTCTTCTGGTTTCTCAACTTTATGTTGTTTTTCTTCTTTTTTAATTTTCTCTTTAATTTCTTTTTCTTTTTGACTTTGCTGCGCTACATTTTGTTCTGATAAATAGTTGTTATGAATACCCATATTTTGTGCTAATGGCGTCATTTTAAACGTTCCGACAACACCAGCTAATAGGACAATGGCAATTAATCCATTAAGTACAAGAGACCTTTTGTTTGGATTTTTTCTATCAAATAATAATTGTAGTACGATAATCCCGATTGCTGCTGCTAACGTAGCACCAATTGAGCCCATCCCTACTTTCGTACCAACTTGAATTAACGAGTAAATCATTAACAGCGATGGAATCCAATATAAAACGTGTTTCACGCTCTTTGTTTTTTGAATAGAATATAGTACCACAATAGGGAAAATAATAGCTAAGATTGACCCTAGTTCATTACCTGCATAGAACCACCCTCGGGAACCAACTTTCATCCATTGATAACTACCAAAGTCTGTAGATGTCGAAATAGAAATAACCATAATAGCGTTAATGATTAATGTTGAATACACAATACTATTTCTGACTTTGTCACTAATATTTACTTTCTTTTTCAATGATTTTAAAGCTAAAATGTATGATCCTAGCATGATATATATATATAATGCCTTCGCAACAAACTTAACTTCTTCACCAAGTACAATAGGATTCTTAACTAGTTTATTATTAATAAACCCTATCCCTAAAACTACTGCTAATAGTATTAAGTAAATTAAAAAC
Organism: Bacillus sp. TH30; assembly: GCF_016650875.1. Classification (NCBI taxonomy): domain Bacteria; kingdom Bacillati; phylum Bacillota; class Bacilli; order Caryophanales; family Bacillaceae; genus Bacillus; species Bacillus sp. TH30. Next base: position 2,603,087 of record NZ_JAEKEY010000002.1, on the reverse strand, counting down.
TTCCTATTTTCCTTCTCTTTTGCCTGAATTAAAATGTAAATACCACCAACAGCCATAATAAGAAATCTTACCAAAATTCCAACAGTGGCATTTGACTTTAATAAAACGATGCTAAGAGACGTTAATAAATCTAAAACAGGCTGTAAAATAATAAAAAAGAGCAAAAAATGCTCAAATCTAACCCTAGCTTGATTTGCTAACATTCCAAGACCTCCATACAAAATCTTCACATTATCTTTTAATCATAGTTTTCTACTGTTTAAACACACCTAGCAATTATAACATAACTCATATTTAAATTGAGAACTATTTTTCATGCCGAAACCAGTCAAGTCCAGCATTATTAGTAACCGAAAACATTGTCCTTTAGCTATCCTTCCCTATCCCTATAAAAACTATCTAACACATATTCACTTATTTTCGACCGTACAGAAATATTTTTTTATCATTTTATACAAATGTACAAAACGGACTTATCTTATTGTACCATCCCTCCAACTAAGCTACATCAAAAAACTATACTATTAATCTTTCCACACTTTTTCGCTTTACTTTATTGCTACTTATCAAGCATTTTCAAACGCTTTCTTTAGCTATTTCATCCATTTTTCTACATGTAGCGAAAAGTAATTGTTATTTCCAAAACTTTAGTGTATATTTTTTCTCTGGAACATCTTTAAGAGGAAGGAATTAAAGCCATGTTATTAATCGATATATTTACGTTTCTTGGCATTATCGCCGCTGCCATTTCTGGTACATTAGTTGGTTTAAAAAAAGATCTAGATTTATTTGGTGTCCTTTGTTTAGCTGTAGCTACTGCGCTCGGCGGCGGTATTATTCGTGATATTATGATTGGTAACCTGCCTCCTGTCGCATTTGTAAAACCCATTTACTTTTTCGTAAGTGTACTATCAGCATTATTCACATGTATGTTTTTTGAGCGCATTAATAAACTTCAAGTTGTTATTATGCTTTCTGATGCTGTTGGTTTAGGTGTATTTACAGCTATTGGTGCAAATGCAGCAATGTCACATCACGTTGACGCCTCGTTTTTAGTCGTTTCAATGGGAGTTATTACAGGTATTGGGGGCGGTATTTTACGCGACATTTGCGCTCAAGATATCCCGTATGTATTCCGAAAAGAGATATATGCAATTGCTTCTATTCTAGGAGCAGTTAGTTTCTTAATTACACATGCAATGGGGGCACACATATTAGCTTTCTATGTCTGTTTATTAATAACATTCGTTATTCGTGTAGTCACCGTAATATATAATGTACATTTCCCAGTTTTCTTTAAAACACATGCAAAAATTAATAAAGGCCATTAAGAGAATTCTACATAGAATTCTCTTAATTTATATACAATTCCATATACTATAGAGTAATTGCATATAAGAATATATAATTACATTAGAACAAAAAAATGAAAACGTTTTATAAACAGGGGGAAGAATGATGCTTGGGGTTTTTAAAAAAAATAAAACAAACACCAGTATAATTGAATTAAGCAAAGGCCAACAAATCATATTTAACGTGCCTGCTAATTCTGAACTAAAAACTCAAATGGATATGCTACATATTTCAAAGGAAGATTTACAAATTGTTAAAGTATTACAGCCATTTATTTATGAGGAAATAGATTGGATAACAGAAAAATTCTACACCAACATCACAAAACAACCTAATTTAATTGCTGTTATTGAACGCTACAGCTCTATTCCCAAATTAAAACAAACTTTAAAGACACATATTAAAGAATTGTTCAGCGGGAATATGAATGAAGATTTTATTGAACAACGTGTTAGAATTGCAAAAAGGCACGTACAAATTGGTTTACATAGAAAATGGTATACCGCTGCTTATCAAGAATTATTCCGCTCCGTCATAAAGATTTTGCAAACGAAAATTTCAACGATAGACGATTTTTCTTATTCTATAAACGTAATAAATAAATTATTCACATTAGAGCAAGAACTTGTTATTGCAGCTTATGAATCCGAATATGAAAGAATCCAAAAAGAACATGAAAAAGAAAAAGAACTGACAACTATGACGATTACACATATTGCAACAGAACTAGCGGCAGTATCTGAAAAAACAAGCTCTTCTATTCAACAGTTAACATCTAAATCAGAAAGTATCGTAGGAATTGCAAAAACAGGTACATCATTAGCTACGACATCAGAAGAAAAGGCCAATAAAGGAAAAGAACAATTAAATCTGCAAAACAAACGAATGGAAAGCATCCAAACGAATATGGAAACTATCATTACTGATACTCATGAACTTCTTGATATTTCTAACAAAATTAACGAAATCATTGATATTGTAAAATCAATCGCCGAGCAAACAAATTTACTAGCATTAAATGCTGCTATTGAATCTGCACGTGCTGGCGAATTTGGTAAAGGTTTTTCAGTCGTAGCGGGAGAAATCCGAAAGTTATCAGAGCAAACGAAAGAATCAATTTCCAACGTTACAAAACTCGTTGAAAAAACTAATGAACAAATTATACACGTCTCTTCTTCCGTGGAACAAATAAGCTCTCTCGTATCTGAAGGGACAGATAGTATGCATGCGACAGATCAATATTTCCAAGAAATCGTAAAAGATATGTCTAACTCTAAAGAACAAAATAAAAAAATTGAAAATGAATTAGAGACTATCTCACAAGTAATGAAGAGTATTCAAGACGATTCCTCAACAATGGCCTTAACAGCGGATAATTTACAACTAGAACTAAACCGATAAGACGAATCGATACAAAGTGGAGATTCTTCATCTCCGCTTTGCATTCATCCTTATCATCCATCTACAAAAAAAGAACCCAAAATGGATTCTTTTATTTTCTGAAAAATATTTTTTGGCAATAAAAATAACTCATATAAACACCAAAGCTTTGTAAAATAAACAAAGCTGGCATAATAATATTATAATATGCCATATCTACTCGGAAGAGCCTTAACGACACGTATCCGGTAATTAATAATACAAACAACATATATCCTTCATTTTGCTGTTTCTTAATTAGAAAATGTAATAAAGCTATGGCCATAAATAATGTCACCACTATATATATAAACTTTTCACATTTAAAAATAATAGAATTTATTCCCTCGTCTGAAAGCTGGTTAATAACTGGTTTTAACAGTTTAAATCTTTCTACTTCCATTTCTTTTAACTCTTGATCAATGTGCTCTTTTACACTTTTATTTTTGGATGTTTTTTCTTCATTTTGACTTTTTCCAATTAAAACAGATTGAACATAAGTCTGATTAGAAATCGTATACTGTGACATTCCCATCATCTTGATACCATAGCTCACACCAAAATGAGTACTATAAAACAGAATAAGTATTCCCATCATTTTTAATAGTAATTTTTGTTTCGCCCCTGATTGAAATAATTCAATTAACAGCACATATACAACTATAAAAATAGGTAAAAATAACCCCATTGGGAAAATCATATTGCTAAGCGCAAATAAAATGGCTGAAATTACCCACATATAAGGATGGTCTAATCCCTTATATAAAAATATGTAACAAGCACAATAAAATAAAAATATTGCGAGTGATTCCGCCGTTAATACAGAACTCATAAATATATTTGGAATATATAAAGCGTAAAACATTGATGCAATACGACCACACTCTTCTCCAAAGACCATTGATGCAATGCGATAAATGAAAAATGCAGTTCCTGTACAAAATAAAATATTAAATAATTGTAAAGCGAATACCGTATCACCAAATATACGAATGATGATTGATTCATAAATAATAAAAGGTAACTGTGCTATATTTTCTATATTATTGCCAATTGCAATCTGCTTTGCAGACTCATACATAGCTTTCATATCACCTATCATTGGAACATCTACAAATAGAACTGTGATAAGTCTTACAACTGTAGATATGCTCATAAGAAAAACAAGAAATTGTTTATCTGTAAAACGATATTGCAAAATTGATGCTACTAACAAAATAAGAATAACAAAAATCACTAATACAATTGTTATACTTGTTGTACTTCCTCCAAAAAATTGCTTACTTGTTTCAAAAGCCGACCAACAACTATAGACAAAAAATGCGAGCATCGCACCAATCATTATTTTACTGAAGAAAGACGAAAAATTTGTTCTTATATGATTCATATGTCCATTGCACCTCTACTTCCATTCATAACAAAACGATTCTATCATGAATAAGCACAAGGTTAATAGGGAATTTCTATGACAAATACATAGTCATTACTTTTTCACTTGCAATGTAAGCGAATCCTCTTTTACACTACATTTTATATATGATAAATTTTCTTTCAGTTACATGAATACAAATACAGAAATTTCAATAAAGTGAAACTTTAATCCACGGGGGTTTTGTTCATCCCCCACTGACTATTAGCCCGCAAATAGTGGGATAATCCTCTTTTGGAACACTTTACTTCATTAAATATCTAATATGGGTACTCCACTTACACATGTCACTCTGATTGAAAACAGAAAATAGGGGATGAATATATGGAAAAGAAATTCATGCGAGAATCAAAAGCAATTAAAACAACACGTGTTTTTCCTAACGATTTAAATAATCACCAAACACTTTTCGGGGGGAAATTATTAGCAGAAATTGATAGTATAGCTTCAATTGCAGCTGCGAGACACAGCCGCAAACATTGCGTAACAGCATCTATCGACTCCGTTGATTTTTTAACTCCAATTCACCAAGCAGATTCTGTTTGTTATGAAGCATTCGTATGTTATACAGGAAAATCTTCAATGGAAGTTTTCGTAAAAGTCATTGCAGAGGATCTACTAGCTGGCGAGCGTAGAATGGCCGCAACGTGTTTCATTACATTTGTCGCATTAAAAGACGGAAAACCTTCATCTGTACCACAAGTAATTCCTGAAACAGAGGAAGAACATTGGCTACATACAACTGGTTCAGAGCGTGCCGAAAATAGAAAAAAAGGACGTTTAAAAAGTAAAGAAATGGCTGAAGTGTTAACTTTAAGTAAGCCTTGGAATATGTAACATTAGGATTTTATCTTATACATGCACAGGTTTTTTCTTCCTTGCATGTATTTTTTATTATAATAAAGTGTTACGCCTTAGCATTTTTATTCTATGCCTGTTCCCTAAAATCACCCATCAGCTTTTCCTTTATTTTGTTATACTATTAATGGTATATTAAATAATGTTCGTTTAAAAATAACCATAATATGATTAAGTATATAAGGGATGGTGCGGTAATGTCTATTGAGGTACCAATTTCAATACCAAAAACGTTAATTATTATTCCAGCGTATAACGAGGAAGAAGCAATTGCAGATACATTAACAAGATTATTAGAACTAAAACAGCATTTTACAGCATTAAGCATTTGCGTTATTAATGATGGATCAAAAGATAAAACAGCTCAAATCGTAAAAGATTTCCCTGTTCATCTTGTTAATTTACCATATAATCTAGGTATCGGTTCAGCTGTACAAACTGGATATAAATACGCTTATGAGAACGGATATGATATTGCGATTCAGTTCGATGCTGATGGACAACATAATCCTGATGATTTATACAAAATCATACAGCCTATTGCCGAGGATCAATGCGATATGGTGCTTGGTTCACGTTTTACAGAAAAAACAGCATATAAAGGTAGTATTTCCCGAAGAATCGGTATTTTTTATTTTACCGCTCTATTGAAAGTACTAACAAAACAAACATTTATGGATCCAACTTCTGGGTATCGTGCTATCAATCGAGAAGTAATTAAGATTTTTGCACACAATTATCCAAAAGATTATCCGGAGCCAGAAGTCCTTATTCATTTAAAAAAGAAAAAACTCCGCATTAATGAAATATCTGTAAATATGCAAGAGCGACAAGGTGGACAATCTTCCATCACTCCCCTTAAATCTGCATATTACATGGTGAAGGTAAGTCTTGCTATATTGATGCAAAAAATCGTGAAAGGTTGATAATAAATGCATATAATTACCTTTTCATTTATCTTTATTTTATTACTATTCTTCTTAATTATTAATTCCATTCGTCGTGGGACTTTAGAAACAAAATATGCTATTTTATGGATTTTCGTTTGTGTTGCAATGGCTATTTTAAGTTCTACGGATAAAATTATAAATTGGATTGGAAAACTATTAAAAGTAGAATATCCTCCGTCCATTTTATTCTTATTCGGACTATTATTCTGTTTTATCTTAATTTTTGACCTGACGAGAAAAATCTCCAAATTACATCATCAACTTGTAACATTAACGCAAGATTATGCATTATTAAAACAAAAGTTAAAGATAACAGATAAAGAATAACTTCCTAACTAAATACTAATATATAAAAGCTCCTGAATTTTGCTTGAAAAATTCAGGAGCTTTTATCATTTCAAATTATTTCTTTCTAATTATACGAGATACCACAATAGAAAGTTGATTTACAAAGTTTATATGCGTTAAACTTATACAGATGTTCTTGTAGTCTTCTTCCTTTCAAAAGGCTTGTATATATGGTACAAAACATAAAAAATTTGAGGAGATAAAAACTCTATGATAGAACAAAAACAACTCGTTTCCGTTGTCATACCTCTGTATAATACGGAAAAATATATTGAAGAAACGATGCAATCAATACTAAATCAAACATATAAAAACATTGAAATTGTAATTGTAGATGATGGAAGCAAAGATCAATCACCTTCCATCGTAAAAAATCTTGTACAAAAGTACCCAGGACAAATAAAATACGTCCCCCAAGAAAATCAAGGTGTCTCTGTTGCTCGTAATACAGGAATTGAAAATGCTAGCGGAGAATATGTTGCTTTTCTTGATAGTGATGATTTATGGAATCCAACAAAAATCGAAAAACAAGTTGAAAGCATGCATAAAAACAACATGAACGCTTGTTATTGTGGCTATATGAACTTTTACGAAGAGACTGGTGAAAAAGTTGAGCACACGACAAACTTTATTAAAGGTGATATGACAAAAGCTTTCTTAACGCATCAAGTTGTTGCTCAGACGAGCACTTGGATTTTCAAAAGATCTATCGTGATGGATCATAATATTCGTTTCACACCAGGATGTAGCTGGGGAGAAGACTTAGAATTTCTATTTAAATTAATGAGCGTTACAAATGTATGCTATGTAGATGAATATTTAACATATTATCGAATCTTATCAGAAGGAAATCTTTCTTCAAAGTATAAAGATTATGAATTAAAAACAGCAAAAGAATTAGAAGTGTTTACTCGAATGAAAGATTGGGTTCATAATAAATCAAAAGACTTAATCGTGAATGATTCTACAGAACTTATTGAAATCCTTGAAACTTATCTATTCCCATATACAGTCATTAACAATGCTTGTATATACATTAAAGGAAGCTCTAAGTTAGATAAATCACAAGTTCAATTAATCAAGGGCGATATAAATAAATATTGTCGCAAAATTTATTCAAAAAATGGAAAACGAAGCAAAAAGCTATACGCGATGCTTTGGTTTGTACGAATAAAGTTTATATTTTCTTAAATAAAGAATACGCTTTTAAACATACTTTCCATAAACAAATCAAATTTACAAATAGGACGAAGTGCGTCCTGAAAAATAGAAAGGTCTTGTTCCATGAAAACAAATAAAATCCTTAAAAACGCCTCCTACCTATTTGTAGGAAATATTACTGTTCGATTTGTACTTGCTATTGCGACGATTTTCTTTGCAAGATATGTTTCACCAAAGGATTATGGGATGTTTACAACTGCATTAGCAGTTTCCGCTGTCATTTGTTATTTTACAGATGCAGGTTTGACACATACGTTTATGCGTGAAGGAACGAGAAGCAACGCTAACATTAGCGTACTAATTAGTAGTTATTTACGTATTCGTTTAGTGTTAGCTATCGTAATTTCTGTGCTCTTCGCTATTTTCGCTCAGTTCTTCTATCCCGATGCTTACTTACGTGCGATGGTATATTGGGTTGTACTGCCGACAATGTTTGGAGCCACTTTACAAGGTGTTGGGATGGCTTACTTCCAAGTAACAGAACGCATGCAATTTACAGCGATTATTTCTGTAATACAAGGTGTAACAGCCGCAGCTGCTCTTCTACTAGGAATGTCCTTTAAATGGTCACTTATGATGGTTGCTGCCATGTACGGGATATCTAGTCTTGTAACAGGACTTATCGCCTTTATAATGGTAATTCGCCATACAACAGTTCATAAGGGCTGGGATAAAGGCATTTTAGATCAATTGCTCATTTTCACAATCAATGGCATTATCATTATGCTCTTACCACAGTTAGGGCCTATTATATTAGAAAAAGTCTCAACATATGAGCAAGTTGGATTCTTTGGCGCTGCATCGAAAATACCTGCTGTACTTTATCAAATACCGGGCGTAATTGCAGCAGCCTTTTATCCAAAGTTATTTGCTTTTGGAAATGAAAAGAATATTGATGAACATAGAAAACTATCTCAGTTCGAATTAAAACTTATGTCTTTCTTAGGAATGGGAATTTCCATCCCATTTATCGCCGATCCAAGTTTTTGGATTGTTACTTTATTAGGTGAACAATATGCACCAGCCGGTGATGCTCTTGCAATTTTAGCCTTTATGGTTATTTTACAATCTATCAACTATCCACTTGCTGATAATTTAACAACTATTGGTCAACAGTGGAAGCGTGCGACAACGATGGGAATTGGATTAGCTGTCGCTATCGTAAGTTACATCGCATTAGGCAGCCAATTTGGAATGATGGGAGCTGCGGTAGCCGCTATCATTACTGAGGTTACTTTATTAATCGGATTTACTTTATTCGTTCGTAAAGGATTTACATTACTATTCAAAGGGATTGTATTTAATACACTAGCATTTATAATCAGTTACGCCCTATACCGCACAGTATTAATTAACTTACCACCACTGGTAGCTCTAACACTTACTGGTATATTGTACGGTATTATTGGCCTTGCAATTGATCCACAAATACGCGGGTTGATTTTAGGATTTGTAAATAAAAAATTAGTTCGTAAAAACGCTTAAAAGCCAAAAGCTTTTCCTATTAAAAATGGAAAAGCTTTTGGCTTTTTATATACTATCATTTACAGAACATAAATTCTGAAGACTGCACTTCATTATTCTCGAATTTTCAGTGGTTAAAAATGCTATATATTCCATGTCAAATTGACTTACTTTCTGAGAATGCTTTATACTAAATTACAAGTAAACTATGAAACTCAATGCTTGTAAAATATATATGATACAACAAAAATATATATTTTTTTATGCTAAAACTAAAAAACACACCTTCATAATTGGTGTGTTTTTATATGTAACAACTTTCGAAGGAGGATTATAAATTTTTATGAGCATTAAGCCGAACAATAAGATTTTCTCAAAGAAAACTATAATGATTATTCCGATATTATTATTGTGTGCTTTTGCTTTTCATTATTTCTTTTTAACATCTAATCAAGTCTTTTCTGGTACAGGTGATGCATTAAGCCAATTTGGTTTCTTTACATTTCTCCTGCAACATGCCTTTAAAGATGGTAATCTTTTTTGGTCTTTTGATTATGGATTAGGTGGAGATTTATTTGGAGAGTTTAGTTATTATTACAGTACAGCGCCGTTCTTCTGGATTACGCTGTTACTTCCTAAATTAAATATTGAACAAATCTATGATATGAAATTATACATGAGTATTTTAAAAAACTTTTTAGCTATGTTATTCATGTATGGTTCTTTACGTTATCATAATAAAACAGTCTTCTCATCTTTTATTGCTGCTATTATGTATGGTGGATGTATTACTTTTATGCGCCATTCATTACTTTGGGATTTCATGGCTGATGCCATCGTATTTTTACCATTAGTAATATGGGGACTTGATAAATATATTATAGAAAAGAAACGTGGACTTTTCTTAGTAGCTGCTACTTTAATGTTAGCATCGAACTTTTATTTTGCTTTTATTACAAGTATTTTCATTTTCATTTACGCATTTTTCCAATACTTTGCCACACAGCAAAATAAAACAATCGTCTCTTTTCTAGCCTATTATATTAAAATTGGATTATTATACGGTCTATCACTTGGCTTGGCTGCAGTTTGCTTTATTCCATCAGTCAATGCGGTATTTAGTGCGGATCGGTTAACGAAGAAATTTGATATACCTTTATTCTTTGAAGATACATTTTATAAAGATCTAATGGGAACTATCTTCTTCGTATATGATGCTGAAAATCATCAATTAGCTTTACCAGCTTTAATTTTATTCCTAATCATATTTGGAATGTTTATACGTGATAAACTTGTTAAAAATAAAGTATTCTTTACATTTTTCATGTTCATTCTGTTTATGCTTCCGTATACATACTCTGTATTTAATGGTTTCTCAGCAATGCAATATAGATGGCTTTATTTATTTGTATTTGTAATTGCTCAAACTATAGCATACATCTTAGATTGGATGATTGTTCATAAGAAAGAACATAAATTACCTTATATAATGAGTTCATTAGTATCAATAGGATTATTCATTTATGCATTTTATAGAAAAGTAAATATAAATGTAAGTGATAAACCTTTACAGGTAGTTGACAATATTTTAATCGGAACTATCGTTCTTTCTCTCATTACAGTATGTTTATGGCGTTATCTTTCTAAACCTTTCATACAATTTTTAGTTGTAGTGAACGTACTCGTTAGTACAATTTCCATGAATTACATGTATGCTAATAATATACTTAGTACCGTTTTCGGACAAAGCAATGCTACAAAAGAAGCTTTACATGTATCTGGCTATGATAACAAAGATGAGATTGCTGCCATTCGTTATATACAAGAATATGATAAGGACTTTTATCGTATTCTTAACCCAGGTAGCGCCCATAACACACCAATGTTACAAGGTTATCATGGTACAAGTACGTACCAAAGCTTGATTAATTATTATGTTCATGACTTTATGAAAAATAAATACAACGTATTCCAAGGGTTCGACACTCCTTCGATGTTCTTCCAAGTTGATAGTCGACTACTACTTGAAAATATGTTAGGTGTAAAATATCGCGTACTAAGCGCTGATACAGATCAAAAAAATATCCCATATGGATATAAACTATTAAAACAAGTAGGACCATATAATATTTACAAAAATGACTATGCTTTACCGTTAGGGTATGTATATGATTCTGGTATAAGTGAAGAAGAATTTTCTAAATTAAACTTCGCTCAGCGTGACCAATTATTATTACATGCTGTAGTCGTTAATAATGGAAAAGACTTTTCATTAACTCATTTTGATAAAAAGAACCTTAATTCAAAAGCGGTATCTATCAATATGGAAAAAGTACAACTAGAAAATATGGAAAAAGAGAATAATAAACTCATTGTCCACGGCAATGGAAATATGATTGTACCTATAAATTATCCTAATACTCCTGGAGATTTAATTGTAGAATTAAAGATAAAAAATAAAGGTTCATTCCATGCAGTAGTTAACGGGAAAGATATGGGGAAAGGTGAAGACACTGGTGCATACTCATATCCTTTAGAAAGATTTGTTTATAATTTAGGTAAAGACGATCGCCCAGACCAACTAACTATTTCTATTGATGCGCCAGGTGAATACGAACTTGAAGACTTACAAGCAAATATCGTAAATTACGAAGGTGTACAAAAAGAAACAAAAAAACTAACTGAAAATAGACTTCAAAATATTTATTATAAAAACAACTATTTAAAAGGTGAAATCAACTCAAAAAAAGATGGATTACTATATTTATCTGTTCCATATAGTAAAGGTTGGACTATAAAAGTTGATGGAAAAGAAACAGAATTCACGAAAGCAAATTCTGCCTTTATTGGCGTACCAATTACAAAAGGAGCACATGTAATCGAAATGACTTATGTTACACCTTACTTTAAATTAGGTATGATTATATCAATTATTTCACTAATTATTTGTGTAGCCTTACTAGTTTTTACAAATCAAAAAGGACGCCGAAAATTGCCTTTTAAAAAGCAGCAATGAGCACTCAATAAATCATGAAGCTATCCAAAGCGGATAGCTTCATAAAAAATATTAAATAACGTTTTAACCATTATAAACAAGGAGGGTCAAAAATGACTCTTTCAATAGTCGTACCATGCTACAATGAAGAAAAGATGCTTCGAGCCTTTTATTCAGAGACTTCTCTAGAAATTCATAAATTAACTACCGATTATGAATTTGTTTTTGTAAATGATGGTAGTAAAGATGATACATTAAATATTCTACGTGATTTGGCAAATTCAGATGCAGCTGTTCATTATATATCATTTAGTCGGAATTTCGGCAAAGAAGCCGCTATGTTAGCTGGTTTAAAATACGCTACAGGTGATGCAGTTGTTATTATGGACGCCGATTTGCAACATCCTCCTACACTAATAAAAGAAATGTTAGAAGGATATAACGAAGGTTACGACCAAGTTATTGCAAAAAGAACAAGAACAGGTGATTCACCCGTTCGCTCTTTCGTTTCTCGTCTATACTATAAAGTGATGAATAAGTTTGTAGATATTGAACTAGTAGACGGCATTGGAGATTTTAGACTTTTAAGTAGAAGAGCTGTTGATTCTCTATTATCTTTAAGCGAATACAATCGCTTCTCAAAAGGTTTATTCTCCTGGATTGGATTTAATGAACTAATTATTGGATATGAAAATGTATTACGTTCTGATGGAGAAAGTAAGTGGACTTTTTCTAAATTGTTAAATTACGGAATAGATGGTGTTATCTCATTCAATAATAAACCATTAAGACTATCTATATATCTTGGATTATTAACAACTATTTTAGGGATTTTATACGTAATTACTACATTTATTCAAATTATTGTTGGTGGTGTTGAAGTCCCAGGATACTTCACTTTAATTTCCGCTATATTATTTATTGGTGGTATTCAACTCATTTTCCTAGGTGTTATGGGTGAATACATCGGTCGCATTTATTATGAAACAAAACGTAGACCACATTTTATTGTAGCTGAAAAGAAAGTTAGTGAAGTCAAACAAAAAGCATAATAAAAAAGTTACTTCTACCTACAGAAGTAACTTTTTTTATACTAATATTTACATACCTTTTTTTGCATAGATATAATCGTTTCTTTTAGCCCGCTATAATAAGAAGTTTTAGGTATCTCACCAATATACCTCTCATATTTCTCTCCGCTTAATACAACAGGATTTTCTGTCAAATATAGCATTTCCACAAATTCTTTCATCTGCTTATCAAATAGTCCGATTAAATTTATCATACCTTTTTTTACTGTCATTACTGGTTTTGTATATCCCGTTAATTCTTGTATATGTTGAATCATCTCTTCACCTGTAATGACACCACAACCCGGTATGTTCCAATTTTGTCCATAGGCCTCATCACGTAAAGCTAATTCAACCATTGCTTTTGCACCGTCTGGTGTGAAAATATATTCACGAGCAATCTTTTTATCTCCAACAAAGCTTGATAACTTATTTGCAAGTACCCCATTTAAAGTATGATGAACAAGTGTACTTTCTGCATTTGGACCATAAAAATCAGGGAAATGTGCAATAAACATTTGTACACGAGCCTGTTTTGCCATCATTTCTAGCTGTAACCGAATTTTCCCTTTCTTCGTATGTGGTGCCTTTTTAACTTCTTCCACTACAGGTTCTTCCCCTTGCCTCCCATACGCATAAATATTATCAACTATCCCTAACTTACTGTCGTAATACATTGCTACTTCTAATATATTTTTTAATAATTTTGGTTGCTTCTTCTCCCAATCTGAATATGGAATGTTTACAGCATGAAATATAATATCAACGCCTTTCGCAGCTTCCATTATATCCTCCTGTATAAATACATCTCCCGCTACAACTTTCACATTTTCTTCTCCAGAAAATAATATCTCTAATTTCTCTTTATTCCTCGCAAAGGCCACTACATGAATTCCTCTGCTACATAATTCTTTTACAATTGCATACCCCATTGATCCAGATGCTCCTAGCACTAAAGCTTTTTTCATTATATATCCCCCCTAAATTAATTAACCGCTGTTCAATTAATATTAAAAAGAAAATCACTTACATAAGAAGTGATTTTGAAATAAACTCCACGTGTACTTTAGCTAATCCTTTTACTTCTTCAAATATTTGACCATTCCCACAATAGTGTGCCACAAACCCATGTAATGATAGAAAAACAGACCATATTGTCATTACATTTACCTTCTCATTACACAAAGAAGATACAACAGTAGCAAATTTTTCGTAACTAACATTTGGGCCATCTGCTAAACATTCTTTTAACTCATCATCTCTAATTAAAAACATGATTTCATAATGACTTTGATTTTGCAAACCAAATTCAATAAAACCAAATAAAACAGCTTTCAATTGTTCCTCTTGTGGTAAATTTTGATCATTAATCTCATCTAATTTTTGATTCAGCAATTGAAAATCTTGCTCTACCATCGCATAGAAAAGCTCTGCTTTATTTTTAAAATGATAATAGATGGCACCATGGCTATATCCTAGTTCTGTTGCAATTTTACGCATTGAAGTATGCTGATAACCTAATTTTATAAATAAGTCTCTTGCTACATTCATAATCATTTCTCTCGTTAATTCTTGTTTAACTGCCCTTCTTGGCGACATTTTTCATACCTCACAATTTAATTAACCACTGTTCAATTAATATTATAACCTTTTCCCAAAAAAATACAATGAGTTTCTTACAAAAAGATACATTTTGAAAGGATAGCATTATACTCAATAATTTAGTATCATGATTCAAGGTACTATTTCAAGTTGGACGGAGGATACTATGAGCTTATTAACAGTAGAAAAACTAGGCCATACATTTGGCGATCGTACATTATTTAAAGATGTATCCATGCGTTTACTAGCAGGAGAACATGTCGGATTAGTCGGTGCAAACGGTGTTGGTAAATCAACATTTATGAATATTATTACTGGTCAACTTATCCATGATGAAGGCCGTGTAGAATGGACACCTGGTACAAATTACAGTTACTTAGACCAACATACAATTTTAACACCTGGTCGCACAATTCGTGATGTATTAGCTGACGCGTTTTTACCTTTATTTGAAAAAGAAAAAGCTTTAAATGAAGTTGCAGAAAAAATGGGAACGGCAACACCGGAAGAATTAGAGGACCTTCTTGAGCAGATGGCAGAAATCCAAGATGCTCTCGAAGCAGGTGGTTTCTATTTACTAGATATGAAAATCGAAGAGGCAGCAAGAGGTCTTGGAATTGATGCAATCGGTTTAGATCGTGATGTTTCAGCACTAAGTGGTGGACAACGTACAAAAGTATTACTTGCAAAGCTATTACTTGAGCAACCAGAAGTGTTATTACTCGATGAGCCTACTAACTATTTAGACGTTGAACATATTCATTGGTTAACTAATTATTTAAAAGAATATCCACATGCATTCTTATTAATTTCTCATGATACGGAATTTATGAACAAATGCGTTGATGTTATTTTCCATCTAGAATTTACAAAAATGACGCGCTATACAGCGACATACGAAAAATTCCTAGAGTTAGCCGAAATTAATAAAAATCAACATATAAATGCTTATGAAAAACAGAAAGAGTTTATTAAAAAGCAAGAAGACTTTATTGCAAAGAACAAAGCTCGTTATTCAACGACAGGTCGTGCAAAAAGTCGTCAAAAACAACTTGATCGCATGGAGCGTATTGATCGTCCTGAAACAGCAATTAAGCCAGAGTTCTCATTTAAAGAGTGTCGTGCAAGTAGCCGTTTCGTCTTTGAAGGTGAAGATGTAGAAATCGGATATACACATCCGTTATTACCAAAACTAACAATGACAATTGAACGCGGTGAAAAAATTGCCATCGTTGGTTGTAATGGTGTTGGTAAATCAACATTACTAAAAACGATTTTAGGAAAAATTAAACCTTTAAGCGGTAAAACAAGTCTTGGTGACTTCTTAGAGCCTGCATACTTCGAGCAAGAAGTAAAAGCTGATAATATAACACCAATTGATGACGTTTGGAACACATTCCCTAGCATGGACCAACATCAAGTTCGTGCAATGTTAGCGAAATGCGGATTAAAAAATGAGCATATCTCTCGCCCGCTAAATCAATTAAGTGGTGGCGAACAAGCAAAAGTTCGTTTATGTAAGTTAATGGGTGAAGAAAGTAACTGGATCCTATTTGATGAGCCAACAAACCATCTTGATGTTACAGCAAAGGAAGAACTTCAAAAAGCTCTGAAGGCATATAAAGGGACAATCCTTCTTGTATGTCACGAACCAGAATTTTATGAAGGCTGGATTACAAAAACTTGGAATGTTGAAGAATGGTCACAAAATAATTCTTAATTATAATAAAAAATCCTTGCGTTCTATATGCAAGGATTTTTTATATTATAGTATGCCGTAAGCCTCAATCGAAACTCATTTAAACTAGGATATACCGCTAAATTAGCAAGCATACCTCTAATGACTGGAATTCTTGGATTTTGCAATCTCATTTCTGCTTCTAAAACATCTAAAGTTACAAGTAACTCATCATTTTCTAATTGATCAGCTAATGTTCGTTTAAATACAATAATTTCACTTAGAAAATGTTCCTTCACCTGTTCCTTAATAAGCTCGGAACTACAAAGAAATTCTCCTAGTCTCTCTTCATGTAGGACAGGTTCCTCCGAAGATTCTAGAAGCCCCTCTACTAAATTGTCTATCCTTTTTAAAATAAAAGCTGAGACATAGGACAAATCAATTTCTGGTGCATTTAAAATAATTAATTCTAAATACCCACGGCATATCCCTTCCACCATAATTACTAGATCTAACAAGTATGGAATAACCTTTTCACCATAAATGGACAGTAAGCTATTCCGATAAAATGCATGAGACTCTAATTTCATCCTCATCATAAACTCTTCTACTTCTTTATTAAACGGAATTGCATTTTCTCTTGCATGCATAATAATAAATTCTTTATGTTTTTGCACATCAGTAAACTGACAATATAATTGTTTTTCAAATTTTTCACGTGGTAATAAAGATTCTTTTTCAATATCCAGCATTTTCGTCTGAATCTTGTCATAATAATATCGAAGTGTGGCCAATAATAACTCATCTTTTGATTTGAAATATAAATAAAAAGCTCCTTTTGATATACCACATGCGGTTACGATTTCTTGTACTGACGTTGCATTTACACCCTTAGTTGCAAATAACCTCATAGCCATCTCTATAATTAAGCGCTCTTTTTCTTTCATATTCTCTCTCCTAAATTTAATCTCGCATCTTATGTAAATTCAAACTTGATTTTATTCCACATTAACTGAAAATAAAACTCCCCATCTAAAATTTAATGGAGTAAATGGTTTATATAGAAGCCTCTCCATCTATAAAATTCGGTTAGTAAAAGCCAATGATCAGAAAAAGAATAGGAAACCGACTACTTACAGTTTGATTTTATTATACCATCTCTTTTCATTGACGACTGACCAATCGGTCAGTTATATTATGTATTAGACTGACCGATTGGTCAATATAATAAAAAGGGAGCGCAAACATGAACAAAATCATCAATTTCACGTTAAAAAATAAGTTCGCAGTTTGGCTACTAACCATTATTGTTACTATTGCGGGTATTTATTCTGGACTCAATATGAAGCTGGAGACAATTCCTGATATTACAACACCGATTGTAACAGTAACCACGGTTTATCCTGGTGCTACACCAGAAGAAGTAGCTGATAAAATTTCAAAACCAATGGAAGAGCAACTCCAAAATTTAAGCGGTGTAAACGTTGTTAGTTCATCATCTTATCAAAACGCATCTTCTATTCAGGTAGAATATGATTTTGATAAAAATATGGAAAAAGCCGAAACGGAAATTAAAGAATCACTCGCAAACGTGAAACTGCCAGAAGGTGTGAAAGACCCGAAAGTCTCACGAGTAAACTTTAATGCCTTTCCTGTTATTTCATTAAGCGTAGCGAGTAAAAATGAATCTTTAGCTGCCTTAACAGAAAATGTAGAAAAAAATGTTGTTCCTGGATTAAAAGGACTTGATGGTGTCGCATCTGTTCAAATCGCAGGTCAACAAGTAGACGAAGTACAGCTTGTCTTCAAAAAAGATAAGATGAAAGAATTAGGTTTAAGTGAAGATACTGTAAAAAATATGATTAAAGGTTCGGACGTATCGTTACCACTTGGCTTATATACATTTAAAGATACGGAAAAATCAGTTGTTGTCGATGGTAACATTACAACAATTAAAGCATTAAAAGAATTAAAAATTCCAGCTATCCCTTCATCACCGAATGGTCAAGGTAGCCAAAACGCTGGTGCTGGAACACAAGCACCACAGATGAATCCGGCCGCTATGAATGGCATACCAACGGTTACATTAGAAGAGATTGCTGATATTAAAGAAGTTGGAAAAGCGGAATCCATTTCTCGAACGAATGGAAAAGAAGCAATCGGTATTCAAATTGTGAAGGCTGCTGATGCGAATACAGTTGATGTTGTAAATGCAGTTAAAGATAAAGTAAAAGACCTTGAGAAAAAATATAAAGACTTAGAGATTATTTCAACATTCGATCAAGGTGCGCCTATTGAAAAATCAGTCGAAACAATGCTTAGCAAAGCTATTTTCGGTGCTATCTTTGCGATTGTTATTATTATGTTGTTCCTGCGAAACATTCGAACAACACTAATCTCTGTCGTTTCTATACCACTTTCTTTATTAATTGCAGTTTTAGTAATAAAACAAATGGATATTACCCTTAACATTATGACACTTGGAGCAATGACAGTTGCTATTGGACGCGTTGTTGATGACTCAATTGTTGTTATTGAAAATATTTACCGACGTATGTCTTTATCAGAAGAGAAATTACGTGGGAAAGATTTAATTCGTGAAGCTACGAAAGAAATGTTTATCCCGATTATGTCTTCTACAATTGTAACAATCGCTGTATTCTTACCTCTTGGGCTTGTAAAGGGTATGATTGGTGAAATGTTCTTACCATTTGCTTTAACAATTGTTTTTGCCCTACTTGCTTCCTTACTTGTGGCAGTTACAATTGTGCCGATGCTAGCACATTCTTTATTTAAGAAGGAAAGCATGAGAGAAAAAGAAGTACATCATGAGGAAAAACCAAGCAAATTAGCAAACGGCTATAAACGTATACTTGAATGGGCGTTAAACCATAAAATTATTACATCAAGTATCACAGTCCTCCTATTAGTAGGCAGCCTTGCACTTGTACCAATCATCGGTGTCAGCTTCTTACCATCTGAAGAAGAAAAAATGATTATCGCAACGTACAAACCTGAGCCAGGTCAAACGTTAGACGACGTTGAAAAAATTGCAACGAAAGCTGAAAAGCATTTCCAAGATAAAAAAGACGTCAAAACGATTCAATTCTCATTAGGCGGCGAAAACCCAATGAGCCCTGGTCAAACAAATCAAGCGATGTTCTTCGTTCAATATGATAACGATACGAAAAACTTTGAAAAAGAGAAAGAACAAGTCGTTAAAGATTTACAAAAGATGTCTGGAAAAGGTGAATGGAAAAACCAAGATTTTGGAGCAGGTGGCGGTAGTAACGAAATTAAGCTATACGTTTATGGAGATAGCTCTGAAGAAATTAAGCCTGTCGTGAAAGACATTCAAAATATCATGAAGAAAAATAAAGATTTAAAAGACATAGACTCTAGTGTTGCAAAAACATATGCAGAATATACTTTAGTCGCTGATCAAGAAAAGTTAAGTAAAATGGGGCTAACTGCTGCTCAAATTGGAATGGGACTTTCTAATCAACATGACCGCCCTGTTCTTACAACAATTAAAAAAGATGATAAAGATATAAATGTATATGTAGAAACTGAAAAACAAAACTATGAAACGATCGATGACTTAACAAATCGTAAAATTACAACACCACTTGGTAATGAAGTTGCTGTTAAAGATGTTATGACTGTAAAAGAAGGTGAAACTTCTAACACAGTAACACATCGTGATGGCCGTGTTTATGCGGAAGTTAGTGCAAAACTAACATCTGATGACGTTTCAAAAGCATCTGCCGCTGTTCAAAAAGAAGTAGATAAAATGGATCTTCCTTCTGGTATAGATGTTTCTATGGGTGGTGTTACACAAGATATTCAAGAATCATTCAAACAACTTGGCTTAGCGATGTTAGCTGCGATTGCCATTGTATACTTCGTTCTTGTTGTTACATTTGGCGGTGCCCTTGCACCATTCGCAATTTTATTCTCGCTACCATTCACAATCATTGGTGCACTCGTTGCCTTATTAATCTCTGGCGAAACGTTAAGTGTATCTGCGATGATTGGGGCTCTTATGCTAATTGGTATCGTTGTAACGAACGCAATCGTGCTCATTGACCGCGTTATTCATAAAGAAAATGACGGCCTATCAACACGTGAAGCATTATTAGAAGCTGGTACAACACGCCTGCGTCCTATCTTAATGACTGCAATTGCAACAATCGGGGCTCTTATCCCGCTTGCATTAGGATTTGAAGGTAGCGGCTTAATTTCTAAAGGACTTGGCGTAACAGTAATTGGTGGATTAACAAGTTCAACGTTATTAACACTTCTTATTGTTCCAATCGTTTATGAAGCATTAAGCAAATTTAAAAAGAAAAAAGTAAAATAAAAAAATAACCTCGCTGACTGCGAGGTTATTTTTTATTCCCAAACAAGATTAGGAAATCACCATATCCTTCTTTTTCTAAATCTTCTTTTTGAATAAAGCGTAGCGCTGCCGAATTAATACAATAACGAAGGCCGTTTTGTCCTGGGCCGTCTGGAAATACATGCCCAAGATGTGAATCTCCTTCTTTACTTCTCACTTCCGTACGCGTCATATTATGGCTAACATCCATTTTTTCTTTCACACTAGCTGACATAACTGGTTTCGTAAAACTCGGCCATCCACAGCCGCTATCGAACTTATCGAAAGAAGTAAATAATGGTTCCCCCGAAACAATATCTACATAAAGCCCTTCTTCTTTATGATTCCAATACTCATTTTGAAAAGGCGGTTCTGTCCCATTTTCCTGTGTTACATAAAACTGCATCTCGTTTAATCTTTCTTTTAAATGAGCATTATTCTTTGGCCAATGTTGTTTAATAAAAGCATCTCGACCTGAGCCTTTACGATATAACTCATAGCGAAATGTATTCTTCTTATAATATCCTTGGTGATATTCTTCAGCTGGATAAAACGTAGCAGCTGGCAATATTTTTGTCGCAATTGGCTTCGAAAAATTCCCACTTTTCTCGAGCTCTTCTTTTGAAGCCTCTGCCTTTTTATGTTGTTCTTCATTATGATAAAAAATCACCGTTTCATAAGACTGTCCACGGTCGTGGAATTGTCCCCCTATATCAGTCGGGTCAATTTGTCTCCAATATATATTTAACAACTCTTCATACGGCATTTTATTTGCATCAAATGTAATTTGTACTGCTTCATAATGCCCAGTTGTTTCCGAGCACACCTCTTTATACGTTGGATCCTCTTTATGGCCACCTGTATAGCCTGAAACAACCTGTATAATCCCTTCCATCTCTTCAAATGGCGAAACCATACACCAGAAACACCCTCCGGCAAACGTAGCTAACTCTATCTTTTCATTTACAGCCATTATTTCACCCCTATTCTATCTTCTCCTTACAGTATGGCATAAGGAACGTCATGTTATAAAAGAAAAAGCATCGAACATCGATGCTTTTTCTTTACTTCACTTTATTTTTTTCCAACGTCCTTCTCCATTTCATCACTTGTCACATCTAAGACATCTAATAAGAAAATGAAGATTGGAATACCGATAATAAGTCCCCACACACCTAAGAAATGCTCAGAGAAAATTAATATCATAAATGTGTAGAAGATTGGTAAGTTTGTTTTTTGAGACATAAACTTCGGATTTAATACATAACTCTCAAGTGCATGAATTACTGTTACGATAACTACAATATAAACGACATACATAATACCGCCAATATTGTAAGCAATCATACAGAGTGGGAATAACGAGATAATAACACCCGCCACTGGAATTAAACCAAGCAAGAAAATCATTAACGCTAAACCTAGTAATTGCGGGAATCCTAATATCCATAATGCAATAACAGATAAAACACAGTTAACAATTGCAATTAAAAATTGTGCTTCGATTACTTTTCCAAATGAACGTGCAAATTTCTTTCCGAAATACTCTATTTCGTTATAGAAAATTGCAAGTCGGCTTTCTTTAAATTTTGAAGTAAAAGCAACGATACGTGCTTTTTCAAGTAAGAAAAATAAGCTTAAAATTACAGAAAGTAAAACTTGAAGGCCAAATTTCCCAACATTCGTAATAGATTTATACAAAATGTCTACGCCTTGCCCCACATATTTAGAAAGCTCCATATGATTAACAGCATTAACTGCATACTTAATTAATTCACTATCAGGTGGATTTCTTAAAAATACATTAAATTGATAAATCAATTGTGAAATTTGTATTGTTAATACCGGTAAATATTTAAATAGCGTAATGGCAATTCCTGCCACTAACATTACATATAAAAGCGCTATAATAATTTTTCGATTAATTGGCATGAAATGATCTAATTTACGAGAAATAAACTTTTGGAATCGATCCATTAAATACGTCAACATAAACGTAATTAAAATTAAATTTAACATACTTTGCATCCCATACAATATGAGAGCAAGTAATACTAATACGATTAACCTCTGAAATCCTTTGCTTTGAAACAGGTTTTTTATTTGCATAATCGACGAGTACTCTCTCCTGTCCTATAAAGTAAAACGTTAACAAGTAGATCTCTCTCTATTCTCTACTTATAATTATCCTTTAATATTAAAGCCATTGCGAGCAATTTATATTCAACCCTAACCACCCGTTAATTGTGCTATATATTATGTTACTTCTTATTTTACAATACAATGACCTATTTCAGAACGCATTATACGTAGTATTAATGAAGATTTAAGGAAACTTTTATCCTTCAATAGGTCTTACCACTACTGTAACATAAAAAGCAAGCTATCAGTAGAAATCCGTCCTACAAATAACTTGCTTTTATATTTTTTTTAGTAAGTTTTATCATCCAATAAACGGCATGAACATTGGAATAACCACCACCGTTACGACACCAACCACTGTCACAGCGATACTGGCCATAGCTGCCTCTACTTCACCCATTTCGATACCTACTGCAACCCCTAACGCATGTCCTGCTGTTCCAAGCGCTAAACCTTTAGCAATCGGGTGTTTCACTCTAAATATTTTTAAGAATAACGCACCTAATGCGTATACGATAACAGCATTAAAAATAACTGCAAATGATGTAATTGCTGGAATACCACCGATACTTTCAGATATTGGTAATGCAATTGCTGTTGTTGCTGCCTGCGGTAACATTGAGTTCATTACAGCTGTATCTAGACCAATTGCTTTTGCGACAATGAACACAACAACCACTGAACAAATAGATCCAACCACAATAGCCGATAAAATTTGCCACCAATATTTTTTTAACTTATCAACTTGTTTATATAATGGAATTGCAAACGCGATTGTTGCTGGTTCTAAGAAGAAGCTAATCATTTTTCCGCCAGTATTATATTCTTCAAAAGTAAAGTTACCTACTTTTAGAAAGACAATCCCTAATACCATCGCTACGAATAATGGTGTGAATAAGAAGAATCCTTTTGAATGCTTAAATAATAATGTTCCGATTCCGTATGCGATTAATGAAACGACGATTCCGAAATATGGAGTCATTGTGCTTGCCATGTTCATTCCCTCCTAACAATATATACTAAATTGGTTACGCAACTTTTTCGTGCTTGCGTCCTTTATTTACTACTTTCAATTCTTTCGTATCTTCTATTTCTTTATCGTCTTTTCCTAAAATAAATTGTGCAAATAAACCTGTTACAGCGAGTAAAATAATTGTTGCGACAACAATTACAGTTAAAATTTGTACAAAATATTGTCCCATTACACCGAGAGAATTAATAACCGAAATACCTGATGGAACGAAAAGGAATCCGATAATACCTGTTAAAGCCGTTCCGAATGATTCAACTTGTTCCAATTTAATAACTTTTAAACATAATAGGCTAAATAAAATAACTAATCCGATCACCGATGAAGGCATCGGAATTGGTAAATGCGTTGCAATAATATTAGAAACTAACATAATAGCTGAAAATATGAATGCTTGTGATAAGAAACTATATACTTTTTTCGTACTCATTTTGGCCACCTCTTTCGATTTGGTACCTTTATTTTATAGGATATAAACAGCTAGGTAAGCGTTTACATAACGGGATGTCAAATATAAACAGCCAATTACAAAAATCATACGGTGAAATACAAAAACTGCTTCTTAAATACGAAGCAGCTTTTTAAGTTCTTTTGCATATGTACGGCTAACCGGGACTTTGGATCCCTCTTTCATAATTAAGTTATAAGTCGAATTAAACCACGGCTGTATCTCAGAAATATGATTAATATTAGCAACGAAACTACGATGCACACGCATAAAAATTGTTTGTGGTAATTTCTTTTCCAAAATGACAAGCGTATCATGTGTTACATATGTTTCTTTCATTGTTTTTACAGTTACTTTCCCATCTACAAGCCCTACATAAATAATATCTTCAATGTTAACAAGTACAATTGATTCCTCAATTGGTAATGCTAATTTATGCATCTCGGCCGTTACATCTACACTCTTTACATCTTGCTTTGTTTCTAATTTTATTTGTTTTTGCTTTTTATATTTCTTTAATGTCTGTACGATACGTTCTTCATCAAATGGCTTTAAAATGTAGTCTAACGCATCTACTTCAAATGCTTGCAACGCATATTGATCATAGGCAGTAGCAAATACAATTGCAGGTGGATTTTTCATCTTCTTTAATATATTTGCGATTTCAAATCCATTATCATCAGATAATTGAATATCTAGAAAAACAATATCTGGTTTGTTTTTCATTAATTCTTCTAATGCATCCTCTACACAATCCGCCTCACCAATTATCTCTACTTCTTTTGTTTTCTCTAATAAATATTTCAATTCATCCCGTGCTAACATTTCATCATCAACTACTAATACTTTTAACACTCCGTTTTTCCTCCTCTACTTTTTTCGGAATCACAAAGAGGATCTTTGTCCCTTGCTCTAATTCACTTTCAATTTGAAGCATTGTCTCTTTCCCAAATAACCCGATAAGTCGTTCATTAATATTATATAAGGCTGTTCCCGTCCCTTTCTTTGATGGAACTACCATTTTTCCTAATTGCTCTAGACGTTCACTCTCAATCCCTTGTCCATTATCCTTTACTTCAAAGTGAACCATCCCTTCTTTTTCAAACACATGTACCTCGACTTGGCAC
Organism: Bacillus sp. TH30; assembly: GCF_016650875.1. Lineage (NCBI taxonomy): Bacteria > Bacillati > Bacillota > Bacilli > Caryophanales > Bacillaceae > Bacillus > Bacillus sp. TH30. The sequence goes on along the minus strand of NZ_JAEKEY010000002.1, from coordinate 2,577,572 downwards.
ACTGGCTGCTTTTTCGGAAAAGCATGGCGCAATGCATTTTCAACTAATAGCTGAAGCACAAACGGTGGAACTAAAGTCACCTTTAGTGCCTCTTCAATGTACATCTTCACTTCATACTTATTCGGAAACCTCGCTTGCTCTAACGATAAATATGCATGTACATGATTCAACTCTTGTTCTAATGGAATAAGTAATTGTCGTGCCCCTTGCAAATTACAACGAAAATAAACGCTAAGCTGCAATAATAATTTTCTCGCTTTCTCTACATCTGTTCGGCATAAAGCTGATACTGTATTAATTGCATTAAATAAAAAATGCGGATTGATTTGTGCTTGCAACGCTTTTATTTCGGCATCTTGCAATAACTTACTTTGTAACTCAGCTTCACCTAACTCAAGCTGTGTGGAGAATATTTTCGCTAGCCCTTCCGCTAACTCTTCTTCAACACGACTTAATTGATTAGGGTTTTTAAAATAAAGTTTTAATGTTCCTATCGTATTTCCATGTGAAGTTAATGGAATAACAACTGCCGCTTGTAATGGACACCCTTCATGTTGACAATTAATAATCTCACGTGATTTTGCCTTCATTATTTTCCCTGTTTTTAATACTTCTTTTGATAAACCTGTTATTAAACTGTGTGAAGGAATATGATGATCTGATGCTAATCCAACATGAGCTAAGATTTCCTCTGTATCTGTTAAGGATACCGCATCTGTTCCCGTAAAGCGGTGAATAATTTGTGCCACATGTTTACAAGACTCTTCTGTTAACCCTTGGCGGAAATATGGTAACGTCTTATCAGCAATTCGTAATACTTTATGCGTTTGCAAAGCTTTTGCGTTTTCTTCTTGTCGTAAAATAGCTAGTATCATCGAAAGTAAAATGAAACTGCCAAAACTATTTACAAGAATCATCGGTAGCGCAATTGTTTTCACAACACTAAGTCCATCTTCTATAATTAATAGAATCATAAGCATTTCTAAAGTAACGATAAAAACACTTAAAATCGCAGAAAATTTAGGAGTAATAGTACGGTTATATTTTTTGAAAATGTATCCAATATAACCTGTTATAATCCCAGCCAAAATTGATGAAATTGCACAACTTACTGCCGTCGTCCCGCCAAGCATATAACGATGAATACCCGCAATAGAACCTACTCCAATTCCGACGATAGGACCGCCAAGCAATCCACTAATTCCAACACCCATGATTCGTGTATTCGCAATTGTGCTGGATGATGAAACACCTTGTAACCAATTTTCATTCATAATAGTATTTCCTGCTATTTCAATCCCTGTGTAATTGCTTACAATTGTAAACACTGAAAAAATACAAATAAGCTTAAACTTATCTACATATCCGTCTTGCTTATGAAGAAGACGCCGGAACGTTTTAATATGAGAGAGTAAAAATCCTAAAATAACAATAAGTCCGACGCGTTCGATCATCATAAGTACTAAATTTAGCATCTGTGATTCATTCCTTTTTATATTAGTTAGTTTTATTATGGGAAAATAATGAAGCTTGCGTCAAGGAGAATGAAATGTTTTTTGAAATATTTTACACATAACTATCCCCTCTTTATTTGACAATCTAACAGAAGAGTGCTAAAAATAAAGTAATATAATACAGTCCTTTAACCCAACCCCGTGAGGTTGAGAAGGAAGTCGGAATACACTATACGTATGGTCTTTTTTTAGGGATACGTATGCTTTTTTGGCCTTCTCATCATATCAGGTGAGAAGGCCTTTTGTTATTCTTCCATAGCGACTGTAGAAGAAAATAAGGAGGAGTAATGATGAACGTCACTACTGATGTACAATCAACAACAGAGGAGACGAAAGAGAAAAGATATAAAACATTGTTTGGTTCTGCGCTAGGATATGCAGCAGAAGGTTTAGACATGTTGCTCTTATCTTTCGTACTCGTCTACATTTTAAAAGAATTTCATTTAAGCCCTGTTGAAGGTGGAAACTTAACATTAGCTACCACAATAGGAATGCTAATCGGGTCTTATTTATTTGGATTTATTGCTGATTTATTTGGGCGTATCCGTACGATGGCCTTCACAATCTTACTATTCTCACTAGCAACAGCACTTATTTATTTCGCAACAGATTATTGGCAATTATTAATTCTTCGCTTTTTAGTTGGAATGGGAGTTGGTGGTGAATTCGGGATTGGGATGGCCATCGTAACTGAAACGTGGTCTAAAGAAATGCGCGCTAAGGCGACATCCGTTGTTGCACTTGGATGGCAATTTGGCGTACTAGTCGCTTCACTCCTTCCGGCATTTATCGTCCCGCATTTCGGATGGAGAGCTGTTTTCTTATTTGGACTCATTCCCGCTCTACTAGCTGTTTACGTCCGCAAAAGTTTAAGTGAACCGAAAATATGGGAACAAAAACAACGATACAAAAAAGAATTGTTACAAAAAGAAGCTGAAGGTAATTTAACAACCACTGAAGCAGAACAACTAAAGCAAATGAAAAAGTTCCCACTTCGAAAGTTATTTGCCAATAAAAAAGTAACGATAACAACAATTGGTCTTATTATTATGTCATTCATCCAGAACTTCGGATATTATGGAATTTTCACATGGATGCCAACTATTTTAGCGAATAAATATAACTACACATTAGCAAAAGCGAGCGGCTGGATGTTCATCTCTACGATCGGCATGCTAATTGGAATTGCGACTTTTGGTATTCTAGCCGATAAAATTGGTCGCCGTAAAACTTTTACAATCTATTATGTCGGTGGTACTATATACTGTCTCATTTACTTCTTCTTATTCACAGATTCAACATCATTGTTATGGGGAAGTGCATTGCTTGGATTCTTTGCCAATGGCATGATGGGGGGATTCGGAGCAATTTTAGCTGAAAACTATCCTGCTGAAGCTCGCTCGACAGCAGAGAACTTTATTTTCGGTACAGGACGTGGGTTAGCTGGATTTGGACCTGTTATTATCGGCTTACTTGCTGCAGGTGGTAATTTAATGGGAGCATTATCTCTCATCTTCATTATCTATCCAATCGGTTTAGTTACAATGCTATTATGTGTCCCAGAGACGAAAGATAAAGTATTAGAATAGATTGAAACTATACGAAATGTTTATCCAAATACTGTCCCCTCAGGAAAAGTATTTGGATAAATAGCAAAGAGGAAGCATCTCAAATGAAATGCTTCCTCTTCTTATATAAATACAATTATTTATTTTGATTTACTAGCTTTTTGGAACAAGAAGCTAGTTTTATCTTCTTCTTTTACAATACCTTGTTTTAACGCTAATTCCCCTGCGACTTTAGGCGCTAGCCATAGCATTGGGAATAACAGAATAGATACCGGAACAGCCGTCACTACAATAAAGGATTGTAAGGCGTTAATACTTCCCTCACCCATATATAAAAGAATCGCCGCAACTGCGCCCATAATAAGCGACCAAAAAACTCGCAAACTAATTCTAGGATCTCCATCTCCAGTCACTGCCATTGAAATCGAATAAGCCATTGAATCTCCTGTTGTCACTACAAATAAAATTGTTAATAAAAGAAATGCAGGTCCAATAATATTAGATAGTGGCAGTTGCTCTGTAATTGCAATCATAGCCGCTGGCATACCAGATTCACTTAATGCGGTCGAGATAGAACCAGGATTCATTAACTCATAAAACACACCTGATCCCCCTAGTATAGTAAACCAAAACGTTGTAATAATAGGTGCAATAATTCCAATTGCAACGATGATTTCTCGGATTGTTCTTCCTCTTGAAATTCGGCTCACTAAAATTGCCATCATCGGTCCATATCCAATAAACCATCCCCAGAAAAAGATTGTCCACGATCCTAACCAAGCTGTATCACCACGATATGTGCTCATTGGAATAAATTCATTTATATAAAATCCAAACGAAGAAACAAATGAATCGATAATAAATCCACCTGGTCCAAATAGTAATACAAATACCATTAATAGAACTGCTAACCTAACATTTAAATTACTTATAATTTGAATCCCTTTATCAATTCCTGTTACCGCAGATATAGTAGAAACAGCTACTACACAAACAATAATGGCTAATTGAGTAGTAAACACATCAGGAATGTTAAACAATGCTTGTAACCCATAACTTGCTTGTAGTCCTAAAAATCCGATTGGACCAATCGTCCCTGCAGCTACCGCAATAATGGCAAATACATCGATCATTGTTCCAAGCCAACTCTTTCGCAATTTCTCTCCAAAAATAGGATATAAAAGCGTTCGAGGTTTTAAAGGCATATCTTTATGATAATGCCCGTACATCATAACTACCGCACTAATTGTACCTAAAATCGTCCAAGCCAGGAAACCCCAGTGCATATAACTTTGTGCTAAAGCCGGCATTACCGCTTCTTTCGTTCCAGCAGTTATACCTTCATGTATTGGTGGCACCGTCATCAAATGGTACATCGGCTCTGCGGCTGCCCAAAAAACGCCACCTCCAGCAAGTAATGTAGACATAATAATAGCGAGCCATTTTGTCGTACTAATCTCAGGTTTTTCTAGCCCCCCAAGTTTAACTCTCCCATATTTTGAAAACGCCATACACATTGCAACAACAAATGTACCAATTAATAAAACCTGCCAAAAGGCACCAAAATATTTAATTGAAGCTGCAAAACTGCTATTAATGGCTCCCTCTACGTAACTTTTATTTAAAATAACTGCAATTACAAATAATAAAAGTGAGCCACCACTAATAAGAAATACAGGCCAATCCGTTTTTCGACTCTTCATCCTCATTTACACTTCCTCCTTCCTCAGCAATCTAAAAAAACAACTTTATTATGTTTTCTTGTTTACACCCAAAACACAATGATTATATAAGCATAATAATTCATCAATTTCCTACACACTTATGTTGTCCCTAAAAATATGCTAAACCCCTTATTTAAAAGAAAATTTCTATTCCTATTACATAAAAAAGCAAAACAAAAGACCTTATATTTCTATAAGGTCTTCGAAACAGAAATTTGATTATAACATAAGGAACTCCTTGGTTCAAAAAGTCCTTTCCAAAAATAACCGATAGTAAAGGCTTCCATTTGCTACGTAACAGTAATTAAAAAAATTATATTTTGCAGAAAAAAAACTATACTAGCTATTATTTATGAAAGAAATTCGGCTTCAAAATTTCATTTGGATACGGTTTATGATAAATATGAGTGGTAGCTGGCGACAACGGTGGAATGAGCCACACCCAATTCCCTGTTACAACCCGTCCACATGATGCTTCTTGCTTCTCGAATTGTTGAAATTGTTGTGCAGCTGTATGATGATCTACAATACTAACTCCTTGTTTTTTAAAGGAATGTAATACAGCAATATTCAACTCAATTAGTGCCTTGTCTTTCCATAACGTACCGTTTCTAGATGTATCGAGATTCATCATCTCTGCAACCGCTGGCAGTAAATTATAACGATCATGATCCGCTAAGTTACGAGCCCCAATCTCCGTCCCCATATACCATCCATTGAACGGAGCGGCTGTATAGGAAATACCGCCAATTTCTAAGCGCATATCTGAAATCATTGGAACCCCATACCATTTTACTCCTAAAGATGAGATTGGGTACTCTGGATGTTCAATCGGTACCTCTTTCACTTCTTTTTTAGGAATTTCTTTATATACGGGTTCTTTTCCATCAACAGAAAAAATAAGTGGCAATACATCGAAATTCGTACCTTCTCCTTGCCAGCCAAGTTCCTGACAAAAATCTGTAAACGCAGTGGAATGAGAGTCACCAATCACTCCCATTTCTGTTTTATATCCTGCATACCGAATCAATTGGTGATTATAAATTCGTATATTATTTTCTTCACCTTGATATTGCTTAAAAATTGTAATTGTCGGTTTAACTTTCCCATCGTTCGTTGCATATTTAATATGATGAATTAATGCATTGTATACACCTTCCTCATCATTTACTTCACGTGCATCTAATATGTGCATCTTACTCCAAAATAGTCTTCCGATGCATCGATTACTATTGCGCCATGCCATTCGTGATCCATGAACAAGTTCTTCAAATGTATGCTCATACGTCCCCGTCTTCTCTATCTCAACTTGAATTTCTTTTACTCTCTCTTCTATGAATTGTTCTTTATTAAGCTCTTTATAGCAAACCGTAATAAAATGACTCGCTTCCTCTATTAATTGTTTCGTTTTACTCATAAACGATCTCCTTCTATTTCAACAAAACGTTACTACTTTACAGTATAAGCAAAAAGAATAAGAGTCACAAATGAAAGTCGAAGTGTTACTTTTATTATAATATTTTTCAGAAAATTAAAGAACTTACTATTGACTTGTATAAAAAATAGGTGTATTTTTGACTCAGGTAAATTATTTTTACCTAGACCAACTTTTTTAATAAGAAAGGAGAGAATGTTATGTCTTCATTTCAATTGCCAAAGCTTTCATATGACTATGATGAACTAGAGCCATATATCGATAGCAACACGCTTTCTATTCATCATGGAAAGCACCATGCGACATACGTAAATAACTTGAATGCCGCTTTAGAAAACTATACGGAATTACATAATAAATCTTTAGAAGATTTACTATGTAATTTAGAAACTTTACCAAAAGAAATTGTTACAGCTGTCAGAAATAACGGTGGTGGACATTATTGTCATAGTCTTTTTTGGGAATTAATGAGCCCGCGAGGTGGCGGTGAGCCTAATGGAGACGTTGCAAAAGTAATTGATTATTATTTCAATACCTTTGACAACTTAAAAGATCAACTTTCCAAAGCAGCTATTAGTCGTTTTGGAAGTGGCTATGGATGGCTTGTTCTGGACGGTGAGGAACTTTCCGTTATGAGTACACCCAATCAAGATACACCTTTGCAAGAAGGTAAAATTCCATTACTCGTCATCGATGTATGGGAACACGCCTATTATTTAAAGTATCAAAATCGGCGTCCAGAATTTGTTACCAACTGGTGGCATACGGTGAACTGGGAACGGGTAAATGAAAAGTATTTACAAGCAATTCAATCACAAACACATTAGTCGTGCGTATAAGGTAAATTTGGTAATGTAAAATTAGTATTGTCGAAATCCTCCAGAATCCCCCGGATTGCCACCGGGGGATTTATGATTATTTCATTGTATTTATGTAATAACGTAAAACTTTTTCCGTCTCTAATTTCAACTCTCGGAACGGGAATCCTAATTCACGAGCCTTTCCATTATGTAACGTACAATTAATCACTCCATTATAAGGAGCTATATTATCTCCTACTTCTTGAATGAGCGCTTTTATCCCGGTATTCTCTTCTATGAAACGAATAACTTCTCTGGTAGAAACCACCCCGTTACTACAAGCATTAATTGGCCCTTCTATGTTTTCCATCCCGCACCAAGCTAAAAACTGTCCTGCTTCCTTTTCATGTATAAATGACAACTCTCCATCTACATGATCCACAACGATAGACTCTTGTTTCACAACATGTTCAACGTAAAATTGTAATCTTTTCGTATAATCGTTTTCTCCAATAACAACTGGAAAACGCACTGCGACAACTGGAAATGTTGCATGTTGAAATAAAACTGCTTCAGCTAATCGCTTACCTTCACTATAATTGAAATCATTCCTACCTCCATACGTAATTGTATACTCGTACGGATTGAAGTTTTCTTCTAACAGGCCTAGCGCAGGCTCATAGACAGCCATTGAAGATGTCATAATGTATTTCTTCGTTTTTCCTTTTAGCACTTCACATATTATCTTCGCTGCATTCGAGCTATAGCATAAATTATCGTATACGATATCATAACTTTTACCTTCAAAACGCTCTTCTAGTAGCCTCTCATCTTCTCTATCTACAATCAGTCTTTTTACTGCACTTCCAAAGGAATCTTCAGTAACTCCCCTCGTCGCAATCGTTACATCATGTCCAGCTTGCAACAGTACTTCTACTAAATGTTTACCAAAAAATCTTGTTCCCCCTAGCACCAATACTTTTTTCACCTTCATCATCCCCGTTTTCACAAATTGTAAAATACTACCTCTATTATTATAAACGCTAAAATAAAAAAACATGGAATCAGTTTAACGATTCCATGTTTTTTCTACACACGATACATTAACGTACTCGATATTTAAAAATACAATAGCAGCAATATAAAATAGAAATTACTGATACATAAACCCATAGTTCATATATGAATCCCTCGCCCCATACTCCCATAAAATAAAAGAGTGAAGGCAACGTCAATGTTACCCATGATTGTACAAAGGCAATTCTGCCAAGATATTGATTGATATTCTTTTTTTGTGCATTTAATACAAAGAATAAATACCAAAGTAATGCCCACATAAACCATGTTAACGCATTAACAACATCGTGGAATTGAACAAATGAAACAATCATATAGAATAAAGCAATAATTGCTACCCAAATACAGAACCAGCCTAGTCCACTACTATCCATTCCTTTAACAAAAGTAACGCCTACATATAAATAAGTTAAACCAAATAAAAAAGTAGCCGCATATGAATATACCGTCCAATTACTTTGATCAGAAATCATAATCAAATAGAACGGAATGATAATTTGTAATGCCCCCACAAATAAATTAAAGACACCTGCACTTTTCATCTCTACTTTGCCTAATATGACAAGACTATTTAAAAATAAAGCTGCACCTGAAAGTAATAATCCTACGTAACCCATATATATTCGTGTGAAAATCTTTCCCTTTCACACTTTTAACCTCCCCACAATATAAAGTGATACTTTATCCCGCATTAACGAGCTGTAAAACTCCCACCTCAAAATTCAGCTAGAGCAAAGAAGTTAAGTGGGAGATCAACTGCCCGTAAAGCCCGATTGGTGAAGGCTAATAATCAGTGGGGATGAACACCACCCCCCACTGATTAAAGTTTCACTTTATTATTTTTCTTCCTATTTAAAACTACATACATAATTTTTAATCTGAATAAGTCAGACTTCCTACCTTAAAAAATAACAAATTTAAAACGCTTTCAATAATAAATAACCCTATCAAAACATGAAATAGGATTCCTTGATTATAAACGTACTCTAACAATGATACAAGTGTTGGAATACTTTTCAATACTATGTTTTGAATTTCTATAAAAATTTAGTAGAATGATACATTTTCCCTATCTCATTCTATTAATTATTTGCATAGAATATCGTACACTCATATTAATTTAGAAAGGTTTGATATTTATGCCTCTTCATTATCCAAATCATTTTGTTTTTCACTCCACAGGTGTATTAACAAGAGAGCCTGCAGCTGTTTCAGCAGTAGTAAACATTGTAAATTTAGATGCATATTACACACACCATGTAACTATAGAGGTTTGGGATTGGTCTAACTATTCTAATCCTGTAAAATTACCTGTACTAATTGGTGAAAATACGGAAGTAGCATTCCCATATATTTTACAAGGCAACCACTTAGCAGTTTTTTATGCTGATTTAGATGACTCTATTGATTTGTATGAAATTCGTATTTCTTATCCTGGCCACTCCAATATTGTTGCAAATTGTTTTGGGCGAAGTATCCCGCCATATACAAGCCAAGAAGGTAATACAGTATACCATAAACAACTCGTTCGAATTCATTAAATCTCCCCTATTATGTGAAAGGGGCTAGTCAGTAATACATTTATCTTTATAAGATAATCGTATTACTGACCTGAAGCGTGATAGTCAATCTTGATAGTTTCTCATTTTGAACACTTGCTATTTATCATAAATATCATTCGGATTTATTGTAGGAACAAATCCATTTGTAGAACTATATTTTTTAGATACATTATCTGGGGTCACGGTAAACGTTACAATTTTATTGCTTTGTTGTTTAAAATAACGCATCCAATTTTGACTCCATTCATCTTTCGCAATAACTTGTTTATTGAAGTCTTCCCACAATACACCATGTATAAAATTCAAGGATGTATTTTTGATTGTGTCAAATCCCCAATTCTGTATAAGAAACAGGTTGGAATCAACACTTTTAATTTCTTTTAATAAATTTACATATGCTTCTCGAAATTTCCCTTGTGTAGACGGCTGATCATAAAAATAGTCATCAATATCACCAGCTGTATCTAAAAACACCCCATCTATTCCTTTTCCAATAACTTGCTGTTTCACCTTATTCACAACAATCCCACGGTAGTGTTCATCAGCTAAATTCATAACTAAATTTGCTAATAAACTTAATGGAAATAAATAAATAAATAAAAATGACCTTTTGCTCCCGCAAAAGGTCATTTTTTTATCTGTTTATTAAACTTCTAGATAGCCATTTTTGTTATTTGATTGCCATCTCCAAGAGTCTGCACACATCTCTTCTAATCCGCGTTTTGCTTCCCATCCTAATTCACGCTTCGCTTTCGATGCATCTGCAAAACATACTGCCACATCGCCAGGTCGACGCTCCGTAATTTTATAAGGAACTTCTTTGCCCGAAACCTTTTCAAATGCTTCAACCATTTCCAACACACTATAACCAGTACCTGTACCGAGATTGTATGCATCTATCCCAGTAGTGCCAAGTACCTTTTCAAGCGCCTTTACATGGCCATTTGCTAAGTCTACAACATGAATATAATCACGGACACCCGTGCCATCTTTTGTTGGATAGTCATTTCCAAATACACTTAATTCCTTTAACTTCCCTACTGCTACCTGCGTTACATATGGCATTAAGTTATTTGGAATTCCGTTTGGATCTTCTCCAATACGTCCACTTTCATGTGCACCAAATGGGTTGAAATAACGAAGTAATGTGATACTCCATTCTGCATCCGCAAATGCTACGTCACGCATAATTTGTTCAATCATTAATTTCGTTTGACCATATGGATTCGTTGCACTTAATGGAAACTCCTCCGTAATTGGTGATGTTTCCGGAATACCATACACTGTTGCAGATGAGCTGAAGATCATCTTCTTCACATCATGCTTCTGCATCACTTCACATAGCACTAGTGTGCTTGTAATGTTGTTATGATAATACGTTAACGGAATTTCTACTGATTCCCCTACAGCCTTAAAGCCTGCAAAGTGAATAACAGCTTCAATTGTATTTTCTTCAAAAATCGTATCAAGTGCTTCTCGATTTAAAATATCTTCTTTATAAAATTTAAACTGTTTTCCTGTTATCTCTGTCACTCGATTTATAGACTCTACTGAGCTATTCGAAAGATTATCTACTACTATAATTTCGTAACCGTTTTTTAGTAATTCTACGCATGTATGACTACCAATATATCCTGCTCCACCTGTTACAAGTATTGCCATAATTATAGTCCTCCATATTTCATTCATTATAAACTTCTCAAAGTATATCACATATTTCTTATCATATGTTTATTATGCGAACACAGAAACTTACATTTTATCCCATGATTTTTTGTACAATACACGATTCAAATCAGGTAATAAAAAAACGCCACATAACAGACATCACGTGGCGTTTTTTGATCAAATTACGTAACAATATACACTTAGAAAATGTGCAAGACTACCTAACAATACAAAAACATGAAAAATTTCATGGTGTCCCATATATTTAAACTCCAACCATTTTGGCTTCGCACCGTAAATAAACCCACCAATTGTATAAAAAATGCCTCCAAGTACTAAGAAAATAATACCTCCTGTACTTAGATTCTCAGCTAGCGGTGCAAAGAATAGAACAATTAACCAACCCATCAGAAGATAAATTGCTGTCGATAACCATCTTGGACAATTAAACCAAAACATTTTAAAAGCAATACCACAAATTGCCGTTGCATAAACTAAACAAAATAATAGTAAACCATTTGCCGAATTTAATGTAATTAAGCAAAAGGGTGCATATGTACCTGCAATTAATATGAAAATCATAGAATGATCTAGCTTCCTAAAGAAATAAATAACACGTTCACTGGCTACGACACTATGATACACAGCTGATGCCATATAAAGGACCATCATCCCGATACCGAATAAAATAACAGCTGTAATTGCAGCAACAGATGGCATCTTAACAGAAACTTTCACAAGCATAGCTAATAATGCAATAAATGATAATACAGCTCCTCCTAAGTGAGTAAATGCATTAACCGGTTCTCTTACATAAACATTCATATAAACACCCCTCATATAATTACATGTAGTTTTCATAACTACATGTAATTATATACATATTATCCATGTGGGTCAACATTTACAATTCATTTGTTTCGTAATACCATATTTAAAGATATACTAAACATTAAGTTCCACTAAGTTATAAAAGTGAGGGGTTCTACGTGGAAAATATAAATAAATTACTTGAATCATTACATTTAGAAAAAAGTATTAAACTTGAGGATATCCCAAATGTCGACTTATATGTAGACCAAGTTGTCCAACTATTTGAGAATACTTATGCGGATACAACGAGAACTGATGATGAAAAAGTATTAACAAAAACAATGATTAACAATTACGCAAAAGGGAAATTATTCATCCCTATCAAAAATAAAAAGTATTCAAAAGAACATATGATTTTAATCAGCTTAATTTATCAATTAAAAGGAGCTCTTTCCATTAATGATATAAAAAGCTCCTTAGAAAATATAAATGCACCGTTAATAAACGATGATACATTCGAATTAAATACTCTATATAAAGATTACCTTTCTCTTACTGACACCAATGTGGAAAGCTTTAAGCAAGACGTGAATAACCGTGTTAAGGAAGTAAACGAGGTTTCTTCCTTAGAAGATCCAAAGCTAGAAAAGTTTTTATTACTAACATCCTTCGTGACTATGAGTAATATGTATAGACGTTTAGCAGAGAAACTAGTTGATGACCTCAAAGAAACTTAAACAAAAAAACTATCCACGTGTTAGAGGTGGATAGTTTTTTTGTTTACTTAATTGCTTCATGAACCTTTAATTGTTTCCCTTTAATCGTTGTGCTTTTCATAATTTTTAAAACAAGTGGTCCTTTTCCATTTAATATTTCAACGTAAGAAACATTGTCTTGTATTGTAATAATTCCTATATCTTCTGCTGTAACACCTTTAATTTTAGCAATTGTACCGACGAAATCTACCGCCCTAATTTTCTTTTTCTTCCCGCCATTAAAGTACAATTTCATAATTCCTTTGTTTAGGTCTGCATTTTTATCTTTCTTTATAATTGGTTTAGCATGTATCTTTTCCTCAAATACTGCTTTCCCTTTCATAACTTCTTCTTTTGAAGGTGCAAGTGCCTTTGGAATTTCAAAGCCAATGTACTCCTCAATCTCTTCTAAAAATCTATTTTCATACGGCGTCATGAATGTAATAGCTTTCCCGTTATTACCAGCTCGTCCCGTTCTTCCCGTACGATGTACATAACTTTCTTTTTCTAATGGAATATCATAGTTAATAACATGTGTAATATTATCAATATCAATTCCTCTAGCTGCTACGTCTGTCGCTACTAAATAACGGAACTTTCCTTTTCTAAAATCGTCCATAACTTCAAAACGATCTTCTTGTACCATACCACCATGTATTTTGTCACAAGGATAGTTAACGCGATCTAACTGTTTAAATACGTGATCTACATTTTCTTGTGTACGGCAAAAAATAATACAGCTATCTGGATTCTCAGTCGTTGTTACATCTTTAAGAAGTGAAAGCTTCTCCTCTTCTCTCGTCTCAAAAAGTGTATGTTCAATTTTATCTGTTGTAATCCCAGCAGCCTTAATTTCAATATGCGTTGGCGAATCCATATACTTACGAGATAACTTTTCAACATCTTCTGGAAGTGTTGCTGAAAATAACATTGTCATTCGTTTTGTAGGTAACTCGTCAATAATTGCCTCTACTTGATCGATAAAGCCCATATTCAGCATCTCGTCTGCTTCATCAATAACTAAATACTTCAAACACGCTAAAGAAAGAGTACCTTTTTCAATATGATCTAACACACGACCAGGAGTCCCAACTACAATATGTGTTTTTTGCTTTAACTCTAATTTTTGACGTGCAAATGGAGATTTACCATAAACTGCAGCAGCCTTAATTCTTTTGAAGCGGCCTATATTCGTAATATCTTCTTTTACTTGTACCGCAAGCTCTCTCGTCGGTGTTAAAACTAAAGCTTGTGGCTTATTCTCTTCCCACTCCACCATTTCACAAAGTGGTATGCCAAATGAAGCGGTTTTTCCACTTCCAGTCTGTGATTTCACGACAAGGTCTTTCTTTTGCAAGGCAACTGGAATAACCTCTCCTTGCACTTCCGTTGGATGTTCATATCCTAAACCAGTAAGTGCTCTTACAATTTCTTTACTTAATGCATAATCGGTAAAACTTCTTTTACTCATGTAATAACCTCATTTTATTCTGTATTTAATAATTATATTTTTTATTCCCCTACATTTAATTATACTAAGAGGATATATCAAACTAATATTTTTAATTCGCTAAAATATCAACTTAACCTAAGTATAACTCTTTTTATATTGTTTTTTAAAACAACATAATAAAGGACAGTCTTAATAATAAGCCTGTCCACCTACATAACGAAAAATATTTTATTTTCAGATTTTCCCTTTACGGAACTAGCCTTTTTACAATCGGTATTCTTTGCAATACTAAAGTTATTAACATACTAAGGACAAGTGTAATAATTACATTTATAGGTATTGCCAATATTGCATGTACATGTGCATTCACCTTTGGAATGACTATGTATAGATAATTATTTAATAAGAAAAAGTGAAGAATATAAATCCCAAGACTTGCTTGGTTTATGCCACGTAATAAAAATGGTAATTGTCTTTCTGAATTTTGGAAAGCATATTTGAAAAAGACAAATAACCCAATTGCCATAAGTACAACACCCGGAGCAAAATATTCATACCAATATTGATCCAGCTGTCCATTAGCTTTGACTGTATAATGATATGTAATAAAGAACGTACCAATAAATCCTGCAAGTCCTCCAATATAAGAAATATTTCTCCATTTTTTCACAATATCATAATTCGATAAGTAATAACCAAGTAGGAAATACCCTACATAATTTGTAACGTAAAATAGTTCGATATTAAAGTTGATAGGATAATAATAATTTACTAGCTTGACGATAACAGATGCATATAGCCATAAAATTAAAAAATATTCTATCTCTCTCTTCTTAGCATTTTTCACAAATACTTTCAGTAAAGGTGCGATTAAATATATTCCTACAATCATATATAAGAACCATAGATGTAACCCGATACTATTTGTTAAAAAGTACTTTATCCCTTGCTTTAAAGAAGCCGGAAAATATCCTACGCAAGCCCCATAGATATAAAATATAGCACTCCAACCTATCAAAGGTATAATCACTTTACTTGCACGTTTCTTTAAAAATTCCCCAATAGAAGTATCTTTTTTTCCCTTTAATAATAGCGCTCCACTAATCATTACAAAAATTGGTACACTAGCACGCGAAAGTGAGTCGTAAAAATTACCAGCCAGCCAACGAGATACGTTATTTGAATCTAATGTAGAAACATAACCAGCAGCAACGTGAATTGTAACGACCGCAATTGTCGCTACTACACGTAGCCAATCCATATATACTAAACGTCCCATAAAATCTCCCCTAAATTAATATATTTATCTACTATTTTCCATATATAATTCTACATTAAACTATTACATATTAAAATACATTACAACCATATAAATCCAATAGCTATTAAATTAACTTTAATTTTTTAAATTAAACATTAAAACCTTTGACTTATTACTAAAAATACTGTAAATTATCATTTGGACGAACGTTTTTAAAGAAACTAAATAAAATATTCGTATTTTAGGGGTGTAAATGATGGAAAACGTATTTGACTATGAAGATATTCAATTAATTCCTGCAAAATGTATTGTAAATAGCCGATCTGAATGTGATACAACTGTCACTTTAGGAAAACATAAATTTAAATTACCTGTCGTACCTGCAAATATGCAAACGATTATTGATGAAAGAATCGCAACTTATTTAGCTGAAAATAATTACTTCTATATCATGCATCGTTTCCAACCAGAGAAACGAATTTCATTCATTAGAGATATGCAATCACGTGGATTAATTGCTTCAATCAGCGTTGGTGTTAAAGAAGACGAGTACGAATTCGTACAACAATTAGCTGCTGAGCAACTTTCACCTGAATACATTACAATCGATATCGCACATGGTCACTCTAACGCTGTGATCAACATGATTCAACATATTAAAAAACATTTACCAGAAAGCTTCGTTATCGCTGGAAACGTTGGAACTCCAGAAGCGGTAAGAGAATTAGAAAACGCTGGTGCTGATGCAACAAAAGTTGGCATTGGACCTGGTAAAGTTTGTATTACTAAAATTAAAACAGGCTTTGGAACTGGCGGTTGGCAGCTAGCTGCACTTCGCTGGTGTGCAAAAGCTGCAAGTAAGCCAATTATCGCTGACGGTGGTATTCGTACACATGGCGACGTAGCTAAATCAATTCGATTTGGAGCAACTATGGTTATGGTCGGTTCTCTATTCGCAGGTCATGAAGAGTCTCCAGGGGAAACAATCGAAAAAGATGGCAAACTTTATAAAGAGTACTTCGGTTCAGCTTCTGAATTCCAAAAAGGTGAGAAGAAAAACGTTGAAGGTAAGAAAATGTTCGTTGAGCATAAAGGTTCTTTAGAAGACACTTTAATCGAAATGGAACAAGATCTTCAATCTTCTATCTCTTACGCTGGTGGAACAAAATTAGACGCAATTCGTACTGTAGATTATGTAGTCGTGAAAAACTCTATTTTCAACGGTGACAAAGTATATTAATTTATAAATTTAACTAGAAGGACAAGCATTTTTTATGCTTGTCCTTCTTTTTCATGTATAAAAATGTAAAATATTTTCATTTCACTGAATTTTCTAGTATCATGTTTTTAGATACTTATAATAAGGGGGATATAACAAATGAAAAATGTAATTGAGAAACGCCTTATTCGCGCGGAAGTCTCTACTGAATTGACATGGGACCTTTCTGATTTATACAAATCTGATAAAGAGTGGGAAACTGCATTACGTGTATTAACAGACGATATAAAAAAACTTGATGCATTTAAAGGACAATTACACACTAGCCCCGCTACCTTATTAAATTGCCTACTTTTAGAAGAAGAGCTTTTAATGAAGTTAACAAAACTCGGCGCATATGCAAATTTAAAAGAATCCGCTGATCGTACAGATTCAGTTATTCAAGCGAACTCTTCCAAAATTTCCGCTCTAGGAACGAATGTACATACCGCACTATCCTTTATTCATAACGAAATTCTCTCATTTGAGGAGGGAATAATTGAAAAATATTTAACTGAGGAAATAAAACTTGAACCTTTCCGTAAATCATTACTAGAGATACTCAAAAAGAGGCAGCACACACTCTCTCCTGAAACAGAAGAAGCTCTTGCTGCACTCGGCGAAGTTCATAGTTCACCCTACAAAATTTACGGCATGACTAAATTAGCCGATATGGATTTCCCTTCTATACAAGATGAACAGGGAAATGATTTGCCTGTATCGTTTGCATTATTCGAAAGCAAATATGAATTTTCTCCAAGCACATATATACGTAAAAAAGCATATTCATCATTTGTTTCCACATTGAAACGATATAAAAATACAGTTGCAACAACATATGCTACTGAAGTAAAAAAACAAGTGGCGCTTTCTCGTTTGCGCAAGTACGAGTCCGTTACCCATATGCTTTTAGAACCTCAAAAAGTTCCACTTGAAATGTATAACAACCAACTAGATATTATTTATAACGAATTAGCGCCTCATATGCGCCGTTTTGCAGATTTAAAAAAGAATGTATTAGGGCTTGATCAAATGCTTTTCTGTGACTTACATGCACCGTTAGATCCTGAATTTAATCCAACAATCACTTACGAAGAAGCTGGCAAACTCATTCAAGATTCTTTAAAAGTATTAGGAAATGAATATAGTTCCATTATCGAAAAGGGCTTCAAAGAAAGATGGGTAGACCTTGCAGATAACGTAGGAAAATCAACAGGTGCCTTCTGCTCTAGCCCATACGGTTCTCACCCTTATATTTTAATTACATGGCAGGGTACGATGCGCGGGTGTTTCACATTAGCTCATGAATTTGGACATGCTGGTCATTTTCATTTAGCAAATAAAAATCAGCGTATTATGAATGTGCGTCCATCTATGTACTTCGTTGAAGCTCCATCAACGATGAATGAATTACTATTAGCCCAGCATTTACTTGCGACTACTGAAGATAAGAGAATGCGCAGATGGGTTATTCTGCAACTACTCGGCACATATTACCACAACTTCGTTACCCATCTACTTGAGGGAGAATATCAAAGAAGAGTATACGATCTAGCAGAAGAAGGGCAAGCACTCACAGCTACAACTTTAACTGAAATAAAAACGAAGGTCCTTTCGACATTCTGGGGAGATTCCGTAGAAATTGATGAAGGCGCCGGTTTAACATGGATGCGTCAACCTCACTATTATATGGGCTTATATTCTTACACATATTCTGCGGGACTAACTGCTTCTACCGCTGTAGCTCAAATGATTAAAGAAGAGGGACAACCTGCTGTTGATCGCTGGCTTGATGTACTCCGTGCAGGCGGTACAATGAAACCACTTGAATTAATGAAACACGCTGGAGTAGACATGTCAAAACCAGATGCAATCCGTAAAGCTGTTTCTTACGTAGGTTCCTTAATTGATGAATTAGAACGTTCTTATCAAGAATAAAAATAAGCCCTCGCTTTATGAGGGCTTATTCTATATTTACTTTCCAAATCTTTTGCGGTATCCGCACTTTCTACATAGTTCTTCTACTGCAACCCTTTTTGAAAATCCATCTACAATATTGTTCGCTCTTTCGCCTTCAATAATATTAGAGAATGAATCATTATTAATATTTCCAAGATTAATAATTCCCTCACCATCTAGACAACAAGGAATAACCGTTCCGTTTGCTAAGATTCCAGCCTGATTTCGAAGACCATGACAGAATCCTTTTCCATCATCCTCTTCTTCATGCAATGCCGGCCACTGGAATTCATAGTCTTGATTAATAAAGACACGTTCCGCAATTTTTATACCTTTTCCCGGTGTAAGCTTCTCTTCAATTTGATAAGATAGATCAAACTCATTTTCAATTATAGATAATAAATCCCTATTTTTTTGGATTTCAGCATTTGTTTTATTATCCTGAGTTAAATTCCATAATCTTAGTGAAACGATTAAGTCCGATTGACTTGTTGCCTCTCTAATGAAAGAAAGTATACTCCTTACATAGCCCTCTTTATCTTGCGAACCTGGGTGTCCATCAAAACTGTGCAGTGAAAAATTCATTTGTCTTAACGCAGGCTTATTTAACAGTCTATGCCTTCTCTTATTAATTAACGTTCCGTTCGTTGTAATATTAACTTTAAACCCTTTTTCATGGCTTAAATCTAATAGTTGATCTATTTTCGGATGGAGCAATGGCTCACCCTTCACGTGCAAATAAATGTAGTCTGTGTGAGGTTTAATTTGGTCTAATCTTTTAGCAAAATCCTCTACAGAAATGAATTGCTTCTGCCTTTCCGTCGGCGGACAAAAGCTGCACGCAAGATTACATACACTCGTAATCTCCAAGTAAAACTTCTTAAACTTCTTCACCTTTAATTCCTCACTTCTATGACTACTTATACTTTTTCCCTCTTCATATTACAGCATATTTTTTTAGAAATAGAAAC
Source organism: Bacillus sp. TH30 (assembly GCF_016650875.1). NCBI lineage: Bacteria > Bacillati > Bacillota > Bacilli > Caryophanales > Bacillaceae > Bacillus > Bacillus sp. TH30. The sequence continues at coordinate 2,557,754 of NZ_JAEKEY010000002.1, read as the reverse complement.
ATACTTATTTTAGGAAATCTACATACCATCTATTAATGTTTAAAAGACCATCGGTGATTTTTGTCCAATGGTCTTTTTTACTCTTTATATACAAATGAAAAATTTATTTATGATACGGTTCACCACGATTAATCCGAAACGCTCTATACACCTGCTCAAGCAATACTAATCGCATTAATTGATGTGGTAATGTCATCTTCGAAAAAGAAAGAGATTCGTTTGAACGCTTCATTACTTCAGAACTAAGCCCCAGTGATCCACCAATTACAAATGTGATCTTGCTCTTTCCATATGTAGCAAGGCGATCTATACTTACCGCAAATTCTTCTGATGATTTTTGTTTTCCTTCTATAGCTAACGCAATGACATGCGTATCATCAGAAATTTTATCCAGTATACGAATACCTTCTTTTTCTTTTACAATTAACATTTCTGCTGCACTTAAATTTTCTGGTGCCTTTTCATCTGGCAATTCAATTACTTCTACTTTTGCGTAAGAAGATAATCGTTTTAAGTATTCTGCTATACCTTGTTTTAAGTATTTTTCTTTTAATTTTCCGATTGAAATAATCGAGATATTCACATTTATTCCCCACCTTACAAACACGTTATCCACAGGACTTATCCACATATCCACAAATGTTACCCACATATTGTGTGAGAATCTGTGTTCGATACAACATATGTCGCCTCATTTTGACAAAATTCACATGTTTTTTTCTCTTCTTTAGAGTTATCCACATTGTTAATAACCGGTGCGACTTCACACTCATCCACAATGATATCTAATGCTAATTCAACATGTTCTAAACAACAAGGTAAATTCATATTCTTCACCTCACTTTTCTACAATAGAAAACAGGAGGTAGGCCCTCCTGTTTTTAATACTTTTGAATGCCTAATTTCACCGTTGTTGTCGCTCGTTTTGTACCACGATAAAACGTAAGAGTCATTTTATCATTAATTTTTTTATTATATAAGGCCGTGCGGAACCCAATAATATCGTGCACCGCTTTTCCATCTACCGCCACAATAACATCATGTTCTCTAAGACCCGCATCCGTACCTGGCGAAGGACTTTTCACATCTAAAATGCAGACTCCTTCTGTTACGTTACCCGGTAAGTGTAATGTTTTTGACCAATAGTAACTCGGAATCTCATTTAATGATCTTAGTTCAATCCCAACGTAAGGTCTTCTTACTTTACCGTACTTTTCTAGTTCATTCATAATAGGAACAGCTCTCGTAACTGGAATAGCTAGTCCAATTCCTTCTACTTCTTTTGCTGCAATTTTCATTGAGTTAATACCTATTAATTGTCCCGCTACATTTACAAGCGCTCCACCACTATTACCTGGATTAATTGCCGCATCTGTTTGCAATACTTCTACTTGCCAATCGTAATGTCCATCTTGATCTAAATCTACAGGAACAATACGCTCATTAGCCGAAATAATACCTTGTGTGACAGTTCCGGAAAATTGTAACCCCAGTGGATTTCCAATCGCAATAACTGGTTCTCCTCTACGAACGGTATTAGAGTCGCCAATTTCAATCACTTTCTTCACATGCTTCGCATCTATTTCTAGTACAGCTAAGTCCGTGACTACATCGGTTCCTAATACTTTACCTGGAATTTTCTTACCGTCACTCAAGCTCACTTCAATACGATTCGCCCCAGCAACAACGTGGTTATTCGTTACAATATACGCATGTCCATCTGTTCTCTTATAAATCACACCAGAGCCTGTACCAGCTTCCGAATCAGCCTCTGAAAAATTGTCTCGTTGAATATTAATAACACCAACAACAGCCTCTGAGGCACGATCAACAGCGTCTACAAAGCTAATCTGTTTAACAGGAACATTTCCACTTTGAGCTTCAGCCATATTTTTTTCACTTGCTTCAGCTTGCGGAAGCTTACCTGCATGATTTGAAAATAAAGGAGCTCCAAATGCAAATAATGAAGCCCCTACAATCGTCCCCGCTATGCTAGAAATGACAATACCTTTATGTTTCTTTTTGCCTGCACGTTTAATACGATATTTTTCTTCATCAATAAAGGACATATTTGTTCACCTATCTTCCTGAAAACAACTATATTCACCTTTATTGTTTACTAAAATGAAGAATTATACGTATTGAATTTTCGTAGGCACTTTTTGATCTGTATCATGTATTTCAAAGGATTCTCCAACCCCAAAACCTTTTTCTTCTAATACTTGTGATACAGACATACGCGCTAATTCTTTCATGTTATTATCTAAGCTTAAATGTGCTAAATAAATGTGTTTTGTCTCATCTGTAATAACATCAGCCATCGCTAATGCAGCGTCCTCATTACAAACGTGGCCAACGTCGCTTAAAATACGTCGCTTAATGCTCCATGGATAGCGTCCCATACGAAGCATTTCCACATCATGATTGCTTTCAAACACGAAAGCATTTGCTCCCTTAATAACACCTTTCATACGGTCACTTACGTAGCCCGTATCTGTAATAAGAGCTAACTTTCTATTATTGTTATGAAAAGCGTAAAACATCGGTTCCGCCGCATCATGAGAAACACCAAATGATTCAACTTCAATATCCCCAAATGTTTTCACGTCTCCTACTGAGAAAATGAATTTTTGATCAGTTGGGATATTACCTATTAAATGTTCCATTGCATTCCATGTTTTCTCGTTCGCATAAACAGGTAAATCATATTTACGCGCCAATACACCTAATCCTTTAATGTGATCACTATGCTCATGTGTTACAAGAATACCTGATATGTCATTTATATTCAGTTCAGCTTGTTTAAATAAAGCCTCTGTCGCTTTACCACTTAAACCTGCATCGACAAGCAGTTTTTTTTCATCTGTTCCTACATATAGCATATTCCCTGTACTTCCACTTGCAAGTACACTAAAATGCATGCTCATTCTTTCTCACTCCATTATGTTCTTCCGGCACTTGAGTTTCCCCTAATTCCATAACTTGTCCTTCAATTGCATTCACAAAAAAATCCTTTTTTTGTTCTGTCTTTAAGTTCCATGTTGGAGCAAGCACTTGTATATTAGAAGAAGACTCCGCAAGAGTCGCATATCCAATCTGCGCCTCTTTCACGTGCGTATTTTCTGCAATTTTATTTTTCAAATATATATTTTCTAAAGCTGTTTGAGCAGTAATAATTTCTTGTTCTTTCGTCTTTTCGCTTTCGCCCATTTCCTTCAAATCCGTTAACATTGTTTGTGTATATGAAATAAGCTCATTTTTTTCATTTAAATCTACAACAATCATCGCACGATTATTGTAGAAGATTGGTTTATCTTTATACTTTTGAAAAAAGTAAATTTTTGAGTCCTTTATTGCTCCAAACTCATATTTTTGTCCATCCAGCACATAGTTTTTCAAAAACTCATTATACTTATCTTTTGACAATGATTTTGTATTTAAAAAAGGCTCTTTTAATTTACCCTCTATTTGATATTCGTCTTGCACATGCGCTGTCTGATTTTTTAAAGATTGCACATCTTCTTCTTTGAAACCCTTATTTTTCGCCATTATAAATGACTCTTTTTTCGGTTCTTTAGGAAAATTTCCCATAGTAATTTTTTCAGCTTTTAATTGTTGATCGATTTTCGTTTCCGTCACAAGTTCTAATTGATTACTATCTTGCTTTTGAATGAACTGAAAGATAAGAAAGAGGTCTAAAACAAAAAAGGTCACAATAAATATGGTTTTAATTCGATCCCAATCCATTTAGTCCCCCCTCACTCCACTCATATATTTGTTGCTTACCATCTTCTTCACATTTTACATACCATATCGGCTGTAAGACAGCAATTCTCACATCACTGATGGACGGTTCCAATGACATTTTATAACCAATACCCACATCCTGAATTGATTTTTTATCAATTTCTGGATTATTCTCTAGTGATGTCATCACTGTACGACCTGATGCGAGAGAAGTTGTTTGTTGTTTACTAGGCAAAGTAATACTGAACTCAAAAAAGGGTCTTTCATACTGCATAATTTCACCTGAACCCCATACTTGTTTTAACTCCGCTATTCCATTTGCATTAAATACAGGCAAACCATCCTCATATAAACGGAATGAAGATTTCCTCCCATTAATATAATCAAAACGATAGGACTTCAAGGATCCACTATGCCCACTTACAAAGTCAAAACTTTTTTGTAAAATTACCGCATTATCCGTAGATTTATCACCATGTACAGCGGAATTTTTATATTTCAACATTGCATCCGACTTATCAATTTCCATAGAACGGATGCCATCTGTAAATGTTTCCTTTGTTTTCTCAGAAATAGGACTTAAATAACGTGGATCACTAAATAAAGCATTTTTAAATGGATCCACTTCTAGTTTAGCTGTAATATACTCTGCCTTACTTAATTCCGTAATCCCCTCTGGTAAAAAAAGTTTTTTTGTATCATTTATTTGATACTCAAAATATGGTCTTGCTACTGTCATAAGTTGATTTTGAGCATTTATAATATCCTTTATATAAGCACCACTCAATGTTGCTTGATATATTTTATGAGAAGTATCATAGGAAACAAAGCTAACTTTAATTTCTTGGTCCTTACTTCTAGAAGGATCAATTATAATACGATTAAAACTTCTGTTACTTTCTATGTTTTTATCTTTAATATTAAACATATTTTTAATCGTATCTAACGGGATATTTGTAGGAAAAACAAATTCAATTTTTTCTTCTCCGTGTACATAAGACAGAAAATCACCTTTAGGGACTGTCCCCGTTATTTCCTCGAAATTATGTAATTCTCCGTTTTCAAGAATTTTATAGATCGAATCCACATTTTCCTTCTTTTCGCTTACATAATGATTTTTCTCTTTATGAATAACGACAGAGGATGGGCGAACAACCTCCGAAATCTTTATCGTATTTATCTCTTCGTTACCTTGAACGAACTTTGTATTTTGCATAGAAGTAGAATCAGGAACATATGTCCACAAGTTAAAAGTAAGAAATAGACTAATGACAACCAAATTAATTAGAACTATCGTTTTAAAGTTTTCCATACTCATTCCCAATCGTCCTCTTCATCTGTCGCCATTGGCAATGTGAAATAAATAGTTGTCCCTTTTCCTTCCTCACTTTTCGCCCAAACCGAGCCGCCATGTGCCTCAATCATTTCTTTCGCAATGGCTAACCCAAGACCTGTACCACCCATTTGTCTCGAACGCGCTTTATCTACACGATAAAAACGTTCAAATATTTTATCTACATTTTCTTTCGGAATTCCCATTCCTTGATCACTCACACTAATCTCTAATAACTCCCCGCGGTCACGTAGGCGATATGTTACTGTACCACCTTCTGGCGAATATTTTAGTGCATTGGAAATAATGTTATATAAAACTTGTGTAATTTTGTCTGTATCCATATCAATAAATCGAGATTTTTTAGAGAAAGATCGTTTGAAGCTTACATTTTGCTCTTTAGACATTTCAAAACGATCGATAACGTTATTAAAGAAATCAGTAAAGTCGACCCATTCCTTCATTAAGCGATGTTCTGTACTATCTAGTTTAGATAGTTGTAACAATGCATTTACAAGCCTGATCATTCTTTCCGTTTCTTCTTGTGTAACTGTTAAAAATTGCGGTGCAATATTGGGATCTTGCCATGCTCCATCAGTAAGTGCTTCTAAGTAACTGCGCATCGTTGTTAACGGCGTTCTTAACTCATGAGATACGTTCGCAACAAACTCACGGCGCTCTTGTTCTATCCGCTCCTGCTCTGTTACATCATATAATACAGCAATTAAACCATTTGCCTTCCCTGTTTCTTTTTGAATAACAGAGAAACTAGCACGTAAAATATATGGTTCATTTCTCGTACTAAAATCTAATAAAACTGAATCAGGCTCTTCATATAAATGATCCAGTGTAAATTCTTCTTGTATTCCTAGCACTTCTAACACTGATTGATCTAGCGCCGTTTCACGCGAAACATTTAACATCTTTTCCGCAGGATCATTTAATAAAATGATATCCCCTTTTCGATCAGTAGCAATTACTCCATCTGTCATATGTGATAAAACGGATGATAATTTTCGTCTTTCACTTTCTGTGGAGGAACGAGCTTGTTGTAATTTTTTAGATAAATTGTTAAAAGATAATGCTAATTGTCCAATCTCATCGTGACTATGCACCTTTACTTTTCGCGAATAATTTCCTTTCGCCATTTCAATTGCTTGTCTTCGCATATCTGAAATTGGTCTCGTAATTGTTTGAGCCAATAAAATTCCAAGTACAGCTGTTACTAATAAAGCAATTACTGTCCCCGTTGCGAAAATTTGGTTGATGTCCTTCATTTGTTTATACACATCTTCCATAGATGCAACGATATGAATGACACCAAGTACCTCTCCGCCTGGCTCTTTTAGAATAGGGGTAATCATAACTTGAACTCGATGACCTGTATTTCCATCTTTCTCAATCTTTGACTCTGGTTTCTTTTGTACCATTACCCGTTGTACAGCTGTATCTGCTGACGTTCTTCCTACCTTATTTTGCTTAGACCCGTCTGAAATTGCCATTAATTTTTTAGTAGAATCAATTACACTTACTTCTTGAATATCTTTCTTACGATCTGATGCGAATTTTTGAATCGAATCATTAATAGCTTTATCTACTGATTCTGTTTTAGGACGTTCTTTTACAAACTCTTGCTTCAGGTTATAAGAAAGTAGATTTGTTTGCTGCGTTAAGGAATCTTGAAAGCCTTTTACAAGGCTTTTTTCTAATTCCCTGACGAAATATACGCCAATTACTTGCATTGCTATTAATATTAACAGCATATATATGAGCACAAATTTTAAATGAATAGATTGAAAAAAACCAACTTTCTTCATATACTATTCCTGTTCTGGGTCACGCAAGTAATACCCTACCCCACGTCTAGTTACAATTAAAGTAGGATGACTTGGATTATCTTCAATTTTTTCGCGTAAACGACGTACTGTTACGTCTACTGTACGTACATCTCCAAAATAATCATAACCCCAAACTGTTTGTAATAAATGTTCACGAGTCATAACTTGACCTAAATGCTTCGCTAAATAATGTAGCAATTCAAATTCACGATGTGTAAGCTCAATGCTTTCTTCACGCTTTGTTACACTATAAGCGTTCGAATTAATAACGATTGGTCCAATAACCATTTCGGTATTTTCTTCTTTCTCTGCAGCACCACCCTGCTGATGGCGACGTAAATTCGCTTTCACACGAGCAAGTAACTCCCTCGTACTAAATGGCTTCGTTACATAATCATCTGCCCCAAGCTCAAGCCCTAATACTTTATCAATTTCAGAGTCTTTTGCTGTAAGCATAATAATTGGCATTTCTGAGCTTTTACGTATTTCACGACATACCTCTAAACCGTCTTTTCCCGGTAACATAATATCTAATAAAACCATATCTGGCTGTTCTTCATTTGCTTTTTCAATCGCCTCATCACCATCATGCGCCATTACAATTTCAAAACCTTCTTTTTCTAGGTTGAACTTCAAAATATCCGCAATTGGCTTTTCATCATCAACTACTAAAATTTTCTTTCCCATCATCGTCTATTTCCTCCTTATAAAAATATGATCAATAATCCTCAAACATATTGGTGTTTCTATAGTATGTTCCTATATGACAACAATCTTAGTCTAAGTATTTCTCCTCTATTCTCATAGACTCATGTATCATCCACTTTTACACGGAATCCTATACGATCTATAGAAAAACCTCTAGCTTCAACTGCTAGAGGCTCCTCATTCTATTGTAAAATAACTACCCACATTTGTAAAACTGGACAAAATAAAAAGGATATTAAGTGGGCCCACTTAATATCCTGAGAGTGGCTCGGGACGGAATCGAACCGCCGACACGAGGATTTTCAGTCCTCTGCTCTACCGACTGAGCTACCGAGCCAAAACTATATATAAAACCACTAATGGTGGTATAAACAAAAGTGGCGGTCCCGACCGGGGTCGAACCGGCGATCTCCTGCGTGACAGGCAGGCATGTTAACCACTACACCACGGGACCAAAAATGAACATAAAAAAACATGACCCGTACGGGATTCGAACCCGTGTTACCGCCGTGAAAGGGCGGTGTCTTAACCACTTGACCAACGGGCCACGAAAAATAAAATGGTGAGCCATGAAGGATTCGAACCTTCGACCCTCTGATTAAAAGTCAGATGCTCTACCAACTGAGCTAATGGCTCATACTCACCAACGTCATATTTTCGTGACGACAAGACATATCATAACATGCTATCTTTCATTTTTGCAATACCTTTTTTATTTTTTTATAAAAAATAAGAAAAAACTCATAAAAACATGAGTTTTTTCTTAAAAAAATCAATTTTTTATATCAATTAAGCTTCGTATACATTACGAACGATATTTGTTTGATTACGATCTGGTCCAACCGAGAACATAGATAATTGGATTCCTGTTAATTCAGAAACGCGCTCTACGTATTTTCTTGCATTTTCAGGAAGTTCATCCAATGATTTCACAGCAGTAACATCTTCTGTCCAACCTGGAAGCTCTTCATATACAGGCTCACATTTCGCTAAAATGTTTAAGTTAGCTGGAACTTCATCGATAACTTCGCCATTGCATTTGTAAGCAACACAAATTTTAACAGTTGGAATACCTGTTAATACATCGATAGAGTTTAATGATAAATCTGTTAAACCACTAACACGACGTGCATGTCTTACAACAACGCTATCGAACCAACCTACACGGCGTGGACGACCAGTTGTTGTTCCGTATTCACGACCAACTTCACGAATTTGGTGACCGATTTCATCATTAAGTTCAGTAGGGAATGGACCATCACCAACACGGCTTGTATATGCTTTACATACACCTACAACGCGAGTAACTTTCGCAGGACCAACTCCAGTTCCAACTGTTACACCACCAGCAATTGGGTTAGAAGATGTAACGAACGGGTACGTACCGTGGTCGATATCAAGCATAACACCTTGTGCACCTTCAAATAATACACGATGATTGTTATCTAGTGCATCATTTAATACGACAGATGTATCGCATACGTAATGTGCGATTTGTTGTCCGTATTCGAAGTACTCTTCAAAGATTTCTTCTACGCTGAAACCTTCTGTATCGTACATTTTTTCAAACAAACGATTTTTCTCCACTAAATTACGCTCAAGCTTCTCTTTAAATGCTTCACGGTCTAAAAGATCAGCCATACGGATACCAATACGAGCAGCTTTATCCATATATGCAGGACCGATACCTTTTTTCGTTGTACCGATCTTGTTATCACCTTTACTCGCTTCTTCTAATTCATCTTGTTTTAAGTGATAAGGTAAAATAACGTGCGCACGGTTACTTACACGTAAATTATCAGTACTTACACCACGATCGTGTAAGTATTTCAACTCTTCAAGTAATGCTTTCGGATCTACTACTAAGCCATTTCCGATTACACAAATTTTCTCTTTATAGAAAATACCAGATGGAATTAAGTGTAATTTATATTTAACTCCGCCGAAAACAATTGTATGTCCCGCGTTATTTCCACCTTGATATCTTGCAACTACTTCCGCATGCTCAGAAAGAAAATCAGTGATTTTACCTTTTCCTTCGTCGCCCCATTGTGTTCCTACAACTACTACTGAAGACATTATTAAAGCACCTCCGCAATTTTCAAACGATCTATTCAAACAATATAATTGTACCAAAACAGAAAGAGAAGTCAACCAAAAAGCGAACATTTTTTTATCGAAAAACGTTTTCGTTCGTAAGAATTACATATTCACCTTATGAAAGCCCTATCTTTCATATAAAAAAAAAGAAACACATCTTATTATAAGAAATGTGTTTCTTTTTTATACTGCCTTTATGCGTGCGGTGCATGTCCATCCTCAAAGCGGCGTTCTAAGTTGACGAATTTATTAAATTCCTTAACAAACGCAAGCTCTACTGAACCTACCGGACCATTACGTTGCTTTGCAATGATAATTTCAATTGTATTTTTATTTTCTGTTTCACGATCATAGTAATCTTCACGATATAGGAAGGCTACAATGTCAGCATCCTGCTCGATACTTCCTGATTCACGAATGTCAGACATCATCGGACGTTTATCTTGACGAGATTCTACACCACGAGATAACTGCGACAAGGCAATAACAGGTACTTGCAATTCACGTGCAATCCCTTTTAATGTACGAGAAATCTCAGATACTTCCTGCTGACGGTTTTCTCCTGATTTCCCACTTCCTTGAATAAGCTGTAAATAGTCAATCAAAACCATCCCAAGACCTTGCTCTTGCTTTAATCTACGACATTTTGCTCGAATCTCATTTACTTTAATCCCTGGTGTATCATCAATATATATACCAGCATTAGAAAGGCTACCCATCGCCATTGTTAATTTCGCCCAATCATCAGAAGTTAATGAACCGGTACGAAGTCTTTGTGCATCAATATTTCCTTCTGCACAAAGCATACGCATAACAAGCTGATCAGAGCCCATCTCTAAACTAAAAATCGCTACATTTTCATCAGTTTTCGTCGCTACGTTTTGTGCGATATTTAGTGAAAATGCAGTTTTCCCTACCGATGGACGCGCCGCCACGATGATTAAATCATTTCGCTGAAAACCTGCGGTCATCTTATCTAATTCAGTAAATCCAGTTGGTATCCCGGTAACTTCACCCTTTTGATTATGCAAAAGTTCAATTTTATCATAAGCATCTACAAGAACATCTTTAATGTTTTGGAATGCTTTTGCATTTGTTTGGTGAGATACTTCTAATATTTTTTTCTCAGCCTCATTTAAAAGGCCATCCACATCATCTTCTCGCTCGTATCCATCCGATACAATATGAGTCGCCGTTCGAATTAAACGACGTAAAAGTGCCTTTTCAGCGATGATGCGTGCATAATATTCTACGTTAGCAGCTGTTGGAACAACTTCTGCTAACTCTGCTAGATAAGAAACCCCACCAACTTCTTCTAGTAATCCTTGATCAGCCATCGCTGATGTCATTATTACTAAGTCGATTGGTTCTCCCTTATCAGACAACCCAAGCATGACTTCAAAAATCTTTTGATGTTTCGTTCGATAAAATGAGTCAGGTACCAATAGTTCCGATGCTGACGTTAATGCATCCTGATCAATTAATATGGCACCTAAGACTGCCTGCTCAGCTTCTATATTATGCGGAGGGGTACGATCAGCCATTACATCACTCATGCGCAATCCTCCTTGCTTAATTTATTTTTATTGTTCACTAACATGAACTTTTACTGTTGCTGTTACTTGCGGATGCAATTTCACATTGACGTTTGTATAACCTAATGCACGGATTGCATCATCCATTTCAAATTTACGTTTATCAAGTTTAATCTTGTGTGACTTTTGCATTACATCTACAATTTGTTTACTCGTGATAGAACCAAATAAGCGGCCACCTTCTCCAGATTTCGCCTTTACTTCTACAGTTAATTTCTCTAATGTTTCTTTCAGCTCTTTTGCATTCTCAACTTCTGCTGCTGCATCTTTTTCCTCTTTGCGCTTTTGAGCATCTAAAGTTTTCATACTGCTGTTTGTCGCTTCGGCAGCTAACCCCTGTTTTAGTAAGAAATTATTTGCATAACCGTCTGGTACGTTTTTTATTTCTCCTTTTTTACCTTTACCTTTTACGTCTTTTAGAAAAATTACTTTCATGATTGTGTGCCTCCCTGTAAATAGTCATCAATAACAAATCGAAGCTTCTCCTCCGCTTCATCTACTGTAACATTTTTCATTTGTGTGGCTGCATTTGTTAAGTGCCCGCCACCTCCTAAATTCTCCATAATTAGCTGTACATTCAATTCACCTAAAGATCTACCACTAATTCCAATGAAATTTTCTCCACGTTTTGCAATAACAAATGATGCAATGATACCTGTCATTGTCAATAATGTGTCTGCTGATTGTGCAATAAGTACTTGGTCATAATATTCATCACCATCAACTTTAGCAATCGCAATTCCATTTTTATAAATGTACGCATTTTTAATGGCTTTTGCAACTCGTAAATACTGACCCATATCTTCTTTTAAAAGTTCTTGTACAAGTACAGTGTCTGCGCCATGCGAGCGTAAATAAGAAGCGGCATCAAATGTACGAGCGCCTGTACGGAATGTAAAACTTTTCGTATCAACAATAATACCAGCTAACAATGCCGTTGCTTCTAACATTGTCATCTTTAAATTTTTCGGTTGATACTCAAGTAATTCTGTAACAAGCTCTGCCGTTGAAGAAGCGTATGGCTCCATATAAACGAGTAATGGATCTTCAATGAAATCTTCCCCGCGGCGATGATGGTCAATAACTACTACATTTTCAATCTTGTGTAACAGTTTTTCCTCCATCACCATTGAAGGTTTATGCGTGTCAACAACAACAAGTAATGAATCATCATTTGCAAATTCCATCGCTTGCCCTGGTGTAATAAAATGTGACCATAACTCTTCATTTTGTTTCACTTTATCCATCAAACGTTTGATTCCTTTATCAGAATCATTTTCATCTAATACAATATATCCTTTGCGCTCATTTAATTGAGCTACCTTTAAAATACCAATCGCTGCACCAATCGCATCCATATCAGGAGCTCTATGCCCCATTATAATGACATTACTGCTTTCTAATACTAAATCCTTTAATGCATGCGAAATAACCCTAGCACGTACACGAGTACGCTTTTCAACCGGATTCGTCTTACCACCGTAAAACTTAACTTTACCCGTTGCTTGTTTAATAGCTACTTGGTCTCCTCCTCGTCCTAATGCAAGGTCTAAACCAGATTGTGCCATCGCTCCAAGCTCTGATAAAGGTAAATCACCTGAGCCAACACCAACACTTAATGTAAGTGGTATATTCCTTTTTGATGTTTCTTCACGCACTTGATCCAAAATACTAAATTTCCCTTTCTCCATTTGCGCTAAAATACTTTCATTTAGTACAACGAAGAATCTTTCTGAAGATGCACGTTTCAAATATGCACCATACTTAACGGCCCATTCATTTAGACGTGACGTCACAAGACTTGTTATATTCGTACGTAATTGGTCATCTAATCCTTGTGTAACTTCATCATAGTTATCTAAATAAATAACAGCTAAAACAGTGCGTTGATCTTCATACATCTTTTCAATTTCTGTTTGTTCCGTTACATCAAAGAAATAAATTAGTTTTTCTTCTTTCCTTACAAAAACACGAAACTTTCGATTATTTAAAGAAACTATATCGTCAGAAGTTTCCCCCTTAATAAAAAGGAGTAATGTTTCTGATACATCGTAAAGGTGCCAACCAGCTAATGCATGCTGCCCCAAACATGATGATAAATAAGGATTCGCCCAATCAATCCCATAATCCTTATTGTATAACAAAATACCAATTGGCATTTGGTTAAATGCTTCATTACTCACTTTCTTTACCCTTGTAATCATATCTGTCGTATGTTTTTCAAAATTCCTTTGAAAAGTAAGTTCGAATCGTATAACGAAAAAAAGTACAATACAAAAGATAAAAAAGGCTGATATCCCCATAATTAAATGAAAGTAACAGAGGAGTGAAATTAGCACGAATACAAAAAATGCCAATACGTAAACAGGATATAAAAACCACTGTTTCTTATAAAATTCAGGCATGTATACAACTCCTATAAAGTAAAACTAACTCACTTTCCAGTTAGTTAAACAAATTAAAATAGTGTAAGGAATATTATTTTATTCCCCTATTTTAGAACGCAATGAAATCCCTAAATCAATTATACCTAAGATTGTTACAAGAGGAAACATCATCGGAATAAACATGCAGACAATAAAACTAATAATAGGAACACCTTTAGTAAATCCTTTTCTATGTGCTAAAAAGGCGATAAATGTCAAACCTTGCAGTACGAGCAATAGTGCAAAGATTACATATAGGTTAGAAAATACCATATGTAAATATGATGTTGGTTCTACTTTTATAAAAGTTGCTAACAAAATAAATATGACGTAATACCAAATAATACTCTTTGGCAATTGTATGTCTTTAAATTTAGGCCAAAGTGTTACTTCATGCTTTAACTTTTTCAAAACACTACCTGATATCATAACCGTAATCCAAGAAAGACACACAGAAACCATTACAAGTATACTCGGGAGTATCGTTTGTAATATATCATTCATTTGTGCGAATAAATCTTTTTGTTTCTTACTAACCTGCATACCAGCAGCATTTGCTATCTTTTCACTTTGTACTACACTTTCACTAAACATATTTTGCATTTTCTGTATTAAATCTATGTTGAAAAATTTTATACTCACAACATAAATGAGCATAATACCGATTAAGTATGCAAGTGTCCCTGCTATCAAAATTTCCAACGGCTTTCTTTGTTTTTTATACATGTATCCTAAAACAATACCCGTACACCCAAACATAATTGTCTTTACTAGACCTATCGGTTGACCCACAATAACAGCAATGAAAAATGCTGCTGTAAAAATCACAAAGGCATTAGGTACGCCATATTTTATCGTTAACAATATAAATGGTAACGGCAATACAAATGTTACAACTGTACCCAAAATCGGAACATACATAGATATGAGCAATAACATTGCATATACAGCCAATAACGCTGCGCCTTCGGTAATAAACCTTGCTTGTTTCACATTTTAACCTCTCTTTCAAAAAGAAAAGCATAGCAAAATGCACAGTAGAGTCCGACTCTACTGTGCATTTCATACGCTATTATTCACCAACATATGGTAAAAGTGCCATTTGACGAGCACGTTTAATTGCAACTGTAAGTTTGCGTTGGTATTTCGCGCTTGTTCCTGTTACACGACGAGGTAAAATTTTACCGCGCTCAGAAACGAAACGTTTTAATAAATCAACATCTTTATAGTCAATGCGAGTGATGCCGTTAGATGTGAAGAAACACACCTTACGACGCTTCGCACGTCCACCTTTGCGTCCTGCCATGTCTATTCCCTCCATTCTTTGTTAAAAATAGCCGATTCACACCATTAAAATGGTAAATCGTCGTCCGAAATGTCAATCGGTTGACCAACATTCGAAAATGGATCGTCATTCTTCGTAAATCCAGAGTTACCTTGATTACCTTGGTTACCTGAATTACTAGATTGACCAAATGGGTTAGAGCTTTGGTTACCGAAACCAGCTCCTGATGGTTGCTGATTGAATGAACCACGTTGCTCCCCACCGCCATTACGCGGCTCTAAAAATTGTACGCTCTCCGCAAGAACTTCTGTTACATATACACGTTTACCATCTTGTCCATCGTAATTACGAGTTTGAAGACGTCCGTCTACGCCTGCTAAGCTACCTTTTTTCAAATAATTTGCCACGTTTTCTGCTTGTTTACGCCATATTACACAATTAATAAAGTCAGCTTCACGCTCACCTTGTTGATTCGCAAATGCGCGATTCACAGCTAACGTAAAAGTAGCTACTGCAACACCATTGGGCGTGTAACGTAAGTCAGGGTCCTTAGTTAAACGACCAACGAGGATAACACGATTCATCAATCGAACCACTCTCCCTTATATATCAATTATTTTTCTTCTTCTTTAACAACGATATGACGAAGGATATCTTCGTTGATCTTAGCTAAACGGTCGAATTCGTTAATCGCCTCTGAGTTAGAGTTCACGTTTAAGATCATGTAGAAACCTTCACGTAAGTCGTTGATTTCGTAAGCTAAACGACGCTTACCCCACTCTTTCGTGTTAATGATTTCTGCACCATTGTTTGTTAAAACACCTGCAAAACGTTCAACTAAAGCTTTTTGAGCTTCTTCTTCAACGCCAGGACGAATGATGTACATAATTTCGTACTTTCTCATTACACTTTCACCTCCTTTTGGTCTAAACGGCCCATAATGGGCAAGGAGCAATTAATTTATAGTAATTACTCACGAGTTTAGATTATATCATAGTAAGTTATATGAATCAACTCACCAATACGTAAAAAACTTGGCAAACACATAATATATTTGCCAAGCTCATATCTTTATTTTTCCTAGGAAATATTAAATTAAACGTTGAAGCGGAAGTGCATAACATCTCCGTCTTTTACGATATACTCTTTTCCTTCTAAACGTACTTTTCCAGCTTCTTTTGCAGCTGTCATAGAACCGTTTGTCATTAAATCATCATAAGAAACTGTTTCTGCGCGAATAAATCCACGCTCAAAGTCTGTATGAATTACGCCAGCACATTGTGGTGCCTTCATACCTTGTTTAAACGTCCATGCACGTACTTCTTGCACACCAGCTGTGAAGTAAGTAGCAAGTCCTAATAAATCATATGCAGCACGAATTAATTGATCTAAACCAGATTCTTCAATGCCTAGTTCTTCAAGGAATACTTTTTTCTCTTCCTCGTCTAGCTCAGCGATTTCTTCTTCGATTTTTGCACATACAACGATTACTTGAGAATTTTCATTTGCTGCAAATTCTTTTACCATTTGTACATATTTATTGTCAGAAGGATCCATAATATCATCTTCACTTACGTTTGCTACGTATAGCATTTCTTTCGTTGTAAGTAAATGAAGGCCTTTAACAATCTTCATTTGCTCTTCTGTAAATTCAACAGTACGAGCTGGTTTTCCCTCTTCAAAAGCTTCTTTTAAATGAACTAAAATTTCATGCTCATATACAGCTTCTTTATCTTTTTGTCTTGCTAACTTCGCAACTCGTTCGATACGCTTATCAACAGATTCCAAATCCGCTAAGATTAGTTCTAAGTTAATTGTTTCAATGTCATCAATTGGATCTACTTTTCCTGAAACGTGCGTAATATTTTCATCTTCAAAACAACGAACAACTTGGCAAATTGCATCTACTTGACGAATGTGAGATAAGAATTTATTTCCTAACCCTTCACCTTTACTCGCACCTTTTACGATACCTGCAATATCAGTAAATTCAAATACAGTCGGAACAGTTTTTTTCGGTTCTACTAATTCCGTTAATTTATTTAAACGCTCATCTGGTACTTCTACAATCCCTACGTTTGGATCGATTGTACAGAATGGATAGTTCGCAGATTCTGCTCCTGCTTGTGTAATTGCATTAAATAAAGTGGACTTACCTACGTTAGGTAATCCAACAATCCCAGCCGTTAATCCCATATTTTTCACTCCTATGTCTCAATCTTTCATCATTATAGATAGTAACGAAAAAAATGACAAGTTTCCACCAAATGAAAAAAAGCAACGGCTGTCTACTGCAGCCGTTGCTTTTTCACTATTCTTCGTGCTTCACAAGTATTTTTTTCACCTTGCGATCAAACTCTCTTCGAGGAATCATTACCGAATGGTCACACCCCTCGCACTTAACGCGGATATCCATTCCCATACGAATAATCTTCCAGCGATTTTCACCACATGGATGGGCTTTCTTCATTTCCACAACATCGTACAAGTTATATTGCTTTTGCTCCATTCTCTAAATCCCTCCCACTATTAAATTGCTTTTTCACTAACCAATTCTTCGCGACTATATAAAACCATACGTGGGTATGGAATTTCAATCCCATGTAAATCAAGACGATTTTTAATCTCTTTGCGAAGAGCCCTCGCAATAACTGCATGCTGCATCGGCTCAACTTCAGCAATAACACGTAATACAACTTCAGACGCTGCCAATGTTTGAACACCTAGCAATTGAGGTGTTGTTACCATTTTCTCATATTTTCCTGGTAATTCTACTAATAAATCTTCAATAACTTGCTCCGCTCGTACTATATCACTTTCATAAGAAATAGATACATCAACAAATGCTACACTATTACTAACGGAAAAGTTCGTTACTTGTACAATACTACCATTTGGTATTATATGAATTTCACCTGTCCAGCTTTTCATCTTCGTTGTACGTAGTCCAATTTCCAAAACAGTTCCTTCAAATTGCCCTATTCTTACATAATCACCTACTGAAAATTGATCCTCTAACAAAATAAATAATCCTGTAATGACATCTTTAACTAAACTTTGTGCACCAAAACCGACTGCTAAACCAATTACCCCAGCACCGGCTAATAGACCTGATGCATTAATATCAAACACACCTAAAATCGCAATTAACATAATGAACATAACAACGTATGCCACAATATTTTCAAGCAACTTCGCTACCGTAACTGTACGACGTTCTGAAATTTGAATCGGCGAACGGCTTCCCATACGAAACGCATTTCGTACAATTGCCCTTGCAACTCGCACAACGATTGCACCAAGTATTAAAATAACGATTATTTTTAGTGACTTCACACCTATATTCGTCCAATCAATGGACTCAAACCATTTCAACGCTAAATCCATGTCCCTCTACCTCTCTAGCTAAAATTTCTTTTTAGTTATCCTTATTATTGTATCAGAACTCTCTCTGATTTCTGAAAAAAATTTATGACTTTAATTCCATTTGTTAACTTCCATTCAGGTATAAAATGAAACGAATATATATATACTAGTACTATTATTTCCATTTTCATTCACAGTTTGTAGAAAGTATGCACTTATAATTTTCCATTTCACACACCATATAACATATTGTGAAAATTTATTAAAAGGATGGGTGCTTCATGAATATTAGAAGTTTTCGCTTACCTTTTTTTGAAAAAGAAACTCAAAATGTTATGCATCATGACTTAGAAGCCTCTGAGACAATCAGTAATTTCTTACTTTCCCATATTCCCATTAAGACTAATATGCCACTCATTCTCGTTTGTATCGGAACAGACCGTTCCACCGGTGATGCACTTGGTCCATTAGTTGGTACTAAACTAGAACAAATTGAAATCAAAAACCTTCAAGTATTCGGCACACTAGACGAACCAATACATGCACTAAATCTAGAGGAAAAAATTCAGAATATACAGAAAGAAAACCCTACTTCATTTATTATTGCTGTTGATGCATGTTTAGGAAAATCTCAAAGTATCGGTTCTATAACTACCGGAAAGGGTCCCAGTAAACCTGGAGCTGCGATGAATAAGAAATTACCTGAAATTGGTGATTTGCATATTCATGGCATCGTAAATTTAAATGGTTTCATGGAGTTTTTCGTACTTCAAAATACAAGACTAAGTTTAGTTATGAAGATGGCCGATGTAATTGCACAAAGTATAAAAGAAACCGATCAAAAATTATCTGCATTAAAAAAAGCAAACCATCTATAAACAATAAGATGGTTTGCTTTTTAATTTCCCTTTGATAATAATTCTAAAATTCGATTTAAATCTTCTTTATTAAAAAATTCGATTTCGATTTTACCTTTTTCTTTTTTCGTTTCTTTAATTTTTACATCCGTACCAAACTTTTCTCTTAAAAACGTTTCGCGCTCTACAAAAAATATATTTCTTTCTTTTTTCACTTGTTGTGTTTCACGTGAAACACGTTGATTAATTTCCTGGACAATTTGTTCCAATTGGCGAACATTCAGTCCTTCTTTTTCAATTCGCTTCAATAAAGATTTCAACTGTTCTTCATCTTTTATTGTAAGTAAAGTTCTTCCATGAGCCATTGAAAGTTGACCGTTTGCAATCATATCTTGAACGAATGAAGGGAGGCTTAACAAACGAGTATAATTTGCGATATAAGGCCTGCTTTTACCAAGACGTTTTGCTAATTGTTCTTGTGTTACATTTAGCTCGTTCATTAACATCTGATATGCCATTGCCTCTTCCATAGGATTTAAATCTTCTCGTTGTAAGTTTTCAAGCAAAGCAAATTCCATCATTTGCTGCTCATTTAATTGCCTTACGACAGCAGGCACTTTCTCAAGTCCGGCCTCTTTAGCAGCACGATATCTTCTTTCACCTGCAACTATTTCATATCCTTTAATACTCTTTCGAGCAATTAAAGGTTGCAATATACCGTGCTCTTTAATAGAAGCCGCTAATTCCTGAATCGCTTCTTTATTGAAATATTTACGTGGTTGATATGGATTCGGCCTTAATTCAGTTACTATAATCTCCTGAATTGTTTCTTCTTCTTTCACATCTAAATCTGGAAAAAACACGTTGATTCCTCTTCCTAATCCCTTAGCCACCTGCAATCACTTCCTCTGCTAAATCTAAATATACTTCTG
Organism: Bacillus sp. TH30; assembly: GCF_016650875.1. Taxonomy (NCBI): domain Bacteria; kingdom Bacillati; phylum Bacillota; class Bacilli; order Caryophanales; family Bacillaceae; genus Bacillus; species Bacillus sp. TH30. The sequence continues at coordinate 2,537,567 of NZ_JAEKEY010000002.1, read as the reverse complement.
CTCCTCTTGATTTAGCGTCATACTGCATAATTGGTTTTCCATGACTTGGTGCCTCACTTAAGCGAACATTACGAGGAATAATCGAACGATATACTTTATCTCTAAAGTATTTTTTCACTTCATCTATAACTTGAATTCCTAAATTTGTACGAGCATCCAACATCGTTAACAATACACCTTGAATTGCTAAATTTTTATTTAAATGCTTTTGCACAAGTCGAACTGTATTTAATAGCTGACTTAACCCTTCCAGCGCGTAATATTCACACTGTACAGGAATAATAACAGAATCTGCTGCTGTTAATGCATTAATCGTTAATAACCCTAAGGATGGGGGACAGTCAATAATAATATACTCATATTCATCACGAATCGGCTGTAACGCTCTTTGCAAGCGTACTTCCCGGGAAATGGTTGGTACCAATTCAATTTCAGCACCAGCCAATTGAATTGTAGCGGGTAGAACATCTAAGTTTTCAGTTGCGGTTTTCCGTATGGCACCTTGAACATCTGCATCTTCTACAAGAACATTATAAATACATTGATCTAATTCAGACTTTTCAATCCCTACACCAGTCGTTGCATTTCCTTGAGCATCAATATCTACGAGAAGGACTTTTTTTCCTACTTGTGCCAATCCAGCCCCTAAATTAACGGATGTTGTTGTTTTTCCAACACCGCCTTTTTGATTAGCAATAGCAATGATTTTTCCCATGATGTCACCTACTTTCAACCTTTCTTTCTTATTCTAGAAACAATTACGTTTATTGTAACATGAAATAAAAGTTTTTCTTTTACGTCCTTATTAAACTTCAAAATTTATTTCTAAACTCCTTCTTGCTTTAACAAGAAAATATAGTAAAAGAGACCTCTCCAATAGGATAAGGTCTCTAGCACGTAATTATTTTTTCTTCGGAATTTTAATCGTAATTTGATAGTATTCATCAAACTCTTCTTCCGCAGAATTAACATTCAAACCACTATTAGCAACCATTTGTAATGATTGTCTAATCGTGTTCATAGCAATTCTCGCATCTCGACTTACTGCTTTTTGCTTCGCTTTGCGCTTTGGTTTTACTTCTTCTAATAACTTTGCAATTCGTTCTTCTGTTTGCTTTACATTCAATTGCTTCTCCACAATCTCTTGTAAAACCTTCAGTTGTAATTCCTCATTCTTCAAAGGAATAAGGGCGCGAGCATGCCGTTCTGTAATACTTTTTTCTAATAATGCACTTTTGATTTCTTCAGGCAATTTTAATAATCGCAATTTATTTGCGACTGTCGATTGTCCTTTTCCAAGTCGTTGTGCCAATGCTTCTTGTGTTAAATTATGTAACTCAATCAGCTTTTGATATGCCACAGCTTCCTCAATTGCTGTTAATTCCTCACGTTGCAAATTTTCAATTAACGCTACAGAGGCTGTCTCAGTATCATTTAAATTCTTTATTATTGCAGGAACTTTTTCCCACCCTAACTTTGTTGCTGCGCGGAAACGCCTTTCCCCGGCAATAATCTCGTACTTATCATCCTCATACTGTCTCACAACAATCGGCTGGATAAGCCCATGTGTACGAATCGTTAATGCTAGCTCCTCAATACGTGCATCGTCAAAAACTGTTCGTGGTTGATAACGGTTAGGGGTAATGTTTACTATCGGAATTTCCTGTATTTCTTCATATACCTTTTTAGCTATTTCTTCATGGCTTTCGTCTTGTAATTCGAATTCGCTCTCTTTATCTCCAAAGCCAAATAAACGAGAAAACGTATTTTTCATACATATTCCACCACCTTTTAGGCCTATTGACTGTTCTACATAAAATGTTTCCTATGAAACATTTACGTTTTCATTTATATAATTTAATCTTACGTCTAATAAGATTTATTTTTCAATAGGTAATTTATTGGGCGTTCCCGGTTTGCGTGGATATTTCTTTGGTGTCTTGCGCTTTTTCTCGATTAATAAAATATTACGCTCGCTTTCTTCAAACGGTAATTGGAACGTAGACATTTCTTTCAATTCTCCGCCAAGTACCTCTAAAGCATATTTGCCATTTTCGATTTCTTCGTTCGCCGCTGCACCTTTCATTGCAATGAATGTTCCCCCTACTTTTACAAGTGGTAAACATAGCTCACTTAATACAGAAAGACGTGCAACTGCACGTGCCATTACAATATCGTATGCTTCACGTACACCTTCTTTTTTTCCAAATGTTTCAGCACGATCATGACAAAATGCAACATCACTTAATTCTAACTTTTGCGCTAAGTGATTTAAGAAATTAATACGTTTTTGTAATGAATCTACAATTGTTACTTTTAAGTGCGGGAAACAGATTTTTAAAGGGATACTTGGGAATCCAGCTCCTGCTCCAACATCACAAATAGAAAATGGTTTCGAAAAATCATAATAAAAAGCCGCTGTAACAGAATCAAAAAAGTGTTTTAAGTATACTTCTTCTTTCTCCGTAATAGCCGTTAAGTTCATTTTTTCATTCCACTCTACTAATGTTTCAAAATAGATTCCGAACTGCTCTAACTGTCTAGAAGAGAGGGAAATACCCTTCTCTTCTAGCATAGATTGAAATTGTTCTATGTTCATCTAGCAATATCTCCTTACTATGTTATTGGTTCGATACTCGTGCAATTTTTCCTTGTTCAATGTAAATAAGCAAAATTGAAACATCAGCTGGATTTACACCAGAAATACGTGAAGCTTGCCCCATTGAAAGCGGACGAACATCTTTCAATTTCTGTCTTGCTTCTGAGGCAAGGCTAGAAATCGCATCATAATCAATATCCACAGGAATTTTTTTGTTTTCCATTTTCTTCATACGTTCTACTTGCTGTAAAGATTTCTCGATATATCCTTCGTACTTGGTCTGAATTTCAACTTGTTCCGTAATTTCATCACTTAATGCTACTTCACTTGGTACTAAAAGATGAATATGCTCATATGTCACCTCTGGACGACGTAATAAGTCACTTGCACGTATTCCATCTTTCAATTCACTTCCGCCAATACTACGAATTAATTCTTGAACTTCAGGACGCGGTTTAATAAAAATACTCTCTAACCGTTCCTTCTCCTGTTCAATTTGTAACTTTTTATTTGTAAATCGCTCATAGCGATCTTCTTTAATTAAGCCAATTTCACGACCAACTTCAGTTAAACGAAGGTCAGCATTATCATGGCGTAATAATAGGCGATATTCTGCACGAGACGTTAATAAACGATATGGTTCATTTGTACCTTTCGTTACAAGGTCATCAATTAAGACACCAATATAAGCATCAGCACGACCTAAAATAACTTCTTTTTTACCTAAAGAACGACACGCTGCATTAATCCCAGCCATAAGCCCTTGTCCTGCTGCTTCTTCGTAACCAGAAGTTCCGTTAATTTGTCCTGCTGTATATAAATTTTTAATTTTTTTCGTTTCAAGTGTTGGCCATAGTTGAGTTGGTACGATCGCATCATATTCAATTGCATAACCCGTACGCATCATTTCAACATTTTCCAGGCCAGGAATTGTTCTAAGCATTGCACGCTGTACATCTTCTGGTAAGCTCGTCGATAAGCCTTGTACATATACTTCTTGTGTATTACGTCCTTCTGGCTCTAAGAAAATTTGATGACGTGGTTTATCATTAAATCTTACTACCTTGTCTTCAATTGAAGGGCAATATCTAGGCCCTGTTCCTTTAATCATACCAGAATACATAGCTGAGCGATGTAAGTTTTCATCTATTAAACGATGTGTTTCTGTACTTGTATACGTTAACCAACATGGAATTTGATCCATAATAAATTTTGTCGTTTCAAAAGAGAAAGCACGTGGCTTATCATCACCTGGTTGAATTTCTGTTTTACTATAATCAATCGTATTACTGTTTACACGCGGAGGTGTACCTGTTTTAAATCTAACAAGATCAAAACCAAGTTCCTCTAAGTGTTCAGATAATGTAATAGATGGTTGTTGATTATTTGGACCACTTGAATATTTTAAATCTCCCATAATAATCTCACCACGTAAAAATGTTCCCGTTGTAATTACAACTGTTTTCGCTGTGTATTCAGCACCAGCTTGCGTAATTACCCCTTTACATACACCATCTTCAATAATTAAACGCTCTACCAGACCTTGAAACAACGTTAAGTTTGGTGTTTCTTCAATTGTTTTCTTTAATTCATGCTGGTAAGAGAATTTATCAGCTTGTGCACGAAGCGCGCGTACAGCTGGTCCTTTACCCGTATTTAACATACGCATTTGAATATGTGTTTTATCAATATTGCGTCCCATTTCTCCGCCTAATGCATCAATTTCACGAACAACAATCCCTTTTGCTGGTCCACCAACAGAAGGGTTACATGGCATGAACGCTACCATATCTAAGTTAATTGTTAACATTAATGTTTTTGAGCCCATTCGTGCTGCCGCAAGACCAGCTTCACATCCTGCATGACCTGCACCGATTACTATGACATCATATGAACCGGCATTGTATCCCATTGTTTATTCCTCCTAATAACCTCTATCTTACTAAATCATCTCTGATTAAAGTTTTACTTTATTTTCCTAAACAAAATTGAGAGAACAATTGGTCAATTAAACTTTCATGGACAGTATCACCAGTAATTTCACCAAGTATTTCCCACGCTCTTGTTAAATCAATTTGAACCATATCAATCGGAACACCATTTTCTATCGCTTCAATTGCATCGTTAATTGTTCTTCCTGCTTGTGTTAATAATCCGATATGTCTCGCATTAGACACGTATGTCATATCCGCAGAATCAATTGTTCCTTCAAAGAATAAATCAGCTATCGCCTTTTCAAGCTCATCTATTCCTTGCTCCTCAATTAAAGATGTTGTAATAACACGATTTCCTACCGCTAAATCTGTAACACGTTCCATATCAATTTCTTGCGGTAAATCTGTCTTATTTACAATAACAATGAAATCTTTTCCTTGTACGGCATGGAATAGATCCTCATCTTCATTTGTTAAAGCCTCGCTATAATTCACTACAATTAACACTAAGTCTGCTTGGCTCATCATTTCCTTCGAACGCTCTACACCAATTCGTTCAACAATATCTTCCGTTTCACGAATTCCGGCTGTATCTATAAGTTTAAGTGGTACACCACGCACATTAACGTACTCTTCAATAACATCACGAGTTGTTCCTGCAATATCAGTTACAATTGCCTTTTTCTCCTGAACAAGACTATTTAATAGCGATGATTTCCCAACGTTAGGTCTACCGATAATTGCGGTAGAAATGCCTTCACGTAAAATCTTTCCTTGCTTCGATGTTTCTAATATCTTTGCAATTTCAGCACGGACATGTGTAGCTTTCTCAATTAAAATATTATGCGTCATCTCTTCTACATCATCATATTCTGGGTAATCTATATTCACTTCAATATGAGCTAATGTTTCTAATATTTCTTGACGCAGATGGCCGATTAATTTAGATAATCGTCCTTCCATTTGGTTAATCGCTACATTCATAGCACGATCTGTTTTCGCACGGATTAAGTCCATAACAGCTTCTGCTTGTGACAAATCAATACGTCCATTTAAAAAAGCACGTTTTGTAAATTCACCAGGCTCTGCCAGTCGTACTCCTTGCGCTAAAATAAGCTGTAATACTTTATTTACCGAAACAAGTCCACCATGACAGTTAATTTCTACTATATTTTCACGCGTAAAAGTCCTTGGTGCACGCATAATGGACACCATAACTTCTTCAATAACTTGATTTGTATCTAAATCGACAATATGACCATAATGAATTGTATGAGAAGAAACCTGTGTTAAATCCTTCCCTTTAAAAATACGATCGACTTTCTCAATCGCATCATCCCCACTTACTCGAACAATGGCAATTGCACCTTCCCCAAGTGCTGTGGAAATTGCGGCAATTGTATCAAATTCCATGTCCTTTCACCTCACTTGCTTATTTATCTCTATTTCAACATGAATTTTTTCCGTCACTAAATTATTAGGATACCATAACGAACCTATCTACAAAAGAATAATAACTCATTTTATTATGTCCTTATGTAAAAAACACTAAACTTATTCACAGTGGATAAGTTTAGTGTTTTTTAGTTATCCACATTTATTTTCTCCTCAAAAAAACCGGCACTCAATTGAGTAACCGGTCACTTGGAAGATATTACAACATACCGATGTGGTTCTTTTCCTTCAGAAGTTGTAATGATATTTTGATGATTAGATAATGCTTGGTGAATAATTTTTCGTTCGAAAGAAGGCATTGGTTCTAGAACAACTCTTTTTTTCGTACTCACTACTTGTTTTGCTAATCGATAGGAAAGAGATTCTAACGTATTTTTTCTTTTACTACGATAGTTTTCAGCATCCAGTGTAATACCAATATATTGCTTTGTATTACGGTTCGCAACAAGTTTTGTTAAATACTGTAAAGAATTCAACGTATTCCCTCTTTTACCAATTAAAACACCAATATTTTCACCAGAAATTGTAAATTCAACTTCGCGTCCTTTTACAATTTTTCTAATCTCAACTTCCACACCCATATTTTGAATAACATTTTTTAAATATTCTTCACATTCTTGGATTGGATCTTTTTTCAATACAACTTCTACAACAGCGGGGCGATTCCCAAATAAACCTAGGAACCCCCTCTTACCCTCATCGATAATATTTATATCTACTCGATCTTTCGAAGCATTTAATTGTCTTAAAGCATCTTGTACTGCCAGCTCGACTGTTTGTCCTTTAGCAGTAATCATACTCACTTGCTTGATCCTCCTGCCTTACTAGCCTTAATGTCAGGCCCTTTGATCATATACATTTGAGCGATACCAAAGATATTACCAACTACCCAGTACAATGATAGTGCTGCTGGGAAGTTAATTGCAAAGACTAAAATCATAATTGGCATAAGCCAAATCATCATTGCCATTTGCGGATTTTGTCCAGCCGTTCCTGCCATTGCAAGCTTTTGCTGAATAAACGTCGTAATAGCTGCAACAATTGGAAGGATATAGAACGGATCCGCCTGTCCTAAATCGAACCATAAAAATGTATGTTCACTAATTGCTGTTGTTCTCATAATCGCATGATAAAACGCGAATAAAATAGGCATCTGAACAAATATTGGTAAACATCCTGCTAATGGGTTTACACCATTCTTTTGATATAACTGCATCATTTCTTGTTGTAGTTTTTGCTGTGTTGCTTGATCTTTAGAACTATATTTCTCTTTTAATTTCACCATTTCTGGTTGTAACGCCTGCATTGCTTTCGTACTCTTCGTTTGTTTAATCATTAATGGTAATAATGCAAAACGAATGATAAGAGTTGTAACAACGATTGCTAAACCGTAATTACTACCAAATAATTCTGCAAAATACGTGATTAACTGAGAAAGCGGGTATACGAAATATTCATTCCAAATCCCAGTGCTTTTCGGTGTAATCGGTTGATTTGTTTCACTACAGCCGGTAGCAATTGCCATTAGCATAATAACCATGGCTAATAAACCTATTTTCTTTTTCAAAGCCTGCTCCTCCTTGTTTCGGTATGTATATAGTGTAATTCATTTCCTTACGCTACTTTTTTATTCTTTTCATACCAGAGCGTTTAAAGACATGAATTAAGCTTTTCTTTAACTCTTCATATGTCATCTCTGCACAAGGCTTCCTTGCTATTATAACAAAATCTTTTCCAGAATCTATCTCATCTTTTAATTCTATAATCGATTGGCGAATCATACGCTTAATTCGATTACGCACTACTGCATTGCCTATTTTCTTACTAACAGAAAGACCAATGCGAAAATGCGGCTGTTTTTCTTTATCTAATTTGTATACAACAAACTGGCGATTGGCATTTGATTGTCCTTTTTGGAAAACAGCCTGGAATTCATCATTCTTTTTTATACGGTTTTTTTTCTTCATATCATTTGACACTCCTGTATTTCATCAGCGGAAACTCATTATTATTAGAAAAAAAGACCACTGAACGATCAGTGGTCTACGCAGATAATACTTTTCTTCCTTTACGACGACGAGCTGCTAGCACTTTACGTCCGTTTGCTGTGCTCATACGGCTGCGGAAACCATGTACTTTGCTGCGCTTACGTTTATTTGGTTGGTAAGTTCTTTTCATTATATGACACCTCCCTGAGGAATATCTGTTAAAGACAGTCTAATAAATTATAGTAAATCAAATAGGAAAATGTCAATGGTTCTCGAAATTTTCATCAAATATTCATTTTTAACCTATTCACAAACTTTTTCACAGTACCTATATTTCCTTGTGGATAAATATATTTTCTCTTTTTTGTATCCACAAACTCTTTTTTTACTTTTACACAGTATATCGTGTTGTGGACAAGTTTATTCCACAAGGTATTGATTTTGTGGATAACTTTCTTAAATTCATTGCTATAGCTGCTTTTTTTTGATATTATAGTTGTGTTTTCACTTTGAATAAGTTTTCCACACCTTTATTTTATCCACAATTTGTGTATAACATGTGGATAGTTTAAATCACATGTGAGTAAATAGTTGTCCACATGTGTTATTTTGTCGAAAACTCTATCTCGGATACTAACGACGTTTTTATATTTTAAAATACGTTTCGTATAAATATGCATTAGAAATATTTACAGGTTGTACAATTGTTGCGCAACCTTATTCTTTTACCATCTTTGTAAAGGAGGGACACCTTTGGAAAATATCTCTGATTTATGGAATAGTGCCTTAAAAGAATTAGAAAAAAAGGTAAGCAAGCCAAGTTATGAAACATGGTTAAAATCAACAACTGCTCATAACTTAAAAAAAGATGTATTAACTATTACAGCTCCAAATGAATTCGCTCGTGACTGGCTAGAATCTCATTATTCGGAACTAATCTCCGAAACACTTTATGATTTAACAGGGGCAAAACTAGCTATTCGTTTTATCATTCCCCAAAGTCAGGCAGAAGAGGATATAGATCTCCCTTCTGTTAAGCAAAAACACGCACATGATGAGTCTAATCACTTACCACAGAGTATGTTAAACCCAAAATATACATTTGATACATTTGTTATTGGCTCTGGTAATCGTTTTGCACATGCTGCTTCTTTAGCTGTAGCTGAAGCACCAGCTAAAGCCTATAATCCGCTCTTTATTTACGGGGGCGTTGGACTTGGAAAAACACATTTAATGCACGCAATTGGGCATTATGTAATTGAACACAACCCAAATGCAAAAGTTGTATATTTATCATCTGAAAAATTTACAAATGAATTTATTAATTCAATTCGTGATAATAAAGCTGTCGATTTTCGTAATAAATATCGTAATGTAGATGTCTTATTGATAGATGATATTCAATTTCTTGCTGGAAAAGAACAAACACAGGAAGAGTTTTTCCATACATTTAATGCGTTACATGAAGAAAGTAAACAAATTGTGATTTCAAGCGATAGACCACCAAAAGAAATCCCAACTTTAGAAGATCGCCTTCGTTCTCGCTTTGAATGGGGGTTAATTACGGACATTACGCCACCAGATTTAGAAACTAGAATCGCAATTTTACGTAAAAAAGCAAAAGCAGAAGGTCTTGATATACCAAATGAAGTTATGCTTTATATCGCAAATCAAATCGATTCAAATATTCGTGAACTAGAGGGTGCACTTATTCGAGTTGTAGCTTATTCATCTTTAATTAATAAAGATATGAATGCTGATTTAGCGGCTGAAGCGCTTAAAAATATTATTCCAAACTCTATACCTAGAATTATTTCTATTTCTGATATTCAAAAGGCTGTTGGGGGCGTCTATCAAGTAAAATTAGAAGATTTCAAAGCAAAAAAACGGACAAAATCCGTTGCATTCCCTCGCCAAATTGCGATGTATTTATCACGTGAACTTACGGACTCATCTTTGCCAAAAATAGGTGAAGAATTTGGTGGCCGCGATCATACAACAGTAATCCATGCTCACGAAAAAATTTCGAAGCTATTAAAAACGGATACTCAATTACAAAAACACGTTGAAGAAGTTAAGGATATTTTAAAATAGTAGTAGCTGAATAGTGTGAATAACTTAGCTTATTTTACGCACAGTCTATCCACATGTAGATAGACTGTTTTTACATCTTTAAACAGGGTTATCCACATATCCACAAGCCCTAGTACTATTACTACTACTTTTTTATCTTTATTAAATAAATAAAATCTTATACTTACCGGAGGTTTTTCGTTATGCGTTTTACAATACAAAAAGACTATCTTGTAAGAAGTGTACAAGATGTAATGAAGGCAGTTTCTTCTCGTACAACAATTCCAATTCTTACAGGGATTAAAGTTGTAGCAACTGAAGAAGGAGTTACTTTAACAGGTAGTGATGCAGACATCTCTATCGAATCATTTATCCCAGTCGAAGATGCTGGAAAAGAAATTGTGGAAATTAAACAATCAGGAAGTATTATTTTACAAGCAAAATATTTTAGTGAGATCGTAAAAAAATTACCTAAAGAAACTGTCGAAATTTCTGTGGAAAATCATTTTATGACAAAAATAAAATCTGGAAAATCAGAGTTCAACTTAAATGGTTTAGATGCTGCTGAATATCCGCTATTACCACAAATCGAAGAACATCATGTATTTAAGATTCCAACAGATTTACTAAAGCACATGATTCGTCAAACAGTATTTGCAGTTTCAAGTTCTGAAACAAGACCGATCTTGACAGGTGTAAACTGGAAGGTATATAACAGCGAGCTAACTTGTATTGCAACAGATAGTCACAGACTAGCACTTCGTAAAGCAAAAATCGAAGGGTATAATATTGCCGATGAATTTCAAGCGAATGTCGTTATTCCTGGTAAGAGCTTAAGTGAATTAAGTAAAATTCTAGATGAATCTGAAGAAATGGTAGATATCGTTATTACGGAGTATCAAGTATTATTCCGTACAAAACATTTATTATTCTTCTCAAGATTATTAGAAGGAAATTATCCAGATACAACGCGTTTAATTCCAGCTGAAAGTAAAACTGATATATTTGTAAATACAAAGGAATTTTTACAAGCGATTGATCGTGCGTCGCTGTTAGCAAGAGATGGTCGTAACAACGTTGTTAAATTATCGACATTAGAACAACAGATGTTAGAGATTTCTTCGAATGCACCAGAAATCGGAAAAGTAGTAGAAGAGGTTCAATGTGAAAATGTAGATGGAGAAGAATTAAAAATATCTTTTAGTGCAAAATATATGATGGACGCATTAAAGGCTTTAGATAGTACAGAAATTAAAGTTAGTTTTACTGGAGCGATGAGACCGTTTTTAATTCGCACAGTAAATGATGATTCCATTATCCAATTAATTTTACCAGTCCGTACTTACTAAGTAAGGATTAAGGGTTGCTAGTGTAAAGGTACTAGTGACCCTTATTTGATTTGTGGGGTATTACTTTCCTAATGCTAGTTTATTTAGTACAATGAAAGAATGAACACTTTCAGAAAGTGAGCGATTTTATGAAACTTATTAAGATTTCAACAGAATACATTACACTAGGACAATTTTTAAAGTTAGCTGATGTAATTGATACAGGTGGCGCTGTGAAATGGTTCTTACAAGAATATGAAGTATACGTGAATCAAGAACTTGAAAATAGAAGAGGCCGAAAGTTATATGCAAATGATATTGTTGAAATTCCGGGAAGCGGAACTTTCCAAGTTCAGGCATAAAGGGGGATCCCTTTGTTTATTACAGAAATACAATTAAAAAACTATCGCAATTATGAGCATTTAGAGCTTTCCTTTGAGGATAAAGTCAATGTAATTATTGGTGAAAATGCGCAAGGGAAAACAAATTTGATGGAAGCTATTTATGTATTGGCGATGGCGAAATCTCATAGAACTTCGAACGATCGTGAACTCATTCGTTGGGATGAGGATTATGGTAATATAAAAGGTAGATTACAAAGGCGAAATAGTTCAGTATCCTTAGAATTAAATATTTCAAAAAAAGGTAAAAAGGCAAAGTTAAATCAGTTAGAACAACAAAAATTGAGCCAGTATATTGGTGAAATGAATGTTGTTATGTTTGCCCCAGAAGATTTAAATCTTGTAAAAGGAAGCCCTCAAGTACGAAGACGCTTTTTGGATATGGAACTTGGACAAATAGCTCCGGTCTATTTGTATGAATTAAGTCAATATCAAAAGGTACTCACGCAACGAAATCATTTACTTAAGAAGATGCAAGGGAATAGTAAAAATGAGGAAACGATGTTGGATGTATTTACACTTCAACTTATTGAGCATGGTGCAAAAATTTTGCGAAAACGTTTTGAGTTTTTGCATTTACTACAAGAATGGGCTGCTCCAATTCATCGCGGAATTAGCAGGGGATTAGAGGAGTTAGAAATCGTTTATAAACCAAGTGTAGATGTATCAGAATCAATGGATTTGTCGAAAATAAAAGAAGTATACTATGAAAGTTTTCAATCTGTGAAACAACGTGAAATTTTTCGGGGTACAACTTTACTTGGTCCTCATCGTGATGATTTACAATTCTTCGTTAATAGTAAAAATGTTCAAGTCTTTGGTTCACAAGGACAACAACGAACAACCGCACTATCCCTAAAATTGGCTGAAATTGAATTGATATACTCAGAGGTTAAGGAATATCCAATTCTTTTACTAGATGATGTGTTATCAGAATTAGATGATTATCGTCAATCGCATCTGCTAAATACAATTCAAGGAAAAGTACAAACCTTTGTGACAACGACGAGTGTCGAGGGAATTGAACACGAAACATTGAAAGAAGCGAAAACAATTCATGTAACGAACGGCACGGTAGATTGTGAAATAGACAGAAAATAATTTCTGTTTAAATGGAAAAGTAGGTGATCTTTGTGTCAATGGAACAAAAGCAAATGCAGGAAAATGCATATGATGAAAGTCAGATTCAGGTGTTAGAAGGACTGGAGGCAGTTCGAAAGCGTCCTGGTATGTATATTGGTTCTACAAGTGGAAAAGGTCTTCATCACCTCGTGTGGGAAATTGTTGATAACAGTATTGATGAAGCTTTAGCAGGATATTGTGATGAAATTAATGTCAGTATTGAAGAAGATAATAGTATTGTTGTAACAGATGATGGTCGTGGTATCCCTGTTGGTATACAAGAAAAAATGGGACGTCCTGCTGTAGAAGTTATTATGACGGTACTACATGCCGGTGGTAAATTTGGCGGTGGTGGTTATAAAGTTTCTGGTGGTTTGCATGGTGTAGGTGCATCTGTTGTAAATGCTTTATCAACAGAATTAGAGGTATTTGTACATCGAGATGGAAAAATACACTATCAAAAATATGAACGCGGGGTCCCGGCTGCGGATTTAAAAGTAATAGGTGAAACTGATCGTACAGGAACGATCACACGCTTTAAGCCAGATTCAGAAATTTTTACAGAGACGACAGAATACGAATTTGATACATTAGCGACTCGTATGCGTGAGTTGGCGTTTTTAAATCGTAATATTAAATTAACAATTGAAGATAAGCGTGAACATAAGCAAAAGAAAGAATTCCATTATGAAGGTGGAATTAAATCATATGTTGAACATTTAAATCGTTCAAAACAACCGATTCATGAAGAACCTGTATATGTTGACGGTTCAAAAGATGGGATTCAGGTTGAGGTTGCTCTTCAATATAACGAAGGCTATACAAATCATATTTATTCATTTACAAATAATATTCATACGTATGAAGGCGGTACACATGAGGTAGGTTTTAAGACTGCTCTAACGCGTGTAATTAACGATTATGGTCGTAAAAATAATATTTTAAAAGATGCGGATAGTAATTTAACTGGTGAAGATGTTCGTGAAGGCTTAACAGCAATCGTGTCAATTAAGCATCCAAATCCACAATTTGAAGGACAAACAAAGACGAAACTTGGAAATAGTGAAGCGAGAACGATTACAGAGTCTGTATTCTCAGAGGCGTTTGAAAAGTTCTTACTAGAAAACCCCAATGTTGCACGTAAAATTATAGATAAAGGGACTATGGCAGCGCGTGCACGTGTAGCGGCTAAAAAGGCTCGTGAACTAACGCGCCGAAAGAGTGCTCTAGAAGTTTCAAGTTTACCAGGGAAGCTAGCTGATTGTTCTTCTAAAGATCCAGCAATTAGCGAAATTTATATCGTGGAGGGTGACTCTGCGGGCGGATCTGCAAAACAAGGACGCGATCGTCATTTTCAAGCGATTTTACCACTGAAGGGTAAAATTATTAACGTTGAAAAGGCACGTTTAGATAAGATTTTATCAAATGATGAAGTTCGTACAATTATTACAGCAATTGGTACAAATATTGGTGGGGATTTTGCTATTGAAAAAGCTCGCTATCATAAAGTTATTATTATGACAGATGCCGATGTTGATGGTGCACATATTCGTACCCTATTATTAACGTTCTTCTATCGTTATATGCGTCAAATCATTGAGTGTGGATATATATATATCGCACAGCCACCGTTGTTTAAAGTACAACAAGGTAAAAAAATTCAATATGCTTATAACAATAAAGAACTTGAAAAAATACTAGCTGAATTACCAGCTCAACCTAAGCCTGGGATTCAGCGTTATAAAGGTCTAGGGGAAATGAATCCAACTCAGCTGTGGGAGACGACAATGGACCCAGAAGTACGTTCGTTACTTCAAGTTTCCCTTCAAGATGCAATTGAAGCGGATGAAACATTTGAAATTTTGATGGGTGATAAAGTAGAGCCGCGTCGTAACTTTATCCAAGAAAATGCAAAATACGTGAAAAACCTTGATATTTAAGTGAGTAATGACAGGAATCTAAGTATTCCTGTCTTCTACATATAAATCAATGTATGTGTAACGGAAATGTAAGAGGAGGTGCTCGTTGATGTCAGACAATCAACAACAAGCACGAATTCGAGAAATTAATATTAGTCATGAAATGCGTACCTCATTTTTAGATTACGCAATGAGTGTTATCGTGTCTCGTGCATTACCAGATGTTCGTGATGGATTAAAACCAGTTCATCGTAGGGTTTTATATGCGATGAATGATTTAGGAATTACAGCTGATAAAGCATATAAGAAGTCGGCGCGTATTGTCGGCGAAGTAATTGGTAAGTATCACCCGCACGGTGATTCAGCTGTTTATGAAACAATGGTACGTATGGCACAAGATTTTAGTCAACGTTACATGCTTGTTGATGGACATGGTAATTTCGGTTCTGTTGATGGAGATTCAGCGGCAGCAATGCGTTATACAGAAGCAAGAATGTCTAAGATTTCTATGGAATTAATACGCGATATTACAAAGAATACAATTGATTATCAAGATAACTACGATGGTTCTGAAAGAGAGCCAGTTGTATTACCAGCGCGTTTCCCTAACTTATTAGTCAATGGTACGACGGGTATTGCGGTTGGTATGGCAACAAACATTCCACCGCATCAACTTGGAGAAGTAATTGATGGTGTGTTGGCATTAAGTCATAACCCTGATATCACTATCGCGGAATTAATGGAATATATTCCTGGGCCAGACTTCCCAACTTCAGGTTTAATCTTAGGGCGAAGTGGAATTCGAAGAGCTTACGAAACAGGTCGCGGTTCTATTATACTTCGTGCTAAAGTTGAAATTGAAGAGAAAGCAAATGGTAAACAAACTATTATCGTAACAGAACTACCTTATCAAGTTAATAAGGCGCGATTAATTGAAAAGATCGCAGAACTAGTTCGTGATAAGAAAATTGAAGGTATTACAGATTTACGTGATGAATCAGATCGAAATGGTATGCGTATTGTTATGGAAGTACGTCGTGATGCCAATGCCAATGTACTATTAAATAATCTATATAAACATACAGCACTCCAAACTAGCTTCGGTATTAATATGTTGTCTCTTGTAAATGGAGAGCCACAAGTCTTAAATTTAAAACAAAATCTATATTATTATTTAGAGCATCAAAAGGTAGTGATTCGTAGACGTACTGCTTATGAATTAGAGAAAGCAGAAGCGCGTGCTCATATTTTAGAAGGCTTACGAATTGCCTTAGATCATCTTGATGAAGTTATTACTTTAATCCGTAGTTCAAAAACAGCTGATATTGCAAAACAAGGTTTAATGGAACGTTTCGGCTTAAGTGAGAAACAAGCGCAGGCGATTTTAGATATGCGTTTGCAACGTTTAACTGGATTAGAACGCGAAAAAATCGAACAAGAATATCAAGATTTAATGAAGATAATTGCAGAGTTAAAAGCAATTTTAGCAGACGAAGAAAAAGTTCTTGAAATTATTCGCGAGGAATTAGCTGAAGTAAAAGAGCGTTTTAATGATAAGAGAAGAACAGAAATTACAATTGGCGGTATGGAAGCTATAGAGGATGAAGATTTAATCCCAGAACAAAATATCGCAATTACACTTACTCATAATGGTTATATTAAGAGGTTACCGGCTTCTACGTACAAAACACAGAACCGTGGGGGACGTGGTGTACAAGGAATGGGTACGAATGATGATGACTTTGTCGAACATTTATTAACAACGTCTACTCATGATCATATTTTATTCTTCACAAACAAGGGTAAAGTATACCGTACAAAAGGATATGAAATTCCAGAGTATAGTCGTACAGCAAAAGGTATACCGATTATTAATCTATTAGGGGTAGATAAGGGTGAGTGGATCAACGCTATTATTCCAATTCGTGAATTTGGTGACGACCAGTTCTTATTCTTTACAACGAAACAAGGTATCTCTAAGAGAACACCACTTTCATCATTTGCCAATATACGTACAAATGGTTTAATTGCAATTTCTCTTCGTGAAGAGGATGAATTAATCTCTGTACGCTTAACATCTGGTGATAAGGATATTATCGTTGGGACAAGTAACGGTATGTTAATTCGTTTCAATGAGCAAGATGTGCGTTCAATGGGACGTAATGCGGCTGGTGTAAAAGCAATTACATTAGGTGATGAAGATCAAGTTGTAGGTATGGAAATTGTCGAAGAGGATGTAAATGTTCTAATTGTAACCAAAAATGGTTATGGAAAGCGTACACCGATTGATGAATACCGTCTGCAAAGTCGTGGTGGTAAAGGTCTGAAGACTTGTAATATTACAGATAAAAACGGTAAGTTAGTAGCGGTTAAGTCTGTAACAGGCGAAGAAGACATTATGTTAATTACAGCAGCAGGCGTTATTATTCGTATGCCGGTTGATCAAATCTCTCAAATGGGACGTAATACACAAGGTGTTCGTCTAATTCGATTAGAAGATGAGCAAGAGGTAGCGACAGTAGCAAAAGCGCAAAAAGATGAAGAAGAAGAATCTAATGAAGAGGATTCTTCTGAAGAGTAAGAGTGGGGATTTCTCCCCCTCTTATTTTTTTATAATAATACTTGCATAGCAATAGGAAAGTGTATATAATAGGAAAAGTCAGCAAATGAGAGATACAAGTTATCGAAAAAACTTGTTGACGAAAATAATATACTATGATATATTATGAAAGTCGCTGAAACGCGATG
>NZ_JAEKEY010000002.1:2500000-2517500 GCF_016650875.1 Bacillus sp. TH30 | reverse complement strand
ACCAGTACCGTGAGGGAAAGGTGAAAAGCACCCCGGAAGGGGAGTGAAAGAGATCCTGAAACCGTGTGCCTACAAATAGTCAGAGCCCGTTAATGGGTGATGGCGTGCCTTTTGTAGAATGAACCGGCGAGTTACGATCCCGTGCGAGGTTAAGTTGAAGAGACGGAGCCGCAGCGAAAGCGAGTCTGAATAGGGCGTTTAGTACGTGGTCGTAGACCCGAAACCAGGTGATCTACCCATGTCCAGGGTGAAGTTCAGGTAACACTGAATGGAGGCCCGAACCCACGCACGTTGAAAAGTGCGGGGATGAGGTGTGGGTAGCGGAGAAATTCCAATCGAACCTGGAGATAGCTGGTTCTCCCCGAAATAGCTTTAGGGCTAGCCTTAAGTGTAAGAGTCTTGGAGGTAGAGCACTGATTGAACTAGGGGTCCTCATCGGATTACCGAATTCAGTCAAACTCCGAATGCCAATGACTTATCCTTAGGAGTCAGACTGCGAGTGATAAGATCCGTAGTCAAGAGGGAAACAGCCCAGATCGCCAGCTAAGGTCCCAAAGTGTGTATTAAGTGGAAAAGGATGTGGAGTTGCTTAGACAACTAGGATGTTGGCTCAGAAGCAGCCACCATTTAAAGAGTGCGTAATAGCTCACTAGTCGAGTGACTCTGCGCCGAAAATGTACCGGGGCTAAATACACCACCGAAGCTGCGAATTGATACCAATGGTATCAGTGGTAGGGGAGCGTTCTAAGTGCAGTGAAGTCAGACCGGAAGGACTGGTGGAGCGCTTAGAAGTGAGAATGCCGGTATGAGTAGCGAAAGACGGGTGAGAATCCCGTCCACCGAATGCCTAAGGTTTCCTGAGGAAGGCTCGTCCGCTCAGGGTTAGTCAGGACCTAAGCCGAGGCCGACAGGCGTAGGCGATGGACAACAGGTTGATATTCCTGTACCACCTCTTTATCGTTTGAGCAATGGAGGGACGCAGAAGGATAGAAGAAGCGTGCGATTGGTTGTGCACGTCCAAGCAGTTAGGCTGATAAGTAGGCAAATCCGCTTATCGTGAAGGCTGAGCTGTGATGGGGAAGCTCCTTATGGAGCGAAGTCTTTGATTCCCCGCTGCCAAGAAAAGCTTCTAGCGAGATAAAAGGTGCCTGTACCGCAAACCGACACAGGTAGGCGAGGAGAGAATCCTAAGGTGTGCGAGAGAACTCTGGTTAAGGAACTCGGCAAAATGACCCCGTAACTTCGGGAGAAGGGGTGCTTTCTTAACGGAAAGCCGCAGTGAATAGGCCCAAGCGACTGTTTAGCAAAAACACAGGTCTCTGCGAAGCCGTAAGGCGAAGTATAGGGGCTGACACCTGCCCGGTGCTGGAAGGTTAAGGAGAGGGGTTAGCGTAAGCGAAGCTCTGAACTGAAGCCCCAGTAAACGGCGGCCGTAACTATAACGGTCCTAAGGTAGCGAAATTCCTTGTCGGGTAAGTTCCGACCCGCACGAAAGGTGTAACGATTTGGGCACTGTCTCAACCAGAGACTCGGTGAAATTATAGTACCTGTGAAGATGCAGGTTACCCGCGACAGGACGGAAAGACCCCGTGGAGCTTTACTGTAGCCTGATATTGAATTTTGGTACAGTTTGTACAGGATAGGCGGGAGCCATTGAAACCGGAGCGCTAGCTTCGGTGGAGGCGCTGGTGGGATACCGCCCTGACTGTATTGAAATTCTAACCTACGGGTCTCATCGACCCGGGAGACAGTGTCAGGTGGGCAGTTTGACTGGGGCGGTCGCCTCCTAAAGTGTAACGGAGGCGCCCAAAGGTTCCCTCAGAATGGTTGGAAATCATTCGTAGAGTGCAAAGGCATAAGGGAGCTTGACTGCGAGACCTACAAGTCGAGCAGGGACGAAAGTCGGGCTTAGTGATCCGGTGGTTCCGCATGGAAGGGCCATCGCTCAACGGATAAAAGCTACCCCGGGGATAACAGGCTTATCTCCCCCAAGAGTCCACATCGACGGGGAGGTTTGGCACCTCGATGTCGGCTCATCGCATCCTGGGGCTGTAGTCGGTCCCAAGGGTTGGGCTGTTCGCCCATTAAAGCGGTACGCGAGCTGGGTTCAGAACGTCGTGAGACAGTTCGGTCCCTATCCGTCGTGGGCGCAGGAAATTTGAGAGGAGCTGTCCTTAGTACGAGAGGACCGGGATGGACGCACCGCTGGTGTACCAGTTGTTCTGCCAAGGGCATAGCTGGGTAGCTATGTGCGGAAGGGATAAGTGCTGAAAGCATCTAAGCATGAAGCCCCCCTCAAGATGAGATTTCCCATAGCGTAAGCTAGTAAGATCCCTGAAAGATGATCAGGTTGATAGGTTCGAGGTGGAAGCATGGTGACATGTGGAGCTGACGAATACTAATAGATCGAGGACTTAACCATATAATATGAAGCAAATGTTATCTAGTTTTGAAGGAATATACCTTCATAGTTTGGTGATGATGGCAGAGAGGTCACACCCGTTCCCATACCGAACACGGAAGTTAAGCTCTCTAGCGCCGATGGTAGTTGGGACCTTGTCCCTGTGAGAGTAGGACGTCGCCAAGCAAGATAAAAACACGAGTCATTTGACTCGTGTTTTTTTATTTCCCATGAAATAGGTTGGATTCCGTTAGTAAAAATGCTGAAATATAGTAAGGGATTTTTTGAGCAGAAATATTGAGAAATTGATAAATAAACGGATAATCTTCAGATCCATAACTTCCAAGTAAGTCATACCACCAATCCGTTTCATACCTAGAAATCATACTTAAATTATAGAGTAATAAATAATGAACAAGAAGCTCAGGCAACACTGGCTTAGAGTTTCTAGGGTCAGTCGTAAGTGGTAAATAATAAGTGTCAGTAAGATGCTCATAGTATAAAGGTGTACTATACATAGGATTCCATGATTGAATAGGTGCCGAAAAAAACAAATTTAATTCATTATTTTTCTCAGGTACGTGTTGTATTGATAAATGCTTACAAGTTGTTTCGATGTAACGAGAAAATCGCTCTTTAGTCATATGTAGTCGATCTAATATATTGACTGAAAAGGAGAGCTCATTTTTATTTGTTGAATCGATCTTATATAAAGTTGATACTTTTTGACTATAGCGCAACAAATTTTGTAATTCAGGAATATTCCCCATTAGCTCTAACATATTAAACTTCTCCGCTTCTAAGTGTTTCATGTGAAACAGTTGTTCTGCAACGTGAGTAAACAATCCGTTTTTCTGTATTTTCACCTCATCTTCTAAAAATTGATACCCCTGTTTTTTCCGTTTACGAGTCGTAACGCCATGAGCTAAAACAGTAGTTGATTCTGGGTAGTTAGGATCAATAGTTAACAAGCAAGCTTTAAACAGTTGGCTAATTCCATAAAATAACAACATCGGCTGAATCGAAAAGGGGGCCACCTTATATAATTCATAATAATTTTTCCCGTGTTCTAAGTAGTAAATAAAGGGATAACAGTTTTCAAAACTTTTTTTTTCAGCATCTTGTATGGAGGATTTTTCATAACAACGGGCAAGATAACGTTGTACATTTTGAGATGAAAAAAAGAAACTTAATTGCTGCCAAGTACAATGTGTTTGATGCATATATTACGCTCCTTTTATTGTCTAAAAATTCTAACATATATATACGTCCTTGACAGTATTTTAACCAATTGATAAGCTACTAATAATAATTTCTGGTATCATGGGGGGAACAATTATGTGGGAATCTAAATTTGTTAAAGAAGGTTTGACTTTTGATGATGTATTACTTGTACCAGCGAGGTCAGATATATTACCAAGAGAAGTAAGTGTTAAAACAGTTTTATCTGAAAGCTTACAGCTAAACATCCCGTTAATTAGTGCAGGAATGGATACAGTAACAGAAGCTGACATGGCTATTGCAATGGCTCGCCAAGGCGGTTTAGGAATTATTCATAAGAATATGTCTATTGAGCAACAAGCAGAGCAAGTTGATAAAGTAAAGCGCTCTGAAAGCGGCGTTATTTCAGATCCTTTCTTCTTAACTCCAGAACATCAAGTATATGATGCAGAACATCTTATGGGAAAATATCGTATCTCAGGTGTACCAGTTGTAAATAATTTAGATGAGCGAAAATTAGTTGGTATTATTACAAACCGTGATATGCGTTTCATCCAAGACTACTCAATCAAAATTTCTGACGTAATGACAAAAGAACAGTTAATTACAGCTCCAGTTGGTACTACACTGGAAGAAGCTGAAAAAATCCTACAAAAGTATAAAATTGAAAAGCTCCCTCTTGTTGATAATCACGGTGTATTACAAGGGCTTATTACAATAAAAGATATTGAAAAAGTAATTGAATTCCCAAACTCTGCTAAAGATAAGCAAGGACGCTTATTAGTTGGAGCAGCTGTTGGTGTAACGGCTGATGCTATGCTTCGTATCGATGCATTAGTAAAAGCTAGCGTAGATGCAATTGTACTTGATACAGCTCATGGGCATTCTAAAGGTGTTATTGAAAAAGTAAAAGAAGTTCGTGCGAAATATCCAGCACTAAATATTATCGCTGGAAATGTTGCTACAGCTGAAGCAACGAAAGCATTAATTGAGGCTGGTGCAAACGTAGTTAAAGTTGGTATTGGACCAGGTTCTATTTGTACAACGCGTGTTGTAGCTGGTGTTGGTGTACCACAATTAACAGCAGTTTATGATTGTGCAACAGAAGCTCGTAAACATGGTATTCCAGTTATTGCTGATGGCGGTGTTAAGTACTCTGGTGATATGGTTAAAGCTTTAGCAGCAGGAGCACACGTTGTTATGCTAGGTAGTATGTTTGCTGGTGTTGCTGAAAGCCCTGGAGAAACTGAAATTTACCAAGGTCGCCAATTTAAAGTATATCGTGGTATGGGTTCTGTTGGAGCGATGGAAAAAGGAAGTAA
This sequence comes from Bacillus sp. TH30, assembly GCF_016650875.1. Taxonomy (NCBI): domain Bacteria; kingdom Bacillati; phylum Bacillota; class Bacilli; order Caryophanales; family Bacillaceae; genus Bacillus; species Bacillus sp. TH30. The sequence goes on along the minus strand of NZ_JAEKEY010000002.1, from coordinate 2,512,556 downwards.
AGATCGTTACTTCCAAGAAGGAAACAAAAAACTTGTTCCTGAAGGTATTGAAGGACGCGTACCATATAAAGGACCTTTAGCAGATACAGTTCATCAATTAGTTGGTGGATTACGTGCAGGTATGGGATATTGCGGAGCGCAGAATTTAGAATTCTTACGTGAGAATGCACAGTTCATTCGTATGTCAGGTGCAGGTTTACGTGAAAGCCATCCTCATCACGTACAGATTACAAAAGAGGCTCCAAACTACTCATTGTAATGTCTTATATAAAAATAGACAGAGATTTGATATCTCTGTCTATTTTTTTTTGATTATGTTAGAATAACGGTTATGTGAGTACATAGATATTGGGGGTAGCAAAAGTGAAAGGTATGTTTTGCAAAAGATTCATTGCGTTGGTAACAGTGCTTACACTAGCTTTTGGCGTGTTTGCACCATATAGCAATGCATCAGCAGAAACAGGAGCTGCTTTAAACATTGAAGCAGGTGCAGCGATTTTAGTTGAAGCGAATTCTGGAAAAATTGTATATCAAAAGAATGCAGATGAATTATTATCAATTGCTAGTATGACAAAGATGATGAGTGAATATTTAGTTCATGAAGCAGTGGATAAAGGAAAACTTAAGTGGGATCAAAAAATTAAGGTTTCCGAATATGCATATAAGATTTCACAAGATGCTTCATTATCAAATGTTGCATTAGAAAATGGTGGCCTGTATACAGTAAAAGAGTTATACGAGGCAATGGCAATCTTTTCTGCAAATGGTGCAACAATTGCATTAGCAGAAGCAATTGCAGGTAAAGAAGTAGATTTCGTAAAAATGATGAATGATAAAGCGAAAGAACTAGGATTGAAAAATTATAAATTTGTTAATTCTACGGGTTTAACGAACAAAGATTTAAAAGGGATGCATCCTGAAGGTACAACACCGGATGAAGAAAATAAAATGTCTGCGAAGGATGTTGCAACTTTAGCGCAACATTTAATTAAAGATTATCCAAAAGTGTTAGATACAGCAAAAATCCCGAAAAAAGTTTTCCGTCCAGAAAAAGAGAAATTTGGGATGTCGAACTGGAACTGGATGTTAAAGGGTTTAGTTAAAGAATATGACGGAGTAGATGGTCTAAAAACAGGATCAACTCCAGAAGCAGGGGACTGCTTCACTGGTACTGTTGAACGAAACGGTATGCGTTTTATTTCTGTAGTTATTAAAACAAGTTCTCATACAGCGCGTTTCGATGAGACGAAGAAATTATATGATTATGGCTTTGCTAACTTTGAAATGAAGAAAATGTATGAAAAAGGTTCTTCGGTCAAAGGAAAAGAAACAGTAAGAGTTGAAAATGCGAAAGATAAAGATGTAGCAGTTCAAACGAAGCAAGCTGTTTCACTTCCGGTACCAAAGGGAAGTAAAGACGTTTATAAAACAGAATTTAAAGAAGGAAATAAGGGACAAGAAGCACCTCTGAAAAAGGGAGTTGCACTTGGACAAATGGTTGTAACGTCTAAAGATAGTAATGATCCTGGATTTTTATCAGGAAAATCATTACAAGTAGACCTTGTAACAAAATCTGAAGTAGAAGAGGCAAGCTGGTTTACACGTTCTATGCGCGGAATTGGTTCTTTCTTTAGTGGTATGTGGAATGGTGCTATTGATACAGTAAAAGGTTGGTTTTAAAAGCTCCTCATTGTAGGAGCTTTTTCTTATTCCTATTTTTCATACCGACTTTATGAAAAAGTAGTAGACAAGCATCAGATAGTTAGTGGTAGAATGTAAGAGTATTCTTAATTTTCTTCTTTAACGGGGAAAGCAATTCACCTAGGGGGGTTTTTGTACATGACAAATGTAACAGGGACAGAACGTGTAAAACGTGGAATGGCAGAAATGCAAAAAGGCGGCGTTATTATGGACGTAGTTAACGCTGAGCAAGCAAGGATTGCAGAAGAGGCAGGCGCAGTTGCTGTTATGGCATTAGAGCGTGTACCTGCAGATATTCGTGCAGCAGGTGGCGTTTCTCGTATGGCAGATCCAACAATTGTTGAAGAAGTTATGGGTGCTGTATCAATTCCGGTTATGGCAAAATGTCGTATCGGTCACCTTGTAGAAGCACGTGTATTAGAATCATTAGGGGTAGACTATATCGATGAGAGTGAAGTATTGACTCCTGCTGATGAAGTATACCATTTAAATAAACGTGATTACACAGTTCCGTTTGTATGTGGTTGCCGCGATATCGGAGAAGCTGCACGTCGTATTGCAGAAGGTGCAGCTATGCTTCGTACAAAAGGTGAACCTGGAACAGGAAACATTGTAGAGGCAGTGCGTCATATGCGCCAAGTCAATGCAGAAATCCGTCAAGTTGCAAGTCTACGTGAAGATGAGTTAATGACATATGCAAAAAATACTGGTGCTCCTTATGAAGTACTACTTGAAATTAAACGCCTTGGTCGCCTGCCAGTTGTAAACTTTGCAGCAGGTGGTGTAGCAACACCAGCAGATGCAGCGTTAATGATGCAACTTGGTGCTGATGGTGTATTTGTTGGATCTGGTATCTTCAAATCAGAGAACCCAGAGAAATTTGCACGTGCAATCGTTGAAGCAACGACTCATTATGAAGATTACGAACTAATTGCAAGCCTTTCTAAAGGATTAGGTAATGCAATGAAAGGTATCGAAATTTCAACGTTATTACCAGAACAACGCATGCAAGAGCGTGGATGGTAATTAAAGGAGATCTTTAAAATGGTGAAAATCGGTGTACTAGGTCTTCAAGGTGCAGTTCGTGAGCATGTAAAATCAGTTGAGGCAAGTGGTGCAGAAGCTGTTGTTGTAAAGCGTATAGAGCAACTTGAAGAGATTGATGGTCTTATTTTACCAGGCGGTGAAAGTACAACAATGCGCCGTCTTATTGATAAGTATGCTTTCATGGAGCCTCTTCGTACATTTGCGAAGTCTGGTAAACCAATGTTTGGTACATGTGCAGGAATGATTCTTCTTGCGAAAACACTTATTGGCTATGAAGAAGCACATATTGGTGCTATGGATATTACGGTTGAGCGCAATGCGTTCGGACGCCAAAAAGATAGTTTTGAAGCTGCACTTTCAATTAAAGGTGTGGGAGAAGACTTTGTTGGTGTATTTATCCGTGCTCCGTATGTTGTAAATGTAGCTGATGATGTTGAAGTACTTTCTATGCATGGCGAGCGAATGGTAGCGGTAAGGCAAGGGCCGTTTTTAGCTGCTTCTTTCCATCCGGAATTAACGGATGATCATCGTGTAACAGCATACTTTGTAGAAATGGTAAAAGAAGCGAAAATGAAAAAAGTTGTATAAGTAACTTGCAACTTGTATAAGATTATAGTAAATTGATGATAACAATTTTATAAAATAAGCGTGTTGATAGGAAGTAGTAACAAATGTTGTTTCTTATAGAGAGTCGATGGTTGGTGGAAATCGATAGAAACAGTTTGTGAATCCATCCTGGAATGGAATGTGGAATATCTTTTGATTAGTAAACATTCCCGGTGAAGAGCCGTTATTTCTACTTGAGAGGAAAGCGGTAATGCTTTCAACTAGGGTGGCAACGCGGGTTAACTCCCGTCCCTTTGTATAGGGACGGGAGTTTTTTGTGTTTTATAAAATAAAAGGAGGAGTATATAATGCTTGATATTAAATTTTTACGTACGAATTTTGAAGAAGTAAAAGCAAAATTACAGCATAGAGGCGAAGATTTAACGGATTTTGGTCGCTTTGAAGAACTTGATACGAGAAGAAGAGAGCTACTTGTTCAAACAGAAGAACTAAAAAGTAAACGTAACGAAGTATCTCAACAAATTTCAGTATTAAAGCGTGAAAAGAAAGATGCGGAAGCTCTAATTCTAGAAATGCGTGAAGTTGGGGAAAAAGTAAAAGATCTTGATAATGAGCTTCGTACAGTTGAAGAAGATTTAGAAAGATTAATGCTATCTATCCCAAATATCCCTCATGAATCTGCCCCAATAGGCGAAACAGAGGATGATAACGTAGTAGCACGTACTTGGGGAGAAGTGAAAGAATTTACTTATGAGCCAAAACCACATTGGGACCTTGCTACTGATTTAGGGATTTTAGATTTTGAACGTGCTGGGAAAGTAACAGGAAGCCGATTTGTATTTTACAAAGGTGCTGGTGCAAGATTAGAACGTGCTTTGATTAGCTTTATGCTTGACCTTCATACTGATGAGCATGGATATGAGGAAGTATTGCCTCCTTATATGGTAAACCGTGCAAGTATGACAGGAACAGGACAACTTCCAAAGTTTGAAGAAGATGCATTCCGTATTGAAAGTGAAGATTATTTCCTAATCCCAACAGCTGAAGTACCTGTAACGAATATGCATCGTGATGAGATTGTGAGTAAAGAGCAATTGCCGATACGATATGCTGCGTTTAGCTCATGCTTCCGTTCTGAAGCAGGTTCAGCTGGTCGTGATACACGTGGTTTAATTCGTCAACACCAATTTAATAAAGTTGAACTTGTGAAGTTCGTGAAACCAGAAGATTCTTACGAAGAGTTAGAAAAATTAACAAATGATGCAGAGCGCGTGTTACAATTATTAGAGTTGCCATATCGCGTTATGAGCATGTGTACAGGAGATTTAGGATTTACAGCAGCGAAGAAATACGATATTGAAGTATGGATTCCAAGCTATGGTACATATCGTGAAATTTCTTCTTGTAGTAATTTTGAGGCATTCCAAGCGAGACGCGCGAATATCCGTTTCCGTCGTGAGCCAAATGGTAAACCGGAACATGTTCATACACTAAATGGATCTGGTCTTGCAATTGGACGTACAGTGGCAGCTATTTTAGAGAACTACCAACAAGAAGATGGTACAATTATAATTCCAGAAGTTCTTCGCCCTTATATGGGAGGAAAAACAGTTATTAAATAAGTTAAAACATTCATCGGTATGAGTGATTGGTAATTATGGACGTTGTCAGCAGTGTCATAAAGGAGAGGGGAAGTAAAATTTCCCTTTCCTCATAATTTATTATAGTAGGGTTGACTAACTGTTTTTCTTTTGATATTATATTTGATGTCAATATGGAGGTATACCCAAGTCTGGCTGAAGGGATCGGTCTTGAAAACCGACAGGCGGCGAGAGTCGCGCGGGGGTTCGAATCCCTCTACCTCCTCCAGATATAATTGACAACAGCGCATATAAGTGGAGATTGGAGAACTCGTTACCAACACGTAACGAGTTTTTATTTTAAAACCAATCATAAAGTATGATGTAAGGATATAGTGTCCTTATTACACACTCATATTCCGATGATTATCTTCATAGATATGAAAGGAGTTAACATGGATCTTATTATACAAACGTTTCCTTTAGATGGAAAAACTTTATATTATGTACAATGTCCTGTCTGTAAGAACAATAGAATTTTAAACAGTGGTGCAAATGTGTCGCGCATTATAAGTGATGATACATTCCGTAAACTTTGTGGTTGCACTTGTGATGTAAAACAGGTTGCAAAAAAAGTAGAGGTACCAAAAGAAGCTGAAAAACCAGCTGTGCAAAAAGAAGTAACTCCAAAACGTACAGGGAAATTACTAACAGCAGTAATTAATGGGAAAGAATTGACTGTTAAAGAGATTGCTGAAACATATGATATTAGTACGAGTACTGTTCGTCAGCGTATTAATGCTGGAAAGCCAGAGAGTGAAATTATTGCTCCGACAAAAAAGAAAAAGTAATTTCATAGGAAAACCCGTGCATATGCACGGGTTTTTTATTTTACAAGTTTACGTGTTTGTTTTAAAAAATGTCCAATTTTTTTAATGATTGGTTCGATTGAATCGCCATCTTTTAAAATATCGTATTCATTAATGTTTAATCGTAAAACAGGGCATGAATTAAAGTTATTAATCCAGTTATCATAACGTCCATGCATCTCTTTCCAATATTCAATTGGTGTTTGCTGCTCCATGGGACGTCCTCGTTCTTGAATACGATCGACAATATCATCAAAAGAACCTTCTAGGTAAATTAATAAGTCTGGATGAGGGAAGTAAGGAGTCATGACCATAGCATCAAATAACCCTTTGTATGTCTCATAATCAGTTTCAGTCATTGTACCCTTTTCGTAATGCATTTTTGCGAAAATACCAGTGTCCTCATATATAGAACGGTCTTGAACAAAACCGCCACCATATTCGAAAATTCTTTTTTGTTCTTTAAATCGTTCTGCTAAAAAGTACACTTGTAAGTGAAAGCTCCAGCGTGTGAAATCAGCATAGAACTTGTCCAAATATGGGTTGGAATCTACTTTTTCAAAAGATGTACGATAACCTAAAGCGTTAGCCAATGCAGTTGTCATAGTTGATTTACCGACACCTACTGTTCCAGCAATAGTGATAACTGCATCATTTGGTATATCATATTTTTGCCTTAAATTCATTGTTATTTCGACTCCTTCAAGAGAGTATTTTGAAGAGCTGATAAGATGACATTTAAATCATCAGGATTTCTTACAAAATCCATATCGTCTCCATTAAATTTTAATACTGGAATATCTGGATGGTCCTTTTTGAAAGCATCCATTGCTGTTTCGTAATCTTTTGTAAGCTGTAGCAAGTAATTTGGATCCATATTTTTTTCGAATTCTCTTCCGCGCATGGCAATTCGTTTTTGTAATGTTTCTAGGCTCGCTGTTAAATAAACGATGACATTTGGCACAGGCATATCTTGCGTAAGAATGCGATAAATTTGCATGTACTTGTCATATTGAGAATCTTTTAATGTACGAGATGCAAAAATTAAATTTTTAAATATATGATAATCTGCTACTACAGGCTTTCTTTGATTCAAATACTTTATGTTAATATCCTCTAGTTGTTTGTATCTATTAAAAAGAAAGAACATCTCTGTTTGAAAACTCCATTCGTCGATGTCTTCGTAGAATTTTCCTAAAAAAGGATTTTCATCAACAATCTCTTTTAGTAAGTGGAGTTGCATGTGAGTTGAAAGTTCCTTCGCAAGTGAAGTTTTTCCAACACCAATTGGTCCTTCAACCGTGATAAATGGTACTCCGGTCACGCTGTTTCCTCCTTTCAATCAGTGATTTACCGTGACTACTAAAAACACAAAACAGAATTATTGTAGCACAAGAGGGGAGCGAGCGGACTAATTTGATATAAAAAGTTAGAAAATAGATATGTATTAATTAAATTTTATTTGGGATGACGGTACAATATTTGCCTTTAATGTGGCTTCCATTATTTTTAAAGCATGTTCATTATCTTGCTCGTTATTAGAAGCGATGCAATCCCGTGGTACATAAAGTGTATAATTTCTCATATGGGCATCATTAGCTGTAAAAAGGATGCATATGTTCCCGGCAATTCCTGTTAAAATGAGATTTTCGATTTTTAAATAACCTAATAAAGAATTCAAAGGTGTTTCATAAAAAGCAGAGTAATGTGGTTTAATAAAAATGTAATCGTCAGTATGCGGAGCAATGGCCTCGATAATATTTTTACTATACTCATTTGTACAATGGGTGATAAGTTGATCAATATCAGATCTCCAAAGTTGATAGTGATCATTGATATAAATTATTGGATAGCCCAATGACTTCATGGTGTCCTTTAATTGTAAAATGGGGTTCTTTATAATTTCACATTTCTGTGCCAGGATGGGTCCGTGGGAGAATTGAAAATCATTAATCATATCGATAATGAGTAAGGCAGTATTTTTCATATGTAATTCCCTCTCTTTCTTCTTTAGGTTGGATTGAATTTGTAAAAGTTATCCCACCTGCAAGAAATGAAAAAGTGTATTTTATTTTTGGTGAAAGGACTATATTATGGAGCGAGATATATATTTTATGCAGTTAGCAATAGAGGAAGCGAAGAAGGCGGAGGCGATACAAGAGGTACCAATTGGTGCTGTAATTGTGCTAGATGGTGAAGTGATTAGTGTCGCACATAACTTAAGAGAAACTGAACAGAGATCAATAGCTCACGCCGAACTCTTAGCTATTGATGAAGCTTGCAAAAAATTAGGGACATGGCGTTTAGAAGATGCAACGTTATATGTAACATTAGAACCTTGCCCAATGTGTGCAGGGGGAATTGTTTTATCGCGTATAAAACGGGTTGTATATGGTGCGAGCGATCCGAAAGGTGGATGTGCAGGTACGTTGATGAATCTTTTAACTGATGAGCGTTTTAATCATCAGTGTGAAGTAGTGCCTGGTGTACTTGAAGAAGAATGTGGTACGTTGTTAACGATTTTTTTTAGGGAGCTTCGTAAGAAAAGAAAAGAAGTGAAAAAACTAGAGAAAAGTAATGGTAACTAACGTATTTGCATTTTGTAAAAAAACAAGTTATACTGATAATGCCTTATCCAAGGCAACCGAATATTGGTTTTAACTTTGCCGTGCTAAGCGGGGAGGTAGCGGTGCCCTATACTCGCAATCCGCTCTAGCGAGGCTGAATCCCTTCTCGAGGTTATGTTGCTGTAAGGTCTGCCTTAAGTAAGTGGTGTTGACGTTTGGGTCCTGCGCAACGGGACCCCGTGAACCTTGTCAGGTCCGGAAGGAAGCAGCAATAAGCGGGTTTTCTCGTGTGCCGCAGGAGTGCCTGAACCGAGCTAACTGCTTGAGTAACGCTTATGGTACGTAATCGACAGAAGGTGCACGGCAGTTATATATGTATACAAAACTCACCTTTATATAAAGGTGAGTTTTTTGTATGGAAAATAACTTTTGGAATCTATAAACAGAATGGGTTATAATAAATAAGATAATAACCTTTGAGGGAGGCCGTATTTTCGTGTCATACCAAGCGTTATACCGAACATGGAGACCGCAAAAATTCGAAGATGTAGTCGGTCAAAAGCACGTGACAAAAACGTTGCAAAATGCCCTTCTTCAAGAGAAAGCTTCACATGCTTATTTGTTTTCGGGTCCGAGGGGAACAGGGAAAACGACAATTGCAAAAGTATTTGCAAAGGCAATTAACTGTGAACACGCCCCGGTAGCTGAACCTTGTAATGAATGTCCTTCTTGTTTAGGAATTACACAAGGGTCTATTTCAGATGTATTAGAAATTGATGCGGCTTCAAATAACGGTGTAGATGAAATTCGAGATATAAGAGATAAAGTAAAATATGCTCCAAGTGCTGTAGGATATAAAGTATACATTATTGATGAAGTTCACATGCTTTCTATGGGTGCCTTTAATGCGCTTTTGAAAACTTTAGAAGAGCCGCCAGGACATGTTATTTTTATTCTGGCGACAACAGAACCGCATAAAATTCCAGCTACAATTATTTCGCGTTGTCAGCGTTTTGAGTTTCGAAAGATATCAGTAAATGATATCGTTGAGAGATTATCGACGGTCGTGACAAATGAAGGTACGCAAGTAGAAGATGAAGCGTTACAAATCGTAGCGCGTGCCGCCGAAGGTGGTATGCGTGATGCGCTCAGTCTTATTGATCAAGCTATTTCTTATAGTGATGAGACGGTGACGAGTGAAGATGTTTTAGCTGTAACAGGATCTGTATCTCAGCGATATTTGGGTGACCTGGTAGAATGTATACGTGAAAATGATGTATCAAGAGCGTTACGTATTATAGATGAGATGATGAGTAAAGGGAAAGATCCAGTTCGCTTTATGGAGGATTTCATTTACTACTATCGTGATATGCTTTTATATCAAACTTCACCACAATTAGAACATATGTTGGAACGGGTAATTGTAGATGATCAATTCCGTACGTTAAGTGAAGAAATGCAACCGGAAGTAATCTATGAAATTATTCATACCCTTAGTAAGGGACAACAGGAGATGAAGTGGACAAACCATCCAAGAATATTCTTGGAAGTTGTTATGGTGCAACTGTGTCAGCAGTTTATGATGCAAGCAAACGGCGCAGATCGTTTACAAGCGATTATGAACAGGATGCAGCAGTTGGAGAAAGAGTTAGAGCAAGTTAAAAAGAATGGCGTGCCAGCTGGTATGCAGCAGGAAGTAAGAGAGACGCGGGCAACACCAAAACCAGTACGAACAGGAAGTATGAAAATTCCTGTTGGACGTGTGAATGAAGTGTTAAAGCAAGCGAAGCGTCAAGATTTAGAACAGTTAAAAGCTGTATGGGGCGAATTATTAGGAAGGCTCAAGTCACATAACAAAGTAGCATTTGCTGTTTTATTAGAAAATAGTGAACCAGTTGCGGCTTCGGATGATACCTATGTGTTAGCATTTCAATATGAGATTCATTGCAAAATGGCTAGTGAAAATCGAGAAGCGATGGATACATTGGAACAAACCCTTTTTGAATTGTTAAGTAAAAGGTTAAATATGATTGCTATCCCAAAAAGTGAATGGGGTAAAATTCGTGAAGACTTTTTACAACGCGAAGGCGGGGATTCTGAAGAAAGCCCAGAACAAAAAGAAGATCCTCTTATAGAAGAGGCTGTAAAATTAGTAGGGCAAGAACTTATTGAAATAAAAGAGTAATAATAATGAGGAGGAATTAATTATGATGCGTGGCGGAATGGGAAATATGAATAATATGATGAAACAAATGCAAAAGATGCAAAAGGACATGGCGAAGGCGCAAGAAGAGCTTGGCGAAAAAACAGTTGAAGGTACAGCTGGCGGCGGAATGGTTACTGTTATTGCAAATGGTCATAAGCAAGTTCTTGAAGTGAAAATTAAAGAAGAAGTTGTAGATCCAGAAGATATCGAAATGTTACAAGACTTAGTATTAGCTGCAACGAATGATGCACTTAAAAAGGTTGATGAACTTTCAAACTCTACAATGGGCAAATTTACAAAAGGCATGAACTTACCAGGTGGAATGTTCTAGGAGGATATTGATATATGCATTATCCAGAACCGATATCAAAATTAATCGATAGTTTTATGAAGTTGCCAGGAATTGGACCGAAAACAGCGGTTCGATTGGCATTCTTCGTGTTAGATATGAAAGAGGATGATGTACTAGGTTTTGCGAAAGCACTTGTGAATGCAAAGCGAGATTTAGCGTATTGTTCTGTGTGCGGACATATCACTGACCGCGATCCTTGTTATATTTGTGACGATTCGCATAGGGATCAATCGGTTGTTTGTGTAGTACAAGAGCCGAAAGATGTAATTGCGATGGAAAAAATGAAAGAATATCAAGGTGTATATCATGTTTTGCGTGGTGCCATTTCTCCAATGGAGGGAATTGGACCAGAGGATATTAATATTCCGCAGTTATTAAAGAGACTGCAAGATGAAACAGTACAAGAAGTGATATTAGCAACAAACCCTAATATTGAAGGGGAAGCCACAGCGATGTACATATCCCGCCTCTTAAAGCCAACAGGAATTAAAGTAACTCGTATTGCACATGGTCTGCCAGTTGGTGGAGATTTAGAATATGCAGATGAAGTAACACTATCGAAAGCTTTAGAAGGCCGTAGAGAGATATAAGAGGAGAAGGGAAAATGTTCTTTCAAAAAAAGGGTAAGTTGCGTAAAGAGTATGACGATAAGTTAATTGTATTATTAGAAAAGGTAAAGAATGAATGGCTACGTCAGAAGAGACTGGTTGAACAAAGTGTTGAGCCGTCTCAAGATGTACTTTGTTCTTTAAAAATAGCAGAGGCGAAATATTTTTTCTTGTTAAAAGAAGCAAAACGTCGTCCTGTGAAAATGGAACAATGGTAAAAGGTCCTGCTTTTTAAAGCGGGACCTTTTACTTTTTATCGATTTATTTGTGAGTAATAGGGCTACTTTATTTTTGGGATATAAAGAGGAAAAAGAAAAAATGGGAATGGAATTAGTTGTATCTAATTGCTAGTGCTTAGAAGAAAGATTACTGATTAAAGGTTATGAAGATGAAGTGGTAGGAGTTATGTTATAGATGTTCTTTTTTCTTGTCTTGTCCCATACAAATGGATATGTATAGGTCATTCATAAGGAGGAAAAAATGAATTCTACAATTATTATTGTTGGCATTCTTTCTTTAGTTTTTATTTTTCTTGTTTTTGGTGTTTCTGCTAAACCAATACGTTTTATAGGGAAAGCACTCTTTCATGTCACTTTAGGTATAGCGTTACTATTTATTGTGAATGTTGCAGGGACATATTTCGATTTTCATATTCCAATTAACATGGGCACAGCTACAGTATCAAGTTTATTAGGGGTGCCAGGTGTTGCTGCATTAGTGATTATTAAGCTATATATAATGCCAAGATAAATTTATTTTGGCATTTTTTAAAAAAGCGTTGACTTATCGATTAGTAATATGATAAATTAATAAGCGTCGTCAGGAACGAAAGAAAAAAGTTGTTGACAGATTCAAGTCAAAATGTTAAATTATAAAAGTCGCTGAAACGCGGCATTGAACTTTGAAAACTAAACGAAACAAACAACGTGAAACGTCAATTTTTATTTTTAGATGCTAGACAAACTAACTTTATTGGAGAGTTTGATCCTGGCTCAGGATGAACGCTGGCGGCGTGCCTAATACATGCAAGTCGAGCGAATGGATTAAGAGCTTGCTCTT
>NZ_JAEKEY010000002.1:2447500-2497500 GCF_016650875.1 Bacillus sp. TH30 | reverse complement strand
GAGCCGCAGCGAAAGCGAGTCTGAATAGGGCGTTTAGTACGTGGTCGTAGACCCGAAACCAGGTGATCTACCCATGTCCAGGGTGAAGTTCAGGTAACACTGAATGGAGGCCCGAACCCACGCACGTTGAAAAGTGCGGGGATGAGGTGTGGGTAGCGGAGAAATTCCAATCGAACCTGGAGATAGCTGGTTCTCCCCGAAATAGCTTTAGGGCTAGCCTTAAGTGTAAGAGTCTTGGAGGTAGAGCACTGATTGAACTAGGGGTCCTCATCGGATTACCGAATTCAGTCAAACTCCGAATGCCAATGACTTATCCTTAGGAGTCAGACTGCGAGTGATAAGATCCGTAGTCAAGAGGGAAACAGCCCAGATCGCCAGCTAAGGTCCCAAAGTGTGTATTAAGTGGAAAAGGATGTGGAGTTGCTTAGACAACTAGGATGTTGGCTCAGAAGCAGCCACCATTTAAAGAGTGCGTAATAGCTCACTAGTCGAGTGACTCTGCGCCGAAAATGTACCGGGGCTAAATACACCACCGAAGCTGCGAATTGATACCAATGGTATCAGTGGTAGGGGAGCGTTCTAAGTGCAGTGAAGTCAGACCGGAAGGACTGGTGGAGCGCTTAGAAGTGAGAATGCCGGTATGAGTAGCGAAAGACGGGTGAGAATCCCGTCCACCGAATGCCTAAGGTTTCCTGAGGAAGGCTCGTCCGCTCAGGGTTAGTCAGGACCTAAGCCGAGGCCGACAGGCGTAGGCGATGGACAACAGGTTGATATTCCTGTACCACCTCTTTATCGTTTGAGCAATGGAGGGACGCAGAAGGATAGAAGAAGCGTGCGATTGGTTGTGCACGTCCAAGCAGTTAGGCTGATAAGTAGGCAAATCCGCTTATCGTGAAGGCTGAGCTGTGATGGGGAAGCTCCTTATGGAGCGAAGTCTTTGATTCCCCGCTGCCAAGAAAAGCTTCTAGCGAGATAAAAGGTGCCTGTACCGCAAACCGACACAGGTAGGCGAGGAGAGAATCCTAAGGTGTGCGAGAGAACTCTGGTTAAGGAACTCGGCAAAATGACCCCGTAACTTCGGGAGAAGGGGTGCTTTCTTAACGGAAAGCCGCAGTGAATAGGCCCAAGCGACTGTTTAGCAAAAACACAGGTCTCTGCGAAGCCGTAAGGCGAAGTATAGGGGCTGACACCTGCCCGGTGCTGGAAGGTTAAGGAGAGGGGTTAGCGTAAGCGAAGCTCTGAACTGAAGCCCCAGTAAACGGCGGCCGTAACTATAACGGTCCTAAGGTAGCGAAATTCCTTGTCGGGTAAGTTCCGACCCGCACGAAAGGTGTAACGATTTGGGCACTGTCTCAACCAGAGACTCGGTGAAATTATAGTACCTGTGAAGATGCAGGTTACCCGCGACAGGACGGAAAGACCCCGTGGAGCTTTACTGTAGCCTGATATTGAATTTTGGTACAGTTTGTACAGGATAGGCGGGAGCCATTGAAACCGGAGCGCTAGCTTCGGTGGAGGCGCTGGTGGGATACCGCCCTGACTGTATTGAAATTCTAACCTACGGGTCTTATCGACCCGGGAGACAGTGTCAGGTGGGCAGTTTGACTGGGGCGGTCGCCTCCTAAAGTGTAACGGAGGCGCCCAAAGGTTCCCTCAGAATGGTTGGAAATCATTCGTAGAGTGCAAAGGCATAAGGGAGCTTGACTGCGAGACCTACAAGTCGAGCAGGGACGAAAGTCGGGCTTAGTGATCCGGTGGTTCCGCATGGAAGGGCCATCGCTCAACGGATAAAAGCTACCCCGGGGATAACAGGCTTATCTCCCCCAAGAGTCCACATCGACGGGGAGGTTTGGCACCTCGATGTCGGCTCATCGCATCCTGGGGCTGTAGTCGGTCCCAAGGGTTGGGCTGTTCGCCCATTAAAGCGGTACGCGAGCTGGGTTCAGAACGTCGTGAGACAGTTCGGTCCCTATCCGTCGTGGGCGCAGGAAATTTGAGAGGAGCTGTCCTTAGTACGAGAGGACCGGGATGGACGCACCGCTGGTGTACCAGTTGTTCTGCCAAGGGCATAGCTGGGTAGCTATGTGCGGAAGGGATAAGTGCTGAAAGCATCTAAGCATGAAGCCCCCCTCAAGATGAGATTTCCCATAGCGTAAGCTAGTAAGATCCCTGAAAGATGATCAGGTTGATAGGTTCGAGGTGGAAGCATGGTGACATGTGGAGCTGACGAATACTAATAGATCGAGGACTTAACCATATAATATGAAGCAAATGTTATCTAGTTTTGAAGGAATATACCTTCATAGTTTGGTGATGATGGCAGAGAGGTCACACCCGTTCCCATACCGAACACGGAAGTTAAGCTCTCTAGCGCCGATGGTAGTTGGGACCTTGTCCCTGTGAGAGTAGGACGTCGCCAAGCAAGATAAAAACACAAGTCTTTTGACTTGTGTTTT
This sequence comes from Bacillus sp. TH30, assembly GCF_016650875.1. Taxonomy (NCBI): domain Bacteria; kingdom Bacillati; phylum Bacillota; class Bacilli; order Caryophanales; family Bacillaceae; genus Bacillus; species Bacillus sp. TH30. The sequence continues at coordinate 2,495,044 of NZ_JAEKEY010000002.1, read as the reverse complement.
TTTGTTTTTAAACAGTACATGAAAGAAGTAAAGGGAATACATAAGTAATACAAACACGTTGCCCAAGAATAAATCATATTATATAAAAAATTGATGTATATTTTCCGGAAATTTGTTAAGGAATAGAGGTATATAATATGTTTATTTAAAAAGGGAGGAAAGATTATGAAATTACCAAGTGAAATTTGCATCGTTTGTGAGACAAAAAGAGGGGAAGGAATATATGTATATAATAATTTAATATGTTACGAGTGCGAAAGAAATCTGGTGAATACTGAGACAACTGACCCGAAGTATATACATTATTTAAAACAACTGCGAAAGTTAGAAGTATCATATTTTTAAATAGGCATTATGCCTATTATTTTTTTGCCCTAATATCTGTATAATAGATACAGAATGAATAATAAGGAAGAGATATATATGAATCAAAATCGTATGCCTTTATATGAGGCGCTAATGGAATTTAAAGAAAGGCGACTACTATCTTTTCATGTTCCGGGTCATAAGAATGGTTTAAACTTCCCTCAGAAAGCTTCAGGGGGGTTTAAGGACATATTATCAATTGATATAACAGAGTTAACAGGATTAGATGATTTACATAGTCCGTTTGAATGTATAGATGAAGCACAGCAATTATTAGCTGAAGTATATGGCGTGCACAAAAGTTATTTTTTAATTAATGGTTCAACAGTTGGAAATTTAGCAATGATTTTGTCTTGCTGCGGCGAACATGATATTGTCCTCGTACAAAGAAATTGTCATAAATCGATCATTAATGGTTTGAAATTAGCAGGGGCTAATCCGGTCTTTTTAAATCCATGGATTGATGAAGTACATAACGTACCAGTAGGTGTTCATGATGAAATTATTAAGGAGGCAATTACAAAGTATCCAAATGCAAAAGCACTTATTTTAACACATCCTAATTACTATGGTATGGGAATGGATTTAGAGGCAAGTATCGCTTACGCACATGCACATAAAATTCCTGTTCTAGTAGATGAAGCCCATGGGGCGCATTTTTGTATAGGGGACCCCTTCCCGAAGTCAGCATTAGTTTATGGTGCGGATATTGTGGTTCATTCCGCACATAAAACATTACCTGCGATGACAATGGGATCTTATTTACATATAAATAGCCGTTTGGTGAGCGAAGAAAAAGTTTCCTCCTATTTAAGTATGCTACAATCTAGTAGCCCATCGTATCCAATTATGGCTTCTCTTGATATAGCACGTTTTGCAATAGCAGTTATAAAGGAAGAGGGTCATGATGAAATCGTTGAGTTTTTACGCCGATTTAAAGAAGGATTGCGATCTATCCCACAAATAGCCATTTTGCAATATCCATCGCAAGATGAATTAAAAGTTACGGTGCAAACTCGCTGTCAGTTATCGGGGTATGAATTACAGTCTGTATTTGAAAAAGTCGGTATATATACGGAAATGGCAGATCCATATAACGTCCTATTTATATTACCGTTACAAGTAAATGAGGGGTATATGAAAGCTATAGAGATCATTCGATTAGCTATGCAGCAATATAAGGTAAAAGACAAGACAGCATCAATTCGTTATACTTATAAAGGGGAGATTTCCCCTTTACCGTATACGTATAAACAATTAGAGAGATACGAAACGAAGTTAGTATCTATAGAAGAAGCCGTTGGTATGATAGCTGCAGAAATGGTGATTCCGTATCCACCTGGAATTCCATTGATCATGTATGGAGAGAGAATTACTCAAGAACATACAAAGCAAATTACTCATTTAGAGAAAACAGGGGCTCGTTTTCAAGGTAGTACGAAATATATGAACGTGTATGATATAGAAAGTAGGTTTTAGGATGAAGGGATTATTTGTAACAATTGAAGGGCCAGAAGGTTCGGGTAAAACAACATTAATTAAAAGTTTATTACCATATTTTGAGCAAAAGGAACAAAAGGTAATGGCGACCAGAGAACCGGGTGGTATTGCAATTTCTGAAGATATTAGAACAATTTTACATAAACAAGAGTATACGATGATGGAAGCACGTACAGAGGCGCTCTTATATGCTGCTGCACGTAGACAACATTTAGTGGAAAAAGTTATGCCAGCACTTGAGGAAAACTATCTTGTACTATGTGATCGTTTTATAGATAGCTCTTTAGCATATCAAGGATATGCAAGAGGCTTAGGTATGGATAAAGTATTTGAAATTAATCGTTTCGCAACGGAAGATTGTATGCCTAGTTTAACAATCTATTTAGATATTGAGCCAGAGGTAGGTTTAGCACGAATTGGAAAAGATGCAGGACGTGAAGTAAATCGACTAGATATGGAAGATATCTCTTTCCATAAACGTGTGCGTGAAGGGTATTTACAAGTTGTAGAGCGTTTCTCTAATCGCATTGTATTAGTAAATGCTGATCAACCAATGAAAAAACTTATAGAAGAAGTTGTTCAGATTATAGAAGATAAATTGTTATAATAGAAGGAAAGAATGAAATAAGTGAGGTATGCAGTATGATAAATACGTGGGAGCAGCTTTCTGCTATACAGCCCATCGGTGTCAAAATGTTGATGAATAGCATTGCAAAAGAGCGTATATCCCACGCTTACTTGTTAGAGGGAGGGAAAGGGACCGGGAAGTTCGCCACAGCAATTCAAATGGCAAAAAGTTTTCTCTGTTCACAAAGAAATGGTGTAGAGCCTTGTCATGTATGTACGAATTGTCGCCGAATTGATTCAGGTAACTACCCAAACTTACATATTGTAAAACCAGATGGATTATCTATTAAAAAACAGCAAATTCATGATTTACAAGAAGAGTTTTCAAAGACAGGATTAGAAGCAAATAAAAAAGTATATATTATTGAGCATGCAGATCGTATGACAGCAAATGCAGCGAATACGCTTTTAAAGTTTTTAGAAGAACCAAGTAGTGATACAACAGCTATTTTACTTACTGAACAAAGTCATCAGATTTTAAATACAATCTTATCTCGTTGTCAAGTTGTTACGTTTAGGCCGTTGCCTACAGAATCTTTAATTAAGAGGTTAGAGGAAGAAGGTATTACAGTTTCTTTATCTACACTTGCTGCGCAGCTTACAAATAGTTTTGAAGAAGCTTTATTAATGTGTAATGATGAATGGTTTGCACAAGCGAGAGCTTTAGTGATAAAATTATGTGAAGCGCTCGAAAAAGATAAGGCCTCTATTTTTTTTGTACAAGAAAAATGGGGGAAGCACTTTGGAGAGAAAGAACAATTACAGCAAGGCTTAGATATGTTACTCCTTATTTATAAGGATTTATTATATGTTCAACTTGGAGAAGAAGATCGTCTTGTTTTTCATGAGCAGAAAGAGATGTTTGAATCCTTTTCTTATGCTCAGAAGCGCATTGTATCAGCTCTCTTTAATATATTAGAGGCAAAAAATAGAATCAACGCTAATGTAAATGCGCAGCTTGTGTTCGAACAGTTAGTGTTGCGGTTGCAGGAGGGATGACCGTTTTGTATGATGTAGTAGGTGTTCGCTTTAAGAAGGCCGGAAAGGTATATTACTTTGATCCAAATCAGTTCGATATCTCAGAAAATGAGTTTGTAATTGTAGAAACGGTAAGAGGTATTGAGTACGGAAAAGTAGTTATTACCAAAAAGCAAGTTGATGAAAATGACGTTGTATTACCGCTAAAAAAAGTTATTCGTATTGCAAATGAAAATGATCGTACCATTGTTGAAGAGAATAGGCATGCTGCGAAAGAAGCATATCAAGTTTGTCAACAAAAGGTAGGAGAACATAATCTTGATATGAAGCTTGTAGATGTAGAGTATACGTTCGATCGTAATAAGATTATTTTTTACTTTACTGCGGATGGTCGGATTGATTTCCGGGAACTAGTGAAAGACTTAGCGGCAATTTTTAGGACAAGAATTGAGCTGAGACAGATCGGCGTTCGTGACGAAGCAAAAATGCTAGGTGGTATTGGTCCATGTGGTCGTATGCTTTGTTGTTCTACTTTTTTAGGAGATTTTGAACCTGTATCCATTAAAATGGCAAAGGATCAAAATTTATCATTAAATCCTGCAAAAATCTCTGGTTTATGTGGTCGCTTAATGTGTTGCTTAAAATATGAGAATGATGAATATGAGGCAGCAAAGGAACAACTTCCTGATTTAGATCAACGTATACAAACACCGCACGGTACTGGCCGTGTTATCGGATTAAATATTTTAGAAAGATTAATTCAAGTGGAACTAGTAGACAAGGAACGGATAGTAGAATATACGTTAGATGAATTAATGAATAAAGGGGTCGTTTCGAGTCAAACCACAGATTAATGAGGTGGGTGCTTGTGGAGAAAAAGGATATTTTTGCATCGGTTTCTAGTATGGAAGAGCAAATTGGACATTTATACAAACAGTTGGGAGAATTAAAACAACATCTTGCAGAATTATTGGAAGAAAACCAACATATAAAAATGGAAAATGAAAATTTGCGACATCGTTTTGAAGAAGTGCAGAACAAGGAAAAACAAAAAACTCAAAAACGCAAAGAAATGAAGGCGAAGACAGATATTGGTGAAGGCTACGATAATCTAGCGAGACTATATCAAGAAGGTTTTCATATTTGCAATCTACATTATGGAAGTGTACGTAAAGAGGGAGATTGTTTATTCTGTCTGTCATTTTTAAATAAAAAGTGAGATTACCTTTCCAATATAATTGGAAAGGTAATTTTTTATACATGAGAGTAGAATGAAATTTATTTTTACATTAATAGAAGATGAAATAGGGTAGGTTAAGTGTAAGAAAGGGAGCAATATATGAATTTATATGAAGATGAGCGTTTAGATTACTTATTAGCGCAAGATATGAAGATTGTACAAAGTCCATCAGTATTTAATTTTTCTTTGGATGCTGTTTTACTTGCAGATTTTGCTTGGGTGCCAATTCAAAAAGGTAATTTACTTGATTTGTGTACAGGTAACGCAGTTATCCCTCTTTTATTAAGTACAAGGACAAAAGGGAAGATTACAGGTGTAGAAATTCAAGAGCGCTTATATGATATGGGAATAAGAAGCGTTCAATACAATAATTTAGCAGAAAGAATTCATTTAATCCATGGAGATTTGAAAGATATGCCGGAGAAACTTGGACGTCATCAATATGATGTTGTAACATGTAATCCTCCTTATTTTCAAACACCACAAACTTCTGAGAAGAATATGAATGAACATTTAGCGATAGCTCGTCATGAAATTATGTGCACACTAGAAGATGTTGTATACGCAAGTAGCCAGCTAGTGAAACAGGGTGGGAAAGTAGCATTTGTACATCGTCCAGGTCGTTTGCTCGACATCGTCACATTAATGCGTAAATACAAAATTGAACCGAAACGTGTGCGATTTGTTTATCCTAAGACTGGTAAAGAAGCGAATACATTGTTAATTGAAGGAATTAAGGATGGGAATGCTGATTTAAAAATCTTACCACCTCTTTTTGTATATGAAGAAAACAATGAATATACAAAGGAGCTTCGTTCAATTTTATATGGAGAAGAATAAGCATTGTTTTTATGTGGTGGAGTGTTCTGATGGAAGTTATTATGCTGGATACACGAATCATATAGAAAAACGGATTCAGACCCATAATAGTGGAAAAGGTGCTAGATATACACGCGCTAGACTTCCAGTTGTTTTAAAATATGTAGAGGATCACGAGGATAAACGAACAGCTATGCAAGCTGAGTATCACTTTAAGCAGTTAACGAGGAAAAAAAAAGAAGAATACATGCAAAAAGGAGAACGCTATGTGGCAGCAAAAAAGCTTTCAGCAAAATGAAAAGGGAGTTTTATATTTAGTACCGACTCCAATCGGAAATTTAGAGGATATGACATTTCGTGCAATCCGAATTTTAAAAGAGGCAGACATTATTGCAGCGGAAGATACAAGGCAAACGAAGAAACTTTGTAATTACTTTGAAATTGAAACACCAGTTATGAGTTATCATGAGCATAATAAAGGAGTAAGTGGACGGAAAATTTTAGATAAGTTAGAAGAAGGTAAGACTGTAGCCATTGTGAGCGATGCTGGTATGCCATGTATTTCAGATCCTGGTTATGATATCGTTGTAGAGGCTGTAGCAGAACAATATCATGTTATCCCGCTTCCTGGGGCAAATGCAGCCCTTACAGCATTGATTGCATCAGGACTTGAGACAAAACATTTTTATTTCTATGGTTTCCTGCAAAGAAATAAAAAGGGACGTAAGCTTGAATTAGAAAAACTACGCTATATTCCAACTACAATGATGTTTTATGAGGCGCCACATCGTTTAGATGATACTTTAATCTCTATGCAAGAAGTATTAGGAAATAGGGAAATCGTATTATGTCGTGAGCTAACGAAAAAATTTGAAGAGTTTATTCGTGGAACAATTGAAGAAGCGATTGAGTGGACGAAGCAAAATGAAGTTCGTGGTGAGTTTTGTATTTTAGTAGCAGGTTCAACAGAAGAACCTACTCCAGAAGAACAATGGTGGGAAGCTATTTCAGTATATAATCATATTGAACATTATATAAATGAAAAAGGTATGAATTCAAAAGAAGCGATAAAAACAGTCGCTAAAGATCGAGATTTGTCGAAACGAGACGTATATCAAATCTATCATGTGGATAAAAAATAAGCTTCTCATAATTGAGAAGCTTATTTTGCTGTTTCGATATAATCTTGAAGTTCGTTTAAGACTTGTTCAGCGCCTTCTTTACTTAAGATAATTTTACCTTCAGCTAAAGATAGGTTACCATCAGATACTTCACCAGTTACTTGGCAAGTCATGTTTGGTTTATATTTCTTTAAGATGATTTTTTCATCATCAACGTAGATTTCAAGAGCATCCTTTTCTGCAATACCTAAAGTACGGCGTAATTCGATTGGAATTACTACACGACCTAATTCATCAACTTTACGAACGATACCAGTAGATTTCATAATTCTTTTCCTCCTAAATAAATAGTTTATAAGTTTCGAGTCTATTTTTTTGATTCGTCATTTTTCGACAAAATACCCTATGGACATATGATACCAATCATTTACATTTCCGTCAATTATTAAATTCTATATTTTAAAAAAAGATTTATAGATTTTTATACTTCTTATATATGATAGAATGTAAGTCATTTCTACAATTGTTTTGTATTTTTTTGTAATGTTTATACTTTTCGGGAAATATATTGTATATTTTTTTTGAATATGAGTAATAGATGATAAAGATATCGAGCATTAACTCGTTTTTATCCCGCTATTTGCGAGCAGTAAGACTCCCACTTTAAAATTTAGCCGGAGCAAAGAAGTTAAGTGGGAGTCGGGCTGCTCGTAAAAGCCCGATTGGTGTGGGCTAATAATCCATGGGGGATGAACCCTCTCCACGGATTAAAGTTTCACTTTATATATGAGTTTTTGATATACTGTTTATAAATACATATGAGGTTATTCGGGAGGTCCAAAACGATGAAAGAGGAAAATAAGTCCTTTTATATTACTACCCCAATTTATTATCCAAGTGGAAAGTTACACATTGGACATGCTTATACGACAGTAGCAGGAGATGCGATGGCACGATATAAGCGTATGCAAGGATACAATGTTCATTATTTAACAGGAACTGATGAGCATGGACAGAAGATCCAAAAGAAAGCAGAAGAACTAAATGTTACACCACAGGCATATGTGGATAACATTGTATCAGGGATTAAAGAACTTTGGGAGAAGATGGATATCTCTTATGATGATTTTATTCGTACAACTGAAGATCGTCATAAAGATGTTGTTGAGAAAATCTTCAAGCAGCTAGTAGATCAAGGCGATATTTATCTTGATGAATATGAAGGTTGGTATTCTGTACAAGATGAAACATTCTATACAGCGCATCAATTAGTAGATCCAATTATGGAAGGTGACAAAGTAGTTGGCGGAAAAAGCCCAGATAGTGGTCACGCTGTAGAACTTGTTCGCGAAGAGTCTTATTTCTTTAGAATGGGTAAATATGTAGACCGACTATTAAAGTTCTATGAAGATAACCCACATTTCATTCAGCCGGAGTCCCGTAAAAATGAAATGATTAATAACTTCATTAAACCAGGATTAGAAGATTTAGCTGTTTCTCGTACTTCATTTGACTGGGGAGTTCGTGTTCCAGGTAACCCAAAACACGTTATTTACGTATGGGTAGATGCGTTGTCTAATTACATTACTGCATTAGGATACGGAACAGAAAATGAAGAGAAGTATAAAAAATTCTGGCCAGCAGATGTCCATTTAGTTGGGAAAGAAATCGTTCGTTTCCACACAATTTATTGGCCAATTATTTTAATGGCTTTAGATTTACCACTTCCGAAGAAAGTCTTTGCTCATGGCTGGATTTTAATGAAGGATGGAAAAATGAGTAAGTCAAAAGGAAACGTAGTAGATCCAGTTACACTAATTGATCGTTACGGATTAGATGCATTGCGTTACTACTTACTTCGCGAAGTTCCATTTGGATCTGATGGAGTATTCACACCAGAAGGATTTGTTGAACGAATCAACTTTGATTTAGCGAATGATTTAGGTAACTTATTAAATCGTACAGTAGCTATGATTGATAAATACTTTAACGGGGAAATCCCTGCATTTAAAGCAAATGTAACTGAGTTCGATGAAACGTTAGTGACATTTGCCAAAGATACATTGAAAAAAGTAGAAGAGGCAATGGAGAATATGGAATTCTCTGTAGCGCTAAGTTCCATTTGGCAATTAGTTAGCCGTACGAACAAATATATTGATGAAACGCAGCCGTGGGTATTAGCGAAGGATGAGAATGATCGCGAAAAACTTGCGTCTGTAATGGCCCACTTAGCTGAGGTACTTCGTCAAACAGGTATTATGCTTATGCCATTCCTAACAGTAGCACCAAGTAAGATGTTTGCTCAACTTGGACTTACTGAAGAGGCGCATAAATCTTGGGAAAGCCTATCTACAATTGGATGTATTCCAGCTGGAACAAAAGTAGAAAAAGGAAACCCAATCTTCCCTCGTTTGGAAATGGAAGTAGAAGTGGGGTATATTAAAGAACAAATGCAAGGTTCTGCTCCTAAAGTAGAAGAGAAAAAAGCAGAAGAACCAAAGGCAGAAGAAATTACAATTGATGATTTCTTTAAAGTAGAATTACGAGTAGCTGAAGTAATATCCGCTGAACCTGTGAAAAAAGCAGATAAGTTGTTAAAAATTCAGCTTGATTTAGGTACAGAGAAGCGCCAAGTGGTTTCTGGGATTGCTAAATTCTATTCCCCAGAAGAACTAAAAGGTAAAAAGGTTATTTGTGTAACGAATTTAAAACCTGTAAAATTACGTGGTGAATTATCACAAGGTATGATTTTAGCAGGTGAAGAGAATGGCGTATTGTCATTAGCATCAATTGACCATAATTTACCAAATGGTACAAAAATCAAGTAATTGAGACAAGAAAAGAGATGTTTCACGTGTAACATTGGTGAAGCGTCTTTTTTCTTTTTACATTCCGTTTTTTGCATTAAAATTGAAGTATTGTTATCGTTAAGTTAGAAAGAGTGTAGTTTTTCTATGAGAGAATTGATTTCAATATAAAAGGAGTTATTTATTATGTTGTTTGATACACATTCACATTTAAATGCAGAGCAATTTGAAGAAGATTTACAAGAAGTTATCGCGAGAATGAAAGAAGCGGGAGTTACATATACAGTTGTTGTTGGATTTGATGAAGTAACGATAAAGAAAGCAATTGAATTAGCAGAGGCTTATGATTTTATTTACGCTGCAGTTGGATGGCATCCTGTTGATGCAATCGATATGAAAGAAGAACATTTAGCTTGGTTAGAAGAATTAGCGGCTCATCCTAAAGTAGTTGCAATTGGGGAAATGGGATTAGATTATCACTGGGATAAGTCTCCAAAAGAAATACAGAAGGAAGTATTCCGTAAACAAATTGCATTAGCGAAAAAGGTGAAATTACCGATTATTATACATAACCGCGATGCAACTCAAGATATTGTTGATATCCTAGAGGAAGAGAATGCAGCTGAAGTAGGGGGCATTATGCATTGCTTTAGCGGTAGTGTAGAAGTAGCGCAGCGATGTGTCGATATGAACTTTTTAATTTCATTAGGTGGGCCAGTAACATTTAAAAATGCCAAGAAACCGAAAGAAGTTGCTATGGAGATTCCGTTAGAAAAATTATTGATAGAGACAGATTGCCCGTATTTAACACCACACCCATTTCGAGGGAAACGAAATGAACCTAGTTATGTAAAACTGGTAGCAGAAGAAATTGCGAATTTAAAAGGAATTTCTTATGACGAAGTAGCACAAGTAACAACAAAGAATGCCAAATCCTTATTTGGTGTTGAATAAAAAAGAATGGGGAGTCCCATTCTTTTTTTATTTTTTGAGAAGAGAGATAGTAGAAGTGATAAGAACCAACTATTTACTCATAACATAAGTGTAGAAATATTGCGGATAAATTAAGATGGAGATAGAAGTGTTACAATAAGGATAGTGAACAAAGATTTTTCTCTTCTACTTTTTAAAATGTACGATTGGGAAAATAATAATGGAAAAGTCGTCATTTTTTTGTTTTACTAAGTAGAGATGAAAAGAGTGTGGAGGCAAGCATGAAAATTAAAGAGATTATCGTTGTAGAAGGTAAAGATGATACAGTTGCGATTAAACGTGCTGTTGATGCGGATACAATCGAAACGAACGGTTCAGCAATCGGTGATCACGTTATTGAGCAAGTTAAATTAGCGCAGCAAAAACGAGGCGTTATTATTTTCACAGATCCGGATTATCCTGGAGAGCGTATTCGGAAAATTATTTCTGACAAGGTTCCTGGATGTAAGCATGCTTTTTTAACGAAGGAAGAAGCACTTGCTAAAAGGAAAAAAGGTGTTGGAATCGAACATGCTTCTAATGAGTCGATTCGCCGTGCTTTAGAGAATATACATGAAGAAATGGAAGCTTACACAAGTGAAATTAGTTGGAGTGATCTAGTCGATGCGGGCTTAGTGGGCGGAGAAATGGCAAAGAGTCGCAGAGAAAGAGTGGGTAAGCTATTAAAGATTGGTTATACAAACGCAAAACAGTTACATAAACGTTTACAAATGTTTCAGGTTTCAAAGGAATCATTTGCAGAAGCTTATAAGCAAGTAATACAGGAGGAAAAAAAATGAAGGATATCGCAACACCAAATCGTACGAAAGACATTGTTGAAAAGTATGGATTTTCATTCAAAAAAAGTTTAGGACAAAATTTTTTAATTGATACGAATGTATTAAATCGTATCGTTGATCACGCAGAAATCGGTTCAGAAAGTGGCGCAATTGAAATTGGACCAGGTATCGGTGCGTTAACAGAGCAATTGGCAAAGCGTGCTAAAAAAGTAGTGGCTTTTGAAATTGATCAGAGATTATTACCAATTTTAGACGAGACGTTAGCTCCATATAGCAACGTTACAGTTATAAATAAAGATGTACTAAAAGCAGATGTACATGAAGTGTTTAGTGAGCAATTTGAAGAAGGGCAAGATGTAATGGTAGTAGCTAACTTACCATACTATATTACAACGCCAATTTTATTTAAATTGCTTGAAGAAAAATTACCGGTTCGTGGATTTGTTGTTATGATGCAAAAAGAAGTTGGGGATCGTTTAGCTGCTAAACCAGGAACGAAAGAGTATGGTTCTTTATCAATTGCCATTCAGTATTATACAGAGGTAGAAACAGTTATGACTGTACCGCGTACAGTGTTTGTGCCACAACCAAATGTTGATTCTGCGATTATCCGTCTTCTAAAGCGTCCTAAACCAGTTGTGGAAGTGACAGATGAAACTTTCTTCTTTGAAGTAGTACGAGCAAGTTTCGCACAGCGTCGTAAAACTTTAATGAATAATTTATCAAATAATTTAAATGGTTTCCCGAAAGATAAAGAGCTGTTGGATCGAATTTTGACAGAAGTAGGAATTGATCCGAAGCGAAGAGGCGAAACGCTATCTATCGAAGAGTTTGCAACATTAAGTAATGCATTAATTCTTCATAAATTGTCATAAGAATATGAAAGGGACAGTTCAACTTGAGCTGTCCCTTTTGTCACCTTTCCTTTCCTAAATTCATACTTTAAAAACAGGTAAGATGGCCTAACGAGTTTGGAGTTTGGAGGTAGGAGAATGGATTTACATGTTGGAGAATTAGTTGAACGATATTCTCATAATAGGGATATTCTTTTTCGTATTATAGAAATAAAAGGCGATATGGCAATATTATTTGGAGAGGAAATTAGACTTGTGGCGGATGCACCACTTGCAGATTTAGTTAGTATAGATCAACGAGAACATAAAAATAGAGTGAAGCGTGAAAAAGAAACGATGGAGCGTACTTACCGGTTGTTTCAGCAAGATTACGTGTTGATGAAACAAAGACATGAACATAATTCAACTGGTGGATATACAAGTGAAGTGAATTATTTTCAAATGCCAGGACGTGTATTGCATATAGATGGAGATCCTTTATATTTGCGCAAGTGCTTAGATTTATATAATAAAATAGGCGTTCCTGTTCAAGGTATTCATTGTAAGGAAACGGAGATGCATGAAAAGGTAGTAGACTTAATAGATCATTTTCGCCCAGACATTTTAGTTATTACAGGACATGATGCATATACAAAGTCAAAAGGAGTTATGGGAGATTTAGCAGCATATAGACATTCTAGACATTTTGTACAGGCCGTTCGAGAAGTGCGGAAAAAGTATCCATCGTTAGATCAACTCGTTATTTTTGCTGGGGCTTGTCAATCACACTTTGAGGCGTTGATTCGGGCAGGTGCTAATTTTGCTAGTTCACCGTCTAGAATTAATATTCATGCTCTAGATCCTGTATATGTAGTTGGCAAAATTAGTTTCACTTCATTTATGGAAAGAGTAAATGTATGGGACGTTGTGCGTAATACAATTACTGGCGAAAAGGGACTAGGCGGAATTGAAACAAGAGGGATTTTACGAACAGGATTGCCCTTTCAACATTATGACGAATGAGCAAGGTACATACGTATCTTGCTTTTTTATGTGGAAATGATTTAAATGAGTCTGGATAAAAAGCGGCAAGAACGTGCAGACTATACAATGATACTTTTAGAATATAGTATTTCTTCTATCTATTTGAACGCATGATGCTTTTATAATGATATTGTCTGTGAATTGCGGTTAATAATTGGGATAGATATATCGTGTTTTAAGTGTTCAATCTAAATTACAGCGAGGTGTAGCAAAGTATATGTCAAAACGTTTAGATGAAATTAAAAGCGAATTAGATCACCATCTTGGACAGCGACTTATGTTAAAGGCAAATAGTGGGAGAAGAAAAACTGTGGAGCAATCAGGTGTACTTGCAGAAACGTATCGTTCTGTGTTTGTTGTACAATTAGACCAGCAAGAAGATGCATTGCAACGTGTATCTTATAGTTATGCAGATGTTTTAACAGAGACAGTAGAGCTAACATTTTACGATGAATCTCAAAATGAAGTATTTTATAATTAATGTATTTTTTGTTACATATATTCCCATAAATGAAAAGCTATATTATTTTGCATACTAATTATACCGTAGCAAAATAAGGAGGGACTCTGCATTGAGTAGACGAAGAGGAGTCATGTCAAATCAATTTAAAGAAGAGCTTGCAAAAGAGCTTGGATTTTATGATGTTGTTCAGAAAGAAGGATGGGGCGGAATTCGTGCGAAAGATGCTGGTAATATGGTGAAACGTGCTATAGAAATTGCAGAACAGCAATTAATGAAACGAAACCAGTAGTTGTAAGATACTTTCTATGCTACGGTAGCCGAGGAGAGATTCCTCGGCTTTTTGCACGCTAAAAGGTGCCATCATTTGACATAAGTAGTTTCATTCTGAATGCTTTTCGATATAATTAGGGAAGTGTCATCGTCTTACTATAAATTTATGGTAAAATAAACGATAAAAGATTGAGTACATAGAGTGGGTGAATAGATTGAAGCTACTAGTGAAAGCACCAGCAAAGATTAATCTGTCGTTAGATGTACTGGGAAAAAGACAAGATGGATATCATGAAGTGAAAATGATTATGACAACAATCGACTTGGCAGATCGTTTAGAGCTAACGGAATTAGCAGAAGACCGTATTGAAATTTTGTCCCATAATCGGTATGTCCCAGACGACCAACGCAATTTAGCTTATCAAGCAGCGAAATTATTAAAAGTGAAGTTTAATGTAAAAAAAGGTGTGTCTATTACTATTGAAAAAACGATTCCAGTAGCCGCTGGATTAGCAGGTGGAAGTAGTGATGCAGCAGCGACATTACGTGGCCTTAATAAGTTATGGAATTTAGGGCTAACTATCGATGAATTAGCAAAGCTTGGCGCAGAAATTGGATCAGATGTATCGTTCTGTGTATATGGTGGAACTGCTATTGCCACTGGAAGAGGAGAAGAAATTGAACATATAAAGACTCCGCCTTCTTGTTGGGTTGTTTTAGCAAAGCCCCACATTGGTGTATCTACTGCTGACGTGTACGGAAATTTAAAATTAAATCGTGTTACTCATCCAAATGTAGATAAAATGGTTGAAGTCATTAACCATGGCGATTATAAAGGAATTTGTGATACTGTTGGTAACGTTTTAGAAGATGTGACGTTTGCGATGCATCCCGAGGTTGCACGTATTAAATCACAGATGAAACGCTTTGGGGCAGATGCCGTATTAATGAGTGGAAGTGGCCCAACTGTATTTGGTCTTGTACACCATGATTCGCGAATGCACCGCATATATAACGGGTTAAAAGGATTTTGCGAGCAAGTATATGCAGTGCGTTTATTAGGAGAGCGAGAAACGCTTGAATAAAGACGTATAATACGTTATGATTTGTTTAGAATATTCGTGATTTGGGGTGAGAGTATGAAAATTAGACGAAGTACAAGATTGGTCGATCTGACGTATTACTTGTTACAAAATCCTCGTCAGCTAGTTTCTCTCACTTTTTTTGCTGAAAGGTATCAATCGGCTAAATCTTCCATTAGTGAAGATTTAGTTATTATTAAGCAAACGTTTGAACAACAAGGTGTCGGCACATTGCAAACGGTACCAGGAGCAGCAGGAGGAGTGAAATATATTCCTTATATAAGTGAAGAAGAGGCAAATCTGATTATTAACGAGCTTTGTAGCTTATTTGAAAACCCAGACCGTATTTTGCCTGGCGGTTACTTATATATGACGGATCTTTTAAGTAATCCTCGCCAGATTAATGGCGCAGGTCGTTTATTTGCTTCTGTTTTTGCTAGGCAACCAATTGATGCGGTTATGACGGTAGCGACAAAAGGAATTCCGCTTGCTTATGCAGTAGCGAACTACTTAGATGTACCGGTAGTAATTGCGAGAAAAGATAATAAGGTAACAGAAGGACCCACTGTTAGTATTAACTATGTATCAGGTTCCTCTAAGCGAATCCAAACGATGACTTTAGCAAAGCGTAGCCTTCCAGAAGGGTCCAATGTTTTAATTATTGATGACTTTATGAAAGCTGGCGGAACCATTCAAGGTATGATGAGCATGCTAGAAGAGTTTAAAGCTAATGTTGTTGGGATTGGCGTATTAGTAGAGTCTACGGATATTGAAGAAAGACTTATTAATAACTTTGTATCATTAATTCGTCTGTCAGAAGTTGATGTGAAAGAAAAAGCGATTCAAGTGGAAAAGGGGAATTATGCACTTGCACCATTTGATAAAGGGCTTGTAGAGGCTGAGTAAAAAGGTAAAGCAGATAGCTTTACCTTTTTTTATTCCTATTTATAAATTACAAAATAGATGGACAAACTGCCTTTGGTACACTATTTTTAAAGAGTAAAAATAAATAATAAAAGGGTGAAAAGTATGAAAGTTGTTCAAACAAGCAAAGCACCACAGGCAATCGGACCATATTCACAAGGGATTATTGTAAATAATATGTTCTATAGTTCAGGACAAATTCCGTTAACGGCAAGTGGAGAACTTGTAACAGGAGATGTAACAGTACAAACAGAGCAAGTATTTGAAAATTTACAAGCGGTATTAGCAGAAGCAGGTGCTTCATTTGATACAGTGGTAAAAACAACAGTATTCTTGAAGGATATGGATGATTTTAATGCTGTTAATGAAGTATACGGTTCTTATTTCTCTACTCATAAACCAGCGCGTTCTTGTATACAAGTAGCAAAATTACCGAAAGATGTTTCTGTTGAAATCGAAGTAATTGCCCTAGTTAAGTAACTCTTTGTAAGCGATAACCTCTACTAATCCTTATATTCAACTACAATAAAAATTTTTATCTTAAAAATTTTTAAAAAATTAAAGGGAAAATAGAAATTTTGTGGAATTTATACAAATATATCGCTTATTTAGAAAAGGGTGGTGAACACAAGATGGAAGTGACTGACGTAAGATTACGCCGCGTAAACACAGAAGGCCGCATGAGAGCAATTGCCTCTATTACTCTAGACCATGAATTTGTTGTTCATGATATTCGTGTAATTGATGGTAATAATGGATTATTTGTAGCAATGCCAAGTAAACGTACTCCAGATGGAGAATTCCGTGACATTGCACATCCAATTAATTCTAATACACGCTCTAAAATTCAAGATGCGGTTTTAACAGAGTATCATCGTTTAGGCGAGTTAGAAGAGGTTGAGTTTGAAGAAGCAGGCGCTTCGTAAAATTCGAATGAAAAGGGCTTTTGAAAGAAAGTCTTATAATTTTGTAGCAAACTCCTGTAAGCATTTACAGGAGTTTGTTTTTTTTTTGAATAATACACGTTTCTAATTATAAAAATTCATATTTTGAAAAAATAAAGATGAAAAACTTCTAATTTTTTCAAAATCATTTAAAATAGTATAGCTTATTCCTTAAAAAAGATACTAAAGAGTAAAACATCTTATAAGAATTATGGTAAAATTTAATAGTTATAATGTGTTTCTTGAAATATATGATGATTTAGGATAATATCGTTAATGGATAAATAGGTTGCGATGGAGGGTCTATATGTCAAACAGATTTGCAGTGATTCTAGCTGCAGGTAAAGGCACACGTATGAAGTCCAAGCTATACAAAGTGCTGCATCCTGTATGTGGAAAACCAATGGTACAACATGTAGTCAATGAAGTATCTCAATTAGGATTGCAGAAACTTGTAACAGTCGTTGGACATGGTGCTGAAAAGGTACAAGAACAGCTAGGAAACGTAAGTGAGTTTGCATTACAAGCAGAACAACTTGGTACAGCTCATGCTGTTGATCAAGCTGCAAGTGTACTTGCAAATGAAGAGGGAACAACTTTAGTTATTTGTGGTGATACACCTCTAATAACTGCTGAAACGATGGAAGCATTGCTTCAGCAACACGAAGAAGCGGGAGCAATGGCGACGGTACTAACAGCGTACATAGAAGAGCCTGCTGGATATGGCCGTATCGTTCGTAATGAGAATGGTCATGTTGAAAAGATTGTTGAGCATAAGGATGCAAATGAAAAAGAATTAGCTATTAAAGAAATCAATACAGGTACGTATTGTTTTGATAATAAAGCTTTATTTGCTTCACTTTCTAAAGTTTCAAATGATAATGTACAGGGCGAATATTACCTTCCGGACGTTATTGAAATTTTAAAAAATGAAGGTCATATTGTATCAGCTTATCAAACAGAGCACTTCGATGAAACGTTAGGTGTTAACGACAGAGTCGCTCTATCGCAAGCGGAAATTATTATGAAAAATCGTATCAACAGAAAGAACATGGTAAATGGTGTTACAATTATTGATCCAAGTAACACATACATTTCTGCGGATGCAGTTATTGGTAGTGATACAGTTCTTCACCCAGGAACGGTTATTGAGGGGAACACTGTAATTGGTTCTGATTGTGAAATTGGACCGCATACAGTAATTCGCGATAGTGAAATTGGAGATCGTACGGTAATTCGTCAATCTACTGTACATGACAGCAAACTTGGTACAGAAGTATCAGTTGGTCCATTTGCACATATTCGCCCAGATTCAGTTATTGGAGATGAAGTGCGCGTTGGAAACTTCGTAGAAATCAAAAAAACTGTTTTTGGTAATAGAAGTAAAGCTTCACACTTAAGTTATATTGGGGATGCACAAGTTGGAGAAGACGTGAATCTTGGTTGTGGTTCAATTACGGTGAACTACGACGGCAAGAATAAATTTAAAACTGTAATTGGTAACGGGGTATTTATTGGATGTAATTCAAACCTTGTTGCGCCTGTAACAGTTGAAGATGGTGCTTATGTGGCAGCAGGCTCTACAATAACAGAGAATGTTCCATCAAAAGCATTATCAGTAGCACGTGCACGTCAAGTTAACAAAGAAGACTATGTTGATCAATTGCTGAATAAGAAAAAATCATAATGTGGAGGGTTAATCTAGATGTCGACTCAATATCTAAATTCTAATTTGAAAGTATTCTCTTTAAACTCTAATAAGGAACTTGCTGAGCAAATCGCAAAGCATATTGGAGTAGGACTAGGAAAATGTTCTGTTGATCGTTTTAGTGATGGAGAAGTTCAAATTAACATTGAAGAAAGTATCCGTGGTTGCGATGTATTCATTATTCAATCTACAAGCTTCCCAGTAAACGAACATATCATGGAATTACTTATTATGATTGATGCATTAAAACGTGCATCTGCAAAAACAATTAATATTGTTATTCCTTACTATGGTTATGCGCGTCAAGACCGTAAAGCGCGTTCTCGTGAACCAATTACATCGAAACTTGTAGCAAACTTGCTTGAAACAGCAGGTGCAACTCGTGTAATCACTCTAGATTTACATGCTCCGCAAATTCAAGGATTCTTTGATATCCCGATTGACCACTTAATGGGTGTACCGATTCTTTCAGACTACTTTGAAGCAAAAGGCCTTAAAGATATCGTAATCGTATCTCCTGATCACGGTGGTGTAACTCGTGCTAGAAAAATGGCAGATCGCCTAAAAGCGCCAATCGCTATTATTGATAAGCGTCGTCCTCGTCCGAATGTATCTGAGGTAATGAACATTATCGGTAACATCGAAGGCAAAACAGCAATTTTAATTGATGACATCATTGATACAGCTGGTACAATTACATTAGCGGCAAACGCTCTTGTTGAGAACGGTGCTTCTGAAGTATATGCTTGCTGTACACACCCAGTATTATCTGGTCCAGCAATTGAGCGTATTCAAAATTCGAATATTAAAGAGTTAGTTGTAACGAACTCTATCGTATTACCAGAAGAGAAGAAAATTGATAAAGTACATGAACTTTCAGTTGCTCCATTAATCGGAGAAGCAATCATTCGTGTATACGAAGAAGAATCTGTAAGTGTATTATTCAATTAATTGGATAGAATGAGACGTAACCAAGCTTGGTTACGTCTTTTCGTATCGAAAAAAGAAAGTAGTGGTACAAGAATGAAATTAATAGTAGGACTTGGGAACCCAGGTAGAGAATATGAATTAACAAGGCATAATATTGGATTTATGGCAATCGATGAACTTGCAAAACGTTGGAGTATTTCTTTGAATGAACAAAAGTTTAAAGGGGTATTTGGCGCAGGTTTTGTTAATGGGGAAAAAGTAATCTTACTAAAGCCACTTACATATATGAATTTATCTGGGGAAAGTATCCGTCCACTCATGGATTATTATAAAATTGATGTCGAGGACTTCATTGTTATGTACGATGATTTAGATATTCCTGTAGGTAAATTACGCCTTCGCATGAAAGGTAGTGCGGGTGGACATAATGGTGTGAAGTCAACAATTTCACATTTAGGAACACAAGAATTTCAACGTATCCGCATGGGAATCGATCGTCCGAAAAATGGGATAAAAGTAGTGGATTACGTATTAGGACGTTTTACATCTGAAGAAATATCTGGCGTTAATCAATCCATTGAAAATGCAGCAGATGCATGTGAGGAATGGTTAAATAAACCTTTTCTCCAAATCATGAATACTTTTAATAGTTAAGCGCACAATCTGGAATATTTTATTTTGTTTTATCCCATACTAGTAGCAATTGGATATTTAGGAGGCTAGTATGGAAGGTTATTATTACTGTAGACATTGTGGAAGTAATGTGGGCTCCATTATCGCAGAAAAAGTATATAGCGACGTTTTGTTTCAACTAACAGAGCAAGAAGTAGTGGATATGATTCATTTTCATGAGAATGGAAATATATATATAAAAACGATTTGTGAATCGTGTCAAGAAACGCTCGCATCTTATCCTGAGTATTATGAATATGAAAAATTTCTGCAATAAAATGTTGTCGCTTTGGCGTGTCCAAAGCATTTTTCTGTTTTCTTTTTCCAAAATATTTGCATAAAATATAGTAACTTGCTCTTTATGTTGAGAGGAGTTTTGAAAATGATAGGTTTATTAGAGCAATTTTATAAAAATGAAGAAATACAATCGGTTATTAATGGGCTAGAAGATGGGTTGAAAGAACAACTTGTATCGGGTATGGCAACATCCTCTCGTTCATTATTAATGGCAGCTTTATATAAAAAGACAAAGCAATCACAACTTATCGTGACGCACAATTTATACCAAGCACAAAAAGTACATGAAGATTTAGTGGCGTTACTTGGTGAAAAAGATGTTTGGCTATATCCGGTAAATGAATTGATAGCATCGGAGGTTGGTGTTGCAAGTCCAGAATTGAAGGCACAGCGTATTGAAGTGCTAAATCGCTTAGCTGCAGGAGAGAATGGGATTATTGTAGCGCCAGTTGCAGGGCTGCGTAGGTTTTTACCAATAAAAGAATTATGGAAGCAAAGGCAAATTGAAATCAATCTAGGGCAAGAGATTGATTTAGATGCACTCTTGCATACCTTACATCATATTGGTTATGAGCGTAAGTCGATGGTAGAAGCTCCAGGAGATTTTAGTCTACGCGGGGGAATATTAGATATTTACCCATTAACTGAAGAATTACCATTTCGTATTGAATTCTTTGATACACAGGTTGATTCTATTCGATTATTTGATGTGGAAGAACAGCGCTCTCAAGATAAAAGGGAAAGTGTTCGGTTTGGTCCGGCAACAGAGTTTTTATTTTCACAGGAAGAATTGAAATCGGGAATTAAGCATCTTGAAGAAGGTTTGACTAAGACGATGCAAAAGCTTTCCGATGATAAATTAAAGACTACTGTGCTTGAGACGGTTAGTCATGAACTTGAAATGTTGAAAAACGGGCAAAGTATAGAACAAATGTTTAAATATTTATCTATTTTCTATAAAGAACCTGCTAGTCTGATAGATTATTTACCAGAAAATGGTGTTGTAATTTTAGATGAGATTTCCCGTATTCAAGAAACAGCATCACATCTTGAAACAGAAGAAGCGGAATGGTATATCTCACTTCTTGGCGAAGGAACAATTATTCAGGATTTATCTTTCTCCCACTCGTTTGAGGAGTTTCTTCATAATAAAAAAAGAAGTTTTGTATATTTAACGTTATTCTTACGCCATATAGCACACACACATCCTCAAAATATTGTAAATGTGACATGTAAAACGATGCAAGATTTCCACGGACAGATGCATTTGTTAAAAACTGAAATTGATAGATGGAATGAAGGTAATTTTACGACCGTTGTGCTTGGAACAGATGATGAACGTGTAAAAAAACTACAACATATTTTAAGTGATTATGATATTGATGCAGATATTGTAGAGGCAACAGATATCTTATTGCCTGGAAGGTTACAAATTGCTGTAGGTGATTTACATGCAGGCTTTGAAATGCCGATGCAAAAGTTTGTTGTCATTACTGAAAAGGAGCTTTTTCATAAGAAGGTTAAAAAATCACAACGTAAGCAAAAGTTATCTAACGCTGAACGTATTAAAAGTTATTCGGAATTAAAAGTTGGAGACCATGTAGTTCATGTAAATCATGGTATAGGTAAATTTTTAGGTATTGAGACATTAGAGATTAATGGTGTTCATAAAGATTATTTAAATATTAAATATCAAGGTAATGATAAGTTATACGTTCCAATTGAACAAATTGATCAAGTGCAAAAATACGTAGGGTCTGAAGGTAAGGAACCAAAAGTTTATAAATTAGGCGGAAATGATTGGAAGAAGGTCAAAACGAAAGTTGAAAAATCTGTACAAGACATTGCAGATGACCTAATTAAATTATATGCCGAGCGTGAAGCTTCGAAAGGTTATGCATATACACCAGATACGGCAGAGCAACAAGAGTTTGAATCTTTATTCCCATATCAAGAGACAGAGGATCAATTACGTTCTATTGAAGAGATTAAGAAAGATATGGAACGCGGACGTCCGATGGATAGGCTTCTTTGTGGTGACGTAGGATATGGAAAGACGGAAGTAGCTATTCGTGCGGCATTTAAAGCAATTATGGATGAAAAACAAGTTGCGATTTTAGTACCAACAACAATCCTTGCACAACAACACTATGAAACAATTCGAGAGCGTTTTCAAGATTACCCGATTAATATAGGGTTACTAAGTAGATTCCGCACACGAAAACAACAAAATGAAACGATTAAAGGTTTAAAAGATGGAACGGTGGATATTGTAATCGGAACGCATCGTATTTTATCTAAAGATGTTACTTATAAAGATTTAGGACTTCTTATTATTGATGAAGAACAAAGATTCGGCGTTACACATAAAGAAAAAATTAAACAATTGAAAGCAAATGTTGACGTGTTAACATTAACGGCAACTCCGATTCCACGTACACTTCATATGTCTATGCTTGGTGTGCGCGATTTATCTGTTATTGAGACACCACCAGAGAATCGTTTCCCAGTACAAACATATGTAGTAGAGTATAATCCAGCGTTAATGCGAGAAGCGATAGAGCGGGAGTTAGCAAGAGGCGGTCAAATTTACTTCCTATATAACCGTGTGGAGGATATTGAAAGAAAAGCAGATGAAATTTCGATGTTAGTTCCAGATGCTCGTGTAACATACGCACATGGGAAAATGAATGAAGGTGAATTAGAGTCTGTTATGCTATCGTTTTTAGAAGGGCAGCATGATGTTCTTGTAAGTACAACAATTATTGAGACGGGTGTAGATATTCCGAATGTAAATACATTAATTGTATTTGATGCAGATCGTATGGGATTATCGCAGTTGTATCAGCTTCGTGGTCGTGTTGGGCGTTCTAATCGCGTCGCGTATGCATACTTTGCATACAAACGTGATAAAGTGTTATCGGAAGTTGCAGAGAGGCGTCTGCAAGCAATTAAAGAGTTTACAGAGCTTGGATCTGGTTTCAAAATTGCGATGAGAGACTTATCAATTCGTGGTGCGGGTAATTTGTTAGGGGCAGAACAACATGGATTTATTGATTCTGTCGGATTTGATCTATATTCTCAAATGTTAAAAGATGCAATTGAGCAACGTAGAGGAACAGACGGAGTTGAAAATACCGTTAATGTTGAAATTGATTTAGAAGTAGATGCATATTTACCGGATGCGTACATTTCAGATAGTAAACAAAAAATTATGATGTATAAACAATTTAGAGGTATTTCTGCAATTGAAGATATTGAAGAGTTGCAGGAAGAGATGATCGACAGATTTGGTGATTATCCACAAGAAGTTGGTTATTTATTACAAATTGCAAATATTAAAGTGTTGGCAATGAAAGAACAAATTGAGTTAATTAAGCAAAATAAATTTGAAGTAACGTTCCTGTTTTCTGAACAAGCGAGCCAAAATATAGATGGTGGAAAATTATTCATGCTAGGAAGTAGTTTTGGCCGTATGATCGGTCTTGGTATGGAGGGGTCACAATTGAAAATTGTGATGAAAACGAATGGATTAGAGACGTCGAAATGGTTAACAATTGCTGAAAATTTATTAAAAGGCTTGCCAGATGTAAAAAAAGAAGTAATAAATGCCTAATATAAGATAAAAAATACAATTCGACGTGCATAGAAGAACTAATGTGTAAAATACTATGTTTAATAGTTGGTGATTTTTACATGAACAGGTAAATTCACCACTTTGATCATCAGTAGAAAGTGAGGCAGCATTAGAATGAAAGCAACTGGAATCGTACGTCGAATTGATGATTTAGGCAGGGTAGTAATTCCGAAGGAAATTCGTAGAACTTTACGTATTCGTGAGGGAGATCCACTAGAAATATTTGTTGATCGCGATGGAGAAGTGATTTTGAAAAAATATTCTCCAATTAGTGAACTAGGTAATTTTGCAAAGGAATATACGGAAGCTTTATACGATAGCTTAGGACATAATGTGCTTGTATGCGATCGTGATTCTATTATCGCAGTAGCAGGCGCATCTAAAAAAGAATACTTAAATAAAAGTGTTGGCGATTTAATTGAGAAGACAATGGAAGAGCGTAAGTCTGTAATTATGACAGATGAAAGCGAAATTTCAATTATTGATGGAGTAACAGAAAAAGTGAGCTCTTATACAATTGGCTCGATTATTGCAAATGGAGATCCAATCGGAGCTGTCGTTATCTTCTCTAAAGAGGCTATTATAAGTGAAGTAGAGCATAAATCAGTAAATACAGCTGCAAGCTTTTTAGCGAAACAAATGGAGCAGTAGCGAAGTGTAATTTCTATAAGTAGCAATCTTTCCTAATTATGATATTTCTATTTGAGAAATTAACTATTTGGAGATATAAGTATATTGAACGAAGGTAGCGCTTTGCTACCTTTTTTCATTGAATATTTTTGCTGTTGAAAGAAGTCAGTGAATGTAAGGAATATGAAGGAGAGCCAGTTTTTCTTTGTGATATAATACGAGGGGTGAGAATAGAAAAAGGAGTTTTCTTGTATGGAAGCGAAGAAGTACCAAGCCTTTTGGCGTGGGGCTATTATATTAACAATCGCAAGTTTTGTTACGAAGGTATTAAGCGCTTTTTACCGTATTCCATATCAAAATATAGCGGGTGATGTTGGTTTTTATATTTACCAACAAATTTATCCGTTTTATGGATTTTGTTTGATTTTAGCTACTTATGGGTTTCCCATTATTATTTCAAAAATGGTCGCAGAAAGATTAGAACGAGGAAAACAAAAAGAAGCAGAAGAAATTATTTGTGTATCTTTTTGGTTTTTATTAGGAATTGGATTTATAGGGTTTTTCACATTATTCTTTGGGGCCGAAACAATTGCATCGGCTATGGGCGATATACATTTAGATAAATTATTACGTGTTATTTCGTTTTCATTCCTACTAATGCCATTTTTATCTGTAGCGAGAGGATATTTTCAAGGTTTCAATAATATGATGCCGACGGCTGTTTCGCAAGTAATTGAACAAACGATTCGTGTTTCTATTATTGTATTTTTATCACTATTCCTTATTGCTCATGGATTTGATTTATATACAGTTGGTGCGGGTGCCATGCTAGGTTCAATTGCAGGCGGGCTTATTGGGATTATCGTACTTTTACTTTATATGCGTCATGATTTCCATGCTATTTTCTTCAAAAGATGGAAGGGAATTAGAAATAAAAAAGGGATTGTTCGAATCCTTTTTTGGCAGGGATTAGCGATTTGTGTTAGTAATTTAGTCCTTATTTTTATACAAATGGCGGATTCTATTTCCTTGTATACTTTGCTCATTCGTGCGGGAGAGCAAGTTGAAAATGCAAAGGTACTAAAAGGTGTTTATGATAGAAGTATCCCGCTTATGCAATTAGGTACTGTTGTGACAACTTCTTTCTCATTGTCACTTATTCCTATTATTACAGCGGCGAAAGAAAGAGGAGATCTTTCATTTATTCAAGAAAAGGTAAAGTTAGCAATGAAAATAACATTTGTTATTGGATCTGCAGCTGCTATTGGATTAACTTGTATTATTCAACCTACAAATATTATGTTGTTTGAAAATAGTGATGGATCAGATGTGTTATCGATTTTATCTTTATCTATTTTATTTAGTTCATTGTCAATTACAACTGCTTCCATTTTGCAAGGAGTGGGACAAACATTAAAACCAGCAATATTCGTTGTATTTGGAGGTTGTTTGAAGTTAGTTTTAAACTATATATTAATGCCGTATTTTGGTGTAAAGGGAGCTGCAATTGCAACTTTAGTTGCGCTTATTGTAATTGCCTTGCTAAATAGTGTGTTACTTATGCGAGCTGTATCGGAGCCGCTTATTGATAGGCGGAATATGTTAGGTGTAGCTATTAGTGGTATCGGTATGGGGTTTGTATTAATAATCTTTATGCGTATGTTGCGAATGTCCGGATTAGTAATTGATACAGGACATAGAGGAATTGCGACGCTTGAAGCGCTGTTAGGTGTAGCTATCGGTGGATTAGCATATATGTTTTTAATTTTAAAATTACGTGTATTTACAAAAGAAGAATTAGGAACCGTTATGAAACAAGAGAAAAAAGAAGGTTCATTGAAGAAGAGTGGATAGAGGTGACTGGTTGTGAGTGGAATCATTACTATTTTAGGATTAGGTGCTGGTGAGTTAGATCAGTTAACGATGGGTGTATATCGAAAGATAAAAGAAGCGGACCATATGTTTGTTAGAACGAAGGAACACCCAGTTATAGAAGAATTGGAGAAAGAAGCTATAAAGTATACGGCCTTTGATAATGTATATGAGGCACATGATACATTTGAAATCGTATATGAAACAATTGCGAATACATTGTTAGAACAAGCTAAAGGCGCAGAAATTATTTATGCTGTTCCAGGTCATCCGCTTGTAGCAGAAAGAACAGTTCAGCTACTTTTGGAAAAAGGAGAAGCAGCAAATATTGAAGTGCGAATTGAAGGTGGACAAAGTTTCCTTGATCCGATGTTTGCAAGTCTAAAAATTGATCCGATTGAAGGGTTCCAATTAATTGATGCTACATCATTTGAAAGAGGACAATTAGAATTACGTCAACATTTAATCTTTTGCCAAGTGTATGATGCATTCGTTGCTTCAGATGTGAAGCTAACGTTAATGGAGATTTTGCCAGATGATTACGAAGTGTATATCGTAACAGCTGCAGGGACTTCATTCGAGCAAGTGAAAAAGGTATCGTTATACATGTTAGATCACGAAACAGAATTAAATAATTTAACGAGTGTGTATGTACCGCCAGTTAAGGAACGTGCGTCCTTATATCAGCAGTTTGATGTGCTTAGAGCAATTATTGCTGATCTTCGTGGACCGAATGGTTGCCCATGGGATAAAAAGCAAACTCATCAATCTTTAAAGAAATACTTAATTGAAGAAGCGTATGAAGTGCTAGAAGCAATTGATGAAGAGGATGATGATCATTTAGTAGAAGAACTAGGTGATATATTATTACAAGTTATGCTTCATGCCCAAATTGGAGAGGATGAAGGTTGGTTCTCTATAGATGATATTATTCGGACTTTAGCTGAGAAAATGGTTCGTCGTCATCCGCATGTGTTTGGGGATACGGATGTAAATAATGCTGATGAAGTGATTGCAAATTGGGAAGAAATTAAAAAACAAGAAAAGGGATTCGTGAAAGAATCTGTTTTAGCGGGTATTCCAAAAAGCTTGCCACAACTAATGCGTGCTTATGAAATTCAGAAGAAAGCTGGAAAGGTTGGATTTGATTGGGTTGATGTGCAGCCGATGATAGAGAAGGCCTTAGAAGAATGGCAAGAATTCCAACAAGAAGTTGTAAACATGGATGAGAAAAAGATGCTAGGTGAATTTGGTGATTTACTATTTGCATTTGTGAATATAGCTCGTCATTATAAATTAGATCCAGAAGAAGCGTTACGTTCAACTAATGAGAAATTTATGGATCGCTTTTTATACATGGAAGCAAAAGTAGCTGAAATGAATAAGGAAATGCAAGATTTATCATTAGAAAAGTTAGATATTTTATGGGAAGAGGCAAAACAAACAGAGCGTTAATAGGGGGATTTGATATGCGTCTAGATAAATTTTTGAAAGTATCACGTTTAATTAAAAGAAGAACATTAGCAAAAGAAGTGTCTGACCAAGGAAGAATTTCGATTAATGGCCAAGTGGCAAAAGCGAGTTCAGATGTGAAGGTAGAGGATGAATTAACAATTCGTTTCGGGCAAAAAATAGTAACTGTGAAAGTAAATGAATTGAAAGAAACAACTAAAAAAGAAGATGCAGCAAACATGTATAGTCTCGTTCGTGAGGAAAAAGTGAAAGCGGAAGAAGGCTTGTTCTAAAATAGGTTAGCCCTTCATACATTACTATTAGCTAGTATAAAGCTATGGGGGGATTTTCGTGAATAATGGTTACTCACCTATGTCTTCTAATCAACAAAATGTTTCTGTAGAGCATGATATTATCATGCGTGGCAGGCGTGTAATCGATATTACTGGTGTAAAGCAAGTAGAGAGTTTTGATAGCGAAGAGTTTTTACTCGAGACTGTAATGGGTTTTTTAACAATTCGTGGTCAAAATTTGCAAATGAAGAATTTAGATGTAGAAAAGGGTGTTGTATCAATTAAAGGGAAAGTTCATGAAATGCTGTATATTGATGAGAACCAAGGGGAGAAAACTAAAGGCTTCTTTAGTAAGCTGTTTAAATGAGCCTAACAATTCAGTTGTATACAATGCTTTCGATGATTGGAATGGGTGCTTGGATTGGTGCTTCTTTAGATACATACCAACGGTTTTTAAAACGCCAAGAGCGTAAACGTTGGCTTGTATTTATACATGATATACTATTTTGGATTGTCCAAGCATTATTCGTTTTTTATGTATTACTGCGTGTAAATGAAGCCGAACTACGTATATATGTATTTTTGGCGTTACTATGTGGTTTTGCAGCATATCAAAGCTTATTGAAAGCACTATACATGAAGATGTTAAATTTTCTCATCTATATTTTTGTACAAACAACACAATTTTTTGTTCGAATTATACAGCTACTCATGATAAAACCTGTTATTATTATAGCACAGCTATTTATTGCATTTATATTATTCTTATTTCGTATACTGCTTTCAATTGGACATGTGTTATGGAAAATGGTGATTTGGATATTACTTTTCATATGGAAAGTTTTTTTCTCGCCTGTTCGGTTTATTGCTTCGCTCATATGGAAACTTCTCCCTAATCGTGTTAAACTTTTTATAATGAAGCATGTAGGGTTCCTGCAATATGTAGCAAAATTGAAGGGACATATCTTCCAATTATGGGTGCGTATAAAAAAGAAGTTAGGGGGACCTCGGAAATGAGGGAACTGAGACAAAGAACAATCGACAAACAGAGTCCAAATCCTGTTAAAGAACATATAATACAAACGGATGAGAACAGGAAGCGACTTTATCGCCGTTTAGCGGTTTTTCTTGTCTTTGCTTTTACAATTATTGCTAGTATTAGTGTGACGTTTTATCAACAAAACAGTTCCATTAAAGCAAAAGAAGCAAAAGTTAAGGACATGAAAAAAGAACTGGATTCATTAACGAAAAAAGAAAAGAATCTAAAAGATGAAGTTCAAAAGTTGAATGATGAAGAGTACGTTTTAAAGATTGCTAGAAGGGATTATTTCTTCTCCGGAAAAGGGGAGATAATTTTTCCTGTTTCTAAGTAGAGTATGTCTTATTGACACTACATTTTAGGATTATATATAATAAAGTAAAATTTGACTTTTTAACCACTAAGGAGGAGCATTTTTTTTATGTCAATCGAGGTAGGCAGCAAGTTACAGGGTAAAGTAACAGGTATTACAAATTTTGGGGCTTTTGTGGAGCTGCCAGAAGGCTTAACAGGTCTTGTTCATATTAGTGAAGTTGCTGATAATTATGTGAAAGATATTAACGATCACTTAAAAGTAGGCGACCAAGTAGAAGTAAAAGTTATCAATGTTGAAAAAGATGGCAAAATTGGCCTATCTATTAAGAAAGCGAAAGAACGTGAAAAAACAGAAGGAGATCGTCCACGTGGTGAATACCAACGTGGTGGTGATCAACAACGTTCTGGACGTCCACAACGTAATAATCGTTCTTCCAACAGAGATAACCGCGGTGGCGGTAACGAACGAGCTCCAAAAGAAACATTTGAGCAAAAGATGGCACGCTTTTTAAAAGATAGTGAAGATCGTTTAACTTCTTTAAAGCGTAACACAGAATCTAAACGTGGTGGCCGTGGCGCACGTCGCGGATAATAAGTCCGTTTAATTCTTAACATATAGAGAGGTACCCAGAGTAATTACTCGGGTACTTTTTTATGTGAGAGAATATATTTTTAAAAAAGTTTTTGAGATGTATTGACTTTAAAATATATCTGATGTAATATACTAATTGTCCGTTAAATACGACGACATGGCGGTGTAGCTCAGCTGGCTAGAGCGTACGGTTCATACCCGTGAGGTCGGGGGTTCGATCCCCTCCGCCGCTATATTTAATTTAACGGCCCGTTGGTCAAGTGGTTAAGACACCGCCCTTTCACGGCGGTAACACGGGTTCGAATCCCGTACGGGTCATCTAAAAAGATCATGCAAATTTGCATGGTCTTTTTTTGTTAAATATAAATTAAGACGTACAATACTTCTACAAAATCACCCTATATTTTCTGAACATTCTTTCAACTCACTTTAAATAAATTAAATACTATGTATATATGTAGATTTATTTCGAATAAAAAGTCGAACGATTATAAAAGTCAAAACTGTTGTTTTGACAAAAAAACCAATAATCATCTTTTATAATAACAGTAATTAAACTATGCAGGTGGTGTTAAAAATATGCCTAAAGCAGGAAGGAATACTATGAATACAAGTGCATTGGCGATGAATGAAAGTCAGCTAGGAACAATAAAGTGGACGAGTAAGTTGCGAATGAAGTTTGAAAAAGTTTTCTTTAGATGGGGATTCATTATTGCTGTTATTGGTTTTCTTTTGGGACGAGCATATATATTAACAAACATTTTACCGTTTGCATTGCCGTTTTTTGCTGCTGTTTATGTTATGAAGCGAGATAAAATGCCGCTCGCGTTCTTAGCCCTAATGGGGGGAGCACTTTCAGTTTCAATAGATAATTTATTTTTTACTTTTGCATCTATCTTTACCTTCTTTATTTATAATATCTTCTTTAGTCGGTTTACACGTAAAACTGTTGGACTTGTACCATTCCAAGTATTTATCTCCGCATTAACCGCACATTTAGTTGTTGTATATTTTGCACAGCAAACCGTCACCATGTATGATCTGCTCGTCAGTACGATCGAAGCGGGGCTTAGCTTCGTATTAACGATGATATTTTTACAAAGTGTTCCGCTTTTAGTGGAAAGGAAAGGGAAGCAACAAGCGTTAGAAACAGAAGAAATTGTTTGTTTAATTATATTACTAGCATCTGTTTTAACGGGCACAACGGATTGGTTTGTTTATGATGCTTCTATTCAACATATTTTCACTAGATATTTAGTATTAGTATTTGCCTTTATTGCAGGGGCAGCTACAGGGTCCACGGTAGGAGTTGTCACTGGGTTAATATTAAGTTTAGCAAATGTGGCGAGCTTGTCTCAACTTAGTCTCCTTGCCTTTTCAGGATTGCTTGGGGGATTGTTAAAAGAAGGGAAGCGTATAGGAGTTAGTTTAGGTTTATTAATTGGTACAAGCTTAATTACATTATATGTAGACAAGCAAACAAGTATTGTAACAACTTTAATTGAATCTGGTGTAGCGATTGTTTTCTTCTTATTAACACCGAAGCTTGTTATGGATCGTATTGCTAAATTTATGCCGGGTACACAGGAACATTCACAGGATCAACAACAATATTTAAGAAGAGTGCGCGATGTTACAGCAAACAAAATCAATCAATTTGCTAATGTATTTGCTGCTTTGTCTAATAGCTTTTCTGTATACGGGTATGTGGAGGAGGAAGATAAAGAAACAGAAGCTGATTTATTTTTAAGTACAATTACTGCAAAAACATGTCAAACATGCTTTAAGAAGGATCAATGTTGGGTAGTTAATTTTGATAAAACATACGATTATATGAAACAAATAATGAGTGAAACAGAAGAAGGAACGCTGCAGCATAATCGGAAGTTAGTTCGTGAATGGGACAAGCATTGTGTGAGAGGGAAGAAAGTAACGGATTTAGTAGCGGGTGAATTAGATCACTTCTATGAGGGGCAGAAATTAAGAAAACAAATGAAGGAAAATCGTAGAATTGTAGCGGAGCAATTACTAGGTGTATCAAAAGTGATGGAGGATTTCGCTAAGGAGATACAACGAGAAAGAGAGAACCATCAAGCGCAGGAGGAGCAAATTTTACAAGCGTTTCGTGATTTTGGTGTCGAAGTGGAGCATGTTGATATTTATTGTTTAGATAGAGGAAGTATTGATATTGAAATGTTGATTCCGGCTGCATCTAATGAACATGGGGAATGTGAGAAGTTGGTTGCTCCAATGCTTTCAGATATTTTAAAAGAGAATATCGTCGTTAAGCATGAAGAGAAATCCTCATATCCAAATGGGCACAGTTTAATATCATTTGGTTCAGCGAAGACGTATTCTCTTGATACAGGATTGGCCACAGCTGCAAAAGGTGGTGGGTTTATTTCAGGTGATTCCTACGCGATGATGGATTTGAGCGTTGGTAAATATGCACTTGCGATTAGTGATGGTATGGGAAATGGACAAAGGGCTCATATGGAGAGTAGGGAAACGGTAAAATTATTACAAAAGATACTTCAATCAGGTATTGATGAAGAAATAGCGATTAAGTCCATCAATTCGATTCTTTCTTTAAGGACGACAGAGGAGATGTATACAACGCTTGACTTGGCTATGGTAGATTTACGGGATGCGAGTGCGAAGTTTTTAAAGATTGGATCGACGCCGAGTTTTGTTAAACGCGGAAATAATATTTTGAAAATTGAGGCAAGTAATTTGCCGATGGGAATCATTGAAGATGTTGAAGTTGATGTGGTTGGTGAGCAATTAAAAACGGGTGATCTTCTTATCATGATGAGTGACGGCATCTTTGAGGGAGCGCAACATGTGGAGAATCACGAATTATGGATAAAACGTAAAATTAAAGAACTACAAACAGAGGACCCACAGGAAATCGCTGATATTATTATGGAAGAAGTAATTCGCTCTGGTGATGGTTATATAAATGATGATATGACTATTGTGGTGGCGAAAGTAAAGAAAAATATGCCGAAGTGGGCTACGATTCCAATAGTAGGAATGCAGGCGCAATAAAATAATCAAAAAACCTAGGTAGATGCCTAGGTTTTTTTGATTAAAAAGGTAATGTGATTACTTTGTTAAATATACAGGAGGGATGTAAGATAAAAATATGGATTTTGTACATCTTTTTTTTGCACAATGTTTGTAAAAGTTGTACCATTATATACAAGGTAACTAATGTTGTTGTTCTTGTTTAATGAAAGGTGATTGCGAAGTTGAAAGATGCATTTGTTGAAAAAGTAGATGACTTTGTAAAGCAGCATGATGTATTAAAGAAACATTCAACAATTGTTGTAGGGGTTTCTGGTGGTCCTGACTCTTTGGCTCTTTTATATTATTTGTTAGAAAAAAGGGCAGAAAAACAGCTAGAAATTGTAGTAGCACATGTGGACCATATGTTTAGAGGTAATGAATCTTATGAGGATTTACAGTTTGTACAGGGTCTTTGCAAAGAGCTAGGAGTTATTTGTGAAACGCTAAGGATTAATGTGTCGCAATATCAACAGCAATATGGAATGAATGCACAAGTTGCAGCTAGAGAATGCAGATATGCATTTTTGGAAAGAATAATGAAGAAATATGATGCGAGGTATGTAGCTCTTGGTCACCATGGAGATGATCAAGTAGAGACGATTTTAATGCGCCTTGTACGAGGGAGTACTCCGAAAGGATACGCAGGAATTGCAGTGAAGCGATCTTTTCATAATGGATATTTAATTAGGCCGTTACTTGGGGTAACTAAGGAAGAAATTGTTGATTACTGTAATAAATTAAAAGTTATTCCGCGTATAGATCCGAGTAATAAAAAAGAAGTATATACAAGGAATCGATTACGTAAATATGTCCTTCCTTATTTGAAAGAAGAAAATCCACAAATGCATGAGAAATTTCAAAAATTTAGCGTGCAGATGCAAGAGGATGAGGCTTATTTGCAGGAATTAGCTTTTGAGAAAATGAATAAAGTAATTACAAAAAAAAGCGATAAACAAATTAGCTTATCAATTCCTGCCTTTGAATCCATGTCTATGCCTTTACAAAGAAGAGGGATTCAACTAATATTAAACTATCTTTATGAATATAAGATTCCATCTTCGCTTTCTTCTATACATATTGACAAGGTGATTGAATTTTTTAAGCGGGCACAACCTTCAGGTTCACTAGATTTTCCAGGTGGTTTGAAAATTGTTCGCACATACGAAGAATGTGGTTTTGGATTTAAACAAGAAATTGTTTCTCCTTTTTCGCAAGATTTATCAGTACCTGGGACAATTATATTGCCGAATGGGGATAAACTTGTAACAGAGGTGAGCGAAGATATACCGAGTAACATGAATGAAACAGTATTTGTTGCTAAGTATAATGATATATCGTATCCACTTCGTATTCGGTCTAGGGAAAATGGAGATCGCATGTCAATGCAAGGTATGGATGGTACAAAAAAGATAAAAGCTGTTTTTATCGAAGCGAAAGTACCAAAAGAAAAAAGAGAAGAATGGCCGATCGTTTGTGACGCAAGTGGAAATATTATTTGGGTACCCTTGTTGAAACGATCTGCGTTTGCTACTTCGAAAGAGCTAGCAAAGAAGGGTAAATACATGATTATTCACTACAAAAGCAAGGAGTCTTCCGGGAGGATAATGAAATGATGAATCAAGATATCGAAAAAGTATTAATTTCTGAAGAACAAATACAAGAAAAGGTGCACGAACTAGGTGCAGTTATTGCAGAGGATTACAAAAATACAGTACCTCTTGCGATTGGTGTACTAAAGGGTGCAATGCCATTTATGGCAGATTTATTAAAGAGAACAGATACATATCTTGAAATGGATTTTATGGCTGTATCTAGCTACGGTCACTCTACAGTTTCGACAGGCGAAGTAAAAATCTTAAAAGATCTTGATACTTCGGTAGAAGGTCGCGATATTTTAATCGTTGAAGATATTATTGATAGCGGTCTTACACTAAGCTATTTAGTGGATCTGTTTAAATATCGTAAAGCGAAATCTGTAAAAATTGTTACTTTATTAGATAAGCCAACAGGCCGTAAGGTTGATCTGAAAGCAGATTATGTTGGATTTACTGTTCCTCATGAATTTGTTGTAGGATATGGATTAGATTATAAAGAGCAGTACCGTAATCTTCCTTATGTAGGAGTATTAAAACCAAGTGTTTACTCAAATTAATTAAATATAGGCGTTACAATTGTATAGGAAATTTTTTTTATGTTACGATTTACTATAGTGTTTATGCCGTGAGAGGAGGTTAGGAATGAATCGTATCTTCCGTAATACCATCTTTTATTTACTGATATTCTTAGTAGTAATTGGAATCGTGAGCTATTTTAATGGTTCGACGCAAAAAACGACATCAGTTAGCTACGATAAATTCATTACTCAACTTGAAAAAGGTGAAGTGCGTAATGTGCAGCTTCAACCGAAAAATGGTGTGTTTGAGGTAAAGGGACAATTCAAGACTTCTAGCCAAGGAGAACAATTTGTTACTTATGCACCAAATACTGAGGAATTACAAAAGAAAATTAATGATAAAGCGCAAGGGGCTGAAGTTAAGTATCAACCAGCAGAAGAAACAAGTGCTTGGGTAACGTTCTTTACTTCTATCATTCCGTTTGTCATTATCTTCATTTTATTCTTCTTCTTATTAAACCAAGCTCAGGGCGGCGGTAGCCGTGTTATGAACTTCGGGAAAAGTAAGGCGAAGCTATACAATGATGAAAAGAAAAAAATTCGTTTCAGAGATGTTGCTGGAGCGGATGAAGAGAAACAAGAACTTGTTGAGGTAGTTGAATTCTTGAAAGACCCTCGTAAGTTCGCTGAAGTTGGTGCCCGTATTCCGAAGGGTGTTCTATTAGTGGGACCTCCAGGTACAGGTAAAACTTTACTAGCACGTGCTGTTGCAGGTGAAGCAGGCGTTCCGTTCTTCTCTATTAGTGGTTCTGACTTCGTAGAGATGTTCGTCGGTGTCGGTGCATCCCGTGTACGTGATTTATTTGAAAATGCAAAGAAAAATGCTCCTTGTATCATTTTCATTGATGAAATTGATGCAGTAGGACGTCAACGTGGCGCGGGTCTTGGCGGTGGTCATGATGAGCGTGAACAAACGTTGAACCAATTGCTTGTTGAAATGGATGGATTCGGTGCAAATGAAGGTATTATTATCATCGCTGCGACAAACCGTCCTGATATTCTTGATCCAGCGTTATTACGTCCAGGTCGTTTTGACCGTCAAATTACAGTAGATCGTCCAGATGTAAATGGTCGTGAAGCTGTACTTAAGGTACACGCTCGTAATAAACCGCTTGATGAGAATGTCAACTTAAGAGCAATTGCAACTCGTACACCAGGATTCTCTGGTGCCGATCTTGAAAACTTATTAAACGAAGCTGCTTTAGTAGCTGCGCGTCAAGATAAGAAGAAAATTGATATGAGTGACATCGATGAAGCGACGGATCGTGTTATTGCAGGTCCAGCTAAGAAAAGTCGCGTTATCTCTGAAAAAGAACGTAATATCGTTGCATTCCATGAGGCCGGCCATACTGTAATTGGTGTTGTCCTTGATGAAGCAGATATCGTTCATAAAGTAACAATTGTCCCTCGTGGTCAAGCTGGTGGATATGCGGTAATGCTTCCGAAGGAAGATCGTTACTTCATGACAAAACCAGAGTTACTTGATAAAATCACTGGTTTACTTGGTGGTCGAGTAGCTGAGGAGATTGTATTTGGTGAAGCAAGTACAGGTGCTCACAACGACTTCCAACGTGCGACTGGTATTGCAAGACGTATGGTTACAGAATTCGGGATGAGTGATAAGCTTGGACCGATGCAATTTGGTAGCTCACAAGGTGGTCAGGTATTCTTAGGAAGAGACTTCCATTCAGAACAAAACTACAGTGATGCAATCGCGCATGAAATTGATGTGGAAATGCAAATAATTATTAAAGACTGTTATGCTCGTGCGAAACAAATTCTTACTGAAAAACGAGATAAGCTTGATATTATCGCGAAAACGTTACTTGAAGTAGAAACATTAGATGCAGAGCAAATTAATCATTTATATGATTATGGCAGATTACCTGAGCGTCCAACATCTTCAGATGATGTGAAAGTAAACATCAATATGAAGAAAGACGATGAAGATACAGAAGATAAGTAAGAAAAAAAGGAGTGACAATAGTCACTCCTTTTTTTTGTGGAATGAATTTAAGTGGCAAAAAAAATTGAATGAAACTAGTATTAAAAATTGAAATAGAGAGTAATCTTTTTGTACAATGATGAGTATAGAAAAACTGATTATATAAGTATGTGTGATATGATGTTTTTATAAGTTTTATACATACTGCGCAAATATAGATTAAATAAGATAAGTGGTGAGAATATGATTTTTGTATTGGATGTAGGGAACACAAATGCGGTACTAGGTGTGTTTGAAGAGGGAGAACTTCGTCAGCATTGGCGCATGGAAACAGATCGTCATAAAACAGAAGATGAGTATGGGATGCTTGTAAAGCAGTTACTTGAGCATGAAGGTCTTTCTTTTGAAGATGTGAAAGGTATTATTGTGTCTTCAGTCGTACCGCCAATTATGTTCGCTTTAGAGCGTATGTGTGAAAAGTATTTTAAAATTAAACCGCTTGTAGTGGGGCCTGGGATAAAAACTGGCTTGAATATTAAATATGAAAATCCACGTGAAGTAGGCGCGGACCGAATTGTAAATGCAGTAGCAGGAATCCACTTATATGGAAGTCCGCTTATTATTGTTGATTTTGGTACGGCTACTACATATTGTTATATTAACGAAGAGAAGCATTATATGGGTGGCGTCATTACGCCAGGAATTATGATTTCGGCAGAGGCTTTATATAGCAGGGCAGCAAAGCTTCCTCGTATTGAAATTACAAAACCGGGTAGTGTTATCGGGAAGAATACAGTAAGTGCAATGCAATCAGGTATTCTTTATGGATACGTTGGACAAGTGGAAGGTATTGTTAAGCGTATGAAGGAAGAAGCTAAGCAGGAACCGAAAGTTATTGCAACAGGTGGATTAGCAAAATTAATTTCAGAAGAATCAAATGTAATTGATATTGTAGATCCGTTTTTAACGTTAAAAGGTTTGTATATGTTATATGAGCGTAATGCAAATTTACAACATGAGAAGGGTGAATAAATAAGTAT
Source organism: Bacillus sp. TH30 (assembly GCF_016650875.1). Classification (NCBI taxonomy): domain Bacteria; kingdom Bacillati; phylum Bacillota; class Bacilli; order Caryophanales; family Bacillaceae; genus Bacillus; species Bacillus sp. TH30. The sequence goes on along the minus strand of NZ_JAEKEY010000002.1, from coordinate 2,456,587 downwards.
GAAAGATTATTTAGTAAAAGCGTTAGCGTTTAATGGAGAGGTTCGTGCTTATAGTGTACGTACAACAAATACAGTAAGTGAGGCGCAAAAGCGTCATGATACATGGAGAACAGCTTCAGCGGCACTTGGTCGTTCTTTAACTGCGGGTACAATGATGGGTGCTATGTTAAAAGGCGAGCAGAAGTTAACGATTAAAGTAGAGGGTAACGGCCCGATTGGTCCTATCTTAGTCGATGCTCATGCAAATGGGGATGTACGTGGTTATGTAACGAATCCGCATGTTGATTTTGAAGGAACGGAACAAGGAAAATTACGTGTATATCAAGCGGTAGGTACAGAAGGATTTGTAACGGTAATTAAAGATATCGGTATGCGTGAACCGTTTATTGGTCAATCTCCCATTGTTTCAGGAGAACTAGGGGAAGATTTCACATATTATTTCGCGGTTTCTGAGCAGACACCTTCTTCTGTAGGTGTTGGTGTTCTTGTAAATGGAGATGATAGCGTATTAGCGGCGGGTGGATTCATTCTTCAAATTATGCCAGGTGCGCAGGAAGAAACAATTTCATTTATTGAAGAGCGTCTTCAACAAATCCCGCCGGTATCACAATTAATCGAACAAGGTCTTTCTCCAGAAGAATTACTGTATGAAGTGCTTGGAGAAGATAAAGTGAAAGTGCTAGAAACAATGGATGTTCAATTTAATTGTACATGTTCACGTGAGCGTATTGAAAGTGTGCTAATTAGTTTAGGTAAAGCGGAGTTAGAACAAATTCGTGCAGAAGAAGAAGAGACGGAAGTTCACTGTCACTTCTGTAATGAACGACATAAATTCGCTAAAGAAGATATTACAAGTCTAATTGAGAAGCTGTAATAAAGAAGTTTAGGTGGAGAATCAGCCGCCCAAATAGATTGACAAACAGGGAATTTTCTGACAAAATCTAAATATAGATAAAACCAATAAAAATACTCGGTGTTAGGAGTGACAGGAATGCGAGTGGCACAATCAGTTTCAGAATTAATCGGGAAAACGCCGATCGTTAAGTTGAACCGCATCGTAGAATCAGACAGCGCAGATGTATATTTAAAATTAGAATTTATGAATCCGGGGAGCAGTGTTAAAGATCGTATCGCGTTAGCTATGATTGAAGATGCTGAAAATAAAGGATTATTAAAAGAGGGCGATACAATCATTGAGCCGACAAGTGGTAACACAGGTATTGGCTTAGCGATGGTAGCAGCTGCTAAAGGATATAAGGCAATTTTAGTAATGCCAGAAACAATGAGTATTGAGCGTCGTAATTTATTACGCGCTTACGGTGCTGAATTAGTATTGACTCCAGGACCTGAAGGAATGGGCGGAGCAATTCGAAAGGCAACTGAATTAGCAGAAGAACATGGGTACTTTATACCACAACAGTTCCAAAATCAAGCGAATCCAGAAATCCATCGTATAACAACAGGTCCAGAAATTGTTGAACAGATGGGTGATCAATTAGATGCGTTTATCGCAGGTATTGGTACAGGTGGAACAATTACGGGTGCTGGTGAAGTGCTGAAAGAGGCTTATAAAGATATCAAAATTTACGCGGTAGAACCTGCGGATTCACCAGTATTATCTGGTGGAAAGCCAGGACCACATAAGATTCAAGGAATTGGAGCGGGGTTTGTTCCGGAGACATTGGATGTAGAGGTATATGATGAAATTATTCAAGTGAAAACGGAGCAAGCGTTCGAATATGCGAGAAGAGTGGCTAAAGAAGAAGGTATTTTAGTTGGTATCTCTTCGGGAGCAGTCGTTTATGCAGCGACAGAAGTTGCGAAGAAATTAGGTAAAGGGAAAAAGGTACTTGTTATTATCCCAAGTAACGGTGAACGTTATTTAAGTACACCACTTTATCAATTTGAGTCATAAGTGAATGTGATTTGAAAAGCATCCTTAAAAAAGGATGCTTTTTCTTTTTTGATTGGAAAAAGGAAAAGAGTGAATGACTAGAAAACTTCATGTAAAATAAGAAGTAGTATAATTAATTTATTTTCACTAGCCCTCAAGTATAATCATTCTCTATATAAATAATTTTATGTAGTTTGATTTGATTGGCTTAAGAGGGTGGGATAACAGAAGACGGGGTGTTGATATGCAACGAAGAAAATCTTTAGCGCTTTCTATTCCATATCAGTTAGATTTCTTTAAGCAATATAAATTTCTTTCTCAGGATAAGCCGCAACATATTTTGTTAGAAAGTGGACGTGGTGGTCGTTATAATATTGTTGGGCTGGATCCAGTAGCGGTAATTCAGGGTAAGAATGAGACGTTACATATAAGTGAAAGTGGTAAGGAAACAATAAAGCGAGGGAATCCGTTAGATTTAATGCAAGCGTATATGGAGAAATGGAAAACGGATTATAATCCGGAGTACCCACCTTTTCAGGGTGGGGCAATTGGATACTTTAGTTATGATTGTATCCGTTATATTGAAAAACTTTCTTCTCTTGCGAAGGATGATATTAATATACCTGACATATTCTTTTTGTTATTTGATGACGTGTTTGTGTATGATCAACAGGAGAGAGTATTATGGATTATTACGCATTATGTAGATGAGTGTGAAGAGGCAGAAGAACGATTAAATGAATGGAAGGGTCTTTGGATGAAAGGAGCCCCCGAAGTGACTATGCCGTTTGAATCTCCTGAAAAGAAAAATGAAGCAGTCGCTTTTACGGAAGAGGGCTTTATGAAGGCCGTTGAACGTATTCAAGAATATATTGGAGCGGGTGATGTGTTTCAAGTAAACTTGTCGACAAGACAAGAAAGAACATTACAAACACATCCACTAGAAATATATACAAGTCTTCGTGAAATTAATCCATCTCCATATATGGGTTACTTGGAGTTTGGAGATTTTCAAATTGTTAGTGCTTCGCCTGAATTGCTAATTAAAAAGCAAGGAAAAGAAGTGAGTACAAGACCGATTGCTGGTACGCGCTCTCGAGGAGCAAGTGAGCAAGAGGATGAAGAATTAGCGAAAGAATTAATTGAAAATGAAAAGGAAAGAGCAGAGCATGTAATGCTTGTGGATTTAGAACGAAATGACTTGGGCCGGGTTTGTAAATATGGCACTGTTGAAGTAGATGAATTTATGGTGATTGAAAAATACTCACACGTTATGCATATTGTTTCTAATGTGCGTGGTGAGGTGGAAGCAGATAAAGATGCTTTCGATTTGGTGAAGGCTGTATTTCCTGGTGGGACAATTACCGGTGCCCCGAAAATACGTACGATGGAAATTATTGAAGAATTAGAACCTGTTCGCCGAGGAATTTATACAGGGTCAATTGGTTGGATTGGTTATTCTGGAGATACGGAATTGAATATTGTAATCCGAACACTACTTGCTAAAGATGGACAAGCGCATGTGCAAGCTGGAGCGGGTATTGTAATTGATTCAAATCCAAAAAATGAATATAAAGAGTCGTTAAAAAAAGCAATCGCTTTATGGCGTGCAAAAGAAAGTAGCGAAGAAACGGTTAGGTGAGAGAAATGATATTAATGATTGATAATTATGATTCTTTTACATTTAATTTAGTGCAGTTTCTTGGAGAACTTGGACAAGAGCTTGTTGTTAGGCGTAATGATGAAGTTACTATTTCGGATATTGAGAATATGAAACCGGATTTTTTAATGATTTCGCCAGGTCCATGTAGTCCTAATGAGGCGGGAATCAGTATGGATGTTATTAAATATTTTGCAGGTAAGCTTCCGATTTTTGGGGTCTGTCTTGGACATCAATCAATTGCACAAGTATTTGGAGGGGATGTTGTCAGGGCAGAGCGTTTGATGCATGGAAAAACATCTTTAATGCATCATGATGGGCAGACGATTTTTTCTGATATCCCAAATCCATTTACCGCGACACGTTATCACTCTCTTATCGTTAAAAAAGAGACGTTACCGAATTGTTTAGAGATAACATCTTGGACTGAAGAAGGTGAAATTATGGCGCTTCGTCATAAAACGTTGCCGATTGAAGGGGTACAATTCCATCCGGAATCTATTATGACTTCTCACGGGAAAGAATTGCTACAGAATTTCATTCGCAAATATAGCCCAAGTGTGACATCGTGTTAATTTACGTAAATGGCGCGTATGTAGAAGCGAGTGAAGCGAAAATTTCTCCTTATGACCACGGTTACCTATATGGACTTGGGGTTTTTGAGACATTTCGTATTTATAATGGTCATCTCTTTTTATTGGATGATCATTATGAACGCTTAATGGATGCGCTCAATATATTGCAAATCAAATGGACAATGACAAAAGATGAAGTGATGCTTATTTTAAAGAATCTACTTGTTAAGAATGGGTTAAAGCATGCATATGTGCGCTTAAATGTATCGGCGGGTATAGATGAAATAGGATTACAAACGGAAGTATATGAAGAACCGTCTGTTATTGTTTTTATAAAACCTTTAGCAGCTCCAGGGAATGTAGTGGAAAAAGAAGGAGTTATTTTAAAGCAAGTGAGAAATACACCAGAGGGTGCATTTCGCTTGAAGTCCCATCATTATTTAAATAATATTTTAGGGAAACGCGAAATTGGAAATGTTGTGAATAAGGAAGGTATTTTTCTTACCGAAACAGGTTATGTTGCAGAGGGTATTGTTTCGAATCTCTTTTTTGTTAAAGGAGATATTTTATATACTCCTTCATTAGAAACAGGGATTTTAAACGGAATCACTCGTGCGTTTATTATAAAGGCTGCTGAAGAGCTAGATATAGAAGTAAAGGAAGGTTTCTTTACAAAAGATGAATTGCTTTCAGCGGATGAAGTGTTCGTAACGAACTCTATTCAAGAGATTGTCCCCCTTTATCGTATAGAGGAGAAAGATTTCCCGGGTAAAGTGGGAGTGGTTACAAAAAGACTTATGGATCTTTATGGAGTGCAGAGAGAGAAATTGTGGAGCAGAAATGAATTGCGAAGAGGAGATGTGTAGTTTGAAGTGGGATTATGATTTGCGCTGCGGCGAATATACATTGAACTTAAATGAAAAGACATTAATTATGGGGATTTTAAATGTAACGCCAGATTCATTTTCTGATGGTGGGAGTTACAACGAAGTAGATGCTGCGGTGCGACATGCGAAAGAAATGAAAAGTGAAGGTGCCCATATTATTGATATTGGCGGCGAATCTACCCGTCCGGGTTTCGCTAAAGTTTCAGTAGAAGAGGAAATAAAGCGAGTTGTTCCAATGATTCAGGCAGTGTCAAAAGAAGTAAAGCTACCTATTTCTATTGATACGTATAAAGCTGAGGTTGCGAAACAAGCGATTGAAGCTGGTGCTCATATTATTAATGATATTTGGGGAGCGAAGGCGGAACCGAGGATTGCTGAAGTTGCAGCCTATTATGATGTGCCCATTATCTTAATGCATAACCGAGATAATATGAATTACCGCAATTTAATGGCCGATATGATTGCTGATTTGTATGAAAGTATTAAAATTGCTAAAGATGCTGGTGTGCGAGATGAGAATATTATTTTAGACCCAGGTATCGGTTTTGCGAAAACACCTGAGCAAAATTTAGAAGCGATGCGCAATTTAGAACAGTTAAATGTACTGGGTTACCCAGTTCTCTTAGGTACTTCAAGAAAGTCCTTTATTGGCCATGTGTTAGATTTACCAGTGGAGGAACGTCTTGAAGGAACGGGAGCTACCGTTTGTCTTGGTATTGAAAAGGGCTGTGAGTTTATCCGTGTTCATGATGTGAAAGAAATGGCGCGTATGGCTAAGATGATGGACGCGATGATTGGTAAGGGGGTAAAGTAATTGGATAAAATTTATATCCATGATATGGAGTTTTACGGTTATCATGGTGTATTCCCAGAAGAGAATAAATTAGGTCAGAGATTTAAAGTAGATTTAACGGTGGAGTTGGATTTAAAACGCGCAGGAGAAAGTGACGACTTAGAGCATTCTGTCAATTACGGGGAACTTTTTGAGCTGTGTAGAAAAGTTGTTGAAGATAGAACGTATAAGCTTGTAGAGAGTATCGCTGAAAATATCGCTACAGATATATTGAAACAATATGAGAGTATTTCACGGTGTACAATTAAGGTAATTAAACCGGATCCGCCGATACCAGGACATTATCGTGCTGTAGCGGTAGAAATTACGAGAGAGCGTCCATGAATAATATAGCGTACATTGCATTAGGTTCCAATATTGGGGAGCGTTATACTTATTTAACTGAAGCGATTCAGTTTTTAAATAAAAACCAGCATATCCAAGTTGATGATGTTTCGTCTGTATATGAAACTGATCCGGTTGGCTATACTGACCAAAATTGCTTTTTAAATTTAGTTATAAAAATTTCTACCAATTTATCACCGCAAGAATTATTGAAAGTAACACAAAGGGTAGAGAATGACCTAGGAAGAAAAAGGGAAATTAGATGGGGCCCGAGGACCATCGACCTTGACATTTTACTATATAATCAAGAAAATATTGAAGCAGAGAATCTTATTGTTCCGCATCCGCGGATGTTCGAAAGAGCTTTTGTTATCGTTCCGTTGTTAGAAATCAATCAAGATATAAAACAAGACATTTCACGTTCACAAGTAGAAGAAATGAAAAGGCGAGAGGGAGTAACGGTATGGAAGCAGAAAAATGGGGAAGACGCATTCGTGCTTTTCGAAAGCTAAAAGGCTATACGCAAGAAGGTTTTGCGAAAGAATTAGGGGTATCTGTATCGGTTTTAGGTGAAGTTGAGAGGGGCAATAGATCACCTTCCCAAGATTTTGTAGTAGAAGTCGCTAAAACATTAAACGTTTCAATAGACGAATTGATGCCAAAGTGACCGTAAAGGAAGGAGTAAGTCGGGTGTTAAAGATTGCAAATATTGAGATGAAAAATCCAGTTGTACTAGCACCGATGGCGGGAGTGTGTAACTCTGCATTCCGTTTGACGGTAAAAGAATTTGGTGCAGGTTTAGTTTGTGCTGAAATGGTAAGTGATAAGGCAATATTACTTAATAACAAAAGAACATTAGATATGTTATATATCGATGAGAGAGAAAAGCCATTAAGTTTACAAATTTTTGGTGGAGAGAAAGAAACTCTTGTAGATGCTGCGAAATACGTAGATAAATATACGACAGCAGACATTATTGATATTAATATGGGGTGCCCAGTACCGAAAATCACTAAGTGTGATGCAGGAGCAAAGTGGCTTTTAGACCCAAATAAAATATATGAGATGGTAGCGGCGGTTGTAGATGCTGTTGAAAAGCCAGTTACAGTTAAAATGCGTATTGGTTGGGATGAAGAACATATTTTCGCAATAGAAAATGCTAGAGCTGTTGAGCGTGCTGGTGGACAAGCGATAGCTGTTCATGGGCGTACACGAGTGCAAATGTATGAAGGTAAAGCGGATTGGAATATTATTAAACAAGTAAAGCAGGCTGTAAATATTCCGGTTATCGGAAATGGTGATGTCGAAACACCACAAGATGCAAAGCGTATGCTTGATGAAATTGGTGTAGATGGTGTTATGATTGGTCGCGCTGCTCTTGGAGATCCGTGGATGATTTATCGTACGGTAAAGTATTTAGAGACAGGTGAGTTAATGCCGGAACCAACAGTGCGTGAGAAAATTGATGTATGTATGTTGCATCTAGATCGTCTTATCGATTTAAAGAACGAAAATGTTGCCGTAAGAGAGATGAGAAAGCATGCAGCTTGGTATTTAAAAGGTGTTCGTGGTAATGCGAGTGTGCGTAATGGTATCAATACTTGCGACACACGTGAAGACCTTGCGAATGTATTAGGTGCATTTGTAGAAGAAGTAGAAGCGAAACAACAAACAATTTATGTTGGTTAATAAGGGGGCATAGGAGATTGACATTCTTCTATACACTTCCTATAATTACGTGAAAGAAAGAAGAACTGCCAGTTAGTTGCTGGCAGTTTTTCTAGTTGAGTAGAAAATGCTATACTGTATATATTGTAAAAATTAATAGAGCTGGAGTGATATTAATATCATGGATAACATGAACCACGAAGAATTAAACGACCAATTGCTTGTTCGTCGTGAAAAGCTACATAATTTACGTGAGCAAGGAATCGATCCGTTCGGTAAACGATTTGAACGCACAAATTCAACAACTGACTTAGTAAGTCTATATGGAGAATTCTCTAAAGAAGAATTAGAAGAGAAAGAAATCACTGTTTCTATCGCTGGTCGTATTATGACAAAACGCGGTAAAGGAAAAGCGGGATTTGCGCATATTCAAGATTTACAGGGGCAAGTTCAAATTTATGTTCGTAAAGATACTGTTGGAGATGAAGAGTACGAGTTATTTACGACAGCAGATTTAGGTGACTTAGTAGGTATTGAAGGTAAAGTGTTCAAAACAAACGTTGGAGAACTTTCAGTAAAAGCAATAGGATTTACACTTTTAACGAAATCCCTTCGTCCATTACCGGATAAATACCATGGATTAAAAGATGTTGAACAACGCTATCGTCAACGTTACTTGGACTTAATTACAAGTATGGAAAGCCGTGAAACGTTCGTTACCCGTAGTAAAATCATTCGTGAAATGAGAAGATATTTAGATGACAACGGTTATCTTGAAGTGGAAACGCCTATGATGCACGCGATTGCAGGTGGAGCGTCTGCTCGTCCTTTCACTACACACCATAATGCGTTAGATATGGAATTATATATGCGTATCGCAATTGAACTTCATTTAAAACGTCTTATTGTGGGTGGATTAGAAAAGGTTTATGAGATCGGCCGTGTATTCCGTAATGAGGGTGTATCAACTCGTCATAACCCTGAGTTTACGATGATTGAATTATATGAAGCGTACGCTGATTATAATGATATTATGAAACTAACAGAAAATATGGTTGCTCATATCGCGAAAAAAGTATTGGGTACAACAACAATCCAATATGGTGATTATGAAATTAATCTAGAGCCAGAATGGACACGTCTTCATATGGTAGATGCAATTAAGCAACACTCTGGAGCAGATTTCTGGAATCCAATGAGTGTAGAAGAAGCGCGTGAACTTGCAA
>NZ_JAEKEY010000002.1:2442500-2445000 GCF_016650875.1 Bacillus sp. TH30 | reverse complement strand
ATGTTCTTTGAAAACTAGATAACAGTGTAGCTCATATTTTTTTAATTTTAGTTTGGTTAAGTTAGAAAGGGCGCACGGTGGATGCCTTGACACTAGGAGTCGATGAAGGACGGGACTAACGCCGATATGCTTCGGGGAGCTGTAAGTAAGCTTTGATCCGAAGATTTCCGAATGGGGAAACCCACTATACGTAATGGTATGGTATCCTTACCTGAATACATAGGGTATGGAAGACAGACCCAGGGAACTGAAACATCTAAGTACCTGGAGGAAGAGAAAGCAAATGCGATTTCCTGAGTAGCGGCGAGCGAAACGGAATCTAGCCCAAACCAAGAGGCTTGCCTCTTGGGGTTGTAGGACATTCTATACGGAGTTACAAAGGAACGAGGTAGACGAAGCGACCTGGAAAGGTCCGTCACAGAGGGTAATAACCCCGTAGTCGAAACTTCGTTCTCTCTTGAATGTATCCTGAGTACGGCGGAACACGTGAAATTCCGTCGGAATCTGGGAGGACCATCTCCCAAGGCTAAATACTCCCTAGTGATCGATAGTGAACCAGTACCGTGAGGGAAAGGTGAAAAGCACCCCGGAAGGGGAGTGAAAGAGATCCTGAAACCGTGTGCCTACAAATAGTCAGAGCCCGTTAATGGGTGATGGCGTGCCTTTTGTAGAATGAACCGGCGAGTTACGATCCCGTGCGAGGTTAAGCTGAAGAGGCGGAGCCGCAGCGAAAGCGAGTCTGAATAGGGCGTTTAGTACGTGGTCGTAGACCCGAAACCAGGTGATCTACCCATGTCCAGGGTGAAGTTCAGGTAACACTGAATGGAGGCCCGAACCCACGCACGTTGAAAAGTGCGGGGATGAGGTGTGGGTAGCGGAGAAATTCCAATCGAACCTGGAGATAGCTGGTTCTCCCCGAAATAGCTTTAGGGCTAGCCTTAAGTGTAAGAGTCTTGGAGGTAGAGCACTGATTGAACTAGGGGTCCTCATCGGATTACCGAATTCAGTCAAACTCCGAATGCCAATGACTTATCCTTAGGAGTCAGACTGCGAGTGATAAGATCCGTAGTCAAGAGGGAAACAGCCCAGATCGCCAGCTAAGGTCCCAAAGTGTGTATTAAGTGGAAAAGGATGTGGAGTTGCTTAGACAACTAGGATGTTGGCTCAGAAGCAGCCACCATTTAAAGAGTGCGTAATAGCTCACTAGTCGAGTGACTCTGCGCCGAAAATGTACCGGGGCTAAATACACCACCGAAGCTGCGAATTGATACCAATGGTATCAGTGGTAGGGGAGCGTTCTAAGTGCAGTGAAGTCAGACCGGAAGGACTGGTGGAGCGCTTAGAAGTGAGAATGCCGGTATGAGTAGCGAAAGACGGGTGAGAATCCCGTCCACCGAATGCCTAAGGTTTCCTGAGGAAGGCTCGTCCGCTCAGGGTTAGTCAGGACCTAAGCCGAGGCCGACAGGCGTAGGCGATGGACAACAGGTTGATATTCCTGTACCACCTCTTTATCGTTTGAGCAATGGAGGGACGCAGAAGGATAGAAGAAGCGTGCGATTGGTTGTGCACGTCCAAGCAGTTAGGCTGATAAGTAGGCAAATCCGCTTATCGTGAAGGCTGAGCTGTGATGGGGAAGCTCCTTATGGAGCGAAGTCTTTGATTCCCCGCTGCCAAGAAAAGCTTCTAGCGAGATAAAAGGTGCCTGTACCGCAAACCGACACAGGTAGGCGAGGAGAGAATCCTAAGGTGTGCGAGAGAACTCTGGTTAAGGAACTCGGCAAAATGACCCCGTAACTTCGGGAGAAGGGGTGCTTTCTTAACGGAAAGCCGCAGTGAATAGGCCCAAGCGACTGTTTAGCAAAAACACAGGTCTCTGCGAAGCCGTAAGGCGAAGTATAGGGGCTGACACCTGCCCGGTGCTGGAAGGTTAAGGAGAGGGGTTAGCGTAAGCGAAGCTCTGAACTGAAGCCCCAGTAAACGGCGGCCGTAACTATAACGGTCCTAAGGTAGCGAAATTCCTTGTCGGGTAAGTTCCGACCCGCACGAAAGGTGTAACGATTTGGGCACTGTCTCAACCAGAGACTCGGTGAAATTATAGTACCTGTGAAGATGCAGGTTACCCGCGACAGGACGGAAAGACCCCGTGGAGCTTTACTGTAGCCTGATATTGAATTTTGGTACAGTTTGTACAGGATAGGCGGGAGCCATTGAAACCGGAGCGCTAGCTTCGGTGGAGGCGCTGGTGGGATACCGCCCTGACTGTATTGAAATTCTAACCTACGGGTCTCATCGACCCGGGAGACAGTGTCAGGTGGGCAGTTTGACTGGGGCGGTCGCCTCCTAAAGTGTAACGGAGGCGCCCAAAGGTTCCCTCAGAATGGTTGGAAATCATTCGTAGAGTGCAAAGGCATAAGGGAGCTTGACTGCGAGACCTACAAGTCGAGCAGGGACGAAAGTCGGGCTTAGTGATCCGGTGGTTCCGCATGGAAGGGCCATCGCT